>NZ_JACSQO010000009.1 GCF_014836595.1 Psychrobacillus faecigallinarum | reverse complement strand
TTAAAAAATAAATGAGCTGCGTCTGATTTAGTATTGCCTTTTTCTCTAAATCGAAGATTTTAATTTTCATGGGAGTTTAAGTGCAACATTTCACAATGGACTTCTGAGAATTACTTGATATTTTGGACATAAAAATAGACCATCGAAAGGATGGTCTTAATTAACTAAACCAGCTAATAGGATGTCAATATTTTTCTTTAAAATTACTATTAATCTTATGATATACTATTTTGTGCATGACAAATAGACCTCCAAAAACCTTCTGGAAGGTTTTCTCTTAATTACTTGTAACCAGTAATTACGCTATATCTTGGAAAGATTCTTCTCTATTTAATAAAGCATAAACCCAATGAAGCAGTTTGTTTATGCAGGCTACTATTGCCACTTTGGAAGGCTTTCCTTCTGATTTCTTCTTGTCATAGAATTCTTTCAACTTTTTGTTTCTTGAGCTTCTGATACCGCACAATACGGCAAGATACAAAGCATGGCGTAATCTACTTGAACCTCGTTTAGTAATCCGATTGGTTGTGGCAATGAACTTTCCTGATGAGTGAACACTGGGGTCTACTCCTGCAAAGGCAACCAATTTTTTAGGATGGCTAAACCGATCGATTTCACCAATCTCAGAGATGATCGTGGCAGCGATTTTTTCCCCGATTCCTGGAATCGATTGGACAACCTTGTAATCTTCTAATTCATTTGCCATCGTCACAATACGATTTTCTAGCTCAGAAAGGTGTGACTGGTACTGAAAAAGTAACTCAATATACATTTGAAGATTGATTAAGTGACTGTCATACACCACTTTTTGAAATGGATTTCGAGATGCGGAATCCATTAATTTTTTGGCCTTATCCAATGCCCATTGACTAGATCGTCTTGGACAAAACTCCATCACACACTCCGCTAGCTAGCTTACTTTCTCCAACAGCTAGTACAGCTTCTGAAGTAGGGTATTTCTTTAGCATAAGTAAAGAAACCTTCGAATAAAGATCACCAAAAACCTTGCGGTATTCAGGAAACACTTGATCTAAAATAGTGTGAAACTGTAGCTTAGCCTCCACATACATATTCGTTACAATCTCCTGTTGTCTGGAAAGATTTCCAAGATTTAATAGTTGAATTCCTCTGTTTTTATGAGGCTCAAAATCTTCTTTGTAATAAAGCACACACAACTGGTACGCATCAATTGCGTCTGTTTTTACCTTCCTTAAACTAGATCTCTTCGCCTGATAAGAAATAATCGGATTAAGCAAAATATATAAAATTTCATGGTCCTCCAAGTATTGATTAACAGGAATAACTTTAAAGCAATTCAAATAAACAATTTATTCAAGCACAAAATTTCCTAAAATAAAATAAAGCATAAACTTTCCAAAAGGAAAATTCATGCTTTATGTCACATGACACTTTATGAAATCATATGAGTTCGTGATAAGGAGACGGCGGGAGTCGAACCACCATCTCTTGAAAATACTGTAATACCAGTGTTTATAGGGTTTTATAGCTACGGTCAAAATTGTTCGACTACGTATTTGACTACGTTTAACTAAAAAACGTTGCGGGGGCAACTAAATATTACTACTATTTGCTGCATTTTTTAATTAGTTAAAAACATGAAAAAAGAGCAAAGTTATTTATAACCTTGCTCCCCGCAAATGGAATATTTGGATTAGGGCATTACCCACGCCTTCCAACGGTTAATCTTATTGTATGTGCTAAACTAAAACTTATGTATTTGATCAAACAAAGTTTCCCAATTCAAAGGTAAAATATTAAATTGATGTATATTAAATTTAGTCTTTTTTATTAATTTAATCACATCATTTTTTAGACTTTCACTATCCTTTAAATCTAATACTTTTTTTAGGGCATACATTCTAGAAAATAAATCTGTATTGCTTGGCAAAACTACTGCAGAATCTAAGTTATCAAGGTGTACAATAGAAGAGGTTTTACCAACTAACATATTGTGATGAGAGCAAGTATTTCTTAAATTTCGAATTGCAGCAATCCAAGTATCCATATTTTTAGTATCAATTTTACTAACTTTTCTTATACTTTCTGGATAACCAGATACTAAAACTTCTTTTCGTAAATCTAATCTTAAATAAGCATAGATATGTTCAATTGTTCCAAAATCAAAATACATAAAAGCAGTCCAAGCAGGGATTCTCTTTCTATATCGAGGTCCACCTTTACGATAAGCTTTTAATTCTGGATACATATGCGGTTTTGATATTAATTTATTTTCGCTTTTCTTTAAGTCTGTAGAAAATCCTGTGAATTTTTTCTGATAACGAGTTCTTTTTATTTTATCACTCTCTCCTCGAGAGGGCGTATAACTACTACTATCTAAATAAAATGTAGGATTATTTAATTTTAAACTAACTGAATTAGACAAATGATTTTTAAATTGCAATTCTGCCTTTTGTGTATATCTGAAAAAGATTTCTCTTAACGCCTCATCAAAAATATATAGATCGTAAAGTAAAGTTTGATCTGGTTTGGAGCGTAGAACATTAGTAAAGGACAAAAGGTATTTACCATACCTACTTACCCTAAAATAACCTTCTTTTCTCAGTAATGTCCTCGCCTTACTTTTTTGTCTAAATACCACATAATTTTTCATTAGTAATATTTGATCCTCTAAACTTAATGGAGTATCAGTGTTTGACATAATTTACCTCCTTTAGAGCAAAAAAAAAGAATGGTATACCATTCTTAATCCCGCAAATGGAATATTTGGATTAGGGCATTACCCATGCCTCCCAACGGTTAATCTAATTATATATTTTTTTTTTCAAGACGTCAATAAAAAAATACCCTCTTTTCATTGATACCTTAAATCTTTTTATCTATTTATCTAAACTTTAGAAAAAGTGTTAGATGTTTAAAATGTATGCCTGAATGAGCATCTTACCCATAATTTACTAGGAATTGCGTCAATATCTCGTCAGAATACTCCAAGACTTCAGTATTATAATGACTTAATGTGTTAATAAGAGGAACATGTTCTTCTAATTCATTATAGTCAAATGCAATTGGTTGCTGTCTAGATGTTCTATGTCTTACAATTGGATTTTGACTATTAAGTAAGAAAACAAAATCACCGTATATTTCTTCTTTATTTTCTAACAATAAAATATTATATCCAACTCCATTGGCTATCTTTATTAGTCCCCAAGCTAATATTTCCAGATTATTTTTGTATTTAGGACGAACTACTCTTTGATGTAATGAATTATAAAATCCTTCATCACGATAGTATCCTTTTTTGGCTTCTCTAAAAAAATCCTCGTCAAATAAAACTTGCATTTTTACTTCTAAAGTATCGCTAGAAGCTAACTTTATTTTAAAACTCATTTCATTCGAATGTAATACGGGATTATGAAAAATCATTTTTTCTTCAATACTTGCGATGTTAAATTTATCAACGAACTCTTTTAATGGCTGAATAATGTCCATTTGAAATTGAGAATATACCATTTGAATATGTTGCTGTCTTTTATTTATTTTTTGGCTTTCTTCTAATTCTTTAGCTGTCTCTGATAATTGAATATCCATTCTCTTTCTAAGTAGATTTTCAATTTGATTATCTTTTTCATAGTTTTGTGTAGAAATCTTTAATAAATCTTGTCTGATTTCATTCCAATTTTTATATCTATTCTGTACTTTTTTTTCAATCATCTTCATAAGAATCTGTGACAAAGTAACCGGTAAATCAATTCTTCTTTCAATTAAAGATATGGGTACTTCTGTTAAATGACGTAACTTCCATGCTTCTAAGGAGTTATTACTTATATCTTTAAAAGGGTACGTCTTGGTTGCTAACTGATAAAATGTGATACCCATAGCATAAATATCCATAGCAATAGTATTTTTTTCGCTTATCCATCCCTCTGGAGCTACATATTCTAATGTTCCATATCCTTTAAATGTATAAGCAATATTTCTCGTGACTGAATTTACTAATTTCGCCAAACCAAAATCCGATATCAATAGCTTATTATCATTCACCAAAATATTAGCAGGCTTTATATCTCTATGAATAATTTTTAAATTGACTGCTTCCATTCCATCAATTAGCTGATGAAATAATGTAACCAATTCTGCCTCATTTAAATCTTTTTCTTCTTTCTTTAACTTCTCAATTAAGTCTTGTAAACTCCCATTATTAGCTAAAGGCATTATTATATACGGAGGTAATCCAGGCTGTTCGCTGCCATCGTGTACATAGATATATTGAATAGCGTTAGCATGCGAAATTTGCATAGCCATACTAACCTCATTTTTGAAACTTTTAAGATCCTCACTAGAAACATGTGTAGGCAAAGTCTTCATCGCCCAGTAAGTCCCATCATCTTGTCTTTGGATTCGGAAAACTTGTCCAAACCCTCCACTACCTATTTTCTTTACAACAGCATACTTGTGCCCATAATTATCACTAACTTCCATTACGCTTTCCATTAATATCCCTCTCAATTTCTAAAATAATTCAAACTCTAACTGTGCCATCAACTCTGCCTGCTTAATAACTGTATCCACAGCATCTTTCTGTAAATCAGGCGGATAACCGTAACGTTTTAACAATCGCTTAACGGTAATACGCATTTTAGCTCGTGCGGATTCACGTAAGTTCCAGTCAATACTCATATTCGATTTAATAGACTTTGTAAGTTCGTGAGCGATTAGTTTTAAGGTATCATCACCTAATACTTGCTCAGCTGTTTCATGTGAAGCTAGTGCATCGTAAAAAGCTACTTCTTCTTTAATTAAACCCACCGCTTCACCATGTTTGTGTGCAGCGTCCATGTCTTTTGCTAATTGAATTAATTCTTCAATTACTTTCGATGTTTCAATCGCACGCTTATTATATTTATTAAGTGCATTTTCAAGCATATCCGAAAACTTGCGAGCTTGAATTAAGTTTGTTCGTTGGACAGCCTTTACCTTACCATTTAATAAGCGATTTAATAGCTCTACTGCTAAGTTTTTATGAGGCATTGCTTTTACATCTTCTAAGAACTTATCAGATAGAATGGATATGTCTGGATTCTCTATACCCAGTGTTTCATAAATATCTACGACTTCTTCTGAAATAACCGATTTTGAAATTAACTGATTTATACGAGCTTCCATTTGAGCAGTTGTCTTTTTTCCGCTGCCATCAGTAATACTTTTCATTAAGCTTGCTTTTACCGCTTTAAAGAATCCAATTTCCGCATTTAGTTCTAGTGCTTCCTCTGTCGTTGCACATAGAGCATATGCCTTAGCTAGTTCAGTTACTGTATTTAAGAAGCGGCGTTTCTCATCATCACCCAGACCTAAAATATAATCCATTGTCGCAATGATCGCTGTCATGCGTTCTGTCGATTTTTCAGACTCAAACTTGCTGTAATCATGTTCATAAAGCATTTCTGTAATAATTTCATGCTTTTCCAACATGATGTTTACGGCAACGTTTGTATCCACTCCAGCTGTTCGCTTATCGCTCTCTGTGTATTGATGTAATGCTTCTTTTAAGCTTTCAGCAATGCCAATATAATCTACAATTAAGCCACCAGGTTTGTCCTTGAATACTCGGTTTACTCGTGCAATGGCTTGCATTAAGTTATGACCTTTCATCGGTTTATCAATGTACATCGTATTCATTGCTGGTACATCAAAGCCTGTTAGCCACATATCACGTACAATAACGATTTTTAGTGGGTCATCATTGTCTTTCATACGTTTTGCTAAATACTCACGACGACGTTTATTTCCGATAAATGGCTGCCAATCTGCTGGGTCACTTGAGGATCCTGTCATGACGATTTTAATAACACCTTTATCGTCATTATCTGAATGCCAATCAGGTCTTAAAGATACAATTTCTTTATATAAATTAATTGCAATACGGCGGGACATCACAACGGCCATAGACTTACCAAACATCGCTTCCTGACGGTCCTCATAGTGCTTTACAATATCTTTTGCTAATCGTTGTACTCGTGATTGAGCACCTGCTACAGCTTCTAAGCGTGACCATTTCGACTTCAAGCTTTCTTTTACTGATTGCTCTTGGTCTTCTGTAATTTCTTCGTATTCATCATCAATCGCTATATCTTCAGGTAAATCTAACGGTATAATACGACTCTCATAGAAAATTTTTACCGTTGCACCGTCTTCAACAGCCTGTGTCATGTCATATACATCAATGTAGTCACCAAATACAGCTGGTGTATTTTTATCAGATGCTTCTACTGGTGTACCTGTAAAACCAATGAATGAAGCATTTGGTAAAGCATCACGAACATACTTTGCAAATCCGTATTTTGTCTCTGCATCCTTTTTGCGTACTTTGGCATCGAAACCGTATTGCGAACGGTGTGCCTCATCTACCATTACGATGACATTTGTTCGCTCTGTTAGGCATGGCATAATGCCTGTATCTTCATCTGGTGAGAACTTTTGTAGCGTAGTAAAAATAACGCCCCCTGCCTCAACAGAAAGTAATCGGCGTAAGTCGTCACGATCATCAGCTTGTGAAGGTGTTTGGCGTAAAATATCTCGTGACATTGAGAATGTTGTATAGAGCTGGTCATCTAAATCATTACGGTCTGTTAATACAACAATTGTTGGGTTATTCATCGCTTGAATCAGTTTTGCAGCGTAGAATACCATCGATAGACTTTTACCTGACCCTTGTGTATGCCAAACTACACCGATACGATGATCACCATTTACAGCAATTTGCGCTTTCTCAACAGCTTTATTCACCGCATGGTATTGATGATAAGCAGCCAATATCTTGTAAGTGTTCTCACCATCTGTTTGAAACAAAATGAAGTTACTTAAAATATCTAGTAATCTGCACGGTTCTAACATACCTTTTAAAAGTACGTCTAACTGAGACAAGGACGTTGGGGCTAACTCTATGCCGTCAATAGTTCGCCATTTCATAAATCGTTCTTCATTAGCTGTTAATGAACCAACACGTGCATTCACACCATCACTCGTTACTAGGAAGGCGTTATACCGGAATAATGTAGGAATCATCTGCTTGTACGTTTGTAACTGATTATAACCTTCTGATATGCCTGTTGCTTCGTTTGTAGCATTTTTTAATTCAATGACTACTAACGGTAAGCCATTGACAAAGACAAGCACATCAGGGCGTTTATTTTGGTTTCCTTCGATAACTGTAAACTGATTTACAGCCACGAAATCATTGTTTTTGTAATTTTCAAAATCAAAAAGCCATACTTTAACGGTAGGATTGTAGCCATTTTCACCTTGCAGTTGAATGTCCACACCATCAGTTACCATTTTATGAAACTTCTGATTGTTTATAATTAGCTCTGGCGATTCATTAGCTTCGATACGCTGTACAGCTAAATTAATCGCTTCACGAGGTACATCTTTATTAATACGAACAAGCGCTTCACGTAAACGCTCTGTCAATACGACATCATGATAGCTATCACGTTCAGAATACTCCCCATCATGCGCAATATCAGGTCCAGCCAAGATGGAATAATCCATCTCCGCTAGCCATTCGAGTGTAGCTTCTTCTAGATCTGACTCTAAATATTTAAATTCACTCACGTACTAATCAACCACACTTTCATCTGGGATTTCAATTTCTCCTGAAAGAAGTTTAGGGAGAAGGGTGGCCCTTAATAATTCTAGTTTGTTAATTTCCTCATATAGTTCTTGTATCTGTTCAATCAATGGAGAAACTATTACTGAGAAGTCATTAACTACCACTAAATCTATTGGAAGCTTATATAACATGGCGTTATCAGGTGTAATCCTTTGTCTACTATTTGTAGAGCCAGTAGCATTTGCTCTTAAATACTCAATAAAAGGTTCCGATTTGCATAAAGTATAAATTAATGCTGTTTCTTTAAAATTTTCATTTCGTAATACAACAAATTCACTTGAAGCTACATTCAAATATTCTTCATTTACTTTCGGGACCCAAATTCTTGGAGTAATTGGGTTCATTTTAGAAAACAGTAAACAATTCTCTTCTACTATCCATTTATTACTCTTAATGTCTACCACTTTATCAATCACTGGGTAGTTCTTAGCATCAAATGCAGGTAAGCTAAAATGTACCACTTCTTCTAACTCTGTTTTTTGAGGATTAAATGTCTTCTTGAGCAATGTTGTTAGTGTTTTTAACTCGACAATATTCCATTCTACTGGTATCTCACCTAACTCACTTACCTTCATTTTTCCACCACTTGAACGATAGGGTAGACCCTGTTTATTTGGAAATTCAAAATCAATGAACCAGCTTTTAAAAAGATAACTTGAAACTATCTCTAGTTTTTTTATTAGTGAATTATTCAATTTAATTTTCTCTTCAAATCTATCAAGAAAAAATACTATTTTTTGTTGTAAGTTGAGAGATGGTAATTGTAACTTAATTTTTTTTAAAGTTTCTGTCCGTAAACTGGGAATAGTAGTTCCTTCATTATAATAGTTAAAATCAATTTGTGATAAAACGTAATAGAGATACTTAGGTATTACAACATTTTCATTAACTTTTGTATAAAACAGAGTATCAACTGTCCAGAATGGTTCATTGATATACTTAACTTTACTAATACTACCTTTCCGTCCGATCAGTACAGATGGTTTATCATACAAGTATTCGGTAGCATATCCCATTACACCACCTGTACCTAATATGGGATACGAGCCTAATCCAGATTCAACTTTCTTTTGGTTTTTACCATATTTAATTTCAACTAATTCATTTAATTCATACTCAGTAAGATTAAAACTCATACCCAATTCCTCCGAGTGCATGGCGAATTTGGTCTTCTAGTTCTTTTGATTTTTCAAATTGCTCTGCTAATTCGAATGTTAAACGTGTCATTTTCTCTTCAAATGGTTCACCATCATCTTCTAATTCTTCTGAGCCAACATAGCGGCCTGGTGTTAAAATGAAGTTGTTGTTACGAACCTCTTCTAATGTTACAGCTTTACAGAAGCCTCGAACATCCTCGTGATCACCTACTGCAGTGCCACGCCAAGTATGGAATGCTTGAGTAATCTTTTGAATATCTGCATCTGCAAACTCTTTATGTGTTCGGTCCGCCATGAATCCTAATTTACGTGCATCAATAAATAATATTTCATTTTTACGATCACGCTTACCTGTTTTCGCTTTATCTTTTGACATGAACCAAATACATACTGGAATCTGTGTTGAGTAGAAAAATTGTCCTGGTAGAGTTACGATACATTCCACTAAATCAGCTTCAATTAAGTTTTTACGAATTTCACCTTCGTTATTTGTATTAGAAGACATTGAACCATTCGCTAATACGAAGCCTGCTGTCCCTGCTGGAGCTAACTTTGAAATCATATGCTGAATCCAAGCATAGTTAGCGTTACCTTCTGAGGGAATGCCATATTGCCAACGGACATCATCTTTTAGCCTATCCCCTCCCCATTTTTTGATGTTAAATGGTGGATTTGCCATAATATAATCAGCTTTTAAACCTTTATGTAAGTCGTTATGAAATGTATCAGCATTATGTGGACCAATATTATTATCAATACCACGAATTGCTAAGTTCATTTTACAAAGCTTCCATGTTGTAGGGTTTGACTCTTGCCCATATACAGATATATCTCCTAATCGACCTTGATGTCCTTCTACAAACTTCTCACTTTGTACAAACATTCCACCGGAACCACACGCAGGGTCATAAATACGCCCTTTATATGGCTGTAGCATCTCAACGATTAAGCGTACAACTGAAGATGGTGTATAGAACTCCCCACCGTTTTTACCTTCCGATGCAGCAAATTGTGTCAAGAAGTATTCATAAACTCGACCTAATACATCTTTTGAGCGACTTTCTTTATCCCCTATTTTGAAAGAGAATAAGTCAATAGTTTCCCCTAAACGTGTCTTATCAAGCTCTGGACGTGCATAGTTTTTTGGTAAAACACCTGTTAGCGAAGAGTTTTCCTTTTCAATCGCAATCATTGCCTTGTCGATTAATTGGCCGATTTCTGGTTTTTTCGCATTGTCTTTAATATAAGACCATCTAGCTTCTCGTGGTACAAAGAATACATTTTCAGCAGCATATTCATCACGGTCTTCCTCATCTGCCCATTCATCTGCTTTTAATTGTTCATAAAGCTCTTCAAACGCATCAGATACGTATTTTAAAAATAGTAAACCTAACACTACATTTTTATATTCACCTGAATCCATTGATCCACGTAATTGATCAGCCATTTCCCATAGTTTTTGTTCAAAGCCCAAGTTTGCTGTTGCCATATTTAAACCTCCAAAATTTACCTTCATCAAAAGAATCGTTAATCTCTCTTTAATTAAGTATGTTATTAAATAATCTCTTTTATCATAACATATGAACCCCTATAAATTACCTACTATAATGGGTAAACTCACAAATATAACAATTCTAACAGCAAACTGCTTCATTAATCTTAACTAAAATAAAAAGTACAAACCCTAGAGTTTGTACGCTATTTTCAACAATTAATATTTTATTATATAAAGTACATCACCGCACATAATCGATTAATCAATGTTATGAGCGGTTCGACTAGGATGATCCTCCTTAATGCTTTTTTAAAACCTTATTTAACTTATTTTTAACTTAGTAAATTTATTCGTTTTTAAAAACGTGCAAACGATGCCATTCTAAGTAATACCGATTGCCCTCGTTTACCTCTATCTTCATAGTGTTAGTAACATTCAGGAAAATCCTCGTCTCCTCATTTAATAAATTTGAAATAACGATTTTACCATTATCATCAAATGTAATAAATCCTTTATCAAATAAAGCATCATGATTCGGACAGAATAAAAATCCATTATCTAAATCTAATCTTTCTTCATTACTGGACTGGTACCACGGTTTAATATGGCTGGCAATCAAGAAACTTTTGTCAGTAACACCACATATCTTACATTTACACTCTTTATCTATCAACTTCCTTTTAAAATCGGAATGGCCAATTCGCACTTTAGCCAAGTGTTCTTTTTCAGTATTAGTTAATATGTCCTTCTCTACGTCTTCTTGATTAATTTTTGGAATTTCCTTTTGATTTATTGCACCAGTTATAACCTTAATCCCTTGCTTTTTCTTCTTAGTATAATCCAATCCGATGATTTCATCTGTATCCTTCAACACCACCGTAAAACCAAGTTTAATTAAAAAATTATTGGATTCATCTCCACCTCCAAAATGGACAAGCTCATAACCATTTGCAACTTCATTCGCAAATCTGATTACTTCTTTAGGTGGGTACCTTTTCTCTTTATAAAATAATTCAAACTTTGTTGACGTTCTTAAAGATGATATCCCTATTTGATTGATCTTATAGATTGCTTTAAGCACATGGTCTTTTGAAATGTTAGATGGAATCGCCATTATTAAAATACCTTCCCTTTCCTATAAGATAAGAACCCCATTCCTGTAGGGATATGCACTTTTCTAAAAATACCTACGACTGAGGATACAGAGTTTAAAGAAGTTGTTCTATATATGTACAGTATACAAGATTTAGTAGATATCATAGATGAAGGAATCTTGAAAACGGAAGAAGAGGTGGAGTAAAAATGATATTACTAGCGTTTTAAATTATATACAGTATCGAAATTATACAAAACAAAACCTTCCATTAATAATTAGGAAGGTTTTTGGAATGCATTTTTTTGGGTTTACAAGTGTGTGAAATAGAAGGAATAAAACGTGTGTCACGTAAAGAGATTGATCGTTTTTTAGAAGATCACAGTTTTTAATAATAATTTATGAGGATTTTCCTTTAGGTTCGATTATAATATCACTAGAGGTAAATCCTCTCTTTAATCATTTGCCCCCGCAACTGATTCAGGAGGAATTATCATGGTAAAGAAAAAAGTATCACCAATCAAAAGCTATAAGCTGAAAAGTGGTGAGACACGATACGAGTTCCCAGCTTATTTAGGTGTTGATCCACTAACTGGTAAACAGAAGCGTACACTGAAGCGTGGCTTTAAAACACATAAGGAAGCGGAATTAGCATTAGCTCGTATTAAGCTAGATGTTGCGAACGGTACGTACCAACAAGAACGTGCTGAAACGTACCAAGAAGTTTACGACCTATGGGTTAAGCAATATGAGAAGACTGTGGAAGAAAGCACATATGTAAAAACTACAGGCCTCTTTAAAAATCATATTTTGCCTGCGATGGGTACTTATAAAATTGAAAAGATACATGTTGATGTATGTCAACAGCACGTGGATGAATGGGCGGCGAAGTTAAAGAACTACCGCATGGTAAAAGCTTACGCTGCTAAGGTGCTAGATTTTGCAATTAAGCGTAGCTATATACTAACAAATCCGTTTGCACATGTAGATTTACCCACTAACACTTCTAAGAAGGCTAAAAGAGCAGATGAAGATAAAGTGGAGAACTTCTATACACGGGAGCAGCTTATTGAGTTCCTATCATGTTTAGAACGTGAAAGTAACCACAAAGCGTATGTTTTATTCCGCTTACTCGCTTTCAGTGGAATGCGTAGGGGGGAAGCTTTAGCCCTTACATGGAATGACCTAAACTTCACAACAAACGAACTACGCATCAACAAGGCTCTTTCACTTGGTAAAGATAACCGACAATATGTTAAGCTTCCTAAAACAGATTTACCTCGCACAATTAAGATGGATGATAAAACAATGGATGTTTTAAAAGAGTGGAAGAAAAAACAAAAGCTAGATTATTTAGTGCTGGGCTTTAATACAATGCAACCAAAGCAACTTGTATTTAGTAATGAACAAAATAAACACATGCAACTTACAAAAGTTCGCAAGTGGATTGTGCAGGTACAGAATAAATACAAGCTAGGTAAAATCACAACACATGGTTTACGTCATACCCATTGTTCATTGTTATTCGAAGCGGGAGCTAGTTTGAAAGAAGTCCAAGATCGTTTAGGTCATAGTGATGTAAAAACGACTATGAACATTTATGCCCATGTTACAAAGAAAGCAAAAGAAGAAGCAATATTGAAGTTCGCAAGCTACATTGAAATGTAATTAGTGACTAGGTTTTGACTACGTTTTTGACTACGTTCGATTGATACTCATTGAAACTAGATGATATAGACAAAAAGAAAAAACCCTTGAATACCAAGGGTTTTGACACTGTATGAAATCATATGATTTCGATATATGGAGACGGCGGGATTTGAACCCGCGTCCAGAAACTCTAACACTTAAGCTTCTACGCGTGTATCTTACCTATTTGAAGTTTCGCGTAGCATTATGCCGATAAGCGGGCGTCCTGTACGCTAACTTGGAAATCTCTTGCTGACAGCTCAAGTGGCACTGCCAACCGTATCCCACTAAGAGTGAGCTCTACCTAGCCACATGGGCGATGGATAGATAAAGCAGATCCGAGCTTACGCTGCGAATGCTAAGTTGTTGTTTGTTTTGCCTGTTATTATAAGTTCCGTTTTTACAGAGCCGAGCCTCTGACGCGCAACTCAAGCTTAGACTATCCCTGTCGAATCCATAACGTCCCCGTTTATGGAATAATGTAAGCTTTTCAGACTGTTGACAAACGCTTTCATTCTTCGTTGCTTGCACTTCGTTGTCAGCTCATGAACCTAAGTTCAATTCGCTTCCGCCTCGTGCTGCGCGCCTCAACTGACAAGCGTTTTCAAGTCAGTCTGAAGGTGTCACTTAGATAAAAGGTTTGCATCTCAGTAAGAAGTTACAGTTATAACTATACATCAAATTAGGTCAAAATTCAAGTGATACATACTTCCACTATCAGGATAACTAGGAAGCGGCTATTATCGTTGGGCATCCTTGAATGCTCGCTCGATGTCGCGTTTTGCTTCTTTTTTCTTTAGTGTGTCGCGCTTGTCGTAATCCTTTTTCCCTTTACCGATGCCGATTAGGACCTTGGCGTAGCCGTTCTTTAAGTACATTTTGAGCGGTACGATTGTGAAGCCCTCACGCTTTGTTTCGCCGATTAGCGAGCTGATTTGCTTCTTGTGTAGCAATAGCTTACGAGAACGCAGCGGATCGTGGTTGAAGCGGTTACCCTGCTCGTACGGACTGATGTGCATGTTGGATATCCATGCCTCGTTGTTACGAATGCGCACGAATGCATCCTTTAGCTGCACCTTCCCGTTACGAATCGATTTGATTTCGGTTCCTTGTAGGACGATACCTGCCTCGATTGTTTCCTCGATAAAATAGTCATGATTGGCCTTCTTGTTTTGTGCTAGTGGCTTGTCGTCATGCTTTTTTGCCATTCTATTCACCCCTGTCTAAAGCTAGGTGGAGCGACCTAGGCCGCTCCCTCTTTATTTTTTCTTTGGTCGCTTGCGTTTTTGGGATTTCTTCGCAACGGACTCATAGAATTTCTTTTTCTGATTCGTTCCTTTTTTCGGTCCTGGCTGTGATTTGTCTTTTCTATCCTTGCCAGTGCCTTTTTTAGATGCATGGATGACCTTAGGACTTTCCTTACGTGTGCTGCGGCCAAAGGATTTTTTCATGCCTACAACCTCGAAGTCTACAGCGGCTTCCTCTGGTTTTACAGCTGAAACGCGAACCGTTACCTCGTCCCCGATACGGAACTGTTTGCCAGAGCGCTCACCGATCATCATCATTTGACGGTCGTCAAAGCGGTAGTAGTCGTCTGTCATGTTCGTCACATGGACAAGACCCTCGATTGTGTTTGGCAGCTCGATGAACATACCGAAGTTCGTAACCGAGCTAACGATACCCTCGAATTCCTCACCGATTTTATCTGCCATGTATTGTGCTTTTTTCAGTGCATCCGTGTCACGCTCTGCATCTACTGCACGGCGTTCACGTTTCGATGTATGCTCTGCGATATCGTCGATGATTGCACCCCAATGGTTGATAGTTGCGGATGAAACATCCCCATTCACTAAATACGTACGGATCAGACGATGTACGATTAAGTCAGGGTAACGACGGATCGGAGATGTGAAATGCGTATAGAACTCAGTTGATAAACCAAAGTGTCCTAGGCATTCTC
The DNA here is from genome assembly GCF_014836595.1 of Psychrobacillus faecigallinarum. Taxonomy (GTDB): domain Bacteria; phylum Bacillota; class Bacilli; order Bacillales_A; family Planococcaceae; genus Psychrobacillus; species Psychrobacillus faecigallinarum. Next base: position 181,766 of record NZ_JACSQO010000009.1, on the reverse strand, counting down.
CGTAATATTTTGCCTGCTGTAGGGAACGAAGAAGCATTGTTGAGATAACTGGCTCCTCTGGCATTCCTTCGATACTTTCAATGATTTCTTGAAGTGCTTTCGGGTGAATGTCATTGCCCGTACCTTTTACTACTAAACCGAAGTTCGTTAGGAAGCCGAAGAAGCGTTGAAGCTTTTCTGGCTTAGGATCTTCATGGATACGGTAAATGAACGGCACATCCATCCATTTAAAGTGCTCTGCAACGGTTTCATTGGCAGCTAGCATGAATTCCTCGATCAGCTTCTCAGCCACCGTACGCTCGCGAATAGCTACGTCTGTTGGCCAGCCGTCCTCGTCTACTAGAATTTTAGCTTCCGGGAAATCGAAGTCGATTGCTCCGCGTTCCTCACGTTTCTTTCTTAGCACTGCTGCAAGCTCAGCCATATTCTCGAACATTGGCACTAGATCTTTGTAGCGCTCGATTAATGCTTCGTCTTTTTCTTCTAGAATTTTATATACATCTGAGTAAGTCATTCGCTCTGTTGTGCGGATCACACTTTGGAAAATCTCATGGGATGTCACCATACCAGAGCCGTTGATGATCATTTCACAGGAAAGCGTTAAACGATCCACCTGTGGGTTAAGTGAACAAATACCATTCGATAGACGGTGCGGAATCATTGGAATAACACGATCGGTTAAGTACACGCTTGTTCCACGGTCATATGCCTCGCGGTCAAGAGCTGATCCCTCTGTTACATAGTGGCTTACGTCTGCGATATGTACGCCAAGCTTATATGTACCTTCAGGCAATTTTGTTACTGTTACTGCATCATCCAAGTCCTTTGCGTCTGCTCCGTCAATTGTGACGATAACCTCATCACGAAGATCTCTGCGTCCTTCTAGGTCACCTTCTGCGATTTGATCTGGAACAGCCTCTGCTTGATCGATTACCTCTTGTGGGAAGTCAATCGTAATCCCATGCTTGTAGATGATTGATAGAATATCAACACCTGGATCATTTTTATGTCCAAGGATTTTCGTGACAATACCTGTTGCAGACTTTCTTTCATTCGGCCAATCGGTAATCTCTACAACTACCTTATGTCCATCTACTGCTCCTAGTGTGTCGCCTTTAGCGACAAATACGTCCATCGGCACTTTTTTGTCATCTGGTATAACGAATCCAAAGCCTTTATTGTCCTGGAACGTACCGACAACCTGTGAGATGCCTCGCTGAGTAATTTTAATAATTGTACCTTCTCTGCGGTCTCCTGATGATTCCTTCGATACGCGAACTAGTACCTTGTCACCGTTTACTGCCCCGTTAATTTCCGTAGGGGGAATAAAGATATCATCCATCCCAGATTCTTCTGGTGTGACGAAACCAAAGCCCTTTGCATGACCGATGAAGCTCCCGACGATTAAATTCATGCGAGATGGGACACCATAACGATTAGATCTTGAGCGTACAACCGCTCCGCTGTCCTCCATAGAAACTAGTGTTTTTACTAGCTCCTTGAAGTCATCAGCCTCGGTCAGTCCAAAATGGTCCTCTAATTCCTTGGTGGTCATCGGTTTATATTCTTCTGAGTTCATTAACTCCAGTAATTGTTCTTTCATATTCTCCATCTAAACATCCCTCCCTTTTCAGATTGTGCGGAATTGGTCTGTTTTACACATTCCAATCCAGCGATTCTAAAAAGTTTAATATATCTTCATGTAACGTTTCCTTTTCTGGTCCAAGCGTAATGACATGACCAGATTCCTCGTACCAGTTTATCTTTTTTTCAATCGATTCAGCCTGCTCATAAATATAGTTTGCAGAATTTATGTCAATGACTGTATCAAGCTTCCCCTGTGTGACGAAAAGTGGCGCATAGATATGATCAACGTGATCGCGGACCTCATAGACGAATTCTCGCAGCTCACCCAGTGTTTGCATCGGATTTTTGCGAATCTCCTCTACTTCTTCTTCTATTTGCTCCTCGCTTTTACCTTCATATTTCTTATATTCCTTCGCGTATTTTACGACGCCCTCAAACATGACGTCGGTCGTTTTCATCGTCATTGGAGAGCACATAGTTACTATTCCCTTTACAGGTACTGTATACCCCAATTTCAACGAAAATACGCCTCCGAGCGACAATCCAGCAACAGCAATTTCGTCATAGCCAGCTGCCTTTAACCGGTCGTATGCCTTCATAACATCCTTCCACCAGTCCTTTGGGCCAGTTTCTAGCAGCTCCTCCGGTGGTACACCATGTCCCTTATAATGTGGAGCCAAGGAAGTGTAGCCATTTTTTTCTAAAAACCGACCAAGCATCCGGACGTCGGACGAATTGCCGGTAAAACCATGTAATAATAATACTGCTCGTTTTCCTGCCTCAAAAAAAAACGGCTTTGGTGTAGTGATGCGCATTCCAATAAAACCTCCTATATCCAAAAACAGCATTTCTTTTCTACTATATATATATCTTACCATTATTAATTTTATCTTATGTATGCCCAAATATAAAAGAAAACGCCTAACCAAATGAAAGTATGGTTAGGCGTATACATTCGTTTTTTAAAATTTAGTAACAGCTATCGTCAAAATGAAGAATAATACTGCAAGTACGACAGTCGCTCTATGTAAGATTAAATCCATACCACGAGCTTTCTGTTTTCCAAAGAGTTGTTCAGCTCCTCCGGAGATGGCTCCTGAAAGTCCAGCACTTTTACCTGACTGCAATAATACTACTACAATCAAAGCAAGTGAGACGATGATTAATAATGTCATTAATAATGTATTCATTGTTACACCTCCTGATTAGAACTTCACAACACTTATAATTTTACCAAATTTAAATAGAACTGACAACAGTCTATAAACTTTAAAGTAGTTATCTAAATAATATCATATATTTTCTCATAATCTAGCGGTAAAATGAAATAGGAAAGATTTAATGGTTTATTTTGTAAAAATACATAATGAATAGGAAAGATTGATTGTGAACAAAAAATTATTTGCAATGACCAGCATCATTCTTTTAGCGTTAATCGCTACCGTCTATTGGTTTACATTAAAGGAAGAAACGAAACTACCATCAGATAATTGGAGCAGAACTTTTTCGGTCGATATCCCTGCTTCTAATTATTCGAATTTTCAAGTATTAGATAAGGAGAATAGCTACATACTTGCTCTTAGAAATTTCAAGCAGCAAACCATCGTCTCCTGTGATTTGGACTTAAGCTGTAAGGAAGCTCGCAGCCTGGCCTTAACTAGTACAAGCACTAACGCCTGGAGTGATGAAACGGACTCTTATTATATTAAAAATTATTCCTTACTTCATTTCAACACAAAGAACGACATCCAGGAAATTGCCCAAAACGTCGAGGATTTCGTAAAATCGGACGATACGTTAGTCTACTGGACGAAGGACCGTCAATTGACAGTTTTGAAGGATGGTCAAGAGCAAGCTTATGGGATGGATGAGCCTATCTATGATGTTAAAATTTTTGATAATAACATCTTTGCTATAACAAAGGATACTCAGGGAGACCGCTTTAGCGTATACACTCTAACGAACGAGCCTAACCAATTATTCAAGTTCACTAGTACAGCAAGCTTAGTATCCTCCTTAAATATTATTGAGCAGTCAAAAGAGGAGTACTTGCTGCTAATGGATGCAACCATTGTTTCTGGCGGTGCAAAATCGAAGGTGATCCAACAGGCATCTTTTAATCTTTCGCCAAATCAAACCATTCAGCTGACGAAGCTAAAATTTGAGCATGAAGAGGACGGTCGCACATTAGATGACATTACCCAGCCAACTGTACTTCAGCAGGACGGACAAACGTTAATAGCCTTTACCGCAACCTATGCCGGCAATAAAAACCAAGTGTTCATGGGGCCGCTAACTAATGGCACGATTCAGGCTACATTGTTGTCCAAATCAGGTATCAGATACGAGCGCCCTGTCATATTAGACAAGCAGACCGTTGCCTTTTTAGAGATGAATGGTTCTCAAAGGGAATTAGTTTACACCTCCTCTGACCCAATCCAAATAGAAGAGAGCAAACAAATTTCCAAGGAGGACTACAAGCAAGCAGCCTACACCCAGTTTAGTAAATCCTTTAACGGCTTAATGCTAGTACTGTTTGCCTTTGCATGGATCATCCTTGCATTTGGGATTTCCTATTTGAGCACAGTTATTTTAAACCGATTTAAATATGAAAAAACCTACCTTTTAGGATTTGTTATCCATGTCATCTCGCTATTAGCGTTGCAAATCTTTTTCTTATATCGCTTTACGAAGGTAGAAACGATCATTGCAAATGTTCCATTCATTACGGAAAGCTGGCATTTTGTTGGTTTATTAGTCGTAGGAGCTGTTATATCGGTCGTTCCATTATTCCTTGCCCGCTATAACCCAGAAGAGGAAGATTACACGTATATGATTTTATATGCGACCTTTATGAATTTAGCCGTCCTGTTTTTCTTGGTTGGCCCGTATATATTTTAATAGAAAAGAGAGCAGGCGATGTACCTGCTCTCTTTTTTTGAGACTCGTTAGCAAATTATGATGGGCCTGCAAGAGTTTCGTGATTTCTGCAATGTTTATGCTCGTCTCCGCAAGGTTTCACTCCATCTGTGCAAGGTTTTATTCTATCTCCGCAATGTTGCACGCAATCTGTGCAAGGTTCCGCTCCGTCTCTCCAACGTTCCGCATTTCCCTGATGTTCACCACCTTTTGTGCAACACCTTGCTTCATCTCTGCAACACTTCTATCCTTTTGCGCAACACTTCTCCCTATTTCTGCAACACTTGCCCTATTTCCCGCAACTCTTATATTTCCCGCAATGCTTCCTCTCTTTCGCACAACACTTTCCTCCTTCTCTGCAACACTTCGACTCTTCTCTGCAACACTTTCCTTATTTCCCGCAACTCTTTTATTTCCCGCAATGGTTCCTCTCTTTCGCGCAACACTTTGCCCATTTTCTGCAACACTTCTCCCTATCTCCGCAACACTTTCCTTATTTCCCACAACTCTTTTATTTCCCGCAATGCTCCCTCTCTTTCGCGCAACACTTTGCTCCTTCTCTGCAACACTTCGACTCATCTCTGCAACACTTTCCTTATTTCCCGCAACTCTTTTATTTCCCGCAATGCTTCCTCTCTTTCTCGCAACACTTCTCCCTATCTCCGCAACACTTTCTCTATTTCCCGCAACACTTCTCCCTATCTCCGCAACACTTCCCACGCTCCACACAAATCTCCCCACAAAAAAACTACTTAACACAAAAGTGTTAAGTAGTTATCTACCATTATTTATTTCAGGTTGTAGAATGTTTTTTTGCCTAGGTATTGAGCTGTGTTGTATAGTTGGTCCTCGATACGTAGTAGTTGGTTGTATTTTGCTACGCGGTCGGAGCGGGATGGTGCTCCTGTTTTGATTTGGCCTGCGTTTGTTGCTACTGCTAGGTCAGCGATTGTTACGTCCTCGGATTCACCAGAGCGGTGGGAGATGACTGCTGTGTAGCCAGCGCGTTTTGCCATTTCGATTGCGTCAAATGTTTCTGTAAGTGTACCGATTTGGTTAACTTTTACTAGGATTGAGTTGCCTACGCCTTGCTCAATTCCTTGTGCTAGTTTTTTCGTGTTAGTTACGAATAGATCGTCTCCAACTAGCTGAACTTTTTTGCCAAGTCTTTCTGTTAGAAGCTTGTGGCCAGCCCAGTCGTTTTCGTCTAATCCGTCTTCGATTGAGATGATTGGGTATTTATTGCAAAGCTCTTCGTACCAATCAACCATTTCCTCTGAAGTTTTGACTACGCCTTCACCAGTTAGGTGGTATTTGCCGTCTTCTTTGTTGAATAGCTCAGAAGATGCTACGTCCATTGCCAGAAGGATTTCTTCACCTGGTTTGTAGCCAGCTTTTTCAATTGCGGTCATGATTGTAGAAAGTGCTTCTTCGTTTGATTTTAAGTTTGGTGCGAATCCGCCTTCATCACCAACAGCTGTGTTTAAGCCAGCATCTTTTAATACTGATTTTAGGCTATGGAAGATTTCTGCGCCCATGCGTAAAGCATGACGGAATGATTCTGCTCCTACTGGCATGATCATGAATTCTTGGATGTCTACGTTGTTGTCAGCATGCTCGCCGCCGTTTACGATATTCATCATCGGAACTGGAAGTTGTTTTGCGTTAAACCCGCCTAGGTATTGATATAAAGGTACATCTAAATAGTCAGCTGCAGCGTGTGCTACTGCGATAGAAACTCCTAGAATTGCGTTAGCTCCTAGGTTACCTTTGTTTTCAGTACCGTCTAGCTCGATCATTGCATGGTCGATTTCAACTTGGTCTAACACTGAGAAATTTTCTTCTAATTCTGCCGCGATTACGTTGTTCACGTTTTCTACCGCTTTTAATACACCTTTTCCAAGGTATCTTGACTTGTCGCCATCGCGAAGTTCTACTGCTTCGTATTCACCAGTAGATGCACCAGATGGTACGATTGCGCGGCCATATGCTCCGCTTTCTGTGAATACTTCTACTTCAACTGTTGGGTTTCCGCGTGAATCTAATACCTCACGAGCTTGAATTTGTGTAATAATTGGCATTTTCAACTCTCCGTTTCGATTAATGTTTTACCTGTCATTTCAGGCGGTGCTTCTATACCTAATAAGTGTAACATGGTTGGAGCCAAATCGGCTAAAATTCCGTCTGTTCTAAGTGTTGCTCCCTTTTCAGTCACAATAACTGGTACAGGATTGGTCGTGTGAGCTGTCATCGGGTTACCCTCGATTGTGACTACCTCATCGGAATTTCCGTGGTCAGCGGTAATAATTGCCTGGCCGCCTTTTGCTAAAATTGCATCTACCACCTTGCCAAGGCAAGTATCCACTGCCTCGATTGCCTTCACGGTTGGCTCTAGCATTCCGCTATGACCTACCATATCCGGATTTGCAAAGTTTAAGATGATCGCATCAAATTTGTCTAATGCAATTTCTCCTACTAAAGCGTCGGTTACTTCATAAGCGCTCATTTCTGGCTTAAGGTCATACGTTGCCACCTTAGGAGAATTAATGAGAATTCGTTGTTCTCCAGGGAATGGCTCCTCTCGACCACCACTCATAAAAAATGTCACATGCGGATATTTTTCGGTTTCGGCTATACGAAGCTGTCTTTTATCGCGAGCTGCAAGAACCTCACCGATCGTGTTAGATAAATTTACTTTTTCAAATACTACATCCGCTACTACTTCATCGCTATAATGAGTGAATGTCACGAATTTAAGGTTCTTCGGATGCTTTTCGCTTAATGGGAAGCTATCGAACGATGGAGTATTTAACGCCATCGATAACTGAATTGCACGGTCAGGACGGAAATTAAAGAAGATGACTGCATCACCAGTATCTATAGTAGTAGCCGGCTGTCCATTTTTCTCAATGACAAATGGCACGACGAATTCATCTGCAATATCCTCCTCATAAGAGTTAAGTACTCCCTGAGTTGCTGTTTCAGCCGTTTTACCGACTCCATCTACCATCGCCTTATAGGCAAGGACAACACGATCCCAACGACGATCACGGTCCATTGCATAGTAGCGGCCACTAATAGATGCGAACTGGCCTATACCAATATCCTTCATTTGTTTTTCTGCTTCCTCTACGTATGCTACCGCTGTGCGTGGACCAACATCACGTCCATCTAAGAAGCCATGCACGAAAACATCGTTCAGCCCCTGTGCTTTAGCAAGCTTCAATAAAGCAAATAAATGTGAAAAATGACTATGAACTCCACCATCAGATAGAAGGCCCATAAGATGTAGCTTTCCACCCGTTTGCTTCACATGCTCAATCGCAGCTAAAAGCTTTTGCTCTTTAAAGAATTCCTCATCACGAATAGATTTATGAATGCGAGTAAGGTTTTGATAAACAATTCTTCCGGCACCGATATTTAAATGACCAACCTCAGAGTTACCCATTTGCCCATCTGGCAAGCCAACCGCCTCTCCAGAAGCGATTAAGGTTGCGTTCGGGAATTCGTTCCAATATCGATCGAAGTTTGGTTTTTTCGCATGAAAAACTGCATTACCATAAGTTTCAGGTCTTAGTCCGAAACCGTCTAAAATAATTAATGCAACTGGACTTTTAGACATTTGCACCAGCCTCCAGTAGTTTCACAAACGAATCTACCTGTAAGCTCGCCCCGCCTACTAATGCACCATCAATATCTTCCTTAGAAAGCAATTCCTCAATATTTTCAGGCTTCACGCTGCCGCCGTATTGGATACGGACCGCACTTGCAACTTCTTCTCCAAAACCATCTAAAATCGTTTCACGGATGGAACGACATACATCGTTTGCATCGTCAGCCGTAGCTGTTTTACCAGTTCCGATTGCCCAGATTGGCTCGTATGCGATAATTGTGTTTTTCACTTGTTCTTCTGAAAGACCTTCTAGCGCTGCTGTTGTTTGAGCAGAAACAATGCTTTCTGTTTCGTTGCTCTCACGCTGCTCCAACGATTCTCCAACACAAATGATTGGCGTTAGGTTATTTTCAAATGCAGCCTTTGCTTTTTTATTGACTGATTCGTCGGTTTCGTTGAAATATTGGCGTCTTTCGGAGTGACCAATTACGACATAGCTTACGCCTAAATCTTGTAATTGTTGACCGCTCACTTCACCAGTGAACGCTCCTTCCTTTTCTTCATGCATGTTTTGAGCACCGATTGAAATAAAAGATCCCTTAGTCTCGTTAACTAATGACTCTAAAAATAGAGCAGGTGCACAGATGACTGCCTCTACATTTGTCGTATCTAGCTGCTTCGCTTTTAATTCGCTAGCAAATTGCTTTGCCTCAGAAAGCGTTTTGTACATTTTCCAGTTTCCTGCGATTACTTGTTTACGCATATAAAATCTCCTCCATTTACTTATCGTTTAGTGCCGATACGCCTGGTAAGTCCTTACCTTCCATAAACTCTAAGGAAGCTCCTCCACCAGTTGATATATGGTCCATTTTATCTGCTACATCAAATTTCTCTACAGCTGCAGCTGAATCTCCTCCGCCAATGATTGTATATCCAGAGGTTTCCGCCATTGCATTGGCAACACCCTTCGTTCCGTTTGCAAAAGCATCCATTTCAAACACACCCATCGGTCCGTTCCAAATAATTAGCTTGCTGTCTTTAATGACTTGATCGTAAAGCTTTACGGTTTCAGGACCAATGTCTAAGCCCATCCAGTCTGAAGGGATTTGGTCGATTGACACGACCTTCGTATTTGCATCCTTGGAGAACTCGTCTGCAACAACCACATCGATTGGCAAATAGAAGTTCACGCCTTTTTCCTTCGCTTTTTCAAGGAAAGACTTAGCTAAATCGATTTTGTCCTCCTCTAAAAGAGAAGTTCCAATCTCATGGCCTTGTGCCTTCGTAAATGTATAAGACAGTCCACCACCGATTAGGATGTTGTCTACCTTGTCCAATAAATGATCGATGACACCGATTTTATCCTTTACCTTCGCTCCACCAATGATAGCTGTGAAAGGTCGTTCAGGTGTAGTTAAAGCTTTTCCTAATACATCTAATTCTTTTTGCATCAACAATCCAGAAACTGCTGGAAGTAGCTTAGCAATACCTTCTGTTGTCGCATGTGCGCGGTGAGCAGCACCAAATGCGTCATTTACATATACATCCGCTAACGAAGCAAACGCTTTTGCTAACTCTGGATCGTTTTTCTCTTCTCCAGCGTGGAAGCGGACGTTTTCTAAAAGAACAACGTCTCCCTCGTTCATTTCAGAGATAGTATGTTCCACTTTTTCTCCAATTGATTCATCTAATTTAGTGACAGGCTTATTCAATAGCTTTGCTAAATGCTCGCCAACCTTTGTCAATCGTAGCTCTTCCTTTACTTCCCCTTTTGGGCGACCCATATGGCTTGCAAGAATCACTTTTGCTCCTTGCTCGATTAAGTGTTGGATCGTAGGTAGTGCTGCACGAATACGAGTATCATCTGTAATTGCACCGTCTTCCATTGGTACATTGAAGTCTACTCGACAAAAGACGCGTTTTCCCTTTAACGTTACATCGCTCATTGTTTGTTTTTCCTTCATAAAAATAAGCCTCCTTATGTAATTGAATTGCCTACTTAAAAAAAGAAGGAGCAAAAGGGGTAACCTTTGCTCCTTTACCCTCTTTTATTATAGAGGTTATTATACTTTAACGCTATTCAAAAACTAATGTTCCTCGGCTTTTGAAAGGCTTAGTGCTTTAAATTATAACCCTTTTTTTGCCATTAATAATGCAAGGTCGATACAACGTGCAGAGTAGCCTGATTCGTTGTCATACCATGCTAATACTTTTACAAGGTTGTCACCTAATACCATAGTAGATTGTCCGTCTACAGTTGAAGAAGCAGTGTTACCATTGTAGTCGATTGATACTAATGGAAGCTCGTTGTATTCCAGAATTCCTTTTAGTTCATTTTCAGAAGCTTCACGAAGCACTTTGTTTAACTCTTCTACAGTTACTTCTTTGTCTAGCTCTGCTACAAAGTCGACTAGTGATACGTTTGGTGTCGGTACACGAACAGCCATACCATCTAATTTTCCTTTTAGCTCAGGTAGAACCTTCGCTACTGCAGCTGCTGCTCCAGTTGTTGTTGGAATCATAGACTCAGATGCTGCACGAGCACGACGGTAGTCGCTATGTGGTAAATCTAAGATACGTTGGTCATTTGTGAATGAGTGAATTGTTGTCATCATCCCACGTTTGATACCAAAGTTATCTTGTAATACTTTCGCTACTGGTGACAAGCAGTTTGTTGTACAAGAAGCGTTGGAAACTACATGATCTGTTTCTGGGTTATATTTTTCTTCATTTACACCCATAACGAATGTCGGCATATTGTCTTTCGCTGGAGCAGAAAGAATAACTTTTTTAGCTCCTGCTTCTAAATGCTTGCCTGCTTTTTCTACTGTGCTGAATACGCCAGTAGATTCGATTACGATGTCTACTCCTAGGTCTTTCCAAGGAAGTACTGAAGGATCCTTTTCTGCGAATACTTGAATGTTTTTCCCGTTAACTACTAGGTATTCACCCTCTGAAGTGATGTCCGCATTAGAGATACCGTGTACAGAATCATATTTCAATAAATGAGCAAGCATCGCTGCATCTGTTAAGTCATTGATTGCTACTACTTCTAAATCCTTTTGCTCTAAAGCTTCTCTGAAAACCTTACGTCCGATACGTCCAAATCCGTTAATAGCTAATTTTACTGTCATTATAAATTCCTCCTAAATGTTTTTTGGAATTACTTTCATCATTTCGTTTGCTGCACCTTCATCTGTTACTAAGACAGTTTGCAATGGTGCCTGCTTGAAATAAGAAATAAGTGCATTTGCTTTTTTTGCCCCGCCTGCAACCGCAAGTAGATGCTCTATATGTTGAAGCTGGTTTAACTGAACGCCAATTGTTCGAATATGGTGAACTGCTTCACCCTGGTTGTTGAAATAATAGCCAAACGACTCACTGACCGCTCCTCTACTTCTCAGAAGCTCAATCTCCTCGTCACTAGAATTTCTTCTTTTGGCCATTTCTAAAGCATCGCCTATTCCATGAATAATGATGTTCGTCCTTTCATAAAGGTCCATCATTTCTTGAATAAAAGGCTCTTTCTTCATCGTCATATATGCTTCCTCACTTAAGCGGTCAGGTATATATAACGTGCGGTAGGATCCATTCATCTTACTAGCAAACAAAGACGCTATTGTATTTGCTTGTAGCCGGACATCCTTCCCTACCCCTCCTCTAGCTGCAATAAACAACAAGTCCTTCCATCTGGACGACTCCGTCATTGCATGGGAGATGGATGCAATCGTTGACCCACCGGTAACTGCGATAATGTGTTCATTCAGTAAAATACTTTCTAAATACTTTGCAGCCTCCTGCGATAAAAGCATAGATGTATTTGTATCATTATCTACATTTCCCGGAACTATAATCACATCTTTTATATTTAAATATTTTTTTAACATTAGCTCCATCTGCGATCGACCCGACCACAAACGAACTACTTCTTTTAACTCTGTTAATACTTCATTGCCCTCAGCTGTAATCGAAGCTCCCTCACGAGAAACCTCTATCAAGCCTTGAGTCCTTAAAGCGTCCAATTCCTTACGAGTTTCACGCTCGGTTAAGCTTAGCTGTTCACCTAGAACTCTTCGGCCAATACCTTTGGTCAGCTGGATTGTTTGGAGAATACGATACCTCTTCTGAAGCAGGTCACTCATCTCTGGCATAAGCTTTAGTTGCGCACCTAGAAAAGAATCCATTTGTCACATCCCAACCTTATTGGTGACGTTTTTGTCCCACTTACGCCAAAAATGTCCCATCTACTCAAAAAAAATTTAATTTCTATAATCATAATACTTTAATATATTCAAAATAGCAATATTTGTGTTTGGAAGCATCAATTTTCTAATGCTTCCATCAGCGTCACATAGTCTACATTCCCATACTGTATGATTTCCCCTTGATATTCCACAACGGGAATCATGAGCATATACTTTTCATGCAGCTGATCATCCTCTTCTATATTATGCTCTTCTATTTGAAATGGCACGTCCTCTTGGACTAGCTTCAGCATCATTCTCGCATCATCACACAAATGACACCCCGGTCTTGTATAGAAATGGACTAACATTTTCTATACCTCCTTCCAATAACATTTACCTTCACTCATTATAATCCTTTTAGATATCAAAAGCGTGTGTAAAGTTATGCGTACAAATTATTCCTTAATAGGTAAAATAGTGATATAGAAAACAACACAAAATATGCTTGATTTGCGCTTTAGGCGAACGCTTTTCCGCGGGGGAGCGATAAGCCATCACCGTCGCTAACGCGTCGTATGTGATGTCTTATCTGCCTCCCAGCTCTCGCTTGAGTCGTCGCCTGTCGCTTCAATCAATAAATAAATAACTAGATTGCATGTATTGACTTCAAATTAATTCATCACTTCGCAAAAGTCTACTTGGAAGAATCATTTACCTTTATCTTTATTTAAAAGCGATACTTTTTAAAGGTTCCTTCGTCTATTGCTTTAAGGGAGGTCAGAAGATGGAAATGGAACAGCTATATAGAGACCACAGCGACCGGGTTTACGGCTACATTTACTTGCTTGTCCGCCATAAGGAATGTGCGGAGGATCTAACACAAGAAACCTTTTATAAAGCATTTAAAGGAGTTGATTCCTTTAATAAGCAGGCTTCTACTGCTACATGGATACTAAAAATAGCTCGCAATGTTACCTATGATTATTTTAGAAGAAAAAGAGTGATTCAATTTTTTTCATTTGAAAAAGAGCATGATTTAGAAACTAAAGCACTTTCACCCGAAGGTAGCTTTGAACAAAAAGAACAGCTTACGAGAATGTACGACTCCTTACGATTGCTAAAAAAAGACTATCAAGAGGTTATCATCCTGCGAAAGGTTCAGGAGTGCTCGATCCAGGAAACCGCATTCATACTTGGATGGACCGAGGCAAAGGTAAAGATGAAAATGATGCGTGCACTTGAGGCATTAAAAAAGGAATTTCACCAAAAAGGAGGTTATGCAGATGGAACCGTCAAAGGAATTTGATGAGCTTTTCGCGGATATGAAGAATGTCGAGCGTTCTAATGAAGCAAGACGCAACACATGGCTAGCAGTGAAGGGACGAATGGAAAAGAAAAAACGAAGAGTATTTCCAGCCATCATTTCATTAGCAATAGTTGCGATAGCCTCCATTCTAATCATTACGTATCTCATGCCCTCCGAAACAGAGCAAACAGAGCAAATCACGCAGCCTTTTAATAATGATGAAGTTATGATTGCAGTACTAGAAAAAGAATATAATGGACCCGATGAGGAGTTTGAACGTTTAAGGCAAGAGTGGTTTGATCTGCAAAGCAAAACAAGCGTGGAGAGCCAAGAAGAATACGATATGCTATTAGTATCAAAAGAATACAAGGAAATGATGAATTATTACTATTCGAGCTTTGATAAATACTTTACAGAAAATTTGCTGGAAAATGCACTTAGCACAAACATGGTGTTCAAATATAATCCCTATTTAGTTGAAAAAAATATAGTCATCCACATAGAGAGGGTTCAATTAAATCAAGATAAGGATCACCCAAATATTTATCGTCCTATCGTTGAAATTTCCTTAACAAACAGCAAAGGCGAAAAAATCTTTCATACATTAAAAGAAGAATTTATCTTTTCGAAAACAGAACCCGGAAAAATAGGAAGATACAACGGCACAGGCGATGTAGATGGCATACCTTTACGTGATAAAATAGAGAATTTCGATGCCTATGTAAACACTGACAAGTAGTCCAATGAAATTGCACAAAAAGACCAACTCTTTGTTGGTTTTTTTGTTGTCGGGAGCTGTTTTACGACAATGCTGCTCTAGATTACTACAATCGCCTGATGTTTTACGACAATCACAGCCTAGTTTACTACAATGTCTTCGTGTTTTACGACAATCCATTCTCTCGATCAGTCTTCTCTTGGTTTTTACTACAATCCATTCACTTTTTACTACAATCACGGCCTAGTTTACTACAATCTCCTGGTGTTTTACTACAATCCATTTTCTCAATCAGTCTTCTCTCCGTTTTTAGTACAATCTCTTCACTTTTTACGACAATCACGGCCTAGTTTACTACAATGCCCCCGTGGTTTTCGACAATCCACTCAACAAAAAAAGAAGAGCCCTCGCTCTCCCCTTGTCCTAGACTTTTAGCATAAACTCCGCTTCGCCCTCATTAAGCTTGCCTGTTTTTTGGAAGCCAAGGCTTTCGTATAGCTTGATGGCTGCTTCGTTATCTGGCTCGGTTGATAAATAGATGCTTTCACAACCATCAAGCTGCTTTATTTCGTTCAAGATTAGCTCAATTGCTTTTCTGCCATAGCCTTTACCTTGACTCTGATGATCGATCATAAATCGGCATAGCCAGTAGTTTGAAGTTTCTTCATCTAACCCGTACATCGTAAAGCCAATAAGCTTGTCCTCAACCTCTATCCCTCTTGTAATCCAACCAGTTTCATAGACTGATTGAACGATGGATAATGCATTGGATGCTACAAATTTTTCTACTATAGTTGCTTTGCCGTCCTCGTTAGTTGATAGAAAGACAATTTTACGCCAGTTATCCTCGTTTATCTCTACTAGTTTCATTTCTACATCCCCTCTCTTTTTATATTTTATCAGAATAATAAAAACTTGAATATGCAGTATAGATTACTATTTGCGCTCGAGACCCCTGTTCCTATTTATCATCCTATAAAGGAGAAAGATTACTAGTGCAATTACCACAACAGTAGGAATAGACAACCGATTATTATAGTTAGTAGTATAAACTTGTGGCTGTATAGTCTCCTCTTTCAAACCATATTCTCGTATTACTTCATTGTATAAAGCCTGGTATGTGTAGAGAACTGCCTCGTCGATAAAGCCTTGATTCAAATAAGGCATAGTATATTGATCAATTATACGGTCTACTTTTTCGTACGATATCGCTTCCTCTAAATCGCGATCTACTGTTATTTCAACTGTCGGCCCTCCTAGATTAATAGAATCCGTCTCAATCAAAATAACAATGCCATTTTTCTTTCTAACACTTCCTATTTTATTTTCACGTATGACCTCCATGTTGAATTGTTCTGCTGACTGATCACCTATATTATCGATAATCATGACAACCATTTGAGCAGTGGTTCCTTGTTTCAATCTGTTTCCTAATTGCTCTATTTCTAGATTAGTTTCATCAGCTAGATAACCTTCTAAATCTACTAAATAGGAATCTCTCGGAACATTAGGAATGTTAGATGCAGCTCCTGTCGTTAACGGAAATAATAAAGAAACAAATATTATACTAACTAGCAAGTGTATAGTTCTTTTCAATAGCACCTATCTCCCTTCAAATTTAACTCTCACCCTTTTATCTATTTAAAGCCTCTATTTTTACTTTATTCCAAATATTCAAGACTAATTCATTATATACGAAAACTATCTTATTAATTTTCAAAGAGAGATGTCTTCCCGTTTTGTGGGTTTAATATAGGAAAAGAGTGGTAATGATGAATAGACTGCAATAAAAAAGGAGGTAAAAACATGGAACAAATACATAAAGAGGATTTAACTCCAAAGGAAGCGGTGGATGCACTCGAACAAATTCAAGGGAAATTCCCTGGAGCAAGAAGAGCCCATGCAAAGGGAGATATGTATGAAGCGGTATTTCATCCGAATGGCAACGCCGTACCTTACACTGTAGCGCCTCACCTTCATAGAGAAGCTGTCTCCGCTACCGTCCGTTTTTCCAATAGCCCGCCTAACCCTGCTTCGATAGATTATCTTACTCCAGCAAAAGGACTGGCTGTTCAATTTCAGCTAGCAGATGGTAGCATCACCAATATAGTGAGCTCCACTGTACCTATGTTTGTTACTAGCAGCCCTAGAGAATTTATAGATATGATCGAAATATTCACGGATGAAAAAACAGGTATCAAAACTATTGATAGAGGCCTTGCCATGGTAGAGCTGCTCTCTAAAAAATATCCACATAGCAAAAACGTTATTCAAATCATTAAAGAGCAGGCAAAACAGCCGCCAATAAGCTACGCAGAGCTCCATTATTATCCTATACATGCCTTCTATTTCGTCAATAAAGACGGTGTTCGCCAGGCGATTAAATATGAATGGGTTCCTGTTAATGAAACAAAGGACCCTGCATTGACAAGTAAATCTCTTTCAGCTAATTATTTGACCGAGGAGCTAGATAACAGATTAAACCAGGCACCGGTCGAGTTTGACCTCGTTATCCGCTTAGCGGAGGATGGCGATAATCCAAACGATGCTACAGATATGTGGCCAGAGGAAAGAAGAAAAGTGAATATTGGTCGTTTGGAAATCAAAAATAAAATACATCATAAGGAAGACATTGTTTTTGATCCAACGATTGTACCGGAGGGCATAGAGCTAACAGATGATCCTATACTACACTTTCGTAGTGGCGCATATGCTGAATCATATGAAAGGAGAAGTAAAAATGAGTAAGGAAAATGCAGGGCATTAAAACTCGACAAAGCATATACTTTCATATCTTGTAAATAAAAAAACACTCGAACAAATTCGAGTGTTTCTAAATGTTATGGACGCCCTCGGAGGGAATCGAACCCCCATCCCAAGAACCGGAATCTTGTGTCATATCCATTAAACTACGAGGGCAAGCGACCTTTCTATTATACAAATGGAATAGGAATAATTCAAGTCAACATTTCTAAGCTTAATATTTGACCTTCCTTGACCATTCCATGTATGATAAAGTTACAACTGAGGTAGAATTTCTCAGTACACAAATAAAAATAAAAAATATAACCACCTTTGAAGGAGGCAATCCAGGATGAATTTAATTCCTACAGTTATTGAACAAACAAATCGCGGTGAGCGTGCGTATGACATCTATTCAAGATTGTTAAAAGACCGCATCATCATGCTTGGTAGTGCGATTGATGACAACGTGTCAAACTCTATCGTTGCTCAGCTTTTATTCCTAGAAGCGGAAGATCCAGAAAAGGATATCTCCATCTACATCAATAGCCCAGGCGGAAGTATCACTGCTGGTATGGCTATCTACGATACAATGCAATTCATCAAACCAGACGTACAAACTATTTGTATCGGTATGGCAGCATCAATGGGTGCTTTCTTACTTACTGCTGGAACAAAAGGCAAACGCTATGCACTTCCAAACGCAGAGGTAATGATTCACCAACCACTTGGTGGAGCTCAAGGGCAAGCAACAGAAATCGAGATCGCTGCAAAACGCATCTTGTTCTTACGCGATAAATTAAACCACATTATGTCTGAGCGCACTGGTCAGCCACTTGAAGTAGTTTCAAGAGACACAGACCGCGATAACTTCATGACAGCAGAACGTGCAAAAGAATACGGTCTAATCGATCATATCATCGCACGCAGCGAAATGAAAAAAGACTAATAACACAAAAAAATCCAAGCGAGCTCCTGCTCCCTTGGATTTTTTAATAAAGCTTTTCTGTCAATTTAGTAATGAAAGGTTGTGTAACTATTCTATTTCAAATAACTTCTTTATTAATCATTCTATTTTTAGTAATCTATACCTTCAGCCTACAAAGCAAAATTAGAAAATTAGAAGAACAGCAGGACCTTCATTTTATCGGTGACGAGGATTTAGAAAAACAAATTTTAGAAATGAATAATAACGGCAGTAGCCTAGTGGAAATGGTCAAATTCGTTCGAAATGAAACAAATTTAGGGCTAGTCCCCGCAAAAAAATACGTAGATAAGATCATCCACAACAATCTTTCTTCATAGTATGAGCGTGTTCGTTTATTCGAACACGTTTTTTCTATAGATAAAGCAATCTATTTTTTTAAACCCGGACTATTGCCTAAAAGTTTTAAATAAAATTATAATCACTTCATAAAAGAGTTTACATTGTTTTCTCTTAAAATTGAATAGTGTAGCATGACGGAAATTAGATAACTTATTTTTCCCATACGACTTTCTATTCCTACACCACCTATGATTGCAGCGTCAGGCGGCGACTCCAGTGGGATCAGTGAGGCAGATAAGACATCACAACCACGCGCGTAAGCGACGGGTGATGGCTTATCGCTCACCCCACGGAACGCGCCCGCCTAAAGCGGAAATCTCTCCTCTCTCCTTCATTCTTTTCAAGTAACTATAAATAGTTGAGTAGTTTTTCCACATGACTTTCTATTCCTACTCCACCTGTAATTGCAGCGGCAGGCGGCGACTCCAGTGGGATCAGTGAGGCAGATAAGACATCACAACCGCGCGCGTAAGCGACGGGTGATGGCTTATCGCACCCCCCTTGGAAAGCGACCGCATATAGCGGAAATCTCTCCTCTCTCCTTCATTCTTTTCAAGTAACTATAAATAGTTGAGTAAGTTTATCCCATACGACTTTCTCTTTCCTACACCACCTGTGATTGTAGCGGCAGGCGGCGACTCCAGTGGGATCAGTGAGACAGATAAGCCATCACAACCGCGCGCTTAAGCGACGGGTGATGGCTTATCGCTCACCCCACGGAACGCGTCCGCCTAGAGCGGAAATCTACCAATTATTAGTCATGCTTTTCAAGAAGATACATACGGTTAATATTAAAAAAGCTGCCATACAATCCATACCGGATCATACAACAGCCTTACGATTAATTATTCTGCTTTAGAAATGAATTTAGCTAGTGATTCTACTGCTTCTGCTTCGTCAGAGCCCTCAGCACTTAAAGTGATGGTAGCACCCTTGCTTATCGCTAAGCTCATGATACCCATGATACTTTTAGCGTTTACTTTTTTATCATCTTTTTCTAAAAACACATCTGCAATATAACGATTAGCTTCTTGTACAAATAATGCTGCTTGTCTTGCTTGAAGTCCTGATTGTAATTTTACCTCGACCTGTTGTTCCGCCATAATCCTTAGCCCCATTTCTTTAAATTGATTCGCCTCTTCTTAATGCATCTGCTATTTCATCCAATTTGCGCAAACGATGGTTGACACCAGATTTACTTACATTTCCAGTGGACACCATGTCTCCTAGTTCCTTTAATGTAACATCCTGATACTCCACTCGCAGACGAGCTATTTCTCGCAGCTTCTCTGGCAATTGGTCTAAGCCGATTGCGTTATCGATAAAGCGGATGTTCTCCACTTGTCGGATGGCTGCGCTGATGGTTTTGTTTAAATTGGCAGTTTCACAATTGACTAAACGATTGACACTGTTGCGCATATCTCGGATGATTCGCACATCCTCAAATTTCAAGAGGGCACGATGAGCTCCAGCAATGCTTAAAAAGTCAGATATTTTTTCTGCTTCCTTTAAATATGCCACAAAACCTTTTTTACGTTCAATTGTTTTTGCATTTAATTCATAATAATTCATTAAATCGACTAATGCGTCGCTATGTGTTTTATATAATGAGTATACTTCTAAGTGGTAAGATGAAGTTTCGGGATTATTTACAGAGCCACCTGCTAAGAAAGCACCTCGTAAGTATGCTCGTTTACAGCAATTCTTTTTGACAAGCTCTGGGGAGATGGAGTATTCGAATTGAAAACCTTCCTTCAAAATCATTAAATCCTCTAGTAAGCTTTTTGCCCCTTCTCTGACACGACAAATATACACATTATTCTTTTTTAATCTCATTTTTTTGCGGACGAGCAATTCCACATCTAACTTATACATTGATTTGATAAGAGTATACAGTCTTCTGGCAATTGCCGCATTCTCTGTTTGAACATCCAGACTTAGCATTTTATTGCTAAATGACAGAGATCCGTTCATTCGGATGAGCGCAGATAGCTCTGCTTTTGAACAGCAGGGCTTTGATTCCTCCTGCGTCATTTCTTTTTTAGTTTCAGAAGCAAACGACATATAACGTTTCCCCCTTTCTTGCAGAACCTATCTTCTTAGATTCTCATTGTCCTGCATATTCGAAAAGCCATTTCGCTACTTCGATTGCATCATGTCGCACTGCGCCATTGTATACGACGGAAATGTCTTTCTTCACGATATCTATGTCTAGTGTCTCTAGCTTATCTAAATCTATTTTAACTGGTGATGCCATCTCTTGCTTATATAAATATTGAACATTTTCAGGAATCTCTTCCTTACTTATAAGAAGAGTATCTAGAAAGTCTTCTCCTACATGGTCAATAAGCGCCTTTACATGATCATAGGCAGTATAGTTATTTGTTTCTCCAGCCTGCGTCATGAGATTACAAATATACACCTTCTTGGCCTTAGAACGAATGACAGCCTTTCGAATATCTTCTACTAATAGATTAGGCAATATACTAGTATAAAGGCTACCCGGTCCAATAGCTATAATATCCGCTTGGCGAATAAGGTTTACAGCCTCTGGTAAAGGCTTTACATCAGCGGGAGTAATAAATACCTTTTCTATTTTTTTCCCATAGTCCGGTATTTTAGATTCCCCTGTAATAATGGTTTTATCCTCAAATTCAGCGTGTAATGTCACTAGCTGATTGGCAGCCGGCAATACTTTGCCATGGATATTAAGCACTCTACTCATTTCAGTAATTGCATGAGCAAAATCCCCTGTAATAGAGGTTAATGCTGTTATCATGAGATTCCCTAAGGAGTGTCCCTCTAGCTCACTGGAATGTGCAAATCGAAACTGGAACATTTCCTCTACTAGCGGTTCTACCTCTGATAATGCTGCTAAAACGTTACGAATATCACCTGGTGGTGGAATATCATAATCATCTCTCAATCTACCAGAGCTTCCGCCATCATCAGCTACTGTAACGATAGCTGTAATATCTAGTGGAAGCTTTTTTAGACCTCGGAGTAAGGTTGATAAGCCAGTACCTCCACCTAAAATGACTATTTTTTTTCGGTGTTTTGTACGACCCATTTAGTCATTCCTTCCTAATTGTAACGTCTCGATGCGTTATTATAGTTTCGTCATCCGCCTTCAAAAGGTTACCAAAATATTCTGCCAGTGTAACAGAACGATGTTGACCGCCCGTACAACCAAAGGCAATTACAAGCTGCGTTTTTCCTTCTCTTTTGTACTGCGGTATCATAAAGTTGAATAGATCAGTCAGCTTTTCTATTAAAGTCTTCGTGTCTGCCCATTTTAGAACGTAGCTAGAAACTTCTTCATTTAACCCTGATTTCAAACGAAGCTCCTCTATGTAATAAGGATTTGGGAGGAAACGCACATCAAAAACCAAATCAGCATCAATGGGAATTCCGTGCTTAAATCCGAAGGACATGACATTCACCGTAAAGACCTTGCTTCCATTCGAAGAAAATTCCTCTTGAATTTTTTCACGTAGCTCTCGAGGCTTCATCTTTGAAGTATTATAAATGAATTGAGCTCTGCCTTTTAAATCAGAGAGAAGCTCTCTTTCTTTTTTGATGCCCTCTAAAGGCAATCCAGCATTAGCCAATGGGTGGGAACGTCTAGTTTCCTTATATCTTCTGACAAGTACCTCATCTTGTGCATCTAAAAACAGGACCTTCGGAGTTACAGAAGTTGCTTCCTGAAGATGATTAACTGAATCCACCAATGAGTGAAACATTTCTCCGCCTCGCATATCCATGACAGCAGCAATGTTTCGAGGTTGCTGGTTTGACTCAATCATTAGCTTTATAAATGTACTTAATAGTTCGGGTGGAAGATTATCGATGCAATAATATCCTAGATCCTCAAAGCTTTGTATAGCTACTGTTTTTCCTGCTCCGGACATACCCGTTATTATAACGACTTCTGTTTCTTGCTTTGGTTGTGCTTCCACTGTTTATATTTCCTCCCCTGATTGCTGAATAGTTTCACTTATCAATGAAAATTCTGGAGTATAAACGAAGGTACCATACTGCATACCTTTTTCTTTTACAGCGAACAACAGATTAGTACGGTCTCCTTCAGCCATCGGAAGATGTTGTAAGGATTCAACTGGGTGCCATTCAAGCACACCTTCTTTAGTTTCTTTATATGGTGTTCCTTCTATATCTGTTCCGATAAAGGTAAATAACATCCATTCATCTATACGCTTACCGTCTTCTTCAATCACCATAGTATAAATACCTTTTAAATGAGGATTGATAGGCACTGTGTTTGTTTCTTCCGTAAATTCACGTACCGCAGAAACTAGAATGGATTCTCCTTCCTCCATCTTGCCACCTGGCGCTACGTACCAATTTCTACGTGGTTTCTTTAATAAAAGAACTTTGTTGTCTTTACATATAAGTAAGTTAGCGATTCTTTGCACGTATGGTCACTCCATCTTTCACTTTAGTTACATTCTATTATACATGAACTTACACAAAAAGAGACTGCTTCACGACTTAAATCGCAAAACAGCCTGTTCAAAATCTTGCATATATAAAAAGGGGGTCAATTTATATACTTTAATATACACCTTTAATATTTCAGTACAGTTACAGTTAAATTAAGATAAAATTAAATTACACATTTGTTGTATTTTTATCTTTTAAGTGCTCGATATAGTGCTGAGCTGATAATGCTGCAACACTTCCGTCACCTGTTGCTGTAACGATTTGGCGAAGCATTTTGTCTCGAACATCACCAGCGCCAAAGATTCCAGGTATTGTTGTTTCCATTTTTTCGTTTGTCACGATATAACCATTTTCGTTTAAAATACCAAGATTAGTAAATGGTTTAGTTAATGGAAGCATTCCTACATATACGAAGACGCCGTCTGTATCAAATGATTTTTCTGAACCATCCGTTGTAGAGACTAGAGTAACACTAGAAACCTTACCATCTGTTCCATGAATCTCTTTTAATGTTGTATTCCAGATGAAATCAATTTTTTCATTTGCAAAGGCACGATCTTGCAGGATTTTTTGAGCACGAAGCTTATCTCTGCGGTGAACAATCGTTACTTTGTTAGCGAATTTAGTTAGGAAGGCTCCTTCTTCTACAGCAGAATCTCCTCCTCCAACTACTACAAGGTTTTTACCTTTAAAGAATGCACCATCACATACTGCACAATAGCTGACGCCACGACCACCAAGCTCTGTCTCACCGGGAATACCCATTTTTTTGTATTCGGCACCTGAAGAGATGATGACTGCTAAAGCTTTATATTCTTTTCCGCTTACTTTAACTGTTTTATAGTCTCCATTATCGATTACCTCGGACACGTCACCGTAAGCATATTCTGCACCGAATTTTTTTGCATGGTCGAACATTTTAGTGGAAAGCTCAGGTCCTAAAATTGTTTCAAACCCTGGGTAGTTCTCTACCTCTTCTGTGTTGGCCATTTGGCCGCCAGGAATTCCACGCTCAATCATTAAAGTGGAAAGGTTTGCTCGTGAAGTGTAAACAGCAGCTGTCATGCCTGCTGGACCGGCACCTATAATTATTACGTCATATATTTTTTCAGTTGTCATCTAAATTCCTCCTACTTACTACATACCAACAATCTAACTAATTTTATATCCTTCATCAACTAATATGCTTAGGAGTCAGAAAAAGGTAAAAATTGGATGAGTTCGTTGACGTATTTCGTGAGTGTTGCAGTTGTAATCCCATATTGCTCGGCAAATTGTTTTTTCGTCACGTTTTTCATACGAGACGAAGCAAACATATACTCCGTAGCGGCTGCTAAAGCACGTGGATTTTTAAATGCGTAAGCACGTTCTAATGCTCTTTCTACTAAAACAAACCACATTTGGAACAGGAAGGTATCTGACTGTTCTAATGGTTTATGAGCGTCATAAAGTAAGTCAGAGGCAGAAATTGCTCTTAAAAAAGCTTTCTCTGCTGGAGACTTTTCATCAAATTTATGGCCTAAGGAATTTGCCAGAAACAGTTTTTCCATAGTAGTTAGCTCATCCACTACAATCCATTTAGGATGGGCAATAATTTCCTGGCGATGTCTAGATTTCCCTAAAAGATAGAATCCAAATATACGTTCACTAATATGTTTATCCTGTAGCTTTTCCAATATTAAATTCTTTTGTTCATCACTATCGGGCTCCACTAAATCCTTCATTTGCGGTAGCCAAGGCTCGAAGCCTGCTTTTTCAGGGTCAAGTTTTAAAAGTGCCTTCCAAGCATTGCGGGCAACTTCCTCATGCCCTGCAAAGTATGCAGAGTGCGAGAGCCAAAAGTAAAATCCAGGGTCTGCTTCAAAACCTTTTCTCTGTAAGCTTCTCAGCCATTTGAAGGCTTGTTCATATTTACCAATCAACGCAAAGGTAGCACCTAATTTGTATCGGTGCTCGATAAAATATGGATTAATCTTGGACAGGAATTCGATGATTTCATCTAGTTCCTCGGTATTTTTTTCATAATAATGAATTACCGCAAGATTACATAGCGCATGGATGTTCCCTGGGTTTTCTCTTAGAACTTGATGCAGTAAAGCCTTCGATTGCTCCTCTTCCCCTATATAAAAATAGGCAAGGGCCAGATTATTAAAGGCAGCCCAGAAATCAGGATGATCAGCAATAATAGATTCAAGTAGCTCCACAGCTTCCTCAAACTTTCCTTGCTCCATTAAACGTCTCGCCTTTTCCTGTAAAAACAAGGCTTCACTTGATGGAGTATCCAGCTGTAGAGATACGATATCCTCCTGCTCGGTAAAGTCGACGATTTCCATCGCTTCCTCCATATATTCTCCGCTTATTTCTTTTTCTAAATACATTTTGGCAAAGCGATTTGCCTCTATGAAGTTTCCCAAATGAGCATTTACCTCAGCTAAGAAGAATATGATATCTCCTTCGTTTGGGTCAAGCGCATGGGCACTTCTTAATAATTCATGAGCATAATCGTATTTATCAAATTCCATTTGTAAAATGGCGTATTGGAGTAAAATCATTGGGTCATCCGGGCTTAAATCAGATGCTCTTTTTAAATACTTATGAGCTTTTTGATACTCATCCTTTTGAAGTTCATCTAATGCTTTTTTATAGTAATATTCGCCAGTCGGCAAGAATGAAATTATATTTTCTTTGTCTATTTTCTTTTTTCTTTTTTTATTCAAGATAATCCTCCGAAAAATAATAAGGAACGTTATCACAACGTCCCTTATCAGTATAATCTCAGTATATCATAAAGTATTATTTTTTATGTGATTTCATTTCATGTCTTTTTTGCAATACTTGTAATAAATCATAATAGCTTACATTTTGGTTTTGCAATAAAACAAGCAAGTGATAGATGAGGTCTGCCGCCTCCCATTTCAGCTCCTCTGCATCGTTATTTTTAGAGGCTATAATTACCTCTGATGCTTCCTCTCCGACCTTCTTGCATATTTTGTCTACACCTTTTTCAAACAGGTAAGTTGTATAGGCTCCCTCTGGCATCGTTTGTTGACGCTCTTCTATTGTTTTGATCAAATGAGTGACTACATTATATCCAGAAGGTTCTTCGAATTTTTCTAAGCTGATATGAAAGCATGTCTCTTCCCCTGTATGACAGGCAGGTCCGCTAGGTAGCACCTCTAATACTATTGCATCTGAATCACAATCTGTTCGAATTGATACAACCTGCTGTGTGTTTCCAGAGGTTTCTCCCTTGTGCCAAAGCTCCTGTCTACTGCGACTGAAAAACCAGGCCTCCCTCGTCTCAACCGTTTTCTCGTAAGCCTCTTCATTCATATACGCAAGAGTTAAAACCTCTCTTGTAATGGCGTGCTGTACAATTACTGGTATTAGTCCTCTATCATCAAATGTCAATGTAGCCATGTTAAAAACTCCCCTTCAAGGATTGCTTGTTAATTTATTTTTTGTAACGCATCTGATAGTGTAAAACGGTTATTGTATAACGCTTTTCCTGTTATTACTCCACTTACGCTAGAGATTTTAGCCAACTCGGCAACTGCTCCAATGTCCTCTAAGGAGCTGATGCCACCTGAAACAATAATGGACAAACCTGTAGCTTCGGCAAGTTCTTTATTGGCTTTTAAATTTGGGCCCTGTAGTGTTCCATCTGTCGCAATATCCGTGAAAATGACATGTTTTGCTCCCTTGGAGGCAAAGTATTGGCCTACTTCAACTGCAGATTTGCCAGAGGTTTCTAGCCAACCATGAGTTGCTACCATACCATCTTTTGCATCTAAGCCAATGACAATTCTGTCTCCACCATACTCCTCGATCAGTTCGGCAACAAGCTCAGGCTGTGAAATAGCAAGACTTCCAATAATGACACGGCTTACACCGTTATCCAAATAGTAGCTAACATCCTCCTTCGAGCGTATGCCACCACCTATTTGAACTTTAACTGGAAGTTCATTGGCAATTCGAATGACCTCATTTGCATGAATCTTTTCTCCATCCTTTGCTCCGTCTAAATCAACCAGATGAATCCATGTAGCTCCTTCATTTGCGAACTTTTTTGCCATCTCAAATGGAGAATCTCCATAAATCGTTTCTTGGTCATAATCCCCTTGATAAAGGCGTACACATTTACCACCCTTCATATCTATTGCAGGATACACTTGTATCGAACTCATGATATACCTCCTTTATGTAAGTAGACCTTTTGTGGAAGGTACACCCTTCACTCGATCATCTATTGTAATAGCTTCGTCAATGGCACGAGCCAGCGCCTTAAAGATTGCTTCAATCATATGGTGAGTATTTGCCCCGTAATGAACAATTACATGGACATTCATACGTGCTTCTAGTGCAAACTTCCATAAAAACTCATGGACTAGCTCTGTATCAAACATACCGACCTTTTGTGTCGGAAATTGTGCTCTGAACTCTAAATGAGGTCTGTTCGAAATATCGATAACAACCTGAGCTAAAGCATCATCCATTGGAACAAATGCATTACCGTAGCGTTTGATGCTCTTTTTATCTCCTAATGCCTCTTTTACTGCTTGGCCGAGAACAATGCCTATGTCCTCTGTCGTATGGTGATCGTCAATATGCGTGTCACCATTTGCTGTTATCGTAGCGTTAAACAATCCATGTTTAGTGAACAGGTCTAGCATATGGTCCATAAAAGGAACGCCTGTCTCGATTTCAGCCTTTCCCTCACCATCTAGGTTAATATCTACATACACCTTTGTCTCATTTGTCATTCTTTCTATTTGAGCGTTTCTTTGTTTAATCATTTAATAACCCCTTTTCCCAGCTTCTTGATTCAACAGAGCGTGCATGGCCCTCTAATCGCTCTAGTCTAGCCAAGCGAGCGATTTTAGGATATTGCTCCTGCCACATTTCCTTCGAATAATAAACTACGCTTGTTTTTTTAACAAAGTCATCTATATTCAACCCGCTTGAAAAACGGGCAGTACTATTAGTCGGCAGTACGTGGTTCGTTCCTGCAAAATAATCACCTACTGGCTCACTGCTATATCGACCAATGAAAATAGCCCCAGCATGTCTGATTTGCTCGCTTAGCTCTTTTGCATTTTCTGTAATAATCTCCAAATGCTCAGGAGCTAATTCATTTGTTGCCTTAACTGCCTGGTGTAGCGATTCAGCCAAATAGATGCGTCCATAGTTTTCAATGGATGCTCGAGCAATTTCCTCACGTGGCAGCAGTTGTAACTGTCTTTCCACTTCATCTGAAACCTTTTGTGCTAATCGCTCACTAGTGGTTATTAAAACAGAGCTTGCAAATGGATCATGCTCCGCCTGTGCTAGTAAATCGGCAGCTACCTCATCGGCAAATGCTGTATCATCAGCTATAATAGCAATCTCACTAGGTCCTGCAATCATATCAATAGCTACCTTGCCAAACACTTCTCTTTTCGCAAGTGCCACATAGCTGTTACCAGGTCCTGTGATTTTATCGACAGGTTTAATGGATTCCGTTCCATATGCAAGTGCTGCAATCGCTTGGGCTCCTCCTACCTTATAGATTTCGGTAATACCTGCGATTTTAGCTGCAACTAAAACCGAAGCAGGTAGCTTCCCGTCCTTAGAGGGTGGAGATACGATGACTACTCGATTTACTCCTGCGACTAGTGCTGGAATGGCGTTCATGAGAACAGAGGATGGATACGCTGCTGTTCCTCCAGGAACGTATAATCCAACAGCATCTAGTGGTGAAATTCTATATTGAATATACGAGTTTTTTTCTAAAGCAAGGTCAATATTTTGTCTGATTTGCTTCTCATGAAACAGCCGAATGTTATCTGCCGCTTCCTTTAAATCTTCTACTAACTGAGGTTCAAAGCTGAGGAATGCCTCTTCCATCTCCTCATCGGACACTTTCAAATTTGAAAGCCTTACCCCATCCCATTTTTCTGTATAAGCGAATAACGCTTGATCTCCGTTTTCTTTTACATCGGAAATCACCTCATGTACAGTTGTCACGTGATCGATATTTGCCTGTTCCATAGACCGCTGTAAAGAAATGGTGTCTGTAAGCTTTTCTATTTTCATCGTGGCATTCCCTACCTTTTTAGAAGTTCTTTATTTAGCTTCGCAACGAACGCTCGAATTCGCTCGCTTTTTACTCGATAGCTTACCGGATTGACGATTATCCTAGATGATATATCTACAATTTTTTCATATTCTACTAAACCATTTTCCTTTAACGTTTGTCCTGTAGATACAATGTCGACGATACGATCGGCAAGGCCAATCATTGGAGCTAGCTCAATAGAACCGTTCAGTTCAATGATCTCCACCTGCTCCCCTTTTTCCTTATAAAAATTGGTCGCAATCGTTGGATATTTAGTAGCAACACGAGGAGCTATCTCATTCATAACAGTATTCGGCAAGCCTGCTGTCGCAATATAGCAGTTACTAATATGCAAATCTAATAGTTCATGCACGTCCCGATGCTGCTCTAGCAAAACGTCCTTCCCCGCTATTCCAATGTCAGCAACCCCATGCTCCACATAAACTGGAACATCCATGGGCTTTGCCAGAATAAATTGTATCCTCTCATCCGGTGCCTCTACGATCAACTTACGAGAATCACTAATTTCGGCTGGTAAGTTAAATCCTGCGTCGATAAATAATTGATATGCTTCTTCAAAAATACGTCCTTTAGGCATTGCAATCGTTAATTCATTCACTTGCAGAACCACCTTCTACTACCTTAATTATTTCATGAAAACTATCTTGATAGGCTTCTATGTCATGGACACTGTCCTTATATTGAAGGGTGACACGCTCTCCATTATTTCTTCTTGCATCCGCTAGCACATTAGCCTTCAGGAATGAGCCCTTATCAAATAAAAGAAGCGTATGCTTTTCATCAGTTGCCTTTTTAGGCAATACTTCTAACAAGCGATCAACCCGTATTCCAAAGCCCGTAGCTCCCACGCTTTGTTCAAATTGCCTAAATAGCTCGTCATATCTTCCCCCATTGCCAATTGGAAAACCACTTCCTGCTGCATGAATTTCAAATAACATACCTGTGTAATAGCTCATATGACTCGCCAATGAAAAATCAAACGAGTAAATAGCAGGATCACTCAGTTGTACTTCTAAAAGCTTCTTTAGTTGTTCAATCTGATCCAATAAATACTGTTGTTCGTCTGTCAAAAGCTGTCTAAAATCTTCCCATGATTTAGACTCTAGCGTATAATCTACAAGCTTTGTCAAATTCTCCTTTTGTGTGTCTGTCAGCTTCAAGTCATCTAGCATTTGTACAAATCCTACAAAGTTCTTTTCTACTAGGAGCAGTCTAAGTGTTTCGACTTGCTCTAGCTTGCTAGTATTGTTAGAAAGAATTGCTGTCAGTATTCCAGCATGACCAATAGTAATTTGGAAGTTCTCCACGCCTAACGCTTTAATGAGTTCTACTGCGGTATAGATAATTTCACTGTCTCCATAAGCACTAAAATCACCAATCAGCTCTAGGCCCAGCTGTTCAAATTCCGCTGGTCTTCCGCCTTCACGTTGCTGTGCACGAAAGACGTTAGCATAATAAGCTAAACGTAATGGATTTTTTTCCTTTAAAAGCTTTGATGCTGCAATTCTAGCAATCGGGGTTGTCATATCAGGTCTAAGAACAAGCATCTCACCTTGATTGTCCACCAACTTAAATAATGAGGATTCATCGATTGCAGATGCTTTCCCAATGGTTTCAAAATACTCTACCGATGGCGTTTTGATAAAGTCATATCCTTTGTTTCGAATAAATTCTCTCGCTATAGATCTTATGTATTCTTTTTGCTCATTAACCTCTGGAAATGAGTCTCGCATCCCAAGCGGCTTTTCAAACATTTGAATTTTACTCAATGGTTTCACCTCTTATTTTAAATACTTCACTATGCTAGAGTGCTAATATAATAAATTAAGTAAATTTTATACTATTTCATACTATTCGTCAACTTCAGAACGTTATCGAAATCAGTAGGATTTTGAACAAGCTTACAGCTTCATTCAATAAGTAATAAAAAGCTTGAGATTGGAGGACAATCTACTATTTATATTATTTGTACTAATGCTTTGTGAATCACTTCCGAAGACTGATTTGTAGTGTAGAGATACTAAGAGCTTGCTCGACTCAGCGACAAATATTTGAAAAAGAAAAAAAGTACCTGCTTAATGATTAAGCAGATACTTCTTAGATTTTATTTTTCCAATACTTCTATTAAATATACCTAACGATTTGTTCAAGAGGAAGGCGTGAAGATCCGTATGCAGGAGCAGCTGCTTCTCCTATAGCAATAAGTAAAATTGGTACTTCATTTGGAAGTAAGTTAAATTTTTCAGCAAATTTGACTTTATCAAAGCCACCCATTGGGACTGTGTCGTAGCCCATATCTTTAGCTAATAACATAATTTGCATGGATATAAGTCCTGCATCAAAATGTACAATATTTTTCATTGTTTCTTGAGGTAAGTTTCCGTACAAGGCAAGAGAATTTTTTATCATTAAATCAGCTAATTCTCTAGGCATAAATTTTTGTTCATAGTTAGCGTCATATATTTTTTCTGCATTTTTGTACATTTCTAAATCTCCGAGTACAGCTATTATTGCTGATGAAGTCTCCACTTGTTCCTGATTATTAGCAATCACACGTAACTCTTTTTTTACCTGTTGATCTTCAATTACTATAAAACGCCATGGCTGCATATTGCTTGAAGAAGGCGCTGTAATCGCTTTTTGTAACAAAGTTTGTATTTCCTCATGAGGAATAACGACATTTTCTTTATATTTACGTACTGATTTTCTTTCGTGGATTAATTGGTCGATTGTTGTTTGTGTTTTTGGCATCTTAGATACCCCTTTCAAATGAATTATTTCGAAGTTTCAAGGAATGTCGTGTATTTTTCCTTTTAACTATTTAGCATTTCTGTGTTATCAATTAACTTTTTCACTAATATTTGAAGTTGCTTTATCTCTTGATCTGTAAATCCATTAAATAATTCATCAATAAATTGATTTTTATCTAAATCACAGTTCTCTAAAGTGCTTATACCGGCATCTGTAATCTCTACAATCACTTCTCTATTATTTTGCTTATTTCGATTGCGAACAACAAAGTTCTTCTCTTCCAGTATTTTCAAGTGTCTTGTAATTGCTGCTTGATCAATTTTCAACGTTTGCTGTAACTCTATTTGGGAAAGCTGTGCTCGTTCGAATAATGTGTGTAACATTTCATACCTGGTGAAACTAATACCAGTTCTTTTTTCAAAGTTTTGCGCTACTCGTCTATCAATACTTTGAAGCATAAGCAATGTTTGTTTTATTTCTTTAAAGGATTTAGTCATCGTTCCCCTCCTTACCCCTTGACGAATCAACTCTTGACTAATCAATCATTGACTCGTCAATTATATCTCAGTAAAAATATTAATCAAGTATTTTGCTTGAGAGAATTAGTTGGTAGTTTTTATCATATAAAAACTACACCTCCCCTTGTTAGTTAAAATCTAACAGGGGAGGTGCAGCTCTTTTCTAACATTAAATAGTTTTTTACTTTGCATTACGCTCTAGCATTTGTTCCTTCGTATAAATAATACTCATTGGGTTGCCTCCTACGAAGCAGCCCTCTGGCACGTCAGCATTTACTAGTGTTGCCGCAGAGATAATAGCGTCATTTCCTATTGTTATCCCAGGTAAAATAGTGGAGTTAGCGCCTATTAATACGCGATCTCCGATAATAACATCGCCAATTCGGTATTCATCAATTAAATATTCATGTGCCAATATCGTTGTGTTGTATCCTATAATCGTATTATTTCCTACTTTAATTCTTTCAGGAAACATAACATCTACCATCACCATTAAAGCAAAAGAAGTTTCCTTTCCAACTTCCATTCTTAAAAAAGTACGATAAAAAAAGTTTTTCCAGCTTAAAAAAGGTGAATATCTCGCTGCCTGGATAAAAATAAAATTTTTTATCACCTTCCAGAAAGGTACCGTATCGTACACATGCCACAGGGAATTAGCTCCCTTTACAAGGTATCTCTCCGTTTTTCTCATAAGTGCTGTCCTTTTTTTATAGAAAGTAAATCACTGATATGCTGCAGCATATAGGTTGGATTAAATGTTGCCAAGAATGCCTCACCCTTTATAGACCAAGCTACAGCGGCAGTATCTACCCCAGCTCGTTGCCCACCAACTATGTCATGAAAATTGTCACCAATCATGAGGGCGTCTTCCTTACTAACATTCAATCGTTCTAGGGCAAGCAGAATAGGTTCAGGATCAGGCTTAGTATTTGATACGTCTTCATATCCCACGATCGTGTCAAATAATGACTGACATCCAATAAGCCGAAGCCCTCTATCAATCATGGATCTTCTCTTAGTAGAAACGATTGCTAACTTATAGCCTTGATTCTTTAATTTTTGAAGGGTTTCGACAACCCCATCGAATGCTGTAACCATTTGATCGTGCTGTTCCTCATTCCACGCCCTGTATGACAAAATAAGTGACTCAGTTTGCACTGGATCAATTCCATCAAAGGTTTCCCGAAGTGATGGCCCTAAAAAAGGTATTACACTTTCTCTATCATATTTCCCAGGAAATTTATCTCCTAAAATATGTAAAAAACTTTCAATTATGAGCTCATTAGTATTTAACAACGTTCCATCAAGATCAAAAAGCAACGCTTTATAGGTTGTTCCGTTCATGTTGTAAGCACTTCCTTGGTTCTTTTCTGTTCTGATTTCCGCCAAATATAGGCGACAATAATCGTCAAGACAAAAGCCGTAATCAATCGAATGAGCAAGAGAGGTAAAATTGGAATTCCTAATGGAACAAAAATTAACGTATCCTCTACAACGGCGTGACATGCCACTAAAAAGATGAATGCTAAAGTTGCGTCCTTCTTACTTACTCCGTCCTCCTGAACCGCTTGAATCATTACTCCTGCTCCATAAGCAAGACCAATCACTAGACCAGCGACTAGAGTCATGGAAGCATTCGGCTGCACACCAATTACTTTGGTGAAAGGTGCCAGTTTATCTGAAAACTTTTGTAAGTAATTTCGGTCCTTTAAAAATTGGATGATTACCATAAGTGGAATAACAATTAGAGCAAGCTGCAAAACACCAAATGTAGCTTTTTGAAGACCGAGTAAAATAATTTCCAACCAGCCATCCGGTATGTTTTGTGTTGCAGTAACTACCCCATACTTTGCTACCTCGCCACCACCTTGCCATACTAGGTTAATAACAACCGCTGAAACTATAGCGAGTCCGAATCGGACAACTAATACGATCCATAGCTTCACTCCAACCTTTAAAGCAACTCCTGTTTCAATAAAGATATTATGGGAGAACGATAGCATGGTTGCTAATATAAATACTTCCTTCACGGATAACTCTAGAGACAATATTCCTGCTATACCTGCATAAAGATTTAATGCATTTCCTAGGACAAGTGGAATAGCTGCTTCTCCACGTAAGCCTATTAACCCCATAAAAGGCTCTATAAATTGTATTATCCATGGCAAAACAGGAGTGTGTTGCAAAATCACTACTATTAATGTTATTGGAAAGATAACCTTACTTAACGTCCACGTTGTTTTTAGACCGGCAGACAATCCCCTTTTAAGAGTCCCCATTTCCATACCCAATCCCATCTTTCTTACTTGTCTTGATAACGCACAACTGGCTTAACCATTATTCTTCTATAAACAAATATAATAATTGCTACTGCAATAGTCACTAGTGATACAACCTGTGCAGTACGCAAATCACCTATTAAATATAAACTATCTGTACGCATTCCCTCGATAAAGAAACGTCCAACTGAATACCATGTTAAATAGAAGAGGAACATTTCTCCGCGACGCAAGTTCACCTTACGAAGGAACAGCATAATAATGACTCCAATCAAGTTCCAAATAGACTCATAAAGGAATGTCGGGTGATAATATTTTCCCTCAATATACATTTGCTCTATAATCCAGTTTGGAAGGAATAGGTTTTCTAAGAAAGTTCTCGTTACCTCTCCACCATGTGCTTCCTGGTTCATAAAGTTACCCCAACGGCCAACTAACTGACCAATCAAAATACTTGGTGCCAATATGTCTGTAACCTTCCAGAAAGAACTCCGACGTTTTCTCGTAAAGAAGTAAGCAGTTAAGAACGATCCTATTAAAGCACCGTGAATCGCTATACCACCCTCCCATATTTTAATAATATTCTCTGGGTGCTGACTATAGATATCCCACTTAAATATTACGTAGTAAATACGTGCACTAATAATAGCGATTGGAACAGCCCAAAGAAGTAAATCGGTTAAATAATCCGGATGAAATCCTCTTTTTACCATTTCACGCTGTCCAACTATAAATGCAAGTACGATTCCAAATGCAATAATTATACCGTACCATCTTACTTCTAGCGGTCCTAATGAAAAAGCGACCGGATCAATTGCCTGTAGAATATTCATAAAAGCTCCTCTCAACCAAATATATTATTTAAAATTCTCCATTTTGGTTTATAACATCGTCTAATCGCTTTGCAAAATCCTCTGCTGCATTAACACCCATTTTTTTCAATCGGTGATTCATGGCAGCAACTTCTATGATGACCGCTAAATTTCGACCTGGTCGAACTGGGACCGTTAGCTTAGTCACTGCAGTATTAATAATCTCCATTTTCTCTTCCTCAAGACCTAGTCTGTCGTAAGTTTTCTTTTCATCCCAGATTTCTAGCTCGATTACAAGAGTGATTCGTTTATAGCTTCGAATGGCGCTAGCACCAAACAGTGTCATAATATCTATTATACCTAATCCACGAATCTCCAAAAGATGCTCAATCAATTTTGGGGCGCTTCCTACTAAAGTGTCCTCGCCCTCCTGTCTGATTTCCACGCAATCATCCGCAACTAACCGATGTCCCCTTTTCACTAATTCTAGGGCTGTCTCACTTTTACCTACACCGCTTTTTCCAGTGATCAATACACCTACACCATATATATCTACCAATACTCCGTGAACAGCAGTAGTAGGTGCTAGCATACTTTCCAAATAATTCGTAAGCATACTAGAAAATCTAGTGGTCGGCATGCTAGTAGTTAGAACAGGCACCGAGTTCTCGTTAGATGCTATAATTAACTCACTGGGAACCTCCATGCCATGAGCAACAATAATAACAGGTGTGTCCTGTGCACAAAGCTTCATCATCCGGTCAGATCTTTCTTTAGGTTTGAGTAATTCAAAAAAGGAAACTTCCGTTTTTCCCATTAACTGAATGCGATCGGAAGGATAGTGCATAAAGTAACCAGCCATTTCTATACCAGGTCTTGAAATATCACTTATAGAAATGTGTCGTCCAATACCCTCTTGTCCGCTAACTAAGGACAAATTAAATTTCTCTTGTATATCTTTTGTCGTAACATGAGACACATTTTCCACTCCTTTTACCCTCTGATAAACTTAGTTCTTATTTTAGCATGAATAAACATTGAATTAGTATCCATTTATCTTTTCTCTTCCTATTTATTAGTTAAAAGGAGTGAAGCGTATTGAGGATTATATTAGATGCAGGTCATGGCCCAGAAACAGCAGGAAAAAGAACCCCCGATGGTAAGATGAAGGAATTTGAGTTTAACAGTGCGGTCACAAGATTAGTTAAGAAAGAGTTAGATAACACCGGAATCGTAGTTATTTTTAGTCATTCTGATGATGTCGATGTACCATTACGAGAGCGAACTTCCCTTGCGAACAAATTAAAAGTACAAGCTTTTATTTCCATCCACGCCAATGCATATGGGAGCAATTGGAATGAAGTGAACGGTATAGAAACCTTCACGTATTTGAAGCCTTCCGCCGATTCTATTTTACTAGCAAAGCATATTCATGAATCCCTCTGTATCTCTGTGGAACGGAAAAATCGGGGGGTTAAACAGAAGGATCTAGCTGTTGTACGAGATACTATCATGCCAGCTGTTCTAGTGGAATGTGGTTTTATGACGAACAAAGAGGAAGCAAGGCTTCTGCAATCCGAAGAATATCGTTTAAAATGTGCACAAGGAATTGCCACTGGAATAAAGATTTGGGTAAAAAATAAAAACTAAAAAAAGTAGAAGGGTGTTTGTGAACATCCCCTTCTACCTTTTTCCTACCTATTGCACTTTCTTAAGCGAACCAACTCTATATAATTTTGAAGGACTTTATAAAGAAAAGACCAAGTCAACAAATGACTTGGTCTTAGTTGTTTATTATGCTTCCGTTGTATATCTAACTAAAACTGATCCTGTTTTAGCATCTCCATATACTCGTAACGGCTCTCCCTCAGAGTCTACTACTTTTGTGAAGCCTACTTTTTTATTGAGAAGCTGCTCAGATTGGTTTAACTGAGTTACATCAGAAAGCTGCACATCTATACGCCCTAACTGTGTAGAAGTTTCGCCTTTTAAAGAAACGTTTTTAGGTACATAAATTTCAACAGTACCTGCTACCGCTGTTCCTTCGATTTTACGTGCTTCTTTGTCTTTCGTTGTCAGAATTACATGTCCACTAACCGAAGAGCCTTCTATGTCCTTCAATTTTCCATCTACGTAAATGCGGCCATTCATCGTTTCTACCTCAACGGTGTCACCTTCAACATTTTGAACCTGGACTGAGCCATTTACAGTTTCTATGTCTGCTCTATGGAACTTACTATCTTCCAATTCCACCTTACCGTTTGTTGTCTTAATCTTAAAGGTTTTAGATTCTAGGTTTTTCGCAATGAAATCACCGTTAAACAAACGCGCAGAAATATGATTATATTCTTTTTCTGGTATATAAAGTGCTACTTGTACGGCTACCGTTTTCATATCACTATAAACACGTAATTTATTTCCTTCAGTAGTAAAGATAAACTCATTTTGGAATCTTGTTCTTGCTTCTTCCTCTGTAGAATTTTTAAAGGATTTTACCTTCACTGTTGCGTGGGTAAAAGGCTCCTCAGATGGATGAATTTCCACTTTACCATTTGCAAGATTAATCGCGATATCCTCAAATTGTATATCTTCTTTTACAAATTTTTCTTCAAACGTAACCGGATCACTTAATTTAACTTCAAACTCGAAATCCTTCATCTTATCTACAGTTCCTTGCATGAACTGCATGAAGCGATCTCCTACCATAGTAAAATCACGTTTCAGTTCTTCGATAAAATCAGTATTTCCTTGTCTCGTTTGATGCGTTTTTTCTTTTTCTTTTTCTTCAAACTTCTGTTCATTTACTTGGGGAGTGACTATTGTTGCTTGCTTACCGAGCTCTTCTAAAAGTGCTAGTGCTTCCTGTGCAGTAATCGTGCCGTTTTCAACCATATCTAAAATACGTTTACGTTCCTCTTGCATAGTGAAAGGCCTCCTCATAAATTAAAAGTGTATTGCAAATTTCTTCCTATTAGTTATACGTTCTATGAGTCAAAAAGTTTCATTGAAGCTTTTTGAGTTTTTTAACTTTTTGTAGTTGCTTTGTTAATGCCTTCTTCCATTCTTTTACGATCACGCTCTAATATAGTTTTTAAATACTTACCAGTATAGGAATTCTTGGCTTCTGCAATTTTTTCTGGTGTTCCAGATGCTAGGATTGTTCCACCTTTATCGCCACCCTCTGGTCCCAAATCAATTAAGTAATCAGCTGTTTTAATGACGTCCAAATTATGTTCAATGACTAGAACAGTATCTCCATTTTCAACTAAGCGCTGTAAAACAATAAGTAATCTTGCAATGTCATCGACATGTAATCCTGTAGTTGGCTCATCCAAAATATAAAATGACTTACCATTCGAGCGCTTATGTAGCTCTGAAGCCAGTTTCACACGTTGCGCTTCTCCACCAGAAAGAGTGGTTGCAGGCTGACCAAGTTCCATATAACCTAGCCCCACATCAAAAAGGGTTTGTATTTTACGACTGATTTTCGGATGGTTTTCAAAGAAAGCAACCCCTTCTTCTACTGTCATCTTCAAAATGTCTGAAATGCTTTTTCCTTTATATAATACTTCCAGTGTCTCTCGATTATAGCGTTTTCCATGACATATCTCGCAAGGTACATAAACATCCGGTAAAAAGTGCATCTCGATTTTGATAATTCCATCGCCTCGACAAGCCTCACAGCGTCCACCTTTTACATTAAAGCTGAAGCGTCCTTTTTTATATCCTCTAATCTTAGCCTCATTAGTCGTTGCAAATAGATCTCTTATATCATCAAAAACGCCAGTATAAGTGGCAGGATTTGAGCGAGGTGTGCGTCCAATTGGTGACTGATCGATATCAATCACCTTATCTAGCATTTCTATTCCCTCTATTGCTTTATGTGCACCTGGCAACGATCTAGCTCGGTTGATGTTGTGTGCTAATGATTTATACAGAATTTCGTTGACCAATGTACTTTTCCCAGAGCCAGATACACCAGTCACAGCAGTAAATACCCCTAGTGGAATATCAACATTAACATTTTTCAGGTTATTTTCCTTAGCACCTTTAATCTTAATAAAACGACCATCTGGTTTTCTTCTTTCTAAAGGAAGAGGGATAAACTTTTTCCCGCTTAAATATTGTCCTGTAAGAGAATTTTTATCTTTCATTACCTCTTCAGGAGTTCCGGCAGCTACTATTTGTCCACCATGTACTCCTGCTCCTGGACCTACATCAATCAAATAATCAGCAGCCATCATCGTATCTTCATCATGTTCTACAACGATTAAAGTGTTTCCTATATCTCGCATATCCTTCAGAGTTGCTACTAAACGGTCATTGTCTCTTTGGTGTAGACCGATAGAAGGTTCATCAAGAATATAAAGTACGCCCGTAAGACGAGAGCCAATTTGAGTCGCTAAACGAATTCGTTGAGCCTCTCCTCCAGATAATGTCCCAGATGCCCGATTCAGAGTCAAATAATTTAGTCCCACATTATCTAGAAAGCTAAGTCGTTCATCAATTTCTCTTAAAACTAATCGAGCGATTTGCATGTCCTTCTCTGACAATTTCAGTTCACTGAAAAATTTATTTGCTTCCTCAATCGAAAATCTAGAAACTTGGCCAATATGCAATGAATCTATTTTCACTGCCATCGTTTCTTCCTTTAAACGGTAACCCTTACAAGTAGGACAGTCATGCTCTGCCATATACTTTTCCATTTGCTCTCGAATATAATCAGAGGACGTATCTTTATAACGTCTTTCAATGTTTGCAAGTACACCTTCGAATTGAATCGAATTGTCCCTTACTTGGCCATATTCGTTTTGATAACGGAAACGAATTTTGTCCTTTCCTGAACCGTACATAATTTTGTTCCACTGATCAATAGGTAGTTTCTCAACTGGAACATTCATTTTTATTTTGTAATGCTTACACACTGCCTCTAGTAACTTTGGATAGTATTGAGAGCTCGTAGGCTGCCACGCTACAATGGCTCCCTCTTCCAGTGTTAATGTCTTATCTGGAACAACTAAATCTGGATTGACCTCTAATTTGGTGCCTAACCCATCACAATCTGTACACGCACCAAATGGACTGTTAAACGAAAACATTCTCGGCTCTAGCTCGCCAATAGAAAAGCCACATATTGGACATGCGTGATGCTCGCTAAATAGTAGCTCCTCTTGTTCCATCACATCTATTAGAACTCGTCCATCTCCGAGTCGCAACGCAGATTCTAAGGAATCGCTTAATCGTGCAGCTATACCTTCTTTTAATACAACTCGGTCGATAACTACTTCAATATTATGTTTTTTATTTTTATCTAAGTTTATATCGTCATCTAAGTCTATTAAATCTCCATTAATGCGAACGCGTACATATCCTTGTTTTTTCATGTCCTCTAGTAATTTCACATGAGTTCCTTTACGACCAGAAACAATCGGAGCAAGAATCTGCATTTTAGTTCTTTCTGGATACTCGCTTAATCGGTCAACCATTTGCTCAATTGTTTGCGAGGATATTTCAATTCCATGGTTTGGACAAATTGGCTTCCCTACCCGAGCATATAACAATCGCATATAATCATAAATTTCTGTAACAGTTGCTACTGTAGATCTTGGATTTTTACTTGTCGTCTTTTGATCAATCGAAATGGCCGGTGATAGCCCTTCTATTGAATCAACGTCTGGTTTATCCATTTGGCCTAGAAACTGTCTTGCGTATGCCGATAAGGATTCTACATAGCGTCGTTGTCCTTCAGCATAAATAGTGTCAAAGGCTAAGGAAGACTTACCAGAACCAGATAAACCTGTCATAACGACAAGCTTATCTCTTGGTATTTTGATACTTATATCTTTTAAATTATTTGTACGAGCACCTTGAATATTAATCTCTTGGTTTTTCACCAATCATCATCCTTCCAGCTTGAGCTCCAGAATTGCATCACGTAATTCAGCAGCCCGTTCAAAGTTAAGCGCCTTTGCAGCATCTTTCATTTCTTTTTCTAGCTTTTCTAGTAGTTTACCCTTTTCCTCTTTAGTTAAGACTTTTCCACTAGTTAATTGCTGTGCATAGCTTTCCTCTTCTTCAGCCACTTGAGAGGCTCTAATTACTTCTCTTATTTTCTTCACAATTGTTTTAGGTGTAATGCCATGCTTTTCGTTATATTCCATTTGAATTGTACGACGACGCTTTGTTTCATCGATTGCTTTTTTCATGGAATCTGTCATTTTATCTGCATACATAATAACTTCTCCGTTGGAGTTTCGGGCTGCTCGACCAATCGTTTGAATCAATGAACGCTCCGAACGTAGGAATCCTTCCTTATCGGCATCCAAAATAGCAACTAGTGAAACCTCTGGCAAGTCTAACCCCTCTCTCAACAGGTTAATGCCGATTAAAACATCATAAGTACCTAATCGAAGCTCTCGAATAATCTCAATTCGTTCTAAGGTTTTTACCTCAGAATGTAAATATTGCACCTTAATGCCTATTTCTTTTAAATAATCCGTTAAATCCTCGGACATCTTTTTCGTCAAAGTAGTTATCAGTACTCGTTCATTTTTTGCCGTTCTTTCATAAATCTCATTGATTAAATCATCTATTTGACCTTCAATAGGTTTTACGGTAATGACTGGATCCAATAAACCAGTTGGGCGAATAATTTGTTCAACCATTTCTGGTGTATGCTCCAATTCATATGGTCCCGGTGTTGCTGATACATAGATTGCTTGTTTTACATGTCCCTCAAATTCCTGGAATGTTAGAGGTCTATTATCTAAAGCTGATGGCAAACGGAAGCCGTAATTCACTAATACTGATTTACGAGCCTGATCCCCATTATACATTCCTCTAACCTGAGGTAACGAAACGTGACTTTCATCTATTACGAGCAAGAAATCCTCTGGAAAATAATCTAATAATGTATAGGGGGTCGCTCCTGCTTCCCTTAATGTTAAGTGACGAGAATAGTTTTCTATTCCAGAGCAGAATCCCATTTCCTCCATCATTTCTAAATCATAATTGGTCCGTTGCTCCAATCTCTGAGCTTCTAACAACTTATCCTCGCTGCGAAGGATGGTTAGTTGTTCTTCTAGTTCTTGACGAATGTTGTTAATCGCTATTTTCATTTTTTCTTCCCTAGTTACGAAGTGGGATGCAGGGAAAATAGCTACATGGTCACGCTCTCCCAATATTTCTCCTGTTAATGCGTTTACTTCACGAATTCTATCTATTTCATCACCAAAAAATTCTACTCTTAGACATCTCTCATCACGGGAAGCAGGGAATATCTCCACTACATCTCCACGGACACGGAATGTTCCACGAGTAAAATTAATATCATTACGTTCATATTGAACATCTACAAGCTTTCTTAATAGCTGATTCCTATCGATTTCCATACCGGTTCTTAAAGACACAACCATCTCTCTATATTCTTCGGGATTCCCTAAACCATATATGCAGGAAACTGAAGCGATGATAATGACATCCTTACGCTCAAATAATGAGGAAGTGGCAGAATGTCGTAATTTATCTATTTCTTCATTTATACTTGAATCTTTCTCTATATAAGTATCTGTTTGTGGTACGTATGCCTCTGGTTGAAAGTAGTCATAATAACTAACAAAGTATTCTACTGCATTGTTAGGAAAGAATTCCTTGAACTCACTATATAGTTGTCCCGCCAGTGTTTTGTTATGGGCCATTACAAGGGTTGGCTTATTGATTTGTTGAATTACATTAGAAATAGTAAAGGTCTTACCGGTACCTGTGGCCCCTAGTAATGTTTGATGCTTTTTACCTTTCTTTACTCCTTTAACTAGTTCTTTAATCGCTTCTACTTGATCCCCTGCCGGCTCATACGGAGATTGTAAATCAAAGATTTGTTCCATATGTTTGCCTCCCGTGTGCTTAATAAATTTAGTGTAACATAATCATTTTTCTAACACTATTAAAACGAACATACGTTTTAAAACTTTTTATTTTGAGTATGTTGGACTATTGATGTAGCAACGTTTGAATAAAATATTACTCCTTGTATTACTACCCTCTTTTCAAGAAAAAGCTACAT
This sequence comes from Psychrobacillus faecigallinarum, assembly GCF_014836595.1. Classification (GTDB taxonomy): domain Bacteria; phylum Bacillota; class Bacilli; order Bacillales_A; family Planococcaceae; genus Psychrobacillus; species Psychrobacillus faecigallinarum. Next base: position 138,366 of record NZ_JACSQO010000009.1, on the reverse strand, counting down.
TAGATTCTAATTTGGCAAAGAGTAAAGGAATAATTTTTATTTTTGTGTCTATAAGAAGCACTTACTATCTTAGAAAAATTGAAATCCATTTATTTGAAGAAATCGTTTTAAACGATGAATCTTACTGCCTACATTGATTTCCGCATTCTGCGCGATGACCATCATCCAAACAACTAAGTGAAACTTGTTCATTTTAAATGGCAAAGCTCTATTTATGAAATTAACTCATTTTTAAATTCAACTACATAAATAAAAAAAAGCCGCTCTGCATAAGCGGCTTTTGTTTAACTCTTTAGTTGGAGCAAAACATTTGTATATTCGTTAAATGCTTTTCTGTCCTTACGATCCAACGCCTCATCTATCAACTCTAGTAATCGATAACTCCTTTGCTCCCGGTGGACAACATTTAAAAACATATCAAGATAAATTTCGTTTAACAATTTTTCTGCGGAGCTTTCTTTTCCTGTTTGTCCCATTGCTTTCATAAAATCTGTATATGAATATTGTTTGTCCATTATAATCACCCCGATGCCTTTTTTATATTATATAAAAGCTAAAGGCTACTTGCAATCATTTTAAGAAAATTTAGATTATATAGTAAACATAAAATATTTTAATAATTAGATATATTAACTTGATTTATTTCCAAATTTAGCTATAATTTAAATTATATTATACTAAGGAGTGAAATTTTCTGGCAAAAAAATATGAGAATAAATCCCATCTTATTTCCTTTGAAACAGCGTCCCTTCAACCTTTAGTAGTAAATAACAAAGTTTACACGAAAGTTATTAATTTTTCTGGCGAGTCTTTCATTGTAAGTAAAAAGCCATATGAAATTGTTCGCTACTCCTGTGCTTTCTACGGTTCTTCCTTTCAACATGCTGTAAATTTGTCTCGAGAAACCATTGGTAACTACTTTAAGCTTCCAATTGTACTTGCGCATGACTATGGTTCACCTTGTATTTTGCTTCCTATCCTTTCTCCTAAATCTGATTTAAATATCTGGTTTTCCTTTCAAGCAATTGAAGCATTCTACCCTACTCAAAAAGGCTCTACTATCGTCTTACCGAACGGTGACACAATTGATGTTCCTGTTTCTACGAATACTATCAGCCGTCAGATTGCCTATTCCAATATTTTAAGTACCCATTTTCTTAAAAGAATGAGCCATCTTTTAAACCACGGTTTTATAACTTCCAGACATGCAGTTCGAAAAACATTACCAATCGATTAGGAAATGGTTAAGTACATTGTAAGTAGTTCTTCTACGCGGTTACGAAGACGGACATTCAAATAACGTCGATGCTCCTCGTAGCCACCATGAAAAAATACATATTCTGTGAACATATCATCTCCTTCTCCTCGGAGCACTTTCATACTATGCCTCCTCATGTAAATATGTGTGTCTTTTAACTCTTTTTGTACCTGCTTCACTGCTTCTTCGACAATGTTTATATATGGTCTGTTTAATTTGAAGGGAGCCTTTTCAAAAATCGTCCGATCCTTTTCCAAGATGGTAAATACCATAGGAAGATAAATCATATTTTCAAAATAAGGAATCGCCTCTTCAGGTATTAATGGCATCTTAATCACCTTTCTTTTTAAGAACACTTGTTCTTATTATATTACAACTTATCAAAGAAAATGCAATGGAAAGAAAAGAAATTCAATAAAAAAACTGCCAATCCGAAAATTGGCAGTAGTATTATTGAGTAACTATTTCAGAAGCCCACCGACGGGCCTCCTTATAAAAGTTATTAAGTGAGGAGAAATCAATACCGATTGTCTCAGCACCATCAAACATATCAGTCCAGCGTACCTCGTCATAAGCAATTGTTAAGTCTAAGAAAGCCGTCAGGTCTGTTTTAGTACCAGACAGAGTCGCTGCTACTTCATCTGAAAGAGGTAATTCTCTTACTAGTTGCTCCATTTCTCTATGCAATAATGTATCCATTAAGGAGAACATCCCTACCAATAAATATTCAGAGGAATTATGTAGACGCTTTTCTTTCGCTAACAGCTCACAAAATTTCGCTCTAAACAAGGATGCCTCTATAATAGCTAGTCCGTCTCCGTTATGTGTGTTATGTGCTTCACGTAGCATTAATACATGAATCCAATGATTGATTTCCTCAAGCCCGAGCATCAATACACCCTGCTTGATCGAGCGAACCTTGGAGCGAGTTTTAATAGCTGATGAATTAATCAATTTAAGCACCTTAAAGGTCAAAGAAACATCACGTTCAATTTCAATAGCTATTTCATCCAAAGTGGCTTCCTCATTGCGCAAAAGACTAATCAGTCTCAAATACTGCATTATATTACCTGGAATCTCCGTGGACTTAATGATTTCAGGTTTGGCAAAAAAGTAGCCTTGAAACAATTTATAGCCTGCTGCCTTTGCCTCATAGAAATCGATACGGGTTTCAATCTTCTCTGCAAGCAAAACTATATGAGGATAATTAGTTTGAACAATCTTTTCAACAGCATTTCGCTCCTCTATTGAGCTAGAAAGAAAGTCTATTTTGATGAAGTTAACAATACTAAATAATTCTTCATAGTAAAGAACATTATTTTTTAGTACAAAATCATCTAATGCCAAGAGAAAGCCCATTGCTTTTATCTGTCTAATATTTTGTATAATACTTGGCGTAATTATAATGTCCTCTAAAATCTCCACCACAATTCTGTTGGAAGGAAATCTTTTTAAAACTTCCTTATCGAGAAGATTTTCAGTAAAGTTGATAAAGCATAGCTTATCACCTGCAAGCTCATTTATACCTATAGTAAGAAATGAATGCGTTAGTACATCAATAGTAGCCATATCTGCATCCACTTCTGGGAAAGAATTGTCTTCGTTGTTTCTATATAACAATTCAAAACCGAATAACGATTCGTTTATATTAAAAATTGGCTGTCTTGCAATAAAGATATCCATTTTAATTCCTCTTGTTCTAAGAAATGTAATTTATAACTATTGTATCAAAAAAAGTAAGGAAAAACGACCTATTTTTTCCTTTAGTGACAGAATAATCATAAAATGATATGTTAAGATATGAGGAACTTATCGTATTTTAGGGGGAGATATAATGGAAACCATTGCTTATGAACAACAAGGTAATATTGGATATGTGACATTAAATAGACCCGAGGCATTGAATGCATTCAATTACGACATGCTACGCGAGCTTGGTGAAATAGCCGAATCCATTCGCATTAATCCTGACATTAGACTAGTAATCTTTACAGGCTCTGGCGAAAAGTCCTTTAGTGTTGGGGCTGACTTAAAAGAGCGTCGAACATTAACAGAGCAACGAGTAAAGCGAAATATATATAAAATAGGTGAAGTATTTTCTATGATTGAAAACCTGCCACAGCCAACCATTGCCATGTTAAATGGTTATGCTTTTGGAGGTGGTACTGAGCTGGCACTTGCATGTGATTTCCGGATTGCAGCAGATGACATTCTAATGGGACTAACGGAAACAAGCTTGGCCATCATTCCTGGGGCTGGTGGGACACAGCGTTTGCCACGTTTAATTGGAGAGTCAAAGGCGCTGGAGCTTATCTTAACAGCTAAGAGATTAACAGCACATGAAGCATTCACATATGGACTTTTAACTAAAGTTGCTAGTCGTGAAACGTTAAAGCAGGAAACCGAGAGCTTCGCAGCCCTTATCCTTGCAAATGGCCCTGTAGCACTTCAGCAAGCGAAATTTGCCGTAAAAAAAGGAATGAACGTAGATTTACAAACCGGCTTACAAATTGAACGTAAGGCTTATGAGGTCACTATTCCAACCGAGGATCGTGTAGAGGCATTAAATGCATTTAACGAAAAAAGAAAGCCTGTTTTTAAGGGGAAATAATACAACAAAAGGGATATTGTCTTAATGGCACTATCTCTTTTTTATCTATATTAGGAGGAGAAAAATCATTAATAAATCTCGTATCCTTTTTAGTGTCATTTACATAGTTTTGTTCGTCGCATCTTACACACTTTTTCAAACAAAACAAGCTACCCAACTCGTTGAAGATTCTGGGGGTTTATTGCCAGTCAAAATGAAGTCAATTGAATCTACTAGGAAAGTAGAGGATATTCAAAGAATTGTGCAAGAAGCGAGCCACAATAAAGAAACTATTTCTATTGCAGGTATGCAGCATAGCCAAGGGGGACAAACCTTATATCCGAATGGGATTTTACTAGATATGAAGGGGTATAACAAAATACTAGAGCTAGATGAAAAAAACAAAATGATAACAGTTCAAAGTGGAGTAACATGGGCAGATATTCAATCCTATATCAATCCCTATGGGCTCTCTCTTAAGGTCAGCCAGTCTCAGAATATTTTTACTGTTGGAGGTTCATTGAGCGTAAATGTTCATGGAAGGAATATTGAGTATACCTCCTTAATCGATACAGTTGAATCTATCCGACTACTGAATGCTGATGGGGAAATTCTTCATGTTAGCCGAAAAGAAAACGCTGAACTTTTTCCTTTGGTTATAGGGGGTTACGGATTATTTGGAATCATTTTGGACGTTACATTGCATTTAACGGATGATGAGCTGTATCAAATACGTACCAATTCCTTTGCCTTTGATGAATACAGCTCCTATTTCCGTGAACAAATTTTACAGGATAAACGTGTCAAAATGCATTTAGCCAGAATTTCTGTTGCACCCAATAATTTTTTAGAGGATATGTATGTAACTGATTACTACTTAGCAGACAATCAATCATTACTGGAAAGCCATTCAAAGTTAAAAAGAGAAACAATAATTGCGATCCCTAAGTTTTTCCTGGGTCTCTCCCGAATAAATGACTGGGGTAAGAATATATTTTGGAATACTCAAGAATCGTATAACCAAAAATTAGAGGATACGTATATTTCCAGAAACAACGTTATGCGCTCTGAGTCGGCATTTATGGAGTATGATAACCATAGCAAAACGGAAGTATTACAGGAATATTTTATACCAATAGATGAGTTTAGCACCTATATCGAAGATTTGAGAGATATTTTAAAGGATGAACAAGATTTTAACCTTCTTAATATTACTATTCGTTACGTGAAGAAAAACGAAGAGGCTGTCATGTCCTACTCAAAGGATGATATGTTCGCACTTGTCCTGTTGGTTAATCAGGGAACAGACGAGGAAAGTATGCAGGAAACGACACGCGTCGTTCGAAGTATTATTGATATTACTTTAGCTCATGATGGAAGCTATTATTTACCCTATTATCATTTCCCAACAAGGGAACAACTAATAGAAGCCTATCCGAGAACAGAAGAGTTTTTTTATATGAAAGAAAAATATGACCCTGAAAATAAATTTATGAATATGTTCTATAAGGAGTACCACCAATGAAATACAAAAAATTCATCCTCTACCAAGGCATCATCGGAATGGCATCCAGTATGATCTTTCCTTTTTATGTTCTTCTATTAAACAATGTTGGAAGAAGCTATTCTCAGTTCGGCTGGGCTTATGGATTATTTGCTCTTACTGCAGCATTAACCTATCCATTTGTCGGTAAACTTGCAGATAAAATTGGTGATAAGCTTTTGCTTATTCTCTATTCATGGGGAATGGCTGTTATTTTGTTAATTTTCCCATTAGCCTACGAGATATGGCATGTATATATGCTTCAAATTTTTATGGGAATATTAGGCGCTGTTCAGAAGAACTCTGAAAAAACAGTACTTGCTCGGAATGTAAAAAAAGAATCTGCTGGAAAAGAAATTGGTACGTACCATATTTGGACCTCTATCGCTGCAGCAGTAGCCGTAATTGCCACCGGCTATCTTGTCGACTTTTTAACTATCGGTACTCTCTTTTATCTAGCCTCTATTATTTTTGCATGGAGCGGTCTATATATTCTTAAGCTCAAAATAGAATAATAGCTAACTGGTGAGACTTCAACGAAAAACCACAGCAAAACAGCCAAAGAGATTTACTCCTTGGCTGTTTTATAAATCATTTTGACAAATTCATAGCTTCCTCCGTTAGTATCTTGTAAAAAATTACTAACCTTTTCAAAGCCTATTTTCTTATAGGTACCTATAGCTCGCTTGTTAAAGGCAGCGACAGATAAAGTAATGATTGTCGGTTGAAATCTATTTAGTGCAAACTGCATGCCTGCTTGCAAAAAATCTAACCCTCTTCCCCTACCCGTTAAATCTGGACGCATGCCTAGTCCAATATCAATTTCCCCAGGGGATACGGAAGTAAAGCTAAAGAAGCCGATGATTTCATCATGCTCCAAAACGACAAAATAAGAATCACCGCGGCTTATCGGATTTAGAAATTCTTCTAAATCTTCTTTATCAGCCTCCATATCATAAAAGGAATATGGTTCCTCATAATGCCAGCTATAGGCAATAACATTTGCCTGATTTTGAGTCATTGGTTGAAGTGTATAGCTCAAGCACTTTTTTCTCCCCTCTTACCCTGTCTTACAAAATAAATAATAGGGTTTAATAAACTCAACAAAGTTATAGCGAGGAACATAAAGGTTGAAACTATATCTCCTCCTAAATTAAGCTCATCTACTATAATTCCTTCTATATAAAGCATTTGGGCACACGCAACTATAGAAACAATAGAAATGCTAGAAATAGTGAAGCTCGTTAACCATTTTCTTTGTACAGGGAGAACTACTATTATAAATAACATCACAGACAAAAGTAGAAACGTGATAAAGACAGGTCTCATTAATGTAAACGTGCTAAAAGCTTCAAAACTGTACATAAGCACTCCCCATTAGGAAATAGATAAGGAACAGCAACAAAAAGAATGTACATACTGCTCCCAACAATTTTTGATTTTGATAGTTTTTTCCTACCTTCAATTTCTCAAGTAACACTATTAAATTTAAGAACCACCAAACACCAAGCAACGGAATGATTATAAGGAGCCACATCATACCTTAATAATCTTCCGTTTTCTTCTTGTGTAAAATTTCTTTTAAAGTGTTGTGGATGTTAGTGAGACTGATTATTATAAACCCTAGCATAACAAATGTAACAATTTCTCCTGTAAAAAATGAAACAACTCCTAACACAATAAAATACAAAATATATATCCAATTATTCATCAAAACTATCTCCTTTTAGCACTTTCCCCATAATGACATATAGCTCATCAGTTGGAGAAGGAATAAAATTTTCTTTTACCACTACCCAGCCTAAGCTTGTATACAATGTCTGAGCGGCTAAATTACTTACCTGAGTAGTCAATATAGACGTTTTCCTATGAGAATTGTTTACCAATTTATCGGCCATTTTCCTACCGAAACCATTTTTCCGATAAGAGGGATGAACCGCTAACTCTACAAATTCAAAGCAATCACTTAACCACATTTCTATTTCATCAGAAGTAAACTCCTTTTCTAGAAGCTCACGGTAATACTGCCCCTTCTCCGACTTGTAGCCATAGGCAAATCCCACACACTCGTTTGTATCACTGTAAGCTACAATTCCTAAAAAACCTTCGTAATCTGCATGCCTTTGAATACGTTCGAAAAAGTCATCCTCTTCTTTTTTCCATATTGCTTGATAAAGCATAGCCATTTCCTCTGCGGTATGCACGCTATGATCAAATTGCTTAAAAATAATCATTTATTGTTCACTCCTTTAAACTCTTCATCACACTATCGCCAAAGGACCTTATATCCGCTAGAAAATCATGGTTTTCTGGAGAACCGTAGCTATTAACCATTCGGACTGCCACTATATCGCGATCGGGTATCACAAGCACTGCAACTCCTGTAAACCCTAAAATTTGATAGGAGCCACACGGGACCATTTCCCCAATCTCCGTCTTTTTCGCCAATAAATCCTTCACAAACCAAAGGAATCCGTGCTGAGGCAGATCCTTATCTATTGTACTTGGACTTATAAGGGAAGTGGATAGTTGAATAATTTCTTTTGGTATAACCTGCTCACCGTCTATAAATCCTAGCTTTAGATGAAGGTAACCCCAATAAGCTAGGTTTCTTGCTGAAATGAACATATTGATTTGATCACCTTCTGCACTGCTTGTAGCTACTTTTTTTGGTTGACCGGTTTCACTAATTACTTCGGCGATTTTTGGACCGATTTCCGTATACCAGCCAGTCTCGTTTAACTGTAAAGGCTGAAATACCTGCCGCGTTAGTAGATCAGCTACTGTTTGCCCCGTCGTTATTTTTACTAATTCGGCAAGTAATTTAATATTAATCTGTCGATATGCCCAGCTTTCCCCGGATAAAAACTCTCGCACGATTTTCCCGTCCTGCTCAGTTAACCCATGCGTGTGTGTCAATAGGTGTCTAATCGTCGTTCCACGAAAAATCTCTTCCTCTAGATTTGCAATATACTTTGTCACTTCGTCATCAATCGAAGCGATATAGCCATGATGTACGGCATATGCTACCGCGAAACCTATGTAGCTCTTTCGAACAGAAGCTACATGGAATTGTGTATCTGCTTGAATATTTCTGGAATTAGTTCTAGTCGATTGAGTACCCCAATATTTTTCTAATACAATTTCATCCTTATAAATGACGATAGCAGCTGCTCCAGATGCAAAAACCGATTCATATGTATGCTGAACATGCTCCTCTACTAAACTGAATTGATTAGTTAGGTTATTTATTAGTTGCATTCCTCTATCCTCATTTCCATTTCAATGTATCTAATAGCTCTACATCTAAGTTGTGACTATCCTTCCAGCTAGTAAATATCTCTAAATGCCATTTTTCCTTTGCTCTCTCATATTCTGTTTCTTCTATTCTATTATGGAGTACGTTATAGGAATTAAATATTTCATGATTCGGTCCTCTATGTCTATATGATCCATATCTTTGAGGAGGAATTGTTAAAGCCATCATATCTTCTGGAACATTCACAAAATCCGTTACTTCTACACATACCCAATAACCATCCTCCTCCTCAGATTGAGCATCTACTATGAATGCCCCTATTTGGACTGATGGGTTCTTAACCAGTCGAATTTCTCCTATTCTTCGGTCTAGCTCTAGAGAAGCTTTTGGGATTTCTTTACCAAATTCTTCTCCCGGACACAATACGCGAAGTCCGATTAACTTCAGCTCTCCTAAATCCTTAACCCATTCATGTACTATTGTCATCTAGATCCCCCTTAAAAGCCCATATATTATCCCTATTCTATATACCTCGTACAAAGTCCTTTATGATATTCTAAAGGAGAGGTGGTAATATGAAAAATAAACCAATTTATGTAGAGACTACAATTTACACAGATATGGACAGATTATGGGAGACATCTCAAGATCCCTCACTACATGAGCAATGGGATTTGCGTTTTTCCTCTATCACTTATTTACCTAAAGAAGATGATGAACCACAATTGTTTGAATATAAAACGAATATTGGATTTGGATTAGCCGTTGCCGGTTGGGGAAAAAGTGTGGGTACCTTTCATGCTAATGATTATTCTCGAACATCCTCCCTCCATTTCGGTACCGATCAATGGATCTCTCCTATTAGCGAGGGTAAGGGTTATTGGAAGTACATTCCAGAGAAACAGGGGATTACCTTTCTGACTCAATATGATTATGATGTGCGGTTTGGAGGACTAGGAAAAGTAATCGATCGGCTGCTTTTTCGACCAATGATGGGATGGGCAACAGCACTTAGCTTCGATGTACTAAAGAGGTGGCTAGAAAAGGGTGATGCACCATCTGGACAGTTTATACGATTTTTCAGTCACTGGATTATCACCATCTTGTTCTTTTTTGTGTGGGTATATCATGGTCTAATTCCTAAGCTAATCCTAATGCACCCTGAAGAAGTATCGATGACCCAAGGCTTGCTTCCCTTTACCTTCAATGAAGCGCAAAATATAGTAGCAACAGCTGGGGTAATAGAAATTGTATTTGGTCTCCTATGGTTACTATATAAAAATAAAAGAAGATTGTTAAAAATCCAGTTAATCATTTTTCCTTTACTCACGCTTACTACAATAATAGGAGACGCTACAGTTTTCGGAGATCCATTTAACCCATTAACGTTTAACCTATCATTGTTTGCGTTAACGATTATCGGTTTGTTCGTTAGCAACGATATACCTACAGCAAAAAACTGTAAACGTTCAAGATGAGGAGCTTAAATATGTCCATCTACAAAGAAATGCTAGGAGAACAATTTCATAGACTCCATCCTATGCTTAAAAGTCGATATACTATTTCACCCCATACAACCTTTAAGGCTACAGGAGTGATGACGAAGATAAAGGGTGGGCCTAGATGGCTATCCCCCTTCTTTCTTTTAGCTACTCGCTGGAAGTTTTTATTTCCCGAGCAAGGAAAAAACATACCATTTCGAATTGTAAACAAAGGTCAAATTGGTCCAAATGGAGAGCAACAGGTCGTCTGGGAAAGAACATTTTTTTTCCCGAAAAAAACAAGATATTTTAATGCATTGATGAGCCTAGATCCAAATGGACTTGTAAAGGATTATCTAGGCGAGCCTAGCTTGTTCTACTCTGAACTTTTTTTCCTTGTAACAGAGGAAGGAAGTATGCAAATAGAATCTAGGAAACAGCGCCTGGTTATTGGAAAACTAGAAGTCTCTTTACCTAAACTATTAAAAGGGAATGTTCTTGTGATAGAAAACTATCTAGAAAAACTAAATGCGTTTTCCATCCATGTTTTAATTACCAATCCTATCCTAGGCACATTGTTTGAGTATGAAGGAGTGTTTCAGGCAGATGACCTATAAATGGATGGCCATTCTACATACATTTTTATTCCTATTTGTCGCCACCTTTAGTGTAACTCCATGGTATTTTCTAATGTTGACCGTGGCACAAATTTTGTTTGTACCACTTGTATTGAGATTAGTTTTAAGAACAGAGCAGAGAATTTATTTTTTAGTCATACCTGCTATTATTGCAGTTTCTTTGTTACAAATGACAGGTGAAACAAAGTTTGATATTCTACTAGCATTTATATATTTACTTTTTACTCTTGTAGTAGCTACCTATGGATTTAAACGCTTTGTTCAAAGAGGATTTTCCCACTTAGAAGAGTTTGCTATTGATATGGGGTTCATGTATTTATTTATCGGAGGCCTTTGGTTTTTTGCCTCTATAGTCGAGTTAGATACAGGATTTTCACCAATTTTGACTTGGCTGACAGGCATCCACTTTCATTATTCCTCCTTTCTTTTGCCAATTTTCATCGGGTTTTTAGGAAGAATATATAAACCAATTGGCTATAAACTACTCACTACGATTATTTTAATATCACCGATGGTAGTGGCGATTGGCATTACTTTTTCCACCTTAATAGAATTTGTCTCTGTCATTCTTTATATCATTGGAATTTACGGATTCATAATTTTGTCCTTAAAGGCAACATATAAAAATAGCTTACAGAAACGTTGTGTCGTGACATCATTCGGAGCTTTAGGAATTACTATTATTTTTTCTCTTCTCTATACAATGGGAAATGCCTTTGGGTTATTTGGAGTCACGATTGACTTCATGTTGAAGTTTCACGGATTCTTCAACTGTGTGGTCTTTGCCGCGATTGGAGTCGTCGGATGGTCTATTTGGTCTCCTCCTACCAGATATTTAGGCTGGAGCTTTCCAGTAAGCAATATCAGGGGGAAATGGAATGTCGGAGAAAAAATACTATCCAACCATAAAGGAAACTCCAGCTATAGTGGCCTAGTAGATGATATGAATGTATATGTGGACAGTAAAGCACTACCTTCAAGGATTATCGACTTTTATGAAAACACTCAGCGCTATCGTTTGTTTTCTGAAGTCAGTTGGCATACATGGTTTAAGCCTTTTGCAGTTATTTACAAAATCTTTAGTAAAAAAATGCAACAGCTGAATCTACCGATTTCCTCTAAACAAATGGAAATGACAGGTAACATTGTAGCTATAGAAGATGGTCGAATGAAGACGAGAGCTTGGATTCGCAAAGTTGAGCAGGATGTCATCTTTGTCGCTTTATATTCCTTACACCAAAAAGGCGACAAAAGCTATATGAATATTGCTTTACCACTCCCTTGGTCGACTATGATTGGCATATTGGAATTACATGAAAAGAACGGGAAGCTGCTGTTAACTAGTAAGAGAGCATCAACCTCTGATGCTGGAATTTACCTCGCCTTTGGCAATAATGTCTTTAAGCTTCCTCTGGAGGAACAATTTCTTTTAGAAGAAAAGAGTGATTTACTAACTGCAAGACATCAGATGCGAATCTTTTCAGTTCCCTTTCTGACAATCAAATATAAAATTATTTGGAAATAGTTAAAAGCGCACGCTCCCATTGACGGGACAAGACATGCTTAATTTCCACTACTATATACGGACACTTTCACTGGAAGAGCGATAAGTCATCACCGGAGCTATACGCGTTGTATGGTGATGTCTTATCTGTCTCACTCATCACATTGGAGTCGCCTGTCGCTTCAATTAATAAATAATAGAAGGTTGAGAATGAAAGACTATCTTTCTATATATTAAACTTACTACTTTTCAAGTTCTTCATCGAATTGTAATTTACTACATTTAATAATGAGAGTAGTCGGTATAAGCTGTGCTTTTTCAAATGAGTACCATCTATTCACATGGCGTTGTAAATCTTCCTCCTCCGAATACACCTCTTCTATAACTTCTTCGATTTTAAAACCAGCGTTTATAAGCTTATTGATATATGTACTAACTTTAAATTGTTGCATGATTGCTTGAGTATCCCAAAATTCATGGTCATACGGACCTTCCTCTTGATAGGATTTGTTGAAAATAAAGCTTCCTTCTTCATGTTTCACTCTACTATGTAAAGGATGCTCCCAGCTAAAAACAAAAATACCTCCTGGTTTTAAATAGGAATGGACATTCTCTAACGTTTGATCTAAGTCTGTAGTCCAACCAATTGCAAAAATAGAATATACTACATCAAAATAGTTTAGTGGCAATCCAGGATTCGTTTCCATTGGTGACTGGAATAATCTCACTAAAAATCCTTGTTTCTTTAACAATGTTTTTGCAGCGTTAATCTGGTTTTCCGATAGATCTATACCCCAAAGCTCTCCAGCGCCTCTCTCTCCCATATACAGCAAGGAATGGCCACTTCCACAGCCAATATCCAATACTTTGAGATTTGCTACTTTTCCAAAAAGATTCATTTGCTCCTCACGCGGGGCCATTGGTCCATACTCTGGAAGAGGGTTTCTTCCATAAAAACGTTTTGCTGATTTTTCCCAGCTTTCTTTATTTATCTTCAATGACTCAATATTCATCTTTTTCCTCCATATAAGCCAAATTACTTTCTTTTAATATTCGCTATTTGCTCCTATTATCCTTTTGTTTGCATATAAAAAAACTGACGAACGTTAAAACGTTCGTCAGTTTTCCTAGTTCTCATACAGAATTATTTCTTCTTTTTCTTAGAAGTTTTTTTATAATAATTCGTTTGAGGGTTTGTTGTTGAATTACCAGTCGAAGCTTTAGTTTGTGGATCTGCTGCAACAATAATTTCCTCTTCTTCTGCAAATTCCGTATCATAGCTTAGATTTCTGTATGCTTGACGATTACCGTCTTTAGAAGAACTCGTACTTTTTTGTTCGTCCTCTTGTGCAAACAGAAGTGGTATACATGCTATTCCGCTCAAGCCAACAAGTGCGTACACTACTCGAGCAAACGCAGAAGTTTGTCCACCGAAGATAGATGCTACTAAATCAAACTCAAAGAATCCGATTAAACCCCAGTTTAATGCACCAATAATGACTAATGCTAAAGCAATTCGGGATATTACTGACATGGACCAACACCTCCTTCATTTTGTGTATGTGAAGCTAGGTAATAAGAAAGGAAAAACGAATTCCTCCATTTGAATCTTAGCGACGGTGTTCAAATAAATCGATTGCTCCTAACACTATATGTGCCAGGCCAAAACCTATAATTGAACTCGTTATTAATGGTGAGATGCTTCTATTGTTCCTCAACGCTACTCCAGTTGTAGTTACTGCTGTCCCTAATACTGTGGGGATTAATCCCTCGCGAATACTCTCCATAAAAACACTCCTCTCATTAATTGCTATGATTCGTTCTTATCTTTCGCAATAACTATCTGTTTATACAATTCATCGAATACGAGGGAAATTATGATTTTGAATGTTTTTCATTGGCTCTAAAATTTTTACATCTTTTGGATTTTCAGTAAGTATCTATATGATATAATTGGGCAAATAAATTCTCTATATGAGAGGAGTGACAGGTTTGGGCTTGTTGGTAATAATGGCATTGGTATACTTACCAATATTTTATAGAATACATAAACGACTGGACAATTTAGAAAAAGAAGTAGAACGTTTAAGAAATGAGCGTAAACTAATAAAAAGGTGTGTGTATTATGTATGGAATAATTGCTTTATTTGATGAAGAAACCGAACAACAGATTATTGAGGTATGGAATGATTTGAAAGATCAAAACATCTCTTCCTATGCATCTGAAGTCAAAGACCGAAAACCACATATAACTATTGCCAGCTATAAAAATTTAAATGTTGAACAATATATAAAAGAAATGGATCGATATTTGCAAGAGAAGGTTTCATTAACTATTTCTTTTGAAACGATTGGGTCATTTATTAATTCTGGAGCACTTTTTTATTCTCCCCTAGTTACTAAAGAATTAATGGATTTTCATATGGACTATCACGAACATTTCAAAAAAATTCAAGAAGAAGAAGACTCGTTATACAATCCAGGTCGTTGGATTCCCCATTGTACAATTGCTAATCGTTTGACTAAGGAAAAACTATTAGAGGCCATGCATCATTGCTCATATAACCAAACATCCATTTATGGTTTTATAAAAGAAATTGCCTTGATTGACACATCGACGGTAGGATATGCACCTATTCTATATTCCAAAAAATTAAAAATTATATAAAGAAAAAACCGCCAAGAGATAGTCTCTGGCGGATGTATTATTCCTCTGTTTTCATCGTTTCATTCTGAACTAATTCCGAATCCACATAAACTTTTCGACTTTGAAGGGCAATGGAAACTCCTTCGCGTTCTAAAATTTCCATGATACTAAAGTTAATATCTTCTTTTACCTTTAAAAACTCAGCCCAAACAGTTGTATTAGTAAAGAAATATAAGAAAATATCATACCCATTTTCTTTAAATGCATCAAATTTTACGAAAATCGTTTCTGGGTGAACTCCTGAATGCTTACTTACTAGCTTTTCAATTTCTTTTACTATTAACTCTAATTTTTCCTTAGGCGTCTCTTGAGATACTCGTAGGTTAAAATTAATTTGTCTTTTACCCATTTTACTCCAGTTTGTAATAGGACCATTTGCAATAGTCGCATTCGGCAACGTGACTACTGCTTGTGCAAAGGTCCGTATTCTTGTGCTTCGGAAAGTTATATCCTCCACTGTTCCCTCAACATCAGGAGTTAAAATCCAATCCCCTATTCTGAAGGGCTTTTCCGTGATAATAACAAAACCACCTAATAGATGAGAAAGAGCATCCTTTGCAGCAAAGGCAATAGCTACTCCTCCTAAACCTAGTCCTGCTACAAATCCACTTACGTTATAACCAAATTCCTCAGCAACAACACTAAAACTAATGACAACAATAATAACTCGTAAAGCCTTTGAAAGAAAAGGAATGAGTATATCATCGATATCGAGGTTATATCTATTTCTCATTTTAGTGAAGAAAGTAGAAGAATCAGATGACATATTATACAATCCCCAGCTTATAAGAATAATATAGGAAACTCTTATAAGCACCAGGAAGAATTTATTAGTTTCATCAAAGTGTGGAAAGAAGCTAGCTGCTACATAAATACCGACTGTAATAAACATCCACTGAATAGGTTTTTCAAAAGAACGAAAAAGATTAGTCAATGTATCGGTCGGAGTTTTATCGCTTAGCCTGATTAACAGGTTAAATACATATTTCGAGAAAATTTTCCTCAAAATAAGAAATACTAATAGTATACCAATAGATATACTAAGGTTCTTCCAAAAAATATACGTGATAAAGATAGACCAATCCATAAAACAAAATACCTCCTAACAAAATCAATCCATATCATAACACAAATTCTTACTAAACTTTAATGATTTGCTGTTATTAGATAGATTGAAAATGTTCCTTATATGGAGGTTCGCCTTTTTTTCAATAAGTTAAACTTTGTTTCTGAAATAACAATAGCTAATAGTATTAGTATCGCTCCCACAAGCATTTTAACTGTTAATATTTCACTTAATATGATGACCGAGAATACCATACCCCAGAATGATTCCGTTGATAATATAATAGCCGCTTTTGTTTCTGTTATGTACTTTTGAGCAACCGTCTGCATTAAATAAGCAATCGTTGTTGAAAAAACACCTAAGTATAACAAATAAAGAGCTCCCTCTGTTTCAACAGAAAAAGTCGTCTCTCCCCTAAAGAATACAATAATCCAAGCAATTAAAGCCGATGTACCCATTTGTACTATCGTTAATACAACTGGATCCTCTTTCTGAACGAAGATAGCAGTGTAAAAAATATGAAATGCAAAGGCAACTGCACAGCCTAGCGTTAGCAAATCTCCCACATTAATCTCGGCAGACAATTTTAAAGATAGAACTGCAACACCAGCTATTGCTAATATTGCCCCTGTTAGTTCATACATATCGATTTTCCGCTTGTATATTAAAAAACCGATAAAAGGTACAATTACAACATTTACAGCGGTTAAAAATGCATTTTTGGACGGAGTTGTAAATTGAAGCCCCACCGTCTGTAAAGCAAATGCAACATACAAAAATACCCCCAGCACTATTCCGCTTAACAAAGAACGCTTTGTAAGTCTTTTGAACTTTTTAAAAAACAAAACGCTTAATAATAATGCGCCCATTAAAAAACGCACGGCCAATATTTGATAGGGTGTATAGTGCTCCAACGATACCGCACTTGCTACAAATCCGCTCCCCCAAATAATAGCGGTAACAATCAACAATATTTCTCCTATGTATCTTTGCATTCTCTTCACCAACCTAACCAATTTCATACTTGTAAGTATATCGTATGGATCGAATAAATAACTATTTTACTTTAAAAAAACAAGTCAAGTTCTTGCAGGAATAGTTTACAAAAAAATGGTTGATTTCTATTTTAACCGGACGCGTTCCGTGGGGTTGTGATGGCTCATCTGTCTCACTCTGTACAGCTTGATGCAACAAATTCTTCTAATAAATGTTAAGCTCTTTACTTCAGAAAAATTTAAGATTTATCGTCTATAATAATTATATTTGCTAAGATTGACCTATATTTATAACAATTAATATTGAAATGGAGGCATTTTCACCTTGAAAACAAGAACAATACTAATTATCGATGACGAAACAGAAATTGCCCAACTTGTTTCGATTCATTTGCAAAACGAAGGATTCAAAACCTTACAGGCACATAATGGCCTTGAAGGTCTTGAAATATTTAAGAATAATCCTATTGATCTCGTCATTTTAGATATTATGATGCCTCATTTAAATGGTCATGAGGTGCTTACACAAATACGCCAAACACATCAAACACCAATCATTTTTTTAAGCGCCAAGCAATCAGACTTCGATAAAATTAGCGGGCTTGTCATCGGCGCAGATGATTATATGACAAAGCCCTTTAATCCTTTAGAGTTAGTCGCTCGGGTTAAAGCACAATTAAGAAGAGCCTTTCAGTGGAGTCAAACGGAACAGACAAACACGAAGGATATTATTCAACTTCAAAATCTCATTATCAAAGCAAGTGAAAGAACCATCACGGTAAATGATGAAAAAGTTGATTTAACCCCTAAGGAATTTGATATTTTATTATTGTTAGCAAGCTCCCCTAACCAAGTATTTAGTTCTGAGCAAATCTTTGAAAAGGTTTGGAAGGAGCAATATTTTGAAGGAGCTAATACCGTCATGGTTCATATTCGCACGTTACGAAAAAAATTAAATGATTCGAACAAAGCTAAAAAAATCATCGAAACGGTTTGGGGAGTAGGCTATAAAATCAATGAATAAATTTATACACAGCTTCCGCATGCGCATTATTTATTTGTTTATAAAAAGCTTACTCATTGCAGCATTTATTACATTTTCCATTTATAAGCTATTGCAGCTTTATTACCGAAAAAATGTTTATTACGGTGACACCTATATGTATTACCGTCAATTGATGCGACAAATCGGCGATGTCTATGTATTCATGGTCATTTATATACCGTTGGCCATTATCATTTTCTATTTGTTAACAAGAACGTACACAAAATATTTTAAGGAGATTTCTGAAGGCATCCGTCATTTAGCAGATGGTGACTTTTCCTACAAAACACAAATTTCCTCCAATGATGAATTCCAATACATTGCGAAAGATATTAATGAGGCAAGTACCCGATTGAAGCAAGCAATTGAATCACAAGCATTGTCTCAGAGTAGTAAAGAAACATTGATTGCCAATTTAGCGCATGATTTACGGACACCATTAACCTCTGTCATTGGTTATTTAAACTTATTGCAAAATCAACTCAACTTAACGCCTGCACAAATAGAAGAATACACAAAAATTGCCTATAATAAATCACAATATTTAGAGGAGCTCATTGAAACATTATTTGATATTTCTAAATTAGATTTATCTTTAACTTTAAACACAACGGAACAAACGACTATTAATATACAACAATTACTTCTTCAATTGATTAATGAAATGTATCCCCTCATTGATGAGAGGGATGCCAAAATCGAAGAAAGCATTGAACCGAATCTATTCACTATGGGGAATGGAAAGGAACTAGCACGTGTTTTTGAAAATTTATTAAGTAATGCCCTACGGTACGGTGACTTGACAGAGCCTATACAAATCATAGCCAAAAAAACTAGCAAGACAATCGAGATTCGCCTCAGTAACCACGGTAGACCAATTTCTGAGGATGACCTACCTCACCTTTTTGATATGTTTTATACAGTAGATCAATCGAGAAGTTTACAAAAAAAGCAAACGGGGCTAGGTTTGTATATAGCCAAAACAATAGTGGAAAAACATCATGGGTCCATCCATGTTTGGAATGGAGAGCAGAGAATTCATTTTGAGGTAACGCTTCCTCTCGATTTAAGAAATATTTAAGCTTTTACCCACTTTCTATTTAAACTCTCTTCCTTAAGCTAGGAACTATTAGAAAAGGAGAGAGTTTACATGAAAAAAATATTAGTGGCCATTGTATTGATAATTATTGGTTTTCCATTCTTTTTAAAGAATTCTCCAGCTCTAGAGCAGGAAATCCCGTTACATAATGAATCTGTCCATAACGGAGAGCTAATCTTAGTCAATAAAGAAACAAAACTACAGCAAGACCCAACTAACTTAGCTGTTATCCCATCAAACCTAGCGAGTAATGTCGTCGTAGATTCAGAGTACCTGCTTGAAAAGAAAGTCATTGAACCTTTACAGAAAATGTTTGAACAAGCTGCTAATGATGGTATTCATCACTTTAAAATCAATAGTGCCTACCGTAGCGGAAATCTACAACAGCAACTTTATGAGGAAAATGGTGCTAGTTATGCACTTCCTACTGGATATAGCGAACATCAAAGTGGCCTTTCCTTAGATATTGGATCCACTCAAGGTACGATGGAGAAAACGCTAGAAGGTGAATGGCTGGCAAAGAATGCTGCTGATTACGGCTTTATATTACGTTACCCCAAAAACAAAGTAGACGTTACGGGCATTGCTTTTGAGCCTTGGCATTTCCGCTATGTTGGTCTGCCTCATAGTGTCATGATGGAGAAAAAGAATTTTGCGTTGGAGGAATATTTGTTATTTTTAAAAGAAAAGCGACATTATAAAAAACAAATAAAAGGTATTACTTATTATGTCCAGTATGTTGAAAACATGGAGGTTGCTCACATACCAAATACTGATCAAGTTAATATTTCTGGAGACAATCATACTGGGTATATCATTACTTCTGTTATTAATTAATGCGATTCATGGTTATAAAATAAGAAAAGTGAAGACAAGCCAAAATCGGCTTGTCTTCACTTTTTTAAGAACCTTTAACATGCTTAAACAAACATATTTAATATTAAAACTCCTGCTAATCCAACTAAGGAGATAATCGTTACCATTACAGACCATGTTTTAATCGTTTTCCCGATAGACAGGTTAAAGTATTCTTTATAAATCCAGAACCCTGCATCATTTACATGAGAGAAAGTTACACTACCAGCACCTGCTGCTAATACCATAAGCTCTGGACTTACACCAGTAATACCAACTAAAGGCGCTGCTATACCAGCAGCAGTCATACCAGCAACTGTAGCAGATCCAACTGAAATCCTTAAGATAGCAGCAATTAACCACGTCATTAACAATGGTGAAAGAGTAGAACCAGCCATTATATCTGAGATATACACATCAATTTGACTATCAATCAGCACTTGCTTGAACGCACCGCCTGCAGCAATAATTAGAAGAATCATAGCAATCCCACCAACTGCATCAGAAACAGATTGCATTATATCCTTCATCTTTTTGCCTCTGTTTATACCAAATGTAAAGAATGCAAAAATTACTGACAATAGCAATGCCACGTTTGCATTACCGATAAAATCAAAGAACGGCATAACAGCTGAGTCAGGTGCAATAATTTCAACCACTACCTGAGAGCCTATTAAAATAACCGGCATAAGAGAAGTAATAATACTTGTAACAAATCCTGGCATCTCTTCTTCCGTGAACTCTTTAGGATTAAATAAACCCTTTGGAATCTCTACCTCTAAAAAATCCTTTTTAAATAACTTTGTGTATAAAGGACCTGCTAGAATAATCGCTGGAATCGCAATTAAAATTCCATATAGCATTGTTTTACCTATATTGGCATCAAACACACTTGCCACAGCAGTTGGTCCAGGATGTGGTGGTACGAAGCCATGCATAGTAATTAGTGCGGCTATAACCGGCATACCAATGTATAAGACTGGTACTCCAGCGGCAGTTGCAATTGTAAATACTAAAGGAATCAGTACTACTACTCCTGTTTCAAAAAACAACGCAATTCCCACTACAGAAGCTGTAAGTACCGCAGCTAGCTGGACTCTCTTTTTACCAAAAGAGTTTATCAGGGTATTGGCTATTTTCTGAGCACCACCTGAATCCGTCATTAGCTTACCAAGTATTGCTCCAAATACAATAATCATAGTCAGACTTCCGAGTGTTCCCCCTAGCCCGCCTTGAACAGATGTCATAGCTTCTAAAGGGGTCATACCTTCTAATATCCCAACGACTAAAGCAACTAAAATCAATGAGATAAAAGCGTTCAACTTGAATACAATCATTAATAAAAGTAATAGGGCAACCCCTATACAAATAGATACTATTGGCATTGTAATCCTCATTTCTATAAATGTTATTTAAATTCTATTTATTTGAATCAATTTTAAAAGTCAGAATTATATAAAAAGATAATACGGAAATATAAAATAGAAATACATACTTTTTAATCATAAAGTATAATTGATTTTCGCTCTAAGCGGACGCTTTCCACGGGGTGAGCGATAAGCCATCACCGTCGCTTACGCGTCGGGTGTGATGTCTCATCTGTCTCACTCATCCCGCCGGAGTCGCCGCCTGCCGCTACAATCAACCATGTGTTAAATAGTCATTTTTTATCAGTAAAGTACTCAGGTTAACTTAATTAAGATAAAATTTTAGAAATAGGTAAAGTACTACTTATGAAGTTTACAAACTTATTTATTTGCAAATAGACGAACAAATTTCGTCATTACTGGTTCCATTGCTTGTTGCATTTCAGACATAACAGTTGATAGATGAACCATATTTTTAGGAGCTAAGTAGTCTTGCATAAATGAAACGGCAGCCATCGATACTTCAGTATTGACGTTTACTTTACATATACCAAGTTGGACTGCTTCTTTTACTACAGCCTCTGGAGTACCAGAGCCCCCATGTAATACTAAAGGAAGATCTACTGCTTGCTGGATTCTCTTTAGTAAGGGTAAATCGATCTTTGGCTCTCCCTTATACATACCATGCACCGTACCAATCGCTGCAGCTAGGAAATCTACTCCGGTAGCTTCCACAAACGCTTTGGCAGCCTTTGGATCGGTTAAAGTTCCCGTTCCCTCTTCCTCATCAGAAAATTCTCCTTTGGCTAAAGATCCTATTTCTGCCTCTACAGATACACCTGCCATATGCGCAATTTCAACTATTTCCTTCGTCAGGCGGACATTTTCCTCGAATGGATGTGCAGAACCATCAAACATTACTGAAGTGAAACCACATCTAATAGCGCGGATAATAGATTCTTTTTCATAGGCATGGTCTAGATGTAAAGCAACCGGCACTGTTGCTTTTTCAGCCATCGCTTTAACCATTGCTGCAAATCCCTCTACATCAACTGTCGGGAAGTATCTTTCTCCTAATGCAATGATGACAGGCTGATTTTCTTGTTCTGCTACCTTGATCGCTGCTTGGACTGTTTCTAAGCTATATACATTAAAGGCAGCAACAGCATATTGATTGCGCTGAGCATCCGTTAGTATTTTTTTTGTATCCACTATCATCTTTAGAATCTCCCCTTATCTATTCAACATGTCTACTGTCTCTTTTAGCGTTGTTACCGCTCCCACATTTCCTGGGAAAATAACGTAAGCTATTCCTGGAAATTTACTTTCTTCACCAGTGAGCCACACTGGAATACCTGGCTTGATTTGCCCAGCTACTGTAGCTCTTTTTACTTCTAAACCTCTTGTACCAATATCACTCGAAGTAATACCGCCTTTAGCGATTATGAAGTTCGGGCGAATACTTAGACGTTGAACAATGCTAGTAACTGCATCTGAAATTTGAACAGAAAGTTTTAGCTCTTCTTCCTTTTTACCTTCGCCTAAATCTAGTCGTTCCCGTCTTGTATAAACTGTGACTGTCTTACCTTCTTTAATAAGGCTTTCGGTTGTTTCAATCACACGATCAATTTCTTGTTGGAATTTATTTGCCTCTAAAACTAAATGACAATCAAACTCGATAAATTCAATAGATTCGTTTGTTTTCAACACTTCTAATTGCTCGGTAGTTTTTTTCACATGAGATCCCACTAAAATTAACCCGCCATGATTTGTTTCTTCCTTAATCAATTCTTCTCTTGTTAAAAGTGATTTATCGCTAACTCCTCCAATAACCTTTGTGAGCGCTGCTGCACTTCTAAACATAAATTGCTTTCCAGCCTTCATGGCCTTCACTAGGGCTATAACAAAAATCTCTACATCTACGTAATCTACTGCATTCACGACTACCTTATCGAAATTTTTAACTTGTAACAGTTGATTTGTAATACCTTCTACATTCAATTCTCGTAAGCTAGTTAATGAAATATAAGTTGTATTTTCAGCAGTATACTTACCTTCCGTTTTTTCTTCTACCCATTCACCTAAATGTGATTTTTTATATCCGAAGGTTCTATCTTTTGCGAACTCTGTCTCTCCCGCAGGAATCAATTGTTCGTCATATTGCACATAGTGAATATTGTCTATTGTGAAACGACCGCCCTCCTTAAAGAAAGGAAGGATTACCTCACCGTCATATTGAACATTTGAATTCTGTTCAACCGTATTTTTTAATACTTCCGTTTCAAGTGGATAATGACCTCTTAGAGTGGAATCTCCTCGACTAATAACAATAAAATCTTTGTTTACTTTATTGGCTACCTTTACAATATTTTCAGCAATCTCTATATGAGCTTGTTCCGTTTCTGCCGCAGTAAAGCCTCGAGAATTGGTTAATAGAAAGAACATTGTATTGTCTTCCTTGAAGCCCATCTCAATACTTTCTAAAGACCAATCTGTATAAACAGAAATTCCGTGTACGGTTTGAACACCGGTTGGATCATCATCTAAAACGATAATTTTTTTATTTAAATCACGTAATTCATCTTTCAGCATTTGTTGAACTAATTTTGTATCTACTGAAGGAATAGATGCTAATACCTCTTGTGCATTGCGTGCTTCTTTACTGTTTATCATCATTACGCTCTCCCTACTTCAACATTCGCAAGTTTTTCGTAATACTGAACAATTCCACCATGGTCATCTGCTGCTTTTCCATCTACTTTTAAAGCATGGAAAATTTCGACTAGCTGACTTGACAATGGAAGAGGAACACCAATTTCGTGCGCTGTTTCCATCACATTTGTCATATCCTTAAGATTAATGTCAATTCTTCCTCCAGCAACAAAGTTACGGTCTAGAATTAATGGAACCTTTGCATCTAGCACTGCACTTCCCGCTAATCCACCACGGATTGCTTGGTACATTTTTTCTACATCGATTCCTGCTTTAGCAGCTAGCACTAATGCCTCGGACATTGCTGCAATGTTTAAGTTCACAATAACTTGGTTTGCTAATTTTGCAGTAGTACCACTACCATTCCCACCAACTAAAGTAATTTCAGCTCCCATTGCATATAAAACGTCCTTCACTTGATCAAAAGCTTCTTCTTTCCCACCAACCATGATTGCAAGTGTACCGTCGATTGCTTTTGGCTCTCCTCCGCTTACGGGCGCATCTAACATTTCTACACCTTGTTTTCTCGCCTTCTCCGCAATTTCTTTAGAAACTACAGGAGAAATAGAACTCATATCTATAATTACAGAGCCTTCTTTAGCTCCACTAAGTACTCCATTTTCTCCTAGCACTACTTGCTGTACGTGATGAGATGCAGGAAGCATTGTAATAATCACTTCACTGTTTTCCCCAATGACCTTTGCTGAATCTCCCGCAGTTGCCCCGGCATCAATTAATGCCTGCACTGCTTCTTTATTTAAATCATTTACCATTACTTCAAAACCTTTAGACAATAAATTTATCGCCATTGGTTTTCCCATAATTCCTAATCCGATAAAGCCAACTTTTTTAGCCATAATATATATTTCCTCCTAGTGTTTTTGTAATAATTATTAAGTTTTTATAATTGAAACCGCTTGCAGGTTATTTCAATAAAGCTATTGTATACTCTTTTTTCATTTTTGTATACATTTTAGACACATTTGTATCCATTAAAAATCAAGATTTTTTCTAAACTATCTTTCTTTCTTTATTTTTGTTAAGTTTATGGTAGAGAATTAATGGACTTTAGGAGTGAATTAAATGGGAATGTTACATTCAAATAGTCGGACAGCTTCCCAGCAAGCATACGAGGAAATAAGAGATCGGATTTTAAATGGAGAAATTACTGGAGGCACAAAAGTAGTTGAAGAAAAACTTGCTACGGAAACAGGCTTTAGTCGCACTCCTATTCGCGAGGCTCTTCGTCAGCTAACGAACGAAGGCCTCATCGTAAACAAAAAAGTCGTTCAACCTTCCGAAAAGGACCTACGGAACCTTTTTCAAATGAGGATTCTATTAGAGGGCTTTGCTGCAAAGACAGCAGCTACCTATTTACCAGAGCAAGATTTGGAGACTTTAGCAAACTGTATTAAGGTTGGTAGGGAAGGAACTCCCGAAGAAATTATGGAGGCAAATGAACTCTTTCACCAAATTATTGTTAATTCTAGTGGTAATTCTCATATGATTGAAACAATTGATCGGATGAAATCTATTATTTATTTGTTCCGAAAAACTGTAGTATTATATAAGCGACCACAACTGATAGATGAGCATGAGGAAATTTACAAGGCTATTTCCCAGCAGGATACCGAACAAGCAAAAGAGTTGATGGAGAAGCATTTACAAGCAGATTTAGACTTTTGTCTCCATATTCTCAATGTTTCAAGAAATTAAAAAGGATGGTTGTGACAATGTCACACCATCCTTTTTCCATCAATTATCTAGCTCAAGTACCTCTTTATATATAATCAAGGCATATTTGTATATTTGAGCATTTATCTGCTCATCTAAATTTCTATATTCCTTATCGGCTTTTTCAATTATTTTTATGAAATCTGCTTCTAGACTTTCATAATTAGGACCTTCAAATCCACGGCTTTCTATTACCTCAAAAATATTCACCATTTCTTTCAAATAAGCCTTCTCAATCTCAGCGTAATCATTAGCACCAATCTGCTCCAACATTATAGCCAGTCGTCTTAAGTATTCGTGAGTACCCATCTGTTTGATTGGCTGTGAAAACCAATTGAGTAAGCTTTCATGTCCACCGCTTTCCATCTCACAAAAATAATTAAATAAAATATAGAAATCATTCATTTTTTCATTTTCTGTCGGAAAAGAGTAGTTTCCATAGGCGGCTAAAACTGCATTCCAAATGTCATCGTTAGTGAGTATCTCACTTCGCTTGATTTTCATGTTTGGAGCCCCCTGACTTGGTTTTGAACTATACTCCTCAAGCTTTACTTATACTCTTATATCCAGCCTATCAATATTTCGAATAGCAAGATACGCAACGGTTAGGCCAATCACTGCCAACGATAACGGAATTATAATTATATCGTTTAATGAAAAGCTACCATTATTGTTGGAAACAATCATTACTATCAAAATCGAAGTGATAATAGTAGTGGGAATTGAATATTTCTTCATTCCAAAGTAAAGCGGAATTAGTGCCATACATGAGGCAGAAATTGCATTCATCAATACACTCACACTATGTTCTTGCAAAAAGTCAGCTGTTAACGAACCTGGAATTAGCTGATAGTTTACGGTTAGATAGTAGTAGACAGTTGTAATAAAAACATTAGAAATAATAATCCATGTAAAGGTAAAAATAATTATAATTGTCAGCTTTGCTGCTATAAGTTTCTTTCTGCTTATTGGATACATAAATAAAGTAGTAATCGTTTTCTTTTTGAATTCTCCTATTATTAGCTTAGCTATTAGAGTGGAGGCAAAGATGATAAAGGTCGCTCGGACAAAGGATTCGATAACTCCTATAGCCTCTTGATAATTCACAAAGTCAGTATCTCCCTCCATTTTAGATATAAAGGAAATAAGAAACATAAAACCGAGAATAACAAAATTAGCAATTATCGCGTTGCGTGAATAGGAAGACAACTTAAACTTTTTCATTTCTAGCTTCATCAGTTTAAACACTTACTACACCTCCATTAATAAGCTTCATGAAATAATCCTCCAAAGAGCTCGTTTTTTTACTAATGGCCTCAATTTCTATATCATGTTCGTACAATACTTTGGAAATCATTTGTTGGGAGACTGACGATTCATATATTCGAATACAATGATCATCAACCATTTTAAAGTTAACTAGCTGTAATTTGTCGCTCAATAGAAAAGCGGCTTTTTTTCCATCCTGAACGACCAATTCTATATAGTCAGATTGACTTTGAGCTAACTGATTCATAGAGATTTCTTTTATTAGCTTTCCATTATTAATAACACCAATTGTATCTGCTAATTGTTCTATTTCACCTAATATATGACTAGAGACGAGAATCGTAATTCCATATTCCTTACAAAGCATTCCAAATAATTCTCGCATTTCTTTAATGCCAATGGGATCTAATCCGTTTATTGGTTCATCTAAAATAAGCAATTCTGGCTTTGTGATGATGGCACGCGCAATTCCTAAACGTTGCTTCATTCCAAGGGAAAACTCCTTTACTCGTTTACCTCCTGTATGAAGATTCACCATTTCTAATACTTTCTCTATTTCCTTCTTGTCGTAAAAGCCCATGTACTCACAATGAAGATCCAGTGTTTCTCTAGCAGTTAGTTTCTCATAAAATATAGGGTACTCAATTATTGATCCGATTCTTTTAAGTACCTCAAATGACCGATCTGTTAGCTTTTCACCAAAAATCTCTATTTCCCCATTTGTTGGCTTTATAAGATTAGTAATCATTTTCATGACAGTTGTTTTACCAGCACCATTAGGACCTAAAAATCCATAAATCTCTCCCTTTTGCACATGCATGTTAACAGATGATACAACTTCCCTTCCTTCGAATACTTTCGTCAAATGATTGGTTTTCAATATATACGACATTAGAACCCTCTCCCTATTTCTTACTATCCTTAGTATAGGAAATGAACCTCTCTTTTTTATTAATACAATCTTACGAATTTCTTAAGTTCTTCTAGCTTTTTTAATATGTTATTCGTTTCAAGGTAGCTGTAAAGACAGTCTTTTCATAAGGAATACTTGAGAGCTGAATAGAACCTCCCATTATTTCCAGAAGTCGCTTTGTGATCGTTAGGCCAAGACCACTGCCTTGGAAGGATTTGTTTCTAGAATCCTCCATGGTGTATGTTCTTTCAAAGACCCGATCCACATGGTATTCATCAATTCCTTTTCCTTTATCCCAAATATCAATGTAGATGTAAGCTTCGTCATTTCTCAAAGCTAATCCAATTATCTTGCCTTCAGCACCGTATGTTAGAGCATTAGATAAAAGATTGTTCAAAGCCCTATCAATTGCCTCTTCATTACCAAATGCATAAAGTGGGGCTTCTGGAATATCAATTTTAATATCCATATTCATCGCTGTTACCATATCGTAGAAGGTTAGAATGTTCTTACGACATATTTCGTTTATGTTTACCTTAGATAGTGGGTAGTGCTGGTCGCCCGCTTCTATTTTAGCTAAATCAAAAAATGTATGAATAATTTTAAGTACTTCATTTGTTTTAGTATGTAGTTTAAAAAGTAATTGTCTTCTTTCCTCCTCATTCAAGGAGTGGTCAATTTCTAGCATTTCAATATATCCAAGAATCACTGTTAACGGTGTTTTTAAATCATGGGATACATTTGAGAGCATCTTCCTCATGGACTCTTCTAACCTTGTATGGGTTACTAGAACCTTTTGTTTTTCGACTAATAGCTCATTAATCATATTTAACAATTGCATGAGCTCTTGATGTTCTGTATGTGCCAAGACTTTCTCTATAGTGTTTTCTTGAACAATCATTTGAAGCTTTTGGTGTGCATAGGCAATGTTAGAGGTAAGGTTTCTTTTTTCTTTGTATTGAAAAAAAATGAAACCAATTAACAATGCAATTAGGATAGATAAAATAAGCACCATATCAGAAACCTTCCAACTTATAGCCAATCCCCCACAAAGTCTTTATATACCTTGGGTTAGATGGTTCTACTTCAATTTTCTCCCGAAGCCTTCTCATATGCACATTAATAATATTTTCATCCCCATAGTATTCATCGTTCCAAACTAGCTGATAAATTTGTTGTTTAGTAAATACACGGTTTTGATTGGCAGCAAATAACTTTAAGATAGCAAACTCTTTTGCAGTTAGTTTTAAATTTTCATTTCCTTTAGTAACAGTAAAATTCTTAACATCTATTTTTAAATCTCCTATTATAAGGACATCCTCGCTTACATTTAGCTCCTTTGAATATTTTGTGGCTCTTCTTATAGCAGCCTTAACTCTGGCAGAAAGCTCGAGTAACGAAAAAGGCTTGGCAAGATAATCATCTGCCCCTAATCCCAGTCCTAATGCTTTGTCCACATCGCTATCCTTTGCTGACATGATTAGTATAGGTACAGCGCTTTTCTCACGAATAATTCTCAGCACTTCCAAGCCATCTAATTTTGGCATCATAATATCTAAGATAACTAAGTCATAGGCTGACACCACATTTTGTTGAATTGCAGCTTCTCCGTTATTTACGGTAGTAATTAGAAAACCTTCACTTCTTAAATACTTTTCTACCATCTCACAAATAGATTCATCGTCTTCCACTAATAAAATATGTTTAGGCATTCCTTTACACCTCTTTTATACGCTTTTTCTCTTAATCATATCTAATTAATGGAAGTAAATATATATATAAACTAATTTTTCTCCATGTTTATTTTAATAAGCTACTTCAAAATAAAGTAAAAAAATAATATAAATTTATCTATTGAATTGTGTCCTACTTTCTATATAATAAATTCTTGTGTTTCAAAAAAATATGAAAAGGATGGGGATAAATGAAAAGAACCCTTACAGCAGTTTTAGCATCCGCAATGCTATTATTATCTGCGTGCTCAGAGAACACAGATTTACAAGCGGAGGTTAACAAGGAAGTAGACACAAAAGCGTCAGCCGAAACTACTGTGGCAGTTAAACCAACAATGATTAAAGGCGAAGACTATGATGAAATGGGCGGTGCTGATGCATATGCAGAAGCAGGCGACAATGCAGAGTCTCGTTACTTCAAAGCTCCTGATTTTTATAACATGAAATCAGATGATCAATTACTTCTAATCGAAAATTTTCAAACGATGCAGCAAACAACGGAATGGTCTTGTGGACCAGCAACAGCTTTAATGGTTGCTAATCATTTTGGATATACGGAAATGACGGAGATGGATATTGCAGAGCAGATGAAAGCAATGACCGACTTAGACACTCCGGGGGCTAAACCTGGTTCAGCAAATAACTTCCCTGAATATGGAACTGACGTTAGCCAGCTTCACAACTTCTTTACTAGTTTAGAAGGCTTTGAAGTTGTTGAGACAAGCTATAGAGTGAATTATTCAACAGAGGATATTATTCAAGAAACAGATGGAGCAACTGGAAACAATGTAGGAAACCTACCTGCTACCTTCACGTGGAATAGCTTATATGCTTCTGAAAACAGCGATACAACCGAAGCTTGGGTTACAGATGCAAAGGATAGCTACTTTGTTAAGTGGTTAACTAGCCACCTTTCCAACGACCGTCCAATTATGGTTGAGTGGGCAGATTGGGACGGACATTGGCAAGCAATCATTGGCTATGATAATAATGGTACACCTGGTATTGGTGATGACATGCTCATCTTTGCTGACCCGTATGATACATCAGACCATTGGCAGGATGGATATTACTTCTATCCTTTAGAAAGATGGTTTGGACAATGGAATGATCGTAATATTGCGCCGAAGCCATTCCAATTACAGCCTTACATCGTTGTAGATTATAAAAAATAAATTATAAAGAGAGCAATGACTACCGTCAAAGCTCTCTTTTTTTGTTACCCCAACTTCCAAAACCAACATCCATACATCTATACGAAGGTCTTCCTACTAACCACTGAACAGTTTCTAAAAATCTGTCGATTGCTTTCATTATCCTGTTTTTATATGATAATAAAGCAAATAGACAACACATTGTTCAGTAATTAAGTAAAGGAGAATGTAAAATGAATAAAAAATATATTTTTATGTTTGGTTCATTAATTATAGCTATTGGATTGATCCTTGCAGCCGTAATTACCAACGACGACATAGTATCTTATCTAATGATATTCTTTTGTGTAGGATTAGGGCTAGCTTTACTGCGTTTATTAGTGAATAGTGCTATCAAAAAAATGAAGGGGAAAAGCATTTGGACTAAACTCCTATTCTTCACTGTTCTCCTAGGGTTTGGTCTACCTTTCCAAAACTGGTTCCGCAAAGATGTGATTTTTGCCATGGACTCTGATTATATCCTTCGCTGCATTGTCATTACTGTTATGGGAGTTATTTTCATGACCTTCCTTTTCGGGATGTTGTTCTCTAAAAAACGTCAGACACAAGTTGAAATAGTCGAGTAAGCTAATAAAAAGAAGCACCATCATCCAAATAAGTGAATGAAGGTGCTTCTACTATTTTTTTAAAGGATCATGTAGTTCGTTAACTACAAACTTCAACATTTACTATTTTCATGTTCAGAGCTTGTTATTTTTATAATTGTTTTAGTAAATACGTACAAATTGGGTCTATATAATCGGCCTTTGGAT
Source organism: Psychrobacillus faecigallinarum (assembly GCF_014836595.1). Lineage (GTDB taxonomy): Bacteria > Bacillota > Bacilli > Bacillales_A > Planococcaceae > Psychrobacillus > Psychrobacillus faecigallinarum. Next base: position 106,632 of record NZ_JACSQO010000009.1, on the reverse strand, counting down.
GTTCACTTAACAACAGTCTAGTTAACTCCGTACGGTTATATTTTATAGTTTCTAGTCTCTTAAACTCTGGAGTACTCCCTAAACTATATAAATCATTTTTGTATTTTTCATGTATTTCTTTTACTTCTTTAGAGGTTAAATCGATAGTTACTTGATAAAGTAAAACCAATGATTTACCTCCATGTTTGATCAACCATGGTCTTAATGGAGATTTACATTTCGTTTTAGTTAGGTCAATCCCTAGCTCTTCTTGAATCTCCCTTTCAATGTTTTTATGTATACTGATATGCCCTTCTTCTAAATCATTTTCGTCTAATCCACCAGCCGCAAATTGAATTCTATCTGGATTAGCTGTTCCTTCATTCATATGACCAAAAACTATATATTGGTCCGAAGTAAGGATGAGTGTAGCGGGGTAGACAACAATACAGTCATACTGAGATGGTAACTCCGTTTTCCTACTATAAAGAAAATGGGCATAATCAGTATGGGTAAGGGAAATAAGTAGATTCTTTTCATCTTCTTGAACTTGATCAATACTAAAAACCTTTCCTCGATTGAAAATCCCTTTTCTGTTAATATTCTCCCAGTATTGATTTATTTTTGTTCTTATTTCTTCTGTTAAATCTACCTGCTTATCTAAAACATTTATCCTTATATTTGTAGGTATCTTTTCTAAACTAATATTATCGGAAACCTCCATATGTAACCTCTATTCTCAGTTATTTATTCATCTCTTGTAGGCTTTTTTATAGCCGAACAACAAATTAATCTCATCCAAAAATTTGAGCATCTTGATACAAACCGTTTTCATCAATATCTACTACTATCGTGTGTCCCCAAAATAAATCTCCATCGTCATAATATAATTCTGCGTTTCCCTCACAAAAGATTAACATTCCCTGCATTTTAATTCGTTTTTTAAATTCATCCTTATTGGTCATTCTTCCTTCATTCCACACTTCGTTATGTAGCTGCATTAAATCCTCTGCTATTTTTTCTTTATATAATTCCTCAGAGACTTTTATTGTTTCAAAGGTATTTTCAGCTACTTCAAATACTAAATCTTTATCAAATGACTCAACAGATATAGTTACATCTATAAAATAACCTTTCTGTATTTCGACTTTTCCCTCATAATTACCCCTATCTATATCAAAGGTTAGAACATCAAAAATACATTTATTTTCCACATTTTACCTCCCATTATTACTCTTCCCTATCTAACAGCTACTCAGTTTATGTATAACAATATTCTCTTTAATTCTACAAATACAGCACTAATACCTTTTTCAGTCATCCTTGCAATTTATTAATGCTAAAAAAGACAGCAAGCTCCAAATTATTGAGCTTGCTGCCGTTTGAATACATATTTTCTTATAAAACCTTTTCTAGGAATTCTTTTGCACGCTCCGATTTTGGAGAACTAAAGAATTCATTTGGTGGTGTGTCCTCTACTAATACTCCACCATCCAAAAATAAAATACGATCTGCTACCTCTTTGGCAAAGTTCATCTCGTGTGTCACGATAATCATCGTCATTCCTGATTCAGCTAAATCCTTCATAACCGCCAAAACCTCTTTTACCATCTCTGGGTCTAGGGCAGATGTCGGTTCATCGAATAGCATCACAGAAGGGTTCATCGCTAAGGCACGGGCAATAGCTACACGTTGCTTTTGTCCTCCTGACAAGCGATTTGGATATTCTGAACGTTTCTCAAAGAGTCCAACCTTTCTTAAAAGGTCCTCAGCAGTGGCTGTCGCCTCTGCCTTTGATTTCCCTTGAACCTGCATTGGTGCATAAGTTAGATTCTCTAATACCGTTTTATGAGGAAACAGATAAAAATGCTGAAAGACCATTCCTACATTTTCACGTACCTTCATAATATTTGTTTTTTTATCCGTCACGACATCATTTCCAATACTAATAACACCGCTTGTTGGGATTTCTAAAAGATTCAAGCAACGCAAAAAGGTAGACTTACCAGAACCGGATGGTCCAATGATTGCAATTACTTCCTGTTCCTTTATTTCCGTGGAAATGTTCTTTAAGACTTCATTTTTTCCAAATGATTTATATAATTTTTCTACTTTAATCACTTCTACTCATCCTCTTTTCTAGCTTTTTGCCAAGGAATGATAAAATAAGTGTAAGAATATAGTACATCACTCCGGCAATCATTAATGCCTCTAAATAACGATAAGAAGAACCACCAACGACATAAGCACGACGCATTATATCTAAAGCCCCGATCACTGTTACAATTGCAGATTCCTTCGTTAAAGTTATAAATTCATTCATAAGAGCAGGCATGATATTTTTCATAGCTTGTGGCAGGATAATATCCTTCATCATCTTTGCGTATGGAATGCCTAAAGCTAATGAAGCTTCCAACTGGCCTTTATCAACAGCATTGATACCTCCACGAATAATCTCTGAGATATACGCACCAGAGTTTAAACCAAATGCAATTATTGCTGCAGGCATTGGCTCAATATTAATATCAAAAAGCTGAGGAATTGCATAATAAATAATCATCAATTGTAAAACGAGTGGAGTTCCTCGAAAAATGGACGTATAAAAGTCTGCAAACCATCTCAATGCGGTAATTTTACCAATTTTACATAGAGCCAATAAAATACCTAAAACTAATCCGATAATTGTGGCTCCAACAACTATTTGAAGTGTAACACCTATTCCTTTTGCAATATAAGGAATAGAGGGAACGACTGCAGAAAAATCTAACATATCGTTACCCTCCTTTCTATCTAACTATTATATTTTTTATGCTAAATTATTCTGCTTCTACTACAAACCATTTTTCTCTAAGCTCATCAATTTTTCCTTCTTCAATTAGCTCATTGATAGCATTATCAAATTTCTCTTTAAGTTCACTGCCTTCTGGAAATACAGCTGCCTTATAATCGATTTCATCTACTACTACTGGGAAGAATGTAAGGTCATCATTACGCTTTACATAGTTTTCTGCAACAATATCTTCAATGATTGCACCATCGAAACGCTTTGTCATTAATTCTTGAATAACCTCTGGTATTAAGTTGCGGCTCTCCACTTTCATATCTACTGTTTGCGCTACTTCATTCGCTAGCTCTTCTTGAATAGATGAAATTTGAACACCAACTGTTTTACCAGCTAAATCTTCCACTGATTTAATGCCACTATCTTTTTTAGTTACGACCATTTGCACTGTTTCGTTATAAGGAACAGAGAAGTCAACTACTTTGTCGCGTTCCTCTGTTGGTGTCATTCCTGATAATACGAAGTCTAATTTACCTGCTTGAATCGCTGGGATTAAACCGTTAAAATCGATGTTTTCCACTTCAATCTCATATCCTAGTTTTTCCCCGATTAAATTTGCTAAATCAATATCAAAACCAATAATTTCTTCACCTTTTGCAGTGTCTACATATTCAAATGGTGGATAGTCTGCTGAAGTACCCATTTTTAAAACTTGTTTTTCTTCTGAAGGAGATGATGCATTACCAGAATCTTTCGCCGTATCCTCTTTTGTTCCACATGCTGCTAGAATTGCTATAATCATTGCTAATATAACTAAAAGTAATTTATTTTTCATGATTGTTACTCCTTTTTCTATTTTATTTTGTTTCATTTGTATATCGAATAATTGCTTTTTCAAGCATTTTTAATCCATCATCAATTTGTTCCTTTGTTACTGTTAATGGAGGAATCATACGAATAACTTCGCCCACGTTTCCACAGAGATAGAAGAGCACGCCTTCCTCTAATGCGTAATCGAGAATTTTCATGACTGCCTGTCCATCTGGCTCTCCTGTTTCAAGGTTGGAGATTTCAATTCCGATCATTAAGCCGACAGAGCGAACATCACTAATTATCGCGTATTTTGCTTTTAGCTCATTTAATTTCTTCGTTGCATACGCCCCTACCACTTTAGAGTTTTCAACTAAGTTTTCCTCGTGAAAAATTTCTAATGTGGTCAATGCCACAGAGCACGCTATCGGATTTCCACCGAAAGTAGTTCCATGCATACCAATTGGCCATTTCTTCATTAACTCTTTAGAAGCAACAGTTGCACTAAGTGGCAGCCCAGAGGCGATTCCTTTAGCGATGGCCATGATATCGGGAGTTACTCCAAAATATTGGGAAGCAAACCATTCACCAGTTCGACCAAATCCAGTTTGAACTTCATCAAATATTAATAGTATTCCATGTTCATCACATATCTCTCGGATTCTCTTTACCCAAGATTTAGGAGGGATAATGTAGCCGCCCTCGCCTAGAACTGGTTCTAAAATAACGCATGCAACCTCTTCAGGAGTTACCTGATGCTTAAAGAGCCGCTTGAAATCTTTTTCTAACTGCTCTACACAGTATACTTCCGGGTCCATACCCTCTGGACAGCTCTTCGCGTCTGCATAAGGAATTTGGTAGGATAAATGCGATGGCTGTAAAAATTTCCGATACTTGCTTTTGGATGTTGTAACGCTTAATGCACCAAGTGAACGTCCATGAAAACAGCCTGTAAACGAAACCACATAAGGTCTTTCAGTGACAAACTTCGCTAGCTTTAAAGCCCCTTCAATAGCTTCGGTTCCGCTATTTGCAAAAAAGAAACAATCTAAATCTCCAGGCAACACTTCACCAAGATTTTTGGAAAGCTGGAGAATGGATTCATACATGATGACACCTGACGGACCATGTACTAATTGATCGGCAGCATCCTTGATGCTTTGAACGATTTTAGGATGACGATGCCCAGTATTCGTTACGGCTATACCTGAAGTAAAATCTAAATATTTTTTACCGTCTGCACCAAAATAATAACAGCCTTCTTCCTTGACTATTGGAATATTAGGATGGTCCTTTGCCATACTAGGTGCCAGAAAGTCTTCCATATTATCATATAAATTCAACCAATTACTCATATTGCTCACCTTCGCTTTTCTTCTACTATCATTTTCCAGATAGAATCATAGAATATATATTTAAATATTTATTAGCTAATGGATTTTTCTAATATTTATATAATATATGCCTTTATGTATAATTATACAATAGTAAATTTATGCAAAATAAAAGTTTAAATATGTCGAATTTTCAAATTAAAAATAATTAGTATTTTCAAGAGTACACTCTCTTCTTACTGAAGAGAGTGCTTACCTCAAATATGCTCCGTAATTTCTCGTGTCAACAACCAACGTCCCTTTATCTCTTCCCAATCCTCTAACGTAAAAAAACGAGTTAACTCTTGTCCGTTCTTTTCAATAATCATCTCATAAAATACTACGAACCTACCTGCATCACGCTGTCTAATAATTCGATGTTCAAATCTTTTTTTGGCGCCCTGTAAGGCTTCCACTGACTCCCTCATCCCCTGTACAGCTTCTGGACGGTCAAAGAACTCTGGCCTTTCAACATGACCATTAAAAAAAGTAACATAGTAATTTTGAGTCATAATTTCAAGACCTTCAGTTTTACCGGTAGACATTGCTACATTCCATGCTTGAATAAAGTCATCATGCACTTGTGTGAACTGTTCTACGGACGTTTGAAAAACATCTGCCATCAAATCCCCCCTATTATTTTGTCATCCTATCCCGGCTCAAATTGCTATAGAGAAAAGAGTCTCTCCAGCCGTCCTTCAATAAAATATTTTCTCTTAATAATCCTTCCTGTATCATACCTACTTTCTTTAAAACCTTTTCTGATGCAATATTTCGGACATCACAAGTAGCAGAAATACGGTTTAGCTTCAGCTCTTTAAATCCAAAATCAAGTAGTAAATGCGCAACCTGTGTAGCTATACCGTTACCCCAAAAGTTTGGATGTATTATATAGCCCATTTCTCCATTCTTATTGGCGTAATCTACATGAAATAGTTCTCCAGCTCCAATCATCTTATTACTTGTCTTTTCTACAACAGCAAACACATACCTAGTTCTTTTATCTTTCATAACGTCAGCTAAGACTTCCTTCAAGTAAGTTTTAGTGTCTTCGATACTATTTGGTCCCCAAGGCTGGTATTTGCAAACCTCTTCGTTAGATGCATAACCATGAATATCCATGAGAAAGCCATCTGTCATTTCAGTTAAGTATATGGTGTTGTTTTCTAGTCCATTCTCCATTTGAGGAATCTCCTATTTCTATTTACTTTCTTATGTTATTCTCCTTTATACGTTTTTTTCCCTTTAATCTACCTAGCTAATTAGTTATTTGACGCATATGCTATTTATAATGAAAACGGGAGGTTGCTTCATGTCAAACAAATACCTAGATTTACTATCATATTTTGGAATTGGAAGTGCTCATCCAGGTGGGTTTGGATTAACACAATTTCTTTTAAGAAAAGAGAAAATTCAAGCGTCTGAGTCTGTTTTAGATATTGGTTGTGGAACAGGAAAAACCTCTGCGTTTTTGTCTACTAAGTATGGTTGCAGTGTAACAGCTGTTGATAACCATCCCCTTATGATAAAAAAAGCTCGGGAGCGTTTGGATTTACTGGAGGGTACCATTCATTTAATCGAAGGGGATATCGAACACTTAAATTTAGAAGAGAATTCTTATGATGTCATTATTTCCGAATCAGTCCTTGTATTTACTAACATAGGCAATACCTTAAGTGAAATAGCTCGAATGCTAAAGAAGGATGGCAGGCTACTATTGATTGAAATGACTGGCACCTCCAATCTTTCGGAGCAAGTAAAGGAGAAAGTGAAGGAGCTCTATGGCGTTCAACAGCTATTTAGTGAGGAAGAGTGGAAAGATTGTTTGCAAAAGGCAGGATTTCAGCATATTGAAATGCTTGAGCCTCCAGTCAATATGGAACAAATAGACATCGACGACATAAATCCATCCAGCGAAATAGATATGTCACTTTATGATCTTTGGGATGAGCATAACCAATTTCTAAATGAATATAGTGACGTAGTAGGCTACCGGATTTTTAGATGTCGTCTATAGATATCTATTAACCTTTAATTGAAAAACTAGATCCTGCAATAATTTCCTTTGCTGTTTTCCGGTATAGTTCCCCATTTGGGAATGGCCCCTGTTTTTTTACAAAGGAATCTACTAAATGAAAGCCAATATGATACCCTATCCATTTTGGAAAGGGACTTCTAGGTTGGCCAAATAGAAAGATCTGATGATTTTTTATATCCTTTACTTTTAAAGAGGGAATAAAATGCTTTTTCCATATTTCTAGTGCTTCATCGTGTGAATAGAGTTCAATCCATGGGGCTAACCTTTTTGCTCCACAAACCTCTTTTACTGCATATTCCCCCAGACCTTCAATTATGAGAGAATCCTCCAAGGTTGTTTTTAAAGGAGAAAGGTTCAAAAATTGGAGCCTGCAAACATGATTATATTCATGTACCAGGGAAGCTTTGATTTCCTCATCAGAAAGATCCTTAGACACAAATAAAAACAATGCCTTTTTATAGGCCACGCCATTTTTAACTGGTAAGGGCTCTCTTGCCTGGCCTGTGCCTCTTATTTTAATAGGGAAGATATAAATCGGCACCTTGGGACCATTCCACAGTTTTCTTAACTGCTTATATTCATTATTTACTAGCTCCCATACTTTCCTTTCCTCCATTTTTTCTACAATGCTTTTCACTTCCTGCCATTCGTTTGGTTCAAATAATCCAAATCGTAGAAGTTCATAATGAATTGCTTCTCTATTTGTCTTAGGAAAAATATCCATCAGCGGCTCACATAGAAATTCACCCTGAAGCTGATAGACATCTTTCCTCTCTTCTTTTTCGCAGGATTCAATAAATTCATATAACCAACTAGAAGTTTTGATAACAGCCAACCTATCATTCCTTTCTCATTTCCTATTATCATTTCAGGTTTTGTATAAATCTTAAAACTATTAAGCCTAGTATTCATAGACGATTGTCTACTGTGAAAACTTCCATACGGCATATGTTATAGAACATACTTGTATGTAATTTTTTGAGAGAGGGGGACAAAAAATGAATCAATCACAAACATATGATTTATGCTGTAGATACCATGGAAAAAGAGTAAGAATTACGGACAACCAAGGTAGAACACATGTAGGACAAATTACAAAGGTTGATCGGGATATGGTATGGATTCGGCCTAACAATAACTTTGGAGGATATGGTTTAGGTTGGGGCTGGGGATTCGGACCAGGATTTGGTTACGGTATTGCATTAGGTGCAATTACTGGAATTGCTTTAGCTGGGGCTTTTTTCTGGTAATACTTCTTTTTTATACTTCTAAAAAAGGGAATGGGCTAGGACCTATTCCTTTTTCATTTTAGATTAAATTGTATTAAATGCCCGTTGCATGTAAAAGAAAATTCAGATTCTCTTGTGATAAATGCTTTCTACGCGCGGATTTATACCGATGGATTTGATGCCTGCCACTACAATTACATATTAATAAATGTTAGTGCTTTACCGGTAAAGTGCTGTTGACTCGAATACTCTTAATTAGTATGTCTTCCTGTTTGCCGAACAGTGATGTTGCTGATCTTAAGGCGTTTAAGATACAGATGTTCTTGAATTTAAAAAGCATACCACATAAGCGGTATGCCTTAATGTTATAGTATGCAATTGTCCAAATAAGTTACCTAGATAGCAGTAAATCCTCCATCAATTGGTACGACAGCACCATTAATGTATTTAGCCTCGCTCATCAATAAAAAGGAAACCAATTCAGCAACTTCCTCTGGTTGTCCTAAACGACGTTGTGGAATTGTAGCGGAAACTGCCTTAAATACATCTGGATTCATTTCTCTATATTGTTTAACCATAGGGGTTTCAGTAGATCCTGGAGCTACTGCGTTAATTTGAATTCCCTGATTTGCATATTCGGCTGCTAAAGATTTGGTAACACCGACTATACCATGCTTTGTTGCTGAATAACTTACTACACTGTCCTGTCCTACCAATCCAGCCGTAGAGGAAGTATTAACTATGCTACCTCCCCCATTTTTAATCATTTCCGGTAGTACGTAATATAGGCCGTATAAGGCACCTCTTAAGTTAATATCCAAAACAAGATCAATTTGCTCAATCGAATTGTCCAAGAATTTTTTACCTGGCCCTGAGATTCCTGCATTATTAAAGAACATATCTACCGAGCCAAAGGTGCTCACTGTTTTGTCTACGTACTGCTTAACCTCTTCAGCATTAGTAACATCTGCCTTGATAAAGATGCCCTTAGCTCCTTTTTCTTCAATCAAACGAACAGTTTCGTTCCCTTGCTCCTCTGACACATCAATAATGCTAATATTGACGCCTGACTCTGCAAGTTTTAAGGCTGTTGCTCGACCCAGCCCGCCACCGCCACCTGTAATGATTGCTGTCTTACTTGTACTCATATACATAACTCCCTTCTTACGTTAGCTTTCACTTATTAAATTCCCTAAACTAAACTCATAAAACATTATTTCAATATAGTAGGGAAACTATAAAGTCTCTCGTATTATTATGATATAAAATTCCTTCATCATACTTGAGTTAATTTCATAACACCTATTTTTATGAAGACATACGAACAATTAAGAAGAGAACAATTATATATGCAATATTTTCTAAAATTATAATTTAATTAATTTCTTGGCAAAGTGCTATAAAAAAACCCCGTAAAAATTAGATTAGTGTCTAACTTTTACGGGGCAGTTCATAACAAAGGTGGTGTGTTTTTTTATTTACTTAAGCTAATGCTTGCTCTAAGTCCTCAATTAAATCCTCTACATCCTCGATGCCTACAGAAATACGAACTAACCCATCGGTAATGCCCAATTCTGCTCTGCGGTCACTCGGTATTGATGCGTGAGTCATACGAGCAGGCACAGAGATTAAACTCTCTACTGCTCCTAAACTTTCGGCAAGAGTAAAGTATTGAAGCTTCGCTAAAAGTTCATCTGCCTTTTCAGCACTTCCGACATCAAAGGAAATCATGCCTCCAAAGCCAGTAGTTTGTTTTTTCATTAGTTCATGCCCTGAATGGGTAGAAAGTCCAGGATAAAATACTTTCCCAACCGCCTCATGCTCATTTAAAAATTCTGCAATTCGCTGGGCACTTTCATTGTGCTCTTCCATGCGTAGCCCTAATGTTTTAATACCACGCATCAATAGCCATGAATCCTGTGGACCTAATACTGCTCCAACTGAGTTTTGAACAAAATGCAGTTCGTTAGCTAACTCTTCAGAATTAACTACAGCTAGGCCAGCCACTACATCACTATGACCGCCTAAATACTTTGTAGCACTATGCACAACAATATCGGCACCTAGAGAAATTGGTTGTTGGAAATAAGGTGTCATGAACGTGTTGTCGACAATAGTTAACAGCCCTTTCTCCTTTGCATATTTTGCGACTGCCTCTATGTCAGTAACCTTAAGCAAAGGATTTGTTGGAGTTTCTAAGAAAATAGCCTTTGTATTATCTGTAATAGCAGCCTCCACATTGGCAAGGTCTCCAGTATCGACGAATGTTGCGTCAATTCCAAAACGGTTCAATACTTTAGAAATAACTCGAAAAGTCCCACCATAAACATCATCTGTTAATATGACATGGTCTCCCTTGCTAAAGAGCATCATTATAGAGCTTGTTGCTGCCATGCCTGAGGAAAAAGCAAAACCTGCTACCCCTCCCTCTAAATCACTAATCAGGACTTCTAATGCATGACGAGTCGGATTACCAGTACGTGAATATTCGTATCCCTTAAATTTACCTACTGCCTCTTGCTTATACGTACTTACTTGGTAAATCGGTGTAGACACTGCCCCTGTTGCTTCATCTCCAACGATCCCTGCATGAATAAGCTTTGTTTTTGCGCGCATATTTTATTCCTCCTTGAATAATTCATATACCTTCTGACTCAAATATCGTTCGCTAGAATCTGGGAAGATGGTTACGATATGGCTTCCTTCTTTAGCTACCTCCGCTTCCTTAATGGCTGCATAGAATGCTGCGCCAGAGGAACTTCCAACCAGTAAACCCTCTTTCTTCGATAGTCTACGTAACTCGGAAAAGGCATTCTTATCACTTACAGTATGAATTGCATTGAAGTAGGATGAATCCATAAACTTCGGTAAAAATTCCATACCGATACCTTCCGTTGTATGAGAACCAGCTTCTCCTCCATTCAAGATGGATCCAACTGGCTCAACAATTACTGTTTTTATTTTTTCATTCCGTTGCTTTAAAAAGATGGAAGTACCCATAAAGGTACCTCCTGAACCAGCACCTGCCACAAACACATCGATTTGACCTTCTAAATCCCTCCAAAGCTCTGGGCCCAGAGTTTGAACATAAGTGTTCGGGTTAGCTGGATTGGAAAACTGCGACGGTGAAAATGCATTAGCTGTTTTCTCTACCAACTCCTGAGCTTTATTAATGGCTCCTTGCATACCCAATGATGTATCCGTATTGATGACATCTGCACCTAGCGCCCGCATCAGCGTTTGCTTTTCTTGGCTGAATTTTTCTGGAACGACAAATACAACATTATATCCCTTTCCAATGGCAGCGAGTGCAAGTCCTATCCCTGTATTTCCAGCTGTAGGCTCAACAATCGTCCCACCCGGCACAAGTCTACCTGATTTCTCGGCATCCTCTATTAAAGACAAACCTAATCGATCCTTTATGCTTCCTCCAGGGTTTAAGTATTCTAATTTTGCAAAAATACGACAATTGTTTGGAATTGAAATGTTTGTTATTTCTATTAGTGGCGTATTTCCTATTAACTCCTGGACATTTCGATAAATATTCATTTATGCTTCCTCTTTGTAAATTTGTCGCCATTCGTCTTTTTTCGCTAGCATTTCAGATGCAATTTCTTTTGCCCCTTCTAAGCTATGACTTGCAGCCCATCCACACTGTACCTCATTACAAGCTGGGACCTCGGTCGCCTGAAGAACATCCTCTAATGTTTTTTCAAGAATTTCTAAAATTTCATCGTAATTCTCATGGTTGATCACAGAGAGGTAAAATCCTGTTTGACAGCCCATTGGACTTAAATCCACCACTTGTTCCGTATGATTGCGAATATTTTCAGCCATCAGATGCTCAAGTGAGTGCAATCCCGGCATTTCCATATGCTCTTTGTTTGGTTGTTTAAATCGGATATCATATTTGTATATTTCATCTCCATTGATACCTTCTTTTTTTCCTGCTAGGCGTACGAATGGTGCGACTACTTTTGTATGGTCTAGGTTAAAGCTTTCTACGTTCATTTTTTTCATCATTATTCGCTCCTTATTTTTTCGTTGCGTCCATGATCCAGACATAATCATTCATCTTCGAGAAGTGTGCCTGAAATCCTGCTTCTTCAAATAATTTCGTTAAAATTGGAATGGTCGTATAGTATTCTCGTTCTAAATCATCCGCTACATTATGAAAATTTCTAGATCTTTCTTTTTTTATCTGGTCCTGCTTTGCTTCCTCTGTGATAAATGCGGTATCCGCAAACACGACTTTGCCATTTTCCTTCAGAAGCGCTGAATATAGCTTTAGAGCCATTCCTTTTTCTTCATCCGTCAGGTGATGAAATACAAAAGAGCTGACAATAGAATCCACATGAGATTTCCCTATTTCAAACTGTAATAGGTCACCATCAATTATTTCTCTTTTTGGGAAACGTTCTGCTGTCATCTCTCTCATTTTTTCGTTCGGCTCGATGCCAATGACAGAAAAGTCTTTTTCAACTAACTTTGCTGTCAAGTTACCAGTTCCTGTACCAAATTCAACGACAGAAATCCCAGAAACACGATTGACTACTTCATTTAAAATAGAGTCATAGCCTTCAAAAACATCACGATACTCGGGATCCTTTCCTGAAACCGAAGCCTCGTATGAATCTGCCCATCCATCAAAAATATCTACAAATTCTCTACCCATTCGTTAAAACCCCTTTTAATAAGTATATTAAACCAAGTTGTTTACTTTGTTTTAACACTTTTATTTATATCATATTCAGCAGACGAATAAAAGGAAGATGTTTCTATTTTTATACCCCTTCTCTATACAAAAAAACAAAAAGAGCAAACCAGGTAAAGGTTTGCTCTAGAATTTTTATAGAAATGTAAATTTATTTTAGCTATCGCTGACTGATGTTTTAAAACAATTTCAACAAACATCAACTCAAAAAAATATGCTAATCATTAAATATATCTATTTAGTTTTAATTCAAAGGTTGGGTTGGTTACATATTCCTTGTAAATTACTTTTCCTTCGAATTCTAGATAAGCTTGATATCTTAACCGAATTGCATCTGCAGTTATCATAGTTAGTACCTCATCCTTCGGCACCCATGCTACCTCAGACGTTTCTTCAGAGGTACAAAGACTTCCACCAATTGGTTTACAAACAAAGTCCATCATGATTTTAGTCGGAACATCTGTTACCCCATCATGCCATTTGTAGGTTCCTGTGTTGGAATATACACCGTATAGCGTTAATACTTCCACATCTATACCGCTTTCCTCTTTTACCTCTCGGATTAAGCCTTCGATAACATTTTCTCCGTTTTCGATTTGCCCCCCTGGATAAACCCATCCACCATGCTCTGTTTTCACTAAAAGAATGTTGCCTTTTTCATCTTCTACAATTCCGCCTGCAGCTAAAATATGCGTTGGCATATTCATCTTCATACCCCCTATTTGAAAAAATTTCTATATAAGGGTATTTTACCATGTTACAGTGGGAAGAAAATAGGAATAAAAATCATCATGACGATGAACATGACTAACTGTAAAGGAATACCTGCCTTTACAAAATCGAAGAATTTATAACCTCCGGCTGTCATCACTAAAGCATTAGTCGGAGACGCAACAGGTGTTGCGAACGCCATACTAGATGAAACGGCAATGGCTATTAAGAAAGTATAAGGATTTGCACCCATACTAAGTGCTGCATTCATTGCAATTGGAGCAAAAAGAACGGCGGTGGCTGTGTTACTTATAAACTGACCAAATACCATTGTAATAAAATAAATACCTGCCAATACACCCAATGCACCTAAACCACCAAGGAGGTCAATTATTCCTTTAGACAGAATGACCATACCACCTGTATTTTCTAGAGCTGTAGCCATAGGTAGCATAGCTGCTATAAGAATAATACTTTCCCAGTTCATCTTCCCGTAAGCATCATCCATATTACGCAAGCATCCTGTTACGACCATTAATACTGCTCCTATTAAAACAGAAATTACGGCAGGGAATATTTCTGAAATCATCAATACAATCATTAGCACCATAATTGCTCCTGCAATAGGAGCCTTTCCGCTTGCTGCTGCCATACTTGCGTGTTCTTTTGGCTGTCCTACCACTACTACGTCATTTGTTGCCTTGGCTAAAAGCTCAATTTCCTCCCAGGCTCCTTGAATAAGCAAGGCATCTCCAAATCGCAGTCGTACGTTTGCCATCTCACTCAATACATAGTCACCCTTACGATTTATCCCCAATATATTTAGATTATATTTTTCACGGAAGCCGATGCTTGCAACTGTTTCATTAATCAGACTAGAATGTGGAGTCAATAATACCTCTGCAATTCCAAGCTGCTTAGAAACTAGCAAGTCTGGCATCGAATCGTCATCATCCACTTCCAGCAAATAATCCTTTGCCAAATCCTCGGTGTTTGTCAAAGAACCTTGAATATAGAGAACGTCCTTCGCCTGAATCGTACTTAGAGGACCTGCCATCTCTTGGTACGTCATTGGCAAAAGATTCATCCCTTCCATCGATTTACGATCAATCTTTAAAATAGCTAAATGATATTTCGCAGGTAGCTTTAAATCCGTTAATTTCTTTCCAATCATTAGAGAATGCTCAGGAACCTTCAAGCGATGCAGATTGCCCCCAAGCTCATAATCGACAGCTAGCTGTTTAGGTGAAAGCTTATGACCATCTCTGACTGCATCCTTCTTACTTGCTCTTGGTAGAACCCAATTTCTTGCCACAACAAAGTATAAGATACCTACAATAATAGCAATCACACCAACTGGAGTTATTTCAAAGAAACCAAGCTTTTCATAGCCATTGTCAACAAGCACTTGACTAACAATCAGGTTCGCCGGTGTCGCTATTAAGGTTAGCAAACCCGATAAACTACTTATATAAGAAAGTGGTATTAAATACTTGGACGGACTGCTATTGATGCTGATTGCAATACTGATGACAATTGGTAGCATTAATGCAACCGTTCCTGTATTACTCATGAAAGCCCCAACACTTCCTGTAATAAGTAACAGCAAAATAAATAATTTTTGTTCACTTTTTCCAGACCACTTGAGTAAAAGATTACCTGCGCTTTGGGCTAGTCCCGTTCTTACAATTCCTGCTCCAACGACAAATAATCCTGCAATCATAATTACAACGGAGTTAGAAAACCCTGCAAGCGCCTCTGAAGGGTCTAATACACCCGTAATAACAAATGCCAATAGTGCAAGTAGTGCCACTAAATCTGCTCGAATTCGATTGCTTATAAATAAAACGATACTAATCGCCAATATACTAAATGTTATTGCTAACTGCATATCTAAGTGAGCTCCTTCTGTTTTCGTCTCCTCTTATTATATAAAAAGTATGGACGAAGTAACCCCCAAATAGATCGAAGGTTGTTACAAATTAATATCAGAGCTTTAAAGAAGGAGTAAATAATAATGATGGGAAAGAGCAAAATGATTTGTTTACCAACTAACCAGCGTTTTCACATCTCTACTAACCTTTATTTACACTGTTATAGGCCGCATGAATGGCATCCCAATCATGTGGTCTAGCCATTCTCTTTTCTATGCTTTCTAATGGCTGAAATCCATATTGTTCATACAAGGTATGCGCATCCTTAGTTGCCAGATGGAAGTTTGTCCCCTTCAAATATGGATGGTTCACAATAATGCTCATTAGCCATTTACTAAGCCCTCTCCCTCTGTAATCAGGTAGAACAAAAACATCCCCTAGCCATGAATGTCTAACCAAGTCAGAAACTACTCGAGCAAATCCGACCAGTTTCGCTGTTCCAGATGTAGGATTTCCTTCATAAATTCCATAGCATAAAATTGAGTTCTCAATGGAGGCCTCGACCAAAACTTTTGTTACTCCTTTGAGCCAGTAGGAATCATTCGTTAAAAAATTATAAATGACGTCTATATCTAATAAACTCTTATCCGTACTAATATAAAAACCATTCTTTTCTATTAATATAGCCTCTTTAATATGTAACATTATTCATTCACATCCATTTTCTTTATTTTCATTTAAATATACTCTTTTCCAAATATAATTGTAAATACTTGTCTAAATTTTAAAAAAGTTATAGTTAGCGTTCTATATTTCTTTTATAGTATGTATAAAGGAGTGGAAGTTAAATGACATTATTAAACAGATTAGAAAAAGGAGATAAAATTGGAATTTATTCTCCCTCGTCGCCTATTACTTATTCCTCACCTAAGCGTTTCGAAAGGTCAAAGGCTTTTATTCGCTCAAAGGGTTTTGAGATAGTTGAAGGAAGCTTGACCGGAAAGCACGACCACTATCGCTCAGGAAGTATTAAGGATCGTGCAGAGGAATTAAATGAGCTAATCCGAAATCCGGAAATCCGTTGCATCATGTCCACTATTGGCGGTACGAACTCGAATGCAATTCTTCCATACATAGACTATGAAGCATTTAAGAAGGATCCAAAAATAGTAATCGGTTATTCTGATGCAACAGCCGTCCTTTTAGCGCTCTATGCCAAGACAGAAATACCAACCTTTTATGGACCTGCACTCGTTCCTTCCTTTGGAGAATTTGAGCCTTTCGTCGATTATACATATGATTACTTCTCTCAAATGCTAATCGAGCAGCAACAAGCTCCATACATTATTCCAACTCCTCCGTATTGGACAGACGAAATGGCCAATTGGGAGGATAAAACAAAGGATAAAGAGCAGCGAGACAACCAATGGATCTGCATAAATAAAGGAATTGCCGAAGGAAGACTCATCGGTGGCAACCTGAACGCGATGTATGGATTCTGGGGAAGCCCCTATATGCCAAGCATTAAAGAAGGCGATATCCTAATGATTGAGGACACCATGAAATCAGCCTCCATAGTAGAAAAAAACTTCAATTTATTGAAGGTCAATGGCGTTTTCGACCGAGTCGGAGGCATTATTTTAGGGAAGCATGAGCTATTTGATGATTCCGAAACGGCAAGACAACCATACGACATTCTCATAGAAACCATTGGGGACCTAAACATCCCTATCCTAGTAGACTTCGACTGCTGTCACACTCATCCGATGCTAACGATGCCAATTGGTCGCAAGGTAAAGCTAGATGCTACGAACAAAGAAGTAACAATTATGGAACAATGGATTAACTAAAAGAGTGTAGCCCGTGAGCTACACCCTTTTAGTGTGGGTTTGTCTTTTAGGAGGTACAGATGTGGAGACCGTGGATGTGGATGGGACGTAGTGTTACGGGAAATGACACTGTTGCGGAGATGGAAGTAAGTGTTGTGAAAAACCTTGGGAGTGTTGCGTGTAACTCGGAAAGTGTTGCAGTGACGTGGACAAGTGTTGCGCATAACTCGGAAAGTATTGCGCAGAAGGTGCTTAGTGTTGCAGAGAGCATGAAATATTAAGTAGACTTGAGAGAACCTTGCGGTGATGGAGTAGAACATTGCAGAGTTGCGACCGAACCTTGCACTGATCAATTGAAACATTGCAGAGACGGAGCCGAACCTTGCACTAATGCTGTTTTACTCACAAAGTTCACTAACTTTTCCCGATCTCTTTTATATTTTCCAGTATATTAACTCTTCAAGCGTAAGTCCTTCGTGAATAAGTTTTTGTAGCAAAGCATACTTAGCATCATGCTTGTGATGGCAGAGGAGCTTGTAAATACGAAAATGATTAATATTTGATAGCGAACTGCTTCAACTGGGTCTGCTCCGGCAATAATCATTCCTGTCATCATCCCTGGGAGCTGGACTAGCCCCACTGTTTTCATGGCATCAATAGTTGGAATCATACTGAATTTAACTGAACGCTTTAGCACGTCTTGTACAGCTTGCCTGCTTGTAGCTCCGAGTGAAAGAAGTGCTTCTATTTCTCCTTTTGAAGTATCTGTCTCCCGTTTTAATTGAGTTAAAAATAACCCGCAAGCAACCATTGCATTACCGATGGTCATCCCACTTAGTGGAATGATATATTGAGGAGTCGCCTCAATAATATGTAGGCTGAGTAGCAACCCCATCATTAATATCTCCATTGTCGCGATCGACAAAATGATTCTCCAGACAACGCCAGTCATTCCCTTAGCACGTTTTGCCGCATTCATAGCTGCCACTACGATCATCACACATATTATTAAAATGATAAAAAATATATTCTCGGACTGAAACACAAATTGTAAGACGTAACCGACTGCTAGTAATTGGACTGCAGCACGAACCGTTCCTACTGCAATATCTTTCTCCAAATCAAGCTTTTGCCAAACTGAAACTAGCATCGTAATAATCACGAATAAAAGAGTAAAACTAAGCGCTAAAAAACTCATTTGAACACCTCGTCCATCGAAACATCAAAAAATGAACGAGCATCAGTATCAATTGATAGCTTGCCATCCTCCATTAGCCATATCCGCTCACCAATACTCTTTGCCTGCTGGGTATCATGCGTGATAAGAATAAATGAAATGTCTTCTTCCTTGTGAAGCTTTAGAAGTAGACCCTCCACGTATTCCTTACTCTGCTGGTCAAGAGAAGCGGTTACTTCGTCTAATAATAGAATAGTTGGTCTTAACAGAAGTGATCTGATAAGAGCCACTCGTTGCTTTTCCCCACCTGATAAATCCTTCGCTTGCTTGTCCCAGCTGAGATGCTGGAGCCCCAACTGCACCATTAAACTTTTTGCATATTTCTCTTCGAAGGGTTTATCATGTAAACGACTTACTGTTTTCAAGTTATACTCTATAGTTCCTGGAAGCATAACCGGATGCTGAGACACATAAGCGATGTTCATTCTCCATTCACGAGCATCCTGAGATTTGGAGGAATTACCCTTATATTTTATTTCTCCTTGGTCAAATTCTTCCATTAAACCAATTGTGCGTAGCAGAGTGCTTTTTCCCTGACCTGACTTACCCAATAAAACCACCCGTTGCGGAGAGGTAATAATAGTAGTGATATTTTCAAACAAAAATGGACGATGACTATCCCCTTCTGTTTTCCAGTAATTTTTAGTTACACTATTTAGTTCAAGTAAATGATTCATTTTGTTCTTCCCATTCTTCTCTTAATAATCCCATACGGATAGAATCATAATAGACCCCATTATGTAAACGGCACTTTCTCATGCGCGCTTCCATTGTCATTCCTAACTTTTCTCCAACCTTGACCATTCGTTCATTGCCCGACCATGTTGTAAAACCAACACGTATCAGGGGCATTTCGTGAAAAAGATGATCAATCCACATTTTAAGCGCTTTGGTTCCGATGCCTGAATTCCAGAACATTGGATCGTAAATGAGGATCCCCATCTCTAACCACAGGGAAGCCTCATGCTCCCAATAATAACAAAGCGAACCTACTAAATCGTCGTTCACATATATCCCCCAAAAATCCTCTTGGTTCATGAAATAGTCTTTTTTCTGGATAAATTGTTCATATGTCATGGAAGTGTAGGGCTCAAAGGGGGCATCCCATTTTTTCCATTCTGGATAATCCTCTTTTAGGCTCAATTCCCATAAACGATATAATTCATCTTCTTTTACAGGTCTTATAATAATCTCTTGCACTTTCATGCCCCCTAACATACTTGCATATAATTTTATCACACTATTCTTTTTAAAGAATATTTCCTAAATAGTTTCTATTGTGGTAGAGTGTTATTTGTAAAAAAGTACATATGTAAAAGGAGTGCTACTCTCTTGGGTGGAAATCAGCAATTACAACGAGGCTTAGAACAACGGCATATCACCTTAATGTCATTAGGTGCTGCAATAGGTGTGGGGTTATTTTTAGGCTCCGCAACAGCCATTCAATTAGCTGGCCCAGCCATCCTAATCTCCTATATTATTGGCGGTCTAGCTATTTTCATCATCATGCGTGCCCTTGGGGAGATGGCAGTACATAACCCAGTATCGGGATCTTTTAGCAGATACGCAAAGGATTATTTGGGTCCACTAGCAGGATATATAACCGGATGGAATTATTGGTTTTTATGGGTAGTTACCTGTATGGCCGAAATTACAGCGGTTGGTGTATACATGAAAATGTGGTTTCCAGATACCCCATCATGGATTTGGGCATTAGCAGCTTTAGTTATCATGACATTAGTTAATTTGATAGCGGTTAAAGCATATGGAGAATTCGAGTTTTGGTTTGCGCTTATTAAAATCATAGCAATCCTTGCTATGATCTTCGTCGGACTTGGAGTTATTATTTTTGGAATCGGGAATGGCGGTGTAGCCGTAGGTATTAGCAATCTATGGACAAACGGTGGCTTTGCACCGAATGGGATTTCCGGCATTTTCATGTCCCTTCAGATGGTCATGTTCGCTTATTTAGGCGTAGAGATGATTGGGGTAACTGCAGGAGAAGCAAAAAATCCTAAAAAAGTTATTCCTAATGCTATCAATACAGTATTTTGGCGTATTTTATTGTTCTATGTTGGAGCATTGTTCGTCATTATGTCGATTTATCCTTGGAACGAAGTTGGAAATAATGGTAGTCCGTTTGTTTTAATGTTTGAACAAATCGGTATTGGACCTGCAGCGGGTATTATTAATTTTGTCGTATTGACTGCTGCTTTATCAAGCTGTAACAGTGGAATTTTTAGCACAGGAAGAATGCTCTTTAATCTGGCAGAGCAAAAGCAAGCTCCTGCATCCTTTAAAAGAATCAGTAGCACGGGCGTTCCTTCTAAAGCAATTATTTTTTCAGCTACGCTATTACTAGTAGGAGTTTTACTAAATTATTTAGTACCGGAAAAGGTATTTATTTGGGTAACGAGCATATCCACCTTTGGAGCTGTTTGGACGTGGGGAATTATTTTATTGTCCCAATTAAAATTCCGTAAATCCTTAACTAAGGGTGAAGTCTCAAAGCTTTCCTATAAGGCATTATTTTATCCATATGGTTCGTACATTGTGCTAGCCTTTTTAATATTAGTGCTTGGTCTTATGGCATATTTCCCTGACACTAGAGTTGCTGTAATAGTTGGACCGATTTGGATCATCGGCTTAGTTTTTAGTTATTACAAAAATGGTTTTCATAAAAAGTCAAATCAACGGTAAAAAAAGAGGCCGGGACAAAACCCACCTTATAAATTCAAGAGTCCCGGAAATTTACTATTAGTAAATTTCCGGGACTCTTTTCGCTGTTCTCCGCTACAGCAGACGCTTTCCTGTGGGCACATGTTGAGTCTCCCACGCGCTTGTCCCCTAGGAGTCGCACCTTCGCTCCGAACAACTAAAATTTCTTCGAAATCAAGTGAAAGAGGACATCTTTAGTTAAATTAATATTTACCAAAACGAAATTCATTCAGAATAAAGTATCAATCTACTCACAGCATTTTTACCTTGCTGAATCTACTTATGTCCCAGCCTCTTTTTCTTACTTCTAGATATATTTTTCAAACCAGCCAGTAATTTGTTCGAGTCTTGTTTGACGAAGGTTTGGTAGTCCAACACGCGACAAATTATGATCTGATTGAGGAAAACGGACAAAGCTTGTTTCTTTCCCCATTCCCTTTAAAGTGATATAGAGCTGTTGCCCCTGCTCGATTGGACAACGATAATCATTTTCGCTGTGTAAAATAAGCAAAGGAGTTTCGACATTCACAGCATACTTTAAAGGAGATGCATCCCATAGCTTATCAATATCTGTCATGTCCGCACCAATTTGCCAAGGTGTGAAGTAATATCCTATATCGGAAACTCCATAAAAACTAATCCAATTGGAGATAGAACGCTGGGTCACGGCTGCTTTAAAGCGATTCGTATGTCCGACAATCCAGTTAGTCATGAAACCACCATAGCTTCCTCCAGTCACCCCTAATCGTTCCTTATCAATCCAATCGTATTCAGACAATACATAGTCAACACCTGCCATAATGTCCTCATAGTCCCCTCCACCATAGTCACCTCTTACGGCATCTACAAATTCTTGACTATATGAATGGCTTCCTCTCGGATTTACATATAAAACACCATATCCCTTGGCCGCCAGTAGCTGCAGTTCGTGAAAAAATGTATTTGCGTACAACGTATGTGGACCACCATGAATCTCTACAACAAGCGGATATTTTTTCCCTTCTACATAGCCTGCTGGTTTAATAAGCCAGCCATGGACATCCCATTCTTTCGCTCCTTTATAAACAATCGCTTCCGGTTCGACAAGCTCTACTTCCTCTAAAAGCTTTTCATTGAATGAAGTAAGTGCTTTTCTTTCACCAGTCGTCAAATTAAGCCTAAATAATTCCCCGGGAAATACTGAATTGCTAATTGTACCAAGCGCAAAAGTGCCATCATTTGCAATATCGTAGCCGTATACATGCTCATTTTCAGGTGTTGCTGGATATAGTTCACCCTCTAAAGAAGCAAAATAGAGCCGCACATCTCCCATAGAAGAAAGCTGGAAATATAAATGGTTATCCTTTGTCCACACAACATTCGGTGCACTGGAACCTTGTTGTAAATCACCTCCAGCATAATCACCGACAGGCGCATCAATACCTTCTGTTAGTATTTCTTTTAAACCAGTTTGAGTATTATATACATACACTTCAGCATGGGTAGCATTTTGAAAAGTTCTATTCGCTCCAACAAAAGCAATATACTGATTGTCATAGGAAAAAGAAGCTCCGCCGAAATATCCATCCTCATCCACTAATAAGCTCTCTTCTTTTGTTTCCGTGTCAACCAAATAAATCGGTTGCTTAAATGAAAAGTCTTGATTTTCCTCTCTATTAACTCCAATGACTAATTTTTTGCCATCATAAGAGACTGCCTGAAGGCTATGTTGATGATTACCTTTTGTAAACTGTTCGATTTCTTCTGTTTCAAGATCGATTCTTCCAATTTGTCTATATACGTCCTGAGGTAATAATCCAACACCGTCTGCATGATATTTCATTTTATCTACTACGTATGCTTCTGGTTTCTTGTTTTCTTCTTTTTTAGGCTCATCATCCCAGTTCGCTCCCTCTTTTAAAGGTGCAACAAACCATATTTTCTTGCCACAAGGGGACCAATTAAAACTAGTAACTCCTTTTTCTAGATTAGTTAGCTTTTTTGATTCTCCACCTTTGGTTGATAATAAAAACAGTTGATTTTTATCTTCTCGGTTAGACAAAAAGGCTATGTATTTTCCATCGTTGGACCATCTAGGGGACGAAATATTTTCCTTTTGGTGTGTCCACTGGGTCTCCTCATCTGTTTCTAAATTAACATGATACAAATATGCATAATATTTGTTATCCTTCTCACTCATCTCCGTACGGATAAACACTGCTTCCTTGTTAGATGGAGAAATTACAGGATTAGTGATGGACTGTAGCTTGAATAAATCCTTTGCTTCTAGCTTTCTTTTATTCATTCATTATTCCTCTCTTTCATTTCTGTATTTCCATTTATTTCGACATTCGAAATCAATACCCTTTATTTCACCTTAAAAATGAATCATTTTTTAATTTCCTAACATTATATCAAAGAAAACTAAGAGTACATTCTACTATGTGTCTAGTACTCTAGCATTTCATTGAACAAAAAATGCCTCCTATTTAGGAGGCACTTTGGCAGCTTATTTAGTTTTAGATGTTGGCTTCAAAGTACGACGCAATATTTTACCTGTCGTATTTTTAGGAAGCTCCTCTAAAAATTCTATACTCTTTGGTATTTTGTATTTTGCTAGTTTTTCAGCACAATAATCATGAAGTTGCTCCTCAGTTAAAGATTCATCCTTTTTCACAACGAAAGCAAGAACCTCTTCACCAAAGTTAGGATCTGGAACTCCAATGACTGCTGCTTCCACAATACCCGGATGCGCAAACAACACTTCCTCAACCTCACGAGGGTAAACATTGTAGCCACCTACGATAATCATATCCTTTTTACGGTCTACGATATAGAAATACCCTTCCTCATCTTGACGAGCTAGGTCTCCAGTATATAACCAGCCGTTTCGGATTGCATTTTCCGTTTCCTCAGGCATCTTATAATAGCCCTTCATGACATTTGGTCCACGTACAATCAGTTCGCCAACCTCTCCCACCGGTACCTCTTCCCCTAATTCGTTAACCACTTTGTTTTCTACATTAACGATAGAAGTACCAATAGAGCCCGCCTTACGGTCACGATCGATTGGGTTAAAGCAAGTAACTGGAGATGCTTCGGATAAACCATACCCTTCCGAAATACGAACTTTAAATTTGTCCTCAAAATTGTGTAAAAGAGCAACCGGTAAAGAAGAACCTCCGGAAATGGCTAAACGGATTGTAGAGAAATCCTCCACTTTTCCTTCTGGGAATTGATATAGGAAGTTGAACATCGTTGGCACACCTGCAAACACAGTTGCCTTCTGCTCTTTAATGATTTGGAAAACTTCCTGTGGACTGAATCTAGGAACTAATAAAATAGTAGCTCCCATTAATAATGGCGCATTCACAACAACTGTCAGTGCAAAAACGTGAAACACTGGAAGAGTCGCAACTATGCGATCGTCCGTGCTAAAGTTTAAATACTCAGCCACGTCACGAGCATTCGAATAAATATTGTCAAATGTCAGCATGGCACCTTTTGGATGACCAGTTGTCCCAGAGGTATATAAAATAATAGCTGTATCATCCGAATCTACATCCACTAGAGGCACTGCTTCAGCCGGAGTAGATATCAAATATGTAAACGATTTCACCTTTGGCTTTAATAGAGAGGGAAGAGCCGCTAGCTTCTCAGCTGTAGTTGGATCAGTCTCACATATTATATAATTCTCCACGGATGAAAAAACACCAGCTGCCTTTTCTACTAACGGTATAAAAGCATCTAACGCAATAATAGCTTTAGCGTCACTGTTTTTTACGATGTAGCTAATCTCATCTGGTGTGTAAATTGGATTGATCGGTACTGCAGTTGCCCCTAAACGCATCGAAGCATAAAGAGATATTAAAAAATGGGGTGAATTTCCGAGCAAGAAGCCAATATTGTCTCCTTTTTCTACCCCTAATGATTTCAAAGCTGCCGCAAAACGTTCTACGGACTGATTGAACTCTGCGTATGTTGTATCTTTCCCCATGAAATGATATGCAATTTTGTCCGGATTTTTTAATGCCCTTTGTTGAACGTGTGTCACTAAACTCATTTTTACAACTCCCATCTATTTTGAATGAATGGTCATTCATAATCCCCAATATTAATTATATAAGAAAAGTTTTGACAATTCAATATAAAATGAAGGTTTGCACCATTTGAGCGATATCTAATATGCCAACTAATCAAATGAGGAGCAAGGAAATCCCCCTTACTCCCACTTCAATTTTATTCTAGAATATGCGCGATATATCTCCATCTGATCAAGTAAAAATAGGAGAGCTGTATAATCGTGAAGGCTATTAACACTAATAGCATTTCTTTAGCTATAGATACGGCAGCTAGCTCTACCCAGAATGCCTGTAAAAATAAAAAAGAGAAGGTGCTATGAATCATTGCCAATCCCCATGGTAAGAAGAATTGCGGAATAAGCTGTCTATTGACGATTTTAACCAATTCCTGATCTGTTACTCCCATTCTTCTCAGTACATCATATTGCTTTTTATCTCTTTCTAAGTCTGTATAGAGCTTAAAGTAGACAAAGCTACCTGCCGCAAGGATGAGCACTGCTGCTACTAACAGTCCCGTAAAAAGAAGCAAGGAGAAGGTTGCACGAATAATAGAATAGTTTAAACCTGGATTTACATAATAAAATGGATTAGGATTCGTTCCTGTTGCATTTACCGTCTCATTCATAATTCGATCAAGATCCGTACCTATATCCTTGGTCCGAAGCCATTCAGAAACGTGAAAAGCATAAAAAGTCATCGATGATTCCTTTATCCCATAGCCCGTAAGTGGTTCGGTTATAAGCATATAATCCTCATCGCTAACTATTATGGATCTATTCTTAATAGCCAATGATGGGAATATTAGCTTTGTATAAATGCCTTGAATGCGAATAGGAATATTACTTTCCTCAAGGACTGTCTGTTCATTTTCGACCTGCACGCTACCAAAATCCTCTTTCGTATTCGGCACTAGCAAGGCCTGCCCCGATTGTAAATCAATAAATGGAATCTCGAGAGCGAGTGCTAGACTATTCACTTCAGACTCTTTAATAATGTTTATAGGATCTCTAGTGCTAGAAGAAGTCTGTATTTTCAAATGAAACTTAACTAAATCATAGGAAAGTCCTTCTCGTTGCAGTTCCCCTGTAAGTTTCATCACATGCTGCTGTTCAAAGGGGTTGTCCCAATCGCTTGAATAGAAGATACTTACGGGATTCAGCTCTCTAAACTGTGTCGTGAAAGAAGTAAAAGAAGTTACTATTCCCACTGAAAGAAAGGCTATACAGGAAACGATTGTTACTACAAAGAACATTTTAGCGTTCTCTCGTATTTTAATGGATGCATCTGCAAAAGCGATTAATCGAAAGGGATGCCAGTAT
This sequence comes from Psychrobacillus faecigallinarum, assembly GCF_014836595.1. GTDB lineage: Bacteria > Bacillota > Bacilli > Bacillales_A > Planococcaceae > Psychrobacillus > Psychrobacillus faecigallinarum. The sequence continues at coordinate 79,958 of NZ_JACSQO010000009.1, read as the reverse complement.
AGTTTTTTCTTTTTCCTAATAACCTGTAACAAATATAATATGCTGTCCGTGTAAAAGTAATAGGTCCCCCAAAATGCGAGAATCACTATAACAAAGCTAAGTGCAATATGCATTTGAAATGCGGAGTAAATCACTAGACCATACGCAGTTAAAATGAGCACAAAGCCTAAAACTGCTCGCCACTTCTTATAAGAGGTAGGTCCCTCATCATTACTATAGCCTCTGAGCAGCTGTATAATGTCTCTTTTTCGAATAAACACTACACTACTGATGGATATTACAACAAACAACGTGACAAAAACAATAATTGTCAGTGCAAATGGTTTCCACGACAAATATAAAGGCAGACTATCCAGCAAGAAAAGCTCACGGATAACCATAAAAAAGAATTTAGAAAAGGAGAATCCAAAAAATATTCCTACTGTGACTGATATTAGCCCTAACAGCATCGTTTCTATGAAAATCATACGATTCAGCTGTTGCTTTTGCATTCCTAGATTCAATAGGACGCCAAATTCATGTGACCTAGCCTGAATAAATGCGCTCATCGAATAAAACAAAAAGAACAAAGTAAAAATGATTAATATAATCTCGGCAATAAGCATCCCACCAAATGCTATATCACGTAAAAACTGGTCTTCTATCTTTGGATGAAACATTAGCATCGTATAGACGAAGAACACCATGACAGAGAAGCTACTAGCTAGAAAAAAAGCCGCGTATACTCTGCTGTTCCTTATGACATTATGATAAGCAAATTGTTGAAAAGTCATTTACATTTCCACCTATTTTTTATTTCCAAGAATTTAAATTAGATTCGTAATGAATTCAGGTCATTCACGTTTCCACCTAACAGAGAAAGAACATTCAATATTCTTTGGAAGAACGTTTGTCTACGATCATCCTTGTATATCTCATTGAAGTATTCTCCGTCCTTGATAAACAACACTCGATCACAGTAGCTTGCCGCTATTGGATCGTGTGTCACCATAATAATGGTCGTGTCACTCAGTTTATTAACCTGTGTCAATACTTCTAACACGTCTCGTGCAGCTTTCGAATCTAAGTTCCCTGTAGGCTCATCAGCAAGAATAATAGAAGGTCTATGTATCAAAGCTCTACCTATTGCAGTTCTTTGTGCTTGACCACCAGATATTTCGGCTGGTCTCTTCTCCAGAATATTCATCAGGTCTAGTGATTCCGCAATTTTTTCTACTTTCTCCTTCATTTTTTCCACTGGCTGCCCATCCAATGTTAAAGGCAAGACCATATTTTCCTCCACAGTGAGCGCTGGGAGCAGATTAAAGTTTTGAAATACAAAGCCAAGCTGTCTTCTTCTAAATAGAGATAAATCATCCTTGTTAAGCTCTAAAGGATTTAAACCATTAATAAGAAGGTCACCTGAAGTAGGGCGATCAATGGTGGATATTATATTGAGTAGTGTGGTTTTTCCGCTTCCTGAAGGTCCCATTACCGCAAGAAATTCTCCCTTTTCCACTTCAAAGCTCAGCTGATTGATGGCGAGGTGAGCCACTTTCCCTTCATAAACCTTTGTTATATCATCAAGTACTAATATCGACATCCATTTCAGTCCTTTCTATTGATTCTAGCTTTTCAAACAGGATAGAAACAGTCGTCCCTTCACCTACGTTAGAGTTAATTTTCATTTTATGGCCTAAACGATTACAAATTTCTTGCGCAAGATATAATCCCATACCGGTAGATTCTCCACTTTTTCGTCCATTTTCTCCAGTAAAAAAAGCCTTGGTTACTCGTTTAATGTCTGAAGCCGGTATGCCAATTCCTTCATCCCTTACACACAGTATTACTTTGTCGTCTTCAATAGTTGTTTCAAAAAATATTTTTTTATTTTCATTCATCGTATATTTAACGGCATTTGTCAAAAATTGAGCCACTACGAAACGAATCCATTTGGCATCTGTCGCTATTACACAGTTCTCGTCCATTTCAATGACAGGATAAACACGATGACTAATAAATAATCGTTTATTTTTAGAAACCTCTTCTGTCACAACTTCCTTCAAATTAACCTGTTCGATATGCATATCCTCTTCAAATGTGTCTAGTCTGGCATTCATGAGAACCGCTTCTAATCCACGCTTCAACCGGTCGGTCTCTTCTAGAACACTTTTTGAATCTACCTGCTCTCCATTTTGGCTCATCATTTCTAATACTGAAATTGGGGTTTTCATTTGATGCACCCAACTGTTCATAAATTGCAGATGTCTATTTTGAGTAGCGTAAAGGAGCTGGACCTCTTTTTGGTACAAGCGATAAATATGCTGTAAATAGATTTCAACCTGCTTTACCTCAGGTGAATGAGCTTCTTTTTGTAGGACAACCTCAATTTTGTTGGGAACAGAGAGAATCTTTTTATAAAAAGACATCCTTTTTACAAAAAGGGTCCCTAAAAAGGTTAGTGTAAGGATTGTACTAATAACAATGGAATAAACTGCAGTATCTATGTTGCGAAAGCCGTCCAACCAGTAGAGGAGCATAATAAATAGCACAAGAAAAAACTGAAATATAATAAAGATGGAATGCTCTCTTATAAATAAACGAAACATCTTATGATTCCTCCGAACTTAGGTTTAAGCGATAACCTGCTCCTCGTACAGTTTCAATCGTAGAAATAACATGATAATCCGCTAGCTTTTTTCGAACACGTGTCATATTCACATTCAGCGTATTTTCATCCACAAATGATTGATCGTCCCATAGTTCCTCCAGAAGCTGTTCCCGTGTTACGACCTTTGGATGATTTCTGATAAGTAAATCTAATATCGTACATTCCTTCTTTTGTAAAGGAATTTCTTCGTTTCCAATATGTAGCTCCATGCGCTCCAAAAACAACTGTAGCTTACCTGTCTTAACTACTCTTTCCTCTTGTTTTGTTGCATATTCACCATAGGTTCTTCTTAAGTGACTTTTTATCTTTGCTAGGACGATTTCGTAATGAAAAGGTTTGGTGATAAAATCATCACCGCCATTTTCAAGAGCGAATATTTGATCCATCTCGCCAGATCTCGCAGAAACAAAAATAATTGGGCAAGTAGTCAGCTGTCTTAATTGACGACACCAGTAATAGCCGTCATAGGATGGCAAGTTTATATCCAGCAATACGATGTGAGGGTTAAAGGCAGTAAACTCCTCCAAAATTTGATCAAAGTCTTCTATTGTATGCACTTCATAGTGGTATTTTCTTAAAGTATCAGCTAGTAGAGCTGCAATTTTTTTGTCATCTTCAACTACTAGCACGCGGTGTGTTTCCACAGGAATCCTCCTCCTATATCTTTCTGTCTTTATCATATCAAAAATACCTTTATTATTCTTTATACACTCTAATATTTCATACAATAATAATATTCTTCTTTTACAAGCTATAAATGTCTTTAGTATTGCTCCCAAATATTTTCATTTTAGTATGCATATTGAATTTATTTCCAAAATAAATTATTGTTTTATTGTTCTATAAATTTAAAAAGGAAGAGCGTGATGGGAATGTTCAAGGACTGGACTTTGTTTGAAAAAGTTTGGTTGGGTGTATTTACTTTAGTAAATATTTATCTTTTTTTCGCTTTCAAAGACTCGTTATTAGGATTTATAAGCTCTATTACAGGTATGCTTTGCGTTGTATTAGTCGCAAAAGGGAAAATCAGTAATTATTATTTTGGTATTGTTCAAACTTCGAGCTATGCTTATATTGCTTATACGTACGGATTGTATGGGGAGTCTATGCTAAATACGCTGTTCTATTTTCCAATACAGTTTATCGGAATCTATTTGTGGAAGAAGAATTTAACAAAGGTTCAGACGATTGGGGAGGATGTATCTGTTAAAAGGCTCGACCAAAAAGGTTGGATATATGTAATTGGGACTGCCGTAGTAGGTTCCATCGCATATGCGTACCTACTAAATGCTATTGGCGGACAACAGGTACGTTTGGATTCAGCAGCAGTCGTGTTATCTGTTATCGCTCAGATTTTGATGCTTAAACGCTTTGCTGAGCAATGGGTTTTATGGATTATGGTAAATGGATTGACCATTGTGTTATGGGTTATTGTGTTATTACAAACTGGTGGTAATGACTGGGCTATGCTTGTTATGTGGTCAGCATTTTTAGTTAACTCCATTTATGGGTATGTAAACTGGCTGAAAATGCACAAGCAACAGCATAATATACAAGGAGAAGCTTATGAATTACGGCATTCAAATTAGTGAGTATGATCCAAATTTAACGTTTGGCTATTACGGAGGCAAGTTCCTCCCTTTTCACATGGGCCATCTAAGCTGCATTATTAAGGCAGCATCTATGGTAGATGTGCTGTTCGTGGTAGTTGGTTATGATGAAGGGTATGAGCAAAAGCTTTGCCAACATAGTAAATTTAAATGGGTATCTTCCCGACTAAGAGAGCGCTGGGTAACAAAAGCTACTAAGAATTTGCCCAATGTTCGAGTGTTATCTCACTATGAACGACGCTCACCTGATCATATGACAGACCCTTTAGTTAAGCAAGCCAATGATAGTTTGCTTCAAAAGCTTGGAGGAAGGCTAGATTATGTGTTTAGCAGCGAACAAGAATATGACACATACTTTAACAAGTACTTTCCAGCTAGCCAGCATATTATTTTCGACCGCAATAATAGTCCGTTTCCTATTTCAGCAACAGAAATAAGAGCAAGTGGTGTCTATTCATATTGGGATATGCTCCCTTCTGCTGTGAGAGAATCGTATGTGAAAAGGATTTGTTTATGTGGAATAGAATCTACCGGAAAATCCACTATGACCAAGCTGCTCGCTGCTCATTATCTTACGAACTTTATAGAAGAATATGGTAGAACTTTCTACGATGACATTAACGGTTGCTTCGATATTGATATGCCAGAGGATTTTCATCAAATTGCATTTGGACATAGCCATGCTATACAACAAGCCATACCAACCTCCAATAAAGTACTATTCATCGATACCGAGGAAACTTATACACAATTTTTTCGGATGAAAGGACTTGGTGAAAAAAGCACAGTATTAGAGGAAATGATTAAAAATAAGGTCAATCAAATTGACACTTATATATACTTAGAGCCTCATAATGATTATGAAATGGATGGAACGAGATTGCCTGTGGAAGAAGAAATGAGATTAAGAGATAATGATTATTTAAAAGCTTTGTTTCGTGATTATGGTATAACCCTGCATATAGTGGATGAACAAAATCGTACAGAACGCCTGCAGAAATGTATAGAAATCGTAAATAATTCTTTGAAGTTATGACCATAGAGCTCTAAAGTCTTCTTACAATAAGTAAAATCCAAAATCCCATTCCAAATTGGAATGGGATTTGTTTAATTACTTTTATTTTTTAGTTTCTCTAATAAAGCACTTACTTTTTTATGCTTTTCTAATGTTTCTTCCTTGAAAACTTCCAAGTGATATTTGATGCCATCAAAGGTGATACAGACAATATCTCCTTCTTCTACGGTGACATCAAAAGTAGTAGTTGGCAGAACCAGTTGATTCATTTCCTCTGGTGATTCCCAAAAAACGTACATACCTTCTTCAATTCGATCAAGTGTATATTTTTTATTTGAGCTCACTTACCTTCACTCCCTGAGTATCTGCAACTCCTGTTAAGAGAAATGAAATATTTTTATATGTTAATTTCATTACGATAGATGCATCGTTATTCGGGGAGAAATGTTGCTGAGAATTAGTCAGGTGTTGCGGGTACGAAAAGTGTTGCGAGAAATCTAGGAACTGTTGCAGAGATGATTCGAAGTGTTGCGGGAAATCTCGGAACTGTTGCAGAGATAGCTCAAAGTGTTGCGCTAAAGAGGAGAAGTGTTGCGAGAAATCTCAGAACTGTTGCAGAGAGGGTGCAAAGTGTTGCGCTAAAGGGGTGAAGTGTTGCAGTGATGGTTCGAAGTGTTGCGGGTAAGAAAAGTGTTGCGGGAAACCTCGGAACTGTTGCAGAGATAGCTCAAAATGTGCGTTTACGAAAAGTGTTGCGGGAAATCTCAGAACTGTTGCGGAGAGGGTGCAAAGTGTTGCGCTAAAGGGGTGAAGTGTTGCGGGAAATCTCGGAACTGTTGCAGAGATGATTCAAAGTGTACCAAAAAAAGCAGTCTATTTCATGTCAGATATAGACTGCTTTCCCCTTAAAACTAATCGATATTTTTCAAGCTACATAATCAATATATAAGATGAACTAACTCTTCCTTGGTAATCCCACCAAAATATTTAGGTACGTCTACAGACTCTAATGCTTGTTCAATTGCTTCTTTGCTGTAATTTTTTCCTACTAGTAAAACCTCTACCTCTTCTACTTCTCCTACTCCAAAGAAGTCGCCGAAGAATTTAACCTCTTCTATAACTCCCTTGTTCACTTCTAAACGAACGTCTACGCTGCCTGTAGGGAATCGGTGGGAATGCTGGATATTAAACTTCGGTGATTTACCATAGTTCCATTCCCATTTTTGATATCTTTCCTCAGATAGCTTATGGATATTAGCCCAGTCCTCTTCGGTTAATTCCCAGTATTGAACTTTGTCCTCTCCACCAAAAATAGAAGAAAGTATTGCTAAACGGAACTCCTCTACTGTCATCGGTTCATCTAATAAATCAACAATATTTGTAACGCGGCTGCGAATTGATTTAATCCCTTTAGATTCAATTTTTTCTTTTTTTACTTTTAGTGCTGATACAACAGCATCAATCTCTGTATCAAACATTAATGTTCCATGGCTGAACATTCTACCACGGGTGGAGAATTGAGCATTACCGGAGATTTTTTTCCCCTCAGCTAAGATGTCATTTCTACCTGAAAGTTCTGCGTCTACACCCATCTTTTTTAGAGCATCTACAACGGGTTGTGTGAACTTTTTAAAGTTACGGAAGCTGTCTCCATCATCCTTTGTTAAGAAGCTAAAATTCAAATTTCCAAGATCGTGGTAAACTGCTCCTCCTCCAGAAAGTCGACGTACTGGAATTATACCGTTTTGTTCAACAAAATCTGTATTAATTTCTTCGATTGTATTTTGGTTTCTACCAATGATGATCGATGGCTGATTTATGTAAAAAAGAAGAAATGAATCCTTCTCTACATCCATTGTATTTAAGGCATACTCTTCAATCGCCAGGTTGATGCGTGGATCTGTAATTCCTTTATTATCAATAAAATACATCATTATCACTCCTTTATTCCTATTTTAACAAAATTCAAGGGAATTTGTTGACAAAACATTCTGTGTTATATTACAATGAATTCAATTCAAACAGTTATATAACAGATGGAGGTGGAATTTATATGTTAGAAAACGTATTAGAATTTTTCCGTAACCTGCCCAAAAAGAAATGCGCTACATGCGGCGAGCCAATTGAAGAGCAACATGAATGCTATGGGAACCACTGTGATAAATGCAACAACTTATAATTTTATTTATTTACCAGCTAGAAACTCCCCTTTCTAGCTGGTTTTTTTGCGTTCTTTGATCTCTGAAACTAATTAATCATTTTAACGCTTTAGTGAAATGAATTATTGTTTATAACCAAGCAATATGCTAGGATTAATGATATTAACAATTTTCTGAATTAACAATATTTAAAGAAGGGTTGGATATTAAATGAGATATGGCTTTTGGTTACCTGTATTCGGTGGATGGTTACGTAATGTACAAGATGAAGAAATGCCGGCAACATTTGAATATGTCAAAGACTTAGCACAACAAGCGGAATTTTTAGGCTATGACTTAACACTAATAGCTGAGTTAAATCTAAATGATATTAAAGGGATTGAATCCCCTTCCTTAGATGCGTGGTCAACTGCAGCAGCTATTGCAGCGGTAACTAAACGTCTAGAAATTTTGACTGCCATCCGACCTGGCTTTCATAATCCTGCTTTAACAGCCAAAGCTGCCACTAATATTGATCAGATAAGCGGTGGACGTTTTTCACTTAATGTTGTATCTGCATGGTGGGAGGGTGAAGCTAAGCAATATGGAGGAATTTTCACGGCACATGATGAACGCTATGCCCGAACTGAGGAATTTATAGCTGTTTTAAAAGGATTATGGAAGGAAAACCCTTTTACCTATAGAGGCCATTTTTATCAGTACGAAAATACTTATTTATCACCCAAGCCAACGAAACAGCATATTCCCTTATATGCCGGAGGAGAAAGCGAAACTGGAAAGCAAACAATTGCTAAAACGTGTGATTCCTATGTAATGCATGGGGGCACAGTAGAGGAAGTCGCTGAAAAGATTGAGGACATGAAAAAAAGACGCCAACAGCTTGGTGATAAACCTTTAGAATCATTTGGTATGTCTGCTTATGTTATTTGTCGAGATACTGAGGAGGAAGTACAACAGGAGCTTGCTCGTATCACAGAAGTAAAAGAAGGGTCTGCGGGTTATGAGGGTTACAAGGATTTTGTTAGCAAGTCTCATCTTAACGTTGAAGTACAGCTCAAGGATTACTCTGTATCTAACCGAGGATTGCGACCAGACCTAATAGGAACTCCTGAACAACTTGCTAAGAAAATTATTGCCTTTGAGGAAATAGGCGTAAACTTATTAATTCTCCAATTTTCTCCTCAACATAGGGAAATGAAGCGTTTCGCAGAACAGGTAATGCCTCTAGTAGAGAAATTTAAGAGGGAAAAGCAAGAAGTTTGACTAACTCATACGTGAGTGTAACTCATGTGGGTTAAGAGAGACAAATGAGCACTCACAAACAAGACTCCAAGCTAGGATAATGGATTAGCTAATTGCTCTCCCTCTGAACACATTCGCCTAGAGCGAAAATCATTTTACTATTTCTCCTTTCTTGTTGAAAATTTAGTATTCTAAATACCAAAATTCTAAAAGTACTAATAATAATGAGCTTGGAAAGATCTTTCCAAGCTCATTATATTTTGCAATCGTTTTTTTACTGATTAGTACAATAACAACCTAGCACAGGCGACGCAAAATCCTTGGAATCTCTTTTGATATGTAATAAAAATAATCCTTTATACGTTTAATTTAAGTAGAACCGAGATTTAATAGAGATATCCTAGAAAATCTAAGTCTCCTTCTGTCCATTCGTTTGTACTAATATTCTTTACCATCAAGTCACTTCTTTCTTCATAGCCTATACCCAAAATAGTTTGATTTCTGTCATCGATTTTTAACCACTTACATTTGTTCTTAACAGATTTGTATCCATTATTTAAATACAATGTCTTGTTGTCGGCAAATAAAAGTAAAAAATCAATATCTTTCTTTACACAGTATTTATCAATTTCTAAAAGTAAAAGCGAAGCAATTCCTTTGGAGCGGTATTCTCGTGAAACACATAAGTCAATTATACCTAGCACTTTTATAAGTTTTCCATTAAGATTCATCACTCGGTAATCTAACCCTACCTGTGCCAGAAGGTGTTTCTCCTCATTAAAAACTAAAAATCTAAAATGAGGCACTTGTTTAAAATAAATTCTATTATTTGGATAAATATCTTTAAAGCACTCCGTCAATAACTCTTGAATATTTTCAGTCAGTTCATTGTCAATATCGCACTCTATAATCTTTTTTATCTTCATATTATCTGGATGCATATAAAATATCCCTTCTAAGCTATTCTTCTTTTAATAAACAATACATAAAGCACTCCACCCGCCATCTAGAAGGAAAGCTACTGTTAAGTTGAAGGCTCATTAAAACTACCATGTTAAATCATTTAAGAATGTAAGAATATCTTTGTTAACTTCGTTAATATCATCGCCTAATGTCATTAAATGTTTAGAGTTCGGATATCCCTTCATTATTTTTTGGTTCGTCGCTACGCTTTGAAAAATTACCTCTGCACTCTCTTTATACAATAGTTCATCCAATTCACCATATAAAATACTGATTGGTGACGTTATAAGTGATAATTTATCCATCGTTATATCAATTAGCTGCTGGAACTCAACTAATGAATCGATAGACATATTTTGAAGGTGTTTTATTTCTAAGTTTATTTGGGCTTCTTTCTTCCCTTCTAGTTGTTTGTATCTCTTTGCATAATGAAAGACACGCTTTTGTAGAAAATTAGCTTCCCTATGTATTGGAACTGACATTGTCACAACACCATTTACCTCCAACTCTTGACTAACTTTTAATGCAAACACACCTCCAAGAGAGAGACCAATCACAGCAATCTTTTCAAAACCTTCATCCTTTAATACCTGGTAGCCGTTTAGCACATCTTGCCACCAATCTGATGGTCTATATGTCAGAAGTTCTTCTGCTGTTAAACCATGCCCACTGTACAATAGTCCATAGCAAGAATAATTGTTCTTTTGCAAATACCTTCCTAACTTTTTCATATCATTCGTATTGCTTGTAAAAGAATGCAATAGTAAAACTGCCTTGTCCCCACTTTTATAGAAAAAAGGCTTAGGAGGTATTATTTTCATCATAATTTTGAGCTCCTCACTAACTTATTTTTATTTTTATTAAATATTCTATTAGAGCGGAAACTAATATAGTGTAGGTGTCACCGTTCCATTTTACGATAAAAACCTTTTCCATTTAACATAGCATATATTTGTTAATTTCATATACTATTAATACATGTACATTTGTCACTCTGTTGAGTGGAACGACAGGCCAGGACTTATGCGGTTATTTTGTTCGTGTCTTTTCACATAAATAGAAATTATGAAATTGATTCAATTAATTAGAAAAGCCCATCTCAATTATAGAGATGGACTTTCACATTATGCTTCTTTTGTTTGTTTAGAATAGCGTTTTGCAAACAATAACATAAAGTAACCAAATGTTATCGCCAAGCAGACTACCATAAATCCAAGCAAGAAGCTGTTATTTTGCCAGAAATGACTTAAATCACCTGTAGAAATTGATGCTTTAAAGCTTTGAACAGAATAGGTCATTGGCAGCAATTTATTAAAGAATTGTAACGGTGCTGGTATTAGTTCTAATGGGAATGTACCTGCACTTGTAGTAAGCTGCAAAATCAAGATTACGATTGCAACAAATCGACCTGGATCGCCTAGTATAGAAACTAACAACTGTATTAGCGCTAAGTATGTGAAGCTTGTAATAACTGCAGAAAGGATGAATAATCCAACACTTTGAGTTTCTAGTTTTAAAACAAATAGTGCTACTGCTACTACAAACAACGATTGAATAATCCCTACTGCACCAAGAACTGTTACTTTACTTGTAAACCATCTAGCCCCACTTGTAGGAGCAATAACAGGCTGAACAAATGGGAATACGATAGAAATTAACAAAGCACCTACAAATAAACCAAGTGATAAGAAATAAGGTGTGAACCCTGTTCCATAGTTAGGCACCTCATTGACTCCTATAACATCAACATCTACCGGAGATGCTACCATTTCATAAGTAGATTCAGATGCATTTACTTCTCCTGCTTGTTCACTCGCTTCTTTTAAACTAGATTGTAAAGTGTCAGTTCCATCAGCTAATAACTGTGTACCTTCTACTAGTTTAGTAGATCCATCCGCTAATTCTCCCGACTTCTCAGCAAGTGTACCTGTTCCCTCTTTCAATTGAGAAGAACCTGATGCTAATTCGTTCAAGCCGTCCACTAGACTTGATGAGCCGGAATATGCTTGATTGATACCTGCGTTAAATTCGTTCATTTTTTCTTCTAAAGTCTTAGTACCGCCAGCAAGACTTGCTGAACCTTCTAATAAAGCTGTGGAAGATGAGGCTAATTGTGAAACCCCTTGTTGAGCTTGAGAGTAACCTCCACTCAATTGTTCTGCTCCACTAACTATTTGAGCTGTTCCACTAGTTAGATTTTTTGTTCCACCAGCCAATTGCTCTAAGCCAGAGGAAACAGAAGTACTACCAGCTTCTAGTTTTGCCAAGGTTTCTGTAATTGCAGCAGACTGTTCTGCTGGTAAAGCAGCTGTTATTTGGCCTAATTGTTGAGACAATGCTTGAATGCCAGCTGTTACATTAGCAGAACCTTGAGCTAGTTGATTTGTACTGTCGTTCAATTTAGAACTACTAGCTTGTAGCTTAGTTAAAGAATCAAGCAGACCTTTTTCTTTCTCACTTAGTAATTGATAACTTTCATTTAATTTATCTACACCTGCAGTATAGTCTTGGATCCCACTATTTAATGCAGTAGCCCCTGATGCTGTTTGACTAACACCATTCGTTAACTGGGAAGATCCATCAGCAAGCGTTGCTAAACCTTTGTTTAAATCTACAGAACCGTTAGCAGCCGACTGGATACCCTCTACAACCGTACTAGTGCCGTCTCTTAACTCAATCGTGCTACTAGCTAATTGTTCAAGATATCCTTTTAAATTGGAGGCACCATTATTAACTTCTACTACCCCGTCCTTTAGTTGACCAGCACCATCAGATGCCTCCGCAAATCCATCCCCTAGCTTAGTAATGGAATCAAATAATTGCTCTGCATAGGTTGCCGATACTTGTTCATTTACTTCAGCTCGGATTCGATCCATAGCTGTTTCTCCTATTTGAGAGGATAAGAAATTATATCCTTCGTTTGCTTTATAAGTGATCACCATTTTCTCTGGCTTCTCATCTAACAAAGTTGTTGCATGTGCAGAAAAGTTATCTGGAATCTCGATTAATAAATAATAATCTTGGTTTAATAGGCCTTCATCAGCCTCTTTTTCAGACACAGATACAAATTTAAATTGACCACTTTCTCGGAGCTTATCTGTTAGTTCCTTACCAAGGGAAAGCTCAGTACCGTTGTATTCCGCTCCCTCATCTGAGTTAACGACCGCTACAGGCAGGTCACTTAGATTAGCATACGGATCCCAGAATGCCCACAAGAACATTCCAGCGTACATCACTGGAATAAATAAAACAGCAATTACTGAAATCAATAACTTTTTGTTTTTAAAAATACTTTTCCATTCCGATTTTATCATTTAAATACCTCCTAATACTGTATGACCGATATGTCCATTCGGTCATTTTATGCTAAAAAAATGAGTCTCAAATTGCGAGACTGCGAAAAATTGTGTCTTGAAAGAAGTTAGCTATCTCTTCTTCGGTTAAAGAATCATCATGGGTTAAATTCCAGTCATTCACAAATCCAACGTATGCCTTTAATAATAAATATGCTACAAGTTCTTCGTTTACTTGTCGGATTTCACCTTTTTGTACATACTTATTAATCTTTTCGCCTATGAACGAAACAATAGCTTGTTCGACTTGTCCAATTACTTGTTTTACTGCTGGGGTTTTCCATTGTGTTTCTTCATCAATTATTTTAGCGTACAATTGATGAGTTTCTCGGAACTCAAGCATCTTCATTAGAGCAGCATGAGCATTTTGTTGGAAAGGTGCTTCTTCAATAATTACATTAAGAGCCTCCTGCTTCATCTCTTCGATCATTCGGAGAACAATTTCTTGAAATAAGACTTCCTTATTTTCAAAAAAATTATAAATAGTACCTTTTCCTACATTTGCAATCTTTGCAATCTGCTCCATTGTAGTAGCTTTATATCCGAAAAGAGAAAAGGACTTATTGGCAGCTAGTAAAATTTCCTGTTTACGGTCCATTTGGTTACCCCCTCACTAAAAAATGACTAGAAAACCATTTCGGTCAACTAGTCATTATAATACTCTCTATTTTTTATTTATGCAAGTGTTATTTAATGATTTCCATCACTATGCTCCATATGATCCATCGAGTTATCGCTATCATCTGGTAACACTTTACTCATATCTGGATTTCCAACGGTAAGCTCTTGTTTTGGCATTACGTGAAGGCCTCTTGCTGTTGTATGAGCAAACATATAATAAACTCCGTCATGATCAAAGGTAAAATTCGCTTCATAAACACCATCTTCTGTAAGTGTTCCCTCTACCATATGTCCTTCTTTACGCAACCCTGATTCCCAAACTTCAAACTCCACAGAGTCTGCATCATTCACGGCTTCCTTACTTTGTGTCACTTTTGCAGAAAGAACTACCTCTTCACCTACCTGTAACTTCTCAGGTGTTTGAATTTCTACAATAACCTCATCCAATGTTCCTTGATGGCTCGTACTTGTATGAGTTTCTTCCTTCTCTCCACATCCGACTAGCGTGAAAGCTACTAGTAGCGCAAGCACCATAATTGTCTTTTTCATTCGTATAATCCTCCTAGATTGGCAATATAATTATTTACAGCAGCTGTTCTTTTTACCCCAGTGATCGTATACCGTTATATGTAGTGTTTCTTCCACTTCGCTTATTAAAAATGCTCTAAAAGCTATCAACTTTTAGAGCATTTTATTTACTTATCGTTTTTTCGACTAAGCTTTTAAATGCTTAAGTACTACATCTGCCATCGCATCAATAAATTGAGGTTGGTCGTTTGGCATAGCTGGGCGCACATAATTAGCACCAATTTCATCACAAACTACTTTACATTCGTAATCATTGTCGTAAAGAACTTCTAAGTGTTCTGCAACAAATCCTACTGGAGTATAAACAAATGTTGTATAACCCTTTTCCTTGTATAAATCATGAGTTAAGTCTTGCACATCTGGCCCAATCCATGGCTCTGGTGTTTGACCTGCACTTTGCCAGCCCACTGCATAATTTTTCACGCCAGCAGCCTCTGCGATTAGTTCTGCAGTTTCTTTTAGTTGATCTTCGTATGGATCTCCCATTGTCTTAATTTTTTCAGGAAGAGAGTGAGCAGATACGATTAAACAAGCTTTTTCACGTTGCTCTTCTGACATTTTTGCAAATGCCTCGCTTACTTTATCGCTCCAATACTGGATAAATTTAGGCTCTGTATACCAGCTTTCTACTGAAGTAATTTTTAGGTTGCCAAGTTTTTCTGCTTCTTCTTTAATACGTCCATTATATGATTTAATAGAGAACGTAGAGAAATGGGGAGCCAATACGATGGAAACTGCTTCTGTAATTCCATCTTTATGCATTTCTGCAACTGCGTCTTCTAAGAATGGCTCAATATGCTTTAAACCTATATATAGTTTAAATTCGATTTCATCTTGTACTTCATTTAAACGATTGCAAAGACCTTTTGCTTGGTTTTCCGTGATTTTTGCAAGTGGAGAAATACCTCCAATTGCTTTATAGCGACCTGTTAAATCCTCTAGTTGTTCTTCACTTGGTTTGCGACCATGACGAATATGCGTATAGTAACGTTCAATATCCGCTTCCTCGTATGGTGTTCCATATGCCATTACTAATAGTCCCATTGTTTTCTTCATAATTCTCACCTCTAAATTTTTTAATTAGATTTCGCTGAAATAAGTTCTCTACTATAATCATGGATAAGAGCAGTTAAGCGCTTTAAGACATCAGGATCTACTTCAGGAAATACTCCGTGTCCAAGGTTAAATATATGACTTGGATGAGCCACACCTTGTTCAATAATCAGTTTTGCACGTTTTTCAATTTCCGCCCATTCACCAATTAGATAAGAAGGATCTAAATTACCCATTAATGGTTTAGTTAGTCCTTTTGCACGGGCTTCTTCGATGGATAAACGCCAGTCGATTCCCACTACGTCTACAGGTAGGTCATGCCATTCCATTGCTAAGTGGCTTGCTCCTACACCAAATGTGATTAAAGGAACGCCTGTTTCACGCAGTTCTGAAAAGATACGTGTCATAATCGGTTTGATGAAAATACGATAATCCGATACGTTTAATGCACCAACCCACGAATCAAAAATTTGAATAGCCTTAGCTCCCGCTTTAACCTGTGCTTTTATGTACACAACAATCATATCGGCAAGCTTGTCCATTAAAGCAAACCATGCTTGTGGCTCAGACACCATAAATGCTTTCGTTTTGTTGTAGCTTTTGGAAGGTCCTCCCTCAATCATGTAGCTCGCTAATGTGAATGGAGCACCTGCAAAACCAATTAGAGGAACGCTTAATTGTTCAGTAGTCAATAACTTAATAGTATCTAGTACAAATGGTACGTGATCTTCTGGAGAGAACTCGCCTAGATTCGCCACGTCTTGCACTGTGCGTATTGGATTTGAAATGACCGGCCCAACACCTGATTTTATTTTTACATCTACTCCAATTCCTACAAGCGGAGTTACAATATCTTTATAAAGTATTGCTGCATCCACGTTATAGTTTTCTACTGGTAGGCGTGTTACATACGCGCAAAGCTCAGGCTCGTGAGTAATTTGCTCTAAAGAGTATTTCTCTTTAATTTTTCTGTACTCTGGTTGGGACCTGCCTGCTTGTCTCATATACCATACAGGAGTATGTTCCACTTTTTCCCCGCGCGCTGCACGTAAAAGTGTGTCATTAAAAGTCGTCATTTCATTTCCTGCCTTTCTTGATAACATGTTATTTTAGACCTAATGTTTTTACGATGAATTCTCTTCATACTTTACTACAATGTAAAAAAAAAATCTTTTTAATTGCTTTGATAACGATTACATCCCGTTTCAAATATACGATTCAACTATAGACGTTTCTTTAATTAATGTATAGTTATATACGGTAATTGTCATAAATTTGTCCTGATTTCAAACCTTACTTTGAAATGAAAGTTTTTAAATTTGCAAAATTGGGGAAAAGTATAAATACAAAATATTTAGGAGGAAATTATATGAAATTATACATGACATCTGGAACACCTGAATTCATGCAATCCATTAAAGATAAAAATCCAAAAGAGGATTTGTATATTTTACATGGTGCAGGAAACTCTGTCCTCATACAAGAAACATCTGGAAAGTCCGTCTTCCAAGTCCCTCGTGTTTATGAAATTTTAGAAACGCTCGGTAATTTTAGTGAGAATGGCTACTTTGTCCTTCAGCATGTACCAGTATCGGACGAAGGTAAGTCTATTTTTGAGTACCAATATACAAATTTATCCCCTACAGTGCAATCAAATCCCGGTTTTATAGCATTAAGAGTGCTAAAGCCTTTAAAATCAGACACGTACATCATTTTATCAGAATGGACAGGAGCAAGCAGCTACGAAACATGGGAAAAATCAGTTACTCTAGACTTCACAAGCGTAGCAGATAAGCAACAGCTTTTCACAAGCGCCCCATATAAATCTACCTATCGTTCCAAATCAGAGGAAGAGTAATAAACGATTAGGCAAATTAATGAGAAGGCGAGTACTTATAGAAGTTTTTATTTAGGTGGTAACTAGCATTATTAGTTTACCACCTAAGTAATTAGCGTTTCCTTATATAAATCTTTAACAACAAGATAATAGTCTATATTCCACACATTGTCCTACACAGTTTAACTTAAGCTCCCGAGTTCCAAGAATTCCGGTCCTTAAAGAATCTATGAATAGTAATTACCATTATATATCTTGCTAGTAAGCTGAGTAGCTTCATTAATTACGTAATTTGCATATACTTTTCAGCATAAGCTGATATTTCCTCGGACTACAAAGTCTCAATTTTATTAGCAGTTTGTTCATTTCTCATTCTTTTCACTCCGAACTTTGAGTTATAAAATTTTTTTATTTTTATCATAGATTTATACCCCCATATCAAACTGTTCGGGTAATAATTGACATTAAGTAAAGTATTCCTACTTTTAATATAGAAGAGATTATATAGAAGTAGATGGGAGGAAAATACATAGCCATACCTCCCCGATAAAGATCATACTGATTCCCCCACAGTTGTATATTTACGAGAATATATAATTTTTAAAAATCCATTTTAATATTTGGTATTTATGGTAAATTTAAATTAGGTATAAATATGCAGTAATGGAGGAAATGAGAAAATGGAACAAGATGAGATTTATCTACGAGCTAAAAAGAAGGTAGAGAATTTAAAATCGTTTTATATTCATTTAACGGTCTATGTACTAGTTAACCTAATGCTCTTTTTGATAAATATAATATCTGACCCAAGTTATTTATGGTTTTTATATCCTCTTGGAGGTTGGGGAATAGGTGTTGCTATACATGGTTTTACAACTCTTTCCCTTGGGAAGCTAGGAGCAGAGTGGGAAGAACGTAAGATTAAAGAGTATATAGAGAAAGATAAAATCTGAAACCTATGTTTTTAAGACATGTAAGTTTAGGTAGTTTTAAATTTTTTGAAATTAACCAACTTTTAATTTGTAAATGATTACATTAAAACTGGCTGTGTTCTTTAAAGAAAGCGAAATACAATGAGCTTGGAAATATACATTTTCCAGCTCATTGTATTTTTATTTCCTACATAATTACAAACACCCATTTTATTAAAGTGAAGTTTCTCTATCTTAAGCTGTCTGCTGTTCATCCTCAACTTGTTACTAATAAGGAATCTAGTAAAAAAATATAAACAAAAAAAACCCGCAATTGTTAGTTTGGTGTCTAACATTTACGGGGCAGTATACTCAATTACTTGAGGTTTTAATTTAAATTTTAGTCATACGTAAAGTCACTTCTGATATTCCTAGCACTGCTACTGGTATTAAGAACATTACAGAAGCATAATCACCTTGGATTAAAACACCTATTAAAACAGCAACCGCCTGAATTAACTGAAGGAATCGAATCATACGAGCTACTGCATGCTTTCTTGCATCCTTTTCAATAGGAAACAATAGGTCCATTCTAAACTCATGTCCAGACAATAAAGCGTGCTTTATCTGAATAACGGTAGCAAACGCAAGGGCAGCCGCAAATATAATAGACACGATTGGGAATGGGATGAATATAGCTCCAATCATTGCAAGCCCAGTTAAACGCAGCCATAAATAGAAGAAGTCATTTGTACGGATGAAAGTTCTCATAACTAGGTAAAGCTGTGTATTCCTTTGTCCATATCCGGCAAGTTTATAGAATGCATCTAACCATTTTCTTCTTTTCGTCATTCCGCGGATGTGCGGAACATCTGTAAAGTAATTAGCAAATCGATAGAATCTCATCATACGAGATTGCTCGACTACAATAAAATGCTCGAAAGGAAATGGAACTTCTTTTTTCTTTTTAACCCATGCCATTGTGTAAACGAATTGCACAATAACTACTAAAATCATAAATAAATAGCTTCCATTCAATAGGAAGTACAATGATACCAATATTAGTAGGAAGCGAAGAAAACGATCTCCCCATACTCCTCTTCCATTTGAAGCCCAACGAAAGTTGAATTCAGTATGGATACTCCAATACTTGAATATTAATAAAAAAATTAATAGAGCAATGATTTCTTCCTTTGTACTACCTGCCACTCTTGTCAATAAAGGTATAGCAACGACAAATGCTGCTAGGGTGACAAATATTGAGGAGAAATAAGTCCATCGAAGAGCAAGTCGTATGTACTCCCCTAACTTGGTCTCCAATGGTAAAAAGTACACGCTGTCCGCATTTTTCAAAAGTGTAACCGGCGTGCTTAATGTAACTAAGATGCTTAATATTAAAGCTACAACCAAATATGCGGGAAAATCCTTAGGAGCTGAGTTTAGCCATTCGCTATACGTATAACCTAAAGCGCCAATTGCAAATACGATGACAATAGCCAAATGACCAGAAACAATAAACTTCAAATATTTCTGCAGCTCATTTATATAGAAAACAAATCGTTTACTCCATACCTCACGCAAATTGTTCATCTTGTTGTTCCTTTGTCATTTCAATATAAAGATCATCTAAAGTTGCATGAGGCATTTTAAATGCTGCTCGTAAATCTGTCATAGTCCCTTGTGCACGAATTTTCCCGTTATGCAAAAGAAGAATACGATCGCAGTATCTTTCGGCAGTTGATAATATGTGAGTGGACATTAGAACAGAAGCGCCCTCGTCCTTTCTTGACTTCATCTGATCAAGCAACGACTGAATTCCTAGGGGATCTAACCCAACAAAAGGCTCGTCAATAATATACAAGGATGGGCTAACTAAAAATGCACACATAATCATTACTTTTTGTCGCATCCCTTTTGAGAAATGGGTTGGAAACCAGTTCAACCTTTTTTCCATTCTAAACTCTTTTAATAGAGATGCTTTTCTTACCTCAAATACGTCCTTATCTAAATTATAGGCCATTGCTGTAAGCTCTAAATGCTCATTTAACGTTAGCTCGTCATACAACACTGGGGTTTCAGGAATATAAGAAAAAGAAGAGCGATAAAGTGCTGGGTCATCCTTTAATGATTTACCATTAAGTAGAATTTCCCCTTTTGCAGCATTCATTGTTCCAATTATATGTTTGATTGTTGTACTCTTCCCTGCTCCATTTAATCCGATTAATCCAACTAATTCCCCTTTATTAATGGAAAAGTCTAAATCATGTAATACAGGCTTTCTTGTGTATCCTCCTGTTACATTTTTTACTTCTAATACAGTCATTTCTACACCTCTATTCTTCTTATTTATAATTTTACCAAAGCCTGCCTTAAAAATCTCCTTTCAATTTCAATCAATGTTTAGAAAAGAAAAACAAACTTGTCCTATTATATGTTAAACTCATCCTAACAATGAATAGGAGGTTTTTTCATGACTAACTGTATTTTTTGTAAAATAATTGATGGTTCCATTCCAAGTGCAAAAATTTATGAGGATGAGTATGTCTATGCTTTTATGGATATTATGCCCTTAACTAAAGGACATACTTTAATTATTCCTAAAAGTCACAAGGAAAATGTATATGACTTAAGTGAAGAAGAGGCAAGCAACTTGTTTAAGGTAGTCCCAAAAATCGCGACTGTATTGAAGGATACATTCGGACCCGTTGGGATGAACTTATTAAATAATAACGGTGCCCCAGCTGGGCAAAGCGTCTTCCATTTTCACTTGCATTTCATTCCACGCTACGATCAAACAGACGGACTGAAGCTTACTTGGAACACAAAAGAAAAAACTTATTCATCAGAAATGATTCAAGAGTTAGCCAAAGAACTATCAGATAAATTAATGTCCAACTAATTGCTTTTATAAGGAAAAAGCCTTACAATCATAAATAAGATTCTTGCTAACGATCATGAGGATACGTTAGAAGAACCAAATAGTTGAGAAAAGTTGAGGAGAGATGAGAAATGAATACGAAAAATCTTGTGCTAATGTCGTTGCTAGTCGGTGTGGGAGCTGTGCTTTATATTATTATTCCAGGTTTTAATGGGGGTATGAAGCCAGATTTTATGTTGACGATGATGTTTATTGGAATATTATTATTCCCAGAAATTAAAAATGTCTTTTTACTAGGGCTATCTACAGGAATTATATCGGGATTGTTTTCTACCTTCCCTGGAGGATTTGTTCCTAATATTATTGACAAGTTAATAACTGCTTTAGTTTTCTTCGGATTAGTGATATTACTTAAAAAGTTAGCAAACAAATTAGCGACTGCAATTGTTTTAACGTGTATTGGAACATTAGTCTCTGGTACTGTATTCCTATCTACTGCTATATTCATCTTCAATGCAGGCGCAGTCTTTACAGAACTTTTCGTAATTGTCGTTTTACCAGCGGTCTTTATAAACGGTATAGCGTTTTTTATCATTTATCCGATTGTCGGAAAACTTGTAAGACGCTCCAATTTTAAGACAGCACTTACTATTTAAATACCAAAAGCTTTCCTTTTACAAGGAAAGCTTTTTTTGTATTCAATATTATGTTTTAATAATGGAAAGGAAAGGAATAATATATACATATAAGGAGTGATTTGAATGAAAGTATCACAATTATTAATTGGTGTAGCTCTTGGAGCATTAACAGGTGCTACGACCGTACTTTTATCCACCCCTAAAAGTGGTACAGAAGTTAGGGAAAATATTAAAACCGTATCTGCCGATTACAAAGAAAAGCTCTCTGATATTAACGATCAGCTACGTAAAGTAAAAGTATCCATACAAAGCTTAAAGGCAGAATCACAGGTAATGATTCCAAGAACAGTAAAGGACGTAAAAGAAAGCGTCGAAAAGTGGCAAAATGGTACACTGCCTCTCCAGCAACAACTACAAAATGAAATTTCTTCTATCCAATCAGCTATTGAACAGCTTGAGCAAGCACTTCCTAAGAAAAATGAGGTTGCAGAAACCCGCTAAACAGAAGTATGCATTTAGTCTTTTAGATTAAAGGCATACTTTTTTTAAAAGAATATGGAGGTGCTTTCCCCTCCTTTTTTCATTTTTCTCTGTTGTAAGCATAGGAAGATCTTTTTTAATAGATTGTTCGGCATTGCGAAATCGTATTTCTCTTTGTCTCTTTCTATATTAAATTATTATAAAATTAATAATATTTTTAAATATTTTATTTCAACTTCCTTACTTTATTGCTATAATGTGTAAAGATTATAACTCAGAAAGAAGGCATACGAGATGACTGATCAATTTTATACGATGAAGGAAGCAATGCTATATAGTCAGCGAATAGCTCAACTTTCAAAAGCTCTTTGGAAGGCAGTCGAAAAAGATTGGCAAACTTGGATTAAGCCCTATGATCTAAATATTAATGAGCATCATATTTTATGGATTTCTTATCACCTTAAAGGCGCTACTATTTCCGATGTTGCAAAATTTGGAGTAATGCATGTGTCTACTGCCTTTAACTTTTCCAAAAAGCTAGAGGAAAGAGGATTACTTTCTTTTTCTAAACGAGATACGGACAAGCGTAACACATACGTAGATGTAACTGAAAAAGGTCAGCAGCTTTTAGAGGAAATGTATGAAAATTATCATGAAACTCCTCATTCTGTTATTGAAGGCTCTCGTCCTGTAAAGGATCTTTATGGAAGGTTCCCAGAGTTCATGGATGTGATGGCTGTAATCCGAAATATATATGGCGACGATTTTATGGAGATATTTGAGCGTTCTATTCAGAACATTGATGATTCTTTTACTAAGGCAGAATAGCGTTAAACCAGCAATGTAAGCGCTCTATAAATTTTAATATTTATTAAGCTTGTATTTTTTATAGAAACATCGTATTGTATGTATCTGAAATATAATTTATTTTATAGGAGATGCATCTATCTTGCATTGCTGGAAAACCATTAATGTCAAAAAACAATACGGCATGGAGCGTTTATTTCTTCTATCATCTATTATGGTAATTGCCGTTTTTTCTATCGCATATGCCTTACTAGGAATTATAAATGATTCTCATAAATCTGATGACTTCTTTTGGCTATTCGCTATTGGGGTATTAATGGTTTATCCGCTTCATAAAATAATTCATTTTATTCCATTGTTTACAATTCGAAATAATATTAAAGTTACCGTAAAGAGACGGTATGGTATTCTTCCAATCGTTTCTATTAGAGTGTGCGATCCAATCAATAAAAATAGATTTTTATTTTCATTAATTGCTCCTTTTATATTTATCAATTCTGCTATTTTAATAGGGGCATTGCTAGCACCAACCTTTGCACATTATTTTACGATGCTCTTTGCCTATCACTGCGGAATGTGTTTTATAGACTTAATTTATGTAAAGAATTTAAGCAAGTCACCTAAAAGTGCATTTATTGAAGAAACTGACGCTGGTTATCAAATTTTAGTAGCTGTTTCGAATTATTAGCAATATGTTACACTTGTAACTACTACTCCTTATTTGATATGCTTAGTGTATATGAAGGGAGTTTAGACATGATTATATTTACTTTAGTTCTATTCTCGGCATTTTACTTGCTACAAATTAATCGAATGACTTATGCGCTTGTAATGTCAAAAGAAATCCCAGAAGAAAAACATCCTAAGATTTTTAGAACCATTAATATATTAATTACGATTCTTCTTGTATCTTTCTATGTTGAGTTGGTTTACGCAGTTTAAGAGAAAAATTGACCCAAATCATTAAAATGATTGGGTCATTTCTTATTTCTGAAAGAAATATAGACCAAGATCGCCTAAGCGATCTCAGTTCTTGATTTCGTTAGTAGATGAATGCAGCGCCAACGATAATCAAAAGAATAAACAGAACTACTAATAAAGCGAAGCCTGAACCTGATCCATAGCCACCGCCATAGTTGTTATATTGTCCACCCATTTAGAACACCTCCCTTTTCTAATTTATCCTATGCTGTGGTTTCAAAATATGGTAGGCAAATGAACGGGAACTATTTTTGTTTTTGTTTCGTTTATGTTATAGTTACACTTGCAACATGATGAAGTTAGGAGAGATTTCCATGAAAAAAACAGTTTTATCATTAACATTAGCAGCATCTGTTCTTGCATTAGGAGCATGTAGCAATGATTCTGCTGATAGCAGCGAAGTAATTGCAACATCTAAAGTAGGCGACATCACACAAAATGATTTATATGAAGAAATGAAAGCTTCCATTGGAGAACAAGCTTTCCAACTTCTTATGATTGAAAAAGTACTTGACTCTAAGTACGATGTTACCGATAAACAAGTAGACGCTCAGCTAAAAGCTGATAAAGAACAGCTAGGAGAAAATTTTGAAACGTTGCTAGCTCAACAAGGATACACAGAAGAATCATACAAAAAATATTTACGCCTTAATCTTTTACAAGAAGCTGCTATGATCGAAGATGTAAAGGTTTCTGAAGATGAAATTAAAGCGGAATATGAAAATACCAAAAACGAAGTTAATGCTCGCCACGTGCTTGTAGAAGATGAAGAAACAGCTAAAAAAGTTAAAGCTGAATTAGATTCTGGTAAAGAATTTGCTGAAGTTGCAAAAGCTTACTCTACAGAACCTGCTGCACAAGAAAGCGGCGGAGAGCTTGGATGGTTCGGTAAAGGTGCTATGGACGCAGAATTTGAAAAAGCAGCATTTGCTTTAGAGCCTAATGTAATTAGTGAACCAGTTAAATCTAGCTTTGGCTACCATATTATCGAAGTAACGGACAAGCGTGAAGTTAAAGAATCATATGAAGACAAAAAAGCTGAAATAGAGAAAAACTTGAAGCTTGAAAAAGCAGACCAATCTGCATTACTACCAAAAATCGCTAAGCTATTAAAGGATGCTAAAATTGATATCAAGGATAAAGATTTAGAAGCTGCCCTTGATGAATTTTTAAATGCTGGTGAAGCTGCCGATACTACAGATGAATCAAAAACAAAAGACGATGCTTCTACTGAAAAAAGCGAAAAATAATTCAAACTAGCAGGATTAACTATTTTGCTATAAGGGATCGCGGCTCATGCCGTGATCCCTTTTTTATATCTATAAACATGAAAACGTTAAACCTATAAAACATCTTGTACACATAACCCACGGAAGTATGGAGGTTTCTCTTTCGGGGACATCTCCATTTGCCCTCAAGACCTTGGAACTTATGCTAAACATCACTATTAATAATCATTTGGAGCTTTTTTTCAATAAAAAAATCGTAAAGGCCTTGCATGGCCTCTACGATTTTCTTTATTCAAAAGTAGGCTTATAGAAAGAACGATTTTCTAATGGGAATAAACGCTCTGTAAATTCTCCCGGATTCGTTTTATCCAATGCTCGATTAAGCATATTCATCTTAGCATCAATATTATCAATATAATGCAGTATTTCTGCTTCACGCACCATCGGTCGCTTCGGACTACCCCACTCTTCTTTTCCATGATGAGAAAGCACCATATGTTGAAGTAGCATTACTTCCTCTCCATCAATTTGAAGCTCCTCTGCTGCTTTTGATATTTCATTCACCATAATCGTAATATGTCCTAACAGGTTACCTTCAACTGTGTACGTAGTAGCTACTGGCCCCGATAGTTCTAATACCTTCCCTATATCATGTAAGATGATTCCTGCATAAAGAAGATCTTTGTTTAATGTTGGGTAAAGGTCGCATAGGGATTTTCCAAGCTTTAGCATAGAAACGACATGATCAATTAAACCAGAAGCATAATCATGATGGTTTTTAGTAGCTGCTGGATAAGTCATAAACGCTGTTTGATGTTTTTTTAGTAAATGGCGCGTTACTCGTTGTATCAAAGGATTTTTCATCTCGAAGAAAAATTGTAGTAATTCCTCCATCAATTCTTCTTTTGACTTTTCTGCTGATGGAACTAAATCGTGAATGGTTATCGTCTCATCTGCTTTAACAGGTCGAATACTCTTTACACGTAGCTGAAACTTTCCACGATAATCTTGTATTTCTCCCCCAACGCGCACTATTTGACTAGCAGCATATTGTTTTTCATGCTCCTCGTTGGTATCCCATAGCTTGGCCTCGATATCTCCACTTTTATCCTGCAGTACAAGTGACATAAATGGTTTTCCAACTGTTGTAACACCTTTAGTTGATTGTTTAATCAGTAAGAAATGATCGACAGGATCTCCTACTCGTAGCTGTGTAATTCCCTTCATCTCAAAACCCCTCCACTTCCAACTTGTAATGTCGCTACCTCTATTATATGAGCCTCATTCCAACTAAGACGCATATGCTCATGACATGTAAAATACAATAGTTGATGTTCATCTTGTAGCTCTTGCATTAATTGTACCACTTGTTTTAATCGGTTTCGATCGAAATGTACAAAAGGATCATCCAGAATAATAGGAAAAGAAATTTTATTCTTTAACGAAACTGCTAAGGAAATTCTTAAGGCAATATATGCCTGCTCCTTTGTGGCCTGACTTAGCTCTGCTATCTTAAATCGTTCTCCGCTAGGCTTGACTGCTTCGAAAAGACCGTCAGGCGTAAACTCTAACTGCTCGTAGGATTCGTTAGTTAATATCCGAAAATAGCATTTTGCTTTTTCAAGAACCTCCGGAAGTCTTTCTTCTTTTAGTTGTAACAATGTCTGTTTAATAGCTTCTGTCACTGTTTTATAAGCAGCCCATTTTTTAACTAGCTCATACAGCTCGGATTTTTTTTCTTCTAATTCTTGTAATTTTTCACTTTGCTTCTCATTTTCGAGCAAGCGACTCGTTTCATATAGCAATGATGCCTTTTCCTCTAAAAGAACCTGACTTTTTTCTTTCATCTCATTTAGAGCTTTTCTAGCTGTTTCTTCAAAGCCTTCCTCAAAATCATCGATACCTACTTGACTATCGCCTAATTGTATCCTAACTTGCTCTAATTCTCTTTCTAATGTAGCTCTCTTTTGAGACACTAAATGAGCTTGATAATAATCACTTTCTGTTGTAACCCCAGTCTCTTGGAAAAGCAATGTCATCTGTTGATCCTGAGCTTTTAATAACAATTGTAGCTCCTTAAGCTTTTCCTTGAGTTTCGTTATTTTATTTATAGTCGTCTGCTCTTCCTCTAACTTCTTCTTTTCTGATAAATAAATTTCACGTAGTTGGTGGAATAAAAGGTCATCTGCTAACTGGAAGTTCGTCAAATGTTGAGCACGATTTTTCAAGTCTCGCAAGCTTCTGCTTACTTCCTCTAACTTACCTTCCATTTGGTCCAGTTGAATTTGGTAATCCTGAATCATTCTTAAACGATTAAACAGGTCCGTTAATAAATTAGGAGAAAGCTCCTCATTAATATGATATTTCTTTAAAAATACAGAAACTCTTTGTTTCAGGTCCCTCTTCCTCTGTTCTATTTCTATTATTGTTTCTTCTAGCTGAGTAATTTGTTCAGTGAGTCCGCTTAGCTCGTTTTCTAGTAAGCTTGTATATTGACGGACATCATTCTCTTTATTCAGCCCTCTAACGAGCAATTTAAAGCCTCCATAGACAACAACACTAATAATAATTGCAAGGAGAGCAATAAACCAATTGGAGGCAAGAAAGCTAAAGATAACCCCAATAACTAATATAAATCCTATTACCGAAAATAAGATACCCGTTGCGTTACCTTGGCCACTAGATGATGACCGAGAGCGTTTCGATTCCTGTATCTTTTTTTGTAGCTGCTCCGAATCCTGTTTCTTCAGATTCAGTAAACGGCTTTCTTGCTGATGCTGGTGGTCTAGTTGCTCTTGTTCTTGAAGCATTGTCACGAGCCGATCCTCTTGCTGCATAGACATATCTGCGTCAATAATACTGACTAAACTTTTTTCCCACTCCATGCCAATTAGGCTAAGCTGTTGCATTTGTTGCTGTAGAGTTTTGTTCTGTTCTTCCTCTAACTGAACTCGCTTGGCACGTAACTGATGCCAATGAGATTCCTGACTCAAAAATCCCTGAATTTCATTCAGCTTCTCTGGTGAAATTGTTTCAGTAGCATGAACCGTTAGCTGCAACTCCTGGTTTAGTTGTTCTGCAGCAATTTGTGTATTTGTCTGCTTATCCTTAATAGCCTCATAGCGGCGAATCCCTTCCGGTGGAAATAATTGTATTGGAAGCTTATCCAACTCCTCGATAAGCTCGATTTCAGCTATTTTTAGTGGCTTTAATTGTTTCCAACGAGAATAATTCTGTAGTTGCCCCGCCAGCTCCTTCTCACGCTCTATCATTTCACTTAAGAGCTGCTCTATTTCATTTAGACGCTGGATAGATGGCTCGTATTTCTCCACCTGTTCCATTTGCTCCTTCCACCCAGATTCAAGCTGCCTTAACTCTTCCAATTTTTGATTGATGAGTGGCTTTCTACCAGTCGGCTTGTAGAGCTCTCCCATTTCTTTTGCAAACTGATTTTCCACATTGGATAACGTATCCATTCCTGTTGTTCCAGAGGAGAGTAGTGTACGAGTCAGCTCTTCCTCTGTCATTTTTTCAAAGCCCTGTAACTGAAGCAGAGAAAATGAAAAAATAGCTTCAAAATCTACTCGACTGTAGGAATGAAGTATAGTGGAAAGCTCCTTTTCTCCTCCACGAGTACCATCCTCGAAAAATAAGGTGACATCTCCACTCGCCTTCCCTTTTACCCTCTCAATCACGACTCTCTTACCTTCATCTGATTGGATTTGTATCTTCCCGCCATAAGTGGTGTTGCTTCTTGGCTCATACCTAAGGAGCTGTGCATTTCGCTGTGGGAATCCAAAAAGAATATGCAGTATAAACTGCTGAATCGTAGACTTTCCTGCTTCATTCTCCCCAAAGAATACATTTATCCCCTTATGAAGTTCCACTTCTATATTTTCATGCTTTCCAAAACCGTATATATGGAGCTTTTCTATTTTCATATGTTACACTCCCCTCGTTACAGCCTTGTTCAGTAATTGCTTAGATTCCATTTTTACCTCTTCAATAAAATCCTCATCTATGCTTGGAAGGTAGCGACTGCCTTTTGGATGCTGATATAACTCCTTCACAGCCAGCTTCCAATGTGTAAAGTCCCACTCTTCCCATATATCCGTCAACATCAGCGTTTCATTGAGTTGGTTAATAGGTAAGTCAATAACTAAATCCTTAAGGATGATAAAGGGATTTTGCTGATCCATAGATTCCTGAAAGATGGCTAGCCATTCCTCCCTCGAGGATGTATCAAGCATTTCAAAGGTCTCTTCTGTAATTTCGGTTAGCGTTAATTCTATAATGGCGTTTCCATTGCTTTCCACATAATCTTTTAGCTGGTGTTCTACCCGACTAATCAATTCATTGGCGTGGACAATATCCTTACAGGAAACCTCTAGCTGATCGTAGATAAACATACTACAAGGGATAAATTGCAGGTCTGTATTGTTCTTTGTCAGAGTTACCTCATAGAAACCTTTCAGCCCTCTTTCATTGCGATGTCTGCTTTGTATATTGCCAGGATAGACGATTGCTGGATCCATATGTAAAACCTGTCGCTTATGTATATGCCCAAGCGCCCAGTAGTCATACCCCTTCCCGATTAAATCACTTTGACGAAACGGCGCATAGACATCATGCTCTTTATTTCCTTCTAAACTTCCATGTAGCATTCCTATATGAAAGTCCTGACCATTTGCCTTTGGGAAATAGGTATGCATTGCTTCTCGAATATGGCGTTCCTTATAGCTAAAACTAGAAATGTGTACAGTCTCGCCTTTAACATTAAGTGTTTTTGTTTCTACATCTCGTCCAAATACCTCTACGTTCTCTGGCATCTGAAAACGAACCCAGCTTCCACTCAAATGATCATGGTTTCCATGACAAATAAAAACCGGTATTCCGCCTTCTCCAAGAGCTTCCATTCCCTTTTGAAACAAATGCTGAGCTCGCAGACTACGATTTTCTCCATCATAAATATCACCGGCTATTAAAACAAAGTCCGGCTTAGTTGCCAAAGCATGCTGAATAACATTATTAAAGGCATGAAATGTACTTTCTCTAATTTCCTGCCATCTATTTTTAGGGATAGATGATAATCCTTTAAAGGGGCTGTCTAAATGTAAATCTGCCACATGTAAAAACCGAATAGCTGCCATTCTACTACACCTCACTAAAAACAGAATATTTGTTCTTATTTTATCATATAGAAAAGGCTATACACAAATAAATGTGTAATAGCCCTTTTTTTATTTCTTTTCCATTTGTATTTGTACTAGAGATGTAACTAAACCAGTTATCCCTGCCGTTAACCCTGCTGGTAGGCTAAATAGGAAGTAATACCACTGTCCTGTATATAGAGAGATTCCTAAGAAAATTAATGGTAAACCGATTAAAGCAAAAATTGATGCCACTAGTGCCCACTTAGCTTTAGTCATGATTTATTCCTCCTTTGCTAGTTTTTCTTTTCCGCTACTGCAGCACCTATTCCATAAGAGACGATGTGTGTAATCCAGAGGCCAGTCATAATAAAAAATGATAATCCGGGCCCCTCCACAATGATGACAATCATCCATGCTACTAATAAGGCTGATGTTGTGACTTTCCAAGAATAAGATCTTGCAGTTGAATGCACTTGATTATACCGTTCATCAAATAATCTTTTCTTCTTTCCGACTCTACGAAAAATAAAAAAAGTAATCCCCATGATTGCTATCGCCGCTGGCAATCCAATTAAAAACGTAAACCAATCAAATTCTCCACTCATTTAATCTTCCCCTTCGTAAATGAAAATGTCTTCTATATGGCATTGAAACAATTTGGAAAGCTTAAAAGCCAAATTAATAGATGGATTATACTTTCCTTTTTCTAAAGAAATTATAGTTTGCCGGGACACCTCTAACTTTTCCGATAATTCATCCTGGGTCATCCCTAGTTCCATTCGTTTATCCCGAACATAATTTTTCACTGTTACCCTCCTTTTTAGTAAAGCTAACTTTACGTAAAGTATACTTTACTTATTAAATAAATGTCAAGCAGACTTTACTTTTATTTTTTAATTTTTGTTGTATAATGAATTTTAAGAATACATAAGGGGTGTATGATACATGAAAGCATACAAATTCACAGCATTTGAACCAACAGGGGAACTAATCGTCGAGGAAACATGGAATTATGAAAACGACGACGAAGCAAAGAAACAAGGGGAAGAAGCAATACACGAAAAAGGCTATGGAAACAAAACACATCGCTTAGTTAACAGCTCCGGCAAGCTTATATTGTTTCATGTGTAATATAAAAAGGGACTTAACCCGATATAACGGTTTAAGTCCCTTTTCCTATTCTTCGATCCAATTCCACGGCTTAATTTCCCCTAGCTGAACACTATGAATGCCCTCTAGCTCTTTAAGCTTCCGTAATTCCTTCACTGGACCTGTCACAACTGCTCCGTAAGCTTGGAATCCTTCTTTTTGAAGATAATCATATCTTTCTTGAAGATATGCTGTTCCTAGTAATGTTTCCGCTAGGTTTTTATCTTTGTCGAGCATCATTTTCATATTCCTAAGCATTGCTGATTGGCTTTCCTTGACTGAATGATTGTTTAAAATGCTAGTTGAATAATTGATATTAAAGTCTGCATCTACTTTTTTAAATCCTGATAATCCCCAGGGTTTTGCTAATGAGATATCGTTTTCACTGCCACTCCAGCCGCCTTCAATGGAATTCTTTAATTCTCCCATATAAATTGGCATCCACAAAACATCTATTTGATAAGGAGAAACTAATTCTAATAATTCCTCTGGAGAGTAGTAATCGTTTATGGAAAAAGCTAGTTGAGCCACATTTCCTTCATGTATTTGCTCTAACTGATTCCACACATTAGGTGTTTGTGTTTCGTCTAACTTCTCATTCGTTACAGGATTATAGGGCAAAGAAAAATTAAAGCCCTTGTCACTATTATAGGGAAAATACTCATTAACAGTAGTGGTGCTATAAGCGTCTATAAGAGGTTTATTTAGGCTAACCTTTGTTATAGCAAACTCCTCTTTACCTATTATTTTCAGCAAAGGGAAGTCAATCTTCTGTGTTAAAAAGGGAGTAATTTCATTTGTCCCACTTCTTGAATTAGTGGAGATATATCCTGGATAAGTCCAATCAACGGCTAATTTCTGATAAAATTCCGTCCGCTTACCTACGTTAGTAGCTTCATAAATGATTGATACTGAGATCATATAAACAGCATATACAAGAAAAATCCCTAAAAGCACACGAATGACATTGAAAGATAATTTCCATGAAAAACGTTTTTTATGCTTTTGTACAATTGCTTTTGCTTTATCATCATTCCATTCCATCTTTTCCACTCCTATCAAAATCCTTTCCAAGGCGATCTGCCAGCTGTTTAAATCTCTGTCTAGCCCGATGTATTGTTACTTTAACCTGATCTAATGTAATCTCTAATGTCTCTGCAATTTCTTCGTATGAAAATTCCTCATACTCTCTTAAATATAATATAGTCCGATAATTTTCCGGAAGGAGCAGTGATATATCTTGAATCTCACCGGATTTTTCTTGATTCAATAAATCCTCCTCTGGCACTCCATATGGGCTAACATATTCCTCGGAATTAGAGAGATAATCGTAGAGCGGTACCCACTTCCACCTCTTCCGTTTTCGCCATTCATCCATATATGTATTTCTAGCTACCTTATATAGCCAGCTTTTAACTTGCCTGCCGTCATATAAATCCAAGGACAAAGTCGCTCTATAAAAGGTCTCCTGAACAAGCTCTTCCGCAATCGAATCGGATCCCGTTAGTTTAAGTAAGTAGAAGTAGAGAGGCTTAGCATAAGCTAAATAGACTGTTTCTAAGTCATCTTTCCTTTGTTTCTTCACTTCCTTGCCTCCCTTCTAACCTAAAACGTTTGGACATGCATATTGTTACAGTCTAAATTAATTTATTTGTAAAATATATAGGTGTTGGGATTAAGTGGTGCGGATTTGATGGTTTTTTAGGGGAGCTTCTGCTTCATTTAGGAGACACTTTTCTACTTTTAGGAGCGACTTTTGATTATTTAGGGGCGGAAGTACACTTTAGGAGGCGCCTTTCACCCGTTTAGGGGTGGTTCCGCTCTCTTTAGGAGACACTTTTCTACTTTTAGGAGCGCCTTTTGATCGTTTAGGGGCGGAAGTACACTTTAGGTGCGCTTTCAACCCTTTTAGGGGCGATTCCTCTTCATTTAGGAGACACTTTTCTACTTTTAGGAGCGCCTTTTGATAATTTAGGGGCGGAAGTACACTTTACGGGCACTTTTCTCCCGTTTAGGGGCGGTTCCTCTTCATTTAGGAGACAATTTTCTACTTTTAGGAGCGCCTTTTGATGATTTAGGGGCGGAAATACACTTTACGGGCACTTTTCACCCGTTTAGGAGCGGGTTCGCTCACTTTAGGAGACACTATTCTACTTTTAGGAGCGCATTCGCATTTTTTACGAGCGTATGCTCACACATTCAACCGTTTAGCGGCGAAACATTTCCCCGAAACCAAGCTCTCCAATAAAAAAGAGCCAAGGTTAGTTAACCTCGACTCTTTCACACTCATTATTCTCCTTTAAACGTCGGTTTACGTTTTTCAACGAATGCTTGAATACCTTCTTTATGATCTGCTGTTTTACGCATTGCCGATTGACCTTTTGATTCTCCTTTTAAAATTGCTTGTAAGTCATGAATTTTGGATAAGTGTAAAATTTCTTTAGAGGTGATCATTGCTGCAACCGGTGATTCAATAAGTTTTTGTGCATAGGCTGCGGCTGTTGCATGACCAGCTCCGTCTGGTGCTACCTCGTCTACTAGTCCTAACTTTTGTGCTTCCTTGCCGTTAAACAATTGTCCGCTCCACATAAGTTGCTTTGCCTTTGGTATCCCTACTCGTTCTTTTAGGAAGAAGTGGCCCCCTCCATCAGGTATTAGTCCGATTCCTATGAAATTCATCGCTAGCTTACTATTTTCTTCAGCGATTATAATATCACAACCTAGTACCATACTAAATCCAAGACCTGCTGCAGCTCCATGAACGGAAGCAATGGTGATTTGAGGCAAAGTATAAAGGTTTAGTGCGATACGAGTTAAATAATCCATTGCTGCATCTATGTCTAAAGGATTTTCATCGTTTAGCATTGCTTTAATATCGCCACCAGCTGAAAAAGCACGACCCTCCCCTTTAATGATAAGGACTTGAATAGATTTATTTTCTTTTAAATCCTCCAATAACTCCGCTAATTCTTCCATCATAGTTTCATCCATTGCATTCATAGCATCTGGCCTATTTAAAGTTAATGTTGCAATACGACCCTCTTGTTCAAATAATAAAGTTTTATACATATTTAAATCCCCTTTGTGAATAGTCATTCATTTTTATAATTCGGCATTTATTCATATATTCCTTCTTTTTAAGCCAATAAAAAAAGCTCTAAGCCAAAGAGCTTAGAGCCTTTTCATTTTATATTCCTTCATACATTTCTTGGACAGGTTTAAGCAACACACGGTTAATCTCTTCGATCATCTGGCTAAGTGCCATTTCCGCTTGTAGCATATGGAATATTTTTTCATTTGTTTGAGCAAGCTGTGCTGTTTTTTGAGCATATTCGATCTCTTCACCAGAGATTTCCTCACCTTGCATTTGTTTCTCTTGTAAAGAAAGCTGAATTTTACGGAAGCTTTGAAATAAAGCAAGTGCTTCTGGGTCGGCCTTTACTGATTCTATTGCATCTTTTACGTTTGCGAATTGATCGGTCTGGCGAAGTGATGCCTCTAGTTTGTTAATGTCATCGTAAATGTTAATCATGTTTGTAAGCTCCTTTATTTAGGCATTGTCCTAGCCTTTTGTTAGCTAGTTAGAAATACAATTAGGCCTTGAATGATTCCTATAAGCCCCCCGAGCACACCACCGAGAACAGTAATCATTTTGAATTCTCTTTTGGAGATTCCAAGTACGATATCCTCTAATCGCGCTACTGGGAAAGAGTCAACTTGCTCTTTAACCATTTCCTCAAGCTTCATTTTACGTAATACTTCCTCTAGTTTTGCCTCTGCTTCGACAAAAGCAAAATTAGTTACTTTTGGTACCATTTGAGTCTCTAACCAATCTGAGGCACCAGGGAAGTAATGGTTTAAACTATAATTTAATCTTTCTTCAATTGCAAGTTGTTCCTTTAAGTATGCTTTTACATTGACCACCAATGGATCAAAATCAAAGCCTTCCATCATCTCAGCCAAAGGTCGGTCCTTAAGCTTTTCCCACTCATTTTGAACAATATTTTCAAGCATTACTTTTGTTCCTGGGGCACGAAGAAACTTTAATATTTCAGGCTGTACCTTCCCAGCAAGTGAAGAGGACTCTCCCATAAACATTTGAATCATGTTACCTAATGTTCCTTTGGTAGAAAGGAAATCATCAATCAGTTTCTTAACTGTACTTTTACCTTCATCTGATTGGAAAAATTCCTCGCCCTTTTGAAGAATATAGGAAACAATATCACCGACCTTGCTATCGGCCTTCAACTGCCAATCTAGTGGAGCAATTTGACGTATTGTTTCCTTTTCAAACTTTGTCCTAACCCGATTAAATTGTATATCAACCTGTTCTTCTATTTTTTCATTTACAAGAGAAGGCACAGATTCTATACCTGCAAGCTTTAGCCAATCGTCTATCGTCTTCTCTGACTGAAATATATTTTTATTAAGCTGTTTTACAATGAAATCATTAGCTTTCATTTTCATCGAATCATTGAAGTATTTCTTTTTAAAAATATCAGGTGTCAATAAATGCTTGATAACAGTAATTCCTAATTGTTTAGCAAGCTCATCCCGACGCTTTGGTATTAAGCCTGGAGTGAACGGTACTCTCCATGATCCTATATACTTTGCTTCATGAGGTCTGAAAAGCATTTTAATGGCGAGGTGATTTGTAACCGCTCCAATTGCTGCTCCAACGACTGCCATGAATATGATTGTCCATAAAAAACCCATCTATCTCACCTTTTTCCTCTAGCTTCTAGATTATTATAGCAGAGGAGTATGAAACACAAAAACAATTAGAGTGCATTGTACATCATTGAAAATCGGATTGCGTGCTCCGTCTCATCATGCATAGCGCAAAATAGAGGAGCATAGGCTTGTTGAATAGGAATTTGAAGCAGCATTTCCTTATATACTTCTGCTGTTTCCAATTCATCTTTCACAGACTGCTTGGCACAGGATTTTAAGTCTGTGCATGGGGGTACTTTTTGTAAGTTTTGAACAAAACTCCCTGTAAGCATATAATAGAGTTGTTGAAACATTTCGTAATGGCTTTTTTCATCCTCATAAACATGCTCGATGAATTCCTTCCAATACGGATCGTCTGTCAGCTTATACATATCCATATAATGATGATAATCAGCGTACTCGTTCTTGATTGCTTGTTCAAGCTTTTCAATAAACAATTAGATGCTCCTTCACTAGTCATTTATACTAGTATATGCGCGCAAATTCACTCACATGAAAGGTATGATTTCTTTGTTACAGCATTTCAGCTTTAAGCCACTCTATGAAAACAAACAACTACCTGGCTGGTCACTTTCTTTCTTCTACAAACAAAAAAGATATTCAGCAAACTACGAGCCAGATGGTTCTATTAAGTGGAATGGTGAGACACCATCTGATGAAGAAACAGTAAAAAAAATGATTCACGAGCTAATGCTCTTCCACGTATACGACTAAGAAAAGCACAAGCACCTATGTCTATTCCGAAATACAAAAGGGGAAAGTTAGGACTTCCTTTCTGGTCTATATAAAAGCCTATGCTTTTTATCGCATAGGCCTTTAATATGATTTATTTTTTGTCCGATTGTTCGAAAATTATTCCAATAAACATCTTTCCTATATCTATCATTGCACGCTCATCCACATCAAATTTAGGATGATGGTGTGGGTAAGTTGCCTTCAATTCCTCGTTACCACCGCCAATGATAAAATAGGCTCCCGGAATTTTTTGTTGATAGTAGGCATAATCCTCGCTGCCATTCATCGGTTTTCCTGGAATAATGTTTTGCTCTCCGACGACATAGCCTGCCACTTTCTCCACGCGTTTTGTTTCGGCTGGATCGTTGTAGATGGAAGGGCAATCCTTCACATATTTTAACTCATATGTAGCGTCAGCAGCCTCACATGTGCTTTTTACTATCTGTTCTAGTTTTTGCTCTATCATGACACGAACATCCTCATCATAGGTCCTAACTGTACCTTTGATAAAGGCAGTATCGGGAATAACATTGGTAGTGCTTCCACTTTGAAATGAACCTACTGTGATAGCTGCAGCCTTTAAAGGGTCGACTCTACGGCTTACTATTTGTTGTAAATTTACTACTAGCTGGCTCCCTGTCACTAAGGCGTCAATTGTTTCATGAGGAGAAGCGCCATGTCCTCCTTTCCCATGGATAGTTATATAAAAATCATCCTGGGCAGAGGAAGCATACCCCTCTATTACGCTAAACTTTCCATAGGGCTGCAATGACATTACATGTGCTCCATAGATAACATCCACACCATCCAAACAACCATCCTTAATCATATATTCGGCGCCGCCTGGGGTGACCTCCTCAGCAAATTGATGTAAGAAAACAACAATACCTGGAACCTCTTCTTTCCGCTCACTTAGTACCTTTGCTACACCTAAAAGAGCAGATGTATGAAGATCGTGCCCGCATGCATGCATAACTCCTGGTACCTTCGATTTGTATGCTACTTCTTTTTCGTCCTGAATTGGAAGAGCATCAAAGTCTGCTCTAAGTGCGATAGTTTTACCCGGTTTACCTCCCTTTAAAAAGCCTAAAACTCCTCTTCCGCCAACTTCAGTTCTAACCTCTAACCCTAGTTCTCTTAAGTAAGCAGCAATTTTTTTTGGTGTTTCTACCTCTTCATGAGAAAGCTCTGGATGCATATGTAAATCTCTTCGAAAATCAACTAACTCAGGATAAATTTCTACTAATCTATTAAATAGTTTTTCCATTTCTTAAACCTCCTAAATAACAAACGCACTGCATCAAGCTGGCCAAAAGAAAATATGTGCCACAGTTATAAATATTGCTCCCATTATAAATTGAATCAAAATTAGTGGCCATAGCCAGCGAACCCATTTACCGTAAGAAATCTTAGCCATCGCTAAGGCTGCCAATATAAGTCCGCTAGTTGGTGCGATAATATTCGTGATGCCATCTCCCATTTGGTAAGCTAATACAGCAGTTTGTCTGCTCACACCTAACAAATCTGAAAGAGGCGCCATAATCGGCATAGTTAATGCTGCTTGACCGCTCCCGGACGTAACAATAAGATTTAACACGGTCTGCATGATATACATACCGATTGCTGTTAAGCTTGAAGGAAATTTCTCTACTAAATTAGTAATTCCATATAAGATAGTATCAATGGTGTTACTATCGTTTAAAATGACTAATGCCCCGTAAGCAAAACCAACCACTAATGCCCCTACTACTATTTCTTCGCAGCCTCGAACAAAGGATTTAGTAATCTCATTAAAATTCAATCGATTAATTAAACCTATAACAATTGCCATTATCAAAAATAAAGCTGAAATCTCCGTTATAAACCATCCAAATTTTAATACTCCAAATGCCAGACCTATTAGTGTTAACACTAGAACCCCTATAATAATTCCCTGTGTTTTAGTAATTTTATCCTGTTGCATAGCTTCTATATCAATATTTCGGTTTTTGTCTTCCTCATACATAATACTCTTCGTTGGATCTTTCCTAATTTTATTTGCATAAATCATAACGTACCCAATGGATATAGCCATGAAAGCAACCCAAAAGCCTATACGCGGGCCCATTCCTGAAAAAATTGGAACCTCTGCAATTCCTTGAGCAACCCCTATTGTAAATGGGTTCATGAATGCTGCTGTAAAACCAGCAGATACGCCAACAATAACCATTGCTGCCCCTACAATTGAATCGAATCCCATAACTATTGCAATCGGTACTAAAATCATAATAAAGGGAAGTGCCTCTTCAAACATTCCTACAGCTGCCCCAGCAACTCCAAAAAACATCATCACTACCGGGATAATTAGCATTTCTTTCCCTTTCATTTTAGTAGACAAGGAACCAAATGCACCTTCAATTGCCTTGGACTCTCTAAATAGATTGAATGAGCCAGCCACCATAAAAATAAAGAAAATAATTGGAGCAGCTTGAACCATTCCTTTATGTATAGCATTAAATATATCTAAAAAACCTGCTGGACTTGAATCAATTGTTTGGTAAGAACCATCTACAACAATTGTCCGACCATCCGCATCCTCTACTCGGTCGTATTGCCCTGCTGGAATGAGGTAAGTTAAAGCAGCCATAATAATAACAACTGTAAACAGAATGACAAATGGATGTGGCGCTTCTCTAAATTTTTTCTTTTTAACCGATTCTTCTTTAATAACTGTGGTCATGTCTAATTCCCCTTTAATATAATTTAAAT
Organism: Psychrobacillus faecigallinarum; assembly: GCF_014836595.1. Classification (GTDB taxonomy): domain Bacteria; phylum Bacillota; class Bacilli; order Bacillales_A; family Planococcaceae; genus Psychrobacillus; species Psychrobacillus faecigallinarum. The sequence goes on along the minus strand of NZ_JACSQO010000009.1, from coordinate 40,424 downwards.
ATTCGTTTCTTGAGTAAATGAGCAAAGTTTCTAAGATGGAATTCCAAAATTTTTTGGGGAATAAAGCGATATACATGTACCCATAGTGACAGAAATAATTTATATACTATCCCGTTGGGCAAAACTATTTTAGCCTTAAACCTAGTAAAAGATTTGATCATTTGCTTTTTATAAACTGACTGCAGCTAATCTAATCAAATCGCATCCCTCCTTTTTACACCAAAATTTTACCCTGATGAAATTATGTTATTTTTCAAATTGTACAGAAAATTTGTTTTTTAGTAAAATGAAAAAATTAGGAGATTCTCTAATCTAGTTAGGGCATTTGTTTAAAAAAACATGAACTCCATCAAGCAATAAATATCAAATAAATTCTCATGCTTGTATCTATTAGCCTCGAACAAACACCTTCTTGCATTACTTATAAAAGAAACCTTTCGTGTCAAAGCTACGTAACTCATCGCTATTCTAAAAAAGCAATTTGTAACGGAGGATGTAATATTATTCAAAAAAAATAAATTATAAAGTATAATAGATGTGTATTAATTAAATTAATTTCAAGGGGTTAAGATATGGTTTCCAACAAAATGAATGCACAAAAACTGGCTTATGAGTACATTCAAGAACGTATGCTGGATGGAACTTATAAAGGCGGCATGAAACTCGTAGAAGAACGTCTTGCAGAAGAGATCGGTGTTAGTCGCACACCCATTCGTGAAGCAATTAAAAGACTAGAGCAAGAAGGTTTAATTAAAAATAAACATATCTATAGTCCTACTGCACAAGATTTAATATACATATATGAGATGCGCATTGTACTAGAAAGTTTTGCAGCAAAAAGAGCAGCGAAAAATATGACAACAGAAAAGTTAATAGAACTCGAGAACACCATAAAGCAATCTCGTAATTCGCTTATGGAAGGGCAGTCAAAAAAAATATACACTTCAAACCAACGCTTTCATGAACTAATTATACATGAATGCCAAAATCCTTTAATGATTGAAAGATTAGAAAAAGCTCAGACAGTTTTCTATTTGTTTAGCCTAAAGCTTGATATATATAATCGTCCGCATTTAATAGATGAGCATGAAGAAATTTACAATGCGATTAAGAATAAGAATGAACAACTTGCCGGTGAACTCATGACCAAACATTTATATAAAGACATGAATTTCACACTAGAGATTATTGGCAGAAAAGGACAGTATTAGAGCGATTCAAACTATACGATTGAATCGCTCTAAATTTTTTTTAACAATAATATTTAAATACTTATCTTGATCGAATCGCTATTTAACTTCAAAAGGGTCTTCGAAAAAAGAAAGCTTTAATTGAGTGACTTGTTATTGATTGCTAAAATCAAATTGATCATTTGGTACATCTAATGTATGTCTGTTGCATTACTGTACCATTGCCAGTCCAAGTAATATTTGTAGTACTTTCTCGATAATTCACCTCTATCGCAATTCCTCTTACAGAGTCGATGTCTCTCTGTGAACTATTCTTCTACGGTAACCTATTCACATCATAGGATGCCAATAAACTCCATACCTAGCAAATGCGATAAATACAAATTTAAATCCCTTTAATAATTTTCTATAAAATCTCTTATTTATATTCACAGTATACTTCAATATATTTCAAGCAATAATCCCCATTGTAATAACCTTCAGAACCTCTTCTAAATTATCTATTCCCCTAAGAAAATGGCCATTGCAAAAAAAAGCTGAGCCATACTCTGGAAATGCGACCTTTACTGGAATAACTTAATTTATTGTCTCAGTTATTAAGAATAACTTTTTTTCTTCAAAACATTTCTTATTAACAATCAATTTGATGATCAAAAATAGTTAATGATTATATATCCTCATATGTATAATTTTTAATGTGTACAAACAACTAAAGATTGTAGTAGAATGAATAATGTTGTTTTGCATACAAAAAAGTTTATTTTGTATGCAAAAATATCTTTTTTAATTAGTGCTAATTATCGCATAAGAAAGGAGAATAAGTATGACGCAGTATAATTTAGAAGAATTGAGGTTGCTCAATCAAGTGCTACTTGCCCTTTTTCTCGTAGCTGATTTTGCACTTTTACTCTTTTTTTATAATAGTCCATTCCCTTGGTTTGCCCTAATAGGTTCTGGAATTGGTTTAGCCATCATTGTTTTTTGTTGGGCAGGAAGAAAATACACTATTTTTATAGCTTCATTACTTGTTTTTTCAGCTCTTCATACGATTGTTTATAATTGGAGCTCTATTGTGCATTAAAAGAAGAATAATTTTTGCACTTTTTTTATTTAATTAGTTAAATAAAAAATCATAAATTTATGGGAGGTATTATTATGTCAGAACAAGAAAATAAAAATTCCGTTTTAGACAAACGTTCTTCTAGACGTACGTTTATCAAAAATTCTGGTTTGACGGTTGGTGGTGTTGTTTTAGGTGGAGCTTTAGGAAGTCTTTTAATAAAAGATGATAAATCAACAACTACTGAAACTCATAATCACGCAGCAACGCCTACTGCTAATCCAAATGTAGCTCTAATGTTCTTCACGCCAAACCAATACCAAGTTACTCAAGCAGCTGTGGAACGTATTTTCCCTGAAGATGCAAATGGCCCTGGAGCCAAAGAACTGAACGCTGCTATTTATATTGATCACCAATTGGCTGGTCCATGGGGTTCTAACGTAAAAGATTATCGTTTAGGTGCTTTTTATAAAGCTGAAGAAAACCAAGGTCCACAAACGAAAATTCTACGTAAAGATCTATTTCTAGCTGGTTTAAATAGCTTAAACACCTATAGTAACGAACAATTTGAACTTGACTTTAAAGATTTAGAAGCTACTCAACAAGATGAAGTTCTTCTTGCTTTTAGTGAAGGTAAAGTTGAATTATACGGAAAAGTTTCTTCTTCCCAGTTTTTCAGTTTGCTACGTACATTAACTCTTGAGGGTGTATATGCAGACCCAATGTATGGTGGTAATAATAAAATGGAGGGCTGGAGTATGCGTAAGTATCCAGGTTCTCGTATGCAATACGTGGCTGAAATACAAGATGACAAATTTATCGAACTTGAACCACAAAGTTTAAATTCTCATATGGGACATTAATAATTGAAGGGACTGACATATAAATGGTTACAAAATTACCTAAAGTACCTGTCGTAGTAGTAGGGATGGGATGGGCTGGTGGAATCGTCTCAGCTGAACTAACGAAAGCAGGAATAAGTGTTGTTGGATTAGAACGGGGTAAAGACCGGACAACAGCTGATTATATAATGGGACATGATGAACTTCGTTACCAACATCGAACAGAGCTAATGCAGGATCTTTCAAAAGAAACGATTACTTATCGTAATACATTATCAGGTAAAGCTTTACCGATGCGTCAATACGGTACATTCATAGTAGGAGACGGAGTTGGTGGTGCAGGTAGTCACTGGAATGGACAAACTTATCGCTTCCTACCCTATGATTTCGAAATTCGTACGAAAACAATTGAGCGTTACGGAATCGATAAAATTCCTGCTTGGATGGAAGGTCTAAGCGACTGGGGTCTAACTTATGATGAGATGGAACCATATTATGATACATTCGAAAAAATGGCTGGTATATCAGGGGAAACAGTAGAACTATGGGGGAAACGTACTAATCCATATCCAACGCCTCCTTTAGTGAAAACACCATTAATGAAAGAATTTGAAAAAGCAACAACAAGCTTAGGATACAAACCTTTTGTTATGCCTGCAGCCAACCTTTCTGAAGCATATACAAATCCAGATGGTATCTCTCGTGGCGCATGCCAATACTGTGCATATTGTGAAAACTTTGGATGTGAATATGGAGCAAAAGGTGACCCTGCTGTAACAGTAATTCCGGTTGCAAAACAAACAGGTAAGCTAGAACTTCGTACACATTCTAATGTTTTAGAATTAACCAATAATGGTGGCAAAGCAACCGGAGTTATTTACGTTGATATGCTAACGGGAGAAAAATTTGAGCAGCCTGCCGATGTAGTTGTAGTTGCAAGCTATGTATTCAACAATGCTCGTTTACTTCTAAATTCTGGTCTAGGTACTCCTTATGATCCAAAAACAGGTAAAGGAACAATTGGTAAAAACTACTGTTATCAAATAACAGCTGGAGGTTCTCAGCTATTCTTTGAGGACAGAGAGTTTAATCTATACGGTGGTGCTGGAGCATTAGGCATGGAGATTGCTGAATATATGGGTGATAACTTTGACCATTCTGAAGTGGACTTCATACACGGTGCTGGCATTCGTTCAACACAATATGGGGACCGTCCAATTGCAGTAAACCGTGTACCTGCTGGAACACCAACCTGGGGTGCGGAGTTTAAAGAAAAATCTATTAAATACGCTAACTCAAACTTCCCAGTTAAAACACAAGGTGCTTCTTTACCACATAAAGAAAATTACCTGGATCTCGACCCAGAATTTAAAGACGAATTTGGATATCCATTACTACGTATGACATATGAGTATACAGATAATGATCGTGCGATGGGTAAATACATGTCAACAATCACGCGCAAAATTGCAGAAGAAATTGGTGCAGATATTATTGATACAAGTGAAGAACAAGCTCCATTTAACGTAAACAAAGATACCAACACACATAACACAGGCGGTGTTATTATGGGTGCTGACCCAGCAACATCTGCTCTTAACACATACCTACAAATGTGGGAAGCTGAAAACGTATTTGTGGTAGGTTCATCTGCATTCCCACATAATAGTTGCTTCAATCCAACTGGCACACTTGGTGCTCTTTCGTATCGTGCATCTGAAGGAATTCAAAAATACCTAAAAGAAGGCGGAATACTAGTTAAAGCATAATAACAGCTAGTTGTACTATAAATGAGCTCTTGACTCGCATACAATTTGCGATCAGGAGCTTTTTATAAAATGTTAAAGTGTATAGATTTTCTATAAAATAACGTTTGAGCGAAGAGCTGCCTCCCTCACCTTTAACATTGCCTCATTAAAATAAAAAGAAAAAACAACCTATTGGAAATTTCCATAGGTTGTTTTACTTTATGTACTATCTAGTTTTTTTCTTCCGAATACAATAAAAAAATAAGTGGAGGCAATTAAATACAAAATGCCTGTAATTGTAAATGTATAGGCATAGCCCCAGTAGAATCCAAAGGTCATCACTAATCCTGTTGAAATTGCCCCTGTGCTGGCCCACCCAACATTAAAGACCATTTGGTTCACGGAATTCGCCAGACCTTTATATTTATCCTGTACCAAATCCATCGCTATTGCGCTCTGTATAGGATTTCCAGCATTCATAAGCGCTTGGCGCATGAGAAAGGCAATAGAAGCAATCACAAGAGAATTAGTGTAGCCAGTTATAAATAGGAAGGGAATAGATAACAGTTGAAAGATAACCAATGCCTTTACCTTACCCACCCGTTTGACTAAAGCTGGCCCTAGTAGCATAGCTATGGCAGTCATAGCAGAACCTAACGACAAAATAAGACCTATATACGAATTGGATGCTCCAAAACGATTAGAAAAATATAAATTTAAATACGGGATAACCAATCCAGAGCCGGTACCAATTAGTAGATTGGCAAAGCCAAACAATATGATTATCTTTAAATTTTTACGAAAGCCACTTGGCCCTTCTTTGCTATCCGCTACCTGGTCAGCAGCCATTTCCTTTGCTTTCACTGTCTGTAATCGTAGGAGTGGCAAGAGACCAAGTGTGAATATAACAGCCCCTAAAATTAACACGTATTTAATGGAATTGACAACTGAAATATCTCCAAAAGTATGGAGCATATCTGCCATAACCCCTCCACCAAGACTTCCGATAACACCAGCTACCGTCATAAGAGAAAAATGAATGCTAAAGAGATGCATCCGCTCACTCGCTTTGGAGTTCTCCGCCAAAAAAGGAACTCCTGATACTTGGACGAGTGCCATAAAAAGGCCGGTGAAAAAAGCTGCATAGATTAAAGACTGCTCCCCAATCATTAAACTTCGATAAAACAACGTAAAAGAAGCAACGACAGCACCGATAATAATAATTTTCTTTCTTCCAAATCGATCGCTTAAAAATCCAGCAGGGACTAGCATAAGCGCAGAGGCCAAGGAGGTCATTGCAATTATTTTTCCGTTTAATGTTTCAGGATAACCAAGCTCTTTTATGTACAAATTGTACATTACAGAAAAAACACCCATTCCAATCTGGATGAGTACATTCGCTAGCATAAACATTTGGATATTCAGGTTAAACGTTGCAATCTTCTTTTTCCAGTCTGCAAGCCAAGGAATCATATTTAAGACCTCCTCTATTTTATTTCGATACACTAAATATACGATGTGCGTTAGAAAAATACAATCTATAAAATATTAATATTTTATAAGTTCTATTTCCTCGTTTGACTTAGATGGCTTGGCTCACATAGCTATTTAACAAATAAAAAGTATATTTACTGATGAGCACAGTGATAGCACTAAAAAAAGGGAATACCCCCTCTCGCCTTATGCGTGAGGAGATACTCCTGCTTGTAGCTTATACATTTGTTCATAACGACCTTGTAGTTGCAGCAACTCGTCATGAGTACCACTTTCTACAATTTCACCACGATCTAATACTAAAATACGGTCAGCATTCTTAATAGTAGAAAGTCTATGTGCGATGATGAAGGTAGTTCTTCCTTTTTTCAATACATCCATCGCATGCTGGATAATTTCTTCTGTTTCAGTATCAATATTAGAGGTTGCTTCATCTAGTATTAGAATAGCCGGGTCGAACGCAAGTGCTCTCGCAAAGGATACAAGCTGTCTTTGACCGGATGATAGTGTGCTTCCCTTCTCAATCACCGGTTCATCTAGCCCTTTTTCAAGATTTTTTAATACTCTCTCTCCACCCACTGCTTCTAACGCAGCCTCTACCTTTTCTCGTGAAATACTTGGGTCATTTAAGCTGACATTTGTTTCAATAGTACCTGAGAATAAATATGGGTCCTGTAATACAATTCCCATATGATTACGAATTGTCTGTCTCGGTAGTGAAGTGATATCTATTCCATCTATTAAAATTTTCCCTTTTGTTGGGTCATAGAATCGGAATAACAAATTCATAATAGAGCTTTTTCCCGATCCTGTATGCCCTACTAGGGCAACTGTTTCTCCCTTGTTCGCGACAAAGTTCAAGTTTTTTAATACATAATCATTTTCTTTATAGGCAAAGGATACGTTTTGAAACTCCACATTTCCTTCGTATCGTTCCATTCGATTATCTTCTACTTTTTCACCGTTTTCATCCAAAAGCTCAAATACTCTGCTTCCAGCCACAAGTGAACGCTCTAGTTGTGCAAACTGATTTACTATTCCTGTAATCGGATTAAATAACCTAGTCGTATAATCTACGAATGCATAAAGTAAACCGGCAGATACGATTGCACCAGGTTCCATTGACTGGCTCCCAAACACCAAAATAAATAGAGCGAACATGATAGACCGTAGAACCTGGACCAAATTAAAGGATGTAGCAGAATCCAGTTTTAAGAGCTTACGCTGATAATTGTAATGCTCTTCATTCATCTCCTCAAACTCACGATCCATTTGCTTCTCTCGTTTAAAAGCTTGAATGATGGACATTCCTTGAATTGATTCATTTAACATAGCATTCATATCTGCAATCTTTGTTCGAACAATATGATTATACTGGGATGCATATCTTCGATAAGCAAGCATCCATATATAAACTATTGGTACAACAAACAATGCGATTGCTGCCATTTTTACATCTAATATGAACATTGCTATATAAACTCCAGTAATAGAAATAATACTGGTAGCAAACTGTGATAGTACCTGGACATAAAGATTGCGAATGGCTTCCGTATCATTCGTCACACGAGCTACTACCTTACCTGCAGGCAAGTTATCAAAATACTGTATAGGTAAAGTTTGAATGTGCTGAAAAACATCATTACGAAGCTTCTGAACAACGCGATTCGCTCCAACCTGCAAGTTAATGAACATAAAATATCTAAAAACTGCTGTGACGATACTTAAGCCAAAGAATACTGCTAGGAGCATTAGAATCGGCTCTAGATCGATAGCACCCGATGTAATGTGATCATCAAGGATTTTTTTTGCGATAAAAGGTCCTGTTAAGTCAGCAATTACAGCGATAGTTAGAAAGATTAAACCAAGAACAATTGGTTTTTTATAAAATAACGCATAATGGTAGAGTCGTTTTCCTGTACTCATGACGACACCCCCTCAAGCTGTTGACGATCATATTGTTCCTTGTACCAACCATTTTGCTTTAGAAGTTCCTCATGCGTACCTTGTTCTATAATGATTCCTTCATCTAAAACGATGATTTGGTCGGCATGCTGAATGCCTGACAAACGATGCGTCGTAATAATTGTTGTCTTCCCACTACGTTCATTTTGTATATTTTCAATAATTTTCGCTTCTGTTTTAGCATCCACTGCTGAGAGTGAATCATCTAATAGAAGAATCTCTGGATTTTTAATAAGTGCACGGGCAATCGATACCCTTTGCTTCTGTCCACCAGATAAGGAAACCCCTTTTTCTCCAACCAAAGTCTCTAATCCCATTGGAAGATTCATTAAATCCTGCTGGAAGTGTGCTAAACGAATTGCTTCCTCTAGCTCTTCTTCTGAAGCATTTTCTTTCCCTAGAAGAATATTTTGACGTATCGTTCTGGAGAACAAAACATGATCCTGAGGGACATATCCAATCCAATCTAACACCTGATCCTTTGTTTGCTCTGAAATAGGAATATCCCCAATAGTCAGTTGACCAGCTCCTATTGGATATTCCTTTAATAGTTGCTTCATAAAGGTGGTTTTCCCCGAGCCTGTTTTACCAACAATTCCAAGCGTTTGACCTCTTTGTAGGTTCACACGGATATTTTCTAAATTTTTCACCTGAGACAATGGGTATTGAAAGCCCACCTCATCAAAACCGATAGACGTAACATCTTTTAGTTTGACTGGAGCAGTTGGGTCCTTGACATCCGCGTCGTAGTCCAACGTTTCCTGTACTCGATCAAGCGAGGCATTTCCTCTTTGCATAACATTTATCAGTTCACCGATAGCAAACATTGGCCAAATAGCCATACCAAGATATACGTTAAAAGTGATTAGATTTCCTACTGTCATTTCACCCTTAGAGACTAGATAAGCACCATATCCAAGTGCAACTACATAACTAATCCCCGTACCTACCTTAGTGATTGGTCCGAACAATGCATCAATGCGCTCTACTACCATGTTTTTTTGGTAAACCTCTTCACTCATGTCAGCAAAGTTCTTCTCATCGGCACGTTCTTGGACGTACGCACGAATTACTCTTACACCAGCGATAGACTCTAACACACGGTCATTTAAATCACCAAATGCATCCTGTGCAATCATATACTTTTCATGGATAATCTTACCTAAATATTGCATTATAAGTGCAAGAATTGGTATAGGTAATAGCGCAAAAAAAGTAAGCTTCCATGAAATAAGAAAACCCATTGCTAAGATAAGTGCTGCCATGTACATTGTCGAATCTATTAAGGTCATAATTCCAAAGCCGGCTGTAGTTGCTACTGCATTTAAATCATTTGTAGCACGGGCCATTAAGTCACCTGTACGATTTTTCTCGTAAAATGTCGGTGTCATGCTTAAAAACTTACGATTCAACTTAGTGCGTAAAATACGCTCAATAGAAATAGAACCACCAAATAATTGATACTGCCAAACATAATTCAAGATATATCCAACAATAATGATGCCTACAAAATAAATTACATATTTCAATAATAAGTCACTATTCATATTGCCTAGCGTAATCGTATCAATCGCTCTTCCTACTAGCCAAGGAGGCAAAATTTCAAATGCACTCGCAATGATTAGCACACCGACAGCGACTGTGTATCTTTTCCAATGATCTTTAAAAAACCACTTTAACTTAAATAATACTGAAAACATTCGTTTGTCCCTCTTTTCTTTCCTTTACATTTTTCGGCTATCCACCTTCAAGAGATTCCTTTATTAAGATTTGCTTTGCTCGTTGAATAATCATATTCAACACTCCCCCCTCATTTTATACACCAAAATTTGGAAATAATAGACACAAAAAAAGTGCATTACCCATGATACGGTAATGCACTTTAAAATAGACATAGTAATATTATGCTATTAAACAGTCATTTAGCGTCAAATGGTAGGTATGAACAAGCTATAAAATTATTTGCGATATCTTTTAAACGAATCATTATTCATACCTCCATTTCAAAATTATTTAGTGTCACTTAATATTATCTCAATAAAAGTTTCGTTGTCAATACATTTCGAAAAAATAGACAATTAAAATCATTCATCCTAATAAAGTATAGTCCATCTTTTCAGGATATTAAGCAGTAGGCACTCGTGCACAAGAATCTTAACTCTGTTAAATAATATGAAAAACAAAACCTAAAAATGCACTTAAAATTACTACCTTATATGGAGCCCATTTATAAATTACTAATAGAGTAATAGTGATTAATACAATTATAAAATCAGATGTTTCCTTTACAGCACTTGTAAAAACTGGATTATATAATGCAGCCAGAAGAATTCCAACAACCCCCGCATTTATACCTTTTAACGCATTTTGAATCCCTTTTTTGTTCCGTATAATCGACCAAAAAGGCAAAATACCGATTACCAAAAGAAACGATGGTAAAAAAATAGCGAAGGTTGCCAACAAGGCACCTGGAATTCCGGCAGTTGCATGTCCAAGGAAACTAGCGATTGTAAACAATGGTCCGGGTACTGCCTGTGCTGCCCCATATCCAGCCAAAAACACATCAGGAGAAAGCTCAACTTCTCGTTGAAGCATAGGAAGGACGACATGCCCTCCCCCAAACACTAAAGAGCCTACACGATAATAAGTGTCAAAAATAGAATAATAAACAGAATGGGTAAAAGGTTTTAGCAAGGGCAGAAAAATAAGAAGCCCAAAAAACAATAGCCAAGCAAATATGCTAGTTCTTTTTCCAAACGGAAGCACTATATTTGTATCAGTCTCATTACTATCTGAGCGAAAACATATATACCCAAACAACCCTGCCCCAATTAGAATGCTAAATTGTCCTACTATAGTTGGGATAAGTAAAGTTAAGATGGCACATGATATTGCAATAGAAATTCTTATACGATCTGGTGCCAGTGACTTTTGCATTCCAATTAAAGCATGAGCAACAATAGTAACAGCAACAATTTTCAAGCCCTGTAACCAACCACTATCGAATGAGCCAGTAGAAGATAGAAGTGCAGAAAATAGTACAAGCAATAGGACAGAAGGTAACGTAAAACCTAAAAAAGAAACGATTCCTCCAATTAGACCACCTCGCATAATTCCGATGGCTATGCCCACTTGAGAGGATGCGGGCCCAGGCAGGAACTGACAAACTGCTACAATATCTGCATACAGCTTCTCGTCAAGCCATTTTCTTTTCAGCACATATTCTTCCCGAAAATATCCAAGATGAGCTGCCGGACCTCCGAAAGATGTAAGTCCCAGCTTTGTTGAAGTCTTTGCTATTTCAATATACTTTTTCATTGTTTTTTACACTCCTCCCCAGCCTAAAAAATTATTCATGTAATAGGAAATATACACTTCAAGATTACAGTTGGGGTAATAAAGTTTCAACATAAAGAATAAAGATTTGTAATTTCTTTTTATATATTTTATTATTAAACCTAGAAACTATTTTTTAGAAAACAGGAGGTGTACACTTTGTTCTACCCCTCATTTGGGTTAGGGACAAAGTAATTATTTGGACATAGCCATACGGTTGACAGCATTTGCTGTCTTAATCGCACTCACTGCATTTTTCGTTGCAAGTGAATTCGCAATAGTAAAAGTAAGAACAACAAGAATCGATCAGCTTTTAGCTGAGGGAAACAAGAAAGCTATAAATGCTAAGAAGGTTGTTTCTAATTTGGATGAATACCTATCTGCTTGTCAGCTTGGTATTACCATCACCGCATTAGGATTAGGGTGGTTGGGAGAGCCTACTATAGAAAGAATATTACATCCAGCATTTGAGTATTTTGAGCTTCCTGAAAGTGTTTCTTCCATACTTTCATTTATCATTGCATTCTCATTAGTAACATTCATACATGTAGTAGTTGGAGAATTAACCCCTAAAACATTTGCTATACAACGATCTGAACAGATTACATTGGCAGTTGCCAAGCCTCTAGTCATCTTTGATAAAGTTATGTATCCTGTAATCCATGGAATGAATGGATCTGCACGTTTCTTAGCAACCAAGGTGTTTGGATTAGAGCCTGTTTCAGAATCAGAAGTAGCCCATTCAGAGGAAGAATTGCGTATGATTCTTTCCGATAGTTTTAAAGGTGGAGAAATCAATCAAGCAGAATATAAGTATGTAAATAAAATCTTTGAATTTGATGATCGCATAGCGAAGGAAATTATGGTACCTAGAACTGAAATTACTTCTATCGATAAGGATTTAACTCTTAGTGAAGTATTTGAAGTAGTAGGCGTCGAACAATTTACAAGATATCCTGTAACTGACGGAGACAAGGACCATATCATTGGACTAGTTAATATGAAAAATCTTTTAACTGCCTTCATACGTGATCCTGCAAATGCCTCTACTCCAGTAGCAGACTATATGCAACCAATTATTCGAGTGATTGAAAACATGCCTATCGCTGATTTATTACTTAAAATCCAACGTGAACGTATTCATATGGCCATCTTAATGGATGAATACGGTGGTACTTCTGGTCTTGTCACGATTGAAGATATCATTGAGGAAATCGTAGGTGATATCCGCGATGAGTTTGATACAGATGAGCTACCTGAGGTTCAGAAGGTTGCAGAAAACCATTATATAATTGACGCTAAAATGTTAATTGAAAGTTTAAATGACTTACTCAATATTAATATCGATGAAGAAGATATTGATACTATTGGTGGGTGGTTTATGACAAAAAGCTACGATGCTGTAAGTGGTGAAAAGCTCCTGGAACAGGGGTACGAATTTACTGTCAAAGAAATCGACGGACATCATATTCAATACTTAGAAGTTGTAAAAGCTCCTGATGAACAAGAGGAGCAAGAAGAATCCATAGAAGAATAAATAATACACCATAAAATAGAGGCTGGGACAAAACCTGCCTTATAAATTCAAGAGTACCAGAAATTTACCTGTTAGTAAATTTCTGGTACTCTTTTCTACTACATAGTCGGTGTTCTCCTGGTGCACGGGTCGAGCCTGTAGTCTGAATCAATTTCATAATTACTATTAACGATAGAAAAAAATTAATAGTTAAAAGGAGTGCTGTGATAATTACAGCACTCCTTTCTTCTCATAACATATTCTTTGGAAATTGTCCTCTCATTGACCACTTGACTCAGTCAAACCATGCTTAACTGCATATAATGCAGCCTGAGTACGGTCTTGGACCTGTAGCTTTGCAAAAATATTGGAAATATGGGTTTTTACTGTTTTCTCAGTCACAAACAACGAAGAAGCAATCTCACGGTTACTTTTACCTTTTGTTAGCTCGGCTAGCACATCCTGTTCCCTTGGAGTTAGAGGATATTCCTCATGCGGCAGCACTTCTCTTGGCTCATTTTCTTTTTCCATTTGACTAGTTGCCTCTGGGTGGATAGTGTTTTCACCACGCATTAATTTCCTAATAGCCTCTGCTAAATCGTCCGGCTCGATATCCTTTAGCTGATATCCTGATGCTCCTGCTTTTAAAGCTGGTATCACATGATCCCTGTCAGAAAAACTTGTTAGCATTAGTATTTGAATAGAAGGATACTTTACTTTAATTCTTTTGGTAGCTTGAATGCCATCCATTTCCGGCATAACTAGATCCATTAAAATTATGTCCGGCTTCAACGTTTCTGTCAGTTCTACAGCTTCTTTTCCATTAGTTGCTTCCCCTACTATATCCATATCTTTTTGTGTTTTCAAAAAGAACATTAATCCTCGTCTAACTACGTGATGGTCATCAGCTATTAATACTCTGATCATCTTTATCCCCCCTAATAAGGTAATCGGACTAAAATTTCTGTCCCTTTGTTTGCTTCAGTCACCCAGTCCACTGTGCCACTGACAGAGTTTGCGCGATCCTTCATGCTTTGTAATCCAATAGAAGGAAGCATTCTTAAATCTTTCATATGGAATCCGCATCCCTCATCCTTTACGACCAATAAAACATCTGTAGAGGTAACCGTCACATAAATTTCCGCTTTTAATACCCCTGAATGTTTACGGATATTATTTAATGCTTCTTGGGCAATTCGAAATAATGTTTCCTCAATTTTTGCTGGGAGGTTGATAACCCCCTTCACTTGAATATTTAGGGTTAAACCCAGTATGTCTCCATAGCCCTTTAACCCTTCTATTATTCCAGTTTCTAATCCCCTCGGGCGGAGCTGCCAAATAAGTGCGCGCATTTCAGTTAATGCTTCCTGGGTTAAATATTGAATCTCTTTAAACGTTCCCTTTACCTCAGGCTGTTCTGTCATTTCTATACCACCACGAGCAGTCAAGGTTACCGAAAAAAGCAATTGGTTTACAGAATCATGTAAATCTCGAGCTAATCTATTTCTTTCTTGCACTAGAGCTACCTGTTGCTCCTGCTTGGTCAGCAAAATTCGTTTAATCGCTGAGCCTATTTGAAAGGCGACCGATTCTAATAGAGCTAACTCCCCATCCTCAAAGCGGACTGTATTGGCTGTAGCAACATTTAATAGTCCAAAGCGTTCCTGTCCAGATTGTAAAGGAACCGTAGCATGATGTGTAATCTCTTCTTCAATAACCTCTTTAGTTTTATTAGCATTTTCAATCCGTTGACATTCGATTATATTAGAGGCTTTTTTCAACTCTCCATTTCGAAATCTAGAAACACACCAACAGCCACCCTTTTGTAGGTGACGACAGTTATTTTGTTCTAAAGTATTCGGGAGATTTTCATGAGCAATTAACTCCTGCTTTCCTTTTTCTCCAATAAAAAAAATCCAGCCGGTCTCAAAAATGGTACCCTCCAATAACTTTCGAAGTGCTCCCTGTAGCATTTGTTCCATTTCTGTCTCTTCATTTAAAAGTTCTGCTATTTCCTTCAACAGCTCTATATTGGAAAGTTCCTTCGAGTGCATTTCAATTCCTCCATCTAACCTACCTGTTATATTCATCTTATCATGGAAAAGGTCTACCTATAAATAATAGAAGCATCATACTTTTGACTGAAAATAAGAATAGAGCGAGCAACTATTCCTCCCAACAAGCAACTGGTAAGACATAAGCAGAATACTAAACAGGTCGGAGAAGATAATATTTCGTTTGGCAAATATAACAATCTATTCTATGAAAAATCTACCTGTAGCCTTAATATCTTTTAAAAAGATAAATTCTGGAGTTAAATTCATCTCCTAATGACTTTCTCATTAACTACTTAACATTTGATAGAAGCGGCAGGCGGCGACTCCGGTGGGACGAGTGAGACCAGATAAGACATCACAAAACAACGCGCAAGCGACGGCGATGGCTTATCGCTCCCCCCACGGAAAGCGTCCGCCGAGAGCGGAAATCAGCCATCACTTGTTAATCAAATAATCAAAGTGAAAAGTATTTTATTAATAGCTTTAAATAATTGAGTTAGTTTTATCTATATGCCTTTCTCTTTACTACAAAACTTATGATTGGAGCGGCAGGCTGCTGCTCCTGAGGGATGAGCGAGACAGATAAGCCATCACAAACGACGCGCAAGCGACGGTGATGGCTTATCGCTCACCCCACGGAAAGCGCCCGCCAAGAGCGTAAATCAACCATCTAAAGTGCATGACTTTCATGTAAATATATAATTATTTGCTAAAAAAAGGCACTGAATAAAATAATTCAGCGCCTTGTCTCTACTCTAAATATTGATTTAAATTACTCGAAAATGATTCTTTAATCGCTTCAAGCTTTTGCTTACTTTCCTCTGCAGATTCACTTATTACCCCAAAATAATATTTTACTTTAGGCTCAGTACCGCTAGGTCGTACACAAACCCAGGAACCATCCGCCAAAAAGTATTTCAACACATTAGAAGATGGCAATAAAATCTGTTCTTGCTCTCTGCCGTCTGTAAATGTTCTTATAGATGATAAATAATCTTCTTGAGACAACACCTCTATACCTGCAATTTCCTTTATAGGGTTCACTCTTATTTGCTCCAGTAGATTAGCAATTGCCTTTGCACCGCTTACCCCTTTTTTTGTAACTGACACTAAGCCTTCTAGATAATAGCCATGTCTTTCATAAAGATTGTTTAAGACATCTACTAATGTCAGCCCTTGCTGTTTATAGTAGGCAGCTGCTTCAACTAATACCAATACACTTTGTACAGCATCCTTGTCTCGTGCGAAGTCCTTCACTAAATAGCCATAGCTCTCTTCATAGCCAAATAGAAATTCAAATTCCTTCGTTTCCTCATAGTTTTTAATTTTCTCTCCGATAAATTTGAAGCCAGTTAACACGTCCTCTGTACTTGCTCCGTAGTACTCAGCGATTACTCTGCCTAAATCGGATGTAACTATCGTTTTAAGCACTCGACCGTTTGCAGGCATCGTCCCTTTTTCCTTGCGCATCATCAATAAGTATTCTATTAAGATAGCACCGGTTTGGTTGCCTGTTAGAAGCTTATAGCCACTATCAGCCTTAACCGCTGCTCCCACTCTATCTCCGTCAGGATCTACAGCGATTAGTAAATCTGCACCATGCTTTTCACCATATTGAATAGCATATTCAAATGCACTTTTCTCTTCCGGGTTAGGAGAAACAACGGTTGGAAATTCTCCATTTGGTTCCATTTGTTCATTCACATAAAAGATATGCTGATAGCCTGCTTCGCTTAAAATTCGCTGGACTGTCTCCCCAGAAGCACCATGTAAGGGAGTAAAGACTACCTTTAAATCTGTTTTTTGAGCAAGAGTTGAATTCTCTTGGACAGTTTTTAGAGCATCTATGTAAGAAGCATCTATGCTTTCGTCTAAATAAACGATGAGCTCCTCATTGACTTCATCATTTTTAATAGATAGTGCATCTCCTGCTTTTTTTACATATTCTATTACCGAATCTGCATCCAATAAATTTAATTGTGCACCGTCTTGTCCATATACCTTGTAACCGTTATATTCTGGTGGATTATGACTCGCTGTAATTACAATTCCCATATAGGCATTTAGCTCTCTAACCGAAAAAGATAGCTGCGGGGTTGTTCTAGGCTCCGTATATACATAGGCCTTTACCCCTCCAGCAGCTAGTGTTCGAGCTGCTTCCTTGGCAAATTCGGGTGAAAATCTTCGACTGTCATAGGCAATCACTACACCGCGATTCATTGCCTCTGTCCCAGCCACTTTTATGTATTCCACTAAACCAGTAGTAGCCTTGCGAACCGTATAATTATTTATACGGTTCGTTCCAGCTCCTATTTCTCCCCTCATTCCACCAGTACCAAATTCTAAATCACGATAAAAAGCATCCTCTTGTCTTTTTTCATCATTTGCTAAAAGCTTGAGGTCATCCTTCCATACAGCTTCCATTTCATTTACATTATTCCACTGCTCGAAGAGTTTTTTATAGGACATATATCTCTGCTCCATCCATCATTTTTTATAATCTATACTGTATACATCATGTCGACGATCTTTTAAATGCTTCACGGTGCCGTCTTGACGCTGTCTTCTTAAAATTTCTAAATCTACGTCTCCGATTAAAACCATTTCCACATTAGGCTCTGTTTCCCCAACAATGCCGTCACGAGCAAATTCAAAGTCTGAAGGTGCAAATATTGCTGATTGAGCATACTGAATATCCATATTCTCTGTTTGCGGTAAATTTCCTACAGTCCCAGAGATTACTGTATAGATTTGATTTTCAATAGCGCGCGCCTGTGCACAATATCGTACTCTTAAATAGCCCTGGCGATCTTCTGTACAAAATGGAGTGAAAATAATATTTGCTCCCATATCTGTCGCAATTCTCGCAAGTTCAGGAAATTCAATATCATAGCATATTTGAATTGCAATCTTCCCACAGTCTGTATCAAATACTTGAACAGAATCTCCAGCACTGATTCCCCACCATTTTCTTTCGTTAGGAGTAATATGAATTTTATATTGCTTATCAATAGATCCATCACGGTGGAATAAGTATGCAATATTATAGATTTCCTCATTTTCTTCTTCAACAAAATGAGATCCTGCAATAATATTAATGTTATATCTTACCGCAAGATCAGAGAAAAGTTCCATATATTGAGGAGTGTACTCTGTTAACTTACGTACAGCTTGACTAGGCGACTGTTCGTCTAAAAAAGACATTAGCTGTGTTGTAAAGATTTCCGGAAATACAACAAAGTCAGATTGAGCATCAGAAGCAACATCTACAAAGTATTCACATTGGTTAGCAAATTCCTCAAAAGAGTTAATCTTCCGCATCATATACTGAACTGCGCAAATACGTACTGGATAGCTCGTCTTAAAGTGACGCTTAGACAGAGGAATATAATCGACATTATTCCATTCCATTAAAGTTGCATATTTAGCAGAAGCAACATCATCTGGTAAATAGTTTGGATTAATACGCATTAGCGTAAACCCATTCATAAGCTGGAATGTTAAAACTGGATCATATATTTTATGTCGTGATACGGCTGTTACGTATTCTCTAGGTGACATTTCATCTGCATGCTTGTGATAATACGGTATACGGCCACCAATTATGATAGATTTTAAATTGAATTGGCGAGCAATATCCTTTCTACCTTCGTATAGTCTCTGCCCTACTTTCATGCGTCGATAATTAGGATGCACCATTACTTCAATACCGTACAAATTGTATCCGTCGGGATTATGATTTGTGATGTACCCCTCATCCGTCACATCAGACCAAGAGTGACGATCATCGTACTCATCAAAATTTATAATAAGACTTGAACAGGAGCCAATGACTTTACCGTCTAATTCGGCTACTAACTGCCCTTCTGGAAAAATGGTTAAATGACTTTTTAAATGTTCAACCTTCCATGGCTCCATACCTGGAAAACAAAAACTAGATATTTCTAATATAGAATCTATATCTGAGAAAGTCATTTCTCTTATAATCATACTTTTTTCAAACTGTGACAAATCAAATTCTTCCGACATTTTACCGCTCCTCTTTTAAATGCTATGTTTCATTATATAACTCTTTGTGTCACATATAAAATATTTTACATGCCCTTTCCAAACGCTTATAATTTAATTTGAGTTCAAAGCATTTCAAAGGAGCATACTATGACAAAGAAAATCGAAAATATTATGTTATTCATGTGGTCTGTAGCTTTTGTTGCAACACTTGGTTCCTTGTATTTTTCTGAGATACGACAATACGAGCCATGCGAGTTATGCTGGTATCAAAGGATTCTCATGTATCCTCTAGTGATTATACTAGGTATAGCTATTTTACAAAAAAATGTTAAAATTGCCGCCACTACACTTACATTTTCTATAATAGGATTATGCTTTTCTATTTACCATTATAGTCTTCAAAAGTTGGCTTTTTTACAAGACGTAGCTCCAGCTTGCGGAAGAGTACCTTGTACTGGGGAATATATAAATGTATTCGGCTTCATCACTATCCCGTTTTTAGCATTGGTAGCGTTTCTGTTAATAGCAATTAGTAGCTTAGTTATTTTAAAGAGTATCAAGGAGGACAAGTAATATGAAGAAAATCGCCATTATCGGTGGAGTAATAGTATTAGTTTTTGTACTAATTTTTGTTTTAAACAGTCAAAAAAATAAAAATGCTTTAGAGGACAATCCTTATGAGACAGATAATCTAAAGCAATCTACAATTGACTTACTCGATGATCCAAACTATCAAAACATTATTTTACCAAAGGATCTAAATGAAAAGATTGAAAAGGGTGAAACCTTTACGGTCTACTTCTTCAGTCCAGAATGCTCACACTGTAAGGAAATGACACCAAGATTAACACCACTTGCTGAGGAAAATAATGTTGAGATATTCAAATACAATATTTTAGAGTATGAACAAGGTTGGGATGATTTTAATATCGAAGGTACACCTACTTTAGTTCATTTTGAAAATGGAAAAGAAGTAGCTCGTATGCCAAATGCTCAGCCAAACGAAAATATTCAAGCATTCTTTGATCAAGTTGTATTAAAATAAAGAAAAAGGTCATGTCTAATTGGCATGACCTTTTTTAAAGGAGAGAGATTATGCAACATATACTTACTTATACAGTACAAGAGGACGGCTTGACTATTGATCAGCTTCTTCAAACTAAATGGAAACTCGGTAAGAAGCTTATTCACGAGTTACGCATGCAAAAAGCAGTAACCGATCAAGATGGGGAACTCTTACAATGGAAATTACCTCAACAGAAGGGAAATGTTTTAAATTTCAAATGGGAAGCAGAATCCTCTAAATATCTCCCATCCGATCAAATACCATTATATGTAGCATATGAGGACGACTATATATTAATCGTTTCAAAGCCACGAGGGGTTGCAACACATCCAAATGAACAAGGACAAAATCATACTTTGATGAATACTGTTAGCCACTATTTACAAAGCAAGGGACATCAATATGGTGAGCATGTTCATCGAATTGATGAAGGTACAAAAGGATTGGTAGTAGTTGCAAAAAATCCAATCGTTAAAGGGATGCTAGATCGAATGATCGAACAAAAGGAAATTGTACGTACTTATGAAGCGATTGTGGAAGGACAGATGAAGAGCAATCATGGAACGATTCGTGCAGCAATAGGCACTGATCGTCATCATCCTACTAGAAGACGTGTATCTCCTTCTGGACAATTAGCCATCACTCACTATGAAGTAGTAGGTAGAGATGAACAATTTACAAAGGTTCATGCTATTTTAGAGACGGGTCGCACTCATCAAATTCGTGTACATTTAGCCCATCTAGGACATCCAATTGTCGGTGATGATTTATATGGAGCAAAAAAATCACCTACCAAAACGTATGAATTACATGCATTCAAAGTACAGTTCAAGCATCCTATTACAGGACAAATGATTATTGCTGAGGATAAACGCTAAAAGATTATCCTCTTATATACTAACTATCATACAAAAACATCCAATTGAAATAATTGGGTGTTTTTTTAGTTAAGAAAAATATAGTTGAATAACTTCATATTTCCTTATTCATCTTTATAAACGAACAAGATCTTTACACTTTCACTGATTAAAGTTTAATTGATTTCCTCTTTTTGGATTATCTATCTCATTTTCCAACAGAATCGCCGTCTATCTGCTCACAAAAGAAAAACCCCAATAGCCATCGTTCGGTTTGTGTAGACATTTACTTAATACCCTAATATAATATGATTATAAAAATTAAAAAACACGAACATTAAGGTGGTTTATATGTTAAATTATTCGATGGTTTTCCAAGGTACAGCTTTTACTAGCAGCACACCAAAGGAAGTAAAAATTCTTAAAGACAATCTGTTTTGTATAAATGGAGAAGGGTTAATTGAACGGATAGTATCTCCTGCAAATCCTGAATATCAAGCCATATTAGATACTTATCTACATAAAGAAAATTTTCATCGTCTAGAAGAAGGACAATATATTCTACCTGGGTTTGTTGATCTTCATGTTCATGCTCCACAATGGGCACAGGCAGGAACTGCATTAGACCTCCCTTTATATGATTGGTTAAACAGCTATACGTTTCCGATCGAATCCAAGTTTGCAGATTTGAATTTTGCTAAAAATGTGTATGAGGAAGTGGTACATACCTTATTAGCGAACGGTACAACAACCGCTTTATATTTCGCTACAGTACACAAGGAAGCAAGTATTTTATTGGCAGAAATTTGTGCTCAAAAAGGACAGCGTGGCTTAGTTGGAAAAGTTGTCATGGACAATCCAGATCAGACTCCTAATTATTATCGTGATGTTAATACCCTAACTGCCCTAACAGATACAGAGGAATTTATCATAGCCGTTAAGGAGTTAGGAGAGAAAACAAAACAAGGAGTGTATCCAGTCGTGACGCCTCGTTTTATACCAAGCTGTACAAATGAAGCTTTAAAGGGCTTAGGAGAATTAGCAGTAAAATATGATACTCATATTCAATCGCATTGCAGTGAAAGTGACTGGGAGCATGGCTATGTTCAGGATCGTTTTCAAAAAAATGACGCATATGCCTTACGTGATTTTGGTCTTTTAACCGAGAAATCGGTTGTGGCACATTGTAATTTTCTTGATGATGCTGATGCTGATCTTTTTGCACAAACTGGTACCGCGGTAGCACATTGCCCTGTATCCAATGCCTATTTTGCAAACAGTGTTATACCTATAGCACATCTACATTCTAAGAAAGTAGAAATTGGATTGGGCTCTGATATTTCGGGAGGCTTTTCTCCTAGCCTATTCGATAATGCTCGTCAGGCAGTAATTTCTTCTAGAATGCTAGAGGATGGAGTGGACAAAAACCTTCCGTCAACAAAACGTGGTGTTCCAAACTCACGTATTACTATTAATGAAGCATTTTACCTTGCCACGGCCGGAGGTGGCGAAAGCTTAAGTCTTCCAATAGGGCGTATTCAAGAAAAATATACATGGGATATTCAAATTATAGATACAAAGCTTCCGACAGCAAAGCTTCCTCTATTTGAAGAAAAAGAGAGTCTAGAAGATATCTTCCAAAAAATAATGTACCTTGTCCGTCCAGAAAACATTCAAGAAGTATGGGTACAAGGCGAAAAGGTACATTCTCGAAAATAGTAATCTCAAAAATATTTGGAGGGTTTTCCAGTGAATTTAAAAGAAGACAATAACGCACAACGACTAACCGTATTACCTGATGAAAAAGTATCTTTTGGACAATCTACATTACTAGGATTACAGCATGTGTTGGCAATGGATATTTATGTAGTTCCATTCCTTGTTGCATTATTAATCGGATTATCCTCTGACCAGTCAACTGCTTTAATCCAATCTACCTTTATAGCAGCAGGAATTGCGACCATTATCCAAACATCTTTTTGTATGAAGCTACCAATCGCTCAAGGGCCTTCTTATGTTCCTCTAGGAGCCATCGTTGGGATTTACGCAGCGAGTGGTAGTGGTTCACTTGGATGGAGCTCTGTTTTAGGGGCAAGTTTAATCGGTGCTGCATTAGTTATACTTTTAGGCTTTACAGGGCTATTCAACAAAATTGTGAAGATATTCATTCCTCCATTAGTAGGTGGTACGATCATATTCGTTGTCGGTCTTTCCCTTATGCCCGTAGCGATTAATGATAATATATACAACGGGGCTGGAGCTACCGTCAATCAAAATGTCTTTTTGGCAATTATTACGGCATCTGTTTTAATCCTTTGCGTTATGCTTAGCTCATTATTACAAAATAAGGGAAGGATTTTTAAAATCACTTCCGTTATTATTGCATTAGCAGTTGGATGCTTGGCAGCAAATGCTATGGGCGTTTTGGATTTGTCAGCTGTTAGCCAAGCCAGCTGGTTTAGCTTACCGCAAATACCTTTTGTAGATTTCGGTTTTTCCTTCAACCTTTCTGCTATTATAACAATGATTATTATATATATTGTATTGATGGCTGAAACTACTGGAACATGGTTTGCTATCAGTAATGTAATCGATGAGCCCTTAACAGATAACCAAATAAACAAAGGTGTTATCGGAGAAGGTCTTGGCTGTTTCGTAGCATCCTTGTTAGGTTCTACACCAGTAACTGGTTATTCAACAAATGCAGGCGTCATTTCTATCACTGGAATTGCAAGTCGTCGAGTATTTGTTGCTGTAGGTTTTTGGTTCGTTTTATTTGGATTTTCTAGCAAGCTCGCTGCTTTAATAGCATCTATTCCTTCTGCAGTAATTGGTGGCGTGTTTATAATTATATGTGGAATTATTGCTATAAATGGTTTACAGGTAATACGCAATATTTCTTTTGGTGAAAAAGAAATGTATGTAGTTGCCATCCCAATGATTGTGACTTTAGCTTTAACACTTATTCCTGATGAATTTCTATATTCATTACCCTCTACTATGCAATACATGTTCAGTTCTCCAATTGCAGTTGCATCACTTCTTGCAATTATATTGAATAAAATATTACCTAGTGGAAAACAATAAGAGGAACCGCTTAGTATAACAGATGCTTTCCCTTCATTTACATAAGATTTTTCCCAATGTAATAGTAGCAAAAAAATGGTCATTACTGATATTCCCCTCAGTAATGACCATTTTTTATATACATTTAAAATTGTCTAGTTCTGATCCTGTGCGCTAATTTTGATTGATTCATCAAAGCTTTGCATAACAATGATAATACGATTTTAATCTATTTCTATAATTATTGGTTCATATACTGAAATTATATTTACTATATGTTCAATACAATGTAATGAGTAATGTACAAGTGTACCATTTGGAAAATACGAATTAACTTTTGGAAGAGAGCTTAATAAATTTGACCTTTTATAAATTACGAAGGAATCACCTTGAAATTCCTCCTTATTATTCCAACGTGTATAGTCATCGTAGATAACGGAATACGTTATATAGTTTTTAAAATCAATTTGTAACCTCGTCACCTTGCTATCTGGGTGGGGATAAATAAGTAAGTCTGTTGGATTCTTACTTTGATTTACTATTATTCTAAGCTGAACTTCATCTTTTCGAGGTTCGGAAATACTCTCAAAAGAAATATGATATCCTTCTTCTTTCGTCAGCTCATCAAATGACATTTGGCACCCCTCATTTCTGTTAAAGCTTGTTAAGTTCCAAAGTAATGCTGTCCTTTGTTACTAAAGATAGCACCGTGGTCTATTAGAAATTCGATAAAATACCTTTCCCACCCTTTGTTTCTAAGGTGCGGATTCTTTCCATTCCAGTAATAAATGGTTTTGCACGTTTTATTAATTCTTGAGTAGCTTCATGAGTAAGAGAAGCTTGATGGGCATTTTCATTGCTCCACACTTCATAAACATAAACAGAGTTTAGTTCACTTTCAGAAATGTTTATTAGATATATCTCACATTCATCCAGATTTTTCATTGATTCTGCTGCTTCTAACAAAATATCTACCATTGCGTCTCGTTCGCCTTCTTGTACTATAAACTTAATAAACAAACTAAATTTACTCATATTTTCCTCCTCTATTATGTCACCTGGTAATTATTTCTACATTGAGAGATAATTATCCTACCTTCTATAAAGAATGTTTGTTAGCATTGATATAAACTCCAGTATATTTTAGTGCGTTCACCACAATAAAAGCCTTCCAGATTACAAGATTTAACTATTTTATTTACTGTATTTTTATCTGAGCACAACATGGAGAAATGACTATCCCAATGGGTGGTTAACAGTATACTATGATCATGAGTAAAGAGGTTTATTGGATGGTTAGGAAATGCGTTACAATCTCCAACTAAATCATCAATATATTCTAATTTTCGCTCTGTACCTAATTCATCACCATACCAAATCCATTCATGTCCTTCTTTTTTTATACTCTCAAGTAAACCTGTTATTAACAGTACTGGAAAACATCCCTCCGAGGGAGCAATAATCTCTTCATTTTTACATACATCTAGAATTGTCTTAGCTACATCTTCATTTGCAACATTCTTATTTAGCCCTGAAATACTAGTTCTTAGTCCAATATCCAATTGTTTATAGTTTTCAATCTTAGATATTTTTAAAAACTGTTTCCAAGTAAGCATCTCACAATGTTTTATAATGTCATTTATCATTGGATATGTATCTGGCTCAAAGAGTTCATAAGTAATCGTTTTTGGTTGAATAAAAGGATGAAAAAAGAGAAAAACTTCCTCAAATACTCCTTTGTAATATTCCTTAATTGGAATACCTTCTGTCGAACAAACAGCATATCTATCCGGTTTAGGTAAAATCCTCTCTTTTGTCATTAGTAATCCCTCCTTGAAGAAACATCATACCTTCTAACATAATTTTTAGAAAAGATTATTATTCCCTTCTTATTTCAGTTGTTTCTTAAATAGTTCTTTACCAACTTTAAACGAACCCTCTTTGTTGATTGTAGCGGCAGACGGCGACTCCGTTGGGATGTGTGAGACAGATAAGACATCACAACATGTGTGAAAGCGTAAATCAATTTCAATTTTTTTGTATAAAGTATCGCCTTATGGGAAATATTAAGATAAACCCCCTTTATTGACGCTGTTTTCCCTTTTATAACTTCCTATACTTTCTCTCAGGGAAAATTCTTACAATCAAATAATAACAGCGCATAAAAAAGGTCATTACTGATATCCCCTCAGTAATGACCTTTTTGTATTATTTAAAGCTAAAATTGTCTGGGTCTGCTCCAGTACGCTCATTTAGATTGAGTGCATCAATGTTTTTCATATCCTCAAACGATAATTCAAAATCAAAGACATCAAAATTTTCGTGTATTCTTTCAGGCGTTACAGACTTTGGAATAACAATTAAATCATGCTGTAAATGCCAACGGATAATTACCTGAGCGGTAGACTTTCCGTACTTATCACTTATTCGAGACAGAGTTGGTTCCCCAAGTAATCCACCTCTTGCAAGTGGGGACCAAGAGGTAACTGCAATACCTTGAGAAGCACAATATTCTCGTAAATCATACTGCGTCAAACGAGGGTGACACTCAATTTGATTGACCATAGGCTTAATATTAGCCTTAGCTGCTATAGCTTCAAGGTGATGCTGGTTATGATTAGACACTCCTGTTGCTCGAATAAGTTTTTCCTCGTACAAACGCTCGATGGCACGATATGTATCTACAAAACTGTCAGCAACTGGCCAATGTGTTAAATATAAATCTACATAATCCATTCCTAATAGCTTCAATGACTTTTCAAAAGCTCTTAAAGTTTGGTCATAGCCCTGATCTGTATTCCAAACCTTAGTAGTAACAAATATTTCATTACGTGAAATTCCAGAAGCTCGTACTGCCTCTCCAACCTCATTTTCATTTGCGTAGAGAGAAGCCGTATCAACATGACGGTAACCAGATTCCAAAGCATAGGTAATAGCTTTTAGAGCAACTTCTGGCTCTGTCATTTTATATACTCCTAATCCAATACGTGGCATCTCCACTCCATTAGCCAGTCTCTTTGTTGAATTCTCTAGTAATTCCATTTACATCATCCTTCCCTTTTTATGTAGAAAAGCGCAATCGCCTATATTTGCCCCGACAGGCAAATGGGAAAATGCGAGGAGGCAGCTCCTCAGCCACCGCAGTATTTTCCTATTTGACCCCGAGGGGCAAGGCGATGGAGCTAGACAATAAGAAAAGCGCAATCGCCTATATCTGCCCCGACAGGCAAATGGGAAAATGCGAGGAGGCAGCTTCTCAGCCACCGCAGTATTTTCCTATTTGACCCCGAGGGGCAAGGCGATGGAGCTAGACAATTAGAAAAGCGCAAGTGCCTATGTTTGCCCCGACAAGCAAATGGGGACATGCGAGGAGGCAGCTTTACAGCTTTAACTTTCAAGAAAAAACGACTGAAGAATCAGTCGTCTTTCCTCTTCTTCATAATTGTAGCACTGTCGGACTGTGCAGGGTCTGATACACGATTATCTTCTTCTAGCTCTTGGTTATCTCTCATTCGTTCCATTTGTTTACCTAATGTTTTTACTTCGTCCATGTTTGTTGCCATTGAACCGTTCTCTGGACCATTTTTCAAATTATCCATTTAAAAAATCACTCCTTTTTATCTATCCTAGTAGAATCACACGTTACATGCAACTTTAACATGAAATAATTCGGACATAATTTCGTATTATTGTTTCGTTTCATTTTTTCAAGAATTAGGTTATACTAATGATTAGAATATATATAGGAGGCGCTTAAGTATGAAACTAATCCTTATTCTTGGCGTTTGTATTACGTTTCTTTCTGCAATTTTCACTGCAGGATACGACGACAAACCAGGTGCATCTGAAAAATAATTAATATTCAACATAAAAACGGACGAGTCTTTATAAGACTTCGTCCGTTTTTTTAATGTAAGTTTGGATAATCCTGTTGGCGCAATGCTTCGTATATAAGAATTGCTGCAGTGTTCGATAAGTTCAAGGATCGAATATTATCATTCATAGGAATTCGAAGGGCGCGATCTGGATGTGCGTCAATGAAGTCACGAGGAAGTCCCTTCGTTTCACGTCCAAATATAAAGAAATGTTCTTTATCTGAATCGCTAAAGTCAAACGTAGTATGCGGCTTCGCACCAAACTTAGTGATTAAATAATATTCACCTTCAGGATGTGCTGCGAAAAACTCTTCTAACCCATCATAATAAGTAATATCTACATGCTCCCAATAATCAAGTCCTGCACGCTTTAACATTTTATCGTCTGTAGAAAAACCTAATGGACGAATAAGGTGTAGCTTAGCTCCTGTTCCTGCGCAGGTTCTAGCAATATTACCTGTATTGGCAGGAATTTCTGGTTGATATAATACAACATTAATACTCAATGTTTCCACTTCCTAATTTTGAATTGTGTAAAATGCAAGACCCTTACGAATCTCTTCTATTACCTGTTCTTCTTGTTCCTTTTTTTCGGCTTTCTTTAAGGCAATTAAGCCTTCCTCTGTATTAATCTTCCCTATTGCCCATGCTGCAGTCCCTCGAATTACTGGTCTTGCATCGTGAAGCATGAGTTCTATAAGAGTGGGAACAGCTGCCTCTTCTTTAAAATGAGCCAATGCAATGATTGCGTTCCGCTGAATAGGATTCTTTCCTCTCCACGAACCAGACATATGCCCATACGTTTCTTTAAAGGTCCGATTTGACATGCTTAACAGTGGTAAAAGTAAAGGCTTCACTAACTCTGGATCAGGCGTGAAGGCCTCTTGGTGTAAATTAGCCTTGCCTTTGTTTTTTGGGCAAACCGTTTGACATGTATCACAGCCATAAATTCTATTTCCTATCTTTGCTCGAAACTCATCTGGAACCATCGTTTTTGTCTGAGTGATAAAGGCGATACATCGCTGTGCATTAAGCTGACCACCTTCTATTAAAGCTCCAGTAGGGCAAACGTCTAAACAAAGACTGCAGTCCCCACACTGATCCTCCATCTGTTCACTCGGTGCAAAGGGAATAGAGGAAATCATTTCACCCAAATAGACATAGGATCCAAACTCTGGTGTGATTATGGAACAGTTTTTTGCACTCCAGCCAATCCCGGAGCGTTCAGCAACAGCACGATCAGACAACTCACCAGTGTCGACCATAGAACGTAGTCTAGCATCTGGTATATGCGTTAAAATATATAATTCTAATTGAGCAAGCTTTTCTCTTAAAACTGTGTGGTAATCTATTCCCCAAGATGCTCTAGCAAATATTCCCCTTCTAGCTCCCTTTACACTTTGTGGAGCGTTCTTCATCTTAGATGGATAAGCAATTGCAATCGAAATAATACTTTGTGCTTCCTCCAATAAAAGCTCAGGGTGAGTTCTTTTATCAAGGTCAGGCTCTTCGAAGCCTGAAGCATATCCTAGCTCCTGCTGGCGAATCAATCTATTTTTCAACTCATGAAATGGAGAAACAGTGGTAAACCCAATTTTATCAATTCCAATGGTAGCAGCATATTCTATGAGGTTTTGTTGAAACTGGTTTATATTCACTAGAGTTCTCCTTTCTTTATGTTACAATGAAGAAAATATATACAAGGATGGTTTAAAATGTTTGTAAAATTAGATACAGCTCTATTACAAATAGAGCCTACTTTTAAAATCGGCCTTATTTATTATAACAAAATTATTGTATCCACTTCGCCACAAATGCTTAAGGGGCGTCTCCAATTATTTCAAGAACAATTATTCTTCGAACTAGAGGAAAAATCTGTTAATGATTTTGAAGGAATAAAGGAATGGCGAGCTCTTTGGAAAAAGCTTGGAGCGGACCCGAATCGTTATCGTCCTTCCATGGAAGCAATGTATAGAAGGATTGCAAAACAAAATTATATCACACCTATGCATTCTGCTGTAGATTTAAATAACTTCTTCTCCATGAGATATGAAATTCCATTAGGAATTTATGATCTGGATGAGGTTAAAGGGGATATCTTCCTCACAGTTGGCAATAAAGAAACAAGCTACCTTGGGCTGAATGGTAGAGAAAACAACTTAAGTGGGATTTTAACACTTCAAGATGAAGTTGAAGCATTTGGAAGTCCATTTGTCGATTCTAAGCGGACAGCTGTTACAGAACATACAACGAGTGCTTTACAGGTAGTCTTTCTAAGACCTTCTATGGGTCAAGAAGAGGCGGATAAATTATTAGAATCTATGGGTCAAATGTTTACCCAAGTTCATGGTGGAGAAGCCGCAAGCATTATTTTAGATAATAACCAAGTTGAATGGAGGATATAAATTTATGGCACATATACTTCTTGCAGAGGCAGTGAAGCTAAAGAGTATTTTATTGAAACGAGTTCAAGAATTGGAAATGGAAATCATGCGCGTTGGTTTCACTGTTATTGAAAAGGGGACTCTTCCTGCTCCTCCTATAAGAACTGTGGAAGCAATAGATTTAGAAATGAACGATATTCGCAATGATATCCGAAAGCTTGATAGACTTATTTACGAGGCAAACTTAAATAATACAATTACCTATAAAGAAGACCCTCTCACCATCGTAGAGGCAATTGAGCTTGCTACTCAGCTACGCGCACAGGCAAGAGTATATAAACAGTTAGGAAGCCATGAAAAACAAAGAATCCAGTTTGGAGGCTATGGCGAAGGAACTACTTATGTAGAGGTTGCCTTATATGAGCCAGAGGAATATCGAAAAAAAGCATTGGACTTTGAGAAGGACGCAAATAAATTATCTGGACTTATTAATGCCAAAAACTATTCTGTTACTATTGCCTTTGATGAAGAAAAATATGCTTAACATAAATCCTTGGTAAGGTGAGACTCCTTGCCAAGGCATAGCAGGAGGTCATTACAATTTAAATGATGGCAAACCAATGACCATTTACCATTTACTTTGTGACTAATGACTAATGACTAACCATTGCAATGGCAATCAACCCACAATTAATTAGTGTTTTACCCGACCTTCTGCTATGAAAAACGCTCCTCTCCATATTTGGAGGGAGCGTTTTTACTTGGTTAATTTTCAAATAGCTGTGTTTGTTCTCCGTCTATGACAAGGGACCATTCCCCTTTTTCTGGAATTGTAATATTTCCTTGATAATGATAAATTGTTCCTTGATTATCATAAGGGGCATTGGGATCTAGTTGAAATATACTTTCTTGCTCTATTATTCCTTTTGAATTCATCAGCTGTACCTCTATACTTTGTTCCTCACCACTGCGGTTTTCTATGATTAGTTCATGAGTCTTTCCAACTGGGATTTCTTTTGGTGCATCTAAAAGGATATAGTTTTCGGTTTTTGGTAAGGGCGGAAGAACCTCAATTCTAAATGCCTCGAACAAATTCTCCTCTACGTAAAAGGAAAGCTGCCATTCTCCCTCTCCCGTAAAAGCCGGGAAACTTGTTAAAATGTGAGCATCTTCACTATATAAACCAGCGCTTAATACTCCCTCTGATAATAGAAAAGTCTCTCCGTAAATGTTCATAGCCTCCACTTTATATTCCTTCCCTACTAACGATTCAGGATTACCCCAATAGTAGAGCATGAGTTTCGCAACTCGACGAGTGTCCTCTGCCACGAAATTCTCAGGACCAAGGATGCCAATTTTTCCATCCAGCCCTATTACGTTTTGATCTCGATCAGGTAAAGTAAAAGAAGTAGCTAATGGCGCTTCTACTTTAACCGTTTTTTGAGATTTATTATTTAGTTCATATATTTTCCCCTGATATTCCATAGTGAACTTGATTTCTTCGCTTGCCTCTAATAATTTTTGTATTTCCACTTCCGAATAATTTGCGTACAGTGATTCAAAAGCTACCGTATAATGGTATCCATCCTCGCTCGGGGTTGAACTATAGCTTACTGAATTTCCAATACCATATCCATCCTTTAAGAAGAGGTGTGGGTTAGCAGCTCGAAACTCTACAGAATTCCACACATCGATTGGTATAAGCTTCTTAGATTTCAAAAATACTTTTACTCTTACTCCATGCAATGTCTCCTTCGATGAATCCATTGTGACCTCCGAGCTTTTAATGCCGGCTATTTCGAGCTCAAAGCTTTTTAAAAAATTCTGTTCCTCCATTGAACCGAGACCTAACTTCAACTCTTGAGTTATCTCTGATTTATACATAGGACTTGCTAAATAAGCAACCATTAAAAGACAAGCTGCTGCTACAAATACAGATAGCGGTTTTAGAAATTTTAAACGATTTGGTTTTGCAGCACTGCGAATACTATGGATAACTTTTCTTTTATCCTCTTGAGTAAGAGAATGCTTCGGAAGGTTTCTAAGCTGTTCCTCTAAATCATCGTGTTCTCGCTTCATACTCAAATCCCTCCGTTTCTAGAATGCTCTTCAGTTTCTTGAGCGATCGATGATAAAGAACATTCACATGGTTTTCATTGGCCTCTAGTATTTCTCCTACTTGTTTAGAGGTCATTTCAAGTATTGCTTTTAAAATTATTACCTCTTTGTTTTTTGCTGGCAATCTATTAATTGCTATATAAAGTTCACGATTCATCTCACCAAGCAAAATAGTATGGTCTAGATTTTCTGTTTGTTTTTCATCTCGTAGTAAGTATTTTATCCGATTCCAAATATTATTTTTTCTAGCCCGATCAATGACGATATTTTTGGCAATCGTTATTAACCATGTTTTCGGATGTGACCCTTCTCTAAAATGGGCAATCTTTTTCATTCCACGAAGAAAAGTTTCCTGTACAAGATCCTGTACATCCATTGACCCTGTATAGTAAATGAGGAAACTGGTTACATCTCGCTCATATAACTCAAACCACTCCTCGATTAGCTGCCTTTCCAAGTGATCCCCCCTATCTCTCTACTATTTAATTAGACGATCTATTTTACTTAATCTTACAGGATTTTTGAAAATAAAAAAATCAGCCATTGAATAAACAATGACTGATTTGTACTTTCTTATTTGGTTAATAGGATCTTCCGAACCAAACTGTGTGTTTCGATTCTTTTCCACAGTTAATACAAGTTGATTTCTCAGCAGGTGGATTGAATGGAATATTGCGTGTTGTGAATTTCGTTTCTTCTTTTACATGCTCTTCACAAGCATCGTCTCCACACCATCCTGCAAGGATCCATCCTGGGATTTCTCCTTTTTCTGCAGAGTCGTCTAAATGTTGTTTTAGCTGATCCATGGAATCTACATGAGTATGAGAGTTTGCATCACGGAATGCACGTGCTTTTTCTAAAAGACGAGTTTGCATTGTATTTAGCTCTTCTTCTACGCGCTCAACGATGCCATTAATATCAATGGATTCTTTTTCATCTAAATCACGTGCCTTCATAAGCACTTGACTGTTTTCTAAATCACGTGGTCCTAGCTCAACACGAACTGGTACACCTTTTAGTTCCCACTCGTTAAATTTATATCCAGGTGATTGATCAGAGTCATCTAATCGAACACGGATACCTTTTGCTTTTAAAGCAGCAAAAATTTCATCTAATTTTTCAATAATTGCTGGGTTCTTTTTCCATGGTCCAACTGGTATTAATACAACTTGTGTCGGTGCAATACGTGGTGGCAATACAAGACCTTGCTCATCACCGTGAACCATAATCACAGAGCCGATTAATCGAGTAGATGTTCCCCAAGATGTTGTATGCACATGTTGGTGTTTGTTTTCTTTGTTCAAATATTTAATATCAAATGCTTCAGCAAATTTAGTCCCAAGATAATGAGATGTACCCGCTTGAACCGCTTTTCCATCCTTCATCATTGCCTCGATAGAAAACGTATCTACAGCCCCTGCAAAGCGCTCTGAAGGAGTTTTTTGTCCATCATATACTGGAATGGCCAATAGACCCTCCACTACCTCTTTATAAATATTTAGCATTTGCATTGTTTCTTGACGAGCTTCTTCTTCGTCCACATGAGCGGTATGACCCTCCTGCCATAAAAATTCAGAAGTGCGTATGAAAGGAAGTGTTTTCTTTTCCCAACGGAACACGTTAGCCCATTGGTTGATCAATACAGGTAGGTCACGGTAGCTCTTGATCCAATCAGAATACAAATGACCGATCATTGTTTCGGAAGTTGGACGAAGCGCTAAACGTTCCTCCAGCTTTTCGCCTGCTGCCTCAGTTACCCATGGAAGCTCTGGAGAAAAACCTTCAATATGATCCTTTTCCTTTTGGAAAAAAGATTCAGGGATTAGCATTGGAAAATACGCATTGCGGTGTCCCGTTTCTTTAAAGCGTTTGTTCATTTCTGCTTGGATATGCTCCCAGATTTCGTACCCGTCCGGTTTAAATGCGATACATCCACGCACTGGTGTGTAATCCATTAAATCAGCATTTTGGATTGTGTCAATATACCATTTAGTAAAATCGTTTTGTTGTTGATTAGTCATGATAATTCCCTCCTTAAAATATAAAAAGCACAAAGCTGTCCTTGGAAAAGGACGTCCTTGTGCTTGAATAGACGTGGTACCACCTTAGTTTAGCTTAAAATAATTTAAGCCCTCTAAACGTTTGGTAACGAAAACGAATCGGTTATGTTTGCATAACATCTCAGTGGTAGGTTTCAACAAGAAGCGGTGATATAGCTCTCAGCAATTGCTATATTTTCTGTCTCACAATTCTTATTTACTTGTTCACATCACAGATTATATATTATTAATAATATACCAAAATCAGAGCTTTAATACAATGCACTTCTTTTTAACCAAAAATTTAAACTATCAGAAGATAAAAAATACATTATACTTATCTTATAACAAAGTAAAAATACGTTGGGGGAAATTAAATGAACCATTTAAAAAATTCCTATGACAAGTGTACTTATCGATTAGCTGGTCATGGAAAACGAGACGTTTCTGTTTTACAAGATGCATTGAAGGACATTTCTGGAGAACAGCTAAGTGATATATATGGTGAGGGGCATATTATCGAAGATTTCCAAAATAAAATGGCTAAATTACTAGGCAAAGGCACAGCTGCGTTTTTCCCTAGCGGTACAATGGCCCAACAAATCGCCTTACGCATATGGTGCGATGAGAAAAAATTAAATAAGGTTGCATATCATCCCTTATCCCATTTAGAAATTCATGAAATGGATGGATTAAAGGAAATACACCATATCAAGACTATTTTATTAGCTGACAAAGATAGAGTCATAGAGTTAGATGATGTGGTAAACCTTGAAGAGGACATTGCCTGTCTTTTATTGGAACTACCCCAAAGAGAAATCGGTGGCCAACTTCCTAGTTTTGAAACATTAAAACAGATTTCCGCTTATTGTCGTGAAAAGTCTATTATGCTTCATTTGGACGGTGCACGTCTTCTAGAAGTGTTGCCTTTTTACAAAAAAACTGCAGCTGAAGTTTGCGACCTTTTTAACAGTGTCTATATGTCCTTTTATAAAGGAATTGGCGGGATTGCAGGAGCAGTACTAGCCGGTGATAAGGATTTCATAGAGAAATCTAAAGTCTGGAGAAAACGTTATGGTGGAACGCTCATAAGCTTATATCCTTATATTCTATCAGCTGACTATTATTTTGATAAACGAGCAAATAATATGGAACAATATTATAATAGTGCAATGGAACTCGCAAAGCTATTTAATGACTGTAAGGATATTTATACAATTCCAGAGGTACCAGTTTCAAATATGTTTCATGTGCATTTTAAGCGTAACCAAGAAGAAATAGCAGCTATCTTGGCGAAAGTACAGTTAGCTAACCATATAGGGATTACAAGCTATCTAAGCAAGCAAGATGGGAATAGCTGTACTTTTGAACTTAGTATCGGAGACTCTTGCTTAGAAATCCTCAAGAATCTAATAGACAAATTATTCGATAGCTTAAGAGAAGAAATGAAATAATATAAAAAACTCTCAACGCTTAGTTGAGAGTTTTTTATTGTTGCTGTTGAAATTGCTCTGTTTTTAGTTCTTCATATATATGGTTTGCCTTACTTTCAGCTTCTGTTTTGGAAGTTGCATGTACCTCGATAATTTTTCCGTCAATAATAAAATTGTATGTTTTAATCATTTTAAATTCCTCACTTTCATGTTTATCGCGTCTAGGTATGTTATTCCCTATTTTAGAAAAATAAAACTTCCTAATTATGTTATTTCATATTTATACTCATATTAAGGTTGAATGACTACTACTGAAGAATTTGTATTTAAAAGAAGCATCAGAAAAAAAGTGGCTCCATACTTAAGAGCCACCCAACAATTCTATAACCCATTCCTTTACATCCACAAGACGATTAGAAGGGGGTCTTTCTGTCTCACCAACAATCACCAAGGGAACAACAGAATCTACCCGATGGAGTGACCCATGCGCTCCTCCACCTGCATGATCGTGACTATGTTTTTCAATAAATTCGTAAGATGGCTTTGCATCTACTATAATAACTTTGCCT
Source organism: Psychrobacillus faecigallinarum (assembly GCF_014836595.1). GTDB lineage: Bacteria > Bacillota > Bacilli > Bacillales_A > Planococcaceae > Psychrobacillus > Psychrobacillus faecigallinarum. The sequence goes on along the minus strand of NZ_JACSQO010000009.1, from coordinate 3,798 downwards.
TCTTGCGAGTGAAGCGCTCCGTGTAGTCTTGCTAACGCATCAGGATACGTGTGATAGAGTATAGTTCCATGCTCATCCGGTTTTATATCTAAAATAGACATATCCCCATCCAACTGCCACGACTGCTTATATTCATCAATATAAGGTCCGTTTGGTGAAAAGGTGAATTCTTTATCACTTGCGCTCACGACATGATTCGTTTGCTGATCACTCCATGCAATAAAACCAATTCGCTCATCCTTTTTGAGAATATCTACTACCTCAGTAAAAGGAATCTGTTCATCCTGCAAATAAATATAGGCCATTCGTTCATTGATTGCGATTGCCAACTGCACATTTTCTTTTCCACGTTCCCAGAATGTGTAACCCTTCAACAAGTCATTTAAATCGATTAAACCCATTTCCTTCTTTTCCTTAACTGATGATTGTCCACTATCACCAAGGACAATCCAGGTTACCTCTTGAATGGCCTCTTCCCAAGATCCAAAACTACCGAACATTTCCTGGATCGCTTGATCAGCCTTTTCAATCGCTGTACTATCAGTAGGACCGTTTTTGTGTATGGAAGCATCAGCATCCGGAAGATAAGCGAGCGTAAACGGAGGAAGCTTCTTTTGTTCAATTAAGTACGTCATCTCATTTACGGTAAAATCATTATTAACACCCATTCGTTTCCAGTTGTATTTATATTTGTCGTTCTCTGGATTATATTGAGATAAGGCACCGAGCGACAAAATCATTGGACCATTCACCTCTAGTTCTTTTGGCAATAAATCTGCAAAAGAAAGAAGCTTAGGGACATTTAATTTTTGGGGAATGCTTCCCCTATATAAGAGACCATTGATGGAAGCAGATTGCATTTTGGCGTTCGCAAGTTCTTCGTGAATCGTAAAAACATCTTTACTTAGATGCGATTCATTCAGGTGAATAACACTATCCGCTGCCACATGCTTTATCCCGTTATCCCACATTTCCCTTATACCACTCCCATAGCTAATCATACGATTCTCATCCTTTTTAAACCATATCAATCCTGGTAGTTTATGTCGGTCTGCATATGTTCCCGTCAACAAGGTGCTATCAATCGTAACTGACATAGTTGGATAAGAGCTAATAAACTCTGGATAAAAATCACCGTTCTTTGTTAAAAATGAGAAAGCAGGTGCCTTCCCCTCTTTCAGTGCCTCTTGTAGCGGCTCAGTCATTAATGAATCGACAACAATAAGAATCACCGGCTTTTTGGAGGCTGCTATCTTTACTTCATTAAGATTTTTTGTCGGAGACATAGAAATACTCAATACAAGGCCTCCGCATATAACAAGCAATAAAGCTAATATGATGAGTATTGTTTTCTTCACTGTAGTCACCTATCTTCCATTCGTAGCTTTAGTATGGTGATTTACAAATGAATACATGCTTGTTTAATGTTAAAAACTCATGTTTAGTCAGAAAGTATGTAAAAATATTAATCGACATCCATTTATATATATCAAACATAAAAAGAAAACACCTTCACCGGTTGATTTATCTTTATAAGAATCAAAATTGTTCATCCGCTTCAACTACCTTTTTCTCCATCACCGCCATTGCTTTGCTCACCTTCTTTTTCGTTTTTTGTGCTTTCCCCAGGGCTATCTTCCTTTTCACCCAAAGCTCTGATAAAAAATGCGGTTGGCAACAAAAGACCGATGGCTGCTTGTATAAGTGCAAAGAATCGCGCCTTTCCGACAGGTACCAAGTCCCCATAACCTACTGATAATATGGTGACTCCACTGAAATAGAGATAATCCCAAAAATTTTCTCCTCCATCTTTCCCCTCTTCAGTACTAACTCTTACTACATCCCCTTCCATGGACAATAAATAATAAAGAACAGCAAATCCAAAGGTAATGCCAAGCATAGTAAAAAATAGTTTTTGGAATAAAGTTGACTGAAAATAACTTTTCTTATACTTACGACCTGAAAAGAAATAGTATAAGTTTGTTACCATAAATAAAATCGTCAATCCCATTAGTATCGTGGAAAACATACATCTATCCCTCTCTTATCGTCTCTCTAGTTCATTCAGTTTTAGTTGTATGAATTCCTCAATAATGAATATAATTAATGTCGATATGACTATCTTGTCAATCGAATATAAAATATATACAAATTAATTAATATAGGAAACGGAATAGAGATGCATTCTCAATTCATGGATTAAGACATTTGCATGCTAGTGTACATATGTATAATAAAGTATTAATTTAGTAAGTAAGTGATCGTATAGGACATAAAGACATTGAAATGACTCTCAAGGGATTATTCTAATGAAATAAAAGAACTGAGGATAGAAGATGAGAAAGCTTGTGACGTCTGTGTAAAACATAAGTAAAAAAATTAAAATCAATGGAAACTATTAAAAAATAATCATGAATGAGAATATAAAAAAAGCTTACAAAAGCTGCGGTAACAGCATTCATAAGCTTTAGTCAAAATATCAAATTGTAAGTGATATTTCATAATAGATACCGGTGGTCGGGGTCGAACCGACACATCCGAAGATACGGGATTTTGAGTCCCGCGCGTCTGCCAATTCCGCCACACCGGCATAATGAAGGCAGTAAATACTTTTTAAAAATTGGAGGCGGCAACCGGATTTGAACCGGTGATAAAGGTGTTGCAGACCTGTGCCTTACCACTTGGCTATGCCGCCTTAATTTGGAGCGGAAGACGAGGTTCGAACTCGCGACCCCCACCTTGGCAAGGTGGTGTTCTACCACTGAACTACTTCCGCAAAAAACTGGGGTACCTGGATTCGAACCAGGGCATGACGGAATCAAAATCCGTTGCCTTACCGCTTGGCTATACCCCAATGGGGCGACCGATGGGAATTGAACCCACGAATGCCGGAATCACAATCCGGTGCGTTAACCACTTCGCCACGACCGCCACAGAATAAAAAAAAGAGCTAACTAAAAGGAATATGGGGCGACTGATGGGAATTGAACCCACGAATGCCGGAATCACAATCCGGTGCGTTAACCACTTCGCCACAACCGCCATTATTCAAAGTTAACTTATTATTTGGCAGGGGCAGTAGGAATCGAACCCACATCAAAGGTTTTGGAGACCTCTATTCTACCGTTAAACTATGCCCCTATTAAAAACTGGTGGAGGGGGACGGATTCGAACCGCCGAACCCTAAGGAGCGGATTTACAGTCCGCCGCGTTTAGCCACTTCGCTACCCCTCCACTGGTGAGTGGTGCCGGAAAGAGGACTTGAACCCCCAACCTACTGATTACAAGTCAGTTGCTCTACCAATTGAGCTATTCCGGCATAATGGTGGCTCAGGACGGAATCGAACCGCCGACACAAGGATTTTCAGTCCTTTGCTCTACCGACTGAGCTACTGAGCCACATATGTATTTTAAAGATAAATGGCGGTCCCGACCGGGATCGAACCGGCGATCTCCTGCGTGACAGGCAGGCATGTTAACCGCTACACCACGGGACCATTTGGTTGCGGGGACAGGATTTGAACCTGTGACCTTCGGGTTATGAGCCCGACGAGCTACCGAACTGCTCCACCCCGCGACAATAAGAAAGTGTTGAAATTTAAATCAACTACGCAATTAGTGAATTTTACGTCTTCCACGCTACGCTTGCGTCGACGTTAATCGCTTTCTTCGTGAAACGATTTGCTCCACCCCGCGACAATAATAAGTGTTGAAAATTTATAATGGTGGAGGATGACGGGCTCGAACCGCCGACCCTCTGCTTGTAAGGCAGATGCTCTCCCAGCTGAGCTAATCCTC
>NZ_JACSQO010000008.1:4018-200194 GCF_014836595.1 Psychrobacillus faecigallinarum | reverse complement strand
TCAGCGCCGATGGTAGTTGGGGGTCTCCCCCTGCAAGAGTAGGACGTCGCTGGGCACTATAGGAAGTCGTTACCGAGTAATCGGTGGCGGCTTTTTGTTTGTTCTATAAAGAAATTAGAAGTGCCGAAGGCACTAACCATTTCTATCTAAGCAAGTGTGCGAGAAAGCAGAGGGGCAAAGAGTTCAAGGAAGCAAGGAAGAGAGGCTCGGAGCGTATAGCATACGCGAGAACCGAACGACTGCGGCTGACGAAGAAATCTGCCGTCCACCTGTTTTCGCAGCTCAAAAGCATCTAAATAAAAAGATGCTATTCATTAATACTGTTAAGTGTTTCTTATATATGAAGATGTTCTATTATTGCTAATGGCTCTGATGAAGAAAAAAGTTAATTTATCGAAAATGGTATGGTGAAGGTTGCCCAACATATATTAAAATTAATTTAATCAATACTGAATATTTTTGCTAAAATAGAAAAAAATTATGAAGGTGTTCACGTTACACTAACGCGGCAGTTTCGTTACCGAAGGTATAAATTAGAGGATTCGGAGATGTTGGATGGCAAAGAAAAAAAAAGAAAAGCAGGATGGGTTTTTTAAAGAAATTTTAGGTGAGATTGGTGGTTCTATAATATTTGAAGTGGTCTGGAACATCATAATGTTTATACCAAGAGTAATAATTCGCTTGATTTCAACCCTTTGGTGAAGTCATTATTTCCTATTTTAACTTATAATCACTTTAGTAAAATGGACAGTAAATGCATGAGCTTGAAGATACACTTCCTCGCTCGCTTTTTGTGAACTTTAAATCAACCTTTCTCTTTAACATAACCTTGTTAATAAAAAGATAAAAAGTTCTCCACTTATAAAGAAATAGGATGGCTCCCGAAATTGTATATTCGGGAGCCGCTCTACTCGTAGGAAGGACAACAATTCCCTTATTATCAAAAGCTGCATTAAAAACGTTTCGAGTGTTGTAGGTTGGCGCAGGACTGTCGATGCAATAGGATGACCGAAAAAGAGAGGGATTGTCGTGACGTAAGTCATGACAATCCCTCTCAAAAAAATCCTCGGTTATCTTATAGCAAAAGACCAGTCCGAAGCCATCAGGAAACACACTATCCATTTCAGAAGGATCAATTAAACTAACTTTCCCTGTATAATTAAATATTTAAAGGCCAATATAACATGGTGAAGCAATTCCAATGAAATAATTCCAAATATAGAAAAAGGACACATATTTAAACTAAATATTTTACTTTAACTCCTTAAATTCTATAATATTACATTTTAAATATTTCATTGGGAAAATATCTAAATTAAGCTTGAAATTTAAAGTATACTTGTTATAATTATATTTGTACTTTAAATGATAAGAACGTTCCGAAGTAGCTCAGTGGTAGAGCAATCGGCTGTTAACCGATCGGTCGTAGGTTCGAGTCCTACCTTCGGAGCCATTTTTATGCTTCCATAGCTCAGTAGGTAGAGTGCTTCCATGGTAAGGAAGAGGTCACCGGTTCAAATCCGGTTGGAAGCTTTTCTCATTACTAAAAGCAGGGAAAACATACATAAAAAAGTGCTTGTTTTGAAGAAAGCTTTATGCTAAAATATTTATTGTCCGGTTTTTAATTAGGACACAGCAACGGAGGATTAGCTCAGCTGGGAGAGCATCTGCCTTACAAGCAGAGGGTCGGCGGTTCGAGCCCGTCATCCTCCACCATTTATGTTTTATGATTAGCCTGGAGGGGTAGCGAAGTGGCTAAACGCGGCGGACTGTAAATCCGCTCCTTAGGGTTCGGCGGTTCGAATCCGTCCCCCTCCACCAGTTATTGGGGTATAGCCAAGCGGTAAGGCAACGGATTTTGATTCCGTCATGCCCTGGTTCGAATCCAGGTACCCCAGCCATTACAACTCAGCATAAATTGTGGGGCCTTAGCTCAGCTGGGAGAGCGCCTGCCTTGCACGCAGGAGGTCAGCGGTTCGATCCCGCTAGGCTCCATCTATAAAACTCTTTCCATTTAATATGGGAAGAGTTTTTTTGATTCAAAAAATATATTCATCATACTCTAAAAGCGTTATGATTAGAAAAAAAACAAAGGGTGTGTAATCGGTGGAAAAATTAACTCATAAAGACGTTACGTTAAGGTTATTAACCGAATCGGATATATCTATGCTATGGGAGCTATACGAGCCTAGCGTATTTAAATATATGCTAAATAAGATAGAGGATGAGCAGCAGTTAAGGCAATGGCTACAAGCTGGTATTGAGCAGATGAATGACCAAAAAAATGCTATTGCTTATGTAGTAGAACACACTACTACCAAAAAAATAATGGGTACTACTCGCATTTATAATATAGATCGAGTTAATCATGCTTGTGAAATCGGTTCTACTTTCTATGGAAAACAATATCAACGTACACATGTGAACACGACATGTAAACTTTTGCTGCTCAATTATTGCTTTGAAGATCTTGGTATGATCCGCGTACAGTTTAAAACTGATGAGCTAAATTTGCCATCTCAACGAGCAATTGAAAGGATTGGGGGTATCAGAGAAGGTGTGTTAAGAAATGAACGCATCAGGTCTGATGGAACAGTTAGAAATACAGTGGTATACTCCATTGTGGATTATGAGTGGGCAGAGGTTAAAAAACAACTAAAGTTTTTATTGAATAAATATACATAAAATTGCTCGGTTGAGCCAACTGACCCTTAGGATTTACAATGGATGTATGAACTGAAGGGGGTATAAAATAATGAATAAATTAAATGTATCAATTATCGGTGTTCCTATGGATCTTGGGCAAAATAGAAGAGGAGTCGACATGGGACCTAGTGCCATACGATATGCTGGTGTCGTTGAGCGTTTAAAAGCTCTTGGGCATACGGTGAAAGATGAAGGAGACATTTTAATCAGTCAAACTAGAGAAGAAAAGTCACCTAATACAACTCTTCGAAATTTAGAACAAGTGATAGAAGCAAATACAGCTTTAGCTAACAAAGTCCATTCCGTTGTGACAGAAGGAGAATTTCCACTTGTCCTTGGAGGAGACCATAGCATTGCAATTGGTACATTAGCAGGGCTCTCGGATCAATATGAAAATCTAGGTGTTATTTGGTATGATGCTCATGCTGACTTAAACACAGCTGAAACATCTCCATCAGGTAATATTCACGGAATGCCGCTAGCAGTAAGTATCGGCCTAGGTCATGATGATTTAGTGAATATCCGTGACTTTGCGCCAAAGATTAAACCGGAGAACATTGTAATCATCGGAGCACGTTCAGTTGACCCAGGGGAAAGAGAACTGATTAAAGAAAAAGGTATTAAAGTTTTCTCCATGCATGAAATAGATAAACTCGGGATGACAGAGGTTATGAATCAAACAATGGCTTATTTCCTAGAACGTAAAGTAGACGGAGTTCATTTATCATTAGATTTAGATGGACTAGATCCACTTTATACTCCTGGAGTTGGGACACCAGTACCAGGTGGAATAAGCTATCGTGAAAGTCATTTAGCTATGGAAATGCTGTATTCTTCCCATTTAATTACTTCAGCGGAGTTTGTGGAAGTAAACCCTATCCTGGATGAAAAAAATAGAACAGCTGATGCGGCAGTCGCACTTATGGGCTCATTATTTGGAGAAAGTTTAATATAATTGTTTTAAGTATTTTTTTGAAAAGCAGGCAAATGGTCTGCTTTTTCTTTTTTTAAAATCAACACAAAGCTGGAAATGTTTGATAAAATTAAAAATAACATAAAAAAATGAAACCTGTTGAATCCTTAAACGTATAGGTAGAGACAGCCGCATAGAGCGGAGGGGAAAATCACACGATGGATGCGTTAGTTAACAAGAGAATAAAACAAGTGTTAAAAGGAGATAAAGACGCATTCGCGGAGATTGTCGACCTTTACCAAAATAGGCTTTTCCAAGTTTGCTATCGAATGCTTGGTAATCGTCACGAGGCTGAGGACATTGCACAGGAAGCATTTGTGCGAGCCTATATTAATATTCACACGTTTGATCAAAAAAGAAAATTTTCAACATGGCTTTATCGTATAGCAACAAACTTATGTATCGACCGTATACGTAAAAAAAAGCCTGATTATTATTTAGATGCAGAAGTAAAGGGTACGGAAGGTCTAGATATGTATTCCCAAATTGCAGCGTCTGAGGAACTTCCTGAAGAAGAACTGATGAAGCTAGAGCTACAAGAAAGAATTCAATATGAGATTAGCAGGCTTCCTGATAAGTATCGATCCGCAATTGTACTTAAATATATGGAGGAATTATCTTTACAGGAAATTAGTGAAATTTTAGACCTCCCATTGGGTACAGTGAAAACAAGAATTCATAGAGGTCGGGAAGCACTTCGAAAACAATTAAGTAAACAACCTAATCTATAATAGGAGGAATCATGATGAGTGCGTGTCCAGAACGAATTGTTCACTATATGCATGAATATCTAGATGGTGAAATTAGTCGTGAACACGAGCTGGAGCTCAAATCACACTTGCAATCATGCCCGGAATGTCGTAATCATATGCACGAGCTGAGCGATGTGGTGGCTTTTGTGAAGGGTGCTGCTCATGTAGAGGCACCAAATGATTTTACTCTTTCCGTTATGTCTAGACTTCCAAAAGAGAAATCACATACTGGAGTAAGCAGATGGTTCAGACAACATCCGGTTATGACTGCAGCTGCAATGTTTCTTTTGTTAATGAGTAGTGCACTTTTCTCAAATTATAATAACGATCAGCAATTTTCGTTTACTAAGCAAGAGCATGTAATAGTCGAGGGAGAAACGGTTATAATCCCTGAAGGACAAGTCGTTAAAGGCGACTTGGTAGTTAAAAATGGGGATGTTAGAGTAGATGGTGAACTGGATGGTAATCTAACAGTTATTAATGGTTCCATTATTGACGGCTCTAAATATATGGCTTCTACCGCAAATGTTACAGGTAAAACGGAGGAAATAAATCAAGTATTCGATTGGCTATGGTATACCATAAAAGATAGTGCTAAAGATATAGCTTCATTCTTTAAAAATGAAAAGACAAACGAATAAAAAGTCTATCCAGGAAACTTTGGATAGACTTTTTTCGTTAGAGTTAGAAAGAGAAATCTATACTACATGTATGTTATACTTACTTTATATGGATTCGCGAGGAAAAGTGGGGGATGCCCAATGTCGTTTATGGAACAATTTACGGACTTGATGCCAGTGAATGTAATCGTCAATATTTTAGACGTTTTATTCGTATGGTTTGTTATATATAAATTAATAACTCTTATTAAAGGAACAAAAGCAGTTCAATTGTTAAAAGGTATTTTTGTAATAGTCATTGCAAAGGTAGTAACAGACTTTCTAGGTCTGGATACTCTAGGCTGGATGTTAAACCAAGTAATTGAATTTGGTTTCTTAGCTATCATTATAATATTCCAACCTGAAATTAGAAGAGCGTTAGAACAAATAGGTAGAGGTAAATTGTTCTCTAGAAGCTCACTGCATGAAGAAGAAGAGCAAACTCGTTTAATAGAAGCAATGACCAAGTCGGTTAGCTATATGGCGAAAAGACGTATAGGAGCCTTGATTTCTATAGAAAGAGAGACTGGATTAACGGAATATATAGAGACAGGAATAACTCTAAATTCCCACTTAACTTCTGAGTTGATGATTAACATCTTTATTCCAAATACACCACTACATGATGGCGCTGTTATTGTTCAAAAGAATAAGATAGCCTCTGCTGGTTGTTATTTGCCGCTTTCTGAAAGTCCTTTTATCTCTAAAGAACTTGGAACAAGGCACCGAGCTGCAATAGGACTCAGTGAAGTCACAGATGCGATAACAATTGTGGTATCGGAGGAAACAGGTGCAGTTAGTCTTACATCTAATGGAGACCTACATCGAAATCTTTCTATAGATGAATTTAAAAATCATTTAACAAGACTTTGGTTTGGTCCATCAGAGGAGCAAGCAACACCTTCTAAGTGGCTATGGAGGGGGAAACAAAATGGATAGAATGATGAATAATCCATGGCTTTTGCGAATTATCACACTTACCTTTGCCATACTGCTGTTTGTATCCGTGAAATCTGACATTGAATCTGACAATCAGAACTCAAGCAGCAAAACGATAGATATGATAAGAGAAGTACCGGTAGAGATTTATTATGATGATGAAAATTTAGTTGTGACTGGAGTACCTGATACGGTAGACGTCAATATAGAAGGCCCTACTCAGCTCGTAACATCAGCAAAAATCATGAAGGATTATAAACTATTTGTAGATTTAAGAGAACTTCCAATTGGAGAACATAGAGTTGCCATTTCGAATGAGAATTTCTCCGAAAAGTTAAAGGTTCGTACTGATCCTGTTTATGTAAATGTTGTAATAGAGGAGCGTATCACACAAGAGTTTAAAGTCGACCTAGATATGAATGAAAACTTAATAGCAGAGAACTATGTATTAAAATCTTCTAGTGTGGAACCAAAAACAGTTACGATTACAGGTGCAAAAAGTATCATTCAAAGCATAGGTTATGTAAAAGCAACTATCTCAAGTGAAAAAGGCATCAATAAGTCCTTTGAACAGCAAGCAAGTGTCAGAGTCCTGGACTTAGACCTGAACAAATTAGATGTATCTGTTGAACCAAGGACCGTGCAAGTTAAATTGACTGTGGAAGAATACAGTAAAGAAGTACCAATTTCGATTGTGAGAAAAGGAACGCCTAAGGCTGGGTTAACAATCAATAATATATCTAAAGACACAGAAACCGTTCGGATATATGGCCCACGAGCAACGGTGGATAAAATTGATAGGTTGAATGTCGATGTAGATGTGAGTAAAATTGAGAAAGCCGGTACATTTGATGTGAAGCTGACTCAACCTGAAGGAATCACAAGGATATCTCAAGAAAAAATTGAAGTAAAGGTTGATGTCACCGAAGCCCCTTCTACAACTGAGGCAGAAGAAACGGTGAAAGAAGAGGATACATCTGCATCCAGTGAAATAATAGAAAAATCCTTTCCAGGTATGAAAATCGCTATAAAGGGTTTACCTGAGGAATTAGAGAGTAAGTTTAATGTTCCTGCAGATGGGATTGTCGTTTTAGTGGGAAAGGGAACAGCTGAAGCATTAGAGAAAGTGCAATCAGGGGATATATCCATATATGTTGATGCACAAAATTCAGAAGTTGGAGAAGCGATTCTCCCTATTCAAATTGATGGCCCTTCGAATATAGAATGGCAAACATCTGAATCCGAAGCAAAACTAACGATAATAGAAGCATAAAAGCAGGATAACAGGTAATTAAGGAGAGTAGATCAAAATGGGAAAATATTTTGGGACAGATGGCGTAAGAGGTGTAGCAAACTCTGAACTAACACCAGAACTTGCATTTAAATTAGGTCGTTTTGGCGGTTATATATTAACAAAAGAGTCAAAGGAACGAGCAAAGGTATTGATCGGAAGAGACACACGTATTTCTGGTCATATGCTAGAAGGCGCCCTTGTTGCAGGTCTTTTATCGGTTGGGGTAGAAGTAATGCGCTTAGGTGTAATTAGTACACCAGGTGTAGCTTATTTGACTAGAGTAATGAGTGCAGATGCAGGTGTCATGATTTCTGCTTCCCACAACCCTGTGGAAGATAACGGCATCAAATTCTTTGGTTCAGACGGCTTTAAACTATCCGATGAACAAGAAGAAGAGATTGAGCAACTGCTTGATGCAGAGAAGGACGAACTTCCTAGACCTACTGGTGGGGGAGTTGGATCGGTTTCCGATTACTTCGAAGGCGGACAAAAATACATTCAATACTTGAAGCAAACGATCGATGAAGATTTCGTCGGTATCCATGTTGCTTTAGATTGTGCGAATGGGGCTACATCCTCTTTAGGGACTCATGTATTTGCTGATTTAGATGCTGACCTATCAACGATGGGCGTTTCTCCTAGTGGCTTAAATATTAATGATGGAGTAGGCTCTACTCATCCAGACGGCCTAGCGAAATTTGTTTTGGAAAAGGGAGCAGCTGTTGGTTTAGCTTTTGATGGTGATGGAGACAGACTTATTGCTGTGGACGAAAAAGGTAACATAGTTGATGGCGACCAAATTATGTACATCTGTGCCAAGTATTTAAATTCCCAAGGACGTTTAAATAACCAGACGGTAGTTTCTACTGTTATGAGTAATATGGGCTTCTACAAGGCGCTAGAGGCAAATGAAATGACTAGCGTTAAAACTGCTGTAGGAGATCGCTATGTTGTAGAAGAAATGAAGAAAAATGGATATAACTTGGGTGGAGAACAATCAGGACATATTATTTTCCTAGATTACAATACAACAGGCGATGGATTGCTGACTGGTTTGCAGTTAGTGAACATCATGAAGGTAACTGGTAAAAAACTTTCAGAGCTTGCAGCTGAGATGAAGATATACCCACAAAAACTAGTTAATGTTCGTGTAACAGATAAGCATGCTGTAACAGAAAATGAAAAAGTAGCAGCAATTATTAACGAAGTAGAGGCTGAAATGGCTGGAAACGGCCGTGTATTAGTGCGTCCATCTGGAACAGAGCCACTAGTGCGTGTAATGGTAGAAGCTTCCTCCGAGGAAGACTGTGAAAACTATGTGAGCCGTATCGTAGAAGTTGTAAAAGCTGAAATGGGCCTAGTAGAATAAATAGAAATCATTCAATATAAATATTTTGCATCCTCGACTGTTTGTTCCTAATGGTCGAGGATTTTTTTGTATGTAAAGAGTCATAGTACATAGCAGTTGTTTTCTGATGTTCTCAATTCCTTTCAGATAGGTTACCCAACAAAGGTAGGGAGAATTCTAAAAGGAATTAGACGATTAGTCTATCCTCAACTATTATTTTTATCAAAAATGTTTAATGCACCTTAAAGTGTGGAATTATAAGAGAGAACAAACAATTGAGGAGTGAGGAAATGGCTAAAGTAGCAACATTAATCACAAATATGTTTGAGGACTCAGAATACGCCAAACCAGCACAAGCACTAAACGAAGCTGGGCACGAGGTGTTTGCAATTGAAGAAGAGGCTGGAAAACAAGTAACAGGTAAAAACGGAGAAGTAAATGTAACGATTGACTATGGGATTGATGATGTAAAACCAGAGGAATTCGATGCATTGTTCATTCCTGGCGGTTTTTCTCCAGATATTTTACGTGCGGATGATCGCTTCGTACAATTTGCAAAATACTTTATGGATGCTAAGAAACCAGTATTTGCAATCTGTCACGGACCACAACTTTTAATTACTGCGAAAACATTAAATGGTCGCGATGCAACTGGTTATAAATCCATTCAAGTGGATCTAGAGAATGCTGGCGTTAAGTTCCATGACGAAGAAGTATTCGTTTGTCAAAATCAGCTAGTAACAAGTCGTACGCCTGACGATATTCCGGCATTTAACCGTGAAATCGTGAAGCTGTTAGCTTAATGTAAATAGGAAGGCTCTTCAATTAGTCTTTCCAAAAACAAAACTATAGAACTTGAAAAGGCAAGAATGCTGTTAAATCAACGCATTCTTGCCTTTAATTATGTGTTCTAAAATTTTCTATTTGGTTCAACCACGCATTATGTATATGCAAAAGATATATAGATTTTTTCAATGTAAAGAGTAAACTGTATTTTTCTTTACATTATGTCGTTATAATGATATTTTTGCTTTCTAAAGTAAAGTTAATCATCTATTATATTAGATGGGAGGGAGATATACAATGGGAATTGATGCGGTAGACAAGCGAATTCTAGAACTGTTAACAGCTAATGGTCGATTATCATATGTAGACATTGGGAAGGAATTAAATCTTTCTAGAGTTGCTGTAAGGGAGAGGGTTCATCAACTACAGAAGGAAGGAATTATTGAAAGATTCACTGTAGTGATCAATTCTGAAAAAGTAGGTAAAGGGGTATCCGGCTTTTTTGAAGTGGATTGTGAACCTTCATCATTAGTGGAAGTTGCAGAGAAACTAGCAAACAACCCAAGTGTAGCGAGTTGCTACCAAATGACAGGACCTTCCACCTTACATATGCATGTGTTAGTTGATGACTTCATTAGCCTAGAAAAATTTATCAATGAAGAGTTGTATGCATTAGAAGGTATTACGAGAGTTGAAAGCCATATTTTATTGAGAAGATTTAAAAGTCGTAGTGGCTTAAAATTATAAAAGGCATCCTTTAGAGGATGCCTTTTTGCATGGACAAAAAGAATGGAAGCGTTTACTTTTGTACAAAACAATAATAATACATAAAGTAATAAAATAGGAGATATTCTATTCGAAAAGTAATGGATAAATTATTTATTAAGTCTAAAAGTAAAGAATAAATGAAATAAATAAATTTATTTGAAAATTCATATAGATTTTTGTGAATTGTTGTATTATAATCAAAACTATTAAAATTCAGTCATTTGTTAACCAAAAACAAAGAAATGATTAACAAGTGTAGAAAAGGTTGGTGGGATTGTGATTTCTTTAATAGTAAGGCGTGGTATACAGCTTCTTTTCTTGCTTTTCGGTATATCATTTCTAGTATTTTCATCTATGTACATAGCGCCTGGGGATCCTGCCACTATGGTAGGTGGGCCGACAGCAACCGAATCGGATTTGGAGTCCATAAGAGAAAACTTGGGACTAAATGATCCTTTCCTAGTTCAGTACGGTCGATATGTAAAAAATGCGGTTCAAGGAGATTTTGGTTACTCCTATCAATCTAAACAATCAGTTTCTGAGGCAATAGCTATCCGGCTACCAAATACTTTTAAGTTAGCCATTGCGAGTATGATTGTCGCCATCATAATAGGGGTGGTTGCCGGATTGATATCAGCCTTAAAGCAAAACTCATGGCTCGATATGACATCTACTACTCTAGCACTTGCAGGAATATCCATACCGAACTTTTGGTTGGGAGCATTGTTGATATTAGTATTTGCTGTAAATTTACAATGGCTTCCAGTAGGTGGTTTATCAGCACCTTTTTACACGTTAGAAGGCTTTAAGCAGATGATCCTTCCTGCAATCACACTTGGCACTAGTGCAGCAGCAATGATTTCGAGGATGACAAGATCCTCCGTGCTAGAGGTAGCTAAAGCCGATTATGTAAGAACGGCCAGAGCAAAAGGTGTAAAAGAAAGGTCAGTCATTTGGGTACATACTCTAAAAAACGCAATGATTCCAGTAGTGACGGTCATTGGTGTTAACTTTGGTGGCTTACTCGGAGGAACAATTATTACGGAAAAAGTGTTTGCAATCAACGGAGTTGGAAGGTTGATGGTGGATGCTATTGCACAAAGGGATTTCCCAATGGTACAGGCTTCCGTTTTATTAGTTGCAACATTATTCGTGGTCGTGAATCTCCTTGTTGATATTGTCTACACATTCATAGACCCAAGGATAAGCTATGACTAAGAAGGAGGGATCATATGTCTAACACCATTTCAGTTAATAATAAACTTCCAACTGCAACAAGAAAGAAGGATAAGGTAATAGTTACGACGATGAAGCGCCTCTTTAAAAATAAATTGGCAGTCTTAGGTTTTGCTATTATCTTAGGGCTGATTATCATGTCTGTCTTTGCTCCATGGTTAGCAACATATGACCCATCAAAGCAAAACCTTGTAGCAAGTGAACTTCCAGTCTTTTCAGACGGACATTGGTTAGGGACAGATAATTATGGGCGAGATGTTTGGTCTCGTATTGTTTATGGATCAAGGATTTCTCTATTAGTGGGAATCGCAGCCGTTAGTCTTGGGTTGCTTGGAGGAATTACTCTTGGGTTGCTCGGTGGCTTTTATAAAAAGCTGGATGGAATCATTATGAGAATAGTAGATTTGCTCTTCTCCTTCCCTGGAATTCTGCTTGCTATGTTAATCATAGCTATCTTAGGTACTAGCTTGGTCAATGTGGCGATAGCCATTAGTATTTGGTCAATACCAAGCTGCGCGCGCATAGTCAGAGGGTCGGTACTTTCTATTAAACAAAAAGAGTACATTATGGCTCTAAAATCATTAGGAGCGTCTGATTTAAGGATTATGATTCGTCATATTCTACCCAACGCCATGGCACCGATCATCGTGTTTGCCACAATGAGAATGGGAACAGCTATCCTCTCAACAGCTTCTCTCAGTTACTTAGGATTAGGGGCACAGCCTCCTACACCAGAATGGGGAGCAATGATTTCACAAGGGCAAAGTTATATGTGGACGTCACCTCATTTAACAATTATTCCTGGAATAGCAATTATGTTAACCGTGTTTGCCTTTAACGTACTAGGAGACGGATTAAGAGATGCATTAGATCCAAATATGGACATCCAATAAAAAGAAGTAGAGGAGAATATGAAAATGAAGAAAAAATGGTTATTTATTTTATTATTTGTTGTTTCAATCGTGCTAGCAGCTTGTTCTGGAGGAGAATCCTCATCAGCACCAAAAGAAAACGGTGGTTCCGGAAGCGATATTAGTGGTAAAACCTTTACTTATGCAACTACAACAGATGCTGTTGGCTTGTCACCAATCATGACCAACGATTCTCCTTCTGCAAATGTTATTGAACAGGTTTATGAAACACTTTTTCAACGTAACTCAGAAACATTGGAAATTGAACCAAAATTAGCAGAATCCTATGAAAATCCTGATGAAAATACATGGATCTTTAAACTAAAAGAAGGCGTACAATTCCATGATGGAACTCCATTTAACGCTGAAGCTGTTAAGTATACTTTTGATAAATTACGCGACCCAGCAACTGGCGCGCCACGTGCTTCTCTTTTAGAATCAGTGGAAGAAATCACAGTGGAAGATGAATACACAGTGAAAATTACAACGAAATATCCTTATGGAGCGTTCTTAGCAGCACTCTCTCATACAAACTCGGCAATCGTAAGCCCTAGCGCTGACCAAAAACAAGACTTAATGAAAGAGCCAGTAGGTACAGGACCATTTAAATTTGTTAGTTGGACACCTGGAGACCAGTTGGAGCTAGAAGCAAACGAGGAATATTGGAACGGAGCACCTGATTTAAAGAAAGTAGTGTTCAAGGTGGTTCCTGAGGTTTCTACAGCAATTTCTATGCTACAAACAGGTGAGGTTCAATTTATCGATAACCTTCCAACAGAACAAATCAATCGTTTAGAATCGATGGACAACATTGACATTCAAAAAATAGATGGCTCTCCAGTCTATTACTTTGCATTTAACCACTTAAAAGAAATGAATCAAGATCCGGAATTCCGAGAAGCAGTTGCTTCAGCAATAGATCGCGATGCGTTTGTCTCTAAATTGAATGGATTAGGTGTTAGAAGTGATAGCGTAGTTGGACCAAAGGTATTTGGATATGATAAGTCAGCAGAGAATGCTGGAACTCCTTACGATTTGGATCATGCAAAGGAATTAGTGGAGAAAAATGGATACGGTGATCAACCACTAAAATTATTAACAGCTAACCGTGCTAATACAACATTAATGGCTGAAATAGTACAAGCTCAACTAGTAGAGGCAGGATTTAAAGTTGAAATCGAGTCTATGGAATGGGCAACATACTTAGACTCAGCTCGTGCAGGCGAATATGACTTAACATTCTTAAGCTGGTCAAATGTAACGGGAGATGGTTCTGAATTATTTTACCCGAACTTCCATAGTGACAATGTAGGCTCATCTAACAGAGCACAATATAGCAATGCAGCATTTGACGACTTAGTAATGCAATCACGCACAACAGTTGATCAAGAAGAGCGCGCAAAATTATTAGACCAAGCAAACAAATTAATGCTAGAAGAAAATGCTGTAGTAGTTATGTATCACGGAGTTGTTACATCGGCTTTGGATAACACCTACACAGGATTGAACCTAGATTCCACTGGTAAATGGACATTAAAAAATGTAACTGGAAAGTAGGTATATCTGATGAGGGAGACATTATTAGAAGTGAACAATTTAGTAACTGAATTTCGCACGGCAGACGGTAATGTTCAAGCCGTGCGAGATGTCTCCTTTTCTGTTTCAAAAGGAGAAACACTGTGCATCGTTGGTGAGTCCGGCTGTGGTAAGAGTATTACATCCTTGTCAGTCATTGGTCTTTTGCCAAGCAATGGTAAAATCGCTGCAGGTCAAGTCAAGTATGAGGGAAAAGAAATTCAAAGCCTTCCATACGAAGAATTGAGAAAGATGCGGGGCAATAAGATCTCGATGATTTTCCAAGAGCCGATGACAGCACTCAATCCAGTATTGACAGTGGGATACCAATTGAGAGAGCCTTTAATGCTTCATCATGGATTATCTAAATCGGAGGCACACAAACAAGGTATTGATCTGCTAAACCAAGTAGGAATCCCTTATCCTGAAAAACGGATGAGTCAGTATCCCCATGAGCTGAGCGGAGGAATGAGACAGCGGGTTATGATTGCAATTGCTCTCTCATGCCATCCTGGTTTACTTATTGCGGACGAACCTACAACAGCATTAGACGTGACAATACAAGCCCAAATATTAGACCTCATCAATGAGTTAAAGGAAAAGCTAAATATGGGCATCATGCTCATTACACATGACATGGGAGTAGTAGCTGAGGTAGCGGATAAGGTTATGGTGATGTATGCAGGCAAGAAGGTTGAGGAAGGCATGGTAGAAGATATCTTCAAAAATCCAAAACACCCGTATACTCAAGGACTTTTAAACTCTGTGCCAAATGTAGACGATCCTGATTTTGAATTAGAGCCTATTCCTGGCTCTCTTCCAAGTCTGCAGGAGAAAATTCAAGGTTGCAGATTTCACCCACGTTGTAAGTTTGCCACCGCAAAGTGTAAAGAGCTGGCACCACCAGAGATAAATGACGAGCAGGGCCACATGGTAAGTTGCTGGTTATACGAAGAGGAGGAAGTAAAAAATGGTCAACTTGTCACCCAAAACTGATCAGAAGGTCCTCCTTGAATTAAATGGAGTTAAAAAATATTTCCCTATTAAAGGCGGGATATTAAAGAGAGTTCAAGGTCATGTGCAGGCAGTTCAAGAGGTAAACCTTAAGTTATATGAAGGAGAAAGCCTTGGGGTAGTTGGAGAATCAGGTTGTGGCAAATCTACCTTAGGTAGAGCCATCTTAGGATTAGAGGAACTGACAGCTGGAAAAGTAATATTTAAGGAAAAAGAAATTCAAAACCTTAAGAGAAAAGAGAAGTTAAAGTTTGTTAAGGAAATGCAGATGATTTTTCAGGACCCTTTTGCATCCCTAAATCCTAGACAGAGAATTGGGCATGCATTAGAAGAGGTCTTTGTTATGCATACGAACTTATCCAAAATAGAAAGGCGTAATGCTGTAATAGACCTCCTAAATGAAGTAGGGCTTAGAGAGGAGCATTACGAACGTTATCCTCACGAATTTAGTGGTGGGCAGCGTCAAAGGATTGGGATAGCTAGAGCTATCGCCTTAAATCCTTCCTTTGTTATATGTGATGAAGCTGTTTCTGCTTTAGATGTATCTGTTCAAGCTCAAGTTTTAAAACTATTAAAAACTCTTCAACAAAAATACCAGCTGTCTTATTTATTCATCTCTCATGATCTAGGAGTAGTTCGCTATTTTTGCGACCGAGTGCTAGTTATGTATTTAGGTAATACGGTAGAACTTGGTACAGTAGAGGACTTATTTAAAAATCCAACGCATCCTTATACTCAGGCGTTGCTGTCCGCTATTCCACGTCCTTCGGTAAATCGAAGTTCGAAACGTATTCGACTTCAAGGGGACCTTCCTAACCCAGCCAATCCTCCATCGGGCTGTCCGTTTCATACACGTTGCCCGATAGCACAAGATATTTGTAAAAAAGATATGCCTGCATGGGAGCAGGTAAAGGAAGGTCACTTTGCTGCCTGTCACTTTGTAGGGACTAAAATTTAAAGCTTATAAAGGGGAATCACATCATGGATTACTTATATCACCCATTTCCAGGTAAGAGAAGTACCGTATTTGCTAAAAAAGGAATGGTAGCAACATCACAGCCTTTAGCAGCGCAGGCCGGCTTAGATATATTAAAAAAAGGTGGAAATGCAATTGATGCAGCTATTGCAACTGCCGCTGCATTAACAGTTTTGGAACCTACCTCTAATGGAATCGGAGGAGATGCTTTTGCTTTAATATGGACAAAGGACAAGCTTCATGGTTTGAATGCATCTGGCCCCGCGCCACAATCCATTTCAGCAGAGAAGCTAAGAGCACAAGGTTTAGAAAAAGTTCCTGTGTATGGAGTAGTTCCAGTAACTGTACCCGGAGTTCCAGCAGCATGGGCAGCCTTATCTGAAAGGTTTGGCAAGCTACCGTTAAAGGAGGTACTAGAGCCTGCTATACAGTACGCGGAGGAAGGCTATCCTCTGACACCAATACTAGGGAAATATTGGAAGGTGGCATACAAAAAGTTTAAAGCAAGCTTTACGACCGAGGAGTATAACGCATGGTTTGAAACGTTTGCTCCAGATGGACGTCCTCCTGAAATTGGAGAAGTGTGGAAATCCCCAGGTCATGCGAGCACTCTCCGAGCAATCGGAGAAACGAAAGCAAGAGCTTTTTATGAAGGAGAAATTGCTGAACAAATTGATGGTTTCATGAAGAAGCATGGAGGATATCTTTCTAAAAGTGATTTGGAATCCTATCAGCCTGAGTGGGTAGATCCCATTTCTGTGGATTATCGGGGCTATGATGTTTGGGAAATTCCACCAAACGGCCAAGGAATGGTTGCTTTAATGGCATTAAATGTATTTAAAAGGATGGATAAACCTCAGTGGCAAAGTGCACACACCATTCATCAGCAAATTGAATCGATGAAATTAGCTTTCACAGATGGACAGGCATTTATAACAGATCCCGAAGCAATGCCAGTAAAATTCGAGCATTTATTGTCAGAGGAGTATGCCGAGAAACGCAAAGAGGTAATTCAAGATGAAGCAGCAGATCCAGAGCCGTATGAATTACCAAAGGGCGGGACGGTTTATCTGGCAACTGCCGATGAAGAAGGAAATATGGTTTCTTATATTCAAAGTAATTACATGGGCTTTGGGTCAGGTGTTGTCATTCCAGGGACAGGAATTGCTCTCCAAAACAGAGGACATGACTTCTCTTTAGATGAATCACATCCTAACGTATTGAAGCCAGGTAAAAAAACTTACCACACCATTATCCCTGGATTCTTAACGAAAGAGGGAGAAGCAGTAGGGCCATTTGGCATAATGGGAGGCTATATGCAGCCACAGGGGCATTTTCAAGTAGTGACTAGTACTATAGATTATATGTTAAATCCACAAGCAACGCTTGATATTCCTCGTTGGCAGTGGATGAAGGGTAAAACGGTACATGTTGAGCCAGAGTTCCCTAACTATTTGGTACAAAGTTTGGTGAGAAAAGGGCATGATATCCAAGTGGCAACTGATGGAGGAAGCTTTGGACGTGGGCAGATTATTTGGAGAAATGCAGATACGGGCGTTCTACAAGGGGGAACAGAATCTCGAACGGATGGAGCTATCGCAGCGTGGTAGAACGTCAGCCTTTGGAGAAAAGCTCTGTGCGTCCTAAGCCGGTACTTCAAAGAGATATAAGTTGGGCATTCTTCCGAGTTGGTATGCTTGGATTCGGAGGTGGACCTTCCTCGATACCCCTAGTTCATCAGGAAGTTGTTAAGAAGTATAATTGGATGGATGATGAGGAATTCGGTGATACATTAGCACTGGCAAATACAATGCCAGGTCCAATAGCAACCAAGATGGCAGGCTACATCGGATATCGCATTGCTGGCTTTTGGGGTTGTGTCAATGCACTCATCGCTTCGGTCATTCCTACAGTAATACTGATGATTCTTCTGCTAGGATTTCTGCAGTCATTTAAGGACTCACCAAGAGTTCAAAATATGACAGCTGCAGTTATTCCAGTTGTCGCAGTTATGTTAGCATTAATGACCTGGGACTTTATCAAAAAAACTGGAGAATCCTTTGGATGGTGGCAGGCATGTTTAATAATAGCTGTTGCTGCATTGCTTATGGAGCTTATACATATACATCCAGCAATTATCATAGTAGTTTGTATGGCAATCGCTTTTTTCCCTCTATTAAAAAGGAGGGGAAGTAAGTGATTTACTGGCAATTGTTTTTAGCATTTTTTATTCCAGGTATATTGGGCTATGGCGGTGGCCCTGCCTCTATTCCATTGATAGAGCATGAGGTAGTTGAAAACTATGAGTGGATGACAACTCAGGAATTTAGTGAGGTTGTAGCCCTTGGAAACTCATTACCTGGACCAATAGCTACAAAAATGGCAGGCTATATTGGATATGCAGAGGGCGGAATATTAGGGGCAACTATTGCTCTTTTTGCGACTGTCGCACCCTCCTTAATACTCATGATTAGTATGATGGCTGTTCTATTAAAATATAAAGAAGCGCCGGAAGTCAAAAACCTTACAAAGCTGATAAGACCAGTAATCGCTGTATTACTAGGTGTAATGACTATCCAGTTTGCACAAGAATCATTAGATGGGATTGGTATAATATCAACTCTTATCTTAATAGTAGGAAGCTATTTGCTTTTAGAGAAGGTAGAACTACATCCTGCATTTGTTATCATAATAGCGCTTGCTTACGGAGCAGTTATTGTATGAGTAAAAGAGACCATTAGCGATAGGTCTCTTTCTTCATTTATACATTTCTTGGTACTTTTGGCCTTGTGGTTTCGATTGACTCACATATAATGAGAAGATATAATGATGGAGTTACATTATATTAGAATACTGGTAACCGCGTAGAAAGGAAGGATAGGTAACGCGTTAAAAGCAGGAAAACAATTATAGCGCCTGAGCTGAAGAAATTGGACGAAACGAATCTTCAGCAGACGAGGTGGAGGTTATCGATATTTCGGCGGATGCCTCCCGACCGTATTTGCCCGGTTGTAATTCTTTTTCATAAACCATTCAAGTGATTGAATGACAAAAGGGAAAAGAAGGCATTCTTAGCTTAATAGGTATGTGTATGTGAAAGATGTTTAGGATAAGCGCAATAGTGGTATCGCATAGATTATGTGTGTTTCCACAGGCGTTTTATCGCTAAGGCAAGCTTTTCAATATGCTTATTTTGACATGAATGATAACGGAGGAATATAAATTATGTGTGGAATTGTAGGATATATCGGTGAAAACGATGCGAAAGAAATTTTATTAAAAGGCTTAGAAAAATTAGAGTACCGTGGATATGATTCTGCGGGAATTGCAGTTTTAAATGAAGACGGAGTAATGGTATTTAAGGAAAAAGGACGTATCGCAGATTTACGTGAAGCGGTAGATGGAGATGTAAGTGCAAATCTAGGAATTGGTCATACTCGCTGGGCAACTCACGGTGTTCCAAACCAAGAAAATGCTCACCCTCATCAAAGTACAACAAAACGCTTTACACTAGTGCATAATGGTGTAATCGAAAACTATCATTTACTGAAAAAAGCTTATTTAGCAGACGTTGAAATGGCTTCTGATACAGATACGGAGGTTATCGTTCAGTTAATCGAACGTTTCTCAAAAGACGGTCTATCTACGGTGGATGCGCTAAGAAAAACATTACACTTAATCCATGGTTCTTATGCAATCGCATTGATAGACAATGAAGATGAAAACACGATCTATGTAGCTAAAAACAAATCTCCACTTCTTGTAGGTGTAGGAGAAGGATTTAACGTAGTTGCTTCTGACGCAATGGCTATGCTACAAGTAACAGAGCAATACGTAGAGCTTCATGACCAAGAAATCGTAATCGTGCGCAAGGAATCAGTGGAAATCCAAACACTTGATGGTACAAAGGTAGAGCGTGCTCCTTACAAAGCAGAGCTAGACATGAGTGATATTGAAAAAGGGACTTACCCTCACTATATGTTAAAAGAGATTGATGAGCAGCCAGCTGTTCTTCGTAAAATTATACAAGCATATCAAAATGAACAAGGTGAGCTTACTATTGACTCTGCAATTTTAGATGCTCTAAAAGAAGCAGACCGCTTGTACATTATTGCAGCGGGAACTAGCTATCACGCTGGTTTAATCGGTAAAGAATACTTCGAGAAAATTGCTGGTATTCCAGTAGAGGTGCATATCTCTAGTGAATTTGGATACAATATGCCTCTACTTTCAAAAAAACCTTTATTTATCTTCATCACGCAATCTGGCGAAACAGCAGATAGCCGCCAAGTATTAGTGAAAATCAAAGAAAAAGGTTATCCAACACTAACCGTAACTAACGTACCAGGCTCTACGCTTTCCCGTGAAGCAGACCACACGTTATTACTTCATGCTGGTCCAGAAATAGCTGTAGCCTCTACAAAAGCTTATGTGGCACAAGTAGCAGTACTTATGGTAACTGCCTCTGTATTTGCTAAGTCACAAGGCAAAGAGTTAGACTTTGATGTTGTGAAGGAGCTTGGAATTGTAGCAAATGCGGTTCAAGCGATTGTAGACACTAAAGAAGAGCTAGAAGAGATTGCAGCAGAATACCTTTCTACTACAAGAAACGCTTTCTTCATCGGAAGAAATGTGGACTTCTATGTAAGCTTAGAAGGTGCTTTAAAGCTCAAGGAAATCTCTTATATACAAGCAGAAGGCTTCGCTGGCGGAGAATTAAAGCATGGTACAATCGCCCTTATCGAAGACGGCACACCAGTAATCGCTTTAGCAACACAGAAGGCTGTAAGCTTAAATGTTCGTGGTAACGTAAAAGAAGTAGTGGCACGTGGCGCTAACCCATGTATTATCGCAATGGAGGGCCATGAGGAAGAAGGCGACCGCTTCGTACTTCCTAAAGTACACGAATTCTTAGCTCCACTAGTAGCCGTAATCCCATTACAGCTAATCAGCTACTACGCTGCTCTACACAGAGACTGTGACGTGGATAAACCAAGAAACTTGGCAAAATCTGTTACGGTTGAGTAATAGGGTTAAATAAATTTTTAGGTTATTGTCCTCAAATAACTCACTCGTGACGTAAATATCTCAGTCGTGACATAGATAACTCAATCATGACGTAGGTAACTTAGTCGTGACGTAAGAACTGGTTAGATATACTAACCAGTTCTTTTATTTTGCATTTAAATTATTTTAGGATATTTAAAAAAGTGAAATTTAAGATAATAGTAAGTTACAAACACTGATTATACACAGAAAAAACCAACTGTTTTGAAACAAAGAATGTTCGACATAGTTGGTTTATTATTAATTTCAGTTTGGTTATTATAATTAATTTTGATTATTTCGGAAATCGAATCTTTAAGTAAAGCACCCGTTAGCTTAATAAGAATTTTTTATATTTTACCTTCTTTTATCCATGTCCAAATTCGGTAACTTCCGAAAACTGATACTAAGAAAAGTAAAAGCATAAATATAACGTAAAGTGATAATCTATTGATTTCTTCTAACCCTTCGCTGTTAGACACTGTCCAAATGGATAATCCAAATAGCATCAAGTAACAAAATACATTAGGAATAATCCATGCGATTCTTAACTTTGTATTTTTCAAAAATATTCCCCCTCGGACTATATACGAAAGTCAGCATGAATAGATTCCAAATAAGTATTTCCTTCTTGAAGTAAAGCACCCGTTAGTCGAATTAATCTTTTACTATTTCAACTTCCTTTATCGCACTTGTTAAAGCAAAGGTGTTTTCCCTTATCGTATGTCCCTCTACAAGCGAGATATCATATTCTCCATTAGAGAACTGTATGTAATTCGCATCTTCTTTGTTCTTTTCAAAAAATATAGTGTACTCATTCTTATCCATTGTATTTAGTTCCCAACTTGCACCTATTGTCATTTCAACATTGTCTGATATTCTCTTAGCGTAATATCCTTCCTTGTCCTCCACTAATTCACCGACGAAATATGTATTTCCACTTGACTGTACTACTAATAAACTTTCATCATTTGTCGTTGTAATTAAATCAATATTCCCTTTAATATTTTCATTCTGAACAAAATGTTCCATAGTTTCTTCTTTAGAAGAGAAATGGTCAATATTATCCTTTTCATTACAAGCAGATATGAAAAAAACAGCTATAACCATTAAAATAACTATAAGTTGTCTAATAATAATCTCCACCTTCACCAGTTGATTTTTTAATAAAACCATTTGCCGTTGTTAAACTAACCTGCACCGTTAGTCAAAATACGCCATATGTCTATAATTCTATTAAGTTGGCAATAATCCTTTTAATATTACTATTTTAGGGGGAATAAAATTGTTACTGTCAAAAGCATGGGCTTCGTTTGAAGCAGATAAGCGAATAGAGGGCTTCTCGCCACAAACGTTGAAGGCCTACCAGTTACAGTCTTTGCTACTAATTGGTTATTTTAAAGATGTAGAGATGGCATTGCTGGATACAAATCAACTAAAGGAGTATCTGGCTGTATCCGGTAAGCATTTAAAACCAGCCAGTCTTGCACATCGTATTCGCTTTATGAAATCATTTTTTCGTTGGTCTCATGAAGAAGGATACCTTAGTAAGAATCCAACTTCCAAAATTAAAGAACCCAAAGTAGGGAAGCGGATACCTAAGTATTTAACAGAACGGGAAATCGAACACCTTCGTGAATCCTGTCATTCCCCAATGGAAAAAGCTATTTTTGAATTCATGTTTTCTACCGGTTGTAGAATTGGAGAAATAGTTTCGTTAGAAAAGAACCATATTAATTGGTCCAATCAATCGGCGATCGTTCGAGGTAAAGGTGATAAGGAAAGGGAGGTATATTTTAATACACGTTGTGACATATGGCTTAAACGTTATTTAGAAAGTCGGAATGACCACAATCCAGCCATCTTTGTTACAGCAAGACAGCCACATAAAATGAGTGTCTCCCAAATGAGATATATCATCAAGCGGATCTCCAATCGTGCGGAAATTAATAAAGAAATTCATCCACACCAACTTAGGCACAGCTACGCAACTCATTTGATGAATAATGGAGCTCCTATTGAAGTCATACAAAGTCTTATGGGGCATGAGAAGAGTGAAACCACCAAAATCTATGCTCAGCTAAGCGGAAGGTTAAGAAAAGAGTATTATCAGAAGTACTTTTAAATGCAAAAGGAGCAACGTCTTAAAGGACGTTGCTCTAATTGACTAAAGCACCCATTGCGGGCATCCCCCCCACTCTATGATACGACCTAGGCTCAGCGGCACTCCTGCAGCATTAGTTCAATAAAAAAGCTTTACTCCTTCAGGAAGAAAGCACCATTCAACGGAGAAGGCCGAGAAATTTCAAAAGATTGAATATGGTATATCATTTTCCTAGGTCTCTAAATAGGTATCCAAGCACTTTTTTTATATTTAAAATAGTTTTCTTTTTAGCTCATTGGATTCACTATTCCTATGCCCTTCCACTTACATAGAATAACCCCTTAAGTCTCGATAAACGTATGCTTCTTTTATTACAACATTTCCCGCAGTCGTCGTACATCTTTCAATGGGGACAGACCAAATTTACGGCTGTATTCCCGGCTAAAATGAGAGGGGCTTTCATAACCTACCTGAAACGCTGCCTCAGCAGCTTCCAGATTTTCCGTTAAAAGCAATCGGCGTGCTTCCTGCAACCGAAGCTGTTTCTGAAACTGGATTGGGCTCATACCCGTGACTTCCTTAAAATGGCTGTACAAGGATGAAGAGCTCATTCTGGCTTCTTTCGCTAATCTGTTTACCAATAAGGGCTGTGCAAATTCACGGTTTAACACCCCGATCACCTTTGCAATCCGTTGTGCCTGACTCCCTATAAGTGCAAAATACTTCATGGAATCATTCCGGTCATTCTGTAGAATCCGGTAAATGATTTCACGTTTGATACCATCGGCAAGGATTGGTATATCCTGTGGAGTCTCCAGTAGCCTAATAAGTCGTATTACCGCTTCAAGGAGAGAGTCATTTATTTGGCTGATTACCAGACCTCGTCCCGGGGAGTCATTTGAAATTACTTGATTCGTTGACTGAACGATTTCGAAAATCTGGTTCATATCAAGCTGCAATTGAACGCATAAATAAGGGTTATTAGGAGAAGCCTTTATGATTTGTCCTGTAATTGGCAAATGGACGGAAGCAGTCAGATAACTGGCAGAGTCGTACTGATAGCTTTCTTCCCCAAGCATGACTAATTTTGATCCCTGGGCCACAACACATAGGGAAGGTTCATAAACAGAGTAAACGGGTTCAGAAATCTGGGTGGTACGAACAAATCGCAATCCGGATATAGACGTATCATGCGTTCCATCCACCGCTACATTTCTCTCAATTAACTCCGCTAATTCCTTAATTTGCTCCATGAAACATTCCTCCTCTCCAGTTTCATATATGGATATCTTGCCATTATACTATAATTTATTGGAGTATTAGGCAAGAATTGTATATTTTCCGACTACCCCCTTTTTGGTTTACAAGTTCATAATGAGTTTATGGTCAGATACTTCAATTAGGTATGGGTGTTCAAATTTCTGTTTTAAAATCACTTTCTACCAAAATTTGAGTGCCATCCATCTTGTAAACATGAGAGGAGAATATACATGGAAAAAGAACTTATAAATAATTCTCATCCCTATGTGGGAATGTGGGTAACCACGGACGGCTATATTCGGCACGAACTACTTTCAAATGGCCGATACGATGAAGCCCGCGGCAACCGTGAAAGCGCATATCAAGGAAACTATATCGTCACAGAGAATCATATTGAATATGTCGATGATACAGGCTTTACTGCCAATGGTGATTTTATCAACGGGGTACTTTATCATGCAGGTATGGTGCTATATCTGGAGGAAGGGAGCAAGGAATAGTGTCCGAACTTAATGGGAAAGTGGTTGTGATTACAGGGGCAAGCAGCGGAATTGGTGAAACAACAGCCCGACTGCTCGCAAGCCTGGGCGCACATGTTGTAATCGGGGCAAGACGTATGGAAAGACTAGAGTCATTGGCATCTGACATTCAAGGGGATGGAGGTTCCGTACTCATTCAACAGCTCGATGTGACAAAACTAGAACAGATGCAGGCGATTATCGGTGCAGCCCAGAGTCGTTTTGGAAGAGTTGACGCTATTATTAACAACGCAGGCGTGATGCCGCTCTCTTCGCTGGAAGCATTAAAAATTGAAGAATGGAACCGGATGATTGATGTCAACATTCGCGGGGTGCTTCATGGCATTGCCACAGGTCTTCCGGTCATGAAAAAACAAGGTTTTGGACATTTTATCAACATCGCATCCATCGGCGCGTACGAAGTGACCCCGACAGCAACTGTCTACTGCGCGACCAAATATGCCGTACGTGCAATAACGGACGGTTTGCGGCAAGAGACTGTGGGTCAAGGGATCCGTGTGACCCTTGTATCGCCAGGAGTAACGGAATCAGAACTAGCTGATAGCATTACCGACAACCAGGCTAGAGAATTCATGAAGGAATACCGACGTAACGCTCTGCCAACTACTGCTATTGCCCGTGCGATCGTCTATGCTCTTGAACAGCCTGTTCAGGTCGATGTAAGTGAGCTGGTAATTAAACCTTCAATGTAAATGAAACAAAGAGAAATAAGGAATACAAAAATAGAAAAATTTAGATTTGCGAACGTATTTCGGATGACAGTCCTAGAACAACGTTCAATAGTTCTTACTTAACGGAACTGACGAACTTCTGAAGTTGCAGTTCTTATGTTAGAACATGAGGAAACTTATGTAACATCCTAAGTAAGTCAATGGTGTAAAGTATAAATCCCCCCGGCTGAAAACTTCCTTGTAGATGATGGGTCAATGTGCGTTGACACTCAGCATCATACTAGAGGACTCTTTTTTCTGCAAGACCTCGAATAAGTTTCAAACAGGAATGCTGCACCATTAGTTTAAGTGAAACCCTTCACAATTTATAGCTATTTTAACATAGGTACCCAACAAAAAATCACCTCTCATTAAACTAGAGAGGTGATTTTAACGTTCGTTTAAAATATCAGTTACCTGCTTTTAATGTTAAATTACCAACTATAATGTAAAGTTACAACATAGTTGGTAACTCTAAAGCGCCGAACTGGGGAATTGCTTCTCGACATCCGTACCGACTTCGGCTAAGAAGCATATCGCCAATCAAACATTAAAAACAGGTATGTCGGTATCCTTAGAGACTGACCTACCTGTTTGAGTTATGAAATGCTATTACCACATACTTCTATCAACCATTAAACAATCGCTTTTGCTTGTAATAAATTTCGGTAGTCTGGAAAATTCCTCACCATTAAGAACACCGTCATAATGAAAATAAAGTATGCTGGGAAGCCTGTGAATGGCTCTAAGAAAATGTGGAATACAACCATATTTACTGCAAGTGACATAAAAATCAGTAACGCCAATGGCATAAAGCGTTTTGTTACAAATGATAACCCACAAATAATTTTTACAATTGCTAGCATCGGTATAAAGAAACCTGTTTCCTCCATGGCATTCATATAAAGCTGTGCTGTTTCGTTTTCGTATTCAGTTGTAAATCCCCCTGCTACGAACATAAAGATACCTGAACCAATCATCATGAAACCTAACAGAAATCGGACAATTGTATAAAGTTTATTCATTCGTTCATCTACTCCATTCTATTTAACTTGCTCATTTGCTAAGAACAGTACAATCGTTGTATTTGTACTTGTTTTTATCGTATCGTCATACAGTTCAAATCCTGCTATCGTATCACCTTTAGATAAAATGGTTTAGTTCACTTGAAGTTCCCTATCCATCACATAGAGGCACGGTGTAAAGCCATGATGCTTTGGTAGTTGTCACAATTCCCCTGCAAAGAATTTGGCGTCATTAATCGCTACTTGATTGCGAATGACAAGTGGTGCATCCATTTCTTTCGGTACACCGAGTAGTTGCCAGCCTTCTAATAGCTCCACATCTCGCAAAAAAAACTGTATGCCACTATCCAAATCCTCTTGTTCTGGACGGATTAAAATTTGTAGTGCTTCTCTTGCCTCTGACGTTTCTTTATGATAAAAGCTTTTAACTGCGTTCATCCTCATAATATTACTGGCAGATACTTCTCCTACTTGCCCAACCGAGTCTTTATGACGTATCGAACCTGCCTTCTCCGGAACGTAAAACAAATATGTTTTATAGAGCAAGAAGCTAAGTTTTATCTTTCTACTGTACTAAACTATCTAAATTCGGCTGCAATTTGTTCCGTAAAACATACAGCATGATAGCACCCACTAGGAATGAGACGGCATCTACAATAACAAGCGACCAGATTACTCCGTGGAATCCGTACATATGATTGGCGATAAACAACATAGGAATTAGTGTAATTCCTTGAATAATTGACATAATAAGCGCAACAGTTCCCTGTGCTGTTGCTTGAAATATACCTGTAAACAACGTGGTCATTCCGGTAATAAACAAGCATAAGAACGTTACATGCAGAATGTAACTTCCTACTTCAATTAAATGTGGGTCATTCGTAAATAAACTAATTAGGTTATCAGATATCAGGTAAACGATAACGCCGAATACAAAGGCTAACACCACAATTGTTTTAATTGTAAATCCGATTGTATGCTTCATGCGCATTTTATTCGCTGTAAAAGAAAAGGCGATAAGCGGCACTACTCCCTCACATAAGCCCATCAGGATAAACTCAGGAAATTGCAATAAACGTGATGATATCCCGTAAGCAGCTACTGCCTGATCCCCATATTCTATAAGAAAGTGGTTTAAGATGAGCGACATTGCACCCAAAAAGATACTCATAATAAAGATTGGAAATCCGATCTTAAATACATTACTCAGAATCTCTTTAGTAGCCTTGAACCATTTGGCTGAAACGGTTAGGAATTTGCTTTTATATCTTATATGAAAAGCGTAAAATGCACTGGCAACAACGTTTGAAGTTACCGTAGCTGTCGCAACCCCAGTTACGCTCCAATGGAAGACAAAAATGAATAGTGCATCTAGAATAATATTCACGACAACGCTGATAATCATACCAATCATAGATGTGATTGCCGCACCTTCTGAGCGCACGATATTCTCCAGTGTGAAGAACAATATGACAAATGGAGAGCCTATGATCATAATTGTGACATAGTCTTTTGTAAATTCGAAGGAGTCAGACGTTGCCCCAAGGCCATATACGATTTGCTCAATCAATGGGAAGCTTACACCTATTGCGACAAGACCGAGAACTAAGCTGCTGTAAAAGGCGAATGAAGACACATGCTTTACATCATCATATTTTTTCTCTCCTAGCAAACGTGAGATGAGTGTACCACTCCCCATGCCAATCAAATTTCCTAGCGCCATAATGATCGCGAATAACGGCAAGGTTAATGCGAGTGCTGTTAACATGGCAGTATCATTTAGCATACCAAGGAAATAGGCATTCAAGATGGAATAAATGACACTCATTGATGTGCCTAGCATCATCGGTACAGCAAAGTGAGCTACAGCCTTTGCGACCGGTGCTTTTTCAAAGTAATAGAGGTTTTCTGCATCCAAGTGGATCACTTCTTTCTTTTAAACATTTATCTAACGGTGTTAGTTTGAATCTTACAGTGTTAGATGTTAACATTAACTTATGAATCTGTAAAGCATAAACTTACAGTGTTAGATGAAATGGAGGATACCAATGAAAAAACAGCAGCCTCAGATTTCGGAGGATAAGATTTTAGAAGCCTCATGGGAGCTTCTTGGAGAGGAGGGTATCGAGAAACTCACTATGAGACGATTGGCACACAGACTTGGGATTCAGGCGCCCTCTTTGTATTGGTACTTCAAGAGCAAACAAAATCTCTACCAGCGGCTAGCCAACCAGGTATCTAAAATAATTTTGGAGGAATTCCACTCCGAAGGGGATTGGAAGGAACAGTTGACTGAGCTTGCGGTAACGGTAAAAAGTGTGCTCAGCCGCTATCCATGCTCTACGCAGATTATGATGATGACACTGCCCCACGAACCAGATATCATCCGATTCACCAACCGGATGCTGCTATGCGTGGAATCAACACCGCTTGAGCAAGTGCAGAAAATGCAAGTGGTTACTACACTCGTTAACTATGTCTATTACTTTGTTCTAGATGATGAACAACATCAACGTAATGTCTCCGCTATCCTTCAGGCCAAGGAAATGCTTCCAAGAGAAGAAATGATTTGCCTTTTAGACTCTATGAATGAGACGGATGTGGGACTGTTTCGGAGGATGTTCAAGAACGGATTATTTGAGCTGATGGGGACTGACAGAGCATTTGAATTTGGTTTGAAGTTGATTTTGCTCGGGGTCGATCAAGTTATTAAGGAACAGTTGGAGTAAATGTAAAAAAAACGCCCATCCAGTTAGGATGGGCTGATATGCTAGCTATGTATTATAACCAGTTAGAAGGCCTTCTACAATCTACAGAAGTCCTAACTAAACTGCACCGTTAGTTGAAGAATAAGTTAACGCTTAGCCTCATTTTCTTTTGGATTTGTTATTCCAATGTTGTGATAGGACACCACATTTAAAAAATATTAAAATCCCATTCTCTAGATATTTGCTGTAACAGCATAACACCTGCAACACTATTTCCAAATTCGTCAATGGCAGGACCATAAACCCCTATTCCACAGCCATCCATAAATGGGGAATCATCGGATCTAGCTCGAGGAGGAATTACTGCCAATATCCCGCCCGATACTCCACTTTTTGCAGGAATACCTACAGATGCAGCAAATTTACCAGAAGCATTGTACATACCACATGTCACCATCAACGCTTTTGTTAACCTAGCCACTTCCTTAGAGAAGATTTGCTCCTTACGGATAGGATGATATCCGTCATTTGCCAGGACTAAGCCAATCATGGCTACATCTTCTGTAGTTACTTCAATTGAACATTGCTTTAAGTATACCTCTATTGCTTCTTCTACAGAACAATCTAAGAATCCCATTTCTTTTAGATAATAAGCTAAAGCACGATTTCGATGAGCCGTTTGCCACTCAGATTGAAATACTTCTTCATTGATAATTGGGTGTCTTCCTACCATTCTATCTATTAAGAGGCATATAGATTCCACTTTTTCAACTGAATTTCTTCTCCCTAATAATGAGGCAACAGTGATTGCTCCAGCATTTATCATCGGATTGAAAGGTCTTCCAGGTTTATGAACTTCTAGACGAATAATCGAGTTAAAAGCATCCCCGGTTGGTTCGACGTCCACCCTTTCTAACACATATGAAATGCCATAATCTATACATGCAGCTATAAAGCCAATTACCTTCGATATACTTTGTAAGGTAAAAGCGGTATCAAAATCACCTGTCTTTACCATCGTACCGTCTGAACCAATGATACAAATACCTAACTGCGAAGGATTTGCTCTTTCTAAAGCTGGTATGTAGTTAGCACATTTCCCTAAGTTCGCATAAGGTCTGCTATCTTGTATCCACGCTTGTATTTTGTGGAAATGTACATGATTATCAAATCTAATTTGTGTACCTTGCTGTACAACTTCCATATCTTCTCTTCCTTTCGGTATCTAGTGCACAGTAGTGGCTTAAATGGCCTAGTAACTACTTACATATATACCACAAACCAAGAAATCTAACTACATTTACTTTATAAAGGGAAGGTATATTTATCGAAATAGTCGAAGACAATAGAACGCTTCTTTTTCATATTATAAGGGTACTAATTTATTCTCCAGTTTCTGTACTATTTAAAACTATCGTTCAACCTCTAAATCTCTTTTGAACTAACCTGTATTTTTAGTTTAATAAGAAAAGAGCCGTCTTACCAGCTAAGTGATCTTCAAGTAAAGCACCCGTTTTTTGAATAAGAACAGCATTACTTTATTAAGAAGTAATGCTGTTCTTATTCTGTTGTATAAATGAGAGTATCGTACAAATCTATTTCACATAATGTTTTTTAAAATCTGGATGGATGGAAAATTTACGACGTAAATTGACGAGGTTTTTCCCAAAACTCACCTCCAACAGTTCTTTATGTTTTTCCATGATTTCCATTAGATACAAATCATGAATCATGACCTCTGTAATTGGCATGACTAAACCTACATGCATTGTCCATGCAGCACGGCTATCTTTACCCAGTGAGACAATACCTGCTACTACTTCCGAATCATCTCTACTGATGACAATCCACCGTCCACCATACTCTTCTGTAATTTCATGACCCATATAATGGAGGTAAACATTTGCAAAATCAGAGGTGATTTCCCCATAAGCAATTATCGTTACGTTGACTCCTCTTTTTGCTGCCTTGCTTAGTTCAAACTCCAATTCTTCGAATTCCTCTTCCCAAACCTCTAAGAGAATTCTTTTTTTAGCAGATATTATACAAGCTTTTACCTTATCAATTATTTCATTGCATCCCGTGATATTCCAGATATTTTCACGGTCATTTACTGAATTTTTAAAATCCTCTAATGATTTTTCTGCAAGTTCGAAATGCTCTTCCGCTTTCATCCGACGATTTTTAATTAGCTCCTTTGCAGGAATAGGAGTATACAGTGGTGTGTTTCCTGGACTGATTAGAATGTCTCCTTGCATGGCAAGACTCTCTAGAACTTCATAAATTTTTGATCGGGGTACACCTGATTGTTTTGCAACTGCATAACCAGTTAATGGCGATTCTTGTAATAAGGTTAGATATGCTTTTGCTTCATATTCGGTAAAATTCAAATTTTTTAATGTATCTAAAATGTTTTCTTTCATAAATCCTCCAACACAAATTTATTTGTAACTAATAGTTTAACAAAGTCTATTGATTTTTTCTGAAATATTCTGATATACTTTTGTTTGATAGTAGTTACTTTGGTAGCCACTATCAGAAGGGGAAGGGAGAAACAACATGGATAGCTTACTAATATATATTTCAATTGCTGCAATGATGGTTATCATACCTGGTGTAGATACGATGTTGCTAGTGAAAAATACGCTCGCCTATGGTCCGAAAGCTGGACGATTTACGGTACTCGGAATGGCAACGGGACTTTCTTTTTGGACGCTTATTGCCATTCTTGGTTTATCTGTTGTCATAGCAAAGTCCGTTGTTCTTTTCAGTATCATCAAATATATGGGAGCCGCCTACTTAATTTATTTAGGGATAAAAAGTTTTTTTACTAAGAGTATGTTTTCTTTAAAAGAGATTCAAACACAAGCAAATACACCTACTAAATGTTCAAATCAGCATAATAAAAGTTCCTTTATGCAAGCATTACTTAGTAATATTCTTAATCCAAAGACTGTTTTGGTTTATATAACTATCATGCCTCAATTTATCGATTTGAACGACAATGTAAATCAGCAATTGTTTATGTTAGCCTTAATCCTTACTTTACTCGCTGTTTGTTGGTTTCTAGCCCTTGTTTATATAATTGATTATGCAAAAAAATGGTTGGACAACTCCAAATTCCAGCAGGCATTCCAAAAATCAACGGGTTTAATTTTAATTGGTTTTGGAATAAAAACAGGAATTTAAATTCATTTACTAACACACCACAACTTAAGATTATAATAGACAAAATAGACCATCTAAAATGATGGTCTTGTTTCACTAAAGCACCGTTAGTAATAAGAACAGAGACACTTATTGAACAATCGCGCCCGATTGCGGAATAGCTCTCACTTTATAAAATTTAGTTTTATTATTTATTTCCATTGAAGTTATAAATAGATAACCAAACAAAATAGTTAGTAATAATAAGATCATCAGATTTATAAATTTCCAAACTCTGTATGGCAAATGGCAAATATGACATAGCTACCCGAATTACATTCACCCCAAATGGTGCGCTACTAATGGTTGAATGTTCTTTTGGAAAACTGGATTCTTCCTTGCATATTTAAGCTATTATTAACATCAATAAT
This sequence comes from Psychrobacillus faecigallinarum, assembly GCF_014836595.1. Taxonomy (GTDB): domain Bacteria; phylum Bacillota; class Bacilli; order Bacillales_A; family Planococcaceae; genus Psychrobacillus; species Psychrobacillus faecigallinarum. The sequence continues at coordinate 167,287 of NZ_JACSQO010000008.1, read as the reverse complement.
AACTTGTAAATTAATTTTCAAGAATATGGCCCGCTTGTTGAACAAAAATTAAACAACACTCTTCAACTAAAATGCCCCTTTAGTTTAAGTGTAACATTTCACAAACTAAATCACCCTAGCCTTTAACATAGCCTAACTTTTTTAAAAATAATAATGATGTATATGAAAAAGACAGTTATTCCATTTTTTTGAAGGCTATAGAAGTATTAAGTAATAGAGAATAGAGTCCTTAGCTAATTTAAATTAGAACTTAAAAAACAACACCGCTCATAAATTGAGCGGTGTTATTTATACTTAATTGTAACAGAAAAGAATAAAATAAATTAAGCTATCAAAGCTGTTATTGTATGAAATTTGAAATAGGAATTTTTTTTATTATTATTTACTAATCCTCCACTATTATTACTCACATCTCTCCGTGTGAATAGGCTCTTTTTGCGGCAACTATAGCAATAGGTTACTTTATCATCCTCGTTTTTTTTTTAAATAATTTCCCCTCCCTGTTTCAATATTTATTGTTTAAAAAATTGAATAATTTAAAGGAGAAAGTAACATAAGATTAACCAATAAAGAGACTTCCTAACTTCCTAATCGATTGTGGTATCGTAATATGATTAAAATGCTATAGCATTTGTTTTTTCCGCAACGTTAAATTTCCCGCTTAATAAGTAGCGGTGATATACTAGTGGAAAGGATAATATTGGAACTGGAAAGTGAGATATTAACTTAAAGCAATACATAAAAAAACGTAGAGATTTGCTAATCTCTAAAACAATATTTGATAATTAAAATTACCTTATGGTAGGTAATTCTTATTAAAAATTAACATAAAGGGAGATTAAAATTGGAATACAAAACTAAGATTAGAGCATTTCAAAATTTCAGAACTGAATGGAGTAGGGTAAAGAAAATATATTACGTTACGATTTTTTCCTATGAGGAAACAATCTCAAGAGTAAATGATGAATTGGAAACAAAATTAATTTCTAATAACAATAAATTTCACTATAAAAATGAACTAATATCTAGGTCTCCGAGTGAATTAACAAGGAATTTATCAGATAGATATGCAAATATGTTAAGAGAATCATTGTTTGTAAGGCTTATATCAATTATGGAATTATATTTCAATGATGTTTTGCTAGAATTAGGTGAAATAACATTAAACCCTTTTAAAACAGAGGGCACTAAGGAATATAAAGTCGTTGATTTACTCAACATTAGTGATATAAAGGAAATCCAAAACGAAATTATTCAAAATAAAGTAAGAAATGTTGTATTAGGTGGTTACAAAGAAATAAATAAGTTTTTAAGGACGAAATTAAACATAAATACAGCCAACTCCAACTTAGACGAAACAGAAATAAAGGAGTTATACTCGAGAAGGAATCTCCTTGTACATGCTGGTGGCATCATTGATGGAATTTATTTTGATAATTTTATACAAGGTGGAAGTGAGAGTGTTGGAAAACGCTTAACCGTTCAAGAAGACTATTTTATAGCTTCGTTAGAACTGGTACTTAATTACGTAGAATTTGTTACGATAAAGATTGAAGAAGTTTACGACTTTTCTCAACTTGATTTGAAAAGAAAGCAAATAAAGCAAGCCAAAAGAAGTCAAAAGCTAAGTAATAAAACTAGAGAATTGTCTTGTACAATTATCTTTAAATCTAAGCAGGATATATTGACTTATTTAGATAGACAAAGTGAATTTGGCTTTGATAATAAATATTTATTAGGTAGTATACTTACCGAAACAATTGAGGTTGAGGATTTCATCGTTAAATTAACAGTAAAAGGACGTATAGATATTGTAGGTACATTTGAAGGGTATTATAGAATGTTAAAACGAAAAGAGATAATTAATGACTTTACTATAATTTTTAGTCAACTATACACCACTACTAATGATGAAAACTGGAATACGTAATGTTTACCCGTTCGTTTTAATCCTTTTTCTTTTATTTAAATGTTATATAGTACTTGTTAGAAATTGAGATATTAGAATATGCGGGCTTTATAGTTAAACGAGAATCTTCAAGGGCTATGAAAAGTGGTGGAAGAGGAGCTCGATATACACTCAATCTATGTAATTTATTAGAGGTTATTCCTCATGGGAGATTAACAAATGATCTTCTTAAAAAGTGGTTAACTCATGAGAAAGAGTACACTCAAATTTTCAAAAAAAGTAAATTAGATGAAGTGGAATTGCCGGAATTAGATGAGTTTAAAGAGTTAGGTATCTTATCGTCAGATATTAAAATTTTAGAGAAGTCTAATGCCTATCCATACGGATTAACAGATTATAAAATATCAATATTAAAAAATGCTGGGTATGAATCGGTAAAAGATTTATTCAATGCTAATGATAATGAAATTTTAAAATTAGAAGGAATAAGCTATTATTGGCTTGGAAGGATTAAAAGTGTAATAGGTCAGGCTATTTGGATGTGATTTTAATCAATCTTTTTTATAAAAACTAAATTCCCTGCAAAACCAAACCCACTCATTTGATCAATCTTTTTTCAAAATGAGTGAGTTTCTTCTTTAAAAAAATCAATGGTTGAAGCATACTTTTAATCAAACTTTATTTCAAACCTACAGCCATTTTGCAGAGGATTTCTTTAACATTTTTATTTTCAAAAGGAGTATCATATGGAAAAGGTATTAAAGTTTATAATCGCCATCTCATTATTAATTCTTGCCCTTAATAGTTTCCGTGTTGTTAGCTACCTACGCAACCTCACTGAATTAATGGGAGCATTAATAAACACTACAAATTAGAAGCGATTTATCGTGCTACAAACGGGCACGATGGTTGAACAAGTGATACGTGATTTATTAAGAAATATGGTAAGTAATAAAACGCACAGGCACAAAAATCTGTGCGTTTTTTCTAGCTTATTTTATTGTTAATCAATGTCTAAAACATATGCAAAATCGGTTGCTATTTGACTCGCTATTGGTGATTTTCTCCCCATCTGACGAGCAAAAATCACAACTAAATATCATGCTGGATGATGTGAATTTTAAAGGTCACGGGTTTACCGATAATTTCTTTATTCGTCCTAAAGATGTACTTCCATTTTTCGAACAGTTTAGTCTTGAAAAACTACATTTGCTTAATTCGAAAGTTTTTTATATCTACGTGAGGCAGAACTCCTTAGCCGACCGCCTGAAGTGGTGTCTGCGTGGCTAGACTTAGCAGAGCAAGTATGCGAACGCGAAGATATGCTGGGTTTAGCAGAACATATTATGTATATTGCCAAGAAAGTCAAATAAGCACTCTTCAACTAACGGGTGCTTAGTTAAATATTCGCTAGCCGAAATAATTAATAATATTAATGCGTACTTTAAAGTTAAAACCATAACATTGAGTTACTAACTATAATGTAAAAACCTTATGGTGCAATTAGATGGGTTACCAACTAAAATTAAATATTACGAAAAACCCGTATTTTGTTGCTGTTATTGAATTTTTGAGATACCGACTATAATGTAACTGGACATCCAGTTAGATCATAGTTGGCAACTGATATTTAAATCACCTCTCTAGTTTACTGAGTGGTGTTTTTTTATTGGATAATTATATTAAAATAGCTGATTGCAAAAATTTTCACTTGAACCAACGGAACAGTATGATGAAACCAAGTGGTTATTAAATCGTATGTATTATTAAAATATTTTGACATATTGAACTTTAAAGATGTGTGGAGAAACGATTCTGACATTGTAAAGGAGGTGATAAAAGGTGAGTGTTCAAATTGAATTTGGTGATACTTCTTTAATATTGAATATATCAGGCAAGACAATGGTTACTACATTAAGAAAAAAGATAGAAATTCCTTACAATTCGGTTGAAGAAGTACAAATTAGTAATTTCAAGTTTCCTTTGACAGCTGTAAAAAGAACAGGTATTACTACAATTGGCTATAAAGCTGGGATTTTCATTATTGATAAAAAGAAATATTTCTTATCCTATCATGACGCAAATAAAGTAGCTATCCTTGGTTTGAAAGGATTTGAATTTGACAAAATAGTGGTTGAAAGCGAGGATCCAGAACAACTAGAGAAAAATATCTTGATGCGTTGCTCTCACATAAATGATCAAACGCCCTAATTATATAGGCTCTATCTTCAGGGTCTTATCGTATTTCCAGTGTGACAAATTGTGAAGCAGACTTCAAAGAGGATGCAGAATCCGTTTGGAATTACTATAACAGCTATAATGTTCCAGAATATTTAGCTGTTAAGGAAATAAATGTAATGGTTAGCCAAGGAAATCACAGCTTCCTTGGCTTTTTTAGTTGTTAGGTGAATATCGGCAATTCAGAAGGTGAAGCACTCTTCAGACATATTAAGAGAGAGAATATTGAATTTTGGAGTTAGCAACTATGTTGTAACTGAACAGGTTTTTTCTAATGAGTGGCTTGTCCTAAAAGAAGGATTAATATTGAGAAGAATGAGTTCTTTTTATTGATGAAAATCGTTGTAATCACTTTCTTCTTCCCCATATAACCCATGCCTTGTGGTGGATTCTAGTGTATTTATACCGAAAAAGTGAATCTTTCAACCAACTAGGATTTCTGTTGTATTTATTCAAAAGTTATAAGCCAATTAAGCGTGTTGTCACCAAAATTTGTTAGCGTATAGACAAATTTTTCTTTTTGCCATGTTGCAAGGCTACCTTGATCATTTGCATCAATATGCAGATGGCCATATTGCTCTGGAATTGGCATCATATGTGTTTCCAAAAATTCCACAGTTTCTTTTGCTATCGTTAAGCTTTCCTCTGATTTTTCTGTTGTTGAACGTGCAATAATGGCCCAGCGCCCTTCATTCCAACTTGTAAATATTGAGCCTGCTCCTGCATCTTGATACCCAGTTATACCATGCCCTAAATCAACAGCTTCCCCATCACTGAAAACCGTTTTATCTATTTCTTCACCTGCGGATTTTGCCGTGGCATGTTTAGTAATTACTAACTGCCCAACTAATTGCCCACTTTCTTTTATCTTAGGATCGTTCATCTCTAGTTGTTTGTCTGTTTGATAAAATTCAAAAGTTACAACATTCTGTTTTGAAGAAGCAATAGCCGTTAAATGTTTTCCTTTTGTCACAGGGAAATCTGTTGGTAACTGAATGTCCCAGTCACTCGGGATAATACTTTCGAAATTTGTATTTCTAGCATTACTATCACTTGTTACGTTTTCATTCGATTTAACTGGTTCTTTATATTCTGTTCCTAGCTCTTCTGACTGACCATTATTTATTTCAACATCGTCTACTATTTGTTCAGGATCATCCTTTTGTAAAGCTTTATTATCTTCATTTCCACAAGCAGTCATCATTACAAAAATAAAAGGTAGTATTATTAGCTTTTTCAGCGTAATCCCTCTCTTCTTTTTTGTTTATCTTCTTCAATTGAATTTACCCTAAAAACCTCTTTCAAAAACTAATCTTAAACTAGGATAGCCGGTAGTATAACTTCAATAGGACTAAAAATATAACTCATAATGAGAACAACTTATAGTTGATAACCTATCCAATCATATTCATTTTGTTTAAGTTTTTAGCAAAGATTAAGTTTATAAATTAATGTTTAAATATGGAAATGTTAAACTCGCTTGCTTATAATTCATATAAGCGAACGATTTTTTTATATTGCCATGCCGTATTAAAACAGTAACAAACAAATAAAAGTAGAGAAAAATAGAAGAAAGGTGATGTGTACGATGGAACAAAATACTATAGACATGGAAGCACTTTGGACAATTCGTACGGAGCAATTCAAAAAAATATTTTTAATTGGACTACAAAAACAATTACCACAGTCTTATGAAGAAGAACAGGAACTCTTTGCAAGAGTTGAAGCGAGAAAAAACGAAATAATGGAACAAACATTGACTAGTAACACCTTTATGGTGATACATGACAATGGATCAAAAATGACTGTAGGATTAATGGTTAATAAAATCGAAGAAGTACCGGAAGGGATGGTATCTTTAAGCCTGTCCGCGGAAGAATATGTAGTTTTTAGATTTGAAGAAAAACATATTTGTTCTTTCTGGCGGTATTTTAGTTCCCAGGATAATCAAAAGAAATACGATCTCGATATAGGAAAAGCTAGGCTCGAAACATTTAATGATTCTTTACAGCCAAAAGGAATGACTGAGATTTACTTTCCTAAGGTGAGCAGATCGTTGTGAAATACAGCTCATTAATAAAAGGAGATAATGATGGATAAGCTATTACAAGAAATTATATATTGGGTTAGAATGACGAATGAACAAATTATTATTGGTGTTTCAGGACATGGTGCTGCGGGAAAAACAACGTTTGCCAATAGATTAATAAGCCTACTAAATGAAAATGAAGTGAATTATATTAATACAGATCCATATATTATTACCTCAAACATTCGAAAACATGCCATTATCGACTATACATACCAAAACGAAAATCATCGGTATAAAATGACGGCATGCCATCCATCAGCTCATCATTTAATTTCTTTAGAAAGAGATATTCAAATGGTTAGAGATGGTTTAGATTTATATACGATTGATACAGATTATATGAAAAGCGAGCTAATATCTTCGAAAAACAAAATTACGATTGTAGAAGGAATGAGTGTAGGATTTATTAATCCAGATTTATTTGATTTAAAAATTTACTTCTATACAGATGGTGAAACAGAATTAATGAGAAGGTCGGGCCGTGATATTGTTGAAAGGGGTGCCGATCTGAATTACTTAACACAATCTCATGATGAAAGAAGAATTCAGTACGAAGTGTTTATGCATCCGTACAGTAAGCATTTTGATATCATTATCAAAAATTCTAATGACACAGTTTATATAGAAAAAAATACATTTAAATTTCCAGTTTCATAGATATATGATTACTATAATAACTAACGACATTGACAAAAACATTGTAGAAATATTATATTAGAAGTCCTGCCAACAAACGTTGGCGTAAAGGGGACTGTGAAAAGTTCATTCTTATTTGAAAGAGGATGGATAAAATGAATAAAGAAATGTTAATGGAAAGTGCACGTAACATGAAAGTAAAAGCATATGTACCGTATTCCAAATTCCCGGTTGGAGTAGCATTATTATTAAAAGATGGTACTGTAATTAATGGAGTAAACGTGGAAAACGTTTCATTAGGTGCAACTAATTGTGCTGAGAGAACAGCTATATATACTGCAGTAGCGAATGGTTATAAAAAAGGTGATTTCCAAGCTATAGCTGTAGCAGGCGATACGGTTGATTTTCTTCCACCATGTAGCATTTGCAGACAAGTTTTAGCTGAATTTTGTTTACCTGAAATGCCAGTTTATTTAACTAATGAAAAGAAAGATATATTAGAATTGACCTTAAGAGAATTATTACCTTACGCATTCACAGATTTAGAGATGTAATATTAAGATATAGATATTATTATACAATAAGTATTAGGAGCCTTTTTTATTGAGTTTTCTCAAAATAGGCTCCTTCTATTTGTTCGGAGCGAAGGCGGCGACTCCTAGGGGACAAGCACGGGGGAGAGACTACAGGCTCGACCCGTGCCCCGTCCGTCATAGCGGAGAACAAAGACCTTGGAGAAGACAAAAAAGCCCCGGTAATTTTACATGTCGTAAAATTTTCGGGGCTTTTGGTTTTCTAAGGTGGGTTTTGTCCCAGCCTCTATCGAAGTGTATTAAAATTATTTTAATTTGTCTTTTTCGGGGTAAACCATGTGATAATGAACGCTATCATAGAGATAACAAACATATATAAGTATGTGTTACTTGTTGCACCAATATAACCTGTCGTAGATTCTAAAGAGACATTCAATAATTGAATAGAATAAATTGTCATGATAACTGCTGTACCAATCGCTCCAGCCAGTTGGCGAACTGTATTATTGATCGCAGATCCGTGAGAGGCTAATTCTTTTGGTAATGAATTTAACGCGGCTGTGTTTAATGGCATCGTAATAAACGCCAAACCTATACGTAATAAAATTGTACGAACTAAAATATATGCTGTTGTTGTTTCTGGTGATAAATCAATCACTGCAAGCATGGATAAAGCGATTAAACCTGTTCCTAGAATGAATAAAGGTTTTGCTCCAAATTTATCGAATAGCTTACCGGTTACTGGGGAAAGCATAGCATTGATAATGGCGCCAGGTAATAATAATAATCCTGCTTCAAGTGCTGTAAAACCTCGGCCATCTTGCAAATAAATCGGCAGTAATATTAAATCGGCATACATTAATATTGTAATCGCAATATTGACTATCGACGTCATCGTAAAAATTTTAAATCTGAATACATTTAAATTCAATAAAGGTTCAGTAGCCTTTATTTGTCGATGACAGAATAATATTGTTACAAGCAAACCGGCAATAATTGATGTAATGACGATAAGATCATCCCATCCTTTGCTGCCTGCACTACTAAAGCCAAAAAGTACAAGTCCAAAGCCAACAGTTGAATATATAACACTGATTATGTCGAGCTTTACTTTTGATGTTTCAGCTACATTAATTAAATATTTACTTGCTAGAATAATAATCAATGCTGCGAATGGAACCATGATGATAAATAACCATCGCCAAGATAAGTACTCTAAAATAAAGCCTGCTAATGTTGGTGCAATTGCTGGTGCAAAAATAATTGCAAAGCCAATCTTCCCCATCATTGCTCCGCGTTTTTCAGCCGGATATAAATAAACAATTACAGTCATCATTAAAGGAATGATAATTCCAGCACCTACTGCTTGAACCATTCTACCTGTTAATAGTATGCCGAAATTATTTGCACATGCTGAGATAATAGAGCCTATTAGTAAAAATAGCATTGAGCTAATAAATAACTGACGTGTGGAAAAACGTTTCATTAAGTAAGCTGTGATAGGTACTAACACACCATTTACAAGCATAAATCCTGTTGCTAACCATTGAATCGTTGCCGTGCTTACATCAAAAACAACCATTAAATCACTAAATGCAACATTTAACAATGTTTGATTTAATGTAGAAAAAAAGGTTCCAGTTATCATTATAATAATTAGTAACTTTTTAGTACTATTTGATATTTCATTTTGCATATTAATTTCCTTCCCATATAATACATATTATCGACATAGTGTCTGAAAAATATCATAGCAGAAGAATTAAAACGTCCATATACAATCAAGTCATTTCTGTCGATTAGTAGAAATTTAATATATAAAAGGAATGATTTAAATGTCTTTTAAAGAAGATCCTCGTGCCATTCGTACACAGGAAATGCTTAAAGCTACCCTACTTGAACTGTTACAAGAAGGTCACTCTCTACACCAAATTTCTATTCAAGAATTAACGAAGAGAGCAAATTTAAACCGAACCACCTTTTATTTACACTATCAAAATATTAATGAATTAAAGGAACATTTAACATATGACATTTTACAAGTGCTAACAGACAAAATAGAAAATTTGACTGCCGTTTTTGATAGGAATAGAAAAGAGAACTTAATACAGCTATTGGATTATCTGCGTGAGCAAAGAAATCATATACTTGCGTTAGTGCAGTTTGAACAAGTTGAAAAACATTTACTTTTTTTGATGAAGGATTTGATTGTAACCCGGAGAAATCAATCTAAAAATATAGGAAGAAAAACCTTTGTAGACAAAGATATTAAAACTGCTTCTATTGTCGGCGTCATTATGTGGTGGTTAAAATATGGCTTACATTTAGATTCAGCATATATTGCTGATCAAATCAATCTTATGTATAGAACTTGAGTGTTCGCTACTTTTTATATTGTCCTTTCAAATGCAAAATGTTCCCTATCTATGGAAACAAATAGGGAACATATAATGGCGGCTCCTTCCTTTAAATCAAAAAGTAAAGCAATTGCGCCTCTTGTGGGATGAGTGAGACAGACAAGTCATCACAAATTGATATTGAAAAGGTTAACTGGTTTTACTCCGTTGGGTAATTTTATCTAAACCTTGTTTTTTATTTCCAAAATAAAAAGAAGGAAAAATAAATGTGCATATAAAAAAAGAAAGAGCCAGTTAAAATCCAAGATAGCTTCAAAAGCTTACCTATTGCTAACGGGCAATAAACAATTTATTATCAGTGCTCAATAAATTATTTATTTGATACGTGTTATATTACCTTATCCACATGCTTACTTTTTCATATTCTGTAAGTATCAGTAGGAAAGGGGGTATATATGATGTCTGGATATGAAGGTCAAGGTGGCGGCGGTTACGGTAATAGTGGATCGGGCTTCGTTTTGCTTGTAGTACTGTTTATCCTACTTATTATTGTAGGAGCAAGCTTTATTTATTAAGCATGGTGGAGAATAAGGTAGTGTTTCAGCTTTGACTACACGACTTTTGGTCGTGGGTCATTTTATTTGTCAGTTTTCTACACGATCTTTAAAAAGAAAAAAAAAGAATCAATTAGGTTATAATGATACATTCCCATTTTGTATCTCTTTTCTAAAAAAGTCGACTTCCTCTTAAGTGAGCTAGTCGATTTTTTTTAGCATCTACAATAAAAGTTAGCATATGCAAAAATTTAAATACATAAAAATGCGTGTCATCTTTCATTTCTTTTATACTTGAATTAATTAGAAAAATGTAAAGGATTGTAAGATGTGAATTACGAGGAATTCTGTCATTTATTTTTCTTGAGGTTCAAGTTACTTTAAGGTTTATGATGTATTTAAGGAGGTAATTATTTGAAGCATTCTATTACTATTAAAGAATTATCTAAAAAGACCGGTATTTCCCCAAGCGCAATCAGATTTTATGAAACAAAAGATTTAATTCGTTCCAATAGAAATATGAGCGGCTACAGAGTATATGAAGATGATCAGATAGAAATGTTAAAGTTAATAGCCAGCTTGCGACTTATAAATGTGCCTCTAAAAGATATTCAAAGATATCTCCTAGAAAAAGATAATTTTCGAAAGCACGAGATGGTAACTGTATGGAAGAGCAATCTTGAGAAGCAAAGAAAATTATTAGATGTTAGCTATCGTTTTTTAGATAGCAATTCCTTAAATGAGCCAATTTATTTAAAGGAAAAATCTGAAGAAGTAATTATTTGGTTTGATAGTGAGGGCGAAGTTGGTGAATTTGGTGAGCATATTAAAGCGAAGGCAAAGCTGTTAAAAAGGAGGAACATTACATTTGAGAATTGTTATTTAAGGTATTTATCTGGAGATCATTTTTTAAAGGTAAGGATTGGTTTTGTAATAGACTCCAAAGTAGATTTAGAGCAAATAGAGAGACCTTTTACAATAGAAATTATGCAGCCTTGTATTGTACTTGCACTTCCATTTAAAGAGTCTATTAAGATGGTTAAATATGGGTATTTGAAATTATTGGAATACGCAAATGAAAATGAGTGGATTCCAGTTGGTTCTATAATGGAATGCTATTACGGAAATGATTTTATGGAAATGGAAATTATTTTGCCTGTATTTCATTTAGAGGAAGAGGAGAGGAAGTAATTGTCCAATGAAGAGCTAATATTGAAGTTAGTAAAATTGCAAGGAAGCTATTTCGAAATTGGTGTACAGCAAGGTGAGGAATTACTTACTTCGGTAGCATCTGAAAATCAAGAAATGTTAAAGAAGATGACAGCACATTCAAAATACGAGAAAAGTGAAAAATGGCTGGAGCAAATCTCCCCAAGTATTTTAGAAGAAATCAAAGGACTTGCAAAAGGTGCTCGAATGAATATTCCTCATGCAATTCGATTATATAGTGGATATGATATGGAATTCCCAACAATGGGCTGCACGTCTTTTGTTAGTAATGGCATGTACGTACGGAATTACGATTTTAGTCCAGACTTTTATGACTCAAGATTAGTTTTTATGAAACCAAAAGGTGGGTATGCATCCGTTGGTTTTAGTCAACAAATCATTGGTAGGCTCGATGGGATGAATGAAAAAGGTCTAGTTGTAGGATTACATTTTGTAAACAATGAAGAACGTAAAGAAGGTTTTATGGCCACTACAATAGTCCGTATTCTCTTGGATAACTGTAAAAACGTAGAGGAAGCAATTGAACTGATAGAAAAAATTCCTCATGCCTATTGTTATAATTATTCAATGACAGATAGTAGTGGAAAAGGGGTTGTTGTAGAAGCTGCTTCTAACAACATACATATCAATATAGATAAACAAATCACTTGTACTAATCATTTTGAAGCGCATAGATTAAAAGAAAAAAATAGAAAAGATATACAGAGTTCTATTTTGCGTAAAACGTACTTAAATGAACTATTAACAAAAACACTATCTAAAAATCAGTTGTACCATCAATTTAATGACGGAAAATCTCCACTCTTTTTTAATTATTACAAACAATATTTTGGTACATTACACACAGTTATCTATTCCCCACAAGATTTAAGCATCACGTTTGGAGTAGGTGAAAATTGTAAGCCTTATACAGTAAAATTACTAGATTTTATTAACCAGAACATAAGTCTACCAAGCTCTATTAGAGGAGAAATCAGACAACAGTGAATGTAACGATTGAGGCCAAATTAATCCGATCTCTGTATTCTCAATCATTTTTAAACTAATCAAATTTTATTGGTTTACTTTACTAGCCTCTCATAATTTTTGCATGGGAGTAGTATTATTAGAAAAAGCCGATGTCCCATATGTAAAAGAACATCGGCTTTTCACTATCTAAACAAACCTATAACAGACCCTAATTGTCTCATCATAGTATAACCATTCCGTATCGTACCTGCATGACCCATAAGTGTGTTGATGTGATTTGGTAGGTTTCCTAAAACACCTGGAGAAGATTGGTTCCCTCTATTATTATAAGGAGGGCCAAACTGCTGTCCTTGATAAGGGGCTCCAAACTGTTGTCCTTGATAAGGAGGACCAAACTGTTGCCCTTGATAAGGGGGGCCAAATTGTTGTCCTTGATAAGGAGGACCAAACTGTTGTCCCTGATAAGGAGGACCAAACTGTTGTCCCTGATAAGGGCCGCCAAACTGTTGCCCCTGATATGGAGGGCCAAATACTTGTCTATTTCTTGGGGGAAAAGATCTTCCCGGAACTGGTGAAAAAAGTGGCATATGCTCACCTCCTAACAGAGTAACCTATCTATAATATATGGCAGTATGCTTTATAGAATTAGACTTTTAATGGAACTATTATAAGAAGAAAGAAAATATACTTTACCATCAACTATTTTATAACTCATATTAACTGAATCATTTAATTTGTTAAAAAAAGGATAAATAGTTCTCCTTAGCTTTAAGAATTGTGTTATAATTTAAATATCAGTGTGCAGCAATAAGTAGGGCCATCTGTATGGTCTTGCTTTTTTTGTGCCGTTTTTGCACAATTTTTTTTGTTTGCAGGTATCTGCCATCTGAAATATTACAGTATGGAGATGAAATTTATGCAATACAGAGAGAATCGTCTACCTCAAAATGCAAAAGAAGGTATTTTGTTTTTATTAATCATTTCAATTATTTCCGTCAACACGATTGCTCCAATTATTATGGGGTTGGAACGTGAATTTAGCAAAGAAGTTTATATAGATACACTAAAGATTATTCCTATTATGTGGGTCGTCGTAGTATTATTAGTTAGACTAGTTGCAGGACCACTTGTAGGTAAAATAATGCCAAAGTTTGTTGGACAAACTGATGGCTTTAATGCTCGTATTTTATTGAATACTGTATTAAATGTAACCGTTTTGTCTATCTGTTTATCTATAATCGGCACATGGATTGGCATGGGTGAAGTTACTCTAGATCCTTTTAAAAACTTTCTTCATATTTGGCCGAGAAACTTCGCTATCGCATTTTGGATTGAATTGATTGTTGCACAGCCTATTGCAAGATTTGTTATGAAAAAAATGCATCAAAACAAAGCAAATAAAGTAGTAAGTGCCTAATTAATACGAAAATAGAGAGAGCCCTGCCTGAACAAATTTTGTTCAGGCAGGGCTCTTATTTTTTTTATATCTTTGATACACCATTCAGCTATTGGAGGCATAACCCGGAGTTGAGAAACTGGGGTCTTACTACTAAGAACGATTATCCTTCAGCTCTTTATATAGTTAATTTAATTTAAGACATTATCTACATTATGCTGTGATATGTTGATTTCGTCTTATTTTGGACAAGTTTATCGCAAGAATATGTAAAAGAGAGCTTTTTCATTTGCCTATCTAAAAATAAAGGATTATACTAACAAAGTTATATAAACAAAGTACTCTAATTAAAGTACTTTATTTAAAGTATATAAGAAATTAATTTTATTTGAAAGAAGGAAAATTAAACACATGAAGTTTACACAATTTTTGAAAACAAAGGGAGCTATTGCTTCTATTTTTATGGGGATATTTTATGCAGTTGCAATGCTAGGTATCTTTTTACCTGGGTATACGGCTATTCCAGGTAATATCGATAAACTACCTATAGCGATCGTTAATGATGATGCTGGGGAATACGGTACGATGATTGCCGATCAGCTAAAAGAAAATTTACCTTTTGAAGAGGTTAAAACAGATTTAACCAATAAAAGAGCATTAGAACAATTAGAAGAGAATGAAATTACTCTAGTAGTGCACATTCCAAAAACATTTTCAGCAGATATGGAAAACGGTGAAGTATCATCCAGTATTGATTTCACTGTAAATGAAGCAGGAGCAACGGTTGTTTCATCCTCTATGACATCTATTATTACGCAAATAAACAATCAGTTAAGCGCTCAGTTTTCTCAGCAAACAGCACAGGGAGTATTAATGAACTTTAATGTGCCGGAGGAGCAAGCTGCTGATATGGCAAAAATGATTGAAACTTCTTATGTTGGAAACGTAGTGACTATAAATGACATTCCAGATGGTATGCATAACAATATGTTGCCTATGTTCTTAACGATGGCTGGTTATGTAGGGGCAATGATTGCAGCAATGCAATTAGTAGCTTCCTTTAACGAAAGTCGTGGGAAAGCGAGTAAAACTCGTTTATTCGTATATGTGCAATTGACTGCGTTAATAATCGCAGTATTAGCAGGATTAGCATCAATGGGTATTGCTTATCTAGTAAATGAACCAAGTGGAGAACTATTCTTAAGTCTTTTCGGACAGCAAGTTTTAAACTACATGGTTGCCTTCAACTTTACAGCAATGTTTATATTCCTTGTTGGAGAGGGTGGTATGATTCTCAACATACCAGTGCTTCTTGTACAAACAATTGCTAATGGCGCTACAATTACAAGAGACATGATGTATGGTCCGTATGAATGGGTAAGTTATATTTCGCCTATGTATTACTCTGTCCAAGCATACTTTGCTAATATGTATAGTAGTATTAGTCCAGCGCCTTTTGTATGGGGTATGATTGCAGTAGGTTTAGGAGCAATGCTAATTAATATTTTGCTTGTTGCCTTCGTCCATAAAAAAGTTCCATTAGAAGCTTCTTTGGTAGAGGATACAAAGGATGTTATAAATAATACTGAAATTACTGTATGATTTTGCTACAATGAATATAATTCTTGCCAAAGGAGCGGTACTATATGGCAATTCAAATATATATTTTGGGTAAATTAATGCAGGATAATAACTATCCATATAAATTAAAAAAAGAGCTTTCAGAGCCTATCCCCTTTGACCAATTAGGCGGAGTTACAGAAAGCAAACTGTACTATCACTTTGAATCGTTAGTAAAGCAAGGGCTAATAGAGCCAGTAGAAATTATTAAGGAAGAACATCGACCAGATAAACAAGTATTTGCTATTACTGATAAAGGTAGAGAAGCCTTACCACAAAAGATTTATCAATTATTTGGGAATGCCGATACAATTAGCGGAATGGTTATTGCGTTAGCGAACATTGAATACGTGGATCGAGAAAAAGTGATTGAGTTACTTTATCAAAAACTAGCTAGAATCAAAGAACATTGGGCTCATATTAAGGATTTGGAAATTAAAGTACAGTTATCGGAAGAAAAAGAGCATTTAGTAAAGTATCTTGGAGAATATTTTTCAAGTAAAAAAGAGCATACTACGTATTGGCTCGAGGAGTTAATTAAAAGAATTGAAAGAAATGAAATATAAAATAAGGGTTATTCAGCTATGGAAATGGCTGAATAACCCTTTTTCTTATGAAATACATTTATGGTTTTTTGCATACAAATTATTATTTCAAACAATTCAAAGGAACCAATTTACGAGCAAATTTACTTGCAGATTAAAAAACTAATCCTTACAGGTGAATTAAAGAAAGGGCAGTCCCTACCTTCTATGCGACAGCTTGCAAAGGATTTAGACATTAGCGTTATTACAACTAAGCGGGCGTATGAATTGGAGAAGAATGGCTTTATTTATTCCATAGTGATATTATTTGTAATACTTTTAAAGATTTTTCAAGACTCTATTCCAAGGATTACCGAACCAATAACAAATACGGTTGTTCTAGTTGGTTTTGTAATTTTAGCAATTGTGGTTGGTATATCGCAACTAACAAGAAGTAGTGATTAGTAAGCCAAAAATTTTATAATACTTGGATAAAAAGCTGTTTAGACTTATTGGGCAGTTTTTTTATTCATTATAAGGGAAATAATGTTAATATAGATTAAAATGGAGGTGAGAAGTTTTTGAAACAATTGATTCAAGCAGGTTTAGCTATAATGGTTTTAGTATTTTCTACAATCGCAGCTTGGTATGAAGGGAGTACGCTTATACACTCTACATGGGAATGGAAGCATACTGCTATTTTTTCGAAGTGGATCAATGGATCTGTAAACCATGCGAATGATATTTTGACAATAGATTATTTTATATATGCTGCTAAATTCGCTCCTGCCTACCCTTTGGCTATGCTTGTAAGTGGAACGTACTTACTTATCCTTATTGGTTTCGTTTTATTTAAGGGTAATACTCGGCCATTTTATTATTTTTTAGCTTGTGTTGGGATTATGTCCTTGGTCCTGTGTAGTTTAGTATCAGGTTCACCAACGACGGGTTTAAAAATGCTTTTTAATACCTCTTTATTATTAGGTATCTTAGCTGTTGTTATTTCACTTACATTCGTTATTAAAAACAATAATAAAGAAATTACAAACTAAATTGGAGATTTCCTTATGAGTATTTCAGAAATACTGATTATTTCTTTAGTTTATGGCGGTTTATTTATATATTTATCGACAGTTTTCAGTACAAAAAATAAGAGACGCAACAACGCTTTAACAAGTATAACCCTTAAGAATACGTTATTATTTGTGCTATACAACTTTACTATTTCATGTGTATGGTCAATGTTTAAAGCAGAAGAAGCACATAGGAACGAACATAGTGGGTTGAAGGAAGTCAGCCTCAATGCACCTGCCTTATTGTTTATAGCCGGTGTAACCTTATATTCTCTATTACTTTTTTTGCTGAGCAGATATTTGATAACAAAAGGGAGAGGCCAATATAGGCGCAAAATGAAATACCGATAAAGCAAAGGAGCAGATACTTCATTAGTAAAGGTTTCTTTTTTTTGGCAACTCCTTGGTTTTATTTGGCTTCAGCAACGGTGATGGTTTATGGCTCACCCTACGAATGCGTCACTCTAGAAAGGAGATTTATCCCATAATTAAATTTTCTTCTTTGATTAATTCAACCCGTTTACAAAATATTGAAGATAGTATACTATGTATATATGAATATATAATCATATATTAGTTTTATTGTTTATATTAAGGGGAAGGAGAGGATTTATTATGGCCGATCAACATAATCACACACATAGTTCCAACAAAAAGGTATTGCTCATTTCATTCTTTGTTATCTTCACCTATATGATTATTGAGGCAGTAGGAGGATATCTGACCAATAGCTTGGCCCTGCTGTCGGATGCGGGACATATGCTAAGCGATGCAGTTTCTTTGGCTATTGCTTTATTAGCTTTTACTTTTGGAGAAAAAGCAGCAAATATGAACAAAACGTATGGCTATAAGCGTTTTGAGATTTTAGCAGCTGTGTTAAACGGCATTACTCTAATGGCAATCGCATTCTTTATCTTTTACGAGGCAATTGTTAGATTTGCCAATCCTCCGGAGGTAGCTACAACCGGAATGCTAATTATTAGTTGTATTGGATTAGCAGTTAATATTTTTGTAGCATGGTTTATGATGCGAGGCGGTGACACGGAAGACAACTTAAATATGCGAGGAGCATTTCTACATGTTATCAGCGATATGCTAGGCTCGGTCGGTGCTATTATAGCTGCCTTACTTATCATGTTCTTTGGTTGGGGATGGGCTGATCCATTAGCAAGTGTGATTGTAGCAGCACTTGTTTTAAGAAGTGGATACTTTGTAACAAAAGCTTCTCTTCATGTTCTAATGGAAGGAACGCCACAAAACGTAGATATGAATGTTATTGTTCAAACGATTGAGCAAAACTCTGAGATAAAAGGGGTTCATGATTTACACACTTGGTCCATTACTAGTGGACTGAATGCACTTTCTTGCCATGCGGTAGTTAGTGAAGACATGACAGTTGCTGAGGGTGAAAAACTACTGCAGAAAATAGAGCATGATCTAGCCCATCAAAATATACAGCATGTCACTATTCAATTGGAAACAGAATTCCATAAGCATGATTGTTCCATTCTTTGTACAACTAAAGCTGAGGACACAGGTGCACATCACCACCATCATCATTAATCATAAATAGGAGGGTATGAAATGGAGGAAAAATTACAGCATGAGTTAGACGATGAAACGCTATTCGTCGTATCTCAGACTTTTAAAGCATTAAGTGATCCCACTCGTATTCGTATATTAAATTTTTTATGCTGTGAGGAACATTCAGTAAACGAAATCGCAGAGGCATTAAATTTAGGGCAAACAACCGTTTCTCACCAGCTACGATTTTTAAAAAATTTACGCTTAGTAAAATTTAGACGTGAGGGGACTACCTTGTATTATTCAAGTGATGATGATCATGTGATGAATTTACTACACCAGGCAGTGGATCATGCAAAGCATTAATATGTAAAACCTCACTATATCGAATAGTGAGGTTTTTTGTGTGCGATGACTTAATTTTTCACATCGCTGATGATGTCTCTTACTGCTGGAATCGTGCGATGGCTGTACTTTTTCACCAGTTCATAGTACTCGTTTAAGCCGCCGAACTCGGACTGTTTCCAGTCTGCAATTCGTTTCGCAGCGATATGCTCCGCGTGCTTTGCTTCTAGGTCTAAACGAAGTCTGCGCGCCTCTGCATTGGTTTTCATGGCTTGGCTGCCTGATTTGTATGCATTTTTGTACATTTGGTCCTCAACTGCCAGCTCTTTCACGCTAGGGAACAGGCTGAATCGGTTGACTCGTGTACGGTAGTGATCCATCATGATGAATGCTTTGTCATGCTTCGGGTTCGCCGATAGATTGATAATAGCAATTGTCTTCTGGTTGATATTGTAGTGCGTCACCAATGTTTTGACGTTGAAGTATGCCATATGGTCACTGATTTTGCGTATAGTGAAGAATAAACAGATGGCGTAGACGGTGAATAGCAATAGAATGCCACGGTTTGGAACCGTGTAACCGTCGATTAACTCTTTCGCAATGCTGTGGATAACGAACAGTAAGCCGTGAAGGAATAGTGCAGGCGTCATGTGCCACACGCTGTTTCGGATGAAAGTCCACACGATCATCGGAATACTTGTTTGAAAATTGACTCCCATTTTGAGTCCCGGACGCGCAACACGTCTATGTTTTGTGTGGCGATTGTTCTTTTTGTTCTCTAATTTGATGTCTCTGATATTTAGGTTAAGCATCATTGTATTCACCTCTTTTACCTTTTAATTTTTGGTTTATTATAGTCCGACGCTATTTGCACTGTGCGTCTCTTGTTCTTCGGTGAAACCTTCATGTATCAATTGGCTATTTGTTTTATTATTTTACATACGTAACATGACTACCAGTTCCACCAGCAATAGGTAGTTTAAAGGTATTTGTATTCGTGCCAATTTTCAGCTTTACATTAATTTTAGTGGATATGTTAATCCCACGGACAGATACATATTTGTTTGATAACTTACCATCACCAGTTAGGACGTTTTGTGAGATGGTTCCTTCGTTATTAGTAGAGCGTATTGCAATAGCAGCAGGTACTACGTACTTCTTGTCCTGTACATCCTGAATTTTATTTTTAGTAATTAAAAACTGATTATTATGGGTGTTGATACTAATACCATTAGCGAAGCTATTCTTCAAGGTATTTTCTTTTATTATTAAATCTTTCGTAAACTTGGCACAGATTGCACCCGAGATACTGCTTCCTTCTTTCCCTGCATTTGTTAATTGGTTACCGCTTATCGTAAAACCACTGGCATAATCTGACGTTGATCCGGCAACAATAATGCCACAACCTTTGCCGATTCCTTCGATTTGGTTACCTTTTGCCGTTGAGCGCTGTGTACCAAATATTCCTTTTTTGCCATCACCTGTCGCATTAACAAACGCTATACCGACTTTCGCGTTTCTTATTTTATTATGGTTAAACGTAATATTTTCTCCACCATGCGTGTCTAACGCTTCCCATAATGGGATATCTTCTATGGTGCTATTTGTTACCGAGCTGTCTTTGCTTCGTGGATATTGTATCAGGTCACTCTTAGAACCTCGCCTAGAAAAGAACACACCATATGCATTTCCGTTGGTTCCCGGAGCAATAGCTTTAACATGGCTCTTATCTACGTTGAAATTACTAACAGAGAATCCGCCAATGCCTGCATAGCCGATGTCCTCAATGTTTGTATTTGTAACAGTCACATTGTCTGCAAATTCGGCTTTAATGCCATAAAAACCGATGTCATGAATAAAGCTATCATGAATAACAATATTTTTAGCATAATTCGCTGAATTCGCGCCATTAATGTTTATTCCGATACCCTTTACACCAGCATCTTTGTTGCCTGCGCCCTGTATTTCTAAACCGTATATCTTCACCCCGCTACCTATCGTTAGCAGTGTCGTGTGCTTTTTATCATTATAAATTTTAGAACCATAACCAATAATAGTTGTATTATCAGGAACTTTTAATCCGCTCACCTTAAACGAACTACCATATGGTAATACAACAATTTTACCGGCTCCGAGGTTCAATGCATCTTGTAGTCTTTCAATCTCATCCGCAGTTTCTACAAGTACAACTTTGTCTTTATTACTATCTGAAATGCCAAGTTCAAGTCCAAGTTTAGCCTTTTCTGATATTTCTTTTCCTAACGTATTGATATCATGGGATTCCGCGTTCACTTTCACATCTGCACTGACACCAATAGTCAGCACCATAATAATTGCTAAAATACTGGTAAATAATACTCTCGATAATCCCATCATTTTTATCGTCCTCATTCATCTTTTAATTTTTGGTTTATTTATATTCATGCCTTTTATCGGACATGGCGGTACAAAGTATCGCATCAGGTCATCTTTAGGTGGGAGAAAAAAACCACTCCACTTTTAAAAAAAGTAGGTCTTAATCACTTGGACACAGACTATGTATCGGATTTTTAAACCACATATTTACATAAAAACAAAAAAAGCCCCGTCATAAACGGGGCGTGAGTCTTCTTATTTACCGCGTAGTTGCGTTTGTGCTTGACGCACTAAACGTTTCGTTATTTCTCCACCCACAGAGCCGTTTTGACGAGACGATGCGACTGCGCCGAGTGTTACACCGAATTCTGATGCAATTTCTGCCTTCATGCTATCTAGCGCTTGCTTTGCACCGGGAACAACGAGTTGGTTTGAGTTAGAGGTAGCCATTATTTATGTCTCCTTTGTGTGCATCATCAAGATGATTTTTCATCTTGTGCTGTTCAGTATGCTCCTGTTTTTTGCGATTATTCCTTCTCTACACGTTTATAAAAAAAAGAACCCCCACGGCGCTATGCCGAAGCGTTATATTTTGGGTTAAGTTGGGTGTCAATCAGCGATTCGATGTATTCGTTGTAGTCGGAATAATCGAAGTCCGATAGCTGTTCGACGATTTTTGCCACATGAATCTGATTGCGCTGTTCATCTGTCAAGTCCGCATAGGCGTCAACAACGACTTGTACGTCCTCGTATCTGTGTTGGTTGTCATGACGGTCTCTTTCGACGACCTCCATTTGTGTGTCCTTTTGAGCAAAGGCAAACGTTTCTGCTGCCTCTTTGGTTTCAAATTGGGCGATAACGTAATACGACATGTGATACGACTAGGTATTCCAAGAACATATTAGACAATCCCGAACGAATGTAGATCTATCATCTGCGGAGATGAAGGAAGTATCTTACAGGGAGCAGAATGGTTTGATGGATGAAAAAGCTCTAATGAAAGACAAAATATATACTTTGATTATCTGTATTTTATATATAAATATTAAAAACTCCCGTAAAAAGTTCATTTTACGGGAGTTTTCAGCTTTTTCTATTAAGCTTTTAGCTTTACTTCTCCTGGCTTTTTCATGAATAGAGAAAGAACAAGGTTTACGATTGCTAAGATCAACCCAAGCGTGAATACGAATGATGACCCGGAAGCAGTTGCTTCTGCTAAGTTATCATTAACAGTTGATAAGTAACTGTCTTGTTTTGCTGATAACAGAGAAACCATAATAGCGATACCCATTGCCCCCGCTACCTGCTGAACAGTTTGAGTCAATGCAATGCCGTCTGGATAATATTCTCTTGGTAAAGAATTTAGTGTATTTGTTTGCGTAGAAGCTAGTACCATACCAATACCAAGCATCATGATAATATGTGTGACAACTATTAACCAAGTAGCCGTATCAGTACCAAATGAAGCATAAAGAATATATCCAATGACAACAAAAATAGTACCTGGTGTTATAACAGCTTTTGGACCAAACTTATCAAACATACGTCCAATTGTAGGTGCTAAAATACAATTTAATAAGCTACCCGGCAATAAAACAAGGCCAGTAGTGAAGGCAAGCATTAATAATCCCATTTGCATATACATCGGTAAAACAACTAGTAATGACAGCATATTAAAGAATGTGATAAAACTCATTACTACTCCAAGGATGAAAAGAGGGTATTTAAATGCTTTTAAATTCAGCATTGGATTTTCCATTTTCATTTGACGTATGGAGAAAAGTATTAATGCAATAATCCCGACAATAATCGAGGTAATAACAATTGTACTTGTCCAACCATGCTCTCCAGCGACACTCACTCCATAAACAACTCCACCAAATCCAATAGTTGAAAGAATTACAGATAGAATATCGATAGAAACTTTACGTATTTCGTTAACGTTAGGCAAGAATAGATAGCCGAATACGGCAGAGAACACTAAGAAAGGAAGGGTTACCCAGAAGATCCACTCCCATGATAATGTATCTAAAATAAGTCCAGCGATTGTTGGCCCTAAAGCTGGTCCTGCTAACATAACTAAGCCCATAACACCCATTGCAGCACCACGTTTGTTAGGAGGGAAGATGGTGAAGATTACATTTTGAGTTAGTGGTAAATTAATCGCTAATCCTGCTGCTTGAATAATACGTCCAACCAATAAAATGCTAAATGTCGGTGATAGAGCGGCTAGAATTGTTCCGATAATTGATAAAGAAATAGAAGTAAGGAACATTTGTCGCGTTGTGAATTTTTGCATCAGAATACCCGTTACTGGCACTAAAATACCTAAAGTTAAAAAGTAGCCCGTGGCTAACCATTGGATGGTTGTTGGTTTAACATCAAATAATGAACTTAAGTCTCCTAAAGCAATATTTAATGCCGTTTCACTAAAAAGCCCGACAAATCCTGCAACTAAAAGAGCAGCCATTATCGGTCCTGTCTTGATCTGTTTATTCATCTTTGTTTGAAACTCCCTCTAAAAATAGATAATCCCCCTAGACATAATCTGTAGGGGAATACTTCTTTGTTTTGTAAACTTAAGTATAATTGACAGGAGCTATATCGAATTCATTCATGAAAATGCAATTCTATTGAAACTCGCTGTTTGTACTTTCCGTTCCATTTTAGAGAAATATGTTATTCACCATTACTGTACAGCTAGCTAGAAACAACACATACTCTTATCTATACGATGTATTAAAAATTTGAAATAATAGTTAGAGAGCTCTATTCATATTCCCTCTTCAAATAAAAAAAGTAATCACTATATGTCGACTATAAGCGATTTTAACATTTCTTTTTACCATTTTTCCTTTTGCTTCGACCGGTCTAGTTGTTACTATAACAAAATAATTTCGAGTGGTGTAAGTGTTTTTTTTCTACTAAATTTCATGGCGTTCACATTTAAGACACATTTAAGATTGAATAAGAATGTTCAATGGTGTGCAGAACGAGGGAAATTGGTCTTGTTTGGGAAGGAGAAGAACGTATACTTCTAAAATGGTCATAAAGTATAAGTGTTCGAGAAAATAGTTAATCCTCCAAACATTATTTGCTTGGAGGAAGAGTATTAATTTTTAAATTTTAGCCTTTTTATAGCTGTCTACTAGCTCCATAATTGTAGAAATGACTACAGATACCACAATGATAATCCATATTATTTCAATTACAGATAGCAACGAGGGGATGTTCATTTCTAAAACTTTTGCCATATAAGGAATCGTAGCCTCGTTATATAAATTAGCATTACTTGTAATGATGATAAAAGTAATAATACTCATCGTATGGATGATTCCATTTACTATAGCAACATTCTTTGTCCATTGACCAACGTTCCACTTGTAAAGAGCCAACCCAATCTCCAGCACAATAAATGCTACTACTAAAGGCCAATAGGATAGTAACATCGGATGGTCAAAAATAGGCATTACTAGCTGTAAGCCGGTACCTTCAGTTGATCTGTATATTCCAACGAGGTGATCAGCGTTCCAATAAATTACTGCCCAGATTACAGTCCACATGATACTAAACACTATTTCTCCGGTAGATATAATTTTTTTTGCTGGGATGATTTGAACATTCTTTAAATCCTCAGGAGTCCAAGGAGTACCTTTCTTCGTTAAAGGTAGGTCATTTTTGGATAGACCAACTCTTTCTACAATGACAAATACTATAGTGACCCAGATAAATATTTGTGAAATAACGTATATGACATTGACGATAATGTCTGTAAAAGTATTAATTATTACCGTTAATACTGCATCTTCTCCATTGAACAGTCCAATGCTTGCAACAACACTTACGATGATACATATAAGGATCGCCCAAGGAAAA
Organism: Psychrobacillus faecigallinarum; assembly: GCF_014836595.1. GTDB lineage: Bacteria > Bacillota > Bacilli > Bacillales_A > Planococcaceae > Psychrobacillus > Psychrobacillus faecigallinarum. Next base: position 142,056 of record NZ_JACSQO010000008.1, on the reverse strand, counting down.
ATCATTTTTAGTGTCTCTATATAAGCATCGTAAACCTTAGGACCGATTAAATACATTGGCTTGTCACGATAGCTTGCTGCTAAAACAGCAGGGTCATCCATTTTAGCTAATGCTTCTTTAACTTCCTTTTCGGTGTAGTTCTCTGGAAGCATATCTTCAATTGAAAATCTAAGCTCCATTGCAATATCATCTCGTGATTTCTTTGGAAGCCTTCGTGTTACCTCATATACATAAGCATCAATCAAATTCACTGCGTTCATCCCCCTCTAGAAGTGACTTCAATTCTAATGTCATTTTCTCCCACTCTCCTTTTAATTGTTCAAAAACTTCTATGCCATAATCACTTAATACATAATACTTTCTTGGTCTGCTTTCTGTTGTATCCCAGCTGCTTGTTAAAAGATTTTGTTTCTCTAAACGACGAAGTAAAGGATATAGTGTACTTTGTTCAATAGAAACCCCTGCACTTTCTAATCCTTGAACTAAAGAATATCCGTACTGGGGCTTTCGCAATTGACTTAGGACGGCTAAAGGAAGAGTTCCTCTTCTAAGCTCAGTCATGTATGAATCCAACAAATTAACCAATTGTACTCACCTCTTTTTCTATACTGTATATAATACACTAATGTATTACGAATTATAACATATATAGTACTTTATTTTTATTTTTTTATATTGTGTAGGCAGTCTACAAAAAACTTTTTTGTATAAATATAAAACAGATTCAGGTTACTGGGTTTAAAGCTAGTTAATGAATGGAGATAATGGAGTAACTGTTTTTAGATATACTACTCACGTGAAATGTAGTAAATTTGTTATCAGGACAACCTGTACCAAAAATGTAATATAGAAAGGAAGATTAAAGATGAATAGATTACAGAACAAAGTTGCCATAATTACAGGAAGCGGAGCAGGAATTGGCAAGGAAATAGCAACTGCTTATGCAAAAGAAGGAGCTAGTGTAGTGATTGCTGACTTCAACGAAGAAGCTCTGCAATCTACTGTAAGTGAATTAACGGAATCGGGTTATTCTGCTTTTGGCGTAAAAGTGAATATTGCTAACGAGGAAGATGTTCAAAAAATGGTTTCCTCTACAATTGAACATTTTGGACGCATTGATATTTTAGTGAATAATGCAGGTGTTGGAGACAATATGCAGGCTGCTGCTAATGTTGAGGACGATGTATGGAATCGAGTGATGAATATTAATGTAACGGGAGTTATGCGTTGTATACGACAAGTACTCCCTCATTTTGAAAAGAACGGGAGCGGTACGATTGTTAATATGGCATCTTTAGCAGGCGTAATGGGAGGACGCGGTGGTCTAACTTATACTGCGGCGAAGCACGCAGTTGTGGGAATGACTAAAAATGTAGCTTCTCATTATGGTCCACTTGGTATTCGTTCTAATGCAATTGCACCAGGTCACGTTGAAACAGGATTCTCAGCTGCTATGAATAATATCGACCCATTCGGTATGAAGCAATCTACACGTGGTGTCGGAATGATGACTAGAGCTGGGCAGGTTACTGATATATCCAATATTGCTCTGTTCCTGGCTTCTGACGAATCTTCACTTATCAATGGTATTGTAGTAACAGCTGATGGTGGCTGGAGCGCTTATTAATCATAAAAACTCTCTAGATAGCTTCTAGAGAGTTTTTTATTTTGTAATCAATATTACTTTCCTTGTGTTACCTAGCATACAATGGAAACAATCTATATTTTAAGGCGTCTGTATAAATTATAAAACGTTTTATAGGGGGTAAAATGGAAGATTTACTATTTACTTTAAAAATGATTGTTATTGGTCTTGTTCAAGGCTTTACAGAGCCAATCCCGGTTTCATCCAGTGGACATGTGATGATTGCAAGTGAGCTATTAGGACTTGGAGAGCAAGGCTTCACCTTTGCAATACTAACGAATACAGCCTCTTTGCTAGCCATTCTATTAATTTATAGACATGATATTATGAGGCTAGCAACGAACTCAATTTATTATGTAAAAAAGAAAGACACACGTTACAAAAGTGATTTTCGATTTGTACTTTTTATCGTTATAGGAACCATTCCCGCAGGCGTATTAGGAGTTTTATTGAGTGATTGGATAGCTGAAAGTATCAGTATGACGGTAATCGCAATCATGCTTTTCATTACGGGTTTAGCTTTATGGACCATTCGTAATATGAAGGGGACAAAAGGGGAGAAAGATCTAACAACTAAGGATGCTTGGATTGTCGGTCTTGGCCAAGCTGTTGCTTTAACACCAGGTATTAGTAGGTCAGGAGCTACCATTATTTCTTCCATTGCAGTTGGGATGAAACAGGAGACCGCGTTACGATTCTCCTTTATGCTCTATATTCCGATAAGCTTGGGAGGAGTTGTGCTTGGTCTATCAGATTTTATCAATGAGCCTAACAAGGCAGATCTGGCAGTTCCTTATCTAGCAGCATTTATAAGTACATTTATCATGTCCTATTTTGCTATGAGATGGTTTATGGGAATTATGAAAAATGGAAGGCTGCATTATTTTACTTATTATTGCTTCATCGTCGGTATACTATTGTTAATATTCTTCTAATGAGAGTTTATGAGAGCTAGAAATTAGGGGAATGAAGGGTGAGGCAAGAATAACTTCTCTTCATTCGATTAGATGGTTCGCCTAGATGGACGTAATGGATTTGCATATACAAATGGTGAGACTATTTATGGTTATTGTACAAACCAATTGCTCGAAATAATCACCATGAAATAAATAAGGAGGCAAATCAATGTCATTACTGCCATCTGATCCATTTAATCAGCTAACAAATAATATATTTAAAGAAATAGAACGCTTTTTTGCGGAAATTCCTCTTTTTAAAGAACTGCCAATCGGAAGTTTGCGTATGAATGTCCAAGAAACAGAACATGAAGTGGTCGCCATATGTGATATGCCAGGTCTGGAGAAAAATAGTGATATAAAGATTGATGTCATAAATAATATGTTAACGATTAATGGTGTTATTAACCATTTTGCACATACAATCGATCGAAATGCACAGTACATGAGCAGTTTCCATCGTTCCGTGTCACTACCGAGCCCTGTTTCTAAGGAAGGCTTGTCAGTGAATTACCAAAATGGCCAACTAGAGGTTAGGATGCCAAAGCTAAAATAAATGGCAGAAAGAGGAGCTCTCAATATGTTGAGATGCTCCTCTTAGACTTTAAACACAACCATTATTCTTCTAAAAGTGTAGTATAGACGATTCGTTAAAAGTCGTATTCTGCCTCCTTCTTCTCTTTGATTGCCTTGTAGGTCTCTGTTAAGACAAAGGTATCTTCTACTAAACGTTGAATCCGAAAAATCACATCATCATTTACAATTTCCTTGCGGTGAAAGTCTTTTTCTTCTATGAAGACATACGTCTGAACTATTTGTGCTTTCATATAAGCCAAGATTGGCTTTAATTGTTGTTCAACTATTAAGTAATGCTTAGCAGAACCAGCAGTAACAATCATGCTCACGATTTTATCTCTAAATGCACTAACAGGGAGTAAGTCAAAGATATTCTTAAGAGTGGCAGGGATAGAAGCCTGAAAGATAGGCGTACCTATAATGATGGCATCTGCCTCCATAATCTTTGTCGTTACGAATCCTGTATCCCCTTCATACTCTAAAAAATTTCGACCATCACTAAATTGAATATCATAATCTGCTAAATCGATTAAAGTTATCTCTACCTCAGGATACTTCTCTGATATTTCTTTAATTGTATAATTCATAGCCGTTCGGGTTTTAGATCCAACTCTGGATCCAGATAATCCAACAATTTTCATCTTAAGACACTCCTATTTAGAGGTATATTTTTTTATGGCAGGCAGGATTTCATTACCAATTAATTCAATATTTTTCACTAAATACTCATAAGGGACTCCTCCGAAATCCATTTGTGCAATATAGCGCTGATGTCCGAAAACTTCATGCTGATAGAGAATTTTCTCAATAATTTGTTGAGGGCTACCAATATTCATCACATTACGAGGATCGGCGCCTTGTGCAAATTGTTGCTTAGGATACCCATGCCCGTTTATCAACTGTAGCCCCTGATTCAAATATGGATAAATTTCTCGTTGTGCCTGCTGAGTCGTTTCGGCAGCATAAAAGAACCCTGCTGTTGCAACTGGAAGTGTTGCCGGATCATGACCATTTTCCTTAGCGGCATCTCGGTATGCATCTATGGAAATCTTAAAGCTGGTTGCAGGACCGCCTAACGTTGCGATAAACATTGGTACGCCTGCATAACCCGCTTTAATAGCACTTGCTGGTGGTCCGCCAACTGCTCGCCAAATTGGGATGAAGCCGTTATCAGGACGCGGCAGAACCTGGGCGTTCCTTAATGGTGCACGAAATTCACCATTCCAATTCACTATATCTTCTTCATTGATTTTAAGAAGCAGCTCAAATTTTTCCTCAAATAACTCCTCATAATCTCTTACGTTGTAGCCTAATAAATCGAAAAGACCAACTCTAGAAGCTCGTCCAGCAATAATCTCTGCGCGTCCTTTAGATATTAAGTCAATCGTTGCAAAATCCTCATAAACTCGTACTGGATCTGACGTACTTATTATTGTTGAGGAACTAGCGATTTTAATCTTGCTTGTGGCTTGTGCAATTGCAGCCAATACAACAGAATGTGCTTGTGTTGTAAAGTACTCCTGATGACTTTCTCCTACACTAAAAAAGTCTAGCCCAGCTTGCTCTGCTAACTTTGCTATCTCTATTATTTCTTGAATACGTTGAGCAGAGGAAATACGCTCACCGGTATGTGGATTGGGAATGTGGTCACCCAGCGTATAAAGTCCAAATTCTAAGCCTTTGCTTGGGTCTATTCTATAGTTTTGCATGTATCTTCAACCTCTCTTAGTGTTTATTCTTTGTTTTAAAGTTTGAAGTAGAGATGAGCTTATATTATGAGTATGACGCATCTTTTAAATTAGGGTAAGTACGCACTTAAAAGTGGTATAGTATACTTAAAGATACTTAAGGTGGTGTGCAATATGGACTTACAGCCTGAACTATGTAGAGTAGACGATGCACTTGGGATATTGGTAGGAAAATGGAAACCTATCATCTTATTGACGTTATTACAGGAAGGTACTCAGAGATTTAGTGATTTAAAACGAAAAGTACCAGGTATTACACAGAAGATGTTAACCAACCAGTTACGTGAACTAGAGAAAGAGGATATTATTGCGAGAAAGGTATACCCTCAAGTCCCTCCAAAGGTAGAGTATTCCATTACCGAATATGGAAAAAGCTTAGAACCAATTTTAAATGCGATGCATGAATGGGGAACTGCCCATATTCTACATAAGCAAAAAAAACAACAAACCAACAAAATGCTGTAAGAGATACAAGAGTATCTCTCACAGTGTAGACAAAATGGTTGGAAACCATTTCGATTTCCAACCATTTTCCAATTAATCTAGGTTTAATCTGGCTAGTTTCTTAAGATTTAAGTCAGCAAATGTAAGCATCGCCTGCATGGACAATTTTTTTATTCCATTAGGGTTGTCCATCGCATACCATGTTTTCTATACTCTTTCCATATATTTCTTAAAAGTTGTGTCGCAAGTCCTCAGCTACATTATCCATCCCCTCATTCCTTTAATAGGAAGCACTGGTGATGAGAGCGGAGAGCGGCGACTCCAGCGGGAATAGCGCGAGCTGAAGCCGTGCCCGCGGAAAGCGTCCGCTCGCAGCGGAGATTAGCATTTCTAGCTTTATCTCTTAAAAGAAAAAAAGACTGTAGGCAAAACGCCAAAATTCATGGTGTTTGTCTACAGTCTGAGAGATACAAGAGTATCTCTTTTTTTGAGCAAGAAGGTATTTCAATTTAGATATGGTAAATGGGAACAGTCCATGCTCTTATCTTATGTATTTATATTTATAAACAACTTTTCCCCAGTGTAAAGTTTATATTGTATTAAATACATCTAAACTTAGGTGTTCTCCACAAAGTTACTCACATATCCCATGCTAAATATCTTCATCAGAGTAAAATTAACATCTTACTCCAAAAGTTATGCACTTATACACAGATTATCCATTCTTAAACAACAAATATAAAGTTATCCCCATCGCTATAACCTTTCACAAAAACGTGTGACAAATTAGTGTTGTTATTTCTTTTTATCTGTACAACTCCTTCGATCTATGGTTTCCTTATTTGTTAGAGGAAACTAGTGGAGGCAAGACGAAAGTGGAAAATATTGAATATATTAAGAATGAGCATTTTTTACAAAATATTTATTGCTCTACGGTGAAAGAAACGGTTGAGTCAAGTCTGTCAGATGAGCAGTTACTATATGTTAACCAACTGGGTGCTATTAAATTAGAGGTACCTTTTGATCAATACGATGAGGTTGTGGCTCAGCTAACAGTACGTTTGCAAAACTCGGAACTTGCGAAAGATACCGTGAAGCAAGGTGCTTTTACATATAGGCAAGTACGCTATATAGCAGAGGCGGGCTTAATAGAGGGACTAATCTTGGAGGAAAGCGGACGTGTTCAGCTACAGAATGAGTCCTTAGGAATGAGTGCTGCTATCGCTTTTGCACAAAGTGCTTGGAATGGTGCTACGCGTGAGGAAGCAGTAGAAAATGCCGTCTACACAGGCTTAAATATAGTAGGAGAGGCCGTAGTGGATGAGATACTGGCAAATGATATGCAGGATATTGAGCTAGATGATGCCTTTGAATTAGGGGGTGGGGTTAGAGGTGCCATTCAAAAAAATGGAGCGAAGGTTGTAGCAAAGAAAGCTGCGGGGAAGTTCACTCACAAGGCAATGATCAGTTCTCTAGCAGCCAAAAAAACAATTTTGTTGCTCAATGCCAACGTAGTTACGGGAGCGCTTGTAACTGGTGTGCTTTCAACATTAGATATTTCACGTGCTGTTAAGGGCGAAATGTCTAAAACCCAATTATTTAAGAATATAACGAAAACAGCGGCAAATGTAGCGGGTAGTATAGGTGGTATGGCAATCGGTGCCAGCATCGGCGTTCTCGTTCCTTGGGGAAGCACAAGCACGGGCGCTTTGGTCGGTGGTATAGTTGGTTTAATCATTGGTAGTATCCTCACCTCTAAAATTGCCGGTAGAATTTTAGATCGTTTTATTGAAGATGATGCAAAAGAAATGCTAGATATATTTGAAGTAGAGCTGGAGCAGCACGTCTATGATCATTTATTGAATGAGTTGGAGCTACAGAAGCTTTTAGATATATTTAAGTCGAAATACAAAATCCCTAAATTGTTACGTAATATGTTTAAGGCTGAGAATCGAGAGCAATTTGCTGGGGAGATTATTCAAAAGGAACTGATTAATATTTACAGTGAACGAAAATTACTAAAGCTACCAACGATAAGTGAAATCTATAAAGTTCTATTAGAAATAAAATAAAAAAAGGCCATAAGCTGAGTATTACTCAGCTTATGGCCTTTTTGATGGTTTTTCATGTTTTAACGATTTCTATCCTACTATGCTAATTCTTGAACTTTCAAGATTTAAGCCTCTTTATTTGTCTCGGTTATTTCACAGCCATCGTCGGTACAAGTTGCTTCCGAATCCGAATGGATATGTTGCAGAGGAGAGGACTGATTCTCTTCTTCCCATACCTTTTTCAGTGTTTGGACAAAAGCTTCATGTGGTTGTGCTCCAGAAATAGCATATTTTCGGTTGAAAACAAAGAAAGGTACACCTTGAACACCAAGCTGTTGGCCTTCCTGTTGATCCATACGGACATCATCTAAATATTCGGAGCCAGAAAGTACTTTGCTTGCTTCCTCACGATTTAAGCCTACATCAGTAGCTAAGCTTAAAAGAGTTTCCTGCTCTCCAAGAAATTGAGATTCCAAGAAATGTGCGCTTAAAAGGCGTTCTGTTAACTCGCTACCTTTTCCTTTTGTTTCCGCATATTTAACTAAACGATGTGCATCTAGCGTATTTGTTTGTTTCATCTCGTCAAATTGGTAAGCTAACCCTACTGTTGCTGCACTAGCAATAATTTGTTGATTCATCGCTTTAGCCTGCTCAGGTGTCGTATTCATCTTTTTGGCAAGCATTTCATGAATAGTTACATTTTTATCACTTGGTAGATGAGGCTGAAGCTCAAAGCTTTTATAGCTAACCTCTACCTTGTTTTTGTGGTCAAATTCCTCTAAAGCTTGCTCTAAACGACGCTTTCCTATATAACAAAATGGACAAACAAAATCAGACCATACTTCAATTTTCATGATCTCACCCAACCTTCCTTTTTATAGAGTTAATATAGCATATTTTCTAGAAAACCCCTCTTTGTCTGCTCAGTAATTGCCAAACGTTTACTATACAAGAATGTTAATAGTAAGTATTATAATTCCCTCTTCTAAAAGTAATTTGTTTAACCCATTTGTATAAGGGAATTTAATTGGTAACAAACTTTTTTTAAAGGAGAGGATTTCTATGAGTAAAAACGTCGCAGAGGTTATATTAGACCAGCTGTCGCTTCTAGGGGTTAAGCGCATTTATGGTGTGACAGGTGATACCATTATTGGATTGTTAGATGCGATGGCCAAACAGGATAAAATCGAGTTTATCGCAGTAAAGCATGAATCAGTAGCGGCTTTCATGGCTTCGGCGGAAGCAAAATTGACAGGAAGATTGGCAGTATGTACATCCACAATGGGACCAGGAGCGGCAAATCTTTTAAATGGGCTAGGTGACGCATACTCAGACAAGGCTCCTGTCTTAGCCTTAACTGGACAGGCTGCTCAAAAAGATATGGGAACGGACTTTCAGCAGTATGTCGATCAGCAGGAGTTGTTCAAGCCATTCGCGACCTATTCTGCAAATCTAAACAGTGAAAGTGCTATTGTAGATTTGCTTCAGAAGGCAGCTGAAATTTCTCTTCAACAGAGTACCGTTACACATATATCAGTTCCTAAGGATTTATTTGAAAAAGAAACTAAAGCAAGGGCACGACAGCTCCCTCGTATTTTAGAGGGGACAGGCTCCTTTGAACTGAACGATTTAGAAGAGGTATCCAAGGTGATGAAGCAGGCTCGTCAGCCAATGATCTTAGCTGGTGCAGGAGCAAGAAAGGCTGCTGGGGATTTAGAAGAGCTTGCTATGACCTGGGGAGCAGGAATTTTAATAAGTCTAGGAGGTAAAGGAATCTTTAAAGATTCTACGCCTCATCTTCTTCAGGGAATTGGGGAAGGTGGAAATCCTCATGCGCCAAAAGTTTTTAAGGAAGCTGATGTTGTTTTAATAGTAGGTGCAACCTGGTGGCCAGAGGGATATGTTCCTGAAAATGCGACTATCATTCACATTGATCTAAATCTAGAGCATGCCAAGAAGAGAGTTGCTGCAGATTTTGGGATAAAGGGAAGAGCCGAGCAAGTTGTTCCTTTACTGCAACAAAGTGTGAATGGACACAAAAAAAATGATGAGTGGCTTAATCGTATAGAGACAATAAAAGAAAAATGGGCAGATCAAAATGAACAGGAAGGCCAAATAGAAGGGGCGCCAGTCCATCCATCTCGAATAGCTAGAGGTCTAGAACAAACGGTGGCAGACGATGCGGTCATCACTTTAGATACAGGAGATGTAACAGTCTGGATGAACAGGAACTTCCGACAAACCAACCAAAAGGTACTCTTTTCAGGCTATTGGCGTTCCATGGGCTTTGGGCTTCCAGCAGCAATGGCTGTAAAGCTGGAGCAACCAGAAAAACAAGTGGTAGCTGTGGTGGGTGATGGCGGTCTTGAAATGACGTTAGCCGACCTATTGACTGCTACTCGCTATGGGCTAGATATCACGGTAGTCGTTTTTAATAATGGAGCACTTCAAATGGAAAGTGATAAAATTCAAGCGTCCGGCAATGAAGAGCTAGGTACACAACTTACCAACCCAAATTTTGTTCAGGTGGCAGAAGCCTGTGGATGGAAAGGGTTTCGAGTTGAGAGTGATGAAAATTTAGAAGAGTTACTAAGTCAAGCCCTTCAAACAAAAGGGCCAACATTGGTGGATATATACACAGAACAAGCATTCTTCCTAGAGACAGAATAACCGTATAAAGAAGTCCTTATTAATAGGGCTTCTTTTTTTATATGAAAGTAAATAACTTTAGCTCCTAAAAATAAAGTGAAGGTGCAGGCAACGTGGAATGTGCAATAGAACTTTTAAGTAAGGCAAATGTAGTTGAAATATAAGAAGGGTGAGAGGTAAAGGGATTTTTAAAAGGGAAAATCCACGTCCGCATGTGGTCAGACGTGGATCTTAATACCAATTAAAACATTGGAAATACGTAAGAGATTAGGAACCAAAGGATACCAAAGAATATTATTAAGTAAGCAGCATACTTGATGAAAGTTGCTCCTACCATCCCAGAATCTGTTCGTTCTTCACGATGTACTTCTACTCGTTTTTCTTCATCCATGTCCCATTCCTCCTCTCGCCGTATTTTTGAATATATTTTAATTAGGAAGGTTAATAATTAGTTACCCACAAAGAAATCTGGATAAACCTTCCTCATATTGAAATGTGTTGAATGGCTTAGATTACTATATTAAAATGAAGAGTAAATGGAGGTAATATAATGACGACAGCTTTGCCGAATTGCCCGAAGTGTAGTTCTGAATATACATATGAGGATGGCTCTCTTCTAGTTTGTCCTGAATGTGCATATGAATGGTCATTGATAGAAGAAAGAGCAGAAGTAGTAGACGAGTTAGAAGTAAAGGATGCTAACGGCAATATCCTCCAAGATGGAGATTCTGTAACCGTTATTAAAGATTTAAAAGTAAAAGGAAGCTCCTCTACATTAAAAATTGGTACCAAGGTAAAGAGCATTCGCCTAGTAGACGGAGACCATAATATTGATTGTAAAATTGATGGATTCGGAGCTATGAAGTTAAAATCCGAATTTGTAAAAAAGAGTTGATTTGCACCCTTTCCAAGTGGAAGGGTTTTTTCTTTATAAAATGTTGTTATTAAGATATTTAATAAAAAAGATAGAAAGAATAGATTGAAGTTTTTCAAAAAAGATATCACTTTATGCAAGCGTTTGCATTATAATGAATATATCAAATATTTCTGATGGGGGTCGGAGAAGCATGAAAACAAATAAAGAGCCTTGGTGGAAACGAAGTGTGGTCTACCAAATCTATCCACGGAGTTTTATGGACTCTAATGGAGATGGGATTGGAGATTTACCAGGGATTATATCTAAATTAGATTATTTACAGAGACTTGGCGTAGATGTTATTTGGTTGAGCCCTGTTTTTGATTCTCCGAATGACGACAATGGCTATGACATTAGAGATTACCGTACTATATTGGATGAGTTTGGAACAATGGAAGACTTTGATAGATTAATACAGGAAGCAGATGCAAGAGGATTACGTATCGTAATGGATCTTGTCGTAAACCATACCTCCGATGAACACGCCTGGTTTGTGGAATCGAAATCCTCGAAGGACTCTAAGTATCGAGACTATTATATTTGGAAAGAGGGAAAAAACGATCAGCCACCAAATAACTGGGGCTCTGTGTTTTCAGGCTCTGCATGGGAAAAGGATGAGGTAACAGAGTCTTATTACTTACATTTATTTTCAAAAAAACAACCAGATTTAAACTGGGAGAATAAGGCTCTTCGTGACGATATATATGAGATGATGACCTATTGGTTGGATAAAGGAATAGGTGGATTCCGAATGGATGTAATTAATTTCATTTCCAAAGTGGAAGGTCTGCCGGATGGAAAAGTGAATCCGGGTCAGGCGTATGGAGACGGAAGTCCATATTTTATAAATGGACCTAAAATTCATACTCATTTAAAAGAAATGAATGAACGAGTACTCCAAAACTATGATGTGCTAACAGTTGGGGAGATGCCAGGAGCTACACCAAAGGATGCGCAGCTCTATACAAATCCAGCGAACAAAGAGGTGAATATGGTATTCACCTTTGAGCACATGGATATCGATAGTGGACCTTTTGAAAAGTGGGACGTGAAGCCACTAGATTTAGTAGCATTGAAGCAAAACTTCCAAAAGTGGCAACATGCACTTCATGAGGTAGGATGGAATAGTTTATATTGGAATAATCATGATCAGCCTCGCATAGTTTCTCGTTTTGGTAACGATCAGGAATTTCGAGTAACTTCTGCAAAAATGTTGGCTATCTGTCTCCATATGCTTCAGGGAACCCCTTATATTTATCAAGGGGAAGAGCTAGGTATGACTAACGTAAAATTTGATAGAATAGAAGATTACAAGGATATTGAAACTATTAATATGTATAACAGTAAAATAGAACAGGGAGTTTTAGAGAAAGATATTATGAGGGGCATTTATGCAAAAGGAAGAGATAACGCTCGTACCCCTATACAGTGGACGAAGGATGGCGGATTTACAACGGGGATTCCCTGGATTCAAATGAACCCAAATACTAACGAGATTAATGTAGATCAGGCATTAGATGATAAAACGTCTGTTTTTTATACGTATCAGAAGCTTATTGAGTTGAGAAAAGAACACGACATCATCACGTATGGTAGCTTCCATTTGCTATTACCCAATAATCCAAGCCTTTTTGTGTATAAGCGAAAAACTGAGAAGGAAGAATGGCTTGTCATCACGAATTTCTCAGATAATACGGAGAAGCTTGAATGGACAAGCTGTGAAGTGGATGGACTAGATGGAAAAGTAATAATAGCTAACTATGACTCTCAAGAATTGGGAGAACAAGGGATGAATGTACGTCCCTATGAGGCATTGGTATTAGCTTTTGAGAGGAGATTATAAAGTGAAGAAGGTACTTGGAGTAGATATTGGTGGAACAAAGATACGGATGGGTGTTGTCAATGAAGCTGGCGAAGTGTTAGCAGATATTACAGTACCAACCGAGCTGCCATTATACCCTTATTTAGAGGAACAAGTTTTAAAGGTCAAGGCTGAGTTTCCAGACATCACAGGGGTTGGTATTGGGACTAGAGGAATTGTAGATGCGGATACTGGGACCGTGACGTTTGAGAAGGAGCTTCCAGGTTGGGAAGGTACACCTGCCAAACCTCTATTAGAAGCTGCTACGGGACTGCGAGTAGAATTGAATAACGATGCTAATTGTGCAGCTCTTGCAGAAGCACGTATTGGCGCAGGACAGGGATTTTCTAGGGTTGTCTGTATTACAGTAGGCACCGGGTTAGGCGGGGGCTTTGTTTTTGATGGACAAGTTATGAATGGTGCAAACGGTGGATCAGGAGAAATCGGTCATTTGATCTTATATCCAAATGGGTTAGTTTGTGGTTGTGGTAGACCGGGCTGCAGTGAACAATATGTGTCGGGAACTGCACTAAAGAGGTTAATCAAAGAAGAAGATGTGGTAGACCCGACAACAGGTGAATTGGCGAAACCACATACTTTATTTAAGTTGGCTTCTCAGAATATAGAAAGTGCGAAGCTTGCAAGAGATCGCTTTTTAGCAGACTTTGCTATTATCATTTCTACCCTTCAAGCGGTTCTAGATATGGATTGTATTGTGATCGGTGGAGGCGTTTCGGAATCAGCTGATGAATGGTGGGACTTGCTTCTAGAAAAAGTTAAGCCATTATTGATAAAACCAGTAGAAATTAAACGAGCAGCCTTCGGTAACGAAGCAGGCATGCTTGGAGCTGCAATGCTTGTAGTATAAAAACGGTTTGCTTTATAGTGAAAAATTGACAAGCAGTCGGTTTTACCCAATAATCGATCGGTATCAATATTCGGGTGGAATAGCGAAAAAAACGCACAACACGACCCCAAAAATAAAAATGTAGCCCCAAACAGGGGCTACATTTTTAATATCCAGGCTTTTTAAGGATTTTAAAGATATTGCGTTTATAGTCTTCTACACCTGGCTGATCAAAAGGATTAATATCTAGCAAGTAAGCACTATAAGCACAAGCCATCATGTAAAAGTATAATAAGTGACCGATATGCTTTTCGTCCAGTTGTTCCATCATTAACGTTATTTGAGGAACGCCTCCGGCTAAATGAGCAGATGCTGTTGCTTCGTGACATGCTTTGTTGAAGTCGTGTAAAGTCAAGCCGCTTAAGTAATTTAGTTCATCACGATTATCTTCTGCCTCAAAGACAGTCAGGTCATCTGATGCTTTTTCTACCATTAGAAACGTTTCAAACAGCATACGTTTACCATCTTGGATGTATTGTCCTAAGGAATGCAGATCCGTTGAATATAGAACAGAGGCTGGGAAAATACCTTTTCCTTCTTTTCCTTCACTCTCACCAAATAACTGCTTCCACCATTCTTGGACATACGTCAGCTTTTCATCAAAGGTTGCCATGATTTCTACTGGATAACCCTTATCATATAAATGCTTTCGTATTACAGCATATTTAACTGCAGCATTTGATTTAATATCAAATACTTGTAACTCCTCTTCTGCTTTTTTAGCTCCAGCTATCAATTGCTCAATATCATGCCCAGCTGCTGCGATTGGTAGTAGACCAACCGCTGTAAAAACAGAATAGCGGCCACCAATGTCACCTGGTACCACATATCGTTTATAGCCCTTTTCCTTAGCAAGTGATAATAAAGCGCCTTTTTCCTCATCCGTAGTCACAATGATACGAGATGCTGATTCCTCTCCATAACGTTCCTCCATGTATTGGCGGAGAAAACGGAAAGCTATAGCTGGCTCAGTTGTTGTGCCAGACTTAGAAATAACGTTTAGAGTTACTTCCTTAGAGTCTAGGTAGGCAATCAATTGCTTTAAATAAGACCCACTTACCAATTGTCCTGCGAAGATGACCTCTAAATGGTCATCCTTTTGGAAGGGAGTAGAAAGTGCCTCAAGCACTGCCTTTGAACCAAGATAGGATCCTCCGATTCCAATTACAACTAATACCTCAGAGTTTGAGCGTATTCGATCTGCTGTTACTTTAATATCTTGAAGGAACTCTGGAGTTAGGGAGCTTGGCCAATTCACCCAGCCTAGAAAATCTGATCCCGTACTCGTTTTTGTTTGAATACCCTCATGAATAGCCTGTAATTTTTCATGTAGTTCAGCTGAAACCAGACCCTGATAGTCCTCTGAGTAATTAACGGAAATGTTCATGAAATACCCCCTTATCTTGCATTATTTAATGTGACTTAATTTTACCATATTCAACTAGAAAAAGTTAAAAAGGAGCTATGAGACTATTGATTGAAATTTAACCTATTCATGCTATTGGCCGAGTTGTCTCTTTTACGAATTGTATATATTGATAGTAGAAATTACAGGGAGGATAGAAATGAAGATAATGCAAATTGACTTGTGGATATCTAACTATGAAGAAACAGTCGCTTTTTATCAGCATACATTGGAGCTTCCTTTAAAGTCCTGGAATGAGACAGAGGCTACATTTCAGGTCGGAAATAGTGTACTTAAACTAATAAAGGATTTGGAAGCGAGGAATTATTACTACCACTTTGCATTTAATATCCATGCTAATATGTTTCAAAAGGCCAAATCGTGGCTTCAAGAACGTGTTACTTTATCGACAGAGGATGGGGAGGATGAGGTAGAATTTGCCGGTAGATTTAAAGCGACATCCTGCTATTTTGAGGATCCTGCAGGGAATATAGTAGAATATATAGCAAGAGATGGTATTGCCCCATCATCGGAATCCACACATTTTTCCACACGAAACGTTATTGAAATTAGTGAAATTGGTTTAACAACAAAGAACATCCTTAATAGTGCTGAGCAAATATTACATTTAGGTATACCTCCCCAAGATGGAAAAATAGTAGACGAGGTAGATTATTTGAACTTCATGGGCGAACAAGAAGATGGAGCATATATCCTGCTTGGACCAGTAGGAAGAACGTGGTTTTTTTCACACAAAAAATCAATTGAATCGCCAGTAACGATCTATACGGATAGAGGTATAATCAGTAATCTTTTGTAGATGATACCTGCTAGCAATAGCAAGTGGTAATACAATTAATCTCTAGTTCCTTTTCTAGTTTAAAAAAATCGTATAATACGTTTATGTTGTTAAATTTAGTCAACTCAAATAAGTAATGAAATAAAAGGTATGAACATATAGAAAAGAACAAAAATACTTCATAAATTGATTTTCCTATTGGCTTACGTTCAGTGGGGTAATTGATAAGCTATCATTACAGCAATCGTGTCATTTGTCATGGTTTATCAGTTGCTCTGCTTATACATAAAATAGATTAAAAGGAGAAACCCATGTTAAGTTATAAAAATTCAACTAAAGAGATCAAGGACAGCGGTACAGAAACAGCAATCATATCGCTTGGGGCAACGGAGCAGTTTGGTCCATATTTGCCCATGCACTTAGATACATTAATAGCAGAAGTCTATGCTAATTCCTTTGGAGAAGCTTTACAGGCGTATGTGTTGCCAACTATACCTTTTAACACCTCTGAAGAACATGCCAACTGTATAGGAACTGTTACTGTTAGTCCTAACATTTTGACAGCTATGATTGAAGAGATAATTACAAATTTACATAGACAAGGTTTTAAAAAATTTGTGATTTGTAATGGTCATGGAGGAGCCTACTGGGAATCAGCATTCGTAAAGTATATTAATTTTAAATATCCAGAGTTGCTCGTCATTACTACTCATCGACATTTAGCATGGGAAGAGGCCCTGAAGGAAGCGGGGATAGAAGGACTTAATGAGACTCATGGAGGTCTGCTATCTGTTTGTACAGCCATGTGGCTTTGTCCTGAGTTAGTAAAATTAGAATCCATGGGATCGGACGTTCCTACAGAAAACAACAAATTTGCCGATTATATTTTCTGGGACAAGCTAACTGCGGACGGATGTTGGGGGAAATTTGAAAAGGATCATTACACCCCTGAAGAGCTTGCTAATATAGGGGAAAAATTTTGGACAACGTATATTTCTAAAAGAAGTGAAAAGTTAAACTCCGTAATGGAGGAGGCATATAGAAGGAAAATGACTTAAAACGGGAGAAAGAGAGGAGACCACTTTCTAACGAAAATATTTTTCTTTCCTACCATAAATAAAAAAAGTCATGACAAGTGGTCATGACCTTTTTCTATTACTGAACTTCCATATGTAAATCTCCAGTTTTAGCTAATCCTCGTGCTTTTAACAAATGATAAGCGGTCAAAGAAATAACTGCAGGTAAAATTACTCCTAATACTATATACATCAGCAATACTCCAATTCCTTGGTTTGCTAGAACATTTAGTGGAGCAATAAATGAATTTAGCCCGAGTCCAGCTAATGTGTAAGGTACCTCAAAATTAAATAATAAAATAGCAATTGGAGCGCAAATCACAGAGGATAGAAACGGACCTATTACTAAGCATGGATTTTTCACCAAATTTGGAACTTGTACTTTAGGAGTTAGGAATGATTGTGCAATGTTGGCTCCTAAATCATTTTCTTTAAAGGACATAGCTGTCCATCCTGCAAATTGAGCTGTACATCCTATTAATGCTGCAGCACTTGAAACTGGATCCAGCTGTAAGGCAATGGCAATTGCTGCGGAGGAAGCAGGCGACATAAGAAAAATACTCCAAACGAGAGCAATAACAATGGATCCAACCAGAGGTGATCCTGATACAGAGCTTGCTATAAATCGACTTAATTGTTCTAAAAGAGGAGTAGTTACAGCGGCCAAGCCGACCCCGACAACCCCGCCTATAAGAATTGCTGCAAAAGGAATGGCTAGCATATCCAGTTTTGTTTTCCCTGCAATACGTTTTCCGACCCATATAGCAACAATTGCTGCTAATACTGCACTAATCGGTTGCCCTGTTGTCAGAACCCAAATTCCATCTTGGAGTATTAAAGCATTGGCCCCTATAGTACTACAAGCCATAGCACTAAAAATAACTAATGTATTACCACCGAGCTGATAAGCTATACCTGCCCCTATTGCGGGAGCAAGCATCAATTGAGCTGTTTTTCCAATAGCTGTAAAACCATCCCAGCCTGTAAACGTACCAATTGTCTCGATAAGTAGTCCAATTCCTAATGTTACAAGTACGGCATTTGCAAGTCCTTGTGAGCCTTTATACATTCGATTGATTAAGTACGTCTTAGTTGCCTGTTTCATAGTGAATCCCCCTAATTATATAATATATCGCATGAAATATATTGTTGAAAAAGAAAAAATAAAAAGTCCTTAATGGACTACAGCAATACATTATATTTGAATAACAAATAAATGTTATTCTAAACCGTTAAATTGTTATAATATTAATATAATTTTTATATACAGTCAATACTTATTTTCAGATAAAATAATAAAGAAAAGGGCTACCTTTAAGAGGTGGCCCTTTTCAATCGGATTTTATATAAATGGATTATAAAATCGTCCATTATTTATAAAAATAAATAAAACCATTAATAAAAATAGCATGAAAGATAACAGAATAGCTATTAAATCTCTTCTTCTGAACTCTTTTAAACTGAACCATGATCTTGTTTTAAATTTCCCAAAACCTCGCAGATCCATTGTGTTACTGACAGTTTCTATTCGCTCTAGGCTAGAGAAAATAAGCGGCATTATAATAGATCCAGCATTTTTAATACGGGTATATAATCTTTCGTTGCGAGACATGTCCACACCGCGTGCCTGCTTCGAACGAGAAATTGTTTTAAAATCCCTTTGTATATCTGGGATATAGCGAAGGGCAATAGAAACAGAGTAGGCAAGACGATAGCTTACACCAATTCGGTTTAATGAGGCTGCGAACTCACTTGGATGTGTAGTGACTAAGAACAAAAGAGCGGGAGGGATGACGGCAAAATACTTCAATGTAATATTAAGCTGATAAAATAATTGCTCCTGCGTTAGTGAGTAACGTCCCAGAGATCCTGTGAGTGGATGGGAAGTGCCGTAAATAGTTGTCCCATGCTGGGGGGCAAACAAAAATATAGCTATATTGTTTAACAATAAAAAGACTAAGATGAAACCGAGGACAAAGCTGATATCCTTTAATTTAATATCGGATACATAAAACAATATAAAGCTCCCAAGTAGCAACACCATTAACACTCTTGTGTCATAGGTTAACATAGCCGCAGTGGACCAAAGCAGAAAACATATCAGCTTGGTGGAACCTGTCAGGCGATGGATAATAGAATCACGGTCAAGATAGCTTAGCAGTTCGTTGCCCATTAAAGCGCACCTCCCGATCGTATTGTATAAATTGCTCTACAAAATCAGAGGGATGCTCCCTCTTGAGCTGTTTTGCAATTTCGTATAAGGAGGATTCTTTTAAGTTTGCCTCCTGGATTAAGGTAGGGTTAGATAAAATATGTGCAGGGGAATCATCGACTAAAATTCTTCCGTTTGATAGGACAATGGCTCGATCTGTGTATTCCGTCATTAGGTGCATATCATGGGTGATTAGTATAATTGCTGTACCATTTTTCGCTAAATTTTCTAAGAACATCATTAACTCTGTAGTATGCTTGTAATCCTGCCCCGCAGTTGGTTCATCCAATAAAATAATTGGAGGTTCCATTACAAGGATAGAGGCAATGGATAAACGTTTTTTCTGCCCATAGCTTAAAGCAGCAATTGGCCAATTTCTCAATGGGTACAAACCACAAATTTTTAATGTCTCCTCCACACGTCTTCTCGTCTCTTTATCGGATAACTCGAATTGAGCAAGCCCAAATGCAACCTCATCAAGGACATTTTGTTTTGAAAACATATGATTGGGGTTTTGCAGAACAAAGCCTACGCGATGTGCACGTTCCATTATAGAGTCGTTAATCGCATTGAATCCTTCAAAATAAATAGTACCTTCTGTAGGACGTTCAAATCCACAGATAAGAGAGGAGAGTGTAGACTTACCGGTTCCATTTGCTCCAATAAGACTGATCATTTCACCTTTATGTAATTGAAAGGAAACATTTTTAATAATGTCTAGGCCGTTCCCATAGTGGAAGCTAATATTATCTAATGTCAGTACAGGCTCATTTTTAAAACCTAACTGAATAGGCGAGCATCTTGCATCACTAAATGCTTTTAGTTTTTGATGAAAGGAATCATTCACGATGGAGTCTACCTGAGTTAAGTTAATCTGATCATTCAGTTCACAGCCGGCATATTTCAAAGCTTTAATATAGAGTGGCTCTCGTATCCAGTTATCCGTCAATAATGACCCTGTCAGAAGCTCATTAGGGGTACCATCCGCTATAATACGACCGTGATTCATTAATATAATCCGGTCGATAGGCTCAGACAAAACATCCTCTAGTCTATGCTCGACAATAATAATCGTTTTATTAGAATCCACTTGAAGCTGGTGAATCAGCTTCATTGCATCCTTTCCAGATGCCGGATCAAGGTTGGCAAGAGGTTCATCAAACAAAAGAATATTAACGTCATTTACTAAAACACCAGCAAGAGCCACGCGCTGTTTTTGCCCGCCGGAAAGTTCATGAATTCGAGAGTTTAAGTGCTCAGACATTTTTACTAGTGCAGCGGCTTTTTGAACACGTTCATGCATCTTTTGCATAGGAACTGAATTATTTTCCAAAGCAAAGGCTATATCCTCTCCAACTGTAAGGCCGATAAACTGTCCATCTGTGTCCTGTAGAACAGTCCCTACTTCCTGCGAGATAGTAAATAGATCAAGTTCCCTTGTTTCTTTTTCTTGAATGGTAAGATTTCCTGTAATTTCACCTTTATAAGCAAAAGGAACAAGCCCGTTCAAGCAATGAACGAGCGTGCTCTTTCCGGAGCCAGATGGTCCAACGATTGCTACTTTTTCTCCTTCATAAATTGTTAAATTAATGTCATGTAAAGTAGGCTCGGATTGACTATTATATTGAAAGCTAAAGTGTTTAAACTCGATGACTGGCTTTTTCATGTGAATCTCCTTATCTACTTATTCCTCGTAGCTCAGGCTTCCTTTTTTGGTTCTTGTCTTTGCATAAGCAGTAAGCAAGAGTGTGCCAAGTATTGCAACAGTACCAATATTAGAAATAGCGGCTACGATTCCTTGTGTAAATACCTTGTTTGCAGGCTCTGCATAAATGATAATATCTAGTAATGGAGCTACTAAAGCCCATGCAATAGCCTGAACTATGATTTGAACGATATTAAATAAAATAATATGCTTTTTACCAAATTCTCCATCCTCAAAAGAAAACCTTTTAAAATATAACCCGATACCTAATCCTACAATTGCGGATGAAATGACCCAGCTCCACCAAATAGAACCGTAAGAAGTAAGGTCGTTTAAAGCATGACCAAATAACCCGACAAATAAACCTGCTATTGGTCCAAAAATAGCTGAAATAAGTGCTAGAAAACCATAGGATGTTTGAATCGTTGTGTTCGGTATTCCTGTAGGGACTGCTGCAAATTTGGCTAGTATCAAGAACACCGCCGTTCCAATACCTATCGCTACAACAGTCTTTGTTGAAAAGATAGACTTTTTCATTCTTCATTTCTCCCCGTATTTATATTTTTAAACCAGTCATCCTTGTTAATTGATTGCAATAGCAGCTTTTCGAATAGTTATTTCTGTGCTAGAACCAGTGAGAACTTGGTAGGTATCGGCAAAGGAACCTTGGTTTAATGCAATTCCGATATTATCCAGAGAATTCACGTACATGAGAGCTTCTCCGATCCCTGCCGCAGCGAAGGAGCGACCATAGGTGACTATTCCCTCATAAACAAGTTCTCCGTCTATGGTGAGAGAAACTTCAAAGGCATCTCCATAGGTAACGTCCAGCTGTTTAAATTGAAGTCGGCGAATATTGGTCCAGAGATTGCCGAACGGTCGATCAATGACGTCAATAACACCCGTAATGCAGTTATCTTCAATAATTGTTTCCTTAAGTGGTAGCTCCACGATAAGAGAAAGGGGGATAGATGGTCCAATATCCTCCAAACTTATTTCTCCTGCTGCTAAACGCGCTCCTGTATAAGCAAATATATCTCTACCATGAAATGTATGTGATTCTCCAGATTTTGGTAGGCGATTCTTGCTTTCATCAATTTCTCTTACTTCTTTAATACCAATAAATCGGTTAACGTGCGTTAATGTCCCATTGTCCGGAGTGACAATATACTGATCCTTCACTGTTTTCACAACTACACTTCTTCGATCTGATCCAACGCCTGGGTCTACTATGGAAACGAACACTGTGTCACTTGGCCAATAGTTGATGGTTTGTAGGAGACGATAGGATGCCTCCCAAATATTGTACTGAGGAATCTGATGAGTTAAATCGAATAACGGCAGCCCACGCTTCACGCTATTGGCTACCCCATGCATAGCGCTTACTGCCCCGTCGTTAATACCAAAATCTGATTGAAATACTAATAATCCCTCTGTCATGTTTAAACACTCTCCTTATTATTTTTGTGGAGGAGAGCGAATTAAAAAACTCGCCCTCCTCAATCATTGGATTGAAAAGGACGAGATACTCGTGTTACCACCTTTATTCACTACTTACTCACATAAGCAGCCTCAGCTAGTGCAGAATCCTATTAAGATGGATCCTAGACTGTGGTGTGGATAACGGGTACCAATCCCGCTAGCATCTCAGGCGCAGGTAACTAACTGCACGTTCAATGTAGTGCTCAGAGGCCATTGTTCAAATGGTGTTTTCTGCTTCTTTTCAGCTACCGAAGCTCTCTATGGAGAAATCTACCCATTTTACTTTTTCTCTTCATCGCATTAACTTATTATAGAGAATTTACAATTAATTCTGATAACTGTCAAGTGTTTTTTTAGTACTTTATGATGGGCTATAAAATTGTTGCTTGTGTCTTTTCCCATTCTTCTCTTAAAATACCCATTCGAATGGAGTCATAGTAAACACCATTATATAAGCGTACTTTGCGAATTCGCGCCTCCATTGTCATACCAAGCTTTTCTCCAACCCGAATCATCCGTTCATTACCTGACCAGGTGGTATAGCCTACTCGGACAAGTGGCATTGTGGTAAACAGGTGATTCATCCAAAGTTTTAAAGCACGTGTGCCAAGTCCCTTACCCCAGCTTGGTGCCTCATGGAAACCAATACCCATTTCAAGCCATTTAGAAGGTTCATGTTCCCAATAATATGACACGATACCACGTAATATTCCATCTACCTCGATACCCCAGAACCTTTCGCTATCCACATAGGTATCTGCTTTTTCCATAAATACATCATAAGGAGTTGGTTTATATTCATAGTAAGGAGCATCCCATTCTTTCCACTCTGGCTTCTCGTCCTTACACATTAATTCCCAAAGTCTCGGCAAATCATTGTATTTAATTGGTCTGATCATTAACTCTTGATCTTGATACATTCTGTTTCCTCTTTTCATTTTAGTTATGTTTTCATCTGTTTTGTTTGAAAAGAGAATTTATTATTTATCTACTTTTCAATCACGCACTTACAAAGAGAAAGAACATTCGGGATATACATAAAGTATAATGATTTCCGCTTTAGTCGGACGCTTTCCATGGGGTGAGCGATAAGCCATCACCAGCGCTGTCGCGCACGTTTGTGATGTCTCATCTGTCTCACTGATCCCACAGGAGTCGCCTCCTGTCGCTACAATCAGAGGTGGTGTGGCACTAAGAAAGTCAGATGGATAATCTAACTTAGCTATCTAAGCTATTAGTTATATTCCATTTATAAAGGCAGGAAATATAGATGCCGATTTCCGCTTTAGTCGGACGCTTTTGGTGGGGTGAGCGATAAAGCCATCACCGGCGCTGTCGCGCACGTTTGTGATGTCTATCTGTCTCACTGATCCCACAGGAGTCGCCTCCTGTCGCTACAATCAACATAGAGAATAATATTTCATTCGTGTTTTTTGTAATGATTATTTTTTATGTCCAATTCAATTATATGTCAATTTTAGAAAAATGAAAAAACAAAAAATATATTGTGCTATAATATTGTTACTTTAATGCAGAGAGGGGATAGTTCTATGTTTTGTATATTTACTTTGTTAGAGGTGAAATATCTAAACTAAGGAGAGTCAAAATGAAATTAGAAACAGAGAGATTAGAAATTATCCCCTGTACACAAGGATCTGCTCAAATAGCAGTGGAGCAGAGTTATGACAACGGTCCACAGATTTCCATGTCATTAGAAATGCTAAAAGCAGATGCTACATCATTGGGGTGGGGTACATGGTTGGTAGTAGAGAGAAGAAATGGCAAAGTTATTGGGGATATCGGTTTTAAAGGGAAACCAGATGCAGATAACCAAGTTGAGGTAGGCTATGGCTTTTTAAAGGAACATTGGAACAAGGGATATGCGACAGAGGCAGTGGGTGCAATTATGCAGTGGGCTTTTGCAACTGGCTTAGTGGAAGTGATCATCGCGGAAACACTCCTTGATAATTATGGTTCTATGAGAGTGCTAGAGAAGCTGGATATGAAAAAAGTAGGAACTAGTGAAGAAATGGTCAACTGGAAGCTAGTGAAGTAAAATAAAAAATCCTGTGTGGAAGCACAGGATTTTTTATAAAAAGTTCAATCTCATGGAAATGAATATTAGAACTATATATGTATCAGTTTCTCAATGCTCTGCCTAGCTCCTCGATCGAGCTTACAATGACCCCATTTTGCTTGATCAATCCGATGACAAACAGATTGCGATACATAAATTGATTTTCTGTTCCATCTGCTATTAAAGCTTCAATTTTTTTCGTGTTCTCTCTACCTTGCTGGCGTGTATCAGTATAAAGAGCATAAATAGGGCGATCTAACATTGAGAACGCTCCAATCTCTGCTGCAACTCCAGAATCTATTTCCACTCCATCAATCACCGCAACTAAAAAGTCACTTTCCTTTAATGCCTCGATATCTGCACTTGCAATAAGCAAGCTATCTGCATAGGCCATTTTGTCATTGATGGCTGCGTTTTCTTGTGGCACATATAAGTCAACGCCCGGTAGTGAGGCACGAATCTCCTTTGCAACAAGTTCGTTTACTAGGCGATCCCCTAGACCAAATAATCCATTTGCTAAGTAACCTTTTTTCATCATTCATCCTCCTTTTCCAACTTTCATTGTAGGCAATTTTCGAAGATATGCATAGAGGTAGAGGAAATTAGGATGGTCTAATAGAAATATTAAGGAGGGGGAATGACATATGAATAACAAGAGAATTTATTTTATTAGACATTGTAAGGCAGAGGGACAGGAGCCGACTGCTGCTTTAACAAAAGATGGGTTGGAAAGTGCAAAAAACCTTGTGGAAATTTTAAAGGCTTTCCAAATTGACTATCTCATTTCTAGCCCTTATGAACGGGCGATACAAACGATACTGCCATTTTCTCAGGATACTGGCTTGCCTCTCCATATTCATGAAGGGTTAAGCGAGCGTGTGCTTAGTAAAGAGCCTATGGATGATTGGCTAGAGAAACTGAAACGTACCTTTTTACATAAAGATCTTAGCTTTCCTGGAGGAGAGTCTAGTGACGAAGCGCTAAATCGTATAAAAGAGGTCATCAATGAAGTGATAGGAAGGGATGACGTGACTAACGTAGGAATTGTATCTCACGGAAATATCCTTGCTCTTCTCTTCAATCAGTACGATAATACCTTTGGTTTTGATCAATGGCTTCAAATGAAAAACCCTGACATCTTTTTGATAGAAAACAACATATTACAACAAGTGGAACTAAAAGAAATCCTGTCTAATTAAAGACAGGATTTCTTACGTGTAGTATTTTTTAAGCTTCTTTATTGCTAGAAGAACTAGAAGGAATTCGGATGTTGCTCATTTGACGCTCCTGTTCTTGCTCCGCGATGATATCGTTGTCCTCCGCATTATCGCGCGTTACTTTTTGAGTTAGAATAGCACCAACAGCCACTAAAATCATTACTGCAATATAATATCCTTTTTCATTAAGCTGCAAATTATCTGCATTATAAAGACCAATACTAAACATAACAACCCCTGCAAATAACGTGAAATAAGCTAGCACTGTAAAAGCCATCGTATTTCTTCTTCTATACCTCTTTGTGTTCATGACATACGCCCCTTTGTATTGGTTGTAATTGTTATTATATGAATTATATTCTAGCATGAATGTATAATAGTGTAAAATATTCTAAAGTATAAGATAATTCTTGGAGATAGATATATTAAAGACAATTTTCACTATAATTCTACTTCTATATAAAACAGTTAGAGAGCTTGCAGTATAAATAAAAAATAAAGGAGAAAAAAATGGAATTCAGGATACCAGAATTTTCGGAGATACAGACACTAACATCTAGAATAAATACTATTCAATCGATACCTAGAAATCCTATGGGAGCACGGATATTGATGAGAGGTAATACTCATGCCTTTGCAGTAAAACATATTCCAGGGCCAGCCTTTAACACGGTTAGGGGTATTAATGATCAGGATTTAGATTACTTAGATGAAATTCTTCACTTTTATAGGGAGCATGCTATTTCGTTTCGAATTGAGGTTACTCCACAAAATAGTTCCGAGTCATTGTTTCTCAGGCTTTCAGAAAAAGGGTTTTATCAATCCGGCTTTCACGCTTCTTTTTTTAGGATTGCTGATAATATAGAAAGCTTTAGCAATCCATCTTCTATAGTGGTACGTCCTCTTCAGAAGGATGAATTCGACTTATTTGCTGCGATTTATGTAGAGGCCTTTGGTTTGCCTTCTTCTATACAAGATGGCATAAAGCAAAACAACCAAGTTTTATTTGATGTACCGGGCTGGGAGTTTTACTTAGCGCTTCGACATAATGTTCCGATTGGCATAGGAGTTATGTATGTGGAGGGGGAGCTTGCCACATTGGCAGCAGCTGCTACTCTACCAGATTATCGAAATTTGGGAGTGCAACATGCCTTGCTGCACAAGCGAATAGAGAAAGCTATCGAAAAAGGGGCAAAATACATTACTAGTGAGGCTGCCTTTGGGAGTGTTAGTCATAGGAACATGGAACGGATTGGTTTGAAGCTCGCCTATACAAAGGCTTTCTGGACAAAGCGCTAGGATTATAGAAGTGAAAGTAGAATTTTTGAGGTTCTCGCTTTATATATAACTGCTACTAGGATTATGTAAAATTGAATCAGATGCCTGTTTGGAAGAATTAGAAACAAAAAATTAATCCACAGTGAAGAAAGGCTGACGATTAATGACAGCTGCTGCTTTTATAAGAAATATACTAGGGATAGTTTTATTTCCCTTATCCCTTTGGAATCTATCGATGAACCAAAAAAATAAAATGACTCCTCCGGGGAAAATAGTTAAAACAGAAAACTCAAGTGTGCACATTATTAAATCAGGTGAGGGGCCAGTCACTGTTATTTTGGAGGCGGGATTAGGTTCTCTCTCTATTGATTGGTGCCAAATTCAGCCGGAAATTTCGAAGCGTGCCAAAGTCTTATCCTATGATAGAGGGAGTTACGGATGGAGCCAATCGACTAAAAAGTATCGCACGGCTCTTGATCACGTAGAAGAGTTAAAGGAAATATTAGTAAAGGTAGACCTTGCTCCACCTTATTTGTTAGTAGGTCATTCCTATGGTGGGCTAATCATGAGGTTGTTTGCAAGTATGCACCCTGAACAAGTAAAAGGTTTAATCCTTGTTGATTCCGTACATGAGAACCAATATATGCCTGGCAATCAAAACAAAGGGTTTAAACATAAGGTTACATTCGGATATGTTATTTCCTTAACTGGCTTCCCGAGATTATTAAAACAAAAGGTAGGACGAAAATTTTTAACTGGTGAATACCAGCGTTATTTAAATTACACTGGGTATACTCTAGGTGCGTACCAAACGATATATCAAGAATATAAGGATAGCCCTATTTCAGCGCAACAACTAAAAGACTCAGCAGCTATTCATAAGGATATTCCGGTAGTTGTCATTAGCTCCAACAATTCCACTAAACAATGGAAGGAGCAACAACTTCTATTAGCGAAACTGACATCGAAAACAGAGCATATTCAAACGGATAAGGGGCATTCCATCCACTTGGAGGATCCTACTGTAGTCACGGACACTATTTTCAAGCTGTTGGAAAGAGAGGCTACAAGTCATGTTTGATATAAAAATGGTTATTTCTGAGATAAAGAGCTTAAGCCGCCCTTTTCTTTTGGGCATAGATGGGTTAAGTGGAGCAGGAAAGACTACCTTTACGAACGAGTTAGTAAAGGAGATAGAGAGAGCAGGACATCGAATAGTAGTAATTCATCTAGATGATCTAATAGAAGAACGAATACGTCGATACAATACTGGAAAGCCCGAATGGCATGAATACTATCATTTACAATGGAATGCTTCAGAGATTCAAGAGAAACTGTTTACGGCTGTTCATCAGAAAGAAAAATTACTTCAGCTTAAGTTTTATAATGCGCATGAAGATCGATGCTATTTGAAAGAGGAATCTATAGAGAATTGTACGGTTGTTTTGATAGAAGGAATATTTCTTCAGCGTAAGGAATGGCGTTCCTTTTTAGACTATGTTATTTACTTGGATTGTCCGAGAGAGCTTCGAAATGAACGGATTTTAATAAGAGAATCCTATACTGGTGACTTGAAGGAAAGAATAAATAAATACGAAAGGAGATATTGGAAAGGAGAAGAATATTATTTAAAAGAAGTAAATCCAATAGAACAGGCAAACATCATAATCAAGAATGGGGAGAAATAGTATGAAGCAAGCATTATTAGTGATCGATGCACAGCAAGATTTAATAGAGGGAAATGAGCAGGAGAAAAGTGTTTTTCAAAAGGAACTGCTAATAGAAAACATTAATCTTGTAATATCAAAAGCTTTGGATTCAGATGCTCAAATTATTTTTGTTAGAGACTTGGATATTGCAGAAGGTAAAGGGGCAGGGTTTGAAGTGCACCAAGCAATAGACATACCTACTGAAGTCACTTTTTTTAATAAAAAGGCAACTAATGCATTCTATGGTACTGGACTAAAAGAATACTTAGCGAAAGAGAATATTCAACATGTAGTCATTGCGGGATGTTCAACAGAGCATTGTATAGATACGGCTGTTAGAACTGCAACGGTAAATGGCTTGGACGTTACTTTAGTTGGCGATGGACATTCGACCGCTGACTCTCCTGTTCTTTCGGCAGAGCAAATTATTAAACATCATAATAAAACTCTACATGGACATTATAATGTAGACAATTTTTCTGTTGTAAGAAATGCAGAGGAAGATCTATTTACACCGACACACGATACTTATAGATAAAAAAAGTAGCTCTTCCCAAATAGGGAGGAGTTTTTGATAGGTAAGATAAGATATTTATGGGTAAGTTCCAAATCGGAAAAATAGGTTCTCAAAAGCTGTATCCTCGCTTTTCTTTTCTAAATTTAATAAAAGGGAAAGAAGAGTCTTCTGGAGAATGAGTAAATATCTAAAGATGTATATCTAATTAGGAGGATTGTTATGTTTAATGAGGTGAAAATAGAGCAATTAACATCTACCGAAGAACATATGGAAGAGCTGTCTGAGTTGCTAATACAAGTAGTTGAAGACGGTGCTTCCATTGGCTTTTTACCTCCACTAGAGTTAGCAAATGCAATGGGATATTGGGAGGATGTCTTGAGACCAGATGTACTGTTATTTGTGGCGAAGAGGAACAACCGTATAATAGGTAGTATTCAATTACATCTTTGTAGCAAGCAAAATGGCCAACACCGTGCCGAAATAGCTAAACTTATGACTCACCCACACTACAGACGAAGCGGTATAGGGCGTCAGTTAATGTTTAAGGCTGAAAATAGAGCTCTGAGAGAAGGAAGGACTTTATTGGTGCTGGATACAAGAGAAGGTGACCCATCAAACAAACTATATACATCACTTGATTATATCCAAGCGGGTAAAATTCCTGATTACGCTGAGTCAGCGGGAGGAGAATTCCACGCTACTGTGTTTTATTATAAAAAGATAAATGAATGAAAATACTGGAAGTGATTAAACAAATACCTAGCTATCCCTTGATTATCATTACATTATAGAAGGTAAAAGGTAACGCATGCTATGAAGTAGCATGCGTTTTTTTATACTCCTAATAAAACTTTAGGCTCACATAAAGTGAAAAAAATAAATAAAAATAGAGAAAAAGGGTATCTTTTTACCTGTTTTATAGGTCGTAAAACAACTTAAAATGACTATCTTTGTAGAAAAGTCAGAAGTTTCAGAGAATCTATTGAAACGAAATACAACGAAAGTATAATTATGGTTATCTTCTGTTACGAAATAATTATAAGTTAACTAGAAGTGGTATAAAAAATAATCTTATTACCTATAAGGAAGAGAGATGATAGTTATAAAGAATTATGTAAGAGCAATTTGAATCATGTAGTTAAGCGCTACTAGAAAGGAGTGCCAACTATGAAAAAAAGAGCAATAGGATTTATTTTAATATTTTCTGTATTACTTGGTTCCAGTACTATTTACGCTAGTGGCATTCCAGAGGCTAGCTTCTCAAAATGGTATGGACATGCTTTCAAGAAGGAAAGTGAGATTTTTAAAGAAGTTACCATTTCTGGTCTCAAAGAGATTGGGAGAGAAGTTAATAATTTCTTACAAGAAACGAAAGAGAATGTTACTAGTTCAATCACTTTCTTTGTAAATGAAGAAATAGATAAAACCAACTCTCGATTGGCAGAGCAAGAAAAATCAATACAAGAAGAATTGCAAGCAAGTGTTGTTGATCTGGAAAATGCAAACTTTGATAATTATCCTGATGAACAGAAAATGAAAGAAGAAATTAATGCAGAAGTAGAAGTTATTTTAGAAGACCTACTAAATGAATTGTAAGTATTGTATAAAACAAAAAATAGTATCTATAGAAAAGGAAGTCTATCAATGAAAAAAACAATAAAACGAAAAGTAGTAGCAGGAGCGGTTGCAGTAGCATTCTTATCAAGTACTGGGGTAGCTTTTGGGGCAACAGACGCTGGAGCTGGTATTAAAAGCTGGTATGATTCGCAATTTAGAAAAGCCACTACTGAGGTTGCTTTCGAGACAGCGAAGCATTCTATAAATAAGTTCGGAGAATTAAAGAGTGCTACTACAGGCTTGAAGCAAGAAGCCAGCACAGATATAAATTCTACGAGAGATATCGCTACTACTAATGCAACGGATGGGATTAAAGCAGAAAGTAAAAAATATATTGACTCCGTGAATGCTAAAAAAGTAGAAATACAAAATAATATAGATAGCCAATTTATGGAAATTGAAAAAGACGCTAATGCAGCTTTAAAAATTACAAGTCTTGGGGCAAAGAATTTGGCTGAATATGATTTGAAAAGTCATACAGGAAAAGAGGGCCAAGCAGCGTTAGCATATGTAAATAAAGAAATTGATAAAACTACAAATGCTGCAATAACGGATTTGGAAACAGAAATTCGTGCTACTAAATCCTATTTACAAGGTCTGCTAGATTCGAAGAGTGATGCAACAGTTGAGAAAATTAATAAAGCAGTAGACGATGAGATTACAAGGATAATTGGTTTGATTACTGCTAAAACAGAGCAATTAGTTGCAACTCATCAAGCAGCTATTAACAATAAAGCGGCAGAACTAGAGGTGGCTTCTAAATTGAAGTTAGAAGCGCGTGTAAAAGAGCTAATTAACGAAAAGTAAGCAGATTGACATAATCCTGTTAATTTATATATTCACAAAAAACTATAAAAACTAAAGGAGATATTAAAATGAAATTATTGAAATCAGTTAAAGGTAAAGTAATGGTAGGAACAATCGCAGTAACATTATTTGCAGGAGCAGGAGCAGCATTTGGAGCTTCAGATGCTGGAACTAAACTAGGTGGTTGGTTTACAGGGCAATTTAACCAATCAAAAGCTGATTTAAGTACTAATGTAAATGGCTATGTAGGAACAAAGGTAGCTGAGACATTGCCAAAATATAATGCGATGAAGGCTGGAACTACCACTACAATTGAGAATGAGCGTAAAACTTCAACTGCTACAGCGAATGCTAATATTGATAAAGACCTAAAAGAGCACAAAGATGCTTTAGAAAAGAAAAAAACAGAATTAGTAACTTACACTAACACAGAATTCAATAAAATTTTTGAA
Organism: Psychrobacillus faecigallinarum; assembly: GCF_014836595.1. Taxonomy (GTDB): domain Bacteria; phylum Bacillota; class Bacilli; order Bacillales_A; family Planococcaceae; genus Psychrobacillus; species Psychrobacillus faecigallinarum. The sequence continues at coordinate 109,950 of NZ_JACSQO010000008.1, read as the reverse complement.
GCGGAAAAGAAAAAACTACATGATCTTGGTGTAGAGGCAGCAAGACAAGCGCAGGCTGATATGGACAAACACACATCAGAAAAGGGACAAGTAGCTTTAGCTACGTTAAATACGGAACTCCAAGCTACTACAGACAGAGCAATTGACGATTTAGAAGCGGCCATTGAAGCAGCTAAAACAAACTTACAGGGAAATTTGAATAGAAATGTAGAGGTTAAAACTGCTGATCTTAAGAAAATAGTAGATCAAGAGGTTAAAGACTTCCTTCTTTGGGCTCAAGGAATGGCTAACTTTTCAGCACAAGAGCAAACAGACTTAATTGAGGCAGCTGCAAAGAAATTTGAACAGGATGCTAAAGCTGATATGGCAGCACTAGTTGACGGGATTTGATAACAAACTATAGGAACCTCTTTCTCAAGAGGTTCTTATTCTTCAAAATGGAGGCATCAACATGGTGAGTAGAGTAGAGAAGTATAAGAAAAAGAGACGAATTAGAAAAAGTGTTTTAATAGTAGCGGCTCTATTTTTAGTTCTTACATTTGGAACAGGGCTAAATAAAGCTTTAGCGGATTTAGATGTACAAACGTTATTAACCAATTGGTTCAATGAGAAGCAAAATGAGTCTGTAAAAGACATTGAAGGTGCTGTCGCTTCTGAAACAGATCGACTGATGAGAGGACTTGGAGAAGATTTAGAGCAAGAAATGACTAAAGCTCAACAAGACTTAGTAAATTTCACCAAAACTCAAAAAGAGAGCCGTATTGCTGCATTGCAGTCATACGCACAAGATTTAAAATCTAGTTTGAAAATAGACAATTCGGAACAGGAAGCTGCTATCCTAGCAAATATCGACACAATCGTTGCTCAAGCCAAGGCTCAAATGGATGGTCAGGCATCGGAGTTAAAGTTGTTGCCAGTTCCAGTTATACCTCCAGGAGAAGCTTCTAGTCCAATTCAAACAACACCAGCACCAGGTAACGAAGGTAAAGAAAATTTACCGCAACCCACTCCTCCTGTTGTAACCCCTGAGAAGGACGGTACCGGTGAGGCTGCTATATCAGAAAAAACGGAACAGCCTAAAGCTGAAGTTAAGGCTATAGAGGCAGAGCTTGTGATTGTGGATGTTTATTCTATCACGGATTGGTTTGCAATGCCGAGTGTACAAAATGTTACAGTGGAAGAGGTGAAAATCCCAAATGGTGTGTTTTCGATAAATAGTACATTTTCCGATATATTAATGAATCCAAAGGCAGCAGATGCCATGAGAAGTATTCTTCGTGGAATTGAAAAGCATCCACATTTCGCTGAAATCCAATATAAGACAGCAGATGAAATGTCTCGTATTTGTCCTTCGCTATTTAATGAGACCATTTTATATATGCTAAACAAATCGCTTGTTCAAATACAAATATAATGAGATAGCGAGTACCAGGTTGATCAACAACTGAATTTGTTGATCAACCTGGTACTCATTTTATTTTGGAGTAAAAATAATTACTTTCAAAAATAAAATAATTGCTTTTAAGAGTAATTTAGTTTACCATATAAAGTAATCGAGGAGGGATGATATGGAAGAGATAAGATTGAATGTCGCTTTGCTTAGAAGAAAAGTGCCTAACTTGACGACAGCTGCTAAATCCATTGGGATTCGTCCTGCTACGGTTTCTAATTTATGTACAGGGAAGATTGATTTGGGGAAGGCGGAGGTTAAAACACTTGTTGGTTTAGCTTCATTGGCTAATTGCACGGTAGATGAATTGATCATACGGGGGGAGAAGAAACATATGATTGAGACACAAATTAAAGCATTGGACTTTTTTGCACCACTAGTAAAGGAAGGGACAATTGGAATAGTAGCTAGACCGGGGATGGGACAGCTAGTAATACTAGCAGAGCTAATGCATCGTTTTAAGGAAAGTAATCACACTTCTGTGTTTTTATTACCACAAAAAGAGCATAGTGAGCTAGAAGGGACAAAAGAGCTAGCGGATTATATAACTACTTCTGTTGATGACGCATATGAAAAACTTTCAGAATTAACAGGAGATATTATCTTTATCACAGATAGAAGCTATATTATCTCTGGAGAACTATTGGATTTACAGGAAAAAATTATTTCAGAGAATATAGATGGAATTACAACCATTTTAGTGGATTTATCAGGAGAAGTAGTAGATGAAGAGATGCCTTTTGGACCTTTGGAAACAGTGTGGCAGCTAGATGCAGATCTTGCAACTCGTCATATGTATCCTGCTCTACATCCTATCTATTCGACCTCATCCGTAATGGAGGGGACAGATGTTGACCAACGTCATTTTGGTTTAAGACAGCGTGCACAAAAGCTACTGAGACGCTATAGAGAATTACGTTCTATTGTCGCTGTGCATGGAATTCAAAAGCTTCCAGAAGGTGAACTAGCAACATATGAACGCGGAGAAAGGTTAGAGGCATATTTTACTCAGCCATTCTATGTTGCCGAAAAATTCACGGGTCCAGGAAAAGCTGTTTCAATAGAGCAAACTCTAAATGATGTCGAAGTGATTTTAGAAGGAAAACAAGATCAAGTAAGTGTGGAAGAGTTAAAGTTTGTTGGTAGTCTAAGTTAAATAAAAGCGGCAAAGATGTGAATGAAATAGTCATTCACATCTTTTTTTTGTGACAAAAAGGATGTGGCTTAATGATCAAAACACTTGAAGGGAAACTGATTGAGCCTTGACAAGCAGTCTGTTTAAGAACTACTTTTCAGGGAAAAACTTAAACTAAATTAGACTTTTCAAACTAAAAGGAGGACGCTATGACGACGCTAAAAAGTAATGCGCTTAATAAGGAAAATCAAAGGCATTTTTCTACCAAGAATATGTGGACGGGAATACTATTTGGATTAGGGGTAGTTGCCTTTATAGACGAAGTAATTTTCCATCAACTTTTACATTGGCATCACTTTTATGATAAATCTACCACAGACATTGGACTTGTCTCAGATGGCATATTTCACGCTTTTAGTTTCTTTGCTACCGTGGGCTCAGCTTTTCTTATGGCAGATCTTCATCGCCGCCAAGCATTTTGGCCAAAAAGATGGCTAGGAGGGATATTCTTGGGGGCAGGTGTTTTTCAACTGTATGATGGTACCATTCAACACAAGCTCATGGGCTTACATCAAATTCGATATAACGTGGATATTTTACCTTACGACTTAGTGTGGAATATAACGGCAGTTTTAATGATTGTAGTAGGTATAGTTCTGTTAAAGCAAACGAGTAAAAAAAAGTAGAGGTGAATAGTATTGCATGATCATCCTCATCAAACTAGTTTAGATTTTGCACAAATAATACTTGGGGCTCCTTTTGTACTTCTCCTGCTTTTATATTTAGTCGCTGTATATAAATCCAATAAAAGTAAAAAACGGTGGCCGATACGTCGAACATTGTTATTGATCACGGGAATTATTCTTGCTCTTCTATCAGTAGCAGGGCCACTTGCAGAGCGGGCGCATACGGACTTTGAAGTGCATATGATAGGACATTTGTTTTTAGGGATGCTATCCCCGTTATTGATAGCATTATCAGCACCAATGACACTGTTCCTAAGAACCCTACCTGTAAAGGCTTCAAGAAAAATAACTTGCTTACTGCGAACGAAATTTGTTCACTTTTTTCAAAATCCTATTGTTACCTCTATATTAAATATTGGTGGGCTTTGGTTATTATACACTACACGTTTATTTGAACTGATGCATGAAAATATATTGTTCCATATCGTCATTCATATACACATTTTCCTAGCTGGATATCTTTTTACAATTTCTATCCTTTATATTGACCCAACACCGCATAGAAAAAGCTATATTTACCGTTCTGTAGTCTTTATATTTGCTCTAGCTGGTCATGCAATCCTGTCCAAATTTATATATGCAAATCCTCCGGTTGGTATTTCCAAAGTAGAAGCGGAAATAGGAGGCATGATTATGTATTACGGTGGGGACGCTATTGAGATAGGATTAATTATCATTCTTTATTACCATTGGTTTAATCAAACTCGTCCTAAAGTTGAGATAATTAATCCTACACCTATAAATGGAAAAGAGGAGCTAATATGAAGGGGAATAACGCAAAATATACGGTTGTTGGAACTGATATTGAAGAAGTAAAGAGGAAAAACGCCAATTCTGGTTTATCCTACAATGAGTTAAATGAATTGATAGCAAAACAAGCGAAGGATCCTAAAACATATAGTCAAAAATCTACTTAAGTGAAAGGCTGTGGAATAGTTGTATTTCAAAACGTTTCTCATTAAGTTAATTATGACGACTGCTATCATTTGGATCGTACTTGGCGGGTATTATGGGGCTAATCTATTGGGTGTCTTCATTATAAGCATCGTTTTGACGGTTTTAGGTTTTATAGGAGATATATTCTTAATGCCTAGGCTAGGTAATATATTAGCGACAATAGGTGACTTTATACTTGCACTTGGGTTAGTTTGGTTAATGGGCATTTACTTATTCGACCCTTCTGTGCCAGTTGGCAGAGCTGCCTTTATAATTTCTCTTCTATTGATGGTCGGTGAGATGTATTTACATCAATACATTAAGCTGCATATTTGGGAGCCTAGAATAATGAATCCAAGAGACAAAGCAGGATATTACCAACGAACAGATACACAATTGGAATTTGCAAGAGCGTTTAGTAAAGAGGATTTTCAGAAAAAGTAAAAGAAAAACGTATATTTCATCCCTACTTGCCCATTCTAAAAAGGTAAGAGGGGAGGTAAAGAAAATGGCAAACAACAACCGTAATAACAATAATCGTAATAACAACAACAATAACAATCAAAACAACGAATTCGGTGATGAATTCAACTTCGAAAATTTAAATAATAATAACAATAATAACAACAACGACAGAAACAACCGTAACAACAATCGTAATAACAATAATAACAACAATAATAACAACAATAACAACAACAATAATAACGAAAATAACAATAACTTTTAATTAAGTTAACAAAAGCAACTTTACCCTTTTTGGTAAAGTTGCTTTTTGGTTTAAATAAAGCAGTTGGTGGTATCTTAAGGTTAGGTATTGGAGGAGGATTAAGGATGAATAACATAAAGGAATTAGAGATAAACAAATCGTATGTTACCTATATGTTTCCTTTCTCCTTTCATGAGAAACAGAGACAGAAATTGATGGAAACTTTAGAAAGACATCACTTTAGATTTTTTGAGCTTAATAATAAGGAACTCCAAACAGGCTACTATGGAGAAGGAGTAAAGATTCGTCATGAACGTCTCAGTCAATTTTTCTTGCCTTATATTGAAGATAAACTGTTTCCAAAAACAACAAAGAATAGAGGGTTTTTGAGATATTCCAAAGAAATTAACGAGAAATTTGTTTGGAAGCTAAGAGGACAAAAAAGTAATTTTGCTATTAATAGTGTAGATATTACTCTTTGTCCATTTGGTATTGGAGTTATTACAATCCGTACTTTAGGGGAAGATCAAGAAACTCTTTCAGACTTTTTGCATTTCCTTTCTCATTTTAGGGTTTTGGAGCCTAAGCTAGAGGAGGAAAAGGGAGTTAAAATATCTAACGATTCTTATGTTTTTGAAACAACTAATCAATTAGTATTGGATTATTTATGTCCATCTGTTAAGCCATTTATCATAAGAAACGAGCATTTAGAAGGGTATTACGGAAGTCTTCCATTTTTTGAAGATGCAAGAATGATGTCCTCCATCTTTTTAGTTGTTAAAAAGGACGAAGAAATTTTACAGGAGCATTTATATCGTGTGGCTCAGGTTGATGGAAGAGTAGAGGGTGAGCCATATATTTCAAGTACTAACTCCGATTATATAGAACGTTTTGTAAAAGAGCGTCTATATGATCGTTATGCGCCTAATACATATACTATTACTTCTGAGAACGTACAGGCGACAGTAACAAATAACGAAGAACAAACTTATAGAAAAGATATGGAAGAATTTATGGGGACTATGTATTACAATTTATTGCTGCATTATTACTATAAAATTATGCTATTAAAGCTATCGTTCGAGCATAGTGAGGTCAGCTGGTCTAAGGACAAAGATTATGTAAAGGAGCTTATTGAGCTTATTTCAAAATTCTATTCAAGATATTACTTTGGACAGGTTTCAGCCAGGCAGGAGGGGAAGGAACTTACCCATTTACTCAGAGAAACCTTTAACTTGAATCATCTTTTTATAGAAGTTAAGAAGACGCTAGATGATTTATACCGTGCTCAGGAAAATCAAACAAACAATCGTCATAATATGTTATTGTTCATGCTAACTATCTATACAACTATTTCCGGAATTTATGGTATGAACTTAGTAATAGAGGACTGGAAGGGATTCACGGATTGGTCTAAAGTACCTGGATATTCGTTCTTTGAATGGATTTCTCTTGTTACTGCATTAAGTGGAATTGGTTTAGCTATTGCTTTACTTGTGAGCACTGGTGGGAAAGGCATGTTAAATAAATATAGAAAATGGAAAAGAGACAGGCTAGGATAATCCCCAGATAAGGGGATTATTTTTTTGCTTATTTATATGAAACAATTATATATATCCCGTAATAATAGGCCTGTACTAAAGTTTGCAGAAAATAAGCTGAATAGGCACTTATTTAAATGAATGTTTTTCTTTTATTGATAAAGTAATAAATTGTAGGATAATAAAGGATATAAGAAAAGAAAATAAATGGGGTAAGATTGTGAATCAAGAAAAAACATCTAAGTCGATTGTGTTACCGTTAATTGTTTCGATTGTAGCTATTTCGTTTGCTGCAATTTTTGTTAAATGGTCAAGCGCACCTGCAACTATTTTAAGTATGTACCGAATGATTCTGGCGAGCTTATTGCTGTTGCCTGTTGTCTGGTTAAAGAGAAATGAATTTAAGAAAATTTCTAAAAGAGAATGGTATTTGTTGTTTTTCTCTGGAATGTTTCTTGCATTGCATTTTGCCCTTTGGTTCGGTTCTTTGAAGCTAACTACTGTGGCTAGCTCTACTATTATCCTAGCGCTACAACCAATTATCGCCCTAATCGGTGGAATGATTCTTTTTAAAGAAAGAACAACCTCTAGTGCGTTGCTGACTATGGGTATTGCAGTTATAGGAGCTGTAATGGTAGGTTGGGGAGATTTCGGACTTAGTAAAAGTGCCATACTAGGAGATATTCTTTCGTTTTTAAGTGTCATTGCAGTAGTAGGATATTTGCTGATTGGACAAAGTGCTGTAAAAAAAGTCTCTCATTGGATTTATAGCTTCTGCGTGTTTAGCTTTGCAGCCGTTGCATTAGTTTTCTATAATGTCATCACTTCGGTTACATTCACAGGTTATGATGCAAAGGAGTGGGGGATTTTTGTTTTATTGGCCGTTGTTCCTACTATTTCGCATTTGATAAATAATTGGCTGTTAAACTATGTCAATGCAACTACTATATCGATGAGCATTCTTGGGGAGCCTGTTGGAGCAACTATTTTAGCTGTAATTATTTTAGGTGAACGTATAGTTGCATGGCAGATAATTGGCGGGTTAATAGTATTGGTTGGCGTATTTTTCTTCCTCATGCAACAAATAAGTGGATATAAGAAAGTAAATAAAGCAAGGAAAGGTTGATCTTGTATGAACAAAGCGGCAATGCTAAAAATGACATTGTCTATGGCCATTTTTGGTTCTATCGGTTTCTTTACAGGGAAGACCGGTATACCAGCCATAGAATTAGTATTTGTACGCTGCATCTGTGCCACTCTTTTTCTCGGGGCGTTATGGGTAATTACTGGTCAGCATAAGACGGAGATATGGGAAAAGAAAGAGATAGTGCAAATTCTTTTATGTGGGATTTTCTTAGTTTTAAATTGGGTGTTTCTTTTCAAAGCATTTGAGGTGACATCTATCACGATTGCTATTACTATATATAATTTGGCTCCCATCTTTGTATTGCTACTAGGAACATTATTTTTAAAAGAGAGGATGACTTGGAACTCTCTTATAGCTGTCCTGATTTGCTTCCTTGGAAGCATGCTGATTGTAGGGATTAATACGGTCCAATCTATTTCCGATTTTCTTGGGTCGGGCTTCGTCTGGGCGCTTCTCTCTGCTTTTTGTTATGCTATGACGATGCTTCTAGGTAAGGGCGTTAATCAGTTAAGTGCCTATGCGATGACCTTTGTACAAACATCTATAGGTATACTAATCCTACTGCCTTTTCTGAATTTCACTTTATTTCAAGGATTAACGACAACCAACTGGCTATATATAATTGGCACTGGCCTGATACATACTGGATTTGTTTATTATTTATTTTTTGATAGCTTAAGAAAATTAACTACTGGTGTTATTTCAGCACTAGTCTTTATAGACCCTGTAGTGGCTATATTACTCGACACGCTAATCTTAGATTTCCGACCAACATTTCTACAGTCCCTAGGAATCCTACTAATTTTCGGAGGTATCATTTATACCTTAATAAAACCAAATAAGCAACAAGGACCAGAAGGAATAGAAGCTTAGTCAAACCTCGAGGTTAGTCTGTTTTTCTTCAAGCTGAACGACCTTTAAATAGAGTTAAACTTAATAAGTAATTGTTTTTCATTTATATATTATATATATTATTTGTTGATTGTAGCGACAGGTGGCGACTCCAGCGGGAGGAGGGAGACAGATAAGACATCCCATACGCGCGCGTTAGCGACGGGGATGGCTTATCGCTCCCCCCGCGGAAAGCGCCTGCCTAAAGCGGAAATCAATTCTACTTGCTCGAATCGACCAATCCATTTAACCTTTAATTCACTTTATTAGGAGAAACAAATCGGGGACTCGATCAGCTTCATTAAAAAAGGTGGCCATGTATAAGTCATGGCCATCTTTTTTTATTTATCCCTGTAAGCTACGTTTCCGGATGGGTATTAGTATAAGTGTAGTTATTATAATTAAACTCGCAATAACAACTGCGGAATAAAATAGTCCCCCGTAGCCATCCTGTGCAGCAACAGTGGTGACTTGATTGACGCTTGTTTGGATAACCTCTAAAAGTTCTTGGTCTTGTATCTGAGTTAAAGCCTGTGACATAGTTTCCTGGGAAATAATTTCCCCAGCAGATGTCACTTGAGCAGAAAGTGTCTGAAATTCCATCAGACCTGCTTCACTAATATTTGCCTCTCGTATATTATCCTGCAAGATTTTTGGGAAGTCATTTTGAAAAATGGTTGGTATTTGATTGAAACCTCTAGCGATAAATCCCGCGTAAATAGTCGGAGCAATGGTCATCCCAATTTGTCTGCTTAAGGAAAGAGTGGCTAATGCAGTTCCCTTATCAGATTCTAGCTTCTCCGTTGCCAATATATTCAGTGGGGCTCCAAGAATAATTCCCATCCCAAATCCTGCTACAGAGGATGCAATGATGAATTGCCATTTTGCTTCAATCCACATAGGGAACAGTAGAAAGCCAATTGCTGATATAATACCTGATAATAATACAGCGAAAATAGGACCTTTTTTATCGACAAACATACCACCCATTGCTGCCCCCATACCAGCTGCAAGGGCAAGAGGGGTCATCCAATATCCAGCGTTTTCTTGGGCAATGCCAAGTACTTGCTCTGAAAAGGCAGGGATAAAAATCATGCCCGCCAAAAGAGCTCCTGAGAACGCGCCTATTAATAGAGTTAATAAGTAAGAAGATTTTGATAGTAAACGTATTGGAAGAATGGGATCACCACCACGTTTTTCTAATCGACTTTCGTGGATTATAAGTATCAGTAAGAGAATAATACCTGCTAGAAAATAACCATAAACATTTAACTCTAGTATACTTTCAAAGAAGTTGACTCCTTCAATATTCGTCAATCCATACATAATACCTAGGATTGCCATTGAAAGTAATATAGTTCCGAGTAAGTCTAATTTTCCTCCGGTTGCATCCTTTGTTTCCTCTAGTTTTAAAAAGCCAAGTATGACAAGGGCGATTGCAATGGGAACATTAATGAGGAATAAAAAATGCCAACTTCCTGTAAGGTCTAATAACACGCTACCTAGGTTTGGTCCCAATACGGCAGCGATACCGTTCATTCCACCTAGCATTCCCAAGGCTTTTCCTTGTTTTTCAACGGGAAGTGTACTTAAAATGTGAGAGCTTCCGATAATAAAGATACCACCGCCACCTAAGGCTTGAATGAAACGTGCTATTAAATAAAAGGTAAAGTTAGGACTTAATGCAACTAATAAGGACCCAATACCGAAAATAGCAATTTCTACAATGAAAAGACGCTTTCGCCCATAACGGTCAGAAAGCTTACCTACAATTGGTACGCTAACCGCTAAACCAAGAGTATAAAGAGTTATTCCCCAAGCCCCCCAGTTTGGAGTAACATCAAAAGAACTGTTGATGGTTGTCAAAGCAGCACTGATTATCCCATTGTCGAGGGCAGCCATAAAAACTCCAATAGAAAACAACAAGATTGCCCAAGTTTGAGTATTATTTTTTTCTGCCATACCTTTAATCCCCCCTAGTTTAAAACTTGATAGTTCACTTTTTAAAATAACAAAATTATACACTAATTTACATATAATAGTAATAAGCAGAAGCTTAAAATATTTTGATACAGTTTAAAAGATGATATATTAAAATTAATGCTTTAAAGCTTTAAAAGGAGAAAACAAATGCCCATTTATCACTACACACAACCATTAGCAATTGATATTACCCCTAAATCTATAGTCTATAAAACAAATGGAGAAAAAGTATGCACTTTTCAACGGTATTATTCTAATAATTTGAAGAGATTGCTGGATAGAGCTATGGAATATCGATATTTCCTTCGTTACGATATATATGATTTAAATGACCAAATCATTTTCACATGTAAGAAAGTATCGAAAAAGGGAAGAGTTTATTATCAGGCTTATGACTATGAAACAAAAGAGCATTACACGATTACATACGACAAATGGAAGGAGCTAGTCGCAGACCTTTTAATAATAGGGAAGGACCTAAATATAGTGATTGATAAGGAACTAGAAGATTGGACACGCTATCTTTGGGAGGGTAAGGAAATTGCTAGATGGAGAGCAAAGCTTGAAGAGGAGTTCTTGATTGAGCTTGAAATATCCGATGACTCTCCTATTCAAAATCCAGCTTTTTTTATTGCGATTAGCCAATGTACTTTATATATTGGCGGTTGATTTATTAAACTTTGCAGAGCTCTTTTTTTGAGCAATTGCAAAGTTTTTTTGATGAGGATTTTACTAATACGAACATTTAGAAATTAAATTCTTTTACTTTTTCGATAAAATGGGATATTATATAAATGCATCGTGTACGATGTATTTATTGTTAGGAGAGTAGGACATGGGTAAAGAAAAACCCTCTAAATTAGAGCAACAGCTGTGTTTTGAGGTATACAAGGCCTCTAGTAATTTTGCTAAGTTATATGCTAAAACCCTAGAACCTTATCAATTAACGTTTCCTCAATATTTAGTATTATTGGCTTTATGGGAAGAGGATCATTTGCAGTCGAAGGATATTGGAAATCGTTTAGAGCTTGGGATTGGTACGTTGAATCCTATTATCAATCGAATGATGGAACGCGGATGGTTAGAAAAGAAACAATCCATGGAGGACAAACGAGCTTCTATTATCTCTTTAACGGAGAAGGCTAAAAATGCAGAAAAAGAAATTGAGCTATCTATTATAAAGAAAATTACAAGCTGTAATATCTTAGACGTGAATGCTATTACACTCATGTCTCAATTAAAAGAACTAAATGCTTTTTTATCAAAAATGGAGGAATGATGAAAATGAGTATTTATGACATTAAAGTACAAAAAGCAGATGGAACAGAATACGATTTAAGTGAGTACAAGGGCAAACCCATGCTAATTGTTAACACTGCAACGAAGTGTGGACTTAGTAACCAATTTGATAGCTTAGAAAGTCTCTATAAAAAGTACAAAGATGAAGGACTGGTTGTACTCGGTTTTCCTTCCAATCAATTTTTTCAAGAACCAGGAAATGGAGCCGATGCAGAACAGGCTTGTCGCATGAGCTATGGGGTGACCTTTCCAATGCACGAGATGGTGAAAGTAAATGGCAGTGAAGCTCATCCATTATTTGATTACTTAACGACAAACAGCAAAGGATTACTTTCCAAAAAAATAAAATGGAATTTTACAAAGTTTTTAATCGACAAAGATGGTAACATTGTTAAAAGATATGCGCCAACTGACAATCCAACCGAATTTGATGAAGACATAAAAAAATTATTAAATGAATAAACATAAAGGACCTAATCATAAAAGATTTAGGTCCTTTATGTTTAAGGATAAGGAGAAAAAGGAATAAAAGATAAAAAGAGTCGAAATGGGGAAATAATATGGAGAGATTAACGGTAAAGGAACAGACATTACTGGCCTATTATGTATGTAATTTTCTTGAAAAAGGATCTGAGATTAGCTTAGCAAAAGTATTAAAGGATGGATTGGGGGACCGTCTTTCCGTTGTGCAAGAGGAGCTTACAAAGAAAGGTCTATTAAGCAAAGAGGATAAAATGATTACAAATGAAGGAATATTGTATATCGACAATACACTACACATTCAATCATATGCTACTGAAAGAAATAAGCTTGCATACGTGAAGGATAGTTTACAAATCAACGAGATAGAGTTATCCGAGCCGGCTCTCAAGCAATATATCCACGAAAACATAGGTATCGAGCACCCATCTATCCATTAAGTATAATATACGTCTATCTCTGCGGAGTTAGACGTATTTTATATTATTATGGCAATTACTGACCAAAATGTTCAATATTGCTTGCACTTAAATTATTCCCATCAGGATCTTTAAAACCAAATCCTCCCAAGCCTTCCTCGTTAACATTCAGTGGACCAACCTCCACTTTATTTTTCTTTAGCCAATGATAAAAGTCTTTTAGCAGAGGCGTATAGAAATCAATTACGCTATGGACCACATTTGAGTGTGTATTAGTAAAAAACAAAGGTCTAACTTCCTTTGTTTCTACTAAATACATTGTAGGAACTCCTTTTGTATGAAAGGAAAGCATGGCGGCCTTGTCTCCTTTAGATTCAACATGAACTCCAAGAACAGACATATAAAAATCCATAGAGCGTTCTAAATTACTGACAGGAATTTCTACGGTGGCGATACGGGAGATAAAGTGAGACATTTGCAATAGACCTCCTATTTTAGATTTGCACGAGTATTATATTCTATTTCTACCCATACTTATCCTCTTTAATCTTGCATTTTTTGCAATAGTTTAATAAGTAAAATAATATTATAATTCCAGTTTTATGAAAAATACAAACAACCAAGAAAGGTCCAATGAGTTGTGGTGTCTAATCTGACTCAATCATCCCGCCGGAGTCGCCGCCTGCCATTACAATCAACAAAGAAGAGCTGTCTGTGTTTAATTGGTAAAAGTTGATTTGATAATTGAATGAATAAAAGAATCTATATGTTGTGAAAATTATCTTATAGTAGAATGGAAGTTTCTGTGGTAAGATTCTTTTGGTGAAAAAATGTATATGTAAAGAAGGAATAAAATTGGCGATTAGAAAGAAGAAGGATTTAGGAGAAAAGCTAAGCTTATTTCACTTAACTTGGCCGATCTTTTTAGAAGTATTTTTGTTTATGTTAATGGGTATAGCAGATACATTTATGCTTAGTGCTGTGTCTGATAATGCGGTTTCTGGTGTAGGAGCAGCCAATCAATATATCCATATTGCGATATTAATATTAGAGGTAGTAGGCAATGGTGCTGCTATCGTAGTCTCACAATATCTAGGATCCAGAAGATATGTGGAGGCATCTAAAATTTCAGGTTTAGCGGTAACTTTAAATTTAGGAGTAGGGATACTTTTAAGCATAGGATTTGTCATATTTTCAAAAAATATTATGGCTGCCATGAACCTAGATGGGGAGGTACTTGCTTTTGCTAATCAGTATTTAATGATTGTTGGTGGAGGGATTTTTCTTCAGGCACTTATTAATGCTTTAGCGGCCATTATTCGTGTACATGGTTATACAAAGCAAACTATGTTTGTATCGTTAGGGATGAATATCTTCCACGTAGTAGGTAATTATGCTTTAATCTTTGGTAAGTTTGGTTTTCCTGAGCTTGGAGTTCAGGGTGCAGCAATATCATCTGTTATAAGTCGGTTTATAGCACTAGTTGTTTTCTTTTGGCTATTATATCAAGTAATGGAATATCGTGTTCAAGTAAGTTATTACTTTACTATTTCGAAAGAATACATCAAGAAAATCCTCAAGATTGGACTCCCTTCTGCCTTTGAACAAATTTTATACCAAGGATGTCAAATTATCTTCTTGTATTATGCAACTTATTTAGGGACTGAGTCTTTGGCTGCAAGGCAGTATGCCGTTAATATATCTATGTTCACTTATTTATTTGCTGTCGCAATTGGTATGGGAACTGCGATTATTGTCGGGCGATTTGTGGGTGCAGATGAGAAAGAGGAAGCCTATAAATCAGTTTGGTATAGTGTAAAAAGAGCATTCATTTTTACGTTGGCAATGGTTGCCCTTGTAATCATATTCCGCTATCCACTAATGGGCTTATTTACGGATAATGAGCAAATTATTAAAATTGGAGCATCGGTTCTTGTATTAAGTATCATTCTCGAAACGGGTCGAACGTTAAATATCGTAATTATAAATTCATTGCGTGCAGCAGGAGACGCGACCTTCCCAGTAATCATGGGAGCCTTGTCTATGGTCATGATGAGTGTGCCGTTAGGATATTTATTTGTTTTTGTATTAGATTTAGGACTACCAGGTATTTGGTTGGCTATAGCAGCAGATGAGTGGCTTCGTGGTATTATCATGTTCTTTAGATGGAAAAGTAGAAAATGGGAAAAGTATGCACTTGTTCATAAAAAAAAGGATAACTCCGATTTGGAAAGCCAAACAGTTTAATTGTTTGGCTTTTTAGCCTTTTTATATAGTACAAATTCTATGGATTGGTAGAAAGGTTAAAGGTTTAGGTTTCCAAGCACTTATATCTATGCTTAAATTAAGACAACCAATATTTTGTAATGGTGGTGTGGTAAATGTATGAATCTTCTAAGCTTTCTTTAGTAAAAGCATTAACAGAAGGGATTCAAGAAGTAGTTTTTATTATGCGGGTCGAGGAAGAACAAAGATTCCTTTATGAGTTTGTTAACAATGCAGCGAATAGCATTATAGGGAAATATGCTGTCGGAAAAAGTTTTCGCGAAGTTTTACCTGAAGAGATTGCAGAAATCTTAGAAAATCATTTTGCCGAAGCCTATACCACTAAAAAGATTATTAAATTTGAGATCAGAGTTCCTCATTTTTCTCCTGAAAATGGATATGCGGAAACAACACTCACTCCAATATTAAATTCTAATAATGAATGTACCCATATTGTTGCAATTGCGAAAAATATTACGGAAGAGAAAAGCGTAAAGATAGAGTTTGAAGAAAATCTACAATTATTAGAAGAAACAAAATCTGAATACCGTTCATTATTTGACTATAACGGAGATGCTATATTTTCTTTAGACCTTGAAGGAGTTATTCAAGATGGTAATCCAATGATTCAAGCTGTGAGTGGTAGAACTGTAAAAGAATTAAAAGGTGAAAATTTCACAGAGCTGTTGGATTACAAATACAGAGAAAAGATTTCTGATGCATTTAGCCTGGCTTTTACAGGTGATTTAAAAAGCCATCGCATTCGCTTACTTCAACAAACAGGTGAAAAAATAAGCTGCTTAATCCATTTTGCACCGATTAAAAATAGAGAAGAAATATTAGGCATATTTGCAATCGTTAAAGACATGCGTGAAATAGACAAACTATTAGGTCAGTATATCCAAAGTGAAAAGAATTTCCGAATAATAGCTGAAAATGTACAGGATGTTGTCATTTTGATGAATCATGACAAAGAGTATCTGTATGTTTCTCCTTCCAGTAAAAAAGTCTTTGGATTTGATAATACAAAAATTAATAAAAAGGCACCGTTTTTTAATATTCATCCTGATTATGTTTCCTTACTAGAGCAGAAGTTTCAGCATTCAGTTTCAGAAGGAAGCTCTTTTACTATAGAGTTAAAGGGGATGCATGGGGAAAGAGGATGGATATGGACTGAAATTAATGGTAATCCAGTCTACGATGCTTTTCATAACTTTCGACATATGGTGCTAATAGCTCGTGATATTTCTTTGCAAAAAGAGAATGAAAGTCAGTTAGAATACTTTGCGTACCATGATTCTTTAACAAGCCTTCCCAACAGGCGATTCTTTAGGAATCAGTTATCTGAGGCGCTTGCTAAGATAAAAGCAGGATTAGAAGAGTTTGCGGTCGTCATGCTAGATATTGATAACTTTAAGTATATTAATGATACGTTTGGGCATGAGACAGGGGACGAAGTGATTCATGAATTTGCAAAACGTCTAAAATACTCCCTAGACGATTCAGACTTTGTTGCACGATTAGGGGGAGATGAGTTCATCATCTTGCTACCGAATATTAAGGAAATCCCACTAATTATAGAAAAGGTAAAACGAATTCAAAAAGCTATAAAAGAACCCTGGTTAATAGAAGGGTCACTCATTTCTATAACGAGTAGCATTGGTGTGGTACATATTAAAGAAGCTACTTTTACAGCTTCCTCTTTACTTAAAATGGTAGATGACGCAATGTACACAGCTAAAAAAGCAGGGAAAAATATGTATTATATTAACGAAAGTACTTCTTACTAAAAAACCATCGACAGCAAAGTGTCGATGGTTTTTTTGTAATAATAAGAATGTTATCGAACTAATGAAGGAAAATGTAATTTCTTTAATTGTTCGACAGCTTTTTTAAGTATTTCTGTATCTTGTACTAATGCTACTCGAACGTAGCCTGCTCCAGCTGATCCAAAGACTGTCCCGGGTACCATTACTACCCCAGTTTGAGCGATGACTTCAAATACGAATTCCTTATCATCTATTTCGTAAGGGTACTTGGCCCAGACAAACATTCCACCATTAGAGGGAGCTACTGTCCAACCGAGATTCTTTAAACCATCCATTAGAACCTTGTGTCTCTCTGAAAATGTTTTTCGTAAAGCGTCGGTAATTTCCTCTGCGTGATCTAATGCCACAATTCCTGCTTCCTGAATTGGGCCGTAAATCCCAAAATCAAGATTAGATTTTAATTGCTTCATAATCTCAATCATCTTAGTATTTCCTGCTATATAAGCAATGCGAGTCCCTGCTAGACTAAAGCTTTTAGATAGGGAGTTAATCTCCATACCTACTTCAAGAGCCCCAGGTGTAGAAAGGAAGCTGCTAGGAGAGTCGCCAGTAAAGTAAAATTCAGAGTATGCTGCATCATGTAGAATAATGACATTATAAGTGTTAGCAAAAGCAACTACCTGGCGGAAAAATTCCTTGTTTGGCATAGCGGGGACTGGATTTCCAGGTAAATTTAATATCATAAGCTTGGCTTTTTGAGCAATTTCTGTAGGAATTGCTCCTAAATCAGGTAAATAGTCATTCTCTTCTAACAAATCCATATAGTAAGGCACTGCTCCTGCTAGTTTGATACCAGCGTCATATGCCACATAACCGGGGTTAGTCGTAAGAATAATATCTCCCTCATTGCAAAAGGCAAGGGGGAGGTGCACTAAACCTTCTTGAGAGCCCATTGTTTGAACAATATCTGTAGTTGGATCTAGTAAAACGTTATAGCGACGTTCATAGTAATTAGCTACTGCCTCATAAAAACGTTTAGTTCCACTTAATGTATATCCATAAGAATCAGCTGAGTAGCTCAAGTCAGACAATACTTTCCTAGCTGCCTCACTTGGTGGTATATCGGGACTTCCTAAGCTTAGGTCATATAACTCAAAGCCTGCATCTCTTTTCCTAGCTGCGGCTGCTTTTAACTCTCCAAAAATCGCGGGCTCAAATAAGGACATTTTAGTAGACGGTTGGATATTCATTAATAAGCGCACTCCCTTACAAACAATTAATAAATTTTTATGTATCATCATAACACAAATTATATTAATATTGTGAAAAAACATTGAAAAATTACTGTTACGGAATAAAGGTTTTTGCTTAAATAGGATGTGTTGTTACTCAATTAAGGTAGAATATAGTCGAATTAAGCAGTGTTATAACTAGACACTTAAAATTTAATGTTCTCCTAATAATCATTTTATACTAGAAGAAACCAAGGTTATTAGCTTCTATGTCTACCCATCCAAAATGCTACTCATTTTATTTATTTTATTTAGAGAGGAAGGATGTAAAGTTTTAAAAGAATATAGCACAATTTTTCTAAAAAGAGGACTGTGGTTAAACCACAGTCCTCTTTTTTCCATATCGGAGATGCTAGTGAGAAAGAGGATCTGTTTTTTCTACCTCTTTCTTGCTCTTTTCCTCTAATACACCATCTGTCATGACATATACTTTATCGCAGTATTCGATCAAACGAGTGTCATGGGTAACCACTATAGTAGTAGTACCATTGTTTTCTGTTTCTTTTTTTAATAGCTTCATGACTTCGTAGGCACGGTCAGAATCTAAAGAAGCTGTTGGTTCATCAGCTAATAGTATAGAAGGCTTGCTATAAAGCGCCTTGGCAATAGCAACTCGCTGACGTTCTCCTCCAGATAGATCTGAAGGATATTTTTTTCGTAATTCAGTAATTCCTAAGTTTTCATATAAAGCCTCTAGCTCTTCTTTTGTCATATTGTCCTTTTTTACATTATCGAGCAGCTTCATTTGTTTATCTACTGTAAGGAACGGGACTAGATTGGAGGCTTGGAGGATAAAGCCTATCTCCCTAAGTCTGACCTTGGAACGCTTTTTTTCATTTAGATTAGAAAGGTTTTGATTGTTTACTATAATTTCTCCGCTAGAAGGGGATTGCAGGCCCCCGGCAATTGTAAGGAAGGTACTCTTGCCTGAACCTGAAGGGCCTATAACTGCAATCAGTTCTCCTTTGTCTGCTACAAAATCTGTTTCCTTTAAAGCATCTACCTGTTTATGACCGGAACCAAATGTTTTCTTTACTTTGTCTAACTTTAAAATTGCCATTTTCTTATCCTCCAATCGCTTTTAGTGGATCTATTTTTACAATGGTTAACACTGAAAACACTGCACCTAAAATTGCAACAACAATTAATACTGCTCCGTAGATTAACATTGTTGTCAGATCAAAGGAAACAGGAACTGCACTTGGTAAAAACTGTCCTGTTAAAATTGTTAATCCAAACCCTACAAGAACCCCTATGAATGCTAGGAGGAAGGTTTGAGCAATTACTGATACAGATAGATAACCATTCGAAATTCCTTGTGCCTTCATTACACCAAACATACTTATTTTTTGTACTGTTAATACGTACAAGAAAATTGCAACGATTACAGAGGAAATACCAAATAGAAAATAAATCATAAAGTTTAAGGTAAGTGACTGCTCGGTATAACCAGGCAGATTCTCAATAAAGTTTTCAATTTCAGTAACTTGTAAATCTTTGTTGGAAGTTTCAATAGAGGATAGACTGTCGTCTGAAACTACTACCCCATTAATCTTATCTTCGTTGGCTTCAGCAGCTTCTCCAAATTTTACTTTATGAAAAGTTGCTAGCTCACCATAAAGTACGGGCGCTCCATTAAAGCGAGAGCTTTCTGTAAAGCCGACTATAGTTAATGTTTCATCAGAAGAGGACAGCTCTAGTTCATCCCCGATTTTAAATCCCTCATCTTTTAAATTGTCGCTTGCTACTACTTCATTTTCGCTAGAGAATTCTTCTCCTTCGCTAACGCTGGGCATTAGAAACTCTTCCTTATCTATGCCGAATATAGATACATTTTGTTTAGTATCCCCATTTGTTGCGATAGCACTTATTTGTCCCAGAATTGCCTTATCTTTTGCTTCGATATTATCTAGCTCTTCAGTGCTAATAAATGATTGAGGAAGACTTTTATCCGATTCTTCGGTTAATACAATGGCTGTTGCATTCCATTTATCTACTGCCTCTCTATTCAGGTTTGCTAATCCAGTAGCGAGACCTGAAAGAAAAAACACAAGATATGCAACTAGCATTAGGACACCTACGATTAGGAAAAAGCGTAGTTTATTTTTTTTAATTTCATTCCATGCTAAAAACATTCTTTCACTTCCTATCTAAATTTTTAAAGCTGTACTGCTGTTTGATAGAGACTGTCTGCAGTAACGGCAACTGTCTTTGTATCGTTTGATATGTCTCTAATTACTTGTACGAGGTTAGAGACTTGTATTTCTACTTGGTCTATATGGTTATTATTTTCATCTATTGATAGAAGAATTTTGTTGAATTTACGGTTAGTATCCATTGAGCTTTCCAATCCTAATTCAACGCTCTTTTCCATATCAGAAATGGTAGAAACCGCTTTGTTTGTTAGCTTAGTAGAGGTTTGAACAAGGTATGTAATTTCTTCTACAGAACTTTTGGATTGCTCTGCTAGTTTTTTTACCTCTTGTGCTACAACGGCAAAGCCTTTTCCATGCTCACCGGCACGTGCGGCCTCAATAGAGGCGTTTAATGCAAGAAGATTTGTTTGTTCAGCTATTTGCTTTACTAAGCCGACAATTTGAAAAATTTCATCGGAGGATTGTTTTAAATCTCCAATAATCATAGCCATTTCTTCTGTATTACCAGTGACAAGCTCCATTTGAGTTTGAAGAAGCTCTATTAGCTTGTTGCCATCATTAGCGTCTGACTGAATTTGTTTTACGCTATCTATATTAGCCTGAACACTTTCACGAATTCTAGATGTATTCGATTCTACGTGTTCAATAGAAGTGGTGGTCTCCTCAGTTAAGTTAGCTAAGTCTTCACTTATAGAGGAAATTTTGCTTTTCAACTCTGTTTTAACAATGTCATACTGTTGCTGGCGCAGCTTCACATTTTCTTTTTCATATTCCTCTAGAACAATTTGCATTTCTAAGTTAATGAGCTTGGAAATAGTAAGTGAAGTTTTTTCTTTCTCATCAAGCACTTTTATTTCCTCGTTTACTAAAGAAATGATAATAGATTGGATTTGGTGGAAGGTTCCCATGTACCATTTAGGCTCTAATCCAATTTTGAAGTGCATTTGAGCAAGTTTTCGTTTTCTCTCAATGGTATTCTCGGTGAATTCACCACTAAACATTTCAATAATATAACTACCAACGGTTTTCTTTAAACGATCAACTTGAGTTCTATCTTCAATAATTTTTCGTAAGGAAGGAACTGAAAGGACTTGCTGATAAAAAACAGAGACAATATCGTTAATACCCTTTTCCACATATGGCTGAAACGTAATAATTTGCCTTAAGTCTTCTGTCGTCAATCCAATAAGTTTCATTTGCTTCTGTAATTCTGGATAACGATCCAGTTGTATAACCGGTTCTTTTAAAGTTGTTTTATCCTCTGGTTCTTTAACTCGTTTTCTTGTAAAAGGTAATACCAATTTAATCTCTCCTTGTGAACAACTTTAATGTATGAGTGTAAGTGGGTTATCTTATACACCTATTATTAACAGGAAGTACACTCTTTGTCAAATGTTTGTATAATTTATTTCATTAAAAGTTATACAAAAAAATAATTCTTGTAGGAGATAAAAGGCTTATATAAAAAGCTATTGTATAATGGTGTTTATACAATAAAGACAGAAGGAATTTTCTTTTTCGTAGAATTGTTGTATAATGTTAACGGTTGAATGTTATACTGTTGGTTAGCTATAATGAGCAATAGCAGCTTTTATAATGAGGCTGAAAGGATGAATATGAATGATGCAATCTCGCCCAAGTGGGAATTATAATATTCAGCAGGTGTCCAATGTAACAGGTTTGTCTAAGCAAGTTATCCGAAAATGGGAAGAGCGCTATGAACTTATACAGCCTGAACGATTAGACAACGGTTACCGGATTTACAGTGAAGAGGATGTAAAAAAACTATTAAAAGTTAAGACTTTATCAGAAAAGGGATACTCATTAAAGCAAGCTGTGGCACAGGTTTTGGAGGAAGATGAGATAGTTCAAATGGAAAGTGAGCTACCCTTTGCACAGGAAGAATCTTATCCGGAGTTTAATGATTTCGTTTTTAAGCTGTTAGAGCACGGGACTGCTTGTGACGAGATAGAACTTAATTATGCTTTACAGCAAGCGTACTTTCACTATGGATTAGATAATTTTTTGAATAAGGTCGTATTGCCCTTTCTCCATGAAGTGGGAAATCGTTGGGAAAAGGAAGAATGGGATGAATACCAGGAAGCTGTCTCTAGTATGATGGTCCGCGATTTTCTAGTACAAATTCGTCGTAATTTTCATTACAGGGATGATGCGCCTCTAGTGTTAGGATGCTGTCTTCCTCATGAAACACATGAAATACCCGTTCATATTCTGTTGTTGCAATTTATGATGAAGGGGTGGAAGTCGGTATTAATAGGCGCATCACCTGCACCTGGAGCAATTGAGTCGATGGTTGAGAAACTAAAGCCACAAAAAGTATTAATGTCTGCTTCGACAAGCATTCCCTTTGAACGAAATCCTAAATTACTAGCAAGTTTGGATCAGTTTGCTGAACAGCATAAGGAAACTAAATTTTATATAGGTGGTCCAGGCTCTATGCAATATTTTGCCTGCAAAAATCTTAAAAATATAAGCTTAGCCAATTCACTAGAAGAAGTGATTAATTAAAAAAGCTACTTGCTTTCCTATAAGGGAAAACAAGTAGCTTTTTAAGTGGTTGGCTAATTCTATTAAGAAAAAAATATTATATTATTAGACTAATAATCCGCCTGTTTTTAAATATTTTTCAATACCTTCTGCTGTACGGTAAGCTAATGCTCCGACTGTACCTGTAGGGTTCATTCCTGAGTTATGAGGGAATGCGGATGCCCCTGGTACGAAGACATTTTCACAATCCCACATTTGTAGGTAGTTGTTTAGGGCACTTGTCTCAGGATTTGCGCCCATAATTACTCCGCCAGTGTTGTGCGTAGTTTGATATTTGGTAGTATCCCAATCTCCTTGATCTCCAGGAACTGAAATCATTTCTGCTCCCATTTCTTCAAGAATCTTAGCTGTTACTTCTTTAATATATTTTTGCTGATTTTTTTCATTATCATGATAGTTAAACGTCATACGAATAAGTGGATCACCAAATGCATCCTTATAAGTTGGATCCAAGTCAATATAGTTATCTTTATGAGGCATTACAGAGCCTTGGGAACCTACTGATAAACTGCGATTTGCCCAGAAAATACTCGCATCTTTATATTCTTTACCCCAGCCTGGAGTATCTTTTGGTACAGTATTATTTGAAATAGGACGTTTACCATAATGCCCTAGTGCAATGTTACCGCCATGAATGAAGTCCAAATCAGTGTGGTCAAAATTATCGCCATTGAAATCGTCTATTACTCCAGCAAGTGAACCTGTACCTGCATAAAGGTTAAATTCTCTATCTTTAAAGAAACCAGTAGAAGCAGCAGAAGTCATTTGGTATGCATAGTTTTTTCCAATAACTCCAGTACCAGTTTCAGGATTGTAAGGACGACCAAGTTTAGAGTTCAATAAGATTTTAATGTTGTTTAGTGCATATGCAGAAACCACGACTACATCAGCCTCTTGTATATACTCTTCTCCAGTGCGGGTATCAACGTATAATACTCCAGTTGCTTTTCCGTTCGTATGAAGTACTCGACGAACAACAGAGAACGTACGGACTTCAAAATTACCAGTTTCTTTTGCTACTGGTAACACTGTTACTACAGGAGATGCTTTAGATCCATACTCACATCCGAATCTTTCGCAGAAACCACAATATTGACAAGCGCCACGTGATATTCCATCAGGATTAGTATAGCTTTCAGAAAGAGTGGCAGCTGGTGCAATATAAGGATGATATCCTAATCCCTTTGCAGCTTCTCTGAACATTTTCATAGATGGCGTTTCTTTTAATGGTACAGTTGGATATTTTACCTTTGGAACATCTGGATGTGGGTTTTCTTCACCTGAAATACCTGCCATTGCCTCGAACTTCTCAAAATAAGGTACTAGCTCATCATAAGTGATACCCCAGTCTTGAAGTGGCATATCTGCAGGAATTTTATCTTTTCCGTAACGTTCTACCGTTTTTGTATAAATTTCGAAGTCATATGGAAAGAAACGGTAAGTTAAACCATTCCAGTGTTCCCCGGAACCACCCACACCATCACCGATTAAAAATGAACCGTGTTGGCGATAAGGCAATGCTCTTTGTGAAGGATTATGACGTACTGTTACAGTTTCCTTCGAAAGGTCTTGCATCATTTCATTTCTTTGTTGATATCTTAACTCATCATGCACCATCATATAGTCTTCGGTAGAACGAGATTTTCCTCGTTCTAAACCTACTACCTTGTAACCTTTTTTAGTTAATTCGGCAGCGACTATACCTCCAGTCCAGCCGACTCCAACTAAAACTATATCTGTTTTTGGTAATTTTTTAGCCATAATTATTTACTCCCTTAAATTAATGATTGTGTTGTGAATTTAAACTCTTAGGTTCGAAAGTGACGAACTCTTCTTTTTCAATAATGTCTGTATAGCTCATTTGATGGCCAGGGAAGTTTTTCATTTTCCAGCCTTGCATATCCTTGTTTCCGCCGTATAAAGGATCTGAATAAACACCCTCGATGGTTGCACTTTTCAGTAGTTTAAAGAAATAACTAGAACTAACTGCGCCATTTAAAGTAATTTCTCCAGCTTCCATAGCTGTTAGAATAGCTATTTGCTCTTCATCACTAACCTCAGCAAATTTTTTATCATATTGTTTTTTTGCTTCTGCATTTAATGCTTCAATACCTAAGTCAAATATTTGTTGTCTATTTAAGTGAGTTTGATGTCCAAATAAAGCTGTAGCCTCCGCAGGATAGAAAGGACCGCTCATGTATTCCTTAGCGTTAAGTCCCCAGTTTCCCGCCAATTGATGATCGATGTAGTAAGTAACCAGTAATTCTTTTGCTCCAGGGCCTGCATCCGTTTTTGGGAAGATTTGTTCTGTCGCCGCTTCGATTGTAGCGAATTGAGCTTGATCAAAATACATAAGTGCTTGATTGTAGTTTGTAGAAGATTTAGATGCAACATGAGATTCTTTAGTTACTTCAGTGGAGTCTTTTCCTAATAGACTCCCAAGAGCACCACCTAAAACTACTCCACCTACTGTTAATCCTGAATTCTTTATAAATTTACGTCTAGAAGAACGTTTTTCTAGAAATTGATTTTTTGTTTCCTGTTCTGACATATAAATACCTCCAACATAAAATGATTGAAAATTCATGTAACTATTTACTTAAGTAAATATCTGGATAAAAAAATTTGTTAACTACTTTCATTAGTGAATAAGATTACTCCAGTTGTATACTAACGAAAATAAAACTGTAAACACTAAAAGGGAACCTATAAAATATCCATGTTTTTTACCAGTCCAACAAAGAACTATAATTGCTAGCCCGACTCCAGAGCCTAGTAAAGCAAACCAAGGAAATGAAGAGTTATAGAAAAATAAAGCAAGTGCTAAATCTGCTACTATAAATAATGCAAAAAGTACTTGGTTTAATATTTTTAATTCTGCTAAATTGTAAGCTGACACATCTTTTCCTCTTTCTTTTATAAAAATTATCACTTAATAATCTAAAAAAATAACCGTCCTCAATTTTACTCTTATTTGTCATAAAATCTACTCATTTTAAAAAGTTTTTATATTCAGAAAAAATAATTAATTGGTTATATTGGCATAGTATAGCGGTTTATAGAGGGGGACTAGTAATAAACAATCCTAATATTAAAATGTTATTGAATGGAGGAAAGATATTATTAATAGAGAGGAGGGCATAATTACAAATATAAGTATTTATCTATTTTCATCGGTTTGTATGCTTTCTTATTATTCCGATATAATAAATAAAGCTTCTCTCCAAACTCGAGAGAAGCTTTATTTTAGTTATGATCTTCTACGTTTAAAACGATTCACTATAAAGATTAAAGCTAAGAGTATAACAATCCCAGCTGCGGAAGTTATTACAAATACCTTGGAGTAGCCTGTTGACTGGCTCTCTGAAGATCCTTTTCGACCAAATCCAGACATAGCATTATTAGACTTTTGCCCACCATTAGGAGGCTCCATCCCCTCCGGCGCTTCAAAACCTTCTGGCATTTGCCCACCGTTAGGAGGCTCCATCCCTTCCGGCGCTTCAAAACCTTCTGGCATTTGCTCGCCATTAGGAGGCTCCATTCCTTCGGATGCTAGATTTCCTTCCTCGGAAGGATTAGCTTGTTCAAGGGAGGTGGTGTTATTTTGAACGACTAATTCACCTGATAGCTGAGCTAATATAGAATCACTTCTTTGGCTTGCAAATTCTATAATTCCTGTTTCACCATATACGTCTTCCTCGAATTCATCCACGCTGAAAAAAGCTGTAGGATCTTTCTCTACGTATGGTTTAATCATTGTATGAATTTCATCTACCATAGAAGTAAATGAATCCTTGTCTAAAAAGGTAGTTGCTATCTCATTTAAATAATCTTCATATATAGTAATGTTCTCTTCATCAGTTAGAAGCGCATTAACAAGAGGACGATCCTCCATTATAACTCCGCTAACGGGCTCATAAATGCATAAGTTAATGTTTTCTTCTGAAACAGCATTACCACCCATCATTCCCATGCCCATTTGTCCACGATTTTGTGGTCTATTCTCCAGGTTTGAGTTTGTGTCTTCTGCACCTTGTGGCAGAGTAGCTTCATTTGTTTCGGGGGCGACAGCAGGAGAGGAGTGGTTTTCGTCAGCTTCCGCTCGTTCATTTCCTTGACCCAGGAATCCAGTTTTTCCGCCACCACCAGGGGCTCCTCCAGCACCAAAGCCTCCAAAGGACATATTATAATCCCAAGGCAATATAGAGAAAATCCCTTCCTCTTCGTATAGATAGTAGTTGTGCTTCATATTTCCTTGGTAGCTATCCATATTAACAAGGGCTGTATTGGCAGCAAAGTATCGAAGCATCTCATCGATATCTAATACGGATCCTAAGTTGGAACCTTCCTCATTAATAGCACTGATAAATTTCAGAAACTCTTTCTCATCCTGATCGCTAATAGATGTCTTTGCCCCGATGCCAGAATAATCCTCATAGTTCTCCGAAATATACTGAAGGTCGCTTCCTGCACCATCAGGTTTATATAAGGAGTCTGAGCCTTTATCGAAATTACGTGCTAGGAATGTTTCTTCTATTGCTTCAACTCCGAGGTATAACCCTCGCTCTTCACCATTGATGGAGACGTACATGTAGGAGTAGCCTGGAGTGGCGATTCCAAATTGCTCCATTAATTTATAGGACATGTATTCACGCATTTGCGATGCGTCACTGTAATTATTATTTAAATTTAATTTTTTTAATCCGTCTAAGCTTTTCGTGCTGTCATAGTAATCGAAATCAATCTTAAAGCTATATCTTTCGGAATCATCCATTTGTACGACGGAACGAAGTGATAGATTTCCTTTCGTACGAATCCCTACGTTATTTACAGTAGTCCCATTAACAGTGACGTTTGCCTCGAATATTTCTTCATCCGATGCATTTTTAATCATTGAATCAAAATCACTGTCAGCCATTTCTATGTCAACGTTAGTGACTTGTTCCTGATTGAAAACTGTATTCATGTATTGATAACCTCTATCAGCAGACTCCAATCCTAATTTCGGATATAAATATAGAAAGCTTAGAAAGAGGCATATTAGGATGATAAACACTAAGAATACATGTGATTTCTTCATGTTGTATCCTCCTTTTTATGCTGTGAAATTGCCATCATAGCTAAGCATTACAGCCGAAGAAACTCCTTCTACATCTGCAATGATATTAACGATATTTTGTTCTTCTTTTTTCAACTGAACCTCATATGTTATTTCAAAGTATTGCTTTCCAACAGCTGACTTAGATTTTACAGAATGCTTTTTCGATAAATTGCCAACTAATTTTTCTAATGTCTTTTCTGTATGAATATTGTCGTACTTTACTACTAATAAGTATGGGTCTTCAATAGATATCTTATTGACAAACAATACTAACACGACTCCAATCAAGACAGAGCCTAAAATAACAAGTGGGATAAAGCCTGCACCACATAAAATTCCTACAACAATTGCCCAGAAAAGATATATTAAATCCATTGGGTCCTTAATTGGCGTACGAAAACGAACAATTGATAAAGCCCCAACCATACCAAGAGACAATAGGACATTTGTGGAAATACCCATAATGATAAGAGAAGTAATCATTGTGATGGCAATCAATGCAATATTAAAAGAGTGAGAGTAAATGACGCCTGAAAATGTTTTTTTGTAGATAACATATATAAACAATCCAATGACAAACGAAACGAGCAATCCTATCAAGGAATCGACAAGTGAAAAACTAGCAGTTTGGTCTAAAAAGCTAGACTTGAAAATATCTGAAAATGTAGTTGTATTATTATTCATTTCAATTTCCTCCATTATTAAATAATAAATTAGCCAAACATTCGGCCTAATTGGTATTTAGAAAAAGCACTAGCCTGTCTATCACTAACCTGTAGTAATTTTTTTATAACATCCGGCAAGAATCCATCATATTTAACCTCGACTATGACTGTTCCATAATCTAACACGTCTATCATTGGTGTATGGGGATTTAATAGGTCCGTGTTATGAAAACTTGTTTTTACATCACTGTCAAATGTAATACGGACGTTGCCTTCTTCTTTAATGAAGACTTCCCTCGTGTAATCAATGATACTGACTGGTCCTATTTGATAAAGCGTCATATGTAGATGAAGCTCGTTCAATAATTTTCGTTCATCTGCTTGCAACCAATCGATGTCACCAAGACGGATTCTTTCATACTCTTCAGGGGTGATTTGGCATTTTTCTTTATATGTCATGTTATTGATCTTCGATTTTTTTTCTAAATTTAAGTAATCGAATTTATGGTTGTACAACCTTACTCTGAATTTCTGTCTTCGGTAAAAGCCCTCCTTCTTCTCTGTAAGAATCTTATTTGAAAAATTATCAAAATAGATGCTTCGAATGAAGTACTTTCCATCTGGTCCCGCATGTGAATCCTTAGACATGACATGCTGGAGTTTATGTTTAAGGAGATAGCAATCTGCCTTTGTCATTTCATGCTTCAATTCATGTCTACCGTTCATATGTCATCCTCCTTTCCTATCTGTACAAAGTATAAAAAGCAAACCTTAAAGAAACCTTAAACTAGTTTTAAAATCTAAATAATTTCATATAAAAAAAAGCCTCAAATTCTTATTTTGAATTTGAGGCGTAAAAATTATTTATATGGAAGCTTTACTTGAAAGGTAGTTCCGCTAGATGGTTTGGAAGAAACTCTAATTGTACCGTTATGACTTTCTACTATCCATTGTGCGATAGATAATCCTAGTCCGGTGCCACCTGTTTCCTTAATTCTAGCTTTATCCTCTCTGTAAAACCGATCAAACACTCGCTTTATATTTTCTTCCCTTATACCAATACCCGTATCACTCACATCTATGGTTAGGTACTCTGGATCTTCTCTTAATACCACGTGAATCTTGTCTTGCGGTCTTGTGTACTTAAGGGCATTGTCTAAAAGAATGACAAGAAGTTGATGAATTCGGTTTTTATCAATAGAAATTGTTCGTTTGCTGTGTATTTGGGTAATAATTTCTTTTTGTTCTAGCTCTGCTAATTCGTAGAAGGGATGAATAACTTCATTAACTAAATTACCTAAGTTTACTGTCTCTTTTTGTAGTTGCTGCTCCAACGAATCTGCTCTAGCTAAAGTGAGGAGATGGGTGGTCATTATATTCATCCTGCGAATCTCCGATAAGCTTAGGCCAATACTTTCAAATTGATTCATAATTGTATCTTCAGGCTTAGTTAGCAGGTGCTCCAACTTGCTTTGTACAATAGTTAAAGGTGTACGAAGCTCATGGGAGGCATTCTCTACAAACTCAGATTGCTTGCCCCAAGAATTAATAATGGGGTTCATCGATCTTTTGGCTAAAAAATAACTTGCTGTTATCGAAAGTAAAACAAAAATGATTGTACAGATAAATAGAATCTTTATAAAGTTATTAACTATACTTTGTTCAGCTTCCACACTTATTAATAATTCAGTATAGCTTCCATTACTATTTGGATACATTAAGGAACGAAACACATAGTCATTTGCTAATTTTGTTGTCTGTATCGTCTCTATAGTCTCAAGAGAGAAAGGGAGGTCCTCAGAAAATTCATTGATAAACCTTGTCCCAATTTGTTCCTCATTTAATATTGCGCCTTCTGCATCTCGAAGCAGCACAATCATTCGTGGGTTGAATGGAACTGGCATTCTGTTGTTTGGACGTTCACTCATCTCTTTGGCTCGTAATAATTCATTGTCTACGGAGGAATACAATGTCTCTTCGACTAGCTGATAAATGATGAAAGAAAAAATGGAGAAGATTAGACTGAATGCAATAAAATTAAGTAACACTAATTTATTTTGTTGTTTCTTCAGTATGTTTTTTCTATACATTTTTTTCACCAATACTTAACATATATCCAAGGCCCCGAAAGGTTTTAAAGTATTGATCATAACCAAAAGGCTTAAGTTTTTTTCTAATGTGGCTAACATAAACCTCTACTACCGTTTGAGATGTCTCTGAATCGAAGCCCCACACTCGGTCGAATAATTGTTCCTTTGTCACAATGGTTCCCTGGTTCTTTACTAAAAACTCCAGTACATCAAATTGACGACCGTTTAGTTGCACAGACTCTCCATTAATGGAGGTCATCTTATTTATTAAATTTAATTGTAAATCCTGAAAAGAAAGGGTGTGGTCTCTGACTTGTTTATTAGATCTTCTAACAAGAGCATTCAGTCTGACCAGTAGTTCATCCCTATGAAAGGGTTTAACCAAATAATCATCTGCACCAAGATGAAAGCCCTTGACCTTATCGGAGATTCCATCCTTCGCAGTAAGCATAAGAACGGGAGTCAGAATGTTTTTTTCTCTCAGAGCTGCTAATACTTCATAGCCGTTCATATCGGGCATCATGATATCCAAAATAAGAACATCTTCGATTCCTTGCTCAGCCATGAACAAACCATCTTCACCGTTGTGAGCCATACGGACTTCAAAGGTGTCACTTACTAAGTCTCGAATACTTTCGGCCAAACGAATATCGTCCTCAATTATTAATAACTTCAAGTTATATCCTCCTACGTCCGATATCTTTATGAAAATAATAATAAACCACTCCGACAAAAAAACAAAATCCATAGTACAAAATTAGCTGCGTATGGTATGATTAAAGTTAGTAACAGGTACTAATAACAGGTGAAAACGGGAGGTTCTTATGAAGGACTTAATACAATTAAAAAATAAAAACATTGTCGTAATGGGTGTGGCAAATGAGCGAAGTCTCGCTTGGGGAGTTGCAAAATCCTTATATGAAGTAGGGGCTAATGTTATTTTTACTTATCGTAAAGAGAGATCGTTAGGTAAAATTCAAAAATTATTAAGTGCTAACGACTTGGAAGCTAAGCTAGTAGTAGAATGCGATGTTAATAGTGATGAAAGTGTTAAGTCAGCATTCGAAATGATAGGCAAGGAAGTAGGAGTCATTCATGGGGTTGTACACTCTGTTGCATTCGCCCATGCGGAAGATTTAAAGGATGATTTCATTAAAACGTCTAGAGAGGGTTATGCTTTTGCGCAAGACACTAGTGCGTATTCCTTAATAGCTGCAGCAAGAGAAGCAGCGCCTTTTATGACAGAGGGTGGATCAATTGTAACGATGACATACTTAGGAGCAGAACGTGTTTTAGAAGGATACAACGTTATGGGGATAGCTAAAGCATCATTAGAGGCTTCGGTAAAATATCTTGCACTAGATTTAGGTAAGCAAAATGTTCGAGTCAATGCGATTTCGGCAGGGGCAATTCGAACTTTAGCAGCAAAAGGTATATCTTCCTTCAACACAATTTTACACAAAATAGAAGAAACTGCTCCTTTACAAAGAAATGTAACACAAGAAGAAGTTGGCGATATGACAGTGGCTCTTCTTAGCAACCTATCTAGAGGTGTCACAGGGGAAATTGTGTACGTAGATTCTGGATATAATATTATGGGATAAATAATTTATTGAACTGTAGTTGGTATTATTCAACTACAGTTTTTTTATTTGTCCAGATTCTCTCACATTGCCCTCGATAAAAAAAGTAAACTCATAATAGCTGATTTCCGCTTTAGACGAACGCTTTTTAGCGGGTGAGCCATAAGCCGCCATCATTGCTAGAAATCGGGGAGAGAGAATAGCTTAAAAGTCGATGGCTAGCGAAATTTCATAAAAATTTAAAACTTATAAAGTTATTACTTATTAATAAAGATTATAAAAAAGAAGTTTTCTAACATACAATTTCGGGTATTTATACTAATAGAGTCGAATTAGATAAGAGGAGGAGTAAACTTGGACAAAAAGATAAATGAAAATAGTAAGAATGAACAATTAGAACAATTTCGTGTTGTAGATAAAGACAAAGCTATGACAACTAATCATGGTTTAAAAGTTTCAGAGGACGAATTTTCTTTAAAAGCTGGTGAGCGTGGTCCTACTCTTATGGAGGACTTTCATTTTAGAGAAAAAATGACACACTTTGATCATGAACGAATCCCAGAGCGAATTGTGCATGCAAGAGGGTACGGTGCTCATGGAGAATTTGAACTATATGAATCTATGAAGCCTTATACAAAAGCGAAGTTCTTACAAACACCTGGCTCTAAGACCCCTGTATTTGTAAGGTTTTCGACAGTAGCAGGATCCCGTGGCTCTGGTGAGCTAGCACGTGATGCTCGAGGGTTCTCAACCAAGTTCTATACTGAAGAAGGAAACTACGATTTAGTAGCCAATAATATTCCTGTCTTCTTCATCCAAGACGCTATTAAGTTCCCGGATCTAGTTCATGCCATGAAGCCAGAGCCTCATAACGAGATGCCTCAAGCGGCTACAGCACATGATACATTTTGGGATTTTATAGCGAACAATCAGGAATCTGCACATATGATTATGTGGGCAATGTCGGACCGAGCAATTCCACGTAGTTATCGTATGATGGAAGGTTTTGGCGTACATACTTTCCGATTCGTAAATGAAGAAGGAAAAGCTCATTTTGTAAAATTCCATTGGAAGCCATTGCTAGGAACTCACTCAGTAGTATGGGATGAAGCCCAAAAAATTAATGGTAAGGATCCGGATTTCCACCGCCGTGACCTATATCAATCTATAGAAATGGGTGACTATCCAGAATACGAGTTCGGTGTACAAATTATTGCAGAAGAGGACGAGTTTGCCTTTGATTTTGATATATTAGACCCTACTAAAATTTGGCCGGAGGAGGATGTGCCGGTTAAGAGAATTGGGAAAATGACATTAAATCGTAATGTAGATAATGTATTTGCAGAAACGGAACAGGTTGCATTCCACCCTGGTAATGTTGTGCCAGGAATTGATTTTACAAATGACCCTCTTTTACAAGGAAGATTGTTCTCTTACACAGATACACAGCTTATCAGACTAGGGGGACCTAATTTCCACGAGCTACCTATTAACCGTCCAGTTTGTCCGTTCCATAATAATCAGCGAGATGGATATGGTCGACAAACGATAAACGTAGGACAAGTTAGCTATCATAAAAACTCATTAGCTAACAATACTCCAACACCAGTTAGTGAGGCCGAAGGTGGATATACACACTATCAAGAAAAAATAGATGCACACAAAGTAAGAGCTCGTAGTGAAAGCTTTAAGGATCATTTCTCTCAGGCAACGATGTTCTGGAATAGTATGAGTCAACCTGAAAAGGAACACATCATTGATGCATTTAGCTTTGAACTTGGTAAATGTGTAGAGAAGTCTGTACGTGCGCAAGTATTAGAAATGTTTGCTCATGTAGATTTAGAAATGGCGAGCAAGGTAGCAGAAAATCTTGGTATGGTTGTTCAAGGGACAGCTGCCAATACAGTAACTAAATCCTCGCCAGCGTTAAGCCAGCTAAATACAGTGATGAAGCCAGATACTAGAAAAATAGCTATACTAGTAGGCGATGGCTTCGATGAGGAGCTATTGAGCATTATAGATGGCTTAAAAGCAAAAGGAGCTCTCCCGCTAATTGTTAGTGATCATCATGGCAGTGTGACGGGAGCAAATGGTACAAGCTTACCTGTCGATCATACATTCTTAACCGAGGATTCTGTTTTATTTGACGCAATTTATGTGGCTAGTGGAGATGGAAAAACTCCAACGTTTAAGAAGAATGCTATGTTGTTTGTACAAGAGGCATTTACACACTATAAACCTATTGGATCTACTTTTAGTGGAGACGAAATTTTAGAAGAGATGGGACTTGTAGGTCAAATTGGTGTATTTGCAAATGACAAAACACATTTTGTTGACACTTTCATTGATGCAGTGGCGAAACACCGCTTCTGGGATCGAGCTGTTTAATAAAGTTATAGTAACAATAGTAATTAATGAAAAGGTATGTCCGATGATAAAGGGCATACCTTTTTAAAATAAATTACATTTCACTTTACTAAAAAAAAGAGAAATACATAAAATTTTGTATTTAAATGGCGTATATAAGGGCATTGCTTACATAAGAAGGAATACCATTATTGAAAAGAGAAGTACTAGAGGTACTAAAAGGAGGAAAAGTGTATGCATTATGTAATCATTGGTGGGGATGCAGCGGGGATGAGTGCTGCTATGGAGATTGTCCGTAATGATCCAGACGCTCAAATTACCACACTTGAAAAAGGAAATATTTATTCGTACGGTCAATGTGGGTTACCTTACGTTGTTGGTAAAAAGGTGTTTTCAACAACAGATGTTATAGCACGCAGTGTGGAGATGTTCCGGACCAAATACAAGATAGATGCAAAAATTGGACATGAAGTGACCAAAGTAAACCCTGTAAACCAAACAGTTACTGGTAATGTCTTAGGAAGCGGAGAAAGCTTTGAGATTAAATATGATCGTCTATTAGTAGCTACAGGGGCTAGTTCAGTTGTACCTGACTGGGAGGGTACACAATTAGATGGGATACATACGTTTAAAACAATTCCTCAAACGGAGGCGTTAATAGCCGATTTAAAAGAAGTAGAACATGTAACTATCATAGGTGGGGGATATATCGGCTTAGAAATGGCAGAAAATATAAAGGAAATTGGTAAAGAGGTTCGAATTATCCAACGAGGAGAACAGTTAATGCCAATCCTTGATCCTGAGATGGCAGATATGCTACATCAAAAAGCAAAGGAAAAACAAGTGGAGCTTAAACTAAATGAGGAAGTTCGATCATTTACTGGGAAGGGACGAGTACAATCTGTAGTGACTGACAAAGGGACTTATTCGACAGATTTAGTGTTGATAGCAATTGGAATAAAACCTTCAACCTTTTTCCTAAAGAATACGGGAATAGAAACTCTTTCAAATGGAGCTATTATCGTAAACGAATATATGGAAACAAGCATCCCATATATATACGCTGCAGGTGATTGTGCTACACATTATAATCGTATCAAACAAAAAAACGATTATATCCCTTTGGGTACTACTGCCAATAAACAAGGCAGACTAGCTGGGTTCAATATGGTTGGTAATAAAATACCTTTTAAAGGTATTGTCGGCACCTCTATTATGAAGTTCTTCGAATTGTCAATTGGTAGAACAGGACTATCAGAAAAAGAAGTAAAGGAATTAGACATTCCCTTTGAAACAAGTACGCTGGAGGCAACAAATATTGCAGGGTATTATCCTGGTAAAGAGTTAATGACGATTAAATTGCTTTATCGTAAAGAAGATCAGTTGCTTCTAGGTGGACAGATCGTGGGTGGACATGGGGTAGATAAGCGTACCGATGTTTTAGCTACTGCGCTATACCATAGCATGAAGCTTCCTGACTTATTAGATTTGGACTTAGCGTATGCCCCTCCGTTTAACGGGGTTTGGGATCCTATACAGCAACTGGCTAAAAGGAATTTTGATAAGAATAAATAAAGAAAAGTGGGAAACAGGAAATGCTAATAGAGTCAAAGGGATTTAATATTAGGGGTATCTCCTATACAGTCAGATCT
Source organism: Psychrobacillus faecigallinarum (assembly GCF_014836595.1). Taxonomy (GTDB): domain Bacteria; phylum Bacillota; class Bacilli; order Bacillales_A; family Planococcaceae; genus Psychrobacillus; species Psychrobacillus faecigallinarum. Next base: position 73,706 of record NZ_JACSQO010000008.1, on the reverse strand, counting down.
GCCAATCAATTAGATGCCGACCAACTGTCTAAGGTAAGGCTGCAAATAGATGGAGAAACACAAAACCTAGATAGAGAACAAGGGGAAGCGTTTATAGATAAAGAAGGATTTAAAGAATTAATAGAAAATGATTCCCAATCTGATAAAAATCTTTTTTTAGTAGCTGAAGTGAATCATCAGATTGTTGGATTCTCAAGGTGTGAGGGAAGCGATTTAAAACGATTTGCCCATAAAGTAGAGTTTGGGGTCTGCGTCTTGAAAGAATACTGGGGATTAAGAATTGGAACAAATTTTTTAAAGGAATCTATTGCTTGGGCAGATGCCAATGATATTAAAAAGATTGCGTTAAGCGTATTACATACGAACGAGAAGGCAATTGCCCTATATCAAAAATATGGTTTCGAAGTAGAAGGAATTTTAAAAAACGATAAAATGCTAGCTAAAGGGGAATATTATCATACCGTTGTAATGGGTAGAAGTATGGTTTAAAAAAATATTTGACTATTCAAAACTTGTTGAATATACTATTAAAAATCAATTTAACTTTTTTAGGCAAAGAAAAGGACATGAGTCATTTAGATAATTTCTTATTAGAGAGCAGGGTCGTCGGCTGAAATCCCTGTAGGAAAAACGAATGATTTACCACCTTGGAGCTATTATGGTGAACAGTAAGTATCCATAATCGGGGAACCGTTATCTTCATTTTGAGGCAATTCACTTTAAGAATTGCAAAATTAGGGTGGAACCACGACCACACTCGTCCCTTTACCAGGACGGGTGTGGTTTTTTGCATGAGTAATTTTATATTTGAGCTGTGAAAAGGACACGAATCATTCAATGTTTTCTGTTTAGAGAGCAGGGTCACCGGCTGAAAGCCCTGCGAGAAAGTAGAATGGTTTACCACCTTAGAGCTATTAGGGGGAACGCTATTACTGCTAGTATCCGTAATCGGGAAACCGTTATCTTTTATGAGAGTCGTATTTTTATTAAGTACGACAAAATAGGGTGGAACCACGACCACACTCGTCCCTTGACCGGGACGGGTGTGGTCTTTTTGATTTTATTTAAAAAATAGGAGGAATTTATTATGTCAGTAAAAGCAGAGGAAAGATTAAATCACCAAAAATTGGGTCAGCAATTAGAATTATTTATGTCCATGGAGGAAGCGCCGGGTATGCCATTTTATTTGCCGAAAGGAATGATTTTACGAAATGAGCTTGAAAAAATTTGGAGAGAGAAGCATCAGCGATCAGGCTACCAGGAGATAAAAACTCCTATTATGATGAAGCAGGAACTCTGGGAAAAATCAGGTCACTGGGACCATTACCATGAAAATATGTATTTTGCAGATGTAGATGAACAAAAATATGCTATAAAGCCAATGAATTGTCCTGGAGCAGTATTAATTTTTAATAGTAAAAGAAGGGGGTATCGAGAGCTGCCTATACGATATGCTGAGCTAGGATTAGTACATCGCCATGAGCTTTCAGGGTCACTGAATGGACTATTACGTGTTAGAGCATTTACTCAGGATGATGCACATTTATTTGTTCTGGAGGAACAGATTGAGAGTGAGCTTGAAAAAGTGTTAGATCTAGTAGATGAATTCTATAAGGAGTTTGGCTTTAGCTATAAGGTAGAGCTATCGACTCGTCCGGAGGATTTTATGGGCTCCGTAGAGGCATGGGATCAGGCAGAAGAAGCACTAGAATCTGTACTAAAAAGCAAACAAGTCGATTATCAAGTAAACGAAGGAGATGGAGCCTTTTATGGTCCTAAGATCGACTTTCATATACTTGATTCGCTTGGACGAAGTTGGCAGTGTGGAACAGTACAGCTTGATTTTCAAATGCCTGAAAAATTCAATTGTCAGTATGTCGATGAGAATAACCAATTGCGTCAGCCTATCATGATACATCGTGCCATCTATGGCTCTATAGAACGTTTTATGGCTATTTTATTAGAACACTTTCAAGGCAGTTTCCCGCTCTGGCTAGCACCAGTACAAGTAAAGGTTTTACCCATAGCAGATGCACATGTCGCTTATGCAGAAGATGTAAAGCAACAGCTAGAGCAGAAGGGATATCGAGTGGAGATAGATGACCGTGTAGAGAAAATAGGACTAAAAATAAGAGAGGCGGCAATGCAAAAGCATCCTTACATGCTAATTATCGGAGACCAAGAAATGGAGAAGCATATTGTCTCCGTTAGGAAGCATAAAGCTGGAAGTCTTGGTGAAATGAAAGTTGAAGCTTTTATTGAACAGCAGCTAGGACAATAAATCGCGAAGCTGGGCAAAGCGAGTAAGCTATGCCTGGATTGTAGTAAAATATGTCTAGATTGTAGTAATAATAGTGAGGATTGTCGTAAATCTGGTCAAAACGAGTGAGTAATGAGTGGATTGTAGTAAACTACCGCGCCATTGTCGTAAAGCATGGGCGGATTGTCGTAAAAACCGTGGGGATTGTCGTAAATCTGGTCAAAACGAGTGAATAATGCGTGGATTGTAGTAAACTACCTCGACATTGTCGTAAAGCATGGCCGGATTGTCGTAAAAACCGTGGGGATTGTCGTAAATCTGGTCAAAATGAGTGAATAATGCGTGGATTGTCGTAAAAACGTGGTCACCTAGAGCAGTTAAGCTCCCAAGTTTCGCAGAGAAAAGGATTTTAAAGCTTCTATCTCGAATAAATGCTAAAGAGGGGGTATAGCAAGATGAAATGGCTTGTATTGTTTGCAGGAATTGTCTTATTAGGAGGTAATATTTATGGTGTATACGACATGTATCAGCCAAAAGTAGGGCCTCTTGGCGATGGGAAAGTTTCTGCATATGTTTGGATTAGCATCTTTGTTAGCGCATTAGTAGGAATCCTTGCGATTGCTCAATTCTTTGTATTATTGGCCTATGATCTACGTAAGAAGAGGTTTCCGAGGATGGAAACAGAACGATTTTTATTGCGCCAAATAGAAGCAAGCGATGCGCAAGAGGTATTCCATTATTTTTCACAGGACGAGGTCATGAAATATTATGATTTAGATGTCTTAAAGGATATTAGCGAAGCAAGAAAAATAATTGATAACTGGCAAAAAAGGTACCATAAAAATGAGGGGTTACGTTGGGGAATAGCAACTAAGAAAGACAATAAGATTATAGGAAGCTGCGGCTATCATAATTGGGAAAAAGAACATTTTAAGGCGGAAATCGGTTTTGAGGTTACGCCAGAGTTTTGGAGAACTGGAGTAATGACAGAGGTTTTAGAGCCAATTTTAAAACATGGTTTTGAAAAAATGGATCTGCATAGAATTGAAGCACTATATGACCCGGAGAATATTGCTTCGAGAAGAACTTTAGAAAAGGCAGGATTTGTATACGAGGGGACATTAAGAAAATCAGCATTTGAAAAAGGCCGGTTTTGTGATGCTGCTATTTGCTCCTTATTAAAAGAAGAGTTTGCGAAATAGCAGCAAACCCTCCACTTTATATATTAATATTTTACCCAGCTTAGTCCAGTTGTACCTTCCCCTGCGTGAACTCCTACACAGGCGCTCAACGGGATAACAATTACCTTTAGCTTAGGGAATTCCTGCAGAATTTCTTCTCTCCAGGTTTTAGCATCTTTTATATTGTTGCAATTAATCACTGCGACTTCTGGAATTTCAGCTTTTTTCATATCATTTCGAAGTAAGTCCATTACATAATTCTTAGCTCTTTTATCAGCACGTACTTTTGCTTTCATAACAACTTTTCCGTTATCAAAGGAAATGACCACTTTTATATTTAATAGATTACTCAGAAAGGCTTTAGTGCCAGATACACGGCCACTTTTATGGAGCTGAGTTAAGCTAGATGGAATAAAGGACAATTCGGAGTTTAATGTCATGTTTTCAATATGATTCACGACTTCCGCTACGTCATGGCCTGCCTCTACCATGCTTTTTCCGACTTCGAGCATTTTGACCATCGGATAAGAGCCTATCTTAGAGTCTATTGAATACACTTTAAAATTTGCCATTTTAGAGGCGGTTTGTGAACTGTTGTAGGTTCCTGACAACTCACTGGAAGTGTGGACAGCAATAGCACATTCGTATCCTTGTGCTTTCAAGTCTTTATACAATTGTACCATCTCACCAATCGGAGGCTGAGATGTTTTAGGATGAACTTTGGCGGTTCTTAATTTGTCGTAGAATTCATCGTGTGTCATATCAATTGTTTCTTTGAATGCACCCTCTTCAAAAACAATATTTAATGGCAAGACATGTATATTATGTTTTTCTATAAATGATTGTTCCAATAAAGCAGCAGTATCAGTTATCCAAGCAACTTTTTTATTCACAGTTTGATAATCTCCTCACTAAAAATTAATTTGTTAGCGCTAATGTAACCTAGTCTTATTTATTGGAATAGTGTTACTTGTCATGTTTTGTCGAAATTTCGGAACCTGGGACATATTTTGAACATATTTAGAAGGAGGAAACAACAGTGGGATATGTATTGCCGCATCCTGTTCATGACATAATGCAAAAATATTTACAGGCATTAAATGCCTCCTTACCAAGTGCCTTTATTGAAGGTGTTTATATGTATGGTTCTATTGCGTTAGGAGCTTTTGATGAAAAGAAGAGTGATGTAGACTTTATCGTTTTATTAAAAAGATCGGCAAATGAACAAGAAGTAGAAATTATAAAAGAGATCCATTTTCAAATATCTAAAGAGAAATTAGGGGCTCGGATGGATGGAATGTATATTCAAACAGCTGACCTGGGTAAAACAAATGATATTCTCCTGCCGTATCCTTATTGCTCAGATGGTGAAGTAAAAATTGGTCATTGGGATATCAATCATGTTACTTGGTGGATTTTAAAGAAACATGGGATTGCATTACAAGGAAGACCAATTCATGAGTTAAACATTTCTACTAAATGGGAGGATGTCTTAGGAACGTTAAAATATAACATCAACGAATATTGGTATAAGAAATCAAAAGAAATACCTAATTCAGTGCCTGATGATATGGTGGAGTTTGTTACAACTACTATTTGTAGAATTCTTTATTCTCTAAAGTTCCAACAAATCATTTCAAAAAAAGAAGCACTAGAAAAGGGATTAGTTATATTACCTTTTCGATGGCATACTTTACTAAAAGAAGGGATGAGGATTCGGTCATCAGAGCAGCTCCCCTCACTATTCGACACAGAAAGCTCTCGTGCAGAAACCTGCAAAGATTTTATATTATACACACACGAAATATGTAATGAAGGTTATTTTTTGGAGGTTTAGGAATGGATATTAGAAGATTAACAGATGTAGATGCCATTGCTTATTGGGAACTAAGGCTAGATGCTCTGCAAAACAGTCCAGAAGCGTTTGGAACAAGCTATGAAGAAGCTCTTCAAAGAGAAAATCCAATTGAACGAGTAAAAGGTAATTTTAAGGTAAATGGCAATTACACGTTCGGTGCGTTTGAAGAAGATAAATTAATTGGTATGGTTACTCTAGCACAAGAGAGTTCCTTAAAAATGAAGCATAGAGCAAATATTTTTGCAATGTATGTAAGCTCAAAGGGAAGAAGAAAAGGTGTAGGAAAGGCCCTAATGGAGCGAGCCATTAACCAGGCAATAGAAACTAATGAAATAGAAAAGATTAATCTATCTGTTGTGTCGAATAATGAATCCGCAAAAAATTTATATTTACAATTAGGTTTTAAGGTATTTGGAGTAGAAGAAATGGCTTTAAAGGATAGAGACGTCTATTACGAAGAACATCACATGACACTTATTCTAAATTAAAGGAGATAATTTAATGGAGGAAAAATCAAGTAACCTAGAAAAACAAGGGGGAAAGCTACCATTGTTTCAATCCCCAGTCCGTTCCATTTTCGAAAAGTTTTCCAGAGAAAAAGATGTGTCTCTTATATACGGAGAACCAATTGTATTGGAGAACAAAAGGATCTTACCTGTTGCCAAAGTTAATTATTTTGTAGGTGGAGGCGGAGGTGGAGGTAACACGATTTCAGATGAAGAAAATTCTACAGGTCAAGGAGAAGGAGGCGGTGGTGCCTTTTCGATAAAACCGGTTGGAGTATATGAAATCACTGCGGAGGAAGTTAAATTCAAGCCTGTCCTTCCGTTTAATCAAATACTTACTGTTTTTTCAGTAGTCACGCTAGGGATTGTTTTCTTGTTGAGAAAAAGATGTAAATAGATAGGGAAAGAACGCTTCCTTCTAAAGGTTAGCGTTTTTTCTATGCTTCAACCATTGAACAAACGTTAGCAGAAGCATGACAAAAATAGCCCCGCCTGTATCTAATAGAACATCCTGAAAAAGGGCAGATCGTCCACTCGTAAAGGATTGATGGAATTCATCTGCGACTGCTAGAAGAAAGGTAATCATTATTGCAGTAAGTTTTCGATACTTCCTCTTCGGCAAAGCAATATAAATAGCTAAACTAATCAAACCAAAATAAAAAAAGTGGACTCCTTTTCTTATTAAGAATTCGACAAATGCATAGTAGCCACGTTCCTCGACAGAGACATAGAATCCCCAATAAGGAATATGAAATAATGATAAAAAGGACTCCAATGGCTTGTTTGGAAGCCATTCTTTAAGCACGGCCTCCAAAGACTGTTGCTCGGAAGTCTGCCCGGAGGCTATAAATACAAAGACAAGTAAAAGTAAAAGTGGAATAAATTTTTTCATATAAAAACAGTAGCATAAATTGAATGAGAAACAAAATAATTGCAGACTTTATAGCTAATAAAAGAGTAAAAAGCTGGTTGTTTCACAAGCTTCTATCACCAATTGAAAGGCTATGGTACACTTACGATAAGTGAATAATTTTTGCAGGGAAAAGGTGCTGACTTGTCAGCTTAATTAGGGAATTCGGTGAAAAACCGAAGCTGTATCCGCAACTGTAAATGCTGATGAAATAAGAAAAATACCACTGTTGGCTAAAAGCCAATGGGAAGGTTCTTAGAGTAAAATGATGCATGAGCCAGGAGACCGGCCTTTTCTTGAACGTATAAATACTCTTCGGAAGTTAAGGGGTTGTACGGCACGTTTCTATTTTCGATTAAATTTCTAACGATAAATAGGTATTGCGCCGCCCTTTTTTAGGGTGGCGTTTTTTGTGCTGTAAGAAGTCGAGTATTGTATTGCCGAAAATTCACAAATAACTTGGAAAGGGGGCAGAGCATTGAAAAAAAACATGCGATATATTTGTTATCCATTTATGAGAGAAAAGCCGTCTACAGTAGACTTTGAGATTAGAACAGACTCATTGACCACACGTATTGGATTGGCCGCATCTTTAACAAAAGATATTCCAAGAGTTTACGAGGATTTAATGTATCTGGCACCGATGGCATATCACGTAAATGGTTCTGTTAGAGGGAAGCTAGCAATCAATGAAGAGGATTTACAAATTCTAAGTGATATGTATGATTTCTACGTAAGTGAAGTGGAAGGAAGAGTAGATATATTCGTACTTCCACAAGGCTCAACAGCTGCATGTGAATTACACGTGTGTCGTAGTGAAGCAAAAAAATCTGTAAGGGCTTTACATAAAGTTTCATTAGAAAGAGAAGTACCAGAGATTTTGTTTGATTACACACAGCTATTAGCAAATGTATTGTTTGCAATGGCGGTATATGTAAATAAGCATCATGGAGTAGAAGAGATTCAATTTGTCAGTAAATCATATCCGATGAGAAAAAAGAAAAAAGAAAAAAGTGGAGGATTAACAAATGAATAAACAATTAAGGAATTGGTTAGCGGTACTAATACTTTCTATCTTACTTGTAGGCTGCCAAGAGACTGAAAAAAATACAGCTGTTGAAACAGATTCTGTACAAGGAGTAAAAGAATATACTGTAACGGATGATATGGGGAAAGAAGTTACATTCGAAGAAGTTCCGGAAACGATTGTGTCTCTACAACCAAGTAACACAGAAATCCTGTTTGCCCTTGGTGTAGGAGATAAAATTGTTGGAGCTACAGAATTCGATACCTATCCAGAAGAGGCACTAGAAATTGAACGAGTTTCCGATTCTATGAAGTTCAACGCAGAACGTATTTTAGAGATAAATCCAGATGTTGTAATTGCTTATACAACTGGATCTGAGGAAGAGCTTAAAGTGTTGGAAGACGCGGGGTTAGATGTTTTTGTCATTCAATCGGCGCTATCATTTGAAGATGTCTATGGAGATATTGAACAGTTGGCCGCAGTAATGGGAGTAGAGGATAAAGGAACCGATCTTGTTGACTCTATTAAAACTACTATTCAAAGTGTTCAGGACAAAGTATCAGGTGTAAGCGATCAGAAACACGTCTACTTTGAAATAAGCCCATCTCCAGAAATTTTTACAACAGGAAAAAATACTTTCCAACAAGAAGTTTTGAGTAAAGCTAAAGTTGTAAATATTTTTGGAGACCAAGAGGGATGGATTAAATTATCTGAGGAAGATGTCATTAAGAAAAATCCTCCGATTATCTTGACTACCGTAAATTATGTAGAAGATCCAATTGGTGAGATTAAGGCTCGTCCAGGCTGGAATCAGTTGGAGGCAGTGCAAAACAACTCCATTTTCCAATTAGATCAGGACATTATGTCTCGCCCAGGACCACGAATTGGTGAAGCTGTAGAACTAGTAGCTAAAACCGTTTATCCAGAGATATTTGAATAAAGTAGAAGTTGGTCTCGTTTTGAGGAGACCAACTTCTTTTGTTTTAAAACTGGTACCTTGCAATGAATAATAGTGTTATGGTATAGTACTATCTAATGAATAGTACCGAGGGAGAGAGAGACATGACAGCGAATATTTATATTGAGACGTTAGAAAAAGAGCTTTATATGTTGAATACAAAGGAACGCCAAGCAATAGTTAGAGATTTCCAAAAGTATTTTTGTGATTTGTTAAGAGAGGGACAAACTGAGAAAGCAATAGTTGAATCATTAGGAGCACCATCGTATATAGCAAGGGAATTACTTAAGGCTTACTCAGAAGAGGAAATGATTGTAACAGAAGTGGAATATGAAGGCGCATATATATAAAATGCTACAAAGGCTAGTTACCCTTCGTAGCACGATTTCATTTACAATCGTTTAGTAAACTGAACTAGTTCAACTTTTTTATATTACAGGAATCCAAATTTCTGAATAACAGTTTGGATCAGATGGGTCATCATCTGTATACACTTCCATCTCTGGTGTTCCTGCCTGTTTGTAGGAGTGAGAGGGAAACCATTCTGACTAAATTTGTTACCATGTATTTTGCATAGCATTGGGCATTGCTCCGTGAACCTCAAAGATTGCCCACTTTGATGCTGGTATTTCTAATGTCTCCAGATTTTCTGGTGTGTCGCCTATATAACTGACCCCTATCCAATAATCCATCATACTGTCGACTTTAAAATTTTCTCCCATCACACAAACACCAAGAGCACCTTTTATTTCTTCGTTATTTAAAGAAATAATGAAACAACAAGCTCTTGTATAGATTCTTATAGATTAATCTAGCAACGTATATTAACACATACAAAAAGCCACCAATTATAGAAACAGGTGGCTTTGTGCATTAGATATTTTTTTTAGTTTCTGTTTCTTTGTCTTCTATTCTAAATTCTTCTGCAACATCGTCTACTATATCTTTAGTTGAGTTTTTAAATTCTTTTAACGTCTCTCCAACTGCTCTACCCAATTGAGGTAATTTTTTAGGACCGAACACGATTAAAGCAATTATTAATATAATGATTAAACCCGGTATTCCAATATTTGGCATTATAATCTCTCCCATACTGTTTCTATATATTTTCACGTGGTTTTTGCAATAGTAGTTAATCTTAAAAAAATTGGTTGTTTTGTATCAATAACACATTATACTCCTACGTTTAAATTTGTAAATACTTTGGTATTAATAATGATCAAATTGTGTGAGCTGGAAAAGTCTCTTCGATATAAAACTCTCTTTTTCCCTTCTATAACTTTCTATAACTTTGTTTATACAACTAGTCCTTTAGCGTTTTTCAACCACAAAACACTAGTTACTTTATACCGATAATAGAAAAGTTTTTACTATTAATTTGCAATTTTTATGTGAATTTAATGTTTTTTCAGAATAAAATTATATTTTCTAATCCGAAATAAATATGTAGTATTGAAGAAATAAAAGGAGTAAACTGTTAAACGGTTGTTTTGTTATGTATAAAAATTACATTTTCATAGTTGAGTGAACTATGTTAAAGGAGAATAAAAGTGACGCAATATAACTTAGAAGAATTAAAACTGTTGAATCAAGTAATTTTCGCTTTATTTATAGTAGCAGATTTAGCTCTTGGCCTCTTTTACTATAATAATGAGTTTCCTTGGTTCGCGTTAATAGGTTCAAGTATTGGACTAGCTATTATTGTTCTTTGCTGGACTGGAAAAAAATATATATACTTTATCTCATTTTTATTGGTTTATACTATCCTATTCTCATTAGTTTATAACTGGCATGCAGTTTTTCATTAATCAGAATATTTTCGACTCATTGTTTACCTGAATAAACAATTTAAGCTATTTTTTACTAATTTACGTTGGAGGTTATATTATGTCAGAACAGGAAAAAAAGGCTCCATACTTAGATAAACGTTCATCTAGACGTACTTTTATCAAAAATTCTGGATTAACAGTTGGTGGAGTTGTACTAGGTGGAGCACTAGGTTCTTTACTAGGTAAAGACTCAACAACTAAAACTAACGAGACTGGGGTTCATTCAGCAGCTACTGGGGTTAACTTCAACCAGGCACTGATGTATTTTGACAAAGCACAATTTGATACGATAGATGCTGCAGCAGAGCAAATTTTCCCTAAAACTGAGGTAGGACCCGGTGCGAAAGAATTACTTGTTGCATATTATATCGATCACCAACTAGCAGGGAGCTTTGGCCTGAACTCAAAAGAATATATGACCGGTCCTTTCTTCCCAGCAGAAGCAGTTCCACAACAAGGGTACCAAACACATTTGAATCGTCAGCAAGTGTTTAATCTTGGAATTACAGCTTTAAATGCAGAGGCTGCAAAGAAATCTGATGATAAACCTAAATTCGCCAGTTTAACAGAAGAACAACAAATCGAAATCTTAAAAGATTTTGAAGCTGATAAAGTTAAATTAAATGGAGCTGTTAGTTCATCCTTTTTCTTCTCTTTACTTAGAAAAGTAACAATTGAAGGAGTATATGCTGACCCTATGTACGGCGGTAACAAAGATATGGCTGGTTGGAAAATGAAGAATTTCCCTGGACATCAATCGAGTTATACTAATGTATTAGAAAAAGATGAATTCGTGAAAATAGATCCTATGAGCTTAAACTCTCAGCATCAACACTAATATACACCAATAGAAAGGGTGAACAACTTTGGCAACTAAATTACCAAAAACAGATATAGTTTTAGTAGGGGTAGGTTGGGTAGGCGGTATTATCGCAGCAGAACTTACAAAAAAAGGATACAAAGTAGTAGGTATCGAACGTGGTAAAGAACGTTCAACTGAAGATTACTTTATGGCTCACGATGAACTACGTTACGCAGAGCGTAAAGAAATGATGCAAGATCTTTCTAAAGAAACAATTACATTCCGTCACAATATGACACAACGAGCATTACCTTACCGTGAATGGGGTAGCTTCCTGATAGGAGAAGGAACAGGTGGTTCAGGAGAGCATTGGAATGGTCAAACTTACCGCTTCCTGCCATACGATTTCGAGATCTATTCAGAAACTGTTAAACGTTACGGAAAAGGTAAAATCCCTAAAGGGATGATGCTTCAAGACTGGGGTATAACATACGAAGAGTTAGAACCATACTTCGATAAATTTGACGCTATGACTGGTATTAGCGGTGAGGCGAATCCACTACCTGGTTCTCCACAAATAAAATACCCTAACCCGCCGATGTTGGAAACACCTGCTATAAAATTATTCAAAAGTGCAGCGAAAGATCTTGGATATCATCCATACCATCTGCCTTCTAACAATCTATCGCAATCTTATACTAATCCAGATGGCATTTCTCGTGGCGCTTGTCAATATTGCGGTTTTTGTGAGCGTTTTGGTTGCGAATATGGAGCAAAAGCATCACCAGTAGTTACAGTATTACCTGTAGCTAAAGAAACTGGTAACTTCGAAGTACGTACTCATTCTGTTGTACGTAAAGTTCTACACACAAATGGAAAAGCTACTGGCGTATTATACGTAGATATACGTACTGGTGAAGAGTTTATCCAAGAGGCAGATGTAGTTGTAGTATCAGCCTATCAAATGAATAATATTAAACTTTTATTAAACTCTCAACTTGGCCGTCCATATGATCCAGTTACTGGTACAGGAGTCATTGGTAGAAACTATGCATACCAAACAATTCTGGGGACTGCTGTAGGTTTCTTCGATGAAGAGTTCAATTTATACGGTGGTGCAGGATCTCTAGGAGCCCAAATTGATGACTTCAACGGAGACTTCTTTGATCACACTGACTTAGATTTCTTACATGGTGCGACAATTCAAATTACCCAATTAGGGGATCGTCCTATTGCAAATAATCAGGTTCCAGCAGGCGTTCCAACTTGGGGGAAAGAATTTAAAGACGCTTCTGTTACAAATGCAAACCGTGCTCTTATTGTTAAAGCACAAGGGGCTTCCCTTCCTTGGCAAGATAATTACATCGATCTAGATCCAACTTATAAAGATGCATTCGGTGATCCATTACTCCGTATGACGTTTAATTGGAAAGATCAAGATCGTCAACTAATGAAATTTATGGGCGAAAAATCAGCTGAGATCATGAAAAAAATGGGTGCAAAAGATATCAAAATTAATGGTGGCGAAGTCGGAGATTACGATATTCGTAACTACCAATCTACTCACAATACTGGTGGAGTAATTATGGGCTCTGATCCAGAAACAAGTGCTTTAAACAGCTATCTACAAATGTGGGATTGTGAAAACGTATTTGTACCAGGTGCAAGTGCTTTTGCTCAAAACTCAGGTTACAACCCAACTGGCACAGTTGGAGCACTAGCATATCGCGCTGCAGAAGGTATTGAAAAATACTTAAAAACTGGCGGATCTTTAGTTTAAAAACGAGACGCTTCTAAATAAACAAATAATATCCGCTTAACTATAACAAATAATTTCTATTCATAGAATTAGCCAACAACTTAAAAACTGCTATCTTCTTTCCATCAAAAGAAGGTAGCAGTTTTTTAATATATGGATTCATCCTCAAATTTTCAACTACTCTTTTGGATTTCTAAGAAACTTGCACAGTCTTTATAAATACTTCTAATATCTTTGTGTAAATTTCAGGTTGTTCATCATGAACCGAATGCCCTGCAATCACCTACAAAAACGTATGAAATACATGCATTCAAGGTACAGTTTAAGCATCCTATTACAGGACAAATGATTATTGCTGAGGATAAACGATAAAAGATTATCCTCTTATATACTAACTATGATACAAAAACATCCAATTGAAATAATTGGGTGTTTTTTTAGTTAAGAAATATATAGTTGAATAACTTTGCTTGTTGAATAAATACTACCCATCTCATGGTTAACACTCCTTACATTTATCCTAAAATATTTACGTTAAATACCCCTGTCTTTTTGTGCTTTCCTTGGACTGTTTAATCTGCCAAGATTGCTTCTACTATTTCTTTAGGACGAACATCTAACGAGGTTAGGTCCTTAAGGTTGATCCAAATGGGTTCATAGCTTCCTTTTTTTATAGAAGGGTTTTTATATTCATCCCCAGTACCTGCACCAAAGGTACCGCCTATAATTTCAGCTAAATAATAATATTGCTTTCCGCTATAGGGTAATACTTTTAAAAGACGTTGGATTTTAACATGCACGCCTATCTCCTCATATGTCTCTCTAATAGCAGCTTCCTCAGGGGTTTCCCCAGTCTCAATACCACCACCTGGAAATACATAATAGGTAGTATGTGGTTTTGTCCTTTTAATTAGTGCAACTCTATCCTTTTCTAAAATAATAGTGGCTCCTCTATTTCTCATTTGAACTCCCTTCCTGTACCTTTTTGAAAATTATAACAATAATTGACGTTCATAAGTTATTTAAATTTTATGTAAAGGTTTCTTTACATAAATATAGTTTTAGATTATCCTTATGTAAAGATATATTTACATTGGTTGCAAGGAGGAAACAGATGACAAAGGTCATTAATCATATAAGAGAGATACGTTTAAAAAAGGGAATCACACAGGTACAAATGGCTGGTGATTTACAAATTACCCGACAAACGATTACTGCGATTGAGAACAATAAATACAATCCCAGCTTAGAGCTGGCACTTAAACTAGTGCGTTACTTTGAAGTACCCATAGAAGAATTATTTTATCTTGAGGGGGATGAAAATGACAAAAAGCTATAGAATTTTACTGTACGGAATTATTAGTGGATGTATCATTGTTGGTGCCTTTTTAGGGGTGTATATTGCAGGTAAAGAGGAAGGCATTTTTGATTGGGGACTGTTTTTACCGATGGTAGTTGGATCATTAGGGGGCTTTATAGGCTTTTTTCTATTTGCATGGTTACGTCAAAAAAAGAATGGCAAAATTCCTGATATGGACGAGCGTACAGCTGTAATGATGAAAAATTATTTCTCTACTGTCCTGTATTTTGTCCTGTTTGGGAGTGGTGTTATATTGTTGATCTTATTTGCAATTGGTGTGGAGACAATTGAAACTGGAATGCTCATTGTTTACATGATGATTTTATTTATGTTAATTGGTATTGGTGCTTTTATAACAAAGAGAATCTGATTGATTTAGCAAGTGAATTAAACGGGTATTAAAAAAGTATGAAGAAATGTAGAGAAAGTAATTGAAGTATTTCAAAAACAGAAAGCTTAGAAAGGATGATAAAAATGGTTAATGTTTTGTTTGTCTGCCTTGGCAACATTTGTCGTTCTCCTATGGCAGAGGCTGTATTTAAGCATCTAATTCAAAATGAAAAATTAGAACAATATATACAAGTAGATTCAGCGGCAACAAGTGGATGGCATATTGGAAATCCACCACATAAAGGGACAATAGCTAAGCTAAAAGAATATAACATTTCAACGAAGGGTATGGCTGGACGCCAACTTAAAGAGGAAGATTTTGAAGAATTTGACTATATCGTTGGGATGGATGAAAATAATATTAGAGATATACGTAAGATGCTTGGTCAACCGAATCATCCAAAAATTATTCGATTTTTAGATTTAACCATTCACAAAAAAGATGTGCCAGACCCTTATTTCACAGGTGATTTTCAGGAAACCTACGATTTAGTAATAGAAGGCTGTGAAGCACTACTAAACAAAGTAAAAAGTGATCATAAAGAGCTGCTTCAATCATAGGAGGAAATTGGAATGGATTATATGTATTTTCAAGGTGTTCCAGATACTCAAACACTTTCAGGAGTCTTGGAGCTTCATAAGCATGTATTCGAGGGTTCCGAGTTGGAAACTGAAAAGTTGAAAGAAAAAAGTAATTTGATAGTATTCGTAGCAAAAGATCATGAACGAGTAATTGGATTTAAAATTGGATATGATTACGGAAATCGTACATTCTATAGCTGGCTTGGTGGGGTTCACAAGGACTACCGAGGAAGAGGGATAGCAAAAGAGCTGATGAGTAGACAGCATGATCTAGTAAAATCCATGGGTTATACAAAGGCTCGTACTATTTCGCGCAATGAAAAAAGAGAGATGCTTATCTTAAATATAAAGTTTGGCTTTGATATAAAGGAAACTTTCACTAGTGATAAGGGGAAGCATAAAATCGTGTTAGAAAAAATGCTATAGGGAGGATTTTAAATGACTGAATGCTTAGGTTGTATGTTAGCTAATAAGGAACAAAATGTTTTCGTTATTTTTGAAAATGACCATATCACATGTTTTCTAGATCATGAACCTTTTAATAATGGGCACGTACTTATACTTCCAAAAAGACATTATGAGGATGTGGATGACTTAGATGTAGAGGTCGCCTATTCTATAATGGATGCTTCCCGACTTATCTCCAAGGCGATTAAACAATTATACACACCAGATGGGATTACGATTTGCCAAAATGGTGGAGTGTTTAGTGAATTGACTCATTATCATATGCACGTTGTCCCTAGATATGAGGGACAACAGTTTGCAGAGTTCTATCAAGAGCAACCTTTCGAACGAAATAATCTAGAAAGCTTGCAAATTGTTACAATAAACTTAAGGAATGCTGTTCGTAATATTATAGAAGAAGGATAACCAACTTATGATTGGAGTGGCAGGTTAGCGACTCCCGCGGGATGGCTTATCGCTCTCCCCGCGGAAAGCGTTCGACTAAAGCGGAAATCCCCCCTCTTGTTCCTGCTATTTATGAGAACTGAACTTTAGATATCTAGCTATAACGTGGGATTATACTCCACAATAAAATCTAATGATAAACAGAAATAAGGAAAGAGTCTTGTCCAATCATGGAGAGGCTTTTTTTCTAACTTGATATAAGGGAGCGTTTAAATGTCTAAATATAAACAGAAGACCTTAGAGACTGATCAGGATGTGGCAGAGTTTATAGAAGGAGTCGATAGCTTAAAGAAAAGGGAGGATGCATATAAACTTCTAGAGATTTTTGAAGAATCTACTGGCTATCAAGCGAAAATGTGGGGGCAAAGTATTATTGGATTTGGTTCTTACCATTACAAATATGCTTCCGGTCATAAAGGGGATGCTCCTCTTGTTGGGTTTTCACCAAGAAAGGCAAAGATTAGCTTGTATTTTGCTAGCGGAGATTCAGATCGCGCGGAATTGTTAAGTAGATTAGGAAAACATACTTCAGGTAAGGCATGTGTTTATATCAATAAAGTAGAGGATATCAATATAGAAGTTCTTAAAGAAATAATTTCTCAATCTATCATTTTTTTACAAAAATTGTATCCGAGCGAGAATTGAATGGAAGTTAATGTATTTATTTTTGCTACTTATACTGGTTCTAATGTATAATAACACAGTAGAATTCTAGAGTACGAAAACAATATGTGAAAGAGAGTGGGACTTTTATGGGTCGTAAGTGGAATAATATTAAGGAAAAGAAAGCTTCTAAAGATGCTAATACTAGCCGTATCTATGCTAAATTTGGTCGTGAAATATATGTTGCAGCAAGACAAGGTGAGCCAGATCCTGTCTCTAACCAAGCTTTAAAGGTCGTATTAGAGCGTGCAAAAACTTACAGTGTGCCAAAGCATATTATTGATAAAGCGATTGAAAAAGCAAAAGGTGGATCAGAGGAAAGCTATGATGAGCTTCGCTATGAAGGATTTGGTCCAGGAGGATCAATGGTTATTGTAGATGCATTAACAAATAACGTAAACCGTACTGCTTCTGATGTTCGTGCTGCATTTGGTAAAAATGGCGGCAACATGGGAGTTAGTGGTTCTGTGTCTTATATGTTTGATGCAACAGCAGTTATAGGCTTAGAAGGCAAAACTGCCGATGAGGTGTTGGAAATCCTGATGGAAGCAGACGTAGATGCTCGTGACATTTTAGAAGAAGAAGATGCAGTCATCGTTTACGCTGAGCCTGACCAATTCCATGTGGTGCAAGAAGCTTTAAGAGCTGCGGGAGTTGAAGAATTTACAATTTCTGAGCTAACAATGCTTGCACAGAACGATATTGCGTTAGATGCAGATGCACAAGCCCAATTTGAAAAAATGATTGATGCTATTGAAGATTTAGAGGATGTTCAGCAGGTTTATCATAATGTAGATTTAGCATAAATATAGGAAAGTAAAAGTCTCATTTACAGGAAGCTGTAGATGGGATTTTTTTTTGAGTAGAAAGTAATCTATCTACTTAAAAAACATGAATAATAGATGTTAGTTTATTGCTATAGGCGAATTATAAACACTACTTTTATATATAAATTAGGACTCAAGAAACTGTTTATTTTGTGATGCGTCAAATGTAGAAAGGGGGAATAGGATGAGAAGTTTTTTTGCTTTATGTTTAGTTATTTTATTCATAGCAAGCCCTATCAAAACAATGGCTGACTGGGCATATCCCTTCGTAGTATGGGATGGATATGTTTATGTTCTGCAAGATGAAGAGGTCAATGAAATTGGTAAGGAAATTGGTCATGTTACAAAATACTCCGATCTAGAAGGGTCTTACTCAGGGAATTTTTCTAATGCTTACCCAAGAGGAACTAAATATTATGAAGTAAAGGAAGTTAGTAGTAAGGAGGCAATTGCAGTAGAAGTTTCCTCAGGGACTTATAGAGTGGCTGAGCGAGGAGGTCCCTATGGGGGGAACAGATATGCATTTTGTGATCCCGATTCACCGTTTTTTATAATTGGAATTTTATTTGTAGCTGTATTTACAGTTGTAGTGTATTTTTCGGTAAGGGAGAGGAAGAACGATTAAATGAAGGAGAAACACCAGAACCTATTACGGTGACTAGTGCAATGGGGAAAACCTTATATAATGACTTAAGAATGGCCGCTCTAAATGATTTGAGCAGCCATATAATTACTTATTGCTATAGTTTAGAGCCTTAAAAAGAAAAGATTGAAAAAACAAGGGAGAACTATGATTACAAACAGTTCTTCTCTTTTCTAGTTGTAGAAAATCTTAATGTGTTGCAGAGTTATTTCTTCGATACTTCCATTGCTGGTATTGGAAACGAAAGAAGCAGCCTATACAAAATCCTAGTATAGCAATAAATGCAGCTAAACCGACCATAACAGTTGCAATATTAAATGAAATACTCCACTTCAAAAAGAAGCTAATACTAGCTATAAGTAAAAAGCCAACTGCCAACCATTGATTAAACCTTAGCTGAGCATAATCTTCTTGAATATATTCCTTACTAGGCTTCTTTAGAAATCTTTTGGCTACAACTACAATAGGATGAAAACCAAATAATAAACTAGATAAATTGGCAATTAACGGAATGAGCAGAATCCATGCTGATTGAGTGATAAGCGCGATGACGACAGAGATTACAATTGTCCATTGATTGACCATAACGAGAGGCTTCGGAATTGTCTTCATGATAAAACCTACTTTTCTGATTGGATTTATTATATTATATGTTGATTCTAATAGAATGTAAAAAAATTGAATCCGTTGACCTATTTCCCGGGAAATCGACATTTTTATGCTCCTAACGACAAATGGCTGCTCTGGGATTTTGAGCAGCCATTTTGTTTACTTATTTTTTAGTTGATTTATCTTTTGGGTTAGCATTTTAAATTGTTCATCTAATTCCATGTACTTGGAATCTTTAGATGGAAGATAGCTTAATTGACCTAGTACAGCTTGTCGCTCTGTTTCTAGAGCTAGAAGTAACTTGTTATTGTCGTTTTCTTCGCTTCTACTAAGCCAATCAGTATAATTCATCTCAAGCTTTTGAATTCTATTTTTATCAAATATAAGAAGCTTGTTTGTTAGCCTTTCTAAAAAATAACGGTCATGGGTTACGAGTAAAATAGTACCGGGATACGTAGACAGTGTCCATTCTAGCTGTTCTCGAGAAGGCAAATCGAGATGGTTCGTAGGCTCATCTAAAATGAGTACATCCTTTTGATCTACCATGAACTCCATTAACTTTAGTTTTACTCTTTCTCCCATACTCATTGTAGAAATTGGTCTTAACCAATGATCCTTAGAGAAGCCCAAATTGTTCATTAAGGTTTGAATTACACCCCTTGTATCATAATCGGTAGTTGCAAAAAAGTCAGAGGGGGTTTGATCTTCTGGAAGATCGAATACTGTTTGGCGTAAAAAGCCGATGTTCATTGATTCGGTTTTCCAAAGCTCACCTTCAAATGTTTCTTCTCCAGTCAGCATTCGGAAAAAGGTTGTTTTACCACTCCCATTTGATCCGAGGATTCCAACACGTTCTTTAGCTTGGATAGTAAAGGAAGCTTTTTGAAATAGAATTTCTTCGTTAAAAGATTTGCTTAAATTTTTAGCTTCTATGACGCGTTTCCCTTTTTTCTTATTACCTTCAATAGAGAAATTGATTTCCTTTTCCTCTACTGGACGTTCTACTTGATATTTGGAAAGCTCTAGCTCTAGTCGTTTTTGCTTGGAGCGAATTTGAACATCCTTTTTCTTAGCCTTCATACGAAAATACTCTTTTGCACCGTCTTTTTTTGTCGATTCTTCATGTGCTTTGTTGGACCAATTTTTCAATACTTCCATTTGCTTTTCAACTTGTCGGATTTTTGATTGTTGTGCATCATATTCTCTTTGATGAGTGATAAGTTTTTCTTCTTTTCTTTTACGATAGGTAGAATAATTTCCTGTATAGACGGTTAGGTTTTTATTTTCAATTTCCCAAATATAATTTGATACTTCGTCTAAAAAGTATCGATCATGTGATACTAATATAATCGTTCCAGAATAGGTAGCTATTTCTTCTTTTAAGAAGGATAGACTACTTTGATCTAAATGATTAGTAGGCTCATCAAGTAAAAGTAACTGAGAACTTTCTGCAAAAACCTTAGACAGTCTTTTTTTCATTTTTTCTCCGCCACTTAATGCATCGTAAGGACGATTATTAGGGACAGACCACTTACTGATATAAGTCCGTTCATCTTTTTCCTCTACATTTGAATGGAAATGCTCATCTTCTTGCTTGAAATAGCTGATGGTGGGAGTAGTCCCTATCCATTCGATTTGTCCGGAAGTGGGAGAGCTTTCACCTGAAAGAATGGAAAGAAGAGAAGATTTTCCTTCACCATTTCTACCGACAATTCCTATTACAGCCCCTAAATGTATATCGGTTTTTATATTGTTAATGATCTCTTTGTCACCATGGGTTATGCTGATGTTCGTTAATCTTCCTTGTAAAGTCATTGTATTACCTCCCTTGGAGAGATAAAAAAATCCCTCCGATTTAGACGGAAGGATTTTACTGGCCATTTAGTGTACGACAAAAAATAACTACAAATATATATGCCTGTAGTAATTTATTATCTCAATTTGAAAAATGGGCAGACTAATCCTATTTCCGTCAAAGCTAAAAATATTTTTCTGCATAAAGCAGTAATATTAAGCGAGAAATAAGATTATAAAATCATTGTCCACCCATCGTCCCTTCGATATTAGTTACTATATAATATAACATATTCTTCTGAAAATTAAAGAGGTAATTAATACAATGCTTGACTCGATCTACTGCCCTCTATTCCAAGCTCGTCGTCTGTTCTTCTTTTTTGTATGAACCAAATTCCTAGTATGAGTACAAGCCCAAGTACACTACTTAAAATTTCTGGAACAATAAGCATTAACCCAGCCACAAACAAGATGAATCGTTCCCAGACCTTAGAGTACCTTATAAAATAGCCAATCATGGAACTGCTGACAGCTACCATTCCTACTAAGGAAGCAGTAACAGAGACGATAAGCATTACTGGTTCTACATCTACCATTACTAAGATTGGATTATAGATAAAGATAAACGGAACGATAAAGGCCGCGATGGCTAGTTTGACGGCGTTCATACCTGTTTTAAAAGGGTTTGCTCCTGCAATACCTGCCCCGGCATAAGCTGCAAGACAGACAGGTGGAGTGATATCTGCGACTATACCAAAATAGAATACAAACATATGGGCAGCAATTGGAGCTACTCCGAATTCATTTATTAAAACTGGAGCAGCAATAGTAGCTGTGACTACATAGTTTGCTGTAGTGGGTAATCCCATCCCCAATACAATACAAGCAATCATGGTAAATATTAGAGCGAGAATGAGATATCCGTTTGATAGAGCTATAACTCCAGCAGCAAATTTGGAGCCAAGGCCAGTCATACTAACAATTCCAGCTATGACACCAGCTGTGGCAACGGCTGCTATAACCGGTAGAGCGACTCTTGTACCTTGTTCTAATACATTTATAGTTTGCTTAAAGGACATCCTTGTTTCTTTGCGTATTAAGCTTACTAAAAACGCAGCGACTATTCCAAAAAGAGCTGCACGTTGAGGGGTAAAACCATAAATTATCGTTCCAGTAATAACGAAGAGAGGTAAAAGCATATACCAATTTCGTTTCATAGTCTTTCTAAAAGAAGGTAATTGAGACTTTGGGAGCCCAAGTATTTTAAGTTTTTTTGCTTCAAAATGAGTGCCGATAAAGATACCTGTGAAATACAATATCGCTGGTATAATCGCCGCCATCATAATAGTTCCATACGATACACCCAAAATTTCCATCATGATAAAGGCCGCGGCGCCCATCATTGGAGGCATAATTTGTCCTCCAGTAGATGCAGCGGCTTCGGTAGCACCAGCAAATTCAGGCTTAAAACCTGCTTTTTTCATCATAGGGATAGTAAAGGACCCTGTTGCGACTGTATTACCAACGGAGCTACCTGATATAGTCCCTTGCAATGCACTTGCTACAACAGCTGTTTTTGCAGTACCTCCTGTATATCTTCCGGTTAAAGAAAAGGCTAAATCGTTGAAGAACTTCCCTACATTTGTTTGTACGAGCATTACGCCAAAGAATAGGAAGAGGAATATAAACTTTGCTGAAATTTGAACGGGGGTGCCGAATATTCCACTTTCTTTGTACCAAAGTGCAGTAGCGGTTCGCTCTAAAGAAAATCCAGGATGGGAAAGGATTTGAGTAGGGACAAAATTTCCGAAGATAGCATAAAGTATGGCTACTAAAGCCACTATGACGATTGGTAAGCCAACCGTTCTTCTGGTCGCTTCTAGGACAAGAAGAATCCCAAGGACGGAGATGATTATGTCAGGTATGCTATATCCGGAAATTCTGCTCTGTAGAATAGAATCAAAAAAGATTATTTTATGATAGGTTACATACATGGCGGTAAAGGCAAGCACGATGTCATACCAAGGTATTTTCTTTTGTGTTTTAAGTAGGTCTCTTTTTAATGGGTACAATAGAAAAATGACACCGAGAGCAGTTCCTACATGAACGGCACCTTGTTTTTGAGTTGGTAGGGTTCCAAAATAGGCCGTGTATAAATGGAATACGGTTAAGGCCACCCCTAAAAAGGTAACAACCCATGCCCATTTTCCAATATTTGATCGAAACTGATTTTCCTTATCATATTTCTCTAGTATTTCTTGTGCATTTATTGGTTGCTGATCTTTCATTGTCTCACCTCATTTTTAATTGGATTTTATACCTCGATTTTATTTCACATCGTCCAAACTTTTAATATCAGAGCTTTTACGTGTGACAATTTGAATAACCTCTGGATAAATATGCCCAATAAATGCGGCGTTTGGAACTTCATGTCCTTCAAATGCTGCCTCGCCATTGACTGCTTGTATTGCTGGTACATGTACAGACATACCTAAATCCATGTTTCCATCTCGAATACTAGATAGGTTTTCTACAGATGCGCCAGTTTCTGTGTTTGTTAAGTTAAATCCTTCGATATGTTTGTTCCAAATACTTGCCATCTCTCCCCCTAGTGGATAATAAGTGCCGCCTTGACTTCCAGTTCCGAGTATAAAATCATTCTTGCGGTTGCTTTTGTCAGCAGTAAGCTCTGCTACTGGGTTGTCAATAGTGAGACCCTGTTCCTCATAATAACGCTTTGCGCCAGGATGAATAGGAAGCCCCTCAGCTCCGTTTAGTGCGTTTTCTAAAATCATCTGCTTTGCTTGAGCATGTGTATTTTCACTTGCGTTTTCAATCATTATCTTTGCTAGCTCATAACCAAGCTCATCATCGATCGTATCTGTACTTCCCATTAAAATAGCGTAGGCAGTCACAGTTTCCACATCTGAATCTAAAAAGTCATACGTATCCTTAGGAATAGTGTGACGTCTATATCCGCTATTCTCTTCAATATAAGAGATTGCATCATCAGATAAACTCATCATCACAACATCTCCTGCAGAATTTTGCAAGCTTTCGATACTTGCAGCCGGGAGTCCAAGGATACCTATAGAAATATCAATATTTCCATCCTGTACACCATCAGCAGCATCACCAAAGCCCTCCTGATAAGCTTTGTAATCATCATCAGTAATTCCATAGGCATCTAAAATTAGCTTAGAGACGGAGCTAGTCTCACTAGCCGGAGGGCCGATAGCAATATTTGGCTTCCCTCCACTACACGCTGCAACCAAAAGTGCCAAAACCATTAACAAAACAAGACTAAGACTCTTTTTTTTCAATTTCTCTCCCCCAAGGTTTATTTTTCACCCAAATGATAGCGCTTCCATTATGTTGTAAAAAAATAAGCCAGTTGGCATATCAAATAGATGATGATTAATATTATACTTTTAATCTATAATTTTACAACTAAATATCAGTATTTTCTGATTTTTATAAATGGTTGCAGGATTATTACAGGTGCCTGGCACCTGTAATAATCCTGCAACAATCTCTTTTAATATGTAGACAAGATAATTAATTATTTGAAAATGTATTTAAATTCGTGATTTTTAATAAAAATTAATGTACAATAAGCACATATTTGAGGAGGTAATGAGAACATGAAACAGTTAGATGCACATGAGATTATTTCTTACATTCAACACGCAAAAAAATCTACGCAAGTGAAGGTATACATAAAAGGAAGTGGGATTGACCAACTTTCTTTCGGAGAAAATACAAAGGTTTTTGGACAAGGGAATTCTCTTATTCTATTTGGAGAATGGTCTGAAATTCAACCGACATTAGATGAATATAAAGCACAAATTGAAGATATAGTAGTTGAAAATGAAAGCAGAAACTCTGCAATACCTTTATTAGATTTAAAAGGTATTAATGCAAGAATTGAACCAGGTGCAGTTATTCGTGATCAAGTGAGCATTGGTGATAATGCAATTATCATGCTAGGTGCTGTAATCAACATTGGCGCTGTCATTGGTAAAGGTACAATGATCGACATGGGAGCAATCCTTGGTGGTCGTGCAACAGTGGGAGATAACTGTCACATTGGAGCTGGAGCAGTGCTTGCAGGTGTTATTGAGCCACCTTCTGCAACTCCAGTAATAATTGAAGACGACGTATTAATCGGTGCTAATGCTGTAGTTTTAGAGGGGTGCCGAGTTGGCAAAGGAGCAGTTGTTGCTGCCGGAGCAGTTGTAACAAAAGATGTACCGCCATATACAGTAGTTGCGGGTACACCAGCTAAGGTAATTAAAGATATCGATGCACAAACAAAATCTAAAACAGAAATTATGCAAGAACTACGTCAAATTTAAGAAGGTGACACATGAAAACCTTACTTGATATTCGTCGCGATTTGCATCGTATACCGGAGCTTGGATTTAAAGAGGTGAAAACGCAGGCTTACTTATTGGAGCAAATCCACTCGCTTCCACAGGATCGATTAACGATTGTTACGTGGAAGACAGGTATTGTCGTGAAAGTAGAAGGACTCCAGCCAACTCAAACGATTGGCTGGAGGACTGATATTGACGGTCTCCCAATCACGGAGGCTACCGATGTTGCCTTTTCATCTGAGCACCTGGGTAGAATGCATGCCTGCGGGCACGATATGCATATGACCGTTGCGCTCGGTTTGCTTCAAAAAATAGTAGAGTCACCATTAAACGATCATATGGTGTTCTTGTTTCAACCAGCAGAGGAAAGTCCAGGTGGTGCTCTTCCGATGTTACATTGGCTAAAGGAAGAACAGCCCGAGCTTATGCCAGACAAGATATTTGCTTATCACGTAGCTCCAGAATATTCAGTTGGTACGATAGCTACTCGCCCTGGCTTACTATTTGCCAATACCTCTGAGCTCTATATGGACTTAGTAGGGAAGGAGGGCCATGCTGCCTATCCACACCAAGCAAAGGATATGTCGATTGCGGCAGCGACTCTTTTGCTACAGTTGCAGTCTATCGTTAGCCGAGTAGTCAATCCAATGAAGCCTGCAGTTTTAACTATTGGAAAGTTTTCATCGGGAACTGTCCAAAATATTATTTCTGGTCATGCTCGTTTAGAGGGAACTATTCGGACAATGGATGCTTCTACAATGACACTCATTAAAGAAAAAATAGAAGTATTCTGCCATGCCACTGAAATAGCATTTGATTGTGACGTGAAAATCGATTATGGGTCTTCTTATTATCAGGTATATAACAATGAGGATATCGCCAATGATTTTCTAGCTTTTGCAGAGCAGCATGAAGCAACCAACGCCATCCACTGTGAGGCCGCGATGACAGGCGAGGATTTTGGCTATTTCTTAAAGGACATACCAGGCATGTTATTCTGGGCTGGTGTCGATTCTCCTTTTGGACTTCACCACGCGAAGATGAATCCAAGTGAAAAGGTTTTAGACTATCTCGTTCCTTTTGTAGACAAATACTTCAGAACACTTACAAGCAAATAGACTGGACAGAGATGATGAATCTCTGTCTTTTTTTTCTAAGAAACAATAAAGTCTTCTGATTTATTGCCTTTAGAGTAGGATTGAATTTTTTTGAAAATTGGAGGTGATATTAGCAAAATCGTACCATCTATTACACATGCTTTTCGCTTAAGCTGATTCTATTTGATGGCTGAATATAACAGTATAAGTTATTCCCTTCTAATTACTCTCAATCTAATGATTGGAGCGACAGGCGGCGACTCCAGTGGGATGAGTGAGACAGATAAGCCATCACAACGTGCGCGCTAGCGACGGTGATGGCTTATCGCTCACCCCACGGAATGCCCCCGCCGAGAGCTGAAATTTGTCATCTATATACATGCTTGCCGGGTAAACTATTTCTATTTAATAGTTGAAAATAGTATAAATTATTTCATCTAGCAGGGATTATCCTACTGCAAATAGAACTAATATTAAAATTGATGAAGAATGTAGGTGTTTGTTATGAGTGACATTATTAATTATTACAACCAATTTGATGAGTGGGGGAGACTTGAAAGAGAACCAATTGAATTTCAGGTGAATTGGCATTACATAAAGAGATATCTTCCTCCTGCTGGGAATATACTCGATAACGGGGCGGGACCGGGGAAATATTCAATCAAGCTAGCAATGGAGGGCTATAGGGTAACCCTAACTGACCTTACACCGAAACTAGTAGAGATAGCGAAAGAAAAAGCAGAAGAATTTCATCTGGAAAATCACTTTTCAGATTTTCTTGTAGCAGATGCAAGAGACTTATCCGGGATCCAAGATGAGCAGTTTGATGCGGCTCTTATGCTTGGACCTATGTATCATTTACAGGAAGAAGCCGACCGGATAAAAGCAATACGTGAATTACATAGAGTAACCAAAAAGAATGGGCTTGTTTTTATTGCGTTTATGCCTAGGATTAAGCACATACTTACTTCTCTCATGTACCCTGAAAATTGGAAGCCAAATAACCAGATGAAAAGCATTCAACAATTTAACGACACAGGCAGCTTTAATCACCAAGAAGCTGGGCGTTTTACAGGAGCGTATTATTTTAATATCGAAGAGATAAAGCCGTTCATGGAAGCGCATGGATTTGAAAGCTTAGAATTAATAGGCTCAAATGTCGCTTCAATATTGAATAAGGAAAATTGGGACTACTGGAAAGACAAAGGTGAGCAGGAATACAAAAATCTAATTGACCTGCTGATTGAAAAAGCCAATGACCCTTATATTTTAGGGATATCCTCTCACCTATTGTATATTGGAGTAAAAAAATAGCTGAACAATAAAGAGGGTGAAAGTGATTTGTCACCGCCACCCTCTAACATTTATTAATCCACCAATTGAACATTATAATCTTTAAACCAAATATGCGTTTGAGCTAAGTAAGCTAATAGCTGGGGACCAGTCATCAATTGTCCAAACCAAGGAATCTTAAAGGCCTCTCCATTAGATTCGATTAACGTTTGAAGACTTCTAGGGTCAAATAGTTCATGCAATATAGAATTCTTATCTAGCAGTTGCTCCTTCAGCATGAGCTGAACCTTTGCTGCATAGACCGGATTATGGGTTTTTGGATAAGGGCTCTTTTTACGATAGAGCACTTCGTTTGGAAGAATTCCCTCTAATGCCTTCCTAAGAATGCCTTTTTCTTGGTTTCCAACCATTTTAAAATCCCACGGAATATTCCACGCATACTCTACAAGACGATGGTCTGCAAAGGGGACACGCACTTCTAAGCTTGCTCCCATGCTCATCCGGTCTTTTCGTTCCAAAAGTGTGGACATAAACCAAATCATATTCATATAAAAGAGATTTCTTCGTTCTGCTTCTAAGGAGGACTCGCCAAACAGCTGAGGTGTTTCTGCTACGCTTATATCATATGCGTTTTGTACATAATCTTCAATTTTCAATTTTTGTTGCCAGCTATCGTTTAGCAAGGAGTGTCTTTCATGCTTGGATCGAATCCAAGGGAAGCCTGTTTCTGCATTTCCAACCTTATGAAACCAAGGATAGCCCCCAAATATCTCATCCGCACATTCTCCGGACAATCCTACGGTAAAATCCTTTTTTATTTCTTTACAGAACCATAGTAAAGAGGAGTCTATATCTGCCATTCCAGGTAAATCACGTACATGGACTGCCTCCGTTAAAAATTGGGCTAGATCATCCTGTGTAATGACTGAAAAATGGTGAGTAGTATGAAGAGAGCTAGAGACTTTTTGGATGAAAGGGAAGTCCTCGCTAGGCTGAAATTCATTTCCCTTGAAGTGAACATTATTGTTTTCATAATCAATCGAGTAAGTATGAAGAGGGGGTATTCCATCTCTTTTATAAGCATTTGCAGCAATTGCAGAAATAGCACTAGAATCTATTCCTCCCGAAAGGAATGTACATAAAGGCACATCGGACACAAGCTGTCTTTCTACCGCATCTGTTACTAAGTAACGTACTTTTTCTATCGTTTCCTCTAATGTGTCGGTATGCTCTTTACTTTCCACGTTCCAATATCGCCACATACGCAGGCCGTTTTTCGAAAAAGTTAATGCATGTGCTGGTCTAAGCTCCTTTATCCCTTTATATACACCGAATCCAGGAGTGCGGGAAGGCCCAAGCCCAATAATCTCTGATAATCCATTCCGATCAATCTCTGTTGGAACACCTGGGTGTGCAAGCAATGCCTTTAATTCAGATCCGAATAGCAATCCATCATTTCTTTCCGTAAAAAACAATGGCTTTACTCCTAAGCGGTCTCTTGCTATAAAAACCTTTTGCTCTTCTTCATCCCAAATGGCAAAAGCAAAAATTCCATTGAAGTAATCAACACACTTTTCCTTCCATTCAATATAAGAGGTTAATAATACCTCTGTATCTGAATGCCCTGAGAATGAATGCCCTTTACTTAATAATTCCTTTCGTAAATCTTCCGTATTATAAAGCTCTCCATTATAGCAAAGCGTATAATTCCTAGATTGATAGCTTTTGCTCATTGGCTGTTTGCCTCCAACGGGATCAACAACAGTCAATCTTCGATGACCGAAGAGAGCATGGACCGCACTCCACACATTATGATCATCTGGTCCCCGCTTTTTTAAACTCTCTGCCATTTTCTCCACAACAGGAGAATACCCCCGTAAATCTTTTCTAAAATCAACCCATCCGGTTATTCCACACATATAATTCGCATCCCTTCTTTCACCCCCATAGTATATGCAAAAAAGTGCTGAAAAAGTGACGAGAGATAAGTGACCGAAATAAGTAAAAGTACCACGAACATGTGAGGTTCGTGGTACTTTCATTTAGGATTATGTTGTTACCTTTAATACAGTTTTAATCTTTTGGATAATACCGCCTGAGCTATAAGTAAGAACGCTTCGTTTATAGAAGGACAGGCTGATGATGAATGCTACGATAGAGGTAACGGTTAGTATTAGTAAAGCTAGCATCGGCTCAAATGCCCCGATGTCAGTTGCACCAATGCGTAATGGCATTACCATACCCGATGTAAATGGTATGTAAGAGAATACCTTTACTAGCATGGTGTCTGGACTTTGCGCTCCGAAAATTAATACATAAAATCCTATGATTCCGATGATAGTCATTGGCATAACTGCCTGACCAGCTTCCTCTACTTTAGATACGAGTGAGCCTAATAATGCACCAATGATTAAATTTAGCACAATGGTCATGATTAAAAATGCCAGGGCATAACCAATATAAGAATAGGAAAGCTCCTCAATCATAGGCTGTAAACTATCTATTTTAGAGCCTCCATCAACTGTCATAAAAATAACTGCTAACAAAATTATCAAAGCTCCAATTTGTGTAATTGCCAAGAGAAATGTACCTGTTAATTTAGCTATTAAATGAGTAGATGGTTTAACACTTGCAAGAAGAACCTCTAAAACACGAGAACCTTTTTCAGAAGCCACATCTGTTGTTATCATAGATAAAAAGGATATTAAGAAACCATAGATTAATGAGCCGATGAGCATAGAAGCAACGATTCCTACTGCCTTCTCATCCTCACTCTTGCCTCCAGCAGAGGCTTCGTCTAAATTTTTCATTGTAATGATGGTTTCGGACTGTAGAATTTTATCTGCTTCTTCGGCTGTGAGGTTCAGCTGCTGTACCTCATACAATTTCCCAGCATATTGAAGAGTGGAAGATAGACTGAGCTGATCAGTAAATGCTAATGGCTCATATGTTGCTATTTCCGCGTTAAGAGAATTCTCTTCATCTTTGATAAAAATGGCAGCTGCATAGTCTCCGTCAATGACTTCTTTTTCTACCTCATCATTTGGAGAAGTAGGGAACGAAAACGCTAAATCATTATTAGATTGGAACAAAGCCTCTATATCAGCCTCTGTTTCATTTATCACTGCAATTTCTAGTGCTTCACTTTCAAAGAATGCAGCCTTTATATCTGACCAAAACATTACGATGGAAATCACACCAACGTAGATGGCAAGCATGATTATAAATGATTTTGCTTTTATTTTTTGAGTATATAACTGTTTGACTAACAACCAAAATTTAGACATTCTTGCCACCTACCTTATCCTTGAAGATTTCATCTAATGACAAATAATCTAAGCTAAATTTCTCAATATACTTGCCATCAAAAATAGAGTCAAAGATTGCTTGCGCATATTTTTCATCTGCTAGTGTAAGGATATATTGGTCTTTTCCAACATGGACATACTTAACGCCCTCCATGCTTTCAAGTGTCTCCTTTGAAAGCTCCGTACGAATAGTAAGTTTTGTTTTTCCATATTGTTTCTTTAAGTCTAGCAGGCTTCCAGCATACAAAGAGACACCACGTTTTAAAAGACATAAATGATCACAAAGCTCTTCTACATTTTCCATCTGATGGCTAGAAAATAATATAGTTGTGCCCTTGTCTTTTAGCTCTAAAATGGCACCCTTCAACAAATCCTTATTTACTGGATCCAGTCCACTAAATGGTTCGTCTAGTATAAGAAATGCTGGCTGGTGAATGAAGCTTGCGATCAATTGCACCTTTTGCTGGTTTCCTTTGGATAGTGTTTCAGCTTTCGCTTTTCGTTTGTCCTCTAATTCAAAACGATCAATCCAGTAATCCACTTCTTTTTTTAGCTCCTTACGGGATTTACCACGAAGCTCTCCAAAGAAGTAAAGCTGATCCTCCACTTTCATAGCAGGGAAAATACCTCTCTCCTCGGGTAAATAACCTAAAAGATCTCTATTAATATTATTGATATTTGTACCATCCCATGTGATGGTTCCTTCCGTAGTTTCCTGTAAATCTAGTATCATCCGAAAGGTCGTAGTTTTACCGGCACCATTTTGACCGATTAAACCAAATATTTCACCTTTTTCTATGGTGAAGGAGAGATGGTCAACTGCAGTAAAATCTTGATAACGTTTGGTTACTTCGTTAATTACTAACGCCATGTTTAAGCTCCATTCCTAAGTATTTTTTCGTACTACTTTATACGCATTAGAATAATAAATGTTTCAAAAAATTTTGAAACGTTTATCATGGTGTTCCGTCTAATTCACTGATGAAAACAAAGGGGATGATCAGAAATGAAAAAATTACACTATCTTTCGTTCAGCTTTATAGCAATCTGTCTTCTTCTCACACCTACATTTGTTTTGGCGAAGGAGGGAGAGGATACCATGGTTAAAGAAAACTCTAAACTGGAGAGATTTACTGGTATCGTTAAAGAAGTCGTAAATAAAGAAGACAATGTCATACTTACTGTTGAAACAGAGCAAAAAGAACCGATTGTCACTGTTTTTACAATCACAAACGAGACGCTTTTATATAATAGCGGCACAGCCAAGGAAATAGAAAAAAAGGAATTTGTCAAAGGGCAAAGAATAGAAGCCTACTATGATAAAACAAAAGCTAGGACTATGATCTATCCAGCCCAAATTTCGCCAGAGTTAATAATTGCTCATGATGGCAAAAATGTAGGCTTTACAAAGGTAGGGGTCTTCGATGAGGAGTTAACAAGTGAAGACAACCAATTAAAGCTGAATCTCTCTAAGGAAACGCTTGTTGTTAATAAGGATGGAGAAAGTATCGATCAAAAAAATTTAGTGGGTAATGAGCTGATTGTATTTTATAAGACCTCGACAAGAAGTATTCCTGCTCAAACAATACCGAACAAAGTAGTTGTTTTAGAAGAAAAAGATGCAAGCAACTTTATGAAATTCTCCGGTACTATTAAGGAAGTTTCTAAAAATAATAAAGAAGTAACATTAACTGTAGAAACGAATGAGAAAGAGCCTCAGATTTCAATTTTAGTATTAAATAAAGATGTAATAGCTCTTAATAGCGCTTCAACAAAAGCGATTTCTATTGACTCCTTTAAAAAGGGGATGAAAATTGATGCCTATTACGATAAAAATAAACCAATGATTTTAATTTATCCACCAAGAATCTCTCCAGAAATCATTGTTGCTCATGAAGAAAAGAGTGGCCTAGTGAAAGTGTCAAAATTCGATAAGCAATTTGTTAGTCTAGATAAAGAGCTGAAACTTCAAATTACCAACAAAACAGAATTGGTGGATGAAAAGGGAAAGAAAATTTCCAAGAACGATTTAACAAACAAGGAGTTAATCGTATTTTATAGTTCACCTAAGAACAATCAAAAACTTACGACTCCATCAAAAATTATTGCACTAGAATATATTGAACCTGTTCAAAAAGAGCTCAACAAAATAATAGAGAATGACCATTTAATTCAAAATGGAGTTAAGATGATTCCTATACGTGAGGTGGCTCAGTATTTAGGATATGAAGTAATGTCCCATCCAAAACGTAATAGTGTGTACTTAAAGCTTGGCAATAGCTCACTTTCCATTACTAGGGGAGAGCTGAAGTATGGATACAATAGAAGTATAAGAGAATTTCAAGAAACACCGGTTTTGCACAACAAGAAAACCTATGTGTCTGAAGATATTTTAGAAATTCTTGTTCCAGAGTCTTAAAGAATATGTCGTCCGCTCATATAGAGAAGGACGGCTTTTCTTTTGGTACAATTTATATAGAGAAATATTCCAGGGGGGAAAGTAAATGAATGTATACAAAATAGACAGCGATTTTCCAATGGATTTGTTGTTGTTAGCAGATCCCGCAGAGGAATTAGTTAAAGCTTATTTAGATAAGGGTCAATGCTATATAACGAAAGCAGGAAATAAAATAATTGGCGTATATGTCTTAGTGCCTTTGAATAACCAGACTGTGGAGCTTAAAAATATAGCTGTACATGAACAACATCAAGGAAAAGGAATAGGAAAAGAATTAGTTCTCGATGCCATTGAGAAATCAAAAGAGCTTGGTTATCAAAAAATAGAAGTAGGTACAGGAAACTCCAGCATAAATCAGCTTGCACTCTATCAAAAGTGTGGATTCAGAATTGTTTCTGTGGATAAGGATTTTTTTAAAATTAATTATCCCGAAGAGATTGTGGAAAACGGCATTCCTTGTGTGGATATGATACGACTAGAGAGGATTTTATCCACAGAAAAATAAAATAACTCTAAGCGTGTCATTACTTAATAGAGGTGTGTTCTTACTAACGGAGCAGGTTATGCTGGATTGGGGGAAAGATAATGCAAATTATTGAGTTACAGGAAAGGAATAACCTATTCGAAAAAGCAATTCAAGTATTTTGGAAAGAATGGGGAAATGAGCATAATTATAAATTTTATGAAGATGCTATGATTCATTCTTGTCGTTTTTCAGATATTCCAAGATTTTATGTGATGATTGAAGAGGAGGAGATTATTGGAACTTATGCGTTATTAAGAAATGACCTTAATAGCCGCCAAGACCTTTGCCCATGGCTCGCCTGCTTATTCGTGAAAGAAGAATATAGAGGTAGAGAAATAGGCTTAATGCTGCTACAACACAGCCTGAAAGAAGCAGCAAGAAAAGGATATGATAAGCTTTATTTGTCCACAGATCTTGAAGGCTATTATGAAAAATACGGGTGGAAAAATAATGGTGTTGTGTACGGCGTGAGTGGTGATCATATCAAGCTATATGAAAAGGAAACAGGTTTAAAGTAAGGTAATTCTAAAGTAAATTATTTTACTTTAACTAATGATCTATTTAGTGAAAATACAATGAGCTGGGATATATATTTCCTAGCTCATTTATGTATATCTTTTGTTTTTAATAATTATAATGTTTAATTTTGCCAATTAGAATGCGAATTTCCTCAGCCTTAAACATTAAAACTGCCCCCCGAATAATGATTGGGAGCAGTTATTACTATGCGTTATGTAAAAGTCCTAACACTTTCTTTAATTCTTTTGCTTCAATTTGTCCTGGAGCGGAAGCTGATACAACTGAACCAAAGGTAGCTGCTGAACCGAAAATTTCTCCAGATAAACGACTGATAATACCTGATTTAGCCATAGACATTGTAATAATCGGACGATCCGCATATGTAGAATACATCGTATAGGTAGCATCCAGGAGGGTAATAACATCGGCTGGACTATTAGGCATAACAGCAATTTTAGGAATATCTGCACCTAGTCTTTGCATAGCTGTTAAGCGTTCTATTATTACCTCTTTTGAGGGAGTTCCATTAAAATCATGGTTGGACATCACCACAGAAATATGATTATCCTTAGCTAAAGAAACTAGCTCCTCAACTTCCTCTGAGAAAAGCTCAATATCAATTAAATCTATTTCCTTTGTCTGGATCACTTCACGTAAAAGTTGCTTATAATAATCAGGTTCAATAACTTTATTGCCGCCTTCCTTGTGACTTCTAAAAGTAAACAAAAGGGGGGTAGGATATAAATAACCTCGTATGTATGAAAGGGTGTCTTTGACAGATTCTAAGCTTTCAACTTCCTGTAATAAATCTACTCTCCATTCGACTACATCAGGAGATGCATCCTTAACTAATTGTAGCTCCTTAAAAAGGGCTTCTTTATTTTTTCCGATTAGTGGAACAATAATTTTTGGTAGTCCTTCCCCAATATGAATATCCCGAATAGAAATAATTTTCATAAATATCTCCCATCATGCAACGTTTTACGTTATATTAACATAAAACGTTGCAAAGGGGATGTAAAAATGAGATTTCAAATCTATGAAAGTGCAGAGAAGTTTTACGATATTGCAAAACCTTTTTTAAAGCAAAACGAGGACAAATTTAGCTTATTTTTAGGTGTGCTTGAAAGAATTAGAGTGGGAGGATATGAGGACCCACTGATGGCTACTATTGAGGAGGATGGGGAGTTATTGGCACTTTTTCAGATGACTCCACCACATCCACTTAATATTATTTTTGTCGATTTAAATAAAATCGAAGCGTTAATCGATTTATGTATTGAAGAGATTTTACAACGTGGTATACATATAGATTCGATCATAAGTGTAAAGGAATGGGCTATTCGCTTCGCGTCAAAATGGGAAGAGAAAACGGGACAAGCAAATTCGCTATTAATGGACCAGGGATTATATCGATTAGATGAAGTGGATGATACGCTAGAAAATAGCCCAGGATCCTGGAGATTTGCTAATAACAATGATGCTCCATTAATAGAATCTTGGTATAGCCAGTTTGAAGAAGATACCGGACTTCCAAGTACTGCTAAAGAGGAAATAGCCCAGAGAGTGACTGCTATGTTGAATGGACAGGAGGTTTTCTTATGGGAGGACGATGGAGAGATTGTGTCTATGATGAAGAAGGCTAGACCATCAACTCATGGAGTGACTGTTTCTATGGTATTTACTCCTAAAGAAAAGCGACGCAAAGGTTATGCAAGAACAATGGTAGCAGCCTGCAGCAAGGAGCTTTTAAAGGAATATGACTTCTGTGTTTTATATACCGATATGTTAAATCCCACATCCAACAAAATATATCAAGAAATTGGTTATCAAAAGTTGATGGATTCAGTTCATTTAAAGCTGGGGAATAAATGAGATAGTAAATGTTAGATAGATAAGGAGACATTTATTCACATATTGACTTTAGTATTTGATTCGATTAAAATTAGTGAAAATTCATACACAATTCGATGATAAAGAGAG
This sequence comes from Psychrobacillus faecigallinarum, assembly GCF_014836595.1. Classification (GTDB taxonomy): domain Bacteria; phylum Bacillota; class Bacilli; order Bacillales_A; family Planococcaceae; genus Psychrobacillus; species Psychrobacillus faecigallinarum. Next base: position 37,273 of record NZ_JACSQO010000008.1, on the reverse strand, counting down.
TATCTGATGAGATAATGATTAGCGAGTCAGGGGTAGTGAGAGCCTGATACAGGACTTTTCAGAGAAACGCACTTTGGAGAAGCTTTTTGAACTAGAGTAGAAAAGATCGGGGAAGTCCTCGTTAATAACGTTAAAGCGGTCACAATATGTGACAACTAGAGTGGTACCACGGGAATTTCAGCTCTCGTCTCTTCATAGAGATGAGAGCTTTTTTATATGGAAAAACAAAATGGAGGGTGAATATATATGGAACTATTAAAGCAAATTGCTATTTCGATTGAGACTGAGTTAGAAAGTAAGTTAACAGTGAAAGAAATACAAATGCTTTTAGAGAAACCAAAGAACATTGAATTAGGAGATTTAGCATTTCCTTGTTTTACGCTAGCGAAATTATATAAAAAATCACCACAGCTTATCGCTTCTGAATTGGCAAAACAGGTGAAGAGTTCACTTATTGCTAATGTAGAGGCAGTAGGGGGCTATTTGAACATCTTTTATGACCAGAAAACTATTGCGAAAGAAGTGTTAGGGGAAATACTTAAAAATCAAAACAATTATGGCCAGCTACCAATGAAAGACGAACAAGTTACTATAGACCTTTCCTCACCAAATATTGCTAAGCCATTCTCTATGGGACATTTACGTTCAACTGTAATCGGAAATGCTCTTGCCAATATTTCTGAGAAAAATGGCTACAAAGCTGTTCGTATTAATCATTTAGGTGATTGGGGAACTCAATTTGGAAAGCTGATCGTTGCTTATAAGCTATGGGGAGACAAAGAAAAAATTGAAGCCTCCCCAATAGAGGAATTATTGAAAATCTATGTAAAATTCCATGAAAAGGCTGAAGTGGATGAAGAGCTCAATGTTGAGGCAAGAGCTGCCTTCAAGAGTCTAGAGCAGGGTAACGAAGAGGCACTACAGCTTTGGAAATGGTTCAAGGAAGCCTCTCTTAAAGAATTTCAATATATCTATGAATTACTAGGAATTCAGTTTGATTCCTTTAATGGAGAAGCATTCTATAATGACAAAATGGAAACGGTCGTCAAAGAAATAGAAGAAAAGGGTTTGCTCGTGGAATCTGACGGGGCATTAGTAGTTGAGTTAGAGAATATGCCGCCATGTTTGATCAAAAAAACCGATGGAGCTACTCTATACGCAACGAGAGATTTAGCTGCAGCCTTGTATCGTCAAAATAACTATGCCTTTACTAAAGCATTTTATGTAGTCGGCAACGAACAATCACTTCACTTTAAACAGCTTTTCAGTGTGCTTCAAAAAATGGGCTATGCGTGGGCAAAGGACTGTCAGCATGTACCTTTTGGGATGATGCTTAAGGATGGTAAGAAGATGTCGACTCGTAAAGGAAAAGTGATCTTATTAAAAGAAGTCTTAAATGAAGCTATCGAGGAGGCGAAAAAAAGTATTGAGGAGAAAAATCCTTCACTTCTTCACAAAGAGGAGGTTGCTAAATCAGTTGGAGTAGGGGCCGTCATCTTCCATGATTTAAAAAATCATCGTATGAATGATGTAGAATTTTCTCTGGAGCAAATGCTTAACTTCGAGGGTGAGACTGGACCCTATGTTCAGTACACTCACGCACGCATAAACTCACTCCTTCAAAAAGGTAAGTTTGAGACTAATAACATGAGTTTTGCAGGACTAGGCGAACCTGCATGGCCAACGATAATGACACTTCAAGGCTTTCCACAGGTTATCCAGAAATCCTTTGAACATGCAGATCCATCACTTATCGCAAAATATTGCCTAACGCTATCTCGCCATTTCAATAAATATTATGCGAACACAAAAATATTAGTTGGTGATGAAACAAAGCGATCGAAGCTGACACTTTGTTATGCGGTTGCCATAGTTTTAAAGGAAGGGTTAAGTTTACTTGGGATAGATGCTCCGGAGCAGATGTAGAAAAGCCCCACTGTCTTTCTGACAGTGGGAATTTCTTCAAAGCTTCTTACTTGCTAGCCTTACGTTTGAACCCTTTACCTCTGTAAAATAACCTCCAAACATATTCTAAGGGACCTGATTGAAACTTTAAATGTTTAATCCAAAGATAGCTAAGTAATAACTGAAATATATAAATGGATATAGCGATGATAGTGGTTTGCCAAAGCTGAATTTCTCCAAATAAGCCCAGACCATAGCTATAAAATAAGAGGCTACAAATCACGGATTGTAAAATATACATACTAAAACCAAGCTTTCCAATGTAAGAAAAGAGTGATAGTTGTTCTTTATATTTTAGGAAAGCAAGACAGAAGAAACAAAGATAGCCTAGCATCAGTAATGGACCTGCTATAAATACACCTATCATTTCCAACATAAGATTCGAGGAGTCGGAGAATAACATAGGTAACTCTAAGATAACTCCAGACAATGTGGCAATTAGTCCAAAAACAAGGAAAGAATGTTTTTTCTCGTGAAGGTTCTCTAATAGCCTTCTTTTTCCAAAAAATACTCCAAGTAAAAATATCCCTAAAATTTGAGGGAAAAACAATATCATATTGAAAAAGCTCATAACAAAGTCCATAGAACGTTTTGCTACTATTTCACCAAAATTTCCTTCCGCATAAATTTGCTTATCTATTTCTTGGGATAATTTAATCTCTTCGGAAAAATCCATAGAAGAATAGTCCCCTGTTCCAGTTGTCAATCCGGTAGATATACCAAGTAGAAGTGGGACAATAGAAAGTAATACAAGAGACCAAATAAGTATTGTCTTAGACTTTCGTTTTAAGAAAAATAACAGTACAATGCCAACTATTGCGTAAGTGGTTAAAATATCGCCATACCAAAGCAACAAGCCATGGATCAATCCGAAGATGAATAAGGCAAACATCCTTTTTAAGTATAAAGGGGTAAATTTTATCCCTTGTGTAGTAGAGTTCATGTACAAAATGGTGGCGCCATACCCAAAGAGAAAAGAAAATAGTAGCATAAACTTTCCTTCAACTAAAAGTGCAGTAAAAAAGTCAATCGACTCGTTGAGCTTACCTTCTATAGGAACTCCTCCCAAACTAATTGCTTGAAGTGATTCGTTAAAAAAATGTATATTCACTAACAAAATCCCTAATAATGCAAAACCTCTTAAAGCATCAATAACTTCAATTCTTTTCAAACTAATTCCTCCTTAACTTGTTATAAGAATAAGAATAGAATTGAAATATAATAAAATAATAAGTAAAAAGTTTATACTTTTGTTATAAGTATGAAATAGTATGAGTAAAAGGGGGGGTGTGCCATATTGCTCAAAGAAAAAATCCTAATTGTGGACGATGAAGTGGATATAGTTTCTTTTATGAAGGATTCTCTGGAGGACGAGGGTTATGAAATCTTAACTGCTCACAATGGATACGATGCTATTCAATTAGCTAAACAGAATCCACACTTAGTTTTACTCGATGTAATGATGGATGGGATAGATGGATTTGAGGTATGTGAAAAAATAAGATCCAATCTCTCTGGTCCTATTATTTTTCTTAGTGCTTGTCAGGAGGAATCTAATAGAATTAAAGGCTTGTTAGTTGGAGGGGATGACTATCTCATTAAACCATTTAGTCTTACGGAGCTTAAAGCTAGAGTATATGCGCATATAAGAAGAGAAAAAAGAAGAATCGAAAGCTATGCTTATGAAGTAAAACAATATGGGGAAGTAACCATTGATTACAAAGGTAGAATGATCCATATAAATGGAGTGAATATAGACTTAACAAACAAACAGTTTGATATTGTTTGGTTACTTGCAGAGAATAAAGGACAAGTTTTTTCTAAATCACATATTTATGAGCGAGTATGGGGATTAGAAGCTAATGGAGAGGATTCCACAGTTACCGAACATATAAAGAAAATAAGAGCAAAATTTCAAGCAATCAAGGAGGACAATACATATATACAAACTGTATGGGGAGTAGGCTATAGATGGGGGTAAAAACAACAACTCTTAATAAGAGACTTCATCGATTAATTGTCTACATTTTATTATGCAGCCTTCTAAGTACAATTCTTACATGGAGTGTTTTGATATATATCGGAGAATCAAAAATGCGTGAGGCCAGCTTTTATGAACAAATGATTCCTAAAATAGAATCGAAAATTCGATTAGAAAAAGACTCAATCTTAGAAGTTTCTCAAAAAAACAAGTTAGATATGATTATTCCATCCGAAGGTTTTAAATATAAGGTTATCGATATAGCGGGTACATATAAATACGGCAGCCATGAGGATCAATTAGACATAGATGTCAAACAACTATATGAAAGATTAAATATTGTGGATTACAGTGAGAAAAATTACTTTGTTAAATATATCCCTATAATTGATGCCAACGAAAACTTGCAAGGAGTAGTTATGCTTTATTATCAACTGAAGGTTACACCAATCGAATCCTCTGATACTCTGTTGCTAAAAGTGGGAATCCCATTAATTCTGCTTACACCTTTTTTCTATATTATTTTATTCACTATTATATTTGTACGAAGACTTAGCAGAGAGATAAAATTACCTCTAGAGCAACTAATGATTGCGACAAGCTTTGTACGTAAAAAGGATTTAAATTTCAACATAAATAAGTATGAAAAAATAAGAGAAATACAGCTTTTAATAGAAGCTTTTGAAAATATGCAAAGCGAGCTGAGTGATTCTCTACAACGTGAGTGGAAGCTTCAAAAAGAACGTAAGGAGGCTATTGCTGCCCTGGCACACGATTTACGAACACCACTTACTATTATCCAGGGTCATGTAGAAGGCTTAGAAGAAGCAAAGAAAAAAGGAATTGATCGTTTTGATAGATACCTAATTGTGATTAAGTCAAATATTCAGCGTGCAGTTAAGCTAGTTTACGACTTAAATCAAACGACTCTTCTAGAAAACGATTTTTTTCAGTTAGACAAAAAAGAATTTGATCCCATTTATTTCTTTCAGGGGAAGATGGAGGAATATGAACACTGGTGTATGAAAGAACAAGTTGTATTTACAGGTAAGCTTAAAGATGAAAGAAGTAAGAAAATCGATATTTTCGCTGATTCCAATAGAATATCGCAGGTACTGGATAATCTCTTCACCAATAGTCTTAGATTCGTACAAAAAGGAGAGATTAGCCTAAATGTACTTATGACGGATGACTGGTTATATATAAAAATGGTGGATAATGGCCAAGGGTTTGAAAAAGGAAAGGAAGCGAAAGTATTCGAATCCTTTTATCAAGGTATAACTGGAGAAAGCCGCAGAAACGGACATGCTGGCCTTGGTCTGTATATAGCAAAGACAATTATTGATAAACACGATGGAACTATCCAAGCTTTTAATAACGAAGACGGCGGAGCAACTGTTTCTATTAAATTACCTTTGTATTAAGTAGATATTGCCTTTATAAAGGAAAAAAGCTAAGCTCATTTTTAATGGGCTTAGCTAAGGTTAAACAAGAATTCGTTTATTTTAAATCGATGATTATGTCATCCATTTTGTATTGTTTTTGATCAGTAGTTATATATGACTTTCTACTGCCTTTGTAGTCCTTATCTTCTTCAATAAGTTCAAGATTACTCATTTCTACTTCAGGAGTTATAATAAGTTTAGTAGCCATAGGATTTACTTTTTCATATATGGAGCCCCATTTAGTCCCGTTCCTATGTCTAGAAGAACTTCCACTTTGTTCTTTTAGTGAATAATGATTGCCTAGATCATCCTGTACTAATAATTCAACGATTGCTTGATCCCATTTTTCATATAATTTATCAGAATCGATTTGTTCAAATAGAAGATGAAACGAATTTGGAGATATCGTTAGCTTTTGAAGGTGGACTGTAAGGTCGTACTGTGTAAGCTTTTTATCTAAATTATAGATAGCTATATCTGCCTTATTTAAAGTAAAGTTAAATTTCCAATCACCTTCAATAGGGTCATTATCAATGGTTCTTCCTGGACGTAAATAATCTATGTTCCATTCTATCGGTAAAGAGGTATCCTTTTCGTCCATTTTCATAGTGATAATACCTACATATTTATTCTCGCTCTCTGATACTTTGCTTGCTTCATTACTTCCTGTTTTGGGAGAGTTTTGAAGATGAGGCACTCCTCTTAATACAATGGGATTCCCTAAGTCTCTGTTTGAATCAATTGTATATGTGACAATCATAGATTCACCATCGTAAATGGCATCATCCACAGTTACATTTATACCATTGCTTGCTGCTGTTAAGTTAATAGGGGTAGCACTTTCAGCATAATCCCCATAGAAGTCCCCGTTATTATCTCTGTAGTCATAAAAGAATTTATAAATATTGCTGATTACTGGGATATTGTCCGCGTAGGCAGTGAAAGATAGTCCTACTATAGCTGAGACGCTCAGTCCTACGGCAAGGGAAGCGGCAGCTAAAAACTTTTTACCTTTCCTTTGTTTAGATGTGTTGATTTTATTTTTTAATTCTTTTTTTACCTTCGCTCGCTCAAATTCGCTTACTTCCATCTCTTCAAATTCGTCTACGTCTATTTCAATATTATTAAATTGCTTGTAAAGATCTTTCATACATAGCTACCTCCTAGAAGAAATTTCTTAACCTGTCCATTTAGCCTCTTCTTTCCTCTGTATATACGATTATCAACAGATGCTTTTGTTTTCCCTAGCTTCTTAGCGATGGCCTCTGTACTTTCGCCAAGAAAAAAACGCATGATGAAGATCTGTTGATCGATTGGATCTAGTTTATGGATTAATTGCATTAGTTCATTTCGATTTTCTGTTAGAATCAAACTTTTTTCTATAGAGTCGGCTGGCTGAAGTTCCATCTGTTCACTAGAAACCTCCATATTACGAGTTGCTTTTCGGTAGTAATCGATAGCCTTGAATTTAGCGATTATACAAATCCATTTTTTAAAATCAGTTGTGTCGCCATTAAAATCCTTTGCATGATGCCAAATAGATAAAAAGATATCGTTTATGCATTCATCTATCATCCCATCATTTTTTAGAGGAGAAAGAACCTTGTAGGAAACGCCTTTTATTAATGGCAAGTAATTATCCACAACATATTCCAGTGCGTCTTCTTTTTCTGATTTTAGCCTGTGGATAAAATTAGATTCAGTTGATTTCATCTACAATAGCTCCTTTTGGTATTTCTAAAAGCTTTTACACTCTATATAACGCGCTAAATTTAAATTTTTCTCAAAAAATGAAATATTTATTTTAGAGTAACATGAGAATTACAATAATTGGGCATAAAAAAAAGCCGCGTATTATACGCAGCGTTGTGTTACTTAATATTTTTACTTTGGTAGAGTAACTGAGATTCGCCTGAGAGTTCCCAATTCTCTACTGTTTCATATGCTTGCTCTGGGGTATATCCTTTACCAACGAGGACACCCATGAGTATAAATTCCTGGAGAATATGCTTTAAATTAACGCCTCTTTCCACATCACTGAGAGCTTCATTTACAAGGTATTGTGTATATTGAATCCACTGGTCAGGGAAGCCAACAGGCTCAGGCTTGTTCCAAGAAGTATTTGCTGAAGTATTTTCTTGCATGCTTTCCGGTACATTTTTTGAAATATTTTCCGTTAAAATATAATTATATAGTTGAGCATGTTTCATTTCGTCTGTCAAAATTTCGAAAACAATATCTCTGTATTCGCGGTAGGGTAGTCCTGCTCGTATTACTCTGTATTTTTCCATTGCTTTTAACTCTCCGAAAAAAGCTTTCTTAATACCGGCCTCATAATTGGCAGGAGAAACGAATTGCTCTTCTGTCGTAACCACCACATCATTACCAGTCAATGCTTTATACATTTCTCTGAACCACTGATTATGCTTTATCTCATCGTTTCGGATAGACGTGATTATTTCTATTTGTTCTTGATTAGGAGCTAAGGAGATTAGGTAGTCATAAAAAACTTGATCTTCCTTTTCTCCTTGTACGGCTTCGGCTATTAATGTTAACGATTGCTGATAAGCCTGTTGGGCATACATCTGTTGGTTGTAGTTTTCGGTATTATTCATACATTTCCCCTTTTGTTATAGTCCTTACCTAGTCTATGAGAAAAGAGGAAAAAAGGTGTTTGGATCTTGTGCTAGGTTAAGTTAGGTACCATTAGTTAGTAATCCCGGATATTATCCGTTTTGCTACAGTTAATCTGCCATTGTCAGAGGTTAACTTTACTTGATTCGTTCCTGCACCGTAAACAGTTTTGGAATTACGTTCTCCAAAAATGTCTATTTTACCCCAGTCCACTTTAGCGTAGATAGATACATCTTTAGGCTCGGATTCGGTTTCAATCATGATACTGCCATTGTCTGTTTTTAGATCAATCATTCGATCAATGCTAGTTGTTAACAGTTCGATTCGTCCATTGTCGGTTTTCCCCAGGATATCCCCACTTACATATTGCATCGTTATGCGGCCATTGTCTGTTTCTGCATAAGTTTTCTCTGTATCCACATTGCGGAGTTCAATTCTGCCATTGTCGGTCGTAGTAGTTAGCTTGTCAGCCTGTACTCGATCTAACTCAATTCGACCATTGTCTGTGTTAACCTCCATAATAGTAGCAGCTATTTCTTGAAGTGCAATGGAGCCGTTGTCAGAAGTAATCTTCACATTTTTACCAAGCAATTTCTCTACTCGAATACGACCATCATCAGTTTTCATAATAATAGTTGAATAAAGTTTTTTTGGTAGAGCGACATTTACTTTTAGTTCTTTCACCTGAAAGATAAAAGTAAAGAAGCTCATTTTTTTAGATTTCAAATTAATGGAGAGAGTATCATTTATCACTTCGACTACAAAGGAAAGCTTTTCATTATCCCCAATCAGTTCTACAATAGTTTCATCCGTTTCAGACGGAAAAACGTTTAGAGAACCATAATCAAGATCTACTAACACATTAGAAAAGTTAGGCTCCGGAATGCGTATCAACTTATCGCTTGTAAAAGCTTTTGGCTGGGATTTCTCTGGAACATAATTCTCAAGAAGCTCCTGCGCAATAATCTTTGGTGAACCAAGTGAGGCAGATATTTCGCTGTCCGTTTTTCCATCTTCCCGTGCATTAGAGAAATATTCTCGAATATCCGAAATAATTTCACTGCGCTCGTCAGTAGTCATTTGATGTAATGCAAGTTCCAATTCCTTAATAAATTGTTGCTCAGTCATTATTTACACCCTCTTCGATTAGATTATTTACACCATCCGTAAAGCTTTTCCATTCATTTAATTGCTCATGAAGATATGTTCTACCTAGGTCCGTCAGCTTGTAATATTTACGTGGGGGACCTTCCGTTGATTCCTGTAAATAAGTTGTGAAGTAGCCTTCCTTAGTTAACCGTCTAAGGAGTGGGTAAACCGAGCCTTCAGAAATTGATATTTGATCAGATATTTTTTGTACCAGCTCGTAACCATATCGATCTTGTTTATCCAACAAGACAAGGACGCACAGATTTAAAACACCCTTTTTAAACTGTATATTCACTTTTCTTTCACTCCCTTAGCTACTATTTAATAAACAGTACCGTTGAAAGTAATATATCACATGCTATTATACATTGCAAGGTACTGTGGAAAAAATATAAATTATTGGATTGCTTTTTCTTTCATTTACGGGTGAAAATCAGGTAGTTTAGGAGCGGATACCGCCACTTTAGGAGACATTTGTATGTGGTTTAGGGGCGAAAACATAGTAAATATGGGCACATCTTCGATTTAGGAGCCACTTTCTACTGTTTATGGGCGAATTCGGCGACTTTAGGATACATTTGTATGTGGTTTAGGGGCGAAAACTTAGTAAATAGGGGTGTGCATCTTTGATTTAGGTGACACTTTCTACTACTGTTTACGTGCGAATCCTCTAGAAATATAGGTTAATCATTAACTTAGGGACTCTTTCCCATACTTGCGGGTGTATCCCGCTACTTCACCGATTTTTTGGGGTGCGGTATAATTAAAGCAAAATGATATGTGGCAGAAGAGGGGAATGGGAAATATGTTCAAGTGGCAAGGGGCAGCTGGTATTTGTTTTAATGAGCGAAATGAAGTGTTGATGGTTTTACAGGCTGCACCAGGAGAGGATAAGCTGTGGACAGTTCCATCAGGTACGTTGGAAGAGGGAGAAACATTTGAAGAATGCTGTGTCCGAGAATTTTGGGAGGAAACAGGTTTAACTGTTCATCCGAGTGAAAAGGTACATCAAAAGAATGGTTTACTAAGTGATTATGGTATTTCGTATTATGTAGAATACTTTGTGGTGAACTTTGTTAGTGGAGAATTGACAATCCATGATCCAGATGAATTTATCCACGAAATTGCTTGGAAGTCATTGGACGATATTAAGAGATTGCCACTAGCTTATCCCGATGATATCCACATACTTGAGCAACTTTTAAAAAACTAGAAGGCAAGCCTTCTAGTTTTTAGTATATTCACGAATAGCATCTCGTAAAAATTGAGCTGCCCCAGCCTGAACTTTATTATAATAAGCTGCAAAACGTTCGTCTGCCACATACATTTCGGCTAGACCCGCGTGAGCTTCCTTCGAATATTTTGGCCAATAGAAACTTATCCACTGCTTATGCAGGCTTGCTGTCTTTTGTCCCAGGTCACTTGTTGGATCGCCAGCTGTCATAGCTTCTTTTAAACTATCTAATACTTCTTGTTCTAATTTAACTATCTCCTCATATTGTTCCTGTGTCATATCTTTTAGCTTAGAGTTGGATTGATCTACTGTTTGATTTCCGTATTTATTTCGAATTTCTTCACCATACTTATCCTCATTGTTGTCCACAAGCTGTTGTTTAAAGCCTTCAAATTTTTCATTATCTGTCATTTTAAGTCCCCTTTCTTTTTCTTGAATCGATTTATCCACATTATTTATTAACAAATCAAGCTGGACCCTTTTTTGAAGTAGTTTTTCTTTGTGCTGCTTTAATGCAGAAGTACTGTCAAAGCTTGGAGAAGAGATGATTTCTTTTATTCGTACTAAGTTTATCCCCAACTCTCGATAGAACAATATTTGTTGGAGTCGGCTTACTTCGGCTGAACTATAAATTCTGTAGCCTACCTCACTGAATCGGGCTGGTTTCAGTAAGTCGATTTCATCGTAATAGCGTAAAGTACGAGTACTAATTCCTGCAAGTTCCCCAAGCTTTTGAATCGTGTATTCCATTTCTTCACCTCCTGTTATAAATAGTCTAAGGGTTCACGTAGCGTAAAGGTCAAGTGATATTATTTAAATCTACTCAGACATTTTTACAAGGCTTATGGACAATTACTTTACGAAAAGGAAATTCTATTTTATCTTTGAACAAAGGGGGATTTTAAATGACTACAATAGGATTTATTAGACATGGTGTTACCGCCTGGAACAAAGAAGGACGAGCACAGGGTACAACAGACGTACCTTTAGATGATGAAGGGATACAAATGGCAGAGCGAGTTGCTGAGCGGATGGAGAAGGAACAGTGGGATATCATATACACTAGCCATCTTATTCGGGCAAAGCGGACTGCAGAAATTATAGCAGAAAAGCAGCCTAGTATTGATTTTCGAGTAGATAAGCGCTTAGGTGAAATTGGTGGCGGTATAATAGAGGGAACTACCGAAAATGAACGAGTTGCGAAATGGGGACCAAATTGGAGAGAGCAGGAAATGGGCTTCGAGAAGGAAGAAGTTATTATCTCTAGAGGGATGTCCTTCATTGAGGACATAAAAAAAGCACACCAAGGTAAAAAGATTTTAGTTGTTAGCCACGGAGGATTTCTTGCAAGAATTTTATATGCGCTTATTCCGGATGGAGAATTCTCTACAGACATAGGAAATACCTCTTTGACCATGGTTGAGCTGCAAGACGAGGCAAACCACTGTCATCTATTTAATTGTATGAAGCATTTAGAGAAGAGGGAAGTATAATGAAAAAGGATGCTTCCTATTATATTGAGTTTTTAGGCTTAGAACCTCATCCAGAGGGTGGTTACTTTAAGTCTTCATTTGCCTCGACAGAAACTCTAGATGTATCTGGGTCATCTAGAAATCTATATACAAGCATTTATTTTTTACTTGGAGAGAAAGATATCTCCCACTTTCATCGTTTAAAGTCAGATGAGTTATGGTATTTTCATGGTGGAGACCCATTAGTTGTTCATGTAATTGACCCAAAAGGAAACTACCATGAATATAAGCTTGGGTTAGATATAGCCAACGGAGAAATGCCACAAGCAATCGTTCCTAAAAATTCTATCTTCGGCTCCTCAGTTTTAGAGGGCGGAGAGTTTTCTTTAGTGGGCTGCATGGTTGCTCCTGGATTTGAATATGAAGATTTTGAGCTTTTCACTCGGGATGAACTTTTAGAGAATTATCCGGAGCATGAGTTCATTATTCGAAAGCTTGCGTATGAGATAATTCCGAATTAATCGATTAGCCAAAACGCTATCTTTAAATGATGTATCAGTTCAGTAAATGACATAGTAGCAATAAAGATGACTTCGGTGTGAAACCGAGGTCTTTTAATTTTGTCTAATATTCGATTGAGTTACTCTAAGTGCCTGGAATGATTATACTGATTCAAATTAAAAAATGAGCTTGGAATTACATTTCCAAGCTCATTTACCAATAGAATACTTACTTAAGATGCCAATTACTCTTTTCTTATCCGCGCAGAATAGGCATTGAACAGCATCGGAACGATCCACCTGATTTAATGATTTCTGAGAATTCGATTTCCAATACTTGATAACCATGCTGTCTCAGCTGGTTATTAACATCCTGATTTGTTGGCAAACTTAGCACTCGGTTTTGCCCTATAGACAACACATTCGTACCCATTGAGAATTGCTCACTTTCGCTCACTTCGATTAAATGATACATGCTCGATAAATTTTCTACAATTTTAGGATCGAGCGCATCAGGATAAATTAATGCATCTTTTGAGGAAAGGATATTGAACACACAGTCTAGATGCAAATATTTTGGATTAAAAGGGATAGGTATAATTTCAAAATCCGGCAATTCTTTTTGTAAAGCTTGAACAGCATCCTTACATGTACGATGGCTAATGCCAATAAACACACGATTGCCATCCACGATTACATCGCCACCTTCAATGGAATGCGTGGAAAGCTTCTTATACGAAATGTCATGTTCATTCATCCAAGTTGCCAATACTTTCTCTTCGCCTTGACGAATAGGATTCGCCATTTCGGATATAAATAAACGGTTGCCCAAAGTAAACCCAATATCTCTAGTGAAGACCTGTTCAGGGTGGTCTTTGCTTGGTTGTAGTTTTATCACTTCCACCCCTGCATTCCTTAAAGTCTGTTCAAACTTTTGATGTTGCGAAATGGCAAGTGAACGGTCTATATTATCATTTATATATTTTTTTTGTACGTCATTAATCACTTCTCTAATTTCCATGAATTGTGGTTCACATAAGACTACTTTTTGAAGCGTTCCATATTCACTTTTACAATGTATTTGAGATTTATCTTGAATTATTTTCACCATAAGTAATCCTCCATTTTCTTCACTCATTACTTTTGTATTCCCTTAATTTTTCATTTCATAACCTATTTGTGAAATTTATTTCCTTTTGTACCTAGTTGTTTCAAGAATTTTAGAATGGGGTAAAGAATATGTACATTAGTTAAAGTAAAGAATAGACATAATAGATGTAAGAATGAAGATGGTGGAGGAGATCGTATGATTACAAAGGAACAAGCATTATTAACAAAAGAAGATTTTCATACTAGAACTGACTTGCCTAGTTGGCTTTATAAAGAATACGAAACCTTTCATAACACAGTAACAGATAAAACGTTTCCATGTTTTTTTGGAATGAGTGGCGAATTAAAAGGCGAGCTCCGCTATGCTTATATCAATCAAGATGACTGGAGTAATCTACCTTCTGCAGTAGAAGAATTTCTAAATTTATTTAAATTACCAAATTACAAGAGACACGGTCTTTTTGTATTTGTGGAGCCTTTTGAGCAAGAGGGTTCTATTGAAGATTACCGAAAGCAGTTTTGGGATATCCTCCAATACTTACATGAAGTTGATGAAGTAGAATGGCCCGAAGACAGTCCACGCGACCCAGAGCACTATTTATGGGATTTCCGATTCAATGGTGAGCCAATTTTTGTGTTTGGAAATGCTCCTGCATACAAGAAGCGAAAGACACGTCATCTAGGAAATGCGATGGTTCTTGGATTCCAACCTCGCAAAATTTTTGAAGGGTTAGAAGGAACTGAAAAAGGTGGCATTATGTCACGTGAAAAAGTTCGTAAACGTGTAGAAGTGTGGGATCAGCTACCTAAGCATCCAGACATAGGCCACTTCGGCGACCCGACACATAACGAATGGAAGCAATCCTTTATTGGTGATGATAGTGAGCCAATTCAAGGGAAATGTCCATTCCGCCATAAATCACAGGCATAATTTCCAATCCCCGTTTGGGGATTTTTTTGTGAAAATTAAGTACAGAGTGAGTAACGTAGAGATACGTTGCTTGAATTGAAGATTATGATTCATTCTGTATTAAGTTAATTATTTGTTGTGCAAATTGGTTTAAATAATTTAGTTAGGACATTTGAAAATGATTGATTATTAAAATTAAAATACAAAAAAAGGTATAGTGTCGGTACTAATTGAAATACAATAGGGTAGACGATCATTCGGGGGCCTTTAAAATGATTAAAAAAATTGGAATTATCATAGTAGTAATTTTTATGTTTACTATAATAGAAGCGGTCTTAACAACTAACAAAGAAGAGAAATCAAAAGAGTTTATAAGTGAAGAAGAAGCAGCTAACGAAGGACAGGCAGTTGTTTCGCTTGTTTTTGAGCTAGCTGAAAAAGGACAGGTTATAAATGTACCCTTTATAGTTGGCGAAACAGATACAGAACAATTGTACGAGCTATGGGGAGTACCTGATGAGAGCAGCAATCTTTCGAATGATATTTATGACACCTATCTATCTCGAAACGCAACTGTTGGACATCATTCAGGAACTGTTTTTGATATCCGAACTAACTCGACATATATACAAGAGGTTCAATTGGAAGACATCCATTCGGTTGCAGGAGAGCCAGATATTATACGTAGCTATCAGGATGAAGGGAAAGAAGAAACTATTTTAGTTTATGAAATTCTCCCGAATATACAATTAAAATGGATCCTACCAAAGCCTACGGAAAATGATCCGAATCCTAACGTTCATCATATTTCGGTTTATACGGACTTAAAGGAGGTAGACTCAACGGTGACAACTTCCCCAGTGGATAGTATGTCCTTAGAAGAAAAAGTGGGCCAAATGATTTTTGGAGGAATTGAAGGAGTAGAATTATCGGAGAAAAGTAGGGAAATGATTCGTGAGGATAAGGTTGGAGGAATCATTTTCTTTAAAGATAACCTGGTAAATGCAAATCAGATAGTGACATTACTAAATTCCATTAAGGCTGAGAATATGCAGCAGCAATATCCGCTGTTTTTAGGGATAGACCAAGAGGGAGGAAGAGTGACAAGGATTCCAGAGCTCAACAATCTTCCGACCAATAAACAAATTGGTAAAAAGGACAATCCAGCATTAGCATTTCAATTGGGAGAATTATTAGGCAAGCAGCTGAATGCGTTTGGATTTAATTTGGATTTTGCACCTGTACTTGATGTTGACAGTAATCCTAATAATCCTGTTATTGGAGATCGTTCTTTTGGAAGTGACCCTAAATTGGTGAGTGAGCTTGGTATTTCTACTATGAAGGGCTTGCAAAGTGAAAATGTTATTTCAGTTATTAAGCATTTTCCTGGTCACGGGGATACAGAAGTAGATTCTCATATTGAACTTCCAATAGTAAGTAAGAATATGAAAGAGCTTCAGGCTTTAGAATTCATTCCCTTTCAAAATGCTTTAAAAAGTGGAGCAGATGTGGTCATGATTGGTCATATATTATTACCAGAAATAGATGCTAATAAGCCATCATCCATTTCAAATGTGGTCATTACGAAAATACTACGAGAGCAGCTGAAATATGAAGGAGTCGTCATGACGGATGATATGACGATGAAGGCCATTTTGGATAATTATGAAATAGGAGAGGCGGCAGTTGAAGCTGTCAAGGCTGGTAATGATATTGTATTAATCGCACATGACTATGAAAAAGTGCAAAGAGCCATTCAAGCTATTTTAGAGGCCGTACAAAATGAAGAAATAAAGGTAGAACAAATTGATCGGAGCGTGGAACGTATTCTTCAGTTAAAGGAGAAATATCAACTAAGCAACGATCAACTTTCTTCTATTAATGTAAATGAACTAAATAATTTAGCTGAAGAATTAACAAATAATATTTTAAAATAGCAAAAGCTTCCTATTTAAAAGGAAGTAAAAAGGTATGGGGAAAAATTCCCCATACCTTTTGTTGTCTTCATGGTTATTTTATAGACTATTATTTTTTAGGTTAACCGAAAGGGATCCATTTGTTTGTAATTGTGCAAAGTATACCTCATCGACTGACTGAACCCCGTGCTTGCGCAACTTCTTCATTACCCATTCTTCGTCTAGTTTCAATTCTTTTAGATTTTTCCGTACAATTTTACCGTCTGATATAATTTCGGTTGGAATATAAGTGGGCATGGAAACGTCTGCCTTCACATCTTGTTTTGTTGCATTTTGTTCTGCAGGTTTTTTAAACACACTTAGCTCTCCATTTGTTTCTAATACTGCATACTGGACATCGTCTATAGAAAAGATGGATTGTTCTCTTAATAACATCATTACATCATCCATGTTCATGCGAGAAGATTTTAAGGATTTTAGAGATATTCTTCCATCTTTAATGATAATTGTTGGCTCATCATCTAAAAGCAGACGCAACTTAGGGGAAAGCTGTGAAAGATATGTCATAAGGATTGTAAGTACTGCCCACCATATTAGTGATATAATTCCGTCCACAAAGGGAGTTTCTTTTTGTGAAGCAATTTCCGAAGCGATAGATCCTATAGTTATTCCTGTAATGTAATGAAAGAAAGTTAATTGGCTTATCTGCTTCTTTCCCATTATGCGTGCTAAAAAAAGCAAAACTGCAAATGAGATGGTAGTTCTCCAAATCATTTCCCAAAAACTTATATCAGCCATTGTGATCAATACTCCTTTTAATATACTTCTATGTATTGTGACCCACTAGCATCTAACTATTCTCTTTTAGGAAAATTTTATAAATTCAATGATTTTGCGATATAATAACTAAATTGGGTTATTTTCATAAATTGCACTTACTATTAAACATGAATATTTATAACTTTTTGATTGTAAAAGCTGCGACGATATCAGCTAAATGAGAAATGACCGATTAAAGTGGAAATCATTTATATTCTTTTTTTGTTCGTGTTTTTCATATAGATAGCAATTATAAAATTGATCCAAAAACTATTTTTATAGGGAGGTGTGGTAAATTGTCGCAAACAGAAACTCTGAATAGGCAGGGGAATCCTGTCTATCCTATTATGGTGGCTATGGGAATATGTCATCTTTTTAATGACACTTTACAATCTGTTGTCCCAGCTATGTTTCCAATATTTAGAGGTGAACTTGGATTAACCTTTACTCAGTTAGGATTTATAACATTTTCCCTTAATATAGTTGCTTCTATACTACAGCCAGTGGTTGGCTTTATAAGTGATAAAAAGCCAATGCCATATGCTCTTCCTCTAGGAATGGTAAGTTCTTTTATCGGTGTGGCAGGATTAGCTTTTGCACCAGATTACTGGATAATACTCGTAGCTGTTATATTTTTAGGCTTGGGATCAGCAGTATTCCATCCGGAGGGGTCTAGGGTTTCTTATATGGCAGCGGGGAATAAAAGAGGACTATCTCAATCGATTTATCAGGTTGGAGGGAATTCTGGACAAGCTTTAGCCCCTCTTATTAGTGGATTCATACTACTTCCGCTTGGACAAAGAGGAGCTGCGTTATTTTTAATCGTTGCTGCGATAGGTATTTTTATATTGAGTAAAATTTCTAGATGGTATAAGGAACAACTAAGAGAAGCGGGTTTAGGTGCTAAGAAAAAAGCATTTATATCTTCTTTGCCTGTATTGACTAAGAAACAGGTAGGGATTGCACTAGGGCTTTTAATGATAATTATTTTTGTGCGCTCTTTTTATGTTACGAATATTACTAGCTTTTATATTTTTCATTTGACGGAAAACTATAACTTCGTAACAGATAAAGGCCAACTAATTATTTTCTTGTTTTTAGCTATGGGGGCAGTGGGGACGTTTTTTGGAGGTCCGATGGCTGATAGGATTGGAAGAAAAAAAGTGATTGTCATTTCAACCATTGTACCAATACCATTGTGTCTTGTATTACCTTATGTGCCTGTTTGGGCTATTTTAATACTACTAACTGCTATTGGATTTTCAATCATGCTCAGTTTTTCCGTGACAGTTGTTTACGCACAAGAGCTAGTTCCGAACAAAATTGGAACAATGGCTGGTCTTACGGTTGGATTGGCGTTTGGAATGGGAGCTATAGGAGCAGTAGTTATTGGTATTCTTATGGATTACATAGGAGTGTATTCAACTATGGTGGTTGTGTCGCTTCTTCCTATATTAGGATTAGTAGCTTTTGCTCTACCAAAGGATGGGAAGGTTGCGGCATAAGAAAAGCGCAAGCGCCTGTGTCAGTTAAATGGAGAAAAGTGAAGGGACAGTTCCTTAGTCATTCCAAACGCTCTTGTTTGTAGCGAGCTTACGCAGGAGCAGCGCCGAGCTTTCATATTTACAAAAAAAGAGCAATCCATAAAGGATTGCTCTTATATATTATCTTGCTTTTAGTCTACAATCAGCTGGAACTTGAGATGGATCAGTTACTAGATTGTCTTGGATATGAACTTGCTGCATTTTGTTATTATGCATAAATTTGAATATCCCATTATCAAAATCTGTACCAATTTCTTTAAAGAAAATTCCTTCCTGACACATATTCTTTGCACAGGTAAAGGATACTTTATAAGTATCTCCATCATTCACCAAATAGGCTCTTACACCTTTTTCAAATATTCCTTCTTCTTCTTCTTTTATCGCACGTTCCACCGAAACCACATGGAAATCTACAAATGGGATTTCCTTTAATAGTACATTCATAAAGGAGCCTTTCGTAATTTCTTCCCATCTGCTCTGAGCTGTTTGTCCGATAATAATCTGGGTGATATTAAATTGATGTGCTACTTCCTTAATCACTTTAGGAGAAGGACGCTTTTCATTATCACGGATGATAAATTCTTCCACGTCTAGTTCATCTGCTAAAGATCTCCACTGCTCTACGTATCCTGATTTTTCCGCATCGAAAGCATCGTACGGAAGTGGATCCACAGTTAAGATATAGAGTGGACAGTCCATAATACTTGCCATCTTGTGTCCTCTTCTAATGAGTCGTTCACCATTTGGTCCATAGTATACGCAGACAAGTATACTTTCGTCCATTCTACCTTTTACGCGTTTCACGGTTGTCTACACCTCATTTATTATAGTCTCATCTATTCTAGTAACATGTATAAAATATTGCAAATTATAAGCTATTGTAAACACCAGAAGTGCAGAGATGCATCATTTAGTGTATAATTTACTTAGGAAAATCATGAAAATACTATTAATTATTTTTAAGGAGTTCTAAAGATTTACCATATGCTCTAAATGTTTTAAAAAAATTGTCTTTGATTCACTATTAAAATTTGCATAGAGGATTGTTTTGCTCCTAACCTCTTATGCATTGGACATACCCTCTATAAATAGGACTATTAACTGTCCTTGTCTATACGTTTTGTAGCCACTCATTTCGTTATAAATCACACCAAACAAGTTAGCTTAAATTCAGCAATGGTAAACACCCCTGTTTCAACTAATGCTCTTATTGGAACCCCATATGGAATCCTATTATGCAACTAGTTACCCTTATAGTCAAGTCTCTCTTTCAAATGAAATAAATCTTTCTATATAGAAAATACCCTCAATATATGGAAATAGGAGGTTACAATTTGTTTTCTGTTAACTTTGCTATTATTTTACCTTTTATAGTAGCCGCAATTATACCGATTTTTTATAGGAATTTTAAAAAAATACATATTGGTTGGTTTGTGTTGCTAGTACCGACCATCTTGTTTGCAATGCTTGCAAGCTATATTCCCTCAATTGCAAGTGGAAAAACATACTCTCACACATATAGCTGGATCCCCTCATTAGATATAAACTTCACTACTTATTTAGATGGTCTAAGTATAATATTAGGTTTACTTATTACTGGTGTAGGTAGTTTAGTTATACTATATTCTATTTTTTATCTTTCCACTAAGGAATCTTTACATCATTTTTATTGTTACCTCTTGTTATTTATGGGAGCCATGCTAGGTGTAGTGTTTTCTGATAACCTGATGGTTTTATATGTGTTTTGGGAACTAACGAGTGTTTCCTCTTTCTTATTAATAGCCTTCTGGAGCCATCGTAATGCTTCTAGACGTGGGGCTCAAAAGGCTATGCTTATTACTGTCAGCGGTGGTATAGCAATGCTAGTAGGATTTATCATGCTGCATACAATGACTGGCACCTTCAGTATTCGAGAAATCATTCCGATGGTATTGGAAATTACGAATCATCATTTATTCGTACCTGCCATGATTTTAATCCTGTTGGGTGCATTCACTAAATCTGCTCAGTTTCCATTCCACATATGGTTACCAGATGCGATGGAAGCGCCGACACCAGTTAGTGCTTACTTACATTCAGCAACTATGGTTAAAGCAGGAATATATTTGGTGGCGCGTTTTACACCAATATTTGGAGTAGACCAAATATGGTTTTGGACAGTTAGTATTGTTGGGATGATCACCATGTTCTGGGGGTCCTTTAATGCAGTTAAGCAAACAGATTTAAAGGCATTACTTGCTTTCTCCACAGTTAGTCAGCTTGGCCTAATTATGAGTTTACTAGGTCTTGGTTCAGTTGCATTACAATATGGTTACTCTGAGGATTCGGTTATTTATACTCAGGCCACCTTTGCAGCACTATTCCATATGATTAATCATTCCACATTTAAGGGTGCTCTGTTTATGGTTGTTGGTATCCTTGACCACGAGCTTGGAACACGGGATATTCGAAGATTAGGCGGGTTAATGACTTTAATGCCGATTACTTTTACAGTAGGGACAATTGGTAGCTTATCAATGGCAGGATTGCCGCCATTTAATGGATTTTTAAGTAAGGAAATGTTTTTTACGGCTACCGTTTATATAATGGAGGCAGATGTCTTCTCCTTGCAAAATTGGGGTATTATTTTCCCGGTCATCGCATGGATAGGGAGTGTGCTAACGTTTGTATATTGTATGATTTTCATCTTTAAAACCTTTCTGGGTGATGCACAGCCGGAAAAACTGGATAAACCGATTCATGAAGCACCGATTGGTATGCTTATATCGCCAATCATATTAAGCGTTTTTGTTGTAGGTATATTTTTCTTTCCAAATATATTAGGGAATTATATATTGAAGCCAGCAATGGCTAGTATCTATCCAACTTTTGGTGATCCGGAGAAACTAACACCCTCTATTTACGCATGGCATGGTTTTAATACGGAGCTACAGATGACAGTTGGAGTAATAGTTGTCGGTTTTCTTCTTTTTAAGATTTTAAAATATTGGAGACCAATTTATAGCATATTACCACAGAAATATTCCTTTAATGCTTTATATACCAACTTTTTAAATTTTTCAGAGAAGCAGTCTACAGTTACAACGAAAAGTTATATGACAGGTTATTTAAGAGACTATCTTCTATATATTTATATATTCTTTATTGTGACAGTTGGTGGCTATTTAATAATTTCAGGAGCATTTTCAGTTGATACAACCCCAAGTGCTAAGTTTAGTGCATATGAGATTATTTTGGTGATTATTATGGTAATTGCTAGCTTGGCCATGCTACGTGCTAAATCGAGAATTACTGCAACTTTACTCAATGGAGTTTTAGGTTATACCGTAGCTATTTTCTTTGTAATATTCAGAGCTCCTGATCTCGCATTGACACAATTGGTAGTTGAGTCAGTAACCACTGCACTTTTCCTATTGGCGTTCTCTCATTTACCAGATTGGAAAAAAGAAAAAGTATCCTTGAAAACCAAGAACATGAATGCCATTATATCAATCGGGGTAGGGCTAGTAGTAGTTTTAGTTGGTTTGTCTGTGTTAAATTATGACCAGTTTGAAAGGATTTCTTACCTATTTGAAGATGCTTATAATTTAGCTGGAGGAACTAATATTGTTAATGCTATATTAGGGGATTTCCGTGGCTTTGATACTATGTTAGAAGTAGTCGTTCTCTTTATAGCTGGCTTAGGTGTATATACCATGATTAAGCTTAGAGCAAAAAAGGAGGATACCGATAGTGAAAATTAATGATGTTATTCTTCGAAATGTTGCTAAAATAGGTGTGTTTATTATTTTAACCTTTGGGGTTTATTTATTTCTTTCAGGTCATAACACGCCGGGAGGAGGCTTCATCGGAGGCTTAGTATTAGCCTCAGCATTTGTTCTGCTGTACTTATCGAATGGCATAGAAAAGGTTCATAATAGTCTTCCCTTAGACTTTAAGCTAGTAGCTGCTGTGGGAGTGCTATTAGCAACAGCAACCGGTTTTGGTTCATTGATATTTGGGGTGCCATTTATGTCACAATCATTTGCCTATTTTGATTTGCCTATTTTCGGTAAAACAGAGCTTACAACCGTCACAATCTTTGAAGCAGGAGTGGCTTTAACGGTAGTTGGGGTGCTAGTTACAATAATTTTAAGCATAAGTGAGGATGATAGCTAATGGAAACAATTATGGTTATATTGATCGGTATTTTAGTTGCCGTTGCTACTTATCTAATCCTTTCACGTAATATTATTCGAGTAATTTTAGGGACTGCGGTGTTATCACATGCAGCTCATTTACTCATATTGACTATGGGAGATTTAAAAAGAGGGAATGTGCCTTTGTTAAAGGAAGCAGATGGTCCTTATACAGATGCGTTGCCACAAGCCTTGATATTAACTGCTATTGTAATAAGCTTTGCAGTAACAGCTTTCATACTTGTTCTTGCATACCGAGCGTATCAGGATATTGGCACAGATGACCTGGATGCATTGAGAGGAACAAATGATGAATAATATAATTGTCTTGCCTTTAATAATTCCTATAATGATAGGAGTATTATTAGTATTCTTTAATCGATATATTAAGCTGCAACGTATCATTACTTTATTGACGGTGTTATCAATCACCGGGATTAGTGTATTTATCTTAAATAAGATTCAATTAGAAGGAATTCTTCGATTGGATTTTGGTGGGTGGAAGCCTCCGTTTGGAATTCTATTTGTTGCTGATTCGTTTTCAGTGCTACTAGTGCTTACTGCAAGCATTGTAACTGCACTTTGTGTTATGTATGCTTTCTCTTCCATTGGAGAAAGACACGAGAAGATGTACTTTTATCCGTTTGTGTTGTTCCTATTAGCTGGAGTAAACGGATCGTTTTTAACTGGTGATATGTTTAACCTATTTGTGTGTTTCGAAGTTACGCTTCTGGCATCTTATGTGCTAATAACATTGGGTGGTACAAAACGCCAGCTAAGAGAATCTATTAAATATGTGGTGATTAATGTAATTGCTTCATGGTTCTTCCTACTAGCGCTTGCCTATTTATATGGTTCTCTTGGAACGCTCAATATGGCACACCTTTCAGAAAGAGTAGCTGAAGCAGGGCAAGATCCCTTGCTAACAACTATAGGTATACTATTTTTAGTCGTATTTAGTATAAAAGCAGGGCTTCTACTATTCTTTTGGTTGCCAGGTTCATATAGTGCGCCTCCTATGGCAATCGCTGCCTTATTTGGAGCTCTTTTAACAAAGGTAGGTATCTATGCATTGTTCCGTACCTTTACGATTATTTTTTATCACGATACGCTAGTAACTCACACGATTATTGGTGTTATGGCCGGAATTACACTCGTCGTAGGCTGTATGGGAGCAATCGCTTATAAGGATTTACGATTAATAGCCTCCTATAATGTAGTGATTGCAGTAGGATTTATGCTTGTAGGTTTAGCGATAGGAACTCCTGTAGCCATTGAGGGATCAATTTATTATATAGTGCACGACATGATTGCTAAAGCAATGCTATTTTTATTGGTGGGTACGATGATTTCTTTAACAGGGAAAACAAAGATTAATGAAATTAGTGGATTAATAAAAAACTATCCTTTACTTGGTTGGCTGTTCTTTGTTGTTACTTGTTCTTTAGCTGGGATTCCACCACTTAGTGGTTTCGTAGGGAAAATTTTAGTAGGACAAGGGGCGATTGAGTCAGGATCATATATTTTATTGGCTTTGGCATTCCTCTCCAGTATAGTAGTTCTGTATTCTTTACTTCGTATATTCTTAAACTCTATTTTCGGTGAAACAATCATCAGCTTAGAGGATGAAACTCCTATGAAGTTTAGTATGATTTTTCCAATTTTCCTATTAGGTATTGGAACGCTTGCGCTAGGACTAGGAGCAGAGGTAATTTCCGGATATGTTACTGATGCAGCAAATACGCTGTCTAATCCTGCCATATATATTGATGCGATATTAGGCGGAGAAGAGTAATGGGAGAGGTGATTAACAATGCCAGCACAATTTCTACTTAATTTATTTATAGCGTTTTTGTGGACTCTGCTCATGGACACTGAGGAGTTACAATTACAAACTTTTGTAAGTGGGTTCTTCGTAGGAATCGGGATTGTATTCCTTATGCATAGATTTTTTGGAACACAATTTTATTTAAAGCGTCTATTTGCAATTATTAAATTGATATTTATCTTTATCAGAGAATTGGCTACATCTAGTATAGTTATTAGTAAACAAATATTAAGTCCTAAGCTAAAGATTAAGCCAGGGATATTTACTTATAGAACGAAGTTGTCTAGTGAATGGGAAATTACGACGCTTGCGTTATTGCTTACTTTAACTCCTGGTTCTGTCGTAATGGAAGTAAATCCAGAGGGAGATACCTTTTATATTCATGCGATGGATATGGAAGCTTCAAAAGCAGATGTTTTGCGTTCCTTAACTAAGTTCGAAAAAGCAATTATGGAGGTGACTCGCTAATGGTAGAAAAAATATTAGTACTTTCACTTTCTTTGTTTGCAATCTCCATAGGAATCGCACTTTTTCGAATTATAAAGGGTCCTTCAATGCCAGATAGAGCAGTAGCATTAGATATGATAGGAGTTAACCTAATATCTATAATAGCCATAGTTTCTATTGTACTTAAGACAAAGGCATTTCTGGAGGCAATTCTTATTTTAGGAATTTTAGCTTTTATCAGTACAATTGCTATTGCCCGATATATTGAAAGGGGGGTTATCATTGAGCGTAAGTCAGATAATTGAGCTAATCGCTGCTGTAATTGTCCTTTTAGGAAGCATAATGAGTGTTATTAGCGCTATTGGAATTGTTAGACTTCCCGATGTTTATACTCGCTCACATGCTGCAACTAAAAGCTCTACGGTTGCAGTATTACTAACCCTTTCAGGTGCGTTTATCTATTTCTGGGTACATGATGGCTTCGTAAGTGTACGTTTGATATTAGGAATACTATTTGTTTTTTTAACTGCTCCTGTTGCGGGTCACCTTTTAACAAGAGCTGCTTATCGGTCAAATGTAGAATTAGCAGATAATTCTTCCGACAATTCTTTAACGGAAATCCTATTTGAAGAAGAAGATGAAAACGCGAAAAATAGCTAGCTAATAAATTTTTTATTAGCTAGCTATTTTTTTATGTTTTAAATTAAATAAATGTTCTATTAATTTTATATAATATATTGCATTCTGTATAAATTCATAGTATTATCATGATTGTTATTAGCAATTAAGTGATGATGAATAATCATTTAGCACATGTATTTAATACAACTAGAACAAAATAAAAAGTAATGATTATTTTTTTATATCACAGGGGGCAAGTACAATGGACAATAAATTATCTTTTTCAAGTTATTTGGTTATTGGAGTAATGTTATTTGCTTTGTTTTTTGGAGCAGGTAACTTAATTTTTCCAGCAAGTCTGGGTCAAAACGCAGGTACAAGCTTATGGTTTGCTATAATAGGCTTTTTAATAACTGGTATCGGTCTTCCATTCTTAGGAACTTTAGCAATGGGCTTCTCAGGAAGTAAAAACTTACAGGAACTATCTAGTAGAGTACATCCGACTTTTGCTGTGATTTTTACTTCTTTGCTATATTTAACAATTGGACCTTTCTTCGCTTTACCGAGAACCGGAGCTGTTTCATATGAAATTGGGATTATGCCTTTTGTAAATTCAGAATATACACAAATCGGTTTATTGATATTTACTGTCGTTTTCTTTGGTCTTACTTTATGGCTTTCCTTGAACCCATCCAAGATTGTAGATAATGTAGGGAAATACCTTTCACCAGGGATTTTAATAGGGCTCTTAATCTTATTGGGGTTTGTAATCTTTAAACCTATGGGTGAATTTAGTACGCCACAGGGCAGTTACATTGATAATGCTTTTATGACAGGATTCACAGAAGGATACAATACAATGGACGCGTTAGCTTCATTAGTATTCGGTATTATTGTGATAAATGCAGTTCGCTCTATGGGTGTAACTTCTAAGAAGGGCATCTTAGCGGCCACTGCCAAGTCTGGTGCTATAGCTATCTTCTTTTTAGGAATAATATACGCTGGTATTGGTTACTTAGGAGCTACTTCTGTTGATTTGTTCGGAATAATGGAAAATGGTGGACCAGTTTTAAGCGCTGCCTCGGAGCATTACTTTGGATCCTTTGGAGCTATTCTATTAGCAATTGTAATTATTCTAGCATGTCTAACAACAAGCATTGGATTAACTACTGCTTGTGCAGAGTACTTTCATACGTTAATTCCTTCCATTAGCTATAAAGCATTTGTAATCATTTTTAGTGTATTTACATGTGTGATTGCTAATTTTGGTTTATCGAATATTATCACTTACTCAGTACCTGTACTAATGCTTTTATATCCATTGGCTATTGTTTTGATATTGCTAGCTTTCTTGTCGCCGTTGTTTTATCATGCACGATTTGTGTACGTAGCGGTTATGATTTGTACATTCCTAATAAGCATAATTGACGGCTTAAAAGCACTATGTGATTCTTTAGAAATCGAATACTTTGGTTGGTTAGAATCCATCCTAGATTTCTATGACAATGTATTACCATTTTACGATGTAGGTCTTGGTTGGATAGTTCCTTTCGTGATTATTACTCTTATAACAGGTGTTATAGCTCGAATAAATGGGAAGAGACCAGTACCATTAAATAGTTAATATTCAAAAGCCTATCGACTAATTTTGTCGATAGGCTTTTGTAGTTAAGTGTGAAATCTTATAGGAAGTAGCATTCTCTATCACGTGCACCCTTATTTACTATTTAATTTTAGAATTTTTCAATGGTATAAATCCAGTTAGCACGCATTACTTCAGCTAGCTTTGGAATATCCTTTTCCTTGAATAATCGTATTAATTCCTTATGCTGTTCAATGGAATATTCCCTTAAGTTAATTTTTTCATAATAGTAAAGTCTACGAACATGTGCTTGAAGCATTTCTACCATAGAGAATATGTATGGATTATTAGCACGATCCACAATCAGCTGATGAAATTCCTCATCTAATTTTAATGCTTTTGTAAAATTCTGTGCATGCAGAGCTTCTGCAAATTCATTGTTTTTTTGTTCTAACAGGTTTAATGTTTCTTCATCCATATTAGGTGTTGCTAGTTCAGCTGCAAGTGCTTGTAATACAGACAATGGAGGAAGCAGGTTATAGATATCTTCTGGCTCCACTGGCGTAACCTGTGTTGCTCTGCCTGGTTGCATCGTTACAAAGCCCTGCGATTCCAGTAACTGAAGAGATTCTCTAATGGGTGTCCGGCTAACTCCTAAAGCTTGGGCTAGCTCTATATCGTTTAACTTTTCGTCCGGTTGTAGAGTACCATCTATAATCCATTGTTGAAGCTGATTAAATGCATGAAGTTTCGCTGTAGTACGAACTGGTTTAGTATGATCGACTGGTATAGGCATGAGACAGCCTCCTTATATTTTCCTAGTTGAATCATATTATACACTATATTATACAATATATCGCAGTTTTTATTGAAAGATTTCCTTATTCTACTAAAATTTTTAGCGTAATACTTTTAACGTCAATTACAGATTCCTCTGCCATAATGTCCTGAAGCATTATTTCTTTAAAGTAGGCCACACTCTTTTCTAATGGCAAATGTAATATTTTTCGTAAGGCTGTCTCGTACATCTTAATAAATTCAGGATCGGTATTTCCATGTTGGAGTTCTGTAAAGGCTTCGTATACCTGGTCCATTTTATCTGCCAGTTCTAGTAGACGACCCTCTATTGTTTCGTCCTTACCTTCTTTCATTCTGTCGAAAAAGACGGGACGGAATTCTTCAGGTATCTCATCTAATATAAACTTTTCCATCATCTTTTCTTCGACATGGGAAAGCATTTGCTTTAATTCCGGGGAAGCGTGTTTGACTGGAGTTTTAATATCTCCGATAAAAATCTCTGCAAAGTCATGGTTAATGGTTTTTTCGTACAGGGATTTCCAGTTAATCACTGCACCATTATTTTCTTCAATGGTTCCAAAGAACATAGCATACTGAGCTACCTTCCATGAATGTGCAGCAACGTTATGTTCCTCGTATTTAAACCTGCCTGGTGCTCGAATGATTCTTTCTAAGTCATTCATGCTCATAAAAAAACGATGGATACCCATTGTTAATCACTCCTTTCTTCTATATTACCTAAATAGCCGAAATTCATGTAGTGGAAACTTCCAAGAATTCTAATTAGTTTTATTTTCCCTTCATTGGGGTAATCCTAATACTAACGTTAAGGAGGAATTGATATGGCGAAATATGAAAAGTTAAAAGAAAATTTACTTGATCGGTTTAACGAACTAGAGGAAAGCTTAAATAATGATGAGGAATTTGAAACAACAGAGTTGTCTAATTACGACAATCATCCTGCTGATAATGCCACTGATTTAACTGACCAACATACGAGATTGGCTCTGCGAAAGCATGCAGAAGAAGAGATAGAAGATATTAAAGATGCCTTACAGGGTTTAGATGAGGGTACTTATGGAAAATGTAGTGTATGTGACAAGCAAATCCCTATTGAACGATTAGAAGCTGTTCCGACAACTCTAACCTGTGTAGATCATGCGCAGCAAGAGGTAAATGATCTTCGACCTGTAGAAGAGGATAGACTAAATGCTGATACTGATCATCCAGTAGATAAAGAAGCAAGAGAAATCAGGGATTTTGAAAATAGCTTTGAAGATGTGGAAGCCTTTGGATCATCAGATACACCGCAGGATAAATGATAAAAATGATGCCAATTCCAATACGGTATTGGGCATCATTTTTATTTTTTAGTATTTACTTTATGTAGAAAGTTGAAATAATGTCTTTTTTAGCATCAGTCAAAAGTCTTAAGAAATATCAACCACTCTCATTTAACAGCCTGAATTCTTTCTGATACACTAGAGGCAAGGAGGAATTTAAAATGGCAGAAGCTATCGTAATGTTTGATGGTGTGTGTAATTTTTGTGATTCCAGTGTTCAATTTATAATCAAAAGAGACTCTAAAGGTTATTTTCAATTTGCTGCGCTTCAAAGCGATGCCGGAATGAAATTAAAAGAACAATACAGTATTTCACATAATATAGACAGTTTTATCCTCATAGAAGACGGGAAAGTCTATAAATTTTCTGATGGTGCGCTAAGGGTATGTAGAAATTTAGAAGGAATATGGAGATACATGTATATTTTTATATTTGTTCCAAGACCAATTAGAAATAGTATTTACAAATTTATCGCAAAGAATAGATATAAATGGTTTGGTCAAAAGGATAGTTGTATGCTTCCTTCTCCAGAAGTACGAAGCCGTTTTTTATAAAAGTAAATAATAGATTGATGAGGTGATTGATTACATGAAGCAAGAAGTTTTTGATGTAACAATTATAGGGGGAGGACCTACAGGTTTATTTGCTTCCTTTTATGCTGGACTCCGTGATTTAAAGGTTAAGATTATTGACAGCCTTCCAGAGCTAGGCGGTCAATTGATGGAACTTTATCCGGATAAGTATATATATGATATTGGGGGTTTGCCTAAAATCTTGGCAAAAGATTTAGTAGCTAATTTAGTTGAACAGGCTGCCTACAGCAATCCTACAATATGTTTAGAGGAAACTGCGAACGAGCTTGAAAAGCAGGATGAGTATTTTATATTGAAAACGGATAAAGGGGTTCATTATTCAAAAACAATTCTCCTGACATCAGGGGTTGGTTCTTTCCAACCACGGAAATTAACTGTGCCTGGAGCCAAGGAATATGAAGGAAAAAACCTTCATTATAAAGTCAGGGATTTAAATGACTTTCAAAATTCCAACGTATTAGTTTTGGGTGGCGGGGATTCCGCATTAGATTGGTCGTTAATGCTAGAGGACATAGCTTCCAGTGTGACCATTTGTCATCGACGAGAGCAATTTACGGCGCATGAAAAATCTGTTCAGCAGTTAGATAATTCAAAGGTAGTTGTTAAAACCTCGTATGCAATCAAAGAATTAATAGGCGATGGAGAACGTGTTCAAGAAGTTGTAGTGGTAAGTAAGGACAAGGTAGAGGAAAACATCCCGGTAGATCATGTGCTAGTCAACTACGGAAATGTTGCCTCGCTTGGACCACTCAAAAGCTGGGGCCTCGAGATGGAAAAGAACTCAGTAGTAGTTAATGAAAAGATGGAAACAAGTGTAGAAGGAATATATGCTGCGGGTGATGTGTGTACACATGCTGGGAAAGTAAAGCTAATAGCTGTTGGATTTGGAGAAGTCCCTAATGCAATCAGTCATATTAAAGCCTTCATAGACCCAAAAGCTCGAGTGCAGCCAAAACATAGTACCAGTCTTTTTGAAGAATCCAAATAAAAATCCCATGCCTCTATTAGGAGGCATGAGATTTTTATTTGTAAAATACTTTATCGATGTTATATTTTGCTTTTAATGTATTGATCGCATATGTTTCATATATTTCACGATCCATTGGCTCTTCAACTACACAAACACTAATTTTATACACTTCTTCACGATGCTTAATCATTGGAGAAACATTATCTTCAAAGTGTTTTTTAATGCGTTGACGAATTTTACGTGCTTTTCCTACGAATAATAGCTCATCATTTTTGTTATAAAACATAAAAATGCCGCCTTTATCTCTAGGAATTTGGTGGAAGTCGATAAATCCGTAGATTGATGGTATTTCAACTTCTCCTTCATTTAGTGCTTGCTTACGTTGAGTAATTGTTACAGTTGGTTTTGGTAATTCGATTTTAATCATTTCTCTCACGTCCTCTTATTGTCTGTCCCTTAGTTTATCACATTGGAGCGGTAATATCTATTCGAAAGAGGCAGGATTAAACTTACGAGGTACGAAGGTAATTTAGCAACAGAGATAAGGATCTTTAAAAAGATGTATAGTTAGAAGCATTATGCTAAAAAGGGTAGAGTGACACTAGGAAAGATGGGGAGAAGTTATTTTCCTCAACTGGTTTAGAAAATAGTATTCACAATTGTAAGATATGTGGATGTGCTAGGAGGATTATAACTTGGGCAGCTTACCAGACTGGTTTTTTGCAGTAGCAATTGCTGTTGTCATTTGTTTTGTTATAGTAGCAGAGTGGTGGACGCGAAGAGGATAGAGTTTATGGTATAATAATATACTAATGATAAGAAAAGAAAGAGGAATCATATGCTAACATTTGAAGAAAAAGAAGCAATTATTCAAGAATTTCCGGAACTAACTCGTAAGGAAGTATCCATGAAGCGAGTTAACTACCATTATGAAGAGAGCTTATACGATAAAACTACAGTAATCTACCATTTACATCCAAACGGAAATGGTTTTGTTTATGTTGGAGATCTTCCTCAATATGAAGCAAAAGAAAAAGGATTAGTGAATATTCGAGAAGTATCAGCAGATGAGCTTCGTAAAATGATTAAAGACTCTATTGACTACTTGGCAACGGAGGAGGAAGAAGCCTTTGATGAAGAAGTAGAAGAGGAGTGGACAAACAAAGAAAGCTCTAAATTGACTCTTTTACAAGAGGATACTCTTTGGAATATTTATCATGGATACAACCTAGAAGAAAGTTTTGGCTCCTATGATGAAGCAAAAGCTTATCTTTTAGAAGAAGGCTTCCGACGTGGAAAAAGATAAGGAGGTTTTCATATGAAGGGAAAATCGACTGTAGCAATTATTATAGCGATTTTACTCGTAGCTATCGGAGCTACATTTTACTTCATCATGAACTTTTTCGAGAATAATCCTACACAAACACAGCCGATAGGCTATACTACTGGAATTATTATTGATACGGAGGATAGCGGTATCCTTGTTGTAGGAGATTTAACTGAAGAGGAAGCAACACAGTTAACGGTAGAAGAAGCGATAGAAGCTGGGACAAATGCCACTTGGTTTAGAATTTCGATGGCTCAGCGCAACGATTTCGAGTTATATGACCTAGTTAAAGTTGGATATGAGTCTTTACAAGAATCTCATCCAGCTTCAGGTGAAGCTAAAACAATTGAAAAGTTAGATGAATGAATACAAATCTCCTTAGTGATTATCGCTATGGAGATTTTTTTTCTAACTCAAAATCAGCAAGAGAAGGCTGATTCCGCTTTAGACGGGAGCTTTCCGTGGGTGAGCGATATGCCATCACCGTTGCTTACGCGTCGTTTGCGATGTCTTATCTGTCTCCCTCATCCCACCGGAGTCGCCGCCTGTCGCTTCAATCATAAGTTGTATAGAAATGAGAAAGTTGCTTGGATAAATAACTCAATACTAAATTACAGGAAAAGCATCCATAGAAGGCTGATTCCGCTTTAGAAGGGCGCTTTCCGTGGGTGAGCGATATGCCATCACCGTCGCTTGGGCGGTTTGTGATGTCTTATCTGTCTCCCTCATTCCACCGGAGTCGCCGCCTGCTGCTTCAAGCATAAGTTGTATAGAAATGAGAAAGTCGCTTGGATAAATAACTCAATACAAAGTTACAGGAAAAGCATCCATAGAAGGCTGATTCCGCTTTAGAAGGGCGCTTTCCGTGGGTGAGCGATATGCCATCACC
>NZ_JACSQO010000008.1:0-3918 GCF_014836595.1 Psychrobacillus faecigallinarum | reverse complement strand
GTCGCTTGGGCGGTTTGTGATGTCTTATCTGTCTCCCTCATTCCACCGGAGTCGCCGTCTGTCGCTTCAATCATAAGTTGTATAGAAATGAGAAAGTCGCTTGGATAAATAACTAAATACAAAGTTACAGGAAAAGCATCAACAATAGAAGGTTGATTTCTACTTTAGACGGACGATTCAATCCTATATGCTGTAATAATGGTTAAGATATAGTTGTATTAAGGGAGCTCTTTTATTTTGCATTATGCCTGTATGGGTATGTGCTTGAAATTCACGACATCAAAAAGTCCTGTGTCAGTGAGCTTTAATTCTGGTATGACTGGTAGGCTTACGAAAGATAAAGTTAAAAACAAATGAAAGTCTAAATGAGGATGTATTAAGTGTAGTGCACCGTGTAAAGCCTCTAACTCCTCGACGGTTTGATTTGCAGGTTTATCTGACATCAGCCCTGCTATAGGCAAGGCGAGGGAAGCCATTACCTTTCCTTCATCCATAATTACAAATCCTCCCTGTATACTTTCCAAGTACTTACAGGCTGCAAGCATATCCTCATCATTTGTCCCAAGTACAATCATGTTATGGGAATCATGAGCAACAGTAGTTGCTATTGCCCCCTTCTGAAGGCCAAATCCGTTTACAATTCCGAGACCAATATTTCCAGTTGCTTGATGACGTTCAATCACTGCAAGTTTAAGTAAATCTTTCTCTGTACAAGGAGTAAACAGACCATCGGAAACAGGAACTTTGACAATTTTTTTGCGAGTAGTGATTTGATTGGGCATTATTTCTATTACATTGGCCGTTCCATTGTTCGTAATAGGAATGGAAAAATCAGAAACAGAAAGTCTAGGTAGGTGAACGGTCTCTGTAATTTCTTTGGAAAGGTAGTTTTGGAAAGGTTCTTTTTTTAACATCTCGTTATTTTCTGCAATTTTTTGCCCATTCTTCCATACAGAAACTGCACGAAATGATTCTAGATTATCTATCATAAAAAAGTCGGCGTTAAAACCTGGAGCTATTGCCCCTTTGTTGTGCAGTTTATAGCATTCTGCTGCATTTAAGGTTGCTAGTTGAATTGCCTGTAAGGGCTCCATACCTTCGTTAATAGCTAGACGGATGGAATGGTCAATACTTCCTTCTTTTATTAGCTCATCCAAATGTTTGTCATCAGTACAAAACATAAATCGACGAGCGTTGTGCGCATTTACAGCAGGTAGAACATCTTTTAAGTTTTTGGCAGCAGACCCTTCTCTTATCAAAACATACATGCCCTGTGAAATCCTATCCAATGCTTCCTCGGCAGTTACACATTCATGATCAGTTTGGATTCCTGCCACTCGGTAGCCCCTAATTTGATTTGATTTAAGCCCAGCTCCGTGACCATCTATTTGGACATTGGCTTCGAGGGCCATTATAAGCTTGTCTAGCATATCAGGCTCTCCGGAAAGCACTGCAGGAAAGTCCATTACTTCAGCTAAGCCTAGAACCTTTTCTTTGCTTAAAAATGGTTGTAAGTCTTCAGCTTTTAAGATAGCTCCGGAATTCTCGAAAGGAGTAGATGGAACACTAGAGGGCAGCATCATAAAAATATCCATTTCACTTTTTTGAGCATCATCTAGCATAAATTGGATCCCTTCAGCTCCTGAGACATTAGCTATCTCATGTGGATCAGTAATAACTGTTGTAACGCCGCGCGGAAGGAGAATATCACTAAATGCAGATGGAGTTACCATAGAAGATTCAATGTGTATATGAGCATCTATTAGACCTGGAATGACATATTTACCTTTTGCATCTTCCTCAGACTTCGCTTCAAAAGTGTTTGTTGTATCAACAGCTACTATATTTCCGCTGGATACTACAATATCTGCTAATCTCCATTCTAAAGAATAGACATCTGCCACCTTTGCATTTCGAAGAATAAAATCAGCTATTGCTTTCCCTTGGGAAACAAGAATTCTATCTTTTAATTGCTTTGGATTAATGTTCACAAAGTCGTGCTCCTTTTCTGAATAATTTACTAATTATAGTAGAACTGCGAGTATAAGGAAAGTTATAATGAAATTATAATCGTACAGGGGGAATAGAGATGATTTATCGAAAAACACAGGCCGCCAATATAGCATTAGCCTTTCTTTTGCTCGTGCTTCTATCTAATTTTCTATTGTATCGCCCACAAGTGCAGGACTTCTTTTCACTTCAACTTCACAGTGGCGTAGCAATAGGGTCTCTTATTGATTTAGCTATTGTATCACCTTTATTAGTCTATGCCACCTTTAAAATTTCTATCAAACAAGTAATCGGTCTTATGGTTGGTGGTGTGTTCATAGCTAGATTTTTTATACCTTTTGAATTATTTGCTCCGTTTTCGGGGTTGCTTTATATTGGTATTGCTTTTGAAGTATTGTTAATTTTGGCAGAGTTAAGCCTAGTTTTTCTAGTCATTTACAAAATCCCAAAGATTAGATCACATATGATTGATATGAAGACTTCGGCACTATATAGCTTGATACCTTCTGTTAAGGAAGTAGTTACAAAAAATATTCTTATCCGTATTATCATTTCAGAATTTTTAATGTTTTATTATGCAATTTTTACTTGGAAAAAGGAGGCCCCGAGTCATCCGAATGTAATTACCCTGCATAAAAAAACAAGCTATATAGCTTTTAATATAATGCTTATTCATGCAATTGTTATTGAAACAATTGGTCTTCATTGGTGGCTACATGATAAATCTGTTATTTTGTCATTGGTCCTATTAGCTTTAAATATTTATAGTGTTTTCTATTTCTTAGCTGATATTCAAGTGACTCGACTACACCCAGCGGAGATAAAAAACGAAAAATTGTATGTGACACAAGGACTAAGTGCCCGAATAATTGTCCCTCTTCATCTGATAAAAGAAGTAGAGTGGGGTGCAGCCTTACCAGATAAAAATGTCCTTCAATTTATGTATCGTGATTTTGAACCACTAGAGCCTCAGGCAATAATACACTTACAGGAGCCTGTAGAGGCGACTATGTTCATGGGCAAGGAAAAAAGGGTGACACAATTCGCCATCCGTGTAGATGAACCGACGAAGCTGATGGAACTATTAAAAGTGCAGTAAAACACATTATTTGACGTGAGATTGCAACTTGGCTATAATTATCTCAAATTCGAGATAAAAGAGGAGCTATTGTTATGAAGCATTTATATATGCAAGGTGAGGATTCTTCGAAACCGACCTTATTATTACTGCATGGTACAGGTGGAAATGAGCATGACCTAGTGGGATTAGGAAAGGAAATAGACAGCTCTGCGAATATTCTGAGTGTACGTGGGAATGTATTAGAAAATGGAATGCCGCGATTTTTTAAACGTCTTGCGGAAGGCGTATTTGATCTTGAGGACTTACAAGCCCGTACAGAGGAGTTAAAAAACTTCATCGACGAAGCGGCTAATAATTACAAATTTGACCGTGATAAAGTAGTTGTAATTGGTTATTCAAATGGAGCCAATATTGCAGGAAACCTTTTGTTTGAATATAAAGATGTCTTCAAGGGTGCGATTCTCCATCACCCAATGGTGCCACGACACGGAGTAGAGGTTCCAACTATGCCTGGTACGCCTGTGTTCATCGGGGCAGGGAAGAATGATTTTATGTGTCCAGCAACAGAATCCCAAGAACTGAGAGATATATTGCAGGATTCAGGAGCAAACGTAGAACTATATTGGCATGAATATGGTCACCAATTGACGCAAGACGAAGTGCAAACCGCTAAGGAATGGTATAAAAAGAACTTATAAAGAAGAATTGTTCAGCTCACGATAAAGCATAAAAAGGCCTAGTAGATTAAGAATTGCAGTGACCTAAAGAAATGAGACAAATAAAAACACCTTTCGTTGAAAAACGGGTATACAATACCTAACTTATCA
>NZ_JACSQO010000007.1 GCF_014836595.1 Psychrobacillus faecigallinarum | reverse complement strand
CAATCGCCGGTTCAATACCGTCAATCGGCTGCATAATAGGGTGTTTTATTCCTGTCTCAAAAACGTTAGTCAGTGCCATATTATGATAGCTTCTTTTACTTCGAGCTTTTATATTAGGCTGAATACAACGTGTTCAAAGAGCAGCTAACTCGTGACTTTCTTCAAATCTATAAAGACTCCAATGGGAAAAAGTAATATACTTAGAGTACGACTTGAAATTAGTGAACTAGTTGCTATATAGAGAATACAAAATTAGAATGCGATAAATTGCCTTCTTACAAAGGAGTTAATATGAAAAACAATGTGATAGAGCAGTACGAACAGGATGAAAATATAATGATTCAATTGTATGCCCAATGGTGTATCAATCATGACTTAGACCCTTTTGCATTATATCAAACAGCATATCCAGATCAAAAAACAAACGACGCTTTAGCAAGTGCAATAGAAGAAACGGAAAAAAATGTTTTAGAAGTAGATACCGAGACTGTTATACAAGTATTGCAGCTTTTTGGAAATGACCACCTAGCTTTTGTTGTATCAGAAATTGCTTCAAAACTAAAATAAACCTCCTTCTATAGGGCATCTCAAGCCCTTTCCTCTCTTTTTTCCCGTAATTATTCACAACTCTTTCTCTAATCTCTTAAGCTTCTCATTACTATCTAATAGAACGTAAAAGATATGTAATATTTCAGTTTTTTTTACATAGTTTGTTATAAATCATGTACAATATTATCAGATGGAAAGGGGGAATCATTATATATGAAAAAGTTTACAAAGGAAGAAAATAGTTGGGCTCTTTATGATTGGGGAAGCTCTGCATATTCTATAATAATTACAACTGCTATTTTTCCTATTTTTTACAAAGGGTCGGCAACAGCTGCCGGCGTAGATACGAATGATTCTACAGTTTATCTCAGTTACACTATTGCCATTTTTACATTTATATTAGCAATGATAGGGCCAATCCTTGGAACCATCGCCGATTATAAAGGATATAAAAAGAAATTTTTCTTTTTCTTTTTCTTTTTAGGAGTAGCTGCTACTGCTTTACTAGCTTTCATCCCTTATGATAAATGGTATCTATTTTTGATATGCTATACTTTTGCAGCTCTTGGTGCAACTGGTGCGAATGTTTTCTATGATGGCTTTATTATTGACGTTACAACAAATGAACGAATGTCTCGTGTTTCCTCGAGAGGATACGGACTAGGGTATATTGGTAGTGCGATTCCTTTTTTAATTAGTATGGTTATTATTTTGTTGGCTGGGGCAGAAAAAATCCCTCTATCTGAAATAAACGCAAGCCGAATTGCATTTCTAATTACAGCCGCTTGGTGGATTATTTTTGCTATTCCGATGTTTAGAAATGTAAAACAAATT
The DNA here is from genome assembly GCF_014836595.1 of Psychrobacillus faecigallinarum. Classification (GTDB taxonomy): domain Bacteria; phylum Bacillota; class Bacilli; order Bacillales_A; family Planococcaceae; genus Psychrobacillus; species Psychrobacillus faecigallinarum. The sequence goes on along the minus strand of NZ_JACSQO010000007.1, from coordinate 203,347 downwards.
CATTATATTGAGCGTGAAAAAAATCCTGTCGCTCAAAGCTTTAAAAGACTTGGAAAAACTATAATAGAAATACGTCAGTATCGAGCTTTATTTCTATTTTTAATAGCCTATTTCTTCTATATTGATGGTGTAGGAACTATTATCGCAATGTCCACTGCCTATGGCACTGACTTGGGCTTACAGGCTACGGATTTAATCATCGTCTTATTTGTTACACAGGTTGTAGCTGCCCCTTTTGCAATTTTATATGGTAAACTAGCTGCAAGATTTTCAGAAAAGAAAATGCTATATGTCGGAATTTTTGTTTATATAATTGTATGTACTTATGCATTTTTCTTAGAAACTATTGCAGATTTCTGGATTTTAGCAATGCTCGTAGCAACTTCTCAGGGTGGAATACAAGCATTAAGTAGATCGTACTTCGGCAAACTTATACCGAAGGAAAATTCAAATGAGTTTTTCGGTTTCTATAATATTTTTGGTAAATTTGCTTCCATAATGGGCCCTCTTTTAATTGGTCTAACTACACAAATTACAGGCAAATCATCGTATGGTGTGTTTAGTTTAATCATCTTGTTTATTATTGGAATAATAGTGTTGATTAGAGTACCTGAACCAGATAAAGCACCAAAGCCAGTGCCAGTTGATGCTGTCTAATTTTTAATTAGTGGTGAATATTCGCTAAGGACTATGGAGGGAAAAGGGAACTTTCTCTAAGACAATGCTTTCTCAGCAAAAAAAGCTCGTCTGTGAGGGTAACTATTTAGCTACATGCAAGAAAGTCGATCGGACAACATTCTTGCATGTAGCTATTTTCTTGCCTCAGGATAGTTTAATAATTTTTAAACAGTTATATGTAAGTATCATAAGTGAGTTTTAAACTTAAACAGGACCTATTCCTCTACACTTCAATTTCTTTAATTATTTTTGCTGGATTTCCACCTACAACCACATTTGCGGGCACATTTTTTATTACGACTGCTCCTGAAGCAATGATAGCATTATCTCCTATACAAACACCTGGATTTATAACTGCGTTACCACCAATCCACACATTGTTCCCAATTATTATAGGCTTTGCGTATTCCTTTCCTGAGTTACGCTCCATGGGGGTGATTGGGTGTGTAGCTGTGTATATTTGCACGCTAGGTCCAAGCATGCAGTTATCTCCAAAGCGAACTTCACAAACATCTAAAATGGTACAGTCAAAATTTGCAAAAAAGTTTTCACCAACATATGTATTATAGCCATAATCAAATCTGATATTTGGTTCCATATAGACTAATTCTCCAGTTGAACCTAATAAATCTTTTAATAATTCAACGCGTTTTTGTCCCTCACTTTCTAATGTCTGATTGTAAATCCTTACTTTTCGTCTAGCATTTTCTCGGTCCAATACTAATTCAGGGTCAGCGGGATTATACATTTCACCGCACAGCATTTTTTCTTTTTCAGTTTTCATTTTATATCCTCTTTTCTGCTCTGAGTTAAAACTTATTTTACCAATAGATTTATTATTACATTAAAAGTATAACTCCCAAAGTAATACTTACTTATCACTTATTAATATTTAAATTTACACGTAAAAAAGGATGTTAAAGATATCCTATTTCCTTGTTTTATGCTTTAGCATTTTTTAATAAACGCGTAGTTTATCTTTAATTAGCCTTCTTTTTGTCCAAACAAGGGTAAATAATAAGAACAATTCAAAAGCATTTGTCACAGCCCCGCTATCTACATTTATTGGTACCGCGCTTCCTATGGTCATCACGATTGCACCTATAAAGAATACAGCCCACTTTGTTTTCTTCCAAAGAATAGCACTGGCCACAATCAATACTAGTGTTACAAGGAGAATCATAACTGGAGGCCCAGAAGCTTCCTTGGTGGAAACATATCTAAGAACACCATATTCCTCAGCAGCTTTTAATGTAAGTTGAGAGACTTCCAACCACACTTCTATACCTATTAAAATTACCGTATAAATAATACCTACTATGGACACCCATTTTTTCTGAGCCCATACTATCCCACTTTCCTTCAACGTACCTGTAGCAAATAAAACAAGTAAAGGTGTTAAAAAAGCATGTGTCCAAAACCTTAACAGATTCAATGTCTCTAGCAACTCTCCCTCACCAATCCATTTACCAAAAGCGATAATTCCATTGTCATAAATGAGAGCTAATATTATAAGATAAATAAAACTAGTCCACTGTGGTAAATCCTGCTTCCTTATTCCGATTAAGCCCCAAATAAGCAATGCTATATAGGAGCCTGTGAAAAATAAATATAGAAAAGTATCCATTCCATTTCCCTCCTTTATTTCTTCTTTCCCCATAAAAGAAAGGGTATAATCTTATAAAATAAAAACACAGGAAAAAGTCTCCTGTGTTAAAGTTATTATTTATTTGTAAATGTTGCAGGCATAACTACAGCGATGACTTCCCCTTTAGCGCAAAGCGTATCTCCTGCGTAGACTTCTGAAGTTACCTTCCATTTTTTCGGATGAATCTCTTCCACCGTACCTATCGCTTTTAGTTCGACCTTTTGAGGCGTAGGCTTAAGAAAATCGACATGGAGGGACCCTGTGACAAATCGTGGAGGTGTTTCTCCACTGCCAGGCTCAAAACCATTTTTTCGGTGAAGTGCAAGTGCTGCCGAACCAGTTCCATGACAATCCACTATTGCTCCAATTAATCCACCGTATACAAAGCCAGGAATTGCAATATGCTCTTCTCTTGGATGATAAACAGTTTCTGTTTTGTCTCCATTCCAATAAGTCTTTAAATGATACCCCTCTTCATTTAAACGACCGCATCCATAGCACCAAGCAAAGTCATCTGGATATTCATCCTGTATTGCCAGTTTATGTTCTGTCATTATTTCTCCCCCTTTACAAAACCATACAAAAAAGCCAATTAAACGTCAACTGAATTAAATAGTTTTTTAGAAAGAAATATTATTATTTATATAATGATTCTCTTCTATCTTGAAATACAGGAATTCTACCTCTTACTTCTTCTACTAGATTTAAGTCAATATCTACTAATCCAATAGTTTCTTCCTCGTTTCCTACCCAAACTATATCTCCCCATGGAGCAATTACCATCGAGTTTCCATTGAACTGATTGTTCGGATCTTCTCCTACTCGATTTACTGCAACTATATAGCATTGATTTTCAATAGCTCTTGCCTGTAAAAGTATTTTCCAATGGTCTATACGTGCTGAGGGCCATTGAGCAGGAACAAAAATTATTTTGGCACCATTCAATGAGTGAGCACGAAACCATTCCGGAAAGCGTAAATCATAACAAATAACGCCTCCCATCGTCACTTCATCCAACATAAAAATATTCTTACTGTCTCCAGCTTTTAAATATAAATGCTCATCCATTAGCTTAAATAAATGGGCCTTGTCGTACTCAGCGATTAGCTCTCCCGAATGGTTTACGATATACATGGTATTGTAAAAGGAGTCCTTTTTTTTCGTCGAAACCGAGCCACCCACTATATGTGTATGTAATTCTTTCGCAAGTTTAACTAGAAATTCCTTCGTCTTTACTCCTTTATCATCTGCTATATCTTCTAATCTCGTTAAATCATATCCCGTGTTCCACATCTCCGGCAAAACTATAAGATTTGCTCCTTGTAGAGCTGCTTCTCTAATTTTCTTTTCTACTCTTTTAAAATTTTCTTTTGGATTACCAAACTCTATATCTAACTGAACACAAGCTATTTTCATTTCGCCACCACCTATAGACATAATACTAAAAAGATTATAAGATTTGACTAATATATGCAACTATTTAGACGGTTTAAAATGTTTATAAATAAGCCTCAAAACAGCGTAAAACAAGGGAATTTCATTAAGTAAAATAAAATATGGTTCAATGTTTTTAAAGCGTTTGGTATTCAAATGGTATTCAATAATCGGGCAAGGGCAATTATATTATAAAAGTACAGCATTAAATGAATGTAAAAAAATAACAAAATAATAAAAGACCACTCAAATGGTGGTCTCTTTAGAAGTATCGTATAAGAAAAGGGGTAACTAATATTAAGTATTTTTTATTCAGTTATTATTTTGCTTTTAAAAGTCATATTTAAATCGTAAAGATTCTCTGGCATTTCCATTTCTTTTAAATAGTCATCTACCGTTAGAGCTAGAATTGCTCTTACTATCCCGGATTGTGCCCATCTAAATGAAGAGTCAAATAATTCATTTTCTGCTTTTTCTAACTCGGGTAATATTTCTTTGCACTTATCGTAGTATTCAATTAGTTTAGGAATGCTAATATTGTACTTGTTTAGCTCTGATAAAAGGATACTTGCATCCCTTTTACCTTTTGCCCTGTCTGGAAAATACTCATCTAAAAATGTAAGTAAAATATCTATATTTATTTCATCACTATATTCGGAGGAGAAGTTCTTCGGGTTTTGCTCCCTATATTCGGTAATTTTATGCTTTAATTCCTCAAATTGTTCATCAGCTTCTTCTAATTTGGCACTTAATCTAGAGAATTTCCTTCTAAATTCCAATGGAATATCTTCTTCTTTTTTATACCCTAGTTCATGCTCAATTTCAGCCCAAGTGTGCATTAAGTTCGTTCTAATTTGTATTTCTGCTTTTAAGTCAGAAAGTCCTCTGTAATGAGGTGTAGCCAACCATTCTTGCTTTATTTTTACTATAAAGTGATGAGATCTATATCCAAATTGATCTGCATTTAGCAATTCTTCCTTGTCTTGAGAAGACAACACTTCAAACTCACGTCTTATTATTTCACAAATTTTATCAATATCACTTTGATAATAACAAATTATTCTAATCCCACAAATATCCTCAATCTCTTCAAAAGGTTTAGTAAAATTTTTTCTTGTAATTTTTTCTGAAAACGAGTTTGATCCCTTGATTCTATAATATACTTTTAAAAATTGAATATTTTTTTCAACTAAAAGCATCTCAATGGCTTGCTTTAAGTTTATTCCTAATTTTTTATATTTAGGTATTAAAGACTCATATTCAGTTAAAACACTTTTTTCTTCCTTCAAAGTTACCCCTCCAAATTAACACTCCTAATTGTTATTATTTATATCGGCCATCTTCGAAGAATTGTAATGTAATAACGATGAAAAAAGATGCAGCAATTACACTACATCTATAAATATCATTCTTTTATTTTTCTTTAATGATCAATTGATGAAGAGTATTATAATTTTTTGACATTGCATCTACTGTTTTATCCAAGTCTTTATATGAATAAGAAAGTAGATTTAAGATTGCTTGTATTCGTATTTGGAAACCTTCTGCATAAGGTGAATGAATTGTAGTCATACCCTCGTTTAAATCACTTAACAACGCATACATTCCTTCTAAATTTTCAACCATACATGTAATACTCCCTATATTCATATCTAAGTCCAAAACACTTTCCATTAATAATTCTGAGTTAACTTTTATTTCGTTATCCATTTTTCCACTTCCTCCTCTTTTTCCATTAATTCCTAAACATCAATATCGTTGTTATCGCTATACATAGGGCTTGTATTCCATAAAACCAACATGCATCTGACCAGTGGACAAGTTCTTCACCGAAAAAATAATGATTTATTTTTTTCATTTTTTTCCTCCCTGTCAAGTTCTATATTGACACTTTAATACATAACCTAATGTGTGTCAACTAATTAATTGACTTGTAAATAAATTTATTTGCATTCGTCAATATATTTTATGTATACTGTCCATAGAAAGGATTGATTTAAATGACACTTACTATGGGCGAAAAACTTAAAATTTTATTAGGCAGGAAGGAGATGTCTATAAAAAGTCTTGCTGAAAAACTTGGGCAATCGAGACAAAACCTTAGTGTAAAAATTAAAAATGATAATTTTACTGAGCAAGATCTACGAAAAATTGCAGAAGTTTTGGATGTGAAGTATGAAGGATTTTTCTTTTTGAATGATGGAGAAAAAATCTAAAAGGGAGGAAAATGATTGAGTTTATTAACTACCCATTTAACGTCCCATTTAAAGTCTCACCTAAGACATCAAGTGGGACGTTTCTTTTTCCTTACGTATCAAAGGTTTACTTGCAATTTAAAACCTTCCCACTTACCACAACTATTTATACTAAATAGAACCCTGTGGCGTTTTGAGGTTAAAGGCGGTGCCGTCCAATGATTTTTGAAATTTTAACTACTTCAATTATGGGCGGGATAGCAATTAAAGCAGCTATTAAAAAGAATGGCATAGCAACAAATGACAGTGGGAAAATCCAAAGAATCATTTCCTTATCTGGTTTAAATGTGAAAGATGGTAAGGACACTTTGACTACTCAGTTGATACGCAAAAAGCAGTATGGTTGGGGGATGGAATATTCCTATCGGATTCCATTAGGACGTAGTTATGATGACTACCTGGCTAAACATCGTGTATTAGAGGACGGTTTAAATAATCGGCGCCAGCGGATTACCTTTGCTGATTTAAAATCGTTGCAGCTTGATGCCAACATTATCGACAATCTAAAAGGAATATGGACCAACAAGCTAACCGAACGGAAAGAAATTGAAATAGTATTCGATGGATTGCTTAAAATACGCGTGTATAACGAGCCGTTACCGTTACAAGTACCGTTTCATACCGGTTTCAATTGGAGTGTTCCTGTGGGAATTACACGTGATAAAAATACTTTCAGATACCACGACTTTGAACAAATACCACACCTCTTAACTGGTGGATCGTCAGGGTATGGAAAATCTACATTTATCAATTTACTGATTACAAGCTTAATAGAGACACAACCGGATAACGTTAAGTTCTATTTAATCGACTTAAAGGGCGGTGTAGAGTTATGTGACTATGAATCCATTAAACAGACATTAAGCATCGCATACGAGCCTGTAGACGCTTTAACTACGTTACAAATGGCTTACGACCAAATGAGAGTCATTCAGACGCGTCTTAAAACACTTGGAAAAAAGAATGTCCAAGAAGCTGGTATAAAAGAGCGTTATTTCGTGATTATTGATGAAGTCGGGGAGTTAAACCCTTCAGAAGCGGTCGGTGCTCCAGATAAAAAGTTAAAAGAAGAATGTCAGAAGCTAATGAGTCAAATAAGCCGATTAGGTAGGGGTTTAGGCTTCAGACAGATTTTGGCCACCCAATACCCTACTGGTGATGTGATTCCTCGACAATGCAAGCAGAATAGCGATGCTAAACTATCGTTTCGTGTACAGTCGTCTGTGGCTTCCAGAGTTGTATTAGACGAAGCCGGCGCAGAGTTACTTCCACAAATAAAAGGTAGGGCTATCTACCAAACAGCAGATAAGAAAGAAATACTACAAACCCCTCTAATTACTTCAGAAATCATACAAAAAGCTATATCTCCTTATATCGTCGAGAAAAAGGAGGAAATAGTTCTTGAAAAAGCGGAAATTGAACAGTCGCGAGGAATCGATTCTATTATTATTGAAGAAGTTTGATTTCATGACACGCGATCAATTGAGCCGTTACTTCAAATTAGGGACTAAACGCAATACGAATAGGGTTATCACTGCTTTAACTGACTATCTATCGCATGTACGAAATGGACACCATTTTATTTACTATTTAAACGCTACTGGTAGGGCCTATGTAGATTGCAAGAAAGTACGTAAGAAAAGTGGCCATGTTGAACACACGATTATGAGGAATGAATTTTGGCTGTTTTACGGTTGTCCTTCTGATTGGCGGAACGAAGTTAAAGTCTCGGACAGCAAAGCAACAATCATTTGTGATTCTTTATTCATGAAAAACTTTAGATATCACTTTTTAGAAGTGGATCACACTCAACCGATGTCAGAAAACCGCACAAAAATCGCACGTTATATAGAATTGTACAGAAATGGCCTGTTAGCTGAAAAATTAAAGCATTTCCCTACTGTTATATGGCTTACCACATCAGAATTAAGGCGAAATCAGCTCATAGAAGCGTGTAAAGAGTTGCCTAGTGTAAAAGTCTATACGATTAATGAAATCAAATAAAAGGAGGAAAATGAGTGTTTAAACGCAATCAAAAAATCGAGGTAGTTCCTGAATCTGAGTACACTGATTTTAGTCATCGAGTGCCAGGAGATGCTTATGCAACGAAAAAGACCGTAATGGTAGCTGCAGTTATACCAGCGGCTGCAAGTATAGGACTAATCTTAAACCGTATGTCTGAAGCAAATACCGCAAATATAATCCCCACATCCGCACCAGTTATTTCACCAGTAGTAGAACCCGTTAATATACTTGCGCAAAGCTCCACACTTCCACTAAATATAACAGCTTCGCCAGAAATCATTCCTACAGGATTCGTTGCAGATGCCTCGTTAGATATGCTCGCTAATATATTGGATCCATTAGTCCAAATCATGGTAGCAATCAGTTTTCCAATAGCGAGCGTAATCATGTTAGGTGGCGCCTTCTTTTTCATGCTAGGCAATTCTGAAAAAGCATGGCAAACTATCTTCAATGCAGGATTAGGTTATGTCATCATACAGATGTCTCCGTTATTTTTAGATATACTCCGAAGCCTTGGTAAAGCCGTTTAAAATGAAAAATATAGAGATTAAAAAAACAGTGTATGAGACCAGTGTACGAGACCAGTGCATTGCACTGCTGTCAAACACTGCTTTCAATCACTGTTTTTTGTTTACAGACAGTGAGTAGTATCAACGCTTTTCGGCTTTTAGCATTTTTAAATTTTGTAACCGTGACTTTATTGCTCTACAGACAGGATTTTCAACTGTCAAAAAAACTAGAGGAAAGTAGGTGTAAATAAAGGTCTTTTATAAGGTTATAATTATTGTAAAAAATAGAAAATTGTGGTATGATTAATGTGCTAACGTTCGATGATATTCCTCAGGGGGAAGATTATTTGATAAAGGACATTATACCAAGTCAAAGTCTGCGGTCTTTTGATTTGTTCTAGTGTTCTATTTTTTTACCCAAATTTAAATAAAAAATGGATGGAGCACTTAACTTGAAAGAAAAACTGAAAAATAAGGAAGTTTTAATAGCAATTGCCCTTTCGGTTGTTATTGTTTTTGGAATCATTGTTTTTGTTATATTGGATGCAAAATCTACTCAAACTTCATATGAAACTGCTGTACTTAATGATTCTAACGTAACCATAGACAGCTTAGAAATCACTGATAATAAACAAACATTTAATATTTTGATTGAAAACACTTCAAATGAATCACTGAGCGTTTATCATACTTTTAGGATTGAAAGCGGAGGAAATACTTATAAATCGGAACTCTCATTACCAAAGGATTTCGATATAAATCCTAATATGAGTACAACGATAAAAGTTGATTTTAAAATGCCGGCTTCAGCACTGGATGAAGACAACGCGAAACTAATAATCAGTAACTTGTCTTTCTCCCAGGATCAAGTGATTCACTTGAATTAAAATCATTTTTGATTATCTTCTCGCTGCTTATCTTTTAAACGTTTTTCTTTAATCATTCTAGGAATAACAGATTTCATTAAAAATCTAACCATTTCGTGTTGTGTTTCAATGCTTGGCATATTTTTCATTGTTCTCTTCCTTCTAGTTATTCATCAATTAATCTTTATTCTTTACAAAGAAAGGTGAGCTTATGCCCACCTCTTTTTTTTAATATCCGCTTACATCCAACCCGACAGTTCTTCGTTCATCCTCATTGCCAATGAAAAGCATACCACTTCTTTTAACCTGGCTAATCAGTGCGTATTTTTCTTCTTTTTCTTTGTACTCTGGAAGCTGTCTCCATTCTTCGCCTGCATCATATTCATTCATATACGCTTTAAGTTCAATCTCTTCTCTTTCCATTTTTCTTTTACGCATTTCCACACGTAAAAAATCAAGTTCTAGCTTATCGCCTTTTGCTGTCTTTTTGTACTCATTCAACTTTTCTTTTATTTCTCGTTCGTCAGCTAGTTCCATTTCCATTTGTAATTCTTGGCGACGAAGTAACAGATTTATAGGATCAGGTTTTAAAGTTTCCTGTTCTTTTAAATATTTTTCTTTTATTTCACCTAATTCTCTTTCAATTGAACTTTGACTAGTATCATAGAATTTTTTTAAGTCGCTTTTTAACTCATCTTCCATTTTTCTTTTTAAAGTTGAAAGGTACGCTTGCGAATAATCTCCACTCTCACGTTTTTCGTTATACTCAAATTTAAATTTATTTACCTTTTTTTCTATTTCTAAAATTTCTTTATCATTAAACATATCTGTATGCCCCTTTAGGTTGTATTTTATAGTTTTGATTCATTTGAATTCTTTTGAAACCGTATATTTTACAGTGTTTAGAGGTAATGGGGTAACCCTGTCCTAATAACCCTATTACTGCACGCTCCAGGGCTCCTTGTGAGAGTCCTGTAAGCCTTTGTAAGTCTTTTACTTCAATACTGTAAACAGTACCTTCTGGCGAATTTAAGAGATGTTCTAGAACCTGTTGGCTATGTTCCGTTGTCATGTAGCCATCTGACCCCTTTCACTTTCAAGTAATTTAGCTAGAGCCATTGCAATTTTGTTAATGTCCGATTCTTCGCGTACGTTCATGTTTTGAACATTGATATTAATTCCGCCATTGCCACTTTTACCTTCTCGGTACTCTTTTGCTTGTTGTGCAGTTAATACTTTTTCGTTGAGGTGTAAAGTCGCCTGATAACCACTATAAGGCACACGATCCAATCCACCGCTATGTGATTTCTGTGGACCAGAACTTGAAGGTTTTTTTGACGATTTGTTATACCAAGGCGCTTCTTGCATTCTATTGTACGATTTCTTCAACATCTCTTGAGGTGTCCATCCGTAAGACCAACTCAAAACTTTTCCAATAGGTGACTCTGTGGCTGATTTTTTAACTCCATCAATCATTCCTGACCAAATAGAAGAACCTAATTTTCCTCCTAACACAAACACTTCATCTGTTGCATCCATTGCAGATACCATAACTTGTGCTACATTAGAACCGAAATCAATAATTTGTTGTTTACCGCCACCTTCGTACCAGTTGTTCAACTTGGAAGCTATATCATCCACAACAAAGTTAATTTTTCCTGTTAGTGTACTTTTGTTTTGAAATTCAGGATCATTCATTAATCTAGCGAACCAGTCGTATAATTTAGTCGCATTACTCGAAAGACCACTAACCATTCTTTCAATCACTTTTCCGCCCCAATTAGCGAATTTGGTCATGTCTGAATCACTTAACCGCGTGAGTGCATCATTCATAAATTTACTAACCGCTTTTAATGCAGGTTCACCCATTGTTCTTAGGATAGTTTGTGAACGTTCTTTAACTTGCCCCCACAAGCCCAGTGAAGTGTTACCCATTTTTTCTATTAATTCATTTGTAAAACCTATTCTTTCTAAATACTTATCCATCTCAGTTATTTGTTTTTCGAGGGATAGTTTTTTAATTTTTGAAAGAACATTTTTATCTAGCCCGAATCTATCAACCATCGAAACTGTGTCCCCACTTAATAATTCATTGAGAGCGAATACAGCCCCTTCTGTCCCTTGCATTGGGTTGGCAGCGGCCAAACGTTCCGTTACCTTCCACATTTTTTCTAATTGCTTTACGTCCTTTGTTCGTGAAACATACATCTTCGAATTGTCATACATGTCTTGTGAATTAAATATCGGTGATTTAATTGCCATTTTGTCCATCATCTTCATGTAATCATCTGATACACCTTTATCGTTGAACATCGCACCAATAACTACTTTCGATTGTTCCATTTTCATAGCTTCACCGACTGTAGCGTTGAATATTTTTACGGCACCATATGCCCCAGTTGCTGCAGTAGCGATACCTGTAAAGGCCATGGATAAAGGATTTATTTTAGATACCAAACCGCCAAATCCTCTTGTCAAACCACTTATCCCAGAAACCAATCCAGTAGTAGTTCTACGAAATCTATTAAACTGCGTGTCATTTTGTGCCATACGTCTGGATAATCGTGTGGTTGCACGTTCAGTTTCGCCTAGTTGGCGAGTGATTCGTCGCATTGGCTGAGTTAGTCCATCGTCTACCCTCATGCGAGCGACTAAATTAATTGCCATTTGTATTCCTCCTTTCCATTACTTCATAACAAATCTTATCGCCTTCATCATGGGCTTTTATCATTTGTTGAAGATCGTAATCATCTCCCGATTCGATGTAATTCAATGCGTGATGAACAGCTTCAATTGTTTTTTGAGCGAGCTGCCATAAATATTCATCATCGAGCATGGCCGCGAGTGACGGTAAAGTAGCTTCTAACTTATTTTTAAAAGTCTTAGATACTTTACCTTTTCTTTTTTCTACTTCTGCGTACAAAACTGCTACTTGTAGAACTTTTATGGCCCTAGATTGATGGACTTCTTCCACATATTTCACTCCTTTCGTTTTGTTTTTTTATTCTAGTGGCTATTGCAATGGTTGGTAGTTGATTTACATGACGGACACCCCATTTCGTCGATTCCGATAATTCAACATCTCCTGGTGCAACATTTCCTTATCTTTATTCTGATGTCTTTCAAACTCTCCATCCGTTAGAAATACAAATCGACCATCAACTAATACAGGATGTTTCTTTGTCGAATCCTCCAAAAATGAAAGTTTTGTTTTACTTACAAACAAATCATCATTTAATCTACGAAACTCTTCAAACTCACCGTATGCTTGTTGATTGCGTTCCCCTAACGTTTTTATTTCCAATGCATCTAGTTTAGGTTTTATCCTTTTAATAATTTTTCTTATCACACTATAACTAACTGGCTTCTCTTTTTTAAAATACCGAATTAATAACAATCGTTCTATTTCGTTTACCCATTCAGTCAAAATCATTTGCCAAATATCAGCTAATTGGTATTCCTTTTGTATTTTTCGTTCATACCGTTCTTTCGATTCAATTATTCGTATAGCCTGAGCGTCAGTATTAGGATTTCTTCCTTTTTGATAATCGTCACCATAGCGAACGGAAGGATAAGTAATAGCATCATATAATTCTTGGTGAAATTCTTTACGTAAGCTTTCTAGTCGCTTCGCTCGTGTAAGTGCCTTTGCAAAATAACTCAGTCGCCACATCACATCATTTTTATTCTCTTGCATCACCCGACCTCCTTGTTTCATTTTTAAAATAGATATTACCCCTCGAGTTGAAAAAAATTGTGCGTATTTCTGAACAGCAGTTGTAGCGTTTTAAAAGGCAGGGCTTTTGGGGGTTAAAAAACTAAAGGCAATCCCTTTGACGATTCCACTACTATTCTTTAATCAATTCCTTTCAATAACTAATACCAGGAAAGTTTCCACCATTTTTTTGGTCAAACTTTCTATCGTATTCATAACTGTTAAGTATTGATTATGATTATGTGATGTGATAAGATAGCCTTACAAACGTATTCATAACTCGTAATCATAATAGGAGGACTACAATGACTATTTACGGCTATGCTCGAGTAAGCGGAACTTCACAAGATTTATCTGAACAAACTACAAAACTAGAAGGTGCTGGATGTCAAACCATCTTTTCCGAGAAGTTCACTGGTACTAAAAAGGAACGTCCAGAGTTTCAAAAGCTACTATCTTTATTGAAGGATGGAGACACCCTTGTAGTGACTAAATTAGACCGTTTCGCACGTTCTGCAGAAGATGGTATAGGATTAATCAAGCGACTGTTAAACGATGGCATACGCGTTCATATACTCAATATGGGTGTGGTCGAGAATACGTCTACTGGTCGCCTACTACTAACTATACTAAGCGGATTCGCTGAGTTTGAACGTGACATGATTGTTGAGCGTTTAGCGGAAGGTAAAGTATTTGCAAAACAAAACCCTGACTTCAAGGAAGGTCGACCAAAGAAGTACACTAACAAACAAATGAGTCATGCCATGAAACTTCTAGAAGAACACTCCTACACTGAAGTAGAGAAAATGACAGGGATCAGTAAAGCTACACTGGTAAGGCATAAACAGAAACTCAAAGCACAGTCTTAATTGGCTGTGTTTTTTTATTTATGCCTACCCCCTGAGTTTTAGAGGGGCATGTCCTCCAGAACGTTGCAGTTGATGTACCACTTAAAATCCGACATCGTACCAATTCTTCCTAACTAATCCACCCCTTGAAAACCCCTAGAATGTACAAAAATGTATAAAAAACTCTAACTGAAAATCTCCCACAAACTTATGTGTACCAAGTGTTTGAGCCTTTTTCCTATAAGTCAAGACTATTTTACATTCAGAGATAAATATGCCCCCATGAAAATTGGTACATGCTGAATTTTGAAGGATGATTTTGACCCCCTGAAAGCGTGAAAATGTTACGTTTTGTTGCGTTGAATTTTCCTCAAACCTTACTGTTTACCGCTCCAATCGTTTCATCTTCTTGTAAACATTTTGTAACTCGACATTAGTTGGATTATCTGGATTTAACTTTAAATAGTAACCTTTGCTTTTGAGTGGTCCTTTAAAACAATGTGCTGCACGCCAGCTTGTGTCTACCTCACCATGTGAATGAAACTTTTCGCAATATGGGCACCATGCTTTCATGTGATATGTTCCATCCTCTGCTATATAAATGTCTGCTAATAGTGTTGGTACACCTTTTAGTTTTGGCATATGATTATCTCCTTTAGATTAATTTTGATTTACACACTTTTTACACGTTTTTATTACACTTTTACACGCTTTTTACACACTTTTTAAAGTGTTATAGACGTTGATATATAAGGGTTTTTTTATTATTTATTACTCTTTTACACAGTTACACAGTTTTTGAGAATATAAATGTATTTTGGTATGACGTATTACATATATAGGTATATTGACATACCAAGATATATAGAGAGATTTTAATTTTGTGTAACCGTGTAACCGTGTATTTTTTAGTAAAAACTCTTGTGTATCTAAGGTTGAGCTATACACGTTTTGTACACACATTTACACGATTACACGTTTTTTATTACACTTCTTTCTTTTTGAAACCCCTAGTACTCTTCCAGCCACCGTTAATATAAACATTCTTTAAATCCCAAATTAAATCGTATTTATTGGAAACAGCTTCTTTGAAACGTTTTCTACCAAGTGGATGCGTACTATTTTCAGTACACCAGTTGTTATATTCGTTTATAACGGAAGAGCCTGGACGTTCAATAAAGTAATCAGCTGTATATTCAAAGAAATAATCACTCAATGGATCGTTCTGTTCTGCAAACAATTTACCAACTTCTACAGACTTTTCGTTATACGTAAGTTTGTCCGCTTCTTTACTCAGTAGCATCCGTTTTAAAGCATCTACAGCTAATTTTAAGACATATTCTCTACCACTTTGACTTGCAATCCGCTGCATGCTTTCTGAGTCTGATACGCAGTTCTTATCCTCTGTAAAACTGTATTCAAAGGGAATAATGTGCAATCTTCTATTTATCTGGTTTCCTGATTCTTTGAAATTTGGAAAGTAGTTACTTGCAGTAATTAATGGAGTAGACATTTTCACACTCTCACTGTCCTTCCCCTTTCGCTCAATTTCAATACGGCCACCAGTTATGATTGTCTTGAGCATCCCACTATCTTCAATTACAGCATCCGGTTGATCGTCCACGATATTCGCAAGCTTTCCGTAAATGGCAGCTCCTGCAAATGTGTTATTCGCTAATTTTTGTGGAGATACTGCTGATATTTGTCCACCTTTTTTATCAAAGGTTTCAAAAATCATATTTAAAACACTGGATTTTCCGTTATGAGCAGTCCTTCCATATAAATAAAACATCTTTGGGACCAAGATTTCTGGGTAAAGTACACAAGCAAACATTTCGCAGATGTTTTGATAACTTGGTACGTGTCCCTTTGTGACCTTTTGTAATGTTTCTTCTATGAAACTATCATTTGCATTAGGATTGTACGTAGTGTTGATTTTTTGTGTAACAAAGATCTTTGGTGAAAACGGTTCTAACTGAAATGTTTTTAGATTCAACAATCCATTTTCTACAGCTATATAATTTGTATTTGCGTTGTTTATAACTGGGGACATGTCGGTAACGTATTCCTGCACCTCTCTTACTTGATTGCGTTTTAAATCATCTTTATTACGAATGATGGCACTTACCTGTCGACCTGATTTGTCTTGTTCATAAATTCCTTTATTGTAGTTGTAGTAATACAGGTCACTATGTGGATTGGGATGTCGTACAAGAAAAAACTCCTTCATCACTTCAGAGCCTAGTACATTGTGCAATAAAGTTTTTGTTCCATTCGCATTGGTTGCCCACCAGTTGGTTTCTCTAACCTGAAAACTTGAATCTTCATCAGAAAGTATTACTTCGTGTCCTTTCGTTTTTGGAGAAAAAGTATTTGTGCATTCGTTAATTGCTTTTTTTAGAGTTTCATCACCATATGTGGAAGTGTTTTGCCTTCTCCCCCATTTTTCACGCATCAATGATGATTGACGGAAAATGCTATCCATAAGTTGATAATTACAATTGGTCCAAAATGCTAAGTCATTACAAAAAGCCAAATCCGCTTCTGATTGAGAACTATATAATGACTCCCAGCCACCCCTAAAGCATGAATTAAAGCGAGCTCCTGTTTTGCTATTAGTTGCAATTCGGATGATATCGCTTTCTGTTAAATTGTTTTCTACATCGTTTGTTCTAACAGTTGGTAGCTGTTTGTTTTCCTCACGCTTGAAAACTATATTAATAAAATTTTCAATTTCTGGTCCTCCACTTATCGGCAGACTGTTTTTAGACTCTCCCGTCAGTGTTAGAAACCTTTTACTATCGTATATTTCATAGCCTAATTTAGTGTTTTTGTTCTTAAATTTTTGGCTATCATGCTTGTATCCTTTAATCCACACATGGAGTCCCGAACCGCTCGGAGATATTTCTGTGTAACTCGCATTTGTGATTTGCAAATTAAGTGCAGAAAGATTATCTATATCTTCAATCCCGTCAATATCAATACACGCATATGGATCTTCCTTAGAAAGTACGAAACCTATTCCATCACCAATACCGTTTAAATAAGCTTCCTCAACATCAGCAAAAGTTTCCCATGTATTTCTATTCGTTGAATCTGCTGCATCTTTCCCGTTCGCTCTAAAAGGCACTTTTGTATATTCGTTTTTATCGTTTAAAATAGCCTTCCAAATTACCCATTGTGGAAGAAGCTTCAATTCCTCTGGTATGTTTTCCATTACAGGTAAAAGTATTTTACTTTTTTCGGTTATTGCCATGTATTCATCCACAACTCCTTCCAATGTGACGTCGTTCGGTTGAAGCACTTAAACTCTTAAACTCTCCCCAAAATTTAGAACGGGAAGCCACATAGAAGTTTTTTCCCTTGTATTGCAACTCTTTTAAACCTTCGTTATAATTAAATGTATAAAATATAATCTCAAATCCTCCATTATTCATTGCCGTGAATAGTGGTTTTTTTTATTTTTTTATTCATGTATAATGTTGCCCCTGCCCGAACAATTTAAATTTTATGTTTCGCTATAAATTCATCCAAATCTCGAGTATCAACAATCTTCCTACCTTCAATGATTGATATGGGCATGCCATACTTCTCAACCCACTTTTGCAATGTCCCAGGAGACACCGAAGCATAAGTACATGCCTCTGAAAATTTTAAATACCTCTTTCGACTTTTTTCTTCTACTAAAAATGATACTGTCTTCATAATCTGTTCGATTATTTCATCTTTCATTTCTCGTTCCGTTTCCAATGAAAAAATAGACACTTATTTATTCCCCCCTTTTAAGTTATTTAAAGTCAAATAGTTCTTTTACAGGTTTTTCTAATGTCCGAGCAATTTTTTTTGCGCTTTTCGAGGAAATGCTGTATCGACCATTCATGAAATTTGAAAAAGTTGAGGGATTTATCTCAGAGATTTTACTAAGCTCCTTCTGATTTAAACCTTTATAAGCCATCGCCACACGAATGTTTATCCTCTTAGGGTATATTTTCAACATCATTATTCACCTCAACTCCTATGTGCAACTTTTAGTTTCACCCTTGATATACAGTTTACCCATTACTGAAACAAAAATCAACAGTTTTCAATATTAAATTTTAAATGTGTTGATTTTTGTTGCAGTTATGGAGATAATACTTACATAATCAACAAGTAAGGAGGAATTCCATGGAGAAGGAGATTAAAAGTGTTGGTGATTATTTGAAGAATTACAGAAACAAAAATAATCTTTCTATAAGCGCACTAAGTAGAATGACTGATATTTCAAGACCGTATTTATCTCAAATAGAAGATGGGAAAGTACCATCTAAAAAAACAATAAGGAAATTAGCAAAGGGGATGAGTAAAAAAACACCTACACCTAGTCCTACTGGGGACGGGTTTGTAATTGATTATACGGAGGTAGAAATGCTCGATTTAGCTGGGTATAAAGCTTGGCCCGAACCCGGAGAAGAAAGCTGGGAGGAATACGAATCCCAAGAGAAGATCAATAAGTTAGAACGTCAAATTTTTAGACTAGAAGGTCAAATTTCCAGACTGGAAGAAGAAGTCAACTCCTATAAAACTTCAATTGATATTGGTAATCTTTATGGGAAATACAATAAGATTTACTTAGATAGAAAAGAACTATCAAAGGGCGAAAAATATGCTCTTAATAATTTTTTAATGGGTTTATTAGAATTAAGAGAAGACAATTAATTCTTCTATATTAGTACATCTATACTCCTTTAATTGCCCTTGCCCGGACAACAAGGAGACTCATAATGACAACTATAAAAAAATACACAAAAAAAGACGGTGCTACCGCCTATATGTTCAATGTATATCTTGGTACTGATCCACTCACTGGAAAGCCAAAAAGAACAACTAGACGCGGATTCACTTCATTAAAAGAAGCAAAACTCGCACTAGCGAGGTTAGAACTTAATATAGAAACTAATGGGTTTAAAATGTCTAAAAAGATGCTTTTCCGAGAGGTATATGAATTGTGGTTGGAAAACTATCGTCATACAGTAAAACTTTCAACAGTGAACACCACAGTAACTTATTTCAAAACAGCGATATTACCCAAATTTGCAAACTTACCTACCGATAAAATAACTATTGCTTATTGTCAAAAGATAGTAAACGAATGGTCCAAACACTACGTAAATTATCGGAGTTATAGAAACTACGTAAAAATGGTTTTGGATTACGCAACCACACTTCAAGTGATAACGGATAATCCAATGCAGAAAATTATTATGCCAAAGCCAGTGCAGAAAATTGTAGATACAGATCCAGTCGAGAACTTTTATAACATGCAGCAATTAGAAGAATTTTTAAGTACGATTGAAAAAAACGAAAAAATGAAAGTGTATGTACTGTTTAGGCTGCTTGCTTTTACAGGTGCAAGAAAAGGTGAAGTATTAGCTTTGACTTGGGATGATATTAATTTTATTGAAAAAACAATTAGGTTCAATAAAACACTTGCTAAAACTGAGGAATCGACTAGATACGTTCAAACACCTAAAACAGCTCAATCCAAGCGTACAATTAGTGTGGATGATAAAACACTTGACGTACTGGAAAAATGGAAGAAAACTCAGGCAAAATTGTTATTAACATATGGAATCAATACAACATTCAATAACAATCAACCTGTGTTAGCTTCCACAGATAAAAGAGCAATGAATGATTACCATTCAACTGTTTACCCTAATCACCAGCTAAAAGCCTTAATTAAAAAGTATGGGTTCCCTCCTATTACAATTCATGGTTTTAGGCACACCCACGCTTCCCTATTGTTTGAGGCTGGAGCAAGTTTAAAAGATGTGCAGGATCGCATTGGCCATACTGACATTAAAACCACCATGAATGTATATACTCATGTAACTCAAAAAATGAAAGATAATACTGCTGAAAAATTCGCTAAATACGTCAATTTTTAATGATTGGTATTCAATTTGGTATTCAGTCATTCTTTAATAGGTCGTTTGTTTACTTATTTATCAGCAAGAAAACCCAGTAATATCAAGGTATAGACAAGCTATGTATTTAAGGTAGAATAAAAAATATGACTAATATATGCAACTATTTAGAAAAAGAGGTATTGTCCATGGAATTTTCTGATCGTTTAAAAAATCTCCCTCCCCAATTTTTTGCAACATTAGTACAAAAAGTAGCGAAGGCTGTGGCAGAAGGTAGGGATGTTATCAATCTCGGACAAGGAAACCCTGACCAGCCGACACCTGACCATATTGTACAAGCGCTATCGACAGCAGCACAAAGTCCGCTTTCTCATAAATATTCTCCCTTTAGAGGTATAAACGAGCTTAAGCAAGCGGCCGTAGATTTTTATTCTCGAGAGTATGACGTTAATATAGATCCTAGTAAAGAGGTAGCCGTACTTTTTGGTACTAAAATAGGTTTAGTAGAGCTACCTTTAGCTATGATGAATGAGAAGGAATTAATGCTCCTTCCTGACCCTGGTTATCCAGATTATCTCTCTGGAGTAGGACTAGCAAATGTGCAATTTGATACTATGCCACTGTTAGAAGAAAATGCGTTTCTACCCGATTACAAGCAGCTTACCCCGGATCAAAAAGAGGCAGCGAGACTAATGTATTTGAATTATCCTAATAATCCTACGGGAGCCTCTGCTACTTTAGAGTTTTTCCAAGAAACTGTTGAGTTAGCAAAGGAAAATGATATAGCCATTGTCCATGATTTTGCTTACGGAGGCATCGGCTTTGATGGGAAAAAACCTATTAGTTTCTTACAAGCAAAAGGTGCTAAAGAAGTCGGAATTGAAATGTATACGCTATCCAAAACCTATAATATGGCAGGATGGCGCGTAGGGTTTGCCGTAGGTAATTCCAAAATGATTGAGGCTATCAATATTATACAAGACCATCTTTTTGTCAGCCTCTTCCCTGCTGTTCAATCTGCAGCAGCAGAAGCACTAAATGGGTCTCAGGAATGCGTGGAAGATCTAGTGGCACTCTATGAAAAAAGAAGAAATACTTTCATAGAGGCTTGTCGCAAAATTGGTTGGAATGTGAAAGCTCCTGAAGGCTCATTCTTTGCATGGCTTCCTGTACCAAATGGCTATACTAGTGAACAATTTGCTGACATACTTCTAGAAAAAGCAGACGTTGCTGTCGCTGCTGGCAATGGATTTGGTAAACACGGGGAAGGTTATGTACGCATCGGACTTTTAGTTGATGAGGATCGCCTGATTGAGGCTGTTGACCGTATAGAAAAGCTAGAACTTTTTTAAGAATTAGTTACTGTTATCATCTAAAAGATGTTTAAGTGAAGTTAAAAGACACTACTTTCTATGAAAATAATTGATAACTGGACTTTATAACCGCATAAAAATTTTTATGACCGGATAGCGCGATTTTATGACCGGATAAAAATATTTATGACCGGATAGCAACGTTTTATGACCGGATAAATTTTTTTATGTCCGTTCAATAAAAAACAAGATTAATCCTCTGGAGGTATCTTTAAATGAAAAAATTTATAGGACTATTTATACTTGGTATTTTAGTTTATTTTCTCATCACAATATTAATTAGTGTGTTTAAGTGAAATAGTCAACAAAATAAAAAAAAGACTACAAAAGTAGTCTTTTTTATGTCATATTCTATTGTTTATTTGAATTCTTTTATATGTTAACCTACTCCACTTTCTATTCATCTATTGACCTGGAGAACTTGCTCCCTTTCTCAATCGGATAAAACTGAATTGCACAAGTCTCTTCATCATGTTTCCGATGGAATTCCATCCCTTTTACTTCGGCTAAAACTAGGTCAACCGTAATTACAGGATTCTCACCTTTGATGAAGTGACCTCCAAAAACAGCACCATATTGATCGCACATTAATCCGTGAAAATGTGTGGCATAATTTCCTTCTTGCTGACATATAACTCCTGTACCAGATAAAAATTCTATAGGTCCTTCTTTTACGATTATTTCATTATAGGCTACACCTATTTTCGAGGAATCAGCTGGAATTAAATAGACAAAGCCACACTTTTGAAAGCTTCCAAAGCAGCTAACGATAGTGGCAGAAGTAATTTGGTTGGCTTCACATATTGCTTCTATCCCTTCTATCAAATCTGTTCCATATTTTAATCTAGCACCAACTATTCTCTCAAAATCACCAACTGCAAAATTTGCTCTTATTGTCATGTCGATTCCTCCAATTGCATAATTATTTATTATCTTATAATTTTAATCTTTTCTAAAAAATTTTACTATTAAAAAATAGCTCTTGACTTTGTTAGTTTAGTATAGTAAATTTTCATTTATAGAATAAACGAAAAACTTAATAGCTTATTATCTCTTATCAAGAGTAGCTGAGGGACTGGCCCGTTGAAGCTCGGCAACCATCTATACCAAAAGTATAGAAAGGTGCTAAATCCTGCAAAACATTTTTGTTTTGGAAGATAAGAGAGGACAATGCATTTTTGTGTGCCTCTCTTTCTTTTTGAAAGAGAGGCTTTTATATTTATTCGTATTCTTTAATAATTATTAAGGAGGAATTTTAATGAAAAAGGTTGGTTTAGTATTATCAGGAGTTCTATTAACGGGGTTGCTTGCGGCTTGTGGTGATGAATCTAAAGGTGACAAAGCCTTAGATGAAAATAAATTAGTCATAGGTGTAACTGCTGGTCCTCACGAACAAATAGCTGAGGTTGCAGCAGAAGTTGCAGCAAAAGATGGACTAGAAATAGAAATTAAAGCTTTTTCTGATTACATACTTCCAAACACAGCACTTTCTGAAGGTAACCTAGACGCAAATAGCTATCAACATGAGCCTTTTCTAGATGCTTTCAACGAAGACCATGGTACTGAGCTAGTACCAGTTGGTAAAACTATTTTAAACCCAATGGGTATTTACTCTGAAAAATTTAAATCCTTTGAAGATTTACCAGAAGGTGCCACATTTGGATTACCAAACGACCCAACTAACGGTTCACGCGCATTATATATACTAGAGGAAAATGGCTTTATTAAAATTAAAGAAGATAAAAAAGAAAATGCTTCTATTTATGATATCGAAGAAAACCCTAAGAATATTGAATTTATCGAATTAGAGGCTGCTCAAATACCGAAACAGCTTAGCGAGGTAGATGCTGCAGCAATCAATACAAATTTTGCTTTGGCTGCTGGCATTAACCCGAAGGAAGACTCAATTCTTTTAGAGTCATCTAACTCTCCATATGTGAACTATATCGTTGTACGCGCGGAAAACGAAGATGATCCAACCGTTCAAAAGTTTGTAAAAGCTTATCAATCAGAGGAAGTCAGAACATTTATCGAAGAAGAGTTTCAAGGTTCTGTGTTAGCAAGCTGGGATGAGTAGAAATAACAAAAACGTTGCCGCAACCGGTAACGTTTTCTTTAGAAAGGAAGATTTAACATGATAGTTTTAGAGAATATTACAAAGGAATTCATCAGCAAAAGCAACACAGTAAAGGCTGTCAGTAACGTAAGTCTTCATGTAAGAAAAGGTGAAATTCACGGAGTTATCGGCTATAGCGGAGCAGGGAAAAGCACACTTATCAGATGTGTTAACCTACTCGAAAAGCCAACAAAAGGCAAAGTATACATTAATGGCGAAGAAATAACCCCCCTCCCCCTTCCTCAACTTCGAAAAGTCAGAAACAAAATAGGCATGATTTTTCAAGGATTTAACCTTTTAAAAACTGCCACTGTTTACGACAATATCGCTATACCTTTAAAGCTGCTTGGCTACGACAAGAACGAAGTTAAAAAAAGAGTGGAAAAATATTTAGAAATAGTAGGCTTAACCGATAAGCATAAAAGCTATCCAAACCAGCTTTCTGGCGGTCAAAAGCAACGTGTAGCTATTGCAAGAGCTCTCTCCCAGGAACCAGAAGTATTATTAAGTGATGAAGCAACAAGTGCTCTGGATCCAGAAACGACGGACTCAATATTAGAGCTCTTATTAAAGATCAATAAGGAGTTAGGTATAACTATTCTTTTAATAACTCATGAGATGAATGTTATTCAAAAGATTTGTGATCATGTGTATGTGATGGAAAACGGAGAAGTTGTAGAAGAGAACACAGCTATTAATCTTTTCACGAAGCCTAGTCATCCGACAACTAAAAAGTTCTTAAACACAATTAGTCAACGTAACTTATCCCCTTCCCTTATTTCTCAGCTCCATGTGACGGGTGCAGTCACTCGCTTGACTTTCGTTGGGGAAAGTACTGGAAAACCATTATTAGCAGAGGTTAGTCAGAAGTTTGATGTACAACCAAATATCTTAACGGCCAATATTATTGAATTGAAAAACGGGATTGTCGGTAATATCGTGATTCATTTAGTAGGAGAAAAAAATCAAGTACAATCAGCTATTCGCTTCTTAGAAGAACAAGGCGTTGGAACTGAGAGCTTGGAGGTGCACTCATGAGTAGATTCGAACAATTCACTAATCAATGGTTGCCAATAATCGGAGAATCTGTAATTGAAACATTTCAGATGGTAGGCATATCTTTATTCTTTTCCATAATCATTGGTATCCCACTTGGAATACTTATCGTTCTAACTAGACCAGGTCAAGCGTTACAAAATGCGGTTATATACCAAGTTAGTAACCTTCTGATTAATATAATTCGTTCAATTCCATTTATTATTCTACTATTTTTTATCCTTCCTTTTACTAAATTTATTGTTGGAACTACGATCGGTGTCAAGGGTGTTATCGTTCCATTAGTAATTTATACTGCTCCATATATTGCACGATTGATGGAATCCGCACTTTTAGAGGTACAGAATGGTGTCATTGAAGCTTATACAGCGATGGGAATTAAAACTCCTTCTATCATTTGGCATGTGCTACTGCGTGAGGCACGTCCTTCAATTATTTTAGGCTTAACTATTTCGACAGTAGGTTTAATCGGAGCTACGGCAATGGCAGGTATGGTCGGTGCAGGTGGTCTTGGTGACCTAGCATATCGTTTTGGGCATTTACGATATGAAGAGGATATCATGTATGCCACGGTGCTTATATTGATCATTCTAGTTCAAGGTATTCAGTCTATCGGTAACAGATTAGCTGCAAGGATAAAAAAAGATTAAACGGAGGCATTTCTAATGACAAACCAATTGCACATAGAACGTAATGGGCCTATTGCTACACTTGTATTTAATAGAGCTGAAAAGAAAAACTCATTTTCTCTCGCTATGTTTAAACAGCTGGGTCAAATCTTAGAAGAGTTAGAAAAGGATACCTCTATTAAATTGCTTATTTTAAAAGGAGTGGATGAAACCTCCTTTTCTTCTGGAGCAGATATAACCGAGTTTTTAGAAAATCGTTTTTCTGCTGAGAAAGCGAAGGCCTATAATGACTTAACGCTTGAATCGGTTGAAAAACTATACCGCTTTCCTAAGCCGACTATCGCACTTATTAAAACATTAGCTATTGGTGGTGGTTTAGAGCTAGCTAACTCTTGTGACTTTAGATTTGCTTCGGCTGGAAGTAAGCTTGGTATCACTGCAGCAAATATAGGAATTATATATAATCTAACAAGCACTAAGCGATTGGTAAATTTGATTGGTCCCTCTAAAGCTAAAGAGTTACTTTACACAGCTAAGCTTATTTCTGCTGAAGAAGGACAGGAAATTGGTTTAATTGATTATGTTTTTCCGATGGAAGAAGTGGAAAAGGAATGCTTGATTTTTGCTAACAAAATTGTGAGCAAATCCTCCACTGCAAACAATGGAATCAAGCAAGTTATCCAGTCTATTTTAGATGGAGAAAATGAAGAAACCCTTGAGATAGAGCAGTTGATATTAGATTCCTTCAGCTCTAAGGATTATACAGAAGGTATTCAAGCATTTTTAGAAAAAAGAAAGCCCAATTTTACATAAGAGGTGTAGATCATGAGCAATGCTAAAAATAATGACTTACTATTAGGAAATATAGACAATCACACAAAATATCCAATTGACTTTAATGAATTAGAACAGGAAGCGAGAGAAGCATTAGAACCTGGTCCCTTTGGTTATATCCGTTCATCGGCAGGTGGAGAAGAAACCTACAATAAAAATATAAGTAGCTTTTCCAAATACTCGATAGTTCCAAGATTCTTAACAGATGTCTCTTCTTTAAATACAGAAGTGACAATATTAGGTCATACATATCCGCATCCTCTTTTCATCGCTCCCGTTGGTGTAAATAAAATTGCCCATGACGATGGAGAAATTGCTGTTGCGAAGGCGGCAGCAAAATATAATTTTCCTTATATACAAAGTACTGTGTCGAGCTATTCAATTGAAGAGATTGCCGCAGCAACTCCAGGCAGCTCAAAGTGGTTTCAGCTTTACTGGTCTTCCAATAAAGAAATTGCTTTTAGTATGGCAAGAAGAGTGGAAGCTGCTGGCTACGAGGCAATCGTGTTAACAGTAGATACGGTTATGCTTGGATGGCGCGAGGAAGATATTCGCAATCAGTTCTCCCCTCTTAAACGCGGCTATGGTCAAGGTAATTACGCAACAGACCCTGTTTTTATGGCTGCGTTAACGGAGCAATCTCAGGAAGCCAT
The DNA here is from genome assembly GCF_014836595.1 of Psychrobacillus faecigallinarum. Lineage (GTDB taxonomy): Bacteria > Bacillota > Bacilli > Bacillales_A > Planococcaceae > Psychrobacillus > Psychrobacillus faecigallinarum. The sequence continues at coordinate 176,799 of NZ_JACSQO010000007.1, read as the reverse complement.
TGTGGATAGCATCCTAGAAAACATTTATCATCCTACATTAAACTGGAATGATATTACAGAGTTAAGGAATCACACATCCCTTCCTATTTTGATTAAAGGTATACTTCATCCGGATGATGCCAAGCTGGCAATTGAAAAAGGAATTGATGGTATCATCGTTTCCAATCACGGAGGTCGTCAGTTGGACGGTGTTATTGCAAGCATAGATGCTCTTTCAGGTATTGTGGAAGCTGTAAATGGAAGCATTCCAGTTCTATTTGATAGCGGAGTGAGAAGAGGTTCAGATGCTGTTAAAGCACTTGCTCTTGGTGCAACTGCTGTTTGTATTGGGCGACCATTCGTATGGGGACTTGCTGCCGGTGGACAGAAAGGTGTAGAAAGAGTATTAGAAAATTTCCTGCAGGAGACTAAGGTTTCGATCTCCTTGGCGGGTGTACGAAATATGGAAGAAATTGGAAATATGCTAGTTATTAAAGGTTAAAGATAAGGTGGTTTATCATGATAGCACAAGCTTTGACAGGTATGAAAATAGTTGATCTTTCTCAGGTCCTCGCGGGTCCCTATTGCTCTATGGTTCTAGCAGATATGGGAGCTGAAGTTATAAAAGTTGAGAAATACCCAAATGGGGATGATACTCGCCAAATGGGACCTTATGTTAAAGAAGAAAGTTATATGTATATGATGGTGAATCGAAACAAGAGAGGTATATGCCTTAATCTAAAAAAAGAGGAAGGCATTCAGATATTGAAGGAATTAGTCAAGGATGCGGATGTTATTATTGAGAATTACAGACCGGGTGTAACTAACAAGCTTGGAATAGACTATGAAACTTTAAAAGCTATTAATCCATCGCTTATATATTGTTCTATTTCTGGATATGGACAGACCGGACCCTATAAAAACAAGGGCGGATATGACATTATGGCGCAAGGTCTCTCTGGAATAATGGATATGACTGGAGAACGTGAAGGTAAGCCTGTAAAAGTCGGCATTGCTATACATGATATAGCAGCAGCACAAACAGCCATACAGTCAATTCTCTCTGCTTATATTTATCGGTTAAAATCAGGGGTTGGCCAATACATAGACGTATCCTTAGTAGACGCGGGTCTCGCTTGGACGGTTTGGGAGGCAGCTGCATATTTTGGTAAAGGCGAGATTCCTAAGAGAAATAGTACAGCTCATCGTGTCTCTTCTCCCTACCAAGGTTTTCAAACTAAGGATGGTTCTATTTTAATTGGTGCTGGCAATCAAAAACTTTGGGAAAAGTTTTGTTTATATGTAATAAATAAACCAGAGTGGATTAATGACAAACGATTCCTAACCAATTCTATACGAACACAAAATGTAAACCAACTTGAGTTGGAAATTGAATCTGTCCTTCAAGAGAAATGCTCATCCGAATGGCTATCGTTGCTTGATGAACATGGAATTCCATGCAGCCCAATATATTCATACGACCAAGCGCTTGAAGATGAGCATATTCTTTCTCGAGATATGGTGTTAAATTACGAGCATCCGATAGCTGGCCCTATGAAAACACTTGGCTTCCCAGCCAAATTTTCCGAAACCCCAGGGCAGCTGCGTTCCCCTGCCCCCCTGCTTGGCCAACATAATCAGGAGGTATTGGATGAGCTTGGATTTACGGAAGAAAAAATACGTGAACTTGTATCGAATGGTGTATTAAATAATTGATAATGATATGTAAAAGCCCTGTTAGAACGGGGCTTTTTCAATGGAAAGATACGAACGTGTTAAAGATATGAAAACAGGTTCATTTAATTCTAGAGCCTTATCATTCAAGGTCAAATGAATATAGTTGGGATGGCTAGAGTGCTGCCTACTCGCTATACTCATATAATTTCAAGACAGATGTAAGCGCTAGGTTTTCTTAGTTTAAATTTTTGACATCAGTCTTTTTGCGATTGCTTGGAATTCTTCTGGTCCGATACCGGGAGCAAATTCCTCCGGAAGCGATTCTAATTCAGGAATTTTATAACCCTTAGGACTGCCTTCTTTCACGAACAACCGGTCTCCACTTGTTGGATTTTGTCCCTTCCAAATTTTATCGATGTCCTTGTAATCGCCAACATTATTCCATGTGAATAGAACATTTCCGTATCCAAGATCCTCGTATTTGCGCGCGTGATCAAACGCACGATTATCCAAGTTAGGGATTGGTAGCATTTTGGTCACATCTACACCTGTCGCCATTTCAAGAGCTTTTGCGTACGCAATAATATGAGTTCCTCCACGTACTAATAAGTATCCAATCATTTCTCTAGCAGTTGGGTGTTCAGTCATTTCATATACTCTCATTTTATGAGTTCTAGCTCCACATTCCAAAAAGAAATTATGCAAAAGATCTAGTACTAGGTTGCCACTCGAAAATACGTAATCTCCTCTCCATGGATTACCCATGGAATCTCCTGCTAAAGAGGTTTGAGCATTGGCAATAAAAGCATAAGTGTTTCGCATATTTTTGGCATCTTGAAGTGGTGCTAAATCTGGATCTCCACTAAAGCCAGTTCCTTTATATAACAGATTAATCGTATTAGATACGAGCTCTACATGACCAAATTCCTCTGCAGTGATACTAGCAACCAAATCATAGAATGGTTTTAGCTTAGTTTTTCCACGAAAGTTAAAGGATTGATACATATAGTTGTTGAGAGTAGACATCTCACCAAATTTCCCACCTAATAGTTCTTGAACTACTGAAGCGGCATTTGCGTCACCATATTCTAAATTAGGTAATTCAATTAACAACTTATCTACTCTATTAAACAATTAACCATCCTTTCATTTAGGTATGTTCGGAGTAATCCAAACTATAGCTTGAATACGTACGTAAAAAGGAACTCCACCTACACTCACTACAATATGATCCGGAGCTACCATCGTCAGTTTACCTTGAAGAATATTTTTAGTTGTTTGTACTGCTATGTTAGTACCCATTAAACTTTGTGCCGCTTGGAAAACGTGTCCTTCAAATGGACTTACATACTCTACGCTTACCGTTTCATCCAACTTCCATCATCCCTTCTTTGCATTCATACTAGTTTATGAGAAGATGTAGTATATGGACACATTACTCAAAAAGTTAAAAGAAGGTAGAGAAAATGATTAAAAGACTTTTAATAACTGGGTATAAAGCCTATGAATTAGGTATATTCAATGACAACCATCCTGGTGTGCCTATCATAAAAAAAGCAGTTGAGAATCAGATGCGCGCACTTCTCGACGAGGGTCTTGAATGGGTAATAACAAGTGGACAGCTTGGTGTAGAAACTTGGGCTGCAGAATTGGTAGTGGAGTTAAAAAAGGAATTTCCACATTTAAAATATTCCATTATTACTCCCTTTTTAGAACAGGAAAAAAATTGGAATGATCAGAAGAAGGAAAATTATCAAAGACTTATAGCACTTGCTGATTTTCATACTAGTGTGACAAAGAAGCCCTATGAGGCTCCATGGCAATTTATCGAAAAGAATAAATTTCTCATAAGAAATACAGATGCAATGTTAATCATTTATGATGAGGAGAATGAAGGGTCACCAAAATTCATAAAAAAACTAGCGCAAAATTATGCAGAAAAAAATAACTACCCTATAATTAGTATTGACGCATATGACTTACAAGTAATTGCTGATGAAGAAAGGAACGATTATATATGATAAAAAAGAAACTTATGCAAAAAATCACCGATGCTACAGGTGTAACCCTTGAGCTAACTAAAGAAGAACAAGATTACGCTTTAGCGAAAGAACTTTTGTCAGAATCTACAAGTATATCCTTGATAGAAAACGACACCCTATTTAATAGAGCAATCATTGAACGGTTTGACAAAGAAACAGAAGAATTAGTTTCAAAAGAATCTAGCGCATTTTTAAAAACGCCAATAACTCATTTTAAAGAAAAAGTAAACGAGTTCATGTACTTAGAGACTGCTCACTTCGACGTGATTAGTGTAGATGCTATTGCCTTTGAATATGATGAAGTATTTGATGTGTATACAGCTATGTTTGGCCTTGCCATACAAAAAAAATATGGTGAAGCACTAAAAGCTTACTTGGACAATCACTTCGATGGAAAAGCAATGAATTACAGCGTCATGTTCTCTAACGGCGATGGTCTTTGGGAAGTAAACCTTCCATTAAATTATATTGACGGTTTTAACGATAACTATACTATAGAAGAAACATACCATTTTTTGTATCGCTTCCTCTTTTCTTTAGGTACATCAATCGAAAACTAAATTGCCCAAGCACAATCGTGAATTTCCCTAAAAAATTCACGATTGTTTTATTTCAAATGTGTTACAGGTGCCTGGCACCTGTAACACATTTTATCTATAAGTATCTGTACATATTTTTGGTTGTTTTGCTCACACTAATTGAGATGTTTTAATACATCTTTATGGAGGAGGAGAATAGATTGGATAACACATACAGTCAAAATCACAGTGAAACGATGAACGGGCAAACAGTTGTACCTCATTTTAATCATGGGGCTCACGAGCTAATGGATGTACATGAGGTATTGTCAGCAGCAATTGGTGCATTAAACTTGAAAACCATTCTTCGTCCTCATGTGAAGGATCAGGAATTACTGAATATCCTGGATCGCCAATATTCATTCGCTTTGGATGAGTATAATATGTTAGTGGAGTGCTTTAAAACCGGAAAAGATCCTTCACACCGCACGTCATCTTATAAGATGGCAACGGAAAATGATTTCACTTATGGTTTAAAGCCATCTTCACAGCCTAAGAAACCTATGCAAAGCATTTCAGAAATTAATGATGAAATGATTTCAGGTTATTTGCTAGGGTCTGCTAAAGCTGGTGCCGCTGGAAAAGTACCTGCTGCGTTAGAGTCTACCAACCCAGTTGTACGAAGAGTACTTCAAGACTCAATCCCGAACTGTATTGAGATGGCGTATGAGCTTTCCATTTATCAAAACAAGCATGGTTATTATCAAGTACCACGCTTCGATGATCAAACAATGGAACAGATCTTCAACAACTACGGTACTGCAGAAGGTCCAATGTACAAAATGCAATAATTCGAAGCAGCATCCTGGCGCTTTCTGTTTAACTTTGGAGCAGAAAGCGCTTTTTTTTTGTAAAAGCTAAGAATAATCTGCAATTTTGTATACATTTTTATAAGTAGAAACTCATAGAGATTTCTACAAAATTCACTTGAAGGACAAGTATTTTTTCTTTCCTTCGTATTTTCCAGTATAATAAAACAAAGTCCTATAAAGAAAAGGTGAAGACATGCGAGTTGCAATTTTTGACTTTGACGGAACTTTATACGAAGAAGAAACGTTCAAGCTGTTAATGAACCATTTAAAGGAACACCCAACTTATCATCCCCAATATAAACGATTCTATCGATCGATCGTACCTCCTTATATTGCAAATAAGCTTAAGCTTTATCCAACTACAAATATGAAGAAGCGGTCCATGCAACTATATTTGGAAGCTTTTGAAGGTAGATCAAGAGATGAGATGTATCAGTATTTTGATGAATTAAAGGAACAAATGCAAAAAAACTTCAATAAAAAAGTACTGGAAAAGCTAAATGCTCACCAACAAGAAAATGTACATATTTATCTAGTATCGGGTGCATATACTCAATTTTTAGAGCGAGTAACCGAAGGGATTTCATTCAAACAAATAATAGGCACTGAAATAATCTATAAAGAGAATTCAGTATATACGAAATCACCGCTAGAACATGTGAATGGCGCTATGAAGACTCAGAAACTTTTGGAACAGTTAGAAGGCCAAGAAATAGACTGGGAAAACAGCTATGCATACGGTGATAGCTATTCGGATTTACCTGTTCTTGAATTAGTCGGAAATCCAATTGCAGTTAAACCAGAAGAAAAGCTTCGAAATCTTGCCCAAGAACGCGGTTGGGAAATAATTAGATAGATTTAGAATGTCTTAAAAAACCTTTAATAAATCTTTGCTACTCTTACTATTTTTGTGGCTAGCGCAGTGCTAAATAAATGCATAAACTTCCTTTACCCAAGCTATCCATTTGGATGGCTGGATAGCTTTTTTTAATTCCGTCCGATTATCAAATAAATACTGCAAAAAGACCTGCTGTGAACAAGATCGTTCAACAGACAGGTCATTTTAACTTTACATTCTCATATTAATACCCTTCACCTGCAGGTAATCCTTAATCTCTGAAATAGTATAATCTCCGTAATGAATCATTGAAGCTACTAGTGCCGCGTCCGCTTTTCCTGCAGCAAACACTTCTTCTATATGCTCTAATTTACCCGCACCACCAGAAGCAATAATTGGTACATTTACTTTTTCCGAGAGTAACTTGATCAGCTCCACATCATAACCATTTTTCATGCCATCCTTATGAATACTTGTGCAAATAATCTCACCAGCTCCAAGATCGGTTGCTTGTTGCGCCCACTCCACTACATCCATTCCCGTTTTCTCGTGTCCAGAATGTGTATATACTTCCCATCTCACAATTTCCTTATCGTCATTATAAATTGGCATGGCATCAAGTCCCAACACTACACATTGTTTACCAAATATATCCGCTGCTTCTCTTAAAAGCTCTGGTCTTTGTACGGCAGCTGAGTTGACCCCTACCTTATCAGCGCCAGCGCGAAGAAGCCTCTTGAAATCATCTATTGTTCTAACACCGCCTATTACAGAAAAAGGTATATACACCTGCTCTGCAACTCGACGTATCCAATCTATTTTCAAATCTTGGTTTTTTAATGAAGCGGTGGTATCTAAATAGATTAACTCATCCGCGCCGTCTTCTGAATATTTCTTCCCTAGCTCTGCTGGATCACCAATTATTGTAGGGTTTCTAAATTGTACATACTTTACCGCTTTGTCACCTAAAACATCTATTGCAGGAACAATTCTTTTTCTAAGCATGCTGTCTAACTCCTTGCTTGCAGTAATTGTCTAGTAATTGAATGCCATACTTACCGCTTTTTTCTGGATGAAACTGTACACCCATCACTTGCTTATTTCCTATTGCACACGCAAAGTCGGGTCCATAATTAGTCACACCTATGACGTGTTGCTCCATCCTAGGCTCTGCGTAATACGAATGAACAAAATAGAAATCTGTGCTTTCTGGAATATCCTGAAACAAGAAATGATTTTGAACATCCTTCACTTGATTCCATCCCATATGAGGAACCTTTTCAGCCTCTTCACCAAACAATGGAACTGTTCCGGGTAGAAATCCTAAACATGGTACATCTCCCTCTTCACTAGTTTCTAAAAGAAGTTGCATTCCTAAGCAAATTCCCAAAAGCGGTGTCCCCTTGGCAACCTCTGTTCGTAAATAATCACTTAAGCCTGTCTCATTTAAAACATTCATAGCTACCTTTGCATTTCCTACCCCTGGCAGAATTAGCTTATCTATTAGATCGTCATGGTCACTAGGTTTAGTAATAAGCTTAATCTGATAACCAAGCTGAGTAATTGCCTTTACTACACTATGTAAATTTCCTGCTCCATAATCTATAATACCAATCATGCTGTTACTACCCCCAGTTCTAGTATTACTTTATTATGCCATCAGTTGACAGAAAATAAAAGAAAAACTTTAGTATGCTAATATGATAACACGATGAAATGTAGTACAAAAAAATCGAGAGACCCATCCCAAGGTCTCTCACATGATTATCTAACAACTGCTTTATTCGTTACATAGTCATTCACTCTTTTTGCTACCTCTTGACCTTCTTTAATTGCCCAAACGATTAAACTTTGGCCCTTTCTCGCATCACCTGCTGCAAATACACCTTCTACATTTGTAGTATAATCTTTAGCTGAAGCAGCAATCCTTTTGTTCAAAACCTTTACTCCAAATTGTTCAGTTAAAGAAGTCTCTGGTCCTTCAAATCCTATTGCTACAAAAACAAATTGCGCAGGCCAAATCTTTTCCGAACCTGGAACTTCTTTAAAGAAATAAAATCCGTCCTCACCAAGGATTTTTTCCATTTGGATTGTATGAAGCTCCTTTAGCCTACCATCCTTGTCTTTAATCATTTTTTTCGTTTGAATTAAATATTCTCTAGGGTCTTTTCCATATTTTGCATTAGCTTCCTCGTACGCATATTCCAGTTTAAAAATATTCGGATCTGTAGGCCATTGGTTATCCTCTGCACGGGATGCTGGAAGCTGTGGATGTTTTCCAAACTGAACTACACTACGACAGTTTTGACGGATAGCTGTAGCTACACAGTCTGCACCTGTATCTCCTCCACCAATTACAATAACATCCTTCCCCTTCGTGTTAATAAATTGACCGTCAGCGAAATTTGAATCTAACAAGCTCTTTGTTGTAGAAGTTAAATAGTCCATTGCTAAATAAACTCCCTCTGCATTACTACCCTCCATATGAAGTGCACGTTGTTTTTGTGCCCCGATGCAAAGGATAACTGCATCATATTGAAGTTTTAGCTCCTCAGCAGTAATATCCCTTCCAACCTCTGTATTTAAAATGAAATCAATACCTTCCTGCTGAAGCAGGTGGACTCTTCTTTCTACTATTTCTTTTTCTAGTTTCATATTCGGAATACCATACATCAACAGCCCGCCTGCACGGTCCGCACGTTCATAAACCGTAACAGAGTGGCCTACTTGGTTTAAATTGTCTGCACTAGCTAAACCAGCAGGACCAGAACCAATAACGGCTATTTTTTTTCCAGTTCTAATCGTAGGAATTCTTGGAGTAATCCACCCATTTTCAAATCCTTTGTCTATGATCGTTCTTTCGATATTCTTAATAGAAACTGCAGGATCTGTTATAGCTAATGTGCATGAGCCCTCACAAGGTGCCGGGCATACTCGACCTGTAAACTCTGGGAAATTATTTGTCATCATTAATCGATTTAATGCTTCCTGCCATTTCCCTCGGTAAACTAAATCGTTCCATTCTGGTATTAAGTTATTTATTGGACAGCCCGTAGTTGCACCTCTGATCTCGATTCCCATATGGCAAAATGGAGTACCACAATCCATACAACGTGCTCCTTGCTTGCGAAGAGACTCATCAGAAAGTTTATAAGCGTATTCCCCCCAGTTTTTTATACGTTTTAGAGGTGCGACTTCCTTTCCTTTTTCTCGTTGATATTCCATAAAACCAGTTGGTTTACCCATATAAAAATTCCTCCTTTCCTTAGTACCGCACTGTTTGCCTTCTCCACTCGATAATTAGACATCTTTAGATGTCACAGTGAGCATTGTAAAACTATTACTTACTCTGATCAGCTCTACCAAAAGTGCCTTACGTAGTGCTATCCTATTTGAGCCCGAATCTCTTCCATAAAGGAGTCAAATTACTTTATTTTTTGATAAGTGTAGCTTTCTTTTCTACTTGTTTTGTAGAGGTTGAAAGGAAGGCTTTCATCGCTGCATCATCTTCTGTTAATCCATCTTTTTTAAATGCAGCAATTTTTTCTAGCATCATTTTATAATCATTAGGTACAACCTTGACTACTTTTTGCACCATTTCATTCCAATTGTCTAAAATATTCATTGCTTTTGTGCTTCTTGTATAATAGTAATGATCCATGATTAGCTGTCTTACACTATGAGTCTCTTCTTTAGATTGAAGTTTCTCAAATCCAATCATTTCTTTATTACACTTAAATTTGAACTGCTCTATATCTTCAACCAATACATAAGCGATACCACCGGACATACCTGCTCCAAAATTTTTGCCTACGTCCCCAAGGATAACTGCACGACCGCCCGTCATATACTCACAACCATGGTCACCTATCCCTTCAACAACCACGTCTGCACCACTATTCCTTACAGCAAAACGTTCACCAGCTCGGCCGTTAATGAACACTGCTCCATCAGTAGCTCCATATAGCGCCACATTTCCAGCGATAACATTTTGTTCTGAAGTTCCTGATAATGGAGAAGTAACAACTAGCTTTCCTCCAGAAATTCCTTTGCCAAAGTAGTCGTTTACATCTCCCTCTACAAACATTGTCATTCCTTGTGGAATATATGCACCAAAGCTCTGACCGGCAGCACCATTGAATCTTAAAGTAATTGAATCATCTGGCAGACCTCTTGCCCCGTATTTTTTGGAGATTTCACTTCCAATAATGGTACCGACAACTCGATCAGTATTAGCAATCTTATATTGTAGATCAACCTTTGTTCTATTTATAATAGCTTTTTCCACTTGAGGCATAAGCTCCCTAATGTCAAATGACTTTTCGAGCTGATGATCTTGTTTTTGTTTACATGTTCTGTCTCCACTCACTTGGTATAGTAGGACAGAGAGATCTAGTTGCTGAGCTTTCCAATGAGATTTTGCTCGATCACTAACTTCAAGTAGGTCAGTTCTTCCTACCATTTCATCAACTGTTCTAAATCCAAGCAATGCCATATACTCTCTTACTTCCTCTGCCACAAACCTCATAAAGTTAACGACAAAATCAGCAGAACCACTAAATTTGTCTCTTAGCTCAGGATTTTGCGTTGCTATCCCTACTGGACAAGTGTCCATATGACAGGCACGCATCATGACACAGCCTAATACGATTAGAGGCGCTGTAGCAAAGCCAAATTCTTCTGCTCCTAACAAAGCAGCCATTACTACATCCTTTCCAGTCATCAGTTTGCCGTCGGTTTCCAAAACCACTTTATTTCGTAAGCCATTTAGCATTAACGTTTGATGTGCTTCAGCAAGTCCTAGCTCCCAAGGTAATCCTGTATGCTTAATGCTTGTTTTTGGAGAAGCTCCCGTTCCACCGTCGTATCCACTAATTACAATTACGTCTGCAGAGCCTTTTGCAACACCCGCAGCAATTGTTCCTACTCCCGATTTGGCAACGAGCTTCACACTAATTCTCGCAGATCTATTTGCATTTTTTAAATCATGAATGAGTTGGGCCATATCCTCGATGGAATAAATATCATGATGTGGAGGTGGGGATATCAATCCCACTCCAGTTGTGGATCCTCTGACATCTGCTACCCATGGATATACTTTATTGCCTGGAAGTTGACCGCCTTCACCTGGTTTAGCGCCTTGAGCCATTTTTATCTGAAGCTCATCTGCCTCTACTAAATAGTGACTATTTACACCAAAACGACCTGAAGCAATCTGCTTGATAGAACTACGTCGGTTATCCCCATTAGCATCTATTACATAACGATTAGGATGTTCTCCACCCTCTCCGCTGTTACTCTTGCCTCCAAGACGATTCATTGCAATTGCTAAAGTTTCATGCGCTTCCTGACTTAGTGAACCAAAGGACATAGCCCCTGTCTTAAACCTCTTCACAATGGAATCTACAGATTCAACTTCATCTAATGTGATTTTCTTTGTTCCCTTCTTAAATGTCAGTAGGTTTCGTAAAAAGCCTATTCGCTCTTCATTTGCCATTTCTGCATACTGACGATAAAGTCCGTAGTCTCCTCTTCGCGTTGCCCATTGAAGTGTGTGAATTGTCTTTGGATTAAAGGCATGATGCTCGCCAGTGCTTCTCCATTGAAAATCACTCCCTGAATCTAAAGCATCCACAGTAGATTCGACCGCTAGTATATGTCTACGAATTGCCTCTTCTCTAATCGTTTCTATGTCAATCCCACCAAGCTGAGACACAGTGCCTGTGAAATAATTCTCAATTACATCTTTGCTAATACCTACCGCTTCGAATATCTGTGCCCCTCTGTAGCTTTGTACAGTGGAAATACCCATTTTAGACATGACTTTTACGACACCTTCTGCTATCCCCTTACTATACTTAGTTATAGCATCGTGATAGTTGCATTCTAAGTGTCCATTTTGTATAGCTTCTGCAATGGTCGCATATGCAAGATATGGATTAATCGCATCTACCCCATATCCAATAAGTGCAGCAAACTGATGAACCTCTCTTGACTCCCCAGATTCCACTAAAATGCTAACTTTCGTTCGATTACCTGTTCGAAGCAAGTGTTGGTGTAAATGACTAGCTGCCAATAAAATCGGAATAGTTGGTTGAGACTGATTTAGAGATTTATCAGACAAAATGATTAAAGAGATTCGCTGTTCTATCAGTTCGTCTGCTTTTTTAGAGATTCTTCGGAAATCTTTTTCCAAATCTTCAGACATATTAATGTAAATAATACCACTTTGAAAGCTTTCATCCTTCAAATCCTTTATTTCTTGAAGTTGCCCATTAGTTAAAACTGGTGTATCCAAATATATTCGCTTCGCATTAACTTCTCCAGGGGTAAGCAGATCGCCTTCTGCACCAAGCAATGTCATGGTGGATGTAACAATATGCTCCCGTATTGAATCTATTGGTGGATTGGTAACTTGAGCAAACAACTGCTTAAAATAATTGAAAAGGGATTGCGGTCTATCTGACAATACAGCTAACGGGGTATCATTCCCCATAGAACCAATAGGATCTTTTCCCTCTATTGCAATTGGCAGCATATATTTGTGAATGTCTTCATACGTATAGCCAAAAGCCTTTTGACGAAATAACAGGCCATCAAGATTTTCTATGTTTTCTTCATTTACTAATATCTTTTGTTGATAGTCTTCTAACCATTGCTGATAAGGCTGAGCCATCGCCATTTCTGACTTAATTTCTTCATCGGATATAATTCTTCCCTGCTCCAAATCTATTAAAAGCATTCTTCCAGGACTTAGACGCTCCTTATAAAGAATATTATCTTCTTCGATATCTACTACTCCGACTTCTGAAGAAAATATAATGTAGTCATCTTTTGTCACGTAATAACGAGCTGGTCTCAACCCATTACGATCTAGAATAGCACCTATCTGCTTGCCATTTGTAAACGAGATAGCTGTTGGTCCATCCCAAGGCTCCATTAAAGAGCTGTGATAAGCATAAAATGCTTTTTTCTCTTGAGAAATATGAGGATTCTCAGTCCACGGTTCCGGAATAAGCATCATAGCTGTATGTGCCGGAGATCTCCCAGCTAATACAAAAAATTCAAATGCATTATCGAGCATAGATGAATCACTTCCAGAAGGATCAATAATAGGAAGGATTTTTCCTAAATCATCACCAAAGGCATCTGAAACAAACTGTTGCTCACGAGCTTTCATCCAATTGACATTACCGCGTAGTGTGTTTATTTCACCATTGTGAACAATATAGCGATTTGGGTGTGCACGCTCCCAGCTAGGGAATGTATTAGTGCTGTATCGAGAATGCACTAGTGAAAAAGCAGAAGTAAAAAGCTCGTCTTGTAAATCCACATAAAACTGATCTACTTCTTTAGGAGTCAGCATTCCTTTAAAAACTATTGTTTGACTTGAAAGACTTGCACAGTAGAATTTTTTAGCTTCTTGTTGTGCCCAATGCTCTATCTGTTTCCTAATAACATATAACTTCCGTTCAAAGGATAAAGAGTCAGGAAGACTTTTAGCTTTAATAAATACTTGCCGCACTACAGGTGCAGTATTTCTAGCTGAATCACTCAACATACTTTTATCTGTCGGGACTGTCCTCCACCCTATAAGTTCCTGACCTTCGGCGAAAATGGTATCATTTATTCTTTGTTCTATCGCTTGTCTTTCTTCATCCGCCTCTGTAAAAAACAACATACCTACCCCATACTGTCCTTTTTCCGGGATTTCCCATTGGCTACAAACTACCCGAAAAAAAACATCTGGGATTTGTACCATGAGACCTGCTCCATCTCCCGTTTGACCATCACTACCTTTTCCAGCACGATGATCCAAACGACATAACATTTCTAAACCTTTTTTCACTATATCATGTGTTGGTGTTCCTTTTATATTTGCATATAAACCTATCCCACAGGCGTCATGTTCTAATTCTGGATTATACATGCCCTGTGCTTTCGGTAGCTGGTGAAATGTCATGTAATCGACCTCCATTTTCCAAAAAAGTGTGTTAGGAACATTGTATGTTTTCAAAATAATATAAACAATATATAATTTGGATATAAACAATCTACTTTTGAGATAGGTTAGGAGAAAACTATGGAAATAAGGCAATTAAGATACTTTAAAGAAGTCGCAGAACGAGAACATATTTCGGAAGCGGCGATACATTTACATGTTGCTCAGTCTGCGGTTAGCAGACAAATAGCTAATTTAGAGAATGAGTTGGGAGTAGAATTATTTGAGCGAATAGGTCGCAATGTTAAATTGACACCAATAGGGAAGATCTTTTTAGAGCATAGCCTTTCAGCTCTTCAAGCTATAGACTATGCAAAAAAACAAATTGACGAATATTTGGATCCTGAAAAAGGGACTATTAAAATCGGTTTCCCCACTAGTTTAGCCGGCCATTTATTACCGACCGTTATTTCTGCCTTTAAAAAAGAGCATCCGAATGTGGCTTTCCAATTAAGACAAGGCTCTTATGATTATTTAATAGATGCAGTAAAAAATCGAGAAATTAATATAGCATTTTTAGGACCGCTCCCTCCGAAAGATTATTCTATTAATACCACCATATTGTTTACGGAAAACTTTTCCGTGCTAGTTCCTGTAAATCACCCTTTAGCAAAGAAGGAGAAGGTTCCCTTGATTGATTTGCGAAATGAGGACTTTGTTTTATTCCCTAAGGGATTTGTATTACATAAGATTATAATAGACGCATGTAATTCACTTGGATTTACACCTAAAAGTTCCTCAGAGGGTGAGGACATGGATGCTATTAAGGGATTGGTTGCCGCTGGGATCGGTATAACACTTTTGCCTGATAGCACCTTTTATGACTCTATTCCTAGGTTTACGGTTAAGATCCCACTGTATTCTCCTCCTCTTCAAAGAACAGTTGGCATGATTAGCCCGGTCACGAGGGATTTATCCCCATCTGAGAAGGTATTTCATGATTTTACTGTGAAGTTTTTCAAATTGCTTAACCAATATCAATAATGTACTCAAACAGGTTATTTTTTCTATAATTTATATTTTCATGGTAAAATAAAGCAAATAATAATGGAAGAATGTGAGGGAATAATTTGAAAGAGATGAATGGTAAAAGTGAGTTTTGGGAGTGGTTTAGAGCGATTGGAATTGCTGTTATATTTGCTTTTGGAATTCGATATTTTTTGTTTACACCTATCGAAGTAGAAGGTGCCTCTATGCTCCCCACTTTTGAAAGTGGTGACAAAGTCATGGTCAATAAAATAGGGCCGAAATTAAGTGACTACGAGCGATTTGATGTAATTGTTTTTAAAGTGGATGCGGACACTAATTATATTAAGCGAGTTATAGGCATTCCTGGAGACCATATTTCTTATAAAAACGATGAGCTTTTAATAAACGGGACTAAGTTCGATGAGCCATATTTAGATGAATTTAAAAAAGAGTTATTAGATAATGGCACGCTCACGGAGGACTTTACACTTGAAGAATATTTGGGAGAAGTAGTCGTACCAGAGGGTTCCTTGTTCGTCCTAGGTGACAATCGGCGTTTCAGCAACGATAGCAGAAATCCCAGTGTCGGATTTGTACCTATTGATATCGTTTTAGGAAAGGTGAACATGACAATTTATCCTTTAGAAAATTTTAGCTATATTAAATAATAGACCTAGAGCTGAGTATACAAGATTTTTGCATTGCAAGGCTTGCGAAAAACTAAGCTCCTAAGCACCTTGAAAAGCAATTGCGTGAAAAGCTAAATAAAAATTATAACAGAGATCAAAATATGCTTTATATATTAAAAGGGAGAAAATCATCAATGATTTTCTCCCTTTTTACTCTTACTTAACTTTATTATAAAATTCGATGAAATTATTTACTACTTTATCTAGAAAATCGATTGTTGCTTGATCAGTCACTTCATTTTGTTCATTCAATTTTGTATGAATTGCCCCTACATACACTTCGTTTCCTGGAAGTAGCTGTGGTTGGAGATTCGGATTAGATAGTATCTCACGAAGGTGCATTTGAGCTCGAACGCTTCCTAGCACACCCATTGAAGAGCCGATGATGAAAGTTGGTTTACCAACTAAATCATTTCCACTACGTGATAACCAATCTATTGCATTTTTTAAAGCACCAGGAATAGAGAAATTATATTCTGGTACAGCAAAAAGCACCGCATCCGCATTACGAACATTCTTTTTAAATTCAATCGCACCTTGCGGAGGATCATTCTCAATATCAGCATTAAACATTTCTACTTCATTGATAGAAACAAGCTCAATAACTAACTTATCCGCATAACGCTTCTTCATATACTCCACTAATTTACGATTGTAAGACTCTTTTCTGTTACTTCCAATAATAGCTGCTACCTTGATTGACATATCCATTCCTCCTAAAACTATTAAAAATCATGCAAAAATTTCAAACCCAAATCATTTTGTTAGTATATCACGCACCCACTAAAATATGCTGAAAATTTGCTCATAAAAATAGTGTTACAGGTGCCTGGCACCTGTAACACTATTGAAATAAAAGTTCCTATTTTTTCTTCTCTATTTGCAACTAACTTCCTCTATTAAAAAAACCTTTTTTAAGCGTATTTATTACGAAAATTGCAACTATATTATATTAGAATATTAGCGTTTGTATATTAAAATAATTTGTTTATATTACAGGTGCCAGGCACCTGTAATATACCAAACACTTGAAATATACCAGACACATAAAATATAAGAAGCAATGTTCTAGTATTCTATTAGCCTACTATGGCATTGGCTATGATTAGCATGATTAAAGAGGTACCCCAAGCAATGGTTGTAGGTACGGACCATACTAGAATTTGTTCTTTTAGTTTAGTGATTCCTAACATACGGTTAACAACCCAGAACAGGGAATCATTGAAGTAAGAAAATAACATTGCACCTAGTGCCGCCGCTTGGGCCGCTAAGGCTAGATTAACGTCAAGATTGGCTAAAATTGGAGCAGAGATTGAAGCTGCTGTAATCATAGCAACAGTCCCACTACCTTGTATTAATCGTACAATAGACGCTATAAAGAAAGGCACTAATATAGCAGGCAAAGGCAATCCAGCAATTATTTCAGCTAAATAGTCCCCTGTGCCACTGTCACGCAATACTGTTCCTAATGCACCACCAGCACCTGTAACTAAAAGGATGATACCCGCCGTAGTCATTCCTTCTTCCATTCTCTCTAAAGCCTCTTCTTTTTTCATTTGATTAGCCAATCCATAAATTGCGGCAACTAACCCAAGTGCTAAAGCGATAATTGGTTGTCCTAAGAATAGTACATATTCCCAGAACCCTCCTGTTATTTCTAAAGCTGTTAAAGTGGTATTTAAGAATATTAATATGATTGGCAATAATATCGGTAAAAAAGATATGAAAAACGATGGTAGCTCTTTTTCTCTGTCAGCAGAAGCTGCTAAAAAATCATTGTATACCATTTCAGACGAATCTTTACGAATAAATCCTTCTCCATCTTCTTCTGGAACTTGGTATATTCGTTTTCCAATCCATTTTGCATAAAGAACACCTATTATAATTATCGGAATAGCAAATATTAATCCCCAGAAAATCATTTCACCTATATCTACTCCAAAAATACCCGCTACCCCTAAAGGACCTGGAGTTGGTGGAACCGCATGGTGAGTTGCTGCTAACCCTATCGCTAATGCAACCCCCAATGTAACTACAGATTTCCCTGTTTTACGTGATAATGACTTTACTAAAGGATTTAAAATGACGAAGGCCGAATCTACAAAAATAGGAATAGATACGAAATAACCAGCAATGGCCATTGCCCATTCTTCCTTCTTCTTTCCAACTACTCGAATTAACGTGTAAGCTAGCTTTTCAGCGGCTCCCGTTACTTCTAAAATCCTCCCCATCATTACCCCTAGCCCTACAACGATCCCTATAGAAGCTAGCGTGTTACCAAAACCAGAAGTTATAGAGTTAACTACCTTTAAAGGCTCCATTCCTCCAATAAGCCCAGTTACAGAAGCGGCAATTAGCAACGCTAAAAAAGCATGAATTTTAGTTTTTAACACAAGCAAAATTAAAACCGTTACACCAATAACTAACCCCAACAACATTTGCATTTCTAAACCCATTCTTGAAACCCCTTTCAATTATGTATATTTAAATAGAAAAGGGGAATCCCCTTTTCTAGAATTACAAAACTTACAAAGACTCACGAGTAAATTTAGGCGCATACTCTGCAGCAAGCTTGATACACTCAAACATACTCACTTCTGATGCAATGTTTTTCCATGCAATATCAAACGCGGTCCCGTGGTCTACAGAAGTGCGCAAGAATGGTAGACCGTTCGTAATAGAAATAGTACGATGGAAATCGGTCATTTTCGCTGCAATATGGCCTTGATCGTGATATAAGGAAAGAACCGCATCATATTTTCCATTAAGTGCTTGGAAGAATACGGAGTCAGCAGGAACTGGTCCATATGCATCAATTCCATCTGCTTTAGCAAGCTCGACGCCTGGTTTAATCTCTTCTACTTCTTCCATCCCAAACAAACCACCCTCACCTGCATGGGGATTTAACCCAGCAACAGCTAATTTACGAGTTTCAACACCTAAACGCTGTAAAGCTTGGTCACATCTGTTCAAATAATCGCGTACACGCTCTTTAGTCATTTGTTTAATAGCGTCAGCAACAGATAAGTGGCGAGTTAAGAAGAAAATACGCATACCATTTACTTGGAACATTGTTAATGGATCCGGAGAGCCACCAAGGTCTTCTAGCATTTCCGTATGGCCAATGTAAGGAACATTAGCTGCTTTTAAAGATTCTTTGTTGATAGGAGTTGTTGCCAATGCTTTAACTTCCCCAGCCATAGCTAATTCCACTGATCGTTTGATAAATTCGAAAGCCGCTTGTCCATTTTGAGCAGAAACGCTCCCAGGTTCAAAAGATTCTAAATCAATATTATTCAAATCAATAATATCAATTGTTCCAAATTTATAAGAACCATCTATTGGAGAGGCAACCACGTTTACATTTAAGTCCACCCCAGTAACTTCAATTGCTTTACGAATAATTTTAGCGTCACCTACAACTAGTGGTTTACACATAGAATAAATCTCTTCTTTAGCTAAAGATTTCACTGTAATTTCTGGTCCTATCCCTGCTGCATCTCCCATAGGTATTGCAATAATTTCTCGTGTTGTCATATTAGAACACTTCCTTCTTCTTTTTTGTTTGTTAAAAATCTTACGCATTTGTAGATAGAATATTTATCTCCTACCATCCCGCCCTTAGTAATCACGGGAATACCATCAAATGTACCACCTATAAAATGGCCATAAGCAGCTAAGGGAATGACTTCATCCTGCAAGCCTATCGCTGCAGCATCACTCACAGCACAAATAGCTGCCGTTACATCTCCTCCACTTGAGAAAGTACCATCTATTTGATGTTTTGTCTGCTGAACCACATTGTTTGTTACTCTAGCAAGCCCCTCTGTTAAACGCTTTGCCAGTTTTTCTTCCGTAACGCCCTCTTTCAATGCTATATCAGCTAGGTTCAGCTTTTCTGTTCCAGGCGCATAGGTAGTAATGATTAATACTTCTTGCGCCTCTAGTTTATTCAATGCTTCTTCCGTTGCACGATCAATTTCTTTCTCCCAGGAGCTACTTACCGATGCTAAAGCGCTAGCACGCACATATACTGGATCTGCATTTTTCTTATCAATTAAATAATTCAGCTGTCTACCAGTTAATGGAGTAATACTACCAACAGTCACGATGAATTTATTTGTTTGAACATGTTGATGGGCTTTCATTCTTCCAAAAGAGGCAGAGAGTGGACCTGGGTCTACGGGGATAAAATGAATTCCATCTATGGAAGCCATCGCCTCGGCAATATTGTCAATTTCTTCATTTGTCACTGCATCAACTACTATAATGCGATTCATCGCTTCAATTTGCTTCATTAACTGTAATTGTATTGCCTCTTTACCCTTTAAAACTGTGCCAAGCCCCACATGACAAACAGGAAGTTGGCTTTGGTTTTCCATAATAGTAGGGACATGAGAGATACTTATTGGATTCATAGGATCTTTAGCGACATCAGTTGCTTCCACAGGTACCCCATTTACTAAAAGATAGCCACCTGAAACTACTCGACCTGAATCTGGGTAAGAAGCAACAACAACCGCTACGGAGTTTCCACCGATGGCATTCAGTAAAACATCGGTCTCTACTCCGAGATTACCTCTCACAGTACTATCAATTCGTTTACCAATAACACTTGCTCCCCAAATTGTTAGTTGCTCATATGCCTTCAAAACACGTTCTTCTGCATTAGAAGGAGAACAATATCTACTATCTGTATCTATGCTAATAGAGGTAAAATCACTATTTAATGGCACCTCTCCACCAAAAACAACTGTAGCACTCATGAAACCATTTTTTGCCAGGCGGACTCCAGTAGCATTTGCTCCTGTTAAATCATCTGCAATAATGCCTATCTTCACTTTGTCACTCCCTTTATAAAAGTAGATTTCTCTTTATAAATCTCTTCTACTTCCTTAGAAATAGTGCTATCCGTTATAATTCCTGTTACCGAATCCACACCAGCTATTTTAGCAAATGCTTTTTTCCCAAATTTATGTGCATCTACAGTTAGGTAAACCGCCTCACTTACGTTTATCATCTCTTTTTTAATAGATGCTTTCTCAAAAGTTGCAGAAGTTATACCGAGAGAAGCATGCACAGCATGTGCCCCAAGGAACAGAATATCTACATGTATGTTTTTTAGCATTTGCTCAGCGTAGGATCCAAGTATTGCACCGACACCATTCTGGATCTTTCCACCAAGTAAAATAACTTCTAAATTAGAATCTGTTAATTCAGCTGCAATCTTAATATCATTTGTAACTACTGTGATATTCGTCCGTGATTTCAATAGCCTTGCAATTTCTAATGTAGTTGTTCCTGAATCCAACAAAATTCTCATACCGTCTTTTACTAAGCCAACGGCAATTTGTGCAATCTCTTTCTTTTGTATATGAGCTTCTGAAAGCTTTTGTTCATATGATTGTTCCCCTATTATCGCTTGAGGTAGCGCAGCGCCACCATGAGTTCTTATCAATTTCTTCTGCTTTTCTAATTCGTCCAAATCTCTTCGTATAGTCATTGCAGATACTCCTAAAAGGTCTACAAGCTCTAAGATTTCAACCTTCCCCTTAATAGAAAGCTCATCGATAATTTTCTTTTTTCTGTTAATTGGAAGCATGAATTCATCCCCTAAATACAAATAAAATGTTAACTATGAACATATTATGTTCTAATCGAACATTTTTGTCAATAAAATATGTTTGAAATTATCAAAGTGTAATGTAAAATTTCGTTAGTGTTTTATTATTTAGAATTATCAAAAATAAATCGTGGGTTTATCACTGTAGTGTGTTAAAATATACTGATAATTAGATTTAGGAGGTCATATCATGCAAATGGCGGATATCAAAACACTTCAAATTGAAGATGTGCTAAAAGCGCACCAATTTCTTAAAGAGGTAGTTATACATACACCTCTTCAAAAAAACGACTATCTATCTGAAAAATATGAAGCAAATATTTACTTTAAACGCGAAGATTTACAACATGTTCGTTCGTTTAAACTCCGCGGTGCTTATTATAAAATTAAAACCATTGAAGAGATCGCTCGAAAGCAAGGAATAGTCTGTGCTAGTGCAGGTAATCACGCCCAAGGAGTCGCTTATGCCTGTGCTCACTTAGGTATTTCCGCTAAAATATTTATGCCTCTAACCACTCCTAGACAAAAAATTGAGCAGGTAAAAATGTTTGGCCGGCAATACGCAGAAATTATCCTAACTGGGGATACATTTGATGATTCCGCTAGTACTGCAACTACTTATGCAGAACAAGAAGGCCGTTTGTTTATTCATCCATTTGATGATCTAGATATCATTGCTGGTCAAGGTACAGTGGCTGTGGAGATTATGAATGATATTGATGAGGAGCTTGATTATGTTTTTTCTAGTATTGGTGGTGGAGGTCTCATCTCTGGAGTTTCTTCTTATATAAAGAACCTATCCCCCAACACTAAAATTATTGGTGTAGAGCCTTCAGGTGCTGCAAGTATGAAAGCTGCCATAGCTAACAAAGGACCAATTGTTCTTGATGCAATTGATAAATTCGTTGACGGGGCAGCTGTTAAGTGTGTAGGAAAGCTAAACCACGAGATTGTTTCTAAATATGTGGATGACATCACCCTTGTCCCAGAGGGGAAGGTATGTACAACTATTTTGAGCTTATACAATAAACACGCTATTATCGCAGAGCCTGCAGGGGCATTATCAATTGCAGCACTCGATTCTCATAAGGAACAAATAAAAGGTAAGTCCGTCGTATGTATTATTAGCGGAGGAAATAATGACATTGGCAGGATGCAGGAGATTAAGGAAAAATCGTTATTACATGAAGGGCTCCTATATTACTTTATCGTTAGCTTTCCACAAAGAGCTGGTGCACTAAGACAATTTCTTGATAAAGTACTGGGTCCAGACGATGATATCACCACCTTTGAATATACCAAAAAGAACAACAAAGAAAGTGGACCGGCGTTAGTCGGCATTGAATTAAAAAGAAGTGAGGATTATTTAGAGCTTCTCTCACGTATGAATGAGAATGGCTTTTTCTTTAAGGAAGTTAATAAAGATAGCACACTTTTTGATCTATTAATTTAAGTGAGAATCCAACTATATCAACGTTTTAGATAGTTTTACATTGACTAATAATGTTCACATTCCTATAAGAATAATAAAAAGTTACATTCAAATTCTAGCATTCTCACCCACCCTTTGATATAATAATTCTTGTATTATAAAGATTCTAATCTAGGGGGAAAAAGAATGACTGAAAAACAAAACAATAAGCTGACAACTGCAGCTGGCGCACCAGTAGTAGATAACCAAAACTCACAATCTGCTGGTAGAAGAGGTCCTCTTTTACTACAAGACGTATGGTTATTAGAAAAACTAGCACACTTTGATAGAGAAGTAATTCCAGAGCGTCGTATGCACGCAAAAGGTTCAGGTGCTTACGGTAAATTTACTGTGACTAATGATATTACTCAATATACTAGCGCTAGTATATTCTCTGAAATCGGTAAAGAAACAGATATGTTCGTACGTTTCTCAACTGTAGCTGGTGAACGCGGAGCTGCAGATGCGGAACGAGATATCCGTGGATTCTCTATGCGTTTCTATACAGAGCAAGGTAACTGGGATTTAGTTGGTAACAACACTCCAGTATTCTTCTTCCGTGATCCACTTAATTTCCCAGATTTAAATCATGCTATTAAACGTGATCCACGTACTGGTATGCGTAGTGCTAATAGCAACTGGGATTTCTGGACATCATTACCGGAAGCACTTCACCAAATTACAATCGTAATGAGTGACAGAGGACTTCCAAAATCTTACCGTACAATGCACGGATTTGGTAGCCATACATTCAGTATGATCAATGCTAACAATGAACGTGTCTGGGTTAAATTCCATATGCGTTCTCAACAAGGTATTGAAAACTTAACTGATCAAGAAGCAGTTGAAGTGGTTGGTGTTGACCGTGAAAGTCATCAACGTGACCTATACGACAATATCGAAGCTGGTAATTTCCCTAAATGGAAAATGTATATTCAGGTAATGACGGAAGAACAAGCTAATAATATGCCTTATAATCCTTTTGATCTAACAAAAGTTTGGTATAAAAAAGACTTCCCACTTATCGAAGTTGGTGAATGGGAACTAAACCGTAACCCTGAAAATTATTTTGCAGAAGTAGAGCAAGCTGCTTTTACACCAGCTAACGTAGTACCTGGTATTAGCTTCTCCCCTGATAGAATGTTACAAGGTCGTTTATTCTCTTATGGCGATGCTCAACGTTACCGCCTAGGTGTTAACCATCACCAAATTCCTGTTAACAAACCTAAATGTCCTGTACACTCTTTCCATAGAGATGGTGCTATGCGTGTAGATGGTAACTTAGGTAGTACATTACCTTATGAGCCTAACAGCTATGGTCAATGGAAGGAACAACCTCAATTCAAAGAGCCTAGTCTAGCACTTCAAGGAGATGCTGGTATTTGGGAATTCCGTGAAGATGATGACAATTATTTCGAACAACCAGGTAAATTGTTCAATCTAATGACCCCAGAAAAACAGCAAGTATTATTTGAAAACACTGCTCGTAATATGAATGGTGTAGAAGATTTCATTAAAATCCGCCACATCATCCATTGCTATAAAGCAGATCCAGCTTATGGTAAAGGCGTTGCTGCGGCAATGGAACTTCCATGGGAAAAAATTGAAGAAGTTATGAATGTTACTGCTACAGTATAAAGTAAAAAGCTATCCCTCGGGATAGCTTTTTCTATTGTAATTGCCCCCTCTCCCGCCATCATCTTTATTGTGCTATGATATGGGTGTATACTTTATTTTTTGGAGGTTATTCCCATAGTTACAGTCATTGTTATTGGAATCATCATCTTTATCATTGTCCTTGCCTTAACTATTTTCACTATCAACAAGGGCTATGCCTATAAGCATACAATAGACGAGCGTCCAACAGAATTAGAGAAAAAGAAAAAAACGCATCCTCCTGAATAAGGAAGATGCGTTTTGTATTGGAAGTATATTATTTTGCTCCAGCTTTTTCTTTTTTAATTTGTTTACTACGTAATTGGCCACAAGCAGCATCAATATCAGTTCCCTGTTCCATTCTCACTCCACAGTTAATCCCGCTATTTTTTAAAGTTTGGAAGAATGAACTAATAGACTTTTCTGTGCTACGTTGGTATTGACCATGCTCGTCAACTGGATTGTAAGGAATCAAGTTAACATAAGAAAGATGGCGTTTATTTTCCAGTAGCTTCGCCAATTGCTGTGCTTCTTCAACATGATCATTTACATCTTTAAGAAGAATATATTCAAATGTAATACGACGGTTTGTTTTTTCTAAATAATAGTCAACAGCAGCCATAACTTTCTCAATTGGAAATGCCTTATTGATAACCATAATTTTAGAACGAAGCTCGTCATTTGGAGCGTGTAAAGAAACTGCAAGGTTAACTTGAATATTTTCGTTTGCAAAGTCCATAATCTTCTTAGCTAACCCACTTGTAGAAACTGTTATATGGCGCGCACCGATAGCAAGACCTTTTTGATCATTCACTGTTCTTAAGAAATTCATAAGGTTTTTATAGTTATCAAATGGTTCACCAATACCCATTACTACGATGTGGCTAACGCGCTCATCCTTCTGTAATTCGTCTAAATGCTCCTGTACCTTCATAATTTGCCCGACAATCTCTCCAGCATCTAGATCTCGGCTTTTCTTTAACAGACCACTTGCACAGAAACTACAGCCAATATTACAGCCTACTTGTGTTGTTACACATACAGACAAGCCATATTTAAATCGCATTAAAACTGTTTCGATTAAATTTCCATCCTGCATTTCAAAAAGGAATTTAATCGTTCCATCAGCAGACTCTTGTTTTACATTTTCCTTCAAGGTTTGGATTACAAAATTATCTTCTAATAGCTTAAGACAATCTTTATTTACATTCGTCATTTCCTCAAAGCTCTGTACTCGTTTAATATATAACCAATCCCATACCTGTTCAGCACGGAATTTCTTTTGTCCATGTTCCATTAACCACTCTATTAATTGGTCTCTTGTTAGACCATAAATTGATTTTTTCATTATTTAGCCCCTCTTTTCTTACACATACAATTTGCCTATTATACACCAAATTCTTTTATACGACAATTTATTATATATGAAATACCCTTAAAAAGATATTATTTAGTTTCTCCAAAAACAAGCGAACTACTCTGTTAACTTAAATAATATTAGACGAGCCTAAGCATAAATATTCTTACCAATGCGTATAGTTTACTTGATTTCCACTTTAGGCGGACGCGTTCCACGAGATGAGTGATAAGCCATCACCGTAGCTTTGCCTCGTTTGTGCTGTCTTATCTGTCTTACTCATCCCGCTGAGTCGCCGCCGGTCGTTCCAATCAGCGGAATGAGAAATATTCGTGTTTAATTGGTTAACTAAAATATTTTTTAGTTAAGGGGATAATAGTAAAGAGATAAAGCTTATTGTCGTTAAAAGATTATCTTTTAGACCTGTTCTATTAAATCCAATATCTTATTGGTAGATTCACTAGGAAGAATATAAATAGTGTGAGTGTCATTTGTATTCATTAAGGTACTTTCTTCAAATGCTCCACCCAACCAAAGATGTAAAACCTGTTTGTCTTCATTTTCATTGATTATATCTACAGAATAATCTGGATTGGCTATATTTACGATTCCATTTTCTTTTACCGCGCTTGAAATTATGCTTTTAAATTGCTCAAGTGCATTGTAATCATCAAAAACAATTGATGTACCCTCTTTTATCATTGTAAGAGTAACCACTGAAAATTCTACATCTGTCTCCACTTTTTCATTTTCTTCTAAATACTGCTGAGTACTAGGTTTATTTACAGTGCTTTCTTCGAATTGACAGCCAAAAAGAACGACTGAAGTAAAAACCATTGATAAATAAAGGGCCATTTTCTTCCTCAAAGATCAACCATTCCCTTCCAATTTCTTTATTAGTCAAGTTAGACGTAGCAAATCCCTTATTGTTTCATTTTCTTTCGATTATGAATGAATTTACCTAAACTCCGCATTATTTTATATCGTTTCTAATTCAACCAATGGGTCTTTGAACTAAATTTATTCATGTTTACAGGACAATTCGAATAAGTTGCTATAGCGTTTAAAAACAAGTATTGGAGTTGTTTCATATGAGGTACCGTAAACGAAGAAGGATAAATTATAGTTCAGGCAAAACATTTTTAAAGTTAATATCTTTTATTTTTTGTCTCATTGCTTTTTTACCAACCAGTTTTTTTTATACAAACGTACATAATGATTCTGAGTGGAATGATTTTAACTTAGGTACATTTAATAATATTTTTCAAAATTCATTTGATCAGCTAATAGTAGTTTCATATGAGATTGATAGTAATAAGATCGATGAAGAGGAACAACTACCGTATATTATTCTAAACACTTATACTGTTTTTGGAATACCATATGCAGAAGTAATCGTTACCAGTGAAGGAGCATATATAAACAAAAAATACCTGTTTAAAAAAGAGTGAACTCAAGAGAAGTCGTAAAAAGCTATAAAATTATCTAAATGCAAATCTTAAGCTTTTCAAAAAATTAAACCTAATAATAAAGAGACCAATCCCCTAGAAGATATGGTCTCTTTATTATTAGTTAGATTTCTCTACATCATTTTCTCGGATCCAGTCACTGTAACTACCTACATACAATTTTACATCCTTGTAACCAGCTTCTTTTAAGCTTGCGTATAATGGAGCTGCCGTTACTCCGCTCCCACAGTATGCAATGACAGGCTTATCCTTATTAGAAAGGTTGCTTAGCTGAGATTCCATTAGTTCTTGCTCCAAAAATGCACCATCTCGCTTTAGTTGCTCCCAGTCATAATTTATTGCTGTTGGAATATGACCTGCTATATGATCAATAGGCTCTATTTCTCCCCGATACCTAGCCGAAGAACGAGCATCTATTAACTGTCCGTCCCTTTTTCCATTTGCAATATCTCGCACTTCATCCATAGTTAAATAAATTTCGTCATTCCAAAGTGGAGTCATATTCGACTTCGTATATTGAGTCACTTCATCAGTTATTGGAAGTTGCTGTTTTATCATTTCAAAGCTTTGGCGTATAACTCTTACATTTTTAAACCCTGCCCATTCCAGTAAGAAATAAGCTCTTAATGCAAAAGGAGCTTCCCCTTGATCATAAATAATAATTTTATCATCTAAATTTAAACCTGAGTTTTGTACAAGCTCAATCATTTTTTCCTTAGAAATCATCGGATGTCTACCTTTAAAATCGTCCATATCAGAGAGGTCTTTTTCAAGATCCCAATAAACTGCTCCACTCACATGGCATTCTTTAAATGCTTCATAGCCTGCGGAAGGTTCCCCCAAGATAAAGCGCGTATCAATAAATCTTGAAGACTTTATATCTATTTCTGAAAGCTCTATAAATACCTTTGTCATTTTTCGTTACCTCCAGTCTCTAATTTCTTATAGATATCCTTCCACTTAGCTAGTGTTTCTTCCTGCTCCAGTAATCTTCTTTCTGCCTCCAACTGAGTTAAGGATTCATTTAACCATTTTAAGCGAGCATTTTCTACTTCCTTCTCTGCATAGATAGTTAGCCATTTTACTAAACGTTTTTTTTCATCATCTAAATAAGCAGCTGCCTCAACTTTTGTTTGCTCGGATAGAGCATCTCTTAGTTTTTCTTTTTCATTTTTTTCAAAAAATGACTTAGCACTTTTAAAATATGATTTTACATGAGTATATTTGTCTTTGTCTTTAAAGGGGCCAACAAACTCTAGTAATTCGTAGTCTTCACTTTCATGAGGGCTATAAGTTAAGCTCCCATTCCATTCCTTTAATACTCGCATTTCTTCTTTATCTATTTGAGTCATTTGTTTTTGAATATATTGTAGCAGTCGGAAATTCGTTACACGGACTTCCTGCTCCAGATCAAAACGAATCATTTGAAGTATATCCCTCAATGCTAAGTCCAAAGCCGTGGATGCATTATAATTAGAGAAAAGCGAAGGATTATACGCTTCCTTAAAAAATTCGTTGAATCGATAATACACACGTTGTAATACGTAAAAAAGAAGGGATTCCAATTCCTGAACCGCATCCTTAGTTAAAGATACAGACTTGTATTCAGTATAACGATTCCTTATTTTTAGTTCCTGATCGCTAAGCTCAGAAAGTCGTTCATCTTTTCTAGCTAAGTTAGCCTCCGTTTGTTCTATTAAAGAAAGCAATTTATTTTTTTGTCGATTAGATTCCTCTTCTAATGAAGTTATAGCAATTTGTTTAAGATCTTTTTCCAAAAAATGATGGAATGCTTCTTCAAAATGTTCCATGCCTTGATGAAGTCTTTCTTTGTTTTGCTTTTCTTTTAAAGCTTGAAGACTAGAGACTCCATACACCCTAGGAAATCGAATTCCAAATCGCTGCAGTTCGTCTTTTACGTACTGTTTAACTAAGTTAGCCTCTTCCTCGTTGCTTGCAAGATCAATGGCGTTTACAATGAAAAACATTTTATCTAGTTCAAAGGAATCTTTAACACGACCAAGCTGAATAAGAAATTCTCTATCAGCCTTTGCAAAAGCATGATTAAAGTATGTGACAAAAAGAACGGCATCTGCATTTCGTATATAATCGAACGCAACACCAGTATGTCTTGCATTGATGGAATCTGCACCTGGTGTATCTACTAAAGTGACGCCTAATCTAGTTAACTCACAATCATAATAAAAGTCAATGTAATCAACAAAACAGCTTTTCGATTCCTCTGCCACATAAAGGGAAAATTCTTGATCATCCACATTTAGTATCTCACCTAGGTGATTCCGTACATCAGGATATCCTTTATAGAAAGCATTTACAAATGACTTATGCACTTCTTCTGCAGCTGATTCACTTAAGGCAGAAGGAGCCTTTTCGTATGCATCCTCTAATGAAATAACGTTTTTACCCAATTGTAAAAAGGCAAACTTTACATCATCGAGTAACTGTTCTTTAGATTTTAAAGTAACATCAGCGGTATTGTGCAGATGTTCTTTAGAAATTGGATGTATTTTATTGATGGCAGCGGTTGTAGGGTTTGGAGAAACCGGCAGAACATCCGCTCCCATTAAGGCATTAGAAAAGCTTGATTTTCCTGCACTAAAGGCACCAAATAGAGCAATTGTAAATTGTTGGTTTTGAACACGCATTGCCTTTTTCTTAATAACAGACGCGGCGTCCTTAAAATCAGGAAGCTCCGATAAAATCTCTCCAATTTTGTTTGCCCTTTGCACTACTTCATCTAAAGGTAATGTAGCACTTTCCTCTAATATCTCTTCCTCTATTAAGACAGGGGAAATTACTTCTGTTTCTTCACTAGCTTTATCAACGTACTCTACTATAGAGCGCTCGAAGGACAAGCGTTCTTTCTCCCATTCATCTAGAAGATGATCTCTATCTTTCCTAAACTGGATCGAAGGTGTCGATAATTGCTTATCCAGATTTTCTATTCTTTCTTCTATATCAGACACTTTTGATATAGCTTCTTGCTTTTCCTTTAAAACATTCGTTTTATCCCCTAACCGCACATCTTGATTGGTTGAATGTAGTTCGATATAATTTGAATTTTCATCCTTCCATCGGTCAGTTTCTTTCACATAATATCTAATAACTGCATCATTTACTCTATTAGCATAGTTCAGTATTGCATCTCCCGTAACACTTGCCCCACTATGCATAGTGTCTGCGATGATTTCCTCAGGTAAAGAGAAGGACATATTATTTATTTCGTTTGCCTTTTCTTCATTTAACAAGCTAACATCCTTTAAAAGACCCTTCATTAAATCTTTTATATGTGTAGTAATATTAGTAGCTACAATTTTATCTAGCATCTGAATTGCTTCTGCTAACCTTCTTTTTCTTTCTTCTTCTGTTTTTTTCTTGCTTCCGATGAAACCAACCTTAAATGAATCCTGCCTACTTTCAGCATATTGTTTTAAAAGGTCACGCATTTCATAAGTCATAATTGAGGCGTTTTCCAATATAGCCTTCCTGCTCGTTTCAAATGTCTTTTTCCACGCACCGCTCTCTTGGAGCTGTATTTGCTTCTCTGAAGTTTCCAGCTGATCTAATATTTCTTCAACATTGCTCCAATCTTCTTCTGTGAGTAAATAACTTAGTTCCTGCTGTAAGTCTTTTTTTTCCTCTTCTAAATATTTTATATGTTCATCCTTTAGCTTTTTTAGAGTAGCTGATGCTGACCGTAGGAAAAGTTCTTCTTTATGTAGTATAGATTCTTTAACGATCTGCCTAACTTGTTGAAAATCATTATGTACTATATCTTTGTTTTTTAATGAAGTATAAAAGATATCCTTTGGCTCGACATTCCAAGCATTGAAAGCTGTAGAAACAGATTGTTTATACTCAGTGAAAGATAATTCCTCTTCTCTGTGTTTATCAATCTGATTTACGATTAAATAAATATTTTCATTGTAGTGAAGCAGCTGTTTAGTAAATTGAAAATTCAGCTCGGATTGCACATGATTATAATCCATAACATAAAACACGATATCTGCTAGATGTAATGCAGACTCTGTTGATACACGATGTGCATCATCCGTTGAATCCACTCCCGGTGTGTCCATAACTATAATCCCTTTAGGAAGCTCCGAGGTTTGATGTCCAATTTCTATTTGAGAAACTTTACTCCCGTCCTTGGAATATTTTTTTACTTGACCAATATCATATTCCCCAGAGAATTTGACCGGAGCATCATTTACAAAGTGGACAATAGCAAAATTCTTATCCGCTTTGCTTACCGTAACTATATTCGCAGAGGTTGGTATAGGACTTGTTGGTAATAGCTGTTCATCTACAAGGGCATTAATCATACTTGATTTCCCTGCTGAAAAATGACCTGCAAAAGCAATTGTAAATGTTCCCTTTTCTATTTTTTCTGCAAAAAGTTTTGATTTTGCATATCTCTCTTCATCATTGTTTTGTTTAGAAATTGTCGCTAGTAAAGCATTCGATTCTTTGATTTTCTGTAATTCCTCTAATTGATTCATGTGAAATTTATTTCCCCTTTTTATTCTTTAAACAATATGTATATCATATCAGAAAATATAAAAAAAGATGACTTTATTGTTCACAAAGTCATCACTGTACTACTATTATTTTGGTTGTGGTGTAATAGAATTTAAAATGTGTTTAGTTATTACGCTGTATATAACTACAGTCGATCCAATTAATATAAATACCATGACAATCTCCCTCTCAACTGAACTTGATATTCATTCTCATTTAGATGTTATCACATTTTTCAACAATTGACTACAAAATATATTCTTTTTGACTAGACAATATGATAAAATTGATTCATCTTTACTATTAGGAGGGGATAAAATGGGTAATTCCAAGCATATTAAAACACTTTTAAATGGTACCATTCAATCATTAAAGTCTGTTATTCCTCTTAACCTTAGTTTTAAGTCTCCCACACTAATGATTCAACCATTTGATCAGGAAGAGATGGGCGTTCTCATCGGAATTGTTGGAGACATTAAGGGAAGAATTATTGTTGATGCATCCTCCCAATTCTTCTCCTCCGTTGGCGCCTCTATGTTCGGCATGCCTCTCGAGGGCGAAATGCTCGAATCTTTTACTGGTGAACTCGGAAATATGATTGCAGGCAACTTGTGTACTACTGTTGCCCAAGAAGGATTAGAGATTGATATTACACCGCCAACTGTCATTGTTGGCAAGAGTAAACTATTTGGTTTTCATCATGCCTTTCGCTTGCCTGTAGAAACCGAAGACATAGGCCTTATGACTGTTATTCTTACAATAGACGAGGACTAACTATCAATAAGAATACATATAAAACTTAGAATCCTTTTAAATAAAGGATTCTTTTTTATTTGGCAATCCCTAAGGACCTTGAGCTAATTTAAAGGATAAGATCTTTAGCTAGCACTCTGTTTCTCAAGAGTCTGAACTGCAACTATCTTCACTAATCTCCCTTCCACTTCTATGACTTTTAATTTATTTCACATTATCTTCACATAATACCTTTGTATGTGTGAGAAATATCACATCACACATAAATATTTAAATTTATGATGTAGCTATAGATAAAAAGAAGAATATTTTGGAGGTGTACGACTGATGTCCAAAAAACACAATAAAGAACCAGAACTTAAGGGCACGTTAATATCTGTTAGCGTAGTGGGGATCTTTATATTAGTAACTTGGTTTCTGGCATTCTATTTATTTATTGACAGATTTTAAATCATTGGAGGTTAAAGGTTATGCATATTCACAAGTATGAAAAATGGTGGATAACATTCGGGGTAGGGTCTTTGGTTTTATTCTTAATTATAGTTGGCTTTAGCGCATTTCATTACGGTTCTCATCCACCTAGTGCAAAAGTATATATTGATCCTGAGCGAGTAGATGAAATTGCTCCTTTTAATAATCCTGGAGTTCACAAGGTCGAAGGTAAGGAATGGGATTACGAGGTAGTAGTCGTTGCTTCTGCTTTCTTCTATAATCCACAAGAATTTGAAGTACCACTCGGATCGACTGTTAAATTTATCGCAACAACAAAAGACGTAATTCATGGCTTTCAAATAGTAGGTACGAATATTAATATGATGCTAGAACCTGGCTACGTTTCAGAATACGTAACAACAGTAGATAAAGCTGGAGAGTATTTAATATTATGTAACGAATATTGTGGCATAGGACACACTTCTATGACATCGAAGTTAAAGGTGGTTGAGTAACATGGCAACAATAACAGAGAAAGCACAAAGCTTTGTGAAGGTAGATCGTCGTGATGGCAAGCTCGCAATGGCTCACATCCATGTAGCATTCATTGCACTTTTAATCGGAGGACTTTGTGGACTATTACAAACACTAGTACGTTCTGGACAATTTACTCTTCCTTGGGGAATCGGATACTATCAATTATTAACGGTTCATGGGGTTTTATTAGCACTTATTTTAACAACTTATTTTATCTTTGGTTTCCAAATTGCTGCTGTAAGCCGCACTGCCGGCACGTTGACAGATAAGCAAAGAATGCTAGGCTGGATTGGGTTCTGGACAATGACAATCGGAACAACTGCTGCTGCAGTAATGGTTTTATTAAATGAAGCATCTGTTCTGTACACTTTCTATGCACCCCTACAAGCACATTGGATCTTCTATGTGGGATTGGCACTAGTAGTCGTAGGCTCTTGGATTGGTGGAGCTGGCCTTATAATGAAATATAGAGAATGGCGCAAAACTAATCCAGGAGAACCTAGCCCATTATTAACTTTTATGGTAATCGTAAACTTAACTATGTGGATCATTTGTTCACTTGGTGTTGCAGTTGAGGTAGTTTTCCAATTGATTCCTTGGTCATTAGGCTGGGTAGATAAGATTGATATTCTACTTTCTCGTACACTTTTCTGGTATTTTGGTCACCCATTAGTATATTTCTGGCTATTACCTGCTTATATGGTTTGGTACGTAATCATTCCTAAAATTATCGGCGGGAAAATTTATTCGGATGCACTTGCAAGACTTTCCTTTATGCTTTTCTTGATTTTCTCTATTCCTGTTGGGTTCCATCACCAATTGACAGAGCCTGGTATTGATTCTTTTTGGAAATACTTGCAAGTAGTTTTGACAATGATGGTTGTTATACCTTCCCTTCTAACTGCTTTCTCAATGTTCGCTACATTTGAAATTCGCGGAAGACAGCTTGGAGGAAAAGGGTTATTTGGATGGTTTAAAAAGCTTCCATGGAAGGATGCTCGATTCGTTGTACCATTCATCGGTATGGCAGCCTTTATCCCTGCTGGAGCTGGAGGTATCATTAATGCATCTAACCAAATGAACCAAGTAGTACATAATACTATCTGGGTTACTGGTCACTTTCATCTCACTTTAGCAACAACAGTTGTTTTAACATTCTTTGGTGCCGCTTATTGGTTAATCCCTCATCTTACTGGTAGAGTGTTAACTAAACAAATGAATAAGCTAGCAATTATACAAGCTATTGTATGGGCAGTAGGTATGTCCATCATGTCTGGAGCTATGCACATAGCCGGTTTAATGGGTGCTCCTCGCCGTTCAGATTTCTCTACCTATGGTGATTCTGCACAAGCAACTGATTGGATTGGCTATCAGATAGCACAGGCAGTTGGTGGTACGATTTTATTCATCGGTATCATCTTGGTATTGTATATCATCGTCCACTTAGTATGGTTTGCTCCTAAAGGAGAAACAGAATTCCCAATTGGCGAGGTTTCTGAAAATGCAGAAAAAACTCCGATGGTTTTGGAAAACTGGAAGATCTGGTTGACTATTTGTATCTTCTTAATCTTGTTTGCTTATACAGTTCCAGTGTTCGATATGCTACAGAATGCTCCTCCAGGTTCAAAAGGATATAAATTCTGGTAACTTCAAAATCTTAATATTACGAGGCTGCGATAAACCCATCTTAAAAATTCAAGAGTCCTGGAAATTTACCGTTTAGTAAATTTCCGGGGCTTTTTCTACTTACAGTCGGTGTTTTCTGCTACAGCGGACGCCTTCCTGGGGGCACTGCTCGAGTCTGTTGTCTCTACCTTACGCTTGTCCCCTAGGAATTGCCGGCTTCGATCCAAACACCCCAACTTATCTTCGATATCAAGTGAAAACTGCACATACCTTCACTTATAAAAGAGGATATCTTCAGTTAAATAAATGTCTATCAAAACGTATTCAATCAGAATGAAGTATTCTTTTGTTTATAGATTGTAACAAGAATCGACTCACAGCATTTTTATGTAGCATGAATCTACTTATGTCCCAGCCTCTTTTGAATAATGCTACAATTA
Organism: Psychrobacillus faecigallinarum; assembly: GCF_014836595.1. Taxonomy (GTDB): domain Bacteria; phylum Bacillota; class Bacilli; order Bacillales_A; family Planococcaceae; genus Psychrobacillus; species Psychrobacillus faecigallinarum. The sequence goes on along the minus strand of NZ_JACSQO010000007.1, from coordinate 141,307 downwards.
TACCAAGCAGTCCCTCTCCCCTCTCTTCACCAAACATATCTGGATAAAGCCAATTAAGTCTATTCAACCCAATTTACTATATGTTTATATATTTAAAAATGAGCTTAGTTTCTATGAACCAAGCCCAGACATCAAATTAGAAGGAGTTGAAACTCCAGTATTCTCTATTTCTACGGTGCCATAGATAAAACTTCGATATTACTTTTAACAGGTTCCACGGATGGTTATTTGCCTTTTTTTCTCTGTATAATTACACTTACAGTATTTATTTTAGATACACATGCTAACAAATTGTAATATTCAGGATAGATCATATATGTTGGTCTAATAACACAGATGAATCTTGCAGTAATAAATGTGGTTTTCTTTCCCAGTCTGTTTGATTATCTTCATATTCCATGTAAGCCATCAATTCTAGTTCGTAGTTATAATCATCTAATTCCATTGTTTGTGAAGAGGTGAATAGATGAGCTCTTTTATATTTCTCTTTAGGTTTGCTAGAGATATAGCTATTGTTTAAAAGTTTATAATAAGGCTCTAGTGTGCTTCTGGCTACTTTCAAACAGTTTAGCATGCTGCTATCCTTCTTGCTCTTCTTAGCGTCCATTAATATAAATTTGTAATCAGTGGAAGATGTCAATATTGATCTACCACATTTTCTTCTTATAATCGTAGGTCGCTTTATTTTTACTATCTCATTTAATTCTTCCGATGACTGTTTTGATGTGTCTTTATTAGCTACTTCATTTTGTTGATGAATATTTTTTGGATGGTTCATTTGTAAAAAAGTTAAATTGTCAAACCATGGACCAGTCATTTTCTCTTCTGTATTAGCATAATGAAAATCACTAGTAATATCGTCCTTGTTTAAATAAACTGTATCATCCATATTTTGTATACTCAATCCCACCTTTTTAAATTCTTGAGACATACGCCCTGTTATTTATATTATTCAATTTAAAGGGATTCGTTAAAAAACCTTTTCCTTTTATATTCGTCCAATGTATAACAAACAAATTCCTTAAAATTCATAAGGAATGAGTGGTTTACATCCACAAACTTAAAAGAAAAAGGCTATTTAAAATTAATTTGAAATTGGTGTTGGCAAAATCCCTACAAAACGCCCCTCTAATGGCGCTTCTTCTTCGTTCAACAATAGGTGAATTTCACCGTAGTCTTCAGAGGTACGAATTAGTCGACCTATTCCTTGCTGAAGTCTAAGCAGCATGAACGGCAGCTCCACTTCTTCAAATGGATTATTAGAAAATGAACGTTTGGCATCAAATAACGGATCTACCGGTGGGAAAGGCAAATCATAAATAATTACTCTAGTTAATGCTTCTTTAGGCAAATCTAAGCCTTCCCAAAGATGATAAGAGCAAAGTGTAGAAAACTCTCCATTTTGAAATTCTTTGACGATTGTGGAAAGCTCACGATCCCCTTCATATGCAATATCATCAGTACTTGTGGAGGACCTAAATTTATCCATCGCAGCTTTTGATTTAAACAAAATAAGTGTTTGTTGTTTTGCTTTCAATAAATGATCGACTTCACTAACCTTCTCTTCCTGGCTTATATGATGCGTTCTAACTTTCATCACTTCATCGTAGTCAAAAGGAGATGGCACTGAGAATGATTGGAACTTTTCTATTCCTAACGAATCTGCCAAATACGTAAAATCTTTTTCAATCGATAATGTAGCAGATGAAAAGATGATCGGAAGCTTGGTAGAAAATAGCTTTTCATTTAAAATGTCTGTGACTAATCTAGGCATGATAATAAGCGTTTCGTAGCCATCGATTATTTCTAACCACTCAACCCCATCGCCCTTCTCTGTAAATAATCGCAATGAAAATGAATATTGCTCTAAAAATTCCTCTACCATTCGAAGTTCATATTCTGGAATTGTAAAAAGCTCGGATTCAAACACGAACTCCTCTAGTAAATCATCTGTAATTTTAATGGCATGCTTACATAACTGCATTAGCTCAGAAGACTTGTTAATCTTCATACGTTCTGTTTCTTCCGCAAAGCTGCCGATTCGTAAAACGCTAAAAATTTTCTCATGCGTATCTTGGAGAACTTCCATTAAGTTTAAAGTCTTTTCACGAACACCATCGACCATTACTCTTTCAAGTAATCGAATTAATGTTTCACTTTGTACTTCATAGGTTAACGCTTTTTGAGCTGCGAATTCTAGCAAATGTCCTTCGTCTAATACAATCATCGACACTTCTGGTAAAAATGGCAATTGTCCTTCTCGAACACGTGAATCCTTAGTCCATAAGTGTTCCATTAAAAAGTCATGGGAACAGATGATTAAATCAGATGATTCTCTGTAATGCTGACGGTGAATTGTTTGCCCACATCTATTGCGTAAATCACAGACAGTACATTGTTGAGTAGGATGAAAGTTAACCTTTTGCCAGTCTACATCACTTACTCCTGAGAATTGGCTACGCTCACCAAATGGAAAGATACTTTGAAGAGAAGACGAGCCATAAACGAAATCAGGTACTCCATCTTCAATTTCTTCTATAAAGAAGTCGTTATCGCTATCCTTTTGCGCTTCTTCCAATCGTTTTAGGCATAGGTACTGGCTACGTGATTTAGCTAGCCTAACATCAATTTTTATATCTAAATAATTTTGAAGCTTAAAGATGTCTCCGGCCTCTTTTACCAATTGCTCTATTAGCGTTTCATCCGCGCATGCAATCAAGGCTGGTTTTCCAGTATATCTTGCATAAGAAATAGCAGGAAGTAAGTAAGCGATTGTTTTACCTGTACCCACGCCTGCTTCTGCAAATAATACATTTTTTTCTTTTAATGCTTTTTCGATTTGATATGCCATGAAAATTTGTTCATCACGACATTCAAACCCTTTCTCTGGCAATTCATCGTATAATACGTCTCCCATCCAATCTCCTAATGATTCAAAGAAAGAACGGTCTTTTGATAATTTAAATGGCAAAGCCTGCTTCATTTTCTAACTCCCTTGAATAATAATATAACAGCATGGGAGAGCTAGTCTCCCCTACTGTTATGAACGTTTACCCCAGAACTGATAGTAGTCTGTTCTTATAAATCCATTAAATAATTTACGTTTCTTAGTTGCTTTACGTCCGTACAGATTTTCAAAATTCTCCATAGAAGAAAGCATATATACCGACCATGATGGATATGTTTCCATTGTATGACCAAGGTCGCTGATAACTTTTTCAATTTCTTCGATTTCTCCTATACGTTCGCCGTAAGGAGGATTACCAATCATGACACCATCCGTCAGATTGGTGGAAAAGTCACTTGCCTGCATTTGTTTAAAGCTGATTATATCTGCAAATCCTGACTCAAATGCATTTTGTTCTGCGATTTGAATCATCTTATGATCAATATCAGAGCCGATAATCTCTAATTTTTGATCATAATCAGCTAAATCCTCTGCTTCGTTTCTTACATCATCCCAAATTGTTTTAGGCATCCAAGACCAATCTTCGCTGTGAAAATCTCTATTAAAGCCTGGAGCGATATTTTGGCCAATCATAGCTGCTTCTATTGGAATTGTCCCAGAACCACAGAATGGATCGACAAATGGACGATTTGGGCTCCATTTAGAGACTTTTACCAAAGCGGCTGCTAACGTTTCCTTTAATGGAGCTTCCCCTTGGCCATGTCGGTAGCCACGTTTATGCAATCCAGCACCACTCGTGTCTAAAGTGATTGTAGCCACATCTTTAAGTATACTTATTTCAATCTTATATGTTGCACCTGATTCATCCAGAAATCCAATTCGTTTATATGCAAGCTTTAATCTTTCTACAATCGCTTTTTTGACAATAGCCTGACAATCTGGAACACTGAATAAAGTAGATTTGACGGATTTACCTTGAACTGGAAATGCAGCATCCACAGGAAGAAACTTTTCCCATTGAATAGCCTTCGTACGTTCAAAAAGTTCATCAAAAGTTCTTACTGGAAACTGAGCTGCGACGATTTTCACTCGATCTGCTACTCTTAACCAAACATTGGCTCTTGCAATTGCCCGCTCGTCTCCTTCAAAATATACTTTTCCATTTTCAGTCGTTGTTTCGTATCCTAGTGCTTTCACTTCTTCAGCAACGATGGCTTCTAAGCCCATTGCTGCTGTTGCTACTAATTTAAATGTTGTCATTATTGCTTCCCTTCTTGCTTAAGGATCTCCCAAAGCTCGAGAAAATCCATTAGCCCTTTACTTGGAACTGGCTTGCTGTAATAATATCCTTGTATAATATCGCAGTTCATTTCTTTTAAGATTTTTACTTGTTCTTTGGATTCTACTCCTTCAGCTATTACTTTTAATTGCAAGCGATGAGACATTAATATAATTGATTCTACGATCGCTTGTTTATCCTTTAATGAAGTAATATGCTGTATAAAGCTTCTATCAATTTTTAAATAGTTTAAAGGAAATCGGTTTAAATAGCTTAGTGAAGAGTAACCTGTACCAAAATCATCAATGGAAATTTTAAAACCCATATTTTTTAGCTTTATTAGCTTGGTTATAATACTCTCGGAGTCCTTCATAATCGTACGCTCTGTTAATTCTAATTCAAGCTGCTGTGGACTACAATTATATTGCATCAATATTTCATTTATTCTCTCGATAAAATTATCCTGTTGAAAATGGAGTGAAGCAATATTTATTGATACATTAAGGTTATTTAAACCAAGTGTTCTCCATTCAAGAATATCTAAACATACTTTTTCAAATATTAGCTCACTCAAAGGAATGATAAGGCCCGTGTCCTCTGCTAAAGGTATAAATTCTCCAGGGGATACGACTCCAATTTGATCATTTTGCCATCTGACTAAAGCTTCTACTCCAACGATTTCATTTGTATCTAGCGAAATTTTCGGTTGATAGTAGATGTTAAAATCTTTAGCCTGAATACCCTTTCTCAACTCAGCTTCTAGGAACAATTGCCTCTTTGAATCTCTCTTTAATTCCTCGAAGTAAAAAGCATATTGGTTTCTACCATTTTGTTTAGCGAAGTACATTGCCTTGTCAGCCTTGTGTAAAAGCTTGTCAACATCCTCGCTGTCTTGAGGGTATAATCCAATTCCAATACTAGAAGTGATATAAATTTCCATATCATCTAAATAGAATGGCTTGCTAAGCGATTTAATAATTTCTGAAGCATATTGGGCGGCTTCTTTTTGATTTTTAATATCCTGTATAGCAAGCAAAAATTCGTCTCCACCATATCTTGCAAAAATATCGTCTTTATTAATAATTTGCTTTATGCGTTTAGCAAATTCAACTAGGATGATATCCCCTACTTCATTGCCAAGTGAGGCGTTTACTTGCTTAAAGCGATCTAAATCTATAAACAAGATTGCATGCTTTGCCTGAGAACCAGATTCAGTAATTATTTGCGAAAATAATTCGTTAAAGGAAGATCTATTAGGTAAACTTGTTAGGCGATCACTGAAAGTTAACGTTTCCATTTCTTTCTCTACCACTTTTTTTATGGAAATATCGGAAAAAACACCAAAGTAATTAGTAGTTTCCCCTTGCTCGTTTTGTATGCTATTAATAGTTAGATATTCTGGGTAAAGTTCTCCGTTTTTTCTTTTATTCCATATTTCGCCTTGCCAGGTACCTTTAAGCTTCAACTCATTCCACATAGTTGCGTAAAATGTTTTTTCTTGCCTACCTGACTTCAGTATACGTGGAGTTTCGCCTCGCACTTCGTTCAAAACATAGCCCGTAACCTTTTCAAACGCAGCATTTACTAACGTAATCCGCATTTTTTCATCCGTAATCATAATACCCTCAGTAGTCGAATTAAATACTTTCTCCACTAAATTTTTTGGATATGAAGAAAAGCTTTCAGGTTGTTGCTCTTTGTTCAACTTTAATGACCCGCTTTCATCCTGCATCTCCTGTTCGGGATATGCCTATTCTCTTATAATCGGTGATGACCATCTTATGATCGACTCTATGTAAACATCTCGTAGTAAGCAATTTTAGAAAATTTGTGAGGATAGTGAAGATTTTGCATTATATTATAAAGAATCAAAAGTACGATAGTATTTCACTTACATGCCATAATCGTACAACACTCCCATAGCTATATAAATACTATAAATAAGCATATACTTTTTATCTATTAAGAAAAGAAAAGCTCTCCGTGATTGGAGAGCTTTCCGTATTATTAATTATAGCCACTCATACACTCAATAAGCCATGTTTTGTTTCCACGGTACTCAAACGGTGCATTACCTCGTACGTATGTGGATGGCAATCATCTATCTACAGATTATTGTCTGTTTTTCTATCCGTTCAATTCCTTCAAGAAAATGCCCCTACCATAATTTGGGTTTCTCACTCGTGGGGTTTACCTCGTTCCACCTGTATAGTTTCCTATACAGCTCCGTCACTGTGGCACTTTCAGAGATTGTCAGCCATATCCGAAGACTTAGGCCTTCATCCCGCCGTCAGCCAAAATGGCTGCCTTAGTTTATTTTTTCACTAAGCACGAACACTACATTCATCTCAGAATTGTGTGAGCATGGACTTTCCTCTACAATGTCTAGCATTGCAGCGATTGCCCGAATATATAAGTGGTAAACCAATTATACACGATGTTAGCTGAATATACAATAATTCTTTACTAATATAATATTACTCGTACAATTTTGCGCCAAACACATGTTTTTCTAAATGAGATAATCTTTTTAGAATATCAAAATTAGTAGCGCCAGCTGCTGGTTGGACCGGAGCTGTTCGCTTTGGTGCCTCAGCTAACTCTTCTCTTAGTTGCTTATTTTCTAATTGCAGCTGTGATACTTTCTTTTCGAACGCTTCATAATCTTGGATGATATCATCTAAAAACATATCTACTTCTTCTTGATTATAGCCTCTTAAGCCTGTTTTAAATTCTTTTTCTAATATATCAGAAGCCTTTAACTTAAATTCCATGCAGCATCTTCCTTCCGTCTACAATTCGCTACTCGTATTATAGCATAGTGGTGTCGAATAATGGAGTATTTTTGGGCGATTAAGTGCGTTTTTTGTTAGGTTGTGCGCTTTCCCGGGAAATATTTATTTTCTTTTTTATTCTTATTTCCCGCCTACGGAGCTGACTACTAAAATCTTTATGTGAATCTATTTCAGAATCTCTCCAATATTCAAGGCATTCAAGGGTCATTTCTAATGCTTTTTCATAATCTTTTTTTTGATGTTCATAGAGCTTTGCTAGTTCTACCAGAACTTCTAAACGATATTTCCCTTTTATTTCTTTTAATGCTTCCTTAAAGGCTTCGATACTTTCATCCATCAGTTTTTGCCTTTTTAAATGCAAACCCATATAGTAGTAGGCCATGCTTGTTTCTCTTTCTGGAAATTGATCCAATACAAATTGGAACCATTCCTTGCTTGCATCCTTAGACTTTAAATCTTTAAACCATTTTCCAATATTCGTATATGTGTTTGCAGTTTCCTGAACCTCGGTTTCTTTTAGTAGATCCACCGATAAAGTATATAGCGTTGCTAGTGATAGGATATCCCATTCGTTATGCTTTAAAATTCTCATAAGGTTAGTTGGGTTACCATGCTTAACCGCATCAAAATAAATAATTGGAGCTAAATGACCAGGTATATCATTTTTGCGACTAAAACCTAATTTACTATCTTCTAATTGCTTTAATTTAAAACGCTCTAAATCACCTTTCCAAATTCTTTTAGATGAGTGCATTAAGTCAATTTGTCCATGAGATTTCATGGGTGGTAAAGTGTTACGATTCATTGTCCACCTTGTCGTTAATTGGGGCAAATCAAAGCTTTTACCGTTATAAGTAATAATAGTTTGAGTGTTTTTCCAAAACTCAGTGGCCAGTAGAAAGGCAGCTTCCTGTCCTGGGTCTGCTAGCACGTATTGAGACAATAAATAACCTCCAGGAGCCTTTTTTAAAATACCATTCAAAAAAATTAAGACACCTGCCCCTTTTAGACCGGTCGTTTCCGTGTCATAAAAGCAATAAGAGCTGTTTGGAGAAATAGTAAGCGGATGAGTTGGATATCTTTCCTGCATAAAAGAAATAGCAGCTTCAAGCTTATCCAAGCCAATAGTTCCATGTATATGCTTGTTACGATAAAATGTTTCTTTTAAAAAGAAGAAACCTTTTTCATTTTTTATTAGCTTTAATCCAGCCTTTTCCCATTGCTCTGTATAAAAAGGAAGTGCAATATCTAGCACTTCCTTTTTGGGTTGCTGTTTTTCAGGAGTATTTTTCTTTAATAGGCCCTTCATTTCTAATAGTTTTTTTTCATACGACATTTTGATTCACCTGCAATAAGTGAAGGAGTTTAATAACTTCTTTTTTCAAGTTTTGTTCGGCGTCCTGAGCGCCAATGCAAGCGGGACAACCACCAGTACATGGACAGCTTTCTATCTGCTCCGTCACCTTAGGCACTAAATTATTCCATAGATCAAACATTCTCTCGGATAAACCTATTCCCCCTGGATAGCTGTCATAAATATAAAAAGTAGGCTTTTCTACATTAATCGATTTTACTTGAGGTACTACATGAATATCCTTAGCATCACAATGTATGAATAAAGGGATAAACGAGTGTAGCGCATAGGCCACTCCTGTCATTGCGTCTGAAAGCAACGTTTCTGACCAATTGTTTGGTTTATCGAAGCTAAACCAAGTGGACGAGGTATGAAGCTCTAGGGGCGGTAGATGTATTTTTCCTGAACCAATATTATCATGGGTATCGAACTTAATCTTTTTGAAGATAGTAGGCTGAGCAAGAACAATGATATCACCAAATCTAAGCGTACCAATATCCGCTTCCCTTTCCTTATCCTCGCTTAATACCTTTAGTTCGATTGCGATATTAGCATCAGTAAAGTAATCCACGTCCACTTCCTTCACAAAGGCCTTTTTCTCCTCCCAATCTAGTTTTTCTACTTGAAACTGAGTACCCTGATGGAGATAGATCGCTTCTTCATGGAGTAATGTCATCGCACTATAAAGGTCCATTTCTCCAATCACTCTAGTTTTTGTTGGAATAGATTGATCAATAATTATGACATTGTCCTGAGAAGCAGACCTAAGACTTACATTACTAGCTGGAAAGCTTTCGGACATCCAATGCCACTTGTCCGATGTCTTTAGAAGAACTCCTTCGCTCTCAAGAAATTCTAACAGCTCTTGAATAGAGAATTCTCCATATGTATCACTAGTACTAAATGGAAGCTCGAAGGCTGCACATTTAAGGTGGTCCATCAAAATTATCATATTGTCTGGATGGATCCGGACCTCTTCAGGTGATTGTCCAAGAAAATAGTCAGGGTGCTTTACTACGTATTGATCTAGAGCTGTCGATTGAGCCACATAAATAATAAGGGCCTCGTCCTGTCGACGGCCTGCTCGACCTGCTTGCTGCCAAGCACTTGCAATATTTCCTGGATACCCAGTCATAATACAAGCCTGAAGCTGGCCAATATCTACTCCTAACTCAAGTGCATTTGTGCTAACTACTGTTCGAATGACTCCTTCTCTCAACCCTTTTTCGATAACTCTTCGCTCAGAAGGTAAATATCCTCCTCGGTAGCCACGAATAGATTGATCATTTATCTTTTTACTCACCAAAGCCTTTAAATAAGTTACTAGCATTTCCACTCTTACTCTACTTTTAGCAAATACAATAGTTTGAATTCCGTTTACATACAACTCTTGCGCAAGATCCCTAACCTCTAAAACCGCACTTCTTCTAACATTAAATACTGGATGTATAATAGGAGGATTATAAAATACAAAGTGCTTTCTGCCAGCAGGAGCGCCGTTTTGATCAATTAATTGATGTGTTTCATTTGTTAAATTTTCTGCAAGCTCTTTAGGATTTTTAATAGTAGCTGACGTACAAATAAATTGCGGCTTACTACCGTAAAATTCGCAGATCCTTTTCAATCTGCGAATAACATGTGCAACATGACTACCAAATACACCTTTATATGTATGAATTTCGTCAATGACAATATATTTCAGATTTTCAAAAAGGGAAACCCATTTCGTATGGTGAGGTAGTATGCCAGAGTGAAGCATATCTGGATTAGTCAACACAATATGTCCAGATTTTCTAATTTTTTGTCTAATCCCCGGCTCGGTATCACCATCGTACGTAAAACTTAATATCTCTTCTCCACTCTCTCGAATCAATTCATTTAAATCGCTTTTTTGGTCCTGTGCTAATGCTTTCGTCGGAAATAAATAAATGGCACGAGAGGTTGGATCTTCCATTATCGATTGTAAGACAGGAAGATGATAACAAAGAGATTTACCAGAGGCAGTTGGAGTAATAGCAGTAAATGACTTCCCTAAAGAAGCAGCATCAAAAGCTTGTCTTTGATGAATATAGAGTTGACTCACCCCACGACCTTTCAAAGCATTTTTAATAGAGGGATGCATTTTTTCTGGGAAAGGTGCATAAATTGCATCTTTTTCCTCTACTGTATGGATATGCTCAATTTGCGGGTGGCGATTGCTATCAATTCTCCAATTATCTAATAGCTCTGCAATACTTTTATTCTTTTGCATGTTACTCTCCAACCTCCTTCAATGCCTGAAGAATTGTTTCTAATGTGTATTTGGAAGAATGTACAGACTTTAAGAAACGTTTTTTACTCGTTGCTTTATAAAATGACTGCACAACAAATTGCCTCATAGATTCTAGTAGTGAATCAATTTGACTTGGATGGACATATTTCGGTCGTTTGGTCTGTATCCAAGGTCGAACAAGCTGCTCCCATTCGTTTAATAATTCATCTATATTATATGCATATGGCTTCACTTCTCTAAAAAAGTCAGGCTCTCGGTCCTCTTCTCTGAAACGGTGAAAACGTTCTATACAAATATCACACTCGTTTAAAAGCTGATTATTTACACTTGTTAATGACAATGTAATCCCTCTCATTCTAGTAATAGTTTATCAAAAAGCATATCATATTACCAGTTTCAGACGAACATACATTCCTTACATATTATTCTCCAATTTTTCCATTTTACCTAGTAAACGAAAGGATGATTTACTAAAATCTTCTTCGAACTGATCCTGTTCTTCATTCAGACGGTTTTCTAATAGATATTCCAATAGCTCAAGTTGGTCGATAAGGCGTTCAATTTTGTTCATAATGTCCACTCTCCTTTAACTGTTAAGTTCCTTCCTACATCATAAATACCTTCCTGCTCGACAAAGGTTCTTTACATCAGACAAAACTAGTGGTCCATCGACAGTTACAAAAATGAAACTAAATTGATTACTCGTTCGTCTAACTAACTTGTGATAAACTAATACCATAAAAGAGGTGATTGTCTTGGCTATTCAATACCCTAATGGGAAAGTATATACACCTACCAAGAAAACAAATATTCCAAAGAAAAAAGATTATTCTTTTAGTAATAGGGGTAGGACGTTAGAAGATGAGATAAATGATGCCAACGAGTACTATCTGGCTCATGAAATTGCAGTCATCTATAAAAAGCCAATACCTATTCAGGTCGTCAAGGTGGATTATCCAAGTAGAAGCTCCGCAGTTATAAAAGAAGCATATTATCGAACCCCATCAACTACTGACTTTAACGGAGTCTACAAAGGAAAATATATTGACTTTGAAGCAAAAGAAACGGAAAATAAAACTTCCTTTCCTCTGAAAAATGTTCACTTACATCAAGTAGAGCATATGGGTAAAGTAGTTAAACAACTTGGGATCAGCTTCTTGTTAGTTCGATTTTCTAGTATGGATAGATATTTTTATTTGTCTTACGAGCATTTAAAATTATTTTGGGATAGAATGCTATCGGGGGGAAGGAAATCAATAACCCTCGAAGAATTTGAAGAATATGGGATTGAAATAAACCCAAAATATGCACCAAGGGTCAATTATTTAAAGATAGTTAATGACTTGTATGTATAAAGCGAAAGTGAGGAGACGTTTATGAGTGAGCAAAAAACAACTCGTGAACAAAGAAGAAAGCAACAAATGGCTCAAAAGAAAAAACAAAAGAAACCTGCCAAAACATGGATTAAGCGAGTTTTATTAGCTATTGTGGCGGTTGGATTAGTAGGATTGATAGCTGGTGGATCTGTATTTGCATTTTACGCAAGCAGCGCTCCAGATTTAGACGAGGACTTGTTAAAGGACCCAATTAGTCCTAAATTATTAGATGCTAATGGGGAAGTGTTTGCAACTGTCGGAAGCGAAAGTCGCGAATATGTTTCCTATGAAGATATCCCTCAACAAATGGAAGATGCCATATTAGCAACAGAGGATGTACGTTTTTACGACCATATGGGAGTCGATGTTCTACGATTAGGTAAAGCCGTTTTGGCCAATCTGAAAGATGGGTTTGGTGCACAGGGGGCAAGTACAATCACTCAACAAGTTGTTAAAAACTCATTCTTTACAAATGAAAAAACAATAAAACGTAAGGCTCAAGAAGCCCATTTGGCTCTTCAGTTAGAGCGTGAATATAAAAAAGAAGAAATTTTCGAAATGTATTTTAACAAAGTTCTTATGTCAGGACGTATTTATGGATTCGGAACTGCCTCTAAATATTTTTATGGTAAAGAGTTAAAGGATTTAGAGCTACATGAAATGGCAGTGTTAGCGGGCATGCCCCAAAGTCCAAATAACTATAATCCTTTTAAAAACCCAGAACTAGCTGAAAAAAGAAGAAATACTGTCCTATATCTAATGAATCTTCATGGGAAAATAACTGACGAGGAAATGAAGGCTGCTCAAGCGGTGCCAGTTACCGACTCCCTTCTTCCAGAAGAAGAAAGAGTTGCAAACCAAGATTCAAAATATGATGCGTTTATCGACATAGTATTAGATGAGCTTGAGGAAAACGGTGATGCAGATGCCATTTCCGAAGGAATAACAATCCATACGACTCTTCAACCAAAAGCTCAGGAGCAAGTAGAAAAGACCTTGAACTCAGATATATTCCCAACAGAGGATATACAATCTGGTGTTGCAGTGGTTGATACTAAGACAGGGGCAGTTGTTGCTGCAGGTGGAGGAAGAAATTACGGAGAAGATAGAGGATATAATCATGCTCAAGATATGGTCAATCGTTCACCAGGTTCGACTATTAAACCGTTGATAGATTATGGTCCAGCTGTAGAATTTTTAGGTTGGTCCCCTGCTCAGACACTTGTGGACGAAGAAATTAAGTATACAGGGACCGATCAGGTAATACGTAATGCTGATAACAAATATTTAGGATCTATGACTATGCGTGAAGCATTATATAAATCACGTAATACTACTGCCGTCAAAACTTTAAAAGAAGTAGGTACTAAAAAATCAAGAGAATTTATTAGTCGATTTGGAGTAGACATCGGTACAGTCAACGAAGCTTATGCAATCGGTGGTATCTCAAAATTCATGTCCCCTATCCAACTAGCAGGAGCATATGCTGCATTTGGTAATGAAGGGATTCATACAGAGCCATATGCGATTAATAAAATTGTATATAGAGATGGCAAAACAGAAAAAAACTATAAGCCAGAATCTAAAGCAGTTATGAAGGATTCAACAGCTTACATCATTACTGATGTTCTAAGAGATGTTTTAACAAAAGGTACTGGTAAGGCCGCAGCAGTTAGTGGATTGGATGTTGCAGGTAAATCTGGTACTTCCAACTTCGGAGGAGACAAAAAAGGAGTTCCGGATGTTTGGTTTGCTGGATACACAACCAATTATTCAGTAACCGTATGGTCTGGTTATGATGATAACTCAGCCATCACTACATCTGAAGAGCGTAGCCTCCCCCAACGTATCTTTAAAGAGGTAATGGGGAATATTTCTGAAGGACAGAAAACGGAAAGATTTAAAAAGCCTAATTCTGTTGTAGAAGTAACAATTGAAAAAGGATCTAATCCTTTAAAATTAGCTAGTGAATATACTCCTGATGATAAAAAGTTAACGGAGTTATTCGTTAAAGGAACAGAGCCTACACAAGTATCTGAGGAATATGATCAGCTTGAGCTCAACGCTCCAACTAATTTATCAGTTCAATATGACGAAACAACATCATCTGCAACATTAAATTGGGAATTTGAACAGCCAGACGAGGAAGATATAGATGTTCAATTTGAAGTTGCGGTCTCAATAGACAATGGTCCAAATAAGATCTTGCAAACGACAAACAAAACAGGGTTAATCGTCCAAAACCTTATTCCTGGTAGTAAGTATGTATTTACAGTTACAGCTTTAGCTGAAGATGTTCGAAGCGCTCCAGCTAGCGCAGAATTAGTTTTAGAAGGTACTGAGGAAGAAAATCTTGAGGATCCAGAGCCTGAGGAAGAAAACCCTGAGGAAAATCCTGAAGATGAAAATGAGAACCAAGGCGGAAATAATGGTAACAACGGTAACAATGGTAATAACGGAAATAATGGCAACAACAACGGGAATAATGGTAACGGGAATGGCAACAACACTGGTAACAATGATGGAGGCGCTAATGAGGGTGGTCAAGGAAACGAAGGTGGAACTGATGGAGAAAGTCCAGTAGAAAATCCAGAAGGTAACACCGAAAGCGGTACTACACCTTAACCAAGCATTCTTTAACATGGTTAGATGATAATTTTATAAGCTAAAACGAGGAAAGTTTATATAAACTTTCCTCGTTTTTTTGGTTTCTTTTATTTTTGGTATAAAATATGAATCAATCTTACGGTAAATAAAGAGTCTCTTGCAATTCTAATAAACAATTTGACTTTGAAAATGAATCTGCTCAAGAAGAGACTGAAAGATATTACCTTTTAAACTTTCACATTTTTTATAAAATAATTTCCCCAATGTGGTTGTGAACCATCTGCATCCTTAAATGCATATTCCTCTGAAAGTTCCCAGGTGCTATATACCCCACCTGTCTTTTTAGCTATATGAGGATCACTTGCAAGACAGCGTATAGCCTCTCCAATATAAAATGGTGTTTCAGACGCAATAAAATGAGGATCTATCTTTGTTGCCTCTCTCCAATTTTCTTCGGTAACGCCAAACGATTCAAGCATTGCTTCCGAACGTAAAAAACCAGGAGTAACTGCAATGACAACAATATTATATTCTTTTAGATCCATGGCCATCGCCTGTGCCATGTGGATTGAGGAGATTTTTGCTAGACTATAATAGAAATTACCTCGAGGTTCGTAATCAATGCCGTCAGTAATTTCGATGATCAGGCCACCATTATTCTCTTTAAATAAAGGGATGCTATAATGGGAAGTAATTATATGTGAGTGGACTGCTTGTTTTTGCATCTGAAGTCCTTTATGAAGACTATGCTCTCCTATTGGCTTTCCCCATTCCGTAAGAGGATCTCCTCCCCAAATATCATTAACTAATATATCTAACCTTCCCTGTTCCTTTTTGATACGGTCAAATAGGTGAACAACTTCCGTTTCAATAGTATGATCGACCTTTACAGGTATTCCTTTTCCCCCGGCTTTTGTTACCAATTCTGCTGTTTCCTCAATTGTTTCCATACGGCCCATGGGTGACTGACTATGAATTGTACTTCTCCCTGTCACATATACTATTGCTCCAGCTTCTCCCAACTTAACAGCAATTCCTCTACCAGCACCACGTGTTCCACCAGCAACAACTGCAATTTTCCCCTTTAACGAATTCAAAAGAGCATCTTCCTTTCAAAATTAATAATAAATGAGTAGCATTCTTGGATAAGCTGATGCTCTTTTAAAGCTTTACTGACATTATGAACTTAACAAATAGACATTACTTCCATATTTTAGTTACATCTATTAATTCCAATTCATTGAACTCCATTCTATAAATATCAGGCTTTGAAGTGCTTAAAAGAAAATCCAAGCCATAACTATTGTCAAAATATCCCATCATTAACGTCATTACTGCCCCATGAGTACCTACTACTATTTTCTGACCTTTAAAAGTATGTAATATTGATTTAAGTGCATCTATTCCCCGTCTTTGACACTAATTATTCGACTCTCCTCCCTTAAGAGAAAAATCCGGTTCCTCAAAAGATTTTTCTAACAAACATTGAAGCTCATTATCAGATAAACGTTTTTTTTCAGGACTAAAAACTCTTTCTTTAAGATTTTCAAGAATTACCACATTTTGTCCAATGTATTCAGCAAATGGTTGAACTGTTAATACAGAACGGGTATATGGGCTAGATATAACTGTATTAATATTTTCTTCTTGTAAAATCTTTATTAGTCGTTGAGCATCCGTCACACCTTTTTCAGTTAGGCCTCTATCTTTTTCATTTCCCGTTTTAATTGAATCACAGTGTCTCAACATATATATGAAAGTTTTCATATAAACCTCCAGAAAAAATAATATTATTCTGTTAAATTTAACCTATATTATTAAGTTTTTATAGTCTTAGGTGCATCTTTGATAAGGCTCACCAAGCAAGATGAAAAATAAAAACATTATCATAAAAAATGCCCCATAGAAACTGCCTCTGTATGTTAGTTTAGTATCTAACTTCTAAAGGCAGTTCTTATGGGGTAGTGTTAAAAATATTAAGGCATTCTTGATTCCATGATGAATCGACGAGCAAGTTTTTTTTCTGTTTCCTTGAACAATTCATCTAGTTGTCGAAAAGCTGCATAAGACTTATAATTCTTTTGAACAAAGATAAAACGCTCTTCATAATTTAAAGGGGAAGTACCTTCAGCCAATACAAATAATTCACTCAATAATTCGATGCCCTTCTCCATTAAATCATGGGTGTCTTTCTCTCTTTCCTTATAAAGAATCTCCAACTGATTCCGAATAACTGACCATCTTGCAAAAATAGGTTTAAAATCTTCTTTTCTAAGCTTGGACAACTTTACTCATCCTCTTCTTACCCTCTCGACAAACCGGCAACAAAGGACATTGCGGACAATTGGGATTTTGGGCCTTACAATGATACCTCCCAAAAAATATCAGTTGATGATGCGCCTTAGACCACGATTCAATTGGTGTCTTTTTCATCAACGTTTCTTCTACCTGCAGAACAGAATCTTTCCATCTGCATAGTCCCAGTCGCTTTGAAACACGCTCTACATGAGTGTCTACAGCTATTGCTGGTATATCAAAGGCTACCGAAACAACTACATTAGCTGTTTTTCGACCAACACCTGGAAATGTCGTAAGTAAATCACGATTAGCAGGAACCTCGCCGTTATAGAGCTCAATTAGTTGCTTGCTAAGTGCTTGAATATTTTTTGCTTTATTACGATATAAACCTATTGAGCGAATATCATTTTGTAATTCCTCTATGGATACATCCAAGTAATCTTCAGGTTTTTTATATTTTTGAAAAAGGTCCTTTGTTACTTTGTTTACAAGGACATCAGTACATTGTGCTGAAAGTAATGTAGCTACCAATAATTCAAAAGGATTGTCGTGGACTAACTCGCAATGAGCATCCGGAAACATCCTTTCCATTTCCTCTAAACAAAAATGCCATTGGGCTTTTGTAAGCAACTTTCTCCACCTACTCTCTTTCTTCTAACCAATTGTAGAAAGGAACCTTCGCTGTGTTTGCAGGTTGCTCCTTTGGTCTTTGTATTGGTATATGCTGTCGAAACTGTGCCGATTGATTTTCTGCAGCTTCAACCGTTTTAATATTTTTCTTTTTCCATTCGAATAATATCCGATCTATATAACGCAGGCTAAGCTTTTGAGACAAAACCGCCTCTTTTAACGCTAAACGTATTAAGGAGGCTGAGTGGTTGTCCTGGTCAAACCACATGCCTATCGTTTCATATTCCATTGGAGATAATAATCTACCGAACTCCTGCTCAAATAACTTGTAAATTTCGCCTTCTTCGCCCTTTACTTCTTCGTCTTCTTTAGTTAGGTTTTGTTGCTCTACGCAATCGACCAAGAGCTCCCATAAATGATTAAAATCGTAGTACTCATAATGGACTCCGTCGTCGTCCATATGCTGTTCTATTTGAATTAAACCTTTTTGGACAAGACGCTGTAAAATCGTCACTACTTTATGTTCACTAAAATGTGTACGTTCCACTAAGTTTTGAGGGGTTGGAAAGTGGTTTCCCGCTTCTCCAAAAGCGATAAGATGTAATAGCAGAATAGCTTCCTCATCCTTCATATTAATGGCCTTATAATGGCTAAAAAAAAGCTGGGAAATGGTTACATTTCCCTGCTCTGTCCAGATTCGGAGCCGATTTCGCTTATGCATACTCGCACTCCCTTTCTTATCTATTGCATGATGATAATATATATTGTTCCTTTGGCTTAAGATTATGGATACAAACGATTTAATAGTCTTGGGAATGGTATAGATTCACGAACGTGCTCTGCTCCACTTAACCAAGCTACAGTACGTTCTAATCCAAGACCAAATCCTGAGTGAGGAACAGACCCTTGTTTACGAAGCTCTAAATACCAAGCATAGGCTGATTCATCTAATTTATGTTCCGCAAGACGTTGCTTTAATAGGTCATAGTCATGAATACGTTCAGAACCACCGATAATTTCACCATATCCTTCTGGAGCAATTAAATCGGCACATAATACAACATCTTCTCTGTCTGGATGTGGCTGCATATAAAATGGCTTAATGCCTACTGGATAATGAGTGATGAAAACTGGCATATCATAGCTTTCTGCGATAGCTGTTTCATGAGGTGATCCGAAATCGTCCCCCCACTTGATATCATCAAAGCCTTTCTCATGTAAGAACTTGATTGCATCGTCATAAGTAATACGAGGGAAAGGTGCTTGAATTTTTTCCAGTTTAGATGTATCGCGACCTAAGCGCTCTAATTCTAATTGACAGTTTTTAAGAACGGCCTGAACAATAAAGGAAACGTATTGCTCTTGTACTTCTAAGTTCTCATCAAATTCTATAAATGCCATTTCAGGCTCAATCATCCAAAATTCAATTAAGTGTCTGCGTGTTTTGGATTTTTCTGCACGGAATGTTGGTCCAAAAGAGAATACTTTTCCTAAGGCCATAGCAGCTGCTTCCATATATAGCTGACCAGACTGAGACAAATAAGCATCCTCATCGAAATACTTAGTTTGGAAAAGCTCAGAAGTTCCTTCTGGAGCGGAGCCAGTTAAAATTGGGGGATCCATTTTTACAAAGCCGTTATTATTAAAGAATTCGTATGTAGCGCGGATAATTTCGTTACGAATTTTCATGATCGCGTGTTGTTTTCTTGAACGTAACCATAGGTGACGGTTGTCCATTAGGAACTCAGTACCGTGTTCTTTCGGTGTGATTGGATAATCTACCGCTGCATGAATTACCTCTATTTCTTTTACTTGAAGCTCGTAACCAAATGAAGAACGCTCATCTTTTGTTACTTCTCCAGTAATATACATAGAAGTTTCTTGAGTTAAACCTTTTGCTGTTTGGAAAATCTCTTCTCCCACAACTTCCTTCACTACTACTCCTTGTACAAATCCAGAACCATCGCGAAGCTGTAAAAAGGCAATCTTACCACTTGAGCGTTTGTTTGCAAGCCACGCACCAAGTTTTACTGTCTCTCCAACATGGCTAGACATATCTTTAATCATAATTTTTTTCATGTTGTCCTCCAAAAGTTAAAAATATATTTTACAAATTGGATATTCTCTTCCACCAATCGCCATTATCAAATAACAGATATACGTAGTTGAGGTTATCCTTAGAATTCACAAAGGTAATCTCCCATACTGGCCCGACCTCTTCCACACCTAATTTCGCGTGAAGCAGCTTACTACCTTTTTCCCCTTCCAAAGCTATCGAAACAGCTTTCTCTTCAGATATACCTTCATCAAGGCTTACCTCCATAATTTGCTCTTCGTTATCCTTTGTTGGGATAAAAAAAGCTTTTTTAGAGCCGTCCTTATTGGTACCAATAATTGTCTGATATGAGTCGGTATTATTATACACATACGAATCATCTATTGTCTTCAATAAATTATTTTGAAGCGTATAAGACTCTGCCTTCATCAGGTTATCATTGAAAGGTTCTCTTGCTTCCTTATAAATAAGTAGGCTTAGGATTATGGTGAGACTGATAGCAAAAACAACGATAAATATTAGCCATCTCTTTAATGCCATAGTTTAGGTCCTATAAATTGTGAAGACTGCTTTTTCTTGATCTTCTTTATCTAATGCTAATCCAAACATCAGATCCTTTTCCTTCAACGAACGGTTCAATGCATCCACTATTTTATATAGATCTGATTGGTATTGTACGGTGACGGTTGATATCACTTCAATTTTGTTTTCCATATTTATACCCGCTTTCTAATACTCATCCTTCATTAGTATACCAATTTTCTAGCTCTAAGACTATATTTTCTAATGATACTTTCTTAACAGGAATATTTGGGATTGCCTGTAGAAAATCACTACCATAAGACTTCGTATCAATCCTTCTGTCTAATACGATAAATACTCCTTTATCGGCAGAGGAACGAATTAATCTTCCAAATCCTTGTCTAAATCTTAAAATTGCCTCTGGTAAGGAATAAGAAGAAAAAGGATTCTGTCCATTTTTAGTTAACAGCTCTGCACGCTTTTTAAATAAGGGATCATCGGGAGAAGAAAAAGGTAAGCGAACCATAATCACTACTGAAAGAGCTTCACCTGGAACGTCTACTCCCTCCCAAAAGCTATTAGTTCCGAATAATACAGACTTAGAAAATCGCTGGAATGACTTTAACAAACGCATCCTGCTCCCAGTCGTGATTCCTTGTGCAAATAGCATGAAATCTTCAAGCAGATTAGTATCCTGTATCAATTCCACAGTCTTACGCAACATATCCTGTGAAGTAAATAACACAAAGCACCTTCCTCCAGTGACCAAAACCGTCTGGACAATTGCTTCCGCAACTGATTCAATATAATCCGATTGAGATACTTGCTGAATGTCTGGCATATCCTCGATGATTAAAAGCTCTGCACCCTTGTAGAAGTTAGATTCTACTTTAAACTGATGGATAGGTATATTTGAGCTCAATCCAAGCTGAGAAGTAATAAAGTATTTATTGGAGGGCACTGTCAATGTTCCAGAAGTCCAGATAATTCCTCCCTGCTCTCTTAAAGGAGCCATGGCATCCTTTATATCCTCTTGATAATTTAATGGTCTTTTGATGATAGTGAGACTTCCAGGGACGCTTCTATTATCTAACTCGAGCCATTTCGCCTCTACTTCCTTATCCTGCAAGAAGATTTCATCCCATTCACTTACTTTAATCTCCAGTTCACGTAACCAATATTCCCACTCATTTACTAATACTAATAATTGTTCATCAATAATATTTTTCTTTGCAGAGCCCACGTAGGGCTTAGTTGAATAGATAAATGTTTGTAGATTCTTAGCAACTTTTATAAAAAAAGCTTTATCTAAATTTAAATCCTCCATAGCATAAGTTCGTTTGGTACTCTTCGATTTATGTGGATAGCTTTGAATAGTAGAGATAACATATCCCATTGCATGATCAAATGATTCAACTATGTCAACAAACAGCTTCTCTATACGAATGCGGACAGACAAGGAAACATTTAGAAGAGACAGCTTGTAAAGTAGATGATCTGTATCTAGAGTGCCAAATTGACCTAAAATATATTTCCAATTAGTATATGAAAAAATTCTTTCTTTTCGGGATATACTAGCATGAATCATTTGATGTGCCTCATCAATAATTGTGGCACAACCATGGCCCAATAGCTTTGTTTCTCGTTCCGTATCCATAATAATCATGGAATGATTCGTTACAAGGATATCACAGTGCTCACTTCGACGAAGAGCACGCTCATAAAAATCTATCCCTTTTACATCATTAATCTTTTTTTCTGAGGTCCTTCTTATTTTATCTATAAATAGCTGACCACCACCCGAAACATTCAATTCCGAGAGGTCACCCTCTTCTGTTATAGTAAGCCAAACTAAAACTTGCATAATTGTAAAGGTCTCGTCGTAAGACTCATCCTCTTGCTGAAGGTGCTCCCAAAAACGATAAACATCAATATAGTGATTGATACCTTTTAGCTTCGCCACTCTAAGTCTAATGTTAAGAATGTCATAAAGCTTTGGAATTTCCTCTGTTATAAGCTGATCAATGAGATGTGTTGTATAAGTACTAACTATAATAGGCTTTCCTTGACCTATTCCATATAAAACAGATGGAATAAGATAGGCTAATGTTTTTCCTATTCCGGTTTCCGCCTCGCACACAATCTCTTTGGATTCTATTAGTGCATGGTGAATCTCATCCATTAGCTTATATTGCCCTGGTCTTTCCTCTAGCTTCAGGCTACCGTGTTGGAATAATCGGTTCTTTTCATCATTAGAAATCGGATAAGCAAGTTTACTCCATTCTGGTGCAGGCTCTTTTTTCACATCTTTTAGTGGTATTCCGCGATATTCTAAATAATCTTGGGTCACATAAGTCTTTCTTTTTATCGTTATAACTTCAAAAAAGATGAGTGCTAGATTGGATTTCAGTTGGAAGGATCTTTTATGTAATAGCTCCACCGTTTTTAATGGCAATGCTTGCAGCTGATCAAAGCATTTTAAAAGCAAATGTGCAGTAGCCAATGCATCATCATCCGCACGGTGAGCAGACTCTAATTCTATATGGAGCTCAGTCGCAATGTCCTGAAGCTTATAGCTATAAATATTAGGGAACATCAACTTAGCGAATTCTACTGTATCAATAGATTTGCAAACTAATTTAGGCAACCCTACCCGTTTTAGCTCCTGTTGAAGAAACGTCAGATCAAAATTTGTATTGTGCGCAACAAAAATATGGTCCTGAAGAATTTCCAAAACTTTAGGAGCAATTTCTTCGAATAACGGAGCGTCCTTTACATCCTCGTCCTTTATATTCGTTAAATCCTGAATAAACAAAGGAATCGCTTTTTTGGGGTTTACGAACGTAGTAAATGAATTACTAATCCGATTGTTCTCAATAAAAACAATTGCAAGTTGAATAATTCGGTCACCATTGGCAGATGAATGGCCTGTTGTTTCAATATCTACAACTGCATATTTATGATTTTCCAACATTCTTCATCTCACCATCATTTAAATTAAAAGCATCTATTTTTCCTAAAAACTTTCTTGTGTTGCTTTTTAAAAATTGTACCACATTCCATAAATAGAAACGAAATATATGTAGAATGAAATAATAATTACTGCTTGGATTTGCAATAAGCTCTGATTCCGGTCATAATCGCTGCAACTCTGCGAAGATGTGCTTTCCTGCAACTTTTGTTGTTAAACTCGCAACACTTTAGCGCGAACGCGCAACCCTTCTCTCAATTTCTGCAACACTTTTCCGGTTTACCCATGTAAATTGAACGGCTATAAATCCAAAAAGAAAGCTAGACTTTGGCTAAGTCTAGCTTTCAAATCTTACATAACAGTCGCTTCTGGTTCATAGTGGATAATTTGATTGATTGTGTTATCCGTATTCATGATTGCCACTGTAGGCTGATGTGATTTTGCTTCTTCATTCATCACATAAGCATAGGACAGGATGATTACTACGTCTCCACGCTGTACAAGACGTGCTGCGGCTCCATTTACACAAATTACACCGCTACCACGTTCTCCAGCGATTATATATGTTTCAAAGCGGGCACCATTATTATTGTTAACGATATGAACTTTTTCATTTGGAAGCATGCCAACTGCATCTAATATATTTTGGTCAATCGTAATACTACCTACATAGTTTAAATCTGCTTCTGTAACTATTGCCCGGTGAATCTTACTATTTAACATCATTCTTAACATCATTGCACTTCCTTTATATTAACTATCATATTATCAATTAATCTTGCTTTTTCGAAAAAAACAGCTGTTGCGAAGAGAACTTCTTCTGTATACTCGTTAACCGGCTGTAAAGTAGGATAGGCCAATGCCTCCAGGTAATCTATTTTACCAGAAGTATTTTCATTAATATATTGTTTTGCTTTGGCAATAGCCCCTTCTATATCCTTCGTTCTCAACCATGTATCCTTTGCTAAATTTAACGCCTTGTATATATGAGGTGCCTCATCTCGTTCTTTTTCGCTTAGAAAGACATTCCTTGAGCTTTTCGCTAGGCCATCCTCCTCACGGACAGTTGGAACGCCAACTATTTCAAGTGGAAAGTTGTATGCTTCTACAAATAATTTAATTATAGCTAACTGCTGTGCATCCTTTTGGCCAAAGTATGCCTTAGTAGGTTGGATTAAATGAAATAGCTTGGAAACTACTTTTAAAACTCCATCGAAATGTCCTGGACGAGTTGCACCACAAAGCTTGGTTGAAATCTCTCCAGCGTTGATAGTAATACCACTTTCAAAAGGATACATCTCGTCTGGCGTTGGAACAAACAATAAGTCTACCCCTGCCTCTGTGGCAATTTTTGTATCTCTTTCAATATCTCGTGGATATCTATCTAAATCCTCATTAGGACCGAATTGTGCAGGATTTACAAAAATACTTGCAACTACGAATTCATTTTCAGCTCTTGCTTTTGTCAGAAGTGTTTTATGTCCTTCATGCAAATAACCCATTGTAGCCACAAATCCAATGGTTTGTTGTTTATGATTTGAGATAATAGCTTTTAATTCATCTATCGTTTGAACTGTTCGCATGATTGCCTCCATATAACTGATTTAATTGTTCGTCCTTCATCGTAAAAGAATGCTCCAAAGAAGGAAATATTCCACTCTTAACTTCTTCTACATACTGCCTAATGCCTTGAAGAATTGGTTCACCCACATTCGCGTATTCCTTCACGAATTTAGGGATATGGTGTGAGCCATATTTCACTAAATCATGGAAAACTAATACTTGGCCGTCAGCAGTGGAGCCAGCTCCAATACCGATAGTTGGAATAGTTAAATTGCTTGAGATTTCTGCGGTAAGCTGATAAGGAATACATTCTAAAACAACGGCACAAGCACCTGCCTGTTCACATTTTTTTGCATCCTCTATTAGCTTTTGTGCTGCTTCTGCAGTTTTCCCTTGTACTTTATAGCCACCTAAAACTCCAGCCGATTGTGGCAATAAACCTAAATGCGCTACCACTGGAATACCAGCAAAAGTCAATCTTTCAATAACAGGTATTACATCATCTGCCCCTTCAATTTTCACCGCTTGTGCCCCAGTCTTTTGCATTAGTTGGACAGCGTTCGCAAGTGATTGATCAATATTCCCATGATACGTACCAAAGGGCATATCAACTACTAAAAACGTATTTGTTGCTCCTCTTCTCGCTGCCTTGCCGTGATGAATCATATCTTCCATGGTTACTAATACTGTTGAATCGTAGCCTAATACAACC
The DNA here is from genome assembly GCF_014836595.1 of Psychrobacillus faecigallinarum. GTDB lineage: Bacteria > Bacillota > Bacilli > Bacillales_A > Planococcaceae > Psychrobacillus > Psychrobacillus faecigallinarum. The sequence continues at coordinate 115,964 of NZ_JACSQO010000007.1, read as the reverse complement.
ATCCCAACAGAATCACCAACTAAAATCATGTCGACTCCAGCCTCTTCTGCAAACTTAGCAGTCGGATAATCGTAAGCTGTCATCATCGTAATCTTGTCTTCTTTACTTTTCATCTTCAAAAAGTCACTCGTCGTCTTCAATCATTTCCCTCCTCATAATATCCATACGTCCAGCTCAGCCTTAATACAGATGCATTCTGCAAGATGAAGAGAAAACCAAATATAAAGCCCTTCAATCCGAAAGTGGACAGAAGGGCAGAAAATTTAAATTCATCGGTTTTCTCCGTCCCTGTCAATCTAAGATCAAGGCAGACTATTAAATTTTTTTAACAATAATATAGGTGTAGTTCTCACTAAAGATACTACCCTTCGCATAAAGAATAACAGAATTCGACTCAAACGTCCAAACTAAGTTTTTAATAAATCGATATCTGCGGAATATATATTTTTTATCTCCCCATTATCAAGCCGAAGCTGTAACGCCCCATCATTTGTCATTCCTATTGCCTGACCTTCGACAGTCTCTCTTAAGGTAGTAGCTCTAATGCGATTATTTAATGTGCAATTGTAGCTTTCCCAAATAAGTTTAATAGGTTCAAATCCTAGTTTTATATACATATCACTATATCTTTCTAAATGAAAAAGTACTTTAGAGACCAATAAAGACCGGTCTACAGCTGTGCCCGACTCCATTTTTAGAGAGGTTGCAATAGGCTCCAATACCCCCTTAAAAGAATCAGCGGTTTGATTGACATTGATGCCTATCCCAACAATAATTGCTTGAACTCTATCCATATCTGCTTGCAGCTCAGTTAGAATACCTGTTACTTTTTTCCCGTTAATCAGAAGGTCATTTGGCCATTTAATATTAGGAACACAATTTGTGACCTCTTCAATAGCTCGTGCAATTGATACAGCAGCTACTAAAGTAAATTGGGCCGCAAATTGTGGAGTTATTTTCGGACGCAAAATGACACTCATCCATATTCCCTCACCAGATGAAGATTCCCATGAGCGATCCATTCTTCCACGCCCGGCTGTCTGCTCCTCAGCAATGACAACTGTACCATGTAGAGCGCCATCTCTAGCTTTATTTGCAGCAATTGTTTGCGTAGATTCACAAACAGGATGATAAATAATTTCCCTTCCAAGATGCTCTGTTTGAAGATGAAGAGAAATACGCTCAGCAGCCACTGTATCAGGCAATCTATTTAGGATGTAACCTTTTTTCTTAATAGCTACTATTTCATAGCCTTCTTCCTCTAGCCCCTTTAAATACTTCCATACCATTGTTCTAGATATTTCTAGTTCATCTGCTAGTATTTGTCCTGAGATTGGTTCACCGCTTGCCTCTTTTAATCTGGAAATAATTTTCTCTTTAATTGACATATTCACGAATAAACCATTCCTTTATATGTTGTCTGTCATTTTCTATTTCCTCATTTAATATCATTGTAGTTAATCTATCTAATACTTCCCGAATCCATGGCCCACGCTTTTCCTTCTTCCATTCCATCAGATCATGTCCGCTTACAACAATCTCACGTACAGATGAAATAGCCAGTCTGGCTTTTAAATCAGCTAATATGTCAGGAGTATAGGGATGTTCAATATGCTGTATAATTTGACTATAGCTGGCGGCACCAATTAAAACCTCTACTGTAAACTGGAATAATTCATATGAAGTCCAAAAACCCTTCTTCAAAAACTTAACCGCAAGCAACACGTTTTTGACATAGCTCTTCTCATCATTTGAACATTTGAAAGTTGACAATATCTCGCCTATATTCAGTCCCTCGTTCATCAATACAAAAAAAGCCCAGCCATTGGCTCTATTGCCAAAGTGATTAAATTGCTTCCATAATGAAACGTTGGTACACCAATCTCCCAAAAAGTGCTCGGAGAGACCAGTTGCAGCAAAAAGTTCCATGCCTCTATACGGATAATTACTTATCCAAATCTTTTCAAGCTCTACTTTGACTCTTTCCATAGAGATGTGAGTTATTAGAGGATGGAGCTCTTGTATAGCATCCAAAGTAGACTTCTCTAAGGAAAAATTTAGTTGAGAGGAAAAACGAATTGCCCTTAGCATACGAAGAGCATCCTCAGAAAATCGTTCCTTTGGATTTCCAACCGCTTTAATAATTTTAAGTTTTAAATCCTGTTTACCACCAAAAAAGTCGATTAGCTCGTCTTCCTTCGTCAAGGCCATTGCATTGATGGTAAAATCTCTACGCTGGAGATCTTCTCTCAATGTTCGGACAAACCGGACCTCATCTGGCCTTCTAAAGTCACTATAAGACGTTTCAGATCTATAGGTCGTTACTTCGATAGGATCTTCTAGTACGACAAGAACTGTTCCATGCTCTATTCCTACATCGATGGTATGTTCAAAAAGAGTTTTTACCTCATGTGGTAAGGCATTTGTAGTAATGTCAACATCATTCGCTTGTACTCCTCGCACGAAGTCTCGCACTGCTCCACCAACTACATATGCTTCGAAGCCAGCATCCTCCAGTTTAGAAATCACCTTAAATGCATCTGGCCATCGATCTTTCATCAGTTTTTCGCCACTCTTTCGTACATCTTTTCATATTGTTCGACTATTTGTGCAGAGCTAAAACGAGTTCGTACTATCTCTAATGCTGTTTCTTTTAATTGATTATGTAAAATAGGGTCCTTTAAAATCTTCAATCCATATTCAGCTACTTTTTCTATATCGCCAAGAGGAACAAGATACCCATTTTCTCCTGGAACTATTACTTCTGGGATCCCTCCTACTGCTGTACCAATACATGGAACCTCACACGCCATTGCTTCTAATAGCACTAATCCAAAGGACTCCTTTTCAGATAATAGTAACATCAAGTCAGAAATTGCATATAATTCCGAAACATTTTCCTGCTTACCTAAAAATAGGACGTCCTTTTCAATCGGCTTGCCTTTTACATATTCCATGACCGGGTGCTTTTCTGGTCCATCCCCAACTAGTAAAAGCTTAGCCGGAATTTCTTTATGTATGAGCTCAAAGCTTTTTACTACATCTGGTACATGCTTGACCTTCCTGAAATTAGAAACATGAATAATAACTTTTTCATTTTCTTTTATACCTAAGAGTTCCTTAAGATTGCCACCGTCTTTTTTATGATATTCTCTTTCATCGACAAAATTATAAATTGTCTCTATATCCTTTTTCGTTGTTATAAGTTCTCTCGTTTGCTTTACTAAGGATTTAGAGACAGCAGTTACCACGTCAGACTTCTCAATTCCGTATTGAATAGCTCCTGTAAGCGAGGAATCATAGCCTAGCACTGTAATATCAGTTCCATGTAATGTAGTAACTATTCCAATGTCTGAGTTTGCCATATCCTTTGCCAATATTGCACAAACCGCGTGAGGTATAGCATAATGCACGTGCAGAACGTCTAAACCTTCGTCCTGAATTACCTCAGCCATTTTGTTTGCCAGCGCAATATCGTATGGAGCGTATTGAAATACCGAATAGCTATTAACCTCTACCTGATGAAAGGTAATGGTTGGGTAAATTTTGTTTAAACGGAAAGGCACGCTAGAAGTGATGAAATGTATTTCATGACCTCTTTCTGCCAGCATTTTCCCAAGTTCTGTTGCAATAACACCGGAACCCCCGACTGAAGGATAGCAAGTGATACCTATTTTTAATTTACGCATATATTATATCCTCATTTCCTTAACGTCCGCGGCGTTCTTCTAGCAGTCGCCAATCTAAAAATCCTTCTTCGATTCCTTTTAAGAGTACTTCTGCCGTCCCCATATTTGTAGCCAATGGAATTTGATAAACATCACATAGACGTATTAAAGCAGTTACATCAGGCTCATGGGGCTGAGCTGTAAGTGGATCTCTAAAAAAGATAACCATATCCATTTCATTGTTGGCTATTGCTGATCCGATCTGTTGGTCTCCTCCTAGGGGGCCAGATTTGTATCGATTGACTGACAAACCTACTTCATCAATAATCTTTTTACCAGTCGTCCCAGTAGCAAATAATTCATGCTCCTCTAAGATGGTTTTATAAGCTGTTACAAATTGGATCATATCTTCTTTTTTCTTATCATGGGCAACTAATGCGATTCTCATGTTGCTTCCTCCTATAGGATAATTTCTTCTAAACCATACACTAATTTGCTTTGATTCATCACTTCTTTAATAGAAATAACCACACCTGACATAAACGAACTTCTATTGAAGGAGTCGTGTCTTAAAGTTAATAGCTGACCATCTCCACCTAAAAGCACTTGTTGATGTGCGATTAAACCGGGCAAACGAACGCTATGAATGCGCATTCCATCAAAATTAGCGCCTCTTGCACCTTTAAGAATTTCTTCTTCTTCTGGATGACCTTGAACTGAAGCTTCTCTAGTATTTTGTATCATTTGTGCAGTTTTAATCGCAGTCCCTGAAGGCGCATCTACCTTCTCATCATGATGCAGTTCAATTATCTCAACATCCGGTAAATATTTTGCAGCAATTTGGGCAAACTTCATCATTAATACGGCTCCAATAGAAAAGTTCGGAGCAATAATACAGCCGACTTGTTTTTCTTCTACCAAGTTTCTAATATTATCTAATTGTACTTCTGAAAAGCCTGTAGTGCCAACAACAGGTCTTACCCCATACTCCAATGCTGTAATAATATGCTCGTAAACAGCAGAAGGTACGGTCAAATCAACTAAAACGTCCGGTGCCGTTTCTTCGATTAACTCTGTTAAAGAAGTATAAATCGGTATATTATCTCCTAAGGTAGCTTCTGTTTTTTTTGAATCTAATAATCCTACTAATAGAAAATCCTCGTTTTTTATAATGGTTCCAACTGCTTCCCTTCCCATTTTGCCTCTGGGCCCTGCTACCGCTACTTTTATTACCATTATGAGTCCTCCTTTTTAGTCCATCGATCTTTATCACGTGTATTATATTTATAAAGTACTTTTTGTAAAGCATCTTCTAGGTCAATACCCTCTGAGTTAGCCAAACAAATTAATACAAAAAAGAAATCACCCATTTCATCAGCAAGTTCCTTCTGTACCTCTGTATTCTTTTTTTTCTTAGTACCATACTTATGTTGAACCTCTCTAGAAAGCTCTCCTAGTTCTTCTGTGAGTCTTGCTAGGAGCTCCATTGGAGGAAAGTATCCTTCCTTAAATTGGCTTATGTATGTATCTACTTCCTGTTGAAGCATTTTCATGTTTTTATGTTCTTTCATAAACTCACTCTCCCACATTTATCGTAATAAATATACACTACTGTTGTCAAAAGCTATAAAATATTATAGATTTAGTATGGACTATTAAATGAGGTGGTACAATGGGAATAGGCTTAAAATTTAAGAATATATTGATGATTATACTGGGATCTGCAATTTTTAGTTTTGGATTTGTACATTTTAATATGCAAAATGCCCTTGGAGAAGGCGGATTTTCAGGGATTACGCTAATTCTTTATTTTGTATTTGGGTTAGATGTTTCTGTTATGAATCTTGTGCTGAATATACCTATGTTCTTTTTAGGTTGGAAGCTTTTAGGTAGAAGAGTATTTTATTATACCCTTATAGGAACCTTTTCAGTTTCTGTCTTCTTAAAAATCTTCGATATATATGAGATTCAACTCGGGATTAGCGATGATTTATTTTTAGCCTCACTTTTTGCTGGTGTCTTTATAGGTACAGGGCTTGGTATCATCTTCCGAGCTGGTGGTACTACTGGTGGAGTTGACATTATTGCTAGATTAGCCCAAAAATATTTGGGCTGGAGCATGGGTAAAACAATGTTTATGTTTGATGCATTAGTTATTTTAGTTTCTTGGCTAACATTCTTGGATATTCGCTCAATGATGTACACGCTTGTTGCAGTATTTGTAGGTGCTCGAGTTATAGATTTCGTCCAGGAGGGTGCATACGCAGCTCGTGGAGCATTCATCATATCTGAACATCAGGATGCCATTGCTAATCGTATAACAACCGAAATGGACCGGGGAGTAACCGTCCTAAAAGGCTATGGGCATTACACAAAAAAAGATAGGGAAGTTTTATATTGTGTTATTTCTAAAAATGAAATTATGCGATTAAAAACTATCATCTCAGCTGTTGACCCCCATGCATTTGTTTCAGTTACAGAAACAAATGATGTAATGGGTGAGGGCTTTACATTAGACGAACAAAAAAGACCACTCCTTTAAACTAAAGGATATAAAAAGAGCATGCTTGCATTTTCACTCTGCAAAACATGCTCTTTTGTTTTTTATTTATATTAAAATCATTTTAAAACAAAGAGACTATCCTAGCAGAAGCTAAGATAGTCTTCATTTTTAACTATTCGTCTCTAGACATACCTGTATAGATTAAGACTAGACGTAATAGCTCAAGCACTGCTACCGCTGCGGCTGCTACATACGTTAAGGCAGCTGCACTCAATACTTTTTTAGCGTGTCTCTCTTCTTCGTTACGAATAACACCTAACGAAACCATCTGATTCATAGCTCGACTAGAGGCATTAAACTCAACAGGAAGAGTAACGATTTGGAATACAACCCCCATGGCTAATAGAATAATACCTAATAACAACATGTTAGTTGAAGTTGCAAAAATACCAATCATAATAAAGATCCAAGATGCATTAGAAGATATATTAGCTACCGGAACTAATTTATGTCTTAATGTTAAAAAAGAGTAAGCTTCCTTATGCTGAATAGCATGGCCTACCTCATGAGCAGCTATTGCAGCACCAGCTACAGTAGCTTCATGGAAGTTATGACTAGATAGCGCGACAATTTTGGTCATCGGATTATAATGATCACTTAAGAAACCGCTGCTTTCTACTACTTTAACATCATATAAACCATTTTCATCTAAAATTCGTCTAGCTACTTCTGCACCAGTCATACCGGATGTAGAACGTACCTTAGAATACTTTTTATAGGTGCTTTTAACTTTCATCTGTGCATATATCGGCAATAATAAAATTATCGCAAAATAAATGATATACATTCCCAACAGACTTTTCCCCCTCTCAATATCTAACACTAATTTTAATAGGAAACTGATCTACAATCAACTAATATGATTTGACCTTCTTTGATAAATGGATATTGCAAGCAGAATACATGCAATTGATAGCCAGAAAGTAAAGTAACCAATGTTATTGGCATAATCACTTAAGCTTCTATAGGTTGGCATTTGTCCAAAAACGTAATCAATGACGTCATTATGTAAGGTCCATATTGCCGCGATTAAAATATGGCCAAGTTTAAAACGATAGAAAGGAATATATAAAACAGCCTGTAAAGCCATAGCAAAATGAGATGCAACTAGCATCCATCCCATCCATCCAATACCTCCAATTTCCACATATGTCCATAGATTCATAACTACAGCCCATAAACCGTATTTAACTAATGTAATTAGCGCTAATGCTTCTATTAGCTTCCAATTCTTTTTAAGCAGCCAGCCAAGAAGAGCTATCATAAAGAAAAGACTCGCAGTCGGGCTGTCTGGTACAAATATTAAAAACTTAGCTTCAGTAACAGATAATTGCCCTTCATACCAAATGTAACCATAAATCGTGCCCAGAAGATTTACAAAAAACAATAACCACATAAAGGATTTGTTGTAAAGCAACATCTTTAAATGCATTAACATATATATTACCCAATCTCCTCTTTTTTATAATTAAGTTATTTTGTAACATAGTTGTACCATTAAAAAATTTATAGCTAAAAAAAGAGAGCCAGTTACCTGACTCCCTTAATTTTTGGATTATTCTACTGGCTGTAAAGTTGTTATAAACTCAGCAATCTGTTGTAATTCCTCTTCAGTTCCTTGGAATGTGCCTCCTGGCATAGTTCCAATACCTTCATGAGCAATATTAACAATTTCTTCAGCTGTATATTCTAAACCAATAAGTGGCTTACCTATACCGCCTTCAAATGCATTACCATGACAACCTATACATGATGAGCCATTCTGATAAATTTCATAGCCGGGTGCTGTTTCATCAATTTCCACTTCGACTTCTTCTCTAATTTCACCTTGAGCTTTAGCAGCTTCCCAGTCATGGTTTGCTACAGATTCCCAAGTCAAGAAAATGATGGAAGCAATTGCCAGAAGCATGAAACCAGTTGGTAAAGGACGTTTCCATGGGCTTCTTTCCTTGCTTGTATCTAAGAATGGTACTAGTAAAAGTGCTCCGAAAGCAAGTCCTGGCATAACGATTGCACCGATAATATTAAATGGTCCAGAAGCAAATTCGTATTTTAATAATTGATATAAAAATAGGAAATACCAGTCAGGTAAAGGAATATATCCTGTGTCCGTTGGGTCAGCTGGTCGCTCTAACGGCGATGGATGTGCGACTGTCAATACTAAATAACCGACTAAAAATACTGCTCCAACTAACCATTCTTTTAACAAGAAGTCAGGCCAGAAAGCTTCTGTTTTACCTGGATACTCAGAATAGTCTTTAGGAGTTTTCTTTTTACGGCTAGAAGGATCCGTTACACGAGAATCTCCAACAAATTTCAAACCTTTTCCGCGATGCATATTGTCCCCTCCTTTTAAGAATTATCTGTTCCACTTACCCATTATAGTGGACCAGAAATACCTTGACGACGAATCATGATAAAGTGAGCTGCAAGTAAAGCAAAAAGAGCAGCTGGCAAGAAGAATACATGAATCGCGAAGAATCTTGTTAATGTTTGTGCACCGATGATTGTTTCATCACCAGCTAATAGCGTTTTGATCATGCCACCAATAACTGGAACAGATGCGGCAATTTCAATACCTACTTTTGTAGCGAACAATGCTTTCATGTCCCAAGGAAGTAGGTAACCTGTAAATCCTAAACCTAACATAACAGCGAATATTAATACTCCGACCATCCAGTTTAGTTCACGAGGTTTTTTGTAAGAACCAGTAAAGAATACACGCAAAGTATGTAAGAACATCATAACAATTACAAGTGATGCTCCCCAGTGATGCATCCCACGCACGATTTCACCGAATGCTACTTCGTTTTGAAGGTAGTAAACAGATTCCCATGCATTCTCGATATCAGGTACGTAATACATTGTTAAAAACATACCAGAAAGAATTTGAATAACTGTGATGAAGAAAGTTAATCCTCCGAAACAATAAACAAATGCTGAGAAATGATGTGCAGGGTTTACGTGTTCTGGTACTTCATGGTCTGCGATATCACGCCATATAGGTGTAATATCAAGACGTTCATCCACCCAATCATAGATTTTATTAAGCACTGATGTCGTACCCCCTTACATTAAACTAATGTGTTAGTTATAGCTTTTCCAATTTCTAAGAAACCGTCATTTTCACGTACTTCAAATTGATCCAACGGACCTAGAGGTGGTGTTTTTGCAACATTCTGTCCGTTTTTCTCATAACGACCTGCGTGACATGGACAGAAAAATTGGTTTTTGTGCGCTGGGTCACCTTCCCAGTTGACTGTGCATCCTAAGTGCTTACAGATTGGAGATAATGCGATTACGCTGTCTCCTTCTTTGTAAACCCATGCAGAACTAGTTACATCAGACTTGTACCAGCCGTCTACCTGTTCAAAAGTAAAGTCTACTCGTTCAGGCACATCTGTAAGATCTGCAATTTTCTTCTCAGTCAGTACGAAGTCTCCACCTTCTGATTTTTGCAATACAGGATCAACTGCAAAACGTACCATTGGCATTAGCATACCTGCAGCCATAAATCCGCCAACACCCGTTAATGTATAACTTAAAAATTGACGTCTTGATACTTTATTGTTACTCATCCTTTTCCCCCCTCTAACTTAAAGGTCAGTCCAATGGACATACTTGCTTGAATTAATAATACTAGGACATTTCAATGATATATCAATAAAAATAGAAGGTCAATAATTCCTGCCACGAATTATGAACTTTGTGAACAATTAATGAAAGATATTGTCACGAATTTGCCCATTTTTTTGCAAAAAGCGGGATTAATTGTCTTAATTGATCTTCCAATACGGATATTTTCATTTTTTGATCCATGGAATCAAGTGGTATTGATGGGAACCATATTACATTTTGATCCTCCCCCATTGTACTCCACTCTCTATCAGAAGTAACGTAAAATGTGTGTTTAAACCCAGCTTTTTTTAATTCCTCATTCCAAGCATCTAGTAATGACTGCTTGTCCTGATTATTCGTGTAAGAGAAGGAAGGAAATAATACAATCCTTCCTTTAAACTGATTTTCAATTGTGTTGGCTAACGATAAGGTAAAATCAGCTGCCGAAGCAGCAAATGGGAAGCCATGCTCTGAACCATCTATTAATATTAGTGGAATTATTGCTGTGTCTATATACTCTTTTTGTGCTTGAAAAACTGCGCTATCTTTTCCGTTCCAATGCATGATAATCTCATCTCTCCTATTTTTCTCTATACGGAAGATTTTTCCACAATGCGGAAAGCTCGAGAAATTTTTCTTTATTGTTTTCGTCAATTGCTTGATCAATCTGTTTTTTCAACTGCTCAGCCTGAAAAGATTGCAAGCTTTCTGTCAATATATCTTCTGCTATCATCTTATCTTTTTCACTAATATGCAAGTATTTCGGCATATATGGGTTCTCTTCTAAAACTGCTAGGTACTCCGGACTAGGAGGAAGAGTTTGAAAGTTCAACTGAATATACATTTCTTCCTCTGGGTGCAATCGAAGATCATGAAATGATTTTTCTGCATCCGCGGTCATGATACTACCTTTATAGAATCTAAAAGGTATTCCGGAGGAAGTAGTTACAGACATAATCATAGCACGAGGGCAATAATGAGCTTCCTCCACAAAATGTACATTGTTCAACATTGTTTCATGGCTTATTAAGTAATTTAAAATCCACACGCACTCTCTTCTTTTCATTTGATACTTTTTCAAAAACCAACGGACAAACTCTTTTTTCTCGCCAACTGAAACAGAAGCAGTCACATAACCTCTCCTTCCTATCTTTATTCCATCATGTCAAACCATTCACTGTTTTCAGGCTGAAGCTTCTGCAATTTGGAAATGATTTCTTTAGCTTCTTCACGTTTACCTTCTTCTAAAAGGAAGTATAAGTATTTTTCTAAAAATGCTACATCCTCTTTATGTTCAGTATATGCAAGTTTATAAAATTCGTATGCTTTTTCATACATTTCTAAACGTTCATATGCCTCTGCTAGAAGTGGATACATAGATGACCATTCAAATTGCTCTTGTTTTAAGGCCTCGTATAGTTCAATCAGTTCTTCATCCATCTCTTCCTGTGAAAACAAAGAAGAAAGTATGTAGATAGCATCCATATATTCCGGATCTAATGCTATAGCTTGCTGAAGAAAACTTTCTGCTTCCTTCACTCTACCCAATTTCAATGAAATTTTACCTGCAAATAAATAATATTCTTTTTCAAATTCATCTCGAGCTATTCCGTTTGTAATAGCCTCTAATGCTTCCTCGTTCTTTTCCAGCATTGCATAAGTTTCTGCCAGGAGCATATACCCTGAGAAGAAATCTGGATCAATTTCTAAAAGATGATTTAAATGTTTTGCTGCAGTTTCATATTGTCTAGCTTGGAAAAAAGCATAAGCAGCTTGGAATAGAACTTCAGGGGCCGCTTCCTTCTTTAATGCATCTGTGTAATAAGGAATCGCCTCTTCATAAGCAGCACCAGCACTATAAATTTCAGCTACTTTTAAAGGCAAATTCACTCCTTGTAGCTCATTTTGAGAAGCTAACAGCTCCTCCATTAATCGCGCAGCCTCTAAATATCTCCCCGTTTCAAACAATAGCTCGCCTTTTGCATATTGCAGTAATGGCTCTTTTGGTAAAATAGCAATTGCTTCATTTATTTTATGTTCAGCAACCTCATATAAACCAATCATTTGATAATAATCAGCTAAAGTAAGCAAAGCCTGTGGATAGGACTCACTTTTCTTTTCTATATTGCTTAGCATTTCCAAAGCATCGTCTTCTTTATTCAATTCTAAATATAATTGTGCCTGATCTATTTTGAGCTGATCCTCTTCTGGGAATATAAAGTTTAAATGCTCTAAAAGCTTTAATGCCTCTTGGACAAATCCATACTCTGTCAACATATCAGCTAACTCATACTGCTCATCCGGATCTCCTTCTAGCAAGAAAGCGTCCAGCATTACTCCTAACTTTTCTATATCTCCATTCTCCATTACTCGAATAAAGGGCATCATTCTTTCCATATCATCACCATTCCTTCTCATTTATTAATCGTACAAGAACTTTTAAAGTAGAACAAGAAAAAGACTCTCCTTATTAGGGAGAGTTATGGAAAAGTTATTGTTTCGTGACTTTTTCTATATGTTCAAAGAAATTTGGATAAGAAACAGCAATACATTCATGATTGTCGATTGATACCGATCCCTCTGTAATTAGTGCCGCAATAGCAGCCATCATCCCAATACGATGGTCTCCGTAAGTCAATAATTCTCCGCCATGCAATGGAGTTGGCCCTTCTATGATCATCCCGTCTTCTGTAGGAGTAATATTAGCTCCAAGTTTTCGTAGTTCATTAACAACTGCGTCTATGCGATTTGTTTCTTTTACTTTTAATTCTTCTGCATTTTTGATAATTGTTTTTCCCTTAGCTTGAGTTGCTAGAAGAGCTATTACTGGTATCTCATCTATTAATCTAGGAATTAGATCGCCTCCTATAGTTGTACCTTTTAAATCTGACGTTTCAATAGTCAAAGCACCGATTAGCTCGTGACTTGTATTTTCTGATATATCGATTGTTAAAGATGCACCCATAGATTGTAATACGTCAATGATCCCTGTCCGAGTTTTATTTAACCCTACATTGGTCAGCTCCAACCTACTCTTTGGAGAAATAGCCCCCGCAACCAAGAAAAAGGCAGCAGATGATATATCCCCAGGCACTATTACATGAGTACCTGTTAGCTTTTGCCCACCGTGAAGACGAATCATTCTGTCCTCAACTTGAATATTTACTCCAAAATGACTAAGCATTTTTTCTGTATGGTCACGAGTAGTCTCTATTTCTTCTACTATTGTTTCACCTTCAGCATTCAAAGCAGCTAATAATATAGCAGATTTAACTTGAGCACTTGCTACAGGCATTTTATAATGGATGGCCTGCAAATTTGACCCCTCCACTGATATTGGGGTGTACTGTCCATTTGCTCGACCAATCAGTTTTGCGCCCATTTGCTTTAATGGCTCAGTAACTCTTTTCATAGGCCTTTTTTGAATTGACTCATCCCCTATTAGTACAGAGGAGATATTAGATCCTGCTAATATTCCAAGCATTAAACGAGTTGTAGTTCCAGAGTTACCAGTATATAAAATCTCATCAGGTTCTTTCCATGTAGAAATCCCGTTGCTTTTTATTTCTACACGGTCCTCTTCTACCTTTATATCAACCCCGAGCTTTGAGAAGCAATCAATTGTACTTAAGCAATCATCACTCTGTAGGAAGCCTTCTACTGTTGTAGTTCCTTCTGCGATAGCCCCAAACATAATAGAACGATGAGAAACTGATTTATCCCCTGGTATTTTAATACTTCCTTGTAAGGAAGGCTTATCAAAATTTAATAGTTTATCTGACATCGTAGATCCCTCCCTAAGCAATATATGTATCAAATGAGGTATGAGTAGCAATACATTTAACAGCCTTCGCACGGTCTTCCATCGACTGAAAGCTAATGACCAAAATACCAAATATGTCTTCTCTTGTTTCCACAATACGCAAATTTGTTATACTTATATCCTCTTTTGCTAAATAACCAATAACTTCGGAGATAACACCGGCATAATCCGGAACATCCACATACAGGTCATATACACTATATAATGCTCCTTGAGCAATTGGTAGATCATCTCGAATTTGTTTTGCCTGTGCAAAGTATTCCTCGATATCTTTTTGGTCTGCCTTTTCTATAAGATGCTTTAATCGTAACATCTCCTCCGTCCAAAGCTGAAGCTGATTACTAATTTCCTGGCGGTTTTGCATCGTTATGTCTCTCCACATAATCGGGTTGGAAGAAGCAATACGAGTTATATCTCGAAAACCACCTGCTGCTAGCTGCTTTGTAAAAGGAAAGCTCTTATTTTCCTCTGACAGTTGATGTACAAGTGAGGCTGCTATTAAATGAGGGAAGTGGCTAACAGTTGCTGTCATATGGTCATGCTCCTGTGCACTAATCTCAACGAGCTTTGCTTTAGTAACTAGCAAAATATCCTTAAGTCTCTTTAAATTTTCCTCCGCTTCGTCTACAAAGGGAGTAAGCATATAATATGCATTTTCAAACAAATAGGCACGAGCTGCTCCTATACCACTTTTATGGGAACCAGCCATCGGATGCCCCCCAATAAAAGTAATTCCAAAATGCTTAAGTACTTCAGCAGCATTCATTATTTCATTCTTCGTGCTACCCGTATCCGTAATGATCACATTTTCTTTTAGTTTCCATGTTGGAAGCAGCTTCATAAGGTCGATTGTTATACTGACTGGAGTTGCAAATACGATAATATCTGCTTGCTGTGCAGCATCTTCCATATTAGAAGCAATTTCATCAATTACCCCTAGCTTTTTAGCAGTAACAAGAGAATTTTCATTGCTATCATAGCCTACAATAGTCAGACCGTCTTTCCTCTTTAGCCCTAAAGCTAGAGAGCCTCCTATGAGACCAAGTCCAATAATGAAGATGGTTTGTTTCATTAAATTACCCCTACCTCTGTCAATACTTCATCTAGTTTTTGAAGTAATTCTTCATTTTGTTCTTTTGTTCCAATAGTAATTCTAAGATACCCTGGTTTTCCTAAAGCATTACCACTGCGAACGATATATCCACGCTGCATAAGCCCTTGGAAAACTACGTCACTATCTGCTTTTACTTCCATCAAAATAAAATTTGTGTGAGAAGGATAGAAGTGCAGCTTTCTCTCTCTACAATATGCTTCGAATTGAGATTTCCCAGCATTATTTTTTTCCTTGCAATCAGCGATGAATTGCTGATCGCTCAGTCCTAATATGGCTACTTCCTGAGAGATGACTGTATTGTTAAATGGCTCTCTTGTCGGCTCTAGCTGACTAATTACTTCCTCAGAACCTACTGCGTAACCTACACGGAAGCTTGCTAGCCCATAAGCTTTTGAGAAGGTACGCATCACTAAAACATTGGGATGTTTTTCTATTAACTGAATAGAATCTTCATAACTATTATCCGTGATGTACTCTGTATAAGCTTCATCTAATACGATTAATACATCACTTGGTGCTTGCTCTACAAAAGCCTTTATCTTATCGCTTGGAGTTAGTGTCCCGGTAGGATTATTAGGATTACAAATCCAAACAATTGCTGTGTTTTCATCGATGGCCGCAAGCATTTTTTCTAAATCATGCTCTCCCTCTGCTGTAAGAGGAACAGTACGTGCTTCTGCGCCCTCCACCACGGCATTATGCTTGTATTGACCAAAAGTTAAATCTGCCATAATAGTATTTAAACCAGGCTCTAGAATCGCTCTGGAAACGATTAATATATTCTCGTCAGAGCCGTTACCAAATAACAATTGCTTTTCGGAAATATTCAAATGGTTAGCAACCGCAGCGCGAAGCTTAGAGGCATATCCATCTGGATATAAAGCAAAATCTATATTAGCATTTGCCAAAAATTCCTTTACTTTTGGTGAAGCACCATATGGATTTTCGTTAGATGCAAGCTTTGTAACCGTTTCAAGATTAAAGGCCTTCTTAACTTCATCCATTGTTTTTCCTGGTTGGTATGCTTGTAATCCAGCAATTTGTTTTTTGAATTTCATTCTATTTACCCCAATTCTATTATTATCTTTTTAATAAGTCTGGTCTCAATTGAATTGCCTTGTTTAAATATATGTGTTGAATTTCCTTTTGTGATTTCTCTGTATTGACATGCATCATTAAACGTATGCATTTCTCTAGCGCACCCGGGACATTCATTTCGTGCGTACACATTACCGGGACGTACGACCATCCTTCTATACCTCTCACAGCCCTCGCAGGAAAAGCTGAAGTAATATCCGTAGTGGTGCTAATAATGACAGAAGCGATTGACTCAGGATCAATGTCGTTCGCCTTGACCATTTCTAAAGCAAGACGGGACGTTTCTTGCAATACTTGCTCATTAGAATCTGCATCCACTGTTGTTGCTCCTCTAACGCCTCTAATCAATTATTTCCCCTCCATTATCCATTTTCGTAATTGTTCGTCACACTGTTTTATGTCTTCCATTGGAACAACCTTTATAAAAGGCACCCCAATGGTGTCAAGTAATGCAAAATGCAGTTGCTTTTTCATTGTCTTTTTATCCTTCAGCATGAAATCCGCCAATTTCTCAAAGGGACATGCTAAAACCTGCTTTATATCATATCCAAGTCTAATAGCCAGCGAGTAAAATGATTTTGCAAAGCCATTAGGCAGATTGCCGAACTTTTCACTAAGCATTAGTGCGGGAATCATTCCAATCATTACTGCTTCCCCATGTGAAATCTTTCCGTATCCAATGGATGCTTCTACTGCGTGACCATATGTATGCCCAAAGTTGAGATATTTTCGGAAGCTGCTCTCTTTTTCATCCATTTCAACAATTTTGGCTTTGACACGGATGCCCTTATCTAGCCAGTGTAACAATTGCTGTTTATCTAAATTATTTAATGAAGTAAGCTGGTAAAATTCCTCCACCCACTTATTATCGCTAATAAGTGAATGCTTAATAACCTCAGCCATGCCAGACTTAACCTCTCTTAGAGGAAGTGTCTTTAAAAAGTGAAAATCATAAATTACTTCTTTCGGCTGATAAAAAGCACCTATCATATTCTTTCCAATCGGATGATTAATCGCTGTTTTCCCACCAACAGAGCTGTCATGTGCAAGGATAGTAGTAGGGATTTGATAGAATGCAATGCCTCGCATAAAGGTGGCTGCAACAAACCCTGTTAAATCTCCTACAGCCCCTCCCCCAAAAGCAAATATAGCAGAGTTCCTTGTAGCTCCCTCCTGTAAAAGAAAGGTATGAACATTTAAATAGGATTCAAAGGTTTTACAGGACTCTCCAGTTGGAACAATACAAATTTTAAACGGAGCGGTAAAATTTTCTCTTACATAGTCCTCATGTAAACTCCAAACAATTTCATCGCTTACGATAATTAGCTGATCATAGTCTTCTAGCTTTTTTTTATTTCTGAAGGAAAAATCCTCAAGGATGCCTTCTCCAAGATGCACCTCGTAACCAGAGGCATTTGTTTTAACTGGGATAATCATGTTCAAAACCCCTTTGTATACGCTCTATGTCTTTCAATATCTGCTTTTAAAATATCCATTTGATCGCCTTTAAAAGTATCTAATACAGCTGAAGCAACTTCCCAGGCAATAACGTTTTCTGCTACTACAGATGCTGCTGGTACTGCACAGCTATCAGATCGTTCAATGCTTGCTTTAAACTGCTCCTTTGTATCGATATCGACACTTTGTAATGGTTTATATAATGTTGGTATAGGCTTCATCACACCCCTTACAACAATCGGCATTCCTGTTGACATACCTCCCTCGATACCACCAAGTCTGTTTGTATCACGAACGTATCCCTCTTCTTTGTTCCAAGAGATTTGATCGTGCACTTGACTACCAAACAAGTTAGCCATCTCAAATCCTAAGCCAACCTCGACTCCCTTAAATGCATTGATACTCATCATTGCCATAGCGAGTTTACCGTCAAGCTTTCGATCATAATGAACATAGCTTCCAACACCTGCAGGCATACCAGTAATTATTACCTCAACGATTCCTCCAATAGTGTCTCCAGCTTTTTTAGCTTGATCAATTGCCTCCACCATCTTCGCAGAAGCTTCAGAATCTAAACAATAGACAGGGTCTGCCTCCACTCTCTCACGAATTTCATCAATCGACATTCCTTCTGCTAAATTTAAATTTGCTTCAATACCGCCTATTTTGGTTACATGAGCAACAATGGAAATACCAAGCTCATTTAATAATTGTTTTGCTACTGCTCCAACTGCCACTCGGACGGTTGTTTCTCTAGCAGAAGAACGCTCTAAAACATTTCGTAGATCACGATGGCCATATTTCATCCCACCGACAAGATCTGCGTGACCTGGACGGGGTCTTGTAATCTTTCTTTTAATCTCGTCCGGATCCACATCTTCTCCAAGCGGTTCAATGCCCATAATATGTGTCCAATGTTTCCAATCATCATTATTAACTACTAGGCAGACTGGAGATCCTAATGATTTACCGTGACGCACTCCTGCTGTGATGGCAACTGTATCTTTCTCTATTTGCATACGTCTTCCACGGCCATGTCCACCTTGACGTCGTTTTAATTCCTTGTTTATCTTTTCACCTGTAATCTCTAATTGGGCTGGTAAACCCTCTATTATGGCTGTTAGTTGTGGTCCATGTGACTCACCTGCTGTTAAATAACGCACAACGCTTTCCCCCTTCAACTCGCTAAAGTATTTGTTTTCAACTATAACATATAAACTTAAAGTATAGAAGAAAAACTGTCCGTTTTGTATCGGACAGTTCCTCATTAAATGTCACTAATTCCTTGCTTAACCAAACTTAATGCAATCTTACTACTTTTTTCTATAGAAAAAAGTATCCTCCGGCTCAAATCCATATTTAGTAGGATTAAAAATTTGTTCTGTACTGCCAACAAAAAGTATCCCACCTGGACGTAATGAGTTGCTAAAACTTTGGTAAATTTGGTCTTTAGCTTCTTCCGTAAAATAAATCATGACATTGCGACAAATAATCAAATCGAGATTTTTCTCGTATGTATCCATTAAAAGATTATGCTTTTTAAAGGTAACTGTTCGTTTAATAATATCATCTATTTTATAAAATGAAGTTTGCTTCTCAAAATACTTATTCTTCATTTCAACTGGTACCTCGGCCAATGACCTTTCAGGATAGATACCTACCTTCGCTCTTTGGATTGCATTTTCATCTATGTCAGTAGCAATAATTGATATCTGAGACAATGGTAGATGGTTTGAAAGCACCATGGCTGTAGTATAGGGTTCTTCTCCTGTTGAGCACGCAGCACTCCATATTTTTAATCGCTTATTTTCGGCTAACAGCTTTGGAAAAAGTTTTTGTTGTAATACTTCCCATCTCTTACTGTTTCGATAAAATTCTGACACATTAATGGTCATCCTGTCTAAAAACTCATTCAGAAGATCTCGGTCTTTGTCTATCGCCTCAAAGAAAGAAATAAAATTCTTATAACCTTTTTTTTCATATAATGACGTTAAGCGACGTTTCATTTGGGCTTCCTTATATAAAGCTAAGTCAATACCAGTTTTTCTTTTAATAGATTCGACAAATTTTATGTAATCTTGCAAATATATCGTTCCCTTCCACTAGCCTATCTATAAAGTATAGCGCAATCTATTCGTTTAGAATATAGTTAAAAAACAGATAAATATGAACATTTACTTTAAATTCTTTTTTGTTAGATAAAATATAAAACATAGGATTAGAAGGAATTTAGCAAAGATAAGCAAACACATAGAAAGGAGGTGGTGGTCTCTTAATAGTTGAGTAAAGAAGTTCTACCAATGGATAAATGAAAAGGAATCAATCATTGCATTTAATTTACGGACAACTGGTGCTTTGGCCAAGTGGCTTAAACATTAGCATTTCAAGTTGTTCACATTCATTGATTAGACTTTTAGTCATCAGGATACTCAACACTTTTTAAATATGCCGACAATGGTCGATTGAAATGGAAGGCGCGAAGACTCTTAAGCTAACAGCACAAGGCGAAGCACCGGGTCTGAGCGTAGAGAGGAAGAAGGCTGAGGCCGTGCCCGAAATGGAATTCGACAATTTCTTATATGTATTGTAAATAAAAAAAGACTATAAACAATTTCAAATTTCTTTGAGTTTGTCTACAGTCTGAAACCATCTCTCCATTAAGAGAATTGGTTTTATTCATACATTTAAATTAGTTAACCCATTTGTTAGCATCTTTAGAGTAAGATACTAGCTCTTCTTGCTTGAAGAATAATCCAATTTCACGCTCAGCGCTTTCAGGTGCATCAGAACCGTGGATAATGTTTTTTCCAACAGTTACTGCGAAGTCACCACGAATAGTTCCTGGAGCAGATTCTTTTGGGTTAGTAGCACCCATCATTAAACGAGCTGTAGAAATAACATTTTCACCTTCCCAAACCATTGCAAAAACTGGTCCAGAAGTGATGAAGTCAACTAGTTCTCCGAAGAATGGACGTTCTTTGTGCTCACCGTAGTGTTGTTCTGCTAATTCAGTAGGAATTTGCATTAATTTTGCTCCAACTAATTGGAATCCTTTTTTCTCGAAACGACTAACGATTTCTCCAATTAAGTTACGTTGTACGCCGTCAGGTTTTACCATTAAAAATGTTTTTTCCATCATGAACACTCCTTCAAATATAAAATGGATTTTATTTCTCCACCGTTAAAAATACTAACATTACAGTCAATTAATTTCAATTAAAAGTTGCGTTTGCTCATAAATAATGCAACATTTTGCAAAGATTTCTTGGCAGAGTTTGTTGGAAGTTGTTTTACTTCATGCAGCGCCTTTTGTAAATACATATTACTTATTTGTTTAGCGCGTTTTATACCATCCGATTGACGAATCTCGTCAAGTAATACTTGCATCTCCCGCTCTTCAATTTCACCATCAAAGACTTTTTGCAATAGCGGATGGATAGTTGGATCGTTCTTTGCGTAAATAACAGGTAAAGTAATATTTCCCTGCAACAGATCACCACCAGCTGGTTTACCTAGCTCTTCCTCAGTGGATGTAAAATCTAAGATGTCATCAATAATCTGAAAGGACATTCCCACATAATAACCAAATCTCTTTAAACGCCTAACAGTCTTTTCATCTGCTCCGGATGAAATAGCACCTAATTCGCAGCTAGCCGAGATGAGAATTGCCGTCTTTCTTTTTATTCTTCTTAAATAATCTCTAACTGTCTGATCAACAAAACCCTTGTCCTCAATTTGAATAATCTCCCCGATACAAAGCTCAACCATCGTGTGCGAGAGAACTTCGTGGGCGTATGTATTTTTTACTGCTGTTATGTATTCAATAGCCTTAGCAAAAAGAAAGTCACCTGTATACATAGCTACTCGGTTGTTCCACTGGGACTTCACCGTTTCTCGGCCTCTTCTAGTTTCAGCATCATCTATAACATCATCATGGACTAAAGATGCCATATGAATCAATTCGACAGAAACAGCAACTTGCTTAATAGACTCTATAGAATAGTTTCCAAATTTAGCGGAAAGCAGTACAAACACAGGGCGAATTCGTTTTCCCCCTGCTAGCAACAAATGAAGCGAGGCCTCATTCAATAAGTGGGAGGAAGAATTCACAGCTGCTGCTAATTCATTTTCAATGACTTCCAAATCCGATTTAAGATCGGAATAAAGCAGTTTTAATCTCATCTTATCCACAGAAACAAACCTTCCCCCACTTAAAAATCTTTCTTAAAGCCAATATGTCTGGCTGCTGCCCCACCGCTGTATGGTTTACTATTAACGTTAACCATTCCTACCGTTTCAAATAATTTGGCCAGTTCCGCTCTATTAGGAAATTCCTTTGCAGACTCTTGTAACCAAGAATACTCTTTGTAGCTCTTAGCAAAAAGCTTTCCGAAAACTGGCATGATATATCTAAAGTAAAAACGGAATCCAGCATTAAAAAGCTTGGAATCCGGCTGAGAGGTTTCTAAACAAACAATCATACCGCCTGGTTTAGCTACTCGATTCATTTCTCGCAACACTTGTTTATAATCCGGAACATTTCGTAAACCAAATCCAATAGTTACATAGTCGAATGTATTGTCTTCAAAGGGCAATTCCATAGCATTTCCATGAATCAATTCTATTTGTGGAATTTCCTTTACTTTTTCTTTTCCTACATTCAGCATATTTTGACTAAAATCTAGCCCTTTAACTGTTCCTGTAGGACCAACCTCTTTCGCTATTGCAATTGTCCAGTCCGCCGTACCACAGCAAACGTCTAAGGCGCTGCTTCCTTCTTTAACCTGCATTGCTTTCATCGTATCGCTGCGCCAAATTTTGTGCTGTTGAAAGCTTATGACAGAATTCATAGAATCGTAGTTCTCAGAGATTTTCTCAAAAACTTCATGGACATGCTGTTCTTTTGTTTTTCCCATGTGTTAAACCTTCTCTCAACTGCTTTTTAAAGCTTGTTCGGTCACTCGCTCTAAAATCGCATGCTTTACATTTTCTTTTAATATATTCGAGTATCTTACATCGCGCACCAAATTTTTTTCAACCGCTTCCATTTCAGTGCGAAGAGTTTCTATCTTAGTCTGTAGCAGGAATGAGTTTCGGATATAAAATGTTTCTTCCCTATTTTCATAAGCATTTAACTCTCTTCTTAGAGCTAGGAGAAGTAAAGCTTCTTTCATGATAAATACATACTCATTGTAGGAAAAGTGCTCCATAAATTGTTCAATTGGCTTACTTTCGATCAATTGAATAGATTGCATAAGCTCTCCATATGAGTAATCTAAGTGATCATAAAATCTTGTTTTATGCTCCGTGATAGATGAGACTCCTGAGGAAAAGATTTGAATTAACTCAATTTGCTTCCCCTTAGCTAATAGCTGATAATATTTCCCACTATAATAATCTCCAGCTAATACTTGTAATTGCTGCTCTTTTGTCGTTGCGTTTTGTTCCTTCACCAAATCATGAGCGGCAAGTGCTGCAAAAATAAGGGATACGGCAATGGTTGATTGTTTGTTCGCTTCAGCCCATTCTTCCCCATTGAGTAGCGGTAAAAGTGTAAAAAACAAACGATCTTCATCAATAACAGGTATTCCTGCATATTTTAACAGAGTATTATGCTGTATTTGCATGAGAATATCTTTTTTATATTGTTCTATATGATGTTTAATCAAAGATTCATTCATACACTTTACTCCATTTCCCAATCGCAGTTAGCTTTAATCTGTCATGATCAAATATATTATAACTAGCGATTATTGGCCATTTAGGTTAATTATTTCTTAGAATCACTTTGGATAATTCCATTGTCTGTATGAATAGAAGCTTTACCTCTAATTTTCATTGCAGATGTATGCTCTGTAAACTGAGCGATCATTACTTCACCTGTATCAAGTTTTTCTGAATGGTGAAATTTAGTATCTGAGCCACGAGTCAAGCCTATCACTTGTACTCCATCTTCCTCTGCCTTTATAACGATAAAATCTGAACTAGACATTACAATAGTCTCCTTTGTTCATAATCTAAATTCATCATACCATATTATTTACTATCCTCAAAAGTAGTTATTTCATTCGGATAAACGATAAAACCTCTGAACGTTTAATCTCGTCTGTTTCGTATATACCTCTTGCTACAGCAGTTACTGTCTTAGCGCCTGGTTTTTTTATCCCGCGCATCGTCATACACATATGCTCAGCCTCAATGACAACATAAACGCCATGTGGGTTAATCATTTCCATAATGTCGTCCGCAATTGTAGAAGTAATTCTTTCTTGAAGCTGAGGTCTTCTTGCTGTAACTTCTACGGCTCTAGCAAGCTTACTAAGCCCTGTCACTTTTCCATCTCTAGGTATGTATGCTACATGTGCCTTACCATAAAAAGGTACTAAATGATGTTCACACATAGAGAAAAAAGGTATATCTTTTACTAAAACTAGTTCCTCATGCTCCTCATTAAAAACTGTTTTGAAATGTTCTTTTGGATCTTGATGAAGCCCTTCAAACATTTCTGCATACATTTTAGAAACTCTTTTTGGAGTATCCAGTAATCCTTCTCTTGTAGGATCCTCCCCAATAGCTTCTATAATCATCGTCACTGCATCTTCTATTTTTTTCAGATTGACCTTCGTCATCTGCTGACCCCCTAGATAAAACTGCATAATATGTCGTATGTATCTTAGCATATGAAACGCAGATAAGAAATAATTTTCACTTCACAGACAACACAAATTAATATTATATAATAAAAAGAAAAGAACGGCTACCATGAAGCAAGCTTCACAGTAACCGTTCTATGTACTACATCATCCATTATTTTACTGCATCTTTAAGTGCTTTACCTGGTTTAAAAGCAGGCACCTTGCTAGCAGCGATGTCGATTTCTTTACCTGTTTGAGGGTTACGTCCTTTACGTGCAGCACGTTCACGAACCTCGAAGTTACCAAAACCGATTAATTGAACTTTTTCACCATCTGCAAGAGCAGTTTGAATTGATTCAAATACAGCTTCAACCGCTTTAGATGCATCTTTTTTAGATAAATCAGCAGCCTCTGCGACAGAGTTCACTAATTCTGTTTTATTCATACTATTCACCTCCTCTCAAAGGAAGATAAGCTTCAATCCTGTAAAAAGAGTATCACAACCGAAAACCCTTCGCAACACTATTTGTCTGTGTTTGAGCAACTTTCCTAAAAAAAAAGGTAATTTAACAAAATAACGGGACTTTTTGCATAGTCGCAAAAAGCCCCAAATCATGTTTATAGAATAAAGGTAACCATTCCACGGTCTCCCTCATTTACCATTCTTTCAATTGTTTGACGCATTCTCTTCTTCGCAACCTGACTAACACTTTCTGTTTTATATCGAATGCTTTCTTTCATAACCTCTACAAGAGAAGTTCCAAAAACTTGTGTTTCCCATAATGCATCTCGGTCATGTAAGAACCCATGTTTTAAATCCTTTAGAAGCTGCTGACTATGAAATTCTGAGCCCAAAAGTGGGGCAAATTCGGCTTCCATATCTACACGAATAATATGGAGAGAGGATGCCTTAGCCTTTAAACTAACCCCGAAGAAATTATTTTGCTTAATAATTTCAGGTGCAGAAGGCTGGAAGTCTTGTATTGATGGCAAAGATACTCCATAACCAGTAGTTTTTGCTGCTTCAAGAGCATCGGCAAATCGATGATATGCTTTTTTAGCAGTTGAAGCCTCCTTCACAAACAAGAGCCAATCTTTTTTAGACGTAATCGGTTCATCTAGCCATTCATCGCAAACTTCTTGAAATACCTCTGGCTTAAGATCTATTTGAATACAAGCAGAGCCCCTACCTGGATCTGCTTCTATCACCTCTGCGGTTTTAATAAATGGTACTTCTTTAAATTTTGAAGCCAACTCTTTGACATCTCTCATTTTAGAAACAATTTGCAACCACTCCTGTAAAGAAGTCGTAATTTGATTGTTCACAAAATGATCTGGTTCCAATACATCTGTCCAATCCGGTTTTACCAGTTCAATATCCGTAATTGGAAATTCATAAAGCGCCTGTTGGAGTATGTACTGAATTTCATCCGCAGTCATTCTATCGACAGCGACTGGAATTACAGGCACCTCATGGTATTTTTGAAGCTCTTCACATAATTGAAGTGTTTCTAAATGGCCAGGCGTTTTACTATTTACAACAATAACAAAAGGCTTTCCTATTTCCTTTAGTTGAGTGATAATTTCATTTTCCGCTGATTCAGCTGCTCTTCTTGGAATATTATTCACAGTGCCATCGGTCGTCACTACAATTCCGATTGTGGAATGATCGCGTATGACTTTGTCAGTCCCAATTCTCGCTGCTTCTTCAAACGGAATAGCGTCATTGTGCCATGGTGTATGGACAAGTTTTTGCCCCTCTTCACCTGAGTGGGTTTTAATACCATCAATCATATAACCTACACAATCTACTAATCTAATTTGCAGCCGCAGTTGTTCTTCCCCCAAGTATATATTAGTGCCATGGGCTGGAACGAACTTAGGTTCTGCAGTCATGATGACGTTTCCAGGAGAGCTTTGTGGAAGTTCGTCTTGTGCTCGTAATCGTTCTGATTCCTCAACAATATTCGGTATTACAACTAGCTCCATTACTCTTTTGACAAACGTAGATTTACCTACCCTAACCGGACCTACTACACCAAGATACACATCGCCATTTGTTCTTTCTGCTATTTGTTCATACAGTTTACTAGACATCGGTATTCTCCTTTCTTCGCAATTTAATATATGCACTAAAAAAACGTTTCATGCATAACACATGAAACGTTTCCTATGTTGTTATTTATTGAGCATAAAAACTGGTTCGTTATTTTCATCGACTGTATATGGCAATGAATATGCAGGAACTATTGCGAAGTTGTCTGTTAGCAGAAAACGTATATCATCACCTGGCTTCACATTGACTTCTGTGTCTTGTAGCATTCGATTTAGCTCAATCGAATAGTCTACATACACTTTTCCGTCTCCAGTAGCCACTAAAGGGAGCATTGTGTCGGAATAAGGGCTTTGAACAGATAATTCATTCTTGTAGCCCATTTTTTTATAATCTAGCTTATAGACCCCTTCCGTGATTGTCTCAGCGATAGGGCCATAGCCATTAATACCTTTTCGATAGTTAAGATCACGCAATGTATCTGCAATACGCAAATCTACCAATTTAACAGTTGGATTTTCCTCCACGTCCATTAAAACATACTGATAAATTCCACCTGCTTCGAATGAATTAGCCGGAGTTTTCCCTAAGTATGCGGGAACAATTTTCTTAAAATCTATTGGATATTTTATATATTGATCTGTTTCCTGCTCACGTGTTTTAATAGGCAACAAACCACCTGAAGCTTCTCTAAAGCTCTCTACTGCAGTTTGAACGGAATTTAGCTGGTCTTCATAAGGCAATAGGTTTTCTGGCTCGTAACCACCTTTAAAACCACATCCACTTAATACTAGTACAACCATCGCCATAACTGTTAATAATAGTTTTTTCATCCGAATCTCCTTACTAAGCTTTTGTTGGATTGAAAATGATATAAACCATTGTGATAAATCCTATGAATAGTAATATGTATGCTATTAGACCAAAGATGAATTTTAGGATTCGGTTAGAAAATTTATTTTTAACAAAAAACATTAATAACATAGCCATAAACATACATCCCATGGAGCCAAAGGATATCCACATTTTGTCCATTGAAGAGACTAGTAACAAGAGTTTCCCCACCTTTCATGAAAATATTATATCACATGAAAAAAGAGTTGCTTTTTCATACAACTCTTCTTTATGTCAATTTTTAAAACGTCTTATAATCTTCCAATTCATTTTTTTTCGTACGGTGCATTAGTGAATCCACCGCTTCTTTCGGGTGTACATTTTCAAAAAGAACAGAGTGGAGAGCAGCCGTAATAGGCATATCGACTTCTTGTTTTACCGCCAGCTGATGAGCTGCTTTTGTCGTACGAACGCCTTCTACAATCATTCCTACTTCTTCTAGCACTTCCTCTAGACTTGCACCCTTACCAAGTAGATTACCTGCTCTCCAGTTACGAGAATGAACGCTCGTACACGTTGCTATTAAATCTCCCATACCTGTTAAACCTGAAAAAGTATAAGGCTTGGCCCCTAAACTAATACCAAGTCTTGAAATTTCAGCTAATCCTCTAGTAATAAGAGCAGCCTTTGCATTGTCTCCGTAGCCAAGTCCATCTACGATTCCAGCAGCTAATGCAATGACGTTCTTTAAGGCGGCTCCTATCTCTACGCCGATAACGTCATCATTGGTATAAACTCTAAAATAATTATTCATGAATAAATCCTGAACTTTTTCAGCAGCTACCATGTTGTCACTAGCCACTGTAATAGTAGTAGGATGCTGAAGCACTACTTCCTCAGCATGGCTTGGACCAGACAAGACAACAATACCTTCAACTAAAGATGCTGGTATTTCCTCAGCAATCATCTCAGAAATTCGTTTCAAGGAATCTGGTTCAATTCCTTTAGAGACATGGATGAAAAGCTTTTTATCATTCATTAGCTTTACAAAGTCCTGACATACCTCTCTGATTGCTTTTGTAGGTACCGCAATTACAATCGTTGAAGCGTGATCTATCGCTACTTTCAAATCACTTGTAGCTCTAAGATTTTCGGGTAATTTGGTATCAGGCAAGTACTGCTTATTGGTATGATCTTTGAGTATTTCCTCTGTTTGCTTCTCTCTGTGTGACCAAAGAAGACAATCATGGTTATTATGCGCAAGAACCATTCCAAGAGCCGTTCCCCAGCTACCAGCTCCAAGCACTGTAATATTCGCCATTTTTAATCCCCCTTTATGCTATTTTAAGTTCTAGCTCGAGTAATAATTTTAATTGGCGTACCTTCAAAATCAAATGATTCACGAATACGGTTTTCTAAAAATCTTTCATAAGAGAAATGCATTAACTCAGGTTCATTTACAAATACAACAAATGTAGGTGGTTTGATAGCCACTTGTGTCGCATAATAAATACGTAATCTTTTACCCTTATCTGTAGGAGCAGGGTTTCTAGCAACTGAATCTTCGATCACTTCATTTAAGATAGAAGATTGTACACGCATCGCATGATTTTCGCTTACTTGATTGATGACAGGGAAAAGTGCGTGAACACGTTGTTTTGTTTTAGCCGAAACAAATACTATTGGGGCATAATCTAAAAATTGGAAATGCTCACGAATTGATTTTGTCATTTCATTCATCGTTTTGTCATTTTTTTCAATAGCATCCCATTTATTCATAACAATTATTACAGCTTTACCACCTTCATGAGCATAGCCTGCAATCTTCTTGTCTTGTTCCTGAATACCTTCTTCTGCATTTAGAACAACTAAGACGACATCCGAACGTTCAATTGCTTTTAATGCCCTTAGAACGGAATATTTCTCAGTAGTTTCATACACTTTCCCTTTTTTGCGCATACCCGCAGTATCGATCATCACATAATCTTGTCCATCAAAAGAGTACTCTGTATCAATAGCATCTCTTGTTGTACCCGCTATATCACTAACAATAACGCGCTCATGACCTAAAAACGCATTGATTAAAGATGATTTCCCTACATTTGGGCGACCAATTAGGGAGAACTTAATAACTTCCTCACCATATTCCTGCTCTTCTATATCAGGAAAGTTTTTCGCTACCTCATCCAATAAATCTCCTAGACCCAAGCCATGAGAACCGGAAATCGGAAATGGTTCGCCTAATCCTAAAGTATAAAAGTCATAAAGCATTTCACGCATATCTGGATTGTCGATTTTGTTTACTGCTAGCACAACAGGTTTCTTCGTTTTGTAAAGTATTTTAGCAACGTATTCATCAGCTGCCGTGACTCCTTCTCTACCATTTGTTAAGAAGATAATCACATCCGCTTCTTCCATTGCAATTTCAGCCTGTTGTTTAATTTGTTCTAAAAATGGTTCATCGCTTAATTCGATACCACCTGTATCGATTATATTGAATTCATGGGTAAGCCAATCAGCCGAGCTATATATACGATCTCGTGTTACTCCTGGAATGTCCTCCACGATAGATACACGTTCTCCTACAATGCGATTAAATATAGTCGATTTACCTACATTAGGCCTACCAACGATTGCTACTACTGGTTTTGTCATTACTATTACATCCTTCCAAACTTCGTCTAAGTTGTATTATACAACAAAATAATAAAAGCAGGCGACTTTATTGAAGTCACCTGCTTGAATAAGTTACATATTATGACGAAAAAAAGCTATTCTTACTTGTTAGTGAAGTCCTTTAAGCGGTCGCCTAGAACATCGCTAATAGAGAAGCCCTTGGATTCCTCTGGCATTTGATAATCAGCTAAGTTGAAACTATCTTCGTTCTCCACTAGCTCTTTAATGCTTAGTGACAAACGCTTTTCTTTGCTGTTTACATCCAACACCTTCACCTGTACTTCTTGTCCTTCTTTAAGTACTTCTTGAGGAGTTCCTATGTGCTGGTGAGCAATTTGTGAAATGTGAACCAATCCCTCAACCCCAGGGAAAACTTCGACAAAAGCTCCGTAAGAAACTAAACGTCTAACCTTTCCTGTTAAAACAGAACCTTTTGAGGCCTTTTCTTCTAAATCAGACCAAGGGCCAGGTAAAGTATCTTTTATAGACAATGAAATTCTTTCCGAATCACGATCTATAGATAAAACTTTTACTTTAACTTCTTGTCCTTCAGTTAACACGTCCGACACATTGTCTAAGTGCTCATGAGATATTTGAGAGATATGAACAAGTCCATCTACTCCTCCGATATCTACAAATGCACCAAAGGATGCTAATCTTTGCACTGTTCCTGGAACAACGTCACCGGGATTTATAGCATCAAGTGTTTTATTTTTATTTACCGACTTTTCGTCCTCTACTACCGCTTTATGAGAAAGGATTAATCGGTTTTTGTCTTTTTCAAGTTCTACAATTTTAAAGGTTAAAACTCGTCCTTTATAGTCTTCAAAGGATTCAACAAAGTAATCTTCAATTAGGGAAGCAGGTATGAATCCACGCACTCCTAAATCTACTACTAGTCCACCTTTTACAACTTCTTTAACTTCTGTTTCAATAATTTCTCCGGTTTGGAACTGTTTTTCTAAAGTTTCCCATGCTTTTTCAGCATCAACTTTTCTTTTAGAAAGAACATAGTTTGATTCTTCTACTTTTGTAATCATAAGTTCTAGTTCATCACCGATGGAAACGGAGTCGGACGCTTTTTCAATATGCAGGCTAGATAGCTCGCTAATTGGAACTATACCATCGAAAGGTGCACCTTCAATTGATACGATCACAGATTTTTCATCTACCTGTGCAACCGTCGCTTTTACCAGATCTCCTTCTTTAAACTCTTGCGTGTTTAAGTTCATTTCTTCTGACATATGATATTCCTCCTTCACAACGTCTCTTCTCTATTTTATGCGAACTTTCACAGAAATACAAAAAGAAGCACTTTTATAATAGAAATTTATATTTCAGTTAGTTTTATATTGCTCTATTAGCTTAGCAATATGTTCCATTATTACTTCAGTTACTTCTTCAGCAGAGGCTCTTCTCTCTCTATATGGTTCCATATCAATTACTTCACCAAACACTATTTTTAAACGTTTAAAAGGTTTATAGGGTCCTATTATGGCACATGGCACTACATTTGCGTTTCCTCTCAATGCAAAAAAACCTGCACCAGCAAAGCCTTTTCCAAGTTTTCCGTCTTTACTTCTTGTCCCTTCAGGAAATAGTCCAACAACCTCTCCCTCTTTTAAAAGCTTTAACGCTTTACGTAAGGCATCACGATCGCTCATCCCTCTTTTTACCGGGAAAGCTCTTACTCCAGGTAGTATGCTTTTTAGTATAGGTATTTTAAAAAGCTCCTCTTTCGCCATAAAATTGACTGGCCGTGGAGCATTGATTCCAACAACAGGAGGATCTAGATTTTCTATATGGTTAGAACAAAGCAAGATTCCGCCCTCTTTAGGAAAATTTTCAGACCCTATCACTTCAAATCGATAAATCGGTTTTAAGACTGCAAAAACGACTGTTTTTGCAAAGGAATATAGCTCCAATCATACCATCCTTTCTTGTGCTAGCTGCATAATCTTATTAGAGACTTCCTTAATAGTAAGAGATGTAGTATCAATGAAAATAGCATCCTTCGCTTTTACTAAAGGAGATGCTTCCCTTTCGCTGTCTAATTTATCTCTTAAAGCTATGTCATGCATTAATTCTTCTAGGTTTGTATGAATTCCTCTTTTTTGATTTTCTAAAAATCTTCTATTTGCTCGTTCCTCCACACTTGCAGACATGAAAATTTTAAGTTCTGCGTTAGTCAGTACGTGAGTTCCTATATCACGGCCATCCATAACAACTCCGCCATGCTTGCCCATTTCTATCTGTCTCTTTACCATTTCTTCCCGTAGATTTGCATGAGCAGCTACGACGGAAACGTTGGCAGTTACCTCTTTAGAACGTATTTCTTCGGTTACTTCTACTTGATCTAGGAATACTAGTTGTCCCTTTGGAGAAGGCTTAAGTTCAATAGAGGTTTCTTTCAGTAGCTCTGTTAGCTTAGTCCCATCTTGCAAATCTATGTTAAGTCCAAGCGCTTTATACGTAATAGCGCGATACATTGCTCCAGTATCTACATATGTATACCCTAATAATTCAGCTGTTTGTTTTGCTATTGTACTTTTACCAGCAGCTGCTGGGCCGTCTATTGCAATTTGAATTTGTTTCATTAATTTATCCTCCACTCTATACGCATATATTTTATCATATTACGATTCAAAAAAAAAAAGCCTGTAAATACAGACTTTTAATTTAGTCCTTTTTTCCGTAATAACAGCTGTCTTTCAAAGCAAAACCGTACGATTTGTTGCTTGTCTAAATCATCTGTATTGGTAAATTGAAGGGATGCAATCTTTACAGATTCCTTTTCCCAAATACGTACAACTAAAGCAGTTGTAAAAACGTATCTCATTTCTCCATTATTAAAAGGTAGGGGAATAATAAGAGAAACTTCATCATTTGCATTAAATTTCACGTCAAAGGGAATGATAATTGCTACACCACCAGCACTAATATCATCAGTTACAAATTGGTATTTTTCATCTCCAAATTCAACTGCGATATCTATGGGAGAAACAACCCTAACAAAATTTCGACGTTGAATTTTCATGAAATCAGAGGATTCAGGATAAGGAAGTCTTATCATCGGAATTTGCCCCAACTTTCTACCTAGCACCTCTGTAGGGAAGGCATATACTGATTTAGCCTCCTCTATAAATGTAGCTCTTAGTTGAGTACCCTCTATCAATACGATTGTCTTATTTGTAACTGTATCAATAGGATAATCGATATATATAAACTGATCATCCATATCTACTACTTTACACCGGTATTTTTCGGATTTGTCTGTGAATGTTGGCTCAAGTGTTAAATTAGTACCTAGTTTTATTTGCATAATTTTTACCCTCTTTAATTGTAATAATGACTTAATTATGACACTTAAAGAGGGATTTTTCTATATATTATTTTAAGGCAGTTTCTCCGATTGGAGAATCTCGTGAGTTTCCGCGTCGATATAGACTTTATAAGTTCCTATCTTATCGCTTCTAGTCAATAATTCGTAAGCAAGTCGTTGCTGTAATTCATCATTTTCTACATATGCCATCTTCTCTTCTTCAATTTTTAAATCATCAGCAAAAATTTCTTTATAGTCTAATGGCACTATTTTTTGACTAGCTATTTTTTCCTCTTGAATATATTCCATTGCATTTAAACCTAATAGCTCCCCATTATCTTTAGCTATTTTGAGATGAACACCATCCGCATAAACAATAGCATTATTTTCGGCATCCTTACGAGCAAATGCTAAATGCCAAGCAATTGTATTTTCTCTGAATTCTATCAACTCAGTATCCTCGAATCCAAGCCTCTTCATTTGAGCTAAAGCTTTTTCCTTCATACTCTCCGTATCGATTGAATTTTTATCGAAAGGTCTTTCCATTAAGAAAGATAAAAGATGGCCTCCTTTTTTAGTGAAATCCGCATAACCTATACGAATGCCTTTATGAAATTCAATATGATAAAAAGGATAAGGAGCATCCTTTCCGCTTTCTGTAACATGTATTTTTGCATCAGCTAACTCTGGGAAGAATTTAGCGAATTTTTCTTTTACATCTTCAACGCTTACTGGCTCGTCCGAAATATGCTGTAAATCCTTTTTCTTTTGTTGATCGGTTTCACTCGCTGTCATCGGAAAATCACTTTCTGTATAGGCTTTAACCGAAGCACCAAGCGATTTCCAATTTTTTTGACTTTCCTTACTTAATTTATTTTGGACAAATGAAGTTACTATATAGTCCTTATTTCCATCATCTCGATTGGTAAATGCCCACTGATCTGATAAACTTCTCAAATTCCCACGGGCGTCTACCATGTTGGTTTGCCACTCTTCAATTGGTACTTTACCAGCTCGTACTTGAGCTGCTCCATTACCAATTCGAGTTAAATAGTTCATCCATCCAGATGAAGTCTCTTGGTCTATAGGCAATGCCGAGATGGAAGCTCTGATATCGGAAGAAAGTCTCCAAACGTCCTGTAGCGGACGATCTAATGATGCTTCATCCTTGAATATTAATGTCTCATCGATTGAATCGCTTAACTCTGTGAGCTTTTCTGAAGCAGAGTTTAACTGATTAGAATATTGACTTGCTAGAGCATTTTTAAGGTTTGTATTTTGCTCCTGCACATTAAAATGGTAAACAACAAATATGGCTAAAGCAGCTATAACTATTACCCATCCAAATTTTTTCATATGGTCTCCTTATGAGCAAAAAATATGCTGTCCGATTTTTTTGATATGCGGTCTTGACCAAATCCATTGACTAGTTGCTGTGTCTGGGTTGAAATAATAGATGGCATTTTCAGATGGATCCCATCCATTTAATGCGTCTAACACCGCCTCTTTTGCACGTTCATTTGGTTCTAACCAAATTTGCCCATCTGCAACTGCTGTGAAAGCTAATGGTTGGAAAATAACTTCACTAACAGTATTAGGGAAGTCGGGGTGCTCTATCCTGTTGAGAATTACTGCGGCTACTGCAACTTGCCCTTCATAAGGCTCCCCTCGTGCTTCTCCATAAACTGCGTTAGCGATTAGCTTTAAATCCCTTTCACTATATTCAGGTGGTAACTGCATATTAGTACTATCTGGTTTTTCATTTTTGACTTGATTATCTAGACTCTCGTTACCATAATAAGTAAAGCTTTTGCCTTTGTTAATTTGTTCATGTACATATGCTTTGTCAAATTTTGACGCTTTCACTAATTTCGATTTAGTACTCTCCCCAAGCATTCCATCGACCGGTAATCCATACTTCTCTTGAAAGTTTCGAAGCGCCCAGTAAGTTCCATAACCAAACTTGCCGTCAATTTCACCGGTATAGTAGCCTATATACTGTAATCTGGCTTGTAATTCGATTACATCGTCCCCATATGCTCCCCGCTGAACTATTTGTTCGGAGAATGCTTGAGTTGTTTGTTCTTTAGTTAACAACATATAACTGGCTGTACAAAATATTAAGCCAATTAGGATGTATTTAATCTGTTTCATATGACATCTCTCCTTTTTAACTAGCTTGGATAAAGTGGATTAGTTTATACATATTAACTTTTAAAAAGGAGTCTTTTAGTAAGAGATAAATTATCTTATATTCGGAGTTTATAGTTTTATTGTATTTGCTTACTTCTTAATCGATGATTTTCATTTACAACAGGCGCATTCTATGAATTCTTGAGTAACTAAAAAAGTCCAATTTCTAAATTTTTAAATTAAGAAATTGAACTTTTTTATATTAAAATTTATCTCCAATTTTAGTAGTAATGATATTGATGATGGATAACTGATTAAAAATTCTATCAGCTTCTCAAAAATCCTCACATTCACACAACGCTAATATCCCTAAAATAAAAATGGATCATGACTAATAGTCAAGATCCATCTTGTTGATATAAATTTATTCCACCAAAGTTTTGTTAGTGAATCATTGTGATATGAACTAATTTGTATCTTCCCTTATAAAATATTCGTGCTTTTCAAATCTTGTTCTACGTGATAAGATATGTGCCTGCTTTACTTTCGACAGGCCAAAAATCCATAAAAACAGCATAAACGGTACCATTAACAATATTTCTAACCCTGTGAAGGTTAGTATGCTATTATAAATTATGTGTAGAAACAATGGGGCAGCTAATGCATAAAAAACCTCATATTTTATTTTTTTGGTAGAAGTAAATTTAGCTCTTCCAATATAAAATCCCATGACAACCCCAAATAATGCATGACTCGAAACGGGAAGTAATGCTCTTAAAAAAGCTTCGTCCATTCCGAAGTTTAAGAGGTAAAGGATATTCTCTACCGTGGCAAATCCAAGAGAAACACTTGCTCCGTATAGAATTCCGTCATATGGATCATCAAAGTCAATGTGGTTGTATAAGGCTACCATTAAAATCAACCATTTAAAAAATTCCTCTAAAGCGCTTGTCACTAAAACATTGCGTAAAAATAGAGTATCAAACAAATGCTCCTCAGTTAGAACGTGCTGAATAAACATAATTGGAAATGTTAATATAGCACCATAAATAAAAGTATGTAACAAGAGTCTTGAAGGTTCTTTCGAAATTTCTTTTCGAAGATAGAAATAACTTAAAAGCGCAAGAGCCGGTGCTATTGCACAGGAAAGTAGTACGAACATTTTCTTACTCCTTCCATATTACTAATAATAGTATACAATAATTTCTAATCATTTTGTAAAAAAATTGGAGGTTATATAATTGAAAACAATTTTACTCATCCATACAGGCGGTACTATTTCTATGCAAGTAAATGTAGATACAGGTGCTGTGATGCCATCCGAAAAAAATCCACTTATGGTGGAGGCAGAAAAACTAAAGGGCTTTGCAAATATTATAGAAACTGAAATCTTTAATCTCCCATCACCACATATTACCCCTTTTGAAATGTTACGACTTAAACAATTAATTGATCAATACATTCAAGAAGGAAATATTGATGGAGTAGTTATTACACACGGAACCGATACATTAGAGGAAACGGCCTATTTTTTAGATTTGACCATTGGAACCACTATTCCCATCGTACTTACTGGAGCTATGAGATCGGCAAACGAAATAGGATCGGATGGTTTATACAATTTAGTAGCTGCTATACAAGTAGCTTCATCAGACGATGCACAAGGTAAAGGCGTATTAGTAGTATTAAATGACGAAATACATACAGCCGAGAACGTAACGAAAACACATGCTAGCAATGTAAGTACATTTCAGAGTCCTCAGTATGGACCTATAGGATTTATATCTAAGTCTATTGTGTATTTTCATCATTCACCTAATCATCAACCAATATTTCCGATTCAACAAATTAACAAAAGAGTTGCTCTGTTTAAGGTATATGCAGGAATGGAGCCTGATCTTCTTGAGGCATCGGTTAACTTAGGGTTTGATGGTATTGTTCTAGAGGGATTGGGTCAAGGTAATGTTCCACCAAGCTTAGTACCCGTTATCCATGATATTTTAGAAAAGAAAATACCCATTGTTTTAGTGTCAAGATGTTTTAATGGCATTGCGCAGGACGTATATGGATATGTAGGTGGAGGAAAAGGATTGAAGGAGCGTGGGGTGATTTTCGCTCAAGGTCTAAACGGGCAAAAAGCTCGACTAGCTCTCCTGATCGCCTTAAACCATCTGAACCCTGAGCAAGCTCTACATAGTATATTTAGTAGACAAGAGAAACAGCTATAGTTTTTAACAAAAAGAAGAAAGCTATTTTGCTTTCTTCTTTTTGTTAAATAATATGTTCTTTTATTTATATACCTAAAACAGAGATAAAACTTGTTACTAAACTTTTTTTCTGTATCCATAATTGAAATTGAGTAATCATTGTAATAAGTTGCGCACTATTTGTATCATAGTTTTCCATAAATTCTTTTTCGGAATAAACAAATGGAAAACCCAATACTTCTTTCAAGGTAATTTTAATAGGTTTTTCAGTTAAAAATATTTTTAGTTGTTCTAATTCGAAAGAAATCACTTTCCACGTATCTATATCAATTTCATTGAATGCGTAATAATCAAATTCTTTACAACACTTCTCGAAGACGGGCAGCATATAGCTAAAGTTCTCTTCTGTGAAATAAATAGAAGAAGTATTCCAGCATTCCCCTTTATATATATATCAGGTAATATCTCTATATAACAAGTACCTTCCAGATTATGTACATCGGTAATAATTTCAATCATTTAGAAACTCCTTTATAGAAGAAGACAGTTTTAACAGATGTTTGTTTATTCACATGCGCACTTTCTTACAAAGCTTTTCTCTTTATTTCTGTAGCAATTTGTTCTCCATGAAATCGACCGTTTTCTATAAAAATTTCATTTGCATTATTGCCCGCAGCGATTACTCCAGCTATAAAAATCCCCTCTACATTAGTCTCCATCGTATCCGGATTGTGAAAGGGTTTACCGGAAGTGGCATCTATTGCTACACCCATCTTTTCTATAAATGAATGATCTGGATGATAACCTGTCATAGCGAAAACAAAGTCGTTTTCAATCGTAAATTCACCGTCGGGACCCTTTAAAGTTACACTATCATCATTTATAGCCATAACTTCCGTATTGAAGTGCATATTTACTTCATTATTACGTACACAGCCTTCAAATTCTGGTAGAACCCAAGGCTTAATACTTTGTGAATATTGCCCTTGACGGTACACTACTGTCACATGCGCGCCCGCCTTATTGAGTTCAAGTGCAGCATCGATAGCTGAGTTTTTGCCCCCTATCACCAAAACATTTTGGGCAAAGTAAGGGTGCCCTTCCTTAAAATAATGGAATACTTTTGGCAGGTTTTCTCCAGGAATACCCATATAATTTGGATGATCATAATATCCCGTAGCGATAATAACATTTTTCGCTTTATAAGAGCCCTTAGAAGTTGTAATGACAAAATGATTTGAAGCTTTTTCCACATTTTTTACATGCTCATATTTATTAACTTGAATATTTTTACGTTTTACTACTTCGCGATAATAAACCAAGGCTTGATTTCTTTTTGGTTTTCTTTCCTCTACGATAAACGGTACATTTCCAATGGCAAGCTTTTCACTGGTACTAAAAAAAGTTTGATGGGTTGGATAATTATATATCGCATTTACAATGTTACCCTTTTCTATAATGAGCGTTTTTAATCCTAACTCTTGTGTGGAAATTGCTGCAGAAATTCCACAAGGTCCTCCTCCAACTACTACTACATCAATAATTTGTTCCAAGTACAAAACATCCTTTCTTACTTTTTACTAATCATTTACAACCTTTAAGAGTAATGATATGGCATTCTGGTTTAGCACCAAGGCGCAGCGGTACGCCTGTAGTACCAAACCCATTGCTTATTAACTCTGCTTTATTTTCCTTCAATCTAAAACTACCCTTTTCATATATCCCTAAAGGACCAATACGAATTTGACCGCCATGTAAATGTCCAGCCAACATTAATCGTGGGTTACTTATTTTTTGAGCCGCATGAAAGAATGCTGGTGCATGTGTTACAAAAATTAAGATATCCTCTTCTTTTACATCCTCGAAGGCTTCTGCTATATTTACTTTTCCGACAAAGCCATCATTAATACCTACTAATCGCAAGGAAGGATTTAGATTAGAAAGAACTACAGAACTATTGTTCAAAATATGAATATCAAGGGATTCGAACAAAGATAATAAGTTACTTTCTCCGACTTCTCGGTCGTTATTACCATAAACATAAAAAACAGGGCCAAGCTTTTTTAATTGCTTTAAATTGAATTCTGTCCGATTCAATGGTACTCCTTTTTCCGTGAGGTCTCCACCAATAACTACTACATCCACCTTTCCGATAATACTGTGGATGAGTTCATCTTTAATTTTCCGACGGTGAATGTCAGATATAAAAAATATATGGAATTGCTCTCCTTTAGGTATTTCTTTTACACAGAGACTATGTTCTTTGACATTCGTTTGAAATGCTAAAAAGAGCATATATGTGAAAAGAAGCAAGCACAATACCAAAACTGTTATTACTATATACAACATTAAATCCCCCCTAACCATTATAAAAAAAGCACAAGCGCCTATATCTACCCCGAAAAGCAAATGGGGAAACACGAGAGGTATCAGCTATAGCTTCAGCATGACTATATTATCTTTCAAGCAAAAAGACAGGGATTTTATCCCTGTCCTTAAACCATTCGTTATATTGATTATATTACTCATCTTTATCAATATGTAACACTCGAAAACCTGACTTTTCTAAGTCTTGAATAATTCGATCTAATTTTTGCTCATTGTCAATTTTAAGAACTATTCGGCGCACTAGCTTGTCAGTTTCATCAAATGTTACTAGCGAAATTACAGAAGTGTGATACTTATGCAAAATGTCGGACATTTTCAGAATTCTTCCTTCAGATTCTACAGAAGTAAAGGCAATTCGAGTGCCCTTTGTATTCATACCAAATGCACTTTTAAACTGATGAATTGTGTCATAGCGTGTGACTATGCCTAAGAACTTCTCATCTTCTACTACTGCTAAAATTGGAAAATCATATAGCTTCATAAAAGCCTGTTCAAACACATCACTAGTTTGAACAAATGTATCTTCCCTTGTTACAACATCAGATACCTTTGTTTGTTTCAAAAAAGTATCTTTATCTGTGTTGCTATAAAAGAACGCCTTGTATAAAAGGTACTTGTTAAACATCCCCTTATACTTTCCATCCTCAATAATTGGTAATGCATCAATATCCTTTGCCTCTAGTTCATTTAAAGCGTCCAAAACTGAAGCATTGCCTTTAATAGTTAAGCATTTTTCCTTTGGTATCATTACACTTTTTACAAACATACAAACACCTCTTTCCAAAACGGTCTATACCTATATATTCTATAA
Organism: Psychrobacillus faecigallinarum; assembly: GCF_014836595.1. GTDB lineage: Bacteria > Bacillota > Bacilli > Bacillales_A > Planococcaceae > Psychrobacillus > Psychrobacillus faecigallinarum. The sequence continues at coordinate 75,563 of NZ_JACSQO010000007.1, read as the reverse complement.
AAAGTGAATTTATCCTTCCAACTTGTGATTATGGCAGAATTAATTTTTGTCCTTCATAAATTTCATTGGAAGCTAGTCCATTTGCAGCTTTTATCTTTTCGACTGCTTCTGGATTATTGTAGTAGTTCATCGCGATTCGATATAATGTTTCATTACCCTTAACTATATGAGTTTTCGCGTCTTTTTTTGGTTCTTGTACAGTTTCTTTTTTAGGCTGAGTTGGTGCTGGTGTTGCTGCCTCCTCCTTTTCTTTAGGTTCAACTGCCGGAGGGGCTGGAGTTGATTGAGGCACTTCTGTTGTATCTTCTGGCTTCTCTGCTTCTGAAGTTTGATTTTTTTCCGTTTCGTTTGCCTCTTCTTTTTCTTCCTCTTCTTCACTGCTGCTGTTCAAATTCGAAATTGGCTTAGTAACAACCTGTATGATTCCTTCGTCTTCAGTTGAGGCTTCGCTTTCTGGTTGATAAAAAAATTGTACATAAATCAAAACACTTGCAGGCAATAAGATAAATATAAAAAACAAGGATGGGATGAGTATATTCTTTTTCTTTTTCTTTTTACCTGGTGGATTTCTTCTACTTCTTCTCAATTCAGTTGCTTCACTCTCTACACCAATGGACTGTCTATGTTCGTCAATCTTTTTTTGATAATCATCTTTACTCATATTAGTCAAACTCCATTCTTCCACTTATCTACTACTATTATGACGAATTTTGTTGAAAATGTAAATGTTGTTAAGTATTATAGGATACTTCCTAATCTACTTTTCCAATCTAATACTGTAGCATGGATAAGGGGTTTATCGTGTAAATGAAATAACTCTTGAAGATTTAAAGAACATTTTGAACAGCAATTTAAAGGCTTGTCTATCAGCTTTTGATCGAAATAGGCAATTACCTGTTCCCTAATACAATTCTCATTTTGTAATAGCGTGTACAAGCTTTGAATTTCTATCCATTTTTTTTGTCGAATATTCTTAAACAGTTCTATAGTTTCCTCTGTTGACAATACCATTTTCCAATAATCTAAAATTCTTTCCGTTGTTTCAGATAACTGCACCTGATTTTCATTGGTCTGATATGCAAGGATAATATCCTGTTCGTCGGGAAAATCCTGCATCGCAACAAAATAAGCTTGTTCTACATCGGATAACATATAAAGAATGGAGGCAATGGACTGTTTTCCGTCTCTACCTGCCCGTCCAACCTCTTGCATATAATTGGCAACGGAGGTTGGTATATGATCATGTATAATTTGTCTAATATTATCCTTATGTATACCCATTCCAAAAGCATTCGTAGCACAAATCCAATCTAAATGGCCTTGTTGGAACTGTTGCTGAATGAGAATACGGTCATCTTGATCCATTTTAGAATGATAATAAGCGACTCTGATGCCCTTTTTTTGTAACTCTTCTGTATAAAATTCAGTTTTTTTCCTCGACTGACTATATAATATACCAGGTCCAGTAGTGCTAGTAATCCTATTTAATATCCATTCTACCTTTTCTTTTTGGCTCTCCACCTCATGTGCTTCGTAAGCAATATAAGGACGATCCAAGGAATGAATATATTCAAATGGCTGTTCCATTAACAAGGTAGTTTTTATATCTTTTACAACTTCCTTTGTGGCTGTAGCAGTTAAGGCTAGCACATTTGCCTTTCTTAACGATTTAAGCGACTCAGAGATCCTTAAATAATCAGGTCGGAAATCAAATCCCCACTGGGAAATACAATGCGCTTCATCAGCAACTATAAAAGCTAAATTTAAACTAGCTAACCTTCTTTGAAAACGCTCATTCTGTAACATTTCAGGTGATGTAAAAATAAATTTATAATTTTGTAAACCAGATAACGCCTTTTCTCTTTGCTCGAAGGATAAAAATGAATTGATGGCCACTACTCTTTTTTCTCCCATCATTTTTAACTGCTCTACCTGGTCCTGCATTAAAGAAAGCAAAGGGGATACTATTAGCACCGCTCCATTCTTTAAATATGCTGGTAGCTGGAACAGCAACGATTTACCCATCCCAGTGGGCAAAATAGCTACTACATCCTCTCCAGCTAGGACTTTTTCGATTATTTCCCTCTGTCCTTCTCTAAAATCTTTATATCCAAACCTTGTTTGAAGAATGTGTTGAAGTTCATCCATTTTCTTTCTCCCCTTTAGCTAAAGCCAGTCTAATTTGAAAATAGCTTAACTCAGGTATGTTCTCGCGAATTAACCTCAATTTTTTGGTTTGATGTTTATTGGAGAATTCTAGCACTTTTTTTATTTGGTCGTTCAATATAAATGATGTCAAAGATAAACTTCGATCAGCTGCTGCTATTTCTATTAAGTGATCTTCGATTGTATTTGCTTTTAAAGATCTTAGGGCAGCGATATCTTGGATAGAGTAACCTTCCTTTAAAAGCTGTTCGGTCTTTAAAGCGGATTGTGTTAAAGGACTATGTACAAAAATCTCTTTTGTTAAACCTATTAAATCTGGATGACTTTCTTGATTGATGTTATCTAAGACAATATGCAACGCTTCTACAAATTGAAGCTTCATATCTATAATAGATTCTCCACACTCCAGTGCTAATTGCTCCCATGTGAGCCCACTAATGTGATAACCGCTCATTCGATAGACTAATAGTATACGATGTATTTCCTGTAACTCAGCAATTTGAAGTAAATGCTCTAACTGACTTTTAAAGTCCTTTTGAAATGTTGATGATTTATAGTCTCTCCCTCGTAAGTAATCTTTCACAAACTGGTGAACCGAATAATCTTTTTGATTGGGAATAAATCTAGTTTCATTTTTATTAAAATAAGATAGTGTTTGGACTACTAATTCTAATCTTGACCAGAACAATTTTTCGTTTCCCCTTAGCTCCCAGCCATTAAACAAAGGTTCTGTATATCCAGTTAACTGTTTTAAACCTTTATGACTAATCCTTAGTAGAGAATCTTCCTCTTCAATCCAGTTGTTTTGTTGGAGTTTAAACAACTGCTGCTTATATTCTTCTTGTGTTAACTTCGGATAAATAGAGAAAAAACGATGTAGATTAAAATAAGTGACATCTTGAATGGTTTGTCCAGATTTTTTCCCTTTTAATAAGTAAAAGGAAGCCATTGCTGACCGTTCCCCATTAAATTTTTGAATAATATTTAGTAATAGTTGGCTAAAATACAATTTAAATACCTCACAGTTTGAAAGTATTTTTGTTGAAAAGAAACGTAAACAGCTTTAGAATGAATAAGATAGCTAATTCTTATAAGTAGAATTAAAGGAGAGAATATACTAATGGCAAAATATACTATAGTAGATAAAGATACGTGTATCGCATGCGGAGCTTGCGGAGCAGCTGCTCCAGACATATATGACTATGACGATGAAGGTATTGCCTTTGTTATTTTAGATGATAACACGGGAACAACGGAAGTTCCAGAGGAACTGATGGAGGACATGGAGGATGCATTTGAAGGCTGCCCTACCGATTCCATTAAAGTTGCTGAAGAATCATTTGAAGGCGACGCTCTAAAATTTGAATAGTATATTAATGCCAAGAAGGATGACTAGCTCATTTTTCTTGGCTTTTTATATTTCTATAAACTTAAGTGGCAGGTTAATGCTATACCTACAAAAAAATAAAAACCGCAGACAAACTAGAAATTGTCTAGTTTGCCAGCAGTCATACATATCTTTAATTTATATTTGGAACTTTAAACGACTCGCTCACCTTGTCTAGTATAGGCTTCAATCGTTTAAATAGAACAACCATAACAATTGTAACTATAATACCTTTTATCAGATTAAACGGTAAAATACCGTAAATGATAGAATTAAATAAAGCTGTTCCTGTTTCCGCTGGGAAGTTTAAAAAGTACGAATACATTGGTAAGAAAACATAATAATTTAACAGGCTCATACCAAGAGCCATACAAACTGTCCCGACGCCTAAGCCGTAAGCAATCCCTTTAGAGGAAGAAACTTTACGATAAATGACATAAACAGGTGTCAAAAACAAAATACTAGTTGCGAAGTTAGCCATATGACCGACTGGAACGCCTGTGGGACTTCCTGAAAAGAACCAATCTAGTACGTTTTTCATGAAAGCTACAATGATTCCTGCAACTGGCCCCATTGTGATAGCAGCAATTAACGCTGGGATATCACTGAAGTCAATTTTCAAATAAGCTGGTAAAACTGGTAACGGAAATGCAAGCAGCATTAAAACGAAAGAAATACTACTTAGCATTGCGATTGCAATAAGCATTCGCGTCTTACTTTTTGCCATAAATCCTCTCTCCTTTTGCGATTCACTCCACAAGAAGAAAGGTTCAGTTCGTTATCAATACTCAAAAAATCCCTTAAGCAAATAAAGCTTAAAGGAGAAAAAGGTACACTTAAATAAGCGTATCCGTATAAGAGCATACGAAAAACGACTGCACCTTCACCTTCTCCCATCCAGACTATACTGTCGGCTTTGGAATTTAACCAAATCCTGCCTTTTACGGCTCGCGGGCTCAAGAAAAAACTCTTCTAATACCGCCGATCGGGAATTTCACCCTGCCCCGAAGATGAATCAATATTTTATTGTCATTCAAGATTATCTCGAATTACAATCATTTTATCAAACTATATTAATATATGCAATACAACTGTTTCGATTTAAGTATATTAACAGATGAACCTTTTTTATGAAATTAAAATAAAGTGATTTTTGTTCACCTTAATATATAACTGTAATAAATAACTCTTTCCGACTATAAAACTTGCCTGAACGGTCATAAATTTTTCTATCCGGTCATAAATCTCGTCCGAACGGTCATAAATTTTTCTATCCGGTCATAACTCTCGTCCGAACGGTCATAAATTTTTCTATCCGGTTATAAAACTCGTCCGAACAGTCATAAATTTTTCTATCCGGTCATAACTCTCGTCCGAACGGTCATAAATTTTTCTATCCGGTCATAAAACTCGTCCGAACAGTCATAAATTTTTCTATCCGGTTATAACTCTCGTCTGAACGGTCGTAAATTTTTCTATCCGATTATAAAACACTTTTTTCGTATAAAAAAACCAATAAAAAAATCGACCGACTAATTAGTAGGTCGATTCTTTATTATTCGTTCATCATGTACCCATTAGGGCCAATTGGGATTGGTAAAGTAGCTGTCAAATCAAATCGATCCCATTGCTTCTGTACAACATTTTCTAGACGAACTGTTTTATCGAAGCTTGCAGCTGTTAATGTAAAGGCTTCAATCATAAGAATAGAATCTTCATATTCCAATGTTGCCAAATCTAATGCTTCGTCAAATGTTATTACAACCGTGTTGCCTTCCTCTGATACCTCATAACTAACATCTTTCGGTACAACAGTCGTATAAAGATCATTTGCTGATTTTGGCATATCTTTAAAAGCATTCTCAAACTTAGCATCCTTTGGAACAAGGAATGTCAGTCCGCTATTCATTGTGTGTTTAAAATACATTCGTTCTTTGTTTCCGCTTGCCAATTCCTTTTTCCCTATTACTCCTACTTGGTCCCAATTGATAGCTGTGCCATCCTCACTTAATCGTTCCAGGAAGGAAAAATCCGTAAAAATATGACGGATTGTATCAGTATACACTCCGGAAGTAGCTGAAGCAGCATCATAACCATGCCCTTTAGGTAAATAGTGTTGAAGCGTATCGCCATCTGAAACTAAATTACCTTGCAAGGGCAAATATTCCTCGAACCCTAGAGCAGATTCATCTATAGTGCTTGCATATTTTTCATATAACTGAAGACTATTTGGCAATCCGTCAGTAAATTCTTCGTTTATTTTATCCTTAGGTATAATTATTGTGATTGGGTAAGCTTCTGCCCCTTCTGTTACAGAAAAATGAAATGGAATTCCATCATTTAAATCATCTTCATATACAGTTCTAGCGTTGTTAAAGGCTTGAACTGGCACTAATTCACTTTCGACAGCTAAAGAATTGACTACATCATTTGAATTTTCTATAGCCGCATCTTCCTTGGCTTCCATTCCGCCCTCTGTTGTTTCTACCTCAGAGGCAGGAGCAACGTCCAACGTTCTCAACATGTCCGATTTGTCTGTAGCCTGTTGCTGGATTGCAGATTTTTCACTACTTGTGCCCAAGTATGAAGAAATTAAGAACGTTAACAACAAAACAGAAGCAACAGACACTAAAAGTGGCATCCATTTAGAAAACCATTTATTATTTCGTATGACTTTATTTAAATCGGAAGAATCCATTTCTAACTTCACTCGATTGTATACTTCATCCTTCGAACGATTATCTGTGAACTTGGGCATGTTGTGTAAGAGCTCATCTAACGCTTTATTCTTTTCTTCTTGATTACTCATGTAAAACATTACCCTCCTTTTGTTTATCAGATAATTTTTCTCGAAGTGATTTAATAGCTCTATGCTGAGTAGTCTTTACCTTACCTTCTGTCCAATTTAATACTTGTGCGGTTTCAGCAATGGACAGCTCTTGAAAATATCTCATAATGACTACCATTTTCTGATCTCCAGTACATGTATCTAAAGCTAGTAGCAAGGCTTTCATTTCATCATTTAAAACAGTAAAATCCTCCGGCAACATGTCTTTTGATGCAAGCTGTGTAGATTCCCAGTCAAAAGCATCAAACATTCTTTTCTTTCTAACGGAATGCTTTCGAAAATGATCAATAGCTACATTTTTTGCAATTGAAAATAACCATGTTTTCTCGGAGCTTTTTCCCTCAAATTTACTGTAAGCTCTTAGAACACGAACATAAACCTCCTGGACCAAGTCTTCCGCAGTTTGTCTATCTTTAACTAGATAGATCAAAAACTGAAAAACGTCTTGATGATAGGTATCATACAAGCGGTGGAAAACGGAGTCATTCATAATGCTCCCCCCGTTCTTTCAATTAGTCGTTTCATCTCCCGATTTGTTACATTAGCTTAATGGCAATTGAATAATAAATGTTGTGCCTACCCCGACTGTGCTTTCTGCTGATAGGTGACCTTCGTGTCTTTCGACTATATTTTTCGCAATAGCAAGGCCGAGGCCAGTGCCAGCTTTCCCTCTAGTTCTAGCTTTATCGGCTTTATAAAACCGCTCAAAAATATAAGGTAAATCCTCCGCAGGTATACCAAATCCAGTATCTGATACCTTTATAATGATTTGGTTTTTGGATTTCTCTAACAGTACGGAAACAGAGCCTTCTTCCGGAGTATGCCTTAAAGCATTATCAATTAAGTTCGTTAAAACCTGTTCCATACGATCTTCGTCTATCTCAATTTCGATTAATTCCTCAGAAGGTATATTGTGATCAAACTTTAAGCTAACATTACTTTCTTTCGCAGCTTGGTCAAATTTTTGGGTAATCCTTTCGATTACCGAAACAATTTCTGCTTTTTCTTTGTGTATGCTCAAATAACCTGATTCAAGTCTCGCTAAATCTAATAACTCTGTTACAAGTCTACCCATACGTTTAGATTCATCATAAATAACCCGAATCATTTCATTTTTGTCTTCTTCTGTCGTGACTATTTCATCGATAATGGCTTCACTGTATCCTTGCAGCATAGAAATAGGTGTTCTTAGCTCATGAGAAACATTAGCGATGAAATCTGAACGCATTTTGTCTAATCTATGTTGCTCAGTCATGTCGCGCAATACGACCACTGCCCCACGAACAGATTCATTGCTATAAAGAAGGCTGATCGACACAGAGAAGTATGATCCTCTTATTTCTAATTCCTCATCTAATTCTTCTTCTAAATGCAATACATGCTCTAGAAGATGCTGAAGTTCATCAGGTAAATCTGATTTGTTAGCAATGTCATTTTCTTCATGCCATTTATTTAACAGTTGGTCAGCCTGTGGATTACTTACCTGTACTTGAAATTCTTTGTTGAAAGTAATTACGGCATCTGTCATAGAAGTAAGAATACTTGAAAGCTGTTCCTTTTCCTGATTGATTACCTCCACATGATGCTTTAATTGCTTACCCATTCTGTTAAATGCAGAGCCAAGCTCCCCTATCTCGTCTCTTTGCGTATAAGGTACCTTCGTTTCAAAGTTTCCTTTAGCTAGCTCTAAAGCCGCCTCTCGCATCGATCGAAGGGGAGATGTGATTTTAGAAGAAAGGAAGAAAGTAAGCAAGGTTGTAAGTAACAGAGCTATAAATCCAGACAGAAATACAATTTTTGTCGTATTATTAGAGGTTTTATTTACAACTTCTAAGCTTTGATAAATAAAAACTGCTCCATGAACCTGTTCGTCAGCTTCTAGAGGAGATGCCAAAATTATATAGTTTTCCATTCGATTTTCTTCTGTCATGGATGGCATTAGCATTTTCTTAATAATTGTTTTATCCGAAGTATAAATCTTGGAAAGCTGCTCGTCTTCTAATATTTTATCATTGATAACTTCTTTATTGAGACCCTCTTGAACGGAGAGGAATACAGAATCTGCATTTCTTACAATTAATGTATTTGTTTCCGAGCCTAAAATATCACTAATAATGGAGAGGGAATTCTCTAGATTTTCATGCTGTTCTACAATTTTCCCTATAGTAGCAGCTTCTTGTCTAAGAATTTCTTCCGCTTGTTCTGTATGAAAGTCTTCTAAAAATTCTAGCATTAGGACTGTAACGATAAACAACACAAATAAGACGAGAAGCAATATGGTTCCCCATAGCTTCCCGACCACACTATTCCAAATCCTATTCATTTCCTACCTCGAATTTATAGCCAACTCCCCAAACAGTTACAATCATTTTCGCAGCTTTTTCAGAAACTCTATTTAATTTTTCACGTAATCTTTTTACGTGTGTATCTACTGTACGTAAATCTCCAAAGAAATCGTAATGCCAAACTTCTTTTAACAGCTGTTCCCGATCAAAAACTTTATCTGGCGCTTTAGCAAGGAAGTAAAGCAATTCATATTCTTTTGGAGTTAAGCTAACTTCTTCACCATCTGCAGTGACTCTATGTGCATCATGGTCAATGGTTAAATGAGGAAATACAACAATATCCTTAGAAATGGAAACTGTCTGTGATGGAGAAAATGCTGCTGATCTTTTCAGAAGTGCCTTTACTCTAAGAACAACCTCTCTTGGACTAAAAGGTTTTACAATATAATCGTCCGCTCCCAATTCAAAGCCTTCTACACGATTAGCTTCTTCGCCCTTAGCTGTTAAAAGAATAACTGGTGTGTCTTTATGTTCTCGAAGCTCTGTAATAACCTCTATACCATCTTTTTCAGGCATCATAATATCTAGGAGAATACAATTATATTCATTTTCTAAAGCGAGTAAAAGAGCAGCTTCTCCGTTTTCAGCTTCCTCTACCATATACCCTTCTCTTTCTAAATACATTTTCAACAAACGACGGATACGTTCTTCATCATCTACTACTAAAAGTTTTATCATTTCTGACATTTAAATATCATACCCTTCTATCTACATCTATTCTATATTGTACAATTACTTAACATAAAAGAAAAGAAAAGCTCTACATTCTGCTGAATGTAGAGCTTTTTGACACTACTTTTGACTTACTTATGCGTATGAGTGAAGACCCGCAATGATTAAGTTTACAGCAATAAGGTTAAACATAATGATGATAAAACCTATTAATGCCAACCATGCAGATTTTTCACCTTGCCATCCTTTTGTCAATCTTAAATGTAAGAATACCGCATAGAATAACCATGTGATAAGAGCCCAAACTTCTTTTGGATCCCAGCCCCAGAAACGAGACCAAGCTTCATGAGCCCATATCATTGCAAATATTAGAGCCCCTAATGTGAATACAGGAAAGCCAATTAATACAGAGCGATACCCGATTTCATCCATTAGTTGAGAATTAGCTTTTTTAGCTAATGGCTGTAAAACTGTAGCAATACGTTTACGTAAGATTAATCGAAGTAATCCATAAAGTACTGTACCGAATAGGACTGCCCATACAACAGTCGTTAACTTCTTACCATTAATTAAAGGTGGAACTTCAATTAGCGGTTCCATAGCCCCATCAGTAATAACCTCTGATTCATTCATACCAAATAGTGCTGGTAGGTTATATTCTATATCATGTGGATTTCCTTCTTTGTCTATATAAGAATATTCTGCTGAATAATCTACTGCAGAAAATGAAACAGTTGAAATAACGAAACCTAAAACTAAAACTAAAAGGTACATGGTTGCTTCTATCCAAAAACGTTGCTTAGACGGTTTTGTTAGGTCGATATTTTTTAGTAACCATATTAAACCGGCTACTGCACTGATTGCTAATATAGCTTCACCAAGTGCTGCTGTAATAACATGAATAGTTAACCAGTGACTTTTTAGAGCTGGGATTAATGGAGTGATATCCTTTGGGAACATGCTTGCATATGCAATGATTAGCACTGCTATAGGCAATGCAAAAAGACCAAGAGCAGGAGTTTTATAGATAAAGTGAATAAGTATAAAAGCTCCTACTACAAGCATTCCGAATGCTGTAGTAAATTCAAATAAGTTACTTACTGGTGCATGTCCAGCAGCAATCCAACGGGTAATAAAATAACCCAAGTTAGCTACAAAACCAATAATCGTCACTATAATTGCTAAATTTCCCCATCGTTTATATGAATTTGTAGCTGCTGCACTTGAAGATTTGACTGCTCCACCAAATAAAAACGTAGCAACCAAATAAGCGACAAACGCTACAAACAATAAAGTCTCACTTACAGAAACCATTGTCATTTTATTTTACACCTTCCTCTGTTTCCTCTTTTTCTTGTTTTGCATCTAAATCTTGCTGATCTTCGTATGGTGGTATATTGGTTATCTTCGAAACCTCATCGATATCCTTCTTAACGCTCATCCAGTTTTTGTTCGTGTGAGCAGCTACTACCATCTGTCCATCCTCTAAATATTGAAGCCAAATACGTCTATGGTTCCAATAAGACCCTTGTGCAACACCAATCATAAAGATAAGTCCACCAAGCATTAGAATAGGAAGTGTTAAATCTTTGCGAATTGTAAGACCTGACATATCTCTAGTTTCTACACTTTCAAATTTAACTTTATATTCTGTTTCCCCTAAAGGTTCTAATGTATTTTGAATCATGACAAAACTAGTTTCACCTTTTGGATATTCCGGGCTGTACATTTTCACTAAAAATGCAGGATTCTTAGGCTCAGGAGTCTCTGATTGAGGTTCACCATCTACAAAACCAGAAAAATTAGCGTAGTAGTCTACGATTTCTACCTTATAACCATCATTTAACTCGTACATACTTTGTGGATTTGATAACTCCACCGTAAACTGACCATGATCAGTACCAGTAGCTTTGTCCTCCAAATGGAAAGTCATAGACTTTAATTCATTAAGACGGAAATCCATCTGGAACACAGAGAAATTATCAAATTTCAAAGGTTCATTAACCTGGATGGACTCTTCCTTCACTAACTTTAAGTCTTCGGGATGACCAGCGACTGCATCATCTGGCCCTTTATATAAAGCTACATCCGTTTGATAATTTTTAGCAATCGATCCCACTCTATCAAGTGCTTCACCAAAAACTTCTTCTGACTCTTCTTTTGTATATGTTTCATAGATGAAATCCTTACTCTCTAAGAAATAACCATCTGTTTGTGGTATGTAAAGAGTTTCTCCTTCTCTTATCCACATAGTTTCATCTACATAAAACCCTGGGATTGCACGTAGCATAACACCAAACAGGAAAAGTATTAAACCTAAATGGTTTACGTAAGGGCCCCATCTGGAAAAACGACCTTTTTCTGCAAGAATTGCATTTCCTTCTCGTTTAACCTTATACTTCATTGACTTAAGCTTTTCTTCCGCCTTCTCAAGAGATTCGACAGGAGCTTCTACTTCTGCTGCGCCGAATACACGCTGACGTTTCAAAAAGCTAATATGTCTTTTTGTTTTTTGTTTTTTAAGAGATTTGTAAAGTGGTATTACTCTATCCAAACTTGCAATGACTAAAGAAATACCTAGCATTCCCACTAGCGTTTGGAACCACCAGGAGCTATAAAGATCAGAAAGTCCTAATTCATAATATAATGTTCCAAACCATCCATACACTCTCTCATAATACGCTGCAATATCTTCTTCTCTCGTTGCAGGAACATAAAAAACCTGTGGCAGAATAGTTCCTATAGCGGCAGCTATTAGGATAGCAACGATAATCCACATTCCGACTTTTACACTAGAGAAGAAATTCCAGATTTTATCAATTATTGTTTTGTTATAGGTTTGAGAACGTCTTGCAGACCCTTCATATCTCATATCAACAATCTTTTGTTCTCTCGATTGTTGACTTAAAGGGCGTCCACAGCTTTCACAAAGCTCTGTACCTGCAGGGTTGACGTGCCCACATTTACAAACTATCTTGTCCATCTAAAAGACTCCTTTAGGAAGGTTTGATTTGTTCCATGAAATTTGCAATATCTTGCTCGGTCATCTCACCTTTAATAATCTTTTCTATCTTACCTTCCGGGCTAATCAAAAAGGTTGTTGGTAGCGGATCAATATTATAGGAATCCAACAAGCTTTTGTTTTGATCGATTGCAATAGGAAATGTTAAGCCATAACGGTTAGCAAAACGATTTACCTTTAAATCCGATTCTCCAACATTAATAGCTAGAGTCTGAACACCTTGATCTTTGTAGACATTGTACTGATTGTCCATTGCAGGCATTTCCTTTGCACAAGGTTTACACCAAGTTCCCCAGAAATTTAAAAAGATGCCTTGTCCTTTGTAATCAGAAAGCTTATGCTGTTCTCCATTCGTGTCTACCACATGGAAATCCGGTGCTTTATCGCCGACTTGTAAAACTGCATTTTTTTCTTTAGTCACGTTAGAGAAAATTGTAAATACAATTGCTAGTGTAAGTACTACTAAAATAACTGCTCTTATGTAAAAACGTTTTTGTTTGGATTGAGCCAAATTTATTTCCTCCATTCCATGCATTGCCGACAATATTATATCAAAATTAATGTCCAAATTGAGAAGGACATATGAAGGCTTTGTGAACTTTTCATTGTTATTTACCTATTTTACCTGTTTCAGCAAGAACTCTGAGCTGTTTTACCTCATGAGTTGTTAGTTCTCTCCACTCCCCTGCATTTAAACCAAGCAAAGTTAGAAAGCCAAATCGTTCTCTTTTTAGTTTTTGCACAGGAAAACCAATTGCATCGAACATGCGTCGTACTTGACGATTTTTTCCTTCATGGATAGTGATTTCTACAATCGACTTATTCGTTTTCTTTTCAGAAGACAAAAGCTTTACCCTTGCCGGTGCGGTCTTGCCGTCTTCTAAGACAACTCCACGCTCAAGAGGTCTTAATTGTTCCTTAAGTGGTATTCCTTTAAGTCTCGCCACATAGGTTTTGTCCACTTTAAATTTAGGGTGGGTCAACGCATACGAGAAATCTCCGTCATTTGTTAAAAGTAGTACTCCTGACGTTTCGTAATCTAATCTTCCTACTGGATATAGGCGTTCTGTAACATGAGGCAATAAATCCGTCACGGTTTTCCTACCTTTGTCATCCGTTACTGCAGAAATAACTCCTCTTGGCTTATAAAGTAAGTAGTATTTTTTTTGTTCCTTCTCTAACTTTACTCCTTCAACCTCCACCGTATCAGAGTCAGAAACTTTTGTACCTAATTCCTTCACTACTTTACCGTTTACTTTTACTTTTCCTTCCAAAATTAACTCTTCAGCTTTTCTTCTAGAAGCAACACCTGCGTGTGCTAATACTTTTTGTAATCTTTCCAAGTAATTCACCTCGTCCATTCTTTCCATACATGAGTGAATTATGTCACACTTTTACATAAAATAAAAGAAGACAGTCTTTTGGAAAAACTGTCTTCTCAAAATTATTTGACTTTCTTCACATTAAATTCTAGTGCAACATCTTTATCAATCATTACTTTCCACAAATAAGGCTTTTTCTCGTTGTTATTACGAGGAATAATTAGAACATTATTCAACTGATCCTGTTCCTCTTTATTCAACAATAAATAATAGTCTTTTTTTACTTCTATCACGTCTTTTTGAAATAGCTGATATTTCCCTTTTTCCACTACCTTAACATTCTCATAGTTTTGAAAGACTTGCTCAGCCAAGGAGACATGAGTATTCCAATCATTCGAGTGGTTCAATGTCACTACTATAACTTCCTTATCCTTATCTTTTAAATAAGTGACAAGGGTTCTTCCTGCTCTCTTCGTATAGCCAGTTTTTCCGGCAACGGTGTACTCGTTGAAGTGCATTAGTTTGTGCTTATTTCTCCATTTGATCGAACGTTCCTCTGGCACAAAATTTTTGGCGGAGGAGATTTTTTTAAAGTCTTCATTTTGGAGTGCTAAACGGAACATATTAGCCATGTCATGTGCAGAAGCGTAATGATCGTCATTGTGTAAACCTGACGGATTCGTAAAGTGAGAATGATCTAACCCTGCTAATTCAAACTTCTCGTTCATCAGCTTAACGAAACCCTCTAATGACCCTCCTGTATGCTCTGCTAAAGCGTATGCAGCATCATTTCCTGATTGAAGCATAAGACCATGCAGTAAGGAGTTAACTGTCCAGACCTCACCAGGCTGTAAATAGAGCGAGGAACCCTCCTGGGCAGCAGCAACAGAAGAAATTGTGATCTCTTCATCAAGTGTGGCATTATCCAACACAGTCAAAGCCGTCCAAACCTTTGTAAGACTTGCAATAGGCAACTCTACATCCGCATTACTTCCAAGCAATAGTCTTCCTGTCTTAGCATCAATAACAGCATAGGAGGATGAGGTTGCATGGGCATTACTAATATTTATTAAAAGAAAAAACAAAACTAGTATAAACGCTTTTTTGTAAATGGAAAATACTCCTTTTTCATTTATTTCTATCCTTCAAATGCCTCTTGAAACTTGGTCATAAACAAATCGGTGTCTCCCATATCGTCTACTTCCACATCTTCTGGTAAAGGAGGCAATGCACTTATATCTTTTAAACCGAAGTACTGTAGGAATTCCTGTGTGGTGCCGTACAAGATAGCCCTACCCGTTCCTTCTGCACGTCCAACTTCTTGAACTAGTCCTTTAGCAGATAAAGTATGTATCGGTCTTTCTGATTTCACTCCTCTTATATCCTCTATTTCTACCCTTGTAATAGGCTGCTTATATGCGATGATAGCCAAAACCTCCAAAGATGCCTGAGATAGAGATTGAGTAGTAGGATTTTCAACTAGCTTTTGAATACAATCCACGTTTTCTTCCTTCGTTACTAATTGATACGTGCCAGCAAGTTGTTTAAGTTGAATTCCTCTTTCCTCAGAATCTTCATATTCCATCATAAGCGAGTCTAAAGCTTCTCTTACATTTTCTTCATCTTCCTCCGTTAAAAATGCAAGCTGTTTCTTTGTTAAGCCATCTTCTCCACTAACAAATAAGAGGCTTTCTATTTTACTCTTCAATTTCTTCATATATTTCTATTTCCTTTCCTAGTTGAACAAATAAATCTTCAAAATTTTTCTTCTGCTCAACCTTGACCGCCTGTCGTTTCATAAGCTCTAATATTGCCAAGAAAGTAGTAACAATTGTTGTTTTATCTCTAGTAGGGAAAAGCTCATAAAATGACAGTCTTCCATTATGCTCTTTTAATGTAGAGATTACATTATTCATCGACTCTCGAATGGAGACCTCTTGTTTACTTACGCGAGTATGGAGAGGAGCATTTAGCTGTTTTCTCCGAAGCATCTTCTGGAAAGCACCAAGCATATCGTAAACATTTACTTCAAGATCAAACAAGGCCAATTGCTGATTGCTTTGATAGCCACTCAAATCCGTTGGAGGCTTAGTGTAAAATAGATTTCGAGTTTCTTCTAACTCTTGCAAATTACTAGCAGCTTCTTTGTATTTCTTGTACTCTATTAATTTAAGAACTAACTCGTCCCTAGGATCGTCAAGATTAATATCAAAATCATCTTCCAGTTGATCATCCTGATGAATCGGAAGAAGCATTTTACTTTTAATAGAGAGCAAGGTAGCGGCCATCACTAAGTATTCACTTGCTTCATTTAACTCCAGCACACGCATCGCATGTATGTGTTCCATATATTGCGTGGTGATTTCGGCCATTTTAATATCATATATATCTATTTCCAAACGATTTATTAAATGTAATAATAAATCGAGTGGACCTTCAAATGCTTCTGTTTTTACTTCGTAAGACATAAAACTCCACCTAATATTAATTTTAATCATAATTATAGAGGAAAGGTGATTGTAATGCACCCTACATTCCATCCTAATTTTGTTCAATTTTTAAAAGAATTTAATGACATCAACGATTATTTCGAATGCCACGAGCTGTTAGAAGACTATTGGAAGGAAGTTGCACCTCGCCAAAAAGTACATTCTTTGGCTGCACTTATCCTACTTTCCACTTCTATGTACCATTGGCGTAGAGGGAATTTTTCAGGAGCACTAAAAACAATGGGTGGCAGTATTAAGCGAATGAAAGAAACAAGTCACTCTCCCTTCTTTGAAACTATTAATTTTCATCGATTATACCAAGATGCTACAAATGCCTATAATTCTATCCAAAGGCAGGAACCATTTTTAGGATTTCAAATTGACATCCAAAACAAGGAGCTTCTTTCCCGGGTTGAGGAGATACCATTCGTAAAGGAAGAAGATCGAAATTTTCTTATTCATAAACATATGCTTAGAGATCGCTCTGAAATACTTGAAGAACGAGAAAAACAGAAAAAAAGAAGAGAAGGCCACTAAGGTCAGTTCTCTTCTTTATCTGCATTGCATTTTTCAAAGAAAGGTTTTATTTCTTCCGTTGGTTTTACAGTGGTGGTTTGTAAAATATTCGACAGTGTTTGAACCATATTTTTGCCAATACCTTCACCTCGATGAGAAGGATTCACAGAAATATGCTGAATGACACCTTCAGTGCCTTCCATACGAACTCCTACAATTCCTACTACATCTTCATCCTTTTTCCAAACAAATAAATGCCAATCTGGATTAGATTCATATTGATGAATTGTTTCTAGCAATTTTTTTAAATCTTTTTCATTGGGCATGAAAGACAACAGCCCCATAGAAATTTTTTCATATGCTTTTTTATAACGACATAACATGTTTTAGACCCTCTTTTAATTTCTTTAAAAGAACTTTACTACCTTTTATGATAATTGTCCAACTATAGTTTAACATTTGGTGCTATAAGGAACCAATACAATGCTCCCCATACTATACCAACTATAAATATAATTAGAAACAAAATAACATTCTTGTTTTTCACTTAGCCTCTTCCTTTCTCTAACGTGAAGGGAAGGTCAAGACGAACAAGGTCTTCCAGAGTTTCTCGTTTCACTGCCAACTGGTGACGACCGTTTTCAACAAAAACAACGGCGGGTTTTGCTATGCGATTATAATTGCTTGCCATTGCATAACCATATGCACCTGTACAAAAAACAGCCAAAATATCCCCTGGTGAAGCTTTTGGTAGTGTAATATGTTCAATTAGCTTGTCACCAGATTCACAGCATTTACCAGCAATGGTATACTCCACTTCCTTGAGTTCTCCCATTTTGTTAGCAA
The DNA here is from genome assembly GCF_014836595.1 of Psychrobacillus faecigallinarum. GTDB lineage: Bacteria > Bacillota > Bacilli > Bacillales_A > Planococcaceae > Psychrobacillus > Psychrobacillus faecigallinarum. Next base: position 57,950 of record NZ_JACSQO010000007.1, on the reverse strand, counting down.
TAGCTGCACTGTACTCCGCTCCATATAAAGCTGGGCGAATATTATCAGACATACCGCCATCAACCGCTAAATAGTTTCGTATTTCTGGCACTTCTTTTTCCGAGCCGATCGTGTAAAGTGACGTTCCCGCGTCCCCTACTAACGAACGACCAGGTTCAATCCATATTTCAGGCATATCTAGGTTCGCTTTGGAAACTAAATCTTTTACTGCAATCACCATTTCCTTCACATAAATAGACGGTTCTAATGGTGTGTCTTGCTCCGTATATTTAATCCCAAACCCTCCACCTAAATTTAGCACTGTACAAGCGTAATTAAAGGTGTTTTCCCACTCAATCATTTTAGTAATAAGCTTCTCTGCTGCCACTTTAAATCCGATTGTTTCAAAAATTTGGGACCCGATATGGCAGTGCAATCCCAGTAATTCAATAAATTCATCTTTATAAACCTGTTGGAAAGCTTTATCTGCTTGTCCATTCATCAAATCGAATCCGAATTTTGAGTCTTGTTGTCCAGTCGTAATATAATCATGGGTATGTGCTTCAACCCCTGGAGTCACTCTCAGAAGAACTTTCACTTTTTGGTTGAGTTTAACAGTTAGTTGTTTTAAAAGCTCAATTTCATAAAAATTATCCACCACTATACAACCAATTTTATGCTCCATAGCTAATATTAATTCTTCAACACTTTTATTGTTACCATGAAAATGAATACGCTCTGCAGGATACCCTGCTTTAATAGCTGTATATAGTTCTCCAGCGGAGACAACGTCTAAGGATAAGCCTTCTTGCTCAATCACTTGGTACATCGCAACGCTAGAGAAGGCTTTACTTGCATAGGCAACCTGTGCAACTACATTTTCTTGCTTGAATGTGTCTAAAAAGGCTCTAGCTCTAGCTCTAATAAGAGACAGATCATATACAAACAGAGGAGTCTCATATGTTTTTGCAAGTTCTAAGGAGTCAATACCACCTATTAATAGGTGCCCTTTTTCGTTCACAGCATGCTCTGATACCATTACCATGTATCCTCGCCTCTTTTCCTCATTTCTATATGAACTTTACCATATCGAATAAGGGAAATGCAATGCTATTTGGAGCGATCTCGAACAGGTGATCGTGTTATATAAGGTCGCTTTGCGTTGGTTGGCATCGGAAAACGAATGAGTATACGAGCAAATGCTCTTGGATAAAAAGGAATTAACGGCCATAAATAGGGTACATTTAACGGTTTAAGACTACATATGTACCAAATCAAACATACGGTTGCTATAAAAAATCCATTTACTCCTAAAATGGCTGTCCCAATTAAAATAAACATTCTGAATATTTTAGTCGCTATACTTAGCTCATAGGAAGGGATAGCAAATGTAAATATAGCTGTGATTGCTGTGTATAAAATGACTTCAGAAACAAATAATCCAACATCTACAGCCATTTGGCCAATAACTAATGCCGCAATGATACCCATCGCAGTGGATAACGGAGTAGGAGTATGAATAGCTGCTAGCCTTAAAAATTCTATCCCAATATCCGCAAAGATTATTTGTAGTAAAAGCGGAATGGCACTTTTCTCATTGGGACCTAAGAAGTCCAAGGCATTCGGAAGAAGTTCTGGATGCTTAGACATTAAATACCAAAATGGCAAGAGAAATAAACTGAAGAAAACACCAAAAAAACGAATCGATCTTACTAAAGTTCCTATTGCCGGTGCCTGTCTATACTCCTCTGCATGTTGTAAATGGTGGAAAAGAGTCGTAGGGACTATAATAACCGATGGAGAGGTATCTACTACGAGTAAAATATGTCCTTCAAGCAAATGTGCAGCAGCTATATCCGGTCGTTCTGTAAAGCGAACAAAAGGCATAGGATGAAAGCCTTGAACAAATAACCATTCCTCTAATGCCTTATCGCTCATTGTAAAACCGTCATGTTTAATATTTTTAAGACGCTTCCGAATAAGTTTTAAGTTTTCTTCATTTGCCACTCCTTTAATATAGGAAATTGCAATGTCCATTTTACTCATGGAGGATATTTGGTGTAGTTCAAATCGGAGATTGGTGTCTCTTATTCGTCTACGAATGAGAGCAGTGTTTAATACAATATTTTCGGTAAAGCCATCCCTGGAGCCTCGTACAACCTTTTCGTTGTCAGGCTCCTCAGGTGTTCTACCGGGATAGCTACGTACATCAATCGTGTAAACAGATCCATTTTCTAAAATGAATGTTACCTGACCACTTAGTAGCGCGGCAATCCATTTTTCTCTAGAATCATATTCCGTTATAGAGTAATAAGGAAAATAATGACTCATAATTTCATTTTGATCTAGGTCCTCTTCTGGAGGACATTTTAAAGTGCCGGTCATCAATTCAGTTAACGTTGGACCATCGATAAGACCGTTAATATAAACAAGTAACACTGGAAATTTAAACAAATGGGTATGAAGAATCCCGAAATCATAAGACTCATTCACCCCAAACTTCTCTTTTAAATATGCTTCGGCCTCGGCCACATCCTTAAATAACGGTTTCGTAATAATCACCTATCTCTAGCTTTTGTATTAGCGGTACTACCAACAGGCACTAGCCAGCTCTTTAACTGTGTCAATATCTTCTTTTCTAGCCTTGACACCTGAACCTGGGATATACCTAACCTTTCAGCAATATCACTTTGAGTACAGTCTAGGTAATAACGCAGATAAATAATCATCTGTTCTCGTTTTTCTAGTTTTTCTACCAATTCTCTCAGAGGAATATGATCAAATGACTTTTCAGAACGCTCATCTCTCATTTGGTCCATCAAGGTTAAAGCATCACCACTATCGTTTTCATAGAGTTGCTCCTGCAAGGATGCGGGATCTCTTAAAGCGTCCGTGGCCATAACTATATCTTCTCTTGAAACCTCTAATATACTTGCTAGCTCTAAAATGGTTGGCTGCCGTTCATGAGTCTTAAGAAAATCGTCTGTAGCATGACGAATTTTAAAATTTAATTCGCGTATTGATCGGCTTATCTTCACCATTCCATCATCTCTAAGAAATCTCTGTATTTCTCCAATAATCATAGGAACTGCATACGTAGAAAACTTTACCTCATAGGACAAGTCGAATTTATCAACCGACTTCATAAGACCAATACATCCAATTTGAAATAAATCCTCTAGGTCTGCCCCCCTAGAAGCAAAGCGCTGAACAATAGACCAAACCAATCTTGTATTTCCTTCTATCATTTGCTGTCTGGCAAACTTATCCCCTTCCTGCGACAAGGCAATAAGTTCTCTCATTTTCTCTTGGGTCAGTAAAATAGTTGGCTTGTTGTTCATCATTAGACGATCCTACATGATTCTTGAATTGGTACAAATTTCTTCGTGATAGTAACGGTTGTCCCCCTATCAGGAATGGAGTAAATATCCACGTCGTCACTGAAGCTTTCCATTATCGTAAAGCCCATTCCAGAGCGTTCCTGCTCAGGCTTGGTAGTATATAAAGGCTCTCTCGCCTGTGTCACATCTTGTATTCCACGCCCATAATCAACGATGGAGACCACAATCTCTCTTCCGCTTCTTTCGGCATGAATTTCAATCTTGCCTACGCCATCCTCTTCATAACCGTGCACAATAGCATTGGTTACAGCTTCTGAGATAACTGTTTTAAATTCAGATAGCTCCTCAATTGTCGGATCAATTGCTGAGATAAAACTAGACATCACCATTCTCGCTAATGCTTCATTCTCACTTTTGGCAATAAAAGATAATGTGATTTCATTGTCCATAAACTATTCCCCCTAACTTTGAAATTATTTCAATTTCTGACTCACTGTAGATGTACGGGCTTAAACCTGCAAACTGAAAAATTTTACGCATCGTTGGTGACGGGTTAACTATAATTGTTTGACCATCAATTGGCGCTAGCTCTCGCATTCTACCTAGAATTAGTCCTATACCTGAACTATCCATAAAATTTAAATCTTTCAAATTCCAAACTAGTACTTTAATAGAGCCATTTTTAATCATTGGTACTATCTCATTCCTTATTTCAGAAGTGCTATGATGGTCTAGCTCACCTTTCAATCGAATAATTACAATTTCGTCTCCTACTTTTTCAACATCATGTTTCATAAAATCGCCTCCTCATAAAGCGCAATTCCACATAGAATTCTATAATCCTTTGCGCCTGACAAAAGTAGAAGAAATCATCGAAATTTAGAAGATTTTCGACAAATGGGCTATACACATTTAGTATGGGAATATTCAACAATTTTTAATCAAAAAATAGACATCTCGTAAAAGTTTTTATTAACTTTTACGAGATGTCTATGGAAGGGCAAATTCAAGCCTGTACTCTTTAAAATCTTTTACTCACTGAATATATGGTGTTGAAATACTAGGTTGTATAAAAGATAATCTGAAAACAACCAACTTTAAAATAGCCAACAAAAAAAAGAGCGACCAAGGTCGCTCTAATACAAATATCATTCTGTAATTATTTCATAAACTAATGGTGGTGCTTCTTTTCGTTCTGCTTCGATATGAATGTTTTCGTGTAATTTATTCATAACCTCTTGAACATTTTCAGAGTTCGCGTAAATAGTAGCAAGTGATTCGCCTTCATCTACTTGGTCTCCTACTTTTTTGTTTAGCATTATACCTACTGCTAAATCGATTTCAGACTCTTTTGTAGCTCTCCCAGCACCTAATAGCATGGCAGCAGTACCAATTTCATCTGCCTCCATATAAGTTACGAAGCCTGCGTTTTTAGCAGACACTTCAAAGATGAAATCTGCCTTTGGTAATAGAGCAGTATCGTCTACTACTTTTTCATTGCCACCCTGCCATTTGATGAATTGCTTGAAGATTTCTAGTGCAGAACCATCGTCGATTGCTTTTTGTAGCATTATACGGGCTTCTTCTAGAGTATCAGCTTTTTCTCCTACAACTACCATTTGGCTACCTAAAGTTAAGCATAGCTCAGTTAAATCATCCGGACCTTTGCCTTTTAGTGTGTCAATTGCTTCTTGTACTTCTAGGGCATTTCCAATCGCTCTTCCGAGTGGTTGGCTCATATCAGAAATAATTGCCATTGTTTGACGTCCTACACTATTACCGATTTGAACCATTGCTTTTGCAAGCTTTCGAGCATCTTCAGTTGTTTTCATGAAGGCACCGTCACCAGTTTTAACGTCTAAAACAATTGCACCTGCTCCTGCTGCAATTTTTTTACTCATAATTGAGCTAGCAATCAGTGGAATGCTGTTTACAGTAGAGGTAACATCGCGCAATGCATAGAGCTTTTTGTCAGCAGGTGTCAAGTTACCACTTTGCCCGATTACCGCTACTTTGATTTCATTAACCTGTTTAACAAACTGCTCAGAAGATAACTCCACATGGAAACCATCAATCGCCTCTAGTTTATCGATTGTTCCACCTGTGTGTCCAAGGCCACGTCCGCTCATTTTAGCTACTGGAACGCCACAAGCGGCAACTAGTGGACCCAAGACTAATGTAGTTGTGTCACCAACTCCACCGGTAGAGTGCTTATCAACCTTAACTCCTTCAATAGCAGAGAGGTCTATTTGCTCACCAGAATTGACCATAGCCATTGTTAGGTTAGCACGTTCTTCATCGTTCATATCCTGAAAATAAATGGCCATTAGTAAAGCACTAGCTTGATAATCTGGGATTGAATTGTTTGTATAGCCTTCAATAAAGAAATTGATTTCTTCTTTTGTTAAAGCTTGGCCGTCTCTTTTCTTTTCGATAATATCATTCATTCTCATTGTCATACACGTCCTTTATTTTAATAAGGATAGGAAGCTTTCACCAAAAGCTGTTGGTTTAACACCAAAGTTTTCAGTAATGGTTGCTCCGATATCTGCAAATGTCATGCGTAAAGGCAATTCTTTTACCTCTGTGAATCTAGGCGAATAAACTGTTAAAGGAACATATTCACGCGTGTGGTCTGTTCCAGGCATGGTTGGATCATTACCGTGATCGGCAGTGATAATCAATAAGTCATCTTCTGTGAGATTAGGAAGCGCTTCCTTCAAGCGAGCATCAAACTCTTCAAGTGCTTTACCATAACCGATCGGATCTCTTCTATGACCATATAAAGCATCAAAATCTACTAAATTTAAGAAGCTTATACCTGTAAAGTCTTTTGCCAATGTCTCGATAAATTTATCCATGCCATCCATATTATCTTTCGTTCTAACTGTTGAAGTAATACCTTCTCCATTAAAAATATCATTAATCTTACCAATTGCCATAACTTCTAAACCAGCGTCTTGTAATTCATTCATTGCAGTGCGACCAAATGGCTTCAATGCATAGTCATGACGATTAGAAGTTCTCACAAAGCTTCCTGGCTCTCCGATGAATGGACGTGCGATAATACGTCCCACTAAAAATTCAGGCGACAGAGTAAGCTCTCTAGCGATTTCACAAATTCGATATAATTCTTCTAGCGGTATAATTTCTTCATGAGCAGCTATTTGCAAAACAGGGTCTGCAGAAGTATATACAATGATTGCCCCTGTTTTCATATGCTCTTCCCCAAGCTCATCTAAAATCTCTGTACCACTTGCCGGTTTGTTCCCAATTACTTTACGACCAGTTTTTTCTTCTAAAGCAGCGATCAATTCAGCTGGGAAGCCGTTAGGATACACTTTAAAAGGTTTGTCGATGTTTAAGCCCATGATTTCCCAGTGACCTGTCATCGTGTCTTTTCCAACAGAAGCTTCTTGCATTTTACCAAAATAAGCTGCTGGTTTTTCTGCTGGAGCAATTCCTTTGATTGGTTCAATATTACCCAATCCTAGCTTTTGCATTTCTGGCATGTTTAAGCCATTCATCTTTTCTGCGATATGACCCAGCGTGTGTGAGCCTACGTCACCAAATGCTGCTGCATCAGGTGCTTCTCCAATTCCTACCGAATCCATAACAATAACATGTATACGCTTAAATTTTTCCATGAATAGTACCTCCTACTTGTTCTATATTAGTGTACCAAAAATTCCTCAAAAATAAATGTCAGACCTCTGACATTATGCACGAGGATGATATTGTTTGTAAACTTCTTTTAATCTTTTCTTGCTTACATGAGTGTAAATCTGTGTTGTAGAAATATCTGCATGCCCTAACATTTCCTGTACTGCCCTTAAATCAGCACCATTTTCAATTAGGTGAGTAGCAAAGGAATGCCTTAGTACATGAGGCGTAATTTCTTTTTTAATACCAGCCATAAGGGCATGTTTGTTTAGTAGTTTCCAAATACCCTGTCTTGTTAAACGTTTGCCACGCTGATTAATAAATATTGCGTCGGTACGTTCCTGTTTAAGTAACTGCGGCCTAGCATTTTCAATATAATTACTGCATGCTCGCAACGCAGCTCCTCCAAGTGGAATAATACGTTCCTTCCCGCCTTTTCCAAATACACGAACAAAGCCCATTGACAAATGTAAATCCTCGAGATTTAGATTTAGACATTCACTTATACGCATACCACTTGCATACATCAGTTCAAACATAGCCAAATCTCGAACACCCTGTGGCTTGGACACACTGATACTTCCAAGAAGACTGTTGAGTTCTTCTACTGACAAGAAGTTTGGGAGTTTCTGCTCCAACTGGGGCAGCTCTAAATGAATAGTCGGATCATTCGATGCCACTTTCTCTCTCAAAAGAAATTGATGAAAGGATCGAATAGATGATATATGACGAGAAATTGTCCTTGCAGACTTACCATTCTCCTTTAAATCTCTTAAATGGATGATAATATGCTGTCTTTCTACATCACTTAAACTCTGCAAATGCTGTTTTTCATAAACAGACTTCAAATAATCCGTTAAATCTTTTTTATACGAAATTAAAGTGTTTTCCGCTAACTGCCTTTCAATACGCAGGAAATGTAAATAGTCTTCTAAATGAAGTATGCCTTCTTTCAAATTTAAAATCTCCTTTTAAAAAATCTATGCTGATAGCTGCAAAAAAGGGAAGGGTAATTTCCCTAACCATTGGAGCTTTTTCATTTAACCTCGCGCTATAACGCTGAACCTAGATAAGTAATTTAGTAACAGCATATCCTTTTTTAACTATTAAAAAAAGGATAGCATATAATAGCTATCCTTTCCGGTTATTTATCTTGGCAACGATGACAAATCCCATGGAAAGTCAGTCGATGATCCTTTATGATAAAGTTCCATTTCTTTTCGACGATTTCCTCTACATCCTCGAGTAAATCCTCTTGAATTTCATCCACAGCTCCACATTCAATGCAAACAAGGTGATGGTGGAAATGAGCAGCGCCCTCTTGTCTCAAATCATAGCGTGATACGCCGTCTCCGAACTGAATCTTATCTACAACATTCAATTCGTTCAATAACTCTAATGTACGATAAACTGTCGCAAGCCCTATATCAGGAGATTTTTCTCTAACTAGTAGGAAAACATCTTCCGCACTCAAATGATCTTCTTCATTCTCAAGCAATACTCGAACTGTCGCTTCACGCTGTGGCGTCAGTTTATAGCCCGCACCAGATAATTGTTTTTTAATACGATCAATACGGCTTTCCATATGACGCCTCCTTAACTACCACTATTATACCAAGAAGTGTTTTCTCATTACAAGCCATTCACATAATAATTATTATTATTTAATACTAATTATTATATACTATAAATGGTAAAAGAATAAACTCTATTATAATAGTAATTATATAGAAGGCAAGTGTAAAGAGATTTACCCGATTTGCCAAAGCCAAAAGTAGAATGCAGTAAACTAGTTGAAAAGGAAACCACCAGAAAACATACGGGAATGTAGTTTCTTGTGTCTGTAGTAAATAACTTGAACAAAAGCCATAAAAGGTTATTTTGAAGGCACAAATAACTAATGTAAACTTTTGCAAATACCGATGCTGATAAAACAGAAAAAACACGACTGCAATCATCAAATGAGGAAAGATAGTCTCTAAAAAACTAGGTGGCCCTTCAAGTAAGACTCTTGCATCCAAAAGGTTGATGATCCATTGCTGCTGTTCTGGTGAACTTCTTTCGAATAATATTAATCCGCCAACAAAACTCAAAACTAGTACGCATAGTGAAATGAAAATAGTATAAGACTGGTTCAACTTGGAATCCCCCCTATCTATTTTCATCTTATGCTTGTACTAGGTTCAAACATGCTTCATTTTAAGTAATCTTTTAACCAAATATATGCAAACGCTGTTTTAGCATCAAATATTTGCTGAGAGATTACCATTTGTTCCATTTCCTCAAGTGATACGTGCAATAGTTCCACAAACTCATCCTCATCTAAAGCAGATGCTTGTTCCATTTTTGCAATATCCTCTGCCATATAAAGGTGAATAATCTCGTCAGCGAAGCCTGGTGAAGTGGCAAATGATTGGATAAATTTCATATTAGCACAGGTGTAACCTGTCTCCTCTTCTAACTCTCGCAATGCCGTTAGCTCAGGTGCCTCATTAGGTTCAATTTTGCCAGCTGGTATTTCAATAATAGAGCGTTCCAAAGCTTTTCTATACTGTTCTACCAAGATAATCTTTTTATCGTCTGTCACAGCTATTACTGCCACCGCTCCAGGGTGCTTAACAATCTCCCTTTTAGCTGTTTTACCATTTGGCAATAGTACTTCATCCACTTGTAAGGTTATGATTCGTCCAGAAAATTCAAGATTGGTCTGCACTGTTTTTTCTTCAAATTTTTTCATTGTTTCGCTCCCTCTTATTTGAATCTACCTAGTTCTCATTGTAACATGTAAGAAAGGAAGTGATAATCTTGGAAAAAAGACAATTAGGAAAAAGTGATGTTTCGATTTCAGAAATTGGACTTGGATGTATGTCACTGCCATCAAATCTTGAAGAAGCAGAAAAGATTATTCAAACCGCATTAGAACATGGCATTACTTATTATGATACTGCAGATTTATATGATCAGGGCGAAAATGAAAAAATGCTAGGGAGCCTTCTTAAATCTCATAGACAAGAGATAATCATTGCAACAAAGGTTGGTAATCGACCAAATGAAAATGGTGATGGCTGGCATTGGGACGCCTCTAAAGAATGGATTCAAAAAGCTATTCATGACTCCTTAAAACGTCTCCAAACAGATTATATCGATGTATACCAGCTCCATGGGGGAACAATGGAAGACAACGTGGATGAGGTTATCGACACAATGGAATCTCTCAAAAAAGATGGCCTAATTAGGGAATACGGCATCTCTTCTATTCGACCAAATGTTATCAATCGATTTTTGAATAAAAGCTCTGCAGTTTCAGTTATGATGCAATATAGTTTACTAGATAGAAGACCGGAGGAATGGCTTTCCTTACTCGAGCAAAACGATAGTTCACTACTCAGCAGGGGCTCACTTGCAAAGGGCTTGTTGACGGAAGATGAAGGTCTAATTCGAGCGAAAAAGACTGGAGATTACCTCTCCTACTCCAACAAAGAACTATTAGACACATTAGTTAAGCTTAAAGCATTAGATATACCTCTAAATTCGATTGCCCTTCATTATGTGCTTCAAAATGGTGCTGCAATCGTTGGAGCAAGCTCTAAAGAGCAACTAATGGAAACTATAGAAGCGTATAAATCCAAGGTTTCAATAGAAATACTAGAAAAAGCAGCTGAAATTACAAAAAAAGATAAATATACTGAGCATCGATTATAAAAACAAAGATTTTAGCCCCTGAAGGAACCTTACTTAGGGGCTTTTTATGTTTTACCGAGCATGAAATTGTATTGTCGTAAAATTTGAGCTGATTGTAGTAAATTAACCAAGGATTGTAGTAATTCCGCTAATGATTGTAGTAAATAAGCTATACTTTGTCGTAATTCACATAGTGTTGAAGCAATTTAGTTGGTTATTATAGAAATCTATGAGCTATTTAAAAATACGGGACATTGAACTAGAAACTACCGTTATCGCGCAAGAAGTCCATTGTAAGATGTACTCGTTCTTCCACTGAATAATCTCCTTCAATTCTCAATATCGGGCAGTTTAACGAATCCATCCATTGTTCGTGTAAAGCTTTACTCCTTACTTCTAAACCTGCGTAATCATATAAGGACGCCCATTCAATAAACTTCTTATATTGATCATGCTTAGCCCCACCTACATATATTTCATCCCCGTATCTTTCAAACTCTCTTTTCTCTAATCTTTTTAATCTAATATTTGGTGGAATCGACAAAAAAATGACCAAATCGAAATAAGATTTGAAGTTATCTCCCCAACCACATAATGCCCCTGATAAAATAGAGCTCTCATACTTATTTAGGTCTTCCTTCAGTAGATATCTTCTTTCTCCTACTTCTCTTATTTCCGTATATTTTGTTAACCAGAAATAATCATCCGTATCCAAATGTGTATTGTGAAGAACAGTTGATAATACTTGAGCCAAAGTAGTAGTGCCTGAGCCTGACGCACCTAAAATATGTATTTTCATTATTATTTCACCCCTCTTTCCATTTTCATCCTATCCATTCTAACCCAATAATTTCTCTTAATATAGTATCGTCTATATTCTTACCATCAAAATTTCAAAATTTTTTTATTTTTACATAAAAACACGTTACATCTATTTACATTTATTACATAACGGATTACAGTTAATAAATATTAACCGGTTAAAAAGGAGAATTTACATGCAGCAAAAATCCATTTTTATAATTGAAAGCTACGAACAGTTAAAGGTTATTAGTGATCCGTTACGTACTAAAATGCTGATGCTACTAGTCGAACAACCCCACACAGGACATATGCTTGCCCAGGAACTCAACTTATCTAGAGCAAAAATTCTTTATCATCTTCGAGAACTGGAGAAGCACCAAATCATTAAGCTTGTAAGAAAGGAAGAACGCGGAGGAAATATTCTAAAGTTTTACCAAGCTGTAGCAAAGGGGTTCATCCCTGCCGATAACCTATTAAGTTACGTGGAAGCAAAAGAGGCTACTAGACAGTCATATTTGGAGGTAATTGATCGTGCTAAGACCAGAGTTTTAACTGCACCTGATAAATCCTTTGAATTAAATTCGTCAAATGTCGAAGAATGGCCTAAACTCTCTATTCAAAAAGAAGTAAAAGTTAGTAAAGACAAATTCCTCGAATTTACTCGGAAGTATAGAGAGCTACTAGATGAGCTTGAAAAAGATACAGACCTTGAACAGCAAAACTATTATATTATGACCACTGCATTTCAGATTGAAGAACCTATCTTTAAAAACAAACCATAAGGTAAAAGGAGTATATCTATTGAGTAGAGAGCAAGTGTTAAGGGAAAACAAGAATGAATTCCTTTCTTCAAATTTGTTAAGAAATCGAGCATTTGTTTTTTTATGGTTATCAAGTACAACCTCTTTTTTAGCACTATCTACTTATTTATTTGCGGAGCAATGGTATATCATCAAGGTTCTAAATAAAGAAAGTGCCCTTGGGATTGTGATGATGTTAACTATGCTACCACGTATCATCTTTATGACAATTGGTGGAGTATGGGCAGACCGCTATAAAAGATCTCAAATTATGCTTGTTTCAAGTTTAGTAAGATGTGTTTTGGTTATAATTATGGTATTTTTTCTACGAATGGATATTCTTGAATTCTGGCCTCTAATTTGCTTTGCATTATTATTTGGAGTATTAGATGCATTCTTTTCTCCAGCAAATACATCATTACTTCCTAACCTAGTTTCCAAAGATCTTCTTACAAGATCAAATTCATTTATCCAAAGCTCAAACCAAATTGCTATGTTTTCTGGGCCAATGATTGGTGGATGGGTACTTACTGTAGGATCTTTTAGTATTTTATTTTCGTTAATCGCATTCTTTTTGTCTTTGACTTTTGTTTTTTCCGCATTCATAAAGGAAGAAAATCGTAAACAAAACTCCTCGAAAATGGATAGTACGAAAGAGAAATTAAAAGAAGGATTTTCCTATGTTTGGAAGATGCCCTTCCTTAAAAATATGTTGTTTGTTCTAGTTGTCATTAACTTTTTCTTTTTCGGTCCGCTTCTCATGGGCATACCACTTCTAGTAGACAAAGTGATCCATGGAGTACCGTTAGATTTAAGCTTTTTACAAGGCTCTTACCAAGGTGGAATGTTAGTCGGTGCCATAATTGTAGGATTACTAAACTTAAGAAAGAAAAGAGGACTAATAGTATTACTAATCATTTCTATCCTGGGGCTTCTCTTATCTTTACTTGGTCAAATCGAAGCAGTTTGGCAAGGTATTATCTTACTTTTGATGATGGGCGTCCTTTCCTCGATAATTAATGTTTCACTCATCTCCCTTATTCAAGAGCAATGTGATGAAGAAAAAATGGGAAGAGTAATGAGCCTTATTAATGCCTCATCTAATGGTCTTGTCCCACTTTCCTATGGGTTTGTTTCATTAGCACTAATGTTGAATATAACAATTTCGAACATTATGCTTTTATGTGGCATTTTAATAGTAATTATTTCTATAATATTTACGTTGAATTCAAGAGTAATAAAAGAAGTAAATTAGTGTTTGAAGATAAATAGTCCTTATGGAAAGCTATAAAAAAGAGCTGCCCCAAAAGTCTGGTAAACTTTTGAGACAGCCCTTACTTTGAGATTATTTCCATTCTCTTTCTGTGTAGCCTTTTGCTTTAATACCTTCGTTTGTTTCCTTGATGATTGCTTCTCCACCTCGTTTCATGTACTCATCTACTAGGCTATCCCAATCAGAAATCGGTCTTTGGCCAGCAATCATTTTGGATTGCTCGTTCATAATGAACTGAGTTAGATCTGTGCCTTTTTCTTGGTTAGTTGGAGACATAACCCCATATGATGGATCCACATATAATTTATTGGCTTCAAACATTTCTTGTAAAGATTGAACCATTTCCTTCATCTCTGGCATTTTGTAGTCATCAGCATATGTGATATTTGCATCTGTTGGTACTTGCTCACGATTGTCTAAGAAATAAGTTGAAGGAGAAAGCCCATCTGATGAGAAGTTTGGCAATTGAACAGCCTGCCCGTCTTCCATGTTATATCCTTTACCTTCTCCACCTAAATAGAAATCGAAATCCGCATTGTCTGGATTTTTCGTGTCTCTTGGATAGAATTTCTTCCCGAAGTCTACCATTTCTAATGCACGGAAAATCTTACCTTCATCACCAGCCATTTTTGCATTAAGTGCTAGAATTCCTGAATAGCCAGATCCGATTGTAAAGCCTTTTGATTTATCAGGTGCTTCAAAAGGAGGAATTGCTACTAAGTGAGCGTCTGGATTTGCTGCTAATAATCCCTCAAAGTAAGCCTCTGACATACCTGAAACGCCACCAACAAATATTCCAGCCTTACCAGAATAAAACTCAGTGTTTGTACTAGCCCAATCAAGTACTGCGAAATCCTTTGTCATCGCACCTTCTTTATAAAGGTTAGCGAAGAATTGAATCAAATCTTTTCTTCCTTCAGAAATGATACCTGGGATATAATTGCCTTCCTCGTCTTGGTGGTACCATGCATTAAAATCCCAGTATGTTCCCATGTTAAAGTTCGGGTTAATATTTTCTCCAATTGCAACCCCATAAGTATCATTTTTACCATTACCATCCGGATCTTCCTTCGTAAAGGCAATTGCAACCTTCTCTAATTCTTCATAGTTTGTTGGGATTTCTAAGCCAAGCTTATCTAACCAATCCTTACGAATAACTGGCGTTACAGGATATGGTTGAGAGTAACGAGGAATACCATATATTTTGCCATTCACCTTAAAAGAGTTATAGACATAGTCTGGAATGTTTCCTAGCGTGTCATAGTGCTTAAGATAATCATCTAGTGGCAAGAACGCTCCCTGTTCAGCCCATTGATAAAAGCGTGTATCTGTGCCTGGAAAACCGATTAAATCTGGCATAGAGCCGGATGCTACTATAGCAGAAGACTTTTCAATGTAATCTCCCTGAGGTATAATTTCTGGCTTGTAGTCTACATTGAAGCGCTCGTTGATCATATCAAGTCCTGGACTTTTTAGTGGTGGCGGATCTCCAAAACGGAATGTCATCCCTGTAATTGTATACTTCTCTGTATGATCAAAAGGATCTACTTTAGGTTCCTCTTTATTTCCTTCTTCAGTCTTTGTTTCATCTGCAGGCTCTTTCGTTGGTTCAGTTTGGGCATTTTCATCGGTACAAGCTACTAAAACAAGACCAATAATAAGAATTATAAAACCATAAAACCACTGCTTACTTCTCACATTAACCCCTCCGTTACTATTTTTGTTGGCTGGTGAAAAAAATCTGCGATGTCATTACAATAGAAAGTTATCCTTTGACAGACCCAAGCATCACTCCTTTAGCAAAGTGTTTTTGTAAGAAAGGATAGACTATCAAAATTGGTAAGGTGGCTAACAAAATAGCTGCCATCTGTACCGTTTCTGGAGGTGGTAAATTTTCAAGCATGGCTGCATGCCCACCGAGTGCAGCATTAGGTTCGTTGACAATAACGATTTGCCTTAAAATTACTTGAATCGGCCATTTTGCAGGATCATTTAAATAGAGAACTCCCGAAAAATAGCTATTCCAATGACCTACCGCGTAAAATAAACCAAACGCCGCCAATGCCGGCTTAGATAAAGGCAAGATAATACGAGTAAATATTTGAATATCATTTGCACCATCTATTAACGCTGCCTCAGTTAGTTCCTCAGGAATGCCCTTAAAAAACTGAGTAATAATAATCAAATTAAAAGGACTGATTGCAACAGGGATTATAAGTGCCCATAGGGAATTTAATAATCCTGTTTCCTTTACGACGATATAAGTTGGAATCATCCCCGCTGAAAAAAGCATTGTAAATAAAACTAGAAAAAGAATTGTACGCTGACCCAAAATGTTTCTAGTTAATGAGTAAGCCATAGTGGTTGTAAACAATAGGTTAACAAAAGTACCTATTACAGTAATATAAACAGTCACAAATAAGGATCTTACAAATTGATCAGAACCTAGTATATACGTATAGGCATCAGTCACCCATTCCTTTGGCCATATGAGGAAATCGCTATTTAATACATCACTGACGCTGGAAAAAGAAACTGAGAAAATATATAAAAATGGAAATAGCATTGCAGCAGCAATAACTAAAAGAACCGTTCCATTAAAAAAATCCATTACTTTTTCTCCTGAAGATCTGAACATTAACATACCCCCTATCAAATGAGACCTTTCTTCATAGTCTCATCATCCTAAATTATCAATCTATCAATATAAACCTTCCTCCCCAAAGCGTTTTGCTAGCCTATTTGCGAGTACTACTAATATTAATCCAATAATCCCTTTGAATAAGCCAACGGCAGTAGCAAAGCTGAAATTAGCCTGTTGTATTCCCTTGAAGTATACATATGTGTCGAGCACGTTCCCAGATTCCATGTTGAAGGGATTTAACATCAGAAAGATTTGCTCGAAACCGCTATCCATTACATTTCCTAGGCGAAGAATTAGCAGAATGACAATTGTACTTTTCAATGCAGGTAGAGTAATATGCCAAATCTGTCTCATTCGACTTGCACCATCCATTACTGCAGCCTCGTATAGATGAGGGCTGATTCCTGATAAGGCGGCCAAGAACAATATTGTTCCCCACCCAGATTCCTTCCATATTACTTGAAGGATAACAATGGGCTTAAACATAGCTGGATCTGTTAAAAAAGGAATAGGATTTATATCTAGAAAGGTTCCTAGAAAGTTATTCACCAAACCTTCACTCCGAAGAAAAATAACTGTAATACCAACAACTACTACCCATGAAAGAAAGTGGGGCATATAAACAATTGATTGAAGAAACCTTTTATAAAGTTGGTTCCTTAACTCATTTAGCATGAGGGCCAGAATAATTGAGATTGGGAAAGCAAAAACAATTTGTAGTAGAGAAATTTGTAGTGTATTCCATATAACTTGCACCACTTCAGCATCCTCAAATATTAATCGAAAGTATTTTAACCCTACCCAAGGACTATCAATAAACCCTATAAAGGGACTATAATCCTTAAATGCAAGAAGTATACCGACCATAGGAATATATCGATAGATTAAAAAATATAATGCCCCCGGCAAAAGAAGTAACAATAAATAGCGATCTCTCCATAATTTTTGTTTAATGGAATTTTTCTTGGACGGCTTGGGGTTTTTCTTCAATTCAGTTACTGGAGGTACAACTGTCTCTAAGTTCTTATTTTTAGTTACAATAACCTATTTCCCCTTTCCTTTGAACTGATTCGCTAAAATGATTACCTGTATAATACCTGTATTTATAATAATATTAGTTTAAATTTTACAATTATTCAATATTTTTCTAAAATTATTTGTGGGCCGTATTAATATTGTGCCTCTGCTTAGATTCTATGATTTGAAACATCTTATTAGAGATAAAAATCAAAGCAACACCTATTAAACTTCCACCGTAAAAAGGGATTAGTCCAGGTATCTTCATCATTAAATAATAAGGAAAATAAAACCCTAAAACCATGAAAATTGCAAATAATGGGTTGGAAAGTACAATATAAATACAATCTTTAAAGTATTGTATTAGCTTCATCTGATAACCAACATAGAGTGGAAACGCATATAATAGAGCAATCAAATAAATGACCCCTAATATAAAAAAGAAAAAGGAAGCTATTAAAGCAGCTATGTTAGGCAAACTACGGAAAAATTGTAAATCTACAAAAAGAATGATGCCAATAATAACCCATATGTAACCAAATAGATTAGATTTGAGGAATTCTTTTTTATAGATTTCTCTAAAGAGTGTAAAGGACTTTATATCTTCTTCCCCATTGCTCCATTTACGAATAATGGTAAGCATTGCAACAGTAGCTGGAAAAAACCCAAGAATCCCCAGCCCTATGACCATTCCAACTAACCAAAGGATATTTACATAAGCAAGTTTCATCCCCCAGTCCATATATCGATATAATGTACCTCTCCATCCTGTCAGTTCCATACCAAACACCTCTTAGATTTATAAGATTCACGAAATATTCCATCTATTTATAATAAAAAAGGCTTATTTATAGCGTAACCGCCACGCTATATTGGCCTTTTTCGAGGTTTAACTTAAGCATTCCATTTTGGAAGCCACAAATCCCTTGTCCCTTTATAGTCTCTTTGCCATTTATCAAAATTTGAATTGGCCTCGGTATTTTTAGTGAAACTGTAGTATCTTCTTTTACCTCTAACATGATCAATACGGAAGCTTCGTAAAAATATACTGAAATATTGGCATCGTTGCTCACATGACAAAAATGATTCCCTTCTATTTCAAGCGAACTTGCACCTTTAATAGAAAACTTGGATGGATACATTTCATTGTTCAGGAAAGTTATCCAAGCCTGTTTACCTAAAAATGTCATCTTGTCAGATATTAAAGCTCTTCTACTAATCTGTTCCTCTTTAGGAAAAAATAAATAGTCTACCTTTTCTTCTATTGCTCGGTCTATCTTAAACACTAAGTGAGATTCTGTTTTAGTTAAGTTATAATAAAAACCGACTTGAGGGGCACGAAGACTAAGCAAGGCTAATTTCATGCTTTTTCTCCTCCTTTCGTAGAAATATCGCAATTCAATTGCTGCCCCAACAAACTGTTTACCTTACTATTACATTCGGAGGCATAGATAAAAAAGAAATCAATTAACCTACCTGCCGTTTCATAAAAAAACTAACTATTTTTTTACTAAGGAATTTTTTCCTTCTAGTAGGTTTTGAATTCTTTGACACGTATCCTGTGATTTTTCCATATTCGCCCATAGGAATTGCATTTCTCGTTCAACTAATTCAAATTCTTCAACAGTCAGATTTAAATCCTTTATAGTTACAGCATTTGGCATCGTTTCTATAAATGCATTATAGTGTTCCGGATGAATCCCAGTCTGTAAAAGACTATTATCTTCTGCCACAGTCCGAAGCATTGGAATCGTACAGCCATTTTTCTTTATAAGCTTCTGCGCTTCCTCACCAACCATAAAATCAATAAGTGCATGTGCAGACTCCTTCATCGTACTGTCCACATTGATTCCCAAAGCACCACCTAGTAACAGGGTGGCAGACTTTTTGTTTTTAGGAGGGGGAATTACGTCCCACTGTATTTTATGGTCCCTAAATTCATTCATGAAATAATAGGTGGTTAGAATCATTGCAGCTCCTTCACGCATAAACAAGTTTTCTGCGAGGTCATTGCTACCATGAGAAAATATTGGAGAAACTTGATGCTTATACATCAAATCTACACAAAACTCAAGCGCCTCTATATTCTCTTGACTGTTCATCACTGGCTGAGAACCATCGGAACCGATAAAACGTCCATTATTTTGCAGAAGAAATACTGGCCAACGGTTTGTAGAAGAGGAAAAACAAAAACCATACTCATTAATAAGATTATCCTCACTAACTTCATTAGTAGCCTGCTGAGAAATATGCAATAAATCCTCCCAATCCTTTATTAAAAATTCTTCAGTTATCCCCGCTTTTTTAAAAATGTCCTTATTATAGCAAATCATTACTGGCGAGAAGACGAATGGCGTCAAATGAATTTTACCTTCCGTAGTAAACATATCAAAAATCTGATGATAGCTATCCTTCTCCGAATCAAGATGTGCTGGTAAATAAGGCTCTAGCAGGTCTAAACGATTTGAATCCATCAATTGTCTAAAATGATAATCCGAAACAATAAAAACATCTGGACCATTTCCATGCTTAAAGGCTTGTGAAAGATTATAGACATACTGATTATTCGGCAAAACTTCAAGATTTACCTTTATATATGGGTTAAGCTCTTCAAATCGACTAATAATCTGACGGATTGTCTCTATTTCGTAAGAGTTGGAAAACCATCCAAGTGTAATCGTTTGCTTCTGTGTTTCACAGGGCAATGTAACTCGGTTGCCCTTTCCAGCTATTTTTTCTATTAGGCCTGCGTCCACTAGTTCTGCTAATGCTTTTCGTATGGATACTCGGCTAAGCTCATACTCTTTACTCAAAGTGTTTTCTGGAAGGATAAATTCTCCAGGCTTAATCTTTCCTGTAATTATTTCTTGCTTTACCTCATGGATAAACTTGTTATAACGACTTTCAAAGTCACTTTTTCTTTTTAGCAATGCATACAACTCCCCTGCCTCAAATCGGCCCAAATTAACTATAAATACATAATATCATGTGGAAGGTTGATAGTATCACTTTTCCTTTAACCACCTATCTAAAAATAGGTAAGCCATTTGTCTAATTTCTTTTGGAAAATCATGATCAGAGTTTCCAATAAGCGTTTTAATTCGATCCCCTTGTTCTAACCATCGATATAAGGAGTTCAAATCATTCAAGCCTTGTGCAGCCGGCTTCCAGTGTGGGAATATATAATCATTTTGCCCCATCCACATAAAAAAAGGGGTTGGTGCGACCAATGCCGCTATCTCCGTAAACTCAAAAGGAACTTTACCCTCATTTATGTATTCACTTAGCTTTGGTATATGACTGAACCATTCTCGTTTACCCCATCGATGCAGTTCTGGATCCCCAGCAATTGTTGAAAACCCGCAGCTACAAACCACTGCCTTTATTCTTCGATCAACTCCAGCTAAGAAGTAGCTATTATAGCCTCCTAAAGAGTGGCCAATAGCACCTATTCTAGTGCTATCAACGCAAGTAAAATTCTCTAACAGACTAACTCCCTGCTTGTGATCAGTAATCATCTTCGCCACAGCCGACCAATTAGGATGTTGCCTATCAAAGGTTGCTGTTTGAAAAGGTTTTTCGATATCTAGAACCCGTTCTCCTGCTGTAATAGTATCAGGTGCAAGAACTACATATCCCCTCTTGGCAAGTTCAAGTCCATATTGTCTATTTTCTCTACCTTCTGGCGTACTTACATCGTCTTTCCCTACTTCACTCGTAGGATGTAAGGCGATCACTGTTGGATGCTGTAATTTATCCGAATATAAGATTTCCAAGGCATCGTTCTTACTCGCCAGATTTTTTGAGTTAACCTCTCGTGGCAGTAGCAGGTTTGCCGGCACAGTATCTCCAAAAAACGTAGCATACCTTACTTTTAGAAAATAGTATTCAGGAAATGTCTCCCATGAGGATACTTCAAACTGCGTTTTTACTAATGGCGGGATTCCTCCAATACATTCAAGCCATGTATTTTCTAATTGACTTCTCTTTTTCTCCCAGTCTTCTTTACTTCCTATTTCGTGTAAAAGGGATGAGGCCCCTTGTTGATTTAAAGTAGTTAATGTATACATTCCTGCCCTCCATCAATCTAGACTTACGCTATACAAATGACTGCCGCTCCCATAGTAAATTCTTTTTTGATAGAGAGCAATTCCGCTACTCGCCTTTGTGGGCAATTCTTCAACTAACAAAATTTCAGTGCCTGGATATTGCATATTCTTCACGAAGAGTCCTTTACTCATCAGGCAGTAAAGAGATTGAGTGAGCTCATCAAACACGAAACAAGAGCGAATAGGCTCCCCATAATGAGAGAGATTCTTTTCAGTAATAATTGTGTTGGTTGACGGCATCCATACAAAATATAAACCTTTCTCCGTCACTCCATGAACGTAATCATAACTATCCGTATAAATAGAGATGATTTCTCGTGTTCCTTTATAGGGAGCAAATTTATACTTCAATTGTTTTGTTTTTTTATCTAACACATACAAATTGGCGTCTTGCGCTTTGACCTCGGCTCCTCCTGGGGCTTCTACACTAGTTCCACCAACGAGATCCCCGTTTCTTAGCTCGCTAAGACAGATCGTACTGTGATAGGGTAAAATATTATTATTAGAAATTACAGTATGTTTTTCTGTCTCGATATGAAAGAATGCTAAAGCACCACCAACTACCCCATAACCCGGAAATCCACCCCATACGACTTCTTTTTTATCGCTCGTGGCAAGAGCACACCGTGGACGATGAATATGCTCCTCCTCTAAAATTAAGCGAGGGCTAGTAGGTTTTTCTGATTTCTGATTCATATTATGAACATAAAGCTTGCCACCTGCATAAGCTACTCCCACAAGTAAATCGCCCTGGGAGGCATAGGCACAAATATTTCCACCGCCGCCTTTTTCTAGTGCTCCAAAATTTTTAAAGGAGTTATTAGATATATCAAATTGAAAAAATTGTAGAGGATGCATGGATGTTCCATAAATGTATCCGGATATATCGAGATAAATAGTAGAGAGTTCAGCTCCATCCGACTGATAATTTAGCTGAATGGTTGTATGAACTCCAGTTTTCTTTTCTACAATTTCTACATATCTTTCCGATAGACTGTAGCTTAATATTTCATAGGATGCTTCTTGATAATGGTGTATTTTTTGAAATCCAGTTCCTCCATAATAAGATGGTGCAACATAATTAGCAGTCTGAAATTCACCCTCTGTGAACTTTAACCACTGTGAAGCTGTTAATACATCCCTCATATCTGATGCCTCCATATGCCCATAGACAAAACCATCTGTGCCAAGGTAAATATAACCTGACCCCTTTTGCCTAAGGGAAGAGGGAATTAGATTCTTTTTCTTGCCTGTTTTTAAATGAAAGGCTATTATGTCCTTGAATTCTGTACCTACTCCAATATATACCCAGCCATATTCGTCAACTGCAAGACTACTTGGATATTTTTCTTGTGAATGCATGGAGCCGTAATCCATGACACTCTTCGTTTCTGGATTATAGGATAGTAAAAAACATCGTGGATAGGTGGTGAAATAAATGTTACCTGTTAAATCCTCCGCAAAACTAAATCCAACAATTTCTTCTTCATTTTCAATCATTTGATAATCTATGAAGCGTTCCAAGAACGGGTCCAACACCAGCAGCATATTTCCTGCACCTGTATAAAATAGCCCATTACTACTAAAGGAAGCAAAAGGATATTCTTTATTTCCCTCTGGGAAAAAAACCTGTTTGGAACTACCCATGTCTATGTCAACTATTAATACAAACCCCTTTGAAGCAATAACAAATCTAGTGCCATCCTCCTTCGTACATAAGGCAGCAGTTCGCTCTTCCTCCGCGTCAATAGGAGTCCCATGATCTATAAATTTATTATACATAAAGACCTCTCCCTTACACACGATAATGGGCTGCTACTTTATTTAACGCCGTAATCATATCCTCTATATCTTTGTTCTCAAAAAACTCATTGATATCTAGTCGAATTGCATTCTGCAAAATTCTTTCCGCGTTCGGACAACTTCCAATAGCATAATCATAGTTACCTTGGTCAAAAGGATAATGGCTATTTAAGTAAGCCTGCTTTTGTTGAAATAAAATTTGAGCGTACAGAACCTGTGGTATGTACCCAGGTGAGTTTGGTATACCCTCTGCTAATAGTGCCGTCGAGAATTCTTCACGTGTACATTTCAAAGATTCCGAGTCCAGAGTGAACATATAAAACCAGTAGCTACACCATCCACCTTTAGTAATTTTCATTGGATGAATGCCCTTCGTATTCTGTATTCCTACGGTCAATTGTTCTCCAAGTTCGTTTCGTCTCGTACAAATCCATTCCAGCTTCTTTAATTGAGCTATACCAACTGCACCTTGTAGCTCTGTCATTCGATAATTTGGTGCCAAGTATTCGATATCCCTTATAACTGACTTTTCCTGTCTTTTATAATTTTTGTCCGCAAAAGCATGTGTTGTGTAGTAATCTTCCTCTTGACCAGAATTAATACTAACAATTCCGCCATCTCCAGTAGATATATGCTTAAAATCATTTGTGCTGAAGCACCCATAATCTCCAATTGTTCCCGTCAAACGTCCTTTGTACGTGGTTAGATAGCTTTGGGCGCAATCCTCAATCACCTTTATCTTATGTTTTTTAGCAAGCTCCATGATTGGTTCCATGTCACAGGGGTTGCCAGCAAGATGAACGACGATAATTGCTTTGGTTTTCGGTGTAATTACTCTTTCGATAGATTCAGCTGTTAGGTTATAGCTATGTGGCTCCAAATCTGCAAACACCGGGACAGCGTTTTGATACAGAATTCCGATAACGGTACCTTGGTCTGTTATCGGACTTGTTATTACTTCATCACCTACTGTAACGCCAGCAGCTCCTAAGGCTACATGAAGCGCAGCAGTACCCGAGGAGGTTGCAACACTATACTTTACTCCATACATTTCATTAAAATCGGATAAAAATTGCTTGACCTTGTTGCCAAAATGATAAAAAAGAGTATTCTGCTCTAATGCTTCAAGTAGCTCCGTGGCTTCATCTATGCCAAAGCGCTTTCCAGTACCAAAGGGAGTCGTTTTTACTTGTTGGCCACCAAATATTGCTAAAGTATTGTTTTTCATCATAAGCCCCTCCAACATTAAGCTTCTTTTAAGATGTGATTGGCAATCGAAGCAATTTTACAGTTCAATCCAAAACGTTTGACCGTTTGTGAAGTTTCAGCCGAAACAGGCAAAAGAACGACTAACTTATCCTCATATATATTCCCTTTAAGCTCGATCTCACCTAAATCGGAAATACCTATGATTTCTACTTTTCGTCTTCCTCTTACCCAATTGTTAATTTGCTTACTGGTCCAGAACGAAAAGCCTTGCTGCTTTGCAGTATGGATTAATTGGACTATAGCTTCACGAACAGGTTGTTGCTGATAAATATGAATTTGATGAAATAGAAAATGGGCCACTCCATTCACTCTTTTTACTCCTTCAAGAAAAGGTTCAATGACCGTTGCATCAGCTAATGTATGATGATTTAAATCCTGCGTCAGGAAGCCAATCTCCAACACGTCATATAGTCGATTTTTTTCATCAGCCCAAGCCATTGGAAAATAAGGTTGGCATGTTCCAAATAGGAATCCTATATTTCCTCTTTTACTTGGCCCTCTCGACTGATCTGCTTCAATCCCATATTTCTCACACCATACAAAAAATTCTCCCCACCCTTCGAATCTCGTATAATGATTTTTATTTGAAATTATATTTTCAACTTTTGTAGATTGTTGTAGCCATGTAAGCTGTGCTTCAAAGGCTTCTTGCGACCAAATGCCATCATCCTGCTCAAGCGCATTATAATGGAGTGCTATTTCATGACCATCTTTTTTTATCTGCTCATAAATAGAAGCATTATAACCAGGCGCAATCATACACCAAGTGGATTGCACATTCTCTGATTTTAGTGTATCTAGTGTTATTTGTGCTGATTCATCAACATTAAGGTCACTATCATGAGAGATCATAGCCATATGCTTCACGTCAGTTGGCCAATAATCAATAAGAGGAATAGTAAGTTGTTTATCCATTGCACATTTAACAAGATGCTCTAGAATAACCTCTCTCCATAAGTCTGCGTAAGGATGAGGAAAATACGGCATTCCTGTTTGGGTAAAGATTCTATCTAAATCCCAATCTAGCTCGAAGCCATCATCTGCCTTTAAAATATCCTCATCAATATTTGCACTCCCATCTGGTGCTGGAATGCCGTCTAAAGTTACTGGAGCAGTTCCTTGCTGCATAGCAACGATCGTTTGTGGTATAGGAACTGCCCAACGCTCAATCGAGCCCTTTCCGTGCTGAATTCGCTGTAGTGCATACGCATCCTCATTTAGCAATGTCCCTAACTGGCTGTGCGATAACTCTGTCCCTTCATAGGTCCAAGGTTCCGCTTGAAGATATCGAAGAGGGGTCTGTTGATTGAGAAAAGTCGAAAGCTCTGCATATCCTGCAGTGGAAATATGTTGACTTTTAAATCCTAACTTATCCTTCAGATTATTTAGTCCACCATATGCAATCACAATTCCCCCAGACTCTACATAGTTTAGTATTTTTGCTTGAGTAGCTTCAGTATCCGGGCATTGAGCGACTATCAATAAATCAAAGGAATTAAGTTGTTCCAAACTATCTATTTTTTGATAAGGGAGTCTAAAATGGTCGAGAATTTCATAAACATAACATTCAAAAACATTGTTTCCCCTCCCCCATTGCTTCTCTGCTTCCTCTCTATCTAAAAGAACCCCCAGCCTTGCCATTTTCATTGAATGGTCACTCCTCTATAGGAACAGACAGGTATATTACATGTCTATTATATTGTTATGATAATCATAGTATAATTGGATATTTTTATCAATTAATTGTTTGAAAATTTTATATATTTTTTATAATCGAGTTTTTGTTTTTGGAAATTGGATTTTCAAATGAGAGTGAGATTGCCGTAAAACAAGGCTCCATTGTAGTAATTTACACAGTTATTGTCGTAAACTGCTGCTTCTAGGAAACAGACCGATTTCAGCATAAAAGCAAAAAAAAATGTGTTTTAATTATTTTCTTTTACTTATTGAGAGGATTGTCTGCTCTAAAGATGAAGGAAAAATAATATTCTACTTATCAAATAGCCCTATGCTAATTTTTTAAAATTCCTTATCTAATAAAAAAACCTATTCACCTTTGCGGGTGAATAGGTCTTCAATTAGAACTTAGATCCACCAAAGCCATACTCATCGAGTAGCTCTTCAAAGGTTTTGTTCTTTTCTTTTTGTTTTTTTTCAAAAGCAAGCTGTGCCTGTCTTTCCTCTTCTCTTTCTTGTTCAGCTGTCACTAACTGTTGCTTCGTTTCTTTTAACTTAGCAAGAACATCCATAGAAAGCTGATCAGAAAGAGCATTACCTTCTTCTTTTACAGAAGAGGATTTTACTTGCGGCTGTTGATGTCTTTTTTGCTTTTTTTTAGCCATTTTTTCACCTACTTTATGAGCGTTTCACAATAGTAGCTACCCCTTGACCTCCACCAATGCAAAGTGTCGCAAGTCCTGTTTTAGCATTTCTCTTCTCCATTTCATGAAGTAAAGTAACGAAAATACGAGCACCACTAGCACCGATTGGATGGCCTAAAGCAATAGCTCCACCATTTACATTTAGTATATCATGATTGAAGGATAGCTCTCTATCAACTGCTATAGATTGAGCTGCAAAAGCTTCGTTTGCTTCAATAAGCTCAATATCACTAAGAGATAACTGGGATTTATTCAATGCCTTTTTCACTGCCTCTACCGGACCAATACCCATTACGCTTGGATCTACTCCAGCAGATGCGTTAGCCACAATGGTAGCCAAAGGTTTTAGGCCCAATTGATCTGCTTTTTGCTTAGACATCACAACTACAGCAGCTGCCCCGTCGTTAATACCAGAAGCATTTCCAGCGGTAACAGACCCATCTTTTTTAAATGCCGGACGCAATCCAGCTAGTTTTTCCTCAGTAGACCCTTTTTTCGGATACTCATCTTTATCAAAGATAACGGGATCTCCTTTTCTTTGTGGAATTTCCACAGGAACTATTTCTTCATCAAACTTTCCATTTTCTACAGCTTCTGCAGCTCTTGCTTGTGATCGCGCAGAGAATTTGTCCTGCTCTTCACGTGAGATGTCATAACGGTCACAAAGATTTTCTGCCGTTATACCCATGTGATAATCGTTGAATGCGCACCATAGTCCATCGGAAATCATGCTATCCACTACTTTTTGGTCTCCCATCCGGAAGCCGTCTCTAGCATTCTTTAATAGAAAAGGGGCTTGACTCATATTTTCCATTCCGCCAGCTACAATTATTTCTGCATCCCCAGCAATAATTGCTTGAGTAGCAAGATGAATTGCTTTAAGTCCTGAACCACATACTTTATTTATAGTCAGAGCTGAAACCGATTGTGGAAGTCCAGCCTGAATGGATGCCTGTCTGGCAGGATTTTGTCCTAGACCTGCTTGAAGCACGTTCCCCATGATTACTTCATCTACTGATTCCTTTTCTACCCCTGCTTTTTCTAACGCCTTATCAATAACGATAGCCCCAAGTTTAGTTGCTGGTACATCCTTTAATCCACCCTGGAAAGAACCAATCGCTGTTCTAACAGCACTTACGATTACAACTTCATTTGTCACGTGAATTTCCTCCTTAATATTCCCTTTTTCAATAAAATCTAATAAATCAAATTAAAAGTTTGCTTGTTCAACCATCCATTCATTACAATAAAAGAGGGAGGGATGAATATGTATAGTTTACCAAATAAAGTGACAATAATCGAGGTAGGACCAAGAGATGGTCTACAAAATGAAAAAAATGAGGTTCCAACAGAAATAAAATTAGCATTTATTGAACAGCTTCAACAGGCTGGTATAGAAGAAATGGAACTAAGTTCTTTCGTATCACCAAAATGGGTTCCACAAATGAAAGACTCAAAAGAAATCGTTACGAAAGTTAAAAAAGTGGGTAGACAATTTGTACTAACACCAAATAAAAAAGGTGTAGAGCTAGCAATGGAAAATGGAGCTACTAGCTTCGCAATTTTCGTAGGTGTATCAGATAGCTTTAACCAAAAAAATATTAACAAAACTACAAGAGAAAGTATGGATGAATTAAAGCCTATTGTGGAAAAACTAATGGAAGATGGACATTTTGTCCGAGCATGTATTTCTACTGCGTTCTATTGTCCTTTTGAGGGTGCGGTCGATCCACAAAAGACAATCGACCTATGCAAGGAATTCGTGTCATGGGGAGTAAACGAACTTAGCGTAGCAGATACCATTGGAATGGCGAATCCAAAAGAAAGCTATAATTTATTCCATGCTATAAAAAATGAATTTACGAATACATTAATTACTGCACATTTTCATGATACTCGCAAAATGGGGAATGCCAATATATTTGCAGCCCTACAGGCCGGTATTTCAAGATTCGACACATCTGCAGGTGGCTTAGGAGGATGTCCTTTTGCACCCGGTGCCACAGGAAATGTAGCAACTGAGGATGTTGTGAATATGCTACATAAAATGGATATTTCCACCAATATCAATATGGACGAATTATTAAAAGCAGTCAATATCGTTGCTCCATATGTTTCCAGACCAATTGAGACAGGGATGTATAGATTATATAAGAGCAAGTAGGAGCTGAGCTTATGAAAAAAAGAGTTATCGTTTGGACGAGTATTTTCACAAGTATTCTTACAGCAGTAGCCACAGTGTTTGGTTTTTTTCTCACGAATAAACTCATGTACATGAAGAAAAAAGAAGATGACTTTATTTACAATCGAGAAATTACTTCCAAACGTTTAGATGAGGTCTGGTTTAATGCTGTAAACAAATTAGAACGGTGGATACCCTCCAAGAATGGTTACTCTCTGAAAGCGATTTTCATTGAACCTCTCCAAACGAAGAATTATGTCATCATTTGTCATGGTGTTACTGAGAATAAGATTAATTCGCTACGTTTTGTAAGAATGTTCGAAAGACTTGGCTTTAACTGCGTCGTCTATGATCATCGTAGACATGGTGATTCTGGAGGTAAAACGACAAGCTTTGGTTATTACGAAAAAATGGATTTACAGGCAATAGTGGAAGCAGTAAGGGAACGTGCAGGCGAAAAAGCGGTAATTGGGATACACGGGGAGTCAATGGGAGCAGCCACCACCCTACTATATGCCGGTTCAATTATTGACGATGCAGACTTCTATATCTCAGATTGCGCTTTCTCTGATTTTGAAGACCAGGTTTATCATTTACTTACCCAAACCACACCACTTCGCTCTAGCTTAGCCATCCGATTTGCTAATCTCTTCTTAAAATGGCGAGATGGTTACACCTTGAATTTGGTATCTCCGATTGATGTAGTAGATAAAATAGAAAAACCTGTTTTATTTATTCATAGTATGGAGGATGATTTCATCTTGCCAAAGATGACAGAAGATTTATATGAAAAGAAAAAAGGACCTAAAATGCTCAAATTATTCGATGTAGGAGCACACGCTAAATCGTTTAATGAAAATAGCAAGGAATATGAAGAAGTTGTATCAGATTTTTTAAAGCAATATAGCTTACTAGGGGAAAAATAGGCATTTCTAATTTGATTTTAAACGATTAATATTCCATTAATTAAGCATATTGAATAATAAAATTTTAAGATTAGGATTCCATTATAGAATTGGAATCCTCTTTTTATTTTTATTGATAACAAATCATTCCTAATTGAAATCTTTACATAATAAATTCAGAGTGAAAATCTCCTTAAAGAGAATCTATATTTCTTTGGGAGTCTACTTTAATAAAATTCAACAAATATTTTTGAAGTAATCCTTTTTCATATTAGAAATAATCCCAAAATAAAATGAGTGTATATAAAAAACTGCAAACAGCTCAATTAGTTTGAGATGTTTACAGTCAGAAAGCACCCAATTAATGAGTGCCTTTAATTATTTGTTTTGCATTTTATTCATTTGGTTCATCATTTGTTTCACTTGTTTTTCGGATGGCTTACGACCCATCTGTGCCATCATCATACGTAGCATTTGTTCATTGATTGGTGGATTTTCTTTCAAATATTTCATCATATATTGTCGTGCTGCAAAAAATCCGATTACAACACCACCGATTAAAGCGACAATTACTATAACAACCCATATCCAAGTATCCAATGTTTCTCCTCCTTTACCAACTTCTCTACGTGTACAAGACACCAATTGAAATTATACTATAAATTTCATAGGCATTCTATATAAATTCTTTGATAAATAGCAATTCGAATACTTTTAAGAAAAAGTATTCGAATTGCAAAGAAGAATATTATTTTTGTAGTAGATTTTTCATCTTAGAAACAACATTTTCTACACTAAAGCCATATTCCTTCATTACGATCTCTCCAGGTGCACTTGCACCGAATTGGTCTATTGCAATAACGTCACCTTCGAATCCAACATAACGATGCCATCCAAGAGAAGATCCCATTTCAATAGCAAGGCGTTTTGTTAAGTTAGAAGGCAACACAGCATTTTTATATGCAGTATCTTGTTTTTCAAATCTATCCCATGATGGCATAGATACTACAGAAACTTGAATTCCTTCTTCTGCTAAAGCTTTTTGAGCCTCTACTGCTAGTCCAACCTCTGAACCTGTTGCAAGTAAGATACCCTCTGCATTTTCAACTGGTGAAACGATATAAGCTCCCTTTTCCACACCTTCACTAGCTTGGTCTACAGAACCTTTAAGTGTAGGTAAGTTTTGACGAGAAAGCACTAACACAGTTGGTTGATCCTTAGAGGATACAGCTAATTTCCATGCTTCCGCTGTTTCATTTGAATCAGCTGGACGGATTACTGATAAGCCTGGCATAGCTCTTAGTGAAGCTAAATGCTCAACTGGTTCATGAGTTGGTCCATCTTCCCCTACTGCAATACTATCATGAGTGAACACATATGTTACTGGCAATCCCATTAATGCGGATAGACGAATTGCAGGGCGTACATAATCACTGAATACGAAGAATGTCCCACCGAACACATGTAGACCGCCATGAAGGGCCATACCATTAAGAGCAGTACCCATTGCAAACTCACGAACACCAAACCAGATGTTTTTGCCCGCATAGTTTTCTGCAGAGAAATCTCCAGCATTTTTAATAGTCGTTTTGTTAGAACCAGCTAAGTCAGCACTTCCTCCGAAAAATGAAGGCAGATTTTGAGCGATGGCATTAATCGCTTCACCTGAAGCTGCTCTACTTGCTTGTGAAGTTCCTTCTTCATAAGTTTTAAGTGCATCTGCAAAGTTTGCAGGCATCTCTCCATTAATCGCTTGTTTTAGAGTTTGAGCTAGCTCTGGGAACTCTTTTTCATAAGTAGCTAATCTTTCGTTCCATGTAGCTTCTTCTTGAACACCTTGACGCTCAGCAGCTTCCTTGAAAGTTTCATAAACTTCCTCTGGTACATAGAAATCTTCTTCGAATAACCATTTATATTCTGCTTTAGCTAATAGAGATTCTTCTTTACCAAGCGGCATACCATGAGCATCTGCTTTTCCAGAGCGGTTGGGAGAACCAAATCCAATAACTGTTTTCACTTCGATAATTGTTGGTTTATCGTTTTGTGATTTAGCTTTGTCGATTGCAGCTGAAATTGCTTCAATATCATTACCATCTTCTACATAAATATGGTTCCATCCGTATGATTCAAAACGTTTTTCAATGTTCTCAGAGAAAGATTTATGTAAATCTCCATCTAACGAAATATCATTACTATCATATAATACGATTAATTTATCTAATTTTAAGTGTCCCGCTAGAGAAATAGCTTCAGCAGCTACACCTTCCATCAAATCTCCATCTCCGCATAATGCATACGTATAATGATCAACAATAGAATGTCCTTCTTGATTGTAAGTAGCAGCTAAATGCGCCTCTGCCATAGCCATACCTACAGCCATACCTATACCTTGTCCTAAAGGACCAGTTGTTGCTTCTACCCCTGCTGTGTGACGAAATTCTGGATGTCCGGGAGTTTTAGAGTCCCACTGTCTGAAGTTTTTAATCTCTTCCATAGGAAGATCATAACCACCAAGGTGTAGCAAGCTATATAACAGCATTGAGCCATGACCTGCTGATAAAACAAAGCGGTCGCGGTTAAACCAATTAGGATTGCTTGGGTTGTGGCGTAAATGTTTTGTCCATAATGTGTACGCCATTGGTGCAGCTCCCATAGGAAGACCTGGATGACCAGAGTTTGCTTTATCGATTGCATCGATAGATAGAGTACGAATAGTCGTAATTGCTAATAAATCTGATTGTAATGACATGAATGACATCCTCTCGAACAAAATTTTTTCTATAATAATAGTTTAGACAACAATTCGTGTATTATCAATGGTTTCTGAAATGATTAGTTAATTCAGAAATTTACCCTTTTTCGCTTGTTGTACCTTTTCTGGTGTAACATCGTTTCCAGAAGGGTCGATAACTTTTACACTTTCTATTGTATCTCTCATTGTTGCTCTAAATGTTTCCAAATATTCTTTACGCAAAGCACTTTGTTCTTTTGCTTCCTCAATAGATAATCCACTGGACTTAGACTTTTTTGCCAGCTCATTAATACGTGCTAGTTTTTCTTTACTTAACATATTTTTCATCCTTTCAACTAACTCTTATATAAAGGTATGAAAAAAACTCACGAAGTGCAAGTCTTTACCCTTCGTG
This sequence comes from Psychrobacillus faecigallinarum, assembly GCF_014836595.1. Taxonomy (GTDB): domain Bacteria; phylum Bacillota; class Bacilli; order Bacillales_A; family Planococcaceae; genus Psychrobacillus; species Psychrobacillus faecigallinarum. The sequence goes on along the minus strand of NZ_JACSQO010000007.1, from coordinate 24,953 downwards.
AGTCTCTTTAAATTCCATATATCTTCTATGTACGGTTGCTTTACTTATATTAAAACCTAATCCCTTTAATGTAGAGGTGATTTCCTCGTATGTGAGCCCTGCGTTCCGTAATCGGACAATTTCATCAACAGGTATATCTATTCGCTCTCTTCCCTCAGGGTTTCCACGAGTTTTTAAATTCTTTTCTGGACGATAGCCTTTTGATATCGCGCGCTTCATTCCTCTTTTAATCTTAGCATTATGAATTTTACGTTGATATTCCTCCACCAAGGCAAGGATTTCTAAAAGCATAGAATCCATTTCATTTAAGTTTAATATCCCTTTATCCTGTAACGTATAGACCGTTGTGTTTGTTTTCTGAAGTAAATGAAGGACAGCCATTCTACCATTACCTCTACCTATTCTAGTTTCATCTTGCACAAACACCGCTTTGATATCATTTTCTTTTACATAATTGAGCATCTCTAATAGCCCGTCTCTCTCAACATCATATCCACTATGCTGATCTGCAAAAACCTGAGAAACCTCACTGCCCTGTTTTTTAGCAAAATCTATCAACTCTTCCTCTTGTCTCTCTAAAGAAGTTTCTTGTGTGGATTTGTCTGTACTTACTCGACAATAAATAACTGATTTCATTCTCCCGCTACCTCTGTTCCATAATTTAAGTGAAGGTTCTCACTTACTTTAGGAACAACTATAACATCCCCAGCTTTAATAGAGGTATCGTATAAATTATTCATTTCTATTACCTGACTCACCCATTCTTCCCTTGAATCTTCTATGCCATATTTTGTTGCAAGAGCCCATAAGGAATCCCCTTGTTCTATTTTGATGTGTGAGTCTTCCTCGGTTGTTATTGTATGTGAGATTACCATAGTTGTCATAAATATAAGATTTAGTCCTAAAAATAATGCTAAAAAATAATTGTTTTTTACCCAATTCATAAAAAAACCCCCAAAATTAGAATGTTTGTTCGGAATGTATGTTCTAATATTAATACGAACATTTGTTTTTGTCAACAAATATTAGAACCTATGTTTGCATAATTTTCAGGACACTGGTATACTATTAATAAGTATTAATCTAGTAGGGAATTTATTACTAAAAGAGGTGAACTCATTGAAGAAAGCGTCTAAAAGACAGGAAGATATTCTAGCTTTTATAAAGGAAGAAGTTCGTAAAAAAGGCTATCCACCATCCGTACGTGAAATTGGTGAGGCAGTAGGGCTTGCTTCAAGTTCTACTGTACATGGCCACTTAGCAAGATTGGAAAGTAAAGGTTTAATTCGTAGAGACCCTACGAAACCACGTGCAATAGAAATATTAGATGGTTTAGAGGCTACGGTCGAAAGGCAGGGAGTTGTGCATGTTCCTTTAGTTGGGAAGGTTACAGCTGGTATGCCTATTACTGCAATTGAAAACGTTGAAGAATTCTTCCCGCTTCCTGAAACATTTGGTACTTCAGATGATCACCTATTTATGTTAGAAATTATGGGTGATAGTATGATTGAAGCTGGAATCTTGAATGGAGATTATGTCATTGTTAAACAACAGCAATCTGCTAATAATGGGGACATCGTTGTAGCAATGACAGAAGAGGATGAAGCAACAGTAAAACGATTCTTTAAAGAAAAAACGTATTTCCGCCTTCAGCCGGAGAACTCTGCGATGGATCCGATTATTGTTAATCAAGTCTCTATTTTAGGAAAAGTAGTAGGAGTTTACCGACATATTCACTAATGATTGCTTGACTTCTACAATTTTCATAGTATGATTACTTTGAGCCGATATCATATCTAACAAGAAAGTGGACATTTTTGTTTAGATCATCGAAAAACCCCTTCATGTTCGAGACATGAAGGGGTTTTGTTTATATTATTGCTTGTTTTGATTGTTTTGGTATTACATTCATTCCCTCTAAGAGAGTCTTTGCATCTTCATTAAAATAATGTTTGATGTCTTGTCTTATTAGCAAGGACGGGTTATCTCTTATTACCATTCTCAAAGCTCTAACGTCAAATTTCATAGCATGCTTATTAATCGTGTAAATCAAGGAAACTTCTTGGCGAGTTAAAGGCTGGGCTCCTGATTCTAGGGTGTCGTTTATGTAATCTAACACACTTCTCGCATTATCAATAAGTAAATGCTTATTGATATTAACTAGATTTAGATTTTCCTCTATATATTTTCTTGCTGAAGCATAATCTAACTTTTCTATACTATGATTAATCACATTAATTAATTCATTTGCATCCACATTCTATCCCTCCACTAATTCCGGAATTACAGATATATAAGTAGCATTGTACTATATTAACATCAAATTTGTAAGCTCTTTATCCTATTTCAATTCATCGGAATATTAAAAAATCTTTAGGAATTCATAAATGAATACATTTGTTTATTAAAATTTATATTTACATTATTTAATTTATATTAATAGAAAGGATTGATTTATTTGGCTTTTCCATATCGGAATGATTACAGAAAAACGTTATTACCTTATTTGAATAGTTTACAAGAAGAAAGCTGGTTTAAAACCTCACCAACCTATCCAAATAATTTGGCATGGGTTCTTTCACATATTGCTACTAGTGAGGATTTCTGGATTAATGAAGTGGCACTCCAACAAAAGTTAGTTTTGACTTTAGACAAAAATTCCTCTCCGTTCGAAATACTTAAAGCTTATCAAGATATTCGCATACATACAGACGGAATATTAAATAACTTGACTGATCAACAGTTTAATCAACTGATTGAAGTCCCTAAATTTTCTGATGGTTGGATTCCTCCTTCTCCCCCAACTTTTAACTGGGTATTCCATCATATATATAGTCACGAAGCATACCACATAGGACAAATTGGCATCATCGCTCATTTCAATGGTTTTCCTAAACCTCTTTTTTAAATTAGCTTCATTGTCTAACTGAGAATATTGTTCAAAAATTATCTAATGGGGGTGAAACAATTCATCCCATTCCCTTTCGCTACATTAATTTGGCTCTTCTATCCTCAAATCATTAGATTCAACAAAAAAGGAAGGACTAAAATAAAAATTTTTGTCTTCCTTTTTTTGTTTCCCTAGCTGATGAGTACTGAAGTTAATACATATATGCATCCCCCCCAATTCCACATCTGATTATTTAAAAGCTACATAGTAGGATTTTTCTTCTCAATGCCACCTCATGCCTCAATATTTATTTTCCATAAAAATGTTATTTAAATACCTTTTCTAATCCTACTGTTCTCGTAACCTGTCGTATATATCCACTCTAACAAAAACCCGTTTTCCTTCCTTATAGCAGTGACTTCATTTTAAGAGATGAATATAGTAAATAAGTGCATATTTTAAAGCCGACTGAAATCCCCTTTCTTATCGTGAGAAATAATAAATAAAGTACAGGAACTAACGACAGACCTTACATTTGCTCAACTAAATCCTTGTAAAAGCAACTATTTTTCTATCATCTTAAACCAAGTTATACAATACGTTCTTTACTTTTTTTAATAAGCACAGGATTAAAAGCCAAAAGGAGTTTTTGATAATGCGAAAATGGTTCTTTTTAATAATGGTTTCTTGTATGTTGGGCCTTACTGCTTGCTCCATAGCAAAGGAGGAAGAAAAACCTGAAAAAGAGATAGAGAAAGTAGTAACAAAAGAAGAGACTGCAGCTGAGGAAAACAAATCAGATTCAAAAGTAGAGGCAACAGTAACTGAGGAGGTAGTCGTATCTACAGATAAGGAACTGGTGCAATACTATGTGGACGATGTGAGAGTAGCTTATATGGAGGTAACAGATTTAGCAGTACGCTGGGATGAGCTAAGATTTGGATCATCCAATGGTCAATTGGACAGCTATACATTTGCCACTACTATTTACGAGGAAATTCTTCCACAAAATATGTTTGTTTTAGAAAACATTGAAGCTATTATTCCTCCAAATGATGATATTGCAGCCACGCATGAAATATTAATAGATGCTATTAGCAAGCAACATATCGCATTCAGTGAAATTGCTGCTGGTCTTGATGCGAATGATCCAAACAAAATAACTAAAGCAAACGAAATTCTAAATGAGGTTAGGAAATTGGATCGTGAGTTTTCAAGAAAAATGGAGGCTCTTATTAAAGAATACGGAATCCAATAACAAATTCTATTAACCTTTTTTGATGACTGATCGCCCTTGTTTAGCGACCAGTCTTATACATACAATAATTTTCATTTTTATATTGTAATAAAAAAACAATGTTCTTCTTTCAAAATGCCTATTAAGTAATGGCCTCCCTAAGCTCTTCCAGCCTATGACCTATACACAAAAAGACGTAATCTAAAAGAGTCTCCCCTAAATAATCGACTAACACGTTAAAGTATTTACTTTTTCTCTCATCTCTTTTTTTACTGTTTGATTGTAACAAAATATCTCTTTGCTCTCATAAAAAACAGTATTAATGGGCATTCTGTTAATGTTTAAATGTAATTCTACATATGACAGGTGGAGAAGAATAATGGGAAATTCAAAAGAACCTTTTTATAAGAAGTGGTGGTTCTGGGTAATCGTCGTAATTTTTGTTATTGCACTTGCATCAATCGGCGGAGATGATGAGCCAGTCAACGATATAGCTACCGAGAAAACCACAGAAGACAATAAAAACGAAGCTTCAACGACTGTTGATCCAAAAACAGACGAGGATAAACAAGAAAAGAAAAATGATGGAAAGATTAAATCAGGGACATACAAGGTTGGTACTGATATATCCGCAGGAGAATATATAGTGTTTGCTAACGGCTACACATATATAGAAAGTTCAAAAGACAGCTCAGGTACATTGGAAGGTATTATTTTCAATGATAATTTAAGTAAGGATTCCCATTCCTATGTGACGCTTCACGATGGAGAATATTTTAAGTTTCAGGATGGTGATATGTATTCTATTGAGCAAGCTCCTTCTATAGTTCCTAATGATGGTATTTATAAAGACGGTATGTACAAAGTAGGAAAAGATATCCCGGCTGGAGAATATAAAATTATTTATAATGCTGAGACAGGATTAGGATACTACGAAGTCTCAAAGAGCAGTTCGCATCAGTTAGAGGATATCGTGACAAATGAAAACGTTGAAGCAGATACATATATTACAGTCTCTGATGGACAATATATAAAACTGCAAGGCGTAACAATCGAAACTAAATAGAAAAAAGCGTTGTGATAGAAATCTCAACGCTTTTTCAATATAAATTATTTAATATTTTACAATGAAGGACTCCCAACTCACTGCATCATTGACCTATTATTTCACTCTTAAAACCTGACCAACATAAATTGTATAATTGGAGTCTAGGCCATTCCAATCTTTAATCTGTTGAACTGTGCTTCCGTAAGTTTGACTTAAACCGTAAACTGTATCTCCACTTACTACTGTATGATACACAGCGGTACTCTTTTTAGGAAGCCCAAAGGACTTAACAATACCATTTACATGGCCTCTTGCTAGAGATTCAATGAAAGAGGATGTCTTAAGTTTAGCTGCGTCATTGGCATTATCGATGAAGCCATTTTCTGTAAGCAACGAAGGCATATTTGATTCACGCAAAACATGAAAATTAGCCGTTTTCTTTCCTCGATCTGAAAAATTAACAAGCTTTAAGATCTCTGAATGAATATTTGTTTGATATGTTGTAGTAGGAGTTCCGCTACCTGGATAGACATAATCCTCATAGCCTGTCCCCCCTCCTGCATTAATATGAATAGAAAGGAAGAAATCTGCTCCCCAGGCATTCGCTTGATTCGTACGATCCTGCAAAGTTGGAAATGTATCTCCTGTACGACTCATTAATACAGTTACATTGTTGTATTCAGCTAAAAGAATATTTTTCACACGTGTTGCAATTTGCAAAGTTAAATTTTTCTCCTGTAATCCATTACCTACAGCTCCTGGATCAGTTCCCCCATGACCTGGATCAATAAAAATTTTTACCATAATCAATCACCTCTTCTAATTTTTTGTTTTTATTTTTTTAAAGAAAACTTGTACAACCGTTGTCTACACCAATGGAATCACCCCCTTTCAATAGAAAGAGCCACCCATAAGGGCAGCTCAATTTGGTTTTTTATATGTCATTGCTCTTTTACTATCAGAGAGATCTTGTGTAGTAGGATCTTGAATCAATCCTAATGTCGCTAACAGGCCAAAAACTACATTTACCATGGCTAATATCCATTTCTCTATGTTCTCTGAAAAGGTATACTCAGTAATTCCTAGACTATTGAAAGCAATAAGCATTAGCTCTGCTAGGATAAATAATTGGGACAGGAAACTCATCACCCAAATCTTGTTTTGTAAACGCACATTCCAGTTGATATTCATACACTCGTCACCTCCTGAATAAGTGCTACTTCGTCTAATCGACGGTGAGCTTGCTTAGTACTTTCCTCCACTCTTATAAGTCTTTCTGACAAAATTTCTCTATGCTTTTCCGATGCTTTCATTTCTTGTTGAATTATCTCCACCCCTCTACTGATGTTATCGAGCTTGGTTTCAATTACCGCTGTTCTAGCTGCCTCTGCCTTCATATCCTTGTCCCTATTGCGACTATAAGTAAGCAACCCAACAAGAAACCCTAAAACTGTGCAACTCATGCCGATGAATAATTCCATTCCCTCACTCCTTTTTAGGGAACAAAAAAAGAACGGCCCTATTGGGAACGTTCTCTTCTGTCCACTCATATTTTTATTCTTCTTAGTTTATATTAAAACATATCCAAAACGAAAATGTGTGCCAGCAATGTGCCTTCTTTTTATGAGCTCACTTTCTATTCCAAACAACAAAGTGACAATGGTTGTGTTTTAATTACAAAGCACTAATTAGGTAATTAATTTTTAAAACCATTCTATAGGTTATATTAAAACACATCTAAAACAAAAAAGTGTGCCTTAAAAGTGCCACTCGATTATTTCACTATCTTTCAGATCTATGTCCTTAATCAAGATCTCTTGTTCTTTCCATACAACTAAATTCAGTACTATAGCAAGCTTTTGAAAGGCCGCAGATTTAATACGATAATACTGCCGATGAGAAAGGTGAAGGTCGGTGTAAACTTCATAATCGTATACCTCCTCCTCACCAAAATATTTCATCGTAATTATAGATCTTTCCTTGTAGGATAGTTTGTTAACAGCATGTATAATTTTCTCCATTACTAGCTTTCTTTTTCGCTCATAATCTATATTTTTCACTGCTGAATTTTCAGTAGACGAGCCACTAAAGCTTCCAGATGGCGGTACCAAGGAATACTGAGCTGTAATAGTTGGCATTTTATCTAAAGAAGATTGAAGTAGATATCTTCTAAATTCTGCAAAAGCACGTTCCACTGCTTTTTTGGTTTTACGAGAATCTATTTGCTGTATATTCATTTAAAGTCCTCCTTAATATGGAATGCACAAGTTTGTATATTTGGACATTAACGGCAAGATTACAAGAGGCATCCTTTTCCATTTGGCCTTAAACTACAACGGGTGCAAAGCAAAAAAAAGACACAAGACTTGTCTTCAAGTCTGTGTCCTGGTTATTCCAGTAACGGTTATATTCTTTTAGTCGATTGAATCTCTATATGTGTAGGCTTTCCATTTTGCCAAGTAATAATTTGTTTTCCGTAGCCATATTGTGGTTTTTCCACTAGCTCCATTTCTCCATCTTTAATCAAACATACAGCTTGCTCGATTTTTAGTTTTTCATTTTTCATACATATCAGCTCCCTCTCTTACTTTCTCTAGTCGAGCTAAGCGCTTGTCCACTTCAATCAAACAAAAGCTAAAGCTTAGAGTAACAGTAGTCAGAAGTACGTATAAAACAGACAATTAGAACTCACCCCTTTCAAACGCTTCATGCTACCAGTTCCTAAACATATTAGATAAAAGACTTTCAGAGTATGGGTTAAAGCGTATTTCACTTGACTGTTCCTTCACTTTTAAATATTCCTCATAGCCTCTGGTTTTCGTAACTACAAACCAAATTTCAAATGGATCCTTTAGAGTACCATTATTGAAATACCATACATCCAACAAATACGTTTCCTGCTTCATCTAATTTTCTCCTCCCTCTCCAAGTAACCATTTCGGTGACTTTACAATAAAAATTTTTATTCATCCATTATCTTAGAAGTTCAAACCTGATTGTGAAAACAATATATCACCATATTGGTTACTTGTAAATGGTTAAATAGCATTATACCTTAATTTCACTTCCGTTATGGTGACTTTTATTATATAATTAGATAAATACTATTGCAGGAGGAAAAAAGTGACATGGAGCTGACTAATTACGTAGGAAAACAGATAAAAAAATGGAGGATTATGAGAAATATGAACCAAGAAGAATTGGCTGAAAAGTTACATACTACTAAACAAACTATTTCTCGTTATGAAAAAGGAGAAAGGAAGGCCAATCAAGAAATATTATATGAGCTTGCTAAAATCTTAAATGTTTCTATCAATGAATTTTTCCCTCCTTTAGAATCTAAAAAGGGTAAGAATATCGAAACAATTGCCGCCCATATAGATGAGGATGTTACCGAGGAAGAGATGGAGGACATCAAAAAGTATATTGAGTTTATCAAATCACAAAGAAAATAATTTCCATGAAGGATTAAGGGGGTGTAATTACATGAGTTTCGAGAAACTACTGATGGAATATCCGCAAATATGTATTATGGAAAAGGACTTGCCAAAGGGGCTTTCCGGTCTATACTATGACAATAATATAGAAATCAATAAATCCAAGTCCTCTTACGAAAAACACTGTATTTTGGCTGAAGAGCTAGGACATTACGAGACGTCCACCGGGAATATAACCGATTTAGGTAATATAAACAATCAAAAGCTAGAACTGATTGCAAGAAGGTGGGGCTATGAAAAAATTGTCTCACTCGATCATTTAATCGAGTGTTATCTACATGGGTATACGACTGTCGAGGAAATTTGCTTGCACCTTGAAATTACAGCTAACTACTTAAAAGAAGCCCTTAACGTCTACAAGCAACGATATGGAATTTCCATACAATATAAGGAGTATGAGCTGTTTTTTGATCCATTAAATATTTCAAAAAAATAAATCTAATAGACTTAACTAAATTTTAACGTCTTGTGGAGGCTTCTATATGCGATTGATAGACATAATTGGGATATGTGTGTGCGTCATTGTATTAATAAATTTATTTATTTTTTTATTTCTTAGAAAAATAATCATGCTTGCGGATATACCGATTAACTATAAAATGCATGAATTGAACTCCTTTTTCTTTCTAGTCCTACTAACTTCTTTTGTACTGATTTTACTCCTAGTATTCTCGGGGAAATTTCTCAAATTCACTATAACCATTTACGTATTATTAACGGCAGTACGAGCTTTTTTTTACTACATCGACAATAAAAACATTAATAATAACATGGTCAATGTTTTAAATGAAAATTTAATCTGGATGTTTTTATTCCCATTAATAATCGGTCTTGTTTTGTATACTAACAAAAAAACTGCCTAACTTATCCCTTAATGTTATTGGTGATGTATACCTATTAAATAGTGAGCGAAGGATTGTAGATCTCCAGTAAAACGGTCAACCCCATCCACATGATAAAAAGTGCTAGTTTGGTCAAAATCAAAACTTGAATTCGTAGAAGAATATAAAAAAATTCTTTTCTCTAACCCCAGAGCTATTCCCATCTCAATATGGCTACCCTTACCGGCTGGAAGAAGAACAACAAGAAAATCAGAATCAACTACTGCTTGTTTTTCTATTCTGCCAATCTCAGAGAGCAAGTTATACGAATCTACTCTTTCATTCTTAGTCCAATCATATGTGTGGTTCCAACCTTCAAGTTTTAAAATTCTAGCAAGTTCTCTTACTTCATGGATATTCTGAAAATTTGAGGCAATGTAAAAATTCATATTAACTCCCCCCTTTAAAATAAAGTCCAAATTCTATAAAGATATTTATTGTTTACGTTAATTTTATCTTTTTGCACAACAACCATTATATTTAGATAGTTTGCCCATTTTGGTATGAGCTTCTCGAGAGAATTAATCACTTTTTCATCTGGAGTTGTATACCCAACATTCACTTTACTAACTAAGTAGCCTAAAAAATCGCCATACAATGAATTAGACCATTCATACACTTCATTCTTAGTATCAAAAATCCTATTATCTTCTGAATATTGGCCATTTATCCAATGTATCTTCATACACAAGCTCCTTTCTGCTTCGAGCAGCAATTAAGTTTAGGAAATAATATTCTCGGTTTACTTACTTTGACTATCCTGAATAATCCATTCAGCGGCGCCTGCTAAATCAGAAAATATCGCATCAGCTAGAGGGTCACTTTTTCCAAGGAAAACACATTTTGTACCAGCTTTTTTACCCGCAATAATATCCGTATCTGTGTCTCCAACCATATAAGAAGAGGGTAAATTTATTTCATACTTCTTGGCAAGATCTTCAATTAATTTACTATTAGGCTTTCTACAGGAACAGCCTGACTTTGGCTTATGGGGACAATAGACAACATCATTCACAATCGCTCCTTTCTTCCTTAAAGCTTCCTTCATATGCTCATGTATATGAATTAACTGCTGTTCCTTCATATATCCAAGACCTACTCCACCTTGATTGGTAACCACAAACACATAATTAAAGATAGTATTTAATTTTTTTATAGCCTCTGGTACGCCTGGCAGGAAATATAAGTCCTTCGGTTTATTCACAAATTTAACTCTATTAGTTAGTACTTCGTTTATAACACCATCGCGATCTAAAAATACAGCTTTTTTCATCTCTTACACACCTTTATTATTTTCTCCTAGTGTTCCCCGGAAGAAAATAATTATCAGTCTATAAAGAAAAAACCTAAAATGTTTTCGTTTTAGGCTAAGGTGTGTACGTATGTTATTTATTATCTCTTAAAGAAAATATTTAAAACGATAATTAATATAATAATTCCTACAACCGCAATATCTATCCATTTTCTCAACTAAATACTAGCCTCTAGTAGGTCTAAACAATGATCAAAGGTTGCGTGTATTCTATGCCCTCCAAACAAATTGCCATCACGGAATTCACAATATATTTCATTTCCACTTATTTCCACATCATATAATGAAATAGACGTAGCAAACTTTTCTTTTGTTATATCATATTCCCCAGCATCCACTTCATCCCAATTTAGAGTCGGATCATTTTCATCGTATTCTGGCCAAAAATCATTTTTATAATGAATCATATTTGTTGCTACAGATACTCTTGCCTTCTCATCTATAGATGTAAAAAACTTTTCGGCGATTATCAACAGCCTCTTGGCATCGTCTAAATTACTACTATTTAAGCTCCAATGAATTTTACTTTCATGATTTTCATAGTTATTGGTTATTTCATTGAAAGTAAACAGCCCCAATTCGTTGCTGTAAATAGATGAGTTCACCTAATCATCCCCTTTGAATAGATCTTCGGAAAGAAATTTACATAATAGAACTTTCGATAGTTCACATTCACCTATGAATTGATTTTATTCATTAATTAAATTTTGCCGACGATTACATAGAAAAGCAATATATATACCACAGCTAATGAAATGGAAAGTATCGAAGCATATTTTACGAACCCCTTTTCTTTCTTAGAAAGCCAAGATTGTATGGAGTAAAAATCATATATGCTACTTTAAATTATGCAGATCAAATGATTCTTCTAAATCTCCCCATTTAACATTTACTGTAATGACAGCATCTTCGGTTAATTTTGAGCCACCTTTTGAGGCCCCTGAAGAAGAAAATGTAACGGACGATGGAGGTTCTGTGAACTCTTGAATTCTTTTCCCGCTACTATTATCAGTTTGATAAGAGTATTCAAGCTTTTGTAGTGACGACAAATCTTCTAATGAACCTTTGTATTTTAAAACGAACTCATAGCTGGCATCGTTCGAATACGTTTTTGTTCCATTTGTTTCTCCCCATTTTTCGATTCCTTTATACAAATATTCAGCTTCCCAATGATCACTTTCTCCAATAAATTTATAATCGTTTTTCGTGGTCTCAGAACAAGCAGTCAAAAATAATATTGTAAAAAACATAGCGAGTATTTTTTTCAATTTCAATTCCCCCTAAAATTTTAAATTTGAGCTCCACTTTATAACTATTTGGATTTAATACAATTACCTCTGTTTAATTTTTAGCAATACATCACGATTAAATATGATGTTTACTTGTTATTCAAACAGCATTAGACAAATGTCTACACCATTTGGATTTTGTAGGTTAACTCGTAGAGAATGTTGCATTATTATTAATCATTTATAGGTTCATATTTCATACCTTCATCTATTGATTTTCCATCATCATAGACAACTAGAACTATTTTTTTACTATTACCATTATAAAAATATTCATAACTATAAGCAGGATCATCTTCAAAAGTGACTATAAATCCATACCCACCATTCTTATAGTCTTTAATTATCTTTTTTGATGATATCTTATTATCATCTACACCTTGTTTATTCAGATATTCAGCATATTTTACTTCAGCATCCTCTTGACTGCCAGGATAGGTAGCAACTATAGCTAAAATTGCTAATCCAACCAAAACAACTAAACTTATTATTATTTTTATTTTCAATTAATACACCCCTATGGATAACTTGAACGCAATATAAAATTTAATTTAGAAATTTTCAATCATCAGTTATAGTTGTTAGTGGATAAATTAATCCATACATATAGATAGATTGGATTTACTTGCACTCATTTATAATTTATTCAGCAGATAGATACTTCAGAGTTATCGGATCGTTGTTATTCATAGTTGCTTCATATAATACGATTTCTCCTGAGGGTGGTATTGGTTCATTCGAGTTACTATTAAAGTTCTCTGATAAACCTATCATCCAAGTTGCTTCGTTATTTTGGACCAAAACAACGGCTAATGTACCAAATTGAACAACACTGTCCCATTTAAACTTTTCCGTTTTTCCGTTGAGTATAACAGTAATTCCATCCGGTGAACTGATAACCATTGCATTATCCCCTTGCCATTGTCCAGCGATAGATGGGCCAACGTAAGAATAGGAACCCTCGTCACGATCCCCATAGGTACCGATATATTGGTGTATCGTACTATCAGCAGCTTTATAAGTAACAGCGGCAATGTCTTTTTCTACCCACTTTACTTTAAACTCGCTTTTAGTTTTATAGGGCAAAATTTCTTTTTCCCGAGCAAATATCCAATAATATGATCTATAGTATTTTGCCTGTTTGGCTTTCCTATCTTCCTTAATGACTAACACATTTTTAAAATCTGGTGAAATACTTAGAATATGTTTAGTTTGATAGCTATGGATAGTAATAAAAACCCCTTGTATAAATAGAAGTACGACTGTAATGCTCACTATTATCATTTTCCACTTTTTATTGACAGTGAGCAGAAGAAACAAGGAGAGGAAAATGGCTAATACTATTAATATGTTTATCACGTAAAAAAATCTATTATCCACGTACTCTATTACATATATTGATTTTAAAAAGAAATATCCCATTTGAACACTAAACAATCCAATGGCCATTAGAAAGAATAACCAGCCTCCTATTTTTTTATATTTTCGGTTCATTTGGTGTTACCTCCATTAAAAATTCCCATGTCTTTCCGTTATCATTAGAAATGAATTTCCCTTTAACTTTCCCACCTTGGTAATCACCATTAGGTCCTTGATTAATGTAGACGGCTAAGTAGTCATCTTCTTTAAAAGGTACCTCCGCCAGAACAAATATTTTGTTATATTTCTCTGGAATATTGATATTGGCTTCACGCCAAGAGGCCCCTCCATCTTGCGTGACATGAAGATCCGGTTCTTCAGGGTTAAGTATCCCAAATGACAAGAAGCCTATTTCTTCACTAACAAATCCCCCATCTGAAATTAATCTGGTGATATTCGAATGAGTCGCTTCTTTCCATTGCATCCCGCCATCCTTCGTAATATAAACATTTGTCCATTCCTGTGACATTGTACGATCACCTGAAATTATGACGTAACCAAAGGAATCATTTAAAAACTCAACTTTTCGAAAACGAATTAGAGGATAGCGATCTACGACAACTATATTCCCCCATGTCTTACCTTCATTTTTTGTATAAAGCAATTCGATACTGGTTTCGTTTGAATCATTTTCATTAGAATATAAAAAATAGGCATGCCCCTGTGAAAGTATATAGCTATCATCTATCAGTTCTGTCTTACTTCCGGAATATTCCCCTTCAAATAACTTTTCTTTTTCAATAGGAACTTCAATCCATTCATTGCCACTATTAAAAGTAATTTGTACTTGATCATTTTCTAAAGAATATCCAGTTAAATCGTCTACATAGAATGGCTGTAGTGGCTTTGTTTGTTCTAATGTTGTTATATTATTCTGCTTGGAATCCGTTGGAATCGCATCTAAATTTTCGTAAAATAAAGTACCTACGAATATACCAACTATCATAATGCAAGCAGTACCAATTATTATTTTTTTCATTAAAAATACTCCTGTCGTTTCCTTGTTATTCCTATTTTAAATTAGTTGAAGTTTCAACTGTTATTAGTCCTATTCCATTTTTTAATTCTCTTCTATTATAGCGGTTTCTACAAGGTTTTTGGAAATATTTGTAGAATATAGATAGTAGAGTAAAATGACTGTTAATGTTAACAGTACTTTAGAGGAGGATTATAGAATGAAACGTTTCTTTTGGTCTTTATTTGCCGGGATAAGTGGTCTCCTTATAGGTATATCACTTAATCAAATAATAAACGTAAATTCCTTTGACTATATTTTATTACTAATGATAGGTGTGGCTATCATGTCATTCGGTATATGGGGTTATCGTAAGTATGTCGGCAAAGGCTTACTATTCAAATCAAAATGAGATAGAACAACAAATGATAAGGAGCATTAAGATGAGGAAGGCTTACTTATTCTTATTCACTCTATTTGTGTTAATAACTGCTTGCCAAGGGCAAGATCCTAAAGTTATTACCTTAAAGGACGTAATTAGCTCCCTTGAAAATCAGCACCTTACTCTAGAAGAGCCAAAGGAGAGGATTGGTAATATTTTTGGTAATATTTTTGGCAATAAGCTAAACGGCATAAAACCAAATATATATTTGCTAGATAACAAACCATTCTTAATCTATATCTACCCTTCTGAGGAGGATCGGAAAAAAGGGCTTAAAGAATTTAAAAAAGAGACGGAAAACATGAATGTTGTGTCCTATAATCTATACGAATTCCATAATGGCTTAATCTTTTATGTATACGAAACAGATTTAAATGAAAGCATCGAGGAAGGCTTGCAAAAAGCCCTAAGTGATTTAGAAAAGGTCCAATAGGTTTTGTGAAGCTGATTATTAATCGGTACATTTTAAGCTTCCTCTTCCTTGCAATCTATTAGACAGTAGCTGTATATATTGAAGGGACCTCTATTTTATACAAAGAAGTCCCTTTCTATTTTTAGTTAAGTGGCCTAGATATAATGAATTCATATTTTTCTACGTTCTCATCTGCTTCCATTGATACTCCAAAAACCGTTGTGGCATCGTTACATATTTTAACATTAGGAAGTTCGTCTTGCGTCAAAGAATCAAAAATGTCAGGGTTCATTTTTATTAAGTTAATTTGTTTACCTTGTGAAGTAAGATATTCAATTCCTTCATGAATCCTATTCAATAATATTTCCATCTTTATCCCTCCTTCGTTACCTCTTTTTGTAGTTTATCCAGAAATACTAAAAATATTTGAGAAGGTTGTTATCTTCCTCTATTAGGACCAGTAAATTATTTTCCTCCTTGTGATATTACACATGTATTTCCAACCATGAAAATAAAATATTATATTGACAATTTTTATTAATAGAATTAATATTTATGAGAGTTAATTGAAAATGATTATCATTACTAATTAATATCAACTTTTCTTAAAATACAAATGATAAAAAAGGAGTTTTACATGATGAAAAAGCTATTTATAACATCCTTATTTTTCTTAGTGCTTTTACTTGCAGCATGTGGGAACAATGACACGAACAAGGAAGAAACTGAAGGAGAGACAAAGTCGGATACTTTTACATATGATTCTGAAACTGGACCTATTGAGGTTCCTACAGATCCCCAAAGAGTAATAACTCTTACAAATGGCCCAAACGCACTGGCTTTAGATGCTAATATCGTTGGAATTGACGACTGGACGAAGATGAACCCTCTTTTTCAAGAACGACTTGATGGAGTAGAAGTTGTAACAGAGGAAAACCTAGAGAAAATAATTGAATTAGATCCAGACCTGATTATAGCAGGCTCGCATATGAATAATATTGATAAATTAAATGAAATCGCACCGACTGTTGTTTTTACATGGGGAAAACTGGACTATTTAGATCAGCAGCTGGAAATTGGAAAGCTTCTGAACAAAGAAAAAGAAGCTAAAGAATGGATTGAGGATTTTAAATCACGAGCGGCTTCCACTGGAGAGACTATTAAAGCGAAAATTGGTGAAGATGCTACTGTTTCTGTTATTGAAAGTGGTAATAAGGAGTTTTATGTTTTCGGAAATAATTATGCACGTGGCACTGAAATTTTATATCAAGCCATGGGTCTAAAAATGCCGGAAAAAGTGGAGGAATTGGCTCTTGAATCTGGTATATATACATTTTCCACAGAATTACTTCCTGAATTCGCTGGAGACTATGTAATTTTTAGCAAAAATCCTGATGTAGATAACTCTTTTTTAGAAACAGATTTATGGAAGAACATCCCTGCCGTCAAAAACGGTCAAGTATATGAAATAAACACAAAAGCTTCTACTTACAGTGATCCAATTACTCTAGATACTTTGCTTGATTTTTTTGAAAGCTCCTTTTTACAGAAATAATACTAGAGAAAGCTCACATCTTTAATGTAAGTACGATTGCATATTTTTAGATATGAAGAATACTAATTTAAACAATCAGTTGATGGTATTTTACCTGAAGCTGATTGTTTTTTACAATTGATTCAATTTCTAAAGAATTAGTAACTTTACAATGAACAAAGTATAATTGAATTCCACTTTCCGCGGTGGGATAAGCCATCACCGTCGCTCACGCGTCATTTTTGATGGCTTATCTATCTACCTTCCCCCGATGGAGTCGTCGCCTGCCGCTATAATATGTTGTCTATCTTATTAGAGTTTAATACTCTGTATTTTGCACCACATAAAATTGCTTGTTAACTCCAATTAGTGTATCTACATTCTTCTTTTCTTTGATGTATCTACTGAAATAAATTCTATCGATACAATAATATTTACCTATTAGAAAGTCAATTCTACTAATTAGTAAGCACTACTAAATTCACTGAAAATTCACTCAAAATGACCGATGAATAAATTGGAACCGTTGTCTATAATTTACTTATATTTGAAAGGATGGTGAAAATAATGAAAAAGAGAATAACTAAGTTACTACTCGCTTTTGGCTTTGTGTTTGCTTTATCATCTACAACAATTGCTTCAGCAGCAACTGTACAAGCACCTCCAATTTGTAAGCCTGATTATAGTAATGCTCCATGTGTACCTAAGGACTTGTGATTATTGTAAAAGTGATTACACTCTAATATTAAGTGGGTAAGACGAAAAAACATTAAACTTTTTATCTCTGTTTTATGCCTAACAGCATTTTTAATCGGCCAAAGTCCGGCATCAGCTTTTAATTGTGGCACTGGTGCATCTGCGCCATGTTTAGACAGGCCTTAATCATTTAATACAATAGCGCTTGTTTCAATCTCTGGCGCTATTGTATTGTTCAGAGATGTTATTAAAAGAAGTCAACTTCTTTGATTTTGAAAGAAATTTTGTATTTTTACAGTAGTCATGCCTGTACAATAAATTGTTACTTACATAAGCTAAATAACAACTGAGAAATTTATTTTACTCTCATCTCAGTTTACATGAGGACCTTAGATAAAGGTCCTTTTTTATTTTCTTAATTTTTAATGCATGTATTTCACTACTAATTGAATAAAATTATAGAGAATGGTTCATGCTTCTAAAAAAGAAGAAGGAGAACAATATTGATAAAATTTGAATTACATTTAAATGACTTTTATGTAGACACCCTTAATGACTTGGTTAGACAATTCAATGAGCTTATTCCTGATAATGCACCTTACTCATATTCATCTCAGGATGTTATTGAATTACTTCTCATTCGTGAACATGTGAATAGCGAACTAAAGCTGATTAGACATTGAAGAAGGTCTTTTTTTATGTTTTTTAAACTTACAACTATGTACAGTGTTAACATATTTATTAGTTGAATTTCAACAAAAAAAGAGCCTAAGCTCCTTAAATGAAAAAATTACAAAAGTACATTTTAATTTGCATTCTAAATTGTACTATTTAATAGGAACGAACAGGTGAAATAAGATGAAGATAAGATAAATTGTCAATAGGTTCAATTAGGATTGGTCTCATAGAACCGCCAAAACTTATTCTTATCTCTTCTTCCTTGATTGCTTTTAATGCGTCCATTAAAAAACTCCCATCAATTGAAATATTTAAGTTAGTTTCACCTGTAATAGCCTTAATGTTCAAAGTTTCTTCTATTTTCCCTATTTCCGACGAGTTTGAGGAAATTTGTATTTTTAAATCATTCATGATTTCTAGATGTACATTATTATTTTTCCATTCACTCGCAAAGAGACAAGCTCTATCTATACTTTTTAATAGTTGATTTGTACTGAGAGTAATTGTTGTTTTCGAGTTTTCTGGAAGTAATCCTGAAACATTTGGGTAAATTCCATCAATTAATCTAGAAAAAAATGAAAGTGTATTTGATTTACAAATCATATACCGGTCTGTAAAAAAAATATTTAATACACTATGTTCATTATTAATTATTTTAATTAGTTCATTTAAACTTGTACTCGGTACAATGAAAGTTCCATCTACATTGGAGTTTATTGCAACCTCTCTTAAAGCTAAACGTTGAGAATTTGTTGCCACACACTTAAGCCTGCTATCTTTGACTGACATGTTAACTCCTGTTAAGACAGGTCTAGCCTCGCTTTTTGATACTGCAAAAACAGTTTGTTTAATAGCCTCTATTAGATCTTCACTAGAAATTGTAACATGTTTATTTTCATCTATTTGAGGAAGAGTGGGGTATTCTTCTGCATCAAATCCGTATAAGTTTGTTACTATTTCATTGGATTGTATGGTAACTAAATGTTTTTCGTTTACTTTTATATGTATTTTCTCGGGCAATTTCTTAACAATTTCGCTTAAAAACTTTGCTGAAATTACAACACTGCCAGGATTATAAACTTCCAATACTTTCCTTCCATCAATCATTAAAGGAATAACCTTTTCAATAATAAAATCTGAATTGCTACCGACAAGGGTTAAACCATTATTATTTGCAATTATCTTAATACCTGTCAGTATAGGAAAGGTTGTTTTTAAAGATACTGCTCTATTAACATCTGATATTGCCTTATTAATACATTCATTATCTATTATAAATTCCATAGTTGATCCACCTCTTTTTAATGTAAGTGAAACTAATTCGACAAATTAAACTATAACTCCTGCTTTTTGTAATATGATTTAGAAAAAAATATAGACCATCCGTTAGTCAGACTCCTATCACTACGGTGCATCAGAGCCTGTCCCTTCCTAACTGGAATCATTCATAGGAGTTTAATAATACTCGGAACATTACATATCACTTTTTAAAACCTTGGTGTGTTTAGACCACCACAATTTAGTTTTATAGAAAAACATTTTATCACCACTTCTAAAGCATAATAAAAAGCAGCACTTTGTATTGAATGTGACTTCATGAACTATTTTTGTTCAAAGAGACAGGAAAAGATTTGTTCCTTTAATGGTTTTTTATTAATCTGATTTTATGCCACTATTATTGGAACTTCATCACCCTATTTCCTAGAGCAATTAGCTTCACTTATTAATTCCTTATCCTCTTTCTCATAATAAAAAGCACCTCCGAAGAGATGCTCAAAAAACTTTTAAAAATCTTATTATGGATAGTAACAATGACCATTATTAGTACATATTGGCCTAGGACCATCACCTTCGCCAACGTGTTGAGCGCTTGCCCCTGCTCCAAAAGATAAACTTACAATAAGCAAAGCAACAATCGATAATAACTTCTTTTTAATTTTCATAATTTTACCTCCTTTTTAGTTCATTTTTATCTCTCAATTGTTATATTCTACTTTTTTATCCAAAACCCTTTATTTTTTATATTATTTTTAATTTTTAAAAATAAAAAACTACGTCGGTTTGGATGTGATTTTTTATTTCTTCTATTGCAACCAAAGAAGCTTTATCGTTCTTAAAGTTTCTATTTCTAAGCTCTCTTTGCCCATTCATTAAACAAGATATATATAAGCAGTTATGAAGGCTGGCGCATATGAAATTTATGCAGGAACGACTGGAGCGTGGATCTAAGCAAATTACAACGGATGTATGTGCATATCTTAAAAGACTGCTGCACGTTCAATTGATAAATTTGATGAGTACATGAAAGAATTTGAATAATTTCGTGAAAGAAATGTGGTAGCATTTTAAATTCATACCAATAACCTCATTTACAATATACAAAAAAGCGTTGGAGCCTTACAGCCCCAACGCTTTACTATTAATACATCTTCAAATATTGCTCACGTTCCCATGGGTATACAGTCGTACGGATGACATACTGCCTTAATGTATAGAACTATATAGTATTAAAATGTAGATAAAACAAGGTTTTCAAGAAATCATTTAACATGTGATTCTACAGCCTAAAAATAAAAATGGGGTATTTATGGGGTGGATTATGGGGTAAGATTAATTATTGAAAAACGTTGAGACCACTACATTTTGGTGGTCTTTTTTTTTATTTTAAATTTATTTGGATTTCTATCTATAAAATCTTCGATTTCTTCAGCTAAATTATATACTAAGTGAAAATAATGTTTTTCTGTCAATGGACCTTCTTTCCTCCACTTCTGCATCTCTTCATAGTGAAAAGTATAAAAATATCCTTCAACTTCTCTTCTTTCTATGCCTTGTTCTTTAGCCATATCAGATATAGATAAACCTTGGTTCCACTTTTGCTCGTATTCTTCTCTGCTCATTCTCAAAAATTTCGATATTTCATCATAATCGTATTTAACATGATAAATTACCGTGCCTTCTTCTTTAGCTGAGTCACTTGCATAGGCAGTTGTGGTAATGGTTAATATTAAAATAAAGACTGTAAATATCCTTTTTAAAAGAATCTTTAACATATGATCATCCTCCTAGTTACATTATGAGAGGATTTTATATTACTTATAATAATCTAATTACTACCATACCAACCAATTTTATATAAGCCTGGCCTTGGTACGAGTATCATTATATAAGGATTGATTTAATTTACACAATAAAAAATGAGCTGGAAAATGTATCTCCAAGCTCATTTTTATTTGATTGTCTTTTTACTTAAGCACCGGTTAGTTGAATAGCTATATTAATATGAACTAATCTACCCACACACACTAAAGTAATTTAACTATTTTATTTTGGATATACTTTTTTAAAACGTTCGCATACAACTAACATATCTGGTGTAAATTCGTTCAGAAAAGGACGATTTTTGGAACAATAATCTCAGGTTAATGTAGCAGCTAGTTCTTTCTTATTCATGTTCATGTCATTTTCTTTTATCTTCTGGATCGTATAAATCCTTTAATCGTATCTCTTCCGTACTGTTTTTATATTGAATGAGTATTTTGTCTTCATCTGTAAGTTTCATTTCTTCACCATTGTCTAGTATTAATGTGTTTGCATCTAAAAATGTAAACGTGACAGGACTTCCATCTTTGAAAATACTGGCTGGTTCTGAAAGATCATTCCATTTTTCATAAATAATGATCTCATAGATATACTTCTGTCCCCTAAAACTCATTGGTAAAATATATCGATTGTCATTTTTCGTTTGAAAGGACAGCGTAACCATTGTACCTTGTTGTTTGATGGATGTTTGCACATTTTTTTCATTTGCAATCCACATTTGGTCGAAGAAGAAGAAACAACCAATGAAAATGGATAGTAGTGATCCTACAATAATGAAAATCTTTTTTCTGTTTTTTGATCGTACCTTTTTAAAATAGTCGATACCTTTCTCCTCCTTTTTTTTCTCATCGGTATGTTGTACCAACAAATCTTCCTGCATTTCCTTTACATACTGTCGGCAATCCTCACATTGTTCCATATGTTTTTCGATTTCATTATTTGTTTCTTCGCTTGTTAAATTTTCTATGTAGCTCGGGACTAAATCTCTAAATACACTATGATTCATAATCTTCCCCACCTTTTCCAATTTGTTGTTTTGCTCGGTAAAATGTTACTCTTGCCCAGTTTTCTGTTCCGCCTAAAATGGAGCCAATCTCTTTAAAAGATAAATCCCCTAATAATCTGAGATAAAGTATTTCACGTTTAATGTCACTCAGTAGTTGAGCTTTTTTATAAAAACTAATTTTATCTTCATTTTTAAAATATTCATCTTCTAAATTATAAGAAATAGGCGTTTCATCACTTAATGAGTTTACCAACTTGTGCTTGTTTTTTTCGCGATTCATTTCTTGTAACCAAACGTTTTTGGCAATTGAACATAGCCATGTTGAAAATTTTGCTTTTCCATTATGATGAAAGTTGTCAATGGACTTAATGGCTTGATAGAACGTCTCTTGCGTTAATTCTTCAGCAGATTGACCATCATTTGTAAGGGTTAATAAATACCTAAAAATAAAGTCCCCATATTCTTGATATATATTTTCTTTATCCACGATTTACCTCCTTTCTAATGAGAATTTTGCTATACTGAACCAATATTTTTGAAAGTCAACCATCTATATATCCAGAAATTTGTTGATTCGTTACAACAATTTTTATTTTTTATTTTTGTGACTAAATCATTTTATCTTATCATTTCAACCAAAGAAAATTGATCGGAATATTATAAAGTATTTTTATTGCACGAAACTTAAATAGCTATCATTTTTTTGTAAGCGTCAAATAGCGTCTACCTATTACTCAAGGGGGGCTATTGTTATACTGCCTATAAAATATAGTTTGCTCGCGATAGTTGGAATCACTACTTATGAAAAAAACTTACCACTCCAACCAATTTTCTAAATACACAGGCTTGCTCTCAAAAGATTCCCAGTCAGAAGGTTTCTCATTTAACCAATCAAAGAAAGTCACAGGATTGCTTAGATAAGGTTTTTCTTCCACAGATGAAGAAGTATCCAAGTTTCTCTTAGAACGCCCTACAACCTTATTATAAGTTCCTACGAATACACTTCTTATAGTCTTAGAAATAGTAATAGTTCCATCTGCAATATCATTAGCTATATTCCTCACCTGGATTCAATACACGAACTTTTTCTAATTTATTAGAAGTATGTGGAGAGTCCTTCCACAGATTAATAGGTTTCAGGATTATCAGCTTACCGATTTGACCTTTTTTAAGTTCGGTCTTGCCCCACATAATTTTATCAGTATTAGTAACCCCTTCTACCGCTTTCAATGATGGAAAAATAGGTCTATGTCCAGCCTTCAATTGGGCTATGCTTAATCCTTTGTTGTATTGCAAATGAGGATAATCTTTAAAGCTCTTCCAATCCCCACCCCATTCAAACCCCATTGATTTAGCAATAGCTACCACACGTTTCCATTTATCATTAACTGTCCACAATGATTTATTACCATCATCACTGACTAAAAAGTAATCAATAGCTAGACCATAATTGTGGATGGACGTTCCTGGTTGAGCATTAGATACAATACTTCCTTTTAAACCATACTTTTTACCATTCCAAATATAATTTGGTCTCTCTTGACCATATATATAAGCTTGGTCCTCATTTGAACGAAATCCAGATGATATTTGAACATAAATATCTTCTTTGTAGCATCGTTTAATTAACTCTATTGTGTATTCCTTCAGAGAAGGATGAACAGCACCAATTCGATTAACGGATCGTCTGATTAATTCCTCAAGTGCTACAACCATTTATTTCACCTCATCACGTGGTTTTTTGTAAAACATGGCTTGCTTACTGTCTGAAACTCCTTCTGTTGTTGGGTCTGAAACTACTCCTAGTAACACTAGGATTGCTAAGACTGTATTAAACAAATCTGTTGCTTGCTCATTGTAAATCGTTGTATCGAATCCAAAAAAAGATGCTACCTGTTGGGCAAGTAACATCACTAATGCGAATAAAGATATTAAAAATGGTTTGTGTTTGAAACGTACTTTCCAGTTAATTTTCATGTGTTATTCCTCCTAGAATATATTTGCTATTGCAATACCAACAATTCCTCCAACGACTGCTGTTATTACCGCAGTAATAAGTGCACCAGTGATTTTACGTCTAATCCAATTTGTATCTTCCTAGATTTCAGATAATGTAGATTTGATAGTATTAATCTCTTGGTTCTGCAGCTGATCCGATAATTCTAGTTTGTGGATGTCTTGCTTCATTCGGTCTTGCTCACTTTTTAAGACGGTTTGTCCATTTTATAATTCTGCAATGTCTTGCTGAACTTTTTCCTACCACACATCCATGTTCTCCACCTCCTTGTCCATGTACTGCCCCCTTGAAAACATATTTTCTATTAAAAAAGAACGCTCCATATTGGAACGTTCCTACTAATATATTCTCTATTTCAATATTGCCTTGTTTACTAAACCTATTAATATTCTAATCGTAAATTTAAATCGATTAACTGTGCACTAAGAAATGCAGCACTTTAAAACAAAACATCTACTCCTTTGACTTTCTTAAAAGTCATCGAAATCAGAGCTAATTTTATGAACATTTTGTTCAGATAACTTAAAGAAGGTACGTT
>NZ_JACSQO010000006.1 GCF_014836595.1 Psychrobacillus faecigallinarum | reverse complement strand
AGGATCAAACTCTCCATAATAGAGAACTTAAAAAGCTCATTTTGTTTTGCTGGCATCATCATTAAATGATGTCAAAATTGTTTTGCATCAACATAACCGAAGTTATTTGATGCTTTATGTCTTAACGTTTTGCATGTTCAGTTTTCAATGTTCATATAATGTATTTTGTCGTTTTGTTTTGGCGACCTTTGTATCTTACCATCGTTTAAACATGAATGTCAACACTTAATCATAAAATTTATTAAAACAAATTGAAAAGGTGTGTGTTTCTTTGAAAACAAAGCTTTTAATAACCATCTCCTCTGTACTGTTATTCATGCTTTTACTCTTTATGCCCAATACTTATTCTACTCTTCTTCCCGTCTTTCAAGTGACAGAAAAACCAAGCGTTATCTCCAAGGGTACCTATGGAAACACTGTCACTATAGATCTGACATTTGGCAGAGAGGATGTAGAAGCATTAGTAAAAGATTTAAAAGCACCTTATCCTCATTTTTTTATTAGCATTGAATGGATCGAGCGCTCTGAGCCGATTGTTAAATTGATGAAAGACAAAAAAATTCCTATTAGCCTGTTAGGGAAAGAGGGTTTACAGTATACCGAGGACCGCAGTCTCTTTAAAAAAGAAGTAGATAAATTTGAAAAAGCGATTGGTGAGAAGCCTAATTGGTTTAGAACTTCTGATTATGAGTTTCCAATGGAGCTTCAGAAGGATGCTTGGAAGGAGGAAATAAATCTGCTGGGATCTTCTTTAGTTTTAGGAGATAGCATTCCTAAGCTTGGGAAAGGAGATATACTTACCGTTCCCTTACACCAAGAGGAACGAATCGACACGGTCCAACTTGCAAAATATTTAAAATCTCAACCTTTTGTTACTATTGAACAAAATATATTTAATTTAAAAATGAAAACAAAAAGCATTCCTGATTAAAGAAAACTGCTCCGACTAATTAGTCAGAGCAGTTTTCTTATTTACCCTTCACAGCTGTTGCTGCTTCTCTTCTCGCTTTTCTGCGAGCTTCAAGTTTTAAACGATCTTCATCAGATTTAGCGTTGTACTTCGGTAAGGCCAACAATTGGTATGCATTAACTGCAAGTATGGGAAACAATAATAAAGTAACCCAGCTATCTACTTTGTCAGCATTAACCATTAAGACTGGAAGCCACTCTAACGTGGAAACTACTATCATAAAGAATACAGCCGAAATTAGCGCATGCTTTTTTGTTTTATTTGCTTTTATTATACCCACAACTACAGCCGTTATTATTAAAATGGCCAACAAGATTCCGTATAACCAAACTTGTCCCGTCGTTTCAGCATTTGGACGAAAGCGGAACATTATCAAATCGAATATCACAAACGCAATAATTAATAATTGTACCCAATTCCATAGTGTTAGAGTTCTAAATATATTTACGCCCATTTGATGAATGGTTAAATAAGCGAAGAATCCCATTTGGGCAATTACACTAATAGTGAAACCCATTACTACCATAAAAACAAATGCAGCAATAAATTCACTCCATTGTCCTGCTTCAAAATATTTTGCAAAGGCATCATCCCAACGGATGAACAAACCTAAAACTCCTGTAATGAGGCCGCCGATAATCATTGAATTAAGAAAGAATTTAAACCAATTTCGAATTGTCACAGCAAGATTTCCTCCATCTACTCTATTTCCTCTTACGATTGTATCAACGATTTGGGAAAAAATCTATTTCTTCATAAATGCAATACATATTTCTATTTTAAATGTGAACAATAATCGAAAGGATGGTGAGGTTTAAATGAAATATTTTGCCCTATTTTTATTGAGTATTGGGCTCCTAGCTGGTTGTAGTGAATCTTCTAGCACTCCTTCATATGAAGAAAACAAAAAGATGTTAATCGATGCATTGCAGACTGAGGATGGTAAGAAAGCTATACGCACCCTTTTAGAGGATCCTCAATTTCAAGAAATGCTTGTAATAGACAGTGAACAAGTAAAAAAATCGGTCGAAGAGACTATGCTTTCTAAGCAAGCAGAGGAGTTTTGGAAGGAACTTTATCAGGACCCTAAATTTTCTGAGACTATGGCAAAGAGTATGCTGAAACAACAAGAAGATTTGATGAAAAAAATGATGAAGGATTCAGAATACCTTAAGGACTTAGAGAGTTTCTTTAGTTCTGCTGAGATGAAAAAGGAATTAGAAAAAACACTAAAATCAAGTGATATGCGTAAAGAGATCCAAAAGGTTGTAGAAGAAACTATTCAAAGTCCAACGCTACAAACAAAATGGCAGAAGCTAGTAGAAGAAGCGGGCGCCTCAAAAGAGGAAAGTGGCGGTGGCTCTAAGAAAGAGGAAAGCAAGAAAGAGGAAGAAAAATAAGGCCGCTCCTATTAGGAAACGGCCTTTTTTTTTATGCTTTTTCTATAATTTTTTCAGCGATATCCAAATATATTTTGCCCGTCTCATGGGTTTCAGAATATACGGAAGGAGCAAAATCGATATCATTCCAGTCAGGCTGACCAAGAGGAATCTGACCTAGAAGCTCTGTACGAAGTTCTTCGGCAAGTTTAGGGCCTCCGCCTTTACCAAAAACGAACTCCTTCTCACCAGTAGACTTAGATTCGTACCATGACATATTTTCAATAACTCCTAAAATCTCGTGATCCGTTTGTAAAGCCATAGCACCCGCACGAGCTGCTACGAAAGCTGCTGTTGGATGTGGTGTAGTGACAACGATTTCTTTAGAGGCAGGCAGCATTTGATGAATGTCTAATGCCACGTCTCCTGTACCTGGTGGTAAATCTAAAAGCAAGAAGTCTAACTCTCCCCACTCTACATCTTTAAAGAATTGGTCCAAAACTTTCCCTAACATTGGTCCGCGCCAAACAACAGGAGTGTTGTTTTCAACAAAGAATCCCATTGATATTACCTTGACTCCTTTGCGCTCTACTGGAATAATACGATCTTCTTTGATTTGAGGAACGTCTTTTACTCCCATCATATCCGGTACGCTAAAGCCGTAAATATCTGCGTCTACTAAAGCAACCTTTTTCCCTAATCGAGCAAGAGCCACAGCCAAGTTCACGGATACCGTAGATTTACCTACGCCTCCTTTACCAGATGCGATAGAGATAATCTTCACTTTACTGTTTGGAGAAAGAATATCCTCGCTATCGCTCTCTTTTCCTTTTCCGCGGAACTGCTCTAATACTTCCTTAGGAAGCTCTTCAAAACGAATACCAACCGTGTTGGCACCAGCATTTTTCAATATTTCTACTACTTTAGTTTGTAACTGCATTTGCTCCGCTGAGTTAATCTTTGCAATTGCCAATTTGACACTAACATGATTTTTCTCTTCCTTTATCGAAACTTGAGAGATACCATTCGTTTCTTCAAGAGTTCTATGTAAAAACGGATCGTTTAATTCCCCAAGTAATGTACGAACTTGTTTCTCATTAATCATTGTGCAGACACTCCCCTTTAGTTAACTATTCGCAATATAGTATACCATATACGAGGGTCTACCATCCCTTCATCGGCTCAATAAACGCTTTCTTCTACGAATAATCTAATTCCATCTGCGATAGCATTTACCATATCATTTTGATATTTGTCCGATGTAAGCAATTCTCTTTCATCTGTATTGCTTATGAAACCAGTTTCCACTAAAACTGCTGGTGCTTTTGCTTTCTTCAAGATATAGACTTGCTTGATAGCGAGTGCCTCTCTTTCAGTATTACCAATATTGCTTTTAATGGATGATTGGATGGATTTAGCTAGTAGCTGTCCGCCCTCATGTCCCTCTGCGTGATAAAAAACTTGAGCGCCTCTCCATCTTTCCTCAGGAACAGCGTTGACATGCATACTAATGACCATATCCGGCTCAGAGTTATTCATAATCTCTTCTCTTAGCAATAAATCTGCACGTTTTCTCGCACGAGTTGTCGGGTAATCCTCATCAGGTAAATGCTCTGCCACAGCATCCCCCTCTTTTGTGCGTGTCATAACAACCGTTGCCCCTTGAGACTTTAAAATTTTTTCTAGTTTAAGAGACATAGATAGAGTTATATCTCTTTCCACTACTTCCCCATAACTCGCCCCGCCATCTATCCCTCCATGCCCTGGGTCGATGACAACCTTTACCCCACTTAATGGTTCTGGCAGGAAAAAACCAATATCACTTGCTCTTGTGCTGTAAGTTACCGCTAGTAGAGTGACAAAAAACAAAACACCGATTATAAGCCATTTTTTCAGGTTAATCGCTCCTTTTTCACTCATTATACGTAAGAGGGACAAAGAGTATGATTAGATTCTCGGCTTCATTTTAGAACTTATAAAAAATGATGGGACAGATAAAATAGTAATGAAAGATATGATAAAGAATACTGCTGCTCCACTTCCTACATTATCTAATAATATTCCTCCCAAACTAGGACCTATAATTCTTCCAACAGATTTTACACCTGTAAGAGCAAAATAAGTCCCTTTTTCATGATCCTCACACATACTATCAATATGTATATCTACCATTGTAAAAACCAGTACTTCTCCTGCTGTAAAGATAATCATCGCTACAATTAACACAATAATATTTGGACTTTGCCCGAAAATTAGTAATCCTATAGACAACATTCCACTTCCAATCATTAGTGAAGAAGTGGTACTGATCCGCTCTCCTAGCTTATAAACAAAGTATTGTATGATTAAAACCGTTATTGCATTTGTCGTAATCAACCATGAAAAATATTGAACTGCAAGCTCCGCGTCAAATGTCTTTCCTAAGTACTGACTAAAAGTCGAATCAAACTGACTATATCCAAAGGTTATAAAAATCAAGGCAAGCACAAAAATACTGAAAGCATAATCTTTTTTAAATACATGGAAAGATTGAAAAATAGATGATTTGGAAGAACTAGCTGCAGGTTTCTCCATCGGATACTTCTTAAATAACACCATAAACGTAATAATATTTACTAGAAAGATAAAACCGACACCGAAAAATATATTCTCAAGCCCGAACCGCTGAAAATAGACGGAAGTGAGAGGTGCTACAGCAGCAGAGATATTAATCAAAAAATATCGTATATTAAAGATTAATCTTCTATTCTCTGGTTCTGTGTAAAGACTTAATAGTACACGATAGGTTGGCTCAACTATTGATTGACTCATCCCTAGTAAAACCGCAAAAACAATAAACCCTGCATATTGATCGATAAATGGAAAGTAAATATAGCAGGCTAGATATCCGCTTAAACCAGTTAAGATAACTTTATTTTTTGGAAATTTATCAATATAGGGACCTACAAAAAAACTCATGAGAAGACCAGAAAAAGCCAAGGTGGATAATATAGCTCCTATCTGCACACCTGAATAGTCAAACTCATTTAACAAAAACAAAGTAAGATAGGGAATTACCAAAAATGTCCCAAACCTCGCTAAAAAAATGCTTACCAAAATGGTAGAAGTAACTACATTAAATTTCTTTCTCATCTCAACCCTACTTCTCTCTATTTTTCATATACATATAAGCAAACCTGCTTATCGCTTAATATTATTTCTCTTTCTAGCTGCATACCTATTTTTTCTGCTACCTTTCTAGACGCTAAATTTGGCTTTTGAATAAGCGATATAAACCTTCCCACTCCTAGCTGGTTTAGACCTCTTTGTAACAAAGTCTCCGCAGCCTCACTCGCATAACGATTTCCCCAATACTCTCTAGCAATCCAATAGCCAATTTCTAATTCCACTTGTCCCTCAATTAATTGTGGAACAATACCAGCATGGCCAATTGTCACTCCATCTTTCTTACGTACCAATAACTTTAACCCATACTCGTTGTTTTGCTCATAATGTTGAAAAATCCACTGTAAAAAATTGAAGGTTTCCTTACGATTCCTTGTCTTCCCGTTCCCTATAAATTCTGTCATTCTTTCGTCTGAAAGCATGGAATATAAAAAGTCTAAGTCAGCCTCTGTATAGAAACGAAAATCTAATCTTTCTGAAGAAAACATTCTCCCACCCCACTTTATGTATAATTGCTTACTTAATATACACTTACGCAATTTATGCTACAATCCCTTTTTCGGTAGAAGATAAATAATTCTTAATAATTTGTCATTAAATAAGATGTCCAGGTAATTATTTTTTTCAAAAAATAATAAGGTAGATTAGAGTCTAAGACCCAATCTACCTTTAGCTAACCCATTCTTTTTGCTAAGTAATACTGTTTACTATCCTTCGTAGGAAAATCATCTACGATACCAATTACTTCATAACCAAACTTTTGATAAAAATCAGGTGCTTGAAAGCTAAAGGTATCTAATTGTATAAGCCTACAGTTATGCTCTATCGCAAACTCTTCTATTTTAGTTAGCAATTCTTTTCCGTAACCTTGACCTCTCAAAGACTCATCCACCCATAGGAAATCAATATGAAGATGATACCAAAAAATTGTACCCGTAATTCCTCCGAGAATCTTTTGGTTTTCATCACGCAGTACGAAACTGATTTGTTTTTTCGGGTGTTTCACTTCCTCAGGAATATTAGCCATATTATGCTCAATAACCTTTTGTCGTATATAATCACTATCCACCTGATTCCATTGCTGTGTTATTTTCAAGCCCGACACTCTCCTATCCCTATTTTTTCCTTTACTATTATAACTTAAATACCTTTTAATACCATCTGTTATTTTTAAGTTAGTTACGTTAGTATATACGGCATTTCAATTAGTTTTTTGAAATAAAAGAATCCCTTCTTTGACATCTAGAAAGGATTAATAACTAAAAGTGAGAATGTTTGAATAAAAATAAAAAAACTCCCAACCATAAGGTTGAGAGTCTTTGTAATCTTGTAAGATTAACGTTTTGAGAACTGAGGTGCACGACGAGCGCCTTTAAGTCCTGGTTTTTTACGTTCTTTCATACGTGGGTCACGTGTTAAGAATCCTGCAGATTTTAAAGCTGGACGGAAATCAGGATCTACTGTAAGTAGAGCACGTGCAATACCGTGACGGATTGCTCCTGCTTGACCTGTGAATCCACCACCATTAACGTTTACATGAACATCATAGCTACCTAGAGTTTGAGTAGTTACTAATGGTTGTTTAATGATTTCACGTAAAGTTTCGTATGGTACGTAATCTTCTACGTCACGTTTGTTGATAACGATTTTTCCTTCGCCTGGTACTAAACGTACGCGTGCTACTGAGCTTTTACGGCGACCAGTGCCGATATATTGAACTTGTGCCAAGTGTATGTCCTCCTCTTAATTATTATCCGCGAAGCTCATAAGCTTCTGGTTGTTGTGCTGCATGTGGATGTTCTGCTCCAGCGTAAACGTGAAGTTTTCCGAACATTTGACGACCTAAAGTGTTTTTAGGAAGCATTCCTTTGATCGCTAATTCGATCATTTTTGTTGGGTACTTAGTACGCATTTCTAAAGCAGTACGTTGTTTAAGTCCACCAGCAAATTGAGTGTGACGGTAGTAAATTTTGTCATTTAACTTGTTCCCAGTTAAATGAATTTTTTCTGCATTGATGATGATCACGTGATCACCAGTGTCAACGTTCGGTGTGAAAGTTGGTTTGTTTTTTCCACGTAAAATAGCTGCTACTTCAGAAGCAAGACGACCAAGAGTTTGGCCTTCAGCGTCGATAACTAACCATTTACGTTCTACTTCGTGACCTTTAGCCATGAATGTTGTACGCATGTATTTTGTCCTCCTAATTCAATCATAATCGATCTATAATTTTCTATATCCTCATACCAATAAGTTTCGGGGCTTATATTGTGGGGTTAATGAAAATACCATACATCATCATAACCCACACACTGTTAATAGTCAAGTATTTTTCCATAAACACCTGGAAAAGTTGCTACATCATGAATACTCTACTTTTTCTAGATATAAACCGTGTGCTGGCGCGGTTTTACCAGCATTTTTTCTATCGCAAGATTGAAGAATTCCTGGTAGCTCGTCCACATTTTTTTTTCCTATTGCAACTTCCCATAAAGTACCTGCAATAATTCGAACCATGTTATATAAAAAACCATTACCGCTGATAACCATATGCAGCTGATTAGAGTCTTCTTTCCATTCAAAATCTATTGACCTTACTGTTCTGACAAAGTCTTTTATACTAGTTTTAGATGCACAGAAGCTAGAGAAATCATGCGTCCCTAAAAGGTGTACGGAAGCTTCCTTCATCAAATTTACGTTAGGCTTATATCTATCCACATGGACAGTATAATTACGCTCAAATGGGCTCTGAATCTCATTTAGCGTCCATTTGTATCGATAAGTTTTGCCCTCCGCATGATATCTTGCATGAAAGTCTGCAGCAACTTCTTCTACGGAATGTATTCGGATATCCTTTGGAAGTTGAACATTTAAAGCAGTTCTCCAGCGATCCATAGGTAAGTTGAAGTGACTATCAAAATGAATTACCTGACCTGTCGCATGCACCCCTGCATCCGTACGACCACTTGCTACTACCTTCACTAGTTCACCTTTATGGATTGTTTGTAGAACTCGTTCAAGCTCTAGCTGTACTGTTCTTTTTCCCGGTTGAACCTGATAACCAGAAAATTGACTTCCATCATAGCTGATGATAGCTCTTAAACGCATACCGTTACCTCCTATTACTGTCTAAAATAAACAAGTATAACTGCTAAAAGGACAAGTACAACTAGAATTGCCGTATCCTTTTTCCTCCACTCTAGCTTGCGATATCTTGTTCTACCTTCGCCACCTTTATAGCCGCGAACCTCCATAGCTGTCGCCAAATCCTCAGCTCGTTTAAAAGCACTCACAAATAGCGGAATCAGCAACGGCACAATAGCATTCATTCGCTCTTTCATACTTCCTGAAGTCATATCCGACCCTCTGGCCATCTGCGCTTTCATAATCTTATCAGTTTCATCCATAAGTGTTGGGATGAACCTTAAGGAGATTGACATCATAAGCGCTAATTCATGCACTGGGAGCTTCCATTTCTTTAAGGGGTTCAGAAGTATCTCTAAAGCATCAGTAATCGATATAGGCGTTGTAGTGAGCGTTAAAATGGATGTTAGTATAACGAGTACGAAGAAACGGATAGATATGAATATCCCCTGCTTCAAACCCTCCTCATAGATTTTTATAAACTTCCATTCAAAAATAAGAGCGCCCTCTCGAGTGAAAATTATATGCAATAAGAATGTAAAGATTATCAAAAAAACGACAGGTTTTAAACCATTGATTAGAAAGTATAATCTTATTTTTGACATACGGATTATTAAAAAAGTAAATAACACCAATATTCCATATGTGATCCAATTATTCGCGATGAAAACCACGGCGATAAATAAGAAAACAAAGATTAATTTAGCTCTGGCATCTAAGCGGTGAATTAATGAATCCCCAGGTATGTAACGACCAAAAATCATTTTTTCTAACATTCGTCCTCACACCCCTTTTTTAACAGGTGCGCCATTTCTATCGCCAATACTTCCTCTGTTAAACAGAGAATCGGTAGCCTTCTGCCCATCATTTGTTCTAATTTCCTTTGAAACTTTACTGTTTGTGGCAGCTCCAACTGATAATCTTTTAAACGAGTTTCATTTTCAAAAACCTCTTCCGGAGTGCCTTGCAACACACATTTCCCTCTATACATGATTGCTATTCGATCTGCGTATCTAGCTGCATCTTCCATGCTGTGCGTCACGAGGATAGTCGTTATTCCCTTCTCTTGATGAATGCGATAAAAGAGGTCCATGATTTCCTTACGACCCCTTGGATCTAAACCAGCGGTCGGCTCATCCAGTACTAGGACTTCTGGGTTCATGGCTAGAACTCCTGCTATAGCGACGCGTCTCATTTGGCCACCAGATAAGTCAAATGGAGATTTTTCCATGACCTCTTCAGGTAATCCTAGTAGCTTAACCAATTCTACTGCACGTGCCTTAGCTTCAGCCTCTGGTACACCATAGTTCATAGGACCAAACATAATGTCCTTGAGTACTGTTTCGTCAAACAACTGATGCTCTGGAAATTGAAACACTATGCCTACTTTTTGGCGCACTGCACGCAATTGTTTATTTTTCTTTTTACCTTGGACCTCTATCTCTCCTATCCTAACGGTACCTTCCGTAGGCTTTAATAAGGCATTCAAATGCTGCAACACAGTAGACTTTCCTGAGCCAGTGTGCCCTATAATAGCTTGATAAGAGCCAGAAGGTATATTCAAATCCACATCAAACAAGGCCTTTTTTTCAAAAGGGGTATCTTTTGCATAAGCATAGCTTACTTGTTGAAGTGTGATGTCCATAAATCGTTCACCAACTCTTCTTCTGACATATGTTCTGCGATTAGGGATATCCCTTGAGCTTTTATAAGCTTGGACATTTTCATCGCAAATGGCAAATCTAAACCTAAGTCCACTAATTCTTGCCCACGCTCGAAAATACCTTTTGGAGTATCCTCTACATATTTCTCACCCTGATTCATCATAATAACTCTATCTGCAAGCAAGGTTTCCTCTAAATCGTGCGTTATGGAGATAACCGTCAGATCCGTTTCTTCTCTTAGCTGACGAACCGTTGACAGCACCTCTTCCTTCCCTTGCGGATCTAGCATGGAGGTTGCTTCATCTAACAATAAAATGCGTGGCTGCATCGCAATAGCACCCGCTATAGCAACCCTTTGCTTTTGGCCACCTGACAGATGATGTGGCTCGCTATTCATAAAATCCTGCATATTGACCTTTGCTAATGATCGTCGTACTCGTTCTACCATTTCCTCAAAGGGGATCCCATTATTCTCTAGGGCAAATGCTACATCGTCCTGGACAGTAGCCCCAACGAATTGGTTATCGGGGTTTTGAAATACCATGCCCATTTTCGATCTAGTTTCCCAAAGATTTTCCATCGTTAACGTCTCACCAAAAATACGCACCTTTCCCTTCTGAGGAAATAGAAGACCATTCATTAATCGGGCTAACGTGGATTTACCAGATCCATTGTGACCTACAATAGCAACCCATTCGCTTTCACCTATAGAAAATGACACATTATGTATTGCGGGTTTGATATTAGTATTTTCTTCGGAATAGGTATATGTTACATCCTGTAAGGAAATAATTTCTGCTTTCATGCCCTTAACCTCCCTTAACTAAACTCTGCTCAGCTTAACTCCATATTAACAAATTTATAGACAAATTAAAAAAGCGCGCACCTCATTTGGAGAAATGCGCTCTTCTATAACTTATTTCTAGACTGGTTGCTCAAGACCAGTCAG
Organism: Psychrobacillus faecigallinarum; assembly: GCF_014836595.1. Classification (GTDB taxonomy): domain Bacteria; phylum Bacillota; class Bacilli; order Bacillales_A; family Planococcaceae; genus Psychrobacillus; species Psychrobacillus faecigallinarum. The sequence goes on along the minus strand of NZ_JACSQO010000006.1, from coordinate 194,713 downwards.
AAAATGAGGTGCGTAGAGCTAGACGAGACGCTACTAATGAAAGTCCGCTCATCATAACACTCAGCTTTTATAATGTCGTATAAATCTGTTTGAAAAAAGAAGAGGGTGGTAGCAACACCAACATCCCTCTTCAGCTTTGAATTTTAACTTAGCAATCGAATAAACGACTGATCCATTAAATTAAACTAACTCAATTACTACAACTGGTGCTCCGTCTCCGCGACGAGGTCCAACTTTCATAATACGAGTATAACCGCCTTGGCGATCTGCATAACGTGGTGCTACATCATCAAACAATTTTTGCAAAGCAAAAGTTGTTGATTCTTCGCCTTCTTCATCAGTAGTAGTAACTACTTCACGACGAATGTATGCAGCTGCTTGACGACGAGCGTGCAAGTCTCCGCGTTTACCTAAAGTGATCATTTTTTCAACAACAGAACGTAATTCTTTTGCACGTGCTTCAGTTGTTTGAAGACGCTCATGAATAATTAGGTCAGTTGTTAAGTCACGTAACATCGCCTTACGTTGAGAACTTGTACGTCCAAGTTTTCTGTAACCCATGGATGTTTCCCTCCTTTGGTGAATAGTTCATATCTAGCTATATCAAAAATCGCTTAGTCTTCTTTACGTAATCCTAAGCCAAGCTCATCTAACTTAGCTCTTACTTCTTCTAAAGATTTACGTCCAAGGTTTCTTACTTTCATCATATCGTCTTCTGACTTGCTAGCAAGTTCAAGTACTGTATTAATACCTGCACGCTTCAAGCAGTTATAAGAACGAACAGAAAGATCAAGTTCTTCAATAGTCATCTCTAAAACTTTTTCTTTTTGATCTTCTTCTTTTTCGACCATGATTTCCGCAGTTTGAGCCTCATCTGTCATCCCTACAAAAATGTTCAAGTGCTCTGTTAGTATTTTTGCTCCAAGCGAAATCGCCTCTTTTGGACCGGTGCTGCCATCTGTCCACACATCAAGAGTTAATTTATCGTAGTTAGACATTTGTCCAACACGAGTGTTTTCCACTTGAAAATTAACGCGTGAAACTGGAGTATAAATAGAGTCGATCGGGATTACGCCGATAGGAAGATCCTCACGTTTGTTTTGATCAGCAGGAGTGTAGCCACGGCCTCGCCCTGCGTACATACGCATACGGAAATGACCATTTTTGCCGATTGTAGCAATATAAAGCTCCGGATTTAAAATCTCCACGTCACTGTCATGAGTAATGTCAGCTGCTGTAATAGTTCCTTCTCCTTTTACATCTATCTCTATGACTTTTTCTTCATCAGAGTAGATTTTAAGAGCTAGTTTTTTCACATTCATAATAATAGATGCTACATCTTCCACTACGCCTTCAATAGTTGAAAACTCGTGTAAAACGCCATCAATTTGAATAGAAGTAACTGCGGCTCCTGGTAAAGAAGACAGAAGGATACGACGTAAAGAATTGCCCAAAGTATTTCCATAGCCACGTTCAAGCGGTTCTACAACAAATTTACCAAACTTGGCATTTTCGCTGATTTCTACACTTTCAATCTTTGGTTTTTCAATTTCGATCATTCCAATTTACCCTCCCTCAAAACATCGAATGTATAGGTTCTTTCCATCATGAATTCGATCGTTTAACTGATTGCTGTGTTGCACAACCTCAGTCTGTACAATAAATGATGTTCTCAAACATATTGAGGATCACCTATTAAACGCGACGACGTTTTGGTGGACGGCAACCATTATGTGGTACTGGTGTTACGTCTTTAATTGCTGTAACTTCTAGACCTGCAGCTTGAAGTGCGCGGATTGCCGCTTCACGACCAGCACCAGGGCCTTTAACAGTTACTTCTAAAGTTTTTAAACCATGTTCCATTGAAGTTTTAGCAGCAGTTTCAGCAGCCATTTGTGCAGCGAATGGAGTAGATTTACGAGAACCTCTGAATCCAAGAGCTCCAGCACTTGACCAAGAAAGTGCGTTACCTTGCATGTCTGTTATAGTCACAATAGTGTTGTTAAATGTTGAGCGAATGTGAGCAATACCGGATTCGATATTCTTTTTCACACGACGCTTACGTGTTTGTTGTTTACGTGCCATGTTAAGAAGAAACCTCCTTTACCGATTATTTTTTCTTGTTAGCTACTGTTTTACGTGGACCTTTACGAGTACGTGCATTGTTCTTCGTATTTTGTCCGCGTACTGGTAAGCCGCGACGATGACGGATTCCTCGGAATGAACCGATTTCCATCAGACGTTTAATGTTTAGTGATACTTCACGACGAAGGTCACCTTCTACTTTGTATACACCGATTTGTTCACGGATTTTGTTTAGCTCGTCTTCAGTAAGATCACGAACGCGAGTCTCTTCAGAGATACCAGCTTCCGCTAATACTTTTTGTGACGTAGTTTTACCAATTCCGAAAATGTATGTTAATGCAATAACAACGCGTTTATCGCGTGGAATGTCAACACCAGCAATACGTGCCATATGTGTCGTGCACCTCCTTCTTATTATCCTTGTCTTTGTTTGTGTTTAGGATTTTCACAGATTACCATTACTTTACCGCGTCGGCGAATTACTTTACATTTTTCGCAGATCGGCTTCACAGATGGTCTCACTTTCATCTAACCCAACCTCCTTAGTAGTCCGGAGTGCAAAAGATTATTTAAAACGGTACGTGATACGACCGCGAGTTAAATCGTAAGGAGAAAGTTCAATTGTGACTTTATCTCCAGGTAAAATGCGGATAAAGTGCATACGAATTTTACCCGATACATGCGCAAGTATCGTATGACCGTTTTCTAATTCTACCTTAAACATCGCGTTTGGCAAAGTCTCAACAACTGTTCCTTCGACTTCAATTACATCATCTTTCGCCATCAACCCTGTCTCCCTTCTATATACAAATCAGGTTCTCATCAATATTCAAACGTAATTTGCTGTAGTATAGCCTCAAAATGAACGAAACTATTCGTTTTAAGCATATGTTTGGAAATCATGAGAGATGTTCGAAAGACACTCGTAAGGTTTCGTTTTAACGCAATCCACCGAGTAGACTGACTGGTAGAAACCTGTCTCCCTCATGTCAACATGTTCGTACGAATGTGTTGGATGAGTTCCATAGTACCCGTTCGATTAATGCTTTCCACGAAACCCATTATACCCTTTCAGAAATCAAAATGCACGTGGACTAGGGGGTCCTCGCTGTTAACACATTTCAAGTTCATCCAGTTCGTATACCGGGCGCAATATGCTTTTGCAGCTCTCGAAAAAAACGTTTACGTTCTTTGCATACTACCCGGATATTCAGTCGTCTGCGACGGGCACCGGGCTCTTAGATGCGGTTGCCCTGTAACAGAGCATCGATGTCAGCGAAGACTACTTTAATATCTTGCTGGCCATCTAAATTACTTAAAACACCTTTGTTCTGATAAAAATCAAGCAAAGGTTGTGTTTGCTTCATATTTACTTCCAGACGGTTTGTCACCGTTTCGGGATTATCGTCCGCACGCTGATAAAGCTCTCCTCCATCTTTGTCACAAACACCATCTTTAGCAGGTGGGTTGAAAACAAGATGATAAGCAGTGCCGCACTCTTTACAAATACGACGACCTGTTAGACGTTTAATCAATTCTTCTTGTTCTACTTGAATATTAAGCACATGCTCAATAGATTTCCCTAGATCCGAAAGTAAAGCATCTAAAGCTTCAGCTTGAGGAACTGTACGTGGGAAACCATCTAATAGGAATCCTTGATCGCAATCTGGTTTACTTAATCTTTCACGAACAATACCAATCGTAACTTCATCGGGTACTAATGCACCTTGATCCATAAACGATTTTGCTTTTAAACCAAGCTCCGTGCCTTCTTTAATAGCTGCACGAAACATGTCGCCTGTAGAAATATGAGGGATTGCGTACTTCTCAACAATTTTATCTGCTTGTGTACCTTTACCGGCACCAGGCAGACCCATTAAAACGATATTCATACGGAAATGCCCCCCAGGACTATTTGTTGATTTTTAGGAACTCTAACCGTTCCTAAAAACCGACATTATTTCATAAAGCCTTTATAGTGACGTTTAACTAATTGCGATTCTAATTGTTTCATTGTTTCAAGGGCTACCCCAACAATGATTAGCAGACTTGTTCCGCCAATTTGTATAGATTGTGGTAAACCAGCAAACTTTACAAATAATAATGGCATAATAGAGATTACTGCTAAGAAAATAGCACCTACAAATGTTAAACGGTATAAGACGCTTGTTAAGTAATTTTGTGTGTTTATCCCCGGACGGATACCTGGAATATACGCACCTTGCTTTTTCAAGTTGTCTGCTACATTTTCCGGGTTCACCTGAATGAACGCATAGAAATATGTAAAGGCAGCTATCAAAGCAACATAAATGATCATACCTACTGGCTGAGTGTAATCTAACATATTTCTAATAAATTCTGTCGTTTTGTTCTCACCAAAGAACAAAATGATAGACTGCGGAGCCATAAGGAACGCAGATGCAAAGATTACTGGGATAACTCCCGCAGCATTAACTTTTAAAGGTAAATGTGTTTGTTGACCTCCAGTTTGAGAAGAGCCCGCAACACGTTTTGCATATTGAATAGGAATTTTACGCAACGCTTGTTGAACGTAAATAACTCCTACTGTAACAGCAATGATTGCCAATAAAAGCAAGATAATAATCACGATGTTGATGAATAAAGCATCACCAGCATCTTGAATTTGTTGAGCATACAATTGGTTTATACCGTTTGGAATAGCTGCAACAATCCCTGCGAAGATAATCACGGAAATACCATTACCCACGCCTTTAGAGGTGATTTGCTCACCTAACCACATTAAGAATGCAGTACCTGCAGTTAATACGATTGCGATGGTTAAGTAGGTCATGATTCCTTCATCTTTTATCAAAGAACCGCTATACATTTGGTTAAACCCATATGACATAGCAATCGCTTGTATAAAAGCTAAAACAATTGTGAAGTAACGAGTAAATTGAGCAAGCTTCCGTCTTCCGACTTCACCTTGTTTTGCCCACTCTGTAAACTTCGGAACAACGTCCATTTGTAACAACTGAACGATGATTGATGCTGTAATATATGGCATGATACCCATTGCTAAAATAGAGAAGTTAGCAAGTGCTCCACCACCAAATGTATTTAAGAAACCAATCAAACCTAATTCATCGGTTTGCTTTAACGCATCTGCATTAACGTGAGGTACTGGAACAAATGTCCCAATACGAAACACGATTAGCATCAATAAGGTAAAAATGATTTTATTTCGAATATCTCTCACACGCATAAAGTTGGAGATTGTCTGAAACATTAAACCACCTCAGTTTGTCCGCCAGCATTCTCGATTGCTTCTTTTGCTGTCGCAGAGAATTTGTGAGCTTTTACTGATAGTTTCTTCTCAAGAGTTCCATTACCTAAGATCTTAATACCAGATTTTTCACTACTCACAACACCTGTTTCAATCAATAGAGCAGGTGTAACTTCTGTGCCTTCTTCGAAACGATTTAATGTGTCAAGGTTCACAATTGCATATTCTTTACGGTTGATGTTAGTAAATCCACGTTTTGGTAAACGACGGAATAAAGGGTTTTGACCCCCTTCAAATCCTGGACGTACTCCTCCGCCTGAACGAGAATTCTGACCTTTATGACCTCTACCTGCAGTTTTACCATTACCAGAACCGATACCACGACCTACGCGGTTACGTGTAGAGCGAGATCCTTCTGCTGGTTTTAACTCATGAAGTTTCATATGGTGGCACCTCCTTATTCTTAAAATAAACCTTAAATTTCTTTCAAAGTTACTAAGTGAGCTACTTTGCCAACCATTCCGCGGATAGCGGCGTTGTCTTGGTGCTCAACTGTTTGATGAAGTTTACGTAATCCAAGAGCTTCTGCTGTTTTGCGTTGATTTGGTTTTGCACCAATCAAGCTTTTAGTAAGGGTGATTTCTAATTTAGTTGCCATTGTAATTTCCCCCCTTATCCTAACAGTTCTTCTACTGATTTACCACGTAATTTAGCAACGTCCTCAGCACGTTTTAGTTGATTTAAACCTTGTACTGTAGCACGAACCATGTTAATTGGTGTGTTAGATCCAAGTGATTTCGAAAGAATATCAGTAATACCAGCTAATTCAAGAACCGCACGAACCGGTCCTCCAGCGATAACTCCAGTACCTGGTGCTGCTGGTTTAACTAGAATAGATCCAGCTCCAAAGCGACCAATTACTTGGTGAGGAGTAGTTCCGCCAACTCTTGGTACTTCAATTAGGTTTTTCTTCGCATCTTCAACTGCTTTACGGATAGCATCTGGAACCTCTTGAGCTTTCCCAGTACCAAATCCTACATGTCCGTTTTTGTCTCCAACTACTACTAATGCAGTAAAACGGAAACGACGTCCACCTTTTACAACTTTAGCAACACGATTAATTGTTACTACGCGTTCTTCAAGTTCAAGTTTGTTTGGGTCAATACCACGCATGAAATATGTCCCTCCTTCTTCTTAAAATTCTAAGCCGTTTTCACGTGCAGCTTCAGCTAACGCTTTAACACGTCCATGATATAAGTAACCGCCACGGTCGAATACAACAGATTTAATGTTCTTTTCAGTAGCGCGTTTAGCGATTGTTTCTCCGATCAATTTAGCAGCTTCAACGTTTCCAGCTGTGCCATTGAAATCTTTGTCCATAGTTGATGCACTTACGATTGTTACACCTTGTGCATCATCAATAAGTTGAGCGTATAAGTGTTTATTAGAACGGAATACATTTAAACGAGGACGTTCAGTAGTACCCGTGATTTTTGTACGAACACGTGCATGACGTTTCTTACGAACTTGATTTTTGTCTTGTTTCGTAATCACAGTAGTCACTCCTTTCTAATGCGCAATGCATTATTTACCTGTTTTACCTTCTTTGCGGCGTACAACTTCACCTTCATAGCGAATACCTTTACCTTTATAAGGCTCAGGTGGGCGAACTTGACGGATGTTAGATGCTAATGCACCAACGCGTTCTTTGTTAATACCGCGAACGATAACTTTTGTATTAGAAGGAACTTCAACTTCAAGTCCATCTTCAGGAGTGAATTCAACTGGATGAGAGTACCCTACGTTAAGTACAAGTTTCTTACCTTGTAATTGTGCACGGTAACCAACCCCAACTAATTCAAGTCCACGTGCAAATCCTTCAGAAACACCAGTAATCATGTTTGCTAATAAAGCACGAGTTGTGCCATGGATTGTACGGTGTTCTTTAGAATCTGAAGGACGAACTAAAGTAATAACATTACCTTCTTGTTCAATCTTGATATCTTGGTTAAAAGAATTTGTTAATTCACCTTTTGGTCCTTTAACGACTACTGAGTTATCAGCGCTAACTGTAACAGTAACGTTAGCAGGAACCTCTATTGGTTTTTTACCTACTCGAGACATTTTGTTGCACCTCCATTCGTTTGTTGATTATTACCAAACGTAAGCTACGATTTCTCCGCCAACTTGTTTAGCGCGAGCTTCTTTATCTGTTAATAAACCATTTGAAGTAGAAACTAAAGCAATTCCTAAACCGTTCAATACTTTAGGCACTTCGTTTGTTTTAGCGTAAACGCGTAGACCAGGTTTTGAAATACGTTTCAAACCAGTGATAACGCGCTCGTCGTTTTGACCATATTTTAAGAAGATACGGATGATTCCTTGTTTGCTATCTTCTACATATTCAACGTCACGGATGAAACCTTCGCGTTTTAAAATTTCAGCGATTTCCTTTTTCAAGTTTGAAGCAGGAATTTCTAATTTCTCGTGACGAACCATGTTAGCATTACGAATGCGTGTTAGCATATCTGCAATTGGATCTGACATTGTCATTACATTTACCTCCTTCCCAGTTATAGGGGATTACCAGCTTGCTTTTTTAACGCCAGGAATTTGTCCCTTGTATGCAAGTTCACGGAAACAAATACGGCAAAGCTTAAATTTACGATATACAGAGTGCGGACGTCCACAACGCTCACAGCGTGTGTATTCTTGCACTTTGAACTTTGGCGTACGTTGTTGTTTAACGATCATTGATTTTTTAGCCACGTTTTCGCCTCCCTTATTTTACTTTTGGAATGGCATACCGAACTGTGTTAATAACTCACGAGCTTCTTCGTCAGAGTTCGCAGTTGTTACAATTACGATGTCCATACCGCGTACTTTCGAAACTTTATCATAATCGATTTCAGGGAAGATTAATTGCTCTTTTACTCCTAAAGTGTAGTTACCGCGACCGTCAAATGCTTTTTTAGAAACACCACGGAAGTCACGTACACGTGGAAGAGAGATAGAGATTAATTTATCCAAAAAGTCATACATACGCTCTCCGCGTAATGTAACTTTTGCACCGATTGGCATACCTTCACGTAGACGGAATCCAGCGATCGATTTTTTAGCTTTCGTAACTACAGGTTTTTGACCTGAAATAATTTGTAATTCTTCAACAGCAGCATCAAGTGCTTTTGTATTAGATACAGCATCACCCACACCCATGTTGATAACAATTTTATCAACTTTAGGAACTTGCATTACTGAACTATATTCAAACTTGCTCATTAGAGCAGGAGAAACTTCCTTAAGATACTTTTCTTTTAGGCGGTTCATGTGTGTACCTCCTTTCTCTTTACTTATTTAATAATTTCACCAGATTTTTTCGCAACACGAACTTTTTTGCCATCTTCTACTTTATAACCTACGCGAGTCGGCTCGCCAGTTTTTGGGTCGATTAACATAACATTCGATACGTGAATTGCAGCCTCACGGCTCTCAATTCCTCCTTGCGGATTAGCTTGGTTTGGCTTCATGTGTTTTTTGATGATGTTGACACCTTCAACTAAAACACGGTCTTTCTTCGGATAAGCTGTAAGGATAACGCCTGTTTTCCCTTTGTCTTTACCCGAGATCACCATTACTTTGTCGCCTTTTTTAACATGCATTCTTGTCGCACCTCCTTGATTGGCACTTTCATGATAATTAAAGAACTTCTGGAGCTAAAGATACGATTTTCATGAAGTTGCTGTCACGTAGTTCACGCGCAACAGGTCCGAAAATACGAGTTCCACGCGGTCCTTTATCGTCTTTGATAATAACGCATGCATTCTCATCAAATTTGATATAAGTTCCGTCTTTACGGCGTACGCCGCTTTTAGTGCGAACGATAACTGCTTTAACTACGTCACCCTTCTTGACAACGCCACCTGGTGTTGCTTTCTTAACTGTACATACGACGATATCGCCGATATTAGCAGTCTTACGTCCAGTACCACCAAGTACTTTTATTGTTAAAACTTCACGTGCACCTGAGTTGTCTGCAACTTTCATACGAGTTTCTTGTTGGATCACTTAGGTTACCTCCCTCCGGAATTAATTAGTTCCGAAATTTATTATTAGATAATAACCGCTTTTTCTACAACTTCCAGTAAACGGAAACGTTTTGTAGCTGATAGCGGACGAGTTTCCATGATACGGACGATATCGCCGATTTGGGCTTCGTTTTGCTCATCATGAGCCTTAAATTTCTTAGAATATTTTACACGCTTACCGTATAATTTGTGTTTTTTATGAGTCTCAACTAAAACAGTAATAGTTTTTTCCATTTTGTCAGAAACTACACGGCCAGTGTATACTTTGCGTTGATTACGCTCAGTCATGCCTGAAAACCTCCTTTATCAGTTGTTTGCACTGATTTCTCTTTCGCGAATCACAGTTTTCATACGTGCAATCGCCTTACGAACTTCACGAATGCGAGCTGTGTTTTCTAATTGACCAGTCGCCAATTGGAAGCGAAGGTTGAAAAGCTCTTCTTTCAGTGATTTTACCTTTTGTTCAATTTCTGCAGTAGTAAGTTCACGGATGTCATTAGCTTTCATTAGATTCACCACCAATTTCTTGACGTTTAACTATCTTACATTTAATAGGAAGCTTATGAGATGCTAAGCGTAAAGCTTCGCGAGCTACCTCTTCAGATACGCCAGCAATTTCAAACATAATTTTCCCTGGTTTAACTACAGCTACCCAACCTTCAGGAGCACCTTTACCGGATCCCATACGAACCTCTAGAGGCTTTTTCGTATAAGGTTTATGTGGGAAGATTTTAATCCATACTTTACCGCCACGTTTCATGTAACGTGTCATTGCAATACGAGCTGATTCAATTTGACGACTTGTAATCCAGCTAGCTTCAGTTGCTTGTAAACCAAACTCACCGAATGCTATTTCTTTACCGCCTTTTGCTTCACCACGCATTTTCCCACGGTGTTCGCGACGATATTTAACGCGTTTAGGCATTAACATATTATTTGCCTCCTTCCTCAGAGTTCTTCTTAACTGGAAGGACTTCACCACGATAGATCCATACTTTAACGCCTAACTTACCGTAAGTAGTGTCAGCTTCAGCATGTGCATAATCGATATCTGCACGTAATGTATGAAGTGGTACAGTTCCTTCGCTGTAATGTTCAGCACGCGCAATGTCAGCGCCGCCTAAGCGTCCAGATACTTGAGTTTTAATACCTTTAGCGCCAGCACGCATTGTGCGTTGAATTGCTTGTTTTTGAGCACGACGGAAAGATACGCGGCCTTCTAATTGGCGTGCAATACTTTCAGCTACTAATTTAGCATCAAGGTCAGCTCTTTTAATTTCTACGATGTTGATGTGTACACGCTTGCCAGTGATATCGTTCAAGTGTTTACGAAGTGCTTCGACTTCAGTACCACCTTTACCGATTACCATTCCTGGTTTCGCAGTGTGAATAGTGATGTTAACACGTTTAGCAGCACGTTCGATTTCTACAGTAGAAACTGAAGCATCTTTTAAACGAGTTTCGATATACTTACGAATTTTTAAATCTTCATGAAGTAAGTTTGCATAGTCTTTACCAGCGTACCATTTTGACTCCCAGTCACGAATGATCCCAACTCGCATTCCTATTGGATGAACTTTTTGACCCACGAATTATCCCTCCTTCTTCTCAGATACCACTACAGTAATGTGGCTTGTACGTTTGTTGATAGCACTTGCACGACCCATCGCACGTGGACGGAAACGTTTCAATGTTGGACCTTCATCAACAAATACTTCAGAAACAACTAGGTTGTTAATATCTAAATCATAATTGTGCTCAGCGTTTGCAATAGCAGATTTTAATACTTTCTCAACAACAGGAGATGCTGCTTTAGGAGTAAGTTGTAAAATTGCAACTGCTTCACCGACTTGCTTACCTCTGATTAAATCAACGACTAATCTTACCTTACGAGGAGCAATGCGCACTGTTTTAGCAATAGCTTTTGCTTGTGACATTTGAATGACCTCCTCTCAAATTAGCGTCTTGTTTTCTTATCATCTGCACCATGACTTTTATAAGCGCGTGTTGGTGCAAACTCGCCTAGTTTATGACCTACCATATCTTCAGTCACGTATACCGGTACATGTTTACGTCCGTCATATACTGCGATTGTTAATCCGATAAAAGTAGGGAAAATTGTTGAACGGCGAGACCAAGTCTTAATCACTTGTTTTTTCTCAGAGTCCTTTTGTGCATCGACCTTTTTCAATAAATGATCGTCTGCGAAAGGTCCTTTTTTCAAGCTACGACCCATGCTGAAACCTCCCTCTGTGATTGCACCACGGCTCGTTCTTTGAACCGTAGTAAAACCACTTTATTTTTTACGACGACGAATAATAAGTTTGTCGGATTTGTTTTTCTTGCTACGAGTTTTGTATCCAAGAGTTGGTTTACCCCATGGAGACATTGGAGACTTACGTCCGATTGGAGTACGTCCTTCACCACCACCGTGTGGATGGTCGTTAGGGTTCATTACAGATCCACGTACAGTTGGGCGTTTACCTAACCAACGATTACGACCTGCTTTACCGATGTTTACAAGTTCATGTTGTTCATTTCCTACTTCACCAACAGTAGCGCGGCAAACACCTAGGATTAAACGAACTTCACCAGATTGTAAACGTACGATAACGTACTTACCTTCTTTACCTAATAATTGAGCAGATGTACCAGCAGAACGAACTAACTGACCACCTTTACCAGGTTTCATTTCGATGTTATGGATAGTAGTACCCATTGGAATGTTTTGCAATGGAAGTGCGTTACCTACTTTAATATCAGCTTCTGGACCTGACACGATTGTCATTCCAACTTCTAAGCCTTTAGGAGCTAGGATATAACGTTTTTCCCCATCAGCATAATTTAGTAATGCGATGTTTGCAGAACGGTTTGGATCATATTCAATAGTAGCAACACGTGCTGGAATACCGTCTTTGTTTCGTTTGAAATCAATTACGCGGTATTGGCGTTTGTGTCCACCACCATGATGACGAACAGTAATTTTACCTTGATTGTTACGGCCGCCTTTACGCTTAACAGGAGCAAGAAGTGATTTCTCAGGCTTGTTCGTTGTGATTTCAGCGTAGTCAAGTGAAGTCATGTTACGACGTCCGTTTGTCGTTGGTTTATACTTTCTAATCGCCATTTTATTCCCTCCTTCTTGATTATTAATTCCTTGTTAAAGGATTAAATTTCGAATAACTCGATTTCTTTGCTGTCTGTAGTTAATGTAACAATCGCTTTACGACGTTTGTTAGTATAACCGCCAAATTTACCTACGCGTTTGAATTTACCTTTGTAGTTCATGATGTTAACTTTTTCAACATCTACTCCAAAGATTTCTTCAACTGCATATTTAACTTGTGTTTTGTTAGCGCGAGTGTCCACTTCGAAAGTGTACTTTTTATCTGCCATTACTTCAGAAGAACGCTCGGTAATGACCGGACGTTTAATAATATCACGTGCTTCCATTAACCAAGCACCTCCTCTACTTTTTCTACTGCAGCTTTAGTCATCACTAATTTATCGTGACCAACTAAATCTAATACGTTAATGCCTGTTGCAGACACAACTGTGATTCCAGGGATGTTACGAGCAGCTAATGCTACGTTTTCATCTAAATCAGCAGTTACTACTAACGCTTTTTTATTGATTGAAAGGTTAGATAACACTTTCACAAATTCTTTTGTTTTTGGAGCATCAAATGCTAACCCTTCAAGTACTACGATGCTTTCTTCACGCACTTTAGATGAAAGAGCTGAAAGAAGAGCTAAACGACGTACTTTCTTAGGTAATTTATAGCTATAGCTACGTGGAACTGGACCAAATACAGTACCACCGCCACGCCATTGTGGAGAGCGGATCGAACCTTGACGAGCACGACCTGTTCCTTTTTGCTTCCATGGTTTACGACCACCACCAGCTACTTCAGAACGATTTTTCACTTTGTGATTACCTTGACGAAGTGAAGCACGTTGAGAAATGATAGCTTCAAATAGCACAGATTCGTTTGGTTCAATTCCGAAAACTTTATCGTTTAACTCGATTTCCCCAACAGAAGATCCTGCTTGATTGAATAAAGATACTTTTGTCATTCCTGTTTCCTCCTTTCTTCAGAGAATTATTTCGATTTAATAGCAGCCTTAACAACTACTAATGATTTACGAGAACCAGGAACATTACCTTTTACTAATAATAGGTTACGTTCAGCATCCACTCTTACGATTTGTAAGTTTTGGATTGTTACTGTGTGTCCACCCATTTGACCAGGTAATTTCTTTTGTTTGAATACACGGTTCGGAGCAACTGGCCCCATTGAACCTGGACGACGGTGATAACGAGATCCATGGGCCATTGGTCCACGAGATTGTCCGTGGCGTTTAATAACACCTTGGAAACCTTTACCTTTAGTAATACCTGTTACATCAATTACATCGCCTTCTGCAAAACTTTCTACGTTGACTTCTTGACCAACCTCGTAATTAGCTGTATCCAAGCCGCGGAATTCGCGGATGAAGCGCTTAGGAGCGGTGCTAGCTTTAGCTACGTGTCCTTTAGCAGGTTTGTTAGAAAGCTTTTCGCGCTTATCTTCAAAACCTAACTGAATCGCTTCGTAACCGTCTGTTTCTGCAGTTTTCTTTTGAAGCACTACGTTTGGAGTAGCTTCAATAACTGTTACAGGGATTAAGTCACCGTTCTCAGCAAATACTTGCGTCATACCGATTTTTCTACCTAAGATTCCTTTGGTCATCCGTCACACCTCCTATAATAATTAGTTGTTTTTTATCTTTTACCATTAAAGTTTGATTTCAATATCAACGCCAGATGGTAAATCAAGCTTCATTAACGCATCAACAGTTTGTGGTGTTGGGTTAACGATATCGATAAGACGTTTATGCGTACGCATTTCGAATTGCTCACGAGAATCTTTATACTTATGAACAGCACGAAGAATCGTATACACAGATCTTTCAGTCGGAAGTGGAATCGGACCCGATACACTTGCACCTGAACGTTTAGCAGTTTCTACAATTTTCTCAGCAGATTGATCCAGGATTCTGTGATCATACGCTTTTAAACGAATACGAATTTTTTGTTTTGCCATTATTTTCCCTCCTTTTCGCCTATTTTCTAGACATTCTCCACGAAAATTTTCCGTACACTCGCCATGGCAAAGCGGCCGGGTGTGTCGGTAACCTCTCGTTTCATCGCAGTCAAAGACCAACATTCAACATTATATACAATAAAAAAAGAATATGCAAGTCTTTTTCTTGAATTCTTTTTATATGCTTCAACTATTTATATATTCATTTAAACTATGCGTTTTTTTAGCCGTTTTCTAGTATATAAAATTCTTATTTAAATTACAAATGAAATGAATGGTAGAAGTTCCTCGGATAAGAAAAGTGATTGCTCTATTGTATCCCTCGATAATTATTGGGAAATGTCATCTATTATCTTGCCCTATATAAAAAGAGCCCCAGAGGAGCTCTTTCTCTTATAGTACATATACTACTGCAAGCCAGCCAAAAATGATTAACGGTATATTGTAGCAAATGAATGTCGGTACTACTGTATCCCAAATATGATTATGTTGTCCGTCAACGCTTAAACCAGCTGTTGGTCCAAGTGTGGAATCAGATGCCGGCGAACCCGCATCCCCCAATGCACCTGCAGTCCCTATTAAAGCTATAGTAGCTAAGGGGCTTAATCCTAACTCTAATGCTAAAGGAACAAAGATCGCTGCGATTATTGGAATGGTGGCAAAGGAAGAGCCAATTCCCAAAGTTACGATTAAACCAATTACTAACATAATTAACACAGCCAAGCTGACATTACCCTTTAATAATTCTGCAGATGCCTCTACTAAACTTTCTACATGACCAGTTGAACTGATGACAGCAGCAAATCCGTTTGCTGTAATCATAACAAACCCTACGAATGCCATCATACGCATACCTTCTGTTAATAGCTGGTCAGCTTCCTTCCATTTTAAAGCACCTGTTACATAAAGTATTGTGATTCCAGCTAGAGCCCCTGCTATCATTGAGTCGGTTGCGATTTGTGCATACAAAGCCGCAATCAACGAAATAATTGTGAAGAACACGCTGCTTTTTTTAACGTTTAGTTGTAATCCTTCTACTTTAACTTCTTCTTGACGGTATTGTCTTGGCTTTCTATATAAAACAAACGCCATAACAAGCCCTACAACCATTCCTAAGGCTGGTACTGCCATCGCGCGAGGAATATCCTCTAAAGCAACTGTAAGACCAGATAGCTCCATCTGTGTTGCCACAATTTGTTGATAAATCGCTCCGAACCCATATGGTAAGAACATATAAGGGGTAATTAACCCAAATGCCAAAATACATGCAATCAATCTACGATCTATTTGGAGCATATTTAATACTTTTAAAATAGGTGGAACTAATAATGGAATAAATGCGATATGAATCGGTATTAAGTTCTGCGAGAAAATAGCCATCATCAATAGCAATAAGAATACTAATACCTTAGCTAAACCTGTCTTTTGGGAATCCCCTTCCCTTCTGACAACCTTGAGAATTGCCGCCACTAATAACTCTGGTATGCCTGTCTTCGATATGGCAACTGCAAAGCCTCCTAAGAGCCCGTAGCTAAGCGCTATTGTTGCTCCTGCACCTAATCCTCCAGTAAACGCTTCTATCGTTTCTGTGACCGATAAGCCAGCTGTAAGCCCACCTACCAATGCACCTATGATTAATGAGAACACTACATTTATACGAAGTAAACTCAGAATTAACATAACAGCAACTGCTATCAATACTGCATTCATTTAAAACACTCACTTTCACACACTAGATTGCTAATATGATAGAAGTTTATAGTTAATCCATTTAAAAGTCAATAAGAAAAACTCTTTGTTGTAAAACAAAGAGTTTTCTGTATACAGACTATAGTGATTCATTGACTACTTTTTTATAGTATCCGACCGTAAGGATAGCAAATACAGAGTAAAGAATAATATAGACTCCCATCGTAATGAGTAAAGGAGCTACTAGTTCTGTACCAAATAGCATCCAGCCCGATTTAACAGCAAAATAGCTATGCGCTAAACCAATGATTAATGGAAATCCAAAGTTGAATAATTGCTTTCGATAGATTCCTCTCATTAGTTCATTTGTTGTAAATCCGATTTTACGAAGAATGGTATAAGATTCTCTTTCTTCATCGGCCTCCGACATTTGTTTGAAGTATAAAATACTACCTGTAGTCACTAGGAAGGCTAATCCAAGAAAACCTGTAATAAATATAACTAGACCAAACATATCTAGCGTAGAAGAGCGATACATTTCCTGCGAGTCAACCTGAAAGTGTTCACTGTAACCATCACTATTTGCTGCTTCATTATAACCGTCATTCGTAGTAGACTCGTAAATATACTGTGCTTCTTTTTGATTGGAGGAATCTTTTATATTAATGCCTACTTGTTTTTCCCAAATAGTATTTTGACCAATTATACTATCCTTAGCGAGCTGTTCAAACTGCTGATCCGTTACTATAAAAGATACTCCTGCACCCGTAAGTTTATAAACAAGAGGTGACTCTTCCTTGACTTCTTTTATATGTAAAGAGATATCACCTTCAGAAGTCGTTATGCTTACCGGTTTATCACTCTCTATCTTTACAATTTCAGACATCATACTACTATAGCCACTCACATAGCCCTCACCCTCCTCCAAAGAAAGCTGTGGCCACATTTTTTGTGCATCACTAAGTTTCAGCAGTTGATAGAATCCTTTGGCATTCATCTCCATACCAGCTGGAATGCCTGCTTCGTAGAGCTCAGCAGTCTCCACTTCTGCATTCAGTAGATCGATTTCGGTTTTATTATAACTAATTCCCTTGTTATCTAGTTCCTCTAAAAATGCTTCACCATGTTCATTTAACAATATAAAATCAAAAGGAACATTCCGTTCTGCCATAGAACCTGCAGAATAGTAGGAGATATAAGATAAACAAAGTATTGCTAAAGCAGTTGCCGATATAACAGTAATTGTCGTTAAGGACATCGCATTTGCTTTCATTCTGTGCATGATTGGTGTTAATGAAAGAACATCTTCAATTGATAAATGTCCTTTTTTTCGCTTTCTTGCTAAGTTCATAAGAAATGCAACTGAAAAACGGAAGACTAAGAATGTACCAAAAATGGTCGAACCTAAGATCGATAGCATTTTAATTAGTAGCATATTTGCGTTCTCCGAATATACCTCAAACAAGGAGGTAGATAAGTAGTAACCATATCCAATCATTAATAATCCTAAAAGTCCAAGGAACATTTGGAAACCACTAAATTTCTTTATTTTCTCCTCTGCAATAGCGGTAGAATGGAAAAGCGTTATTAAAGAAACTCTTCTAATAGTAAACGTCGTTTGTATCAGGACTACTATGAGCAACACTAAAAATACTAAAACTGTCATTTGTAAAGCCTCTACTGAAAAGGTAAGGTCTACTAAAACATCCTTTTCCAGCACCTTCAATAAAATCATTGCAAATATCCGAGACGTTAGGAATCCAATGATTACCCCTAAACTAAGAGCACCAATCCAAAGTATTGTGTTTTCCAATGCTAACAATCTTGTTACTAAACTTTTCGACATACCAATAAGCTGATATAAACCTATTTCCTTACTTCTTCTCTTCATAAATAAGCGATTAGCATATAAAACAAAGAAAACAACTACAAATAACAACAAGTAAGAAGCGGCCTTTAAACCTGCAGTAACTTTAACGCCTACCGATATTTCCACTATGCTTGGATTATATTGAAGCGTGACGAAAGAAAAATAAAGTGTGACACTAAAGATTAAAGCAAAGAAGTATAAGTAGTAATGCTTAATATTCTTTTTCATACTACGGAAAACTAGCTGACTAAGCGTCATAACCATCACCACCAAGCACACCTTGCGTATTCATAATCTCCTGAAAGAACTGTCCGCGATTATTTTCCCCTTTGTATAGTTCTGTATATAGCTGGCCATCCTTTAAAAACAATACACGCGAGCAAAAACTTGCTGCCACCGGATCATGTGTTACCATCATAATAGTAACTTTCTTATCCTTATTAATTTTTTCCATGTTAGTAAGTAATGCGCTTGCTGCTTTAGAATCTAGTGCCCCTGTAGGTTCATCCGCAAATACAATGGTTGGATTCCCAATTAAAGCTCTTCCCGCAGAAGTTCTTTGTTTTTGCCCCCCTGAAATCTCATTTGGATACTTATGAATAATATCTTCTATTCCTAGAGTCCTTATAATTTCTTGAAAACGATCTTCAGCCTCTTTTTTCGTTACCTTACTAATCGATAAAGGGAGCAGAATATTTTCTTTTACAGTTAGCGTATCCAATAAATTATAATCTTGAAAAATGAAACCTAATTGTTCTCTTCTAAAATTAGATAACTGTTTTTCCTTCATTCTACGCAAGTTATTTCCTGCTATTTCAATAACCCCTTCTGTCGCTTGATCTATAGAAGCTAGTACATTAAGAAGCGTAGTTTTTCCAGAACCGGATGGTCCCATTATTCCTACAAACTCACCTTCTTGAACCTCTAAATCAATTCCCTTTAAAACTTCCTGCGCTGTAGATTTTTTTCCATATATTTTTTTTATTTTACGACCGCTTAATATGATCATGGATTTTCCTCCTATACCTTATTAACCTTATTTTAAAATGTTTTCTTCCTTTAATCGTTCGATTAACATGACGAATAAATAAAGTAGATGACAATTTTGTCACCTACCTAAGATGTTGGACATTTCATTTTTCAAGGGAAATTGAAGTATAAAGGAAGTTCCTTCATTAACCTTAGACTGAACACTAATTTTTATACCTAGTTTGTCTGCAGCATTTTTGGCTAGGTATAGCCCCATTCCTGTTGAGGCATTCGTTTCACGTCCCGTTGTACCTGTGAAGGCCCTGTTAAATATTCGTGGTAAATCCGCTTGTCTAATACCACTACCAAAATCTTGAATTGTTAGAAGTTGATGACCGACTGAATCTTTACGTAAAAACAATTGAATAATGCTGTTTTCTTTACTGTACTTAACACCATTTGATATTATTTGTCTTAGTATAAATGCCAACCACTTTTGATCAGTTAGGACAGTTTTTTGAAGATCATCTATGTCAAAACCAATATTCTTTTGAATACACCATCCCTGCAGTTCTTTTATCTCCTGATAAACTACCTTTTTTAAGTTTACCTGCTCAATAATATAATCCTTTTCCAATGAGGATAGTCTCGTGTGATGCAGCTGCTGATCTAGCAATAGATGAATTCTAAGCCATTCTAATTCTAGCTTTCTTTGCATTTTAGAATCCTCTAAGGAGTCAATCATTAGCTTCATACTTGTTAATGGAGTTTTCACTTCATGAATCCATGAAACAATTTGGTCATCTTCCTCTAGGTGTTTAACCTTTAAATCGTTTAGTTCGTCTATTCCTATCCTAAAGCAATCCTCTAATACCTCAGTTACTTTCTTTTCAAAGCTAGAACTGCCTTCTGGAAACACTTCTTGGAGTCGATCAAAACTTGATTCCACTCCCAGGTTCTCTTGTAGACTTTTTATATACTGTGTTTCTTTTCTAAATCGCCATACTAGAAACAATAAAAAAGCAATTGCATTTATCATATTTATATAAAGTAAGGAGACATCCTTAAAGGCAACATCAAGGGTTAATATAATGTTCAACCAAACCTGGAGGGTAAGAAAGAATATTATCCACGATATTCTTTCTTTGAGAAATGTCAGCAACATGTTTATCCCTCCTTTGAAATGGCCATATAACCTAATCCTTTTTTGGTTTGGATGACATCAGTCAAACCAATCTCTTCTAATTTTAAACGCAGACGATTCACGTTAACGGATAAAGTATTATCATTAACAAATCTCTCGTCATCCCATAGTTTTCTCATTAATTCATCGCGCGATACAATCTTGTCTACAGATTGCAATAAAACCCGCAAAATAAATAATTCGTTTTTAGTTAATTCTACCGAGAGGTCGTTCCTTAAGAGAACACCTTTCGAAAAATCTACCGTCGCTCCGTTCCACCTTGTCATTTCATTTTGCTCTTCCCCATAATCATAGGTTCTTCGAAGTATTGCCTGAACCTTCGCAAGTAAAACATCCATATGAAAGGGTTTTTGTACGAAATCATCTGCACCAATTTGCATTGCCATGATCATATCCATTGGATGATCCCGAGAAGATAGAAATATAATCGGTACTTTAGAAACTGCCCTTATTTGCCTACACCAATGAAATCCATCATAAGCCGGAAGCTGAATATCTACTATAACTAACTGTGGAGCTTCTTGTATGAAATCATCCATTACGCGCTGAAAAGTTGATGGGCCTATAACTTCTAATGCCCATTGTTTAAAACGATCCTGTATCATCTCGAATATTGACATGTCATCTTCAATTAAAAATACTTTTACGCTCAATGGAACCACCCCTTTAAAATTAGTTTACCATTTTTAAGCACAAAAAAATCCACCTCGTCGTCACGAGATGGATTTTATAATTTAATTATAGATTACTTAGTGATAGTAGCAACTACACCAGCGCCTACAGTACGTCCACCCTCACGGATAGAGAATTTAGTACCTTCTTCGATAGCGATTGGAGAGATTAGAGATACAGTCATTTCGATGTTATCTCCAGGCATAACCATTTCTACGCCTTCTGGTAAGTTACAAACACCAGTTACATCAGTTGTACGGAAGTAGAACTGAGGACGGTAGTTTGAGAAGAATGGAGTATGACGTCCACCCTCTTCTTTAGAAAGAACATAAACTTCAGCTTTGAAGTCTGTGTGTGGAGTGATTGAACCTGGTTTAGCTAAAACTTGACCACGTTGGATCTCTTCACGAGAAACCCCACGAAGAAGAGCACCGATGTTGTCTCCAGCTTCTGCATAGTCAAGAAGTTTACGGAACATTTCAACTCCAGTCACAGTAGTTGATTTTGCTTCTTCAGTAATACCGATGATGTCTACAACGTCACCGATTTTAACTTGTCCACGCTCAACACGTCCTGTAGCAACTGTACCACGACCAGTGATTGAGAATACATCCTCAACTGGCATCATGAATGGTTTGTCAGTTTGACGTTCTGGTGTTGGGATATAGCTATCTACAGCGTCCATTAATTCAACGATTTTTTCTTCCCATTCTGGCTCTCCTTCAAGAGCTTTAAGAGCAGAACCTTTGATTACTGGAATGTCGTCGCCTGGGAAATCGTATTCAGAAAGAAGGTCACGAACTTCCATTTCAACTAATTCAAGTAATTCTTCGTCGTCTACCATATCACATTTGTTCATGAATACAACTAGGTATGGAACACCTACTTGTTTAGATAAAAGAATGTGTTCACGAGTTTGTGGCATTGGGCCATCAGCAGCAGATACTACTAGGATCCCGCCGTCCATTTGAGCTGCACCTGTGATCATGTTTTTAACATAGTCAGCATGTCCTGGGCAGTCTACGTGAGCGTAGTGACGAGTTTCTGTTTCATATTCAACGTGAGAAGTGTTGATTGTGATTCCGCGCTCTTTTTCTTCAGGAGCGTTATCGATGTCAGCGTATGATTTAGCTACTCCACCCATTTTTTTAGAAAGAACTGTAGCGATTGCAGCAGTTAAAGTTGTTTTACCATGGTCAACGTGTCCGATTGTACCAACGTTAGCATGTGTTTTGGAACGGTCAAATTTTTCTTTAGCCATTAGAGAAATCCTCCTCAGTAATTGTTTGTTTTTTTTATGATAAAAGATAGGGACAAGTAGTCCCTATATTTCATACACTACAAGAAAGTTATACTTGAATCAAGATGAAAATTCAATTATTCACCTTTGTGTTTTTTGATAATTTCTTCAGCAATTGATTTTGGAACATCTTCATAGTGATCAAATACCATCGAGAATACTCCACGACCTTGTGTATTTGAACGTAATGATGTTGCATATCCAAACATTTCAGCAAGTGGAACCATTGCACGTACTACCTGTGCGTTACCACGAGCGTCCATACCTTCAACGCGTCCACGACGAGATGTGATATCACCCATGATGTCTCCTAAATATTCTTCAGGAATAACAACTTCTACCTTCATGATTGGTTCAAGAAGTGCTGGGTTTACTTTAGAAACAGCATTTTTCAATGCCATAGATGCTGCGATTTTAAATGCCATCTCATTCGAGTCAACATCATGATATGATCCGTCGAATAATTTAGCTTTAATATCGATTAATGGGAATCCAGCGATTACACCGTTGTCAAGTGAGTCACGAAGACCTGCTTCAACAGCTGGGATATATTCACGTGGTACAACCCCACCAACGATAGCATTTTCAAACTCAAAGCCTTTTCCTTCTTCGTTTGGAGAGAACTCGATCCAAACGTGTCCGAATTGACCACGTCCACCAGATTGGCGAACGAATTTACCTTCAACTTGTGCCGATGAACGGAAAGTTTCACGGTAAGATACTTGGGGAGCACCTACGTTAGCTTCTACTTTGAATTCACGACGCATACGGTCTACTAGAATATCAAGGTGAAGTTCACCCATACCAGCGATGATTACTTGACCAGTTTCTTGGTCAGTATGTACGCGGAATGTTGGATCTTCTTCAGCTAATTTTTGTAGGGCTTGACCCATTTTATCTTGGTCAGCTTTAGTTTTTGGTTCAACAGATAGTGAGATAACTGGCTCTGGGAATTCCATAGATTCTAGAATTACTAGAGATTTTTCATCACATAATGTATCACCAGTTGTTGTATCTTTTAAGCCTACTGCTGCAGCGATATCTCCAGCGTAAACTTGTGAGATCTCTTCACGAGAGTTAGCATGCATTTGTAGGATACGACCTACACGCTCACGCTTACCTTTAGTAGAGTTTTGAACGTATGAACCAGATTGAAGAGTACCAGAATACACGCGGAAGAAAGTTAATTTACCAACGTAAGGGTCAGTCATAACTTTAAACGCTAATGCAGAGAATGGTTCAGAATCGTCAGAGTGACGTTCTACTTCTTCTTCGCTATCAGGATCGATACCTTTCATAGCTGGAATATCAAGTGGTGATGGAAGGTAAGCAACTACTGCATCAAGAACTTTTTGAACACCTTTGTTTTTGAAAGCAGTACCACATACTACTGGATAGAATTCTACGTTAAGGGTACCTTTACGGATACCAGCAACTAATTCTTCAGTTGTAATTTCTTCTCCACCAAGATATTTTTCCATTAAATCTTCATCAAGCTCAGCTACCGCTTCAACTAATTTTTCACGGTATTCTTCAGCTTGTGCTTTATATTCTTCTGGAATTTCAACTTCTTGGATATCAGTACCTAAGTCGTTTCCGTATACAGTAGCTTTCATTGTCACTAGGTCAATGATACCGCTGAATTCATCTTCAGCACCAATTGGTAACTGAATTGGATGAGCGTTAGCTTGTAGACGGTCACGAAGAGTTCCTACAGAATATAAGAAGTCCGCACCTGTTTTATCCATTTTGTTTACAAAAACAATACGTGGTACGCCATAAGTTGTAGCTTGACGCCATACTGTTTCAGTTTGTGGTTCAACACCAGATTGAGCATCTAGTACTGTAACCGCACCATCAAGTACACGAAGTGAACGTTCAACTTCAACTGTGAAGTCTACGTGTCCAGGTGTATCGATAATGTTTACACGGTGATTATCCCAAGCAGCTGTTGTCGCAGCAGAAGTGATAGTGATACCACGTTCTTGCTCTTGCTCCATCCAGTCCATTTGTGAAGCACCCTCATGAGTTTCCCCAATTTTGTGGATTTTACCAGTGTAGTATAGAATACGCTCCGTAGTAGTCGTTTTACCAGCATCGATGTGAGCCATGATACCGATATTACGTGTTTTTTCTAAGGAGAACTCTCTAGCCATATTGTATTTCTCCTTCCAATTTCGGATTAGAGTATGATTGTATTAAAATCTTACCAACGATAGTGAGCAAATGCTTTGTTAGCTTCCGCCATTTTATGCATATCTTCACGTTTCTTAACAGAAGCACCTGTGTTGTTAGATGCATCAAGAATTTCATTAGCTAAACGCTCTTCCATAGTTTTTTCTCCACGAAGACGTGAATAGTTTACTAGGTAGCGAAGACCTAAAGTATAACGACGGTCAGGACGTACTTCAACCGGTACTTGGTAGTTAGCACCACCAACACGACGAGCACGAACTTCAAGAACTGGCATAATGTTGCTTAATGCAGCTTCAAATACTTCTAATGCATCTTTACCAGAACGTTCTTTTACAAGATCAAACGCTCCGTATAGAATTTTTTGAGAAGTACCTCTTTTACCATCAATCATCATTTTATTGATTAAACGAGTTACTAGTTTCGAATTATAAATTGGATCTGGTAACACGTCACGTTTGGAAACAGGACCTTTACGAGGCATGTGTTTTCCTCCTTTCGACGAATGTCAAATTATTAAATAAATTATTTTTTAACTTTAGGGCGTTTTGCACCGTATAATGAACGGCTTTGCATACGACCATTAACTCCAGCTGTATCAAGAGCACCACGTACGATATGGTAACGTACCCCTGGTAAATCTTTTACACGTCCTCCGCGGATAAGTACAACACTATGTTCTTGTAGGTTGTGACCTTCTCCTGGAATATAAGCAGTAACCTCTAACGTATTTGTTAAACGTACACGCGCATATTTACGAAGTGCTGAGTTTGGTTTTTTCGGCGTCATAGTACCAACACGAGTACAAACCCCACGCTTTTGAGGCGAGTTAAGATTTGTAGCTGATTTTTTAAAGCTGTTATAGCCTTTTCCTAATGCTGGAGACTTAGATTTAGTGATGTTGGATTTACGAGGCTTACGGACCAATTGGTTAATTGTAGGCATCGATTATTCCTCCCTTCATTTGTTCTTTTAATACCACACATCCAGGTGGTTCATTTTTTGGGTAAAAACAAAGTCTTTGTGTATTACACAAAAACTGTTACACAGTAATCGCCACAACGGCAGCGCTTAAACGCAAACCACAGGCTCTACCAAGCTCTAATTTAGACTCGACATAGGTTATTGGAACATCATTTTCTTGTGCTATCTGACGTGCTAATTCAATGATTCTCAATTCTACATCCAGTGCAATATATAATTCTTTGACAAGCCCTTTTTTCATTGCTTTTACTGCTTGCTTTGTACCAATGATCGTTTTGTCTGCTTGTTTTACTTTTTCATAAGACATTTACATATCCTCCAAAGCTACAAGTCCGATAACTATCAACCTTAAATATATTATCATTCCTTGAAAAAGGTGTCAAGGCTTAACAATAAAATATTAGGGAGAAATATAAATAGTTCTCCCTAATATAAGTTATTCTGCGTTTACTGTTTCTTTTTCAGCATCGGCTTCGTTTGTAGTTATTTGAATTTGACGGTAACGTTGCATACCAGTACCAGCAGGAACTAGTTTCCCAATAATTACGTTTTCTTTCAATCCAAGTAGCTCATCACGTTTTCCTTTAATCGCTGCATCAGTTAAGACACGAGTCGTTTCTTGGAAGGATGCCGCTGATAAGAATGATTCTGTTTCAAGAGAAGCTTTTGTGATACCAAGGATAACTGGGCGACAAGTTGCAGGGATTTTACCTTGTAAAACTGCTTCTTTATTCGCTTCAGCAAATTGGTGGATATCTAAAAGTGAACCAGGTAGCAAGTCAGTTTCTCCTGCTTCAATTACGCGCACTTTGCGAAGCATTTGGCGAACCATTACTTCGATATGTTTATCCCCAATTTCTACCCCTTGCATACGATAAACTTTTTGTACTTCTTTTAATAAGTACTCTTGAACAGTAGAAACATCTTTTACTTTTAACAATTCTTTAGGGTCTACAGAACCTTCCGTTAATACCTGACCACGTTGAATAACGTCATTTGCTATTACTTTTAGACGTGCATTGTATGGAGCTAGATATTTACGTGTTTCTACATTACCTTGAATTGTAATTTCTTTTTGTCCTTCTCTAATTTCGTCGATTTCAGTAACGGTACCAGAAATCTCAGAAATAACCGCTTGCCCTTTTGGATTACGAGCTTCAAAAATCTCTTGAATACGTGGAAGACCTTGTGTAATATCATCACCGGCAACCCCACCTGTATGGAATGTACGCATTGTTAACTGTGTACCAGGTTCTCCGATAGACTGAGCTGCGATAATACCTACCGCTTCCCCTACTTCTACCGTATCTCCAGTTGCTAAGTTCAAGCCGTAACATTTTTTACATACACCATGTTTTGTATTACAAGTAAATGCTGAGCGGATAGTCAATTGAGTAATTCCAGCTTCTTCGATAAGACGTGCGATATCTTGAGTAATCAAGCCATCTCTTTCTAATATTACTTTTCCTGTTTCCGGATGGAAGATTGTTTTCTTCGTGTGACGTCCAACAATACGTTCGCCAAACTCTTCAATTACTTCCGTACCTTCCATAAGAGAGCCTATTAGTAAGCCACGGTCTGTTCCACAGTCATCTTCACGTACGATTACATCTTGAGCTACGTCAACAAGTCGACGAGTCAGGTAACCTGAATCGGCTGTTTTAAGAGCTGTATCGGCAAGACCTTTACGAGCACCATGTGTTGAGATGAAGTATTCAAGTACTGTTAACCCTTCACGGAACGATGATTTAATCGGAAGTTCGATAATTCGTCCAGCCGGATTGGCCATCAGCCCACGCATACCAGCAAGCTGAGTGAAGTTGGACGCGTTACCACGGGCACCAGAGTCACTCATCATGAAGATTGGGTTCATGTTATCAAGTGATTTCATCAGTTTTTCTTGAATAACTTCTTTCGCTCTACTCCAGTGTCCAATAACGCTTGCATAACGTTCTTCCTCTGTTATTAGACCGCGACGGAATTGTTTCATTACTTTATCTACTTTACCTTGTGCTTCTTCAAGAATTTCACCTTTATCTGGAAGTACGACGATATCAGAGATACCGATTGTAATACCAGCTTTAGTTGAATATTTAAATCCAAGTGATTTCATACGGTCAAGCATTTTAGATGTTTCTGTAATATGGAAACGTTTAAATACTTCTGCGATGATATTTCCAAGGATTTTCTTCTTGAATGGTTGAACAAGATCCGTAGATTCAATATGTTTTTTCACGTCTGTCGTAGTAGAGATGAAATATTTTTCAGGTGTTTCTATTTGTAAATTGTAATCCGTTGGTTCGTTAATATACGGGAACGTTTCAGGAAGTATTTCGTTGAAGATTACTTTACCTACAGTAGTCAACAACAACATCTTGTTTTGTTCTTCCGTAAATGTTGGATTTTTCAATGAAGATGCAGCTATGGCAATACGAGTATGCAAATGTACATGACCTGTATTATATGCAATTAGCACTTCTTCTGGACCGTAGAATGTAGAACCTTCTCCTGTTGCGCCTTTACGCTCAAGTGTTAAGTAATAGTTACCTAGTACCATATCTTGAGATGGCGTAACAACTGGTTTTCCATCTTTCGGGTTCAAAATGTTTTGTGCAGCAAGCATTAGTAGACGTGCTTCCGCTTGAGCTTCTGCTGATAAAGGTACGTGAACAGCCATTTGGTCACCATCAAAGTCAGCGTTATATGCTGTACATACAAGAGGGTGAAGACGAATTGCACGACCTTCTACTAATGTTGGTTCAAACGCTTGGATACCTAAACGGTGAAGAGTAGGTGCGCGGTTTAGTAAAACGGGATGCTCCTTGATTACATCTTCTAATACATCCCAAACTTCTGGATGCATACGTTCAATTTTGCGTTTTGCACTCTTAATGTTATGCGCCAAACCACGTTCAACTAGTTCTTTCATAACAAATGGTTTGAATAATTCAATTGCCATTTCTTTTGGAAGACCACATTGGTACATTTTTAGGTTTGGTCCTACTACGATAACGGAACGACCAGAATAGTCTACACGTTTACCAAGTAAGTTTTGACGGAAACGACCTTGTTTCCCTTTAAGCATATGTGAGAGTGACTTTAATGGACGGTTACCTGGTCCTGTTACTGGACGGCCACGACGACCATTATCAATCAATGCATCAACTGCTTCTTGAAGCATACGTTTTTCGTTTTGAACAATGATGCTAGGAGCACCTAAGTCCAATAGACGTTTTAAACGGTTATTACGGTTGATTACACGACGGTATAAATCATTTAAATCAGATGTAGCAAAGCGTCCGCCGTCTAATTGAACCATTGGACGTAATTCTGGTGGAATAACCGGAAGTACATCTAAAATCATCCAATCAGGCTTGTTGCCAGAGTTACGGAAAGATTCTACTACTTCTAAACGTTTAATCGCGCGTGTACGACGTTGACCTTGTGCTGTTTTTAACTCTTCTTTTAAGTTCTCAGTTTCACTTTCTAGATCTATCTCTTGTAATAGACGCTTAATAGCCTCTGCACCCATAGCAGCTTGGAACTTACTACCAAACTTATCTCGGTATGCACGGTATTCTTTTTCAGAAAGTAATTGTTTCTTTTCAAGAGGTGTATCCGCTGGTTCAATTACAACGTAAGAAGCAAAATAAATTACTTCCTCTAGTGATCTTGGAGACATATCCAAAATCAGCCCCATACGGCTTGGAATACCTTTGAAATACCAAATATGTGATACAGGAGCTGCCAATTCAATGTGACCCATACGCTCACGACGTACTTTCGAACGCGTAACCTCTACTCCACATCGATCACAAACTACGCCTTTATAGCGAACACGTTTGTATTTACCACAATGACATTCCCAGTCTTTTGTAGGACCGAAAATACGCTCACAGAATAACCCATCTTTTTCAGGTTTTAGTGTACGATAGTTAATTGTTTCAGGTTTTTTTACTTCTCCATAAGACCATGAACGGATTTTATCTGGTGAAGCTAAACCAATTTTCATATACTCAAAATTATTAACGTCTATCAAGGAGCCTACCTCCCTTTAGTCTTGAGTCTTTAGAAAGACCTTCCAAGTAGCTCTGCATAATGCAATTTAATACGGAAATACGGACAGGCATCACCTGTCCGATTTTTTATCTAATCAATTATTCCTGCTTGACCTTACTCTAAGTTTCCAACTGGCTCTTCTTCATTAGCTAGTGGTAATAAACCAAGTGCATCAGCTGCCGGAATATCGTCATCTTCATCTAAATCACGAAGTTCAATTTCTTCTTCGTCAATTGTTAACATCTTAACGTCCATACCTAAACTTTGTAGTTCTTTAATCAATACTTTGAATGATTCAGGAACGCCTGGCTCAGGAACACTTTCACCTTTTACGATGGCTTCATATGTTTTCACACGTCCAACCACGTCATCGGATTTAACCGTTAAGATTTCTTGTAATGTATAAGCAGCACCATATGCTTCTAGTGCCCATACTTCCATCTCACCAAAACGTTGTCCACCGAATTGCGCTTTACCACCAAGAGGCTGTTGCGTAACAAGAGAATAAGGTCCTGTTGAACGAGCATGAAGCTTGTCATCAACCATGTGGGCAAGTTTGATCATATACATAACCCCTACTGAAACGCGGTTATCAAATGGTTCACCTGAACGACCATCATAAAGTGTCGTTTTACCATCACGGTTCAAGCCTGCTTCTTCCATCGTGTTCCATACATCTTCCTCGTTGGCACCATCAAATACAGGTGAAGCCATGTGAACACCAAGAAGTCTAGAAGCCATACCTAAGTGAAGCTCTAGTACTTGCCCAATATTCATACGAGAAGGTACCCCTAGTGGATTTAACATAATGTCCACTGGTGTTCCGTCTGGAAGGAAAGGCATATCTTCTTCCGGAAGAATACGAGAGATTACCCCTTTGTTACCATGTCGTCCGGCCATTTTATCCCCTACAGAGATTTTACGTTTTTGAACGATATAAGCACGTACTAGTTGGTTAACACCAGGTGATAGTTCATCCCCATCTTCACGATTGAAGACTTTTACATCTAATACAATTCCGCCTGCACCATGAGGTACACGTAGAGATGTATCGCGAACTTCACGAGCTTTTTCTCCGAAAATAGCGTGAAGTAGACGTTCTTCAGCAGTAAGTTCTGTAACTCCTTTAGGCGTTACTTTACCTACTAAAATATCTCCGTCTCTAACTTCAGCACCGACACGGATAATTCCACGGTCATCTAAGTTACGTAAAGCATCTTCTCCGACGTTAGGAATGTCTCTCGTAATTTCCTCTGGCCCAAGTTTCGTATCACGTGATTCTGATTCGTATTCTTCAATATGCACAGAAGTATAGACATCATCTTTCACAAGACGCTCACTCATGATTACAGCATCCTCGTAGTTATATCCATCCCATGTCATGAAGGCAACTAGTACGTTACGTCCTAGCGCAAGCTCTCCTTGTTCCATAGATGGACCGTCTGCAAGGATATCTAAAGGTTTAACACGGTCTCCAACCTTAACGATTGGACGTTGGTTAATAGATGTACCATGGTTAGAACGTTCGAATTTGTGAACTTTATAAGTTGTTAAATCACCTTTAACTTCTTTTCCATCCACTTCTTCAATGCGACGAACGCGAATCTCTTTCGCTTCTACATGTTCTACGATCCCGTGATACTTAGCAATAACAGCGGCACCTGAATCACGTGCATTGACATGCTCCATACCAGTTCCGACAAACGGAGCTTCTGGGTTTAAAAGAGGAACAGCTTGACGTTGCATGTTCGCTCCCATTAGGGCACGGTTAGAGTCATCGTTTTCTAAGAATGGAATACATGCTGTAGCAGCAGAAACTACTTGTTTCGGTGATACGTCCATGTAGTCAATTTGATCTCTTCTAAATACCGTGTTGTCACCACGGAAACGGCCAACTACTTCTTCGTTTACGAATGCACCGTCGTCAGAAAGTGGAGAGTTAGCTTGCGCAACAACATAGTTGTCCTCTTCATCTGCTGTTAGATAATCGATACGTGAAGTTACAAGACCAGTTTCAGGGTCAACTCGACGGTAAGGAGTTTCGATAAATCCAAATTTATTTACTTTCGCAAAACTGGAAAGTGAGTTAATTAAACCAATGTTAGGTCCCTCAGGAGTTTCAATTGGACACATACGACCATAGTGAGAGTAGTGAACGTCACGAACCTCGAAGCCTGCACGCTCACGCGTTAAACCACCGGGTCCTAAAGCAGAAAGACGACGTTTATGAGTTAACTCTGCAAGTGGATTTGTTTGGTCCATGAACTGAGATAATTGAGAACTACCAAAGAATTCCTTGATAGATGCAATTACTGGACGAATATTTATCAGCTGTTGTGGAACAATTGCTTGTGTATCGTTTATTGACATACGCTCACGAACTACACGCTCCATACGAGAAAGACCAATACGGAATTGGTTTTGTAATAACTCTCCAACTGAACGTAAACGACGGTTACCTAGATGGTCAATATCATCCGTGTTTCCAACGTTGAATAATAGGTTAAAGAAATAACCAATAGATGACACGATATCTGCAGGCGTAATGTTTTTAACTTCGGTTTCCACATACGCATTACTAATTACATTTATCTCTTTTTGCTCTTCATCATTTGGTGCATAAATTTTAATCGATTGAACCGTAATATCGTCTTCTAAAACTCCTCCAACTTGAGAGAATGTTTTAAATCCAATTCCATTTTCCAAATGAGGGATCAGTCTGTCTAATACACGACGATCGATCAGTGTACCAGCTTCAACTAAAATTTCACCTGTTTCTGGATCCACTAACGTTTCCGCTACTGTTTGGTTAAACAAACGATTTTTTATGTGTAATTTTTTGTTCATTTTGTAACGACCAACATTTGCTAAATCATAGCGTTTTGGGTCAAAGAAGCGAGAGTATAGCAGGCTCTTTGCACTTTCCACAGTTGGTGGCTCGCCTGGACGTAAGCGTTCATAGATTTCTAATAACGCTTTTTCAGTAGTTTCTGTGTTGTCCTTTTCTAGCGTGTTACGTAAATACTCATTGTCACCGAGTAAATCAATGATTTCTTGATCTGAACCGAATCCTAAAGCGCGAAGTAAAACAGTTACTGGTAATTTACGAGTTCTGTCAATTCGAACGTACACTACGTCCTTTGCATCAATCTCGTATTCAAGCCATGCACCACGGTTTGGAATAACAGTAGCACCAAAACCTTTTTTACCATTTTTGTCTGTTTTGTCATGGAAGTAAACACTTGGTGAACGGACTAACTGAGATACGATTACTCGCTCAGCACCATTAATAACGAAAGTACCAGTTTCTGTCATGAGTGGGAAATCACCCATAAAGACATCTTGTTCTTTCACTTCATCCGTTTCTTTGTTGTGGAGACGTACTTTTACGCGAAGTGGTGCTGCGTATGTTGCGTCACGTTCTTTAGATTCATCGACTGAATATTTTGGATCATTCAAACTATAGTCGACAAACTCCAATGATAGATTGCCTGTAAAATCCTCGATAGGTGAAATATCCTTAAACATTTCACGCAAACCTTCTTCAAGGAACCATTCATAAGATGCTGTTTGAATCTCAATAAGATTCGGTAATTCTAGCACCTCACTAATACGCGCAAAACTTCTACGCTGGCGGTGTTGTCCGTACTGAACTAGTTGACCTGTCAACTCATTCACCCCTCAATAAAGCGATAATAGGTCTTTTCGATATAGACATTTTGGTGTATGATATCGAAAGACAAAAAGAAAACGAGTTCTTAATAAGAGCTCATTTTTGATTCACCAAACTTTTTCTCGGCCAGTATACCCATAAAGTATAGCCTTTATACAAAAGGGCATAAGTCCTCAAAATAATATTTTTGCATTTTATTATAATATCATAGCGATTTTGTCAAGTCAATCTTTTGTACCCTTTATAATCCAATAACCTTTTTCTTTGTTCACAACTTCCACTTGACCAAAAATCTCTTCTAAAAAACTAAAAGTAGATGGTGCCCCTTGTTTCTTTTGAATGACAACCCACAATTCTCCCCCTGAAACTAATTTTTCAAAGGAATCTTTATAGAAACGAAATATAGTCTCTTTTCCAGCGCGAATGGGTGGATTAGTTATAATAGCCGCAAAGTTTGCAGTTTCCACTGCTGACAACCCATCACTTTCATAGATTCGCACATTTTGTACCCCGTTAGCAGCCGCATTTTTTACTGCAAGTTGGATTGCACGCGTGTTAACATCTACTAAATGAACTGTTCTTTCTTCATTTGCTTTTGCAATGGCAAGCCCAATCGGACCATAGCCACAACCAACATCCAAGAAGTCTCCCTCTTGATCTGGCGCTTTGAAAGCATCGATTAATACACGGGAGCCAAAATCTACTTCGCTCTTACTAAAAACACCAGCATCTGTTTCAAATCGAAAATTACGGCCTAGCAATTTAAAGTTCCAATGTTGTGGCTTACTTTCCGTTTGAGGTTTTCTAGAATAATAATGTTCAGACACCGTTTAACCCTCCATCATACATACGAAGAAAAGCTCGTCGTTTAAAGACGAGCTTTTTCCCCGAGTTGTACCAAAAATTACTTAACTTCTACGTTTGCTCCAACTTCTTCAAGTTGTGCTTTCATAGCTTCTGCATCTTCTTTAGATACGCCTTCTTTAAGTGCTTTTGGAGCGTTGTCAACTACTTCTTTAGCTTCTTTCAAGCCAAGACCAGTGATTTCGCGAACTACTTTGATTACTTTAATTTTTTGGTCTCCTGCAGATGCAAGGATAACGTCAAATTCAGTTTTTTCTTCAGCAGCAGCAGCACCGCCACCAGCAGCTACAGCTACAGGTGCAGCAGCAGTAACACCAAATTCTTCTTCAATTGCTTTTACTAAGTCGTTTAATTCAAGAACTGTCATTGATTTGATAGCTTCTAAGATTTGCTCGTTGTTCATTTTATTTTCCTCCTATTATTGGATATGTTTTAGGCTATTAGCCGATTTTTGTGCAAAGTTCCATAAGGAATTATGCGCCTTGCTCTTCTTTTTGTTCTGCAACAGCTTTTGTTGCAAGTGCGAAATTGCGCACTGGAGCTTGAAGTACAGATAAAAGCATAGATAGTAGTCCTTCGCGTGATGGAAGTTCTGCTAAAGCTTTTACATCTTCTGCTGAAGATACGTTTCCTTCGATGATCCCTGCTTTAATTTCTAATTGTTCGTTCTTTTTAGCAAAATCATTAATGATTTTTGCAGGAGCAACTACGTCTTCGTTAGAGAATGCAACAGCATTTGGTCCAACTAAGAATTCGTTAATTGCATCAACTCCAGCGATTTCAGTCGCACGACGTGTAAGTGAGTTTTTATAAACTTTGAACTCAACGCCAGCTTCACGAAGTTGTTTACGTAATTCTGTAACTTGAGCAACATTTAAACCACGGTAGTCTACTACAACTACTGAAGCAGCAGCTTTAAATTTCTCTGCAATGTCGTCTACAATCACTTTTTTCGTTTCAATTGCTTTGCTCATCTTGGCACCTCCTATAAGAATTGGGCCATTTATACCGACAAAAGAAAAGCCTCTGATCTACGGATAGACACAGAGGCAGAAAGTCATCATCTAATTAGAATCTGAATTTACGTGTCCTCGGTAGGATATTAAGCGACAAGTCGCTCCTACTGTCTTCGGTACAAATGTATATTTCACAACAAAAGTCATCTTAACAGATAGACTATTAGGTTGTCAATTATTATTTTACTGATGAAGCATCAACTTTAATAGCTGGACCCATAGTAGTTGTAACATTTACAGACTTCATGTAAATACCTTTTGAAGCAGCAGGCTTAGCTTTTTGAACTACTTCAAATACAGACATAAAGTTTTCTACTAATTTGTCGTCTTCGAAAGAAACTTTTCCGATTGGAGCGTGAATGATCCCTGCTTTGTCAGCACGGTATTCTACTTTACCAGCTTTGATTTCTTCGATAGCTTTAGTTACATCAAATGTAACAGTACCAGTTTTAGGGTTTGGCATTAAACCTTTTGGTCCAAGTACGCGACCGATTTTACCAACTTCACCCATCATGTCAGGAGTAGCTACGATTACATCGAAGTCAAACCATCCTTGTTGGATTTTGTTGATGTATTCCACATCACCTGCATAGTCTGCACCAGCAGCTTCAGCTTCTTTAAGTTTTTCACCTTTAGCGAAAACTAATACGCGTTGAGTTTTACCAGTTCCGTTTGGAAGAACTACTGCCCCACGGATTTGTTGGTCGTTTTTACGAGTATCGATTCCTAGACGGAAAGCAACTTCAACTGTTGCGTCGAAATTAACTGTGCTAGTTTTTTTAGCAAGCTCGATTGCTTCTTTAGCTGAATACAATGTATTTTTATCAACTAATTTAGCAGCTTCTTGTAACTTTTTACCTTTGTTAGCCATTTAAAATGTCCTCCTTGATAGTGGTTTTAGCGGAATAAACCTCCCACGTGTAAAGGTTGCAGTTATTCTTAGGAACAACTACAACCTTCCAAAAAAACAATTGCGTCATATCAAAATCACATTAAGTATTAGTCTTCGATCGTAATACCCATGCTACGTGCTGTACCTTCAACCATCAACATAGCTGTTTCAACAGATGCAGCGTTTAGATCTGGCATTTTTTGTTCAGCGATTTCGCGAACTTTATCACGTTTAACTGTCGCCACTTTAACGCGGTTTGGTTCACCTGATCCAGATTGAATTCCTGCTGCTACTTTAAGTAACACTGCTGCCGGCGGAGTTTTTGTAATGAAAGTAAATGAACGGTCTTCAAATACAGAAATTTCAACCGGAATGATTAGACCTGCTTGATCAGCAGTACGTGCGTTGAACTCCTTACAGAATCCCATGATGTTAACACCCGCTTGTCCTAATGCAGGACCAACCGGTGGCGCTGGATTTGCTTTACCAGCAGGAATTTGTAATTTTACAACTTTAATCACTTTTTTAGCCACGAGACACACCTCCTTAAGTCCGTGATGTGGTAATTGGGTTGCCCCTCCCACTCAAATATCTGTCTCTCAGCTCTGCGCTGATAACATTTAGAAAATTCATGCAGACTTTTTTTCAGTCTGACCTTTGAAATGATACCACTTATCCATTTTTTTAGCAAGTAATAAATTATACTTTGATTACTTGTTCGAAATCTAGTTCCATATTTGTTTCGCGACCAAACATATCGATAGAAACAGTCACTTTGCCTTTTTCGGCTTCAATAGCTTCTACTTTACCTTGGAAATGCGCAAATGGTCCTTCTAATACTTCTACCAATTCTCCGATGGAGAAGTCTACTTCAACTTTGCGATCATTCATACCCATTTGTTTTAACATGGATTGAACTTCTTCTGGAGCAAGAGGAGTTGGTTTTGTACCGCCGCCTGATGAACCAAGGAAGCCAGTAACACCAGGTGTGTTTCTCACTACATACCAAGCATCGTCTGTCATGATTAACTCAACAAAAACATATCCTGGAAATGTTTTTCTAGTTACTACACGTTTTTTCCCATCTTTGAAATCTGTTTCTTCTTGTTCAGGGATGAACACTCGGAATATCTTATCAGACATCCCCATTGTTTCTACGCGTTTTTCTAAATTTGCTTTTACTTTATTTTCATACCCAGAGTACGTATGAACAACATACCAATTTTTTTCCATAGTGTCGGGACTTAAGCGTCCTTCCCTCCTTTTCTAAGACAAATGAAAAAACCCGTTCGTTGACTAAGACGGGCTATTTTCAAATATTTACATGCTACAAACCTATAACTCCAAGTACCAACGGAACAATTCAGAAATTCCTAAGTCTACTACTGCAAAGAATACAGCCATAACCACTACTGTTGCAAGCACAATGATTGTATAGCGTGTTAACTCTTTACGTTTTGGCCAGCTTACTTTTCTCATTTCTGATACTACGTTTTTAAAAAAACCACCAATATTAGCCATTTTAGCTAAACCTCCACATGGAAAATCTATCTTACTTCTATACTCATATCGTTTGTTTGTGTACTGTATGAGCATTACAATGCGTGCAATACTTTTTTCTTTCTATGCGAACAGAACCGGTATCTTTAGATGCAGGGACTGTATAATTGCGGTTACCACATTCTACGCAACTCAAGACAATTTTCTTAGTCATTTTCTCACCTTTTCGGCGTATAAGTCTTTTTCAAGATTATCACCTTCGCCATACCATGTCAACAAAATCCCAAATTATGCATAATTACTTCCAATTTCCATATAACGCTCCAGTTTACGTTTTACTCGCTGTAACGCGTTGTCTATAGATTTAACATGACGATTCAATTCTTCAGAAATTTCTTGGTAGGACTGTCCATCTAAATACAAGGCGAGCACTTGCTGCTCTAGTTCACTTAATATCTCTCCCATTTTACCTTCAATGTAATCATAATTCTCTCTATTTATGATTAATTCTTCAGGATCGTCTACAACTGAGCCAGCAATCATATCCATTAGAGTTCGATCTGATTCTTCATCATAGATAGGCTTGTCCAAGGAAATATAAGAATTAAGCGGGATATGTTTTTGCCTAGTAGCTGTTTTAATAGCAGTAATAATCTGTCTAGTTATACAGAGTTCAGCAAAAGCTCTAAAAGATGAAAGTTTCTCTTCTCTAAAATCTCGAATCGCCTTATATAAACCAATCATTCCTTCTTGCAGAATATCTTCTCTATCAGCACCTATTAAAAAATAGGATCTACCTTTCATTCTTACAAATGATCGGTATTTCGTTATCAAATAATCTAGCGCTTCAGTGTTTCCTTGATGAACCATCTCTACAAGCTCTTCATCTAGTAAACTATCCAATTGTTGTAGATCCAGCTCTGTTTTTTCCAATGAAGTCACCTCAGCTAAATTAGACATATTTACCATCAGTATACAGGAAGCAAATTTATAGCGTCAATGAGTCATTTCATTCCTCTTCGCCATTTTTCGAAAATTTCCGCTACTTCCTCCGATAAAATAATTGTCGAAGTTGGCTTATTCTCTTGGATATTCTTCACTTTTTTCGTAATATTCGAGGAAATAGAAAGCATTTCAATTTCTAGTTCTCTAGCAGATTTTCTTAGCGCACCTTGTCCAAATATGACCCTTTGTTCTGTCATATCAGAGGTGGCTACATAGATTTGCACTCGCCTTCCACTTAGCTCTCGGGTTAGCTTTTCAATCCGTTCGTCTGCTGTTTCATTTTCTCTCGTATAGATAATTTCAACATCATACTGCTTCTTTTTGTTTTCTATACCCGGTACTAAGTGAGCATCAAACACAACTATTACTCGAATACCGGTAAATGCTTTATACTCCGCCATTTGCTCGATTAGTCTATCTCTAGCATCTAGTAATTTATCTTTTTTTAGTTTTCTTAACTCGCTCCATGCGCCGATGATGTTATAACCATCGACAAGTAGAATTTGCATAATCCTATCCTTTGAGCGGGTTTCTTACGCGCAATATTTCATAAAGAAGTATCGACGCAGCAACTGACGCATTCAAGCTAGTTACATGACCAACCATCGGCAAATGGTAAAGAAAGTCGCATTTATCTTTTAACAATCGGCTCATCCCTTTTCCTTCACTGCCGATTATTAGAGCTAGTGGAAGTGTGGCATCCATATTTCTATAGTCTGTAGATTTGGCAGCATCCGTACCTGCAATCCATACCCCACGCTCCTTGAGCTCGTCCACTGTTTGCGCCAAATTTCCTGCACGATAAACCGGTATATGCTCAATAGCACCTGTAGATGCTTTTGCTACGACTGCAGTTAAACCAACCGCTCTTCGCTTCGGAATGATAATACCATGCGCTCCTACCGCATCTGCAGTTCGCATAATGGACCCTAGGTTATGCGGATCTTCAATTTCATCCAAAATAATAAAGAGAGGATCCTCTTTTTTACTCGCAGCTAGATTAAACAAATCGTCTAATTCCGCATATTTATAGGCAGCAACAGATGCAACAATTCCTTGATGATTTGCATCGGTTAAATTATCCAGTTTTTTCTTTGGTACGAACTGAACAATAATGCCAGCCTCCTTTGCCAGTTGAATAATTTCCGTCACTCCACTTTTTTGGATGCCTTCCGCTATCCACACTTTGTTCATATCTCTTCCTGAACGTAATGCCTCTACTACAGGGTTTTTACCAGCAATAATTTCTCCTGTTTGTTCTGTTTGATCAGCCATTATTTTTTCTCTCCTTTCTGTCCATCAATGAAGTCAATGGAAAAATTCAGGACCTCTTGCAGGCGTTCTGCTTGCTCACTTAAGTATAAGCTTCCAATAACTGCTTCAAACGCGGTACTATAATGATACGTTAAAACGTCTGTATTTTTAGGGACAGTTCCAGATTTGGCATTTCTGCCTCTTCTTAAAACAGCCTCCTCTTCCTCTGTCAAAAATTTAGTGTTTAACATTTCTTTCACTATCATCGCTTGCGCCTTGGCAGATACATACTTTGTTCCTTCCTTATGCAGGATATTCGGTCTTACACGCCCCGAGCGGATGAGGTGTTCGCGCACAACTTGCTCGAACACCGCATCTCCCATATAAGCTAAGGCCAAGGAATTAAGTTGCTTTACGTCAGATACTTTAAAGTTTAACAAAAGGTCACCCTCTCTTCCATCGGATACCTTGGGCAGTATCTTCCAAAATAATATTCATTTCTTTTAGTTGATCTCTAATTTCATCTGCACGAACAAAATTGCGATCTTTTCTCGCTTGATTTCGTTCTTCGATAAGAGCATCGATTTCCTCATCCAGGACCTCTGTCTCCTTAGAAAGGGTAATTCCAAGAACTGCTGTTAAGGAATCTAAAATCGAAATAAATTGCTTTAGCACTGCTTCAGATGTTTGCTTCTCTAACAAATATGTGTTCGCTAATTTAGATAGCTCAAATAATGCAGCTATTCCATTTGCCGTATTAAAATCGTCATCCATCGCTATTTCAAATTGCTGTTTTACTTCCTCTATTTTGTGCATCCACATGTCATGCTGATCACCTAAATCCGCTGTTGTTTTTAAGCGATGAAGAACATTTTCATACGAGGTACGGATACGTTCCAAACCTGCCTCCGCTTGCTCCACAAGTTCCTGTGAGTAATTAATAGGATTACGATAATGAACACTAAGCATAAAGAAACGCAATATTTGTGGGTCAATTTGCTTGCGGATATCATTCACCAATACGAAGTTGCCGAGCGATTTAGACATTTTTTCGTTGTCTATATTGATATAACCGTTATGCATCCAATATCTTGCAAATGTCTTACCGGTCCTTGCCTCTGATTGAGCAATCTCATTTTCATGGTGAGGGAAAGTTAGATCCTGGCCTCCTGCGTGAATATCAATCGTGTCTCCTAAAATTTCACGAGCCATAACAGAACATTCGATATGCCATCCCGGACGACCTTGACCCCATGGGCTTTCCCAGAATATCTCACACGGCTTTGCAGCTTTCCAAAGGGCAAAATCTAATGCATCCTCTTTCTTTTCACCTCTCTGAATACGAGCCCCTACTTTTAAGTCATCCACCGATTGATGGGAGAGCTTTCCGTAGCCCTCGAACTTTCTTGTACGATAATAGACATCACCTTGTGATTCATAAGCATAGCCTTTTTCTACTAATACCTTTATAAAATCAATGATTTCCACCATGTGATCCGTTACACGAGGATGGGAATCTGCTTTTGAGCATCCTAAAGCTTCTACATCTGCAAAATAAGCATCGATAAAGCGACTTGTCAATTCGGATACATCTTCTCCAAGTTCATTTGCAGCTTTAATAATTTTGTCATCTACATCTGTAAAGTTTGATACGAATGTTACGTCATATCCACGATACTGTAAATATTTGCGTACAGTATCATATACAATAACTGGTCGAGCATTTCCAATGTGAATATAGTTATATACCGTTGGACCACATACATACATTTTTACCTTTCCTTCTTCTATTGGCACAAAAGGCTCTTTTTCACGTTTTAATGAATTAAATATTTGAATTGTCATGACGATTAGCTCTCTCCTTTTCCTCTGTCAGTCGATCAATTTCTTGCTGCAGCAACACAATCTTACCTTCCATCTCCTTACAGCGATCAGCGAACGGATCCGGTAAATCTTGATGGTCTAAGTTTCTCTTTACCTTTTTGCCATCCTGAATAACGACTACCCCTGGTATTCCAACTACCGTCGAGTTCTCTGGAACATCCTTTAAGACTACAGAGCCTGCTCCAACCTTACTGTTGTTGCCAATTGTAATGGAACCCAATACTTTAGCTCCAGTAGCTACTAAGACATTATTTTTAAGTGTAGGGTGTCTTTTTCCTTTTTCTTTTCCCGTCCCACCTAAAGTTACTCCTTGATATATGGTACAATCGTCACCTATTTCACATGTTTCTCCAATAACAACACCTGAACCATGATCAATAAAGAAACGTCTGCCAATTACTGCTCCAGGATGGATTTCTACACCTGTAAAGAATCTGCTTATTTGGGATATTAGCCTTGCAAGAAAGTACCATTTCTTTTTATAAAAGGCATGGGCTATCCGATGACTCCAGATTGCATGTAAACCGGCATATGTTAAAACAACCTCTAGCTTGCTGGTTGCGGCTGGGTCCTGCTCAAATACCACTTCTATATCTTCTTTCATACGCTCAAACATTAAAATCACTCCTTTTTTCCACAAAAAAAGTCTCTGTCTATAAATATAGACAGAGACGCTCATTCGCGCGGTTCCACTCTGATTGGAAAGATAAACATACTCTTTCCCGCTTCACATCTTTAACGCAGATGATACGTCCAGCCTACTCATAGTTCGGCATGGCGCTCTGAGGTGCATTTCCATAACTCATTGGTTCAGACCACTTTCAGCCGGTGATGGTCCTCTCTAAAGAACTTGCGTTACGTACTTCTCCTCTTCTTAGCTTTCTTTTTTTCGTTCATGAATTGTACACTCATTTTCACACCTTGCAGTGGAAAAGTCAATTTTATTGTTTTGCGTATTTAGAAACTCTAGCGATTACTTTTTCTTTCCCTATTAAGCTGATCGCATCTGCTAATTCTGGACCATGCGTCTGACCAGTTGTTACTACACGGATAGGCATAAATAGGTTTTTCCCTTTATGTCCAGTTTCTTTTTGGACCGCTTTAATAGACGCTTTAATCTCAGCTGCCTCAAATGTATCTAAGCTCTCTAATTGTGCTTTAAATGCCGTCATGACTTCCGGAACTTGTTCGCCAGTCAAAACTTCTAGAGCTTCTTCATTATATGCAACGTCGTCGTTGAAGAACAATGATGACAATTCAATAATTTCTGCTCCAAAACTCATTTGATCGTGATAGAGGGCTATTAAATTAGTTGCCCATAGTTGTTGCTCCTCTGACAATTCTGCAGGAAGAAGACCCTCTTTTTGCAGATGTGGCAAGGCAAGCTCTACTACTTTTTCAAGTGGTAGCTGTTTAATATATTGATTATTCATCCATGTTAATTTTTGCTTATCAAACATAGATGGTGATTTTGAAAGACGAGTAACGTCAAATAGCTTGATGAATTCTTCCTTAGAGAAAATCTCTTCCTCTCCTTCAGGAGACCATCCTAATAGAGCAAAGAAGTTAAACATAGCTTCTGGAAGATAACCCAGGTCTTTATATTGTGCAACAAATTGAATAATTGATTCATCACGTTTTGATAATTTTTTACGACTCTCATTAATGATTAAAGTCATATGACCATATTGTGGATACTCCCAGCCAAATACATCAAACACCATTAATTGTTTTGGAGTATTTGATAAATGCTCTTCTCCTCGGAATACATGTGAAATTTCCATTAAGTGATCATCTAATACTACTGCGTAGTTATACGTTGGGATGCCATTAGCTTTTACAAGTACCCAGTCTCCAACGTCTTTCGATTCAAAGGAAACAGATCCACGAACTAAATCTTCAAACGTATACGTTACATTTTCAGGCACACGCATACGGATAGTATAAGGCATTCCAGCCGCTTCCTTCTCTTGCACTTCTTCTTTAGATAAATGTCTGCATTTTCCGTTATACATCGGTGCAGCCACGCCATTTTCTTTTTGTTGCTCACGGTCAGCTTCTAATTCCTCTGAAGTACAGAAGCATTTATAAGCATGTCCTTTTTCTAGCATTTCTTCCGCATATTTTGTGTAAATATCTAAACGCTCCATTTGTCGATAAGGCGCATAAGGTCCACCGATATCTACAGATTCGTCGTATTCCATTCCTAACCACTTTAAGTTATCCAGCTGCGATAATTCTCCGCCTTCAATATTACGCTCAATATCTGTGTCTTCTATACGGACAATAAATTTCCCGTTATGGTGGCGAGCAAATAAATAATTGAATAATGCTGTACGTGCCCCTCCAATATGGAGATTTCCTGTAGGACTTGGTGCATAGCGTACGCGAACTTCTTGTGTCATTATAAATCCTCCTAGTTATCTTGCGTTTAAATTAAACCTTCGTCTGGAAAGTGGAATCAATCAGTTTTTAAGGCAAGGCATATCTTTACTTTTGCCTGTCTGCTAAAGTAGTAAACTTTATCTATTCTACCACTGCCAGTAGTTTTTTTAAAGTTAGTCTTTTTTCAATAAAAGGATGGTAGCTAAAGATGCAATTCCTTCCTCTCGTCCAGTAAATCCTAACTTTTCAGTAGTCGTCGCCTTCACGTTGACTTGTGACACATCAGCTTGCAAAAGCTCTGCAACTTTGGCGCGGATTTCCTCAATGTAAGGAGCCATTTTAGGCTTCTGAGCAATAATAGTGCAATCTACATTTCCAAGCTTGTAGCCTCGCGCATCTACTAGCTTCCATATATGCTCGAGTAATTTAGCGGAATCTGCATCTTTAAAATCGGGATCGGTGTCAGGGAAATGTCTGCCAATATCTCCCTCTCCAATAGCTCCTAGCGCTGCATCTGTAATTGTATGAAGCAATACATCCGCATCCGAGTGACCAATTAGCCCTCTTTCATAGGGTATCGTGATTCCTCCTATTATTAATGGGCGATTGTCTGCAAATTCATGTACGTCAAAGCCTTGTCCAATTCTTAACAATTTATTGTTCCTCCTGCTTTCGTTTATTTAAAATTACTTCTCCAAAAAGTAGATCCTCTTGAGTGGTAACCTTTACGTTATCATAGGTGCTCTCCACGATGTGAACCTTTTCACCTTGTCTTTCTACCAACATGGCCTCGTCTGTTCCTAAAAAGGACTCTAGCTCTGCCATTCTTTCGGCTTTTTCCAATATGTTATATTGAAAAGCCTGTGGAGTCTGGATGATCCATAGGCTCTCTCGTTCAACCGTTTCCTGTATTATACCATTTTGAACTTTTTTCATCGTATCTTTGGCACGAACTGCTGCTACAGCGGCTCCAAATTTTTCTGCGGCCTGTACTAGACGATGGATAACGTCTTGATGGATGAAAGGTCTAGCA
This sequence comes from Psychrobacillus faecigallinarum, assembly GCF_014836595.1. Classification (GTDB taxonomy): domain Bacteria; phylum Bacillota; class Bacilli; order Bacillales_A; family Planococcaceae; genus Psychrobacillus; species Psychrobacillus faecigallinarum. The sequence goes on along the minus strand of NZ_JACSQO010000006.1, from coordinate 149,764 downwards.
GCGTCATGTACTAACACAACTTCTTTAGAGGGACTTGCCTTCAAGCCTGCATACACACTGTGCTGCCTTTCTGCTCCTCCTTCAGTTATTGCCGCAACCTTTTGAATAGAATATTGCAGAAGAAGCTGCTCTATATATGATTGTTCATCTTTTTTTACCGCTAAAACAATATGAGCACATTGGGGATCTCGTTCAAATACGCGGAGGGTATGTATTAGTACAGGTATATTTTTTAATTCTATAAAAAGCTTGTTATGCTCTGCTCCCATTCTTTTGCCACTTCCCGCAGCTGGTAAGATTACTGTGTAAGCCATTTCGTTTTCCTCCTCCGTTACAAAGAAAAAGGGTATGCTCCTAAAAGGAAACACCCCTTACTACTTATTTCGTTTCCTGTGGTTTCGCAAAGATCATTCGTCCTGCCGATGTTTGAAGGACACTTGTCACTTCCACATTAATCGCTTGTCCGATGAACGCTTTACCACCTTCAACTACAATCATCGTGCCATCATCTAAATAAGCTACACCTTGATTATGCTCTTTTCCATCTTTAATCACAACAACATGCATTATTTCCCCGGGAATAACTACGGGTTTGACAGCATTAGCTAAGTCATTAATATTCAATACCCGCACTTGATGCAATTCACATACTTTGTTTAGATTAAAATCATTGGTTACTACTACGCCACCCATTTTTTTGGCTAGACGCATTAGCTTTAAGTCGACCTCTTGAACATCATCAAAGTCTTCCTCCACTATTAAAACCGCAGTGCTTCTTTCATCCTTCAATTTGTTTAAAACATCTAGACCTCTTCGTCCTCTTGTTCTTTTTAACGTATCAGAAGAATCTGCGATATGCTGAAGCTCCGTTAAAACAAATTGAGGAACTACTAGCACACCTTCCATAAAGCCCGTTTCCGATATATCTGCTATTCTTCCATCAATAATGACACTCGTGTCTAGCAGCTTATAGGTACCCAACGGAAGTTCCTTGGCTTCCTCCTCAGCTGTTTTTTTCTTCAAAGAAGGTAGTTTAGAGGACGGGGTGAACACATGTAGCAATTCGTCTCTCTTTTTGTATCCTACCTGGAAACCTAGATATCCTAAAATAATGGTTAAGAGAACAGGGGCAACCGAACGAATGACTGGTAGCTCAATAGTTGATACAGCCGAGCCAAGGAAGAAAGCTACCACTAACCCGATTACCATCCCTAGTGTCCCAAATAACAAATCTCCGATTGGGGCCTTTAAAAGCCTTTCTTCCATCCATTTGATAAAATGTATTAAGTAATCTGTTAAAAATAGGGCAGCCACATACAGCATGATTGCTCCGATTATTACGGAAACATATAAATTATTAATCAAAGGGTTGTCAGATAAATTGATTAGTTCATATAAGTGCGGTAAGAATAGCAACCCTAATGTTCCACCTATCAATACAAAAGCAATTTGGATAATCCACTTTAACAAATTTTCCACCTCCATTTAAATTTTATTATACTTCCTGTTTTCCCTATACGTCTAATAAGTCGCAAGGAAGAAGGTTATCCCTTGCCCGCTAAACTAACATGAAAATGTCAGATTGACACTCTAACGTGTACAACCAAAGCAAAGGATTACCTATCTGTTACTTTTAAATCTATGAGTACACCCAGTTAAAACAAGAGTTAAACTTGAATACTTTATTCCCCCGCAACATCTTATTTCTTTTTATGAAAAGGCTTCTTTCATCACCTGGTTTACAGACTCTACTCCAATAACCTGCAGACCCTTCGGATAATCCCAGCCCCCCATATTAGATGCAGGGATAATTGCTCGTTTAAAGCCTAGCTTAGCTGCCTCTTGCACTCTTTGTTCAATCCTAGATACTCTTCTTACTTCTCCTGTTAATCCTACCTCACCTATAAAACAGTCGGTTGGAGCAGCACCCGTATCTCTAAAACTAGATACGATACTTACTAGGACGGCTAAATCGATGGCAGGTTCGTCTAATTTTACTCCACCGGCAACTTTTATGTAGGCATCCTGCGTTTGAAGTAGCAGTCCCATGCGTTTTTCTAGCACGGCCATTAATAAAGAAATTCGATTTTGATCAATCCCTGTGGCCATCCTTTTTGGATAATTAAAGCTCGATTGGGTCACAAGCGCTTGAATCTCTACTAAAATCGGTCTTGTCCCTTCCATTGAGGCAACAATGGCAGATCCAGCCGCTCCCTGGGAACGCTCCTGTAAAAATAATTCAGATGGGTTAAGTACTTCCCTTAAACCCTGTTGCACCATCTCAAAAATAGCAATCTCATTGGTAGAACCAAATCTATTTTTTTGTGATCGCAATATGCGATGATTATGATGACGTTCTCCCTCAAAGTATAAAACAGTATCTACCATATGCTCGAGTATTCTTGGACCAGCAATTTGGCCTTCCTTAGTTACATGTCCCACCAAGAAAATGGCAATATTTTTAGTTTTCGCAATCCGCATTAGCTCAGCTGTACTTTCACGCACTTGGGATACACTTCCTGGGGCACTTGTTACCTCTGGATGATGAACCGTTTGGATAGAATCCACTATTACAAACCGTGGGCTTACTTGTTCAATCGTTTCATTGATCAGCTCTAAATTGGTTTCCGAATAAATATAAAGTTCATTTGAAGTGACTCCTAAACGTTCCGCTCGGAGTTTTGTCTGGCGGATTGATTCTTCTCCTGATATATATAGTACTCTTTCCCCTTTATTCGCAAGAAGCGCAGAAACTTGTAAAAGAAGCGTTGATTTACCTATACCTGGATCTCCCCCAATTAAAACTAGGGAGCCTGGCACAATTCCTCCGCCTAATACACGATTCAATTCTACTAAATCAGTTTGTACACGTGGTTCCTCGACTGTTTCAATGGATATGATTGGGGTTGCTTTTTGAGTGACTCCAGACGAATGCTGAAAAGAATGTCTAGGTCCCTTAGAGACTACCTCTACCTCTTCCACCATAGTGTTCCATTCTCCACACCCCGGACATCTACCCATCCATTTGGCAGCCTCGTAGCCGCAAGAGTTACACATAAATTTTGTTTTCTTTTTAGCCATATGAACCTCCTATTAAGAAAAGCACAAGCGCCTATGTCTGCCACGACAACAAAATGGAGAAAAGCGGATGAGCAGCTTTTTTCCATTTGACCTCGAGTGGCTAGGTGCTGGAGCTAGACAAATACTTTACACAAAAATCATAAACTTTCTTAACCTGTAAAAAAGGCATTCCGGTAATCTCGGAATGCCTATATTATTAACTTTCTGTGACAGGTTCTGTTGTACGAACAACAAATTCGTCATTTTCTACATCAAATACTACACGCTGACCCGTTAAAACTTCCCCTTTCAACAATTCCTCTGAAAGGCGATCCTCCACATGTTTTTGTAATGCACGGCGCAACGGACGTGCTCCGTATGTTGGATCGTAACCTTCGGTAGTAATTTTGTCTTGGGCAGCTTCCGTAAGCACTAGCTCTATTCCTTGTTCTTTTAGACGCTTCGCTAGCTGTTCAGTCATTAATGTCACTATTTGTTTTAAGTGTTCTTTTTCTAATGAGTGGAACACAATCATTTCATCCAAACGGTTTAAGAATTCTGGGCGGAATGCTTTTTTCAATTCTTCAAGCATTTTACCTTTCATATCTTTGTAATCCGTTTTCCCAGCCTCTTGTAGATTAAATCCTACATGCTTATTGTATTTAAGTGCGTCAGCTCCAACATTTGACGTCATAATTACTACTGTATTACGGAAGTCCACCGTACGTCCTTTAGAATCTGTTAAACGACCATCTTCTAATACTTGTAGAAGGATGTTGAAGACATCTGGATGTGCTTTTTCGATTTCATCTAAAAGAATAACCGAATACGGCTTGCGACGAACTTTTTCAGTTAATTGACCACCATCATCGAAACCTACATATCCAGGAGGTGAACCTACTAAACGAGAAGTAGAGTGTTTTTCCATGTACTCAGACATGTCTACTCGAATCATTGCATCCTCGTCCCCGAACATTACCTCTGCCAATGCGCGAGCTAGTTCTGTTTTACCTACTCCTGTAGGACCTAAGAAGATAAACGAACCGATTGGACGCTTAGGATCTTTTAGCCCTGCGCGAGCACGACGGATAGCACGAGAAATAGCATCTACAGCTTCTTTTTGACCTATAACTCGTTCATGTAATTTGTCTTCTAGTTTTAATAATTTCTCAGATTCTGTTTGAGCAAGCTTGGAAACAGGGATTCCCGTCCACATAGAGACAACAGAGGCAATATCCTCTACAGTAACTTCTGATTCTTCTTTGCCTTGTTTTTCTTTCCAAGTGTTTTTCATTGTTTCTAATTTATCTTTTATCTTCTGTTCTTTATCACGGAAAGATGCTGCTTTTTCAAATTCCTGGCTTTGAACAGCTGCATTTTTCTCAGAACGAACAGCTTCTAATTTAGCTTCTAATTCTTTTAAATTAGGAGGAGTTGTATAGGAACGAAGTCGTACCTTAGAACCAGCCTCATCTATTAAGTCTATCGCTTTATCAGGCAAGAAACGGTCTGAAATGTAACGGTCTGACATTTTAACGGCTGCTTCTACTGCCTCATCTGTAATTTTCACTCGGTGATGTGCTTCATAGCGGTCACGTAATCCATAGATAATTTGTACCGCTTCTTCAGCAGAAGGCTCGTCAACTTGAATCGGCTGGAAGCGACGTTCCAGTGCAGCATCTTTTTCAATATATTTGCGATACTCATCTAACGTAGTGGCACCGATACATTGTATTTCTCCACGAGCCAGAGCAGGCTTCAAAATATTAGAGGCATCGATTGCACCTTCTGCTCCACCAGCACCGATTAATGTATGAAGTTCGTCGATGAATAGAATGACATTCCCCGCTTGGCGAATTTCATCCATTACTTTTTTCAAGCGGTCTTCGAATTCTCCACGATATTTAGTACCAGCAACAACCGTACCCATGTCTAAAGTCATAACACGTTTATCTCTTAATATTTCCGGTACCTCATTTTGAACAATTTGTTGAGCAAGACCTTCTGCAATTGCAGTTTTACCAACACCTGGTTCTCCTATAAGAACTGGATTGTTTTTCGTACGACGAGCCAAAATTTCTATAACGCGTGTAATTTCCTTGCTACGGCCGATGACTGGATCTAGCGTACCTTCTCTTGCAATTTGAGTTAAATCCCTTGCTAATCCGTCTAACGTTGGAGTGCTAGCTGGAGCGACCCCATTGGAATTGCTGTTACTATGGGATTGATCGGAGCTTCCCAATAATTGAAGCACCTGCTGGCGCGCTTTGTTTAAGCTTACACCTGCATTGTTTAACACTCTTGCAGCTACACCTTCTCCTTCACGGATTAACGCGAGAAGTAGATGCTCTGTTCCAATATAAGAATGACCAAGCTTTCTAGACTCATCCACTGAAAGTTCAATCACTTTCTTAGCGCGAGGCGTATAGTGAACAATAGGGCCGACTTCCTCTGCCCCAGTTCCAACTAGCTCCTCAATACCTGCTTCTATTACTTTTGGATCTACTTCAATTGCTTCTAAAGCTTTTGCCGCAATACCACTTCCCTCACGAATAAGTCCAAGTAATATATGTTCTGTTCCTATAGATTCATGCTTTAAGCGAATAGCCTCTTCTTGAGCTAATTGTAAAACTTTTTGCGATCTTTGCGTAAATCGATTAAACATCATGCAGGTTCCTCTCCTTTTGTTTTCTCTTTTTCTCCTTTTTGCAAACGTTCCCTTAACAGCTTAGCTCGAAACATATCACGCTCCGAAGCATTTAAAGTTGTACCAGCATACTTTTGTAAAAATCCTGGCTGCATAAAAACCATACATTCATTTAAGATAGACATATCCACATCTTGAATAAGTCCAATATCTATCCCTAAGCGTACATCGGATAGGCATCTCGCTGCCTCCTCCGTTGTCATAAGACGAGCATAGGATAAGGTTCCTAGCGAACGATAAAGACGATCCTCTAGTGTATTGGGAGAATGCTTTAATAGTGCATCTCGTGCTTCTCTTTCTTTTTGAATAATTTGTTCCGTAATGCTTTGAAGATCAGCAAGTATATCCTCCTCAGTCTTACCAAGTGTCGTTTGATTTGATACCTGATAAACATTGCCGAGCGCTTCACTACCCTCTCCATATATCCCTCTTACTACCATTCCAAGTCGAGAAATAATGGTTACTATTCGATTCATTTGTTTTGTTTTCGTTAATGCAGGTAAATGCATCATAACTGATGCCCTAAGTCCAGTGCCCGTATTAGTAGGGCAACTTGTTAAATATCCAAACTGTTCATCGAATGCGTAAGGTAATTCTTTCTCCAATAACCTATCTATATTATCTGCCCGTTTATAAGCCTCTTCAATTTGGAGGCCCGGAAAAAGGCACTGAATCCTAATATGGTCCTCTTCATTTACCATGAGACTAACAGATTCATCCTCCGATAAAAGGACGGAGCCTGTATTCGGAGAATTTGCTAATTTGGGACTGATCAAATGCTTTTCCACTAACACTTGGCGTCCAAGTTCAGATACATCCTTTATCTGAATGGAGGAAAATTTCATTTGCAATGCTTCATCAGCAGCATCCAACAAAGTGGCTGAAACAGATTGGTCAATTTTATGCGCTTCGTCCTCTGTAAATGCAAGAGGGAAGCGAAATCCATTCAGATTTCTAGCCAATCGGATCCTTGTACTCATCACAATGTCAGAATGCTCTCCTTCCCCTTCCATCCAACTAGATCTGGAATTATCTAAAAAGTTATCAACCGACATAGTGGTCGCCACCTCCTTCAGCAAGCTGTTTTTCTAGTTCTTTTACTTCATCTCTCAGCTTAGCGGCATCCTCAAATTGTTCATGCTCGATAGCATCCTTCATTTGTGTACGTATTGCTTCAATTCTTTTCTTTAAAGCTATTTTTTCACCAAGTACCCCTGGTGCTTTTCCGATATGTGTCGTATTACCATTATGCAGACGTTTTAAAACTTGGGGTAAATGAGGACGAAAGCTTTCATAACAAGAAGCGCATCCAAACTTACCTTCCTCTAAGAATCTCTCAATAGACCAGCCACATTCATTACATTCAAGTGTTTTCTGTTGTTTTTGTTGAACCATCTGCTGATCCGCGTGGTTAAACCAATTAGATAGAAGCTGATGGAGAGATAATGGGTCTTGTTTATATTCAACATAAAACGGGTGTAGGCTATTTGCACAAACCTCACAATAATGTCGTTCAAAGTGTTCTCCGTTATGCACCTGTGTAACCGTCACTTTGGCCGGTCTTTGCTTACAATTTTCACAAATCACTTTTCAACACCCCGTTCATTTTTCACTTTTTTCATATTTTAACGTTAATAGCATCGCACAAAGTATTCGTGCTCTTAGATCGTCTCTTGCAGGCAGTGGGATGGCTAAAGTCGTTCTGGCTAGGGCTGCTAAAATAATTTTCGCTTCTCGCTTAGTTATCACTTCTTCATCCAATAATCTAAATACAATATCTTCTGTCGCGGACTCAGACGCCCCGGCTTCCAGACTTTGTATTATATGCTCAATCAATTCAGCTTTTGTATGGGCCCGAACGCGGAGGATTCGAATATACCCACCACCACCTCGCTTACTTTCCACCAAATAACCACGGTCCTGTGTAAATCGAGTGTTTATAACATAATTTATTTGCGAGGGGACACAGTGAAATTTTTCAGCGATTTCACTTCTCTTTATTTCAATCTGCCCTCTACTTTCTTCTTCGATAATTGACTTCAAATAACCTTCAATAATGTCAGATATATTTCTCATCTTCTCTCACCTCTTCTCATTAAAACTGACTTTGACTATATTTGACTATATTATATAGCGAAATTTTTGTATGTGCAATTGATATGCCTAACATAAAAACAACAAAAAAACTACCAACATTTATTGTCAGTAGTTTTAGGTTGTATCAAAATGGAAACTTATATTCTTATATTTGTGAATTGTATTTGAGTTGTGTAATAAAAAAATTAGGCTCTACTTCAATGTCCTTTATTTTGGAAAAGTTGTGTCTTTCGTACAAAGTAAGCGCCGGTTTATTTTTTGCACCAGTAGATACTATAACACTTACACTATTAGGAGCGAGGTCCAATACGTATTTTAACAGCTCAGAAGCTATTCCCTTCCTGAAATGATTAGGGTGGACAACTAACCTACAGATATCCATTTCATCTCCATTAATTTCATATGAAATAAAACCAAGCAGTTGTTCCTTTTCATACTTTCCTATATAAATTTCTTTAGAAGCTTTAATATCCTCTGTAGTTTCCTTAAGCTGCGGAATGCCATCAAAACCGATAATCTCCACTTCCTTTCGATAAGCCGGAAGCTGTACTTCAAGCATTTCTTCTGCTACAGATTGATTGTGATGATCAAGTAATAAAATCATTGCGTACCTCTTTAAACTTTTCTTTTTTTATTGTTTTTTTGGGCTTTAGATAATTGCTTCCATTTATCTCGCTCTGTTTTTTGTGCAGCCAAGTCGTTTTTACGTTCCATATGGGCAAGTTCACGTAATAATTTTACATAGCTCCTATAACGGTCCTCTTTTAGCACACCAGAACGAATAGCCTCCTGAATCGTACAGCCAGGCTCTTTTTTATGCTGACAGTCTCTAAATCGACACTGCATTGCAAGCTCTTCTATATCTTGGAAGCTGTTGCTAATCCCCTCGCTTGAATCCCATAGCTGAAATTCTCTCATCCCTGGTGTATCTATCAATAGCCCTCCTCCAGGTAACAAAGAAAGCTCTCTATGAGTTGTTGTGTGACGCCCCTTACTGTCATCCTCTCGAATGTCACTAACCGCCATCACTTCTTCTCCTGATAGAGCATTTATCAAGGAGGATTTACCTACACCTGAAGAGCCAAGTAATGCACCTGTCTTCCCTTCGCCAAGAAGAGCGGCCAAGTCTTCTATTCCTTCTCCTGTAACACTAGAAACAGCAAAGATTTCGACGCCAAATGCAATAGATTCGACTTCATTGATATAATAATCCAATTGCTCACAAGCATCTTTTTTCGTTAGAACAACTACTGGTGTCGCCCCCGAATCCCAAGCTGCGAGTAAGTAACGCTCTAACCTTCTAACATTGAAGTCTTGGTTGAGTGACATCACTAAAAACACATAATCTACATTCACTGCAACCAATTGGATTTCCATAGTTGTACCAGCCACTTTTCTTGAGAATTGGGATTGTCTCGGTAAAACCTGTTGAATAATCCCTTTCTCTTCTCCTGGCATCTGCTCTAAAATAACCCAATCTCCTACTGCCGGAAAGGCTTCTCGATTGTTGTCAAATTTAAACTTACCTGAAAGGGAGCATAGCCACTCGCCATCATTTGTGACTACTCGATATAAATGTTTATGCTCGAGTAAAACTCGGCCTACTAATCCTTTGCTCGCCATCTTTTCTTCCCACTTACTATTCCATCCATACTTTTCGATTAAATTCAATTTAAATTTCCTCCTAATTTTCCCTAAAGATATTTTAATCGCCATTTTTTATTCGGCGAAATACTGGGCAACAAAAAAACCATGATTGCACGAATCAGCAATCATGGTTTCCCGATCATTAGTAAAGAAATTTCAAAAAGTATGGAGAAATAAGCTCGATTGTCTGTTTACAATCAAACCAATACCTATTCAGCCTACATTTAGAAAATTACAGAGTGGGACATCATGAACTTACTGATTCGTTTTGTGTTATATACAATAGCCATAATGCCTCACTCCTTTCCTTAAGTTAAATTCAGAATACTACAAGTTTTTGAAATATGCAATAGGCAATTACGCCGTTACATCACGTTTTGTAAATGACCAGTAGCTTGTTACTAGGAATATTAACAGATACACGACAATTATTATAATAGAAAAACTTAAGGTCATGCTTTCTATTAGCGGTGTATTTGTTCCGATAAATTGACTTAAATTTGTATTGGCAAATATAATGTATTTCGGAAATTCAAAGTCCAGCATTGCAAGAATTTGAGTTACTTGTACTCCTGCAAACATTAGGAAAATAGATATTCCAATTGCTAATGAGCTAGAGCGGAACACTGAGCCAATCATAAAAGCTAAGGATCCAATTACAAATACATTTACTAAAGACAGAGCAGTTAAAAGCAATAATCTGCCCCAGTATGAAACCTCCACTACCTTGCCATCGACTAGCTCTAACTGCGTACCTGGAACATTATCAAAGAAAATGTATCCAAAGATTATCCCCGAAACAAGAAGAACTATTGACATCATAATTGCAAACAGACCAACTGTGATTAGTTTAGACGTTAGAATTTTCCATCGCTTCATTGGTCTCGTTAGTAACATTTTAATTGTTCCTTGGGAAAATTCAGAAGCTACTATTCCACCAGCCACTACTACCGTAAATAATGTGACAACGGACATCATATTTGGAAGACCGCTGATAAACCCTTGTGCACTATCGTCAACGATAGGAGACAAATTATTATCAGTTCTATATTTAGTTAGTTCAGGACCCTCAGAAATGGCAGTCATCTCTTCTACAGTAATAGTTTCTCCTTCACTACTCTGTGAAATATCTATTGAATATACCCATTTTACAAGACCAGCCGAAGCAAGCATTAACAACACGAGCAATATAGTCATTACCCATGTTGATTTTTTAGTCCAAAGCTTTAACCACTCATTTCGTACGAGATTCAGCAATTTGCCCACCTCCTGTAATTTCTAAGAATTGATCTTCTAATGTTTTTCTATGTGGTGTTACGGAATAGATTTGTAAATCATTTGTAATCATTTCTACAACAAAAGCAGGAACTTCTTCTTTGTTTAGAGGGATTACATAGCCAGTTCCTAAAGACTCAAAGGTGATTTCCTTATAATTAAAGAAATCTACTACCTTTTCTTGATTTGATGCTTCAATGTAATAATGAGATTTTTGCTGTTCATTTACCTCTTTAATAGATAAGAGCTTCCCATTTTGAATAACTGCAATTCTATCGCACATTAACTCTATCTCAGCGAGCAGATGACTTGAAACAAAGATAGACACACCTTGCTCTACTGCTATTTTTCTTAAATACATACGGAATTCACGAATACCTGCAGGATCTAGTCCATTGGTAGGCTCATCTAAAATGAGAAATTTAGGCTTATGTAAGATAGCCTGTGCTAAACCTAGACGCTGTCTCATTCCTAGAGAATAAGTAGATACCTTTTCGTTAATACGCTTTTGAAGTCCTACCTGAGCAATCACTTCGTCAATGCGTTCCTTGGTTATATTCTTATTCATTCGTGCAAAATGAACTAAATTCTTATACCCACTCATATATTTATACATTTCAGGGTTTTCTACAATCACCCCGACCTTGCTCATGGACTCCTCAAAATTCTCTGAAATAGGCTTCCCCTCTATAAATACCTCTCCTGATGTCGGCTCCATAAGACCTGTCATCATTCGAATAGTGGTTGTTTTCCCAGCTCCATTCGGCCCTAAAAATCCTGTTATTTGCCCAGGATATAAATCTAATGTAAGATCATCAATAATTTTCTTTTTCCCGATTACTTTAGTAAGATTTTGTAGTCTTACTATTGGTTTTCTCTCCATTTAATTCACCTTCCTTATCAATAATTTTGTTCTTATTAAGGTATACGTCTATAAACTAAATAAGTTCTATAAAATTCCATTTATATTTTTCTTGGAAATTTAATATGACTTTGCTGCTTCTAACTCGTTCTCTCTTTGTTCTTGGAATAAGTTAGTCATCCAAGTCGTAATATCTTTTCTTTGTGATTCTCTTATATCTTCGACCAACTCATGAGCAATAACCGAGCCCTCACGCATCACGACAATTTCATCTAAAATTGGTTCCATATCCTTCAGCTCGTGAGTAGATAAAATTATAGACTGTGTCTCTATATCTATAAACTGTATAAATCCTCTTATAATAGACTGTCTTACCATTGGGTCTAAGCCAGAAAGAGGCTCATCTAGCAAATAATAATCTACCTCTCTACCTAGTGTAGCGGCAATTTTTGCTCGCCCTCGATTTCCCTTTGATAATTTTTTTAAAGGGGCATGTATATCTAGCTGTAAAAAATCAGCTACGATACAAGCCTTATCATAACTAAAATCATCGAACTGAGAATCATAGAATCGAAATAGCTGTTTCACTGTGAAATATGGAAAAACGTCATCCGCGTCTGGTAAATATGCTACTTTTTTAGCTACGAGATATGACACAGGCTCTCCATCAATTTGAATGGACCCTTTTTTAGTAAGTAATACGCCTGCCATCAGCTTTAAAAGTGTAGACTTTCCACTTCCATTTTCACCGACTAAACCAATTATTTTACCCTTAGCAAAAGTAATTGTTACATCATTTACCGCTATCTTGCCTCCATACCTCTTAGTTAACCCATTTATATCAATCAATTCAACTCACCTCTTTTACGGGAGGATAACTGGACAATAATCTCCTCTTCTGTAAATCCAAATGACTCCATTTGATTAAGAAATGTAGTCACTAGCGTCTGCTTCATCTCTTCTCTTAGCTCTTCTAATCTTTGCATATCCTCAGTCACGAACGTCCCCTGCCCTCGTTTGGTCTCTGTTAGGTGCAACAACTCCAACTCTTTATAGACACGTTGCATTGTATTGGCATTAACACCGAATTCTAGTGCATATTCTCTTACCGAAGGTAAACGATCCCCAGGCTTCACGTTTCCCTTTAATAAATCCCCAAAAATTTTCTCCATGATTTGTTGATAGATGGGCTTATCCGGAAGAAAATCAATCATAGGTGTATCCTCTCACTTTCCTTTGTAAAACAAATGTTGAGATTATAAATAAGCATGTAAAAACAACAAATTCCAATATAATTTGTCCTACGTAAAAGTGATCCGTAACCTCTAAAAACATATAAAAATCTTTGGAGCTAATTTCTCCTACATTCATCTCAGGCAGGTTTATTTTCCAGTAGCTAGTTAGTGTTTCATATAGCTTACTTTCTGTAAATTTTGCGTAGTTATGGAATGCAAAGAAAAAGAAGACGATAGATACTATATTAGATAACGCTTTATTGATTGGTCTTAAAAGTCGGCCAAGCACCCAAGTAACCAAGATTCCGATAGTAAAAGTAAGTGCTGCAAAAGCTGAAGTAAATAAAAAATATACCTCTAATTTCATAATCCAAAGCATACTAGTATCCTCTAAGGGTTGGAAAAGCCAATAACCAATCATTGTAGTTATTATGACAACTAAAAGTGATATAAAGGTGAATACAAAAAATGCAAATAGCTTTGCCCCAAGCAGCTTATACATAGATGCATTTGTATGAAACCACATGTCCGAACGTTTCATATCCTTTTCTAAGCTTGCAAAGAACAAAATAGGCATTCCTATAATGTGCCCCAAAACCCAAATCGATGATAAAACAAGCAGTACATTCCCTAAACTAAAATCTATTCCGAAGATTACCTTTAACAAATATGGGCCCATTAGTACTACCAGTACGTTAATAAGTAATCCAATTAAAAGTAAGGATTTATACGCCATCCATTCTTTCCAAATCAAGCCTTTCCATTGACTCATATTTCATCCTCACCATCCTAGTGTATTAGTTACATAATACACTAGGATTTAACATAGAGTCAAACAAATTTTCAATTTAATTCCTTTCATGGGAATAACGGATGAAAGGTTGAAAAAATGAGAAAGGCAGATTCCGTCCACCATAACCCTTTCTATTTGATATCAAGGGATAATGTTTGTAAAGCTAGATCACCACTTTGAAAAAAACAGAAAAGCTCCAGCACCTTTTTATACTTCTAAAAAAGTAAAACTTGGAACAAGTATGGTGGATTTCCGCTTTATACGGCGGAAGCGATAAGCCATCACCGTCGCTAGCGCGTCGTTTGTGATGTCTTATCTGTCTCCCTTACCCCGCTGGAGTCGCCGCCTGTCGCTTCAATCCACAACATAATAAATGTTGGAGGAAGAACAAACTCCTATATATAAAATTAAATTTTTCTTTAAAAGATCTATTTGATCTGCTCAACTTCGCTAAATTTAAAGGTCTTTAGCTTTTGGGACATAATTTATATACTTCTCTGTAAATAAAAAAACACCAATCCAATGTTAATTAGACTGGTGGTTTTTAAAATATCAATTATAAAGATGACATGCTACAAAGTGACCCGGCTCTTGCTCTTGCCAAATCGGCTTTTTCTCTGAACATATTGCCATAGCATGCGGGCAGCGAGTGCGGAATACACAGCCTGACGGTGGATTGATCGGACTTGGCAACTCACCTTGAAGGATAATTCGTTGACGAGATTCTTCGATATCCGGATCTGGAATTGGGATAGCGGACAACAATGCCTGAGTGTAAGGATGTAATGGGCTATCGTATAATTGGCTACTTGTTGTCAGCTCAACCATATGCCCTAAATACATTACACCGATACGATCAGAAATATATTTAACCATAGACAAGTCATGCGCTATAAATAAGTAGGTCAAGCCTTTTTCTTTTTGAAGGCGCTGTAATAATTTTACTACCTGGGCTTGTACCGAAACATCCAATGCTGATATTGGTTCATCTGCTATGATAAATTCCGGATCTAGAGCAAGGGCTCGAGCAATTCCAATACGTTGTCTCTGCCCTCCAGAGAATTCATGGGGATATCGATTGGCATGATCACGATTAAGACCAACATCCTCTAACAATTCATAAACCCTTTCTTTTACCTCTTTTTTAGAATTATATAGTTTATGAATTTCCATAGGCTCAGCGATAATTTCTAAAACAGTAGATCTTGGATTTAAGGATGCATAGGGATCTTGGAATATCATTTGCATTTTCTTTAAATAATTTTTGCGTTCTTTATCGTTCATTTCATGAACATTTTTCTCTTCGAACAGCACATCTCCCTCTGTTCGGTTATACAAACCTAAAATAGTGCGACCAGCAGTAGATTTTCCACAGCCTGATTCCCCAACTAGACCAAATGTTTCTCCCTTGAAAATTTCAAAGCTAATACCGTCAACTGCTCTTAATGTACTGCCCTGACCTACCTCAAAATGACGTTTTAAATCCTTTACAGATAATAGAACATTCTCCGTCATATGTTTCCCCCCTAACCGTCATATCTTCTTACTGCACATATCTCTTTTTCTAATTTTGAGCCTTCTAACACTAAAATCTCCACCGACTTACCTGTCGAAGGCGAATGTAATAATTGGCCGTTCCCATAGTAAAACCCAACATGTCGCACGGGTCCAGTTCCTTCATCATTTGCAAAAAACAACAAATCTCCTCTTTTCCATAAAGAGGGGTCATCCTTCGACACTTCTTTTCCTTTTATGGCCTGATCACTTGCGTCACGAGGGATCAAATAGCCACACGCCTTTAACATATTGTATGAAAAACCAGAGCAATCATAGCCGTATGGGGACATTCCTCCCCATAAATAAGGTAAATCTAAATATAATTCTCCCAGCTTCACCGCTTCCTCTGGTGGAAGTTTTGGTAGTTGCTCAATAGACTCTGCAAATTGTACATTTTCTTTTCGGATCAATGTCTCTCCATTTGGAGCTTGAACCTTATAATAGCTACTTGTTTCCGATATAACAGGAAGGATTGCATTAAATGGTAGAACAAGTAGGGGTTTCTCTTCCATATCCCATAGCTGAGTTTTACTATCCTTCACTCGGACAATGCCTTTATTTTCGACCTCAGTCACTTCTTTTAATTGGACTAACGGCACCCAACCAGGATATCCTCTTACATCTTTTTTAGATGGTTGCCACACTGCGATAATTTTAGCCCAACCATCACTTATCTCATCCACCATAACCGGCTCACCATAGAGGAGTTGGGTTTGAACACGATTTTCATCACATAAAGCAAGACGTTCCTTGTATGGAAGAGCTTCTAGCCACTCTCCTAACTGAACAGGATTTGAAATTCCTGGACTGTCTACTTCTCTAGCAGAAGCAGGCTCTGTCCAAACAGTTGCGACCTTTACTGCACAAATCCAATGATTACTCACTAACGTCATTGCTTCTCCCCCTCCGTTTTTATGCTCTCAATCCCTAACCCATAGCCTTCTGAAAATGTCATGCTGCTAGCTTCATAGATTACACCACCAGTGACTATGTCCTCTGCAAGCATTAAAGGAGCATCGAAATCATAGAATTGAACATTTGGTTGGCTTGCTGCGAAATGAGCAGCTGCTGTTATGCCTAATTTAGTTTCGATCATGCTGCCCACCATACATATAACTCCACTTGCCTCTGCTAATGCGTTAATCTTTATAGCTTGATGAATACCGCCAGATTTCATTAATTTAATATTAATCATGTCAGCAGCACGCATGTCTAACACACGTTTGGCATCATATACAGAGAAAACACTTTCATCCGCCATAATAGGAGTGATTGTTCTTTCAGTTACGTATTTTAAGCCCTCTATATCATCTGAAGATACTGGTTGCTCAACAAATTCAATATTTAGCCCTGCGTCTTCCATTGTTCCGATAGCACGGACTGCTTCTTTTGCATTCCAGCCCTGATTGGCATCTAATCTAATTTTAATTTCTTTCCCTACCCGCTTCCTAATAGCCTGAATACGATTAATGTCTTCTTGAATTGTACCTATTCCAACTTTCACCTTTAACGTTTGAAAACCTTGACCAACATAACGATAGGCATCCTCTGCCATCTCAATAGGATCATTAACGCTTACTGTAAAATCAGTAATCAGCTTGTTTCGATATCCTCCTAAGTACTGGTATAGTGGTAGTTTCGCATATTGACCTAAGAGATCAAAGATAGCCATATCAACAGCAGCTTTAGCACTCGAATTTCTGACAATAGCTTTATGAATTCTTTGAAAGATTAACTCTTTCTCTAATAAAGAAAGCCCAATTACTTGTGGGGATATTACTTCGTTTATAGCGTAACGAATACTTTCCAAGGAATCACCAGTAATTACATGTGTTGGAGGAGCCTCCCCAAAGCCCACTATTCCTTCCTCGGTAGTTACCTTCACGACTATGGAATAAGCAGTAGTGACCGTACGAAGTGCGGTTTTAAAAGGTTTTGTCAGTGGCACTGCCACATAAAATGTCTCAATAGATTGTATTTTCACTCGTGACTCCCCCTTACTCAACTCCAGGTAATATTGCTAGCGTCAAATTCTCCGTATTCAGTACCGCTTCCACTCCTAAAGGAATTGCAAAGTGCGGCTGACAATGACCAATCAGAAAACCTTTTAATGCTGGCTTCCCTAAATCCCCTAAATAATGATTAAAAACTTCATCCATCGTTAATGATTTTTTTCCTCTCTTAGGCTCCGCATCACAGAAATCTCCAATGACAAACCCAGCTGCCGCGTTTAGCTTACCCGCTAACCTTAATTGATTGAGCATACCGTCAACCTTGTAAGGCTCTTCTCCAATATCCTCTATTAATAACAGCTTCCCTTGAGTATCAACTTCATATTTAGTCCCTATCCCACTTGCAAGAAGTGATAAATTACCGCCTACAAGTTCTCCTCTAGCGACTCCAGGCGAAACTACTGATAGAGGAGATATATCCTCTGTATAATGTAGCTCCATTGGCTGGAATAATTGAAGAAACATTTTTTTAGATAAATCACTAAATGTACTTTTTCCAACGTCTGACGCTAACATAGGGCCATGAAATGTAACGATATCAGAGTATAAATTCATGCTAGTATGTAAATATGTAATGTCTGAGTAACCCCAGAAAACTTTAGGATTTTCATTCATTAGTTGATAATCTATTTGGTCAGCATACCTTGCCGTACCATAGCCTCCACAAGCACATATAATACCGTCTATATTTGGGTCCGCGAACATCTCATGTAAATCTTCTAGTCGCTCTTCGTCTGTGCCCGCTAGATACCCATTAACTTGTTGTACACTTTTTCCCATCCTATAAGATAATCCTAATTCCTCTAAAAACGATAGGGAGCGGTTCAGTTGATCTATATTAGGTGGACTAGCTGGAGCAATAATCCCAATTGTGTCCCCTTTTTTTAATCGTTTTGGTCTTATTTTCATATGTATAATCTCCTTTGTTTTTAAAGAAAAGGGGCGGCACTCGTAAAAGTGCCGCATCTTTTTTTAGGGAATAAATCTTTATTTATTCTTTATCTGCCCATTTTAAATCCATGTATCCAACTGGATGTCTAACAATTCCTTTGACATTGGACTTCTCAAGCGTAACTTGGTTGTAATAGTGAATAGGTACAACCGGCATTTCTTCTATAAGGAATTTATCAGCTTGAATCAGCATATCCCAACGTTTTTGCGGGTCTGTTTCATTTTTGATATCTGCTATTAATTTATCAAATTCTGGGTTAGACCAAGTAGTACGGTTCATAGAAGAACCAGTAATAAAGCTTTCTAATGCATTAACAGGGTCTGCATAGTCAAATAAGAACGAAGAGCGTGATAACATATATTTAAACTCTTTTTGTTCTGAAGCAAACACGCTTGCCTCTACATTTTGTAGGGCTATTTCAACTCCAAGAACTTCTTTGAACTTACTTTGAAGTGCTTCTGCAATTTTCTTATGAGTATCACTAGTTGAATAAGTTAAGGTTACTGTTGGAAGTTCATTGTATCCTTCCTCTTTCATACCTTCTTCTAAAAGTGCTTTTGCTTTTTCAGCATCATGTTGAATGAGCTTTCCAGCAGTCTCTCTAAATTCCTTGCCATCTGGACCAATAAATCCGTAAGGAACAAATCCTTCTGCTGCTTTTTCACCATTTTTTGTTACGAATTCTACTATTTCTTGTTGGTCAACAGCCATACCGAACGCCTGGCGAATTTTTTTGTTTGTAAAAGGCTCCATAGAAACGTTGAAACGATAGAAATACAGACCTGCTTGGTCTTCATTTTTTAACTCCGGATCGTTCAACAATTGATCTGCAAGTTCAGATGGTACACCTGAAACGTCTAAATCACCAGTTTTATACATTTGATACTCCGTATTAGAATCATCAATCATTGCCCACTCAACCTTGTCTAGCTTAACAGTATCTGCATCCCAATAGTTCTCGTTTTTCTCAAAAGTAAAGCTTACATCGTGATCCCAGCTAGCTAATTTAAATGGACCATTTCCTACAAATGATTCTGCTTCTGTAAACCATTCAGGGTTTTCTGTAGCTGCCTTCTCATTTACAGGGAAGAAGCTTGGATTTGTAATAATATTTAAGAATGCCTCTGTTGGCGCAGCAAGTTTAACTTCAAATACTTTCTCACTAACTGCTTTAATAGCAACCGCGTCAGCTGCTCCTTCTCCATTATTGTAAGCTTCTGCCCCTTCAATGAAGTAAGCTAAGAATGCTGCTGGAGAAGCAGTTTCTGGATTTAACATATGCAACCAGCCATAAACAAAATCACCTGCTACGACAGGATCTCCATTTGACCATTTTGCATTCTCACGAATTGTAAATGTATATGTTAAACCATCCTCTGATACGTCAATCTTTTCAGCTGTAGCTTCTTCTGCTTGATGGTCCTTATTTAGTCTTACAAGGCCTTCCATCAAATTGTTTAATGCGCTCCAAGATACCGCATCAAACCCTACTGATGGATCAAATGACGTAGGTTCGTTTCCGTTGTTTAGCTTAAGCACTTTTTCCGTTTCCACAACAGGTTCTTCTTTTCCTTCACCTTCTGTCTTTGTAGTCGGCTCTGTCTCAGTCGGTGTTTTCCCAGCCTCTTCATTGGCTGTACACGCGCTTAACACAAGAACAAACAAAGCCATAATTAATAATGAAAGCCATTTCTTCATCCTATTTTCCCCCTTTGTTTTCTATATGTGAATGCACTTGCGCGCCCTCATCCTGTTTTACTTTTGTACTTGTAATACTTTTGCTCTCTCATCCTGAAGCCAACAATCTACTGCATGAGCATCTGATAGCTTACTAGTGTATGGATAAACATGATCACACACTTCCATTGCAAATTTGCAACGAGCAGTAAACGGACAGCCAGTCGGTGGAGCGAAAAGATCCGGTGGTGTTCCATCTATTGGTTGTAGCTCCTCCTCCATTAAATCTAACCGTGGAACAGAATTGAGAAGCCCTTGTGTATAGGGGTGCTGTGGAGTGTAAAAAATTTCTCTTTTATCACCTATCTCCACAATTTTACCAGCGTACATTACCGCAATGCGGTCTGCAATTTTAGCCACAACACCTAAATCATGTGTGATTAAAATAATGGAAATATCCGTTTTCCTTTGAATTTCCTCAAAAAGTTCCAATATTTGTGCTTGTATAGTTACGTCTAAAGCGGTCGTTGGCTCATCTGCTATAAGGAGTTCTGGATCACAAATCAAAGCAATTGCAATAACAATACGCTGCCTCATCCCTCCTGAAAATTGATGAGGATATTGCTTTAACCGTTCTATTGGATTTGGTATGCCTACTAGGTTAAGCATTTCAATTGCCTTTAATTTTGCTTCATGCTTCCCAATTTTTTTATGGGTGCGCAAACCTTCCGTTAACTGCTCACCAATAGTGAGCGTTGGGTTTAACGCAGTCATAGGGTCTTGAAAAATCATAGATATGTCAATACCTTGGATTTTTCTTAGTTCAGATTTGCTGAGCTTTGTTAACGCCTTCCCTTTAAACAAAATACTACCATTCTTAATCCTGCCGGCTGGTTCAGGTATCAATCCCATAATTGCATTAGAGGTGACACTTTTCCCACAGCCAGATTCGCCTACGATTGCCAACGTCTCACCCTTGTAAAGATCAAAATTGACCCCTCTTACTGCTTCTACTTCTCCACCATATGTTTTAAAGGAAACTTGTAGGTTATTAACCTGTAAAATTTTCTCGTCTGTAATTTTTTTTCTTTCTTTTTTACCATTCCGACTCACTAGTGAGTCATCAGATTGTAAAGATACTGCTACCTCATCCACTTTCCCTCGAGCAAGTTCCTTTGCATGATCTAATTGATGTTCATTCATCCATTCTTACCTCCTAAGCTTTGGATCAAGGGCATCTTGTAAGCCGTCCCCTAATACGTTAAATGCAAACATCGTCACAGAGATAAAGAATGCAGGGAAAAACAGTCTCCACCAATGACCAGATAAAATTACAGGTAGTGCATCGTTTGCCATTACCCCCCAACTGGCAGCTGGTGCAGATACGCCTAACCCTAAAAAGCTAAGAAATGCTTCGGCGAATATAGCACTCGGAACCGTAAGAGTCATTTGTACTATAATCGGCCCCATTGTGTTTGGTAACAAATTTTTACGAATGATTCTAGAGCTTTTTGCACCAAAGGATTTGGATGCAGTTACAAATTCGTAGTTTTTAATCTGTAAAACTTGGCCCCGTACGATCCTGGCCATACCTACCCAGCCGGTTACAGTTAACGCAACGATAATAGTCGTAAGGCTTGGCCCCATAACTACCATCAATAAAATAACTACCAATAAATGCGGTAGACCATAAAGTACTTCAATGATGCGCATCATTATCGCATCGGCTCTTCCACCCTTATAACCACTAAAACCACCATAAATTACACCTATAAAGAAGTCGATCAATGCAGCCATTACCCCTACAAATAAGGAAACTCGTGCACCATACCATGTCCTTGTAAAAACATCTCGTCCTGCTTCATCTGTTCCAAACCAGTGCTCTGCCGATGGTCCTTGATTTTGCATTGGATAATTCATCTCATCCATAGAATATGGGGAAAAAATTGGTCCAAAAATAGCAAACAGAGTTAAAAGGATTAAAAAGAAAAGACCACCCATTGCCAGCTTATTTTTCTTTAACCTTCTCCAAGCATCCTTCCAATAGGATAAGGAAGGTCTTACAACGGATTCCGCCTCTCCGTCTGACTTTTCTTTAGGACGGAACCATTCATCCTTTATTTCCACCGGGGATACTATCTCTTGCGTTTTAGTCATTATGCATCCCCCTCTTTACGATGTAATTTAATACGTGGATCTAGTACTCCGTAAACAATATCTACTAAAAAGAGCATAAATACTAAGAATGCGCTATAAAATACTGTAGTTCCCATAATTACGGGATAGTCTCGATTGTTAATGCTTTCCACAAAATATTTTCCCATTCCCGGAATAGCAAAAATGCGTTCGATTACAAAGGTACCTGTCAAAATACCTGCCAGCATTGTACCCATAATTGTTACAACAGGCATTAAGGCGTTCCTTAAGGAATGTCGAAAAACAATTCTAGCTGGTGAAAGTCCTTTAGCTCTAGCCATTTTGATATAATCCTGTGTTAACACTTCTAGCATGCTGGAACGCGTTAAACGAGCAATAATTGCTGTAGGACCTGTGGCTAAGGCTAGAGTTGGAAGAATCATATGCAACGGACTACTCCAAGTAGCTGGAGGCAACAGTTCCCAATTTACCGCCACCTGTTGAATCAACAAAGTGGCCAAAACAAAGTTAGGAACTGATATACCAATAACAGCAAAGGTCATTGCTAAATAATCAATAATACCGTTATGCCGGAGGGCTGCCAATGTACCTAAAAGAACACCTGACAATAATGCAACTAAAATAGTCGACATACCCAGTTCAAAGGAAATTGGAAATCCCCTTGCCAACAGTTCGTTTACCGATTCATTTGGCTTCTTAATGGATGGTCCAAAATCAAACGTTACAATCGATTTTAAATAATTTAAATACTGCACATACATCGGTTGATCTAGCTTATAAAACTTTTCTAAGTTTGCTTGAATAGTAGGATTAGAAGTTCTTTCTCCATCAAATGGAGAGCCCGGTATCGTGTGCATTAATGCAAATGTTAGAGTTGCAATGATGAGGATTGTTGCAATCATCATTAAAAAACGCTTAATAATATACTTTGTCACGGAAGGCTTCCTCCTAACAGAATTTGGTTTGCATTGCTAGCTCTACCATGACAAGCATTGCACGATATGCTTCTAGAATGTCTTTTGCTTCAAATTTAACAATTGTTGTTCCTTCTATGATTTCACATCCTGGCATTAGTGCTGCCCACTCCGCTTGTCCATAATTAGTAAATTCAATTTTTAAAACAGGTTGTTCTGGTGGTATAAGTGGTAGTATTTCATCTCTTTTCTTAATAGCCTCTGCCATTTTTTCTTTAAGAAGAGCTTGTGACTTTTGAGGGTGTAGGGTTTTAACAGCAGACCTGGATATAGATTGTTTTACCGCAGCTGTTATAATACCTGGAATGAGAGCCTCCGCCTCTCTACAAGCTCCGTCATCTCCAGCAACCATAATGACAGGAACTCCATAATAACCAGCCACGTATGCATTAAGACCAAGCTCTCCTATTACTACATCATTGATATACATATTTCGAACTCCAAAAATCATAGAATGACTCATGACTCCTGGTTGTCCAGCTCTAGAATGGTATCCAGCAAAAACTGCTCCTATGTAGCTTGCATCTAAAGATTGAACCATAGAATATGGCTTTAAATCTCCGGTTATCAAAGATGCCTCTGGATGTAACTCCTCCACTAAAAGATTATTCATTTTGGAATGACTATCATTAACCAGTACCTCTTTAACACCTGTAGAAAGAGCACCCTCTACAATAGCATTGGCTTCCTGTGTCATTATTCGTCTTGCTCTTTCGTAATTATGCTTGTTCGACTCCACAAATGTGTAATCCGGCAGGCCTGTTATGCCCTCCATATCAACTGAAACAAATAACTTCATCTCTTCTTCCCCCAACCTTCAACTCTATTTTTCTATTGGTAAACATCACTTTATCAAAATATACGGAAAATTACAACATCTCGTTTTTGCTATCTATTGGCGGAATTATATAAAATAAAAAAGCAAATGCACCTCATATTAAGGGCATTTGCAATATTCGATAAATATAGACACTAAGCTGGTTAAGTCGACGCTACACTTCTATAGCTTTTAACGGAATCTAGAGAAAAAACCTCGATGGGCTCCCCCTTGGGATGGGTTGTTAACAGGGTATGCTTGTTGAACTCCTGGTACTACTACGGTTTCATTTGACTCTGTAACGAAATATTGAGGAACATTTACGATGTGCTCTCTATTGACATTTACAATTGGTTGAATGACTGGCTGCATTCTTGGTACGAAAGAGTCACTAACACGATATTGTGGTGGACAAACAATCGGTTCCGCTGCTGGTAATTGTCTTCGGCAACCACATGATTGACCCCAACCTTTTGTTTGGCCGCACGAATGACACATATGGTGATTATTCATTATTTTCACCTCCTCTTGCACTTATACTAATAGATGCAAGAAAGTGGCAGACAACCTAGACAAACACCTCAATGCCCAATAAAAAAGAATGCCTTTTTTTAAGACATTCTTTTTTTACTATGCTTAAGGTAATATGGCAAAGGACCTTACGGGAAATCCAGATGCTTTTTCAGGTTTTGGTACTATATTAAAAATCACTGAACCTTTGGCAGGGATCTTATCCAAGTTCGTTAACAGTTCGATTTGATATGTATCCTGTTCTAGCACGTAGTATTCTCCTAGTAATGTTCCGTTTCTTTGATAATCAATTGCCGAGTCAGTATCAAATGTTTCATGACCAATAGCTTTAATCTTTCTTTGCTCAAACAAAAATTTTAATGCTTCTATTCCCCATCCTGGAGCTCGATTATTCCCTTCCTTATCCTTATTATTAAACGCTTCTACATCTGGCCAGCGCTTGCTCCAATCTGTTCTAAGCGCTACAAACGCACCCTCTTCAATTTCCCCATGCTCTTCTTCAAACGATATAATATCTTCTTTTGTTAAAGTATAATTATTGTCCTCCGTCGCTTCCTTAGACTTATCAATTACCACTAAAGGAAGGACCAGTTCTTTTAAATCTAGTTCCTCTAAATAACGAGTGTCTCTTACAAAATGAATTGGAGCATCAATATGTGTTCCATACTGACCTGCAAATGTAAAAGCTTGGGCAAAAAAACCGTCATCATGGTTAAACAATGTTTTTATTTCTGCAGCATCAAATGCTGAAAAATGTGGGGAGTTGGGACCGAAAGTATGTGTAAGATCTACCCATTGTTTTTCTTTTAATACTTTTAAAGCCTGCAGCAGTTCTAATGACATTTGTTCATTTCTCCTTTATGTAAGATTGTTGAAACAAAACTACACCCCTATTTAAATAAGAAGAGGTTTACACATCCATGTTATAATCTCGCTTCTTCTTTAAGACCTATGACCCCTAGAATTTAGCAATATGTAGGCTTTTTATAACTATTAATATATATTGGTTAAAATTAGATTAAATTTAATCAGTTAAGCTGTCAATAAAATAGTTATTTTATTCAAATAATTTAAACTTTTTATATTTCATACAAAATAACTAGTTTAAATGTTTAATTATATTAAAAAATGGCTATAAATATAAACAATACGATGATTTTGGGTATATGGGTTGATTAAACAACTTTATCTTAGTATAGTATTACACTTAACTTAGTTGATTTTAAAAGGAGGAAACATGAAGAATATTTCAAAAGTATTTTATATTACAATAGGCCTTATCATTTTGGCCGTCGGGTATGGAGCCCTAGCTCCCGAGAGTTTTGAGGCTATTACTACTCGTGCTAAAACATTTGTTTCCACAACATTTGGTTGGTATTACATGCTACTCATGTCCGTTATGGTATTAATTAGCATCTTTTTTATCTTCAGTCCCTACGGGAAAATACGATTAGGGAAGGATACCGATCGACCAGATTTCAGTTTAATATCTTGGCTTGCCATGCTATTTTCAGCAGGTATGGGAATCGGACTTGTCTTCTACGGAGCCGCTGAACCTCTATCTCACTTCGCAACTAGTCCTGCCACTGAAGACCCTAATACGAATGCTGCATTTAAAGAAGCCTTACGACAATCCTTTTTCCATTGGGGATTCCATGTATGGGCTATGTATGGAGTAGTTGCCTTATCTCTTGCTTACTTCCAGTTCCGCAAAGGGGAACCGGGATTAATTTCATCAACGCTGAAGCCAATCTTCGGCAAAAAAATGGAAGGTCCTTGGGGCGTCCTTGTCGATGTGCTAGCTGTTTTTGCTACAGCATTTGGAGTAGCAACTTCCCTTGGCTTCGGCGCTGTTCAAATTAACGGAGGTCTTAACTATTTATTTGGTGTTGAAATGGGCATCTTCTCACAATTTGTCATTATTGCGGTTGTTACTGTCTTATTCATAGGATCTGCATGGTCTGGCCTAAGTAAGGGCATTAAATATCTTTCCAATCTTAACTTAGTCCTAGCTATTGCTCTTTTAGTTTTTGTAATTGTTTTAGGACCAACCTTACTAATCTTGAACATGTTCACGGATTCATTTGGTGGTTACTTATCAAATATCGTCCAAATGAGCTTCAGTACTGCTCCACTAGATTCTTCCAACCGAGAATGGTTAGATATGTGGACAATATTCTACTGGGCTTGGTGGATTTCGTGGGCACCATTTGTTAGTATGTTCATTGCCCGCGTTTCTAAAGGAAGAACCATTCGTGAATTTATGCTCGGAGTACTAGTCGTACCCACTCTTTTGAGCGCCATTTGGTTCTCATCTTTTGGTACAACAGCGATTGATTTACAAAAGAAAGGCCTTGCAGATTTAGCAAGTCTTCCGACAGAATTGACTATTTTTGAAATGTTTAATACAATGCCATTCTCTTTAATCATTTCTCTATTTGCAATTCTTTTAATCGCATCTTTCTTTATCACATCTGCAGACTCTGCAACATTTGTTCTCGGTATGCAGTCGACCAATGGTTCACTAACGCCACCTAATAGCGTTAAACTTACATGGGGCGTTATTCAATCGACCGTTGCACTTATTTTATTGTCGGTTAATGGACTCACCGCCTTACAAAACACTATCATTATAGCGGCTCTGCCATTTTCTTTCATAATGATACTTATGATCATATCACTATTTAAATCACTAAATGATGAAGCTAAGTTAATAAAGAAAAAATAAACAAAAAAAATGCCAGGATTATTCCTTGGCATTTTTTGTTTTAATTTATTTTTTAAGGGATATTATGAGATAATATACAAAGAACTGGTTGAAAGTGTGGTTTACTCATGATAAAGACGATAGGTAGAACAACTAGCCAAGAAATAATTATGGATTTTCCATTAGAATACATACAAACGAATCAACTAGAATGGTATTGGGTCGATATTGGCGAGCCTACCAAGGAAGAAGAGAAGCTCTTAAGTACTTTCTTCCACTTTCACCCTCTCGCTATTGAAGACTGTTTATTAATGCTTCAACGTCCAAAAATGGATCACTATGAGCAACACGAATTTTTTGTCCTTCATACCTTTAATGAGAAACTGATGGAGGCAGAGGAGTTAAATTTATTCGTTGGTAAGGACTTTGTAGTTACTTTTCATTTCCCACCGATGAGAGAGTTAAATGATGCGAGAGAGCGTATTAAGCTATATTCTAATGGTTGGGATAGAGGAACCATGCTCGTCACTTATAATATTGTGGATAAAGTGGTAGACACTTACTTTCCAATTGTTTACCATATCGAAGATTATTTGAATGAAGTAGATGATAAGTTATCAATGGATATGAATCACTTGTCTATGGATCAGGTATTTGACCTACGTAGTGACTTATTGCGTTTACGAAGAACCATCATTCCTATGCGAGATCTGCTATACCGGGTGATGTATTCAGAACGCATTAATTTAAATCAGATGGAACGGGCATATTTCGATGACATTTATGATCATCTTCTAAAACTAACAGAGATGGTAGAAGCAAATCGAGAGCTAACCGCAGATATAAGGGATAGCTATGATTCGATCAATGCTAGTCGGATGAATCGAATTATGATGATACTAACCATTGTATCTACTGTATTCATCCCTTTAACGTTTATCGTCGGAGTGTATGGCATGAACTTTTCCAATATGCCTGAATTGGAGTGGAAATATGGTTACTTTACCGTGGTTGCTTTAATGATAGTTATTGCGACTGGAATGATTGCTTGGTTCAAATACAAGGGCTGGTTTAATCTGTTTAGAAATTAAAAATTATTTGAGGTGATTGCGTGATTGAAATTAAAGGTACACATAATAATGCGGTGGTTTATACGGATACAATAGAAGACACAGCCAAATCTCAGGTAGAGCAGCTTTGTAGTCTACCCTTTCTCCAAGATACTAAGATTAGAATGATGCCCGATTTACATGCCGGAAAAGGTTGCACAGTGGGCACTACTATGACTATTACCGATAAAGTGGTTCCAAATTTTGTAGGCGTCGATTTAGGCTGTGGAATGATATGTGCAAAGCTTGATACAACGAAAGAAAAAGTGGATTTTGCAAAGCTCGATAAGACTATTAAAAAAAATGTACCGAGCGGAACTCGCATTCGACAAAAAGAGCATCGAAATACTATAGAAATTCCTTTTGAAGAGGTATCTGCTCCTATCAATGAGCAACGCGCACGGCTGAGTCTTGGTACACTTGGAGGAGGCAACCACTTTATAGAACTCAATGAAGGCGAAGACGGTAGTATCTATCTAGTGATTCACTCTGGAAGCAGAAACTTAGGAAAACAGATTGCTGAGCATTATCAACAAGTAGCATCTGATGCATTAGGTAATAGCGTATCAAGGGACCTTGCTTATGTAGAGGGAGACAATATGAAGGATTATTTATACGATCTTTCTATTGCCCAGAAGTACGCGGCTTTTAACCGCAAAACAATGGTTGACGTTATTTGTAGAGGGATGAATTGGAGTGTCCAATCCGAGTTTGACACCATTCATAACTATATTGATTTAGACAACATGATTTTGCGAAAGGGAGCAATATCTGCACAGAATGGTGAAATAGTTATTATTCCAATGAATATGCGCGATGGTTCACTTATCTGTCGTGGAAAGGGAAATCCCGAATGGAATTATTCTGGCCCCCATGGAGCAGGTCGCCTCATGAGTAGGTCTCAAGCAAGAAAACAAGTAGCTTTGGAGGACTTCCAAGCTTCTATGGAAGGAATTTGGAGCACCTCTGTCGTTTCAAGCACTGTAGACGAGTCTCCTTTTGCATATAAGGCTATGAAGGATATCCTTGCGCATATTGATGAAACCGTAGATGTATTGGAAGTTATTAAACCGATTTATAACTATAAGGCGCACTAAGAACGCCAGAGAGGTTGATCATGATAATTTCATGTTCAACCTCTCTTTTTACTTATGGCCATCAAGACTGGTTTGCTGTCCAATAATAGAACAAAGCAGTAAAGGTTAGCTTTTCTATATTTGAAAGTCCTTCTGCAAGTGAAACATGAACATTCATCCCTTGTAGCTCAAAAGCCGGGTGGGTAGCATAAGGAAACATACCAAAACGATAGGATGCTAATTTTTTGCCATTAAAGTCGTTTATATCTATATCTCCATACATACTTTTTGCTTCCATTTGATGTGTTTTTTCACGATTTGAATCAAACACAATTGCTCTGTTTTTTACTGAAAAAATTGGAAGTACTGCCGTTGAAAGATGTACTTGGTTATGATCATATACTTCTATTTGCATAAATTTGAGTTTGTTCGCAATAGTAAACTTGCTAACCAATTGACCGTCCATCGTTACAACATCATAAGTAACCGGTAATAACATTCCCTTTCGGATAAATGGAAATGCATTAAGC
The DNA here is from genome assembly GCF_014836595.1 of Psychrobacillus faecigallinarum. Taxonomy (GTDB): domain Bacteria; phylum Bacillota; class Bacilli; order Bacillales_A; family Planococcaceae; genus Psychrobacillus; species Psychrobacillus faecigallinarum. Next base: position 119,989 of record NZ_JACSQO010000006.1, on the reverse strand, counting down.
CTTCTTACAACTGGCTGCTCCTCCGTAGGACTGATGCTATAAAGTCTCTCACCAGTATGAGACACTAAATAGCTCCTCGGAATAATGGAGACATCACTTTGGTAGTTTAATTCCTTTAATGGAAATTCGGAAGAAAATTGTTGTGTATCTGTCTTTTGCTCTATTGGTAATTTGTTGGCTGCTTGCTGAAACATGAAGGCTACGCTAAATAATATAACTAGTGTCCACCCCATCGTTATATGTAGTTCAAAATCCTTTAATAGGGAGTCTCTAAAGATTATAACTAACGATATGTACATGACTAAACCAATTAGGCATCCCATTTTGGCATATTGGGCGGTACGTTCATATATGTGCTTCATCTTAATCACCTCTACTATTTTACGATAATCTCTAGAAATAGTTTCAAGAAAACCGCAAGCGTCCTTTAAGTTCAAAACAGTGAGGACAGACTTATTCTCTATCATTATCGTAAAAATTTTGGAGATGATGGTCTTTTACCCTCCTACCACCGCATTTAGTAGCTTCTGGTGTATCTAACTATTGTCTATTATAAAAAACCGTTCTCTTAAAAAGCTTTTCTACTTTATCCATTTTATACACATGAATCACTTTGTTGATTGTAGCGGCAGGCGGCGACTCCAGCGGGATGAGTGAGACAAATAAGACATCACAACGACGCGCAAGCGACGGTGATGGCTTATCGCTCACCCCGCGGAACGCGTCCGCCTAAAGTGGAGATCAACCATTTATTATTCAAAATGAATTTTATATTTTTCCATTCAAAAATCCCTCCAGAAAAATTATATCCTGGAGGGGTTTTACTAATGCTCTAGAGCACGTTTAAACAATTTTTTTAGGAATTGCCAGAGGACATAAAGACCGATCGCTAAAAACAATACGAGTAGTATTGTTTCTACTGCTGAAGGTAGACTAAATGGCTCTATAAAAATTTGAAGCAACACCAACAAATATACAATACCTGCAATTCCTGCAATAATAACAACTCCCATTATCGCAAGCTGTGAGTAGGAGAGCTGTTTTATCTGGTGACGATGTATGAATAATTCTAATACGATTACCAGTAGAATGACGGTAAATGTAATAGTTACCTCATGTAAGTAAATGGAATTTATTAAATAGATAGCAAGAAATAAAATCATTAGGTACTTATAATTTTCATCGACTAGCTTTAGCATACAGCCACCCACCTGCTCTTAGTATTTCATATTTAACCGTTGTCTTCGATGCTCACGTCTTGCTGGACCCGTTTCGTATAAACGTTTTTCATCTTCCGTTTCAGGATGTATGCCCGGCACCGGAACTGGTTTACCTTCTTCATCTACAGCTACCATTGTTACAAATGACTCCGTTGTCAGCTTCTCTGCACCTGTCAGGAGGTTCATGGAAGTCACTCGTACATACACCTCCATGGAAGTGCGTCCTGTCGAAGATACAATTGCATCTAGTTCAATTACATCTCCAACTTTCGCTGAAGATAAAAAGTCTACTGAGTCAATAGAAGCAGTAACTACAGCACCTTTTGCATGCTTCATAGCGGTGATTGCTGCTATTTCGTCTATAAACGCCAAAACTTTTCCACCAAATATTGTTTCATGGTGGTTAGTGTCTGGAGGTAAGATTAAATGGGTTTGAATGGTTCTTGATTGACTCATTGGATTTGTATTCACAATAATCTCTCCTTGATGATTAACTTCCATAAGATCTTAAGTATTACTTAAAATCTTATTAACTTAGTATAACATTTCTTCTTTAATTTGAGTTGGATGAAGACGCGATACTGGTAGCTGCAATGGAAGAAATCATCATTGCCTGTTGCGCTTGAATAAGCATTTCAAGAGAAGTAGCCATCGATATAGCGGCTGTTTCATACACATTCTTCGAAGATTTCAAGGACAAACCAAATGCAATAGGGAGTGCGGATTCCTTATACCAAGAGAATAGCTTCATACTAGTCAATGCTCTATAAGATTCTACAATGTCCATGAGCTCACTTTCGTTCAATTTTAATGCAGCCATAAAACCGATTATTGGATACTGTGGAGTAGAGACTTTAATCTTTACACTTTTCATTCCATCTCTAATAACTACGACCCTTGACACCGCTTCTGGATCGAAATGTAAATTCGTATATGTTAGAACCTGGGACATCCACTGCAACTCATTTCCAGGGTAGAATTTATGATTTTTTAACTCCTCATAGTATCTATTCATCGTTTCTGCGCGTACAGCAGTATCCCCTTCCAGCTTACCTAGGAACATAGCGTACGGGTAATCATCACTAGCTGTCAAAAAGCGATGATGGACTTTCATAGCTGCCATCAGATCTTTTGCTCGACTAATCTCATAATCCCATTGTTCTTTTTCATCCGACATCATTAAGGCAGCGAGATATGAGTAATTGTTCATCTTAAACGAATTTTTCTTTAGTTCCTCGACTTTTACTAGCAACAGATCTACCGCTTCCTCCGGCTCTAATCCACTAACATCCAGTGTTGCAGTAAATAGTGGCTGAAGCTGCGAACGTAAAGGAGAGAACATACTCACTCGTTTCTTAATAATTTCGGATATTTCCTTGAACCTTTTCTTATCGATTTCCTTATCCAATGCCGCGTAATATCCTGCAAGGGACAATATTATTCTTTTGTCTATACTCCACCCCAAAAGCTCTTTCAGTTCATTATAAGTTGCCTCTATTTTTTGTACATCTAACAATTTCCTCACTCCTTTACTTTTTTACTGTTTAATATCCATAAAGGTTTCACTAATTTGTTATACTATTACCACTAAGAAAAGTAGGTGTTGAATATGCGTATTAATAAATACTTAAGTGAGTCTGGGATAGTATCAAGACGTGGAGCGGATAAGTGGATTGCAGATGGCAAAGTAACTATTAACGGGAAATTGGCCGAACTCGGTAGCCAAGTGGAGGACGGTGATGATGTCCGAGTCGACGGTAAGCCGGTGGTTGTCGAACAGCCTCTAGTATATCTCGTTTTAAATAAACCCGTTGGAATCACAAGTACAACGGAACGCCACATAAAAGGAAATATTGTAGACTTTGTTAACCACCCTCTTCGCATCTTTCATATTGGACGTTTAGATAAGGATTCAGATGGTCTGATTTTGTTAACAAACGATGGAGATATAGTAAATGAAATATTACGTTCAGAAAACAAACATGAAAAAGAGTATATCGTTACAGTTAACGAAAAAATTACTGATACATTCATTGAAAAAATGGCTTCAGGAGTAAATATTCTTGGGACTAAAACATTGCCGTGTAAAGTTAGAAAGATGGGTCCTAACACATTTAATATTATATTGACTCAAGGTTTGAATCGGCAGATTAGAAGAATGTGCTCTGCACTAGGATTTACCGTAAAGAGACTTCAACGTGTGCGTATAATGAATATCTCGATTGAAGGACTTACTATTGGAGAATGGCGTGAACTGACAGAGCAGGAACGAAAAAAATTATTTGCCCAATTAAATTACGCCCCAAAACGATAGTATTAGAAAAGCAGTCCTACATTTAATGTATGGACTGCTTTTAAATTAGGAATTACCAGCTACACGTTTTTCTAATGGCTGATATAATTTCTTTTTATCTACATCTGGTAGGATGGTTTCTAACTGTTCCAGTGCAATTTTTGCACCGTAGTCCATTCCCTGACAGCCACCTAAAAGTACTAAATCTCCTTCGGAAACTTCTCTTAGACTAGAACTGATGGCTTCTGGAAGTTCCTCATATAGACGAACAGTAATACCTGCTTCATCCATTACTTCTTTGAATACGGCAAGCTCTTGGTCGGAAACAACATCCTTTTGAGTAACATGGGAACGACTTAAAGTAGCAATTACCTCATCAATACCTAATCTTGGTGCCCACTTGGCAATTGCCTCCGCATTTTCTCTATTAACAATTACTCCTCTGTCCCCACGAATAGCATAGACGAGGGAAATACGATTAAAATCCATTTTTTCTAACGTGCCAAGTGTTATATCTATATTTCCGCTGTTTGCAAAGTGATCATCGATTATTTTAAAATCGTCTTCAAAAATGATTTCAAAACGTCTCTCCACCCCTACAAACTCAAATAAGCTCTTTTGAATCGTCTTAACAGGAACTCCACATAACAATCCTGCAACAATACTTACCATTGAGTTATAAACAGAATGATATCCAGGTGTAGAAAGTTCAATAGAGAATTGTTGACGAGGAATTACAACATCTTCTGCCACTAAATCTCTTTGAATCTCTACCGTAAATTTCGCTCGTCCAGTTGATAAGTCTAAATCCTTACATATTACATCTGCTGACTGTTCTTCTATTCCAATTGTAATAACTGAAGCTTTCGTTTTATTTACTAGTGAGGCTGAATACGCATCATCTAAATTTAAAATTGCTATTTTGTCTGCACCAGCGTTACGTATTAAACTTGATTTGTGCTCAAAATACTTTTCAAAGGATGAATGTAAATCAATATGCTCTCTACTTATATTATTTAACGTCACTATGTCAAAATCGACACAGCCTACACGATTTAACTCCAATGCAGAGGACGAAACCTCCATTGTAGCGTGAGTTACACCTTCGTCTACCATCTTAGCGTAAAATCTCTGTAAATCGAGAGATTCTGGTGTGGTTAGTTCTGAAGGCTCTGCATAATCACCAATTTTAACTACTACAGTTCCCATTAAACCTGTTTTAAGACCATGATTCTCTAAAATAGCATTAGTCATAAAGGAAGTAGATGTCTTTCCATTAGTAGCGGTAATACCTATTGTTTTAAGCTTACGTGTTGGATGACCGTAGTAAGCAGATGCAAGTGCAGCTAAAGCTTTACGTGCATCCTCCACTTTGTATTGTGGTACTTCTAAAGCGTCTATAAAATCCTCTACTACGAGTGCCACCGCACCATTTTCTACAGCTTGTCCAGCAAATTTATGGCCGTCCGCCTTAAAGCCTTTTATACAAACGAATACTTGTCCTTCCTCCACCTTACGTGAATTATAAGCAAGTCCTGTAATATTAATATTTTTAGCATTTTTGACGTCAATTATAGATAGTTGATTCATCAAATTTGTTAGTTCCATCAAAATAGCCACCTTTTATTTGTAAAATCTTCTCTGTCAATTTTACATCAATTCAAATAAGAAGGAAACTAAAAGGGAAACCAAGATTCCGGAAAAGGCGTTACCAAAATAGTCCTTCAATTGAATCAATTTCATAATTGGTGTTTATACGGACAAATAAAACTGTCACCCGCATGCTATTACAATTGGGAAAGTGCCATTTACGAAATTACTTCAACTATAAAAATAAAAAGGTCGTAAGATTTTCTTCTTACGACCTCACTTTTTATTCTACTTCGCTATAATGTTCTACACAAAAAGCAAGCACAACTGACTCTTCACTTTCCTCTAAACCGTAATCTAATACTTTTCCATCTTTACGATCAAGGAAATGATATTGTACAATCTTTGACTCCGTATCTAAAACAGCTAAAATAACTCGTAAGTCTAATGAGCTTGCCTCTTCAAATAATTCGTCGTCCTCCGGAACCTCAAAGCCTAGTAAAAATTCATATCGGTCACCTGCAATAATTCCTGTTGGATCCTTTATCTTTTCAACCTCATAAGATGTTATATTCAAAAAGTCCACCTCCGTCTATAGTTTATCATTTTTACAGAGCATTTTCTTATTTAGTTAGCTATAATAGAGAGATTAAAATAGAGAAGGAGAATCACCATGCTTAATCCAGAAAAAATAATTTATATTCTTGTTCCCGTCTTTCTTCTCCTATTGGTGTTTGGGGATGGACTTAATAATATCGTCTATTCTATCTTATCTTTTCTTTTAGGAATATCGATGCTCTATCTAGCATTTACGCTGTTACGTAAACAACGTGAGGAGCGAAAGAATCGTAAATAAGGATTAAAGCTCTTGTGTTTGCTCAATCACTTTCAGCATAGCAAAAGCACCCTTAGACTTATTGGAGCAGACTGCAAGTTTAATTTGTTGAGCTGGATAGTAGGCTGAATGAAAGCTAACACCAGGGTCATATCCCATCACATGATACTTTTTAATATTGTTCCCACTTTTCTTTATACATACTCCGTATCCGTAGTAATCATCATCTTGTTCCTGTACATGTGGATAAAGCAAGGCAGATGTGGTTTTCTCACTTAAAAATGTATTATCTAAAAGGGCCTCCCAGAAAAGAACCATATCCGCTGCTGTGATAAATGCTCCGCCATCTGCGCCCCCTTGGACAGGTATAGAATATATATTCGTTTTCCATGTCCCATCTGCTTTGTCTATATAGCCTAAGGCTGTATTTTTAGGTAGTGCATCCATTGCAAAATAACCTGAGCTTTTCATTCCTGCTTTTTCAAATATATTTTTTTCTATATATTGTTGAAAGGACAATCCTGAAGCCTGTTCTATTATTAATCCAAGTAAAATATATCCTGCGTTATTGTAATGAAATCTTTCTCCTGGGTTGAATTTCATCTTCCCTTCCTGAAAAAATGGTAAGAAATCCTCCAGCTTACGCATATGATACATCGGCTTATCTATCCATAGTTCCTCAAAGTCTTCCATAATTTCTTCATCAAAATAGTCTGGTATTCCAGAAGTATGTGTTAGCAGATGATGAATAGTTATTGATTCATCAAAATAAGGGAAATTATAAGACAAGCAATCCTTTAACTTTTGGTCAAAATACAATTTCCCTGCCTCTACTAACTGACTAACAGCTACTGCAGTAAAAATCTTACAGCCTGAAGCAATACCATATCTAGTGTCTGCTATGTTAGACAATTCCTCCGAACGATTGGCATAACCAAAACTACATTCTGCTAGTGTAGACTTCCCTTGTTTTACGAAAATACTCCCTGAAAACTGAGACTCTCTTTGAGCTAAGATAATTTGTTGATCTATTGAGTTCTTCATTTTATTTCCCCCATATGAATCTTCTATTTTTTAACAATCTTCACTACTTCATTTAAGACTAAAGGAAGTAGGCTTAGTCCAATAACAATTAACCAATCTCTAGCTTGTAACGACTGTACACTAAATAATTCAGAGATAGGCCCAACAGAAACAATGACCACCTGCAGTGCCACACCTAACAGTGTGGAATAGACTAACAGTTTGTTTTTAAATAATCCTGCTTTAAAAACTGATTGGTTCATAGAACGAAAGTTAAAAGAATGAATAAGCTGAGAAAAGCTTAAAGTGATAAATGCCATGGTTTGAGCATGTGTAAGCAATTCCTCCGAGACATTACTTGTGACTCCTTTTAGACCAATTAAGAAGGCTGCTAAAGTAATAATACCTATTAAAAGTCCGTTCAATAATAAGAACGGAAGCATCCCGTGAAATAATTGTTCCTTTTTAGGTCTTGGCTTTTCCTTCATCACTCCTGGTTCCTCAGGATCCATACCAAGAGCTAGAGCTGGGAAAGTATCCGTTACTAAGTTTACCCATAAAATATGGATAGAACGTAGTGGTGTCGGCCAGCCGGCAATAATTGCAAAAAACAATGCAATAATTTCCCCTAAATTACAGGACAATAAGAAAATAATGGACTTTTTAATATTTTTATAAATATTTCGTCCTTCTTCAACTGCCTTAACAATGGAGGCAAAATTGTCGTCCGTTAGTACCATGTCTGAGGCACCTTTTGCAACATCCGTTCCAGTAATCCCCATAGCCACTCCTATATCGGCCTCTTTTAAGGATGGTGCATCATTCACTCCATCACCCGTCATCGAAACAGTGTTACCTGCTGCCTTCATCCCTTGCACAATTTTAACCTTATGTTCTGGAGAAACTCGTGCAAATACATTAATCTTCTTACATGTCTCTATTAGTTTTTCTTGCTCTAAGGAGTCTAACTCTATTCCTTCCATGACCTCAGAATCTGATGAAGCTATTCCAAGATCCTTTGCAATAGCAAATGCTGTGTCTTTATGATCTCCCGTAATCATTACTGTGCGAATACCTGCACTTTTACAAAGAGCAATTGAGTCCTTTACCTCTAACCTTGGAGGATCAATCATACCTACGAACCCTACGAAAATCAGGTCCTTTTCTGCCTGTTCAACAGCTACATCATTTTCCAACTTGTATGCTGCTGCCAGCACTCGAAGTGCTGAGCTAGACATAGAATGGGAGGCATTTAAAATACATTCTTTATCCGCCTCTGTTAATGTTTTAACTTCTCCATTCATCCAGATTCTATTACAACGACCAAGTAAGCGATCAATTGCCCCTTTTGTCATATAATAGTAGCCATCTTCAGATTTATGGATCGTTGTCATTAGCTTGCGTTCAGAATCAAATGGAATTTCCGCAACTCTTTGAAGCTCAGCCTCTAACAGTGTTTTTTCTAATCCATGATTTACTCCTGCTACAATTAACGCAATTTCTGTTGGATCTCCTGTTTCTGCATCCTTTGTATAAGTAGCATCATTACATAAAACAAAAATTTTCATTAAATGCTCATGTCCAGCACCAGCTCGCCCTAAATCTGCTATCTCTTGAATCTCTCCATTCAAGAAAAATTTAGTTACAGTCATTTTGTTTTGTGTAAGCGTACCTGTTTTGTCAGAACAAATAACGTTAACAGACCCCAAGGCCTCAACGGCTGGGAGTTTACGAATGATTACATTTTGTTTAATCATTCTTTGCACGCCAATTGCCAACACAATTGAAACAATTGCAGGCATCCCCTCTGGAATTGCTGCAACTGCAAGACTGATTGCGATCATGAACATTTCTAGTAAATCTCTTCCTTGAATCATGCCGATTAAAAAGATAAGTAAGGAAATACCTATTGCAGCAAAACCTAGATACTTACCTACCTGTGCTAAGCTTTTTTGTAATGGAGTCTGTTCATCGACTGTATGTAACATCCCTGCTATTTTACCAATTTGTGTATTCATACCTGTTCCTACTACCACACCTGTTCCCCTACCTGCAGTGACAAGTGTAGACATGAATAACATATTTTTTTGGTCTCCCAGCGGAATAGTCTTTTCCTCCACATTAAGTGTTGTATATGCATCTTTTTCCACTGGAACAGATTCTCCAGTTAATGCCGCTTCCTCTACCTTAAGATTAGCGGATTCAATTAATCGGATATCACACGGTATATACGATCCTGCTCCTACCACCACTATATCCCCAGAGACTACTTCAATGGAGTCAATCTCTTTAGTTTGACCATCTCTTTTCACTACCGCTCTCGGAGTGGACATATTTTTTAGCGCTTCCAATGCTTCCTCTGCTTTTGACTCTTGTATGACTCCAACAATGGCATTGATAATAACTACTATCCCAATAATAATGGCGTCAGTTATTTCTCCTACAAAAGCAGATACAAATGCAGCAATAATAAGAACATAAATAAGCACATTATTAATTTGGGCAAAAATTCTTTCTGGCCATGACTTCCTTTTAACAGTTGCCAATCGATTTGGACCATTTTTTTCTAACCTTTGCCTGGCTTCCTCGGTTGTTAGTCCACCTTGTACATTCACTTGCAACTCTTTTGCTATCTCTTCAGAAGATTTTTTATACCACATGGATATTCTCTCCTCCTCTTTAAGGATATCTTACCTTAATAAATACATTATAATGTAAAAAATAATAGTTATAGCAGAATTTTTAGAATGCTTTAGAATTTTAAATGTTTTATTTGTGACAATAGAATATAAAGAGGAGTAATTGCAGGGTCTAAATAAAGAACTCATAGATCTTTTGATGAAGAAATATTAAATCTATTTTCCTCTAAAACGACCCTTGAATATATTAAGAAAAAGCGACTGTAACACACAGAAGTGTTATCAGTCGCTTATATTATTCCTCCGATAATTCTCCAGTTTCTAGGACAGTAATGCTTTTGCCATTAGTTAGCTGGATGCTTATTGGGGATGTAACGCTCATTCTTTTAGAGAAATACCATCTGCGCTTTGGGGGAACTAATAATATAAATGTATCCTTTCTGCCTAAGAAATTCAGTTCCTCCGGCTCAATGCTGACATGGCCGGATACAGAAATACCTAACGCTTGAAGCTGTTCGCCGACCTCTTTTACAAAAGGTGTCGTTATACTTACTTCACTTACATTTAGTAAAGATTCAATGGTGAAATCACTCCATTTATCCACATGTCTTCTAGCTATAAACTCAATCACATTCCCTGCCGGGTCCTCAAAGTAAAATGCGTCTGCATCAAACCGAGCATAATAAATGTCTTCCAACCCATCCTCTCTATTTAGCAATACTCTTTCTTTTGCCCATAGCTTAGCAAGTGTGTATTGGTTGCCTGGAATGTTAATGGCAAAATGATATAGCGAAGCGTGTTCTGATTCTTTAAAAACAAGCTTAGACTCACCAATATCCATTTGAAAATAATGGTCTCCTGCTTCGGTAATTTGGAACTCTAATACATTTTCGTAAAAGCCGCGCAGTTCCTGTAACCTGTTTGTATACATTGTTACTATTTTAAACATCCTCGCACCCCTCTTATTTAACGTCTACTAATTCAAAGCGCTCACAAACTAACAATAGATCTTCTTCAAACTTTAAGCCTATTTTGTTTAATTCATCAGTAAAAAAATTTATGTGCGTTTTTTTCCAATAATCATAACTTCTGTCACCTTCACCCTCTGCGTAGGCAAACTCCTTTGAAACCTTATTCATCGGTTCAATACTGACATCAGAAGTTCTTATAATACACACCGGTTCATCCCTTGCATTTAAGATAATACTATAATCACCGACCTTTGGAAGTGGCTCCTTTTCAATCTCATATAGTATATGTGCCGAACAGGTAGCAGATTTCACTTTGTCTACTACAAGTCTTGCTAATGTATCAGCATCATCTCCAAATTGCCAAGCAGATACTTCTGGCTCTTCCTCATTGTCTTTCCAAAAAAAGTTCCAATATTCTCTTGATGCTATATTCATTTTTGCATACCTCTTTTATTTAATATTTCGTTAATTTTAGTATAGGGAAGGATTTTTAAAATTACTATTGATATTTTTGCCCGTTCTCTTTAAAATACATAAATTAACCATTTGAATATGAAAAATGAAGGATTTTAAAAGAAGCGGGATATATACAGTATTAGAGGAAGAACTATCCTCATAAAACAAGGGAGCTAATGAAATGACTAAAAAATTATATTACGAAGATCCTTATCTAACTACCTTTACTGCCAATATCGTAAAACAAGAACCGGAATATGTGGTTATTTCAGAAACAGCTTTCTATCCTACAGGTGGTGGGCAGCCATGTGATTTAGGTAGATTAAACGGTATTTCAGTGATCAATGTAGAAGTGGTAAATGATGAAATCAGACATTTTCTTGCCGAACCGCTAGATCCGGATATTACAAAAATTGAAGGAAAGATTGAATGGTCAAGACGTTTCGACCATATGCAGCAGCATGCTGGTCAACACATATTATCTGCAGCGTTCGCCGAGCTTTTCCAGCTGCAAACAGTAAGCTTCCACCTAGGCAAAGAAAGTGTCACTATAGATTTAGATGTACCCGAGATTTCTGCTGAGCAATTACAAGAAGTAGAGGATTTAGCCAATCAAATTATCCTAGAAAACCGTCCTATTGAGACAAAGTGGGTTACGGAGGAGGAGCTAGCTCAATATAATTTACGTAAGGCGACAAGTGTAAAGGAAGATATTCGATTAGTCATTATCCCTGATTATGATTACAATGCTTGCGGGGGGATCCATCCCTCTACTACCGGACAAGTGAGCTCGATCAAAATTCTACAAACTGAGAAACAAAAGCGCCAAGTTCGTGTAGAATTTGTTTGTGGACAAAGGGTTATAACTCAGTTTCATCGTAAGCATTCCATCCTGCTCAATCTGATTAGCACTCTTAGCACACCTGAGGAAAAACTGGAGGACGCAGCAAATAGCATCCTATTCACAAATAAATCACTAGAAAAACAAATAACTGAATTAAACAACAAAATCCTTCAATATGAAGCGAAAGATTTATTAAATGAGTCTAATAATGAAGTTATAGGTGTCACCTTTGAAAATAGAACTATCCAGGATCTTCAAAAGCTAGCTCGCTTCCTCGTGGAGGAGTCACCTAACACATTGTGTATTTTTGTATCACATAATGATGAAAAGCTTCAAGTTGTGGTGGCCAAGGGGAAAAACAGAGAAGAAAATATGAAATTATGGATTCAGCAAATAATACTTCCTATAAACGGCAAAGGTGGTGGCAACGAAATGATTGCTCAGGGAGGTGGAGAGGCATTACTTTCTAGTGCCGACCTTTTAAACAACGCTTTAACCCATGTTAGGTAATACCGTGCCAATTAACTCCTTCCTACATATACTAATTTGACTAAGTAGAAGGAGGGCTTTAATTTGACAAATCAATTTAATTTTCCAGGTGGATTTCCGGGAGGACCCGGAGGACCACCTGGCGGGCAGGGCATTCCAGGCTTCCCTGGGATACCTGGGATGCCTGGGATGCCAGGTTTCCCTAATAGACCTCCTGGCGGTCAAGGGAGCCCCGGTAGACCTCCTGGGCAAAATACTCAAGGAGGTGCTCCAACTAGCCCTCCTCCCTCGTTTGTTCCCCAACAAAGACAGGATGTAGGCGTTTTTGCAGTTGACCCTGGTGCTATAAGAAGCTGCCTATTTCGCAACACGTATATTTGGTTGAACAACGGTAGAAGCTTTTGGATTTTCCCAACGTATGTGGGAAGAAACTCTGTATCTGGTTTCCGCTGGAACGGTTTTCGCTGGACCTTCTACGGAACTGATCTTGGAAGAATTACATCCTTTCAATGTTTTTAAAAGAAGCCGAGTTTTCTCGGCTTTTTCTAATGCTATTAAGTGTATAGGTTAAAATAATGTCATTTTCTTCTAATTCACTTTACAAATTTTGTCCTACGAATTAAAATAGAAACTTAGCTAGTTAAATATATTTCCAGATAAGGAGTCATTAAGATGACAAATCCACTTATTCATGAGCTTTTTCAAAAGACTCGTTTTTTATCCTATGAAAGTAACAAAACGCTAAAGGATTATAGTCTTTATTCCTCCCAATGGTCGGTCTTAAACTGTGTTTATAAACATACTGAGATGACATTGACTCAAATTTGGAAGTATTTAAATGTAGAAGCACCTACTATTACCCGCACAGTCAATCGATTAGCCACTTTAGGCTGGTTAGACATAAAGACTGGAAAAGATCGTCGCGAAAAAATAGTTAGGCTCTCAACTAAAGCTCTACAGGAATTCCCTAATATCGAAAGCTCCATGAATGCTTTTGAAAACGAAATGCTTTCTGCCCTTTCTAAAGAAGAGCAAGAGCTTTTTATGGGATTGCTAAAAAAAATTAACAAGGAGTAATGTTTTTTGAGTAACAAGGAACCAATATGGACCAAACCTTTTATCAGTTTGTTCAGTACAAACCTCTCCATATTTATCATTTTCTATGGCTTAGTAACCGTCCTTCCTCTTTACGCTACAGATGTATTAGAGCGTTCGGATGAAGAGGCTGGCTTACTAATGACCATCTTTTTATTATCTGCAATCATTATGCGTCCATTTACCGGTAAGCTTTTAGATATAGCTGGCAAGAGAAAAATGCTCTGGATTAGCTTAATTTTATACTTGATATGTACAGTGTTGTATTACTTCATAGAGCCCTTTACTATCTTACTTGCTTTACGATTTGTACAAGGTATCTGGTTTAGTATCGCCACAACTGCAAGTGGCTCTCTGGCAGCAGATAATATTCCACCATCTAGACGCGGTGCAGGTTTAGGGTACTTTACTATGTCTACTAACTTAGCGGTAGTAGTTGGCCCTTTCATAGCACTAACGATTGTACAATATTTCTCCTATGATATATTCTTTATTGCTATGAGTGTACTTCTACTGATTGGTGCTTTATCAGCATTATCTATTCCAGCAGAAAAACAGCCAGCAGTACCACCTGTAAAAACAAGAATGACACTAAATGATTTATTTGAGAAAAGATCTTTACCAATAGCATTAATCGGTAGCTTGATTGCTTTTTCATATGCAAGTATTCTTTCTTATTTATCTATTTACTCACAGCAAAAAGGTGTACTGCATCTAACAAGTAGCTTCTTTGCCGTATTTGCTATCGTGATGCTTGTTACTCGACCGTTCACCGGAAGAATTTTTGACGAAAAAGGGCCTAGATACATAATAATACCTGGATTAATATCCTTTATGTTTGGACTAATTTTATTGGCATATATGGATAGCCCTTTTACATTTTTATTATCTGGTGCTTTTATTGGTCTAGGATACGGAGCAGTTGTGCCTAGCTTCCAAACGCTAGCTATTCAATCTACTACTCATGAACGGAGCGGATATGCAACTGCTACCTTCTTTACATTGTTTGATACAGGCATCGCTATAGGGTCTTTTGTTCTCGGCATTGTCGCATCTAAGCTGGGTTACCAAGGTCTCTATCTATTATCTAGCGGTATTGTTATTTTGACATTGATTGTATTCTTAATGCGAATGAAACAATTGAGAGCTAACCTTTATAAATAAAATTGTTTTACTTCATTTGGACATGCATTCCTTTACTATATAACTATACTAATAATCGAATCTAATATTCTAAATACAAAGCACAATGCAGAATAAACAACTGCATTGTGCTTTTAATTTAAATAGATGTATATAAACCCTATATTTGGTAAGACTTATGTGGAATTATAATTATAAAATTAGGAGGGGCATAAGTGTATAAACATATTGTAGGCACTATAGTACTAACTAGTGTTTTATTAGCTGGATGTAGCTTTTCTTCAGTTGATGCCAACTTAAGTGAAAAGGTTGATGTTTCATTGATTAATACAGAAGGTAAACAAGTAGGAACTGCCACCCTTTCAGAAACCTCCAAGGGTACCCATATCTTGTTAAAAGCAGAGGGGCTTACTCCTGGAGTAAAGGCCATCCATTTTCATGAGACAGCCAGTTGTGAGAAACCAACATTTGAATCAGCGGGAAGCCATTTTAACCCCACTGAAAAAGAACATGGTTTTCAAAATCCAAAAGGATACCATGCAGGGGATTTACCAAATATTGAGGTAGATAAGGATGGAACTATAGAATTAGAAACAATCTCACCTGCAGTAGTATTAACGCAAGGGAAAAGTAATTCTTTGTTAGACGCTGATGGTAGTGCTATTGTTATTCATGAAAGTGCTGATGATTATAAAACCGACCCTGCAGGGAATTCTGGCAAAAGAATCGTATGTGGAGAAATTAAGAAATAAGTTGGAGTGTGAAACGCGTGAGAAAAGTAGGCTGGTTTCTTCTTTTGTTAGTAGCCATTTTCTTCTCAAGACCGTTGTGGGAAGAATATACAACTGAATATGTTGATCTCTCTTTTCTTCAGCCTGTAGATGAATGGATAGATTCTATGGAGGTTGGTCAGTATCTTAATGAGGCAAAGGCATACTGGCAAGAGATGAAATCTAATCCTACATCATCACCAACTGAAACAAACATCCCTCTTTCTGATACAGGCATTGAGCTAGATAAGATTAAGATGGGTATGAAAAAAAGTGAGATTGAAACGATATACGGTAAGGCTCAAAGAGTTAGCTTAAACGAATATGGCTTAGTTTGGCATACTCATCATGAAAACTACCAAAACTTTATGATGATCTCTTATGACTCACAAAATAAAGTAAATGCCATGTTCACCAATCAACCTTCTAACTCTATGTTTTTAGGATTGACTATGGATAGCAACAGAGATCAAGTTGTTGCAGCTTTAGGTGAGCCTATTAAACGTTTGAAAAAAGGTAACATTGTCTACCTCCTGCCAGACTCTGGTGAGTATGATTTGTTTTTGATAAATAACAGCTATATTACATTTTTTTATGATATACATGAGAGCAGTACGATTACAGCGATTCAAATTGTAGAAGAATCTGTAGAAAAAAACCATAAAGCAACCTTTGGCGAACCTTCTGAGGAACTCAAAAAAGGATTTGAATATCAGCTTTTCGATTTAACAAATGCAGCACGTGCCATTCGAGGTTTACCTATCCTTACATACGATGAACCAGTAAGTGATACGGCACGAAAGCATAGTGAAGATATGGCTATTCATAATTATTTTAGTCATGATAACTTACAGGGTCTGACCCCCTTTGAACGAATGGAGCAGGATGGTCTTAGCTTTACCTATGCTGGTGAGAATTTAGCATATGGACAAAGCAGCAGCATCTTTGCACATGAGGGACTAATGAACTCACTTGGTCATCGCAAAAATATTTTAAGCCCGAACTATAGGAACCTAGGAGTAGGTACTGCATTTAATGATACAGCTACTCCCTACTACACGGAAAACTTTTTTACAAAATAAAAAGCAATGAAAGAGGATCTCGACTAATTTCGAGATCCTCTTCTTTTAATACTCATTTTAAGTTAAATCCTTTGCTCGCTAAAAATTTCTTCATATGAGGTCTCCGAGGGCTTTCTAAGAAATCTGCCATTTGACTTGTCCAAGTAGATACTTTTTGATTTGACCCACGGCTCAAGTAATATTCCTTCATCGTTTCATCGTATACTTTTAAAAGTTCAGCGTACTTATCAGAATCATAATCATTTTCATGTAAAATAGCCTCTACTGGTAATCTTGGCTTTACCTCGTTATGTTGATCTGGTACCCCTAAGGTGATTGCAAAAAGTGGGAATACTCCCTCTGGCAGATTAAACATAGTGCTTATTTCATCAGGGGCATTTCTAACCCCACCAATATAACAAATCCCATAGCCCTTGTCTTCAGCTGCAATAACAAGATTTTGAGCGAACAATGCAACGTCTACCGCTCCTACTAACACGTTTTCAGTAGTATCGATTGTTATTTTCTTCTCTTGTATTTCCCCTGCTGCTTGCAATCGATTAAAGTCTGCACACATTAATAGAGCTGCTCCCGCAGTGCTAAATTGTGTAGGATTTTTGGATAGTCTACCTAGCTCTTCTCTTTTCCCCTCATCCGAGACCCATATAACACTATAGGCTTGCACAAAGTGAGAGCTTGCTGCATGCTGTGCTGTTTCTATAAGCTCTGCAACTTCTTCTCTTGATAGCTGGTAGTCCTTATATTTTCTTACGGAAGCATGTGCTCGTAACAGTTCTTTCACCATCTGATTTCCTTCTTTCTTTGTGTGTTGTAATTTTAGTATAGCTTAATTTATTTTAGGAATGAAACAAAGCAAACTATAGCATTGAAAAGATAGCTTAAGCGTCTTAACACAAATAAAATGGAGAGAGTAAGATCGAGCTCTCCTATTTAGTAAATCAAATAAAATAAGCACAGAAAGAGGGATATCCATTTCTGTGCTTACTATTATTATTTTCTACTACTAAGCTGGCTGTTTTCTTCAGAGGTAAATGCCCTAGACCTTGTTAAGAAACGTTTGCCCTCCACCCCTTCGAGTGAAAACATTCCTCCTCTTCCTTCTACCACATCTATGATGAGTTGTGTGTGCTGCCAGTAGTCAAACTGATTTTTATGCATATAAAACGGCACATCGCCGATATATCCAAGGAGTGTGTCCTGATCTCCTACAATTAGCTCTCCATTTGGATAACACATAGGAGAGGAACCATCACAACATCCTCCTGATTGATGAAACATCAATGGACCGTGCTTACTTTTCAATAATTCAATTAGCTCTAGTGCAGTAGCTGTTGCGATAACTCGTTCAACGATATACACGCACCCTCTCTTATTTTTGCTTAAAAGAACCCTAATTTGTTTTCACTATAGCTCACTAATAGATTTTTTGTTTGTTGATAATGACTGAGCATCATCAAGTGGTTTTCTCGTCCTATTCCAGACATTTTATAGCCACCGAAAGCCGCATGGGCAGGATACTGATGATAGCAATTTGTCCATACGCGCCCTGCTTGAATGGCACGTCCAAAGCGATACGCAATATTCATATTGCGTGTCCATATTCCAGAACCTAAGCCATATAAGGTGTCATTTGCTATTTCCAATGCCTCTTCTTTCGTTTTAAAAGTGGTAACGGATACCACTGGTCCAAAAATCTCTTCCTGGAATATACGCATTTTGTTATGACCTTTGAAGACAGTTGGCTTGATGTAATACCCTTCTGCCAAATCACCCTCTAATGTATTACGTTCTCCACCGATTAAGCATTCTGCACCCTCTTGTTTTCCAATATCTAAATAGGAAAGGATTTTTTCCATTTGTTCAGTAGAAGCCTGGGCTCCCATCATTACATTCGGATCAAGAGGATTCCCTATATTAATAGATTCCACTCGGGCTAGTACCCTCTCCATAAATTTATCGTAAATAGACTCTTGAATAAGCACCCTAGAAGGACATGTACATACCTCGCCTTGGTTAAGGGCAAACAATACAAAGCCTTCTATCGCTTTATCTAAAAATGCATCATCTTCATCCATTATGTCCTCAAAGAAGATATTTGGTGATTTACCTCCAAGCTCTAAAGTTACTGGAATAAGATTTTGAGAAGCATACTGCATGATTAAACGACCAGTAGTAGTTTCACCAGTAAAAGCAATCTTACTAATTCTAGGACTAGACGCTAAAGGTTTACCTGCCTCCAAGCCAAATCCATTTACGATATTTACTACTCCCGGAGGAATTAAGTCCTCAATTAACTCCATTAGCACCATTATAGATACTGGCGTTTGCTCTGCTGGTTTTAGCACCACGCAGTTACCTGCCGCTAATGCAGGAGCAAGCTTCCATACCGCCATTAGAATTGGAAAGTTCCAAGGGATAATTTGTCCAACTACACCAAGTGGCTCATGGAAATGATAAGCAACCGTATCGTTGTCAATTTGACTCAATTTGCCTTCTTGTGCTCTTATTACACCTGCGAAGTATCGGAAATGGTCAATAGCTAAGGGTAAATCTGCATTTAACGTTTCTCTTACAGCTTTACCATTGTCCCATGTTTCTGCAACAGCCAGCATCTCTAAGTTCTCTTCTAAACGGTTCGCAATTTTGTTTAAAATGTTCGAGCGTTCTGTGACTGAGGTCATACCCCATGCATCCTTAGCAGCATGAGCAGCATCTAATGCCAATTCAATATCTTCCGCAGTGGAGCGCGCAACTTGGGTAAACACTTTCCCTGTCACCGGGGTAACATTCTCAAAGTACTGTCCGTTTACTGGTGGCGTCCACTCTCCGTTAATATAATTTTCATACTTGTCCTTAAAGGAAACCTTTGCCCCATCTGTATTTGGAAATGCATAAACCAACTTATATTCCTCCCTTTTTTATTAGCGCATTTAAATAGTATGCAAAAAAATAATTATGTATGCGCTTACAAAATATGTTTTTTATCACACGAGCTTTCTGAAAAGATAGGTTTATTGAACTCCCTTCCTTCTATTAAAACTAACCTAAAGTTATATTAACAGATTTTAATAAATTTTTAAACTATTTAGATAACGATAGTGTTATATAGTATTTTTTAGATTATTTTATTAATATATTGCATTACTCTTTTAATTGTTTGAATTTTTTTATAAAATAGAAGAATGGCTATTTTTTTAGAAAAGAGGAGATTAAATTGAGTGAAGTAGCGATTGAGCTAGCAAAATTAAAAGTACCCCACAGAAGAACCCCCAAAAAAGTTGTTGCTGGACGAATGATTATGATAGCTATTGGAGCTATCTTGATGGCGGTCGGCCTAGAACTTTTCTTAGTCCCCAATCAAATTCTCGATGGTGGAGTTGTAGGAGTTTCTATCATCATTTCACACTTAACAGGAGTTAGATTAGGAATTTTTATCTTCATATTAAACATCCCATTCTTTTTCCTAGGCTACAAACAAATCGGGAAAACCTTTGCCCTTTCTACCCTTTTCGGTATTACTATACTGTCTCTCTGCACCTCTTATTTGCATCATATCGATCCCTTTACAAAGGATTTACTGTTATCTACAGTATTTGGAGGCATCGTTCTTGGTGTTGGTGTAGGATTAGTTATACGTAACGGAGGATCATTGGATGGTTCCGAAATACTAGCTATTTTATTTAATAAGTCCCTACCCTTTTCCGTTGGGGAAATTATTATGATTATCAATCTAGTGATATTCTCCATAGCAGGATTTGTCTTCAATTGGGAGCAAGCTATGTATTCTTTTTTAGCCTACTTTGTAGCATTTAAAACGATTGATATAGTTATACAAGGTTTGGATGAATCTAAGTCCGTCTTCATCATTAGTGAAAAGGTAGAGGATATTGGAGACACTGTAATGGACCGTCTCGGCCGTGGAGTAACCTATCTACATGGAGAAGGCGCTTATACAGGAGACAGTAAGAAGGTAATCTTTACCGTTGTCACTCGATTAGAGGAGGCCAAGCTAAAATCTATTGTGGAAGAGATAGATTCCCATGCCTTTTTAGCAGTAGGTAACATCGCCGAGGTTCAAGGCGGTAGATTTAAGAAAAAAGACATTCATTAATGAAAAGCTAAAGAGCCATTTCTTATTGTTTCGGTATGCTTGAGTAAAGACTTATCAATATCAATACTAAGGAAATCTTGAGAGGATATCCGTGACTTGAGTCACGAATACCCTCTTTTTCAATAATCTAAGGACGTTTGTCTGTCCATTGCCCTTCTTCTATGTCCAGACTCCTTAACCAGTGCTACATATGCGTGATTGGAGCGACAGGCGGCGACTCCAGCACGCGATCAGTGAGACAAATAATACACCACATACGGCCCACAAGCGACGGTGATGGCTTATCGCTCACCCCGGCTTATCGATCACCCCGCGGAACGCGTTCGGCGAAAGCGGAAATCAGCAATCTATCATTCATGCTTTTCATGTATGTTTATGGGATGGATACAAATAACCACTCATTGTCTTTAAATTTAAAACCCGTATCCAACAATAGATACGGGTTCTCTCTTATGCTAATGATTCTTCTTTGTCTAACATAGTTCCTGTTTCTGCAAACTTTGTATGGAAAGAGAATGCCTTCTCCAATATATGTGGAGTTTGTCCGCCTCTAGAAAGCGCCTCCACAAAATAACTACTTAGCTGATCTCTGTACATCGGGTGCACACAATTATTAATGATTAATGACGCTCGCTCACGAGGTGCTAAACCACGTAGGTCTGCATAGCCTTGTTCTGTCACTACTACATCTACATCATGCTCCGTGTGATCCACATGTGAAACAAATGGAACGATACTAGAGACATTACCGCCTTTAGCAATAGACTTTGTTACAAAAATAGCTACCTTGGCGTTTCGTGCAAAATCTCCAGAACCACCAATACCATTCATCATTTTTGTTCCGCAAACGTGAGTGGAGTTAACATTTCCATATATATCAAACTCTAATGCTGTATTAATCGAGATTAGACCAAGACGACGAATTACTTCAGGATGATTCGTGATCTCCTGTGGTCTTAGTACTAGCTTGTCACGATACTGATCGAAGTTGTCAAATACCTGTTTCATCTTTTCATCTGATAGAGTAATCGAGCACCCAGAAGCAAAATCTACCTTACCCGCATCTATCAAATCAAAAACAGAGTCTTGTAATACTTCTGAGTATACTTCAAGGTTCTTAAACTCCGAATCAATCATTCCATGTAACACCGCATTTGCTACTGAGCCTATACCTGCTTGAATAGGCGCTAGCTTTTCTGTTAATCTTCCAGCTTTTACTTCCTCACGAAGGAAAGCTAGTAGATGGTCTGCCATTTCCTTTGTTTCCTCATCAGGAGGAACAATTGTAGACGGAGAGTCCGTATACTTAGTAAAAACTATCCCCTTAACCTTAGAAGCATCAAAAGGAATACCGATCGTTCCAATACGCTCACCTACAGAGCTTACAGGAATTGGCTTTCTATTCTCTCCTTGTGGTGCCGGTTCGTAAACATCATGTAAGCCTTCAAATTCTTCTAGTTGTGCTACGTTTATTTCAATAACAATATTATTTGCATGGGTAACGAAGGTCGCAGAATTACCTACTGAAGTAGTTGGTATAATCATCCCATCCTCAGTAATTGAAACCGCTTCCACAATAGCGAAGTCGACTGTAGGTAAAACTCCATTACGAATTAATTCGGATGTATGAGACAAGTGCTGATCAACAAATAGATGATCACCTGCATTAATGTGCTTTCTCATAGTTGCATCCGCCTGGAATGGTAAACGTTTATTGATGATTCCTGCTTCTGATAGAAGCTTATCTATATCAGAACCTACAGAGGCCCCCGTAA
This sequence comes from Psychrobacillus faecigallinarum, assembly GCF_014836595.1. Classification (GTDB taxonomy): domain Bacteria; phylum Bacillota; class Bacilli; order Bacillales_A; family Planococcaceae; genus Psychrobacillus; species Psychrobacillus faecigallinarum. The sequence continues at coordinate 97,653 of NZ_JACSQO010000006.1, read as the reverse complement.
AAATGTTCACTTTAAATGTTTCTTTTTTCGCTCTCTCTACTAATGCTAATGGAACTGCCTTCGCATCACCCGCACGTGTAAATCCACTTAAACCCAACGTCATTCCATCTTGGATCCAGGAAGCAGCTTCTTCTGCGCTTACTATTAAGTCGTGTAATTTTGAATTTTTTACACGATTAAGATTTTTTAACATACAGACACATCCCCCTCGTTCGTTGCCTTGTCTAATTATTTTATCGTGTATCGTCACAAATTTGATAAAAACAGTCGAAGACACTTTTAAAGCGGATAAAACAGAAAAAACAATGACTAAAACAGAAAAAATTTTAAAAAATTCATATTTGACCGTCTCAGAAAAAGGAACAAATAAAAAAAGCTTGAATAAAAAGAGATTATCCCCTTATCCAAGCTTTGTAATTTAAAAACCTAATAATTTCCTAAAATAGCTAGAGTATGATTGACTGACAGATACCTTTTCTCCCGTATGCATAGCTAATACAAAGGTTGAATGAGTATCTGGGTATATTTCTTTAATCTGATGAACATTGACGATAAAAGAGCGGTGGCAGCGAATAAAGGACTCTCTTGGCAGTCTGTATTCAAAGTCCTGTAAAGAACCTGCATGGGTGCCAGTAAAATCTTTCGTCACGATATGTGTCTTTCGATCTCTTGCTTCCAAATAGATAACATCTGAAAAAGGGACAGGCATCCAACCATCTAGCGTTTTGATGGTGATAACGGATTTCCCATCAGTTAAAGCAGGATAGATGGCTAATACAGTTCCCTCCACCTCACCATTATGCTGCAAGGGTACAGCCATTCCATGATAAGGAACGCCAAACATTTCTCGATTGATAAACTCAGAGACCTTTTGGTTACTATGCAACGCTTTATATGCGAGGGTTCCTTCTTTTATAGGGTCACCTGGTTTTATCTTTAAGTCTATGCGTGTGCTTGGTCTATAGTATATGTACTTTTCTTTATCCGAGACAGCTATCGATATCTCATCAGAAAATAATTGACCAACTACATCTAAAAGTCCACCTAAAGAGAGCTCTTGCATCCTTTCCTCCCCTTTCTAATACTTTTCACTCACAAACTAAAATTTCTCGCTCAAACTGTTGTTTTGTTGTAGTACAACGATCCTTTATATGAAGTCCAATTGATTTTAATCGATCGTCCATAGATTCAATCGTCACAATCACTACCCGCTTAGCAATTCTTTTCGCGTGCGTTAATATGGTCAATTGTTCTTCCCATGAAGCATGAGTATATAGATTATATGGTAAATCGATGATTGCAACGTCATAGGTTTCCTCAATATCTTGAATCGCACTCTTTTTCACATCGCCTGTTAATCCAAAGTATTCTAGATTTTCTCTTGAGCCTATACAAACTAGCGGGTTAATATCTCTTCCTACAATATCAATTCCCATAGACCGAGCCTCTACCAGCACCGTTCCAATACCACAGCAAGGATCGATTGCTCGAATACTAGCTGGATGAGGAACAGCAATATTAGCTACAGCTCTCGCTACTCTCGTACTAAGTGCAGTAGAATATTCTCTCGGTTTTTTTATATGATTAAACCAGATGGGCTCACTTTTTTTATATGTCCCAAAATACCAGCGCTTTTCATAGGGAACAACAGCAAACAGTTGATCTGGATTATGAAGATCAAAATCCCCCATCATTTCAGAGCCAATAGCTCGTTCAATTTGAAGACGCTCATTGTTTTGAATCTTATCGTCTCCTTGCCTATCATTTATCTTGAGAAAGACCACCTTGTTTGTCTCCCCCTCTTTACCAAATAGATGGGCAGTAGTAATAATTTCTTCTATAGTATCTCCCTCTGCTAATATGTCGATTCTTCCCTTCATAAAAGGGCTTCGACTAGGATCTATCCTTATATCACTTCTCAGTATTTTCTTTTCTGTATCATATCCAAAAAAAGAGCGCATCTCTAGATGACAAAGAGAGCGTTCTGCATCGTTGTATGCAAATGTATAAATAAATGACGGATACTCGTTTGAATTTTTCAACGTATTACCTCCAATAATATTTCCATTATAACATGGGTCACTTTTCAAAGTCTGTTATCATAACCCGATAGTTAATTAGCATAATAAGGAAGTATACTAGTATTAGGTTAATTATTTTCAGAACTATTTGTATACTTATAAAAAAGGGGATAGGAGAATGAATTTTGATGTAATTGTGGTTGGAGCAGGATTAGCTGGGCTAGTTGCCACGACCGAACTAACCGATGCTGGGAAGCGGGTTTTGCTATTAGACCAAGAACCAGAAAGCTCTCTAGGCGGACAAGCCTGGTGGTCATTTGGAGGGCTCTTTCTTGTAGACTCACCTGAGCAAAGAAGAATGGGCATTAAGGATTCCTATGAGCTTGCTTGGCAGGACTGGTTAGGAACGGCAGGGTTTGATGGCGATAATGAGGAAGAATACTGGGCAAAAAAATGGGCAGAGGCTTATGTACGTTTTGCCCATGAAGAAAAAAGGGCCTGGTTGCATGAAAAAGGGGTTCGATTCTTTCCGGTAGTCGGATGGGCAGAGCGAGGAGGATATTTAGCAGATGGGCATGGCAATTCAGTTCCTCGGTTCCATATTGTTTGGGGCACTGGTCCCGGCATCGTCTCTCCTTTTGAAAAACGTGTGCGAGAAGCAATGTCAGAGGGGTTAGTTACTTATAAGCCACGTCATCGAGTAGATAGTCTACTTACTAATAATAATGGAGTGACTGGTGTAGGCGGATCTATTTTAGTGGCAAGTAACGTAGAAAGAGGACAAGCCAGTTCAAGAGAAGTGATTGATCAGTTTGAGTTCTTTTCTAAAGCCGTGGTAGTTACAAGTGGAGGTATTGGAGCTAACCATGACCTAGTTCGTCAAAATTGGCCGAAACGCCTTGGACCCCCTCCTCTTAACATGATTTCAGGTGTTCCAGAGTATGTAGACGGCCGAATGATGGAAATTGCAGAAAAAGCCGGTGGTCGTTTGGTCAATAAGGATCGAATGTGGCACTACACTGAAGGTATTAAGAATTGGAATCCAATATGGAAGGAACACGGAATCCGTATCCTGCCTGGTCCCTCATCCATTTGGTTGGATGCAGAGGGCAATCGCTTTCCCGCGCCAAACTTCCCTGGCTTCGATACATTAGGTACATTAAAGGCCATTCAAGATACTGGATATGATTACTCTTGGTTTATCCTCACAGAAAAAATAATTGAAAAAGAATTTGCATTATCTGGCTCAGAGCAAAATCCTGACCTTACTAAAAAAAGCATCACACAAGTGCTAAAACGTATTTTACCTGGCCCGACTGCTCCAGTTAAAGCTTTCATGGATAAGGGAGAAGACTTTGTCGTCGCTTCAAATTTAAAAGAACTCGTCGAAGGAATGAATAAAATTACCGGCAATAGCTTGTTAAATTACGAAAATATAGAAAAGCAGATTATAGCTCGTGACCAGGAGATGGATAATAAGTTTACAAAGGATCTTCAAATCACTGCCTTAAGAGGATCTCGTCATTACATTGGAGACAGGCTTATTCGTGTAGCAGCTCCTCATAAAATATTGGACAGTAAAAATGGTCCCTTGATTGCTGTTCGTTTGAATATTCTAACCCGAAAAACATTAGGTGGTCTCCAAACAGATTTAAGCGGTCGTGTCCTAAATTCAGAAGGATACCCTGTTCCTGGCCTCTATGCCGCTGGTGAGGTCACAGGCTTTGGTGGCGGAGGAATGCATGGATATCGTTCTTTGGAGGGAACCTTTTTAGGAGGCTGTCTTTTCACAGGAAGAGAAACAGGGAGAGCTTTAGCCAAAGAACTATCCGAATGAACATATAAAAAACTTTGACCATCAATCAGTCAAAGTTTTTTCCTTTTATACAGTTTCTTTTTCTTTTAAGAATATTAATATACACACGAAGGAATAGTTATTCTCTATTCTTCTTTACACAAGTACTGATATATTTCATAGCCTATTTGAGAAAGAATCCTTTTGGCGAGAACGTCATCCTCCTTCTCCGAAAGCACGGTTGCAACTAATTTTCTATCTCCTACAAAAAATATTCCCACATCATGTCGAGTACCCGGTATCCAACCTCCTTTATTTGCCAATTCCCAAGCAGGCATCCCATTATCAAAGTTAGAGTATGGAGAAGGAAGCTTCTCTGGTAAACAATCTCTCATCTGTTGTTTTTTCATGATTTCTATCATCTGCTTGCTTGCTTGTTCACTAACAATCTCTCCTTGAGCCATTTTAGTCAGCAAGATACCAACATCTTTTGCAGCAATACGATTTGTGCCATGTGGATTTGGCTTACTCAACATAAGCTTGTTATAAAATGTACTATGTTCCATACCAGCTTCTTTCATCGTCTGTTGAATATTTTCTACTCCAACTAAATCTATTAAAAGATTCGTTGCTGTATTGTCGCTTTGAATAATCATCAGAAGCATGATATCTGATAGTGATAGTGAAGTACCTGGAGTTAAATGCTGAAGAACTCCAGAGCCCCCCACACACTCATCCTTATCCAGTATTATCCAATCAGATAATGATAGTTCAAGACGTTCCACCGCTCGAAAAACTGCAACCATTATTGGTACCTTAATCACACTCGCTGCGTAAAACAGCTCTTGTTCATTGTATTCCCACTTATCTCCTGAATTTAAATCCTCTAATACAATTCCCCAAGTTCCCTTGGAAGGTTTAATCAACTTTTGAACCTTACTAATAAGCTCCTCCACTATCCATCCCCCTCTAGTCAATCTCTATCTTTTATTATAGACTATTATATATTATATTTTTTGAAAATTTAAATTTTATGGAGAGTATTTTACATGACGCAACTATTACTATTACAAAAGGTAATTGACTATATAGATGATCATATTAAGGAAGATATAAGTACTGATACCCTATCAAAGCTTATCGGTTATTCTCCCTTTCATTTTTCTCGTATTTTTCATCAAACTATTGGTTATACACCGATGGATTATGTACAAAAAAGGAAGCTACAATATGCTTTGGTAGATTTGGTAAAGGGAAAAAGGATTATTGATATAGCATATGAGTATGGATTTGAAACACATGCCGGCTTTACTAAATCATTTAAGCGCTGCTTCGGGAGTCCCCCAAGCCTATATAAGATGCACTGTCCCATTTCATTACCACAAAGGCTATGTTTGGAAAGTCTTCTACAAAAGAAAACAGGAGGAATAGTTCTTCAGCCTAAGATTCTTTCTATGCCTTCTTTTACAGTCGCAGGAAAAACGTTTGAAACACGCTTACAGAATATAGCCTATACAAGAGATGCTCCTGCCTTTTGGGATCAAAGAATATCTTCCGAAGAATCTATTGAGACCACTCTATATCATCTCCTGTCCCCTAAAAAGCATGGTGAGTACTGCTTTAATCTAAGTGGACCTGAGCTAGAAGATCATTTCACGTATTTATTTGCGGTAAATTTTGACGAGGGAACAACGATACCAGAGGGAATTCTTAAGTTTCATGTCAAAGCTTCTACATATGCGGTATTTAAAACACCCATGGTTCCAAAAGAGCAATTTGTTTCCTCTATCAAGGGAACTTGGCAATATATTTTAGAGGACTGGCTACCAGACTCTCATTATGAAGTAGATGAAGATAGCTATGATTTTGAATACTATGATGAACACTGCCATGATTGGGAGTACGACAAAATCTACATGGAGATATACCTTCCGGTTAAGGAGAAACAATAAATATAGAACAAGTTTATTTTCCGATTTAGGCGGTTGCTTTTAGCCGGGGAAGATCCAGCTCAAACAAGCATATGTAGAATTCCTTTCTATTTGCTAAATAGAACTGGTTATCAATACTCCATCAGGCTTCCTCCATACAAAAAGACCATGAACATAGTTTTGTGTTCATGGTAGCTAAAATTTATATACCTGCTGGTCTTTATATTGTTATTCCCGACCCTTAGCTTTCTTTAAAAGTATGTGATATAAAAACAGGACTGGACTTAAAATTACGGCACTTACAATGATGGCAGTCCTAATGGCAAAGGTTGTGGCAATATATCCAATAACAGGCCCACCACTTATTTGTCCAATGGCATCCACTTGACCTTTGACTGAGAAAAACGTTGCTCGAGTCGAGGAATCTGGAATGATTTTATTTAACCAAATATCCTCCAATGGGTACATTACTTTTCGACTCACTTGAATTAAGACATAGCAAATAAACAAGCCAATGAAATACTTCGAAACTGCAAAGCCGATTAATGCTACCACTATACTGAAGCTACCAATAAAAAGACCGATATATATCGTTCGCAGATCCTGATAAATTGTACTTTTATTTAGAAAGTGAAGTATTGCAAATGACACGAGTACTATCACCAGCTGAATACCACCAGTCAATAACACTAGCTGTTCATTTGGCAAACTGGTTATTCTAGCCATCTCCAGTAGATGGGTAAGCCACAAACGATCAAAGCCCTCGCTATAAAAACCTATAAACAGAGCAATTAGAAATAGCATTCGCAGGATAAAGCTTGCTTTTGAATAATGAATGATTTTCCCTAAACTCTCTTTCATTGTCTCCAATGTATTAATTCTTTCAGTTATTTTTATTGGTTTAAAATGATTCTCTTTCATAAAAATTATAAGAAAAATAGCCAAGCCTATCATACATACGCCTCCCATAATAATAGGAAGATTAATCATGTAGTAACCGGTTAAAATACTTAACGGAATAGCAATTAATTGACCCAAATTTCCAGCCTTAGCTCCCCTCATATATGCTAAAGAGGCCTTCTCTTCTCCTATTTCATCTGCAATCCAAGCTTGCTGTGATCCGCTTGTAAAGGTATAGCCTATCCCCCATGCCACCTGGGCCAATAAAACCGTTATAAAATAAGGAAACAAACCCTCCAATAAAAAACCCGTCCCTATCAAAAAATAACCAATAATAATGGACAGCTTCCGACTTTTTAAGTCAGATATGACGCCTGTTGGAATTTCAAAAAGAAATACGGTTAGCTCTAACACAGTTCCCACTAAAACAAGCTGCAACGGATCCAGCTTAACAACGCTTACTTGATACAACAGATTGACTGTAAATATATAAGTAAAAAATAATTGCGATAGAAAGCAAATATGAATATACAGCCGATACGAATCTTTCATTCTAATCATTTCCCTCACCTCTCTATTGATTATAAAAAGGGAAACCATCGGCCGCTTATCCAAATTTGCTATAATGAATACCTTTCTTTATGTTATAGTGAAAGAACAATTAAATAATGTGTAGATTTAGGTGTTCTTTTGTTAGCAAGAGAACTTAAAAGGGAAGTTCGGTGAAAGACCGACGCTGTCCCGCAACTGTAAATGGGAGCGATTCTTTATAAACCACTGTAAGGTTACTACGGGAAGGAAAGAAGAGCGATGAACATGAGCCAGGAGACCTGCCTATTTCAAGTACACACCACAAGCCTACGCGGATAGGGGGTGTTAAGTGCAGCTATGTACAAGCAATAGCTTGAAAATACTGTCGTACGAAAAACATAATAAAATCACTGGAGCTATTGGGCTCCTGTTTTCAGCGTGGATTTTATTGAGTTTCCAAGCGTACTGACCATTAAATCATACTAACTAGCATCTTCTTTTTTATAAAAGAGGATGCTTTTTTATGTTAAAGGCGAAAGGATTTTGAAAATGAGAAAAGAGAATTTTATTGAACAATATAAACAAGTATTAATGACAAATTATGTTGCAAGTACATCAATATCTCTGCAGTCTATCTATGAAGAAATGAAAAAAGAAATTGAACTTAGTTCAACCTGGAGTATGAACGAAAAAAATATTTTTCTTCAAAATCTCATTGATGCCCATCATCAGATTAAAAATGAAATTTCAGGGAAATTGGAGGAATAAGTAAAGCGCATTCGCACGCTTCCAAAATGGTTTTGCCAATATTAACTTTGAAAAAAAGAATATATCTAAATTCTAGCTCCATGAACCCAGTGTTCAATTTATTTGGTTCGTCCAACAATCATCAGTCATTGTATCTATTTATCAAACCAAAAGGCTCTCTTCTATTGGAGTGGCAGGCGGAGACTCCAGTGGAGGATCGCAAGCCACGGGTACCGCTCGCCGCGCCGAACGCATCCGCCTAAAGCTAAATCAAGCATGTCCCGAGTCATTTCAATACAAGTAGGATCTAAATTAAGGATATAAAAAACGAACCAAATGAGATTAATCATGTGGTTCGTTTTTTTGATTTAAAGGTCTTGGTAATCCCTTTGATATTTCCCGCCGTCTTTAACTTCTGAATGGTACAAAGCTTTAAGAGCAAAGCTTTTTTCTAGGTCATGCTCCTTCATTACTTCCTTCAATCTTTTTGCTAAGTCAGGACTAAATTTTACTAGCTCTTCCATTTTAGATTTTGAATATTGCATATCGTTACCTCCCTACTATCATTGTTCATACAGTATAGCACTTGTATAAAATACATACGAAAAAATAAAGGTTTTTCGAGTATCTCCTTTTTTGAATTCTTTCTAAACAAAATGCCCCTCACTTGCGTATTCTGCCCCAGATTTTCTTAACAACATATAGTCACCTTTTTTTCATTTTTACATAAAGTACTTTGACAATTCAAAAAAGAAGTGTTAACCTATTGAACAAATCTTTCCTTAAGGAAATTTATTATCATAAAAGAAAATAATATTTTTTTAGTCTAAAAGTTTCCTGAAGGAAATACTTTATAATAAAGGAAAAGGAGTGTGCTAAGTGAAAAAGATCTTATTTTTATTTATTGTGGCTGTTTTATTGGTTGGGTGTGGTAACAATAACGCAGGGGGTTCTGGGGAAGAAAAACCACTTGTCGTTACAACTACAGGGCAAATTGCAGATGCCGTAAGGATAATTGCTGGAGATTCTGTGGAGGTAAAATCCTTAATGGGCCCTGGTGTAGATCCACATCTTTATAAGGCTACTCAAGGCGATTTACAAGTATTAGAGGATGCAGATATTATTTTTTATAATGGTCTAGCTCTTGAGGGGAAAATGAGTGATATTTTTGAAAAAATGCAGAAGGCCAAATCTGTAGTGGCTATTGGAGAAGTCGTTCCGAAAGATAGAATCTTAAATGACGAGGCTCATCCAGAATTATTTGATCCACATATTTGGTTCGACATTGAGGTTTGGAAATTGGCTACCCACGAAATCACAAAATCACTTACGGAGGAATTTTCCACTGATGGAGATCAGTTTGCAGAAAACGAAAGAAAGTTCTTTGAGGAACTAGATGAGCTAAATGGTTGGACGAAGGAACGCATTAGCGAAATCCCCGAAGAGCAACGGGTTCTTGTTACCGCTCATGACGCCTTTAATTACTTTGGTGAAAGCAATGGGATGGAAGTTCGAGGATTACAAGGTCTTAGTACAGATGCTGAATACGGTCTAAAGGATATACAGAATATCGTTAATTTCTTAGTAGAACAAAATATTAAAGCGGTCTTTATCGAATCCAGTGTGTCAGACAAAGCCATGAATGCTGTAATTGAAGGTGCGAAGGAAAAGGGACACACCATACAAATTGGAGGAGAACTGTACTCGGATGCAATGGGAGCTGAAGGTACAGAAGAAGGAACTTATATCGGAATGTATAAGCATAATGTCAATACGATTGTTGATTCACTAAAATAGGAGGTAGCAAAATGAATGCATTACAGGTAAAGAGCTTATCTGTTGCTTACGAGGAAAAAGTTGTGTTGAGCAACATCAGTCTAACCATTCCGAAGGGACTAATCACAGGGATTATTGGACCAAACGGAGCAGGGAAATCTACATTGATTAAAGCCGTGCTAAATCAGCTTCCAAATAAAACCGGCTCTGTTGCAATATTAGAGCGTCCGCTGAATCCAAAGGATCATATTGTTGGATATGTTCCTCAGCGTAATGCCGTAGATTGGGACTTTCCAACAAATGCATTAGACGTAGTATTAATGGGCCGATATGGACATATCGGCGTGATGAGAAGACCTTCTTTAAGAGACAAACAAATAGCGCTGAATTGCTTAAGAAACGTAGGAATGGAAGCATTTGCAGAACAATCAATAGGGCAGCTTTCCGGAGGGCAACAACAGCGTGTGTTTTTGGCTAGAGCTCTGGCACAGGAAGCGGAGGTTTACTTCATGGATGAACCATTTGTTGGAGTAGACGCTGCAACTGAAAGAACAATCATTTCCATCTTGAAGGAGTTAAAATCACAAGGAAAATCAGTGTTCGTCGTTCATCATGACTTACAGACAGCAGCTGATTATTTTGATTGGATTGTGTTATTAAATAAAACAACTATAGCTTCTGGTCCTACCGAGGTTACCTTTACACCAGATAACCTACAAGAAGCATACGGTGGTAAGCTATTTTTTATGGATCAAGCTAAGTCAGGAAAAAATGACTTATGAAAGAGGTGACTATTAATGTTATCCGGTAATCTTCTTTGGGTTCTCACTGGAGCTATTCTTTTAGGGGTAGCAGCCGGTTTAAACGGTACATTTGCTTTTCTTCAAAAGCAAAGCTTAGTAGGAGATGCAGCCGCTCATGCTGCACTTCCTGGTATTGCCCTTGCTTATTTAATTTTTGAGAAAAAGGATTTGCCTATCCTCATGATAGGCGCTGCTATCACTGCTGCACTTTCTGTATATATGATTCAATGGATTGTGAATCATTCTAAGCTGAAGGCTGATGCCGCTATTGGATTAATATTATCCGTCTTTTTTGGAATAGGCATTGTATTAATAACAATTGTTAACCAAAGTGGCACTGGTAATCAAAGTGGTTTAAATGACTTTATCTTTGGTAAGGCAGCAACGATGGCAAAAAGTGATCTTATTTGGCTATCTGGCAGCGCCGTATTAATAATCCTTATGTGCTTGTTGTTCTTCAAGGAATGGAAGCTTATGATTTTTGATCCCATCTTTGCAAAGGGGATTGGATTACCTGTGGAGCGTTTACGTACGTTGTTGACCGCATTGACTGTTTTGACAATTGTTACCGGTATTCAGGCAGTAGGGGTTATTTTAATGGCAGCCATGCTTATAATACCTGCAGCCGCTGCAAGATTTTGGTCCAGTCACCTTGCTATAATTTTGGTCACGAGTGCCTTTTTTGGGGCTTTATCGGGAGCTCTCGGCACTATGATTAGCTCTCTACGTACTGGCTTGTCCACTGGGCCAATAATCGTTTTAGTAGCCGCAGCTTTGTTTTTAATATCTTACTTTCTCGCTCCAACAAGAGGGTTACTTTCTAAAATACGTAAAAAGCGTTCATTTAAGCGGCAGCGCATAGCCCAAGAGGTGACAAGCAATGAATGAATTTTGGGTTCTTTTAACTGGCTCCCTTGTCGGAATTACTTGTGGCCTAACGGGGGTCTTTCTAATCCTCAGAAAAACTGCCATGATAGCGGATGCCATTAGTCATACAGTGCTGTTTGGAATTGTAGTTGCCTTCATGGTTACACAATCTTTAAATGGCGTTTGGATGCTAATAGGTGCGGCTCTCGCAGGGCTACTGACCACTTTTCTAGTACAGGTGCTTCAATCAGGAGGATTGCAGGAAGACGCGGCTATAGGGGTAGTATTTACTTCACTTTTTGCCTTAGGGGTATTATTAATTACCTTGTTTGCAGGAAACGTTCATTTGGATGTGGAGCATGTACTAATGGGTGAAATAGCATTTGTTCCTTGGGATACTTGGAGTATTTTAGGGTTTGAAATGCCAAAAGCGGTTTGGATGCTATTATTTGTACTATTCCTTAATATTGCTTTTCTAGTTTTATTTTATAAAGAAATTAAACTCTCTACCTTTGATCCTGTGTTCGCTTTATCCATTGGGTTACCTATAATGGGGATGCATTACTCTTACATGACACTTGTCTCCCTTACGACTGTCGCTGCGTTTGATAGCGTGGGGGCAGTATTGGTTGTTGCTATGCTCATCGGACCTGCTGCTACTGCTTATCTAATGAGCAAGAGCGTTCGCGGGATGATTATATGGAGTATGACTTTTGGTATTACAGCAGCTATATCTGGATACTATTTGGCAAAGCTTTGGAACACCTCTATTGCAGGTATGATGGCCGCTATGATTGGCGTTCTATTTATGTTCGTCTTTCTGTTTAAGCCTCATGACGGTTGGGTTTGGAAAGCTGTTAATCGAATGAGGGCAAATGGCTCCAAGGTTCTTTCTAGATAGCACACTCTCACCTTTTGTTTATCCTCCCTTTTGCTATAATACAAGGAAGGACGTAAACAAAAGGTGATATTATGCATAAAACTATAGGAATTCTAGCACACGTCGATGCGGGAAAGACCACTTTTTCAGAACAGCTACTCTTTCATACGAAAACAATTAGACAACGAGGTAGGGTCGACCATAAGGATTCCTTTCTTGATAGTCACTCCATAGAAAAAAACAGAGGTATTACCATTTTTGCTGACCAAGGGGTTTTTTCCTATAATAATTCTACTTATTATATTATCGATACACCGGGTCATGTAGATTTTTCTCCTGAAATGGAGCGAGCTATCCAAGTCATGGACTACGCAATCATCATAATAAGTGCCGTTGATGGAATTGAAGGGCATACAGAAACAGTTTGGCAGCTGCTTCGAAAACATAAAATACCTACCTTCTTCTTTATCAACAAAATTGATTACGATGATACTAATCCTGATGCTGTTTTACAGGAGATTTTTGCTAACTTATCGGAGGATGCTTGTCACATAACTAATAGCTATACGGAAGAATTAATTGAATTTATCGCTGAGCGAGATGAAGTTCTTTTGGAAGCTTACATGGAAAATGGATTTGATGAACTACTTTGGACAAAGAAGTTCAAGCAAATGATTGAGGAATGTATCGTATTCCCTTGTGCGTATGGCTCAGCCTTAAAAGATATTGGGGTGTTGGATTTTTTAGAATCTCTCGACAAGCTTACAGACACACACTACAACATCGACCGAGCTTTTACAGCCCAAGTATATAAGATACGGCATGACGAGAGCGGGAATCGTGTAACCTTTCTAAAGGTCTTAAGTGGAAAGATGAGAGTAAGGGATGAAGTGAAAATTGGAAGTGAGCATGAGAAAATAACACAGCTGCGTCAATATAACGGCAGCAAGTTTAAAACAATTGATGAAGCTAATGCCGGTGAACTAGTTGCTGTAACAGGATTAACTGCTGCTTCTATTGGAGATACAATTGGTGCTAATCAAAGTAAGACCCATTTCGATTTGATACCCACTTTAAAGTCAAAGGTAATCTTTGACGATTCCATCCATGTAAAAGAGGTACTAAGATCCTTTAGGCTACTAGATGCTGAAGACCCCTCCTTACGGGTTTATTGGGATGAGTATTTTCAAGAGATTCATGTGCACGTTATGGGTGTTATCCAGCTCGAGGTACTAGTACAAATAGTGAAGGAGCGCTTCCACTATAATGTAACGTTTGGAGAGCCTAAAATTCTTTATAAGGAAACAATCGAAGCACCCGTGAGAGGCTATGGGCACTTTGAACCCTTAAAACATTACGCCGAGGTTCACCTTCTGATCGAACCTATAGGGAGAGGATCTGGGCTGACTTTCGATAATATTTGTCACGCCAATGATTTGTCTATAGGTAACCAGAATCTTGTGAAGCACCACCTTTTAGAGAAGGATCATCATGGAATACTTACGGGCTCTGCACTGACCGATGTTAAAATCACTTTACTGACCGGAAGAGGTCATAATGAACATACCTCTGGTGGCGATTTTAGAGAAGCAACCTACCGAGCCTTACGACAAGGATTAGAAAAGGCTCAAAATATCCTTCTGGAACCTTTTTATGACTACAAAATCAAAGTGGATATGAATTTAATCGGAAGAGTTTTGTCGGATGTTCAGCAAGCTCACGGGACATTTGAGTCTCCAGAAAATACTGGTGATAAGGTTATTATAAAGGGAAGGGTTCCTGTAGCTACTTTTATGAACTACAGCACTACCTTCGCCTCCTTTACTCACGGAAAAGGAACGCTTAGCCTTTTATTTGGTGGCTATGACCGATGCCATAACCAAGAGGCAGTAATAGAAAGAATTGGGTATAACAAAGAGGCAGATCCGGAATACACCTCCACCTCTATCTTTTGTGCAAAGGGCACCGGATATAAGGTTCCTTGGCAGGAGGCAGAAAAAGCGATGCATTGTCTCTAAGAATTCGATACATCTAAAACTACCAGACATCTTTGAAGAAGCTACCCACAGATTTAATACACAAAAGAGGAAGAATCTTAAAAACAGATTCTTCCTCTTCTTTATATTTCATAGCGATAAATCATAAAACGTTCATTGTGATTTTGTTCGTAAAGCTCTGGTATTCGTATTTCTCTCCAAAGAGTGAAAGCAGTTGCCTCCTCCAAAAACTGAAGATATTCCGGGGTTGGGTAGTAGAGAATAATATCAACTGTTCGCTCCACTTCCTCTAATGACACTAAAATATTATGAACAACCTTTTGAAATATAGGAGTAGAGAAGGGATTAAAAAAATAGAAGCAGTCTTCCTGTGAGTCTATTTTGTATTCCTCGGCCAAGCAGCATTCAAATCTAATGGAAGCTCGAGTTGGCTTAGCTTTTTCCATATACTTCATGAGGTTTTCCATTGACTCCTGATAAAGCTGTCCATTCATCTCTATTCCAGTTACAGAAATGTTATAAAAATAATGGACATAAAAAGGAAATCTACCTTTTCCACAGCCGAAATCTACCATTCTATTAGTAGCCTTCCAATCATACAATTCAAACAATGTTTGTAATGCGCTATATGGGGTTGCCTCATAACGATTATAATGGGAGGACTGATATTGCCATTCTCTCATTCCAGCTGTCTGTATTCTTAATAATCGCTCATAGTCTGACTCGTTCATCCCAACCTCCTTGATTCTTTTTTATTCACCAAAAACATGTTGCTGAACCCAATCGTTTTTTTGACTGTTAGCCTCTTCAAGCAAAGACACCTTAAAAGGTTCTCCCTTTGAGACAATCGTCCCTATAAATGAAGGATTTTCAATACGGATCATCACTTTATCCTGAACCACTCTTTTCGTGATTTGTAGCCTAGCAATTCCACCGATATTGGTACTGTCAAATTGTTGAGCACTAAAAAAATTACCTAGTGAGTAGAATACATGGGTATCTCCTTTGCTAGTGGATATTTTTTCATAGGGCTGAACAACATGAGGATGGTGACCAAAAATAATGTCTACCCCCGCATCAGCCAACCATTGCGCCAGCTCTTTTTGAGTTTCATTGTTCCTTAGGGCATACTCTTCTCCCCAATGAATGCTCATTACTACAACATCCACCTTTTCCTCTAAAGCTTGAATGTCTTGTTTCATTTGTTCACGATCTATTATATTTACTAAGTATTCTTTACCCTCAGGGATTCGATGGCCATTTAATCCATAAGTATAATTTAAAAAACCTAATCTTACATCCTTTACCTCAAATATTCTATCGGTTTGTTGGTCTTCTAATGATTTATAGGCTCCCATATAAGGCATCTCGTTTGCTTTCATTGACTCAATAGCAGCTAATAAACCAGCTTCCTTTTGATCTAGCGTATGGTTATTTGCGCAGGATAATAAATCGACTCCAGCGGCTTTGAGATCCCTAACGATATGAGCAGGACTAGAGAAATTAGGGAATCCAGACAAACCGAATGACGTACCTGCTGGTATAGACTCCTGATTTGCTAGCAAGAAGTCTACTCCTTGCATCTCTTTTTCTACCTCCTGAAAGGAAGGTAAGAAGCTAGAATATTCATAGAGGGGACTGTGCAATAAAACATCTCCTACCATACCAATCTCTATCTGACTCTCTTTATACTCTTGCTGAAAATTGGTTACGTGTTTACCTTGAAAGTCTTCTTTAAAGGGATTAGTTATTTGCGCATTGAAAAAAGACAAAACAATGATAAATACTAATAGAAAAGGGAGTAAAATTTTCATGAAGTAGACCTCCTTCTATCATCTTTATCTATTTCGTTGTCGAATATACACATAGAAAAATCCCCCAGCACCTAACAATCGTAAACACGAATTAATTGTCATTGCCGACTCCATTCCAACCATCTCTAATAAAATAATACCCACTTGAGGAGCAACAAACGCAACTAACGCCAATAAAACATTATATGTTGTAATACAATACGTTCTAGACTGTTCCGGTGACTTTTCTAAAAGTAAATTAAATAAAATGAGCACAGTTCCTGAAAGAAAAAAGCCTGACGTTGTTTGAATCATAGTTAAGTAATATAGATTGGTAGACAGCACGACGAGAAAAGGAGTAGTAGCCATACCTATTGCTGCCCATATAAACATCCGCAAATTGCTGTATTTATCTGCCCAGCGTTTCCATAAAGGAAATGTAAAAAACTGCATTAGCATACTACCTACCGAAAACATACTAACCCAGAAAATAGTAGCCCCCGCTATTCGCACGTTATATATATTAAACAAGCCCCAAGCCATCTGCCAGGCAAAGTTAAAAAACAGTGCCGCTCCTAAAAAAGATACGTAATTGGAGTCTCGAAAAATAGACCAATCCATCGATTTCTTCTTTAGAAGACTCTCTTCTACCCGAACAGGTTCTTCCTTATGTTTCATGATAAAATACACTTCTAAAATTCCAAATAATAAGGCTACTAAAAACAAAATTTGATATGCCCCTGTACTAGCAGAAGCCTCCCTCATTACGATACCGATAAATAAAGTAGCTATAAGTCCTACTAATGTCAGTAATCTATTACGATCACTAAAAAATTGTCCTCTTCGCTCCTCTTCAATCATCCCACTGATGAACGTCTGCCAGCCGATATTGGCAACCGTATTGGGCACGCTGATTAAGGCGATAATAATTAGAAAGGACCACGCCTGCATAGAATGGGACGGTAAATAACTGACTAATACAATAAATACGAAACATAATCGTGCAAGCAAAATGGAACCAGCGACAATCTTTTTTTGTGTGTAAGCTTTGTTTAAAAGAATAGCTGCTGGCACTGTCATTAGCAAAGCGATTAACGGAGGAAGGGAACTGATTAAGCCAACCTGATAATTAGTTGCCCCTAAAATAGTAATAGCAAAAATCGGGAAAAAATTATTAGAAAAGTTTAAAGCAATAGTAGAAGCCATACCATGGTAAATACTGACCTTCTCGTTATACGTTCTCATGCTTTCATTCCGTCCATTTCATGTGAGATAGATAGAATTATATACTTCCTTTTCAGGAAAACAAGAGTGTTTATACAAATATTTACCTGGCGATAATAAAATATAAATGAATAAAAGATAGAGACTAACCGACTATATAAATTGTTTCTCGAGAATACTTAAGTCAGAGTAATTTAAGTGCGTAAAAGTCATGAGAATAATTTCAACATCATGATTGGAGAATTATTTTAGTATATTTCTTCATAAAAAGTACACAAAAATGCAACTTTGAATATTTCATTTTTTTTATTAAACCCTTAGAATATAAGGAGTTATCAGTTTTTCCCTTATATAACAAATATAAAGTTATCTAGTTTACAAATTCATGGGAAAGAGTATAATGGGTAGTTGGTACAGGACAAACATGTAACAAATTGCTTTTTAAGTACTAAATATAAACACAGCTTCCCTTTGTTTAAATAAGATGGGGTGATAAACATAATGGCAATTCCGCAAGAGCCAGAGCTAACGCTTGTAGAACATTTGGCTGAGTTAAGAAAAAGGTTAATTGTAATTGCGGTAACCTTTGTCCTATCTCTTGCCTTAGGATTTTGGATGGCTCCTAAAACATTAAATTTCCTAAAACAACAGCCTACAGCTGCACACGTAGAATGGAACATTTTTGGCTATACCGATGGACTGCTAATTTACGTTAAATGTGCATTAGTTTTAGCCATTTTAGTAACTTTGCCCATAGCTATGCACCAAATATGGCTATTTGTTAAGCCAGGTTTGTTGGATAAAGAAGCAAGAGGTACGATTTACTTTATACCAGTCTCTTTTTTCCTATTTCTGGCCGGTATTAGCTTTAGCTACTTTATTTTATTTCCTTTAATGTTAGACTTCATGTCTAATATTAATGAGTCTATAGGTGCCACAGAAACCTATGGAATGCAGCAATATTTTACATTTATGTTCAATTTAATTATTCCAGTTGGAATAGTTTTTGAGTTACCAGTAATTATTTTATTCCTTACGAAGCTAGGGATTATTACTCCAGATCGACTACGAAAGATGCGAAAAGTTTCGTACTTTGTATTAGTTGTTGTAGGGGTATCTATTACGCCTCCTGACTTCATTTCTGATTTCATCATTATCATACCTTTATTGTTATTGTTTGAAATTAGTATTCTTGTATCAGCTTGGTCTTACAAGCGTCGGTTAGCCAAAGAAGCTCTTTTAGAAAAAGAACTTGAGGAAAACTAATGTGAATAAGCTTTACTAGCATGCTACAATAGCATTGCACACATAACTAACACTCATGTCACTTGAATAGATAGACAATTATATCCATTAGGAGGAAATAACATGCCAAATATCGGCGTACCAGGTTTAATAATCATTCTAATCATTGCATTAATCGTATTCGGTCCATCTAAATTACCTCAATTAGGTAGAGCAGTAGGACAAACACTTAAAGAATTCAAAAACTCTACAAAGGACATTGTGGACGATGTAGCAGAAGAATTTAAATTAGAAGACAAAGATACAAGTGCTAAAAAGAAAGCATAAAAAAAAAACCGAGCATATTATTGCTCGGTTTTTTTTTTATAGCTTTGGTTACTTAAACTATTTAGAATCTTCCAGAGGATGTGGGAGAGGTTTCCCAAAATAGTATCCTTGAAATAATTGATATCCTTTCTTTTTTAACCATTCCCAATCTTCTTTTTCTTCTATCCCCTCTGCCAATGGGATGGAATAGATTTCTTTAGCTTTTTGTAGAAATTGTAAAGCAACTTTTTGTTTCTCTATATTGGTAGCTACTCCTTGAACATATTTCATATCTAGCTTCATATAGTGAGGCTTAATCTCTTCTAACATTTGTAGCGTACTATGCCCTTCTCCTACATCATCTAATGCATATTGAAACCCTCTAGCTTTATAAAAGGCCATAATCTTTTTTAAATGATTGATATCCTCTACTTTTTCTGTTTCAACAACTTCAAAAACTAAGTTTCCAGGATTAACACCGAGGCTATTTGCTACCGCAGTGGTGGATCTTAGACAATGCTCGGGAGAGTATATAGAAGTAGGTATAAAATTTATAAATGCTTTTGTATTATCTAGTTTTGCTGCGTACTTTACTGCTGTCATTCTACATATCCGATCTAAAGCATATAAACGTCCTCTCTCTTTAGCAGCGCCAAAAACTTCTCCAGGATATAGGATATCCCCTTCCTCATCTAAAAATCGAGAAAGCATCTCATAGGCATAAATATTTTTCTCTGCATCTACAATTGGCTGATAGTAGCAAATTACTTGTTCATTCTTAATCACCTTGTCAATCCACTTAACCTCTAATATTTCCTCTATTTTATGGAGAGGTTTCCAGTCTTGATTAGGAACTCGAAAGGAAATATGAGAGATATCCATATGGTCTTTACTAAAGTCTATAAAATCCTGCGCATCATCTTATTTAAGAGTAAAATAACGGCCGTTCTCTTCTAATCTTAATGCCCTATTTTGGATAAAATCCATTACATCTGGCAACACTTGAAAATTAGTTTCACCTTCGATTTTAAACTCTAATACTAAGTCTCTTACCATACAGCCACTACATTCCACCATTAATCCCTCCGACCTATCGTTTATCCCCAAAAATTAAGCATTTTTTCCTGTTAAATAATATTATAGTAGAACTTATCTGCCAATCATAATCAGAAGTCTTCCATACTTTTAAAGATACATGATGTTGATACATCATAACCAAAAGAGAAATCTATTGCTTAAAAATAGAAAAAGGAGGAGCGAAGTGACCGCTACTCCTTTAGTGATAATTATAAGTTTTTAAAGAACACTCTGATGACATCGGCACCACCGATTATTGTACCAAGAGAACCAAATAAGTTAGTTAGAACTAAAACGAGTAATACACGTGTAACTTTATTCTTCCAGAACCCTTTTATCGTAAACACGTCCTCGGACAGTCTCTCAAAGTCGCCAATTGTAGGGCGTTTCATATAAGCTTGGACCAACCCAGAAAACCAACCGGAGGCTAATATAGGATGCAACGCTGTTATTGGTGCCACTATGAACGCTGTAACAATTGCTAAAGGATGTCCTAAAGCTACAATTGCCCCAATTGCTGCCATCGTTCCCGTCCAAATAATCCAGCTCCATGCCTGATCCCATCCTGCTGTTGGGTTTGCTATAAATGTATACGCGATCAATGCAATGATAAGGATAGGAAGCGACCACCCAATTATTTTAGGTAAAATTGATTTGGGTGGGACTGTAGAAAGTCTTTCTAAATCCTGATGTTTGTAAATTTCTTTTGTAATACCAGGAACATGTGCCGCTCCTAATACTGCTACAATTTTTTTACCCGGGGCTTCCTTAATTTTTTGAGCTAAGAACTGGTCTCGTTCATCAATTAAAGGTGTTTTCAGCCTTGGAAATGACTCTGTAAATTCTGCAAGTACTGCATTTAAAGTGTCCTGCGATTTCATCTTCTCTAGCTCTTCTTCGGAAATGGTGTCTTTACTAAAGATGCTATAGAAAACCGATGTAAGAAGCTGAGACTTACCTAACCAACCAAGATTATGCCAGATACGAGAGAATGTTATTTGGATATTACGGTCAGCTAGTACAAGTTCTGCTCCGGTTTCTTTTGCACTTTCAATTCCTTGAATCATTTCTTGGCCTGGTTTAATGTCGAACTGCTTGGCCATACGATTTTGGAAGGAAGAAATAGCTAAGTTCATCAATAATAAAGTCGCTTTCTTCTCTTTTATGATTTTAAAAATATCTGTTTCTTTCCATTTGTTATTATCAGTAATAGATTGATATCTTTGTTCATCTAACTCTATACACACGGAATCAGGATTTTCTTTTTCAATCACTTCTTTAACCTGCTCAGCGCTCAACCTAGAGACATGAGCAGTACCAATTAAAATAATTTCCTTGCCATCAACCTCTAAACGAGTTATATTTGCTTCCGACATAAACTACTTCCTTCGTGTAAATGTATTTCTTTTACATAATCGTCTGTTTATTGATTATGAAAAGTCTTGTATCTATAATAATGAAGCACTTGAGCATAAAATTCAATTTGTTTATGTGAAAAAGCTAGAAGATCTAATCATATTCTTACTAGGACGTATCTAGCTCTCCTCCTTTTAGTAGAATTCATGCTAGCTCGTCTGCTTTACCCCTTAAGCTTCCCCATTAAAAGATCTCCCGATGAATGTCTGTTTAGATACTATGAAAAGATATATCGTATAGGAAATGTTATAATTACACTGACAAATAAGTAAAAAAGGAGAATGTCTAATGATTATCGTAACAAATCGTATTAAAACAAAACCAGGATTTGCTGAAAGAATGGCTCCAAATTTTACAAAGCCAAGCCCACTTCAAGAAATGGAAGGCTTCATCAAAGTAGAGGTTACTATTACACAAGGTACAACTGAATATGATGAAATGAATGTAAATATGTATTGGGAAAACGAAGAAGGTTTCCAAGCTTGGAGAAATAGTGATATCTTCAAGGAAGCCCATAAACGTCCAGAACCTGGTTCTGCTGAAGCTTCTAAAGAATCTCCGCTATTAGGAAGTGAATTAATAATTTCTAAAGTGGCTTCTACTGTAGAAGCTATTTCCACTAAATAAGTAATATTAAAAGGAGCGAGTGATTTAACATCACATGCTCCTTTTTGCTTAACCTAGTTTTATTTATCTATCCGATAAATTCCTTTTTTATCTCTTAATATGCAGCCATTTGCTTGGAAAATTCTTATCATATATTCATTGTTTTCGTCTGTACTTCCTACATAATAAGTGGCGTTCATTTTTTTTAATAATTCTAGAGAATACAGATGAAATACTTTTCCGAAACCTTTGCCTCTCTGTTCTGGTACTACTCCAAAGTAAAATAGCCTGCCTTCTTCGACCGTTCCGTCTTCTATATGCGGAATACTAATACCCATGGGTTCTTCACCTTTAAAGAAAATATGACAATAATGACGCCAATTAGATCCTAGCTCATTCACAAAGGCTTCCATTATCTGTTCAATGGAAAATAAATTATTTTTGTTTGCAGAGCCACTTCTGCATTTATCGTATAATAGAGCAAATTCCTCGTCTGCGAGCGAACTTCCTGAAAGAGTTACCACATGAAAAGCATCATCTAGAGTAAAATTTTCATCTAGTAGACGTGTATATTCCACAATAGAGGAAACCTTATGAAAGCCTTCATTCATTAGCTGTTGTTCGTATTCTTCAACCATTAGAAGGGAAAGGTAATTCACCTGTTCGTCCTTC
The DNA here is from genome assembly GCF_014836595.1 of Psychrobacillus faecigallinarum. Classification (GTDB taxonomy): domain Bacteria; phylum Bacillota; class Bacilli; order Bacillales_A; family Planococcaceae; genus Psychrobacillus; species Psychrobacillus faecigallinarum. The sequence continues at coordinate 75,066 of NZ_JACSQO010000006.1, read as the reverse complement.
CAATCTTTTAAAAGACTTTTCAATTTTGACCAGTATTCATCTTTAGACATATCCATCTTTATTTGGTCAGCTAACCAATATTCCTGGTCTTTTTTAATAACACTAAAAGCAACCATTTATATTCCCCCTATAAGTCGTTTATATGGGTAACTCTATTTCGACCATTCCTCTTAGAATAATACAACGCATGATCAGCCTTCTCCACCACTGTTGTACGAGTATCCTCTGACGTGTAAGTTGCAACTCCTACACTTATCGTAATTTCGTCAATGGGCCAAGTAGTCTTTTCAATTTCCAACCTTAAACGTTCCGCCTGATGGTTAGCCTCTTGTGCATTTGTTAGTGGGAGAAGAACAATAAATTCCTCTCCGCCGTATCTAAGCACCGTATCTTTCGGACGTACAGTTTCTTCTGCTATCTTGGCCAACCTTTCTAGCACCTGGTCTCCCATCGCATGACCCCAAGTATCGTTGACCTGCTTAAAATGGTCAATATCTATTAAGCATAAGGAAAAGGACTGTTTGTTCTGCTCAAATTGCATAATCATCTCTTCTAGCTTGATATGAAAATAACGACGATTTTTTAAACCAGTCAATTTATCCGTTATGGCTAATTTCTCTAGCTTACCATTTAGTTCAATAAGTCTTTCTTGCTTTTCCTCTATTTCCTCATGCAATTCCTCTAATTTAGAAAGCGCCAGTTCCTTTTCTCGGAACGCTTCCTCCAACTGTTTTTTTGCTAGTCTAATTTCTTGTTCATAGCCTATTCTCTTCCCCATAGAAACCATTACACAATCAATTACCTCTATACCTTCTCGATTTGCTTTTTTTCCATTTAACAATACTGGAACGCTTTGACCATCCTTATGCAGTAGACTTAGAAATAACTCTTCGACGTGTCCGTATAATCGAATATAGGGATAAAAATAAGTATGAAATATAAACTTATTAGTCTTAGACATAATTGTTTCTATATGCTTTTGAGCAATCTCTTCATACATAAACCCTGTCATTTGAAGGAAGGTTTTATTCATATCGATTAGCATACCTTCTTGGCTGATAGTAACGTAACCACAAGGCGCAAGATTTAAACGCTCATCCATACATATACCATTCCCTTCACTGCATTTGGTAAAGATACTCTTTAATCAGCTGTATTGTTTCATGTGGGTGACTTAGATGAGGATAATGTCCCTTCACATCCATTATTTTAAAATCACTTTTCTCAATATGGCGATGTAAGTATTCACCTACCTGAATAGGAACAATACTATCTTCTGAGCATTGGATGATTAATGTTGGAATAGATGATTTCTCTAAATCCTTACGATGGTCGGAAAAGAATGTCACCTCCGCAAATTGCTTTGTAATCTTCGGGTCGGTTGAGCTAAAACTTTTTTCTACTTCTTTTGCCACCGCAGGGTGCACGTCATTAGCGGCTACTATTGGAGCCATATAGCTTGCCCATCCTATAAAATTCATCTCCATCATATCTAACATTTCATGAATATCTCTTTCTTCGAATCCTCCAAAATACTCTCTATCATTAAGATACCTTGGGGATGGACCAATCATAACCAAACTTTTAAATGCCTCAGGTTTTTGAATGGCTGCTAGCATACCGATCATGGAGCTAACGGAATGTCCAACAAAGATTACTTCGTGAAGCTTCAATGCCTCTATTATATCTAGCACATCTTGAACATAGCCTTTAAGTGAACCATATTTCTCAGAATTATAAACCTTTAAATTTGAATCTCCTGACCCAACATAATCAAACAAAACAATTTGATATTCTTCTTCAAATGAAGGGACAATATTTCTCCACATGGTTTGATCACAACCGAAACCATGGGCAAACATTATTACTTTTTCCTTGTTCCCTATTACTTTTACATTATTTCGTTTTAGTACTTCATTCATGAAAACACCTCTAGTTTTTTTCCTTATATAAAAGGCTTCCTCTTCTTTTAAAAGGGAAGCCTTACATAGATTTGATAATTTATCCATTGCATATATTACCAATATACTATTTTATCTATTTTTTTTCTACACAAAAAGGTGAATTGATACTAACAACCTAGAGTTTATTTCAATGTTCTTTTTAAGAATTCTCTCGTTCGATCTTGTAGAGGATTGTTAAAAATTTGCTTTGGAGGGCCTTCCTCCGCAATAACTCCCTTATCCATAAAGACTACTCGATCGGAAACCTCCTTGGCAAATTCCATTTCATGAGTAACAATTAACATTGTCAAACCAGTGTTCGCAAGCTCTTTCATTACTTTTAACACTTCCCCCACCATTTCTGGGTCAAGTGCTGATGTAGGCTCATCAAAAAGCATTACATCAGGCTCCATAGACAAGGCTCGTGCAATAGCAACTCTCTGCTTTTGACCTCCGGACAATTGCTTTGGTTTAGCATTAACGTAGCCATCCATGCCTACAACGTTTAAGTATTTCAGTGCAATTTTCTCGGCTTCTTCCTTAGAACGCTTTAATACCTTTACCTGTCCAACTGAACAGTTACCTAACACATTGTGATTATTAAACAGATTAAACTGTTGAAAGACCATTCCAAGCTTCGTTCGGTAGGAATGGATATCGTGCTTATTATCGAGAATATTCTCCCCTTGATAAATGATTTGCCCACCACTTGGCTTTTCCAACAAATTAATGCAGCGGAGAAGAGTCGATTTTCCCGATCCAGAAGAGCCAATGATGCATACAACCTCGCCTTTTTTAACAGAGAAATCGATATCTTTTAATACTTCATGTGCTCCAAAGGATTTGCTTAAATGTTGAATTTCAATTACTTTTTCCATAGTTGCTCCTCCTTTGCTTACTGATTTTCATGTGGACCTTTTGGTAGGACTGCCATTTGCATCGGTTGACCAATGACTGTATAGTTTTCAGGTCCATCCAATTTCTTCTCAAAATGACGTAATATCAAGGTAACAGCAAATGTCATGATGAAATACAAGATACAAGCTACAAAAAATGACTCAAAATATCTAAAGTTATTTCCTGCAACTGATTTTGTTTGGAAATACAGCTCAGTGACTCCGATTACATTCAACACAGAGGTATCCTTAATATTAATGATAAATTGGTTACCTGTTGCAGGAAGTATATTGCGGATAACTTGAGGTAACACAATATGAAGCATCGTTTGAATATGCGTCATCCCTATTGCTTGAGAGGCTTCAAATTGACCCTTGTCTATGGAAATAACTCCGCCTCGAACAATCTCCGCCATATAAGCACCCGTGTTTATAGAAACAATGAAAATAGCAGCGAGTAGACGATCCATGTCTAAGCCAAAGGCCAATGAGGAGCCGTAAAAAATAACCATTGCTTGTACTATCATTGGTGTGCCACGGAAAAACTCTATATAAATAGAGAGCATTAAGTTAACCAGCTTAAGAAAGTATCTTTTAATCCCCTTTTCCGGCATAGGAACAGTTCTTATAACTCCTGCCAGCAAACCGATGATAGCTCCGAAGATAGTTCCAATAATGGATATTAAGAGGGTTACTCCGGCTCCTCGTAAAAACATTGGCCAATTATTTGTAATGATGGATATAATCCATTCTAAACTCATAGTCTTCCTCCTTACATACTAGCTGACCCATAAACACACTTTCCAAGGAAAGTCAGTAAATGCTGTAAATAATGAAACGGCTGCAAAATAGTAGCAGCCGTTGTTATATGCTTATTCTGCAGCTGGTTGATTTAAAATAGCATTGTCCATAATTTCTTGTCGCTCTTCTTCTGAGATTCCTGCTAAAACTTTATTGATTTTGTCTGTTAAGTCACTTTCCTTTTTCAATCCTACTGCAACGGCTGTTTCCTCTTCATCTGCCACGAATCCTTCTGTAAATTCGATCATTACAAATTTATCATTTGCTGATGAAGCACTAATCCCTTCTGGACGTTCAGATACATAGCCGTCAATCATTCCAGATTCTAGTGCCACACGCATTGCAGGGAAATTATCTGATGCCGGTTGTTTTTTTACTCCTTCAATTTGGTCAATAACCCCGTAGTGAGAAGTATTTAATTGGCCAGTAATTTTCGCCCCCTTAAAGTCTTGAATGGAGGTAGCATTTTCAAATGTCCCACCCTTTTTTACCACCATAACAAAGTTGGAAGTATAATAGTTTTCGGAGAAATCAATTGTTTTTTTACGCTCTGCAGTTGGTGACATCCCTGCAATAATTGCATCAATTTTGCCGGATGTTAGGGCTGGAACTAAACCGTCCCATTCCGTTTTAACAACAACGAGCTCTTTACCTAAGCCCTCAGCTATTTTTTTAGCAATTTCTACATCGTAACCACCAGCATATTCTGCATTACCGTCAATTTTTACGCCACCATTTTTGTCATCCATTTGAGTCCAGTTAAATGGTGCATATCCTGCCTCTAAACCTACTGTAAAAGTATCTTGATCAGAAGCTGATCCAACGCTTTCTTCCTCTTTTGTTCCACAAGCTGCAAGCAGTAAAATGGTTGATAATAATAATGTTAAAGTGAATAGACTTTTTTTCATCTCTATTAATCTCCTTTTTTAAATTAGTATATGTATGCATGCATACAAAAAGGACAACCGTACAAAAAAAGACCTGAGATAGACTCAGGTCATATATGTATGGTTGCCCTAAATCCTCTACTTTTCCCCATGAGATAGCACACCATTATAAACCGGGACGTTTATAACGGACAGTCCTGCAATTATTCACTGCAGACCCAGCATGTAATAATGAGTTTATTACAAACTTCGGCGACATTTCCTTCTCCCTAGCATCACAGCTACTCAAGCTCCACTAAGGACTGTTAAATATCGCGCCTCTACCTCACTTCTATAAAGCGAGGTTATATTCAATTATTGTTCATAGTCTACATCAGAGATTTTCATCTGTCAACATCTGTTCTATTGATTAAACCAAATATTACTATTATTAGATTGTAATCTCTTTAGAATTATTTCATTACCCATTTAAAAAAAGCTAATAATCCGAGGAATTGCTAAGAAAAGTCTGCTAAAGTAAACGCATTTTCAACTTTATCAGACTTTTCTTTTTCCCTTTGGGCATAGGTTCCGAGGGGGAGCGATAAGCCATCACCGTCGCTTGCGCATCTTTTATGAGGTCTTATCTGTCTCAGTCGTCCCACAAGAGGCGCCGCCTGCCGCTCCAATCATAAGTTTTATAGTAAAGAGAAAGGAATATAGATAAAACTAACTCATTTATTTAAAGCTATTAATAAAATACTTTTCACTTTGACTATTTGATTAACAAGTGATGGTTGATTTCCGCTCTCAGCGGACGCTTTCCGTGGGGTGAGGATAAGCCATCACTGTCGCTTGCGCCTCGTTTGTGATGTCTTATCTGTCTCACTCATCCCACCGGAGTCGCCGCCTGCCGCTCCAATCAAATAAAGCTCGCTTTAAAAGCCTCCATATACATTCTAGGATCTCTTAGACCATTCGTTGATTGGTTGAAGCCCCTTTCTAGATGAATTTCCATTTTGAACGGGAAGAAAAATGTTTCACATGAAACTTTATATTATAAAAAAAACATGAGATAAGCTGGTTTGACATTACATGCGACAGTATGGCTTATCGCTATACTCCACAGAAAGAATTCGTTTAAAGCGCAACTTTAGCTATTTATAATTTATGCTTTTCATTTTTCTCATCTTATCGGAAAACTGCAAAAAAGAGCGCAAATGACTTGGCTACTGCCTTCATTTGCACCCTTTTCACTTATTTTTGTATAAACATTTGTGTCCAGTAGTTACCGTCTTTTACATAACCTACACCAATATGAGTATAGTTTTTGTTTAAGATATTCGCTCTATGACCTTCACTGTTCATCCAAGCATCTACTACTGCTGCGGCTGTTTTTTGACCCATAGCAATATTTTCTCCTGCAGATTTATAGCTTATTCCAAAATTCTTCATCATTGTAAATGGAGTTCCGTAGACAGGACTAGTGTGACTAAAATAGTTTTTCTCGTGCATATCCTGTGATTTATATTGCGCTACTCTTCCAAGCTCCCAATCATATTTTAATGCTGAAAGACCCGCGTTTGCTCTTTCCACATTTACAAGTTTAATTACTTCTTGTTCTATACTATAAGAATCGTTTGAAGGGACATTGATTTTTTGACCTGGATAAATAAGGTCCGCATTTTCTAATTGAGGATTTTCCTTGATTAATTCTGAAACACCTGTTTGTGTCTTCACAGCAATTTTCCATAAAGAGTCTCCTGATACTACTGTATAGGAATTAGCTGCAAATGCAGTGATAGGCATTAATAACGTTAGTAATAGTAGTCCTACAATAGCTACTTTAATTTTTTTCTTAAACATTGTAATCTTCCTTTCCTTCTTTAACTCTACTAATATAGTAAATTAAAAAAAGAATGGAAATCATCCCTTAATAATTGGATGCAATTTTACAGGTATATTACAAAGGAACTCAACAGAGAGACAAAGCTCGGTATTAAACGAATTCATGCTTATTCGAAGGTAATATTTTTGAAATATTCAAGGAGGAAAATTCCTCTATAGACAAAATCTTTTCCGATTATCCCTTCCTTACTCGAACTGACCATTCTGCTCTCCTATACAACTTCCAAGGATTATACTATATTAAAAGTGGGTGATTATATGAATATTAGGAAATATTTAAATAACGAGCGTTTTATCTTAGGAACGACAATGAAAGACGTTACTGCTTTAGAAGAGAACAACATGGCTTTACACGTTTGTGAAAATCCAAAGAATATATTGGAAAATCGCAAGAGACTGGCGGAGCAACTCCAATGTAATTTGGATGATTTTGTTTGCGCCAATCAGACACATAGCGCCAATTTCCATAAGGTAACTGCAGCTGATAAGGGGCGTGGAGCAAGGCTGTTAGATACTGCCATTAAGGATACAGATGCTCTTTATACATTTGAACCAGATCTTTTGTTATGTAGTTTTACAGCAGATTGCGTCCCTGTCATTTTCTACAATGAAAAAAATAATCTGGTGGGAGTAGTACACTCTGGCTGGCAAGGAACGGTCAAAGAAATTACAAGGAAACTGTTTGAGTATTTAAAACAACACGAACACTGTAACCCAAATGACTTTCATGTACAAATTGGCTCTGCACTCAGCCAAGAAAAATTTGAGGTAGATGAAGATGTCTATAAAAAGTTTAAAGATTTAGGCTATGCGAACGACTTTATGTACTATAAAAATGAAACTGGTAAATTTCATATCGATAACCAGCTCACCGTCCAAAAGCAATGTGAGCTTGCTGGTATTCCACTTGAACGTATTTCAATCGATCGAACATGCACATTTTTAAACCCTGATGGTTTCTCTCATCGAGAAGACAGAAATACAGGTAGACATTTAAGTTTTATCATGCGGAAGAAATAACCTTTCAAACACATCACTAATTGAGCTGATGTGTTTTTTTATTGAAGACATCCATTTGAATTAAATTTCTTTATATATTAATTTAAATTTCTTTTTGGCTGGGGGAAGTCTATCTTTTTTGGAGCTACTAGAGAACACTAACATTACTTCACCATTTGAGAACGATAGTATAGAGAATGCTTTACTTTTTGTTGAAAAATGGTTAATAAAAAAAGATTTTTTCATATAAATTATAAAATAGCCTGATTCCCCTTTTGAGGAATCGGGCTATCTGCTTTTTAAGTAAAATATTCAAATTTAGCATTAGGAAAAAACTTTTCCATATAACTGTAGAGATGTTCTTTAATATCTTCCTCTTCTTCTTTTTGATAAATATATTTCCCTATCCCATATTTTCCCCACTTTATTCTTCTGGATTCTTCATCTAGCTCAAGCTTGGTCATAGGATAGTTTTTTTCGATTACTTTTTTAGCTGGTTTAGTAAAGCGATGCTGTATGAATTCAAAGGTTATATTATCGCGGGCGTCCTTTGGAAGTTCAGCATCTAATCTTTCAAACATATGATAATATCCTTCTTTCCAACCTTCATGAAGGTAAATTGGAGCTACGATAAATCCCAAGGGGTAGCCTGCTCTAGCAACCTTCCCAGCTGCCTCAATACGCTTATCCAGTGGAGAAGTACCTGGTTCGAAATTTTTAATCACATAATCAGCATTCACACTAAAGCGAAATCTCGTGTTCCCATTATGCTTTGCGTCCAATAAGTGATCTACAAAGTGAAACTTTGTCACAAATCTAAGCCTGCCAAATTCTGATTGACCAAAATGTTCAATTGCCCTTTTTAATGTATGTGTAAGATGGTCGATTCCCACTATATCAGAAGTACAGGATGCTTCAAATCTTGTGATTTCTGGTGCACGTTCCTCAATATACTTGTCAGCTGCTCCGAGAATTTCCTCCACATTTACATACGTTCGAATATACGGCTTGCTTCCCATCGTCGTCTGTAAATAGCAATAATGACAATGCCCCATACATCCCGTGGCGAAGGGAATTGCATATTCAGCTGAAGGCTTAGAGGAATCAAATTTCAATGTCTTACGTATACCAACTACTAGCGTAGACTTAGCAATACGATATTTTTGAAAATCATTATCGCCTGGAAGGTTTCGTATTTGGTTGTGGGAAGTCGTATAGTGAATTTCTTTTCCCAGCTTTTCAAATTTCTCTTTCAGCTCTCTACCTAGAGGATATTCAAGCGCCTTTGGCTCAAAATATACAAGCTGGGGTGTAAATGGTTTTCTCATGTCCAACCTCCGTCTTATTGAAAATAATGACGATATGCTTGTTCCGCTTCATAGGCGCTTGCATAAATAGCCATGTCAGTCGTTAAAGGGTAATACGTTTCATAAACAAAAACAGCCAATTCGTCAGGGTTTTCTGGGTTATTTACTACTGCCGCCGATTGAATGTTAGCTACGCTTTGAATATGTGGGTTACGGTAAAAAATATAAACAATATCACCTGCTGTATAATCTTCCATCTGCTTCTCTCACTCCTAGCTTTTCCACCTAGCTTGGTTTTCCTGAGAGAATTTATGTAATAAATAAAAGTGAAAAAACCACATTCGCTTAAAGCGAATATGGTTTAGTTATTTAGACAAGTCTATTCTCTTATTTAATAAATATATAGCAATTCCACCAACAGTCATCGAGAACAATTCACTTAGCCCGACTGTTAAATAGGTATACCAAAAAGGAAATTCCAGCATAATAGCTAACTGCCCTGCAACTGTAAACATGGAAAGCGCAAAGATAATAGCTGTAATCGCTATTTTCCATATTTCACTGGTCAATCTCTTAGTGACCTTCCGACAAAGTATCAATACAAGGAAAGTTGCAATTCCACCAATAGGCACATCGAGCATCCAGGTTGGGGACATAAAATTAGCAAGGACTACACCTAATGTAATTGCCACAACATAGCGCTTATTGTATAACGCCAAATAGTTAAACATCTCGGCTAAACGTAGTTGGATGTTTCCAAAGCTAAAAACAGCTAAAAGTACTGTTACAGCAACATATAAAGCTGCAACCATAGCTGTCTTCGTTAACTCATTTACCGAGGAACGACTTGAGTCCTTCAAAAAGGTAGTATTCAATTTACATTCTCCTTTATAAAATAGCAAACTGCTATTTTAGTAATAACTACGACCAAAGGATTCCAAGTGCCGTAGTGCAAGCAAAATTGCTTACTCGGATAGTATATCAGGAATTATTGCCATTTAATATAATTATTTGGCAATCCATCCTCCATCAATGGGTACGACTGCTCCATGAATATAATCTGCTGCATGACTAGCAAGGTAAAGAGTTAGGTTTGCCACTTCTTTTGGCTGTGCCCACCTTCCTGCAGGTGTTTCATTGGCTACCCATTTTGCTATTTCTCCTTCTCCTGCAAAATCAGCATTATTCATTGGGGTCTGAATCGCCCCTGGAGCAATAGCATTTGCTCTTATGCCCTCACGGCAGTAATCTATATCCAATTGCTTTGTGTATCCTATAATGGCGTGCTTAGAGGCTGTATAAGCTGCTCCTCCACCTCCTGCTACTAATCCGGCAATAGAAGCCATATTGATAATGACTCCTGATTTTCTTTCAATCATTTGAGGGAGAACTGTGTTTGTTACCAAATAGGTTCCTTTCACATTGGTGTCCATGATTTTATCCCAAAGTGTTTCATCTGTTTCTAGAGTCTTTGAATAATTGTCTAAAACCCCAGCTGTATTGAGTAAAATATCTATTTGCTTAAATGTCTTGAGGGCTATCTCAAATGCTTCCTCTACGCTCTTTTTATCGCTTACATTTCCAATGTAGTACGAAAAACAAGACTTATACTGGTCTTTTAATGATTTAAGTCCGGCTCCATCAACATCTAAACCAAATACGTTGGCCCCACACTCGATAAATGCTATAGCTTGAGCTCTCCCTATACCAGAAGCAGCTCCAGTAATAAGAACCGTCTTCCCTATGTACTCCTCAAATTTCAATATGATTCCTCCTAAATATGAAAAGTCCACGATATCTCGTGGACTTTTAGTTTATTTGCTTACAATAACCCAATCCTCAGCCAATAAGTCACAAACGGTTGGGGTAAACATTGTATATCCTTCTCCTTCTACATTAATCAAAAAGTAAGGATTTAGATTTTCTCCATCATGCTTGCTTTGTCCAACTAGCATTACGTACAATTCCGCACCACCCCAGCCTTGTCTAATTACTTTTTCCCCAGATTTTAAACGTGGTAATATCTCTTCAAACATCATTGTTATTCACCCTTTATCTTCCCTATATATTTTCTAACCAAAATTATACTAGATTGTAAAATGGCAAACAACTAAAGGAATAGCTGCTCTTTTCATCTCCTTTAATTTTATACAGATCTTGTATGTAGAAGATGTGATTATTTTAGTCAATATTCTTTAAGCACCTAAAACACAGAATTTTGTATATTAGTCGATTGGTCCGGTCGTTTTTGATTTTGGAAATCTATTGATTTGATAAAAATAATAAGTTTCACATTTATATTCGTTTAACAAAACATATACTTTATTAAACCTAAGAAAAAAGGAGCTGCCCATTGATCATATATGTCGTCAATAATGGTGATACGCTTTGGGGAATTGCTAATCGTTATCAAATAGATGTAAATGCCATTCAACAAGCTAACCAATTGCCTGATCCAAATAATCTTCTAGTTGGCCAATCTCTTGTCATCCCTATCTATGGGATTTACCATACGGTTCAAAATGGAGAAACTTTATGGTCGATTGCACAACAATACGGTGTTTCTGAACAATCTATTCTTTCTTCTAACAGACTGCCTAACCCAAATCTCTTATATCCTGGTGAGCGAATTTTTATTCCTCCTATTATTCATGTGGTACAGCCCGGAGAAACGCTACGGCAGATTGCTAGCCTTTACGGAACTACTATCCAAGCTCTAATCAGTCAAAACTCTCTCCAAACTCCCGGTCTCCTCTACCCAGGAACACAATTGATTATTCCTAGACCAAAGCCTATAACTGAAGTGAATGCCTACACCTATCAGAAAGAGGAAGATGCCGTTCAGACGGTCAACAGTCTTCAATCTCTCCTGACCTATATTAGTCCCTTTGCATACAAGTTAACAGAGAATGGGGATTTAGAACCCTTAAAGGATGAACTTGTATTAGAAGCAGCTGTTTCCAATGATATTGTACCGATGATGGTCATCACCAATTTTTCTTCCACAGAAGCTGGCACTAATCTAATGCATGTCATTTTCTCTAGCCCAGACATATTAACAAAATTAATGGCAAATATACTTCAGATCATGGAGGACAAAGGCTATCGAGGTTTGAATATTGACTTGGAAAATGTGTTACCGGAGGATAGAGATGCTTATACTGCCTTTCTCCAGCTAGCAGTAGACACACTACATCCTAAAGGTTACTTTGTTTCAACAGCTGTTGCTCCTAAATTTAGCGACACTCAGTCAGGTTTACTTTATGAAGCACATGATTATGAAGCACATGGGAGAATTGCAGACTTTGTTATATTGATGACGTATGAATGGGGTTGGCGCGGCGGACCTCCTCAAGCAATTTCTCCTATCAATCAAATGAAGAAAGTAGTAGAGTACGCTTTGACTGTTATGCCAGCCGATAAAATATTTTTAGGCTTTCAAATTTATGCACGAGATTGGCGAATACCTCACGCGCAAGGACAAATTGCGGAGACATTTAGCCCTCAGGAAGCTGTTAGAATAGCTACTGAGCATAAAGTAAGAATTCAGTTTGATTCAATCGCTCAATCTCCTTTTTTTACCTATACCGATGAGCAAGGTCAAAAGCACGAGGTTTGGTTTGAGGATGCCCGTAGCGCTCAAGCTAAATTTAACTTGGTCAAACAATACCGTTTAAGAGGTATTAGCTATTGGGTGCTTGGCTATCCCTTCCCTCAAAATTGGGTATTGTTAGATGATAACTTTGAAGTAAAGAAATTAAAAGAATAAGCGCTGGACCTTGGACTAAGAGGTAAGTCGCTTTTACTGGACGAACATTTGAAGTACACTTACTTCCTTATTCTAATACAAAAAACCTACCATCTTTAAATAAATGGTAGGTTTTTTGCACATTTATATGGATAAAAGCTTAGATGATATCATCGATTGCTTCTTTTACATCTTCCAAAGGTTCGATGTTCTCTATCGTTTTTCCTTCACCTTTAAGTTTAAGCGTTTCGGCTGTTTCCGCATGTACTTCCTTAAGTAGTTCTGGATTATTCATTAAGGACAGACCATAAGAAGGAATCATTTCTTTAATCTTTGGTTCCCAATCATTTATATGCTCTGGGAAGCAACGTTTAAGGACATCCAACATAACTGGAACAGCGGTAGAAGCTCCTGGAGAAGCTCCTAATAATGCGGCAATAGAACCATCCTCAGCTGTGATAACCTCTGTACCAAATTGAAGAGTTCCTTTTCCGCCTGCTTCCGTATCCTTGATAACTTGTACACGTTGACCTGCTACAACTAAATCCCAATCCTCTGCTTTAGCATCTGGGATAAATATACGTAGCTCTTCCAAACGTTGTTCTTTTGATAACATTACTTGTTGGACTAAATATTTTGTTAAAGACATTTCTTTTGCACCCGCAGCTAGCATTGTAAATAGGTTATGTGGTTTAACAGAAGTAACTAAATCCAGCATAGATCCTGTTTTTAGGAACTTTGGTGAGAAACCAGCGAACGGTCCAAATAGTAGTGATTTTTTATTGTCAATAAAGCGAGTATCTAAATGCGGCACAGACATTGGTGGAGCTCCAACTGCAGCCTTACCGTATACCTTTGCATGATGCTTCGCTACTACGTCTGGATTGTTACATACCATGAAGATCCCGCTAACTGGGAAACCGCCAATATGTTTCCCTTCTGGAATACCTGATTTTTGTAGAAGATGCAGACTTCCTCCGCCACCGCCGACAAAAACGAATTTTGCAGTATGAGACTCGATTTTCCCCTCTGCGTTGTTCTTCACTTTCACTTCCCACTTACCGTCTGGCGTACGATTCAAATTTTCTACACTATGCTGGTAATTCACTTTTACATTTTTGCTCTTTAAGTGTTCAAATAGCATACGTGTTAAAGCGCCAAAGTTTACATCTGTCCCAGAGTCAATTTTAGTTGCAGCAATTGCTTCATTGGCCGCACGGTTTTCCATGATTAGTGGAATCCATTCTTTCAATTGTTCCGAGTCGTCAGAGAATTCCATTCCCTCAAACAATGGGTTCTGTGTCATCGCTTCAAAACGTTTCTTTAAAAATTCAACGTTTTCTTTCCCCTGAACCATACTCATATGAGGTAAAGGCATTATAAAATCCTGTGGGTTCTGGATTAACTTACTTTTTACAAGATGTGACCAAAATTGCATAGAAACTTGGAACTGTTCGTTTACATTGATTGCTTTTGTGATATCGATAGAACCGTCTGGCTTTACAGAAGTGTAGTTAAGCTCACATAGAGCTGCATGTCCTGTACCAGCGTTATTCCATTCATTTGAGCTTTCTTCTCCTGCACTATCGAGCTTCTCAAATACTTTTATATCCCACTCCGGTACTAATTCTTTTAAAAGTGTCCCTAAGGTCGCACTCATAATACCGGCACCAATTAAGATAACATCTGTTTTAGTTTCTGTGTTGCTCACTTTTACCATCCCTATACTTTATATTTGCAGAAACAATGTTAACGCTACCAAAACAAATGGTTAAGTTAACAACGTTTCTGACTCTATATAACCATGACTTTGCTTGAAATTTGTTTATAAGTTCAGAATATCTATTCTATTATAATATAATTGTCCCTTTTTTTAAAGTATGTAGAAATTGTGAATTAATTCTGATTGAATCAATTTCATCATTCCTGTTTTTACGAAAAGAAAACGAACAATAAAGAAAGAAACAATGATATATACATGCTTTTCTTAGAGTATAATGTACTTGATTTCCGCTCTAGGCGAAAACTTTCTTCCAGGTAAGCGATAAGCCATCACCTTTGCTTACACGTGGTTGAGGAGGTTGCTTGATATGCATTAAAATACCCTCTCGAATTGGAAAGGGTATTTTAAAAAGTAATTCATATTACTTCCTGACATATATTTTATTCATAAATAATTGTATTAAACTTTAACAAGTTCAGAATTTGAGGGAGCTATGTTACGAATCATATAATCAAATGCTCCTAGCGCTGCTGTTGCACCAGTTCCCATTGAGATGATGATTTGTTTGTACGCTGTGTCTGTACAGTCACCAGCAGCAAATACTCCTGGCATGCTTGTTGCTCCATGCTTGTCTATAATTATTTCTCCATGTGCGTTTAAATCAATTGTACCTTGTAAAAACTCGGTATTTGGTAATAGACCGATTTGAACAAATACGCCTTCTAATTCAATGTGATGTACTTCTCCTGTTACACGATCTAAGTACGTAAGACCGTTTACTTTATCCGTACCTGTAATTTTCTGTGTGGAAGCATTTGTTAGTACAGTTACATTAGATAAGCTATGTAAACGCTCCTGTAGGACTTGATCCGCTTTAAGCTCATCATTATGCTGAAGCACTGTTACATGATTAACTATTCCTGCTAAGTCTATAGCTGCTTCAACACCCGAATTACCGCCACCTACAACGGCAACATTTTTTCCTTTGAAGATTGGACCATCACAGTGTGGGCAGTATGCTACCCCTTTATTTTTGAACGCTTCTTCCCCTGGTACATTTAATTGGCGGTATCTGGCTCCTGTTGAAAGGATAACAGTTTTTCCTTTTAACACTGCACCATTTTCAAGCACTACTTCCACCTGCTCTTTACGTACTATGCTGGATACGCGTTGAGATTTCATCACTTCAATTGGATAATCTGCTACATGCCCTTCTAAGCTTGAAACGAATTGAGGACCTTCTGTTGCTTTTGTACCAATGATATTTTCAATTGATAATGTGTCATTTACTTGGCCACCAAAGCGCTCTGCCACAATTCCCGTTCGAATTCCTTTACGTGCTGCATAAATAGCTGCGCTTGCACCCGCAGGACCACCACCAACAACAAGAACATCAAATGGTTCTACATCATTAAATTCAGATCCATCTGATCTATTTCCTAATTTATTTAATATGTCTTCAATTTCCATACGACCGTTTGCAAAATTTTCACCATTTAAGAAAACTGATGGAACAGCCATAATATCTTTAGCTTTTACTTCGTCTTGAAATGCGCCCCCTTCAACCATTACATGGGAGATATTCGGGTTTATCACAGCCATAATATTAAAAGCTTGAACTACATCCGGACAATTATGGCAAGTTAAGCTCACGAAAGTTTCAAAGTGCATTGGATCTTTAATTGCTTGAATACGCTTGATAACTGCATCATCAACTTTCGGAGCACGGCCACTTACTTGAAGTAAAGCCAAAACTAATGAAGTAAATTCATGTCCTAAAGGTAAGCCAGCAAAAACAACACCTGACTCCTCACCAGCTTTGTTTATACTAAAACTTGGCGTGCGCTCTAATTGCACATGCTCGACTGAAATGCGTGATGACATCTTTTCTAATTCTGTTACTAGCTCTAATGTATCTTGAGATACTTTATCATCACCTACACTAACCTTTAATACAAGATCGCCTTCAAGCAACGCTAAATATTGTTGTAGTTGTGCTTTAATTTGATTGTCTAATACCATCTATTCTTTGCTGCTATACGAGTGATTTTGATAGGTTAAGGGTAACTGCGTTCTATCAGTACTTAGCAGTGCATCTAACTCAAAACATATCTAAATCACTTACTCTCCAGGCATAGCAGACCTGCCACCTCTCTTTTCATCTCATATTTTAGACAGAGAGCATTTGTCTATTTCCTTCTTACTAAAAATAGAGCGACAAAAATCAACCATAAAGATAAGATTGTTTTTGTCGCCTATATGATTATCTTATAAATTACTAAATCTTAGATTTTACCTACTAAGTCTAAGCTTGGAGTTAGAGTTTCAGAGCCTTCTTGCCATTTAGCTGGGCAAACTTCTCCTGGATTATTGCGAACATATTGAGCTGCTTTAATTTTGTTTACTAATGTCGAAGCGTCACGACCGATACCACCAGCATTTACTTCGTAAGCTTGTACAATACCATCTGGATCAATAATGAACGTACCACGTTCTGCTAAACCATCTTCTTCGTTTAATACGTCGAATGCTCTAGAGATTTTATGTGTTGGATCACCAATCATGATATATTCAATTTTACCGATTGCTGCAGAAGAATCATGCCATGCTTTATGTGTAAAATGAGTATCAGTTGATACTGAGTAAACTTCTACCCCTAATTGTTTTAATGTAGCATATTCATTTTGTAAGTCCTCTAATTCAGTTGGGCAAACAAATGTAAAGTCTGCTGGATAGAAGCATACTACACTCCATTGTCCTTTGAAGTTTTCTGAAGTTACGTCGATGAATTCTCCCTTTTGAAATGCTTTTGCAGAGAATTCTTGAATTTCTTTACCTATTAATGCCATAATAATTCCTCCTGTTGTCTCTTATTGGTGCTTTAGCATCATAATTATTTTAGAATAATTACAATTCAATATGTAGAATTATCATATACATTTGTGCTTCAGTCAACCTGTAAGGGTAACTAATGAATTTAAAATGTTTTTAAAAAGCTGAAATGTAAGGAATACACGTGAAAGTAGGTCAAATAATGATACAAGATTTTATAAATAAAACGATTGTTAAAGAAGTACAAGAAGACGACATAATTTATTATTATACACAGAAAGAGGAGCCTTTAGCAGAAACTATTTTATTGGATGGATTTATCTCCAATGTTACATTTTTTGATCCGAAGTCTCATCCTTTTTCAACCTCTGAAGAAAAACAACATTTCCTGAGCTATGTACAAAAAGTATTTGAAAGAGAACATTTAGTTTTAGACGAAATAATAGACTTCGACTCTCATTACATGGTGCTTCTTACTTTGAGAGAGCCGAGATATAATATTCCAGTCCATTCAACTGGAATGAATTTAACGATTGGAAAAAACGGGACATTAGAAGAAGTATCTTTTTCAAATGAACAAGTGCACTTTGCATATCCAGAAAAACTCATTTCAAAGGACCAAGCGAAAGTAATTATTCAGCAACAACAATTAATGACGTTGACTATACGCCCAGATATTGGCTGGCATTATGTATATGCTCCTGACTTTAATCTAGTTGGAGTAGAAACAGACGGTAAAGTCCGTTATATGACTGATATGCCCGAAATGGAAGGCGCTTGCTTTGAACCATTGCCAACCGTAGAAGCAGTGGCAGATTTGAAAGTATTTTTAATAGCGGGACGTAATGCAACACTTGATGTCTATGAAACGGAGGATATGAAGAGTTGGGAGATTTTTAGTGATGAAGAGGAGAAAGCTGTGGCTGGTAATCCTTTGGAAAAGGCATGTATCGCTTTAAGAACAATTGTTGGAGATGAATATAACCGATTTTACTTAGAAAAAACACCCAATTTACATAAGGCTCTAGGAATTGAAATAGAAAATGACTTATTTAAATCGTATCGTTTTGTGTATGTGAATAATAATATCTCTTTAGACTTTCTAGCAACCGAAGTAATTGTTAATACAGAAACAAACAATATTCAGTCAATAAATCATTCTCTCATCCCTTATGAAAAATTCAAAAATTTAAGAAAACCATCCATTAGCTATAAAGAGGCTAATGCCATTGCTCAACGATTAGTAGATGTAGATTTAGCACTTGAACGGCAACACATAGATTCAATTGTATATTCCTTCGTTTACTTGATTGATTATCCAAGTTCTCCGACTAAAGGACATATTCATTATATTGATGCATGGACAGGAGAAGTTTATTTCGTTGAAACAGGATTTCAATAATATAAGGGCTTAGAAATATTGCTCATTTCTTCTTTGCAGAATTTATCCCATCTCAATAGCTTTAACCTAGTAATTTGTAGTACCCTTCAGTTATGGATATGTTTTCCTCGTTGGGTATGTTTTTGCAACCACCTGTTTGGAGGATTTAAATAATTTATTCGGGGTATCTATAAGACTTACGAGCTATTCGTTAGGAAGTGATACTTTTATGTTTGGACTATCGGATCTCTTGTCATTGATTATTTCAGCATTTATTATCTTACCTGTCGTAGTATTTCTGCGAGAGTCTGGCTATTTAATCGTCAGCTGGTTATTTGGCGTTGTTAAGCCAAGGCTAACAATTGGTTCTGGGCCCAGGCTTATTAAACTTGGAATGATTGATATACGCAAGTATTATCATCTGTATAGCTGGTTTTCATACGATGACTTAAAGCGTAAAAGTAAGTTTGCTTACGTTTGTATTTATTCAGGGCCAATATTGATAAATTTGTTTATTGCCCTCCTCATTAATTTTTTAATTGCCAACGGATGGGCAGAGGAATACAAAACTTTTTGGGATCGCTTTGTTTTTTATGCTTTTTATTACGTGGTATTCGATGTAGTACCCATGACAACTATCAACGGTAAGCCTAATAACGGAATGATTATCTATGAAATGATTCGTTATGGAAAAAGAGTCGATTTTAACGATGAGTCCTTCCTTCCAGCTACTTCAGATGTAGAGGAAGAGTATCATGAACAGATGGAGCAAATGGAGGAAATAAAAAAAGAACGAGATGAGGAAAAGCATAATCGCTAACCTATAATATAATGATAATTCTCACGAGCCAGATGTAATGTCCCAGAGGAATAAGAAAAGATAGATACTCCATTAAAAAAAGCCGATTTAAGATTAAATCTTAGATCGGCTAGTTTTTTTATAAAACCTCATTAAAGTGAATCTCTATTCGTATAAACCTGTCCAGCATAATGGATACCTGGCGCATTTAAATTCAATAATTCGCTGACGGTTACAAACTCATAACCCTGTTTCGTTAAGTAGTTTATGACCCTCTCTAAAGAAGCTGCTGTCGTTTCATAAATATCATGCATTAAAATAATACTTCCATCGCAAGTAGACTTTTTAACCATTTGCAAAATACTAGCTGGATTTTTTGTTTTCCAATCAAGTGTATCTACTGACCATAAAACAAGAGGATTATTAACTGCAGCTTTCACATCCTGATTATATGCTCCATATGGTGGGCGAACCAGACTAGGAGCTTCTCCTGTTATTTTAATAAGTTCATTGGAAGTACTTAAAATCTCTTTTTCTATTTCTTTCATCGATAGCTTTGTCAAAATAGGATGGCTCCATGTGTGGATACCAATTTCATGTCCTTCTTCATACTCTCTCTTAATAATATCAGGATACTTTTCTACTCTATTACCTAATACAAAAAAAGTAGCTTTAATCTTGTGTTTGTTTAATATGTCTAAAATAGCAGATGTGCTTGATTTATTTGGACCATCATCAAATGTTAATGCTATGTATTTTTTGTTCGGATCTAAAGGTTTTATAGATTGGGTATTTCTTTCAACCATAGTCGAACCATTAAAAGCATCAGAATAAATGGAACGTAAAAATGAATCTTGAACAATTCCCGTTAATAGACTATATGGTATGGATACATGAAAAGGTTCTAAAATACTGTCATCCAATACCCCTTCACTAAACTCAATTTGGAATCCTCGATCTGTAAAGTAAAAAACTTTGTAGTTTTCTTCAGTAGCAGATATTTCTTTAACTAGGGTTACTTCTTCTGGTGTATAATTTTGATCCTCATTTTTTTGAAGTACTCTTTCCAGGCTTTCTTTTAAGTATTGGATAGAACCTTCATTAACCATTATATCTTGTAGGCTTAGGGCCTCTCCTGTACTTCGGTCTATATTTAATGAGATTGTTTCTTTTTTCCCGTTTTCTCCAACAACATCGGCATGAATAATCACTGATAATAACTCTTTAGAGACATATTTTATAGATAAATCTATGTTTAAAGTAGGGACTTTTTTATTCGTATCTTTCTTAAATATATCCTTAATAAAATTTTTATCTTTGTTTTCTTTAGCGATAGCTGCTTCTATAAACGTATCTCTTTTCTTTTGGACAAACTTTTCTATAAACTTATCCGCATCGTTATCTGTAGACAGATATTTAACCGTATATTCATATACTTCATTTTCAACTGTTTCCGTTTTAATTTGAATACCTTCATATTCAGTTTCTTGAGTACTCACTTGTGCTTTCACTGCTTCATTAGATGAAAAAGAAGTATCCGATATTTCTATAGTAAAAAACAAAACAAGAAAAAGTAATAATAATAAAAAAACAAACACTGGTTTTTTTCTAATTTTTCTTTTAACTTTGACCTGTTCATTTTTTCTGTGAGAGTACGAAGTTGACGGTACCCTTCCTTCCTCTTCATATGTTTTCCTTCCTGTCTTACTCATGTTAAACCACCCTATTTATACAATTGAATTATTATTATCGTCTTTATAGTCGTAAAGTGTAGCTATTCGTACAAAAGAGAGGAGATGTTTGCATCTAGCGTGCATCTCCTCTTCTAACATTTTATGATTTGTGTTAGTAAGCTATTTACTGGATGTATTCATCATTCATGCGAGTATCTTTTATTAGCTCCGTTGGAATTTCGAATTCAATGACACCCATATAGCCAGGTGCCACCTCATACTTGTCAAAGACTATTACGAGCTTGTTCTTAGCAGTAATATAAAAATTTTGTTCCGGACGGATGGAAGTAAAGGTATCTACTAAATCTTCATCTGCTAAACCTGCACCCTCTACCCAATACACTTTTTCCTGATTCGTTGCTAGCATCTCTTCTTGCATTTTCTCCTTAATATAGTCACTAATTATTGAGATATAACTATCATCTTTAAATAAGCTTGGAAGAGTCAGTACAATTTCTTTTTGCTTATCGATTGTATCGTACTGCATCACTGTAGAAGATGATCCTACGGTATTGACTACATAACGTCCAATCGATAATAATTTTTCTGTATCTGTTGCTACAATGTAGCCACTGTCTACTCCTAAATGTCCTCCCTCAACCTGTTGCATCCCTTCCATCTCCTTTTCAAATTGCTCATATAGCGCCTTTCCTTCTTTTGCGTATTTTTCGTTAAGGGCATTAATCGCATCTGAGTTTCCTGAGATTAGCGGAACGTCAATATTAGCTGAATACGTATCCTCTTGCTTTTCGTAATGGACAAAGGTCAGTACATGGACAACATCTCCAAGTACCGGCAACTCTCCTAATGCCTTAGCC
The DNA here is from genome assembly GCF_014836595.1 of Psychrobacillus faecigallinarum. Lineage (GTDB taxonomy): Bacteria > Bacillota > Bacilli > Bacillales_A > Planococcaceae > Psychrobacillus > Psychrobacillus faecigallinarum. The sequence continues at coordinate 53,312 of NZ_JACSQO010000006.1, read as the reverse complement.
ATGGTAGGACTCATATTAAGGCTTGCTATAAATAGAGCAGCTGCAGCCGTCATACCCAGAAACCATTTTGGCATTTGTCTCTTACGATTCTTCTTCAAACTGGCTTCTACTACAGCATCCAAATTTTCTGGGATAGGTATATTTTTGTATTTTTCTTCTAACTTTTTCAGCTTGTCCATCATGTCAACTCCTTTTCCGTCAATTCGATTTTAAGTAGCTTCAATGCTTTGTAGATTCTCGATTTAACAGTATTGATATTTACATCCAATATGTACGCAACATCCTCTATTTTTAAATCCTCAAAGTAGCGAAGAACAATGACCTCTCTTAAAGTAGAAGGTAAACTTTCCAGTGCCTCATTCAAATCCATATTTTCATATGTATCATTTTGGTGTGGCGTTAGAAACTCTAATTGTTCGTCATTCATAACTTGTATGCGCTTGTTTTTTCGTAGGAAGTCAATAGCTGTTCTTACGACAATTTTATAAAACCAACTTTTCAGTTGCTGTTCGTCTTTTAATGTGTGTAGAGACTGCAATGCTTTTTGAATGCTATCTTGTACTATATCTAGTGCATCTTGTTCATTTTTCATATAGCTATATGCAAGCAAATAAAATCTCTCTTTATTTGCCCGGATGAAAGTCACAAATACTTGTTCAACATGTTGATGCTTCATCTCTAAGAGCTCCTTTTTCAGTATTTGTTAGTGTATACATAAGATAGACGGATACATAGCCTAAAAAGTTGAACATATAATCATTTTCTTTACTAAATAGTTTTCTCCGAATAAAGAATTAAATGAATCAATTTCATAATTTCTTTTTATGCGTTCAAAAGAAGAGGAAATAATGAGATATAAAAGTTTTCTAAGAATATAATTTAATTGATTTCCACTCTAGGCGGACGCGTTCCGCGGGGGGAGCGATAAGCCATCACCGTGGCTTGCGCCTCGCTTGTGTTGGCTTATCTGTCTCACTCATCCCGCCGGAGTCGCCGCCTGTCGCTACAATCAATAAATATGAGATGTTCGCGTTTAGTTGGTACTGTGATATTAATGAAATTAACACCATTATTTAGTGTTTAAAACTTTTTTATCTCAGGTTAAGAAAACGAAATTCATTCTTTATAAAAATACTCCCAATAAAAATGATATGGATGTTTTATTTGAATAACAGAAATAGAATCCAAAGATAAACTCGCCAATTGGAATGTAGAAAATAATCTAATGAAATAAAAAAAGCCCATAATGACTTCTATTCAAATGTAGTAACTACACATACACTTGAATAGAGAAAATCATTATGAGCTAAACTCATCTTACATAATTTGAACACGGAAAATTTATTTTTGTGCCTTATTCATTAAGTCCTTAAAATCTGGAACACTTGGATTTGCTATATAATGTCCGCCTTCTACTTGAATTGTTTGCCCCGTTATAAACTTGGACTCATCGGAAGCTAGGAATACTACTGTATGTCCTATATCGTCAGGCTCACCATGGTATGGCAAAGCATTATACTTAGCGAAAATATCCAATACCTCAGAGCTCATATTATTCTCAGCTGCAGGTGTTAAAATCAATCCTGGTGCTATTGCATTACAGCGGATTTTATCTTTGCCATATTGTGCAGCAATATATTTCGTGAGATTGACAACAGCCGCTTTCGATGCACCGTATGCAGAACGTACAGCATCTCCTGTAAATCCAGCCATAGATGCTGTATTGATAATCGAACCACCACCAGCTTCCACCATATGCGGGATAGCAAATCTACTACCAAGCAACACACTCTTAATATTGATATTCATCAGTCGGTCCCACTCATCTAAATCCAGATTTACAACATCTAGATCCTTCTGAAGATTAGTTAATCCAACATTGTTAAATAGTATGGATACTGTACCAAAATGTTGAACTGTATATTCGATAGCTTCCTTTATGGAATTTTCATCTCCTGCATCAAGGAATATTCCTACAGCCTCCCCACCATATTTCTTTATATTTTCAGCTGCCTGCTTTGCGCCTTCCACATTGAAATCAGCAATGACTACTTTTGCTCCCTCTTTTGCCAATAATGATGCTGCAGATAATCCAATACCTGATGCTCCTCCTGTTACTATAGCCACTTTATTCTTTACTCTTTCCATGAACTAACACTCCTTTTTATTGCGGATATCCGTCTATTTTATCAACTATATCATCAACTGCATTCTTTTCCACTTAGAGTGGTTTAAGACATGTATAAACAACTATTTCTATCATTACTTACCAAACTGACCACTACGTTTTTTGCAAAATTGATACTTTTAAAAAGATCAATCATTTGCTAAGTTTAGCTTGAAATAGGAAAACTTTTTAAAGGCAATCTCTGCAATTATTTATAATACCTCTAAAAAAAAGGACGGTTTAGAACTATGCAAAAAACAACAAGCTATTCAAAAACAAATACTTTTGATTTAATCTTATCCGCAATGTTAATCGCACTCGTATTTGTTGCAACTCTTACATTAAATATTAAACTACCTATCGCAGCTAATGGTGGGTTAGTTCATCTTGGAACAGCTATGCTATTTATCGCATCCATCTTATTCGGCCCTAAAAAAGGGGCACTTGCTGGAGCTATAGGTATGGGTTTGTTTGACTTAATATCTGGTTGGACTTTGTGGGCACCCTTCACAGTGGTAGCACGTGGTTTGCAAGGATATATCGTTGGGAAAATAGCATGGTCGCTCGGTCGTAAAGGTAATAGTATTACTTTCAATTTACTAGCCATTTTTACTTCAATACCAGTTATGTTAGGGGTTTATTATATTTGCGAAAGGGTCTTATTTGGTAGCTGGGTTATACCACTGGCTTCAATTCCAGGGAACATAGTTCAAAATGTAGTTGGGATTCTTGTAGCCATTCCAGTTTGTATTTTATTGAAAAAAGTCTCTGTTTTGAATAAGCTATAGCTGACGCGTTCCGCGGGATGAGCGATAAGCCATCATCTTAGCTTTGGACACTGTCTCGTTGGTTGTAGCATTAGACGTGGACTCCTTCTGGAGATTTACACTTAATTTGAAAAATAAAAAAGCACAAGTGATAGGCTTATTAGCCATCACTCGTGCCTAACTATTAAGGATTACTTCCAAAAGCCAGCTTGCTCTAGCTTCTTCTTCCCTCTAAAAGCAGCTATTACGCATATAATATTAACTATTAACATAATGATGATTGAATATAAAACTACATCGTAGCTTCCAGTAAAATCGAATATATAACCATATGCCGGTAATGCAACTACCGAAGAGATAGCTAATCCCAAAGAAGCATTTGAATAAATTTGGCTATATTCTTTGTTGCCAAATAAACTCGATGTTAGGGCTGGTGCCAACGTTCCTATAGAGGAAGAGATGAAACCAAAAAGCCCAACAGCAATCGTTATTATAATTGAACTTGAGACGGAGAACAATAGCAGACAAGTAGCAAAAGAAATTGATGATATGGACCAATTTATCTTAGAAATAGTGCTAGAATCACAACAGAAAATAAAAGAAATCTTGAGTAAACACTCTATTAATGACCTTGCATTAGGAAAACATAAATAGTATTAAAAAGATACTTTAAGCAGGAATGTAAATAACATTCCTTCTTTCTTATAAATTAGGTGCATTTGAATTTGTGGAAATTGAAGATTTCGATTGTAATTATATAAGATATCTTTTTAATATCCTACTCTCTTAAAATATTGGTAAACTTTCTCCAACTTTTTTTCTTGATTCCCTGTCGGACTTTCCATATTACCAAATTCAAAAAACTTTACTTTTTTTATTCCTACAAAACTAAATAAAGCTTTTTTCATCAATATTTTATGCGAGTTGTTCAACCAGATTAATGGATAATGTGTAGGGCCCTTCATGGTAGATACACATACAACCGATTTTCCTTTTAATAATCCTTCTGGGAAAAGACCTTTCTTATCCCTATAAGCAAAATTGGAAGCAAATAATTGGTCTATGTATCCTATAAGCATTGCTGGGGGTCTTCCCCACCAAATTGGATAAACAAAAATTATCTTATCAGCCCATGTAATTTGTTCTCTATACTTTTGAATAGAACTATCTACGTGCATATCTCGTCTTCGTTTATACTCATTGAACACAAGAACTGGATTAAAATTCTCTTTATACAAATCTAGTACTTGTAGCTCCTTTATATTTAGATTTTCTTGACAGCCTTTAATGACCTTTTGTAAAAACGCATAATTTAAGCTTGTATGATTAGGATAAGTATAAATTACTAACGCTTTCATCTTGCACCCCTTTTACTTATCATTTGATAAGTAAATAATAACACTCGTTAATTTTAGTTGTCAAATGATAATTGTAATATGATAACTTTTTTGTTATGTTGTTTTCTAAGAGGTGAGCGATATGGACAAAACAACCCTTTTTAATAAGCTAGTATTATTTACAACTTCAGTTCATCGAGTGACACATGAATTAACACAAAACGCTAAGTCAGATCTTATTACACCTGTACAATACAACATTTTGGAATATATCACGGTTAGTCAACCAGTGACGCCAAGTGAAATTAGTGATTGTCTTCATGTCTCTATGCCGAATACAAGTCGTGAGCTAAAAAAATTGAGTGAAAAAAATCTAATTGAAAAGATAAATGACAACGAGGATCGACGTAAACAATATGTACGTCTTTCAAGCGTGGGAGAAGACATAATGAGAGAAGCCTTTGAAAACATAGAATCCCGGTTTCTAGCTCGAATACAAAATTCTACTAAAGAGGATTTAAAGAAAATTGAACACGCCCTTGATGTTCTTCAGGAAAAACTATTTTATTAGTTGAGTTATGTACACAATAAAGGTTCCATCGATTAAAATCGATGGAACCTTTACTTGTGATAGTTTTAATTTTTAATATTTGATGATTTTATTGCTCATTTAGTTTGCTACCCTTATAACAATTGTATTTATTAGTTCTCATACAAATGGCTAGTATCCCGAAATGTCAGTAATTTCTCTACGTTCTTTTCTAAATGAGCATTCACTTTATCCGACAAGGCATTTCCAAAACTAAATCTTCTCACGCCTAATTCTCTAAGCTGATTACAATTGGTTAGCCCTGGTAAAGATAATACATTTAGTGGTGCATCTATGTTTATGATGATTTCTTTAATATCATCATCTTCTTTCATACCTGGAACAAAAATTCCACTAGCACCACTCTCCACATAAGCCTTTGCCCGTTCTATTGTTTCTATTAAAGGGGTTTCCTTTTGGAAATACGTGTCAGTTCTTGCGTTAATATAAAAATCTTTAAATCCATTATGGTCTAATGTTATCCTTATTTTCTCTAAAAGGTTACAGTGCCCTGAAATCTCTCTTAATCCATTTGACCTTTTTAATGAATCTTCAATATTGATTCCCGCTACTCCAACATCTGCCGTCCTTAAGACATTATCGACAATCACGTTAATGTCTTCACTATACCCTGCCTCAATATCTGCAGAGACAGGAATTTTCACATTTTCTACTATGTTTTTGATTATTTCTAAATGTCTATCAAAATTAATCAATTCTCCATCTGAAAATCCTAATGAGTTTGCAATACCCCAACTTGTTGTACCTATAGCTTTGAATCCTGTTTTTTCAAGTGTTAAGGCTGAAAATATATCCCATGCATTGCCTAGAAATAATAATTCGTTTGAAAAATGCAGCTCTTTGAATTCTTGAATCATGTTCATTTTAAATCCCCCTAATGTTTGTCGGACTAATCTTAACAAGTAACTGACGTTGATTTCGTCCTCTATCTTGCTCTTATGGTCTCTTATCTACAAAAAAGGAGAAGCTATAGTTGCTTCTCCTTAGTAAAGTCCATGTTCTCTATAAACTTTAATTTAAATACTTTCATCTATTACCTTGTTTGTACCTTATTATTATTTATATTAAAACAACCGGCAATATTAAAACCTTTGTTAGCTAACTCCCTCTATCTCTCCCAAATTAACGTCATCTCTTGCAAAAGTTCTTTCCATGATTGCTCTTTTGTAATGATTACTTTTTCCAAATCGAAGTCCCCGTAATATACAGCATCTACAGTTTTACTATCCGGTAACGTAGATTGCTCAGGACCTATTCTTTTATCCTCTCGGAAAAAATTGCTCGTAGGTGAATTTGCCATTGTTTCAACATAACTGATTAGGCTGATATATTTTGTTTCTCCATCTATTTCAACTTTCATCGGGTGCGTCATATAAGTCCCCGCGTGACTTTCCCCAAAATAATTAGAAACAAGTGTCCCATCTTCTTTCTCTTCAATCACAAATAAGTCCTTTGAATAAGGAATAAGTTTTTGATAGTGAAACACGTATGAGAATACAGTAAAACACAATAATGTAGTCATTAAAACCGATCCACCAATAAGTATCATTTTTTTTCGATTCCATTTTTTATTAAGCTTTTCGAACAATGTCACTTTATTTTCGATCGGTACATACAATGTTTCCGTCATTTGCTCGTACTCCTTTTGGCAAGCTTGACAGGTTTGTAAGTGTTGTTCTACCAGCTCTTTTGTATCTTCACTTACGACGTCATCTACATAAAGCGGTAACAAATCTTGAATAATTGTACATTTAACTTCCTTCATCTCGTTTCGCCTCCATATACGCTAATATTTTCTTTTTCGCACGGTAAAACGTTACTCTGGCCCAGCCATCACTTTTTCCAAACAACTGACCTATTTTCTCAAATGACAGCTCACCAAACGTACGAAGGGAGAAGACTTCTTTATAAGGCTCTTCCATTGTGTGCAAAAAATGATGAATTTCAAAAGCTTGTTCTTCATTCACTAAATACTCTACGACTCGAACATCATCTGGCACTGATACTTCCACCTGATTGACTTCGCGTTGCTTTTTATTGTAATGGGTAAAATATGTATTTTTAGCGATTGTAAAAAGCCAGGCTCGTATATCTTTTTTGCCATCAAATTGGTGCATAGACCTCAGTGCCTTAAAAAATGTTTCCTGTGTAATTTCTTCTGCTATATTTTCATCTATCGCCAGTGATCTCGTATACAAATAAACGTCATGAAAATATGCTTGATAAATTTCCTCAAAGTCCATTGTCTCCCCTCCTTTAACTAAATAACTAGCGAAATATTAAAACGTTACAAGATTTTGCAAAAAAAAATAGACATATTCATTTTATCTGAATATGCCTAACTAATGATTAATAATATATGAGGTTGTTGAAGTACTTATCATTTTAACTTCATTTATTGTGATGTATCTAAATGATGTTTTTATATGGAACTGGAAATATTATTCTCGAATCTATTTCTAGGATGCTAAGCTAGCATTAAACAAGATTTACTAAAACTTCAGATTTAATTAAGCTCCCTTATTTAACCTATCCTATATAAACACTTTCACATGTTCCAGCTGCCGGTTCATAATAACAATGATTTTTATACTGACCAGAAAAAGGCTGTCCGTACCATGTCGGAGGACACGGAGCGTAGGGATTAAAATACCAAAGTGCATACTTCGCTGGGTGTTCTCTCCAATAGTCCAAAGTTTGCTTTGCTAACCTTTTTTCAGAAGTTCTCGCTCTTTCATAGAATAAATTACCTTTTTGAACAGCTTCAAAAGAATAATTTCCTCCTTGTACCTGAAAAATGACTTGCTCAATAGTTCTTACATCTTGAAAGTCTAAGCAATCTGCTTTAGTTCGATTTACAATTACATTTCCAACATATAACATCCCTTGTTTTCCTTCACCCTCGGCTTCTGCTCTCATCATCCTTGCCATTAGATCAATGTCTTTATCTCGGTATTTAACTCTTGCCATTTTTTCACCCCTAAATATTGTATGAAAAAATGCCTGAATTGATGTCATTTTATACCCTTTATCCAACAACCCCATTATTTTAATGAATAACTTAATAAAAATAAATAACAAGTATCGTGACGCCCCATATGAATTGAATACAAGTTGATACCTCTAAACATGTTACAATTAATGCATGTAGATGTAGAACAGTTGGAGTGACGAAAATTGAGTAAACGAGAACAACAAAAACAACAACGCCGCCAAAACATTATCCAGATTGCAAAGGATTTATTTTTGGAGCAAGGCGTACAAACAGTACAAATGCAAGATGTCGCGACAGCATCTGGCATTGGGATTGCGACTTTATTCCGCTATTTTCCTAAAAAAGAGTATTTAATGATTGCGGCAACGAATGCGATCACAGATGAAATGGCCACGGATATTGGGCAGATTATCGAGCAGAGTATAACGGCATATGAAAAAATCGAACAAATTTTAGAGTATTATATGGGCATAATGAAGGACCCACAACTACGTTTAGCGAAGTATTTCGACTCCTTTGATTTGTATGAAAAAACAGCTGAAGAATCCCCAGAGCAATATGCTGAATATTTATCAGCACGAAGCAACTTAGCCCGTGTTTTATTAAAAATAAGTGAGCAGGGTAAGCAGGACGGCTCGTTAAGACCAGGTATTGATTTGGATGTTTTTGTCATGACAATGGTGCAAAATTTTAGCATATTTACTTACAAATCAAGCCTAACAAAGCATGATACGAATCTTTCAACGCTACTTTCTGCGGACAAGCAGCTTTTGATGATGAAGGATGTATTTTTACGCTATATTCAACCATAATAAGTAACGGTCATATGAATTGACATTCGATCAAGAAAGTTGTTTACTAATAAAGATGATAGTCAACTATCACTTTATATGAATCTACTTTAGGGGGCCATTTACATGAGTCGTTTATCAGGTAAAATCGCAATTATTACAGGTGCAGCACAAGGTATGGGTGCAGCACATGCAAAATTATTTATCGAACACGGTGCAAAAGTTGTTTTAACAGATTTGAATGAGGAAAAAGGAAATGCATTCGCAGCTGAATTAGGGGAAAATGCCCTTTTTGTTAAACAAAACGTAACATCTGAAGAAGATTGGGCAACAGTTATTGCTAAAGCAGAAGAAGCATTCGGTCCAGTAAACGTATTAGTAAATAACGCCGGTATTACAATGGCGAAAAACATGCTTGATATTACAGTAGAAGAATACCGTCGTATCGTAGACATTAACCAAGTGTCAGTATTCTTAGGCATGAAAACAGTAGCAGCTTCAATGATGAAAGCAGGAGGCGGTTCAATCGTCAACATTTCTTCAATGAATGGCTTAGTTGCTGGTGCTGTAGGTTATACTGATACAAAATTCGCAGTTCGTGGTATGACGAAAGCAGCGGCAATCAACTTAGCGCCAATGGGCATTCGCGTAAACTCTGTACACCCTGGCGTAATCGCTACTCCAATGGTTGTACAAGAAGATACAAAAGCAGCTGTTGAAGAATTCGCTAAACATATTCCATTAAAACGCGTAGCACAGCCAGAAGAAGTATCTAATATGGTACTATTCTTAGCTTCTGAAGAGTCTAGCTACTCAACAGGTTCAGAATTCGTTATCGATGGCGGATTAACTGCACAATAAGAGTACTACATGAAACCATCTATATAAGATTTGTAAAAATGTCGATTTTCTATAACTTAGAAAATCGACATTTTTTTTATCTAATTAATATCCACACTTATTTATGGTAGGGTTCTCCGTAATATTTTAAATTCATCGATAACGCAGCGATAATTTAATAACCATTTGCAAAATTGGAGATTGTCTCCATTTCATCTTCGGTAAGTTCCCTTTTTACGTAGTTTTCGTATTCCTTCATTATTTTCAGCTTATCACCATTACAAATATCTGTATATTTCGCAATGGTCCGAAGCTTAGCAACTTCCATTTCAAATGTCTCTTTTGAAATTGGTTGTTGATGCGAAGGTATATATGTTTCTGCATCAAATGATTCTAATTCATCTAATAATCTTAAGGTTTCATTTATTGTATAGTGTACTTTTTTGGCATACATTCTTGGATAAATGCAGTCCCCAAGGAAGAGAATCTTCTCTTCTTTAATATACACAATGACAGAATCTGCAGCATGGTCCCCTCCAACATGTTGTACAATACAAGTCACTCCACCAAGATTTATTTCTGCTCTTCTTTCAATCGTAATATCTGGCAAAGTAATCATAATATCACGATGATTCGTGTATTCTTCTTTAATTGCTTTGGCACAAAATTCAATTTCTACGCCTTCTTTTACTCGTGCATCAATGGCTTCATCTGACCATGAAAATGGAATAAGCTTCTCCATTTCTCTTTCAGTCTCTTTAGAGGCAATTGAAACTGTATCAGTTAATGCGGAAAGACCAAGAATATGATCCCAATGCCAATGTGTTAGTACAACTATATCTGGATTGGGGATTTCCCTTTTTTTAAGTTCTTTCAGAAAATAATTTACATGCTCTTCCGAGTTACCTGCATCAATCATTAATATCTTTTTAGTGCCAATCACCATTCCTAGAATCGGACGGTCGGACAACGATGTAGGAGTGATATACCAAAAACTATTACCTATTTTATGTATAGAGTGAATAAAGGTCGCCCCCTTTCTTTTTTATATTTTAAGTCAAATGACCGTTGTTTGCTCATATGGAATCTTACAAAAAACACTCCTACTTGTGATACGTTCCACCATGAGACGTACCTAAATAAGGTTTTCTTAGACTTTTTTGAGATAAAAACAGAATTACCTGTCCACCTCAATTATTTTCAATAGGATATCTGTTTCTTAATTAAGAAACTAGCGAAAGTGAAATAAGCGGAACTTGTCCATCTATTCATTATTCACCTAGATTGGTCACTTAACCTGATCTCCCTACCAATAAAACCGAGCTATTTGTGGTACGGTTCACCCTTCATTATCCTAAAAGCTCGATAAATCTGCTCCACCAATACAAGCTTCATGAGCTGGTGTGGGAGGGTCATTTTGGAGAAGGAGAGCTTTTCGTCACTGCGCTTCATTACTTCCTCATGCAAACCTAGTGATCCACCTATTACAAAGGCGATTTTGCTTTTTCCATAGGTCATCAATGACTCGATATCTGTAGCTAGCTGCTCGGAGGATTTCATTTTTCCTTCGATTGCTAGGGCTATCACGTATGTGTCTGCTCCGATTTTTGCTAGGATACGGTCTCCTTCTTTTTTCTTAACGATTTCCATATCTGCATCGCTTAGGTTTTCAGGGGCTTTCTCATCTGCTACTTCTATTAACTCCATTTTAGCGTAGCTTCCAAGTCTTTTTGTATACTCTTCTATCCCCATTTTCAAATATTTTTCTTTTAACTTTCCTACAGATATAATTTGTATATTCACAGGTTATCCACCTTTACATTTCATTTACAAACAAGTTATTAACATGACTTATCCACATATCCACAATAGTTATCTACATCTTGTGTTATCATTTTCATGAGCCACAAGATATATTGCAGAAATGTTACAATAGGTACAACTTGTGGATAACATTTCTTCGTCGTTTAATTTCTCCATCATTGGAAATGTTTTTTCCTCTGCTACAAACATGTCTAAAGCTTGATTTATATGGGTTTCGCAACTGAATATTCTCACTATTTATCTCCTCTTCTCATTTAAATTATTCAACATAGTTATACACAATTCATCCATTGTTATCCACAGTCTATTTTAACAAAGAAAAAACGAGTAGGAAAGACAAGCTTTTCTTTCACTACTCGTTGTGTAAAACTTTTGTTAATAAATTTTAGTTATCCACATCTTTATAAGTCAGTGGAATCTTTTAATGTTAAAGTTAATTCTACTATTTCACCTTGTCTATAAACCTTAACCTTTAAATTATCTCCAATTTCTGTTTCGTTGTATAGATGCTTTCTCAAGTCAATCGAGTTCTCGACTTTCTCCCCATCCATCTCTACGATAACATCATATGTTTTCATCCCCGCATTAGCAGCTGGAGTTCCTTCATACACTTCGTCTACTACAACTCCGGTAGTTACTTCTGCTGGCAATTTTAAAGTATCGCGTTGATGGAATGCGGGAACATTTGTTAAATCCATTAATGTAATACCCATAGACGGTCTTATAACTTTTCCATTTCTCTCTAAGTCCTCAATGATTGGTAAAGCTGAATTCACCGGAATTGCTAAGCCGATTCCTTCTATGGTCGATTCGGAGATTTTCATAGAGTTAATTCCTATCAGCTGGCCAGCTAAGTTGATTAATGCTCCTCCACTGTTTCCGGGATTTATCGCAGCATCTGTTTGTAGAACTTCTGCTTGCCAGTCTTCAACACCATCTTCATTAATATCTACCGGTATTGCACGGTCAGTACCAGAAACTACTCCAGTTGTAACTGATCCATAGAAGTCTAAACCAAGGGGATTACCTATAGCAATAACAGTCTCTCCTTGTTTCAACGTATCTGAATCTCCGAATTCAAGTACTGTTTCAATACCTTTATCGTCTATTTCTAGAACTGCAAGATCTGTCCACATATCGCTACCTACTAGCTTAGCTTCAGCCTTAACTCCATCCTTTAAAGTTACCTCCAAAGCTTCGGCTCCCGCTATTACATGGTGATTAGTTACAATATATGCTTTTCCGCCTTCTTTTTTATAGATAACTCCTGATCCAGTACCTGCCTCCTGTTCGGAGGAATTTTGACTCCAAAAATTTCTTGCCGATTGGATATTGGAGATACCGACAACTGCATCCGAGGCTTTTTCGACGGCTCCTGTTACATCTGTCGTTATATCAACACTTAGTTGTTCTGTTTTAGCTGCCTTATTTGTTGCCGTTTCACTTTCTGTTTGTGCTGGTAAATTGTTTACGACGGAAGGGGTTATAAACCAAACAAGAAGTGCTCCGACTAATACACCTGCCAAACCACTGAAGAAATATCCTGCAACCCCTTTTTTCTTTGCTTTATTTCTTACTTTTGGTGGTTCTTGTTCAGGACCATATGAATTATAGTAACCCATTTGCACTCTCCCTTTCATTAAACAATATGTTTGTGTTTTTAATTTACCCATTAAACATTAAAATTAAATGAAAATTAACTAAAAGTTATATAAAAAACACAAATAGCAATAGCAAATAGAGAATGGTTTGTTAATAAACCTTAAAGAGGGTGGCGGACGTTGCGGAAACTGCGGGAATCCTTGCGGAGATGAGCATAAACCTTGCAGAGATGACGCAGAACCTTGCAGAGAGCCCAGAAGTTTGCGAGACGAAACCAAACCTTGACGTCTGATCCTACCAAAAAGGAGAGAATTGCTATTGGTAATTTTATAAATAACATTCGGTCTGGCAGTCGGCGATGACTTATAGCTTGCCAAATCGGAACGCTTCCATCTAAAGTGGAAAACAATAATAATAATAGGAATTCCATATAAAAAAGCTCCAAAAGCTTATAGGCTCTTGGAACTTGTAGTTATACTAAAACTAATTCAGTTGGCTGATTGGCATCTGTATCATGTAAGTGAACGAACTCACCGGCAATAATACCGCAGGATTGCAAGGTCTGGGTCACACTCATTCTTGCCAGATCCTTCATGTTGTTGTCTTTACTTAAGTGAGATAGGTACACATTAGTTGGTTTAATATCAATTACCTCACTCATAGCAACTGCAGCATCCTCGTTAGACACGTGACCCACGTCGCTTAAAATTCGGCGTTTGACTGACCATGGATAACGGCCCATCTGTAGCATACTGACATCATGATTGCTTTCAAAGACAAAAGCATCTGCTCCTTTAATATGTCCCTTCATGCGATCACTCACATACCCTGTATCGGTTATTAAAACAAGCTTTCGCCCATTTTCATGGAATATATAAAACATTGGATCTGCAGCATCATGGGAAACGGCAAAGGATTGGATATCCATGGAGCCAAATGACTTCACAGTTTCCATATCAAATTGAAAACGCTGCTCTAATGGCACTTTTCCAACAAGTGAATCCATTGCTCCCCATGTTTTTTCATTGGCATAAATCGGCACGCCATATTTTCTGGCAACTACTCCGAGTCCCTTAATATGGTCGCTATGCTCATGGGTGATGAAAATTCCAGAAAGATTTTTTATATCTCTTCCGATTCCTCTAAAGAGCTCATCCATTTTCTTACCGCTTAGCCCTACATCTACTAAAAAGGAATGTTGCTCATTTTCGACATAGACTGCATTTCCGCTGCTTCCACTAGCTAGTACACTAAACTTCATCATCAAAACTCCTTATTTTACTGCTGATGAATCTTCTTCTGTTGGTATTTCAATAATTCTTCCTTCTACCGCATTTACAAAATGCTCATCAATTTTTCCATCCTCACGCTCAACTAGTATTCGCCACGTTGGTGCAAATACTTGCGTATCAGCTTGTTGTACCAATGTAGAATACCCTAAGCTAATATCTGTTACTGTTGAGTTTGCAACTAACAAGCCTTTGGAATATAAATTGGACATTGCTTGAATGGTAGGTAAAAGGTTTTTGGACTCGCTATAATCTTCCAGATTATCTAACATGGTTTGTTCATATCTTACAAGCTCATTTTCCTCATTCCAATAGACTACCAATCTTGCTTTTTGATTATAATACACAAGACGGTCGTTTACCTTTTGAAAAAAAGTAGCATTTCGATTTTCCTCATCTATTTTCCATAATCCATATGATGAACCCTTTATTATATTGTCTTGCACAAGTTTTTCAAGCTTGTTCTCCTCCGTAATTGGAAGTGGTTTAATAAACGTACCGACAATTTGGGATTCCGGCTTAAACTCAATCGTTTGATTTTCTAGTTTTTCTATTTCCTGTGATTCAAATTTATGCACACTACCAGAAACATAATAGGCATCTTCCACCATAACACTAGAAGCTTTGGAAACATTAATATTGTCTATTGCCAAACGTTCCTCTACAGTTGTTGAGCTTAAAACTTCTATGTTCTGACCCTCAGTATATCGGTTCAAATATAATGTAAACAAAAAGACGTTTAATATGGAAAACACTATGATAAAAATAGTCTTTGTTTTACTCCAATCCAAAGGTACCACCTCCTAAATCTTCTGGAGATAGTCTTATCCATACACCATTCACTAAGTAATACCAGGATGGCACAAGTGTAAACAAAGGCTGGTCTGCGTCTCTAGAGAGATAATAACCTTGTACCATTTCTTCTATCATAGAAACTTGTTGATTTGGAACTAAGCTTAATAACTCATATGCTTCTCGTCCCGAAAGCAACTCTATATCTTTAGAGGAGAACGGCTGATCATTTAATGTAAAATACGGTCTATTATATCGATATACTCGATTACTTCCCCAAGATTGCATAATTTCTGTGGACATAATATGACTGAAAACAGGTAATCCCTCAAAATAAAGCTGAAAATTTACTTGATTGGATTCCTTATTCATCCTACTAAAACGAAAATCATCTGTCCAGCCGTCATGCTCATTCACAAAACTCAAGCTATTATATAGAAGCTCTGACGACTTACCGAGGAATTGACCTTCTGCAGAAGGAAGTACATAATTTAATCGCATTGACATAGGGTCTACCGTCATTAAAGCATTATCATCCGTATACTGTTCGCCAGATCCTACTGGATTACTTCGGCGTACGACCAGACTTGGTATGTTAAAAAGGGCATCCTTAAATCTATTAATATCAATATCTTCTATCAGATAAGAATACTGAACAATCTTTTCTGGATTACCAGTAGTAAATATAGAATATTTACCACCTCTAGCTATTTCAGTGTACACCTGCATAGCATTTGCGGTTTTAATCATATGTTCAGAAAAACTATTGATATCTTCCTTTGACACATCTGCTGAGTAAATTTTGTTTTGAGTAGTACTGATAAAGTATAGGGTTAAGCCCTGACTTGAATTCTTTTCACCCTCCGTACCTTCAGCGTCGGAAGAGTTCCAATCTATAACTAAACGGTTGAAGGAGGTATTAGGAAAAATAGGATCGACAAATTTTAAAATGGAACCATATGACTCAATAGGGACATCCGCTTGAAAGAATAAGGTACTTGCATATGGTTGATTTATTAACTCGTTCACCTGCTGAACATTGGTATTGTTACTAAAGAGCTTAACCGTTCCAATTTCCCAGTTTTTCATAGAATTAATAACGCTATTGATATCTACGAGAGAATTAGAGCCTTTCAGATTATCAGGCTGACTAATTAGTAGACGATATGGTCTGACTACCTCTTCCATTTTCTTTTTCTCTGCAATTGAAATATCAACTACTGGAGTATCTGTTTCTGGATAGTTAGGTGAATAAGTCCAAATTGTAAAGGTAAGTGTAAGACTTAGCAGGATGAGTATGAGTAAAATAATCGATTTTACTGGTTCTATATACTTCAATCCCACTCACCTTCCTCATCTAACAGTATCTCTAATGTAAAGAATATAGTTGTCCCACGGCCCTCTTCACTTTCGGCCCAAATCTTTCCGCCATGGGCTTCTATCATTTCCCGGGCAATTGCGAGACCAAGGCCTGTCCCTCCCATAGAGCGTGCTCGTGCTCGGTCTACCCGATAAAATCGATCAAAAATTCGATTTACATTTTCTGATGGTATACCCATGCCATCATCTGAAACCATAACTTGTAGTAAATCATTTTTAACTATAATACCAAATCGAATATTTCCTCCGTCAGGGGAGTATTTTAGGGCATTAGAAATAATATTATCAATTACTTGAGTCAGTTTATCTGTGTCGATATCTACGTAGTAAGGAACTTCCGGTAGCATACGTTGAAATGTAACATTCTGAGATTTAGACAGCTCAAATCGATCAATAATCCTATTAAAAAACTTGTTAAAGTTAACGATTTCTTTGTTAAGATCATAGTCCCGACTATCCATCTTAGATAATTGAAGTAAGTCATTCACCAAACGAATCATTCTCTGTGTCTCTGTTTGAGTGACCTTCAAAAACGAAGGTGCTATCTCGTCATCCTTCCATGCTCCATCTGCTAGAGCCTCCAAATAACTGCTCATAGTAGTTAAAGGGGTTCGAAGCTCGTGTGATACATTTGCTACAAACTCTCTTCTTTCCATATCTATCTTTTCTTGCTCTGTATTATCATGTAAAACGGCTATCAAACCGTTCACAAACCCGGTCTCCTTTTGGATAACTGAAAAATTAGCACGGAGTATAAATGGACGGTCCTGTGTACTAAAATCTAAATTCATCGATTCCTTAGAATGGATTAAATCCTCAAAGGAGTGAACGCTATCAATGCCAAGCACCGAAATAATGGGTCTATTCAAAACCATCTCTCTTGGTATGCGTAATAGCCTTACTGCAGGATCATTTATCAAAATGACTCTTCCTTTTCGATCGGTAGCTATTACCCCATCTGTCATGTTTGTTAGAACAGAGGCAAGCTTTCTACGTTCTGCCTCTGTAGTCGACTGGGCTTCCTGTAGCCTATTGGTTAAATGATTAAAAGCATGCGCTAATTGACCAATTTCATCATTTCCATAAACTCTTACCTTTCGAGAGAAATTACCCTTTGACATCGCTTGGGCTTGTTTTCTCATCTCAGATATAGGTCTTGTAATCGTTTGTGCTATTAAAATCCCTAGTACTATCGTAATCACGAGTGCCACCGCGGTACCTACTGCTAGGATTTGATTGATTTCGTTCATTTGACTAAATACATTTTCAATATTCGATTCAATATAAACAGTTCCAACCACTGAACCATTATGAATTATCGGTGTAACTAATATCCAAATACGTTTGTTGGAATCTAGGACGATACTATCAAACGTATCCTCCGCACTAATGGATTTATGAACTAGCTCGTCCATGGACTTTTGACCAACTATCGATTGATTGTTTGAATCTGAGGTGGCTCTTATTTGATATTTAGCATCAATAATCCGAACCTCTTTTAGGTCATCCGAATTAAGACCAGACAGGATAGAACGTAAACTTTGTTCTAGTGTTTGGTCTTCTTCTGCCCGTATTTTAATAATTTCCTCGCGCGCACTAAATTCTAATATCCCTACTCGATCTTTAACGGATTCTTCAAAGTTCTCTTTAAGTCTCTCCTCTAACTCTTTAACAAAATATAAGCCGATGATTTGCATAGCAATAATGATTAATAATACATAAATCATCACTACTTTAACATGAACTGATTTAAAGTAACCAACCTTATGCATCGTTTTACTCCTGTTCAGGGCTTCTTAAATAGTAACCAACACCTCGTCTAGTCACAATCCAATTTGGGTGACTCGGATTATCTTCGATTTTTTCGCGTAGCCGTCTGATTGTAACGTCGACTGTACGAACATCTCCAAAATAGTCATATCCCCACACCGTCTGTAATAAATGCTCTCTTGTCATTACTTGTCCTATATGCTTGGAAAGATAATGTAAGAGTTCAAATTCACGATGAGTCAATTCAATTGTTTCGTCTCTTTTCAATACCAAATAAGCATCCGGTTGAATAGTTAGAGGACCAATAGTAATATCATTAGTCACTACTTCATTATCTTCTTGAATGGTTTGATGTCTTCTCATATTAGCTTTTACTCGGGCTATTAACTCCCTTGTGCTAAATGGCTTTGTCACATAATCATCCGCACCTAGCTCTAACCCTAATACCTTATCTATCTCTGAATCTTTCGCAGTTAGCATAATAATAGGAAAGCTAAAGCGTTTGCGAATTTCTCTACAAACTTCCATTCCATCCCTATTAGGTAACATTATGTCTAAAAGCATAAGATCAGGTTGAATCTCGTCTACTTTTTTCAAAGCCTCGTCCCCATCATACGCACAGAAAACCTGATAGCCTTCTTTTTTTAAATTAAATTGAAGTATGTCTGCAATTGGTTTTTCATCATCTACTACTAAAATCTTCTTACTCACTTGTTAAACCCCTTTCGCCCTTTTCTGCTATATTTTAATCAAATACATTATTTTAAACAATTAATATATCATTACTCTATCATTCTTTTTCTCTCCATGCATCCTTAAAGAAAAGATCCTAGGAAGGATGTAGTATATGAGAAGTCGAGCTTTGTCGAAATATTTCCCAGGAAATTTTTATGAAATAAATTTCCTTCTAACTGCCGTCTTGCAAAGTCAGAAAAAAATACAAGTGTCTATGCCTTTCCTAAGAAGTAAAGAGAAAATATTGACTACCCAACGCCCAATGTTATTCCTCATTTACCTTGGCACAAATCTAGAAGGATATCATATATAAAAAGACAGCCGGCTAGCGACTGTCTCTAACTTATTATTTAGTTTAACATAGATAATGGATCAATCGTTACTCCATTCTTCTCCACTTCAAAGTGCAAGTGAGTTCCAGTAGAGCGTCCTGTACTTCCCATTACGCCAAGTTTTGAACCTTGTGGCAACACATCTCCAACGCTCACGCTAATAGAGGAAAGATGTGCATAGGTTGTTTTGTAGCCATTTTGATGATTAATAATTACACGATTTCCGTACGTTCCATCCCAGCCAGCAGCTTCCACAATTCCGTTATCAGCAGCCTTTATGTTAAATCCATTAGGACGAGCAATGTCTATACCTTCATGCTTTCGACCCCAACGATATCCCATTTTGCTAGAAATGTATCCCCCTTCGGCTGGCCACGCAAATTCTCCTGATCCTCGAGAAGGGATAACCTTTGTTCCTTTAAGTACTATACTGTCTTTTGGTTGTTCGAGTACAGTTTCTTCTGTAACGGACTGGTCAACTTGTACACCGTTTTCCTCACGAACCAAATAAGTAGCTACTCTTTTCCCATCGGACCCCTCTTGCTTTACCTTTGTATCGCCCTTATACATTTCATCTGTTTCTTTGACTTTTTTAGTATGAGGAATTACTTCCTCTACTTTTTTCTCATAAACTACTTCTATATTTATAAGTGGCTTTAATACTGTGACATTAATCTCTTGACCGATCTGTAATACACTTGAATCTGTAAGTTCAGGGTTAATAGCTAAAAGTTCTGCTGAGGTTAAATTGTGTTTATTAGCGATAGTACCTAACACATCACCAGATTGAACTTTATATGTTTCCTGTTCTAGTGTGCCTTCTAAAAGCAACTTCACAGCTTCATCAGCAGAGACAATCTTTTCTGGTGCTACATTAGCAGTTACACCTGAGACTTCTTGTTTTAATATTATATCTGCGATTCGTGTTTCATTTACTTGTAATTCGGGTAGATTTTCAGTAACACTTTTTTTAGCTTCCAGTATAGCTAACTCTTCTTCCGAGATAAACTGTAGCTTTAATTTTTTTATCGCTTCATGGTAGGCTTCAATGTCTTTGACGTAGACGGCCATCTCGTCATTGACTGACAAAGCAAATGCTGTTGCTTCTACTTTAACTATCTCATTGAGTTTTTGAAGTGTTGTTTCGTCATCCGTGGCGGGAGTAAATACTTGTTCGGCTACTACCTTCAAGTTAGATCCTGCTTTTAAAGGAAGAGCGCCATACTGTGAGCTACTCTCTTGAACTTTTTGTTCCAATAAATTTTCCATTTCTTTTTTATCGGAAAGTGCTCCTATGTACTGACCTTCTGAGTATATATGATAAATTTCTTTTAGTGCTTTGTCGTTTCCTTCATTGGCAAATGCCATATTAAAGGTTAGTGATGATGTTAGTAAAACCGTTATAGTAGCTTTTTTAACCACATTTGATTTTCTGTTTGAAAGAACAGCAAGTGATTTATTCTTCTGCTCCTCATTCTTTCTATTCCAAAACATGATAAAGCTCCTTCCAAACTATTTAAAAACCTTTATTCCATTTTTACACTATTTTAATTTAACATATTTGAAATAGGGAAGTGTAGCAATATTTAATCTTGTAAAGAAATTGTATTTTAACACCCATTATTTTCTATTTTTTCTTTTATATTGGTAATATTAATCTTTTTTCTAGTTTCTTTTTCTAATATTCTTTACTTTTTCTCCATTAATTTCTTTCTCATACATAATACTACTGGAATCTTTGTTATATTTGTCACATTAATAGATTTATAAATAAAAATTCTTACAAAAATCAACAAAAAAACCGTCAAAATTTTCTTTTTGACGGTTTTTTTTAGAAACTTATTTCCAAACACTAGAAATAATATTCGTTTGTGTGCGATCTGGTCCTACAGAGAAGATAGAAATAGGAACTCCTGTTAACTGAGAAATGCGTTCTAGGTAATGTCTTGCTGTTTCTGGAAGTTCATCAAGTGTCTTACATTTTGTAATATCCTCATTCCAGCCTGGCATTTCCTCATAGACTGGCTCGCATTCCGAAAGAATTCGTAAATTTGCTGGATATTCCGTAATAAGCTCATCCTTAAATTTATAGGCTGTGCAGATTTTCACGGTTTCTAATCCGGTTAGTACATCAATTGAATTTACCGTTAAATCCGTTAAACCACTTACCCTTTGAGCATGGCGGATTACAACTGTGTCAAACCAACCGATACGGCGTGGTCTTCCTGTTGTCGTTCCATATTCTTTTCCTACTTCTCTTATTTGGTTGCCCACTTCATCAAAAAGCTCTGTGGGGAACGGTCCATCTCCTACACGAGATGTATAAGCTTTACAAACTCCTACCACATGAGAAATTTTTGTTGGCCCCACACCTGCTCCAATTGTTACTCCACCAGCAACAGGATTAGAAGAAGTAACAAAAGGATAAGTTCCTTGATCAATATCAAGCATGACTCCTTGTGCTCCTTCAAAAAGTACTCGTCTGCCTTCGTCGAGTGCATCATTCAATACTTTGGAAGTATCGGTTACATACTTTTCAATCTCTTGTCCATAGCTATAAAACTCTTCTAATATTTCTTCTACAGTAAAGCCTTTTGTTTCATAGAATTTCTCAAACATTCTATTTTTTTCTTCTAAATTACGTTCTAGCTTTTCTTTAAACACTCCATAGTCCAGAAGGTCTGCTATACGAATCCCTACTCTGGCAGCTTTGTCCATATATGCAGGGCCAATACCTTTACCAGTTGTACCTATTTTGTTAGCACCTCTACGTGCTTCCTCTACTTCATCTTGTTTTATATGATAAGGAAGTATCACATGGGCACGATTAGAAATACGTAAATTTTCAGTAGTTACTCCTCGATCATGCAATCCTTTTAATTCTTTTACCAACGCTCGTGGATCGACTACCATTCCATTCCCGATCACCGAGATTTTATCCTTATAAAAAATACCGGAAGGAATTAAATGTAACTTATAAGTCTCTCCTCCGAAAATAATTGTATGACCTGCATTATTTCCACCTTGGTAACGTGCGATTACTTCTGAGTGTTCCGATAAAAAGTCAGTAATTTTGCCTTTTCCTTCGTCTCCCCATTGGGTTCCTACTACAACTACTGATGGCATTGCCAACACCTCCGTCAGACATCATGTCCTGTTTAAAAATCAGTGTTATTGTACCAATCATCTTTACCATAGTCAACCAATTTAACGAAAAAACACGAACGAATTGACAATTACTTCATCAATTCGTTCGTGTTTGCTTTATGCTGGTGGAGCTTGGTGTTGGCTCCAATCAATATTAACAAATTTATTGAATTCCTTCACGAATGCTAAAGTGACGGTTCCAGTTGGACCATTACGTTGTTTAGCAATTATAATCTCAATCATGTTCTGGTTTTCTGTTTCCTTATCGTAATAATCCTCACGATATAAGAAAGAAACGATATCCGCATCTTGCTCAATCGATCCAGATTCACGTAAATCGGACATCATTGGTCTCTTATCTTGTCGTTGCTCTACACCACGGGACAGCTGAGACAAGGCAATAACAGGAACTTTTAGCTCACGAGCAAGACCCTTTAAGGAACGAGAGATTTCAGAAACCTCTTGTTGACGATTCGCCTGGCTTCCGCCACTTCCTTGAATAAGCTGCAAATAATCAATTAAAATCATTCCCAAACCTGATTCCTGCTTCAGTCGTCTACACTTTGCTCTTATTTCATTTACTCTTATACCAGGTGTATCATCTATATAGATCCCAGCATTTGATAGACTACCCATCGCCATCGTAAGTTTGCGCCAATCCTCTGTAGTAAGGGCCCCTGTTCTAAGCACCTGAGCATCAATATTGCCCTCTGCACAAAGCATACGCATTACAAGCTGTTCAGCACCCATCTCCAAACTAAAGATTGCAACGTTCTCGTCAGTTTTCGTAGCCACGTTTTGGGCTACATTCAACGCGAAAGCTGTTTTTCCTACAGAAGGACGTGCCGCTACAATGATAAGATCGTTACGTTGAAACCCTGCCGTAATACGATCTAAATCACGGAAACCAGTAGGAATACCAGTTACGTCACCTTTTCTAGTATGCAGTTTTTCAATATTGTCATAGGTTTCTACCAATACATCTTTAATATGTTTAAAGTCACCAGCATTCTTTCGATTGGCAACCTCCATCATTTTTCTTTCTGCTTCGGATAAAAGCGCCTCTACCTCGTCTTCTCGCGTAAACCCATCTTCTACTATGGTCGTAGCCACTCGTATAAGACGGCGAAGAATTGACTTTTCCTCCACAATTTTTGCATAGTGGCCTATATTAGCGGCAGTAGGAACAGCATTTGCTATTTCACTGATGTAGGAAATGCCTCCTACATCTTCAAGTTCCTTCTTAGAAGATAATTCTTCTGTGACCGTTACTACATCAATTGCTTTCCCTTGATCACTCAGGCGAAGCATCGTTTGGAATATTTTTTGATGAGCTACCCGATAAAAATCTTCTGGCATAACGATCTCTGCTGCAGTTATTAAAGCTTGTGGTTCTAAAAATATTGCTCCAAGGACCGATTGTTCAGCTTCTTGATTATGTGGGGGGACACGGTCCAATAATGGATCGCTCATAAAATTCTCTCCTTACGCTTCTTCAGATACATGCACCTTTAATGTTGCTACTACCTCGTGGTGTAACTTAACAGGTACATTTGTGTATCCTAAAGCACGAATTGCATCATCTAATTCCATTTTACGTTTATCTATTTTAATCCCATGAACTTTATCTAATTGTGCAGCAACCTGTTTAGTAGTAACAGAACCAAATAGTCTGCCATCATTACCTGATTTTGCTTTTAGTTCAACTGTTAGCTGTTCTAACTTTTCTTTTAATTTTTTTGCTTCGGCTAATTCTTCTGCTGCTTCTTTTTCAGACTTTTTCTTTTGTCCCTCCAAAGCGCTAATTGCAGCTGTATTTGCTTCCACAGCAAGTTTATTTTTGATCAAAAAATTGTGTGCATAACCATCTGCTACATTCTTAATCTCGCCTTTTTTACCTTTACCTTTAACATCTTTTAAAAATACTACTTTCATTCTGCGTTTCCTCCTTCGATTGTTTCCATTATAGCTAGTTTTAATTGATTAATAGCCTCTGGAACTGTTATATCTGTTAGTTGGGTAGCGGCATTAGTTAGATGCCCTCCACCATTTAATTTTTCCATCACTATTTGAACATTTACTTCACCAAGTGACCTTGCACTTATTGCTACGGAAGAATCACTTCTATGACCTATTACAAAGGAAGCTGATACGTTATTCATTGCTAAAAGTATATCTGCAGTCTGGGCAAGCAGCACTTGGCTATAGTTAGTGTCTTCATCTCCATGTGCTATAGCAATTCCTTCTCTAAAGAATTCAACGTTCTGCACAATTTTGGAGCGTTCGATATACGTGTCTAAATCCTCTTTTAAGAGGCGTTGGACCAAAATGGTATCTGCTCCATGGGTTCTAAGATAAGAGGCCGCCTCAAACGTTCTAGCCCCTGTACGAAGCGTGAAACTTTTCGTATCAACAATTATACCTGCTAGCATAGATGTAGCCTCTAGCATAGTGATTTTTTCGTTTTTCGGTTGGTATTCGATTAGCTCAGTGACCAACTCTGAAGTAGATGATGCATATGGCTCCATATAGACAAGCATGGTATTCGTTATAAACTCTTCTCCACGACGATGATGATCGATTACTACAACTTTTTCAGCTTTTTGAAGTAATTTTTCATCAATAACCATACTTGGTTTATGGGTATCTACTACAACTAATAAAGTCTTTTCAGTCATTTTATTGATAGCCTCTTCAGGGCTAATAAAACGTTTATATAAATCAGGTTTTTCTTTAATTTCGTCCATTAGACGAAGTACACTTTTATCCAACTCGTTAAAATCAATCACGACGTAGCCATCTATCTTGTTCATCTCAACCATCTTTCTTACACCTACGGCTGAGCCAATCGCATCCATATCCGGGAACTTATGACCCATTACGAGTACCTGATCGCTGTCCTGTATCAAATCTCTCATTGCATGTGAGATCACCCTTGCTCTAACACGTGTACGTTTCTCTACTGGATTAGTTTTGCCTCCATAGAACTTCACTTTTCCATTAGGGTGCTTAATAGCAACCTGGTCACCTCCACGGCCAAGCACTAAATCTAGACTCGATTGTGCAAGCTCTCCTAATTCTACAAGAGAGGTAGATCCTGCACCCACCCCAACGCTAAGTGTTAAAGAGAATCCAAACTTAGAGGTAGTTTCCCTGATATCATCCAAAATGGAGAATTTGCTTTTTTCCACTTCCAACAAAATGGATTCATTGAAAACTGCTAAAAAACGATCAGACGATATTCTTTTAACGTATATCCCATGTTTAGCTCCCCAATTATTTACAGTAGAAGTAACAATACTGTTTAATTGGCCTCTTGTTTGATCGTCCATGCCTTGCGATATCTCATCATAATTATCGATAAATAATACACCAATCACAGTTCGATCTCCATAGTAAAGTGATTCCATTTCAACTTGCTCAGTGATATCAAAGAAATATAGAAGCTTTTCCTCTGCCTTGTAAAATACCTTATAGTCATGTTCATCTAGAGAAATGACCATTTCCTTTGAATCATCCTGCTTGAGTAGCTGCTGAAAGTCAGAAGATATGGAAAGTAACTCCTCCCCTATAATCGTATCAAATGGTAACTTTTGAGTCATATAGGGATTTGCCCATTCGATTATATGCTGGTCATTTATCAAAATAATTCCTATTGGCATTTCAAGCAATGCCTCTTCCCCTACCTTTTTCATACGGTAAGAAAGAGTCTCTATATGCCTTTCTGTCTCTTCATAAACACGCTTTTCAATTACCCAAGCGTATATAAAAACTCCCACAACCAAGAGAGCAAATAGTAATCCAACTAAAAGGTTGTTAGACAGAAGCAAATAAGATGCAACTCCACTGAGAAGCATAAACAATATTAGTGGATATCGTATTGGTCGTTTTCTAAAAAAAGACGCCACTGGATCAGCTCCTTATTTCTTAAATCTGTCTTTTAAATATGCTCGCAAATTAAATCCTAAATCTAAAACACCTAGGATTATTACAAATGAATTTAGGGGAATTGCTAAAAAAGTGGCTAAAATAGCACTCCACTTTGGCCAACCCTGTACATGAAAATAATATTGAATAATCGAAATCCCTTGTAACAACAGTAATGCTCTTAAAAGGAAGGTCGCATTTATGATTAGCATATAGCTAAAGGTCCCTACCTCAAATGTAGTGACTAAGGAGATGATTGCTACAACTAAATAATACCACAACACTGCTTTTGGTAATTTAAAATACATATATTTAGGAAATTTTGGAACTGGTACTTTTAACTTCTTTAGGATGGGTAAAAGAATAGATACATAAACAAATGCCTGGAAAAACGCCATTAAAATAAAGAGCGTTGGCAACATTGCTTCGAATGCTATTATAATTTGTTTAACCATCTCATCGTAGTTCTTTGGTTTTTGGCCAGCTGTCTCCAGTATTTTTCCCGCTTGCTCGTAGTATATTTTAGTACCCTCTAAAAATTGCTCTATCAGATTCATATTTAAAACTAAAATAGAAATTATGTATTGCACAGCAGTCATGAGTAGTACGAATATTCCTGCAGCCATTAGCATGTATAGCTTGGACTGCTTTTTTCGTAAAGAATCTCCTATTATAAAACCAACTGGCCCTACAACTAATCCAAGTGTTAAACCTACTATACCTCCAATAATAAAAGATATAAATATTGCTACAACCATAACAAGTAGCGATTCTTTTCTTTCAAATTTTGCACTATACCAAGCTAACGGTAAGGGTGCTATTAAGGATGTGATAATTGTTAGAATCGGAACATACACAGACATTGCTATGAGAATAGCAAATAGTGCAATCATTAAAGATCCAAACGTTAAATAGCTTGACTGATTCTTTTGCATGATCGACCTTCCTTTATTATAATCATCTATCCATTGTAACAGATTTTCAAGTACAACTAAAATTACATGATATGAAAAGCCTATGTGACTCCATATAAAGATAGTTTCTTATACTACATACCTATTCTCTTATAGTTTATGAATCACGTATGGTTGCTTTCCTTAAGCCATCACCCATTGTTCACAATTGTTTAATCTGTTCCGCTAAATTTGTCTCAAGGTGTTAAAACCAGTAACAATACATTAATAGGGTATAGACAATAAATTATTAAATCCAAAAGGTTAAATGATAGTTCCTATCCTTTAAAAAAGAGAACAAAAAAAGACCGGTTTCCCGGTCTTCGATTTATATACTTATCTCTCTTCAGAAGAGAATGGAAGTAAAGCCATGATACGAGATACTTTGATAGCTCGTGTTAACTTACGTTGGTACTTCGCGCTAGTTCCTGTCACACGACGTGGAAGAATTTTCCCACGTTCTGACACGAATTTTTTCAACAAATCTACATCTTTATAATCGATGTGTGTGATGTTGTTAGCAGTGAAGTAACAAACTTTACGGCGTCTTTTGCCTCCGCGACGTGGTGCCATAATAGGTTGCCTCCTTTTCGATTAAAGTAAAACGTGCAATAAGATTTTAGAATGGTAGGTCGTCATCAGATACTTCAATCGGACCACTACTATTTCCAAATGGATCTTCATCTACACGTGTATAGTTTTGCTGATTCATTGGTTGGTTTTGCTGATATGTCGGATAAGAGTTCTGTTGTTGTCCGCCGCCATATGATTGTCCACCTTGGCCACGATCACCAGAGCTACCGCGTGGTTCTAAGAACTGAACGCTGTCTGCGACAACGTCTGTCGTATAAACACGTTTCCCATCTTGTCCTTCATAACTACCCGTTTGAATACGCCCTTCTACACCTGCCAAGCTTCCTTTTTTCAAGAAATTGGCTGTGTTTTCCGCTTGTTTTCTCCAAACGACACAGTTGATAAAATCAGCTTCTCTTTCGCCTTGTTGGTTAGAGAATGTACGATTTACAGCAAGTGTAAATCTAGCCATTGCAACACCACTTGGCGTATATCGAAGTTCCGGATCTTTTGTTAGTCTTCCAACTAATACGACACGGTTAATCATCAGTTAATAACCTCCCTCGTTCAGCATGATAGTCGATTTTCTTATTTATCGTCGATACGAACAGCAATGTGACGGATAATGTCTTCATTGATGTTAGCTAAACGAATGTATTCATCGATTGCTCTAGAATCAGCGTTTACTTTAACGATTTGGTAGAAACCTTCACGTAAGTCATTGATTTCGTAAGCTAAGCGGCGTTTACCCCACTCTTTAGCTTCGATGATCTCAGCACCATTTGAAGTTAAGATTTCATTGAAACGCTCAACTAAAGCCTTCTTTGCATCTTCTTCGATTGCTGGTTGGATAATGTACATTAATTCGTATTTTCTCATCTATTTACACCTCCCTATGGTCTTTGGTCGAACTGTCACCAGCCGACAAGGAGCAAGTAATGATATTACTCACATCAACTTATTGTACCACAAGCTGTTATTTTTTTCAAGGAGAGATTGTTCTTATTTTATTTATTAATGTATATTTGTATAAAAGGGGGAATTGTATTGGAGAAAAAAGATTCTATTCTAACAATAATAGAGATTGATATTAAAAAGGTAGCTTGGCAAAGTTTATGGATGACCATAGTCTTTTCCTTATTAGGCTTAATAATATATATTTTAGTTTATAAAGAATTTGAGATTAATTTTAGTCTCTTAGGAATCTTCTTATTTCTTATAGGATATCTCCTGTTAATTGTGTTACATGAAGCATTCCATTTAATCGGGTTTTGGGCCTTTGGAAAGGTACCCTGGAACAAGATGGATTATGGTGTCAATCTTAAATTAGGGGTTGCCTATGCAACTACCTCTATTCCCATTCCTAATAAATCGATGAAAAAAGCTCTCTTACTTCCCTTTTGGACAACAGGAATTATCCCTATGTTATTTGGTTATGGTATTGAATCTCCTCTCCTTGTGCTTTTAGGTGCATGGTTAGTAGCCGGTGCTGCTGGCGACTTTGCTATGTATAGAAAATTGAGAAAATATCCTAATGATATTCTTATTAAAGATGATCCTGCTCTACCAATCCTATACGTTATAGAAGAAAACCGGTCCGCATAAGCAGACCGGTTTTTACTTTAGAATTTAGTTGCTATTAAGCTTATACAATACAACTTAAACGTTGAAACGGAATAACATTACGTCCCCATCTTGTACAATATACTCTTTACCCTCTAAACGAACCTTCCCTGCTTCTTTAGCAGCGGACATTGAACCAGCGTCAACCAAATCATCGTATGCAACTGTTTCTGCACGAATGAAGCCTTTTTCAAAGTCAGAGTGAATTACTCCAGCACATTGTGGTGCCTTCATACCCTTACGGAATGTCCAAGCACGTACCTCTTGGACTCCTGCTGTAAAGTAAGTAGCCAGTCCAAGTAAAGAATAAGAAGCTTTAATAAGCTGATCTAAACCAGACTCTTGAATACCTAGCTCTTCTAAGAACATTTGTTTCTCATCGTCCTCTAAAGCTGCCATCTCTTCCTCAATTTTCGCACATACTACGATAACTTGAGCTCCCTCTTCTGCTGCAAATGCACGTACTTTTTGTACATACTCATTATCTTCTGATTCCATAATGTCATCCTCAGATACATTTGCTACATAAAGCATTGGTTTTATCGTTAATAAGTGAAGGCCTTTTACAACTCGCAACTCATCCTCTGAAAAATCTACTGAGCGACCAGACTTACCTTCTTCAAATGCTTCTTTTAAACGAGTTAAAATTGGCTCTTCAACCATTGCTTCTTTATCTTTTTGTTTCGCCATCTTAGCTACTCGAGATAAGCGTTTATCCACACTTTCTAAATCCGCTAAGATTAATTCCAAATTAATAACCTCTATGTCAGAGATTGGATCTACTTTGCCCGCAACATGCGTAATATTGTCGTCTTGAAAACAACGAACAACTTGACAAATTGCATCTACTTCACGGATATGTGCTAAAAACTTGTTTCCAAGTCCTTCTCCTTTACTAGCCCCTGCTACAATACCTGCAATATCTGTAAATTCAAATGCAGTCGGTACTGTTTTCTTTGGAACTACTAACTCTGTTAATTTATCTAAACGAGCATCTGGTACTTCAACGATCCCCACATTTGGATCAATTGTCGCAAACGGATAATTTGCAGCTAAAGCCCCTGCTTTTGTTATTGCATTAAATAATGTAGATTTCCCTACATTTGGTAAACCGACAATCCCTGCTGTTAATGCCATATATGTCACAACCCTTCAATTTTCTTACTAACCGGATTCCTTTTAACCTGTCTATTATAGTTATTTTAAAGGTAAAAGTCTATCTTTACTCTGCTTCTGCTTTAACTAGCACTTTTTTCATTTTCTTTTCAAACTCTACACGCGGAATCATAACGCTATGCTGGCATCCTTCACATTTTATACGAATGTCTGCACCTAATCGAATGACCTTCCAGCGATTAGTTCCACATGGATGTTGTTTCTTCATCTCCACAATGTCATTCAATTGAAATTGTTTTCTCTCCATTAACCTCACCTACTCATCATTTTTTGCATTGCGTACGACAATTGGATATGGAATATCTACACCAGATTGCTCTAAAAATTCCTTAAGGTCTCTTCTAATTTTTCTTGCAATGTCATCCTGCATTATTGGGATGGTCTCTACTCCAATTCTAAGCACTAAATCATCTGATGATATTTCCTGCACCCCTAATATCTCTGGAACTTTCACAAGCTCTTCATACTTAGTATTTAAACTTCCCAAAAAACCCCTCAACATTTTCTCTACTGCCTGAATATCTGATTCATAAGATACCTTTATATCAATCAGAACAATGGTATTGAAAACGGAATAGTTAACTACGTTAGATATTGTCCCATTCGGTATGATAAAAAGCTCCCCAATTGGGCTTTTGACTTTAGTTGTCCTTAAACCTATTTCTTCTACTATACCTCTGGAGGTTCCGATTTGTACCTCATCTCCTACGGCAAACTGATCCTCAAATACAATGAAAAAACCAGTAATAACATCCTTTACTAAGCTTTGTGCGCCAAATCCTATCGCTAAGCCTATCACTCCCGCTCCTGCAATTAACCCCCTTACATCAATATGAAAAGTAGATAAAATTGCTAGAATTGCTGTGAAATATACTGCATAAGTTAAAATATTTTCTAATAATTTTATTAGTGTATTTTGTCTTCTTTCTGAATATCTTAAAGGGCTTCTTTGTCTTACTGTAAAAACTCTATTAATAACCGTTTTACCAATTCTAATAACGACTGTTGCAAGAATTAGAATAAAAAATATTTTAATACATATTAGCCCTAAATCTATCCAATTTTTCTCATCTAGTATGTATGCTTCTACTCGTTGATACATTGCAGTCATTGTAATCTCCACCTCATTGAATAAATATTTTCTTCAAGGCATATACTAATTTAAAAAAAGAAAGCGAGTTTATATATATATGACTTCTCAACTCAACTCGATCCCTCAAGTCTCCACTATCTATTATAAAGAAACTGGCGTTATTTGGCGATTAAGCAATTACTTTTTAGAATATATTCCTTTTGATCATACAAATCTTGTTTTTTGTTGTATTGGTACAGATCGCTCTACTGGAGATGCCTTGGGGCCAATGACCGGGTCTTTTTTAACTCAGCTCGTTTCTTTTCCTTTTGAAATTGTAGGGACATTGGATAATCCCCTTCATGCATTGAATTTAGAGGAAACTACCAATACCCTTTATAACTCACCGGATAAGCCTTTTATCGTTGCAATTGATGCCTGCTTAGGAAATGCGAATAACATCGGTGAAATAATTATCCACCCCGGACCTCTTTATCCAGGTAAAGCTGTAAAAAAAGACTTACCTCCCATTGGAGAAATTTCTATTAAAGCAATTGTTAACATAGGTGGTTTCATGGAATATAATGTATTGCAAAGCACACGTCTAAACCTTACTTTTGAGATGGGAAAAGTAATTTCTCGTTCCCTCCTCCTTGCTTGGCATAGATATAATTTAAAAAATAATAGCAACTACAATACCAACAAAAACTAAACAAGGCAATAGATTTGCGACTCTAATTTTAGTCAGTCCTAATAAATTCGTCCCAATTCCTATAATCATAATTCCACCAGCAGCTGTCATTTCCTGAAGAAACATTTCAAGTGCAGCTTCTGGTACTAATCTTGTTATTTGAGTAGCTAACAACGCGATTGCTCCTTGATATACTACAACGGGAATTGATGACAGTATAACTCCTATTCCTAAAGTTGCAGAAAGAATAACTGCGGTAAAACCATCTATGATTCCTTTACTTACTAACAAATCATGATCATTTTGCAGACCACTATTTAAAGCGCCTAAAACTCCCATAGCTCCGATAACAAAGATTAAAGTACTTGTAACAAATCCTTGGGCAATACTTCCATCCTGTTTTTTAGAACCAAATTTTAGTTCTATCATTTGGCCGAGCCTGTTAATCCACTTATCTATGTCAATCCATTCTCCAACTACTGCTCCAAGGACGATACAGATAATGATAATGACGAAATTACTACTTTCCAATCCCATTTGAACACCCATTACTATAACAACTATACCAATAGCATACATAACGGTCTGTTTCATATTTTCTGGAATTCCCTTTAAAAGTCGACCAATTAGTGAACCAATTATAATTAGTAATGCATTGATCAATGCCCCGAATAATACCATTACTTATCCTCTTTTCATCCTAAAAATATAACCTATCTCCAGGTTGCCCCAGAAATAGGTCATTTTTAATCCTCAAGCAGTTTCAAAATTCTTTCTAAATCATCTTTAGAGTAAAATTCAATTTCTATTTTACCCTTTTCTTTTTCTTCATTCTTCGTAATCTTTACTGCTGTTCCAAAAAAATCTCTTAGTTCAGATTCCTTTTCCAAAGTAAAAATATCCTTTTCTACCTTTTTTGTTTCACGTGGAACATTTTCATTTAATCTTTGGACTAACGCTTCTAGCTGCCTTACATTGAGATTCTCTTTAATAGTCTTTTGCATAATTAAAGGTATATTTTTTTTCTTTTTTAAACCTAATAATGCTTTACCATGTCCCATGGAAAGCTTACCTTCGGAAACCGCATTTCTAACTATTTCAGGTAAAGAAAGTAAACGAATATGATTTGCGATGTGCGGTCTACTTTTCCCTAGTCTAAAGGCTAATTGTTCTTGGGTTAATCCTAGGTTTTCCATTAGATTTTGATAAGCCTCTGCTTCTTCTATCGGAGTCAAATCTTCTCTTTGTAGGTTTTCTAGAATCGCAAGCTCCATCATTTGTTGATCGTTAAAGTCTCTAATAACAGCCGGAATTTCTTCTAAATGAACTTTCTTTGAGGCTCTAAATCTACGTTCACCAACCACTATCTCAAACTTAGAACCCTTTTTTCTAACTATAATAGGTTGCAGGACACCATGTTCTTTAATAGATTCAGATAACTCTATTAATGCTTCATCATCAAATATTTTTCTAGGTTGATATGGGTTCGGTCTAATATCAGCTATAGTGATCTGCTCTACCTTTTCTTCTGGTTTAGTATCTTCTCCGGGAAAAAGAGCGTTAATTCCCTTTCCTAGCCCTTTAGCCATGACGAATCACTTCCTTCGCAAGTTCTAAATACACTTCTGCCCCTCTTGACTTTGGATCATAAATAATAATTGGCTCCCCATGACTTGGCGCTTCACTTAAACGAACATTTCTTGGAATAATAGATTTATAAACTTTATCTTGAAAATATTTTTTAACTTCTTCAATAACTTGTATACCTAAATTAGTTCTTGCATCAAACATTGTTAATAATACTCCATCAATTGCTAGAGTTTTGTTTAAATGTTTTTGAACCAATCTAATGGTACTTAATAACTGACTTAATCCTTCTAATGCGTAAAATTCACACTGTACTGGAATAATAATAGCATCAGCAGCAGTAAGCGAATTAATTGTTAATAGACCAAGTGAAGGAGGACAATCTATAATAATAAAATCATAGTCAGCTTGTACTTCCTGAAGCGCTTTTTTTAATCGTACTTCTCTGGAAATGGTAGATACTAGTTCTATTTCTGCACCAGCTAAAGAAATGGTAGCAGGAACTATATGTAAATTCTCTACTTTCGTTTCTAAAATAGTATCTTTCACACTTACATCATCTATTAACACATCATAAATACATTGATTTACATCGCCTTTATTAACTCCAACTCCACTAGAAGCATTTCCTTGAGGATCAATGTCCACCAACAAAACCTTCTTGCCCAAGTATGCAAGGCAGGCACTGAGGTTCACTGATGTAGTAGTCTTACCTACACCACCTTTTTGGTTGGCTATTGCAATAATTCTTCCCACTCTTGCACCTACTTTCATAAAAATAAAAACAACTCTCTACCATTCTATCAAATTTTACAGAAAAATGAATGTTATTATTGTATTAAAAGAAAAACTCTCACAAAATAGTGAGAGTTTAATATAAAAATAAATATAGTATAATTTCTATTTATGATTTCTTCTTAGGAATTCTTACTGTAATTTGATAAAAATCTTCCGTGTCTTCTTCTTCTGTTTTTAAATTGATTCCGCTTTTAGTCACCATACTAAGTGATTGCTTAATTGTATTTAAAGCAATACGCACGTCTTTACTAATCGCTTTTCTTTTAGGCTTTGAAGCATTCTTTTCCTCTTTTACAGGAGGATTAACAATTTCATTCACTTTTTCTTCTAGTTGCTTCACGTTCCATTGCTGTTCAATAGATTCGTTCATTAACTTGATTTGTACTTCTTCATCCTTCACTTGCATGAGGGACCTAGCATGTCTTTCAGATAACCTTTTATCCATTATTGCTTGTTGGATCTCTTTAGGTAATTTTAGCAAGCGCAATTTATTGGCAACGGTAGATTGACCCTTGCCTAACCTTTGAGCTAGCGCCTCTTGCGTTAACTCATGTAGCTTTAATAGTTTCTGATATGCCACAGCTTCTTCTATTGCAGTCAGTTCTTCTCTTTGAAGGTTTTCAATCAATGCAATAGATGCTGTCTCTTTATCACTTAAATTACGTACAATGGCAGGTACCTCTGTCCATTTCAACTTGGACATCGCACGGAAACGGCGTTCACCTGCTATTATTTCATACTTATTATCTTCCATTTTTCGAATGACAATAGGTTGAATTACTCCGTGTGTATGAATTGTACGTGCCAGCTCTTCTATTTTTGCATCATCAAAAACAGTCCTAGGTTGAAACCTATTAGGAACTATCTTCTCTATGGCTACATGTACTACTTCTTCGTTATTAGTCTGCGTAGCCTCAACGACTGGATCTTGTCCTTGCTTTTCAGAACCTCCGAAAAAACGTGAGAAAGGACTTTTCATCTAACTAGCACCACCTTTTAGATACTCTTTACTTATGTTCTCGATAAAGAAAATAATTTAATAATGTTTCACGTGGAACGTTCCTCATTAAATAATAGGAGTCTTATTTGGTATACCTGGTTTTCGAGGGTATCTTTTCGGTGTGCTTTTAATTTTAGAAAAGACATATAACGTTCTCTCACTATTTTCTATCGGTAATAGAAAAGAATACTCCGCACTTTTTTCAGAGCCTAATATATTAATAGCTCTTTGTGCATCATTTAATTCATCTAATGCACTTGCAGCTTTCATTGCTATAAATTTTCCTCCAACTTTTACAAGTGGAATACATAGCTCTGAAAGTACAGAGAGTCTTGCTACCGCTCTAGCAGTAACAAGATCATATTGCTCTCTATAATCCTTATTTTGTCCAAATTCCTCAGCACGAGCATGAACAAAATGTACATCCTTTAAATTTAATTCCTTGCTTAAATGAGTTAAAAATTGAATTCTC
Organism: Psychrobacillus faecigallinarum; assembly: GCF_014836595.1. Taxonomy (GTDB): domain Bacteria; phylum Bacillota; class Bacilli; order Bacillales_A; family Planococcaceae; genus Psychrobacillus; species Psychrobacillus faecigallinarum. The sequence continues at coordinate 17,062 of NZ_JACSQO010000006.1, read as the reverse complement.
TTATTTAAGGAATCAACAATTGTCACTTTAAGATTTGGAAAACAAATTTTCAATGGAATACTTGGAAACCCTGCCCCTGCTCCAACATCACATACAGTAAAGGAACCATTAAAATCCTCATAAAAAGAAGCACTTATAGAATCAAAAAAATGTTTTAAATATACAGATGGTTCATCTGTAATAGCTGTTAAATTCATTTTCTCGTTCCATTCCACAAGTAATTCAAAGTATTTTCTAAATTGTCCTAACTGTACTTCCGTTAGCTCAAATCCCTTTTCAGAGAGGGCTTTTTTAAATTGTTCTTCGTTCATGTTGTTCTCCTCATTGTTTAAGACTATCCAGTAATTTTAGCTATTTTACCTTGCTCAATGTAAATAAGTAGAATAGAAATATCCGCTGGGTTTACTCCTGAAATACGAGATGCTTGTGCAATTGATAGTGGTCTAACTTGCATTAACTTTTGTTTTGCTTCAGTTGCTAGTCCGGAGATTGCATTGTAATCAATTTGATCAGGGATTTTTTTATTCTCCATTTTTTTAAGCTTTTCTACTTGTTGAAGAGATTTTTCTATATAACCTTCGTATTTAACTTGTATTTCAATTTGTTCCTTTTCTTCTTCGTTAAGCTCTACTTCTAGGGGAACAAGCTGTGCAACTAAGTCATAATTCATTTCTGTTCTTTTTAGTAAATCGGAAGCTCGAATACCATCTTTTAGCTCACTTCCACCAGCATTACGAATAACCTCTTGAGTATCCTCATTTGGTTTTATAATAATCGAACGTAAACGTTTAAGTTCTTCTTCAATTCTTTTCTTTTTCTCTAAGAATTTATTATACCGCTCTTCTGGCACTAAGCCAATATTATATCCAATTTCTAACAATCTTAAATCTGCATTGTCATGGCGTAACAATAAGCGATATTCCGCTCTTGAAGTCAATAAACGATAAGGCTCATTAGTACCTTTTGTAACTAAATCATCTATAAGAACTCCAATATAGGCATCCGAGCGGCTAAGTACTCTCTCTTCCTTATTAAATACTCTAAGCGCAGCGTTAATTCCTGCCATTAAACCTTGCGCTGCTGCTTCTTCATATCCGGAAGTTCCATTAATTTGTCCAGCTGTATATAAGTTTTTCACTTTTTTCGTTTCTAATGTAGGCCATAGCTGCGTTGGTACCATTGCATCATATTCAATTGCATAACCTGCGCGCATCATTTCTGCATGTTCTAACCCTGGGATTGAAGCCAAAAGTCTACGCTGCACGTGCTCTGGAAGACTTGTTGAAAGACCTTGCACATAAACCTCTCTCGTGTTTCGTCCCTCAGGCTCAAGAAAAATTTGATGACGTGGTTTATCATTAAATCTTACAATTTTATCTTCAATGGAAGGACAGTATCTTGGACCGGTTCCTTTAATCATACCAGAATACATTGGAGACAAATGTAAGTTATCGTTAATAATTTGATGTGTTTCTGAGCTCGTATAAGTTAACCAACATGGTAATTGATCCATAATAAATTCAGTAGTTTCAAAGCTGAATGCTCTAGGAACATCATCTCCTGGCTGAATCTCTGTTTTACTATAATCTATTGTTTTACTATTTACACGCGGTGGAGTTCCCGTTTTAAAACGTACTAGATCAAAGCCTAAATCACGAATGCTATCTGCTAGTTTAATGGACGGCTGTTGGTTATTTGGTCCGCTAGAATATTTAAGATCCCCAATAATGATTTCACCGCGTAAAAACGTCCCAGTAGTAATTACAACAGTTTCAGAACGATAAACTGCTCCTACTTGTGTAATTAGGCCAACAATTTTTTCATCTTCTACTAGAAGTTCTTCGACAACTGCTTGATGGACTGTAAGATTATCTTGTTCCTCAAGCAGTCTTTTCATTTCATTTTGGTATAGAACCTTATCTGCTTGTGCTCTAAGTGCACGAACAGCTGGCCCCTTTCCTGTATTCAACATTCTCATTTGAATGTGAGTTCTATCAATCACTTTACCCATGGCGCCGCCTAATGCGTCAATTTCACGCACAACAATTCCTTTTGCAGGGCCTCCGATGGATGGATTACATGGCATAAATGCAATCATATCAAGATTTATTGTTAAAACAAGCGTTTTTGCACCCATTTTGGCAGCGGCTAAAGCGGCTTCAACACCGGCATGCCCTGCTCCAACAACAATCACATCGAACTTGCCTGCTTCAAAGTTTGGCATGTTCGTAACTTCCTCTCGTTTTTTATTTTCCTAAACAAAATTGAGCAAATAATTGGTCAATCAAACTTTCTTCAACTGTATCCCCAATTATCTCTCCTAATATTTCCCATGTTCTAGTGACATCTATTTGTATCATGTCTACCGGCACATGATTATGAGCTGCTTCTATAGCATCGGTAATCGTCGATTTAGCTAAATTCAACAAAGCAATATGGCGAGCGTTAGATACATAGGTGATGTCCGATACTTCAATATTTCCTTCAAAGAACAAGGAGGATATTGACTCTTCTAGCTCGTCAATTCCCTCTTCTTTTAATAAAGAAGTAGTTACTACTCGCTTGTCACCTGCCAGTTGCTTCACTTCATCATAATTTAGTTTGTTAGGAAGATCTGTCTTATTAATAATGACAATATAATCCATTCCTTTAATAGTCTCGAATATTCTTTTATCCTCGTCGGATAGATGTTCAGCGTTATTTAAAACAAGCAATATTAAATCTGCTTCTTTCAAAACTTGGCGTGATTTTTCTACACCAATCCGTTCCACTATATCCTCTGTTTCCCGAATACCCGCTGTGTCAACCAACTTCAAAGGGACTCCACGTACATTTACATATTCTTCTATAATATCTCTTGTAGTTCCTGCTATTTCTGTAACAATTGCCTTATTTTCTTGAATTAAACTATTTAAAAGAGATGATTTTCCTACATTCGGTCTTCCAACAATAGCAGTGGAAAGACCTTCTCTTAGGATTTTCCCTTGGGAAGAAGTAATTAATAGCTTTTCAATCTCTTCCTTCACCCAGGTTCCTTTTTCAATCATCATAGGAAGCGTCATCTCTTCAACATCATCATATTCTGGATAATCAATGTTCACCTCAACTTGAGCTAAAGTCTCAAGGAGGGCTTGTCTTAATGTCTTAATAAGCCTTGATAAACGACCGTCCATTTGACCTAAAGCCACATTCATCGCTTTGTCCGTTTTCGCCCTTATTAAATCCATTACTGCTTCAGCTTGTGACAAATCTATTCGTCCATTTAAAAAAGCACGTTTTGTAAACTCACCAGGTTCCGCAAGCCGTGCACCATTTATAAGTATTAACTGGAGGACTCTATTAACTGTAACTAGTCCACCGTGACAATTTATCTCTACTACGTCTTCTCTCGTAAACGTCTTTGGACCTTTCATAAGAGAGATCATGACTTCTTCTACTACATCATTGGTCTTTGGATCGACTAAGTGTCCATAATGAATGGTATGTGAGGGCTGCTCTGCTAAGTTTTTTCCATTTGGCGAACGGAAAACCTTATTTGCTATTGAAATCGCCTCTGTCCCACTAAGTCTAACTATAGCTATTGCTCCTTCTCCTAATGGAGTAGAAATTGCAGCTATTGTATCAAATTCCATCAACGTACACCTCCTTGCACATTTAGTTATCCACATGTGAATAACTAAAACGAACATGACTATCTAACATATAACAATAACATATTTTAGCCTAAATCAGAAGCATAGTTACTTTTAATTATGTGAACAAAAATAGCACGCTTCCAAGTAATTATTTGTTAACTCCAAGAAATTTTATTATTTTTCCTATTAAAATTATATTTTGCCCAACATACTTGAGTTTACGCTTCACTATATACATATTTAACAAAAATTATGGACGCTCTATGAAATTCAAAAGTACATCCCTCCATATTGGTTTCCTTTACGCTTTATATAAAAGTTTGACTTTAAAGTATAGAGCTTTTGCCGAGTTGTATTCAAGAACAAAGCGTGCACTCAAAAGAAGAAAACGGATTTCAGCTTGTAATTAAGCTAAAACCCGTTTTGCTTATTTTATTGATTCTATAACTAAATATCTGTTTGGCTCAGTTCCCACTGAGTAAGTTTCTATATCTACTCTCGAAGATAAAGCATTGTGAATAATCTTTCTCTCCGATGAGGACATAGGCTCAAATTCAACTGGTTGCCCTGTACGTACTGCTTTATCTGCCATACGCTCAGCTAATTGTTCTAAAGATTCTTGTCTTCTTTCACGGTAATTACCAACATCTAGCTTTATAAGGATAAATGATTGAGAAAATTTGTTAGCAACTAATTGGGATAGTTTTTCTAAAGCATTTAATGTTTGTCCTCGTTTCCCTATTAACAATGCTGCTTTCTCACTATTTAAGTGGAGATAAATAAATTTGCCTTCTCTTTTTTCTGTAATGACTAAATCCTCTATTTCCATTTCCTTAGCGATAGTTTTGATATATTGGATAGTTTCTGCTACCGCTTCTTCGTTACTTGGTGTCTCACTTGATTCTATCATTTCCTTCATATCTTCTTTTAAAGAGGATTCATCCGGAAATGTCTTTTCAGTTATTGACTCTTTTACATGTTCCTCAATTATAACTTCCTTAGAAGGCTCTTCTTTTATTAAAACAGTTACTTCAACAACTGCAGGCTTTGCTCCAAATCCTAAAAAGCCCTTTTTACCTTCTTCCACTACGGTAATTGACACATCTTCTCTCGATACTTCAAGTTTTTTTAGTGCAACGTTTATAGCTTCCTCTTTCGTAGGTGCAGTCTGTGTAATCTGCTTCATTTTTTGGCCCCTCCCGTTTTTACTTTAACAGGTACTTTCTTTTCTTTGTTCCAAGGTTTATAAATGAATAAATTTTGGATTATAGAAATGATATTACCGATTACCCAATACAATGTTAATGCGGCCGGTAATACGATACCAAATCCCATAATCATAAATGGCATTATATACATCATGATCTTCATTTGAGGATTGTCCATCGCTGGACCAGTTCTTAACACTATTAATTGCATAATACCAGCTAATACTGCAAGAATTATACTCGGTTCTGCTAAAGCAAAGCCTAAGAAATCTCCCAGATTAATCTCAGGAGTATTATTCATTCGGCTAATTGCGTGGTAGAAACCGATTAAGATTGGCATTTGTATAAAGACTGGTAGACATCCTGCAGCAGGGTTAATCTTTCTATCTTTGTATAAAGCCATCATTTCCTGTTGGAACTTTTGTTGTGTTACAGCATCTTTTGAACTGTATTTTTCTTTCAGCTTAAGCATCTCTGGCTGTATCTCTTGCATTGCTTTAGAGTTTTTTGTTTGCTTGATCATTAATGGTAAGATTACTAATCGAATAATAATCGTAACAGCAATAATGCCCAAACCATACGTTCCTAAAATTCCTTTAAAAAACGTTATGGCTGACACTAATGGCCAAACGATGTATTCATTCCAGAAGCCTTCCGAAGTATTATAGATCGGCTCATTGAATTCCGTACAACCCGCTAGTAAAGCAGTCATTACTATTAATAATAATAGTAAAGGTAATTTTCTTTTCAACCTTCTTCCCCCTATTAATATACATTCTATCTCTCACTATCTTAACACTTCAATGAAAAGACTTCATTAGCTTTTCTTTTTTATAACCTTTGCTACTTTCAAAACATGCTCCAGACTCTTTTTCGTTTCATGAAAATCTAATGTGGCCGCCGAGTTTCGGGCGATAATAATATAGTCTTTGCTTGTATCTACTGAATCATTCAACTCTAAAAAAGATTGGCGAATATACCGTTTAATACGATTACGAACTACTGCGTTACCAACTTTTTTACTGACAGATAACCCTATACGAAAAAAGTCATGTTCGTTTTCTAGCTTATAAACAACAAATTGTCTGTTCGCAAATGATTTGCCTTTTTTAAAAATTTGCTGGAATTCAGCATTTTTTTTAATACGTTGTTTCTTATTCATCCATTCACCTGCTCCAACTAATCGTTTTGAAAGAAAAAAAAGACCACTGAATTGGTCAGTGGACTTATGATTATGCTGATAATACTTTTCTTCCTTTTGCACGACGTGCTGCTATTACGCGGCGACCGTTCTTAGTACTCATACGTGCGCGGAAACCGTGATTTTTTGCTCTTTTACGGCTATTTGGTTGGAATGTACGTTTCATCTATATGACACCTCCTGAGTGATCATCTTTAAAATGTTCCTTAGACAGTCTCCGATATTATATAAAAACTATACTATATTTGTCAATATTTATTTAGACACCGCAAGTCTAACCTCTCTCTTATTCTTATCCACATTCTTTATAGCTTTTTCCCAAACTCCTGTGAATAACAATTTTCGACAGAAAAATTATCCACATAGCTTATGAACATGTTTTTAACATACTCCTATGCTGTGGACAACTCTAACTGTTAATTATTTTAATATTGTGGATAACTTTAAAATATCTTGTAATCACTACGTTTTTTTGATACGATATCTGTGTTTTACTTTTTCAAACGAAATATGCGATTTTTTATTATCCACAACTGTTAGTAATCTGTGGACAAGTTTTTCCCCATACGTTTATAAAGTTTATCCACAGGTCGTGGATTTGTGTATATAACCTAAATTATACATATAAATATAAAGTAAAATTATTCATTTTCTTTATTGGAAAAATAATGCTCGTAAAAGGTAAGAGAGAATTTATCTCTTATTAATCTATAGAAAAGGAGTTTATGTTATTGGAACACTTAGAAGAACTTTGGGCTAAGGTTCTCTCTGAAGTTGAAAAGAAAACATCCAAACCAAGCTTTGAAACGTGGTTAAAATCTACTAAGATGCTTTCTTACAAAGGAGAGACTGTGACCATAGCTGCGCCAAATTCCTTTGCAAGGGATTGGCTAGAGAATCATTATGTTCACCTAATTGCTGGTATTCTCACAGAGTTGACTGGCAATGAACTACTTATTTCTTTTGTAGTTCCAAAAGGACAAGACTTTGAAGATTTTGATGTACCAAAGCCAAAAACACCGGTACCTCCAGACAATCAACCTGACTTTTCACCTGGGATGCTTAACTCCAAGAACACCTTTGATACCTTTGTCATTGGTTCCGGCAACCGTTTTGCCCATGCAGCTTCTTTGGCAGTCGCAGAGGCACCAGCAAAAGCATATAATCCTCTTTTTATATATGGAGGGGTAGGATTAGGAAAAACCCACTTAATGCATGCGATTGGACATTATGTTCAAGAACACAATCCGAATGCAAAAGTGGTTTATTTATCTTCTGAAAAGTTTACAAATGAATTTATCAACTCCATTAGAGATAACAAAGCAGTTGATTTCCGTAACAAATACCGAAATGTCGACGTGCTTCTTATAGATGATATTCAATTCCTTGCAGGAAAAGAATCAACTCAGGAAGAATTTTTCCATACTTTTAACGCTTTACATGAAGAATCGAAGCAAATTGTTATTTCAAGTGACCGTCCACCAAAAGAAATACCGACATTAGAGGACCGTTTGCGATCTCGTTTTGAGTGGGGATTAATAACTGATATAGCTCCTCCAGATCTAGAAACGAGAATTGCAATTTTACGTAAAAAAGCCCGCGCGGACGGCTTAGATATTTCCGATGAAGTAATGGCCTACATTGCAAATCAGATAGACTCAAATATACGTGAACTAGAAGGCGCCCTAATACGTGTGGTGGCCTATTCTTCACTTGTCAATAAAGATATAAATATAGATTTAGCTGCTGAAGCATTAAAAGATATATTGCCAAACGCACGTCCAAGAATCATTACTATATTAGATATTCAAAAGGTTGTAGGAGAACATTTCCATATTCGCTTAGAGGATTTTACTGCTAAAAAGCGTACAAAATCTATAGCTTTTCCTCGTCAAGTAGCAATGTATCTCTCTAGAGAATTAACCGACTTCTCTTTACCTAAAATTGGAGAAGAATTTGGGGGAAGAGATCACACAACTGTGATCCATGCTCATGAGAAGATTTCCACAATGCTAAAGGTAGATATGAATTTGCAGGACGATGTAAAGCAAATTAAATCTATCCTCGGAAGATAATCACATTGTGGATAAGTTGTATTTTAGGTGCTATACTTAAGAACAACTTATACACATGGGGATATGTGGCGGATTATAGCGAAATATGTAGTTATCAACATATCCACAGGCCCTATTACTATATCTATTAATCTTTTAATAAATAATAATTATATAAGTGAGGTATAAAAATGAAATTCGATGTAATGAGAGATAGTTTATTGAATGGACTAAATGATGTTATGAAAGCAGTTAGTTCTAAAACAACTATTCCAATATTAACTGGCCTAAAATTAGAAGTAACAAAAGAAGGATTATATATAACTGGTAGTGACTCAGATATTACAATTCAAACTTTCATACCAGTGGAGAAAAACGGAGAACAAATAATAAAAGTAATAGAAATAGGATCTATTGTATTACAAGCTAGAGTATTTAATGAGATTGTACGTAAATTACCTACCAATGATGTTGAAATTGAAGTAACAAATCAATTTCAAACATATATTCGCTCAGGTAAATCAGAATTTAACTTAATTGGTCTAGACGCTAGTGAATATCCTTTGCTTCCACAATTAGAAGAGGAACATCAATTCTTTATTCCGTCTGATTTGTTAAAGTCAATAATTAAAGAAACTGTTTTTGCCGTTTCCACATCTGAGAACCGTCCTGTTTTAACCGGTGTAAACTGGCAGGTTAACGATGGAGAATTACACTGTGTTGCAACAGACAGCCATCGCCTTGCTAAAAGAAAAACAGCTTTAAAAGATTTACCTGAAGAAGCATACAGTGTGGTTATTCCAGGGAAAAGCTTAAATGAACTGAACAAAATTTTAGAAGAAACTTCTTCAGAAGTAGCTATTGTTATGACACAACAACAAATCTTATTTAAAACTGAAGATGTATTGTTCTATTCTAGATTGTTAGAAGGAAATTATCCTGACACATCTCGTTTAATCCCAAGTGAATATAAAACCACCATTGTCGTAAATAGTAAATCATTGTTACAAGCAATTGACCGAGCTTCATTGTTGGCTCGTGAAGAAAGAAACAACGTAGTTCGCTTTTCCACAATCGATCAAAGCTCAGTAGAAGTTTCTTTCAACTCTCCCGAAATAGGTAAAGTTGAAGAAGAAATTCAAGCAGAAACAATTGATGGTGAAGAACTTAAAATATCTTTCAGTGCTAAATATATGATGGATGCTTTAAAGGCAATCGATGGACAAGACGTAAAAATTCTATTCTCAGGCGCAATGAGACCATTTGTATTGAAGTCTGTCCATGACGATTCTATTTTACAACTGATATTACCGGTAAGAACTTACTAAGAAACATGTAAGCACCCTTGTTTGCTCCGATAAGAGAAAACTTTTTTATCTTTAAAAAAACAATATAAGCAGAGATAGTCACTAATTGTGGCTATCTTTTTTACTTATTTACTTTATTAGAGTAAAATGAAGGGATAAAGAAAATGAGAAGAGGTTGGATGATTAGTGGAAGAGATTCGATTTGACTCGGAATATATTACGCTTGGTCAATTACTTAAAATGACAGACGCTATAGATTCAGGTGGAATGGCCAAATGGTTTTTGAGCGAAAATCCAGTATATATAAATGGAGAAGTAGATCAAAGAAGAGGAAGAAAATTAAGAAACAAAGACGTAGTGAATATTCCAGGAGTAGGAAAATTTCTAATGATTGGACCTGAGAACGGAGAGTAATATGTATATTGAACGACTCGAATTAAATGACTTCCGTAACTACGATTCAATCGAGCTGGATTTTTCCTCGAAGATTAATGTTCTTATTGGAGAAAATGCTCAAGGAAAGACGAATTTAATGGAATCCCTTTACGTTTTATCTATGGCAAAATCTCATAGAACTTCCAATGACAAAGAATTGATACGTTGGGAAGCAGAGTATGGTAAAATAAAAGGTGATATTCAAAAAAAATATGGGCGAATCCCTTTGGAATTGATCTTGTCTAAAAAAGGTAAAAAGGCTAAAGTTAATCATTTAGAACAAAGCAGACTCAGTGACTATATTGGTCAATTGAACGTAGTGATGTTTGCTCCAGAAGATTTATTTTTAGTAAAAGGAAGTCCGCTAGTTAGAAGACGATTTTTAGATATGGAAATTGGACAAATATCTCCAAGATATTTACATGATTTGCTTCAATTCCAAAAGATATTGAAACAAAGAAACCATATATTAAAACAAAATCAAGGAAAACCTAAGTTAACGGATGTCATGTTCGACGTATATACAGAACAATATATAGATGCAGCGGTAAAAGTTATCCAAAAAAGATTTCAATTTATGGATTTGCTTCAAAAGTGGGCGGAACCGATACATTTCGGTATTTCTAGAGGGTTAGAAAAACTCACAGTTGTATATGACTCTACTATAGGTATCAAAGCGGATTGGTCTGAAGATGCTATGAAGGCCAGCATGGAAAAGAAGTTATTTGATAGTCAAAAAAGAGAGTTAGATCGGGGAGTTACATTATATGGACCACATCGTGATGACCTCCAATTTTTTGTGAATAACTATGATGTCCAAACATACGGATCACAGGGACAACAACGAACCACGGCTTTATCTCTTAAATTAGCTGAAATCGAATTGATAAAACAGGAGGTAGGTGAAGCTCCTGTTTTATTGCTGGATGACGTATTATCGGAATTAGATGACTACAGACAATCTCATCTATTGACGACTATTCATGGCGATGTTCAAACCTTTGTTACGACTACAAGTGTAGAAGGAATTGCCCATGATACTATTCAACAGGCGAGAATGTTCCACGTGGAGCAAGGAGCAGTTATAAAGTAAAGATTCACCATTATTGAAGTGATGAAAGAGTGGGTGAGCAAGTTGGCAATGGAAGAAAAAGAATTACAACCATCTTATGATGCTGATCAGATACAAGTATTAGAAGGTTTAGAGGCAGTAAGAAAACGTCCAGGGATGTATATAGGTACTACTAGCTCTAAGGGTCTTCACCATCTTGTATGGGAAATTGTTGATAATAGTATTGACGAAGCTCTTGCTGGGTATTGTGATCACATTATAGTGACGATTGAAAAAGAAAATTGGATTCGAGTAGAAGACAATGGCCGTGGTATCCCAGTAGACAATCAAGAAAAAATGGGAAAACCAGCAGTTGAAGTAATCATGACAGTGCTCCATGCCGGCGGTAAATTTGGCGGCGGAGGCTATAAAGTCTCAGGAGGACTTCATGGTGTTGGTGCTTCAGTTGTAAATGCCTTGTCCGAACATACAGAAGTATATGTAAAACGTGATGGAAAAATGCATAGTATTAAATTTGAACGTGGTGCTGTTGTTTCTTCTCTTGAAATCATTGGAGATGCATCAGAAACAGGAACTACTACAAGATTTAAAGCAGACCCAGAGATTTTTACTGAAACTACAGTGTATGAGTATGATATTCTAGCTCACCGTGTAAGAGAATTGGCTTATTTGAACCGAGGATTATCTATTACGATTGCAGATGAAAGAGATGGCCAAGAAAAATCAGTTAAGTATCTATATGAAGGCGGTATTAAGTCTTACGTAGAAGATTTAAATAAATCAAAAGAGCCTATTACGGAAGAAGCAATATTTGTAGAGGGAGAAAAAGATGGAATATCTATAGAAATTGCTATGCAATACAATGGCGGATATTCATCTAATATTCTTTCTTTCGCAAATAATATTAATACGTATGAAGGCGGAACACATGAGTCTGGCTTTAAAACTGCGCTTACACGCGTTATCAATGACTATGCAAGAAAAAATGGATTGCTAAAAGAGGCAGATACTAATTTATCTGGAGATGATGTACGAGAAGGTTTAACAGCTATCGTATCGGTAAAACATCCAGATCCTCAATTTGAAGGCCAAACAAAAACGAAGCTAGGTAACTCAGAGGTAAGTACTATAACAAATAGTTTATTTGCTGAAGGTTTCGATAGATTTTTATTAGAAAATCCTCAAATTGCTCGAAAAATTGTCGACAAGGGGCTGATGGCTGCACGTGCTCGTGTTGCTGCGAAAAAAGCACGTGAGTTAACCCGTCGCAAATCTGCACTAGAGGTTTCAAGTCTACCTGGTAAACTAGCGGACTGTTCTTCCCGAGTTCCAGCTGAAAGTGAATTATATATTGTAGAGGGTGACTCTGCAGGAGGCTCTGCTAAGTCTGGTCGTGATCGACATTTCCAAGCCATTCTACCTTTAAGAGGTAAAATCCTAAATGTAGAAAAAGCTAGATTAGATAGAATCCTAGGTAATGCAGAAATCCGTACAATGATAACAGCGCTTGGTACAGGTATCGGTGAAGAATTTATATTGGAAAAAGCACGTTATCATAAAATTATAATCATGACGGATGCCGATGTAGACGGAGCACACATCCGAACATTATTACTTACATTTTTCTTCCGATTTATGAGACCATTGATTGAAGCAGGTTATGTATATGCTGCACAGCCGCCTCTATACCAAGTGAAACAAGGTAAACATGTGGAGTATTGTTATAATGATGAGCAATTGAAAGAAATTATAGATAGATTGCCGAAAACTTCAAAACCAAATATTCAACGATATAAAGGTCTAGGAGAAATGGATGCTACTCAATTATGGGAAACTACTATGGATCCTGACAATCGTACATTACTTCAGGTAAACCTTGACAATGCGATGGAGGCAGACGAAGTCTTCACACAATTAATGGGGGAAGAAGTAGAGCCAAGACGTCAATTTATTGAAGATAATGCTGTTTATGTGAAAAATTTAGATATTTAAGAATGTGTTTAACTGGAGGTCTTTAGGATGTCAGAAATACCGAATAAAGGTGTCAAAGGGATCAATATTAGTACAGAAATGAGAACATCCTTTCTTGACTATGCGATGAGTGTAATTGTGTCCCGTGCTTTACCAGATGTTCGTGATGGATTAAAGCCCGTACATCGTCGAATTTTATATGGGATGCAAGAGTTAGGAAATACACCAGATAAGCCTCATAAGAAATCTGCTCGTATCGTTGGGGATGTTATGGGGAAATACCATCCTCATGGTGACTCATCTATATACGAAGCAATGGTACGTATGGCACAAGATTTTAGTTATCGTTATATGCTCGTAGATGGTCATGGTAACTTTGGATCCGTAGATGGAGATGGAGCAGCTGCGATGCGTTATACGGAATCGCGTATGTCCAAAATTGCTTTAGAGTTATTGAGAGATATAAATAAAAATACAATTGATTATAAAGACAATTATGATGGACAAGAAAGAGAGCCTGTTGTCTTACCAAGTAGATATCCTAATTTACTAGTAAACGGTGCTTCAGGTATTGCAGTAGGAATGGCTACAAATATTCCTTCTCACAATTTGGGAGAAGTTATTAATGGTGTTTTAGCCTTATCTGAAAATCCTGCTATTACTATAGAGGAATTGATGAATATTATTCCTGGTCCTGATTTCCCAACGGGCGGGATTATTTTGGGTCGAAGCGGTATTCGTCGTGCTTATGAAACTGGTAAGGGCTCTATTTTAATCCGAGCAAAAGTGGAAATTGAGCAAAAACCTAGTGGAAAAGAAGTTATCATTGTTAAAGAAATACCTTATCAAGTTAACAAAGCTCGTTTAATAGAGAAAATCGCTGAACTAGTACGCGATAAAAAGATTGATGGAATTACTCATTTGGCCGACGAGTCAGATCGTAATGGTATGCGTATTGTAATTGAGGTACGCAAAGACGCTAACTCTCACGTTTTACTTAACAACTTATATAAACAAACAGCTCTTCAATCCAGCTTTGGTATCAATATGTTAGCTTTAGTAGATAACCAACCTAAAGTACTTAACATTAAAGAAATGCTTTACTATTACTTAGAACATCAAAAAGTGGTTATTCGCCGACGTACACAATTTGAATTGAATAAAGCGGAAGATCGAGCACATATCTTAGAAGGTTTACGTATTGCTTTAGATCATATCGATGAAATTATTAAATTGATCCGTTCATCTCAAACAGGTGAGGAAGCTAAAAGAGGCTTAACTGAACAATTTAATTTATCAGAACGCCAAGCACAAGCTATTCTAGATATGCGTTTACAACGTTTGACAGGATTAGAACGCGATAAGATTGAGGAAGAATATAAAGCTTTAGTAGAACTAATTGAAGAACTTAAATTCATTTTAGCTAATGAATATCGAGTGATAGAAATTATTCGTGAAGAAATTACTGAAATTAGAGATCGATACTCTGATGATCGTAGAACAGAAATTGTAGCTGGTGGAGTAGAGGTATTTGAGGACGAAGATTTAATACCGGTTGAAAACTCTGTGCTTACTTTAACAAATAAAGGGTATATTAAACGTTTGCCTGCAAATACGTACAAGAGTCAAAAACGTGGTGGTCGTGGAGTTCAAGGAATGGGCACCAATGAAAATGACTTCGTAGAACATTTATTGAATACATCAACTCATGACACAATTCTATTCTTTACTAATAAAGGTAAGGTTTATCGTGCAAGAGGATTTGAGATACCAGAGTATGGACGCACAGCTAAAGGTCTACCACTCATTAATCTATTAGGAATTGAAAAAGACGAGCATGTTACTGCTATGATTCCAATGGCAACGTTTGAGGAAGATAGCTATTTTATCTTCACAACTAAGCATGGTGTAACAAAACGTACACCAGTGTCAGGTTTTGCTCATATTCGTGCTAATGGCTTAATAGCTATCTCTTTACGTGATGAGGACGAACTCATTGCAGTTCGTTTAACAGACGGTAAAAAACAAATTATAATTGGTACACGACAAGGCAAGCTTGTAAGATTTGAAGAAACTGATATTCGTTCTATGGGTCGTACAGCTGGTGGAGTAAGAGGAATTCGCTTGAAGGATGACGATTACGTTGTCGGTATGGAAATTATTGAACCTGGTCAAGAAATCCTAGTAGTAACTGAGAAGGGATATGGAAAACGTACCCCAGAATCAGAATATCGATTACAAACTAGAGGTGGGATGGGTGTGAAAACATGCCAAATCACTGAGAAAAATGGACCTTTATGTGCTGTGAAGGCAGTGGAAGGTTTAGAAGACTTAATGTTAATCACGATAAATGGAATGTTAATCCGTATGGATGTTAATGACATTTCAATTACAGGAAGAAGCACTCAAGGAGTGCGCCTGATGAGATTATCAAATAATGAGTTAATAGCTACCGTTGCTAAAGTTGCAAAAGAAGATGAGGAAGAAGAAACAGACGATGAAATTGTAGAAGAAGTAGCTTCTAACAATGAAGATGATTCTACCTCAATAGAAGAATAATTACTAAATCACCCTTAAACTTAGTTTAAGGGTGATTTTTTTACATATACAAAATTGAAAAAAATTTAGTATAATTAAGGAAAATAAAAGAAAAGCAGGGTATAAAATGGAATATACTTTACAAAATTTAGATGAAATTAGAATTGGTAGTATCGTTGCCGAAGATCTTTTTGTGAACACTAAATACCCAATTATGCGTAAAGATACAAGGCTGACAAGAGAGCATTTAGAAGTACTAAGAGCCTTCAACGTTACTAAAGTACCTGTGTCAATTGAAAATATCTTTAATAGGTCAGAAGAAGAAATTCTAGAACTTAATAACAAGGAACGTGTTATTGTAGAAAAAAGTAATTCTCTATCCCTTAATAAAACTAACTTTAAAACGTTATATAATGAATCTGTAAGTAACTTCTATAAAGAATTTTCTTCCTGGGAAGCTGGAGTGAAGGTGGATGTTGCAAAGTTAAGGCATATAGTAATGCCTTTAATAGATCGAGCGATGCAAGAAAAACAAATATTTTCTCTTCTAAATAGTTATTCATCCATTGATAAATACATAGCACATCATTCGTTGGCAGTGGGGATGCTATCTGGAGCAATTGCCAGGAAACTTCAATACACTTCTGGACAAATCAATCAAATAGCTACCGCAGGCCTTTTAGCTGATGTAGGAATGGCTAAGATTGATCAGAAGATTAGAGAAAAGAAGACTCCTCTTACAGAAAATGAATTCTCAGAAATTAAAAAACATACTATTTTTAGCTTTCAAGCTATCAAAGATAGTCCGCTGTTAAAGCCAGAGACAAAATTAGGAATCTTCCAA
Source organism: Psychrobacillus faecigallinarum (assembly GCF_014836595.1). Classification (GTDB taxonomy): domain Bacteria; phylum Bacillota; class Bacilli; order Bacillales_A; family Planococcaceae; genus Psychrobacillus; species Psychrobacillus faecigallinarum. The sequence continues at coordinate 797 of NZ_JACSQO010000006.1, read as the reverse complement.
CACCATGAACGTCTAGACGGTAGTGGTTATCCTAAGGGAGAAAAAATGGAAAATATCTCTTTGGTTGCTCAAATAATTGCAGTCGCAGATGTATACCATGCAATGACCTCTGAGAGAATATATCGAGCAAGAGCCTCTTCTTTTAAAGTATTGGAAATGATTAAGGAAGAAGAGTTTGGAAAATACAATATTGAAGCAGTTAATGCACTCATCTCTCTTGTATGCGATTTACCAATATCCACTCGAGTGAGATTATCAGATGGAGAGCTAGGAGAGATTATCTTTATCCATAGAGATTCTCCGATGAGACCTATGATACGATTGTCTGAAACTGGCCAAATCTTAGACTTAGCAGCTAAACGATCTTTACATATAGAAAGTATAATTGATTAATAATCTTTTTAGAGTTATCTATATGTAAGTATAGAAGTAAAACTTTGAGAACCAGAAAGACTTACCAAGCATTATAAAAGTAGTCGATAATTATATAGATTCATTAGGAAACATGACTAAAAACTTAAAACTATTTAAAGAATATCTCTTTCTTAAAATAGTTTTAAGTTTTATTTGATTAAAGTGTTGACTTATCTTTGAAACCTTGATAATATAGAGAAGTCGTCAAAACAAGACGAAAAAAACACATGAACATTGAAAACTGAACATGCAAAACGTTAAGACATATAGCATCAAACAACTTCGGTTGTATTGACGCAAAACAATTTTTGACATCATTTAATGATGATGCCAGCAAAACAAAATGAGCTTTTTAAGTTCTCTATTATGGAGAGTTTGATCCT
>NZ_JACSQO010000005.1 GCF_014836595.1 Psychrobacillus faecigallinarum | reverse complement strand
CCCCCTGCAAGAGTAGGACGTCGCTGGGCACTGGAAAAAGTCGTTACCGAGAAATCGGTGACGGCTTTTTTGTTTGTTCTATAAAGAAATTAGAAGTGCCGAAGGTACTAACCATTCCTAACTAAGCAAGTGTACGAGAAAGCAGAGGGGCGGCAAAGAGTTCAAGGAAGCAAGGAAGAGAGGCTCGGAGCGTATAGCATACGCGAGAACCATCGACTGCGGCTGACGAAGAAATCTGCCACACCCATCTGTTTTCGCAGCCCAAGGAACATGCAAATTTAAACCCTTTAAGCTTATGATGAATAATTTTAATAATTATTTTAAACTACAATTAAAATATTTACTCCTTTATGCACTTCTGTTATACTTAAAATAGAACAGACGGGGGGATGGAAATAATCAATAAAAAGGGCCTTATATTAACTTTAATATTTCTTTTTATAATACTTTCAGCTTGTAGTAACAAACAGGAGGTGAACGATGTGTCCAAAGGTAAGGATGAATCAAAGAAAACTGTTTCCTTAGAGACTGTAGAAGGGATTTGGGAAGGATCTATTAATGTGCCTAATCAGCCGTTACCAATCACTATACAGTTTACAAAAGAAAAAGGTAGTATTAGTATCCCTATCCAGGGTTTAAATGATCATCCGCTTACCAATATTACTCTAAACGATACTGATATTACTTTTAACATGCCGCTGCCGGGACAAAAGATATCCTTTCTAGGAAAGCTGGAGAATGAAAAAATCGCAGGGACGTTTACACAACAAGGGCAGTCGTTCCCGTTTGAATTGAGCAAAGTAAATGAACTTGAAGGAACTGCTGAGCATTTAGAAGAAATTGAAGTAATGGGTGGCAAAATGATTGGTCAAATAGAAGTTCCAGAGGGGGAAGGACCTTTTCCGCTTATGATTATTCTTGCAGGTTCAGGACCCACCGATCGTAATGGAAACTCCTTAGTTATGGCAGGGAAAAATAATAGCTTAAAAATGATTGCAGAAGAACTAGCAGCAGAGGGAATTGCTAGCATACGCTATGATAAAAGAGGAGTAGGACAAAACATTGATCTTGCCACAAAGGAAGAAGAACTAAGATTTCATCACTATATTGAAGATGCAGAAGCTTGGGCAAACTTTGCAAAAGATGACGAACGCTTTAGTGATATAGGCTTCATAGGTCATAGTGAAGGATCTCTTATAGGTATGGTTGCTGCAAAAGAGGTAGAAGCCTCTATATTTATATCACTAGCAGGTGCGGGAAGACCAATAGATGAGATATTAAAAGAGCAATTAAGCGCTCAGTTACCAAATAATCTTATGGAGGAATCTCAAAAAATATTAGAAAAGCTTAAGCAAGGTCAACAGGTGGATGAAGTCTCTAATGAATTACAAAGCATATTTCGTCCGTCTGTTCAACCATATATGATTTCATGGTTACAATACAATCCAGCTGAACAAATTCAACAATTAGATTCAAGAGTATTAATCGTGAACGGTACATTAGATATGCAAGTTCCAAGTAACGATGCAAAACTTTTACATCAAGCAAAGGGAGATTCTGAACTATTGATCATTGAGAAAATGAATCATGTATTAAAGGAATCCCCAGACGATGAAGCAGGAAATATGGCAACATATACAGATCCGAGCCTCCCGCTAGCAGATGGATTGGTTGAAGGAATCCTTAAGTTTATTAAATAAGAAAATGAAGGTATCTACCTTAAGTAAATGAGTGATAGAAAGCTATTCCTAAATCTTTTCTTATCATAAAAAAAACGCTGAACTAGTAGTTCAGCGTTTCAAGTTAAAATATAGCCTTCTGTTGTTTTTGTTTTCTTCGGATGTCTGCAATTGTAGGTATACACATACCTATCAATATGACAACGATTCCTAGTACCTGTAGCCAGGTAAGAGCTTCACTTAGAACAAGTACGGATACCATAACAGCAACTGGCAATTCCATAGCACTTAAAATAGATGAAACTGCACCGCCTACTTTTGGTACAGCAATTACGAAGAAATAAATTGGGATAATGATACCTAGTAATCCTAAGCCTAGTCCCAAGAAAAGAAGAGATTCTGTGAAAAGTTTCCCATTCCACATAATTTCTGGGCTTTGGAAAACCGAAATCATCAAAGCAGCGATAAAGGAAACCCATAGCAGACGAGTAGTAGTATTCATTCCCTCTACTTGTTTAGTATTGATGTTCATGTTAAGTGAGAAGGATACCGCGGCTGCGAAACCATAAACCCAGCCTCTCCAGTCGATTCCACTTAAATCGACGTCTAGTACACCTGCAGCTAGTAAAGTACCAGCAAATAAAATAATAAGAGAGATAACTTCTGCTCGAGAAGGTAATCTTTTTCTTATAATACAATCAATCAATGTGCCAATCCAAGTAAACTGGAAGAGCATGACTACTGCTAGAGAGGCTGGTAAATATATAAGAGCTTGTCCATAGACAATACCCGTAGTTGCTGTAAAAATACCTGCTAACAGTACAATTTTAAACCCGCCATAAAGGCGTGGTATTTTTCTTTGTGTAACCATGTAGATGAGTAATGCTAATAGGAAACCAACAATATATTGACTGGAAACAGCTTCAGAAGCTGTATATCCTTGTCCAATTGCTAACTTCACCATTGTTGATAAGGTCCCATAACAGCTGGCTGCGAAGACAACCATTAATGGGTAAATCCATAATTTCATAACCTTGCTTCTCCTTCAATCAGGGGCCTACCGTTTTCACCATGTGATAGAAAGGCTCGCCGATAATGGTCCAAGGACAAACATTTTCAAATCCTAGACGATTATATAAGCGTATTGCAGCCTCTTTCTCAGTTTCTACATTCAAGGAGAGTTTCCCGCCACCGTTATTTTTAACTACTTGTTCAGCAAAATTTAACAGTTTCGTTCCAATCCCATGTCCACGATAGGTTGGATCAACGACTACAGTATCTATATACCATTCTCCAGGTAACGTCTCTTTATCGATTGTAACCTGTGTTCCACTTTTGGCTGAAAGATACTTCTCTAAATTAGCATCCAAAGTAACTGCTTGTTCAGCAGTATAAAAAACTAGAACTCCAGCAACTTGACCTTCCATTTCTGCAACGTATGTATTTAAAAATGAATGACGATTGCTGGTTTGAGTAAATAAGTGAATGAATTCCTGGGTAATTGCTGATTCTTCAGTTTCACCAGTCATTTGCATAGAAATATCTCCGATTGCCTCCATGATCAGCGGAACTGAGGCTTCGGCGTCTTCTCTTTTAGCTTTTCTTATAATAGTTTCCATTCAATTCACCCCCCAATTTTTTATTATAACATAATTTATGAAACCTTTCTTTTATAAAGGTAGGAATTAAAAAGGAGGAACTATATTGAATTTTTCAACTATACCTTGGGAATTAGTATTACCAATTATTATTTTACAATTCATTTTAATGTTGGTAGCCTTTATTGACCTTATAAGAATATATGCAACAAATGGTCCTAAGTGGCTATGGGCAATAATTATATTAATATCTGGAATATTAGGTTCTATTTTATATTTTATAGTGGGGAGACGTAACGAATGACAATATTATTAAGCGTAGAATCACTAACAAAAGAATATGGAAGAGAAACAGTAGTTCGAGATGTATCCTTTTCATTGATGAAAAATACTTCTACTGCTTTGATTGGGCCTAATGGGGCGGGTAAAACGACTACTCTCTCTATGCTGACAGGTCTTGTGGAGCCAACATTTGGTGATATTAAGTTAGATGGAAATAAGAGTGATCTTAGGAGCATGATTGGTTTTTTACCCCAGTATCCTAAATTTTTTTCGTGGCTCACAGCACTTGAGTTTACCGAGATGACAGCAAAATTAAGTGGGATAGAGACGAGAACGGCCAAATTAGAAGCAGAGAAAATATTAGATTTTGTAGGTTTAGAAAAAGCAAAGAAGAAAAAAATAGGAACATTTTCTGGTGGAATGAAACAAAGGTTAGGATTAGCACAGGCTATTGTACACCAACCATCCCTCCTTTTGTTAGATGAGCCAGTATCGGCTTTGGACCCAGTAGGTAGACGAGAGATATTGAATCTCTTAAAGGAGCTTCAAGAAAAAACGACTATCCTATATTCCACGCATATTTTAAATGATGCAGAGGAAATGACAGATCAACTATTATTTTTAAGAAACGGAGAACTAGTCGAACAAGGATCTCTATCGATGGTTCGTGAAAACTATGCCAATCCAATGATTAAAGTCTTTTTCTCTAACGAGCAAGATTCTGGAAGGTTTGTGAGTAGTTCCCCATGGAAAGCCATTCAAAAAGGGAAATCTGTCTGGATTCCTTTACGAGGAATGGAGCCTGAAATGAGAGAGATTCTAGCGTATGTTGCCCTGGATGACTGGAATATCCAAAAGATAGAGAAGGCTGCAGCTAATCTCGAGGAAATATTTATGCAGGTGGTGAACAAACAATGAGGACATTTCTAGTGTTATTTCAAAAGGAATGGAGAGAAAATACTCGTAATTTCAAACTTCTATGGATTCCTCTCGTATTTGTTCTCTTTGGAATTACTGAGCCAGTAGCTAATTACTATATGCCACAGATTTTAAGCTCTGTTGGCAATCTACCAGAGGGTACAGTCATTCAATTCCCTCCAATGACGCCTGAGCAAATACTAATGTCCACCATTAATCAATATCAATTAATCGGAATGCTAGTAGTGACATTAGCGTTTGCAGGGCTAGTATCTAGGGAACGAAAAAATGGAACAGCTACTTTGTTATATGTTCGGCCTATTTCATTTACCGACTATGTAAGTAGCAAACTAGCTGTAATGAGTATAATCGTTGTAGGAAGTTTTATTATAGGAATTATGGCAAGTCTATATTATACGTCGATTCTTTTTGGAACAATTGAATTCTCCAGCTTCTTTGGATTTTCAGGTACTTATATCATATGGCTTTTATTTGTCGTAAGTATTGTTTTGTTTTCAAGCGCTGCATTCTCTACAGGGATTGCTTCTACCATATCTGTCATTTTGGTAATATTTGTTCAGTTTGTAGATGGATTGTTAGGCACATACTGGACTATCTCTCCATGGAAGCTACCGATGTATGCGGGGCTAGTCTTAAATGGGGATATACCACAGAGTTCTTTCATGTGGAGCATGTTAATCACTATATTGGTAATTGGCATTTTACTGATTGGAGCAGTGTATTTTGCTAAAAAGAATATATTTAAAGCAAAAATATAATACGAGGTGACTAAAGCATGGAGTTACGTAACTCGGATCGTTTCATTACATCCTATAACCGTTTAGACAAAATCATGAGAGAGATGGTTGGTACGCAGGAGCACCTATCTTTTTTTAGGCTAATTGACTTCGCGAAAAAGAAGAACGCTATTATTAGAAGATATGAAGCAGATTTACGAGAGTATGGCGATTTAAGAAATGCCATTGTACATCATAGAACAACAATGGAATATGCTATAGCTGAACCTCATGAAGAGGTCGTAGCAAGGATGGAAGAACTAGAGGGCGCTCTTAGTAAACCTATAACTGTGGCTCAAATGTTCTCAGGTAATGTGACTACCTTTCAAGAAACAGATTCTTTAATCTATGCACTAAAGATTATTAAGGACAAAAAATATAATCAGTTTCCTGTATATAGTGATGATAAATTTAAGGGGCTCATTACACCTGTAGGGATTACTATGTGGATGGCAAGTGAGGCTGAATCCGAGAACTTCTCCCGAAAAAAAGCTACTTTGGGTGAAATTCTGAAGCATGAAAGTAATAGAGAGAATCATCGGTTTGTAGAAGCTGATATGTCTGTCTATGAGGCGCTGGAAATATTCAAATCTGCAATTGGAAGAGGGAAGAGATTAGAAGCTCTTCTCATTACCAAGAATGGAAAATTAAGCAATCAATTAATTGGAATTGTAACTCCAATGAGTATGATGAAAATTCAATAATTCTTTTCTATAATTAGATGACTATTTTACCTTTTATAACGTAAAATGGAAATAGACATGATTTTCTCATGTAATTATAATAGGGAATGGAGGAATTGATTTGAACACGTATGAAGAGGAGCAGCTACAAAAGTACAAACCAGAAGGCTCGACTTCAAAGACTTCTACTGAGATGTCCGTAGGAGATTGGCTAATCACTATGCTTATTATGATTATTCCAATCGCCAATTTAGTTATGCTGTTTATCTGGGGGTTTGGAAATCCAGATCCAAGACGTAACTATGCACGAGCAACACTTATTTGGATGGCTATTTCTATAGTGTTAACTATTTTGCTTTATGCTATTATAATTTTCTTTGTTTTTTCAGCCACTAGTGGAATGAACTAGCACTTATTTCCTGGGAAATAAGAAAAGTCGACAAATTTAGCAATCCCCATATAAATGTATGGGGATTATTTTGAATCTCACGTGAACAACCTCTTTGTACATACAAACTAGGAGATTTTAGATGAAAAAATGGATTTTTTTATTAGTAGTAATATTAGCTGTGTCGCTTTACATAGGGAACACTCGCGTAAGTATTAACGAAGTTACAATTGAATCAGAAAAGATTCCAGCTAGCTTTAATGATTGGACAATACTACAAATTTCAGACTTACATGATGCAACATTTGGGGAAAAACAAGTTAAACTCGTCAATAAGATTAAGGACATAAACCCGGACATTATTTTTATAACGGGTGATATAATTGACAGCAATCGCTATGACTTACAGAATAGTCTAGATTTAGTCAATCAAATTATTAATATAGCACCAGTTTACTATGTTACAGGGAATCATGAAATTGCCACCAATGATGTAAATCATATTAAAACTTCCTTACAGAATGTGGGTGTCCATGTTTTAACCAATGAAGAAGAAATGATGGAATATAACGGTGAAAAGATGCGTATTATCGGCATTGAAGACCCCTTAAGCGGTTTCTCAGTTAATGAGCAGCTTAAGCGGTTTGAAGATAGCGAGGATTATACGCTAGTGCTGTCCCACCGACCAGAGGTATTTCAAGACTATGTAGATTATAAAATGGATTTAGTGTTCTCTGGTCATGCGCATGGAGGCCAATTCCGAATTCCCGGATTAGGAGGTTTAGTTGCTCCTGGGCAGGGAGTGTTTCCTAAATATACATCAGGAACCTATGAAGCAGAGGATACAACAATGATTGTAAGCCGTGGTTTAGGTAACAGTTTGGTACCTATTCGTGTATTTAATACTCCTGAGTTAGTCGTTGTCACATTAAAAAGTAAGTAAAACCCCCTGCAAATTTCACATTTAGAGTGAATAAAAGCAGGGGGTTTTATATTTATTTATCTACTATTTGAAATGTCTCTAGTATACTTCGGAAATTCGAACCGTGACCTTCAGCAGCTTCTAGAAAATACTTCTGTGTAATAACAAAGCTGCCACCATTACCATTGTCAATGATATAAATGTCGCCGACCGGACTATCCCAATTAGTTAACCCCGTAGTATCATGGCTAATTGCGTGCAACCAGTATCCTCTCACTGGTTCTGTAACAGTCTCTGTTTCTTTCGGACTGGTATAATCCAATTCTATTTGTTTTTCTAAAATGGGGAGCAGCTCATCCGGTGTTTGATCTTTGATTTGTTCAATTTTCATAGAAACCTCTGGATACTTTTCCTCTAAAGGCTCTCTTGTTGTAAGAACGTCCGACTGGTCGCCTACGATTAGCTTATAACGATCTTCGTCAAAGTTAATCGTGTAATGCACTTGCTTGTCAGTGCTTTCCTGTTCCCGCTCCGTCATAATTGCCTCTTGATTCTCCTCGGATACTTCCTTGTCGGGAGCTTCAACATTGCTAAATACATTTGGGACAAAAACAATTAATAGTACGACACATGCAATTAGGACAAGGGTTAAAATAAGATACTTTTTTTTCATATTTCACTCTCCTCCTTTTATTAAAGGATTATTGACTTGACTAGTACAATTCAAAAGTGTGTAAAGTATTAGACGCGAAATATGGAAAAAAGTAACTATAAAAATGGAGAATTATTATTTGAACCAACCTTTTTCTTTAAAACGAGAGATTGCTTCAATTCGATTACCCACTTGAAGCTTTTCTAAAATCACTGATATATAATTTCGGACAGTCCCTGTTGTAATGAAAAGCTCATTTGCAATTTCTTTTGTATTTTTGCCATCGGCAATTAGTTCAAGAACTTGGCTCTCTCTTTCGGTTAAAGGATTCTCTTCTTCAAAGGCCATATCTACTAATTCTGGAGCATAAATTCTGCGGCCATCCATAATTATACGGATAGAATTTGCGAGCTCCTCACTAGGACTATCCTTTAAAAGATAACCATTAACTCCTGCTTTACGTGCTCTTTCAAAATATCCTGAGCGGGCAAAGGTAGTTAATATAATTACCTTACAAGGGTTATCTTTTAACTCTTCCGCAGCATCTAGTCCACTTTTAATAGGCATTTCAATATCCATAATACAAATATCAGGTTGAAGCTGTTGAATAAGTTTAAGAGCTTCCTCTCCATTATTTGCTTTACCGATTACTTCCATGTCTTCTTCTAGATTGAGAAGAGAGCCAAGTGCCCCTAACACCATCCGTTGATCTTCAGCTATAACAATTCGTATCATGTCTAATCCTCCTGCCGTGTTTGTAATATTACATTTGGAACTCGTATATTGATGGTAGTGCCATTTTTTGAATAGATATCAAGACTGCCATTTACAAATTCCAATCGTTCCTTAATACCTTGCAATCCATGTCCTTTAATCCAATCCTTACTAAGATCTAAACCCTTGCCATTGTCATGTACCTTCAGTAGGGTTTCTTTAGCAGACTGCTTGAGAGAAATCGAACACGATGTAGCTCCACTATGTTTTACTACATTCGTGACTGTTTCCTTCAGACACATACTTAGCATATTTTCTACAATTGGAGGGAGTTTAACAGTGTTGAGAGAACCACTAAACTTACAAGAAATTTCCGCCGCGTTTAATATTTGTTGCACTCGATAAATCTCATCCTCTAATTTAGTACCCCGCATGTTTGTAACTAATTCCCGTACTTCCTTCAAAACGGAACGTGCAGTCTGGTGAATATCTTGAATTTCATGCTTGGCTGCCTCAGGGTCCTTATCCATTAATCTTCCAGCTAAGTCGCTTTTCAATCCTATCATTGATAGCTTTTGACCAAGCGTATCGTGTAAATCTCTTGCTATTCTTTCTCGTTCCTCTATAACCATATACTGAGCAATCCGCTTATTAGCATCCTCTAATTGGCCTTCTAACATTTCTCGTTTATGTCGATTATAGGTGCTAAAAGGCAATAGGATTACACCAAGCATACATATGACTAAAAATGGCCATTGAGAGATAAATAGCTCTATTTCTACAAAGAAACCAATGATGACTACAGTTAAGGTTGCAACAATATTTAAGCTATATATCAAAAAGAAGCCTACCTTTTGTGTGATATTACCAATAAAGAAAGAAAGAAAAATAGAGAAGTATATATAGCCGTAAAAGAAGGTCATAAATAAGCTAATCGTTATTTCAATAGCTAAACAAACGTATAAAAACCAACCTGTAGACTTAAAAGAAAGACGATATGCAAGAAAGAATATGCCGGTTAAAAGTAAGCCGAAAATAATTTCTGAAAGCTCATTTGAACGAAAGATGAAGAAGAAAGGGAAGATACAAAATACTATCCAAGCATAAATACTTAACCAGGGAGATTTAGGGAAAATTTGATACCACTTTGTCATTTATAAGACACCTCTCGCATATACGCTTTCCTATATTATAATAGAAAAACCATTCCCTCGTAAAAAGGAATGGTTAAATTAGGGATTTATTTTCCTTCAAATGTTGTATTTTTAGCATTTAGATTGGATTGCTTCAGCAAATGCTTAATCTCTTTAAAGCTTACAAAGCTTTTATTTTCTTCATCAAACAAACGGAAATGAATGGACTGTAAGCTAGTACGAAGATTGATGGTTGTTGCCTTGTGTAAAGGTGGTGTCGATTCATGTGCTTTTTCTAAATTGTAATTAGGAACTCTTGGACTTAGATGGTGCACATGATGAAAGCCGATATTGCCAGTTACCCATTGTAGTACACGTGGTAACTTGTAATAAGAGCTTCCTTCGATGGCAGCTTTCACATAATCCCATTCTTTCTCATCCTCGAAATAGGAATCCTCAAACTGATGTTGTACGTAGAATAACCAAATACCTAATGCTCCTGCTACAAAAAGAATAGTTCCTTGAATAATTGCAAAGGCTTGCCAGCCAATCATCCAAATCATGAAAGAATAAATTGCAATCACTGAAATGTTAATGATATACGTATTATTACGCTCTTTTCCTCGAGCGCCTTTACGATTAAAACGATTACTTACTAAAAATAGTAATGCAGGTCCTAAGCCAAACATAACGATAGGATTGCGATATAGTCGATAAGAAAGTCGCTTCATAGGTGAAGCCTCTACATACTCTTCAACGGTCATCATCCAAATATCGCCGACTCCACGTTTATCTAGGTTACCGCTAGTTGCATGATGAATATTATGCTCGCGTTTCCACTTTTCGTAAGCAAACAATGTGATAATACCAGTGATAGTTCCTGTTATATTGTTAGCTTTTTTATTTTTAAAGAAGGATCCGTGTGTGCAATCATGAAAGATAATAAATATACGAACGACAAATCCTGCAGCAATGACAGACAATCCAACAGTCAGCCATACAGAAATGTCGAGGCTTAAATAGGCTAAAAACCAGAGGATAAAAAATGGTGGAATCGTATTAACCAACTGGACGATACTTTTCTTTAACTCGGAATTTTCAAATGGCTTTACATTTTTACGTAACTCGAGTGTTTTTTCTCTACTCATTATTATTCCTCCTACATATAGAACTTGTTAGGTTAACTATATAGAAGTGTTGGTATTAGGAGTAGGCATAAACGTCAAGTCAACACTATGACAAATATCATATAGGACAATATATAGAAAAAGAGCTAACCGTAGATATGCGGTTAGCCCTTTGCTTATTTTTTACTACGTTCTTCTTTTAACAATCGAACTGTTTCATCGAATTCTTTTTCAATCTCTGCATTAGGCTTGTAGGTTAACAAGCTTACTACAACAGTGAAAATAAGAGCTAAAAGGAAACCTGGAACAATTTCATATAATGTATCTGAAAGTGTTTCGTTAGTACCCCAAATGACAACAGTTATTGCCCCGATGACCATTCCCCATACTGCGCCTTGTGAAGTTAGCTTTCTCCAATACAAAGAAAGTAAAATAACCGGTCCGAAAGCAGCTCCAAAACCAGCCCAAGCAAAGGAAACAAGTTTCAAGATAGTAGACTCTTGATCCCAACCAATTACCAAGGCTATTATAGATACAACTAGTACCGCAAGGCGTCCATATAAAACATATGTTTTATCAGAAGCATCTGTTTTAATCACTGCTTTGTACAAATCTTCTATTAGAGCCGAAGAAGTAACTATTAGCTGAGATGAGATGGTACTCATTACTGCAGCTAAAATAGCAGCTAGCATAATGCCTGCAATAAATGGATGGAATATAATTTGCCCAAGAGCAATAAATACAGTTTCAGGATTATCTAAACTAAGGTTTGGATTTTGTTGATAATATGCAACTCCAACTAAAGAAGTTCCAATTGCTCCAGCTAAACTTAAAATCATCCAACCGATACCGATGCGACGAGCTTGTTTAGTTTCTTTTACAGAGCTTATAGCCATAAAACGAACAATGATATGAGGCTGCCCAAAGTAGCCAAGTCCCCATGCAACGGCAGAAACAATTCCAACAAAGGTAGTACCTGCAAATAAGCTAAGATGAGTAGGATCTACTGCTTTTATCGATTCTACAGTTTCACTTAACCCACCAGTTGTAAATACTCCCACTATTGGAACAGCTATTAAAGCAAGGAACATGAGAAGACCTTGAAGGAAATCTGTGTAACTAACTGCAAGGAAGCCCCCAAATAGTGTATAGGCTACTGTTACTCCCGATACAATTAACAGACCCGTGTGGTAGTCTAATCCAAAAGAGCTTTCAAAGAAAACTCCGCCTGAAACCATTCCTGAAGATACATAAAATGTAAAGAATAAAAGAATAATCAGGCCGGAAGCCACTCGTAGTAAACGAGAAGATTGCTTTAAACGACTTTCTAAGTAACTTGGAATAGTAATGGAATCATTGGAAACTTGTGTGTATACACGTAATCGTGGAGCCACATATAACCAGTTTAAATATGCTCCAATGGTTAAACCAATCGCTATCCAAGCTTCTCCCATCCCACTAAGATATATTGCTCCGGGTAACCCCATCAATAACCAACCAGACATATCGGCAGCTCCTGCACTTAATGCAGTAACAGCTGGACCGAGTGAACGTCCGCCTAGCATATAATCTGTCAAATTAACCGTCTTTCTGTACGAATAATAACCAATAGCAAGCATGGCCACCATATATATGGCTATGGCTATTATTTGATAAGTTTCTGCTGACATATAACATCCTCCTCTGGTCATAATCATAACATTTTTACTTTTTAACTTCATTAGGAAATCTTAGCAAGTTAATATAACCTGTTATTTATAAATGATAAAATAGATATAAATAAACATACTAACTTTATATAGGAGGGTATTTTCTCTTGAAAATATTTCACACAGCAGACTGGCATTTAGGTAAATTAGTACAAGGTATCTATATGACCGAAGATCAGAGACTTGTGCTAGCCCAGTTTTTAAAAGCAATAGATGAAGAAAAACCAGATGTGGTGATTATAGCTGGTGATTTGTATGACCGAGCTGTGCCACCTTCTGATGCTGTAAATTTATTGAATGATATACTGGCTGATATCGTGTTAAAACATCAGACTCCTGTACTAAGCATCGCTGGAAATCATGACAGCCCAGGTCGTTTGAACTTTGGTAGCAACATTATGAAAGAAACTGGTTTACATATAGTGGGACAACTAACAAAAGAACTTACATCAGTGACAATAAATGATGACTATGGAGAAGTAGAGTTTCATCTAGTACCGTATATGGATCCTTCACAGGTTCGATTTATAATGGAGGATGAGACAATTACTAGTCATCAGCTAGCCATGAAAAAAATAGTGGAAGAAATAGAATTACAAATGGATTCTACTAAAAGACATGTATTAGTAGGACATGCCTTTGTTACACCTCAAGGACAAGAGGAGGAAAATACTAGTGAGTCAGAAAGACCACTAGCAATTGGAGGAGCCGAGTATGTCGACGCTTCTCTATTTAAGAACTTTCATTACACGGCATTAGGCCATCTTCATCAAGCACATTATGTGCAAAATGAAACCATTCAATACGCCGGATCACCTTTAAAATATTCAATATCAGAGGAACATCATAAAAAAGGTTTTTTAATAGGAGAACTTGATAAAGAGGGTAATTTAAAGGTAGAAAAGAGGCTGCTAATCCCTAACAGAGATATGCGTACAGTGGAAGGCTATTTAACTGACATTCTTCAGCACCCGACAAGTGAGGATTATATTTTTGTTAAGTTGCTAGACGATACACCAGTACTTTCGCCAATGGAGCAAATTCGAACTGTGTATCCTAATGCGATGCATGTAGAAAGAAAGGTATTTCAATCCATTGGATTAGGTAAAACAGAAGAACAGATAAGCCGCCATAAAATGGATGACTTTATGTTATTTGAATCGTTTTATGAGGAGATAAGGGGACAAGCTCCGGCAGAGGAAACTAAGGAGCTATTTAAGGGAGTGCTTTCCGGCTTAATGCTTGAAGAGAGAGAAGGAGGGAGCGGAGCATGAAGCCAATTCAATTGAAAATGACCGCATTCGGTCCTTATAAATTTACAGAAACCATTAACTTTTTGGATTTGAAGGACCATCGCCTATTTGTTATATCAGGAGCTACTGGAGCGGGAAAGACTACTATATTTGATGGCATAAGCTTTGCTCTATATGGCTCCGGAAGCGGGGAAGATAGAAAAGATACAAAAATGTTGCGAAGCGACTTTGCACTGGACAATACGCACACTTCTGTTGAATTGATTTTTGAAATATTTAATAGGAAATATCGTATTTTTAGACAGCTTCCTCATGTTAAAAAAGGAAATAAAAGCTCAACAGGTGAAAGATATGAGTTCTTTGAGATTAAGGAGACAGGAGAAGTACCTGTTGTCGAAAGACAAATAGTTTCAGAGATTAACAAAAAGGTTGAGGACATCATTGGGCTTACGCAAGATCAATTCAGCCAAATCGTCATGCTTCCCCAGGGGGAATTTAGGAAACTATTAACCTCTTCTACAGAAAACAAGGAAGCAATCCTTCGAAAAATTTTTAAAACCGAACCTTATAGAATGATTAATGAAAGGTTAAAAGAGAAAAAAGTAGTCGCTGAAGCTGAGCTTAAAAAAGAAGAAAGTACTCGCAATAGTTATTCCGAACAAATTGTGGCTTCGTTTCCGAAACGAGAATCTAGACTTTTTGAGTTACTGGAGGATGGTCAATTTAATATCTTCCAATTACAAGATGCCTTGCAGGAGGAGACTAAGTTTTACTGCCAAAAGATTAAAAAAGATGAAGTTTCCAGTGAGGAAGCATATGAAAATCAAATTGCCAAGCAGTCTGCATACTACAATGCTAAAAATACAAATATACAACTGGAAGATCTAGAGTTCAAAGAGCAGAAGTTACAACAGCTTCTTGGGCAGGAGATTGCGTATGTAGAAGAAGGAAAAAGGTTAGAGGCTGCAGAGAGAGCAAGCTCAATAGAAGCAATCGAAAACTACTATAGAGAAACAGTGACGGAAGAAAATCTAAAGGCAAGCCTAATGGAGAAAGCAAAGGAAGAGCTAGCTTTAAAGGCTAATTTCTTTAGCCAAATGGAGAAAGAATTTCTTCAAGAATCAAACAGGAAACAAGAGCGAGAGCTAAGTGTAAAGGCTTTAATCCAGCTAAATGCTCTACTGCCATTAATGGAAGAGCTAGAGCAAAAGAAAACGCAATTAAAAGAAACTGACGATAGCCAAAATAAATTAAAAGCACAGCTAGATTTAAAAATAGGCAAGTACCAGCAAGCTAAGGCAAGCATCCTTTTGTTGAAAGAGAAAAAAGAAGAACTAGAAGAGCGGGTCGATCTGTTAGATAACAAGGTTCAACAATATTCTCAGATTAAAGAGCATTATCAGCTAATGCAGGAATTTATACAGCAGGAGAAGACGTTTGAAGAATTGAAGCGTCTAGAAGAAACGGAAGAAAAAGTATTTCTGGAAGCCAAGCTAACACTTCAACATGAAGAGGAGAAATGGCTAACTAGCCAAGCAAGTATTCTGGCCTCTAAGCTCGTTGACGGGGAAGCTTGTCCTGTGTGTGGCAGTACCGAACATAAGCCAACTAGTACGCGAATTCATGAAGATATATTAAACGATGTCCAAATGCAAATGCTTAAAGGTAATTTAACCCAAAAGGAAACTAGCTTTTTAACCGTCCGTACCAAAAGAGAAAATGCTCAGGAAAATGTAGAAAAAATATTAGAGCAATTAGAAGAGCTTCAATTATCTATTTTAGAAATAGAGCAAGTGAAGCTAGATGTTGAAAAGCTAGAAATAGAAATAGGAGAGCTGCGTTCCGATAAAGCAAACCTAAATTCCTTAAAAGAAGCATACAAAAAAAACTTAGAACAAATAGAGCAATTAGAAGATGAAAAAAATAATATAGAAAAATTATACCTTCAGATAAAAGGTGAATATGAGCAGGTAAAAGCAGTAGTAGATTCAAAACAGAGCTCTATTCCAAGTACAGTGGCTAATTTAGACGACCTACAGGACCAAATTAGAGCGGCTAAAAGATTTAAGGAGCAGCTAGAAGATACGTGGGAGCAAGTGCAAAAGAAATATAAAGAAGCTGAGGATTCGAATACGAAAGCTGAGATGAAGCTCGAGCATGCCATTCAATCTGCGAAGGAAGCCATACGCAAGAAAGAGAAGGCCGATCACCAGTTCAAAGAAGCATTATCTAAGGCGGGCTTTGAGACGATAAGAGCTTATGAGGAAGCAAAAATGGGTGAACGTGATCGAGAGACACTAAAGGAACGCTGTGAAGCTTACAAACAGGCAGTGCATACCTTTACTGAGCAAGTTAAGGATGGGCAGAAGAAGCTTGAAGGTAAAAGTAAGGCTGATTTAAAGTTACTTGAAGAGGAGTTAACTCACCTTAAAAATGCATACGAATCAGCGTTAAACACTCTAAACAGTACAAAGGAATACGTAAAAGCTGGAACAGAAATACAAGAAAAATTATCATTATCTAGCGAGCGTATAGCCAAATTAGAGCAACAAGTAGGTCATATCCTCGATTTGTATGATTTGCTTAGAGGGCAAAATCCTTTAAAGATCTCATTTGAACGATATATACAAATTGAGTACTTAGAGCAAATCATTCATGCAGCCAATGAGAGGCTGAAGTATTTATCGAATGGCCAGTACCAACTAATGAGAAGCGATAGACAGGAAACCCATGGGAAACAAAGTGGGCTTGGATTAGATGTATATGATGCCTATACCGGTCAAATTCGTGATGTAAAAACATTGTCAGGAGGAGAAAAGTTTAATGCCTCCCTATGCCTTGCTCTCGGTATGTCGGACGTCATCCAGGGTTATCGTGGAAGTGTAAGGATTGAAACGATGTTTATCGACGAAGGCTTTGGTTCTCTAGACGAGGAATCATTAAATAACGCAATAGATACACTAGTAGACCTTCAGAAATCTGGACGAATGGTTGGTGTAATTTCTCATGTTAGTGAGCTTAAGTCGGCCATTCCTGCGATTCTTGAAGTGGAAAAGCTAAAAGAAGGCTACAGCCAAACAAAATTTGTGATTAAGTAACGGGGGAGCACCATGGACATAGATCGACACTTCTTAGAGATGGCATTAGAGGAAGCAGAAAAAGCTTTAGAGGAGAATACCTATCCAGTTGGTTCGGTTATTGTAGATGAACATTTTAACCTCATTGCAAAAGGCAGAAACAGAGTGCATCCAAGTCAGGATATTACGGCACATGCTGAGATTGAAGCCATACGAAACGCAGGATCAGCAAT
This sequence comes from Psychrobacillus faecigallinarum, assembly GCF_014836595.1. Lineage (GTDB taxonomy): Bacteria > Bacillota > Bacilli > Bacillales_A > Planococcaceae > Psychrobacillus > Psychrobacillus faecigallinarum. The sequence goes on along the minus strand of NZ_JACSQO010000005.1, from coordinate 191,390 downwards.
GTTTGATGCTAAAATAAAAAACAAGAAGTTTACGCTTTATAGCTCACTCGAGCCATGCCCAATGTGTACGGGAGGAATATTGTTTGCTAAGATCCAGCGGGTAGTATGGCTACTAAATGATGACGAGGGATTCGGAGGATATAAGAGGCTAAGGGACACCTCCATCTTCCTAGAAAAATTTGACCGTATTGAAGTGATGGAAGAACCGTTTGAGGATTTAAAGCAAAGACAAATGATATTAATGAATAGCTGGAAGACAAACATTAATAATGTAACATCATTACGTAATAATTTGTCATAGAAGGAAAAAGACTTTAGCTCATGGAGGAAATGATGATGACTTTTCTAATGCAAAAGACGCTCGCAAAAATGCAATTAAGTTGAGTATCTTCCTTTTTTGAGTGAGACCTTACTTTAAGCAGTAAAAACGAAGCGGAAATCGATTAAATACATTATTCTTAACTTAAATACTTTAGCTCAAATGCTTTTATAATAATGCAAAAAACAGATAATGAGCTAAATTACCAATAGCACTTTAACATTTCTACTTAATGCATGATTGTAGCGAAAGGCGGCGACTCCAGTGGGATGAGTGAGACAGATAAGACATCACAAACGCGCGTGTAGAGAGCGGTGATGGCTTAAAGCTCACCCCACGGAAAGCTATCATATTTGATTACTTAGCCCTTATTATTATTTATTAGTTGAAGAAAGAATATGGATGGCTTTACTAATAAAATTACCGAAAAAGGTGTCTGGTCATATCACGACCAGACACCTTAAATTTAAAAGATAATGTTATATAAGAAGACTGTTTCAACTGAAGGCTTTTAAAGTTGCTTTTGTATTTCTCCTATCTCCAGTAGCGCCCTTTAATGGTCTACTATAAAATTATTCTGGGATTAACCCTTTTACTGTATCTGCGAATTGTTCCTCACTAACCCCTAGAATATTAGTCCCAGAGTATCCTTCTGGATCAATCTTAGTAGGATCGGCTCCATACACATGTAATAAGGCTGCCAATTCGTAGTTATCTTCATAAAAAGAAGCAGTTAGAGCGTTTGAATAGAGATCCTCTGTATTAGCGTTAGCTCCAGCTTCGAGTAAAATATATGCTAACCTGGTATCGTTTGCATATACTGCATGATGTAAAGCGGTTGTTTCTTCTGCATCTCGTTCCTCTAAATCAACTCCACTGGCTACAAGCTCCTGAACCGTTATATAATCGCCATTCACAACTGCTTCCATTAAAGGAGTCATATTAAGGGATTCCATTGGTAATGGTGCGGAGGATGCGTCAACTGTTGACTCCTCTGAAACAGAAGTATTTAATGCTGCTTCATTCTCAAAAAAATCTTCAGGGAAAATACTAGCATAGGTTAGAGATCCTGCTAGAACTATAGCTATGATTCCAAAATAACCAATGAAGAAAATACCAAACAGGGCACCAACTCCAAGAGCTATTTTGTTTGCGTTAGGATAATAGGTAGGAGTTCCTTCTACCTGCATAAAATGCCCGACTGCTTGGACTCTTTTAGGAGTTGTTGGATGGGAAGAAAGTATTTCACCAAGCCATGTAATTACGTTAGACTCCGTCGAAATTTGTTCTAAATATGCATCCTCATTTACCTCTTTATAAAGTTCCTTTCCAATACTCAAAATGGTCAGTCCACGCTTAGCTGCTGCCCCGTCTTGGATGAAATAAGCTGCTTGGCGGTCGCATGTATACTCACAAGCACGGCTATAAGCTTGTGAAAGAAATGGAAGTAATTGAGCTGGCATGATTAAAATGTTTTTCCATATATGATTTCGTTTAATATGTGTAAGCTCATGGGCGATGATAAAATCAAGCTCTGCTTCGCCCTGCTCTCTAGCAAGCTCAAAAACTTCTGAATATAGAACAACCATATTTTTTCCTAAAAAGCGTGTTGCAAATGCGTTAAATGCCCCCTCGGAATGAACCACAAATATATCCGGTACACGTTTTAGTTTCATATCGTGAGACATACGTGTTATGCGTTCATACACATCAGGAAATTGCCTTTCACTAATTCGAATTCCATTTGCCCTAACATAGCCGAGATGCATAATAAGTGCATATGTACTGATTAAAAACAAGACTACAAAAATAGCAACCCCAAAAATAGTTGCTATAGCTATAACATAAATTAGCAGACTAAATAGGATACATAAAATAAAATATGGCAATTCTCGGTTAGATCTTAACTGTTTGTCTGTCATATTCTTCCTCCTTTTGATGATATTAAATTAACAAATACTACAATTTAAGTCAATTTTCATTATAGGCTCTTTCACACATTTTCGCCATTCGACATATTATTTTTAGAAAGAGGTGGTGAAAGATGCGCGATGAAAAAGGGCTTGTAGACAGGGATTACGAGCCTTATGAAACGGAACAAAAGGAATGGAAAAAGCAACAACTAAGAGAACGAGGTAAGCAACTTTTAACAATTACTTCACCAATACTCATCTTAATCCTTTGGGAGGTTTTTTCGCGAACGGGAATTTTAGATATTCGCTTTTTCCCTCCTCCTTCAGCCATAGTATCGACATTTTTTGAACTAGCTACAAACGGGATGCTCTGGACCCATGTATCAGTTTCGCTCTATAGAATTGCGATGGGTTTCCTGCTTGGTGTCATTCCTGGAGTGGTCATCGGGTTGTTAATGGGATTGTATGCACCTATTCGACATTTTATATCTCCAATTGTCATGGCTTTTATGCCAATTCCTACTCTCGCTTTAATGCCAATTATCATTATTCTTTTTGGTATTGGAGACTTCTCTAAAGTAGTAACAATTGCTGGAAGTGTATTTTTTCCTGTTGTTATTAATACAGTTGCTGGTGTGTTGAACATAGACCAAGTACATTTGGACGTAGCTAAAAATTATGGGGCAAGTCCAAAGAACTTCTTCGTAAAAATTGCTTTTCCTGGAGCCTTGCCCGTGATGCTAGAGGGCATTCAAATGGGGCAGGCAATCGCATTATTAACCATCGTTGCAGCAGAAATGATGGGAGCTACATCCGGTATTGGATTTTTAATATGGACCTCTTATAAGGCATTCATGTTAAAAGAAATGTTCGTTGGTTTAGTACTCATTTCTTTTTTTGGGTTTTTATTTTCCCTTCTCCTGCGTGGACTGCAAAAGAGAATCGTACCATGGAGGTGAGTAAATGAGTAGCAAAGTAAAAATATCGATTGATAACATGACTAAGGTTTTCTATAAAAAAAATAACAGTGTCACGGCTATAAAGAACATTTCCCTTCAAGTAAATGAAGGGGAATTCATCTGTTTAGTTGGACCAAGTGGGTGTGGAAAGACAACTCTTCTACGAATTCTTGCTGGACTTGAAACACCGAGCTCTGGATCTTTTTCAATTGATGCAGAGGCAGGCAACCGTCCTCTACAATCCATGGTTTTTCAAGAAAAAGGAGTTATTCCGTGGCTGACAGTTGAAGAAAACGTCGCCTTTGGATTAAAAATGAGGCATCTACCTCAGGAGTTTGTAAAGAAGCAAACTGACTATTACTTAAAAAAGGTAGGATTAATTAACTTTTCAACGCTTTATCCAAAGGAGCTTTCTGGAGGAATGAAGCAAAGGATTAGTATCGCTAGGGCTTTTGCCAATGACCCAGAAATACTTTTAATGGATGAACCATTTGCTGCTTTAGATGAACAGAACAAATTTATACTGCAGGAAGAATTATTATCTATCTGGTCTGAAAATAAAAAAACTGTTTTATTTATCACTCATAGCATTGATGAGGCGTTGTTACTGAGTGATCGGATAGTATTATTAAGCTCTCATCCAGGTGAGATTGTTAGGGAGATAAAAGTTCCTATGCCAAGACCACGTACGATGGAGCAGGTTAGGGCAAATGCAGAGATGGCTGAACAATTTATATCTATATGGAATCATTTACAGCAAGAAGTTCAAAAATCGAGAAAATAAAGGAGGAAAGTTGTGAAGAAACGCTGGTTCATACTATTTGCGTCCACTATTCTATTACTTGGTGCTTGTAGTTCGAAGGAAAAAGAAAGTTCTGGCAGCATTGACGATCAAGTCAGTAAGGATAACCCATCTGGAGATTTAGCTCCACTGGATAAAAAAGCGAAAGTAATTATAGCCGAGGATGGTGCTGCCTCAGGAGCAGGCTTTTACATTGCCAAGGAGAAAGGTTACTTTGAGGACTACAATATTGAAGTAGAATTTGCCCAATTTGCAAATAGTGATGAGATGCTTCCTGCCCTTGCTTCGGGGGACGTAGATATCGCTGGTGGAGTTTCTACTGCTTCATTTTTTAATGCCATTGCGCAGGGAATTGATGTGAAAATTATTGCAGATAAGGGTCATAACGTCCCAGGTAAATCGTATTTCACTTTCGTCATTGGAAACCATATGAAGGACGTCATCAAGGAGTATAAGGATTTTGAAGGAAAGCGTATTGCCGTTTCCTCCAAAAACTCGATCGATGAATATATTTATCTAGAAATGCTGAAGCACGCAGGTTTGACGCAGGAAGACGTGGAATTTGTACTGCTTGGTGATTTCGGGAGCATGCTTGGTGCCATTGAAAATGGATCTATAGATGCTGCTCTTCAAATTGAACCATTAATCACGCAGGGAATTGAAAATGGATTCCATGAGCGTTTTGGAGATGCAACGGATTATGCACCGGAATCTCAAATAGCGATGGTTTTAGGATCTCCTCAATTTATGAGTGAGGAACAAGATGTATCCCTTCGATTCATGGCTGCTTATCTAAAAGGAGTTCGTGATTATAATGATGCCTTTATAAAAGGGGAAGGAAAAGCGGAAATCATTGAAATCATGACAAAGCATACTTCCTTAAAGGACCCTGCATTATGGGAAAAGGTATTTGTCACAGGCTTAGACCCTGATGGTAAAATGTTTTTAGATGACGTTGTTAAGCAATATGATGCATACAAAGAAAATGGTGCAATTAGTGGAGATGTAGACTTTGATAAAGCAGTAGATACCTCCATCACAGAAAAAGCAGTAGAAATACTTGGTGAATATAAATAAATCCAATCGACAAAAGGTATGGAGATATACTTCTTCATACCTTTTTAACTTAAAAAGAATTGTAATGCTTTTTCTACTTTAAGATATAAAAAGTCTGCTTGCCCAAGGAAGTGGAGAGTTTCTGTAAAAGCAAAAATCAGAAATTTTGCAAGTAGATTCTAGCGTTTTTTTATAAGCTAAGCTAGAAGCGTTGTTTCCTAAATTCATAAAAATGCTCATTTAGTATACAATGAGGGATAAATAGCTGATAGGGGTGCTCGACATGGTGAATGTACTAGTGGATGCAGATGGTTGTCCAGTAGTGGACTTAACGATAGATATAGCAAAACAGTTCAATTTGAAGGTAACGTTATTATGTGACACCGCACATTATATGCAAAGAGAAGGAGCAGAAACAGTCATGGTTTCTAAAGGTGCGGATGCGGTGGATTTTGTGCTTGTAAATAAAGTAAAAAAGGGCGACATTGTTGTCACCCAGGATTATGGATTAGCAGCGATGGTTCTAGCTAAGCAAGGCTTTGCGATAGACCAAAATGGAAGATGGTTTACACCAGAAAACATAGATCAGCTGTTAGATAGTAGACATATATCTAAAAAAATCAGACAAGCAGGTGGTCGAACGAAGGGACCACGGAAACGTCAAAGAGAAGATAATGAAAAGTTTGAAATACATTTTAAGCGAATTTGTGAGCACGCTTTAAAGCAATAGATTTAATCCTCGGTATTTTGTAAAATGTCTATTGCTATATTGGGAGCATCTGCGAAAATACCATCAGCCTTGTAAATCAAGGCTTTTTTTATGTCTGCTTCACTTTTAAGGGAAAACAGATGAACCTTTAACCCATTTTCCTGGGCTTCATGAATAAAGGTACCGTCCACGGCATTCACGTTTACACCTATGCCGCTAGCATAGATGTTTAAGCTTTTAATCTCTTGGTTGGTTAGCTCTGCTTTCTCCTTATAGCTGAGCAATTGAATAAGGGGGATACTTGGCTCCAGCTCATGAAACTCTATTAAACTAGCACGATTAAAGGATTGAACGATCACTTTTGGTATTTCCGATTGGTGATTTAGCAAGTTATATTCCTCTAGCAAAGCAAGCAATTCTTCTTCCATGTCCTCATATATTTTTGGGGACTTCATTTCAATATAATAGTTTACTCTATCCCCAAAATTCTCAAATATTTCTCTTAGTGTGGGAACTCGAACCTTTTCATACACTTCGTTAGCGAATTCTGGATACGCATCATTAAACCACTTTCCTGCATTCAATTCTTTTAATTCTTCTAATGTGAAGTCCTTTACTAAACCTTCCCCATCTGTGGTTCGGTCCACTTTTTCGTCATGCATGGCTATTAGGGAGCCATCCTTGGTCATTTGTAGGTCAATTTCAATATAGGTCGCACCTAGTTGCTCAGCAACCTCGTAAGCTACCATTGTATGCTCTGGTGCATAGGTGGATGCCCCTCTATGCGCGATGACAAAAAACTCATCTGAAGCAATAGGTGTTACTTCGCTCCCTTTACATCCGCCAATGAGCACAATGAAAATCAATAAAATTAAACTACTTTTGCGCATAAATATGTCCTCCAAAGATGTAAACTTTTTATCTAAAAGTAAATATTCTGTAAAAATTGTAAATTTCTTTACTTTAGAATATTCGGTTTAGTAATATAGTTATGAAAAGATAACATAACTATGGAAGCTGAATAGAATCATTTTTTGCTAGCTTTCATAGTAAACTCTATAAACCTAATGTTTATAGTTACATAATTGAATAGAGGATGGGGGAAATCTTTTGAAGCGAGTAGAACTGATTGACATCTCTAAGTCGTATGACAAACAATCTAGCGTTATCTCTAATATTAACGTAACGATTGAACCAGGGGAATTCTTTGTACTTGTTGGGCCATCGGGGTGTGGAAAAAGTACAATGCTACGAATGATCGCAGGGCTAGAAGAGATAACAGGAGGAGTGCTCAAAATTGGTGAGCAGGAAGTGAATGATTTACCTCCAAGTAAGCGTGATTTGTCCATGGTATTTCAAAATTACGCCTTATATCCTCATCTTACTGTGGAGGAAAATATCCAGTTTGGTTTGCACGTAAAGAAAATTTCTAAAGAAGAACGGGCTAATCGAACAAAGGAAGTTGCTCAGATGCTTGGACTTTCTGATTACTTAAAGCGCAAGCCGAGAGAGCTTTCAGGAGGGCAAAGACAACGCGTTGCTCTTGCTCGAGCTATCGTAAACCAAGCACCAATTTGCTTAATGGATGAACCATTATCCAACTTAGATGCGAAGCTTCGCGCACATATGAGATCGGAAATAAGACAGATTCAACGCAGACTTGGAATTACAATGATCTATGTAACACATGACCAAATTGAGGCGATGACTATGGGTGATCGCATTATGATTCTGCATGAAGGATCCATTCAACAGATAGGCAAGCCAATTGATATTTATAATAATCCAGCTAATCCATTTGTAGCTACTTTTATTGGTTCACCACCAATGAATATTGCCGAAGGCGTTGGAAGTAAAGAGAAGCACGCTATTGTATTGAATGATTTAATTACTATCCCAGTGCCTGCTGAGGACGCACATTACCTCACAGACAATGTAATTGTTGGCATCCGTCCGGAACATATTAAAGCCGCAACTAAGGAATCAACTATTGAGGAAAAAGTAGTTGTCGAAATTGTAAATGTCGAGATTTTAGGAAATGAAACGGTGTTTTCATTTTTATTGAATGATCAGCAATGGCAAGTAAAATGGAGCGGCCAATGGCAAATAGCTGTAGGTGATAAAATTCCAGTAATTATGAATTATGATTCCTTTTGTTTCTTTGATAGCGTGACGAAGGAGATTATTAAAAAACCTTCTGATGTAGAAAACCATGTATTTGGTAAAGAGGTATTCGTATGACAGTAGTGAAATCGAAGCATATGACAGCCGCTAAATCGAAGCAAAAGAAAAGTATTTGGAAGCGTTCATTGGATGCCCGGACTGCTCTCCTATATTTATTGCCATCTATTATATTATTTTCTGTGTTTGTTTTTTATCCGATGTTTCGAACAATTTATTTAAGCTTTTTCTTAACCAATCAAGCAGGAGAGGCTGCAGTATTTGTTGGTCTTGAAAATTATGCGTATTTGCTTGAATCGTCAGCATTTCTAAATAGTATAAAGGCCACATTCCTATTTGTATTGTATACAGTTCCTACAGGAATTATTATAGCGCTAGGGCTCGCACTCCTTGCCAATGAAAAGCTAAAAGGAATTGGGTTCTTCCGTACGATCTATGCTTCTACTATGGGAGTTTCTGTGGCAGCGTCTTCTGTTGTATGGTTATTCCTGTTCCATCCGAGTATTGGAATGTTCAATAAAGTGCTTGCCATTTTAAATCTTCCACAAGTTGAATGGCTGCTAGACCCGACATGGGCATTGCTATCTGTGTCATTGACTACTATATGGTTGAACACAGGCTTCTGCTTTCTGATATTGCTAGGAGGACTACAAAATATTGATGAGCACTTATATGAAAGTGCACGTATTGACGGAGCAAGCTATTGGTATCGTTTGAGAAGAATAACTATTCCAATGTTATCTCCTACCTTGTTTTTTATCATTACGATCTCACTCATTAATGCATTTCAAACGTTTGGACAGGTGGATATTTTAACGAAGGGTGGACCTTCCCAATCTACTAATCTTATAGTGTATTCCATTTATCGAGAGGCATTTGTTAACTACCAATTCGGTACAGCAAGTGCGCAGGCAGTGTTCTTGTTTGTATGTATTTTAATCGTTACGATATTACAGTTTAAGCTAGGTGAAAAGAAGGTGCATTACCAATGAGAATATTTAAGCGCTCCGTCGTTTATTTTTTATTGATCATTACTGCCCTTATTATGTTTTTCCCAATTATCTATGCCTTAATGGTAAGCTTCATGACTGGAGGAGAAATTTTACAGGGAAAATTCCTCCCTTCTACCTTTAGCTTTGATAATTATGTGAAGGTGTTTGATCGCCTGCCTTTGTTAAATTATTTGATCAACAGCTTTATTGTTTCGTTTGGGGTCATGCTAGGGCAGCTAGTTGTTTGTAGTCTAGCAGCCTATGCATTTGTTTTTATCCCATTTAAAGGAAGGGATTTTGTATTCTTCCTGTTTATCTCCACAATGATGATACCTTGGGAAGCGACGATGATACCCAATTTCTTTACCATTCAAAATCTGAATTGGATTAACACATATCAAGGTATGACACTACCATTCTTTGCATTAGCATTCGGGACATTTTTACTCAGACAGCACTTCAAAACAATACCGAAGGAGCTACATGAGGCTTCTCAAATTGCAGGACTGAGCCGATTCGCTTTTTTCATACGTGTGATTCTACCAGTTTCTAAAACTAGTTTAGTAACACTAGGAGCTTATGGGTTCTTAACAACATGGAATATGTATTTATGGCCGCTGTTAGTTACAACCAATAATTCCGTTCGAACGGTACAAATTGGTTTGAAGCAGTTGCAGTCGCAAGAGGTTGCAACAGAATGGGGGGTGGTGATGGCAGGGGTAATCGTAGTTATTATTCCAACACTATTACTATTGTTTTTAGGACAAAAGCAATTGCAAAAGGGGTTAACGCAAGGGGCTTTAAAATAACAGTTGTTCCAAACTAAAAAAAGAGGTGTATGAAATGGGAAAGAAGTTTAAGTTTACGTGGTTGTTCATGATTTTATTAGGTATTCTAGCATTAGCTGCCTGTACAAATAGTGATGAGGGATCGTCAACAGAACCTGTGCAAAAAAGCGATGAAGATGTTGAAAAATCAGAAGAAGGTAAAACAGTCATTTCCTTCTGGCATGCTATGTCAGGATCAGGGCAGACTGCTCTAGACAGTCTTGTCGCAGACTTTAATGCATCACAGGATGACTATGAAGTTAAGGCAGAATTCCAAGGATCTTATGAAGAATCATTAACTAAGCTTCGTAGTGTTGGTGGTACTGCAGATGCTCCAGCCATAACGCAGGTGTTTGAGGTAGGGACTAAATATATGATTGAAAGTGGATTCATCGAGCCAATGCAAAAATTTATCGATGAAGATAACTATGATTTGTCTCAATTAGAGGAAAACATTTTAAATTATTATTCTTTAGATGGTGAATTATACTCTATGCCGTTTAACTCTTCTACACCGGTAATGCTTTATAACAAGGATGCTTTCAAGGAAGCTGGCTTAGATCCTGAGAATCCTCCTAAAACTTTCCAAGAGGTAATTGATGCAGCTGCTAAGCTTAAAACAGATGAAATGAAGGGCTTCTCTATGCTGACATACGGCTGGTTCTTCGAGCAGCTAGTAGCGACACAAGGTGGACTGTATGTAAATGAAGAAAATGGCCGCGCAGGTGACGCAACCGAAGCAGTTTTCAACGGAGAAGAAGGTCAACGTGTATTTGAATTCCTAAATACAATGAATAAAGCTGGCACATTTGGTAACTTCGGAACGAACTGGGATGACATCCGAGCTGCCTTCCAATCAGGGAAAGTGGCTATGTATATGGATTCTTCCGCAGGTGTACGTGGAATCATTGATAACGCACCATTTGAAGTAGGGGCAGCATACATTCCTTATGCAGATGAAGTAGATCGTAAAGGTGTTGTAATCGGAGGGGCATCTCTATGGATGTCTAAGGGAATCGCAGAAATTGAGCAAAAAGCGGCCTGGGAATTCATGAAATATCTAACTACTCCAGAGGTCCAAGCAAAATGGCATTTAGATACAGGTTACTTTGCGATCAACCCATCCGCATATGAAGAAGATATCGTAAAAAAAGCTTGGGAAGAGATGCCACAGTTAAAAGTAACGGTGGAGCAGCTTCAAAGCACGGAGCCTTCTATTGCTACTCAGGGAGCTTTAATCTCGGTTTTCCCAGAATCTCGTCAGCAAATCGTCACAGCTTTAGAGAATCTATACCAAGGGATGGATCCTAAAGAAGCGCTAGATGCTGCAGCAGAAGGAACTAATCGAGCAATCGATATAGCTAACAAAACAAAATAAATAAGAAAGCAAGCAGAGAGCAAAAGCTTTCTGCTTGTTTTATGGTTAAAGAGAGAATCAATTTAAGTCTAAACGAAGACATTCCTTTAAAAGTGACAGCCAAATACAAAATACCATAGGAGAAGTAATGAGAATAGCGACCTTTAATATTTGGAATAAGCAAGTAATGTGGAAGGACCGATTAATAGCAATTTGTGAAGAAATAAAAAAAGTAAATCCTGATATTATTTCTTTACAGGAAGTAATGGCGTATTGAAGAAGGTGAGAATTTAAATGTCGCTCAGTATATAGCAAACACTATCGGATATCCATATGGTATTTTTAACGAATATCCTGATTCTCCAGATGAAGGACTAGCTATCTTGAGTAAATATCCAATTAGATATTATAAATGTTAATGAAAGAATGAAAAATCAATGAAAACAAGTAAAAGAATCCCGTTTAGACCCAGCGAGTATAGACTTATGACCGGATAGATTTTTTTATGACCGTTCAACGAGGTTTTATGACCGGATAAAAATATTTATGACCGTTCACCAAGTTTCTTGGAAATTTTGTCGAGCGAACTTGAGATTCAAGCCTGTAGCATTACATGGAAAACTCCTCGTGGTCAAATTTTGATAAAACTAACTATTTAACTTCTCACATTTAATTTGTTATGATAAATTGATGGACAAAATTTGAAAAGGTGGAGTAAAAAATGGACACAAATGCATACAGAGTATTACTTTACTACAAATATGTCCCGATTGAAGATCCAGTAATATTTGCACAAGAACATCTTGCTGCATGTAAGGAAATTGGGTTAAAAGGGCGTATTTTAGTATCGAACGAAGGTATTAACGGAACTTGTTCCGGAACAATTGAACAAACAGACGCATACATGGACATGATGAAAGCGGACAATCGTTTCGCGGATATGGTGTTTAAAATAGATGAAGCGGATGGACATGCATTCAAAAAAATGCACGTTCGACCTAAGCGTGAAATTGTTCATTTAGGATTAGAGGAAGACATCAATCCTAATGAATTAACAGGAAAATATTTGTCTCCAAAAGAATTTTATGAGCAAATGCAAGCAGAAGATACAATAGTGATAGATGCTCGTAATGATTATGAGTTTGACTTAGGTCATTTCCGTGGGGCAATCCGTCCGGATATTCGTAACTTCCGTGATCTTCCTGAATGGATTCATGACAATAAGGAATTGTTTGAAGGTAAAAAGGTATTAACATATTGCACTGGCGGAATCCGTTGTGAAAAATTCTCTGGCTGGTTAGTAAGAGAAGGATTTGAAGACGTTGCTCAATTACACGGCGGTATTGCTACCTATGGTAAAGACCCAGAGGTTCGTGGTCAGCTGTGGGATGGCCAAATGTACGTTTTTGATGAGCGTATAGCTGTGCCGATTAACCAAGTCGAGCATGTAGTGGTAGGGAAAGACCATTTCACTGGAGAACCTTGCGAGCGATATGTAAACTGTGCAAATCCAGACTGTAATGACAAAATTCTTTGTTCTGAAGAAAATGAACACAAATATCTTCGTAGCTGTTCACATGAGTGTCGTGTGCACCCAAGAAATCGCTATATTGTAGAACATAATTTAACTGAAGAAGAAGTAGAAGCTAGATTAGCTGCTATTTAACATAATTTTTGATCAACCATGCTATTTAATTAGCATGGTTTTTTTATAATATTTCATTTTTAGAGCAAGATAGAATGTGTAAACATATTGTCTCCATTATAATGCGAAACATATGGAAAAACTGTACAAGAGGATTCACCATTGATGTATAATCTGTGACTGTATAATATAGTGGGAAACAAAATATAATAATAGGTATAAAGGGGTTTAGTGGTCTTATCTAGAAAGATACTAGGAGTTCGTTTTTTATAATAGAATGGAGGAACGTATATGGCAATCGAAGTGAGAAGAATTTCTGATTTGAAAGAGGTCGACGTATCCAAGCTAATTGAAGAAAGCGAAAAAGAAGGGTATCGTTTTGTCTCCAGACTGGCATCTGAATATGAGGATGGTACAAACAGATTTAGTGAACAGGGAGAAGTACTGTATGGTGCTTGGGAAGCAGAAGAGCTAGTTGCGATTGGTGGCCTGAATCGTGATATCTTGGGATCAGACTCTGCTAGATTACACCGATTTTATACTTTGCCTGATTACCGAAGAAAAGGAATCGGGAGTGAGCTATTTAAAGTAATTTTAGTAGGCGCAAAAGGCCAATTCAACGAAATCACTACTAAAACCGAATCAACAAAAGCTGATGCTTTTTATCGGGCAAACGGCTTTATATTTGACCGAAGATCTCCGGACACAACTCATGTAATAGGATTATAATAACTCAAACCAATTATAGTGCTCTTTGTGAAGGTATTTACAAGGAGCACCTTTTTTATTTATTGACTCCATTTATTCCTCCAGCTGTTTTCCTTCTCGTATAGCTTTTCGCTCCAAAAGCATAAAAGCTTCATTTTCTAAACGCAAAAGCTCTATCTCTAATTCCTTTTGCTTATGCTGCTGTTGTTTTACTGTTACGTAGCCTCCAATAGCAATTACGCTAAGCAAGGATAAGCCAATAGCAGAAAAAATAAATATAGCAATAATATCCTCCAAGCATGGCACCTCCCTTTGTATAAATAGTATAACAAATACAGGAATAGTTAAAGTTTCCAAATGGATGAAAAATAAGAATAATTTATTTGGTATAGCTGCAAATATTCTGGAGAAATCTATTGTAATGATCAAATAACTAACATGAGCTAACTTTTTGACAGTCACCTTATATTAATATAATATAGAGAAGTCTCGAAAGTGAGATAAATAAAACCTAAAAAAACATATAGATATATAGAGGAGTTTTAAAATGAACGTATTAGTAGTAAAAGCAAATAATCGTCCAGCAACAGAGGCAATTTCAAGTAAAATGTATGAAACATTCATGGCTGAGCTTGAAGGTAAAGACGTAAACGTAACTGTTTATGACGTATATGAAGAAGACACTCCATACTTTGGACAAGATCTTTTCAATGCTTTCGGTAAAGTACAAAATGGTGGAGAGTTAACTGATGTTGAATCTCGCTTGTTATCAGCTAAACAAAAAGCAATGGATTTATTAACTGCTGCAGATGTTGTAGTATTTGCATTCCCATTATGGAATCTAACTATTCCAGCTAAATTACAAACTTTCATTGATTATGTATATGCTGCAGGCTTTGCATTTAAATATGATGCGCAAGGCAACATGATTCAATTGATGACAGATAAAAAAGCAATCTTCCTAAACGCTCGCGGTGGTATTTACTCTACACCTGAGGCAGCACCAATGGAAATGGCTGTAAACTACATGCGCGCAGTATTTGGTGGAGTTTTCGGTATGCAAATTATTGATGAAGTAATTATTGAAGGTCATAACGCAATGCCTGACAAAGCACAAGAAATCATTTCTTCAGGTATGGAAGAAGTAAAAGCTTCTGCTCAACGTTTAGTAGACTTAGCAGTTAAAGCCTAATCAATTATATAAAGCCGTCAAGGTCCTTAAGCGACCTTGGCGGCTTTATTTTTATGCGGAAATAAGCTAAGTGAAATGCAGGAAAGTTGGTCGAGAGCGCTCATCTTAGGAGTGGATTGTAGTAAACTATCGGTTGATTGTAGTAATCTAGTGGCTAATTGTCGTAAAGTAAGCTCTGATTGTAGTAAACCAGGCGGAAGCGTTCGCCATAGAATGGGATTGTAGTAAACTACCGGTTGATTGTAGTAATCTAGTGTCTGATTGTCGTAAAATAAGCTCCAATTGTAGTAAACCAGTGATCAATTGTCGTAAAACAACCAGGAACCATCCAACTAACACAGGATAATGCTCAATTATTTTTGATATACTATACATAGAACAGTGTGTTATAATATTAATAGAACAACGTAAATAGGAGGCATAATATGTTTATAGAGATAAAACCAAATTCATCCGTACCGATCTATTTACAGTTAGCTCAACAATTGATAGAAGGCATGGCTAGGGGTGAGTTAAAGCCAGGGGATTCTCTACCATCTGTAAGAAGTTTTGCAGCAGATTTGGGGATGAATATGCATACAGTTAACAAAGCGTATCACCTTTTAGAAGAAAAGGACTTCATTCAAATTGTCCCGAAATCTGGGGTCATTGTGCGGCCAAAAGGAATGGAAAAAGCAACACAACTACAACAGCAATTACTTGCAGAACAGATTCGCCCATTATTAGCGGAGGGAATGGTATTACAGCTTTCAGAGGAAGAAATGGTTGTGATGGTAAGAGAGCTTGTTCAACATATTAAGGAGGGGTAATGATGATTTTATTGTTATTTGGATTTATTCTATTATTTATTACGATATTACAGGCATTCATTCCGGTATTTTTAAAGCCAACACTCATCTTCGGTATAAATGTTCCAGATCAGCATGCAAAGGATAAGGAAATAATTCTACTAAAAAAAAGATATACCGGAGTCGTTCTCTCGGTTGGCTTAGCTATCTTTGCGGTCTATCTAGTATGGGCGATCAGTCAAAAGCCTGCAGAGGAGACTCTTGCCCTTGTTAGTGTGGGGATTCAATTTGTTGTTCTTTTTTTGAGTATCGCTTATTACTTTATCATGCATACCAGAATGAAGAAGTTAAAAGAGGAACGTCGTTGGTACTCTGATAAAAACGAAGTGAGAGTAGTGGATTTGAAATTCCATGAAAAGCTTCAATTACTTCCAAAAATGGCATTTATCGTCCCAATGGTTGTAACAATCGGACTTATCGTTTATACAATTATGAAATATCCACAGATGCCGGAATTGATTCCTACTCATTGGGGTCCAACAGGGGAAGCAGATGCATTTAGTAAGAAAAGTTATTTTACTGCCATTTCTCTTCCATTGATATTATTGGTTGTTCAGGGAATGTTTTTATTTACAAGCGAGGGGATTAAATTGTCAGGAACAAGTATAAGCCCTCGAAACAAAAAAACTTCTGTAAAGCAGCAGCTAGCATTTCGAAAATATTCAAGTTGGCTTTCTTTTGTCATGTCGGTAGGGATTACTTTGATGATGGGGTATTTTCAGTTACAAACCATTCATCCTGAAATAGCCTCCTCGATAGTTATGCTTGTCCTCCCACTTGGATTCTTGGTACTTGCTTTTGCTAGCGTTGCTATTTTTACAATAAAAATTGGGCAAGGTGGTTCACGTATAAAAGTAGTAGAGGATGAAGCAGAAGTAAATCGTCATATTACATCTGTAGACGATGATCAGTTTTGGAAGGGCGGTATTTTCTATATTAACAAAGACGATCCTAGCATTTTTGTGGAAAAACGCTTTGGAGTCGGTTGGTCCATTAACTTTGCAAGACCATTAGCCTGGTTATTTATTTTAGGTCCCATTCTACTCATTCTTGCAATTTCGTTTCTTCTATAAAACGATGTCCCTAGAGTATAAAATGCTCTAGGGATTATTTTTATATTGCGCATATACAAAGAGACAAAGGATATAGGAATCCCCTTCGTTTATAACAATTATACTTTATGTAAATAGAGACAGGCTATAAGCCCGTCTCATGAATGAAAACGAAATAACTAGGAGGTACAGGAATCCTTACTTAGCAGGATTCACCGCCAACATTACCGCCGCCGTTACCATATCCAAAAGTACCAATTACGATAATTAAAAGAATAAATAATACTACTAATAAAGCGAATCCTGATCCGAAGCCGACTCCACCAACGTTACCGCCAGTGTTGCCACAGTAACCGCCATATCCGCCAGTATTACCACCACCATAGCCGCCACAATAATTTGAATAACTCATTATTAACACCTCCTCGCTAAGAGTTATCTTATTTTATGTGGGGAATTATGGTTAGACTGAGGAATATGTGGTAGTTCTCCATATTTTTTTAAAATAGAAGAAAAAAATGAAAATAAAAAAACGAGCAGTTATTATAACTGTTCGTTCTTCGCCTCTTTCATATTTTCTGTAACCGTCCAATGTTTAGATGGAATAATATTTTGATTTAGCTTTTGGACGAAGTTATGTGCATCTTCATAGTTCGTAAAAGATTTATCTAATTGGCTATTGGAATTTTTCAAGGTCTCTGTTGTACCATTTGATTGACGGGTAATAAGAAACATAGGTACACCTCCGACTATGACTTTTTATGTATATGATTATATCAACAAAAATAATGGAAAGGAATAAATATACAAATTTATATTCTTATTGTTATTTTATTGTAATATAACGACCATTTATTTTAAAAACAAACAATTATAACTATGAAAGTAAATATGTTACAAAATGATATTTATTTTTAGTGATTAATGAAGAACTTTGTGTGTAGAATCAAAATCTATAGATTGGAGCTATGGAGGAGTTAAATAACGTTGTCTAAAATATGATATTACAAAGCAGGCTCTCGGAAGTTTAATAAGAGCCAATTAAGGATTCTCTATTCGGCCATTAATTTATGGTAACTGGTAGCAGTCGTTCACTTTTAAATATAGGCATCTATTGATTTTCCTTTTCCATCAGCTTTCGAACGTTTTCTTTCGGGTTCCAACAATTAAATTTATATGTGGGCGCAGTTTGAAAGCCCAACCGTTTGCATTTATAAAACATTCCATTTTTCGTTTTTTCACTGATGAAATGAATACAAGTTGCACAGCAATGAAAATCCTTCATGCTAAAACCTCCTAAACGAAGTACTTGGTGGGGTAGAGATAATTATGTATATGAAATAGAAAAAAGAATGGTGCAGAAGGATCTTGCTGGGGGAAAGAGAACGTATGGAATAAAAATCACAGAGATGTTCATTTTTTGTATCTGTTCCCATACATCAAATAACTAGTAAAAATGTAGGCTTTGGAACAAAAATTCCAAAGCCTAAACAGTTGTCTGTTATTTACTTACTCTTCGTCAAACACTTCAACTTTTTCCATTTTATCGCCATTTTTCATAGCTTTTGCAGCTTCTAAACCGCTTGTTACTTTACCGAAAACAGTGTGAACACCGTTTAGATGTGGTTGTGGTTCGTGCACGATGAAGAATTGGCTTGAGCCAGTGTCTTTTCCTGCATGAGCCATAGAAAGGCTACCTGCTTCGTGTTTGTGTGGGTTTCCAGCAGTTTCACATTTGATTGTTTTGCCGCTTCCGCCCATGCCCGTACCAGTTGGATCTCCACCTTGGCTTACAAAGCCAGGAATAACACGGTGGAATACTACACCGTTGTAAAAACCACTGTTAGCTAATTCTTCAAAGTTTGCTACTGTGTTTGGTGCTTCGTTTGGATATAATTCAAATTCAATTTTGTCCCCAGATTCCATAAGGAAATAACCTTTTTTCGCCATTATAAAACACTCCTTTTGTAATAAAAAATTCTTTCACAGTATAGCATGAACTCTAGCTTTTTCCAAAGAACATAACTGCAAAGAGGCTTAATAGATGATTAGAAAGAACCAGCCACCTCCGAAGTAAAATTATTCATTTAGCTTTAAACATACAATAACTTTGGAAAATAGCGTGTAAAAAAGAATAACATCTAAGCAGAGGGTCTATTGCAAACTAGTGTTAAAAGTAAAGCTTAATTTTTCCAATTGATGTACAATAATAGTTAAATACTTCATATTCCATACTCAACAATGATAGATTATTAAGTAAGAACCTATCCTAAAAAGCTTAGGTTAATTAATCTAAAGTAGGCTTTTAGGTAACTCGTTATTATTTACTTAAGAATACAGATTAATAATTATCCTATACACGCTCCAAGTTCAAATTCATACGTTTTAGTTTATATATTAAATAATGCAAGGAGTATTTTTATGACAGAATATTTATCTTTAAAAGACCACGTTTATAATTATATAGTAGAAAAGATTAACAATGGAGAATTAATCGCCAATAGTAAAGTAAATGAAACCGCGATTAGTGAAAGTTTAAAGGTTAGTAGAACTCCAGTTAGAGAGGCACTTATACAGCTTTCTTCCGAAGGTCTATTAGATAATGTGCCAAGAAAAGGGTTCGTGATAAAAAAACTTACAAAGGAAGAAGCGAAAGAAACGTATTTTATTATTGGTGCATTGGATGGCTTAGCTGCTTCACTTTCAGCACCGCTCTTGACTGAGAACCACATGAAGGAAATGGATTTCTATATACAGAGTATTGAACTAGCAATAAATACGGAAAATTTCCAAATGTATCATAAAATGCAGGAAGCTTTTCATAATGTCTATCTTTCGGTGTGTCCAAACAAAAGCCTTGTAAGCCTTCTATTAAAATCAGAAAAAAGATTTTTAAAGAGCGTTTATCATTTTGAAGACAAGGAAGAGCTGAAAAAAAGGCTCTTAGTGACGAACGATGAACATAGAAAGATGTTGGAGCTTTTTAAAAATGGTGAGTTAGGTGAATTAGAAAGGTATATAAAAGAAGTACATTGGGATACAGATAAAGTGGAGATAATACCATTGTAGAAAATATAAAGGACAGTAGACAACTCAAGTCAATTGAGTCTGTCTATTTTTTTATGTGACAGTTAATGGTCAAATACAAAAGGATTCGGAATGAACTTATTCCGAATCCTTTTGTATTATGTAAGGGTTTGATTTATAAACATTACTTCAAATAATGTAAATAATTATTTTATTGTAAAAATTAAAAACATAAAATATAATATACAATAAGAGAAAATGAATTTAATATACAATATGCATAAATATATTATAATGGTTACTTTTGCTTTTGAAACGAAGATGTATTTAAAGGAGATGGGATAATTGATTCAAAAAAACTTTGAACTAGCGAAAAAATTACGACATACATTACATCAGCATCCAGAGCTCTCTAACGAGGAGGTTTGGACAAAAAAATATTTAATAGATTTTTTGAAAGCGTATACAAAACTAGAAATCGTAGATAAAGGAAATTGGTTCTATGCGGTTTATCGTGCCGGCTTAGATAAGCCTAGCATTGCATTCCGTGCAGATTATGATGCACTACCAATGGATGAGGTCATTGATCTTCCTTGGGCTTCTCAATTTCCCGGAAAAGCACATAAATGTGGACATGATGGTCATGCTGCAACATTAGCAGGATTTGCACTTGAAATTAATGAGAAGGGTGCAGACAAAAATATTTTCTTTCTTTTCCAGCCTGCTGAAGAGACTGGAGATGGTGCTATTCAATGCGTAGAATTAATTAAGGAACACAATATTGATGAAATTTTTGCTTACCATAATATGAGTGGATTATCTTATAAGGCTGTTGGGATTATTGATGGTACAAGTTTTTGTGCTTCAAAAGGGATGACGATACATTTGGAAGGTTCTCCTGCCCATGCAAGTCAGCCAGAAACTGGTACCAATCCATCTTTAGCTTTTGCTAATATTATCAAAGCAATTTCCGAATTTACATCTCCAGAAAAAAGCAAAGGTCTTGTTTTATGCACGGTCGTACAAATTGATGTTGGTGAAAAAGCTTTTGGTATTGCAGCTTCTAAAGGAGATCTTCGAATAACAATTCGAGCTCTATACGAAGAAGAGTTGGAACAACTTCAAGAAAATCTTGAAAACTTCGCGAAAGCTCAAGGTGTAGAACACGGGTTAAAAGTAAGTTTCTCTTATAACGACGAATTCCCAGAAACTATAAACCATAAAGAAAGTGCCGATAAGATTCGCTTAGCTGCAAAATCCAAAAACATAGAATTAATTGAATTAGATGAGGCTTTCCGTGGCTCTGAAGACTTTGGTCACTATACAAAATTAACAAAGGGTGCCTATTGTTTTATTGGTACAATACGGTTTTTTTGATGCCCGCTAATCAAATATGAACATTCTTATTTTTATTTTTCAAAACTTTCTTAAATTAATTGAACACTGCTAATACATCTCATACTGACATGCACACTATGTCACAAGTGAGGTGTATTTTTGTATATTTTATACCAAACAAAAAGGCCCCAGATAGGGCCGTATTATTTAATAGAAAAAGAGCTATCTCTTATAGTTTTTCAAAATTAAGAATTCAAAATCCTACTCCTGTTAACCAAACTAATATCGTTACGATTTGATCCATATAATTTTCACCTCCTATTTTCAAAAATAGGGTAAAATATAATGAATCTACCAAAATATTCATAATTGAATAACATACAAAACCAATTTAATAAGTATATTAGTGGAGGGGATTGGTACATGTTAGGTAAATTAATAAAAAAAATAAGAACTTCCAAAGGATTTACCCAAGCAGAAATAGCTAAAAGTGCTCATATTTCACAAAGTAATTATTCGAAGTTTGAGGTAGATGCAATTGAAATAAGAGCTACCTCATTTATGATGATTCTTGATAAAGTCGGGTTGGATTTAGAGGAATTTGAATTTATCAAAAATGGTTATAGTTATTCAGATAAAAGGAAACTATTAATTAAATTTTTTTATGCCCCTTATAACAGTAATTTAAAATTAAAAGAAATTTATAATGAATGTGAACTAATTCTAAATAGTAGATACGATGAGGATATAAAAGACATTAGAACGTTATGTAGTGCATTGATTCACTTGAATAACGACAATGACATTGAGCAAGCTCGTATACCTGCTTTTGAGATTTGGGATAGATTAAAAAAAATGGAACAACTATATATTTCCGACATCTATCTTTTTAATGCAATTATGTTTATATTTCCATTAGAAACAATAATGGAAACAAGGAATTTTATACAAAAAAGTATTGACCGGTATAAAAACTTCCAAAACATCGATCGTATGTCAATAAACATAATACTTAACCTATCATATCTATATATTTCTAATAAAAAATACTCAGAGGCATTAACAGAGATCTTAAATATAGAACCCAAATGCAAACAATTAAATGCTTATATTCCGCTTGCTATATGTTACATTCGTAAAGGAATTTGCATGGAACGAACTGGGAGTGAGGAACAAGGTAAACAATGGATTAAGAAAGGGTTAAACATTGTCGAGGTATTAGAAGAGGAGAAGTTGCTGGAAGCACTTAAATTAGAATTAACATTGTAATATCCAAAATTTAGAGGGTTATTCTTATCTTGCCCTTTACAAAGTAATATATTCGTAATAACTCCCTCTAATAGCTAGAGAAAAATATGAATATATTTTTCTAACAAATTAAAGGGAGTTATTGTACACCTGGAACTAATAGAGGTTAAGGTTATATGCCATAAATTACTTAATAGTATAGGGTATTGTCGTCCCATTTTTGCCATGTAACAACGTTTGTTTTTTGTTGGATATTAAAGGTAAACCCACCTGTAATTCCACCTCTTTCGAAGTTAATACCTGCTTCGCCACCGACATCAGCATTAAAAGTTGAGTAAGAATGAATATATTTAATACCATAGAATAATTGTGAAGATGATTTTTTAGTTACATATACAGTTGCGTATCCATCAAACTGACCATCGTCAACAACTGTGAACATAACTATTCCCTGACCTTTTTGCCCTACATCTGAAACTGAAGATACGTTGTTATCTCCCGCTGAGCCATAATATGTAGCGGCACTTGGGTCCCATTCAATAGAAACTGGATCTTCTGTTGCAGAATAAACTTCTCCAATTGATGCATCCCACATTCCACTGATGCGATAATAAGAATCTCCAGAACGTTTTGAAGAATAAGCAGTTAAAGTCACATCATTAGACTTAACAGCATTAATTGAGATTCCTTCGTTCCCTTTAGGTTTAATTGCAAATTCAACTCCAACTTCATCGAGTTTTTTTGTTAAAGTATCGGTACTTTCATCGTTGTTTTTAACGACATTATACATAAAACGATCAAACTCTTCGTCAGATAGTTGGGCAATTGATTTGGTAAGATTAGTGCCTTTTAAATCTAAAGAAGATAAGCTAGTCTCATTAAAAATATTTGATAATTGAACTTCAGTTTTCTGTTCATATTCCTTCTCAGAAATGCTACTAGCTTCGGTAGTAGAGCTACCCATTATAGATAGGCCTAAAATAAATGGAGATAATGCAAACAATAAATTTTTCTTCTTCAAAATCTTCAGCTCCTTTATAATTGTTTTTAACCTCTATAAAAATATTATAATTTTTAGAACATTTAATTGTTTATAATATTCATAAATGAATATTATGTGAAGAGGGATACTGATAAACTATAATAAAAAATATGTAATAACTAAATTCAAAGGGGAAATAGTTATGAAGAGGCTCATAATCATACTAATAGGGATCTGCAGCATATTAACCGCTTGTAACAATGCAGAACCTGAAATCACAATTGGAACGGTAATTTCTAACTTAACAGAAGAAGATTTCAATACCTTAGGGCGACCAGTTGAATACAGCGAATCAAAAAAAGAAGACTTTAAAAAACTTACTTTCAATTTCTATATGGAGCATAAAAGTGATACAGAAAGAAAAATTGAAATGTTTGATAATTGGAGCGGTGTATTAGATAATCATGACCAAATAAAGCGTTATTGGGGAGGGAAGGGTACTTCACAAGATAACTCTGAGGAGAGTTTTGCTGAATATCAATATGAGCTGACTTTTTATTCAAAAGGATTAAGTGAAGAGGATATTAAAGAAATATTTAATGAATCAGAGATAGTTGTTGAGTGGACAAATGGCGACGGTTCTCAGAGTGAAACATTTATTATTGGAGATACAATTACATTTGAATAATTTACACGATATATAAAGTATTTTAAAAAGTCTAGAAATTTTTGTCCAATTTTGAGGCAATAATTTCCGGACTTAATGAAAAAAGAACAATAATTTTACACACAGGATTTTTTTCTGTCCAATTTCGACGTTTTAATGTTAACAGAATACTGACTATTATCCTTTTAGAAATAAGTGAAAGACGAAATAGGGGAAACTTCAAATAATTTTATTAGGTTTACAAACAATTCGTATAATCGTAATTAACTCAAATAACCTGCTGTACTTAAAACGGCCAATACCCTTATATGACAGGGTTTTGGTCGTTTTAGTTAGGAGTTAATGTTGTTGAAAGAAGGATGAACGCAAAAATGCCGGAATATCGAGCAAATAGGATGAATTAAAGGAAAAAAGGGTAGTTTTCAACCGAGGTGGAGAAAAGGATGTCAGGAGATCCGAGCTTTCAATTATTAATTTATTTAAAAACAGATAGGAACAAATTGGATGGTTATGTTAAGATTTGAATAAGATTGTGAAGGTTTTCACTTAAACTAACGAAGCAGGTTAGTTGAATAAGAAAAAGGAATAATGAAAAGGAAAATAAGAAGTTGAAGCACTAAATAGGAGGGAGAAAGTAATATGGTTAATATTAATGACCGAACGGTGTATATAAATAACCGTATAGATTTTTGGGCTTGTGATTGTACAAAAGAACCAGAATATATGTATAGTGTTGACGGAGAATATGGAACAACTTTATCTGACTTCTGGAAAAACTATAACTGTTTCCCTATAAAGGTTATCCATAACTTTGTAAGAGAAGTGGATGATTTAGACAATGATGACAAAAGGCTTAGGTACAGAATTGACGAGGTTCATTCGATAGATGAACTGGATATTATACTAGACGATGTTGGATGGAAATTAACCTTAGATGATTTCTTTATAACTAATTCATCAAAGGAAATAAGATTTAAGATACAGGATAGAGATGAATTGAAGGGTAAAGTCTCGGTACAGTATCCTATATTCGAATTAGGTCCAAGTGACACTCTAACAGAAGTGATTTCACACGGATATTCTTTTTTGGTTGGTACAAATGATATTAGTTTATCAACGAAAGAACAGCTCAAAAAGGTCATCCTCCCCTGAAGACTATTTAAAACTATCCTTGTTGAACTAGCGGGTGCTTTACTTTAAGAAGGAGTAAAGCCTTTTTCTTATCAAACTAACGAAGCAGGTTAGTTCAATAAGCAGGTGTTGTTTAGACTAGTGACGAAGTAGTTGTTATAGTAGTGGTTTCTGCATTATGAGGAGGTGTTATTATGAACAACATAGGATTTCCTGGACTAATTTTTATACTTAGCATAGTCGGGTTTATTTTAATTTTCGCACTTGCTATTATTCTTTTAATAATAAATTTATCTAAAAAAAGAAAAAGACCTTAAATCCTTTGTTCAAGATCAATGAGCTGTATAGACGTCTCTTTTATATTGTTCAACTAACGAAGCAGTTTAGCTCAATAGTGTTTAACCCAATTTATATTTTTATGGAGGAGACTATGGAAAAAGTATTAGGAAAGGTTACATGCTTTATTACTAGAAAAATCGATAACAAACTAGAACTTCTTTTAATACAACATCCCAGTGCAGGTATTCAAATACCAGCAGGCACAGTAGAAATTAATGAGGACTCTTATCAAGCAGCTATTAGAGAAGCAATTGAAGAAACTGGTCTTAAAGAATTCGTTAAATGTAAAGCCATTGGGAGTCAGGAACAAAACTTAGAAGGAAAATATATCATTTTTAATAATGCTAAAATATATTCAAAACCAGACACGTCAAGTTTCCAATGGGCAGAAATTAGAAGAGGTATCACTGTACTTCATGAACGAAAACATGGGGAATTTGTACAAATTTCTTATAAAGAAGGAGATAAATATCCGGAGCCGAATTACATATCTTATCAGATAACTGGTTGGGTAGAAGAAACAAATTTAGCAATAAAAATAACAAGACAATTTTATCATCTACAATCAAACAGTGAGTTTAATGAATGGGAAATTGAGACGGATAATCATACGTTTAAATTATTTTGGTCTCAATTAGATAATTTGCCGCAGATTGTTTCTCCTCAAAATGAGTGGCTTGATTACTTTTTAAAAGAGATGAATAATCTGATTTAATTACTAAGTATGGCATAACAAAGTTGCTGTTTTTAATTAAAAGCAGCACATAATTTGAATCAACCAACATAGGAGTTTGTGAAATAATGTACTTAAACTAACGAGGTGCTTTACTTCAAGAAGGAGTAAAGCTTTTTTTCTTATTGAACTAAAGCAACAGTTTAGTTGAATAACGAATTACCTTTTTGGTTTATTATTTAAAGTAAAAAGCCTGAAGTTTTCTCAGGCTTTTTATCATAGGTAATAATGTCTCAATATTTACGATTCTTAATGTGCTTAGCACCTTTCAGAAACACGTTCCACTTCATCTTTTAGCTTCAATGATGTCAGTAATTCTAGGATCAATTCCCAGACTGCTTCATGGTAACCTGACGTCACGATGTACCAATAATTCGCGTCACGAACAAATGCAAGTTTTTCCAATTCATTAGATTGATCCAAAAAAGATTTCATCTTCACCACTTCCGATTCATCGCAATTGCGATTTTGAGGGAAATTGAAGTGCTGTTTTGATTGTATAGATGGTTTTGCACAAAGGACCCCAAGTCCATCCAATGTAGTCATATGGATGGATTCAGCCCTGTCTTTTTTCACTTCATGGAAATAGCTCAATACCTCCAATTTCTTCGTTCCAAAAACTTGCTGATAACGCGTTAGTATAGACTTACGATTTTCCTCCCAATTACTTGAGGTGTATTTCTCGAATTCCTTTACCAGTCCAATTACTTGTTTTTCATCATCGTAGTTCCACATGGTTTCGAGCATTTCAGCATAAGGAACAGAATAGACTAAGTTTAAAAACTCTCGAATGTTTCGTGCCATATATCGCAGGGGAGGATCATTGGTTGGCGAAACACATACGATTGGTGCTTCGCTTAAATTCGAAACTGAATGAAAATCTGTTAAAAAACCGAAATGAATACCATCGCCACCAGTACTAGCAAAAGGAATCAAATCAGGAGGGGTAATCGAATATGGATCGAATAGATTAATTGGTTGAAAAGCAATTTGACTAAGTGATAGTCCTTCGTTCCTTAATTCATTTTCTAATTGATGCAAAAGGTGAATTTCGTTTGGAATGTCATACTGACCATAGGCTTCTTTCCATTCTTCATTTATCATTAGCACTCACACTATCCTTTCATGGGAAGAGACACACCTCTTTTACATTATTCTATAATATAATTTGATAATCCTTTGTTTTATAAATAAAAACACTTATAAAGATCCATTATTTGCAAGAGTGAATAAAAAAGTTTGTGAAGGAATGTACTTAAACTAACGTGGTGCTTTACTTCAATAAGAAGTGGGCTTAAATATGTAATAAAGGAGGCGATGAAAATAATAGGGAAAGATAAAGGGGAAATTAACGAAATAGTTTACAATAACACTGTTTACTACAATGGAAAATATAGACGTTACCCAACCATTACTGAGTTAAAAGGAATATTAGATGAGATTATTAGTTCTGATTCAACTACCGAATACATTAGGATTACACCATTCTATATAAATGAGGAAGTAGATATGCAAATTGAATTCGAGGAATTCATGTTTTATATAGAATGTAGAGATTGGTTTGATGAGCAGGACCAAAAGATGCATATCTTAGATTGTCTTGAACCAATAGATACCCCTAGAGCACTTAATGATGTGAAGCTAGGTGCCATACTATATCCATTATGTAAACATAACGATATTGTTTCATATCAAAAGGCACTTGAAGAATATAAGGACTCCTTAAGGGATATTTTACCTAGGATGATGAAAATAGCAAAATCAGAAATGGAGTTAAAAGAAGAACATTTACCATTTGGATGTTTTTGCTTTGAAATTCATAGCGGGTAATATGTTATTCAACTAAAGCAGCAGTTTAGTTGAATAAGAAATTATAAATACAATTGTTCAGCAACAGGAGAAAAAATGGAATATAAAGACTTAGCAATACACTTTACAGATGAATTTGAAGAGTACAAGCGTTACTTACAAGAACATATTGAATTTAATGGTGAAATCCTAAATCATGTCTTCTTTGGTGAATGCAGCAATTATTTTAATGAACTCATTGGAAAAGAGAAGGATATACCAAAGATAAAGGAATTATTTGATTATCTTGAACTGATGGCAACTTCAGGAGATGATGAAGTTAAAGAATTACTAAGCGTTACTATACTTGCACAACTTGGCGACTCTAAAAAGCTATTAAAAAAAGCTTATAAGTATATGGGTTCAGAGACGAGGAAAGCCTCAAATGAAATTGAAAGGTATTGGGGTAGAAATTGATACTAACTGGTGCTTTAAGAAGGAGTAAAGCCTTTTTTCTTAGTTAACTAGCGCGGCAGTTTAGTTGAGTAAAAAAATGAATTGGAGGTCGAACAGATATGAAACGAGAGGGAATTGTTAAATGGTTTAAAGAAGAAAAGGGTTATGGTCGTATTATGCTTGACGGTGAGGATGGAAATCATGTTTTTGTTCATTTCAGTTCGATTTTACCTGATAAAGAAAGATTTCCGAATGGGTTCATATTCCTTAAACAAGGTCAAAAAGTATCCTTTGATTTAATTGAAAACCCAAATTCTACCGACCAAGAGCAAGTTGCAGAAAATGTAATCATCATCTCTGACTAAAAAAATCTTATTCAACTCCCATGAAAATTAAAAAATGCTCAAAATATACAAAAATGCATAACAAAAGAGACTCAGAATAAGATTTTTAAAAAAAGCTGAGCCTTAGAATGTTTATATTAAGTTAAAAGGTAAATCAAGAATCAACTCCATATTCTTGTAAGAATAAAGGCAGGCTGGTGCAATAACCAGAGTAGGATTAATCTCCCATGAGTGCTACTCATATAGAGTGCGACAGTCTGTGATGCACCGTGGTCGTTGGAGTCAGACTAACGGATGGGCTCAATGGCACCATAGTTGATCGACCTTCTTCGCCAGCCATAGTATCCTATACCCGTTTTTCACATTTTCATTCTCTGTGGTGTAGCGCTGGTTTTGCGCTACATGGATGGCTAACGGGTGCTTTACTTCAAGAAGAAGTAAAGCCTTTTTTCTTATTGAATTAATGGGGCAGTTTATTTTAATAAAAGATTATAAGGGGTAGAGATATGGTTAATAATCAATTATTTAAAAAGTTAAGTGATGAATCCCAACTTGGTGAAATAATTGGGGTTCCAGTATCAATATCAGGCGGTCTTTTACATAAGACGTATGCTATTGAAACAGATAAAGGAAAATATGCCGTAAAAATCTTAAATCCTCAAATTATGTTAAGACCAGATGCAATGATGAATTATATTAATTCAGAGAGGGTTGCAAATTTGGTGTCAAAGAAAGTACCTGCTGTTCCAGCTAAAATAATTTATGGAAATTTTATTCAAACTATAGATAGTCAATTCTATATTGTTTTCGATTGGATAGAGAGTATAACTCTTGAATCAAGTGTAATTAATAGTAGTCATAGTGAAAAAATAGGTTCTATCCTCGCTGACATCCATGGTACAGATTTTTCGGAACTTCAATTAAAGAAAGATTTGGGCAACAATGAACAGTCCGTAAACTGGGAATATTACATTCAACAAGGACAAAAAAGTAATGCTGAATGGGTTGAATCTCTACTTGAAATTGTTGATAAACTTTATGAGTGGAGTACTTTAGCATACAAAGCAAATAGAGTACTTTCAACAAATTTAGTTATTAGTCATAGGGATTTAGACCCCAAAAATGTCTTATGGAATAAAGATAATCCAGTTATAATTGATAGGGAGTCCGCTGGTTATGTTAATCCAATGCACGATTTAATTGAAACTGCACTATACTGGTCTAAAGATAAGACAGAAAACATAGTTAAAGAAAGATTTTTTGCTTTTATAAATGGATATAAAAAGAGAAACGGAGAAACTCAGGCAAATTGGTCTACTGTATTAGAAAATGGTTATTTAGGAAAATTAGGATGGCTTGAATACAATTTAAAGCGTTCTTTGTGGATTGAATGCACAGACGGAGAAGAACAAAAGATGGGTACGACACAAGTAGTAGGAACAATAAAGGAAATCAAGTATTATGCAGAAATAATTTCAAAATTAGTTGACTGGCTTAATAATGTAGAATAATCATTTGTAATTCAACTCCCATGAAAATTAAAAAATGCTCAAAATATACAAAAATGTATAACAAAAGAGACTCAGAAATTGCTTTTTTAAAAAAAAGCTGAGCCTTAGAATGTTTATATTAAGTTAAAAGGTAAATCAAGAATCAACTCCATATTCTTGTAAGAATAAAGGCAGGCTGGTGCAATAACCAGAGTAGGATTAATCTCCCATGAGTGCTACTCATATAGAGTGCGACAGTCTGTGATGCACCGTGGTCGTTGGAGTCAGACTAACGGATGGGCTCAATGGCACCATAGTTGATCGACCTTCCTCTCCCAGCCGTAGTATCCTATACCCGTTCTATAAACATTTTCATCCTCTGTGGTGTAGCGCTGATTTTGCGCTACATGGAAGGAAACAACATCTCCTTTTTTTAAGGTTAAAGGATTGTTATTATACTTTAGTAAAAATGCTTCTCCATTTGGAATTATAAGCTCTTTAAAAGAGTATTTTTCTTTTGTTTCTTCATTTATGGAAAGATCAGAATGTTTAAACATAGAAATATAATGAGTGGTTCAGAAGATTTCTCTTATATTTCTCAATCTGTACAGTCTGCATTTCTTATTTTAGGGACAGGTAAAGAAGGAGAGGCACCGGTTTATAATCCACGCATGCAACAAAAGGAAGAAATCTTTAAATATGGTGCTAGTTTACATGCGAATGTGGCAATAGAGTGGTTGAAGCAACAACATAAATAATATATTGAAAAAATTTGCCTAGTAGTATGTAATAAGATTCCTATAGGGATAACAAAATTAGAGCGCTTTGGTTCAGAGCTTCGTGTTACCAGAGTATGTAGAGAAGCAGTACAACTAATCATTTTCCTCCTTTTTATAGGGAGGATTTTTTGATTATTAGCTAAATTATATGTATGTTGAGAATATCTCATATGACAGCCTTATGCCTAGACTTGGGATGTTTCCAAAAACGTAGCGACAATTACCAGTGATTTGTAGTTGAGTGATGTTTAAAACCGCTAAGGGATAGGAATTATTTTTCTACAATTTATATAGTATTAAACAAATGGATGTAAGCACAGCATGAAAGTGGTACGATACAAAAAGAGGTGAATTATATGAACGGACAAAATAGAAAAGATATTCATGCAGGACTAGAAGTGTATATAATTTTAAAAAAGGATCAGCGCTCAGGCAATAAAACAAAGGGAGTAGTTCAAGATATTTTAACAAATTCAACCTTTCATCCACACGGCATAAAAGTAAGATTGACGGACGGTCAAATAGGCAGAGTCTGCGAAATTATAAAATAAAGACTCAATAGGGGTCTATACATACATTAACAGTAAAGGGAGAGCGAGAAAAGATGCAGGTAGAATCTCAAATATTAGAGTGGTTTGAACATTTTCATAAATATCCGGAAGTAAGCTGGAAGGAATTCGAAACAACCAATAAAATTGCTGAAATCCTTGATTCACTAGATGTTCCTTACCGACGTTTTGAAGATGTAACAGGTCTCTTGGCAGAAATAGGCGAGGGAGAAGAAGTGATTGCAATTCGTGCAGATATCGATGCATTATGGCAGGAGGTAGATGGAATATACCAAGCAAATCATTCTTGTGGTCATGATGCGAATATTTCTATGGTTTTAGGAGCTCTTCTTTTATTGAAGGATGCAAAGCTGGATAAACGTATTCGCTTTATATTCCAGCCTGCGGAGGAAAAGGGAAATGGTGCGAATTCTATGATTGACAGAGGGGCACTAGAGGATGTTACCCATCTCTTTGGAGTGCATTTAAGACCCGTGGAAGAGCTACCTTTTGGTAAGGTGGCACCAGCGATCCACCACGGTGCAGCAATGTTCCTTGAAGGGAAAATTAAAGGGATTGATGCACATGGAGCTCGACCTCATCAAGGAAAGAATGCGATTGATGTAGCAGTTGCAATCCATCAATCTTTAAAAAACCTATACTTTTCTCCTTTTGAGGCATACTCTGCAAAACTGACTAAAATACAGGCTGGTGGGGAAAGTTCCAATATTATCCCTGGTACAGCAAGCTTCTCGATCGATGCACGTGCTCAAAAAAACAATGTGCTTAAACAAATGAAAGAGCAAATTGAGAAACACTTACTTTCTCTTCAAGGGCTTTTTGATATAGAAATAGAATGGGAGTGGCAAGATATTACTCCTGGAGCAGAAGTTTCAAAAGAAGCCGCTTCAATAGCTAGAGAAGGTATCATTGAAGCGATTGGAACAGAGAACCTAGCAGAAGAGGTAATCACATCTGGTAGTGATGATTTCCATTTTTATACGATTAGACAGCCGAAATTAAAGGCTGCAATGATTGGCATAGGAGCAGACCTTTCTCCTGGTCTTCATCATCCTCATATGACTTTTGATCGCAAAGCCCTCTATATCGGTGCTCAAGTGCTTATGAAAGCGCTTTTAAAAATTGCTAAAAAAGATTGACGTAATTTTAATAAAAGATTAATATATCCCTAATAGCGACTAATAAACGACAATTGTAAATTATTGAACAAGTCGCGAAGGGGTGAATTGGTATGGTAGAAGAAAAGAAACCATTAGAGAAAAAAGAAATGTCCTTGATATGGGCGATCACGCCTTTATTAGTAATGATTTTAACAATGATTATTACTGTAGTTAAGTTGGAGCAAGGGCCTCACATTCCGTTAATAGTTGGTACAATCATAGCAGCATTTGTTGCTTGGAAACATGGCTTTAAATGGGATGAAGTCGAGGAAATGATGTACAAGGGGATTAAACTAGCGCTTCCAGCGGTAGTCATCATTATATTGGTAGGTCTTATCATAGGAGCATGGATCGGCGGTGGTGTAGTTGCTACGATGATTTATTTCGGACTAAAAATCATAACGCCAGCTTTCTTCTTAGTTACAATTTGTGTGATTTGTATGATAGTATCGCTTGCAATTGGTAGCTCTTGGTCCACGATGGGGACAATTGGGGTTGCAGGTATGGGAATCGGTTTAAGTATGGGAATTCCGGCTGCTATGATAGCTGGAGCAGTTATCTCTGGAGCTTATTTTGGAGACAAAATGTCACCGTTGTCCGATACAACCAATCTAGCGGCTGGTCTTACAGGAACAGATTTATTCGTACATATTCGACATATGTTTTACACTACTATACCCGCAGCAGTTATTGCGTTAGTAGCTTATGGTCTATTAGGAATGAAATATAAAAACAGCAGCATTGATCAGGAAAGCATACAGCAAACAATAGGCGTGCTTGATCAAAGCTTTGTTATATCACCGTGGTTATTGCTAATTCCGTTAGCAGTAATTGTATTAGTTGCTCTAAAGGTACCTGCTATTCCAGCTTTAGTAGTTGGTATTTTACTAGGATTCCTATCTCAGATTTTTGTTCAAGGAGGAGACGTGGCTTCAGCTGTTAGTGCTCTTCAAAGTGGATACGTTATTGAAACAGGTAACGCAATGGTAGATGAACTCTTTAACCGTGGTGGGTTAGATTCTATGATGTACACGGTGTCAATGACGATTGTTGCAATGACCTTTGGTGGGATACTTGAGTTTTCAGGGATGCTTCAGTCTATTATGAATCAGATTTTAAAGCTTGCAAAGACAGCATTTTCTATGGTAGCTGCTACTATATTAGCTTGTTTTACAACGAATGCTACTTGTTCAGAGCAATACATCTCGATCGTTGTACCAGCTAGAATGTTTTCTAAAGCGTACACGAATATGGGACTGCACTCTAAAAACTTATCACGAGCTTTAGAGGATGGAGGAACTTTGACATCGGTATTTATACCTTGGAACACTTGTGGTGTTTTCATATTAGGGACACTAGGGGTAGGAGCTTTTGAATATGCACCATATGCAATATTAAACTATACAGTGCCAATTCTATCTATTATCTATGCAGCAGTAGGTTTCTCCATTGTAAAAATCTCTGAGGAAGAAAAGCAAGAGATTTTAAACAAAGAGATTGCAGAAGCATAAAAAAGGAAAGTTCAGTGATAAGCTGAGCTTTCCTTTTCTTTTTAAGTGGCTTTTTAATGCCAAAAAGCTTTTTATGACCGGATAGAAAAGATTTATGACCGGATAAAAAAATTTATGACCGTTCAGCAAAAATTACCTAGAACTCAGCAGGCTTTATATTTAATAGGTAGGAAAGTTAAATTCATATACCGCTCGAGGTCGCCCCTGCTGATAGGTCATTTCTTCACCAACGATGGATGCATAACCGTGATCCGACAACTTTTTAAGAATCCTTTCAGTTGTTCGCCTGCTGACCTTTAAAAAGACTTCTAAATCGTGTGCAGTAAACTCGACGGAATGGTGGATGCGACTAAATTGCATAATTTTAGAAAGATTAGCCGGGCTTAATTTTGTCTCTTTGGCTACTAAAACAAGCCTAGGATCGTTCGTTCTTAAGTCGATTTTAGTTTCATTCTGAAGGAGTGGACCAGTTAGTTGTTTTTCCTGGTTCATTAGATAGATATTGTTTTTTGTAGCATGTCTTAAGGCATCCTTAGCGTTTTCACTAGCTTCTAACACTGTCGTGCCATACCCAAAGGCAATGCGGACGGGGGTGCTAAAAAGGTCGAACCAGCTATTCACCACGTTGCTCTCCAAGGCAAGTTGAACCTTTCCTTGAGTAGTGAAAAGCATATAAAGCAGGTCATCGACTTTAACAATCGAAGCGTCTATGGAATTTGTTACTTTATTCAAGGAGGTTGCTGAACTAGAGTCCTCCTGGTCTAGCAAAATAGAGCAAACGGCAATTTTGGAGGCTTCACTTTTTGCGAGAATTGCTAATGAATTGGTTTCTTCAATCGCTTTTAAAATAGAGTTTTTTGGGTCAATCATTCGAACGACAGGTATTCCACTTTGCATCAAAGATTCATAAACAGCGTGGACAGAAGTAATTGCAAGCTTTGTTTTTCCGGCATTTTGTAGGTTAATATGAAAAGACACCACCTCTTCTAAAGAGAATGCAGGATCAATTTGCATAAGAAAGGGAACTGCAGCTGTTTGGTTGATATCCTGTAAGACGCTTTCTACAAGTCTTGGTTCTATTAAGTCCATGGAAATTTGATGAATAGGTGTATGACAAGTTGCTAATAATGTAGTAGCAACAGAAGTACTATCCTGCTTTAAATAATAGGAAGGTACAGGCAAGAGCTCTCTCTCTTTTTTTGCATATAGGTAGGGGAGCGAACCAGAGAAAAATACAGCAGCGCATGG
This sequence comes from Psychrobacillus faecigallinarum, assembly GCF_014836595.1. Lineage (GTDB taxonomy): Bacteria > Bacillota > Bacilli > Bacillales_A > Planococcaceae > Psychrobacillus > Psychrobacillus faecigallinarum. Next base: position 156,020 of record NZ_JACSQO010000005.1, on the reverse strand, counting down.
TTTTATATTTTTTACTAGTTCCTTCGCCTCTTTTGGAGTATTATAGTGATAATAATCCAATCGGATAAAAGGCATCTCATGTTCGAAATGCTTCAAGCGTTCTATAAAGTTTGTAGAGCCAAGAACTGCTATACGTGATTGCATGATATCCCCCTTTTTTTATGTATTTAACGACTATTTAACGACAACTATAACCAAAAAATAAAAATATGTAAAGGAAGTTAGAAAAATATGAAAATTAAAGAAATAGAAATATCTGCTATTAGATTACCATTAATCGATCCATTTATCATTAGTTATCATACGTACGATGATATGCCTTCTATCATAGTGAAGCTCACAACAGAAGAAGGCCTAGTTGGATATGGAGAGGCAGTCGCAGACGAGCACGTAACAGGAGAAACATGGGAGAGTACATATGCTATGCTAAAAAATACTTTAGCACCAGCCTTAATCGGAGAAAATCCGATGGAATTTGAGCGACTTCATGAAAAGATGGATAAAGCTGTCTACCAAGCACCAGCAGCTAAAGCAGCCTTAGACATTGCTTGCTACGATGTGGTCGGTAAAAAACTCGGTGTTCCAGTATACCAATTGCTAGGTGGGCGTTATCATGAAAGATTTCCAGTTACTCATGTATTGAGCATAGGCTCCCCAGAATCTATGGCAGAAGAAGCAGAAAAACGTATGAAAGAGGGCTATACTTCATTTAAAATGAAAGTAGGAACAGAAGTACAGGCTGATGTAAAACGAATCCAAGCAGTTAGAGAAAAAGTGGGCAATGAGATTGCCATTCGAGTAGACGTAAATCAGGGTTGGAAGAATAGTGCTAATACTATTTCTGCGATGCGTCAGCTAGAGCATACAGGACTAGATTGGCTGGAACAGCCTGTAATGGCAGATGATTTTAACGGAATGGTGGAGGTCAAGGCAAAAACTAGTACCCCCCTTATGATGGACGAAGGCTTGAGAGGACTTCGTGATATGCGTGAGTTAATAGAGAAGCAAGCTGCACACAAAGTGAATATTAAGCTGATGAAATGTGGCGGTATATATCCCGCTATGAAGCTTGCTCATATGGCTGAAATGGCAGGCTTAGAATGTCAAATCGGTTCTATGGTCGAGTCTTCCATTGGTTCAGCCGCAGGATTTCATGTAGCATTCTCTAAAAAAGCATTTACGAGTGTCGAATTGACGGGTCCACTTAAGTTCTCGAAGGACGTTGGAAATTTGCGCTATGATGTTCCTTTTATTAAACTTAATGAGCGACCAGGTTTAGGTATAGACGTGGATGAAGAAGTGTTAAAAGAGTTAACAGAGTTCTCCGATAAAGTAATGAAGTAAGAGGAAGTGCATCAATGAAAGAGTGGATAGTCAGTCTTGGGGAAAAAGAGTACCCAGCTCGAGAGTTAACAAAGGACAATATAGAACAAATTTTAGCCTTACAGGACATTGTCTTGCAAAACTTAGATAATAAAGAGTTTTTACAGCCCCTTACAAAGGAGGAATTCGAAGACTCTCTAGAGCACCGTTTAATGGTAGGTGTATTTGCAGGTGAGGAGCTAATCGCATTTCGCACCCTTGCGATTCCAGCAATGGACAAGCATCATTTAGGATATGATATTGGTCTTTCGGAAGAACAATTAGGTGACGTTGTCTATCAAGAAATTACGAATGTCCATCCTACATACCGCGGTTACGGCCTCCAAAGAAAACTAGCGGACCTTGTAATGGAGCTTATGCAAGATTCTACATACATCTATATTTGTGCGACGGTAGCACCATTTAACTTTGCCAGCTTAAAAGACAAGCTAAGCCAAGGAATGGTTATTAAAGCTCTCAAACGTAAGTATGATAATATGCTGCGTTACATATTTTACAAGAGAATCGATGGAAATGATTTTATAACATTTGGCGAAAAAGAGCTCCATATGAAAATGGGGGACATAGAGGAACAGCAAAAATTACTAGCAGCGGGCTGGGTAGGCACAAGTATCTTCCAAAAAGACGAAGAATGGTTCGTTGTATATAAGGAAACGCTATAAAGCGATTATAGACCCTTAATGAAAATTCATTAGGGAGTCTATAATCGACAAAGCTCCCTAAGTAGTTTTGAAGTAACCAAAAGGTTTTATCTCACTTGAGGTCTTAAAATAATATGTAAGGCAAATAAATCATTTTTATCTACTGGGATTACGACCCATTAAGGTAAAAATGATTTTTTTATTAGAAAATCAGGTATATATTTTTTCAAATTTTTTATGAAGTTCCTGTGCAAGCTTGTCACAAACAGGAGTATTGTGTTGGATGAAGAGCTGCATCCTCTCTTTTCTTCAGTCAAATGTATGAGAACCATTCAAGACCTTTGACTGAATGCGCGATACTTCGATTCCCTTATATTTAAAATAGTAAGAATATTTTAAGGGGTGTTTGACGATGAAAACTTTATATCAGGATTCACGATTTTGGTTAATTATATTTGCTAATATAGCTTCCTCTATTGGCTCAGGAATAACGATGATTGCAATTCCTTGGATGCTAGTGACGAGTGACGATGGCAATGCTGTATTTGGGTACATTACAATTTCTATGACTATCATTAGTTTTATAATTACGCCCTTTGTAGGTTCTTTAGTGGATAGAATGTCCAGAAAGAAATTACTTTTAATCAGCGAAGTGGTTTGTTTAGTTGTATTATTGTTTTTTGCCTCTATTGGATTTTTAGGTTTATCCTATGAAATCTGGCACTATACACTAATTTATATGATTGGTAGTCTATATTACACAATTTTTTATCCAACCATGTTTGCGATGAATCAAGAAATTTTCCATAAGGATCAGTATAAGTCTTTAAATGGAACGATGGAGGTACAGGGCCAGCTTTCTAGTATGATTGCTGGGGGAGTGGCGAGTATTTTACTGATGAAATGGGATTTACATTATATTTTATTATTAGATGTATTGACGTACGGAGCAGCGATATACTTTTATGTTAAGCTACCTTACACAAGAGTAAAACGACCGAAGGCAGAAAAGGTGGAGAAAGGTAAAACGTGGGAAGGCTTAGTTTATATGTTGGCTCGTCCAACCATGTTTGTCTTTTTAGTATTTTCTTTTATGCCTTTTATAGGGGTCATGCTAACAAATTATTTGTTTCCTGTTTATCTAGTTGAGGTGTTAGACGCGGATGCAAGTGTATATGGTTTAGAAGGGATGATATATGCTGCTGGTGCAGTGCTAGCAGGTATTGTTGTTCCTATTCTGGCGCAAAAACTAGGAAATGAGAAGACAATCATTTTAGGAGTGCTTATTTATACGGTTGCGATTTCCATGATAGTCTTTGTTGAACTACCTATTTACTTAACATTAATGTTGTTTTTAGCGATTGGAAACAGTGGAGCTCGGGTTGCGAGGAATTCCTTCCTGATGGATCAAATTCCAAACGAAATCATTGGTAGGGTTGATAGTTTGTTTCGTTCCATTGGTTTACTCATAAGAATTTTATTGCTAGCCCTTTTTACTGGAATGGTTTCTTCAGGTCTAATCGTCATGTGTTTCTATGTTCTAAGTGGCGTATTGGTCGTGTCTGCCTTTATGGTGACGATCAGCTGGAAGAGGGGCTTTGAGGTTAAAAAGAAAAAGACGATATGTCTAGAAGAAGTTAGTATGTAGAAGTATACATTTCAAATAATAAGTTGTATGTTTGGGGGGGCTTAGGGTAATGGATGAAGTCCCAAATGATGAACGAGCAAATGGATTTCGCTGAAGAATCGCAACCATGGAGATGCTTAGAAGTATATATAAGATTTACATTTGAACAGGATGATAAAATTTTAATAAGTAATTAAATGCTACTACAAAAAGTTAATAAGTAATATAGCTGCTTAATAAAAATGGGCAGTTTTTTTATATTCGCTTGATAGGGAAAGTAAGCGAGAGTCGAATTGCCCTTCTTCCATATCTTTTTATGAAGTCTCGTAATTTTAGAGTACAAAGAATAGTGAAAATTAATAGTGTTATCGAGTAGAACAGGTTGATTTTACTATATTCCTTGTTTATAATGAAAGACGACTCAATAATGATAATCGTTATCAATAAAATTGAGAAAAATAATTTTTTATGGGGATTACAAATGAGATTATGGATATTAGTAGTAGCAACTATTATCCTATCCTTTATTTCGCTATTTATAGGAGCCATTGATATTAAACCGAGTGATCTGCTTGATTGGGACTCCCAAAAGACCCAAATCTTTTTAATGAGTCGATTGCCACGCTTAATGGCAATTATATTAGCTGGTGCAGGAATGGGTATTGCGGGCTTAATTATGCAAAGCTTAAGCCGAAACAAATTCGTATCACCGACAACGGCTGGTACACTTGATGCAGCAAAACTAGGTGTTATAGTTTCGATGATATTCTTTACAAATATGTCTTATATGGGACAGATTTTCTTTAGTTTTACATTTGCTCTAATTGGAACTTTTATCTTTATGCAATTGCTTGAGCGTATTAAATTTAAGGATGTTATTTTCGTACCTTTAATCGGTATTATGTACGGTAATATCATTGGGGCCATCTCAACATTCTTAGGATATGAAGCAGATGTTTTACAAAATGTTGAATCATTCTTTTTAGGGAGCTTTACATTAGTTGTCTCTGGGCGCTATGAATTACTATACGTAGCTGTACCAGCGATTATTATTGCTTATATTTATGCAAATAAATTCACTGTAGCAGGTATGGGTGAGGATTTTGCAAAAAACTTAGGCCTAAGTTATCGTACAGTGTTAAATATAGGTCTTGTCATTGTAGCGATAATTTCTACAACGGTTGTTTTAACAGTAGGTATTATCCCATTCTTAGGTTTAATCGTTCCTAACCTTGTTTCTTTGTATCTGGGAGATAATTTACGCAAGACAATACCGCATACTATTTTCATGGGTGCTGCATTCTTACTCGCATGTGATATTATAAGCCGTTTAATTGTCCATCCATATGAAATTCCGGTTAATACGACAGTCGCCGTAATTGGCAGTGCGATCTTCTTAATTATGTTGTTTAGGGGGAAAGCATATGCGAAAAAATAGTACCAAGCTAATTATTTTAGGTGTTATTGCGTTAATATTTATGGCGTTGTTTGCATTTTATAATATTCAGGGTGGTTTCAGTTATGCCTTTCCAAAGCGTTTAGAGCGTTTAGCTGCAATGGTTATTACTGGTACAGCAATTGCATATGCGACGGTTATATTCCAGACTGTAACACATAACCGTTTATTAACACCTTCCGTAATGGGTATTGACTCTATGTATCAAGTAGTGCAAACGGTAATATACTTTACAGCAGGTTCAGCTTCTGTTTTCGTCGTAAGCCGTTACTTAAACTTTAGTGTATCTATTATTGCGATGGTAATTTTCGCTTTAATCTTATATCGTTTTTTATTCCGAGCAGATAAATATCCAATTTTCCTTCTATTGTTAGCGGGTATGATTATTGGAACCTTGTTAGGAAGTCTAGTAACATTCATGCAAGTTATTATTGATCCTGTAGAGTATGAAAGTCTACAAGCTCGATTGTTTGCAAGCTTTATGAATGTGAAAACAGAATTGTTACTTATTGCAATAGTTATACTGGGACTTGCATTTTTGTATGGTTCTCGATTATTGAGAGATTTGAATGTTGTATCATTAGGTCGAGATAATGCCATCAATCTAGGTGTTAACTATGACAGAATCGTACTACAAGTTTTAATATTATCTTCTGTGTTAATAGCTACTTCAACAGCGTTAGTTGGACCTGTCACATTCTTAGGTTTAATTGTAGCGAATGTAGCGTATCAATATTTAGACACCTATAAACATTCTGTATTGATTGTTGGGGCGAGCCTGATTAGTATTATAGCGCTTGTCGGAGGACAATTTCTCGTGCAGCATGTATTCCATTTGAATACAACGATTAGTGTAATAATTAACTTTGTCGGTGGGATTTACTTTATTTACTTATTACTAAAGGAAAGTAGGAAAGCAGAATGATTGAAATTAAAGAGCTTTCTAAAAGCTTTGGGAAAAAAACGGTCGTTGAAAATGTAACATTAAAAATCCAACCAAAGGCTATCACTTCTTTTATTGGCCCAAATGGTGCTGGTAAATCCACTTTGTTATCAATGGTGAGCCGACTATTAGATGCTGATACAGGGGAAGTATTTTTAGATCAAACGGACGTAAAGAAAATGAAGTCAGATACTTTTGCAAAGCGAGTAGCTATTTTAAAACAGGCAAACCACTTAAATATACGTTTAACTGTTCGCGAGCTTGTTTCCTTTGGTCGCTATCCGTATTCCAAGGGCCGACTAAATGCAGAGGATGAAAAATTGGTCGACCAAGCACTGGAATATATGAACTTAACCGAGATGCAAGATAGTTTTTTAGATGAGTTATCGGGTGGTCAAAAACAGCGTGCATTTATTTCAATGGTTATTGCTCAGGATACAGAATATATTTTATTAGATGAGCCCTTAAATAATCTAGATATGAAACATTCTGTACAAATTATGAAAATTTTACGCAAGCTTGTAGATGATTTAGGGAAAACTGTAGTCATTGTATTACATGACATTAACTTTGCTTCTGTATACTCTGATCGCATCGTAGCATTAAAGGATGGCCGTCTTGTAAAGGATGGTCCAACGCATGAGATTATTAACTCGGAAGCTTTACGTGATGTATATGATATGGATATTCCTGTACAAGTGCAAGATGGTTGCCGTATTTGCGTATACTTCAATTCCCATTAATTTTCAGCAAAATGTTTTATCTCTAATAGGTAGAAGATTCAATCTGCGTGCATGAGTCTAGTCACTTATGCACGTATTTAATGCGGTTTAAATGAGAATGAGAATTAATTGCAAAAATGAGTTGACAAATTTTGTGCGTTTCATTTAAACTGATTACAGACGAATGAAAATGATAATCATTTTCAATTAAAGATAGTATTTCTAGGAGGAAGCAAAAGATGAAGAAATGGAAACTTTTAACTGCGTTAGCAGCTTTAACATTAATGCTGGGAGCATGTAACTCAGATGACGAATCATCAGCTGGAGAATCTACTGATAAAGAAACACCTGTTGCAGAAAATGAGGTGGCGGAAACTTCTGCATTCCCAATGACAGTATCTTCCTTAACTGCTTCACGTGAAGATGAAGAAAAAGGTACAACAATCACATTTGAAGATGTTACATTAGAAAAAATGCCTGAACGTATTATCACATTGGACTATGGATTCTTAGATACACTTGATGCTTTAGGTGTGGAAGGTATCGTAGGAATCGCAGCTGGCGGTGGTAAAGGTAACATCCCTCCGCACTTAAAAGAAAAATATGTTGTTGACGGTGTTGCTGATGTTGGTACATTAAAACAAATTGACTTTGAAGCAGTAGCAGCTGCTGAACCAGATGTTATTTTTATCTCTGGTCGTCAATCTCCATTCTATGAAGAATTGAAAGAAATCACACCGAACGTAGTATTCATCGGTTCTGATAACCAAAACTATATTGATGCTGTAAATGAAACAGTTGACTTAGCAGCTCAAATCTTTGATAAAGAAACAGAAGCTAAAGAATTAAAAGCAGCGTTACAAGAGAAAGTAGATGCTGTGAAAGAAAAAGCAGCAGGTTATGAAAACGCATTAGTAGCAATGTACAACGATAAGAAAATCTCTGGTTTCGATAACGGGGCAGATTCTCGTTTTGCTTACGTATATAATGACTTTGGCTTTAAACCAGCGACTACTGATATTGAAGCTTCATCACATGGTTCTGATTTCTCTTACGAGTCAATCCTTTCTGTTGACCCAGAAGTATTACTAATTATTGATCGTACTGCTTCTGATGTAGAAACAATTAAAGCAGACATCGAAAATGATATTATCAAACAAACTCGTGCTTACAAAGAAGGCAAAATCGTATACCTAGACGGTGTTAACTGGTACTTCTCAAGCAACGGTGTAACAACAGAAACAGAAAAATTAGATGAAATCTTAAATGAATTAAAATAATTTTTTGGATCTCAACAAAAGGTACCCTATAAGATAGACACTTTGAAAAAAGGTCATCTTATAGGGTATTTTTGTTTTAAAGAAAATCCTATATGAGAAAAAATAGCTATGAAAATCGTATGAAGAGCGTATAGAAACGGTATAATGGCGGCAATTTATCAGCTCTTATGGCTACTTTCAAAAATCAATATAACGAAAAGCTTGAAACTATTTCTTCTTACGACCGTATAAAGAAGTATGAATAAAAGAAAGAAGGATGGATAAATGGCTTATGTATTTATTATTTCAGCCGTAGTCGCAATTGTTACTGCATTATTAGTAGTCCCACTCGGCGGCGATCGAAAAGATAAAGTTTCTTCAATTGCTTTACTAACAATCCTAACATTCGTCGTAGTTGCAATTATATACTATGTAACCAATTTGGATAGAAACTGGACTGCCTTATGGCCATGGCTAGTGATTATAACTTTTGCAGGAACATTTTTGGCAAGAGGCGTAGAACAAAAGGTAAAAGGAGTTCTTTTACTGGGTAGCTTAGCTCTAACGATTTATATGCTTTCAGCTCCGGTTTGGAATGCTGATAAAAAGTACGATGTAGCGAAAATGGATGAACAAGTGGAAATCGAAGCATTCGATGAAACAAAGACACCAGCTAGTGTTCCTCCTAAGTTTGCTCGTAACAAAATGAAGAAGGCATTTGGGCAAGTGCCAAACACAAGCTATTATGAATTGGGTAATTTACAAATTCAAAAAGTAGATGGCAAGTACGTTTATATTGCACCCGTAGAATTTTCAGGATTCTTCAAGTGGTGGAATGGGGATGTTACTCCAGGGTATTTTACAATGAGTGCAACCGATTCGGCGGATAATCCGAAATTTGTAAAAGCAGACATGACTTATACACCATCATCATATCTTCATAAAAACTTGGAAAGACATATGCGTATGAAGCATCCGAATAAAATCTTTTATGGAGATGCACAATTAGAAATTGATGAAGATGGTGAGCCATATTATATTCGATCATATGGTAAATTCATCACAGCTCGTAACGGTTTTGATGTAGAAGGTATTGTCGTTGTAGACCCTTCAACAGGCCAAACAGAATCGTTTGCGCTTGCAGATGTCCCAGAATTTATCGATGGTGCGGTGTCACCAGAGACGGTTAGCTTACAAAATAGCTATTACGGAAAATATGTACATGGGTTTATCAATAGCTTGATTGGTAAAAAGGACGTGAGGCTACCTTCAGATGAGGGAACAGAGGCAAACGTCAGCCCAATCTTCACTGAAAATGGAGAAATGTATTATTTTACAGACTTTACGAGTCCAAAAGAAGGTGTAGATTCTATGCTTGGCTATTCCTTGACGGACGGGCGAACAGGCAAAGCGACCTACTACACTGGAAACCTTGAGGATTCCTATATGGACTCGCAAGGGGCACTTCAAATTATTGAAAAGAAATTTATTGAAAAGAAATGGTCCGGTGAAATGCCAGTTCTGTATAATTTCTACGGAGAGGCAAGCTGGCTAACACCAGTACTGGATTCAAACGGATTCTTACAGAATTACTTTATCGTCTCAGCCGCTAACCCAGAAATATCGGTATATGGTAATACACCGAATGAGGCATTAAAACTCTATAAAACAGCAATTCAGCGTGGAGGAAGTACAGTAGATGGCAGTTCAAGCGCTGAGGAAAAATCAGTCTCTGGCACAGTAGTACGTGTATTTAAAGAACGTGTGGGAGACTTCACGCAAGTATCGTTCTTGCTAGACAATAAAATAAATTACATTGTCTCTTCAGAAATGGCGCCATTCGTTGTTTATATGGAAGTAGGCGACAAGGTACAGGTGAAGTACTTAGAAACTGGAGAGTTATTCTTACCAGTGAAGGAAGTAACGATAGAAGGTATTGAATAACTGAATAGAGAGTGACTTACTCTTAATAGCTGCGCCCATTCTATGCCCTCCCAAGGCTAGAATGGGACTTTTTATGTCAAAAGTAACTCATGTCTAATGAGATGAATACGCTAATGAAAATCAATTGAACAATGGAGGAAGTAGTATAGGGTATTTTGTAAACGTAGAACCAGGTGTGAATTTATATGTGGAAGACATAAATCCTACCGGCTCAAAAACCATCTTGTTTGTTCATGGCTGGCCGTTAAGTCACAAGCAGTTTGAGTATCAGTTTGATGTGCTCCCACATATGGGGTATCGCTGTATAGGTCTGGATTGGAGAGGATTTGGCCAGTCTGATAAACCAATAGACGGGTACACGTATGATAGGCTGGCGGATGATATTCTAGCAATAGTAGATGCACTTCAATTAGATGATTTTGCACTAGTAGGTCATTCAACAGGAGGGGCAATAGCTATACGCTATATGTCTAGGTACAATGGAAAAGGTGTTACACATCTTGTTTTAGTGGATTCTGCAGCACCAACAGGTTTTACAAAAGACACAGCTGACCATTTTTTACATTTAGCATTGAATGATCGACCTAAGATGATGCGAGAAGTAACGGATAGTTTCTTTTTTCAATATGCTACGGAGGAGTTTTGTGATTGGTTCTTTCACATGGGATTGCAAGCAGCTGGGTGGTCTACAGCAGCAGTCATCGAGTTACTTAGAGATGAAAATGTTCAACAGGATCTACGCCAAATAGTTACACCAACGATTATTGTACATGGCATCCATGATAGGGTTATCCCTTTTTCTCAAGCTGAGGAAATTCATCAGCAAATTTCAAACTCACAATTGTTGCCGTTTTACTACAGTGGTCATGGTCCCTTCTGGGAGGAAAGAGAAAGGTTTAATAGCTTGTTAATGGACTTTATTTAATGAAAGCTTGCTGGTGATTCTGACTAGACCTAGAAAAAATATTTTCGAGGTCTTTTTTTATTTTCTCCAAACTTGTACATAAACATAATTGAAAGTAGCTAAAAGGAAAGATATGCTAATAGTAATAGCAATTGAAGGGGGAAATGAAATGGATGTATTTATCGTAACGGGATCAACTAACGGTATTGGACAAGAGTTAGTAAAGCAATTACTAGACAACAATAAAGTGGTATATGGGATTGCTAGAGGAGAAAGTAAATTTGAGCATTCTAATTATCATCACTTCATATTAGATTTAGCTAAAACTGAAAAAATAGCGGAAACTATGGAAGAGTTGATGAATGAAGTCATAGAGGGTGCAACGACTATAACACTTATCAATAACGCAGGAACAATTGAACCTATCGGGACAGCGGGAGATATAGATAACAATTTAGTGGCAAAAAGTATTGCAGTAAACTTAACTGCGCCTATGATTTTGACGGGAACATTTATAAAGATGACAGAACAAAAAGAAATTCCAAAGAAGGTTATGCAAATCTCTTCTGGCGCGGGCCGTAAGGGATATGAGGGGTGGAGCAGCTATTGTGCTGGGAAGGCTGGTCTAGATCGATTTACTGAAGCAGTTCAGCTGGAGGAGGCAAGCAAATCTAATGGAGTGAAATTGGTTTCGATTGCTCCAGGAATTATTGATACAAATATGCAAGGTAGAATTCGGGAATCCACGGAAAGTGAGTTTCCATTAGTTGATCGTTTCAAGGAATATAAGAATACCGGTCAGTTAAGTAGTGCGGAGGAAGTTGCTTCCAAACTAATTAGATTTGTGGAAAGCGAACAATATTATACAAGCGAAGTTGTAACAGATTTACGACAACTGTAAGGAGTCGTTTTATCTTTTTGTGAAAATCCGATACAATAGAGGATAGAGTAGATTGTGAAATGGAGGCCTAGTTGTGCGTGAAGTAGCAACATTACAAAAAGAAGCAATGGATATGCTGAAGAAAACAAGCAGAACCTTTTATATACCAATTACTTTTTTAGAACCTACTCTAAAAAAGGCGGTTGCCTCTGCGTATCTCTGTATGCGTGCAATTGACGAGATTGAAGACCATGAAACATTAGATTCACAAGCAAAACAGCGTTTACTATTAGAAACTAGCAAAATGCTGGTAAATGATTTTGATAAAAAAGAATATGAAATGCTTGTAGCTCCATATCAAGAAACTCTGCCAGCAGTTTCCTTAAGACTGGGAGATTGGCTTGAAATTTGTCCGAAAGATCTAGTAGAGACTGTTAAGACCTATACTGCTGAAATGGCAGAAGGAATGGCAAAGTGGACAAAGAAGGAATGGCAAGTAAAAACAAAAGAAGACTTGGACGAGTATACGTACTATGTAGCTGGGCTTGTTGGTGTAATGCTTTCTGACCTATGGAAATGGAATGCTGACATTGAAACAGACCGTGATCTAGCAATTGCTTATGGTCGAGGCCTACAGGCAGTAAATATTTTACGTAATAAGGAAGAGGATAGTGAGCGCGGGGTTCAGTTTTTCCCAGAAGGATGGACACGAGCAGATATGTTTGAATATGCTGAGGGCAACCTAGCTAAAGCGGATGAATATATTAAAAGCATTAATCGCAAAAGCATCCTATTATTCTGCAAGCTACCTCTTGCATTAGCTCATAAAACATTAAAAGCACTAAAGAATGGACAAGAAAAAATGTCTCGTTCGGAAGTTGAAGAAACCGTTGTAGAAGTACAAGCGGAAGTTTAAATATACGTAAAAATCCCGAGACATAAGTTCTCGGGATTTTTTTAAAGAGATATATTTTTGTGAAGTTTAGTATAGATTCTTGATTCTATATTAGAAAAAACTATAGAGCCTACTCGCTTTTCCTAGCAACAAGTAGATGCTGGGTCATTCAAATTCACACTACAAACACCGGTTTCTGGCAAATCTAACTCAACATTTTTGGCAGAAACCAAATCTCCCGTCAGATATGCTACGATAGAGCGCACTTGCTCATATCCTGTAGCCATTAGAAATGTAGGTGCTCGACCATAGCTTTTCATACCAACAATGTAATATCCCTTTTCAGGCTGTCGTAATTCTTCTTCTCCATGAGGACGAACTGTTCCACAGCTATGAAGATTAGGGTCGATTAACGGAGCCAGAGCCTCTACGCTCTCGGTAGCAGTATCAATGCTTAATCTAATCTCTCTTGTCATGGAAAGATCTGGACGACTACCTGTATTAGCAATTATTTCATCGACAGGTGGGAGAACCATCTCTTTGCTCGCGAATTCTCCACCAATCTCAATACCTTTCTCTGTCTTGATAAGCTGGTGGATGTGGAATGGTGTAAATACTTGAATCTTGCCTGAATCGATTAACTGGTGAATTTTACTTCCTAATTTCCCTCGAGCTGCAAGTGCGTCCTTTTCCTCTCCTCCATATGCAGATTCTACATTTTTCTTTCTCATAATCCATGTGATTTTCACATCGTCTTTTAACTGAGCGAGCTCTAGAATTGTATTGATAGCCGAATGACCACCACCAACAACCGCTACTCGTTTTCCTTTGTATTTTTGTAAAGCTGATCCAAGAATATGAGGAATTCCATAATATATATGATCTTTTAAATCTTTTTCCGTATTAGTCCATATATTGTCTGCATTAATGGGATTTGGATTGGACCAAGTTCCAGTTGCATCAATAACAGCTCTCGCTTCGATTCTATTCGATAGTCCGCCTTGCTCCGTGTAAAGTACGAAGGGGGCATCTGATCGATTAGCAGTCTTCATTTTATCTAATCCTTTTTTGCTAATAGATAATACTCTCGTAGTAAGGAAAAGATAGCTCTTTATTTCTGGAAGACTAGCTAAAGGCTCTAAATAATTGCTAACCAGTTCTTGACCTAGAGGAAGTTCCTCAGGATTTGGAGCAATCCATCCCTGTTTCTCCAACAATTTCTTCGCAACTTTATCCACGTTATATTGCCATGGGGAAAATAAACGAACATGCCCCCAAGAAGTAATATGGTGGCCAACATTTTGACCTGACTCAAGAATTATGAAACGTTCTCCTGCATTTACCAAATGAGCAGCAGCAGCTAAACCAATTGGTCCAGCACCAATAATGGCAATAGGTAAATCTTTGCTCGGTTTAACTTTTTCAGAAGGAGAACAACAGCATCCAGTGCTAATAGGCTTTAATTGTATTTGATTCATTTAAATAACCTCCAATATATTATTTGTAAATTGCAAGTAATTACTATTTTTTTAAGCAAGCTTTCACTTGCTTAAAGTAGTGGGGTACAACAAACAGTTGATTTGGCCATCGCCTGATTCAATAATTGAATCGAGCGTATGACAGTTTCTTTTTCAAAATCATTCATATGGGAAAATACTTCTTCTAAATAGTCATTCATCGATTGGTCTATAGTTGTAGCGACGAACTTGCCTTGAGTTGTTAAAGAAAGTAGATAAACTCTTTTGTCCGTATGTGATGGTGTTTTCTTTACTAATTCCATCTTAACTAATGTTTGAATTTGTCTACTAAAGGTGGTGATATCTACTGCAAGAGCTTCAGCAATTTGTTGCATGGACCTTTCTGGCTGTTTATCGATTTCATAGAGAATATGGCTTTGTATGGTGGAAACGTCCACCGCCCCTATTGTACAGCAATTTTTATTTAATAATCCAAATCTACGTGTAAGTATTTGAAAAAGCTCTCGTTTATTATCCATGTGTTTCACCTCTGAATATAGCATATGCTAGTTATTTGTAAAATACAACTATTTTCTGTAAAACTTCGAGCTTTTTATGCTCGAAGTTATATTTACTTTCCGTATTCGCTAAAGTGCTTAATTCTTTCTCCAATTTCATCACGAACTCGCTGGAAGGTGCTCCATTTTTGTGCTTCCGAGCCATCTGCTTTGGCAGGATCATCAAACCCCCAATGCACTCTCTTTACGTGAGGAGGTGTGACGGGGCATTTATCTGCAGCATCTCCACATAGAGTGACAACTAGTTCTGCTTGATGAAGTGTTTCCTCATCAATAATATCCGAAGTGTGGTTAGAAATATCAATGCCAGCCTCTTTCATGGCTTTTATAGCGTTGGGATTGAGACCATGAGCTTCAATTCCAGCGCTTTTTACTGTCCAGTCTTTGCTTAAATAGTGTTTAGCCCAGCCCTCTGCCATTTGACTTCTGCAGGAATTACCCGTACACAAAAAGTAAATTATTTTGTTGGTCATATTAGATCTACTCCTTTATTTTTAGTAGGCTATTAAGGATAAATATAATCCTAAGAGTGTAATGAATAATATAGGTATTGTTAAGATAAGACCTGTTTTAAAATAAACTCCCCAAGAAATCTTAACGCCTTTTTGTGAAAGAACATGAAGCCAAACAAGGGTTGCGAGTGATCCGATAGGTGTAATTTTAGGACCTAAGTCGGAACCTATTATATTGGCATATATAAGTGCCTCCCTAATCGTGCCCGTAGTATTCGTCTCGGCTATAGCTAAGGCATCGACCATTACAGTAGGCATATTGTTCATGATTGATGATAAGAATGCAGCAATGAAGCCCATAGACATCGTTGCAGTAAATAATCCGTGTTCTGCTGCTCCCTCAATAATCTTTGCCAAAGCATGTGTCAAACCAGCATTTCCAAGGCCATAAACGACTACATACATACCAATAGAGAAAAAGACAATATTCCAGGGTGCTCCTTTTACTACAGCTCGAGTATCCACAACCGTACTTTTTCTTGCCATAACAATAAAAAATATTGCAACCAAACCTGCTACAAATGAAACTGGAAGTCCTATAAATTCGCTTGTAAAGTAACCAACTAATAAAATAGAAAGCACAAACCAGGATAGATGAAACATTTTCTTATCTTTTATAGCTTCTTTAGGCTCTTTTAACCTTGTTAAATCATACGTTCTTGGGATACTTTTTCTAAAATAAAACAACAATACAAGGATAGTTGCAGCTAAAGAAAATATATTCGGTAGAATCATTCGAGAAGCGTATTCTATAAAACCAATGCCAAAGAAATCAGCAGAAACAATGTTTACCAGATTACTGACGACAAACGGTAAAGAAGTCGTATCTGCTATAAAACCACTGGCCATGATAAAGGGGAATATCATTTTCTCCGAAAAATTCAAATTACGAACCATTGCCAATACAATTGGCGTAAGGATTAGTGCAGCCCCATCATTAGCAAAGAAAGCTGCTACTATTGCACCTAGGAGACTGACATAGACAAACATTTTAATACCGTTGCTTTTTGCTGCTCTAGCCATATGAAGAGCAGCCCATTCAAAAAGTCCAATCTCATCCAAGATTAAAGATATAAGGATAATGGCAATAAAGGAAAGGGTCGCATTCCAGGTGATATCTATAACTTCTAGGACATCATTAAATCCGACGACCCCAACTAACAATGCTACAATTGCCCCTGCGCAGGCAGACCAACCAATATTCAAGCCCCTCGGCTGCCAAATGACAAAGATAAGTGTGACGATAAAAATAATCGTTGCTAAAATAAGTGGTGACAATCTATAAACCTCCAATAATTACTTGCATGAAATACGTCGTCCTTGTTCCTCTAGCTGCTTCAGGTTAAAGTCTTGATTCGGCAGGTGTGCAAGAATGCTCTTCACAAGCGAAAAGAGTTCATTATCTCTATTTAGTGAATAGATAATCCATTGGCCCCGTCTAGACTCTTGAACTAACTCGGCATCCCTTAATTTTTTTATGTGCTGACTAATGGCAGGCTGGCTAGTTTTGAATATCTCCACAAATTCACAAACACAATAATCTTGAGATTCAAGCATCTTAATCATGCTGAGTCGTGTTTTATCACCCAACAGCTTGAATATATTCGCTGCTCGTTCTATTTCCTGTGTCATATGATATTTCTCCTTTTGTATATAAGTAATCGCTTATATAATACTTTGCTTATATATTAAATGCAACTAAATTTTACAGCAGAAGAAGAGGTGGACTATAATAAAATAAATGAGATGTAAAGTAGAAGGGAAGTATTAAAATGTTAAAAACAGCAGTATTTGATCAATTGAAACAAGCGATGCGTGATAAAGATGTGCTTTCTAAGGGAGTATTAACCCTTTTAAAGGCAGCTCTAGATAAAGCAGAAAAAGAAAAAGGATCCTCTTTAACTCCAGAAGAGGAAGTAGCGGTAGTAAACCGTGAAGTAAAACAAACAAACCAAGCATTGGATGGCGCAAAAGATGCAGGACGCGAAGATTTAATCGAAAAAGAGGAAGCAAAGCTGGTATTACTGAAGAGCTTCTTGCCTAAACAATTAAGTGAGGAAGAAATTGCTGCAGCTCTAACAGAAGCTGGAGTTACTAAGGGAATGAACATGGGAGATGCAATGAAAATTGCTAAACCATTACTAGCAGGAAAAGCAGATGGCGCTACAACATCTAAAGTGGTAAAGAGCTTAATCTAAAAAAAAGGGATGGCTGTGACTTGAATCACGACCATCCCTTTTATATTTGCTTGGAGCGCCAAACAAAGAAGCTTATCGAGCGCATTGTAAACCTTGCGGGAAATGGGATAAACCTTGCACAAATGGTCCAAATCCTTGCGGAAAAGGGTTAGAACCTTGCACAAATTTACTTAACCCTTGCAGAGAACACCCGGAACCTTGCAGTAATGATAAAACATTGTCCCATTACTTACTTGTCCGGTTCAGCGCAACCAAGGATATTTGCATCGAATGAAGAAATGCCTCCATTTGCTTGTCGGTGCAGAACAGCCGCTTACCCTTTTCTTATTGTCCAGTTTCAGCGGCTTGCCCCTCGAGGTCAAATGAGGAACTACTGCGGTGGCTGAGGAGCTGCCTCCTCGTATTTCCGCATTTGCTTGTCGGTGCAGATCAGCCGCTTACACTTTTCTTATATAGCTCGTATGAAAAGTACTTTTAAATAGTTACCCTCTTTAAAAAGTGGGGAAGTACGGAAATCATTTGGTAAAGAGAATTCTTCCTCAATTACGTACTTTTGACTGCTTTCTTTAAAAGCTTTTTCTACAAAGCTTTTAAATTTTTTCATTCCAAAGGTTGCATTGTTCGTGGAGGCAACTATTACACCATTTTTTTCAGTAATAGCAATTGCATCCTTCAATAATTTTGTATAATCTTTGGCAGAGCTGAATGTATACTTTTTCGAACGTGCAAAGCTAGGGGGATCTAAAATGACCATATCAAAGGATAGCTCCTTGCGCTTCGCGTACTTGAAATAATCAAAGACATCCATGACGATGATATCCTGCTTCTCAACGTCAATTCCATTTACCTCAAATTGCTCAGTTGTTTTGCTCAAACTACGCTTAGCTAAATCGACGCTAGTAGTTTTCTTAGCACCACCAGCTGCAGCAAAAACAGAAAATGCACCAGTATAAGAGAATGTATTAAGAACATTTTTTCCTTTGGCATACTCATCACGAATTTTTTTTCGGACATCCCTTTGATCTAGAAAGACTCCGACCATCGCACCGTCGTTCAAGTATATTGCAAAATTTTCCCCATTTTCTTTTACTAGGAGAGGGAATTCTCCTCGATTGCCTTTGACAAAATCGTCGTCCTCTAAATATTGTCCCTTAGTATCAAATCGTTTCTTTTCATAAATTCCTTTGTAGGAAGGGACAGCAGATTCCAATGCTTCTAAAATTAGCTCCTTAAACGCAAAAATCCCCTGGCTGTACCAGCTGATTAAATAAAAACCATCAAAATAATCAATAGTTAAACCGCCGATTCCATCTCCTTCCCCATTAAAGATGCGGAAAGCAGTTGTATCATCGCTATTAAAATAATCATCCCGATGCTTCAAAGCACTGGTGATTTTCTTTAGGAAGAAGTCAGTATCAATTGCTTCGGCTTCATTTTTGGTAAGTAACCAGCCAATCCCTTTATTTTGCTTTCCGACGTAGCCCTTCCCGATAAATTTTCCACCGGGATTACGCAGCTTTAAGATTGTGCCATCTACTAACGAATCTATTTCATGAAAGCCATCCTTCAATAAAACAGGAACGCCCTTCTGTAAATCATTTGCTAACAACTCTTTTACTTTTATATCTATTTCATTTCTCATCAAATTCATCCTTAAAATGTGTTTACTCTATTATCACATAAGAAACTAGATTTAAAAAGGAATGGGGTATTTGGTGTGGAGCTTAAGGAATTTATGGAGAAGAAGACATAAGTGCTTATACGAGACAATTAATGAGTTGTAGGAGGGCATATCTTACATAACTTTAATTGGCTCATTTCAAGAAGATAACAAACTCATTCCATATTTCACCCATGTACTCACATTATCCCTATGAATTTATGGTATACTAAACTATATGTCGGAAAGGAAGTTCGCTTTGAAAAAATCAAAAGTTATCATACCGATCATGGTAATTGTGGCTGTATTGGCATCGATTATTTTATCTCAAGAAGAATATAATGAAGTGACTATTATAAATAAGATCCTTATCGCACTTGGTGCAGCTATTGTGTCCTCTCTCTTAGGGTATATCCTCTTAAAACCAGACATCGACAAAGTTGATCCAAAACCCCAAACAAATCAAACTAATACAGGGAATAAAAAGAAGGGAAGCGGAAAATAATCTGTTTCCCTTTTTACTTCACTAGATAGGAGCGACCAGCATGCTAGAAAATGCAACTCAACTACTACAGGAATATTATGGGTATGACTCTTTTCGAGAAGGACAAGAGACTATTATAAACTATGTAATGGATGGCAAGTCGAGCCTATGCGTAATGCCAACAGGAGGCGGAAAGTCTCTTTGCTATCAAATTCCGTCCCTATTATTAGATGGTACAACGATAGTAATCTCTCCTCTAATCTCTCTGATGAAGGATCAAGTCGACACATTGTTGCAGGCTGGGATACCAGCAACTTTTATCAATAGTACATTGACGGCAGAAGAAGTCAGAGAAACGATGGAAGAGGTTTTGAATGGCCAATATAGAATGCTATATATTGCACCAGAGCGTTTGGAGTCTCAAAGTTTTTTAAACCAATTAAAAAAAGTGAAGGTGCCATTAATAGCAGTTGATGAGGCTCACTGTATCTCGCAATGGGGACATGATTTTCGACCTAGCTACCGTGCTATCCATCGGTTAAAGGACGTATTTACAGACCCCCCTGTTGTACTAGCACTAACAGCGACAGCAACACCAGCTGTACGAGACGACATTTGTCGTTTACTCCAAATTAATGACGACAATACCGTCATTACTGGATTTGCTCGTGCCAATCTTTCGTTCTCTGTTGTACTTGGACAAGACAAGAATAAATTTCTGAAGGATTTTATTAAAAAGAATGCGCACGAAGTTGGTATTATTTATGCAGCAACAAGAAAAACTGTAGATTTGCTGTATGATTTATTAAACAAATCAGGGGTTCAAGCAGCTAAATACCATGCTGGATTGCCTGAGGCATTTAGAAATAAGGAGCAGGAGCGATTTCTAACAGACGAGGCACAAGTTATGGTGGCTACAAATGCTTTTGGAATGGGAATTGACAAGTCCAATGTCAGATATGTCATTCACTATCAGCTTCCAAAAAACATGGAAAGTTATTACCAAGAGGCTGGAAGAGCTGGGCGTGATGGGCTCGCAAGTGAATGTGTCGTGTTATATGCATCTCAAGATGTACAAACTCAACGATTCTTAATAGATCAGGCTTTGGACCGTGAACGAATTCCACAAGAGCTAGAAAAGCTACAAGGAATGGTAGACTACTGTCATACAGAAAGTTGCTTACAGCAGTACATTGTCCAATATTTCGGTGAGCCAAATGGAGAACCTTGTGGTCAATGTGGAAATTGTACGGATTCCAGAGAAGTGCAGGATGTAACAAAGGAAGTACAGATGGTTCTATCTTGTGTGGTAAGGATGGGACAAAAATTTGGTAAGACGATTATCGCTCAAGTATTAACTGGTTCTCAAAACAAAAAAGTAGTAGATTTTGGGTTTACTAAGCTATCTACTTATGGGATTTTAAAGAATAAATCCTCTAAAGAAGTTTTAGGGCTTATGGAGTTTATGATTGCGGAAGGATTACTATTAGTAAAGCAGGGTAGTATGCCGACAATTTATATATCAGATGCAGGAAAAGATGTGTTGTTAGGAAAGAGAAAGATAACTCGTAAGGGAGTGGCGGTCACAAAGCAAATCGCTAAGAACGACCCATTATTTGAAGGTTTAAGGGTACTTCGGAAAAAAATTGCGGACGAAGCTGGTGTTCCACCGTTTGTTATATTTTCTGATAAAACATTACAAGACATGTGTGTAAAGCGTCCGCAAACCGAAGATGAATTATTAGATGTACATGGAGTAGGTGCTAATAAGCGAGACAAATATGGTCAAGCTTTTCTGGAAGAAATACTTCGTTATAGCACCGTATAATTTTTATGAGATACTACTGTAAGGTTGGAAGGAACATTAATTTTCTTCGCATCCTCCATAGATATTTCGACAATAACAGATTGCTCTAAAATTTTAAAAATAGTACCTTGTACTTCAACGTCATTACGTGTAAAAGAGATCTTCTCATCAATTTTCCGTGCTGCCACGAAAGGTGAAACGTCCTTAGGTTGTCGTTGGAAACTCATGTATCTGCCTCTTTTCAATTATTTTCACTCACAGAGCGATATGGTAATTATACCACAGTTCTATGATGAAAATTGTAGATTAAGATTATTAAAAAGAGTTTCCTTGCGAAAGCTGTCGAACTCTCTTTAGAATTTAAGGAGAAGTTTTGGGGAAGTATTAGAAATATAACCTATTTAGATATAACGTATAGATCCAAGGGTTTGAGAATTACGAATTTGTTCATGATATAAATAGATGGCAAGATAAAAAAGGTTTCATATAGAGGAGATAATGCATGATGCATTTTAAAGAATTTAAGTTAGATGATAAAATATTGCAAGCTATAGAACAATTAGGATATATAGAACCAACCGAGGTACAACAGAAGGTGATACCAGTAGCGTTGTCAAAGCAAGATATTCTAGTGAAATCCAAAACTGGTAGTGGTAAAACGGCAGCATTCGCTACACCTTTATGTGAGTTAGTGGACTGGGAAGAAAATAAGCCTCAGGCATTAGTGTTAACCCCAACAAGAGAGCTTGCAGTGCAGGTTCAAGAGGATATTACGAATATCGGTCGCTATAAGCGAATTAAAGGATTAGCGTTATATGGAAAATCGCCTTTTGCAAAACAAAAGCTGGCATTAAAACAAAAAACACATATTGTTGTAGGTACACCAGGTAGAGTGCTTGACCATATGGAAAAAGGAACATTGGATGTGTCCAAGATAGAATACTTAGTTATCGATGAAGCAGATGAAATGTTAAATATGGGCTTCCTTGATCAAGTGGAATCTATTATAAAGCTACTTCCTAAAAAACGAACTACGATGCTTTTTTCTGCTACTTTGTCGCAGGAAATAAAAACGTTAAGCGGCAAATATATGAATGATGCAGTATCAATAGAAATAGACGCGGGTGAAGAAGACGCCCCTAAAATTGAACACGTAAAATATGTAGTAAAAGATGATCAGAAGCTAGCATTTTTAGAAAAATTAACTATCGTAGAAAATCCTGATAGCTGTATTATCTTTTGCCGTACGAAAGAGCGCGTAGATCAGCTGGTAGATGCATTGGATCAAAAAGGTTATACAGCAGATAAGATTCATGGAGGCATGATGCAGGAGGATCGTTTTGAGGTAATGGACGATTTCCGAAGAGGAGAGTTCCGTTATTTGATAGCTACGGATGTTGCAGCCCGAGGTATAGATATTGAAGATATTACCCATGTAGTACATTATGATGTGCCATTAGAGCAAGAAAGCTATGTGCACCGGACAGGTAGAACAGGACGAGCAGGCAGAAGTGGAAAATCCATTATGCTAGCAACTCCTCACGAAGATAAATTTGTGAAAGAAATAGAAGCTTTTGTTGGCTTTGAAATTCCAAGTGGAAGTGAAATTAAGGCAGAAGCGGTGGTTCAGAATCGCGCCGCATTTGATTTGAAAATGCAGGAGCAGCCTGAATTTAAAAAATCGAAGGGCGAGCAGCTAAACGCTAATATTACTAAGTTATATTTCAATGGTGGGAAGAAGAAGAAAATCCGTGCAGTAGATTTTGTTGGAACAATAGCTAAAATTGAAGGCATTTCTGCGGATGATATAGGTATTATTACTATTCAAGATAATGTTTCTTACGTTGAAATCCTAAATGGAAAAGGTCCTCTTGTTTTGAAAAAGATGAGAAATACAACGATAAAGGGTAAACTTCTAAAAGTTCATATTGCTCATAAATAAAAAAGAGAAGGAATTTTCCTTCTCTTTTTTTAGTATGAAAGCAAATGCTTTTCAAATTTGTTTAGACTACTTGAAGAGGGCTGTGAATTTTTACTTGTTTTTGATAACGGAAATTATTCGGATTTAGATAACGCAAGACGAAGTGGGAAGTAGTAAAATTCCCAGGATTTGAATATAAAGATAAGTAGGCATATCATGAATAAGATAAAATAAGTCAGCATCCATTAGGCCGCTGACTTTTTACTAATTATTTTATTCTTTTGTATATTCTTGAATCAAAAGAGACAGATTCTCACCTAGTATGTTAAGTTTAACAACTAGTGATTAGAATAGCTCGTTCTCTATAAAGGTGCGGTAAGATGCTACAATACCTTCGGGCAAGTTATTTGGAGGGAAAAATTGAAGAGAGATTGTTTCCAAGCCATCTGGAGTAAGAATACCTTCAAATTCGTTTGTTTTGTAGACAGCTGTAACCGAATAGAAAGTATCTCCGTTTGGGTTTTCAATATAATAATCTTGACCAGAATAGACATGACATAGTGTAAGTTTACCTATACGCAAGCCTGTCTCCTCAAAGACCTCTCGGCGTGCAGTATCTTCCAAGCTTTCACCCAGCTCCATTAGACCGCCCGGCAGACCATAAACTCCTGTCGCTCTTTCTTGAAGTAGTATCTCTTTATTATTATTTAGTATTAGCACGACTGACCCAGGAAGTATAAGGGGCTGATGACCAACGTATTGGCGCAGTGTTTTATAGTATTCCAAAAGTCTTCCCCCCTCTCCAAATTAAGATTTATTAACAGTTTACTATAAAAATGTTACGATACGTATATAAGTGAAACTTACCTAAAGATAATGCGTATAGAATATTAAGTTAAACATACATTGAGGATGTGAAAGTTAGTTGACTAAAAAACTATGGTTTCAAGTTGGAACTGCAATTTTATTTACGTTATTGATTATTTTTATGTTCATGCAAGTTAAGTCTATTTTCTCTCCATTTATGATAATAGCTCAAGCAATTTTTATGCCGTTATTATTAGGAGGGGTGCTGTTCTATTTATCAAGACCTCTTCAAAAATGGCTAGAATCCAAAAAGTTTCCTAGGTGGGCAAGTATTATATCTATATTTATCGTAATCGGTCTACTTATATGGGGCTTTACAGCACTTGTAAGCCCCGTATTGACGAAACAGGTGAATGCCCTAGTAAATAATACGCCAGAAATGGTAGAAGAAATAGAAGATTTTATTAATTACACAATTTCTCAGAGAGAGAAAATAGGAGAACTACCAAAGGCACTCCAAGCAACTCTGGATAGCGCAAGCGGGAAAATTGAAACAATAGCAGTATCTGCCGGTGGTTTTATAGTTAAGTTTATCCAAAATGTATTCCAAGGAGTGTTTTTACTAGTTCTTGTACCATTCTTCCTTGTCTATATGTTGAAGGATCACGAGAAGTTTGTTCCTTTCATTACGCAGTTCTTTAAAGGTGAAAAGAAAATCTTCATACGTAAAACTTTATCGGATATTGACGATACACTTCGTTCTTATGTTCAAGGGCAATTGTTTGTTAGTTTTCTAGTGGGAGTTATGCTATTTATCGGATATACAGCTATTGGTCTAGAGTATGCATTACTGCTAGCACTGTTTGGGATGATTATGAATGTTATTCCTTTCTTAGGGCCGTATATATCATTAGTGCCTGCTCTCATTATTGCTTTAATTCAAGAGCCTAAGTTAGCTATCTATGTGGCAATTATTATGCTAGTTGCTCAGCAGATTGAAAGTAACTTCATTACGCCTAATGTAATGGGTAAATCATTGGATATTCATCCGTTAACGGTAATCACGATTATTTTAGCAGCAGGAAATATTGCCGGTCTTATGGGCATCATTTTAGGGGTACCAACCTATGCGGTAGTAAAAGCGATTTTGAAAAATATTTATGCCCACCGGGAAGGTATTAAGGACACAGCCACGAAATCTGTTTAGGAGGCGATGGGATGACCTTTAAATCTAAAATTGATAAAACCTTTACTTATATAATCATGAGTGCGATATCTATAGTAGCTCTTGCTACTCTGGTACCTGTAGTTTATGAACTATGGTCAGATAATGTAGATGTAAAAGCTGTAATTATTATTAGTTCATTGTTTGTCATGTGTGTTGCGTTTATTTTGTGGTTGACCTTTGATATTGAATACTCCTTCAAGGAGAATTATTTATTTATTAAAGGGGGACCATTCAGAAGTAAAATTCCATATGAAGATATTACGAAGGTCAATAAAACTTCACAGATTCTAGCTGGTTATCGGATTCTTTCTTCCAAGGATGCAATTGAGATTCACTATAAAAAAGCATCCCTTGGTAGTGTGATTATTTCGCCTAGTGAGCAACAGAAATTCTTATTAGTTTTGTCGGAAAAAGCTCCACATATCTCTTTGAAATGAGGATTAATGATGGACAAAGACGAATATATTCCTCCTGTGAATGATTTGATGGGGGACATTCTAAGGAACTATGAAAAAACTGGTGGGATGGAAAACTTAAAGGGCGCTGGAAAGCCGCTTTCTGAAGAGTATTTTAAGGGGGACATCTTTCAGCACTTTCAGAAAGTAGCTAAGGATGCCGGATATAAACCACATTGGCTCAAGCTACAGCATGAGATCCGTGATGAATTACAGCATATCGCTACGAAGTATGCACAGGGTCTTAATGAGGACCTGCACTTCCGAGTTACAAAGGTGAATGAAAAGATTTTAGCCTACAATAAATCCTGCCCACCTCCAATGCAAAAAAGTACGGTGAAATTAGAATCGGTAGAAAATGCATTAAACCGTTGGCATTAAGAAATAGTCTTACCTCGTGCACCTAAAATAATTAAATATATAAATCAATTAAGCGGGGTTATTTGGTTCTACTGGCGGCTATATTTTACCAACTTTTACAGCTGCGATATGTATTAGCTTTCTTTTAGACACATTAGGCTATAGTAAAAAAACAGCTATCGGTGCTAATATGCTTAGTATATTTATAATAAAAAAAAGAATGCTCCGAGGGGAACGGAGCATTCTTTTTTGTTGCTACTAGGAGCATTTTGAAACTTATCTTGGGGGAAATCGTTCTTCACTTGAAGAACGGTCTTTTGTGTGGGTATGATTTCTTTCATCTTGCACCTGTATGTTTAAATCCTCTACAGAAATTGCATCGACGGTTTGCATATCTTCATGCATATCAAACAGACTCATTTTCGTTGTCTTTACCCTATCGGGATTATCGAGTAAGCGACCATCTGATTCTTCCCGTCTATCCTTCATTTCTTGTAAGCTTTAAAAGCATATGACTAAGCGCATGTTGTTGATCTTTATCTGCACTTTTCCACAATTGCTGTAATAGGTGTTCTTCTCGGTTTTTCGGTTCTTCGTTAGCAGCAAGGTATCCAGCAACTTTTTCAGTAGCTTTCGCTAAAGTATCATCGCTAAGACCCATTTTTTCACCGATTCTCACTTTGTCAGATAGATAGTCCTTAAACGTAGTAAAGTTTTTTAGGATATCATTTTTTTCATCAGTACTGAAGCTTTCCAATGCGACTTCCACTTGTTTGTCTATTTTGCGATCCATTCTTTCTCACTCCTTTTTTTTGGATTGTTCTTAGCTATTCCCAAAGTTTTAGGGAATATGCATATTAGATTTTAATCAAATTTTTATAAAAAGTATAAGAGCTATAATTCCAAGTAAAAACCAAAATTTATAAATAGTTGACAACCCAATTGAAAATGATTATCATTATCGTATAGAGCTTGCTCAAATAGTGAGAAGGTTCTTACCAGCAACTTTTCTCCAAATTGTGGCTGAATTTTTGCAGACTTAACCCCCTCAACGTTAAGTTCGTGCATATTTTGAACGACATCCTAAGTGATGTCGTTTTTTTTATGAATTTTTTACCTCGCCTGGCTTTCAAGGTTAGTTGGAATAGTAGCGGTGGGATTGTATCTTCAATTTTTTAATGTTATCTGGATTGTGAATAACAGAATGAACCAGACATAAAAGAAAGCAAAACAGGACAAATTATAAGGAAATGTGAAGGTATTAATGGATAGCGAGTGGACAATGACATTAAGAGATCGATCATTAGGTGATGATTAAAAAAGATTTGAAATTGTAGATGCATTCCCAATTAACTTTTATAGCGATAAATTTTTTCATGGAAGTGCAAGTAATAATAATCATATATTATTGATGAAGCAGGAGCAGTAGGAAAGGCTATTATAAAGATCCTTGTCCAATTTGTTTGTATATTAATTATTATGAGCGATTCAACAGTAGTTATTTACGAGAAAATGGAATGAACCGCATGACAATTTTATAGCCTACCTAAAGATTGCAATTAGGATGCTGATTATTTTTTGCGCTAAATCAAAATAGATACTTCCGTTAGTATTTGGAACCTTTTACCTTTTTAACCGTAAATTTAGAAAGGGGGAGTTTACAATGAAAGATGTGCGAGATTTTTATGTGAAAATTACACCTATTAATGCTCTGAGAGTGATAGAAGAATCAATTGTTACAGGGTCTATTTCTGGTAAGGTTCTAGACGTTTATAAACGTTCTGTGGGAAGTCAAGAGGTTGTTGTTTGTGTAATAGAAAAATTTTATTATAGAACTAGCAATAGAGCTTCTCTAACTATTACATTGGATAACCTAGAAGGAGACACAAAAGTTCATGCTGTTGCCTCTGGAGGAGGACAAGGGGCTTTTCTCCGTTTTGATTGGGGAGCTGGTGGAGACTTTGTGAATAGTGTCCGAAGAGCATTGGAAAATCATATTGTAGAACAGTGATATTTTGATATTTGTAGTCTATTATTACTATTCAACAAAAATAATGAAAAATCTAAAAATTTAAAATATAATTAATGTAGAAATAAAAATGAATGGCCATTCATTTTTTATTTCTGCATTTTTTAATTTAAATAGGGGGTTATGTATGGGTGCGTTCCAAATGTTAGGCAAGGAGTTATCCAAGTTAACAGAGAAAAAAGGGGTGTTATTTTCACTAATTGGAGTTTTGTTAATTCCAGTAGTCTATGTAGCTGTTTTGTTATCTGCTACTTGGGGACCGTATGACAATCTTGACAATTTACCAGTGGCATTTGTTAATAATGATGCCGGCGCTGAATCAGGGGGAGCTCCAATAAATGTGGGGAATGATTTAGTGGCAGACTTGAAGAAAAATCCTTCACTTGGTTGGAACTTTGTATCGAAGGAAGAAGCTGAAAAGGGGCTGAAGAGTCAGAAGTATTATATGGCAATTGAAATTCCAGAGGATTTTTCTAGAAAAGTAACGACTGTACTTGATGCTAATCCAGAGGTGGCAGAAGTAATTTATACTCAAAATGAAGGTTTAAATTTCATGGCTGCTCAGGTAACCAAAAGTGCAACAGAAAAAATTCGAGAACAGCTAGGAAACAAAATTACTGAGACTTACACCAAAACATTATTTGCTAGATTTGGTGATATTTCTAATGGATTCGCTTCGGGAGCAGATGGTTCTAGCAAACTATATGAGGGGACTGCTAATCTTTCCGCAGGTACGAGTCAATTATTACAATCTCTAAATGAGAAGTCTGGAGATATCCAAAAGCTAGCATCTGGAGCTAAGACAGCCGAGGATGGCGCTAGCCAATTACTTAGTTCGATTAAAGGCGGAGAGAAAGATATTAAAAGGTTGGCTGCAGGTTCAAAAGAGGTTGTTCAAGGCATAGACTCTCTTAAAGCAGGATCTGACCAAGTACTAAATGGATTAAAGACCGTTAGTACAGGGAGTACAACATTATCGACAGGCTTAGAGAAACAGTTAAAGCCAGGAGCGGAGCAGTTAGCAGGCGGAATGGCTAAAGTGACGGAATCCACGAAAACGCTTTCAGGAGGTTCTCAAGGGTTAACAGAAGGTTTGAAAGGTTATTTAGCAAAACATCCTGAGCTTGCAACAGATGTTGAGTTTATGACTCTTGTTGGTACGAGTGATGCGATTACAAAAGGTCTTGCTCAATTTGATCAACAGGTTCAGCCGTTAAAGCAGGGAGCAGATGCATTAGTGGCAGGAGCGACTCAGCTAACCATTGGATCTAAGCAGCTGGATGCTGGTATCAATCAATTAGTGGAAGGGCAAACAGCAGCTAATGCTGGAATTACTCGACTAAAAACAGGAGCAAATCAGGTAGCAAATGGAAATGCTACTGTAGCTAGTTCTTGGACGAAGATTGGAAATGCAGTAAACGACTTAAAAGCAGGACTTACACAAATTAGTGATGGAAACCAAACTGTTGCGGTTGGTTGGGAGACGATGACTTTAGGTGTAACATCACTAAATGATGGTGCTAATCAATTGCAATCTGGAAGTCAGGAGCTTCAAACTGGTTTAGCTGGTGGAGCTGATCAGGTTAGCGGTATTCAAGTGAGTGAAGCCAACATTACTAAATTCTCTAATCCAGTTAGCTTTAAAGGTGAAACGGTGAATAGCTATAACTATTATCGCGATTCTACGGCCCCATACATTATTTCTTTAGCTTTATTTGTTGGCATTTTAATATTATCATTTATAGTTGACTTCAAACGTCCCGTTACTTTACCTGGTTCACTGTTTAGTTGGTACGCAAGTAAACTAATGCAGCTTTCATTATTTGCTATAGCACAAGGTCTAATGGTATCCTTATTTTCATTATTCATTTTAAAGCTTCAAGTAAATAACGTTGGATTGTTTATATTGTTTACAATCTTTGTTAGCTTGGCGTTTATGTCTATTATTTTCTTCTTAGTGGCAATAGGAGGAAACATTGGTCGCTTTATCGCTCTAGCTTTCATCGTACTTCAGCTTTCTACAACAGGATCCAATCTGCCGATACCTATGTTACCGGAAAATTTACAGGCACTTAGTAAGTTTTTACCGCTGACATACTCAAATGCAGGTCTGAAAGCTGTTATTTCTTTAGGTGATCCTGGATTTATGATGGCAAATGCATTTGTGCTTCTAATCTGCCTAGTAGCATTCCTTGTACTCACGTTTATCGTATTTGCTGTTAGCTACAAGCATGTAGCTCGCTACATCGCAGAAAAAAACCAAGTGGCAGAAGCTACAGTGTAACAAGGAGTTAATCAAAATATAAAAAGAGACACTCGTCAAAGGACTTAACGAGTGTCTCTTATTTTTTCTAGTTATCTGGCCTAGTATTAGAAGTTATCAGTTTAGTACTTTGAACCGTTGTATAGTAGCAGTGTAATACCATACCGAAGATAATAACTCCTAAGCCTACTAATGCTAAGGCAGGAGGTAAAGGGATACTTAATAAAATCATTTCTCCAATTATTACAAAGATAATTTCTGTAGATTGTGTAGCCTCCACTGCCGCTAATTTTCCTTGGTTGTTTCGTACTCGATCGGTTGCCATAAAAAAGAGGGTGGTAGCGATAACTCCAGAGCTAACTCCCACGATAAAGGACTGAAATACTTGACTGCTGGAAGGAAGTCCTACAGTAAAGGCTGCATAGAGAGCAAGTATAATCCATAATGGCATAGAAGCAATAGTCATTCCAAGGACTCTTTGAAATGTATCAAGCCTGCCTTCTAAGTGCTCCATCATCTTTCGATTTCCGAGTGGATAAGCAAAAGTGGCTATTAGAACGGGTAAAACTCCTAAAAGCAACATGCTCCCGTTTAAGTTTTGGACATCAGGTACTTGTATAAGTACAATACCTACCAAAATAATCAAAGATATAAGAAGGGACACCCGTGGAATCCTCTGCCTTATGAGTCGATCTCCAACCTTTACAAGGAAAAAGGGGGCTAATAATACTCCTGAGACTATGGTAAATTGCCACATTCCAGAAATCAGCCAGCCAGGACCATAGGCAGCGGCAAAGGTTAAAGGAGCGTAGAACAAACCAAATCCTACAAAACTCCAGATTAACCAAGTTAATGGAGCAATTTTAAGCTCCTTAACCATAGTTGGTAATCCATTTCTAAAGAAAACAATGAAGAATAAAAATGGGACCATAAAAAAGTAACGAAGAGAAGAGCTCCAAAGCCAGCTCCCCCCCGATACTTCCATAGAACGATTAAGTATAAATGTAACAGCAAAAAATAGTGAGGCTAGAATTCCTAATAATATTTCACGCATGGAAGCACCTACTTAGGCCTGTTTTTCAAAAGATTGAATGATTCCCTTCATCACTTCTGTAGCCTTTTCCATTGCATCTACAGAGATATACTCGTATTTTCCGTGATAGTTTTCTCCACCTGTAAAAATATTTGGAGTTGGCATACCCATGAAGGAAAGCTGAGAACCATCTGTTCCTCCGCGAATAGGAATGATTAATGGTTCAATATCTAATGCAACCATAACATTCTTCGCTATATCCACAATTTCCATAACAGGGGTAATTTTTTCGCCCATATTATAGTATTGGTCTTTTACGTCAACAGTAATTGCTTTCTCTCCATATTCGGCTATAATTTTTTCTGCAGTATCTTGGAAAAGCTGTTTTTTAGCTTCAAATTTTTCGCGATCATGATCACGAATAATGTAGCTTAACTCAGATTTTTCTACATCTCCATTAAAATTCATCAGATGAATAAATCCTTCATTTCCATCTGTTTTTTCTGGCACGGCATCTGTAGGCATATGAGACTGGAATTTAGTAGCCATTGTAATGGAATTCACCATTTTTCCCTTAGCAGAGCCAGGGTGCACACTCTTACCATGAGTGGTCACTTTAACGCCAGCTGCATTGAAGCTTTCATACTGCAGTTCCCCAAGTGGACCTCCGTCCATTGTGTACGCATATTTTGCTTCGAATCTCTCTACATCAAATTTATGTGGCCCACGACCAATTTCCTCATCTGGTGTAAATGCTACACGGATTTTCCCATGTTTAACTTCCGGATTTTGCAGGAAGTATTCCATAGCAGTCATAATAATAGCGATTCCTGCTTTGTTATCAGCACCTAGTAAAGTTGTTCCATCTGTAGTCATCAATGTCTGACCTACATACTGTTTTAGTTCTGGAAAGTCTGTAACAGACATTACAGTATGATCATTTAGTTGAATATCCTGTCCATCATAGTTTTCGATTAGCTGAGGATTTACGTTTTTGCCTGTGTAGTCTGTTGCTGTATCCACATGTGCTAAGAAGCCAATTGTAGCCACTTCTTTATCTGTGTTAGCAGGAAGAGAAGCAAATAAGTAACCATTCTCATCTAATGTTATTTCTTCCATTCCAAGCTCTGCTAATTCCTTCTCCAATAAATGAAGTAGGTCCCATTGACCTTCGGTAGAAGGGCAAGAAGTGCTCGAAGCGTTGGATTGAGTATCTATTTTTGCGTATCTGGTTAAGCGTTCAATCAGTATTTCTTTCATGTTAAAATCTCCTCCAATATGCAAAGCATATGTTTATTTTAACAGATTATTCCGTGTAGCGGAATAATGGGAAATTATACTGAATGCAAATAGAAATTGTGCTCCGTAATATGAAAGCATTACTAGCGCATGCTCATAAGGAACGTCTATTATAAATTTGTTAATTGCAAGAATAGAGTCAGAGAATATAAACAAAGTAGCACCAATAATGACGAATTTATTCCCTGTTTGGAAAGCGTTCCATCCCATAGTTAATATCACTGCTATGTAGAGAACTACAGCAACAGCTAAAATGGTTTCCTTTTCTGACCATAACGTTCCTGCTAGCCAAATGGTCATAATGAGACCATATATTAATAATAATGCGGCTGCCCACTTAGGAATTGAATGTTTCTTAATTTTTCTAAAGGCAAAAATGTAAATAATATGTCCAATCAAAAATGTGATGAGACCAACTATAAACCAATAAATTAATCCATCTGCAAGCATACATACAAAAAGTCCTAAAATAATGAGTGTTTTATAAATCTTTGGCAAACCAGGCGCTTGATGGAACGCAAATAAAATAATAAGCAACATAGGAATTAATTTGAACGTGATTTTTAATCCAACTGGATCATGAGGAATCAAGAATATATAGATGATTCCCATTAACGCAATAGCAATGGATAAGATTTTACTCCACATAACTGCACCCCTTTAAATTTGTTATTTACAAATATTTTCCTGATATTGTATGAGGTCCTAGTCTAATAAATTCTATATAACCACACTAAAAGGACTGAGACATGCTGTCCCAGTCCTATACTTCGGACACTAGAGATCAAATCTCAAAAAGCTGAGACCGCTCACCGCTCGGGAACTGCCTCTTCGCTTTTCTAAATTTGCTTGCCGGGGCAGATATAGGCGTTTAATCTTCATAATAAGGAGGATTATGTGTTACATAAGTTCCCCCTATAAAATCATGAAGAGCTCGCTTATCTTCACGTAAACCTACCATGAAGGCACTTACAATGACACCAATACCTAAAGTCAACCCATAAAGAAGCCCTGCGATTAAATCTCTCTTTACCATCGTCCAAATATCTACATTAGATCCGTCTATCTGGACGATTCGAATACCTGTGATTCTTTTACCTACCGTATATCCCACCCAAAAAATAGGTACTGCAAAGGAATAGAATGTCTGACCAATTGTGGTAAGCCAAGTATCACCTTCTCCTAAAAATATGAAGCTAATTAGTGATAACGGTATTCCAATAATAATTGCATCTAACAGACTTGCCCAAAAGCGTATCCAAAAACCAGCAGGATTTCTCATAAAGTATAAACCCCTTACTTTCTAATATTAAAGAGCAGCGTCGTTTACGCTATTTAAGTAATCTTCAATCGTACCAATAACTGATTCCACGCAACCTTCTTCAAAAGGAGAAATGAGATGAGCTTCCTCTACAAGCTTGGTGAAGGACATAGAGCCTCCTAATTTACAAAGGTGTAAATAATCTCTCCACGCGGCTTCACGATCCTCTCTGGAACGTTTCCAAAATTGGAATGCACAAATCTGCGCCAATGTGTAATCAATGTAATAGAAAGGACTTGCGTATATATGTCCCTGACGGTGCCAGAAGCCACCAGCTTCGTAATAACTGTTGCCATCATAATCACGGTGAGGTACGTAAATTTGTTCAATATTTCTCCACGTGGCCTTTCTTTCTGCAGGAGTCATTTCTGGATTTTCATATATAGCGTGCTGGAACTCGTCTACAGCTACTCCATAAGGCAAGAAGAGAAGCCCACTGCTTAAATGAGCAAATTTATATTTTTCTGTTTGGTCTTTGAAGAAAAGTTCCATCCAAGGCCAAGTAAAAAACTCCATACTCATCGAGTGAATTTCACAGGATTCGAAGGTTGGCCAAATATATTCCGGAATCCCAATGTTGCGACTAGTATATACCTGGAATGCATGACCTGCTTCGTGAGTAAGAACATCAATATCTCCTGAGGTTCCATTGAAGTTAGAGAAGATATATGGAGACTCATAGTCATCTACAAACGTACAATAGCCGCCAGCTTCTTTCCCTTTTTTAGCTTCTAAATCCATCAAGTCACGATCGATCATAAATTGAAAGAACTCAGCTGTCTCTGGAGATAGCTCTTCATACATTTTCTTCCCATTATCAATAATCCATTGTGGAGAGCCTTGTGGAGTAGCATTCCCTGTTAAGAAGTTAAGTGGTTCATCGTAAAATTTAAGTTTATCTACTCCAATGCGGTTAGCCTGTCTTTCATATAGCTTATTTGCAAGAGGAACAATGTGATCACGTACT
Organism: Psychrobacillus faecigallinarum; assembly: GCF_014836595.1. Taxonomy (GTDB): domain Bacteria; phylum Bacillota; class Bacilli; order Bacillales_A; family Planococcaceae; genus Psychrobacillus; species Psychrobacillus faecigallinarum. The sequence goes on along the minus strand of NZ_JACSQO010000005.1, from coordinate 120,987 downwards.
TGGTCACGGAATTTTTTAACCATTTCCGCGTTATAGTCGATTCGATTCATACGAACATAGCCAAGCTCAACAAAGTTTTTATAGCCTAGTGTAGTTGCGATTTCATGACGAATTTTAACAAGTTGATCATAAATACTATCAAATTTTTCTTCGTTTTCTTGAAAGAATCCAGCTGAAGCTTCTCTAGCCTTTTTTCTTACTTCACGATCAGTAGACTCCGTAAATTTTCCGAGTTGTGCGAGTGTATATTTTTCCCCTTCAAACTCGACTTCGGCCGATGCAACAAGCTTAGAGTAGTCAGAAGTTAGTTTATTCTCCTTTTGCATTAAACTGATTACCTCTGAAGAGAACCCCTTGATTTGAAAGTCCGCAAGATCAAATAGTTGGCTACCCCATTTCTGTTCCAATACGTTTCTATATGGGGAATTTACTAGAACTTTATAGTATTCCGTTACAAGCTCATCTACCTCAGGGCTAATTTCATCAAAGAAATCTCGTTCTTTTTGATAAAATTCATCGTTTGTGTCAATAGAAGCTCGAATATAAACAAGGTTAGCCTGAGTAGAAAAATTGTTGCGAATTGCATTTATTTCTTCAATCACCGAGTTCTGCTCTTCAACAGATGTTGCTTCCTTCATTTTAGCCAATAGTTCATGAAAAGCCATCTTCATTTCTTGTAAATCTGGTCTCTTATATTTGTATTCCTTAAATGTAACCAACGTATTTCCCCCTATATATATATTAATCTATTCCTTCTAATTGTTTATTATTTTCAGATAAATTGCAACTTATAATTTAACTTGTTTTATTATAGATAATAATATAATATGTTTGTAAATAAATAAACATATTAAGGAGTTGTTTGTATTAGTCATGATAGAAAAATTTTGGGAAGTTACCATTGAAGAGATGAAAAAGGGATACGTGGAAGAAACAAACGTTTTTCAGTGTTTGCTATGTGGGGAACAGATAGAAAAGGGTGTCATCTACCCGGAGAATAATGTGTTATATGAAGCTGAGAAGTTTATGATTCGTCATATCGGCAACAAACATGTGTCAATTTTTGAGTATTTAAGTGGTTTAAACAAAAAGCTAACGGGCTTGACCGAACATCAAAACAGTCTGATTCGTCTATTTTTTGAGGGGAAGAGTGATTTAGAGATCCAAAAGGAGCTAGGAATAGGGAGTGCCTCAACTATTCGAAATCATCGGTTTGTTCTAAAGGAAAAGGAAAGACAGGCGAAAATATTTTTAACAATGATGGAACTGTTGAAGGAAAGAGATAATCATGCCCCTGCATTCCTGCCTGTTCACAAGAATGCAACCATGGTGGATGATCGCTACAATATCACGGAAGAAGAACAAGCTGAACTCGAAAGCAAATTTTTTCCCGAGGGGATTAACGGACCAATGCTAAAATTTCCGAAAAAGGAAAAACAAAAGCTTTCAACACTTAGAGTTATTATTCAACGTTTTGAACAAGAGAAAAATTACACTGAAAAAGAAATAAATACGATCTTAAAAAATGTCTATGAGGATTATGTGACGTTAAGACGTTATTTAATCGAGTATGGGTTTTTAGATAGAAAAGATGATGGCAGCACTTATTGGGTGAAGGATTAACGATGAATTAAAAAGAGCCTCAAGTAAACTCTGCAAGAGCTTATAGTGGATAGAAAGATACAGAGGAGAATCGATGTAACAAAGGGAGCTCGGATAAAGAAGTCAATCCGTTCTTTTAGCTAGGGAGAGATTATAATTTTTGCATCTCTCCCTTTTATTATTTTCCAGATACAAAGGTTTTGAGCAAGGCAGCCCTTTCACGTAATCGCAATTTTGACTCTGAAATTAGTGGTGTCTTAGCAGCAACCACATCTGCATTCCATCCTATTCCTTCTGCAATAATCTTTGCCCGTTGTAGATGAAAATCACTCGTAATAATTGTGACAGAGGTAACGCTATCGGGTAGAAGCTGTTGGGAGAACAGAAGGTTTTCATACGTAGAAGTGGATTGATCTTCTACGATTATTCGACTCTCGGGGATTCCATTCTCCATGAGATATTCCTTCATAACCACTGCTTCCTCTATATCCTCGTCCGGTCCTTGTCCTCCAGTCACAACGAGCTTTACATTATGATATGTGTTTGCATATTCTAGTGCAGCCTCTAGACGATATCGTAGTGCAAGAGAAGGAATCTGGCCTTGTTTAACCTTGGCCCCTAACACAATTGCGTATTCATTGGAACCGTTTGCCTTAGGTTTTAATCCATCCTCTAGCCATTTGCTTGTAAGCATCCACATACCGACTCCACTAGTTGCCATTATTATTAAAGGAACTAGCACAATCCACCTCTTTTTTTTGCTCATTTAACCACTCCTTTTACAGTGATGGCTTTTTTTTCTTCATAACAGAGGAAATCTTTACTTCTTCTTTTCGAATTAACCGCTGAACATTCTCTATATGTAAGAACGACGCCATTAGAAATAGAAATCCTGCAACTATGATTGGACCTATTCCATCTGCGGTCCATATAGAGGCTCCTATAAAGATAAGGTAGAAAAAGAATACACCTATCAATAAATAATCAGTCAAAAGTGTGATGCAGATTAACAATAATAGTCCTGCTAATCCAATCGGCCAATGTAACGCTAGCAGTACTCCAATGATGGAAGCTGTGCCTTTACCGCCTTTAAATTTTGTGTAAATAGGAAAGTTATGCCCTAAGATTACAGCAGCACCAGCTATATAAAGCAAAAAATCATGCTCAGAGGTACTAAGTGAGGTCAGCTGCGGAGCAATTAATCTTGCCCCAATAATCATAATTGCGCCTTTTAAAATATCTATGGCTCCTACTAAAACGCCATACTTCCATCCAAGCACTATGGTGGCGTTGGAAGCTCCTGAATTATTTAAGCCTTCTTTTTTTATATTAACACCACTCATCCATTGGGCTAATTTTGATCCATGAATCGAACCAACTAAGTAGCCTATTAAAAGAATGCTAACACTCCAAATAATCATTCTATGACACCCCCAAAAATAATATTCTATCTATTATATTAAACGATTATAAAATGATGAAGTTTCAGAATTTTATATAAAATAACTTGACTTATAAATAACGGAGGATTTATACTGTGTAACAAGATGGAACACTAATCTAATACTCTTATCAAGAGTGGCGGAGGGAATAGGCCCTACGATGCCCGGCAACCACCAAGTTCTTTTACTTGGAAAGGTGCTAAATCCTACAAATTCTTTTATGAATTTGGAAGATAAGAGGAGGAACATGTCAATTTGACCCCTCTTCTTAAGTGAAGAGGGGTTTTTACATTGGCAGTTCTATAATCCTCTCCCGCCTCCAAGCATCCATCTAATCTACTAATAACGGAGGAATTCAAAATGACAAATCTTCAAAAAGAAACACTTCTATTGCATGGTGGACAACAACCGGATCCAGTCACAGGATCAAGAGCGGTACCGATTCACAAAACAACCTCATATGTATTTCAAAACACTGAGCATGCTCAAAATCTATTTGCATTAAAAGAGACTGGTAACATCTATTCCCGAATAACAAACCCAACAGTTGATGTTTTTGAGCAAAGAATTGCATTACTTGAAGGAGGTACTGCCGCAGTGGCCCTTTCATCAGGGATGGCAGCCATTGCATTTTCTATTTTAAATATTGCAGGCGCTGGAGATGAAATTATCGCAGCTGAAAACTTATATGGAGGGACCTTTAATCTTTTTGCTCATACACTTCCTCGCTATGGAATTACTGTAAAGTTTATAGATTCAACGGATCCTGAGAATTTCAGATCAGCAGTTACTGAGAAGACAAAAGGTTTTTTTGCTGAAATTATTGGAAATCCAAGCTTAAATGTACTGGATGTGGAGCAGGTAGCTACCATTGCGAACGAAGTGGGGGTTCCATTACTAGTAGATAATACTTTCGCTACTCCGTTTGGTTCAAATCCAATTGAGCATGGCGCTCATATAGTTATCCATTCGGCGACAAAATGGATTGGAGGTCACGGTACAACAATTGGTGGAGTAGTAGTTGATGGAGGTAACTTCAACTGGAATTCTGAAAAATTCCCGGGCTTTACAGAGCCAGACGTAACCTATCATGGTTTGCGCTACGGAATCGATGTTCCAGGCGTGGCATTTGCTATAAAGCTAAGAGTCCAGTTGCTACGTGATTTTGGTCCTTCTCTAAGCCCAGAAGCAGCTTTCTCCTTTCTTCAAGGATTAGAAACACTTCACTTACGAGTGCCAAGACATAACGAAAATGCCCAGAAAATTGCGGAGTACTTAAATGACAATGAGGAAGTTTCATGGGTTAACTATTTAGGGCTTGAAAGCCATCCTACACATGAACTTGCTAAAAAGTATTTAAAGAATGGATACGGTTCTATTTTGACATTTGGAGCAAAGGGAGGTAGAGAAGCAGGTAGACATATTATCGATAATATAGAGATTTGGTCACATGTAGCAAATGTGGGAGACGCAAAATCTCTAATTATTCATCCAGCTTCCACTACTCACCAACAACTTACACCGGAGGATTTAGTAAAAACAGGGGTTACAGAGGATCTAATTCGCTTGTCTGTAGGCTTGGAGGCAGTAGAAGATTTACAAGAAGCACTCGGAAAAGTACTTTTAGAGAAAACAAATGTCCTCTCTAGATAGAATTTTGTTGTTAATTGAGTGGAAATAGTCTACAATATGTAAAATAGTCAATTAGTTAATTGAAATTTTATTCAAGTACGATTATTTAAATTCAATTGTACAGATTCATTTGGAGGAGACAGCATGGCAAAAATAAAAGCAGCAATCTTAGGATTTGGAACAGTCGGCCAAGGGATTTATCACATTGTGAATGAAAAACGAGAAGACTTAAAAAAGTCATTAGGATTGGACATCGAAATTTGTGCGATTCTCATTAATAATTTAGCTAAAGAAAGACCCGAGACCCCAGGCGTATTAGTGACAGATGACTTTGAGGATATTGAAAATATTCCTGGGCTTCAAGTAGTTTTTGAAGCAATAGTTAACGAAGAGCCGGCTTATAGCTATTTATGTAGAGCGATAGACAAGGGCTGTCACGTCATTACAGCAAATAAGGTCATGTTCTCAAAATATAGTATCCCATTGCAGGAACGTGCAAAGTCACGAGGAGTTTTTGTAGGGTATGAGGCGACCACTGCAGGTGGAGTCCCAATTATTAAGACATTAAAAAATCTACTTCAAGTAAACTCAGTGAAAAAGATTCAAGGCATTTTAAACGGAACGTCCAATTATATTTTGACACAAATGCGTTTAGAAGAATCTCCATTTGAAGATGCGTTAAAAGAAGCACAGTTATTAGGGTATGCGGAGGCAGATCCTTACAATGATATCTCTGGTCAGGATGCATTTCGCAAATTAATGATTTTAAGTGCATTAGCGTTTGGAAAACAGCCTGATTGGAACGAGGTACGTGTAGTAGGTATCGATGAAATTACATTAGAGGATGTGCGTAAAGCGAAGGATACCGGGCTCCGTTACCGCCATGTGGCAGAAATCGAACAGGATGAAAACGGAGAGCTTTATGCTTCAGTAGGACCTCAATTAGTGGGACCAGATCATCCGTTATATGCTATTGAAGGTGTAAATAATGCTGTATCCTTAGATACGAACTATATTGGAACACTAACATTGGTAGGACCTGGAGCTGGTATGTATCCTACTGCTAGTGTAATGGTAGAGGATTATGCAGAGATCATTGGAAAACGCGCAGGTTTTTTCATTACTATATAAAAAAACAAAAGGACATTTCCCAAGGAAACGTCCTTTTTGTTTGATGTATGCTTAAAACTGTTAGTCTTCGTCTTTAACGTCTATGTCTTCTGGAATAGGAGTGTTTCGCCACTCGTCGATTTGGCGTTTCAATTCTTCCACTTGCTCTAAATGGGTTTCGAACTGTGCACTATTGACGACATACTGCTCTCCGTCAAAGACAGCACGTATCTTTTTTTCGGCTATATACCTTTTGACCTGATCAAGTGGCATAGACAAGAAATCAGCCGTTTCTTCTACTGTCATGTACATGTACAAATCCCTCCTACATATTAGTATAATAGAGAAAAAGAAGTAACTCAACGCTCCTACTTATATTTTAGTGATAGCAGAAAGGATGAAATGAGTGACTGTTATACCATACATATTCGTATTACTCGGTGCCATGCTTTGGGGAACGACAGGCACTGCCCAAACATTTTTACCAGATAATGCACACCCATTTATTATTAGCGCAGGGCGTTCAGCAACGGGAGGAATTCCTTTACTGATCGTTATGATTTTACTAAAAAAATTTAAGTTTCGCTCTTGGCCATGGAAAGAAACATTATACGCTGCTATTTGCATATCCCTGTTTCAATTATTATTTTTCTCATCGGTTCGTTTAACAGGAGTGGCGATTGCTAGTGTGGTGGCTATAGGAAGTGCACCGGTATTCTCCGGAATGGTTGAGTGGATCTTCTTTAAAATGAGACCGACAAGAGTATGGGGTCTCTCTACTGGACTAGCAATAGTAGGCTGTCTGTTTTTATTTTTAACGAAGGGTGAAGTCACTATAGATCCCGTCGGCATTTCGTATTCACTGATCGCCGGACTTATTTTTGCCTTTTATACATTAACAAGCAAATCTCTTTTGCAAAAGGAAGAAGCGATACCCGTGGTAGCGATGACATTCTCGCTTAGTGCGTTTCTGTTAACACCATTTCTCTTTGTGTATGACATAAGTTGGCTAGCTGATGCAGGGAACGTGGGAATCATCTTCTATTTAGGATTAGCTACAACAAGCGTGGCCTACGTTTTGTATGGTTGGGGTCTTCGCAAAATCCCAGCCTCCTCTGCACTGACCTTGTCTCTAGCAGAGCCGACTACAGCAGCCCTTCTTGGTGTGGTTGTCGTAGGTGAGATATTGAGTGCTACTTCTTGGGTCGGTATTGGCCTCCTGCTTGGAAGTATTGTCATTCTGACTGTAGGCAGTAAAGCAAACAAAGAGTCGAAACAGGTGGAGGTATAGGTTGAAAAATGTAAGCGAAAGACAAGTAAATCACATGAATCTGAAGAGTGCTATACCAGCATTTATGGGCTTGAATCTATGTTGCTTGGCAATCCTCCTTTTTATGGTGATAGAAGACTATTTGGCACTTTCAAGCGTCTTATCATTTAATGAAGTTTCGAAAATGATTATCTTAATAATCTTCGCATCGATTGTTTTAACCCTATATGGAATTTTACTTACCTATTTAACTTCAGCAGAACATATAAATGATACGAATAAGGGATATCAAAACAACTCGATTTTTATTATTGTCTCGTTTATGTTTGTAGCTGCACTTTTTGAGGAACTACTTTTTCGAGGAATTATCCAAAATGTCTTGTTTTTAACCTTGGAACATCAATGGCTTGCAATTATTTTAACTGCTTTTTTGTTTATTGCATTTCACATACAGTACTATAGGAAGCCGTGGATGCTGCTAAATATCACAGTTCCAAGCTTAGTGTTAGGCTGGAGTTATTTTTATACAGACAATTTATTGGTCCCTTTATTTATTCATTTTGTAAACAATGTTGGTATTACGATATTATTTAAATTTAATGTGATAAAACTAAAATCTTAATTGGAACCGCAGCCTTTTAAAAGGGGCTGTGTTTTTTGTTTTCAGGGAAAGGTGAATGAGTGCGACTTGTTGAATAATATAAAAAGAAGTTCTAATCAGGAGAGGAAAGCTTGTTTTATATTGTGGCTCCAAAAGGGAGGAGGTTGGACGATGAAGAACATATTCGCATCAATCATTTATTTTATTGTCTCAATTGCTTTCTTTCTCCACTTACTTTATGATTCACGCGAATATTTACGAATTGATCCAACTTTATACTTTTTATCAGCTTCGATACCTTTAATATTATTATCGTATGTTCATATTTATATAGTGTCGATGGATGAAAAAGAAAAACTCTTTAAAACGATCATATCGTGCTTAATTGGAATTGGTTGCATTACTTTGTTCTATGAAATTGTTAAGCCTAATTATACGTATGTAGAAGCACAGGAAATAGTGGAGAGGGAGTACAAGGTAGAGGTAATAGAAAATTTTTTAACCACATCAATTCAAATTGAAACTGGAAAAGAAGTTTATTCTATAAAAGCTATTCAGGATTCAAAAAAAATTTCATTAGTGTTTAACCCATATACAAAAGAGATAACCATTCTAAAGTAACAAGCTGTTTCGAATATATATCGGAGCAGCTTTTGTTAATATATCCACATTTTAAAACGTGCGAGTAGGGAGCCTCGTCTATTAGTAAAAGGTAATGGGAAGGGGGATGGGAAGTGAACGGTTATCTAGAGGAACAGAGATTTCAGCAGGTCATGCAGGAGCATATGGATTATTTGCTGAAGCTTGCCTATTTATATGTAAAGGAATGGTCGGCAGCAGAGGATATTGTTCAAGAGGTTTTTTTGACCTTTTATCAAAAATTCGAGCAGTTTGAGGAACGTGCATCCTTGAAGACGTATCTTGGACGAATGACCATTAACCGATGCAAGGACTATTTAAAGAGCTGGCGATATCGAACTCATATATTAACTAATTCATTTAAGACACCATCTAAAAAATCAAGAAATCGAATCGTAGAAAACGATGAAAAGTCAGAACTGGCAGAGTCCGTGCTGGAACTGCCCTTAAAATATCGCGAGGTTATCATTCATTACTATTTTGAAGAGTTATCAGTGCTGGAGATTTCACAGCTATTGACCATTTCAGATAATACTATAAAGACAAGACTCAGGAAGGCCAGGGCACTTTTGAAGGAAAAATTAAAGCATGGTGAATGGGAGGTGCTTATACATGAATGATATCAAACGACAACTGCTATTGAAAATAGGGGACACCTCTGACCGGGCTGCTAGAGTGCAGGAACAAATCCAAAAGAATAAGAGAAAGCGCGTAAAAAGAAAACCAGAGCGATTAACCTATTATGCAACTATTCTTGCGTTTCTCGGCATGATAACTGTCGCTAGTATATTAATAATTCCTAACTTTTTAACCGAAAAGCAAGCGCAGCCTTCAGAGGAATCACCTATGACGGTTACTCCTAACGAAGAAAACAAAGAGGAACCGAATCAGGAAGAAGACCTTACTTGGACTTTAAGAGAGTATTTCCCGAGCAATAGCAAATCTGTATTTGCAGGAGGATATGAGGATAGTGGTTCTACTATAGATACAATTTGGATCAATCAATTCTATATAAAACAAATAAAAAGTAATGCAGGAGAAACTTTCGAAAGTATTTATCGAATAAAAGAAAATAAGTTGGAACTAGTGTACAGAGAAGTGATGGAGGCTACTTCTTCAACAAATATGACATTCGAAGAGCTAGAGTCCCTGCCTACCATAGAAATAATTTTAGAAGCGCCTTTTCAAGCAGGAGATCAATATGGGTATGGAGGTACACTTGGTGAAGGAGTTATTGTTTCATTAAATGAAGAGATTACAACTCCCTTAGGCACCTTTACCGACGTCATGGTAGTAGAAACAACCGCAGATGCTTATCGTGCTAGAAGCTACTATGCTCCAAATTATGGGTATATAAAAGGAATATCTGAATACTGGGATGAAGAGAAAGGCGATTATGTGATTGGGTTAACAGAGGATATTACAGAATTTAAGCATACTAAGGAGAATGATGATGTTGACAACAAAACTCCAGAGTCATTTGCAAAGACTATAAAATCTGATTACAAACCTGAGTTCCACTCTACTTGGGTACCTTCTCCAAATGGTGGACTTCGAGCGACAATCGAAGGTCTTGGAGAACAAGCAGGAGAGGAGGGCATTGGCACACTAGTGATTGAAAGCATTGAAACAAAAGATTCGCTTATTTTTAAACTGCTTGAGGCAGAGCAAAACAGTCAGTATACACCAAAAGAAGTAGCGTGGATTGACGAACAACGATTATTTGTGATTATCGGATATGGATACGGAATGGTAACAGCTGGTGGAAAGCTGTACATGTTGGATATCGAGAAGAATGAAGTGAAACCAATTATTACAGATTTAACTAACAAGGAAGAGGTTATGTCTGTAAAGGTTAATGAAGACGGAACTTTCACATACCATTTGCATGTATATGATACAGATGCCATGGAAAGTTCTGAGAGTCATATAGAAGAAGAAACATTGCCTTTACCAAAGCCTTGAGAGAGGGTGTGATTATCCCTCTCTTTTAATCTAATTTGTTTGTGTTCTGAAGATTATCTAGCTTTCTAGAAATCTCTTTTAATAGTTCATTGCGCTCTTTGCTCGAATGAACCAATGTAATGACAAACCAGATAATAAAAATCCAAAATGCAAAGAAAAGAATAAGAGGGATAATTGCAATAATTGTATTAATATACTTCTCCTCCTTTACTATTTTATTGCTTAAATGCTCATGAATGAGTAACCACCTTCCTTCTTCCTTCACGAACACATTCGTAGCTCTACCTTCTCCACTTGAATACTCTCCATTGATGTACCCTTCATAAAAGTAAGTATAAATACAAGTGGCTGAAGTTTCACCTTGATGAAGCCAGTATACATTGCGAGCTTCATAGTTTTCGTCTTTTACAATGGTCCAAGCATTTTCAAAATAAGTCTGAATTGCTTGATGAGTGGTACAGGTTTGATCAGAAAAAAAATAAACGGCATCTTTGTGCAATACTTTTTGTACTTCTTCAAAGTTGTGGGTATTAGTTGCTGCTATATAAGTGTTCAATATTTCCATGATTATCCTCCAAATATGTATTATTTTTATAATATAGAAAACTTTTCGTGAAAACAACCGAGGTTTGAAACTAAAAAGGAGCTTCCAATTGGCAGCTCCTTTTGTTTATGTCCATTTAGCGAGATTTATGACCGCATAAAAAATTTTATGACCGTTCATAAGGAAAATATGACCGTATAGATTTTTTTATGACCGGATACAAGTATTTATGACCGTTCAGCTTTCAAAATCCCAAAACGTTCCTAACCTCCGCCATATAAGATTGGCTAACGGGTAATTCCGTACCGTTCGTTAATACAACTAATAAATTTGATGAAAAGTCTCGAATGATTCGATCAATAAAGGAGATGTTGACGATATAAGAGCGATGTATACGTATAAAATTATCGGGTAGCCGCTTTTGAAGATCCTTTAAAGGAATAGTTGTTTTATACGTCTCTCCGTCTGCGTAAAACCAGGTCTTCTTTTGCAAACTTTCCATGTATTCTATTTTTTCAATGGGCACTGGCTTCCATTCATCTTCCTTTTTTCCTGTAAGAAATCGAAAGGGTTGAAACTTCTTCACGCTATGTTGTGGAGGGAGTATTACAACTAATACTGCATCTTCGCCATTAATCTCTATTGGGTATCCCACCCCGTAATAAGGTATATGAAACAATTTATCGTCTAACACAGCTTCCGCTCTGCATCCACTCTTCAAAACTACATCTGCAATACTTCCTGGCTGTACCTTCTGTCCTTCTTTTAACTGGAGATCATGCTCTCCTGCGTAGTAATAGATGTACTGGTCTTTAACGGCAATTGCGATGGAAGCCTCCTTAGGAATCCACTCCTCTAGCAGGCTACTATATCTCTTTAATTGGTTTTTCGTTATTTCCATTTATACACCTCCAAGGTCAATTATTTGCATTCATCCATCCTATTTCTAATTCATCCCTTTAAAAAAGCAACCTATCCAAAAACCGATACAGAATAATTCCTTCTGTTATATATTAGATTACAAGAAACACAGCTGTTATGATACAGTAAAAAAGACATATTTTCAATTATCGAAAAATTAAGGAGAGGTGTGTTGAATTATGATAAATAGACAACAACAAGTAGAAGAGCTTAGAAAGCAATGGGAAGAGGATAGCCGTTGGAAGGGAATAGAGCGCCCTTATACTCCAGAAGAGGTTATTAAACTTCGAGGATCGCTACAAATCGAGCATACATTGGCGCGCAAGGGAGCAGAACGCCTTTGGAAATCTCTTCATACAGAAGATTTCATAAATGCCTTAGGAGCCCTAACAGGAAACCAAGCAGTACAGCAGGTAAAAGCAGGTCTTCAAGCAATTTACTTGAGCGGCTGGCAGGTGGCAGCAGATGCTAACCTTTCAGGTCAAATGTACCCAGATCAAAGCCTTTACCCGGCAAACAGCGTGCCAGCAGTAGTTAAGCGTATTAACCAAGCTCTACAACGGGCAGACCAAATTGACCAAGCAGAGGGGCGTGAGGATGAGTTTGATTGGTTTGCACCGATCGTTGCAGACGCTGAGGCTGGTTTTGGTGGACCACTAAATGTATTTGAATTAATTAAAGGAATGATTGAAGCTGGGGCAGCAGGCGTTCACTTAGAGGACCAATTAGCCTCCGAGAAGAAATGTGGTCATTTGGGAGGGAAAGTTCTACTTCCTACGCAAAATGCTATCCGCAATTTAGTAGCAGCTCGTCTAGCAGCAGACGTGTCAGGGGTACCAACCGTTTTAATCGCACGTACAGATGCAGACGCTGCAGATATGGTTACAAGTGATATCGATTCAAGTGACCATGAATTTATTACTGGGGAAAGAACGCCAGAAGGCTTTTACCGAACAAAGGCAGGTATCGACCAAGCAATTGCACGTGGTTTAGCATATGCACCATATGCAGATCTAGTTTGGTGTGAAACGTCCCATCCAAGCCTAGAGGAAGCAAAACAATTTGCTGATGCCATCCATGCTAAATATCCAGATAAAATGCTTGCATACAACTGCTCTCCATCCTTTAACTGGAAGGCCAATCTGGATGAAGAAACGATAGCTGAGTATCAAGTAGAACTAGGCAAGATGGGTTACAAGTTCCAATTCGTTACACTTGCAGGTTTCCATTCACTGAATCACAGCATGTTTGAGCTTGCGCATGAATATAAAACTAAAGGCATGGCAGCTTATTCTAAATTGCAGCAAGCAGAGTTTGCCAATGAGTCAAAGGGGTATACAGCTACCAAACATCAGCGTGAGGTTGGTACTGGCTACTTTGATGAGGTATCTCAAATTGTATCTGGTGGAACTTCCTCTACAACTGCAATGAAGGGATCCACAGAAACAGCACAATTTGCTTGATCATTGAAGAAATGGGAGGGTAAAGGAATGGAACAAACAACTGCAAAAAATATTGAAGTAGTAGGGAATGAAGTTGAAGGAATGTACGAAATATTAACGCCAGAGGCTTTGGATTTCATCGCTTCTCTTCATCAAATATTTGATGATCGAAGAAAGGAATTACTGATTGCTCGGAGAAAACGCCAAGAAAGGCTAGATAATGGTGAAAAGTTAGATTTTCTAGCAGAGACGAAGCATATCCGAGAAGGAGATTGGACAATTGCTCCAATTTCTCAGGATCTACAGGATAGAAGGGTAGAGATTACAGGGCCGGTCAATCGGAAAATGGTCATCAATGCCTTAAACTCTGGAGCCAAAGCATTCATGGCCTGCTTCGAGGATGCAACATCTCCTACTTGGGAGAATATGATTGAGGGTCAAATCAATATGAGGGATGCAGTTAAAAAGACGATTTCTTATACTCAACCCGAAACGGGTAAAAGCTATCATCTAAAGGATGAAACAGCAGTGTTGCTCGTTCGTCCAAGAGGCCTACATCTCATGGAGAAAAATATTCATATAGATGGAAAACCGATTTCCGGTAGCTTCTTTGACTTCGGTTTATATTTTTTCCATAACGCAAAAGAGGCAATCGAGCGAGGAACAGGACCGTACTTTTATCTGCCAAAGCTAGAAAGTCATCTAGAGGCTAGACTATGGAACGATATCTTTGTGCTCGCTCAGGAGAAGCTAGATATTCCACTGGGGACTATAAAAGCAACTGTATTAATAGAAACAATTATGGCGTCATTTGAAATGGATGAGATTTTATACGAGCTAAAAGAACATTCTGCAGGATTAAATTGTGGACGCTGGGATTATATTTTCAGCTACATCAAGCGCCTCCGCAATCAGCCAGGGGTAATCTTACCAGACCGAGGCCAGGTGACAATGACTTCTCCGTTTATGAGAGCATATACGCAGCTTTGTATTCAAACCTGTCACAAGAGAAATGCTTCCGCAATCGGTGGCATGGCAGCCCAAATCCCCATTAAGAATGATGAAGAGGCAAACGAGGCAGCCTTTGCCAAAGTACGTGAAGATAAAAGAAGGGAAGCCTCTGATGGTCATGATGGAACTTGGGTGGCCCATCCAGGGCTAGTACCAGTAGCATGGGAGCAATTCGATGAGCATATGCCAACCCCAAACCAAATCCATCGTAAACGAGAGGATGTGCAGGTAACTGCGGAGGATTTACTTGAAGTGCCAACTGGAACAATTACGGAAGAAGGACTTCGATTAAACTGTAGTGTTGGGGTTCAGTATATCGCTTCTTGGCTTCAAGGAAATGGAGCTGCACCTATTAACAACTTAATGGAGGATGCAGCGACGGCAGAAATTTCTCGTACGCAGGTTTGGCAATGGGTTAGACATCCAGAAGGAAAGCTAGAGGATGGAAGGAAAATTACAATGCCGCTTGTCGAGCAGGTTCTAACAGAGGAGCTAGGAAAGCTAAAAGCAGACTTCGGCAATGATATCTATTTGTCCGGAAGATATATGGAGGCAGCAGAGCTATTTTTGACTCTTGTAAAAGAGGATAACTTCATTGAATTTCTAACAATTCCAGGCTATGCAAAACTATAGGAGGTGATTGGAATGAATAAGCCAACAAGTGAAAAAAATTCAAAGATTTGTCGCGAATGTGGATGTGTCATCCAAGAGCAAGTAGAATCTCCATTATTCGAATGCGAACGCTGTCTAAACAAAAGAAGTGAATAAATAAAAAGAGCTTGGAGTCAATCCAAGCTCTTTTCATTACATTAATTTGGTTTTGTATATTGTTCATCTCTTGTAAAGGTGCTAACTGCTCCCATATGTGGAAGAACAGCCGGGCTCCCATCTTGTTGCACGAAATCAATCTCCTCTAATTTAGGGAAGTTCTCAAAGTAGGAATGAAGGACTTTACCAATGAATAAATACTCCCCAGCCGTACCTTGTACGTTTTCTGTAGTTTTATCCATAACAAGCACTAGCTTTTTATCGTCATTTTCAAATCGATAGTCCAACAAACCGACTTTAGTTGTATCTATTTCCTCAAATATTTGCTTCACCATATCTCCAGATGGATCGATTTCTACCTCATAAGGCTCCACGAATTCAGCATTATCGTCCTCGCGATAAAGAGTAACTTTACTTATTTCTTCTGCAGGAGGGGCGCTCTCCTCTGCTTTTTCCGTACCAGCCCAGTCATAAGTAGTTTCAACTTTTTGGTCACTAAGTTCAGGTGCTAATGACCAAGCCACCAGCGTATACTTTCCAGCAGGTACATCCACGAGCTCATTTTCCAGGTCTAGGTCAAAGGAAATTTCTTCATTTGGCTGAAGCTTTTTTTCCTGAATTGCTTGTGTAAAGCTTTTATTTGCAGAGTACGTATATACTACTGTTTTATCTTGGTCCAGTAGCTGATATTCCACTTCCTGGCCACTTGTAAATGATAAGGTACTTTCTTTATTTGACTCGTTTTTTATAAGGAAAACTGCTTCTCCATTAGCGTCCACATTTAACTGAGTAGACACCTTAGGCTCAGTTTCTTGCTGCTCGCTTCCCGTCGTAGGATTATTTTCATCATTATCATTAGTTCCGCAGCTTGCAAGAATTAAGAGCATAAAAACAGTTAGCAAACTCCATAGCATTTTTTTCATCTTGTTCACTCCTTTAAAACATTAGACAGTTTTTGCGCGAGAAAGTTTCAGATAAGACGGAAAAATAATAGAATAGATGCTACAATTAGATAAAAATGGTATTTTATAGGGCGAAATATTCTTATTTATTTATTTGTTAATTAATTTATATATAAGAACGATGACATGTAAGTTGAACAACATATAATTTTAGATTGGAGTTGAAAATTATTGATAAATTTCGTTCATTAAATGTAGTCCAAGTCATTTTAACGATCTTTTTTTATCTTTTATTTCTAGTATTATATCTTCAAGATTACATTGATGGAATCTCGTTTTTACTAATATTACTGATTAGCCTAATTGTTTTATCTATCTCAATGATTGCGCTTCGAAAAAAACGTGCAACGAGACGAAAAATTGGAATTTCTCTATCCATACTACTCCTATTATTTTGCTATGAGCTGCCGCTGTTAGGGTTTATCTCAAAAACACACGTAGCAGACGTATACATAGAGCCAAGGCAGACAGTAGTAGGTTCAGGGATCTTTATAGTAAGTGTTGCTTCTTTACCTTTAGATAATATGGAAAGCAAACAGGAGGCACAGGAATATTTGATAAGACAAAATGAAGATTTTTATAAGATTACTAAATTGACGAATCAAATACTTTATGAAGAAAAAAATAAGACGCTATTAAGTTGGATACACCTAAATGAAAAATCTCCAAAAGAAAAGATGAGAGAGAATCTGAAGCAATATTTCGGGAAAGAAGAGACAAGGATTACTGATTATTTTAATGATGATCAAGCTATAGGAGATAGCTCGGGGCTTAGCTTATTACTAACAGAACTCATTATAAAAGGCGAATTGCAAAATAGGTTAAAAATTGCTGTTACGGGGGCGATAGATGGAGACGGAAACGTATCAGCTATCGGAAGCTTGAAGGAAAAGCTACAAACTGCAGATAAATACGATTTTCTCTTTATGATTATCCCGAGCGAAAATGCAAAAGAAGCGGTAGCTATTCAAAAAGAATTAAAACTAAATATGGAAGTCTATGATGTTGAACATGTAGATGGAGCGGTTGAACTTATTAATGATTTGAACGAAGAATATAGAAATAACTTTTAAATAAAGTATCTATGAAGGACTATCTTCATTCTTCAAATAACTGAGAAGGTTTTTTGAAGAAAGAGGGATTATTTAGATGGATGTTGAATAATTTTAATAGGTTAGTGAGGCTGGTCGATTAAAAAATGTTTTTTAAAGGAGGGCGATAAGATGGATGTTTTCAAAACCCAGTATGATTGGATACAACGTACAAGGGAATCTTTATTTGATTATTGCGAAACGTTGTCACCTGCCGATTATGTTAAAGAGCTTGAAAATTTCGGTGGTGATTCAGTTCAAAGTCTACATGTTCATGTAGCTAACTGTTATCGAGTATGGTTAGGAAATCGTGCACTTGGGAAATCACTTTCCAAAATAGAAATAGAATCAGTAAACGATGTTGAGAAAATGCGCGAAATTTTTAGGGGAACGGATGACTTGGTTTATGAATTTCTAAATAAATTTAGTGGTAAATGGGATGAAACTAATAAGGTTGATGGAAGAGGGGAATTTACAGCATTATGGCTTTTTACCCATACCATCACTCATGAATTTCACCATAAAGGACAAATCGTTAAAATAGGAAGACAACTTGGGTATATCCCGCCAGACACTGATCTCATTGAACCTCAATAGTTAGAGATTAGCAGTTTCGAGATGGCTTCGGCATCGTAGAGGCCAAGATAGATAAATAAGATACTATCGTAACGGTTAAAGGGCAGTAATTTAATAAAAAGTAACATTGAGGGCATCCAATCGGGTGCTCTTTTAATATTTGGTAGGAACAAAATGCACTTTTCTTATTGAACTTATACAGTAGGAAAATTTGAATTAGGAAAGGTGAAAATCGTAACGGATTTATAGAACAAACTATTATATAATAGCTTGATTTTAGAGGATGCATTACCTAGTAATTAAACCATCTTTCCCATATAATTTATTTTAGTTAAGTTAACTAAAATAAATTATACGTGAGGGCTTAGCATTGGAAAAAGAACTATTAGAAAATAAAAATAAACAAAAGAAACCATTTCTATTTAAACTTGGAATAGTACTTCTAATCCTTTATCCTATATTTTGGGGGGCCGCAGCCATCGTACCTTTCACCTCATTGCCAACCCATATAAAGGCTACTATCATTCCCGTATGTATAGTAATTGGCGAAATCATATTCTTGATAGGTGCTGTATTTGTTGGGAAAGAAGTAGTGAACAAATACAAAAACAAGTTAAACCCGAAAAACTGGAGAAGAAAAGGTGACAGTCAAAAGCATGAAGAATGAAAATATAGCTGAGAAAATCAATCAAACAATTGAAGAACTATGGCTGTTGCTAGAAGAAAAAAAGAAATTACATGAATTTTCAATTAAATAATCAGCAATATACATTGTTAACATTAATTATTCGCCACCCATCATCTACCACTACAAAGTTGGCGGAAAAAATGAATATAACCAAGAGTGCAATCAGCCAACAGTTAGTTAAACTTGAGGCAGAAGGATATATTATTAGAAAGCAACACGCGGAAGATAAGCGTACATTTTCAGTGGAACTTGGAGAAAAGGGCTTATTGTATAAAAAAGAGTGTGACGTATTTATGCAACAGGTTTCCGAAAAATATTATACGAGTTTATCCTCTGAAGTGAAACTAAAGGAACTTGCGGTGCAAACATCAGCGTCGTAGATTGGAGTATTGATCCTGAGTCATTGGAGTGGGAAATTAAATTTAATCCGCTATGGAATGTAGATGCAAAAACAGATACCGAAATACGAAAAATTGTTGCTGAAACGGACAGCATAAGCTAGCGTTATTTTTATAGAGTAAAAGTGAGCTTCCTACATAGTTTATAGGAGGCATGAGGGATACCTTCCATAATCGACCACCATTAATTTTACATTGGTCTTGGGCATTTGCTCAAGGTCATTTTTTTTATGAGATATGAATAAATGGATAAATTAAATAAAAATTTGGTTAGATACACCAATTTTTACGAAAAAATTTCGATTTTTATATAGTAAATACGATTTAAAGTAATTAATCGTACGCCTTTTAAATAGACTACTGCCAAGTGTTTTATAAAGGATCTTAAGTTAGACCTTATGTAACTAATTTGGTTGTCTGTTTTACTTTTTAGTCTAAGTTAACTAAAATGGAAATGTATGGTTTTATTATATATAAATTGGTAAGGAGGTTGCGATAAATGGAAATATGGAAGAGGATGTTGTTTTTTATAACACCACTATTTTTTTTAGTTTCTTGTAGTAATGATGAACAAGTTGTTGAAAATAAAATATCACTATTTCAAGAAAAGAACATATATGAAATTATGCAACCTGCAAAGACTAACGTTTCAAGAGGATTGATACTGAGTAATATAAACAATATATTAGATGTAACTGAAATTGAGCAAGGACTAATGGAATTATCAGTAAATCACTTTTCTACAAACAAGTTTTATATGCAGGAAGGTCAATATTTAGATGAAAATATTATTAGTCAATGGTTAGATAGAAAATCAAAAGAAGGTTTTGGTTTAAACCCATCTATAAAAGATAGTACGGGAGATGTTGTAAAAGATCAAAAAAACAATCCTAGGATATTATCTCATGTATTAGAACATAATTTTATTAACAAAGAGAATGGAAAATTAGACGGAATATCTTTAGCAATATCTTTGAATGAGTTTTATGACTTTAGAGTAACTGATGATAAAGGTTTAGTTCATACAGGTCAAGTTAAAGTCGATAGTAACGATGATAATGTAAATGATGTGGAAAATTACGGGAAGGAAATATCCGAAGTTATAATTAAAAATATTAGAAACAATAATAAAATACCTAATGTCCCTATTTATTTAACTTTATACCAAGAATCAAATATAAATGGTATACTTCCAGGAATATTTTTAGCTGAAACATTTATTCCAGAAGGAGATAGAATAGATAAATGGACTGATATAGATATAAAAAATTATACGTTCCCTTCAGATTCATTATATAGTTTAGACAAAGGAACTTATGATAAATTATTAATTTTCAAAGAAGATATTCAGAAATTTTTTGGACATTTAAATCCTAAAATAAGTGGCAAACTTCGATATCAAAACGGGGAATTAATTGATTTAAAACTAGATGTTAACGTGCCTTTAATAAATGACCCTGAATTGATTGGTCTTTTACAACTCACTGGTGATAAATTAAATACTGTTTTAGTTGATTATCTTCCTATACCTATTACTATTACTTTTACAGATCTAAATCAAAATGTTGGAATTATCATTTGGGATCCAATAAAAAAACAGCTTTATGCAAGACCAATATAATTTTAAAGAGGCTGGGAATTAACTAGCTGATATTCAAGAAAAAGAGAAATCGATTAGCATCGATTTCTTTTTTTCTTATCAGTAGTGTTTTTTATAAACTACCCTATATGAGCAATCACCATAGCAATTAGTATATAAGAGTAGAGTGAAGGTATTTAAACGAAGCGCATTTATAAGTTAAGATGAGGGGTTTTTATATTGCCTATAATAAATAAAAATATACAAGTGGTATTTGGAACAGGAGATATCTCCGCCCTAATAGGGGGTCTGAATGATAGAAGTTCTGGAGTTGTTCAGTTTACTGAAATTGAGCTAAGGCCGATTGGAGAAAAATTTCAAACTGATATAAAGAAAATGGGAATAAACGATGCTCTTGTTACGTTTAATTTTAATTCAATGAAATCAGCTTAATAAATACAAGTAAATATATGAATTTCTTAAGATTTTCTTAAGGACTGACTATGTCAAGAACGCAATATCTATGAGGGTTTGGGGGGTACTGTTTTTCCTTGTACCCCAAAAAGTACCCCAAAATTAGAGGCTTTTTATATATTTTACTCAAAATTGATTACTTCACCTAAAACTTTTGCAGCTTCTTTCTCTTTCACTCTTAAAGAATGAGCATATACTTTCAAAACCATTTCAACAGAATCTCCTAGCATTTTTGCGACGGTGGTCACAGGGATTCCTTTTGAGATTAAAATGGTTGCACAAGTGTGTCTCAGAGCATGTGGAGTTATTCTTTTTATAACACCAGCTTCAAATGCTCTTTCGGTTAAATAGTTTGGAAAAGATCGAGATATTGGTTCGCATGTAGACGGGTTAATGAGGATTAGATTATCTTCATTTAATTTAATTCCTTGAGATAGCTTTTTTTTCATTGCCCACAATTTATACTTTTTTAAATGAGTGATTAAGGAATCGCTTACGTCAATTCTTCTTATGCTGTTATCTGTTTTAGCTGACCTTTCACCAAGATGATCTCTTGTGTGAATAATAGTAATCTCAGCATTATCAAAATCCACATTCGCCCATCGTAGTGCAAGTGCTTCACCTTTGCGCATCCCAGTAAACGCTAGTAATAGAATTAACATATAATGTGTAAACTCTTCATTTTTCTTTACGTACTCCAATAGCCTACGTAATTCTTCTTCACTTAAGAAGTTATCTCCAACTTCCAAGTGCTTAGGATTGAGTTGTGGTAGATTAACTTTAGTTATTTTATTCCTTGTTAAAATCTCTTCTTCTACTGCAGCATTGATAGCACTATTAAATACTGCATGCATTGTTCTAATCGAAGTAGGAGCGTGAGAAGAAATTAATTTATCTATTAGAGATTGATATGTTGATTTTGTAAGCTGAGAGAGTTTAATATGTCCTAAGTTTGGAGCTATATGATGTTCAATAGCATTCTGGTATTGTGCGCGAGTGCTGATTTTCCATTTAGATTCGTTTCTTTCATACCACATCTCCATCCATTTACTAATTGTTAAATGTTGATTATCAACTCTTTGGTGATTGCCTTTTAATATTTCTGCCTTTAATTCTGTTAGAGAGAGCTCTGCAGATTTTTCAGTGTCAAAACCTTGTTTTGATTTTTCTTTACGTTGTCCATAAGCATCATAATATTTATAACGATAAGCGAATTTCTTAATTTTGTTATCTTTGTACCAATAGATATTATCTTTTTTGGTTTTATTATATTGTTGCCTAGCCATTCAGTCCCCCACTTTCTTATACTCTCCTAATCTAAAACCTAACACTAAGTAGAAATATTGACGGTCTTATCTATTGAGTTAACAGTGTTAAATGT
Organism: Psychrobacillus faecigallinarum; assembly: GCF_014836595.1. GTDB lineage: Bacteria > Bacillota > Bacilli > Bacillales_A > Planococcaceae > Psychrobacillus > Psychrobacillus faecigallinarum. The sequence continues at coordinate 98,891 of NZ_JACSQO010000005.1, read as the reverse complement.
ATACAAGGGCTTTAGTGAACTATCATGCGTCTTCGATTCCGTTTCACATCGATTGTGAATAATGATATGTATTACTTAAATATTGATTCAACCTTTTTTTTGCAAATTCATAATCTACATTGAAGGTCTCTTGTACCACAAATATAGCTTTTACTTCAGAACTCGGCAAATTCATTCTGTCTAACATAAAAGTCGGCACGCAAGCGTGATATGCAAAGTTTGAAGCTTTCCACTCTTGGTATTCTAAAAATGATGAGGGGAGTACGCGTTGATTTCCATCATGCCATTCTACGTGACATAGTTCATGACCGAATTCTTGCCATTGTGCTGTTGGTGAGAGTCTGATGTCTATTAAAATAGCATTTCCGACCGTCATAGATCCATAAGGCAGGTAAATTAGGGTTGTACCTAAGCGTGCTGCTATTGACTCCATATCTAGTTGGTGAGGAAGGTAAATCCCAATTGTGTTATACATTTTTTTCACATATTCTTCCATCAAGTTGTAAGTGTATCTCATGTTGCAACCTCCAAATCAAACATATGTTCTTTTTTAGTATAAAAGAAATCCCTACATATTGGAAGTAGGGATTGGAGTATTAGTAAAACTATTACTTACTTTTTGTTAGCATTTACTATAATTTCAGCTTGTTGCTTCATTCTTTTATTGTCTTTGTTATCCTTTACTACGAGTACTGCATGTATTATCCCTGGAATCCAGAAAAAGAGAGTTAGTACAAAATTAAGAAGTGCTTGAATTGGTTTTCCGCTTAACAATACCGCTACTGGTGGTAAAAAAACTGCTAAAAAATACATTAAAAATTTCCTCCTATTTTACATAAATAAAGTGTGTGGCCTATAAAAATTGTTTTGTAGTCTTGATAATTATATCCTTGGAATCAAGTATATCAAGTGGTTTTACAAATTCAATGATCGTTCTTTCTTTGTCCTTTGGTGCATCATTTAATACAATAAAATTTCTGTTCTTTTCAAAGTAGACTCTTAATATCCACTTTCTAATATTGTCATCTAGCATAATATTAAAATAACTCTTATTGTCTCTATAGAATATTCTTTCTGGATCAACATCATCTCTTAGAGCGACTCTCACGACAGCGTATGACTCCAGTTCTTCATTAGTAGTAACTATACCATCAGATGATTCTATCTCTTCTATTATTTCTTCTTTCACTATAGGAGTATTACTCTTATTATCATCCGTTGATTTTAATGCAGCATTTAATTTGTCGTTTACTTGTTCATTAATTAACTGTTTGAGACCTTTATGAATGATTGGTGTAAACTTTTCAATAGTACTTTTTGTTTTGACACCATCATAAATTTCGTTAACCATAAATTTAACAAATTTCTCTGATGGTAAATCAAATTGCGTAGACAAATAGCTCTTAAATGCACTTAGATACTTCAACTCAGATGCAGTACTTGTAATATTATCTACGTCAAAAGTCGATTTTCTAAATTTCGCGATCTCTGCAATGTGAATATCACGTAGATCCAAAATGTTAAAAGTGAAAAAAGGAGTAACGTCCATTTTGTTAGTTTCTTCTAAATCAGTGAAAAACTTATATTCGATACCATTAGTCAAAATAGAAAATTTAGAAGTAGTTGTTCCAAAGTATCTAAAAAGTTGTGAGTCATGTTTTGTTAGTGTTTGAGTGATACCTTTACATTCAATAAGAATAACTGGTTTGCCTTCTGACAAAATTGCATAATCTACCTTTTCACCTTTTTTTATTCCTACATCAGCAGTAAATTCTGGGTTGAACTCCATAGGATTAAAAACATCATAACCGAGTATTTGAAAAAAAGGCATAACGATAGCAGTTTTAGTTGCTTCTTCCGTTGTAATTGATTCTTTCATTGTTTCAATTCTCTTCGATAAATTCCTTAGCTGTTCCGCAAACTTTTCCACTTAATTTCCCCCTCTAATTTTAACTGCGTAATAATAATTAGTAATTTACAGATAAAAGAATTTCGCATAACTAATTTCCTGTAATTTAATTGTGAAAATATAACTACAATGAGTTTATAAAAATAGAGATATAGAAAACTACATCTCGTATTGCTGTTTTATAACTTTCCTTGATTTTTCAAGATTTCCCACATTTTCAGCAAAGCTTCTTTTTGCTCTTCGGAACTCTCATTAAATTCCTTAAATAATATTTTAGAGCGTGGATCGTTTACCCAGGCTTCGAATTCCGCGTTGGAATCTATATTGTTTGGTTCTTTAATATCTGTTCTACCTAATAAGTAGTCTGTGGAGACTTCTAACAATGAAGCAAGATTATCTACTATATCTAATGGAGGTAATTTGGTGCCGTTCTCATAAGCTGTGTAGGTAGTCCTAGCCATACCGATTTTATCTGCAACAAACTTTTGAGTCCAATTAGGGTTAGATGATTTCTTTTGTTCTCTGCATTGTTTTAACCTTTGTGCGAACTTTTCCATGATCATCACCTACCTAGTATTGATATTATCATTATAAATGTTCCTAACAGTAACTTCTATAGATGTTCCTAAGAGTAAAACTTTTTTAAAATTATTAGTTGACATGTTCCTAAAAGTAACGTACTATGGATTTATAAGATGTTCCTTAAAGGAACTAGAGGGGGTTATAGAGTGAGAAACTGGTTAAAAAAAACTCGAATGAAGAAATGCAAAACTCAATATGAAGTAGCAGAGTTATCTGGTATTTCTAGAAGTTATTACACAAAAATCGAATTGGGAATTAAAACACCCACTGTCGATGTCGCTAAGAAAATAGCAAAAACATTAGATTTTAAATGGTCAATTTTTTTTGAAGAAGAATGTTCTTTTAAGGAACATAAACAACTAGCATAGGAGGAGGAAAGATGAATCAATTACAAATGTTCGATTTCGACAAACACTCAATTAGAGTTATAGAAAAAAATGGAACACCTTGGTTTGTAGCCACTGATGTATGTGATGTGTTAAGCCTCACTAATCCAACGATGGCTTTATCTCGATTAGATAATGATGAACGGACTAAGTTCAACTTAGGGCGTCAAGGTGAAACAAATATCGTCAATGAATACGGATTATACTCTCTTATTTTAGCTAGTCGTAAACCCGAAGCTAAACAATTTAAACGCTGGGTAACTCATGAAGTTATTCCTTCTATTAGAAAACATGGAGCATACATGACACCAGATACATTGGAACAAGCAATCGCTAATCCAGATTTCACTATTGGATTACTTACTAGTTTAAAAGAAGAAAGATTGAAACGTGAAGCTTTTGAAGCTCTTATAGAGCATCAAAAACCAAAAGTACTATTTGCTGATGCTGTACAAGCAAGTCATACATCCATATTAGTTGGAGACTTAGCAAAACTTTTAAAACAAAACGGAATAGACGTTGGGCAAAAACGTTTATTCGAATGGCTAAGAGAAAATGGTTATTTAGTTAAAAGAAAAGGCTCTGATTATAATTCACCAACTCAAAAATCTATGGAATTAGGTTTGTTTGAAATAAAAGAAACTCCTGTTCATCACAACAGTGGAAGTATATCAATTAGTAAGACTTCGAAAGTAACTGGCAAAGGCCAAGTTTATTTCATTAACAAGTTTCTAGGCAAGGTGGTGGCGATATGATTCCACAAACTGCAAATGAAAGTAGTGTGATAAAAACACTTTTTGAAATGTCAGGAATTACAAAAGAAAAGATTGAACAACACCTTGAAGAAATTGTTAAAGAGACTGCGCGTCCCAAGTTACTGTTTATAGATTTGGAACAACTAAAAGAAATAATCCCTTTTGAACGCGACTTTCTAGAAAAGCAAATATTGTGTGATCCTCGGGTTAGAAGATTTCAAAGAAAAAGAGGAGCACATAGTAAAAGGATTTGGCTTTATGAACCAACTATCCAAGCTATACAAGAAATCATTATGAATGAGTGGGATTTCTAATTTAATTATAACTCCGTTGCCTATAGTCAACGGTCTACTACAAGTTAACTTGAATGAGATATGTGATTCTAACAAATTAGAAAGGTTGGTAAATATGACCAAGACTTTGGTGGGGGAAATGTTGAAAGAAATGAGAGGGGAACAAACGCAGTTATCTTTAGGTTTGGACATAAATACAACACGCGAAACTGTTTCAAAATATGAAAATGGTCGTTCTAAAGTTCCCTCTGATATTTCTAGAACTCTAGTAAAAAAATTTGATAATGCTAAATTCGCTATAACGGTGAGGAACGAATACACAGGAACAGGCCCTAAATGGTTAGATGGGCCAAATGTGGATTTACATCGATCAAGCGTAAAAGAAAAAACCGTAGAAGAAATGAAAGAAGCGTTGGATTTGATAGTGAATACTTGTTTAGCTAAGCCTTTAAAGAAGCTACAACATTTTGAGTTACAATCCGTTGACTCTATGCTGCAGGAAGCTGTCGAAGCAATTACTGCATTAGATCATTTCATTGCCGTCGTTTGTAAAGAGGCTGAAATAAGTTATACAGAAGTATGGGATAAACATTACAAGGCGCTTATGAGTGCCGGATATCTTGGAGGAACTAAATGAAACCAGAACTATTCAGACAACAGGATTATCATGCAGCATTAAGAGTACACGCAAGCATCTTAGATTGCAGTAAGGCCATTGAGGATTGTGTAAAAATGGGTGATTTAGAGGAAGCTATCTCATTTGTTCGCGATATTAATAATTCGCTAGAAACACTAAAAAAATTGGCAGATAGAAAAGTGCTTGAATCACAAATGAAAGGTTTACTGGATGACTTAGTTGCAGCAGGGGTTAATGTGATGGTGGTGAAACGAAATGTTCAATAGTCCTGAGAGTGTAATTATCTATGTTGTCTCTATTGGTGCAGCACTTCTGTTAGGGAATATGTGGGGAAGTTTGAACACGGAACATAAAAAAACTGACTAACTCGGCAAAGTTAATCAGCGATTATCAAAATGTCTAAATAGATTATAGCACAATGACGGACTAATTACATGAAAAGTGGGATTTTAAAACAGTAAAAAAAGGAGAGATGAATTGATGAATGGTGAAATTAAATACAAAGCGTGGGACACAAGCAACAAGAAAATGATTGATTGGGAAGAAATGCGAATCGAAAAGGATGAGGACGAGCGAGAATTCTTAATTGTAGTTTTTGATGATGGAGTAGGTGAGCATTTCGAAGAGTTCCCGTTGTTACAATACACGGGCATGCAGGATATGCATGGAAATGAAATTTGTGAAAGTGATGTTCTAAAAATTTATCCAAGAAACAAAGAACATTATGGAGAGTTTTCCATTTTCCATGTTTGCAAAACTTTAAGTGCATGGGGATGGAACTTTACTTGGCTTCATTTGAGTGGTTATGAATGTTGTACTCACATAATGGAACGATATGACGAAAGGTTTGAAAATGTAGAGATTGTTGGGAACGCTTATGAAAATCCAGATTTGTTTAAGGCATAGTAAGACCATTCGACGGAGCTTATGGCTCCCGTCAAGAAGTCTAGGATTCCCCCTTTGCTTTCCTAGACTTCTTGATGGGATTCAACCATCGGAAAGAGGTGATTAAATGGGAAACCCAATGGTAGCAGGTTATGGCTACGAAGAACCTTTAAGAGAACCTAGAAAGGTTGGGTGCTGCAACTATCGACATTGCAAGGAAGATTTATATGAAGGTGAAGGTTATGAGTGGGATGGTTACTTGTATTGTTCAACAGAGCATATGGGTGAACACATTGTTGAAGAAAACCTGGCAGTTGATTTAAGTGCATAAAAAAATCCGCTATTGGAGTAGCGGACTTAAAGGATTCTCTTATAAAACGGATGTCTCTATTATAACGAGAATCCTTGGATATGACAAGAGGAGGGATAGTTATGCAAGCTCAATCATTGATTCAAACAGTAGACATGAGTCGTGAACAATGGCTAGAAGCTAGGCGTAAAGGAATTGGAGGCAGTGATGTCTCAGCTATCGCAGGACTAAATAAATGGAAGTCTCCAGTAGCTGTTTACTTGGATAAAGTAGGACAGTCTCCTATAGAAGATACTGCTGGTGAAGCTGCCTATTGGGGCAATGTAATGGAGGATATCGTGGCTCAAGAGTTCAGTATACGTACTGGATTAAAAGTTAGACGAAAAAATGCGATTCTTAAACATCCAGAACATCATTTCATGTTCGCAAATGTGGATCGCTTGATTATCGGAAAACAAGAAGGCCTGGAATGTAAAACAGCTTCGGAGTACTTAAAAGGTGAATGGGAAGATGAAGAAATTCCTGCAGCGTACTTACTCCAAATACAGCATTACATGGCAGTTACCGGATATAAAGCATGGCACCTTGCTGTTCTGATTGGTGGAAACAAGTTCATCCATAAAAAAGTAGAACGCGATGAGGAGCTTATCAGCTATCTAATACAAATTGAAAGAGACTTTTGGGAAAACCATGTTTTGAAAGAAATTCCTCCAGCATTCGATGGATCTGATGCCTCGGTTGATTTATTAAAGGCTCTTTATCCAGAATCGGAACCAGAGTCAGAGATAAACCTTCCTAAAGATGCTGAAACACTCTTAGTAGCATTGGAAGTAATCAAATCCGATATCAAGGAATCGGAATCTAAAAAGAAAGAGTATGAAAATCAAATAAAAGCTTTAATGGGTGTTAACGAAAAAGCATATGCAGGCACTCGAAAGATAACTTGGAAGTCAAATAGTGTTACGAGAATCGATTCTAAGCGATTGAAAGCAGAACAGCCTGAACTATATAAGAAATATTCGAATACCACGTCAGAAAGAAAATTCTTAATCAAATAGGAGGAATAGAACCATGGCAACAACAGCCGATGTTAAAAATCAATTAGCTACAAAGGCAAACAACGGAGTACAGAAACAGGTGTCTCCTGAGAATACATTAAACGCTCTATTAAAAAGAATGGGGCCAGAGATTCAACGAGCTCTACCAAAGCACATGGATGCAGACAGAATTGCTCGCATTGCACTTACGGCAGTTCGCACTACACCTAAGTTACTAGAGTGTGACCAAACTTCTTTCTTAGCTGCAATCATGCAATCAGCTCAATTAGGAGTCGAACCGAACACAGGGCTAGGACAAGCTTACCTAATTCCTTATGGAAAGAACGTTCAGTTCCAACTCGGATACAAAGGGTTAATCGATTTAGCAGTACGTAGTGGACAGTATAAGGCAATTTATGCTCATGAAGTTTATGGGAACGATGTGTTTGAGTTTCAGTACGGATTGAATAAAGACTTGATTCATAAACCATCTACTGAACCAGAAGGTGAACCGATTGGTTATTACGCGGTTTATCATCTTAAAAATGGTGGATATGATTTCGTGTATTGGACCAAAGAACGTATTGATCAGCATGCACAGAAGTTCAGTCAAGCAGTACAAAAAGGATGGACAAGCCCTTGGAAGACTAATTTCGATGCAATGGCAAAGAAGACGGTATTAAAAGAGGTGCTTAAATACGCTCCTAAATCAATTGAGCTTCAGAAAACGATTGAGGCAGACTCCACTATTAAAAATGAGATTGCAGCTGATATGAGTGACATTATCGATGTTACAGATTATAGCGTTGTGGAAGAATCTCCTGAGCAAAATTCAGATGAATGATTAGCACCAGGGCAAGTTTTTGAAGATAAGTTAGTTTAAACAAAAGAGGGGGGCTTCCCCTCTAAATATAAAAGAAAAGAGGAAACCAAATGGCGAAGTACAGACAAGTACACACAACATTTTGGGATGACGGCTTTGTATTGGACCTTACGCCGGAAGAGAAATACTTCTATCTGTATCTAATGACAAATGGCAATACAACGCAATGTGGCATCTATGAATTACCATACAGGGTCATAGAAATGCACACAGGATACAACAGGGAAACAGTACTTAAACTACTTCAACGTTTTGTTGAATATGGAAAAATTACTTACAACGAGTCAACAAAAGAAATCATGATAAATAATTGGGCGCGGTATAACTTCATTAATTCGCCAAAAGTAAAAAAATGCATTGAAAAAGAGTTGGTTGCAGTTAAACATATACCGTTTGTTTATGCTTACCTTACTTCTTTAAAACAGTATGGATACAGTATCGATACCATATCAATACCATCAATAAATCAAAGTGAGCAAAAAGACATACATTCCAATGATGGCAAGGGTTCGATACCGTATCAATACCCTATGGATAGTCTATGCATAGACCTGGGGGAAGAAGAAGAAAAAGAAGAAGAACAAGAACAAGAAGAAGAAAGAGAAGAAGAAAAAGAAGAAGAAAAAGAACAACAACAAGAACAACAACAAGAACAACAACAAGAAAAGAAAAAATCGTCAGTTACAGTTGAAAATGAAATCACTCCATTTGAATTTTATGAAAAGAACGGATTTGGAGCCATCACTCCCCATGTAGGAGAAAAAGTTAATGCATGGATAGATGATCTATCTGAAAGCTTAGTTTTACATGCAATGAAGATTGCTATAGAGAATGGAGCTCTTAGATGGAACTATGTTGAATCAATCTTAAAGAACTGGTCCACCAAAAAAATTAGTTCAGTCGATGAAGTGGTTGCTCTTCAAGAAAGATGGAGGCTCCAACATTCTAACAAACATTCGAAGTCCGTTAGAGAAGAAAAAGTACCTGAATGGTTTGGTAAGGATGCTGATGAACCAGCACCTAAAACAAAATCTGTAGTAATGGATATAGAAGCAGAACGCAAAAGATTAAGACAAGAATTGTTGGGAGGATGAAATATGCAAGTACCAGTAGTTGTATGTGAAAACGAGAACTGTGAAAAAGTCATTCATAAAGGAGACGAGGTTTGGCATAAGGGCTCTGAGCTGTATTGCTCTGGGAAATGCTTAATCGAATCATTTGCGCCTCAGAAACAAATGATTTTACGTGAAAAACATATTGTTGGAGGTGTGAGATGAGTACATGTAAACGATGTAACAAACCATTGAAAACTCCTAAAAGCATTGATGAGGGTTACGGACCTGTATGTAAGAGAAAGCATGAGGAAGCTGAGGCAGAGTTCCTTAAACGTCAGGTGACCATTGATGAGGAATTGGAATACCAGGAGAGGATGCGAGCATGAACAACATCCTCTTCGAAATACCAGGTGAACCAGTCGCACAAGGAAGACCAAGGGCAGGGAAATCATGGGGCGGTAAAACTGTCCTCTATGATCCTGCTAAGTCGAGGGACTTTAAACAGTACGTAAAGTTAGTAGCTGGTCAGCACGCTCCAAAAGAGCTTATAACAGGACCAATTGACTTAGCTATAGATATTTATAGGGCAACTCCTAAAAAGTATCAGACGAAACCAAAACAGGCTCTTATAGAACAAGGAGAACTAAGACCAACCACTAAGCCTGATGTAGATAATTACGTAAAGGGTGTTAAGGACGGCTTAAACAAGATTATCTGGCAGGATGATAGCCAAGTGGTGAATTTAACAGTTAGGAAATTTTATAGCATGCAGCCGAGGGTGGTTGTTAGGGTTGCTTTTTGAAAGGAGAAAACATGAGTAAGTCATTTAAACACTATCAAGTTATTGAAACAGACGGTATGACAGCAGATAAATTACAAGCCGTATTAAACGATGCTACTAATGGATTCCCAGAAAAACAAATATATCACGTGATTGGCTCGAAAATTATTTTAAGCTTCGATTCTATTCTTAACGAGAAGGGCCGTATGGAAGCAAAAGTAGCAAGAATGTTTAGTGATGGAATTATAGATTCTAATACAGGCAAATTAGTATAACGCTTTTTGATAAGACGCACTAGAAACATATAACGAAGGAGTGAATTATATGTCAGTAACTAAATCGTGTGAAAATTGTCGTAAGAAACCATGGACTGAAACTATGAATTATATAGGCTACATTCATTTTTATTGCAAGAAATGTTTTATAAAAATTCAATATCCCATCAGAGCGGATTAGAGAGTACTAAGTAGAAACAGTAAAGGAGGCTAAAAGCATGAAACATATAGTTTTCTACTCAGGTGGGATTGGTAGCTGGATGACTGCAAAAAGAGTAGTTGAACAACATGGGAAAGAAAACGTCATACTCCTTTTCACCGATACTCTCATAGAAGATGAAGATTTATATAGATTCATAGATGAAACAGTTGAAGAATTAGGAACAGAATATGTTCGTATCGAGGACGGAAGAACTCCTTGGGAAGTATTCAAAGATGTTAGGTGGTTGGGGAATAGTCGACTTGCTCAGTGTTCCCATCATTTAAAACAAAAGACTGCTGATAAGTGGATAAAGGACAACTTCAAGCCAGATGAATGTATTTTATATCTAGGTATTGACTGGACAGAAGAGCATCGAATAATAAAACCAGTTGAAAACTGGGCGCCATACAAAGTAGAATTTCCGATGTGTGAAGAACCACTAATGACCAAAGACGAAATGCTTCAAGAACTTAATAACTTGGGTATTTCAACGCCTAGGCTGTATGATCTTGGGTTTTCTCATAACAATTGTGGAGGAATGTGTGTAAAAGGCGGACAAGGACACTTCCTAAATCTTTTAAGACACTTTCCAGACAGATTTGAGTGGATGGAGAATTATGAAAAAGAAATGCAGGATTACTTGGGGCAAGAAGTAACAATTTTAAAGCGCTCAGTAAATGGTAACCGTGAAAATTTGTCATTACAAAAACTTAGGGAAGAATATGAAACTGGTTCACAACAACTTGATTTCTTCGATATGGGCGGTTGTGGATGCTTCATAAGTTAGTGAACATTTCGTAGAAAGAGCGTCGTTATGAAGATAAGTTTAAAAGGAATCGAAAAATACTTTCGCCATAGAAACCGACGGTAACAAGAAATAGTGCTGCTATAAGCAATGCAATAATTGGGACTGCAAAAGAGTTCCAAAGTCCTTTAATGAAGTTTTGCATATATAACCTCCGGATTAATGACATAAAAAATAAGACAAGATTCCTCCTGTCTCTCACAAGAAAATTATAACACATTGGAGGGATCTTGGTGAGTATAGAAAATTTAGAAATAGACACAGAGACAATGCAATTAACAGTTGATATAATGGATATACCTACCAGTTGTGTGATTGTTATCTGTGACGGAAAAGCAAAACTCAGAGAGCTTCCGACACATGGGGAATATAAGATTGTTACGCATCAAGGAAAAGTTAAGAGGATGCGGACGGAAGAGGGGGAAGAGTTTTGAAAAGCATAGAATTTATTATTAGTATTATAGGTGCGATAGCTACATCAGGAGCTGCTATTGCAGCATGGCTAGCAGCTCAACAAGCAAAAAAGAATACAGAGTTAACGCAGGTGTTTAATAATAAAAACGATTTACAAAAAAGAAGCGAAGTTAAACCACTATTGGAAATCGTTAAATATGGTACGGAAAAAGAAGGATATCAAATAGGCTTCAAAAATTTAGGATTCCAAACTATTTTGTTTTTAGAAGCAAGTATAACCAGTGAGTCTTTAAAAAAAGTAGAGTTTTTTGACGATATACAGAAATGCGAAATTAGTTTATCAGAAGACGGTTTAGTTTTTGTTAATCTAAATAAGGTTGCAAACACTGGTACATTGCAAAAAGAATCACAACTATCTATAAAATATAAAACGATTTACAACGACGTTATCACGGATGTCTATCATTTGCATCGTGAGGTATCTGGAATACCGGTAAGAACCAATATAGAATTTGGATATCTAGTTAACTAATTTATCAACATAGTCCCACCAACCAATTGGAGGACAACATTTGATTACAGCTTTAAGCTGTGTCATTTGTTGTCCTTTTTAGTAAGAAAAAGAAAATGATTGGTAATTATATCCTCTAGTAGATTATAATATTACTATATCTATACAGTCATTAGAACTATTTATTAGTAAAATGCTATAGGCTAGATGAATGGCGTTATTGAAGTTAAAAATGAATATAAGATGATTTTAAGACATTGAGGGAAAGTGAAGAGAATGCTGAGGGAAGAGGGAGAAGAGTTTTGAAGCTAAAACCAGGACATAGGTATTGGAAAGAAAACGAGGTAGTTACCTCAGTTTTTGATGATAATAATTTCCCGACATATCGTTATTTATTAGGATGTACATGGGATAAAAGCTTAGAAACTGTTACTTTTATTCTTCTTAATCCTAGCGTTGCTGATAATGAGATATGTGATCCTACACTGAATAGATGTGTTAACTTCTCAAAATCATGGGGATACGGTGGCATGAAAATTGTAAATATTTTTGCTTTAATTTCTACAAATCCACAAGGTTTGTCAAATCACCCTAATCCTGTAGGGGAAGAAAATAATGATTATATTCTTAAAGCAGTTAATGATTCTAATCGGGTGATCTTAGGGTGGGGTGAGAAATACGGTTCAATAAATAATAGAGATCAAATGGTAAAAACACTATTAGTGGATTATAAACTCGATTGTATTAAAAAAACAAAAAATGGAAAACATCCAAGACATCCAATTTATTTAAGAGGAGATTTACTGCCAATACCATTTTAATTAGTTAATCAATAATTTACAATATTAGGTGACATATATATATATATAGACGCATCAATGGAGAGAAAGCAGATGCCGTGGGAAGAGGGAGAAGAGTTCTGACTGATCGGTTTATCAACATATTAAAACTTTTATTTTTGTTTCTTATAGTATCTATCTCTATATATTACATTGGATTTTCAATAGTCCTTAAATTTTTTGTGATTTTGATAGTAGTGCTTTTTATTGTAGGCAAAATCAATAGTCATTATCATAAATCGTTTGAAATTAATATAATGAGAATTGCTATGATATTTTTCATGATGATATTATCTAGTATAGCTATAGTATTATCAGGGTTCATTGTAATTTTACTTGTAAATTTACTAGGAATTAATATAGTAGTAGTGAAATGGTTTAGTATATTTGAAAAAAATCAAAGTATAGTAAGTGCAAACTCTATTTTCATCTTAATAGTAATGATTTTTTTACCTGCATATCATATTTACAATTTTATTAGAATGATTAGTAGTTCACTATTTGAAAGATGGTTAAAGAGGAATCAAATTTTTAAAGATGTAACTCGTTGTTATGATGAAAAAATATTTTTGGCATACTTTACAATGATAACAGTGTTCATGGGCTTTTTACCGATGTTCGCGGGTGAAATTTTAGCGGTCAAAGAAGAAAGAGAAAGCATTGGTGAATTATCTTTAATATTTTTGATGATGAGTTTATTGCCCAATGCTCACTTATTGTTTGCTCAAGCAAAGAGATAATAAATTATTATATGAGACCCAGTGAAATATAATATTCTTTTACCTGACGTAGAAAATAAAATTGTGACGCACCAAGGGAAAGTGAAGAGGATGCGTGTCGAACAGGGGGAAAAGTTTTGAGTGAAAAAAAGTTCAAGTTAATTAAAAAAAAGACAGTAGAGTCTTCTGTTAAGGATAGAAATAGTTGGACATTTACCATTGCAACATTAGGGATAACCGGAACAATCTGTTATCTATTAATAACAGGTAAAGTAAATATAGATAGTTCAACCTTACTATCATTAATTTTAGCGTTTTTTTCTATTTATTTATCAGCAACATTTTATTTTAAGTCCACTGAACAAAGTAATCACTTTTACAATACAGCTTTTAATCATAATAAAAATATCTCTGAATCGCTAAGTGGGATGAAAGGTGAGTTTGGAACATCCTTAAGAATGATCGAAGAGTCAAGTAACTATATGAAAAATAGATTTAATGAGCTGAATAATTTATCAGGGAATATTAATACTTCAACTAAATTGCAAGAAGAATTAAGAAGTGAATTTGCTGAACTGATTGATAAATCAGGAATTGAAGAAGAAGAAAAGAAAAGGTACAGTGAGCTGTTAGAACAACAATCAGAACTACTAAATAAAATAAATACAAATTTCGAAAAAGTTAAAAAAACAAATGATTTCGTTGGGAATAGCTCGGTTGCAGCAACTATAACTGTTAGGAACAACGGTGAAATGGAATTAAATTCCTATTATACAAATTTATTAATTCACTTCTTGGAACCTTTTTACTCTAGGTATTCATATCAGTTAAAGAGTTCTTTTATCACAAAAGATGAATTGAATCGTATGTTTCTTGAATTTCAAAAACTGATGGGAGATCCTTTAAGCATAATCAAAGAAAATTTAAAATCATCTAATTATATAGATTTGTCAGGAAACCTAACAGATAAGGGATATCATCATATTCTGAATTTCGTTAAAAGTAAATAAGTAGTCCACCCAGCCAACTGGAGGACAACAGTGAACAGCTAAGCGCTGATTCATTTGTTGTCCTCCTTTTTTATTTCATGTAAAGGAGAGAAAGAAATGGGAACGTTACAAACGGAACTTATCGAAAAAGGGCTAAAACGGCCTCTTAGACAAGGGATAGTTAAAAAGAATACTAGTACAAGCAAACAAAACAAAGAACGTTTTTCTCGCAGGGAAATTGAAGATTTAATGGGATGTAATCGACAAGTATACAAGCGTGTTGGTGGAGCTGTACGAAATAAACGATAGGAGTGTTGAATATGTTCAAAACTGGAACTTCCATAGCATCCATAATTGCGGATTATCAAATGATGAAAACAGAAATTGCTAGATTAGAACAGATTTTATACGGATTTAAAATCCCTATGGACAACTGGGGTGTTGCTCAATATGGTTTAGATGCAGCCATGCCAAAAGGATCCTCAGGTAAGAGTGAAGCTGAATTAAAAAAGATGGATGTAAGAGAAAGGAAACAAATGGAGCGTCTAAATTATATGAGATACTGCGTCCTCATCTTAGAAAGCTATACCAATACTTTCTCAGACCTAAGGACCAATATTATTTATGATCACATTTTAGACGGTTGGACTTATCGACAAATTGCCAGTGAGTTAGGTGTAGGAGTTACTTACGTGAAAGAGTGCAAGCATCAAATAATAGATATTATTGTTAGCGCACGAAACGCACAGAACGCACAAAACGCACAAGGCGACCAATATTTGCTAAAAGAAAGATCTGCGGTGTAAACTTGAAAAGAAAAATCATAGTTATTGCACATGTGATAACTAGAGTTGTTCTTGTATCATTAATTATTATTTTTGAAGTTTTTAATTTTGCAGGAATTAATATCCTTTTGTCGAATTTGATATATAGGGGGAGATAATAAATGGCTGGACTTAGAGTATTTGTATCATCAACTTGCTACGATTTATCAATAGTTAGGTCACAACTAAGAACTTTTCTATCTGCAATGGGATATACTCCAATTATGTCGGATTTTAATGATGTATTATATGATCCAAGGATACATACACATACGAGCTGCATAGACGAGGTAATAAACAGTGATATGCTAATATTAATAATTGGTTCAAGGTTTGGGGGTAAAGGTGTACCAGAAGCAGTAGAAAAAGTAGACTTTCAAAACATAAAAAAAGAAGATATGGCTGCTGGAACTTTATCAGAATTACAGGAGAATTTATCAATTACTCAGCTAGAGGTACTTAAAGCGATAGAATCATCTATCCCCGTTTATACTTTTATTGAACAAAAAGTATGGCATGATCATGAGCTATATGAAAGAAATAAAGAAAAAGAAATTATTAATCAGATATATTTTCCTTCAATCGATAAACAAGAAACGGCTAAATATATATTTAATTTCATAAATTTTGTTAGACAAAGAGCTAAAGGTAATAATATTTTTTCTTTTAGCAGAATTCAAGAAGTTGAAGAAATCATAAAAAAGCAATGGGCGAGTTATTTCCAAAAACTTTTGAATGAACAACGTTTTAGAGATGTAGAAGTAAAGCGCCTTGATAATCTTACAGAACAGTTTGAGGACTTGAAGACAGCTATTCTAAGTTCTATGGGTAATGGAAGAGAAAGGGATGTCGCAAAAGGTGTAGTTAAGTATAGAAAATTAATTGATTTTATTTTAGCTTTGAAGGTAAGAGATTTCAATTATATTAAAAATTCTACAGTTGATTGGTCGGAGTTTTTAAATTTTGCAGAGATAAAAGATATAATAAGTGTAACAGATGTAGAATTTAGTAATAGTAGGGGTGTTGGTAGACCTAGAACAATATTATTAAGATTTGATGACACTTTCTTTGAATGTAGATTTCCAAAAGAATATGTTCAAGACTTTTCATTAGATTGGAATACCTTTATAAGTCTTCCAGTTGAGTCTAGAGATATTATTGTGGACACAATAGTTGATATGTCAACTAGAGGGAGCATAAATATCAGATATATACCTGAAAGATTCAGTGATATTTATCAACAAGATATTCTACAATTAAGAAAAGATGGTTTCCCTGAGGTAAATGAGTACATGGTAAGAGATAGTAATACGAGAGTGAAGAATTAATAAGGACATATAAAAGCATCCTACGGGATGCTTTTTTGTATGTTCAAAATTTTGGAGGTGGCAGGTGATGTAGATGATTGAAAATTATGTTAGAGCTGAAGAAGATTATGTAAATGGAATGAAATATAAGGATATTGCCAAGAAGTATAATGTTTCTATTAACACAGTGAAGTCGTGGAAAACTAGGCATAAATGGTCAAAGGAAGTAATTGAAAAAGTTGTGCACACAAAACCAAAAAGGGTGCATACAAAAAAAGAGAGTGCGCCTAAACAAAAAGAAGTCGTTGAATCATTGGAACCCTTTGAGTTAGAAGATGATGGTTTCAATGATAAACAACGCCTTTTTATTAGTTATTATGTGAAGTACTGGAATGCAACTAAAGCATATCAAAAGGCTTATGGTTGCAGTAGAGAAGTGGCGTTAACTAATGGTCCAAGGTTGCTCAGAGATGCTCGGATACGAGAAGAAGTTGTTAAAGTACGTGATAGCTTAACGGAAGATGCTCTTTTAGACGAAAGAACACTCATACAGAAGTGGATTGACATTGCCTTTGCAGATATTACGGATTACTTGAAGTTTGGTAGACAAGAAGAAATCGAATATCAAGAAAACGGACAACCAGCAATAGATATGCATGGAAATATCAAAACCTACGCTTTCAACTATGTTCATTTGAATGAATCCACTGAAATTGACGGATCACTTATTACTGAGGTGAAGCAAGGTAAAGATGGAATCACTGTAAAGTTAGCTGACAAGATGAAGGCACTTGAGTTTTTATCGAAGCATAAGGATTTACTTAACGACAATGAACTGAAACGATTGCGTGAAGAGAAAACCAAAGCTGATATCGCAAAAACCCGTTCTGAAACAAAAGGAACTGGCACTGCAAACATCAGCGTAGTAGACTTCAGTAATTTAAGCACAGAGGAGTTGAGGGCAATTGCCAACTTTAAGCGTTGAACAAATTGAAGCATTATCCTATGAAGCCGAAAAAGAGCTTGCTAGACGTAATTATCGTGATTATGTGGAATATGTGCACCACGGTCATTATTCGCATTTTAGGCATACAGAATTGGTTTGTAGTGTACTACAAAGGATTTCCGATGGAGAACAACTATCCATATTAATCGAAATGCCACCACGACATGGTAAGTCAATGACGGTAACCGAATCATTCCCAAGTTACTATCTTGGTCGCAATCCAGATAAGAGAGTTATAGCTGCTGCATATTCTGATGGACTTGCTACTAAATTCGGTCGTTTAAACCGAAATAAATTTAATGAGTTTTCACACGAACTATTTAACGTTCAACTGTCCGAATCGAATGCAGCTACAAAAGATTGGGGTGTGAAGGATAGACGCGGTGGAATGATAGCAACTGGTATTGGTGGTTCAATCACTGGTCAAGGTGCGGACCTAATGATTATTGATGATCCAATTAAAAACATGAAGGAAGCAAGCTCTCAAACTATTCGAGATAACATATGGGATGAATGGGAAGCAACACTTTCTACACGTTTGCATGATGGTGCTAGTCTTATTGTTATCATGACGCGTTGGCATGAAGATGATTTAATCGGTCGATTACTTGCTCGTAGTCCACGAAAATGGGTTCGTTTACGTTTACCTGCCATTGCAGAAGATGAAGACGATCTATTAGGACGTGAAATTGGAGAACCCTTGTGTCCTGAACTTGGATTCGATGAGCATTGGGCAGAAGAGAAAAAGAGTGAGGTTGGTTCACGTATATGGGCTTCTCTGTATCAACAACGTCCTTCTCCTGCAGGAGGTAATATTTTTAAAAGGGAATGGATTAAATTCTATGTTCGTACAGCTGAGCAAAAAAGAGAGTGGGGCTTGAGTGATGAGGTTATTATATTGCCAACTCACTTTGATAAAATGGCCCAATCTTGGGATTGTACATTTAAAGACTCCGAAACAAGTGACTTTGTTGCAGGTGGTGTTTGGGGTAGAAAGAAGGCACAGTATTTCTTGTTTGATATTGACCATAGACGAATGGGTTTTGCTGATACAATGAAAGCGATTTGTGCTATGTCTGATAAGTGGCCAAATGCAAGAAGTAAATATATTGAGGATAAGGCTAACGGTTCAGCTATCATCGAAATGTTAAAAGATGAGATAAGTGGTATCGTTCCGGTAAATCCAGATGGTGGTAAGGAGGCACGCGCTAATGCGGTGTCTCCTTTATTTGAGGCTGGCAATGTTTATTTACCACATCCGAATATGTGTCCGTGGGTAGAAGATTTGATTGAGGAATTGGTCAGCTTTCCGAATGCTGCACATGATGATTTAGTGGATATGACCACCCAAGCATTAAATCAACTGTATACAAATAACTCCAATCCTCTTGACCGTTACAAAAAGCTTTTAGGAAAGTAGGTGATACCAGATGAAAACTATCGACCAGGCAAAACATTTTAAAGAGGATTTTATGCAGGGAAATGGGAAAGCGAATAGTAGAGATAAACTCACACGTCAGGTTGCTGGCTCTAACCGGAAGTTATCTCACGAGGAAATATCCAGCCTATATGCAGATAGTCGTATTGTACAAAATATCATTGATATACCCGCCGAAGATATGACTCGTAATTGGTTCACTCTTAAGATGGAAAATGATCAACTAGCTCGCGACATTATGAGTAAGCTTGCTGATTTAAATGCGAAGAAAGCCTTTAAGGACATGATTACTTATGAGCGTTTGCGTGGGGATGGTTTTATATCGTTAGGGGTAACGCAGGCAACTAAATTCGATTTAAATGATGAACTAGATATGAATAAACTATACTCTGTTGATTACTTACATGCTTTTAGTTCCATGAAAGTTAATGAGTTCCTGATCAATGAGGATGTATTTGATATTAAATATGGCCAACTTGAAGAACTACGCATCAATCGTGCTTCAAGGCATGGTCTGCAAACTAAAACTACTGAATCTGCTGTACACATTTCACGTTTACTTCATAGCCAAACAAGACGTATGGAAGGGGAGTTTCAAGGACCTTCTTTGTTAGAGCCCTTATATGATATTCTGACTGTTTTTGATACTTCTGTATGGTCTGTAGGTCAAATACTTCATGATTTCACTTTTAAGGTTTATAAGTCAAAGGATATTGAGAACTTATCTACTCAAGATAAACAGCAATTATCCATGATAATGGATTTTATGTTTAGAACAGAAGCGCTGGCCATGATTGCAGACGGGGAAGATCTGACAAAACAAAGTACATCTGTTTCAGGTATCAAGGACTTACTAGACTTTGTTTGGGACCTATTAGCAGGTGCTGCACGCATGCCAAAAACAGTTATTAAAGGGCAAGAGTCAGGAACAATTACGGGAGCTCAATATGATGTAATGAATTATTACTCTCGTATTGTCGCAGACCAAGAAAACGAGATGAAACCCCATTTAGAAAAGCTTATTAGGATGTTGTTGATGTCTGAAAAAGAATTAGGAGGACGTATTGATCCTGAATCTTTGGAATGGGAAATTCATTTCAATCCACTATGGAATGTAGATGCAAAAACAGATGCTGAAATACGAAAAATTGTTGCAGAAACGGATCAAATTTATTTAGTGAATGGAATTATCACAACCGATGAAATTCGAGAATCACGTTTTGGTCAGTTTGGTTTATCAAGTGAAGTGAAATTTAGCGGTGATGAAGCTGATTTTAGTCGAATAGCTAATGAAGTTTATAGAAGTTGGCGTGATTCCAATGACTAAAAAAATACCAGTAACACGCTTTCCTGATGCTGCAACAGTTACTTATAGTCGTACATTGAGGAAGATGATAGGAGAGTTAGGTGTTGAGACAATTGCTCTATTTGAAAAGTACATGGAGCCAGAACTATCAATAAGACAAGATAATCAGGAATTTAGTAATGATGGATTGTTCGATAGTTTAAAGAAAATGCTCAGGTCCTTAAAAAGTAAAGCAAACAAAGTTTTTGCTCCAGGTAAGAATGAGCGTGCGGCACAAACATTTATTAATAGTGTTAATCGGTTCAACAGACATAACTTAGAACAACAAATGAGGGTGAGAGGGATTGACCTTACATCTACAGAAACATGGGTTCCTTCATTCCTTAAATCAAAGATTAAAGATAACGTCGGGTACATTGAGACCATTGAAGCTGACTATTTTAGGGACATTGAAGAAATAGTTAACGAAGGTGTTGTGAAGGGTTCATCAATCAAATTAATACGTCAACAATTAATGGAGCGTGTAGAAGTAACGCAGAACCGTGCTCAATTTATTGCGATAGATCAAGTAGGCTCTATTTTAGGTCAAATGACAGCTCAACGACATCAAAATATCGGGGTTGAAAAGTTTAAATGGCTAACGTCAGCAGATGAGCGTGTACGCGAAACACATAAAGCGTTGAATAAGAAAGTTTTTTCCTACAGTGATCCGCCAGAGGTTAACGGCAGAAGTGTAATACCTGGTGAAGATTATCGTTGTCGTTGTGTGGCTATTCCTATTTTTGATGATGAATAAATCAATTTAGACTAAATGTTTTATAGTTAGTAAAAAAAATTGACAAATTAACAAATAACCCTTTTTATGTAATTTAAGGGGGATGATTTTATGATTATTAACTTACAAAAAGATTATAAAAAACTGATGATGGAAAAAATTAATAATAGTAATTTGAGATTGCCTGAAAATTTCAGCGATGATAGATTAATTATTCATTACATCAATTATCTTAGAAAAAAGTCATTTGCTGGACCACATAAAATAGTTAAGTCATCAAATTTCAGTTGTCCACCAGAATACAAGAAAGGATTTACTAAATTAGAAGAGATTATAAGTAATGGGGGAGACATAACTCCTTACTTTAATCGAACAGCTTCTGATTTATCCAAATACGACGATTTGTTTTCAGAATGGGGAGTACTCCATTTCCATTTAGGAGATGAATTTATCAAAGGCGAACATTTAGTGAAGCGTGGTAATCCAGTTTTATTCGCTTATCTTCACGAGGATACGGTTTATTTTATAGATATTTATAAACATGGTCACTGGACAGATTTTGGAGTTATTCAAACTATGTTTGATAATTGGCCAGAAATAATAAATCCATATGTTATTCCCGATGCAATTTCTTTAAATAAGGATATAACATCTTCAGAACTAAAGGAAACACGTAAAAGTGGCTCTTTAGTTTTATTCACTATCAAAGATTCAAATGGGAAAAATATATGTTTAATGCCACCAGGAATGGGTTTAAATACGGCAAGAAGTTCAATTCAAGATACTAGAATTTATGATGATGCGATGAATAAACTGAGAGAAATTCAATTACATTTAATTTCTATTGAAGATGAAATAAAACTAGATATGGAGAATCGGGGGATAATTTTGAATCAAGAAATATCTTTTGAGTTAATGAGTTTTAATGAACAAGAATTATATCTTCTTGATAGTAATCATCAATATACAATTACTTACGGATTATAGATTTAGGACATGCTTTACGGCGTGTCTTTTTGTATTAGAAGGAGGTGAAAAATTGAAACTTCAACGTTATGACAGGTCCTATATTAAAGACTATGGAGAGACACCAGAGGGTTATTTAACGGTACAAGTGCCGATAACTCGTCCTGGTGTTTTTCCATATCAACGGCAAGATGGTACTGTTCAAATGGAAGCTAAGTTGCCAGATGAGATTTTTAATGATCGCACCATTCGTTCTGCACGTTCTAAGCCCGTTACAGATGAGCATCCTAATGAGCCGGTGACGTTAGACAACTATCAAAGTTACGCAAAAGGCATGAGCCATACGGATGCACGTGTAGAGGATTTAAAGTTATATGTGTCATTGACAATAACTGATAAAGATCTTATCCAGAAGGTTTATGACGGTAAACGAGAAATCAGCATCGGATTCATGTCTGATGTAGTGGCAGAAACAGGTACTTATAATGGTCAACAGTACGATTTTACACAACGTAATATTGAAATTAATCATATTGCAATAGTAGATCAAGGGAGAGCTGGTCCAGAGGTTGCTATTCGTTCTGATAGTGATGCATGGCAAATTCAAGATGAAAAAGGAGGAAGTACATTGGTTAAAATTAAGATTGAAGGTACAGAGTATGAAGTAGATCCAGTAGTGAAAGCACACATTGAGTCTTTAAAAGCTAAAAAAGAAACAGCAAAAGTAAAAGGTGACAGTTTAGATACCTTACAAGGTTG
This sequence comes from Psychrobacillus faecigallinarum, assembly GCF_014836595.1. GTDB lineage: Bacteria > Bacillota > Bacilli > Bacillales_A > Planococcaceae > Psychrobacillus > Psychrobacillus faecigallinarum. Next base: position 76,243 of record NZ_JACSQO010000005.1, on the reverse strand, counting down.
TTACGATGCTTTAGAGGTTAAGCTTCAGAATGCAGAAAAAGAATTAGCAACAGCAAAAGAAAACCAATTTTCTGCTGATGAATTAGATAAAAAAGTGGAAGAACGTGTGAATTTAATCAGCACTGCAAAACCTTTACTTGGTGATTCATACGATTTTACCGGTAAAACAGAGCGTGAAATCAAAGAAGCTGTTATCGCTACAACTAAATCAGAATTTAAAGGTGATGGTAAGTCAGATGACTATATCAACGCCTTTTTTGATGCAACTGTAGTACAAGTTGAAGCTAACGGATTTTCTAGCACTGGTACAAATAATGCTTTTACCGGTGACACTAAAACCAATGAAAAAGAAATTGAAGAAATGAAAAACAAGCGCTTGAACATGCGTAAAGAAGGAGGAAAATAAACATGCCTATTACAAATTATCCTGAGTACATGTTACCAGCAGGTAAACCTGGCCAATTATCCAATTTCCAAGATTATATGGCAGATACGTATGCAGTAGAGGCAGTTGTCCGCTTTGGTGGTGCAGTTCAATTAAACACTACAGGTACAGCTATTAAGCCTATAGCTACAGGCGGTGCAGTTATCGGTATTGCTTTAGCACAAAATATTCACGATTACGTAGAGAAGAAAGACGACCAAAACTATCCAGTGGGTGAACCTGCTGCAATAGTAAAACGTGGTCGTATTTTTGTTATCGCGGGCGGTGATGTTGTTAACGGTCAAGCTGTTAAAGTAGACCCGGTAACACAAAAGTTTGTAGCTACTGGTGCGGCAGTTATAGACGTATCAAGTGCAGTATTTAAAAGCAATGCTTCAGCTGATCAATTAGTAGAAATAGAAATTAACTTACCTTAGGAGGAACTTTACATGCCAACACAAACATACAGAGCGGACGCATTGATTCGTCCACAAGATTTAAACGCAATTGACAAGCGAGTATATGAGCCACATGCTAATGAACTAAAAGCTCGCTCTATTTTCTCATTAAAAACAGATATCCCTGCAGGAGCAAAAACATACAGCTATGATGTGATGACACGATCTGGTGCTGCTAAAATATTAGCTCCAGGAGCTACCGATGTCCCGTTAGTAGATGCAGATTTAACAGAAGAAACAGTGAAAATTTATTCTATAGCAGCTGCATTCAATATTTCAGTTCAAGAAGTACGTGAAGCGCAAATGGCTGGTCGCCAAATTGAGGTAACAAAAGCAGATACGGTTCGTAAAGCCATTGCTGAAAAAGAGAACCAAATTGCATTCTCAGGTGATTCTAAGCACAGAATTAAAGGTCTAACTGATGCGGTTGGTATTCAAGTTTATGCAGTACCACAAAATGAGGGTGGTACCTCTACTAAATGGGCTGATAAAACCGGTAAAGAGATTGTCGCAGATATCCGTAAAGCAAAAAATAAGATCAACAAATTAAATGGCCATGAGGCAGATACTTTACTTCTTACCCCTGATTCTTCCGAGGAATTAGAGAAACCATTTAACGACTATACACAGCAAACGGTATTGGAGTATATCCGTTCTCAAAATTGGTTTAAACGAATTGAGACAATCAATGATTTAAAAGGCAAAGGAGTAGCTAATAGCAATTGTTTCGTTGTATTAGACTCATCTCCTGATGTTGTTGAACTTGGAATACCATTAGATATTACTCGTCACCCACAAGAATACGCTTTTCCAAACACGAAAGTACCGTTTGAAGAGCGCACGACAGGATTAATTATTCGCTATCCAATGGCTATTTGCCGTGCGGATGGTATTTAAGGAGGAACCTACATGTTAGTACAAAATAAAGGTAATCACTCATATCAAGCAAATGGTTTAACCCTGGTACCAGGTACAAATAAAGTAGGAGAGCAAGAATTTGAACAATTTCTTGCTCATCCTTTGATGGCTCATTTAGAAGAAGCGGGCGAATTTGTTTATGAAAAGGATAAATCAAAACCATCTGCTAAAGAAGTAATAGCTATGATTGAAGATGCTTTTGACATTGATATGCTTAAAGCGTTAAGAGAAGATGAGGACCGTAAGACTGTTCGAGATGCAATCGACAAACGTATCGAAGAGTTATCTAATCCCGAAAAATAAGGGAGAGTGAACTATATGTTAACCACAATAGAAAGGGTTCGCATGTTGAGTGATGAGTTTACGGCAGTTTCTGAAGAACGCTTAACAATGTACATAGAGGATGCTTCGCTTGAAGTGTCCTCTTTAAATGTGCCTAAGTCTTACCAAGAACGATTGGCTCGTTATTTAACGGCTCATTTAGTTACTTTAAGTTTGACTTCTTCCCGTGCTGTAATTAGAGAAAAAGTTGATGTAATTGAACGTCAATATAGTGAACCCAATAAAAATATGGGCTTACTCGCAACCAAATATGGACAAGAATTTCAACGTATTTTAGAAGAAATCGAAGAACAATTAAAATCTAAAAAGAAAATTAACTTGGTGGTGTTGTAATGGCCGGTATCAACATTCGCGTTACTGACAGAAACAATATTCCACAATTAATTAAAAATTTAAGGGATTTGAAAAGATTTACTGTAGAGGTCGGGGTATTTGGGGATGATGATTCTTTTTATGCAATGATTGCAAATATTCATGAATTTGGAGTAACCATTCAAAAGGCAAGTGGGTCAATTATTATTCCAGAGCGTTCATTTCTGAGGACTACTTTTGATGAAAAACAAAATGAGTGGGCTCAATTTGCCAAAAGGCAACTTAAAAACGTTCTTGATTTTAAAATAGACGCTAGGACACTATACGAGCGTTTAGGTGCTCGAATGGTAGGAGATATTCAAGAGAAAATAACCGATATTGAAGCACCGCCAAACGTATCTTCAACCATTCGAAAAAAAGGTTCTAGTAATCCACTAATCGATTCAGGGGATTTACGCAGGCGTATAACCTACAAGGTGGTGCAAAAATAATGCCTGAAATTATGGTTTTTAAAGAAGTAATCGATCAAAATAGTGTCCCAATCATAGCCTTCATAAAAAATGAAGGACAATATATTAATGGGAAATGGGTTAATGGTAAACCAGCGGAAATTCCAATGAGCGGAATCATTCTACCTTTAAGTAATGATGACTTGAAATACGTTGAAAGCGGCACTTATACAGTAAAAGAAAAGAAGCTATATACTACATTGCCACTTGAGATTGGTATACAAGTAATGTACATGAATGATTTTTATACCATACAGGCCTTTAAAGATTACAGAGAATTTACTGACGTATATATATATTTGATGAGATGGCGCGAAGGAGTCGGTTTGCATGATTAAGTATGATGATATATGGATTCCCTTGCAAAAAGGATTATCCACATATACAGGCATTCAAGTGATTCAAGCCGAGGGTATAGGAAAACAACCCGCCTACCCGTTTTTTTCTATTAAAAAGACAACTATTGCACAAGGTGTCGGTCAACCAGTCCAAAAAATTTCAGGGACTACTGCAAGGATTGAACAAGACTTTGAATCAGTCTTATCGATTACTTGTAATGCATCAGCAATCGAAGATGCAGAAAATTATACACAAAAGGCACGTGCTTACTTCTTAGGGCGTGGACATATTGAATTATCAGATGAAAAAATTACAGTAGTTGACGTATTAAACGCAACGAACCGTGATGTTTTTTTAACTGTTGATTATGAAAGAAGATGCGGATTTGACTTGCGATTACGTGTACGAGGTCAGGAATCGTTTGAAACAGATGTAATCGAGAAGATAACAATTAATTAGGAGGGGTAAATATGCCACTAAAAGACGTTACAGTCATTATCAACATCAAAAAGCCATCTGCATTAACAGGACTTGGAACACCGTTGATATTGGCTCAAAAAACAGGTGCACCGTCATTTAAAATTTACGGAGATATTGATGGTGTAAAGGCAGACTTTGCTGAAAGTACAGATACTTATAAAGCAGCTCGTGTAGCCTTTAAACAAGGCGATACAAGCACGGCTAAGGTTGCAATAGCCACATATGACGGCACAGAGATAACTGCTGCACAAACTCTTGCAAAATATTATAACGAAGATTGGTACTTTGTATCTTTAGCAACAGGTACGGTAGCAGACTATATTGCAATTTCTGATGTAGTAGAAGGCGAAGGTTTTAAATTAGCCGCGCATACTGTTGATAGTATTGAAGATTTAACAACGTTATCAGCTAAAAAATACGACCGTACATTTGTTATGATGCATGACAAGTTAAATCAATACCCTCACTTAGCGTTAATAGGTGGGCATGGTTCTAAGCCTGTTGGTTCCATCACATACAAATTCAAAAAGTTAATCGGAGTGGATCCTGCACCATATGATGCCACCACGTTACTTGTAATCCATGCTTTAAATGGATTCGCATATGTTGCTAAAAACGGCAACTATCAAACATCAGAAGGCACTTTACTATCAGGTGAATATATTGATGTCATTCACGGTAAAGACTGGGTGAAAGTCAATATGGAGCAAGCAATATCTACTTTATTTGTAAATAATGACAAGATTTCTTTTGATGATGTTGGAATTCCGCAAATAGAAGGTGAGGCACGCACCATTTTAGAAATAGGAGCACAACAGGGCATCATTGCACTTGATGAAGCTGAACTACCACTTTATACACTTACTGCTAAAAGACGTTCACAAACAAATGCTGCCGATCGTGTAGAACGTCACTATAAAGGCCTATCATTTAGCTTTGAACTTGCAGGTGCAATTCATGAAACAACTGTTAATGGAGAAATGGTTTACTAAGGAGGGGTAATTAATGACAGGACATATTGGAACATATGATGCTCGTAAAGTAGTAACGACTGTCGGCGGTATATTTATAACGGGGTATGCTGATGGCACAATGGTAAAAGCATCAAAAGACAATGATAACTTTGAAGCTTCTAGTTCAGCGCAAGGTGATGCAGTGGTATCTATAAATGGAGATGGCATGGGAACGATTGAAATCACGCTTAATCAAACATCGCCATCTATTTCAGTGCTAGATGGTTTTGCTAATGCTCGTTCTATGGTGCCAATTTGGGTGAACTCAAATAACGAAGTAAAAGAGGTTGTCGGCGGGACGAAAGCAATGATCACGAAACCAGCAGACAAAGAATTTGGTAAATCAGCTTCAAGTCGTGTGTACACAATTAAAGTATTTGACTACGCAGTTAAATAAATCGAAAGGAGAGTGAGCCGAGTGCTTACTCTTTTTAATTTGCTATGAAAAAAAGACATATAACAAATCACTTAAAAAGAAAAGAATGGGAGAGAAAAGCAATGGCTAAAAAAGGTGAACAAAAAACATTTGAAACAAAAAAAGGTGATAAATATATATTTCAACACCCGGGGCTACGTGAAGCTGTACGCATGCGTGATAATGCTAAGAATGAACATGGTGTTCAGCAAGGAGAAAAACTTTACGACTCAATGATGGAACATGTGATCTTTAAAGAAGATGGAAGTAAGGTAAACTTCGAACATTTCGAGGAAGTAGGGGGATTTTCAGAAGTAATGTCCGAGGCAGTTAAATTTACCTTTCAAGAGAGCTAAACCAATACATGTACATCGACAAACGGTGGATGAGAATTGGGTATTCTGGCGACCTATTATGGAAGGGAAACTTAGCTATGAACGTGCTGAGACTATGACACTGGATGAGTTATTAGAAATTAACGCAGCCATAGATAGCTATGTAGATCGATTAAAAGAAGCGAGGGGAGGTTGATTGAATGTCCTTACGTGATGCAGTCGTAGAAATTGGCATGGACATAGCAGATGGGCCCCTTGCTGCACTTGATAGAAAAATAGATGCAGTAATAAGTTCTTTAAGAGGCATTGATGTCTCTGCGATTGATAGTGCAATAGATGAAGTTGGCGACTTAACAAACGAATTTGATGATCTAGAAGAATCGGTTAGGGATGTAACAGGTGAAGTTGGAAACTTAGATGATACTGACTTGAGTCGGCTAGATGGAGAAGTAAAAAAAGCAGACAAGGGAATGGGTTTTTTAAAGAAAGCTGTCATAGGTGTAGGTTCAGCATTGTTAGCTTTAGGAATAGGTTCGGCATTAAAAGATTTTACCACAGGAGCTATTGAAGCGGCAGCAAGTGCTCAAGCAATGAACGCACAGTTTGATGCTGTATTTGAGGGAATGGAAGAGAATTCTTCAACCAGTCTTAATAAAATTGCTGAAGAAACAGGTATGTTACCCAATCGATTAAAAGGTAGTTTTACACAAATGGCGGCTTTTGCAAAAACTACAGGAGTGGATACAGCTGCAGCATTAAATTTGGCGGAAAGATCAACTAAAGCAGCCGCCGATAGTGCGGCTTTTTATGATAAATCCATCGAAGAAGTTTCGGAAACTATGCAGTCATTTTTGAAAGGTAATTTTGAAAACGATGCTGCATTAGGTATATCTGCAACAGAAACAACAAGAAATGCAAAAGCCAATGAATTATATGGGAAATCGTTTATTAAACTTTCAGAGGCAGAGAAACAACTAACTTTAATTGGTATGGTTGAAGACGGAAATAAACTTGCAGGTGCTCTAGGACAAGCTGCTGTTGAATCTGACAGTTTTGAAAACCAAATGGGAAATTTAAAACAAGCGTGGCAGGATTTTTTAGATAAAGCAGGAACGCCTATTTTAGATCAAGCTGTTGGTGCATTGTCTTGGATGAGTGACATAATTTCCAATATTAACCCGGGACCGTTTATGGCTTTTGTTTCAGATGGAATCAGTGGATTATCCTCATTGAAGGATGTAGTTTTAGATACATTTAATATGTTAAAAGAGGGAGATATATTTAGTTTATCTGATAAATTAGGGCTTCCTCCAGAAATCATTGATACTTTTTTATCTTTTGGTGAGACAGTAATGGGAGTCTTTAACACAGGTAAATCAGCAGTATCTTCTTTTGTAGAGGGAGTCATAGTTCCTTTAATGCCTGTAGCGCAAGAATTTATCGGTGTTGCCATGGGCTTCATTGGAAACATTGTAGGCGGTGCTATGAATATTTTTAGCACTCTATCTAGCATAGTTATGGGATTTGTTGAGGGAGTGATAGTCCCTTTAATGCCTACTGCCAAGTCTGTAATAGAAACTGTTTTTAACGTGATATCTCCTATACTTCGCATAGCTGGAAGTTTGTTTGGGGTTGTTTCTGGAGCTGTAAAGTTTTTAGTAACAGAAATAATAGTTCCTCTATTACCTTTAGCTTCTGCAACACTGGCTGAAACTTGGAATTACATGAAACCAGTACTTGATGCAATTACATGGGCTTTTAATGGTATAGCAGATGCAGTTGAATGGGTAATCGACAAATTAGGTGCAGTTGGAAAAGCCATAAAGAACTTTGATATCGGTGACAAGATAAGTGGTGTCGTTTCGAAAGTTACCGGAAGCTTACCTGGTTTTGAAGTAGGTCTTGGACGAGTTCCTTATGATGAAATGCCAGCACTTTTGCATAAAGATGAGGCTGTGTTACCTGCGGATGAGGCTGATGCATTACGAAGTGCAGGTATCTTAAAAGGCGACGGCACAGATCCAACTTTGGACTTTGATGGCGCAAGTTACAACAGTGCCCCGGCTATAAGAAGTAGTACGACAAATACTAGCGTACAAGCACCAGTTCAAATTATTGTTCAGGGTTCTGACAAACCACAAGAAACGGCAAGAAGTATTAAAGAAGAATTAGAAGGTTGGTACGGTGATTTAAGTACTGTATTTCCAGTCATATTGGAGGGTTAGAGATGGCAAAGATAAACGGAATACAAATACATGTAGAAAAAGAAAGTCTTCAGAATGACGTTGATTTGCCCTCTCATCCAGTAGAGAAGGGAATTAACCTTACTGATTATGTTGACCGAAAACCAGTCGTTCTTTCTATCAGTGGAAAGTTGATAAGACCAGATAATACAGCACTAGAAACACTTCTAGGTAGACTATCTACTATAGAAACAAAAGGTACCACTGTAATCTATGAAGGTCGCAGAATCTATCACAATATGATGATTGCGGCCTTTTCTCATGATGCCGATTCAAAAATAATGAACGGATTTAATTTCAGTATGACATTGAAAGAAGTTCGGTTTGCATCTCCTTCCTATGTTTCATTACCAAAGAAAACAAAAGCTGCAGTTGCAAAGGTTTCTTCAGTTGGTCGTAAGCAGACAGCGAATAAAAAGAAGTCTCCAGTCTACCATGTAGCCAAAAAAGGGGACACTTACTACGATATCGCTGAAAAATATGGCGCCAAATGGCAAGATGTACAGAAGAATAACAAGTATCCAGCTAAGCAGATTCCAATCGGAGCAAAAATAAAAGTGGGGTGATGAGGAATGAACTTTGAGTATATAGAAATTGAAAAAGAGCTTATTCCTTATCGTTTTGAAATTGAACTAGGGGCAGAATTGTTTGAACTCGAGATCCATTATAATTTAGTACATGATTTTTTCACAATCGATTTATATAAAGATGGTGAGGTATTGGTTTGTGGGGAAAAATTAACCTATGGTGTGCCATTATTTTCAGAAGTATATGATTCTCGCTTTCCTGGTCCTACCATTATACCGATTGACGAATCTGGTTTGGAGAATCGAGTAACCTTTGAAAATTTGAACGAGACAGTGTTCTTAAGGCTGGTGAATGATTGATGAGTACTGTTCAATTTGGACGTATCACCGAGATTATTACAGGTGATTTGAAGATGTCTAGTGAATCATTAGAAATAGAATTTGAAATACCATTCGATGATGATCCAGACCCTAATGTAAGCGAAATTCTTGTATACAACCTTTCAGATACAACACTTAGTAAACTTAAAAAAGGTGTTCAGGTTACCATGAATGCTGGATATAAAGAGGATAAGGGAGTCATACTTTCTGGCTTCATTTCAAAGGTGGCATCTGAAAAGGGCGGTGCTGACAGGGCTACGAGGGTATCTGTTATAGATAGCCAGCCAATTGATAATAAGAAGACATTAAAAAAGTCTTTCAAAAAAGGAATTAAAGGTGAACAACTATTAAAAGAGCTCTCTAAGGTCCTCGGTTTGAAAATAGCTGTTATCAAGTTACCTAAGAATGTTGTCTATAAAAAAGGATTCTCGGTTAACGGGCCCATCGTGGATGCGATGAAGAAGATTGCAAAAGATTGTGAAGCAAGCTTCTATATCAGTCGTTCCAATGTTTATATTCGCTCAATCAAAGAGGGAGATAACACTCAATTTATCCTTAACTCTGACACTGGGTTGATTGGTTCACCTGAATATTTCGAGGAAGAAAAGGATGGCAAGGTGGTAAAAGGTTATAAAGTGAAATCATTGCTTCAATATCGGATGAATACGGCTTCTATTATTGAACTGCAGTCTGTTTTTGTTAAAGGGAAATACAGAGTCCGCAAAGGTAAGCATTATAGACGAGGAGACGCTTATTACACAGAAGTAGAGGTGATTGCATGAGTAATTCCTCTGAGTTTTATTCTAATTTCAAGAATCAAATACTTCTCTCTATCAATACCTGTATGCCATGTGAGGTGCTTTCATACAATGAAGGGAGCCGTACCGCTAAGATTCAGCCGTTATTTATGGTCAAAGAAGTAAATCGCTCTCCTGAAAAGCTTTCCGTTTTGGAAGATGTGCCTGTACTGTTTGAGCGAGTGAAAATAAATAACGGCCAAGAAATCAAAGTAACCATTCCTGAAGGAGAACATGGGGGGCATAGTGGTGGAGATGGCAAGCATATTCACACGAAATTAAAGTTTGAGGAAGAAGTGGAGAATGTTCCGGTTCTAAAGAGTGGTGACGTGGTGCTAGTTGTCTTTGCTCAACGAAGTATTGACGATGCTGCAGAAGGAAAGCTTGTATACCCTGGTGCTTCAAGATTGTTTGATATTCATGATGCTATTATTGTTGGTTTGTTATAGAGAGGTGAGTAAATGAAAACATTGGCATTAACAGATGATGGAGATTTACTTCTCGAGAATGGTGATTTTAAGCTTATAGAAGGTGTTCTAGAGGTAAAGCAAGTATTAACTATCTCCTTGTCTACCAACTTAAAAGAGTGGTTTTTAAACCCAGATTTAGGACTAGATTTTATGAAGCTTCTTGAAAAGCCAACGGATGAAGAAATAAGGTCAGAAATCATTCGAGTAATTGGTCAAGAGGATAGAGTAGAGCTAATTAATGACGTACAAATTATACAAGATCGCAAGCTGAGAAAGCTGAATGTAAAATATGATGTTCAATTAATAGATGGCCAGACGCTGAATGAGGAGATGGTATTAGGTGGCGCTTAATTCCAGTGGATATAAAAGAAAGACGTTTGATGATTTACTATCAGACATGTCAGCTAAAGCAAAGCAAGTATTTGGTGAAAATGCTAATGTTTCTGAACGGTCAGTATTGGGCATATTGTTAAGAATCATGGCATGGTTTCTTTCCTTGGCATGGCAAGACAATGAAAATGTTTACTACTCGGCTTATCGAAAAACTGCAGAAGGAGCACAATTAGATATGCTTCTACCCTACGCAGGGATAACAAGGAATTTAGATCAATATTCGTTTGGAGCTTTAGAAATAACCGGCACACCTAATTATTTGGTGAGTGCTGGTTTTTTAGTTTCTAAAAAAAATACGGACATATTCTTTGAAACTACAGAGGATTTAATTCTAAGTCCTTTAGGTAAGGGAATAGTTGAAATCAAAGCTTTGGAGTTAGGAACTGCTGGTAACACTGCAGCTAACACCATTACAGAAATAGTAAATCCAGATGCAGATGTATTAAGTGTAACAAATATCACTGAAACAAAAGGCGGACGTGAAAAAGAAACAGATTTAGAGGCTCGTGAGAGAGCATCTATTACAGTAGAGGGAATTGGATCAGCAACTACTAATGCTATCAGAACTAACTTATTAAAGATTCCCTCTATTCGCGCTGCAACAGTGAAAGAGAACTTTGGAGATGTTCCCGATGAATATGGAACTCCCATGAGGGCTTTTCAGGCGTTTGTCCTTGGAGGTACCGATCAAGAAATAGCTGCAGCAATATTTGAGAAAAAAGCTGGAGGTATTCAACCATATGGAACTACCTATGTAGATGTTATTGACGATAGTGGGAATCCACAACAAGTAGGGTTTACCCGTGCAATTGAAATACCTATTTACATTAAAGCAACGATCAACACGAACACCTCATTTCCGAGTAATGGTATCGAACAAGTTAAGTCTATGTTGATTAGATACATTGGAGGTTCTGATGTAGATTCAACTATCTATGCAGGTCTAAATATGGGAGAAGACGTGATTGAATCTCGTTTAATTGCGCGTACCTTTCAAGTACCTGGTATAGAAGATGTATCCATACAGTTATCCACGGATGGGATTGACTATAGCGATTCTAATATATTTATTGGTTTACAAGAGGTAGCTCAATTAGATGCTAACAACATTGAGGTGACGGTGATTGTTTAATACAAAGTTGATTATGAGCCGTTTTGTTGATTACTTTGCCAAAGGTCCAAGCTCTAACCTTTCCAAATTAATTAGTATTTTTTCGGATGAATTAATGGAGCTTCAACGAACGAATAAAACGATATTAGAATGGCGAGATATAGACAAGGCAAGAGGAAAGGCGCTTGATTTAATTGGTGAAAATGTAAGTCAGTCCCGAGGAAAGGCTACTGATGAAGTCTATCGTATTTTATTGAAATCCAAGATTGCTAGAAACCTTTCGGATGGCTCTATTAATACCATTATTCAGGTTATATCCATCGCGTTATCCACAGACCCATCCACAATTAAGATAGTGGAAAAATGGAATGATATTGATGGTCCAGAACCTGCTGCAATAAAGCTAATTGAGTTGCCACTCACTAAAATTAATGAGGCTGGCTTAGATCCTCTTAACTTTATTCGAATTATTCAAAGGACCGTTGCAGCCGGAGTAAAGGTAGGAGTCATTGAACTGGCAGGTACATTTGAATTCGGAACAACAGCAATGGAGGTCGATAATCTAAAAGGTTTCGGCAACATAGAAGGGACAATTGGAGGATATTTCGGCGCTGTTTTTATTCCTTCAACTGATCAAGAACTACCGATTTAAGGAGGGAATATAATGCCATTTACAAAACCACTTCCTCATTGGGAAGCACCAGGAATAGAGCCACCAACTTCACTTAGAGAAAACGGTTGGAAGGCAGGCATTAAGCCGCCTGATGAATATTTTAATTATCTACAAAATAAAGCATATGAAGCATTGAAAGAGCTTCAAGAGTACGCTGTTCACAAAGATGAGATGGACTTATCTGGAGTAGCTACAAAGGAAGATCTAAAAGTGGTTAAAGAAGGCCTTACGACGCACTTGGCCGATAAAACGAATCCACATGGTGTCACAAAATCACAAGTAGGATTGTCCGATGTACAAAACTATGGTGTAGCAACCGTCGCAGAGGCAAAAGCAGGAACAGTAAACAATAAATATATGACTCCTTTAAGATTGGCAGAAGCAATACCTTCCTTAGTGCCTAAAAACGAACCTAACGGATATATGGGGTTAGGTCCAGATGGGAAACCTTTACCAAGTATGATACCTGGCGCAATAGAAACGATTACTGAAATAGATTTTTCGACCAATCCTGCTGCAAGTGTGAAAACGGAGGGACTGGAAAATTACAGATATTTAGAAGTTTTTTGTATGGATATAGAACATAATCATACTAATACAGCGATTATTTCCTTTTCGTTTGGAGAACTAACATATAACGACTTTATGGTTACTCTAATTACAGGTAGTTCTTTATATAATGGTCAAATTAATTCTGATTATAGACTCGGATTTAATAACATTGCAAATGGAGGTAAAGGGCTTATTAAGTGTTTTATAGATAACAGTGAACACCTAAACACGCAAGGTTTTACTATGGCCTATACCAGTTCGACTAACACTAGCCCTGGTTTCACTCAAACTGTTGCTAGGCCTAGTCGTTACAGACTTCCTTCATTAACATTAACTATTGGGAACGGTCAAATGGTTGGAGGAAAGTTCATCATTAAGGGGGTTAGAAAATGAAATGGGAATACTTTGAAGATGAGTATGGCAAGTATAAGAAAAGGATAAATGAATTTGGTTTACCCGAGGTTCATACGATAGAACGCAAAAAAAAATGGTATGACGAAAACCCACAAGCCCAAATTGAACCACAACCACCTTCTGAAACTGAAATTTTAACAGACTATGTTATTGAAGTAGATTACCGCGTAACAATGATTGAACTAGGATTATAAAAATAGAATGGAGAATGTAAAATGAACTTAACTTATAGAGCATGCAAATCACAAATTGAACGTCAATCTTATGTTTCAAAAGAGGATATGCAACAAAAATTAGATATTTTCTTAGTCGGGGATCGAATTAACCAGAATCAATATGAGGAATTAACAACTCAATTAAAAGTGGCATAAGCTAGTTCTATTATTCTATCAAAAGCTTATCAAAGGAAATTTTATTCTTTTTGTCGAATTGTGTAGAGGAAGGGGGGGAGATAGGTTGATTATATTAAAGGATTTACCAGAAAGTTCAGTAGCTTATTTAATTACTTTTGTTCCGATTATAGTTTATGTAATAAAATTAACGATAGATAATTGGGGAATAACAGAATTAGAAAAAATACGATTAAGCAACATTAAAAAGTTTCAAATAACACTTACTAAGTACGTTTTTTTAAGTATAACTTTTGTTGCAGCTATGTTTATAATGCTTGTTCTTTCTGATCAGTTTGAAGAGATAAAAGGAAATTTGATTTACGGTATGTTAGCATTTTTCTTTATTATTTTTATTGTAGCTACCTTTATAGCTGAAAAGTTAATTAGATTTGTTGCTAATCTACTATCTTTTAGGTACGATTATCACATTGTAAATGATGAAGGTGTACCGGTTTATCGAATAATAAAGTTGAGTAGTAATAATTCCTTGTTAGTAGAGTCTGATGGAATTGAAGAGTTTTTGGATAATAAAGAAAATAGGCGCTATAAAAAAATTAGGAATAAAAATAAAATTCTTGAAGAATTTTATGGTAGCAAAAAATCGATGAATTCCATTATTGGTCTTGCTATTTTAAGTTTTGGTTTCCTAGTTCTTGTGCTTGTTACAACTGATTGGTGGCAATTTGTCTATTATTTGGTTTTCATTACTGCCTTGCTTTTCACTTTAATTCTTTTACTGAATTATATTGAGAATAAGAGATATAATGATAGTTTACAAGGAAATAGCGATAATGCGTCGTAGTGAGTTTGGTGAGGTAAGAAGGATTTCCTCCCTCTTTTGTCGAATTGTGTATGGAAGAGGGGGGATAATTCTTGAAAAAATTTATTGCAACTTATTATTTAGAAAAAGATTTAGTACAATCTAGAAATATTGAGGCAGAGAGTGCGGAAATTGCATTAGATGAGGCATTACCGCACGGTGATAGTATAATTCAATACAAAGAAAATAATGTACTTTATAGAATAAGCTCTGAAAATATACAAATGATTTCAGTAAAAGAGCGATCTTCGGCTTCAGTAAAAACTGTGCGACGAGGAAGATATTAAAATAAATGCTACTTATTTTTAGAACGTCCATAAGGACGTTCTTTTTATTTTATCCATATATCTCGAGGGGGTTGAGAATGATGGAGGGAGAGAGTGTAGGTGACGAGGTTGCAGATAACTGGATTTAAATCTATTGGAGCACTCATAGCAAGTTTTGGAATGTATATGCTCCATATAGTAAACGAGGCCATTGTGGTACTCGTTTTTTTCATGTTGTTAGACATGGTAACTGGAGTATTGAGGTCCTTTTTGACAAAAAGTTGGAATAGTACAGTCGGAATGGCAGGAATCATTAAAAAAGTAGCTATCTTTGTGTTGATAGGAATGGCTGGTGCAGTCGAATATATAGCTTTATCAGCCGGTCAAGATGGTAAGGGGTTAGTAATATTAGCGGTCACAAGCTTTTTCATTGTGAATGAAGGAATATCCATATTAGAAAATTGCGCGCAGATAGGCTTACCAATACCACCTATTCTTTATAACGTCTTAGAAAAACTTCATAAGGATCCAATAGGTAAAGAACAGAGCTTACTAAGACATCCGTCAATGCAGAAAATGGACAAAGTACAGCTGTTAAAAGAAAACGAAGTATTACAGCAAGAATTATTAATAAAAGAAACCAAGGAGGAAGAAAAATTATGAAACTCAACTGGAAAGTACGTTTTAAGAATCCTGTATTTATCTTTCAATTAGTGTTATCAGCACTAATACCACTTTTAGCATCTACAGGCTTAAGATTTGAGGATCTAACTACATGGAGCATAGTTGGGGATTTAATTCTACAAGCTTATAGCAACCCGTTTCTTTTATTTACAATGATTGTTGCTGTATATGCGACACTTAATGACCCCACTACTTATGGCCACTCAGATTCTTCACAAGCAATGAATTATGACATACCTAAGGGAGGAAGCAAATGGTCAAAATAATAGACCTTCGCCAAAAAGTTGCACCATCCAAAACTAGAAGAAACCTTAATCAAATTAAAAAAATAGCGCGTCATCATTCAGCAACAACGAGTGGTGACTATTTTGCTTTTTGGAACAATCGTTGGAAGGGCTTAGGATGGACTAAGGGCGGCTATCATGAAATCATTTTACGTGATGGTACTGTTCAGCTTTGCTATGATCCATACTTTCCGACTAATGGTATTGGCAACCACAATACTGAAACTTATCATATCTGTGTGGTTGGTAATGGTAGTTTCACTGAAGCACAAGAAAGAACATTTGAAAAGCGTTGTTTATTGGCTCTACAAAACTTTGGATTAAGTGTGGAAGATGTGCTTGGTCATAATGAGTTTATTGGTACTGCAACATCGTGTCCTGGGATTAATATGGACAATGTGAGAAAACGACTCAAGAATCTGCAAATACCTGACAAGGCAGTTGGTGGTGTCACGAACACTGATAAAATCATGTGGGGGAAAACGGAGCTTAAAAAAGGTCAAATAGGCAAAATTACAATCCTAAAGCCTATTAATCTGTGGACTGAAAAAGACGGAAAGCTAGTAGAGGTACGTGTATTGAATCCAGGTGAAGAGTATCGAGTATACGGGTATCGTGACGACCATGAAGGTCAATATAACGTAGGTGGGGGTATGTGGGTGACTAAAATGCCAGAACATATCAAATATGAAACTCCATCTACAGCAATGTTAGGACGATTAAATAATAAGTAAAAATTAGCCCTGCTACTTAATTGTAGTAGGGCTTTTTTTGCCATTTCTTATCTGAATCTTCATGACCAACTAAGTACTTCCTCCGATTATTCTTATTTATACAATCTCCCAAATATTGTAAATTTATCTCTATTTATTATTATATCTAGTTGAAGGCCAAACGTAAGCAGCTTTTCTACAAATAAAAAAAAGACTAGCAACATGCTTGCCAGTCTACTTTGAATATCAAATTTTAGATATACTTATTTCTTGGTTTTCTATAAAATAGAATTATGTGACAGTTATCAATGTAATATCTCTTTATTTTTTCTTTCGATTTCAGTGACAAAGTACCTAATTTTCGATTTTTTTAAAAAATAATTTTTTTACTTTAAAATTCTCCTACCTCAACTCCTCCCTAATATTTGTAAAGTTTTTTGAATTTTAGACAAACTAATTCAATATAATCATTTCACTAATAACGGGTAGTATAATTTTTCTAGTAATGTTACTATTTGGAAGTACTGTCAATACAAACTAGGAGATGAAAAAATGAAAGCAAAAAAATCACTAATGTTCTTTGGTCTAGTATTCGGAATGAGTATTTCACTTGTATTACCTTCAGTTCAAGCTTCAGCCTCTACTTCAGCACTTAACCCAGAAGTAGATGTTCAAAGTAAAATTGATTATGGTTATGAAGATTATTTACTTCAAGAAATAATCGAGTTTGAAAAAGCTAATCCTAATCTTTCTCAAGAAGAAATAGATGCTCATTTCTTAAAATTAGCTGAGAAGTATAACCGGAATAACAAGGACCTACAAATCGAACCGAAAAAAAATACTGACACGCCAGATTTTCAAACATATGCAAATGATACAAACTACATTTACAAAGTAGTAGGCGGAGAATGTAATTTAAATTCATTAGAACAAAGTCTATTCAATGCCAATCCTACAAAAGGATTTAAAGCTTGTGTTGCTGGTAAAGAAGCACAAGACTATACACTTCATAAGTTTGGACGAAACGGTCACAACGATAAAACTGATGCCTTCCGTCATTCTGCTTGGAATATAAATATGATTGGTTTTACAGATGACGTTACTTTTACACAAAAGTGGACTAATGCTCATGAAAATGGAGCTACAAATCAACCTGTTATGGAATTTAATATGGATATGCATAATAATGCTCAAGGAAGACTCAAAGCTCAAAAGGCGGGGGTTTCGACTTCAAGTAGCGTGACAGCAGTAAGAAATGTTATAGATCAGGCTTATAAAAGTGGAGACTTACAATATATGCCTAGTTCAACTCAAAGAGTAAATTTCACAGGAAAAAGTTCTGATTACGTAAGATAAAAATAAAAAACTCTATGGACACCCATAATAGGTTCCATAGAGCTTTTTTTTACGAACATTTGGCGATTGCTTTGTCACTATCGTCTTCTTCAACTACCAAATTTTCCTCTTCATCAATTTTATATTTTACTTTTTGATCGTCCAAACACTCAGTCAGGCTATCATTTATATGTTCACTTGAGGTAAAAAAAACATAGTTTTCATTTTCATCATTACACGCTGTCAAAAATAAAAACAGTAGGAGCGTTATCAAAAACTTTTTCTTTTTCAAAAGCTTAGAGGGCTTTAAAGTTCCGTTCATAAATAAACCTCCATTTAAACTAAATCCCTTTTTGGTATTTAATTTACATTAATTTTTCTTTCTCTATCAGTTTAATATTACATACATATAAAGTCAAAAAATAGAATAGATTTTAAATGTACATAGTAGTTCTAAACAACATATTAGCATTCCTAGCTAAGACAATTGAGCCTAGCCTAAAGCCGAATGACCCTCAGTAATGAATACCTCAGCCTCAGATCCGTGCTTTTTACAATCGAATAAGTTTTCTACTTTGTTTCCGATTCTATCAACTTTTTCACTTAATTATTTCTTTAATAAATCAATAACAGAATCTGGAGTTGTTCAGTTTACTGAAATTGAGCCAAGGCCGATAGGAGAAAATTTTAAAACTGACATAAAAGGAATTGGAATAAACGATGCTCCTGTTACGTTTATTTTTAATATGATTGAAAGTTTAGATGCAGTGATTTATCAGTTACAAAAGTTGCGGGATATAATGGGGGAATAAGGTAAGTACCAGTGGGAAGAAAGTGGAAGAATTGTAGAAAAAGATAATAATGCAAAGAATTGAGGATGATTAAATTCATAACAAAGAATACCATCAACCAGTGAAAATGGTTGGTGGTATTTTTTGTACAGAAAAGTATAATTTAATCCAAGAGCGATGTATTAAAATTAAATTTAATAATTTGTACCCCAGTGTACCCCACAGGAAATTGCTTTGTACCCCAATTGTACCCCATTTAGAAATGCTGATAACGTCTATAAAATAAACATTAGAATACTGTAAAACACTATAAAGTCAACAAATTCAATGAAACCAACTTAATAAATACAAGTAAATATATAAATTTCTTAAGATTTTCTTCAGAATTATACTGCTGGAATGTTAAGAAATGAAGGTTACAATAAGAAACATAAGAAAGCGATGCGGAGGAGGTATAAGGATGCCTGAGTTTACAGTACTAGTGACGGACGATGATCAAGATATTCGAGATGGAATAGAAATATATTTAAAAAATGAAGGCTACCGTGTATTGAAGGCGGGAAATGGATTAGAGGCACTGGAGCTGTTGGAGGAAAACGAGGTTCATGTCATTGTACTAGACATTATGATGCCTCAAATGGATGGGATTTCTGCTACGTTTAAAATAAGAGAGCAGAGAAATATACCTATTATTATGTTAAGCGCTAAAGCCGAGGATTCAGACAAGATTCATGGCTTGTCTGTTGGAGCGGATGATTACGTGACGAAGCCCTTTCACCCAATGGAGCTTGTAGCTCGAGTGAAGTCTCAACTAAGAAGGTATACAAAGCTTGGGACATATCAAGGGAAACAAGCAACAGTAGAGGTAGATGGACTTATATTAAATCAGGAAGCAAAGGAGCTCTCCGTGGAAGGCGAAGCAGTTAAGCTTACACCTATTGAGTATAAGATTACAGAATTGCTGATGATTAATGCAGGTCGAGTTTTTTCTATTAATGAGATTTATGAGAGAGTATGGAACGAACCAGCTTATAACGCAGAAAATATCGTAGCCGTTCATATTCGAAAAATACGTGAAAAAATTGAGACGGATCCTAAAAACCCAAGATATTTAAAGGTGGTGTGGGGAGTTGGCTATAAAATCGACAAGTAAATGGAGTCTGATATTTTCTATAACTGCTATTTTATGCGGTGCACTTTGCTTATTTTATTGCACAATTCACCTAATTCCCATCATGGATATTAGTAGAACATTTACCGAAGTAATTGAATTAATGAAAGGGGGAGCAAGATGAAACGTCCGCTAGGAAAAGTAGTTATATTGAGTGTGTTAGCAGTAATAGCAATTGGTGCTCTATACACTCTCACAAATAAAGCTAAAGAGTACGTTGGTACTTCTTATTTTGATAGTTATGATTTTCAACAAGAGTTAAGTGAATATGAATCTGCACTAGTCCCATTAGTATTGGCCGTTCCAGATATAGAAGAAGTGAAGAAAAGTATAACAGTGTCCTCTAGTGAAATTGAAGAGTATCGTAATCGTTTTGGAAATTTAGAGGAGCAAATTTATTCAATTGAGCAAAATTATGAGGAAAGAATAAATTCCACAAAAACAGAGGAAACCTCAATTGATGGTGCGGCACAGGAGCAACCCGAGGAAACCTCACTAAAAGAAGGTATAATAGCAGAACGTGATGCAAAGATTGCCGATATTAGAAAGAACTTTGAAAGCGACGAATATGTAGAAGATAAGATTCGAAGAGAAAAAGAAGAAGAAGTGGATGCTTACTTTCGAAACTTAACTAAGGCCAAGAATAGATTTCTCATTGAAAGAGATGATTTTAACTACGAATTAAAAAATATAGAAACAGGCGAAGTATTTACCAATGGTGATATTGGGAAGAAAAATGCATTTAAGAAAGTGTTCTCTAGTGATAATGGATATTTAAAGAAAAGTAACGTTTATGATTTAGCAGAAATGGAACGTAATTATTATGATGGTGAAGAGTGGGATCTGAGAGATGCCATTGGAGATCAGTATTCTCGTTTTGAAGGCACAATTGCCATATCTGAAGCAAGTATGCTAAGTGGAAATAGAGCTGATCAATACAATTACTTTAAAACACAACAGCTAATATTCTACGGAGTCATTGTTATAGGGGCTCTTTCAGCAATATTGTTTGTTTCCTTATGGAGGAAGAATCGAGATACATTCCAATTTGAGCCTGGGCGAGAAAAATTTCAGAGTTTACCAATTGATGTTCGTTTTGTGTTAGTTTTCGTTAGTGCTTATCTAGCAATCCTATTTTCTAAGGAAGCAATGCTATCAATCTTTTATTATGGCGGATATGACATTCCAATTGGTAGTTTTATTGCAGCAGTTATATTAACGGCATTAACCTTATATCAATTGCCATGGCTGAAAAATTCATTTAATACAGCAGATTGGAAAAATAGCTTAACAGTAAGTTGGATTAATTCATTAGAAGGTTTCTTCCTGAGACGTTCTATTGGGGTACAAACGATTATTCTGTTAGTAGTGATTTTCTTCTGGGGATTTGGAACAATGTTAACCTTTCAGTTTTGGGAGTTAATTTTAGTTTGGATTCCAGCTACATTATTTATCGGTATTCCGGTATTGGGTATTTTAACTTCTCGGATGGCTTACTTGAACAGGATAATAGGAAAGACAGAAGAGATGGTTAAAGGTAACAATGGAACGGAAATAAAAGTAAAAGGCAAATCACCAATAGCAGAGCTTGCAGCTAATGTTAATGAGCTAAGAGGTCGTGTGCAATCCTCTCAAACAGAGCAGGTGAAGAGTGAACGATTGAAGACCGAGCTAATCACAAATGTCAGCCATGATTTGCGTACACCTTTAACTTCTATTATTACGTACACTGACCTATTGAAAAATCCCGATATTACGGAGGAAGAGCGAGCTTCTTATATAGCGATTTTAGACAAAAAGTCATTACGTTTAAAAACATTGATAGAGGATCTATTTGAAGTATCCAAAATGGCTACAGGAAATATTGAATTAGACAAACGTAAGGTAGATTTAACCCAGCTTTTGCAACAGGCAGTTGCCGAGCACCAGGAGGATATTGATAAATCAGGTCTCGATTACCGAGTAACTATCGGCACAAAACCGATCATGTCCTACGTAGATGGTCAGAAATGGTGGAGAGTTCTAGACAACCTTATTATTAATACGTTGAAGTACTCCCTACCTAACACACGGGTCTATATAAATTTAGATCAGGTGGATGGATACGCGGTGTTTGTTATTAAAAATATAGCTAAATATGAGCTAGGTGATGATGTGGCAGAACTTACTGAGAGATTTAAGCGCGCCGACACATCTCGTCATACAGACGGCTCTGGTCTAGGGCTTGCTATTGCACAATCCATCGTAGACCTACATGGCGGAATTCTAAGAATGGAAGTAGACGGAGACTTGTTTAAAGTTACGGTGAAAATACAAACAATCTAG
Source organism: Psychrobacillus faecigallinarum (assembly GCF_014836595.1). Lineage (GTDB taxonomy): Bacteria > Bacillota > Bacilli > Bacillales_A > Planococcaceae > Psychrobacillus > Psychrobacillus faecigallinarum. The sequence continues at coordinate 54,356 of NZ_JACSQO010000005.1, read as the reverse complement.
TTAGAAAATGTAACCCCCCTCCTTTTGTGGAGGGGGTTTTTAGTATGAAATTAAGGAGCAGGAAGTGCATTGTAGTAAAGTAGCGTGTAATTGTAGTAAAGTAGCGTGTAATTGTCGTAAAGTAGAGCTTGATTGTAGTAAAGGAGCTCCGGATTGTCGTAAAACTGTCTCGAAGTAAGGAGCAGGAAATGCATTGTAGTAAAGTAGCGTGTAATTGTCGTAAAGTAGAGCTTAATTGTAGTAAAGGAGCTCCGGATTGTCGTAAAACCATCTCGAGAGAAGGAATAGGAATTGGAAATGAGACCCTAATCCAACCACACTCTGTAAACATATGTATTATTCAGAGACAGTGGCATTTATCTTTTTTGGATTACATAATATCTGCTTCTCGTGTTGTTTACCGGATATAATCTAGAGGTCTTCATTAAGTATGACGCCATATGCTTATCTTTAAGATTCAGGAAGTCCACACACTCTTTGTTAGAGATAGATTCTTTATACAAATAAAACCAGTCCTCTAATGCTTGATGCTGCATTATTTTTTTTATTGTTCCACAAGTAGGGCAATTACCTTCTACAAATTGAAAGCATTGTGAACATAGCGTTCCTCGTTTTATATCTGTAAGTTCCAACGGATAGCTATGAGATAGAGGCTTCGGAATAAACTCTGTCGAATTTGTCATTAGATATTTTATTAGTTGTTGAAATTTAGTAATGGATAAGACATCAGGGAGTGCATTGAGTGAATCGATGTGGGTGGCAATATCGCAGCCCATAACTGCTTTCACTTGTTTAGGAGGTTGTGCCACTATAGTTTTGGTAGATGCAAATACAATAAAAGATTTAATTGGAATTTGAATTTTTAGGGGATGTAGTAGTAAAGCTAGCTTTTGGGTATTGCGTATTACTTGTTGCTCGGGACATTTAAATGCAGTGATTTGGTCGTCGATTTCTCGTATAAGTTGTTCGGGATTTCTTTGGAAGGAGATTTTCCCGCGAATATTTTTGACTTCAAGGATTGCTAAATACTTTGGGGTAAGAATCATGGTGTCTATTTGAAGATAGATGGAATCAGAAATAGAAAAGTGGAGGTCTTTTAAAATTGAGTAATGCTTAGAAAAGGGGCTCTGTTTTAAAAAATTATCAACGTAAGTCTCACCAGCATAACCAGCTTTAAGACTGTAAATCCGATTTTCTATGTGCGGTATTAGTGGATGTTGAATAGAAAGACGATGAATGGAACGCTTGTAAACTTCGATTGTTTTAGGAATACTTCGTGGTTGGTCTATATTAATCTCTCCTTTCTTGTAAAAGATACCACCTAGTAAAATATAAAACAAGTAGTAGGAGACAGAATTTTCCCATAAATGATATACTCAAATTAAAAAGAGGTGGGAAGTCATGGAATCTTTATACCAACTTAACTTTGCGAGAATCTATACACTAGGAAGGATCAAACAGTGCAAGGAAGATATGTGGGATATAAAGCCTAAAGGATTCTCCAACACCGTTCGATGGAACGTAGGCCACATCTATGTACAAATGGAAATATTGGTTCAAAAAGCAATTCCAACCTACAGTATTGTTCATCCCGAATGGATACAATTTTTTGCTCCAGGGACAGATCCGGATGAATGGCAGGAGGTCCCACCTTCAAAGGAAGAACTAATAGTTAGTTTAAAAGACCAGCTAGACCGTATACTGGCCCTTTTAGCACCTAATCTTCAGGATTACTTAATTGAAACGTTAGAAATAGGAAATCTACATAGCATGGAAACAGTAGAAGCAATTGTCCAATTCATTGTTTGGCATGAGGGGGTTCATGCCGGAGTCATTCATTCTATCAATCAAGCAAATGCGGTGTAAAATATGAAAATATATATTGTAGGCTCTGTAGGAAGTGGGAAAACAACACTTGCTCGCCAGTTGGCACAACATTATAGAATTCCGCATTTTGAAACAGATAACTTTGTTTGGACTAGAAATCATCAAGGGCAAGGGGATATTAGGAATTCTGTGGAAAAAAGGGATGAGCTGCTAAAAGAAGCAGTTAACCTCGACCAATGGATAATCGAGGGTGTACATATAGATTGGACGGATCCAGGATTAGAAGCTTCCGATTACATTATTTTTTTAGATATTCCTGTGTCTATTAGGTATTTCCGAATTACAAAGAGGTATGCCCGTCAAGTGCTTAGATTGGAAGAGGCTAACTACCAACCGACCTTTTCTATTTTTCTAAAAATGTTTCAATGGACAAGCTACTTTGAAAAACAGATGAAACCAGAATTTTTAAAGAAGTTTAGTAAGTATGAGATGAAAGTGGTACTACTAACAAAAAATGATTTATCAGTAGTTCAAAAAAATATATAGTTTTACTGACACTGCTAAAACAGACAAAAAGATGACCCTCTTATGTATAGGGTCATCTCTTTCTTTTTAATGCTTCAAGTTCGTTAATGACGTAGTCTAATTTTTTTTCTATTTGAGAAAGCTGAAGTTTTTGATTGCTCTTAGATTTTTTTTCGGATTGCTCTTCTTCTAAGTTTTCTTGGAGGGTAATTCCTTCTCCAATCGTGCCAATAAGAAAACCTAATGTCACGACGACAGAGCCCAAGAAGTCCAAAGTTGCGCCTAAGTTTGGTTGCTCACTGGATTTGTCGTTGTTTTTGGGATTCATATGTTGTCTATCATCCTTTGGCTGTCTTTTTAATAGCATATGACAGCTCGAGAGGATTGGTTATTTTTTTGTAGAGACTAACTTATGCTCATACGCATAAATGACAGCTTGAGTTCGATCATTGACCTCCAGCTTAGATAATATGTTGCTTACGTGTGTTTTTGCAGTTTTTAAAGCAATGTATAAAGTGTCCGCTATTTCCTGATTAGTTTTACCTTCAGCCATGAGAAGAAGTACCTCTCTTTCTCGATCGGTTAAATCTTCATGTAGTGCATGCCCGGAGCCTTGGCGCATTCGCATCATCATTTTATTGGTTACCTCTGGCTCTAATACGGCATTCCCACTTAAAGTTTTACGAATAGAATCAGCTATATGAGAAGCTTTAGATGTTTTCAATAAATAGCTGATTGCTCCTGCCTCTAGTGCGGGGTATACCTTGTCATCGTCTATAAAACTAGTGACAACCATTACCTTTGCTGTGGGCCATTTTTGTATAATTTCCCGAGTTGCCTCTGCACCGTTTAAAATAGGCATGACCATGTCCATAAGGATGATGTCAGGTCTGTGCTCAAGAGCCAAGTCAACGGCCTCTTGACCATTCACGGCCTCCGCAACGACCTCCATATCTGGCTGTGCCTGTAAGTATGCCGAAACCCCAATTCGTACCATTTCATGATCGTCAGCTAACAAAATGCGTATCATTCTATTCACTCCTCTCTGCGGTTGTAATTTTTTCTAAATTTATCGGTTGGGCTACTGGCTTTTCAATCGGCAGTTTAACTTCTACAATTGTCCCTTGAGAAGGAACAGATACTACCTTACAAGTAGCTCCAATTTCAACAGCACGTTCTCTGACACTTTGAATTCCGTAAGAGCCATTTTTACCTTCTCCTACTTCAAAGCCAACCCCGTTATCCTGTACACGGAAAATGGCAAGATTGTCTCTTTCAACGAATAGAATGTCTACTTCAGTTGCTTTAGCATGTCTTAACGTATTTGATAGAGTTTCCTGTGCAATACGGAATAAATGATCCTCAGCGCCTTTAGATAAGGAAACCTCTTCTAATCTGTATCGAATAGTAAAAAACACTTTCTCCTGAAGCTCCTGAAGTAACTCTTCTAAGCCTTCCTTCAGGGTTTTATTGTGTAGAGCGGCAGGACGTAAATGAAGAAGTAAAGCACGCATTTCTAATTGGGCCTGTTGCACAATTTTTTCCGTTTGCATTAATGTCTTTGGCACTTCTCCATTTTTAGCTTCCTCTATTTCAACCATAGTAGAGAGGAGCATGGAGGCTGCAAAGAGCTGCTGAGATACAGAGTCATGAAGCTCTCTAGCCAGTCTTTGTCTTTCTTGGACTAGTCTTTCCTGAATAATTCTGTCCTGGGTTTCTGCCTTTTCGTTGGTAATACGTTGCAATGTTTTTCGCTGAGTTAATATTAGCTGTTCCAGTTGGGTAACAGTCGCCTGCATTCGCTTTGTTTGAGTATATTTCTTCTTGCTCGGTTCAAAGGTTTCTGCAAGTAAAGGTCGTAGGCTCGTTTCTATTTTCTTTTCTTGGCTTCGTACCTTTTGGAGTGTGTTCAATGAAAAACCAAAGCTTATGAAGGCTAGAACAAATACAATCCACACACCAAAAGGGATTTGGGCATAGGTCGTCTCTAATAACGACAACCATGCCTCTTCATTAGGCCATCCCCAAATAACATACAAAAGCAAAGCGATAATAATAACTAAATAGGTAAAGATGGAGATTCCTTGCCCCAAAAATATTCTCATTTCCGGATCACCTCGATATCTCCAATCCAAGTAGAAACAGTAATCACTAGCTCAGCAGAATGAGCAACATCTTCCGAATACCCATCCTTTACAAGAACGGTTTGGTTCCACAAACGACGAGCACCACGAGAAAGAATATGGGCTTCGCCGATAACGGTAGTATAATGTATGCGGACTGGGATCTCATATGGTACATAAATAGTGACCTTACCTAAAGACTGACGAATAGAAATAAGGGAGGTACCCTTTGGGAGCACCGTTTCCGTCACGTCGATCAAGTAGTCACCGTAAAAGCTTTGCACATGTACATCTTGCCATTCATAGGCTTGAAATGGAGTAGACTGTGATGTGAATAGCTTATTTTGAATAATACTATTCGGTGTTTCTTCATATACCGTTCCAAATGGTTTAATCACCTGGCTGATGGGTTCATTTTTCCAAAGCTTATAAAGGGAATAAACAATGATGGCTACTAAAAATAATCGTAGACTCCACATCGAAAAGACAGCCAAAATAAGAAAAATAAAACCTAGCCAGAAAATATACTTAGACTGCTTTCGCAAGCTAAAGTACATCATTCCTATGCCAAGAAGGACTAATATAATATTGCCATTCCCAAATATAGTAGCTTCTATAAAAATGAGAAAAACAAAACAAATAAGAAAAAAAGCTAGCTTGTTTGTTTGGTTTTCTTTCATGCTTGTATTCTCCCTTCTTCGCATAGTAATGCATGAGAAGGAGAAGGCGCTTGCCTTCTCCTCATTAGTCCTAAAAAATGGACAACCTTTTCTATATTTTACACAATTTCAGCCTTTGGTTGTTCGTTTTTTTCTAATTGTTCTAAACGTTGTTCCATTGAAGTGATTTCATGCTCTTTTTCGATCTTCTGTCCTAGACGTTCAATGTATTGCTCCATGTCTTGGAAAGTACCAAAGTTTTTCTGTGTTTCTTCAGGCTTTAATAATTGATCCATTTGGTGGTGGGCGCGAGTTACATTTTCTTTCCCCATCAGCTGTAATTGTCGGACCTTCATATCTTTCACCTTGTGTTTCATCTCTTCATACTTACGTTCTAATCCAAAGAGCTCCTCCATTGTTTGACGAATGCTGTTTTGTAAAGTTTTAGCACGCTCGTTATAAGCATTTACCTCAGCTTGAGCAAAGGAGATTAGATCCTCTTCGCCTGTAGCGGTAGCTAGCTCCACTTGTTTTTGACGTTTCTCTGCCATTTGTAATGTTTCTGTTAATTCTTTTTCAAGCTCTAATTTTAGTTTGCCTTGGCGCTCTAACCATTTACCTGTTTGTTCAGTTTGCTTTTCCGCTTCACGAATGTATTGGTTAAGCATAGCAATTGGGTTTTTTTCCTCTTTTTTATCAAATAATCGGTGTAGATCTGCTTCGACTGAATACTTTAATCGTTGTAGTAATGATGTCATGATAGTTTCCTCCTTATTTGTTAAGTTCGTTCCACTGTTTTTCGAAGTTTACGAATGGGTCATCAGTTTTGGGTATCGAAAGGGAGATGTCGTCCTTTTTCCACTTCTTCCAGATGAAATAAAGTGCGACAATAGATAAGATACCAACAAATCCAGGTATGTTAGAAATAGCTGTTAATAACCCGATAATTCCAACAATTGCCCAAAAGATTTTCAATAAGCTAGAGTCGCTCTTTAGATAAAAATGTACACCTGCAAAGACGAATAGCGCGGATATCCCTAATCCTAACAACGGACCAAGATTCACCAAAGCGACAATTCCAGCGATTATTCCAAGTGTAACTAAACCAAATTTTTTCATATGTTTGTTCCTCCTCTCGTCTGTATATATAGCTTACCAATTCCTTGTGTTTAGCCAAACGGTCTTAAACATGATTTTCTTCTCGGTCTAGAGGCTGAGAAAGAGTAAATTATTCAAATCTGCTATACTAATGGGAAAAGACAAAAATGGAGAATTTCACAATGAAAAAAATTGGCTCTATTATATTAGCTATCATTATATATTCGTCTATTGTTTTTTACTTTGGTTGGAGCGTTTCAACATGGTTAGAAGCTTTCTTTACCATCAATTCTTGGCTGTTTTTAGTTATCTGGTTCTTATTTGCTTTTGCGATTATTATCGCAAGGCTTGACCACAGACTTAGAACTTTTAGTATAATAGGTTCTTATTGGCTTATCGTCATGCAATATGGGATTCTCCTTTTTCCTGTTGCAACTATATTTGCATGGGTTTTTCCAGGGCAGTTAAAGCTGATAGGTGGGATTGTTTTATTATTTTTTGTGTTAATAATGCTACTAGGAACATATAACGCTTTCTCGCCAGTTGTTCGCGAGCTTAAAATTACCATGCCAAAAAAGGATGCATCAGTGGACAGTCTAAAAGTTGTCGTTGCATCTGATTTCCATCTTGGCTTATTGTCCAATAAAGCGCATTTAATGCGATTTGTAAAAAAATCAAATGAACAAAATCCTGATCTTGTCTTATTGGTTGGAGATTTAGTGGACGATGACCCGATTTGGTTTGTAAAAAAAGGCATGTCCGAGGTGATGAAGCAGCTACGATCAACGTATGGTAATTATGGGGTTTTGGGAAATCACGAATACTACGGAAAGAAAATTCCACTCTTAATAGAAGAAATGGAAGCATCTAGTGTGCAAATGCTATTAGATGAAACAATCTTAGTGGCAGATACGTTCTATTTGACAGGACGTGAGGATTTAACAAATAGAAATCGAAAAGAGTTATCTGAATTGGCTCCAAAAGAAAAGAATTTACCTTGGTTTGTGATGGATCACACACCTTCCAATTTACTTATACCAGAGAAAGAAAGGGTAGACTTTCATGTTTCTGGCCATACGCATCGTGGACAAATGTGGCCGAATCATTTGTTTACTCAAAGAATTTTTGAGCTGGATTATGGGTATAGGGAAAAAGGGAGTATGCACGCGATTGTATCTTCTGGTTTTGGATTTTGGGGACCACCAATTCGACTAGGTAGTCGATCAGAGCTTTGGTCGATTGAGATTAAGTTAGAGGATGTGGAAGTTTAATGGAAGCCTGGATCACAGAATGGATGAACCAGTTTGGATATTTTGGCGTATTTTTATTGATTTTATTAGAGAATGTTTTTCCGCCAATCCCTTCTGAGGTCATTTTAACGCTCGGAGGATTTATGACGACATCTACTTCCATGACCAAGCTAGGTGTTATTTTGGCAGCTACAGCAGGGTCAGTGATAGGGGCAGCCATTCTATATGGGATTGGTTTGTTATTAGATGTAGAGCGTTTAGAGAAGATTGTAAAGAAATACGGTAAATTCTTGAGATTGACTGTAAAAGATATTCATAAGGCAGATGCCTGGTTTGATAAATACGGCGTATGGGCAGTATTTTTTGGACGACTTATTCCATTAGTAAGAAGCCTGATTTCTATTCCTGCAGGGATGTCAAACATGAAGTTTTGGCTGTTCCTTCTATTTACTACTTTAGGTACTCTTATTTGGAATACTATTTTAGTTTCAGTAGGATCAGCAGTTGGTGAAAATTGGGAAGATATCGTAGGGTATATGGATATCTATTCGAACGTAGTTTATATTATTTTAGCAATTGTAGGTATTGCATTTTTAGTATGGTATTTTAAAAAACGTGACTAAGGAGATCTTATGGAAATTCTAGAATTATTTAAAGCACTAATATTAGGTTTTGTAGAAGGTATGACAGAATTTGCTCCAGTATCATCTACGGGTCATATGATTATTGTGGATGATATGTGGCTGCAAACAAAAGATTTTTTAGGGGAATATTCAGCAAATACATTTAAAATTGTTATTCAACTTGGGTCGATTCTCGCTGTAGTTGTTGTTTTTTGGAAAAGGCTACTAAGTTTAATAGGCTTATATCGAATAAAGGATGCGCCAAAAGGTGAACAGTTAAAACTGACTCACGTAATTGTTGGTCTTATTCCGGCTGGTGTACTTGGTGTGTTATTTGAGGATTATATCGATGAGCATTTATTTACAACAAAGACGGTTTTAATAGGTTTAGTGCTTGGTGCTATTTTAATGATTATAGCAGATAAGTTAGGACCTAAGCATCCGAAAACGAATACACTAGACAAGATTACATATAAGCAGGCGATTCTTGTAGGGCTTATACAATGTCTATCATTATGGCCAGGGTTTTCTCGTTCTGGATCAACTATTTCCGGTGGGGTATTATTAGGGATGAACCATAAAACGGCGGCAGATTTTACTTTCATCATGGCTGTGCCGATTATGGCAGGGGCAAGCTTCCTTTCTCTTTTGAAAAACTGGGAATATGTAGAGATGGATCACATTGGCTTCTATGCAGTGGGCTTTGTCAGCGCATTTGTTTTTGCATTAATATCGATACGCTTCTTCTTGAAACTGATCGATAAAGTCAAGTTAACTCCGTTCGCAATTTATCGTATTGTATTAGCTGCAGTACTAGCAGTTATTATATTTTTATAAGAAAAACAAAAAGCATTGGGAGCTCCCAATGCTTTTTTATTCTATTGGAAAAGTGACGGTCACTAGTGTTCCTATTTTTGAGGATTCTACTAGTATCGTTCCGTTATGTGCTTCTATTAGTTGCTTGGAGATTGCTAAACCAAGCCCAGTGCCCGAAATTTCAGAGGTAGTATTTGTACCTCTATAATAACGGTTAAACAAGTTGTCTAAAGCTACCTTTGGAATACCAGGTCCCTCATCTCGGATGACCAGACAGGCTAAGCTATCTTTTTCATAAATTTCTAAGTGTACCTTGGTGCCCTTCGGAGTATGTTTTACTGCATTTCCTACAAGATTGTCGAGAACCCGTTCAAATAGCTTTGCATCTAAATAGACGGTAATATCCTTGTTTCCTATAGGTTCTTGAATGTCATTCCAATCACAGGCGTAAACATAGGACCTTAAAAAATCAAAGAGATTCAACTTTTCTTTGTTAAGTTGAATCGCATCGTTTTTCAACTGGTAAGTATATGTCAAATCCTCGATTAACGCATTCATATAAATAGATTTTTCCTGCATTGTTTTAGCGAAACGTTGTACCTCTATGGGGGTCCATGTGTACTCATTAGATGATAGCATTATAGAATATCCATAAATAGAACTAAGAGGGGTTTTTAAGTCGTGAGAGAGACCAGTGATCCAATCCTCTCTTAGTTTTTCCGTTTTTATTATTTTCTCTTCGTTACTTTTTAATGTATTTGCTAACCTAGCTAGTGACTTGTCCACTTCCTCGTATATACGGTATTTTCGTTTAAATCTACCGGATTTTGGGGAACGTAATCTTTTGTCATTTGGAGGATCGTAGTCCTTTACGCTTAATTTTTCAATTCTATGTAAGAAATATAGTAAGGGACGACCAAATCGATATCCAATCCAAATGGAAAAAAGAATAGTAAAGATAAACAGGAAGAGATGGAACGCTAAAATGGAGAACACTAGCTTTTTCATAGTATCTATTAATGCTGGTTCAAAGGGATGATAATTAGTATTTGGCATTCGTACTACTAGGACTTTTCCGTTTTCCATCGTTTGAAAGGCAGTAATTTCTTTTCTTTCAAAGTAATCCTGACTATTTGTAACTATCTCCATGCTACTTAATGCTTTATATACATCTCCATAAAGGATTTCTTCTCTTATCCCATCTTGGTTATATATTTCAACGGCTGCATCTACAGATGAAAACTCCTTTTTCAGCTCATCGTTCATTTGAATTTTATTATTAATGTAAAGTTTACCGAGCAACAAATCTACAGGTTGGTTTTCTATGAAAAGTAAGAACAGCTGGTCTGTTAACTCCCAAACAGCGTGATCTTGTTTCTGTATGGCAACCCATTCAATAGATAGTATTTCTTGTTCAGTAGTTGCAAGTACTTCGCCTGCTTGGTCTACAAGATATAAATGGCCGGAGTTTTGCTTAGCCAATTTAATAAAGTCCTCCGAAAATACATAGCTGCCATCCGGTTGTTTTGCAATGTCACTTTCTATTTCAAAGGCTTCCAATGCACGAATATCTGAGATAGCTTCCTTTGAAAGCAAATCGAAAATGATATAAGCAAACATTCCAAATGTGACTAAAAATAATACAGCATAAAATACAACAAAATAAACTAAAAATCTTAGAGATATTTTACTTGAAAGTCTCATTACTATTTCTCCTCGTTTAGGAGCTTATAGCCAATCCCTCTAATTGTAATCAGCTGTTTAGGATTACTAGGGTTTTGTTCAATCTTCTCTCGGAGTCTCCGTATATGTACCATGATTGTGTTGTCATCTATATAACTGTCTTCTCCCCAGATAGAAAGAAAAATTTGCTCCTTGGATAAAATCTGTCCGGCGTTTTCACAAAATAGGAGTAGTAAATGAAATAGTTTGCCCGTAACAATGCTTTTTTCTCCGTTCACAGTAAGTTCTGCGCTTCTTTTATCTAACAAAAAATGGCCAAATTTATATACTTTTTCATCGGAAGCTTTAAAGGAAGAAGTATAGCGTTTCATGTGTGCTTTCACTCGAGCAGCTAATTCCAGTGGATTAAAAGGTTTTGTTATGTAATCGTCAGCTCCATTCATAAATCCTCTTATTTTGTCAGCATCACTTTCTTTTGCTGTTAGAAAAAATATAGGAGCATCGGATTTAAAACGAATTTGTTTAGCTAAATCAAGTCCCACTCCATCCGGAAGCATTATATCGAGAATATATAAATCATAATGCATATTGGAAATATAATTACTTGCCTTCTGGTAAGTTTCACAAATATCAATATGTCGAAAATTTTCTTTTCTTAAAATAATTTCTACCATCTCAGCGATAGCAAGCTCGTCTTCAACTATCAAAATATTAGTTTCTTCCATTAGTAAATCACTCCTAGAAATATTTAAGGTTTCTGTAAGGTTAGTTTCAATTTATTATAAGCTTACCATTTTATACTAACTAAGAGATATTTTTAGGAGGTTTCATGATGAAAGAAGAAAGAGTGCGTTTTATAGATGCTTTAAGAGGAATCAGTTTGTTTGGTATATTATTAGCGAATTTGTTAATTTTCCATTACGGTATATGGGGAAAGGAAGAATTAGAGTACTTTACAGCTTCTGCCACAGACAAGACTATTTATGCTATTCTTAAAATAGCAGTAGAAGGTAGTTTTATGCCGATATTCACTTTTTTGTTTGGTTTTTCATTAATAAAACTAGCAGAATCAATTAAAATAAAGAACGGAAAAGTAAAAAGGCATTTATGGAGACGTTTTATATTTCTTTTTATTCTAGGTTTACTTCATTCAACCTATTTATGGGAAGGGGATATTCTAGCCTTTTACGGGTTAATGGGATTATTCCTATTACTTTTTTTAAATAGAAAAAAGAAAACTTTAATTATATGGGGAACTGTTTTGTTTGTATTGACTGGTGCTCTTAGTTATGGAATGGAAGAAAAAAGTAAGGAAGAGTTGGAAAAGCAATCATTATACATAGAAACTACAAATGAAGTCTATCAAAATGGCTCTTATGAGGAAATTAAGCAACACAGAAATACAGAGGATCCACTGTATTTTGAAAGTGAAGGGGAAAAAGTATTTTTTAGCTTGTTTATGCTTTTGTTTGGACCATTGTTGACGTCACCGATGTTTTTGTTTGGTATGGCAGCTGCAAAGGGTGGCTTATTTCTACACATGGAACGAGAACAAAAATGGTATATATTAAGTATGGCTCTTTTGCCAATTAGTTTACTTTTAAAATCTATCGCTATTATTGGAGAAGAAACAAATTGGACAGCAGTTCTATTACAAATGGGTACACAATTACTGTGTATATCCTATATTGGTATATTTGCTATCCTATTTATAAAGTTCTCAGGTAACAAGGTTTTCATTGGTTTTGAAAGTGTTGGGAAACTTTCTTTAACAAATTACATTATGCAAAGTGTTATTTGTACTTTTATCTATTACGGATACGGTTTAGGACAATTTGGCTCTTTGGGCATGCTAAATAGTGTCTTGCTGGGCTTTGTAATTTTTGTTCTACAATGTATAGGTAGCTACTACTACTTGAAGGTATTCAAACGAGGTCCCTTGGAAATGATTCTTCGAATGGGTACAAACCTCTCCTGGAGCGGTCATATGAAAGCTAAGAAAAAGAAGGTAAAGCTGCAAGGTAAGCCTGTATGAATAAATACGAAAGTAAGTTTTCATAATACGGCTACGAAAGCTTATAAAATTTATATAGAATAGAGATTAGAAAGAGCGATTAAAGGGATATGAAATTAGTTTAATGTACAGAAATAAAGCTGTGTATCAAACGTCTAGTCTTTTTACCTATGTACAAGTTTAAACACAATATGTTAGGGTATATAAGTAATCAAAACACAATATATAGTATTTATACGATGAAAAGGTACCGTTATGGTTTAAAAGGGAATTCGGTGAAATACCGAAGCTGTCCCCGCAACTGTAAGTGTGGACGACTGTTGAATATGCCACTGCGATTTTTCGTGGGAAGGCCAGCAGAAGGAAGAAACACGAGCCAGTAGACCTGCCTGTTTATCGGTGAAGCAACACTTTCTTCGGGGGTTGAGAGGTGGGGGCGAGAGACTCTATCTTTGAACGAACGATACGTCTTGTTGTTTCCTACTTTAAAATCGTGAGCGATGACTCAGCCGAAGAGGCTAGAGCCATCGCTTTTTTGTTATGTAAAGACAGGGAGGAATTCTAAATGACCACTATTTCAAACACAGAAAAACAACAGGTACTATACCAATTAACACAGGAGTTTGGGGAAGAAAAGATAGCACCATTAAGGAGGTCACATGACAAGTGGCTACAAAAACACCCAGAGGGCAATATTGCTAGCTGGTCTAAAGCCATGTCCTTAGAGTCGCTGAGCTTTCTTGATGAACATGAACCTTATTGGACATTTGTGGCGGCTCGAATCTATTTAGCAGAAGTATATTCGCAACAAGCGGAACGAAGAAATACAACGGCAGATGCAGTCTATACAAAGTTTGCAGATAACGTTCAAAAGCTATCGGCTAAGGGAATTTATGATTCTCGTATCATAGAAACCTATTCTACAGAGGAATTAGAGCAATTAGCAGAAATCCTCGTTACTGAAAGAGACTTCCTCTTCACATATATAGCTTTAAAAACGCTTTTAGATCGTTATGTAGCGAAGGATTTTGATAAGACTATTGTAGAATTGCCACAAGAACGCTGGATGATTATTGCAATGACGCTAATGAAGGACGAAAAAGAAAACCGCATAGAAAAAATTAAAGAAGCCTATTGGGCGATGAGCAATTTATATATGACGGTTGCTACTCCGACTCTTTCTAATGCAGGAAAGCCACACGGGCAGCTTTCTAGCTGTTTTATCGACACGGTTGATGACAGTCTACAAGGAATTTATGATAGCAACACAGACATAGCCACACTTTCTAAATTTGGAGGAGGAATAGGCGTTTATATGGGCAAGGTCCGTAGCCGTGGCTCTTCTATAAGAGGTTTTGTGGGAGCGTCTAGTGGGGTTCTTCCATGGATAAAGCAACTAAACAATACAGCTGTCAGCGTAGATCAGCTAGGCCAACGTCAAGGTGCAGTAGCTGTTTACTTGGATGTGTGGCATAAAGATATATTTACATTTTTAGATTTAAGACTAAATAATGGCGATGAACGACTTCGAGCACATGATATTTTTACTGGTGTATGCTTGCCAGATTTGTTCATGGAAAAGGTTGATGCAAGAGGAGAATGGCATTTGTTTGACCCTCACGAGGTTCGTCAGCTCAAAGGTTACTCATTAGAAGACTTTTATGATGAAAAACGTGGAGATGGTTCTTTCAGAGAAAAGTATGAAGAATGTGTAATGGATCATCGCCTTTCACGAGAAACAGTTCCAGCAATAGATTTGATGAAGCGAATTATGCGATCCCAGTTAGAAACGGGTGTCCCATTTATGTTTTATAGAGATGAAGTGAATCGCCGTAATCCAAACAAGCATGTTGGAATGATTTATAGTAGTAATCTTTGTACGGAAATTTTTCAAAACCAAAGTGCCACTGAATTTGAATCCATCCAGCTAGAGGACGATGTGATTGTAACTCGTAGAAAACCTGGTGATTTCGTAGTTTGTAACCTTTCTTCTATTAATTTAGGTAAAGCAGTACCAGAGGATGTACTAGAACGATTGATAAACATCCAGGTAAGAATGTTAGACAATGTTATAGATATGAACATGATTCCAGTGCCACAGGCAGAGCGCACAAACGCAAGGTATCGTGGAATTGGACTTGGAACGTTTGGTTGGCATCATTTACTTGCCCTTAAGCAAATTCGTTGGGAATCAGAGGAAGCAGTAGAGCTTGCTGATAATTTATATGAAAGAATTGCCTATTTGACGATTCAAGCTTCCTTAAATCTTGCGAAGGAAAAAGGGGCCTACCCTTTATTCGAAGGTTCTGATTGGCAAACAGGGGCTTATTTTGAAAACCGTCAATATGACGGAGAGGAATGGGTAAGTCTGCGTGAGCAAGTAGCTGAAAATGGTATCCGAAATGGATATTTGATGGCGGTTGCACCAAACTCATCTACCTCCATTTTAGCGGGAAGTACGGCAAGTATTGATCCGATTTTCCAAAAGACCTATTCAGAGGAAAAGAAAGATTATAAAATTCCAGTGACAGTCCCAGATTTAAATTCAGAGACGACATGGTATTACAAATCAGCTTACTTTATCGACCAGCATTGGACGTTAAAACAAAATGCTGCCCGTCAAAGACATATCGACCAAGGTGTTTCGCTAAATCTATATGTTCAAAATACTATTAAGGCTAAGGAATTGTTAGCGCTACACTTAGATGCCTGGAATAGTGGTCTAAAAACAACTTATTATGTACGTTCCACTTCAATAGAACTGGTAGAATGTGAGTCTTGTTCGAGCTAATGAAAACCATCATTTGTTATTTGAGCTATAGCGGGAATACTGAAGAGATAGCTGAACTATTAAAAGTGAATTTAGAGGAACAAGGTTATATGGTGGACATGTATGAAATAGGTGATGGGATAGTGCCACAGCTATCTGCATATGACTTCCTATTTCTAGGAACCTTCACTTGGGACGAGGGTGGTATTCCGGATGAAGTGAAGGAATTTGTTCGAGCAGTGGGCTATAAACCGAAAAATGTCTATATTTTTGGTTCAGGAGACACACAATTCGGTGGCGACGACTTATTTTGCAATGCTGTAAACAAACTAACCGAGTTTTATGCTTGTGAATATGAAGGTTTAAAAATAGAACAATCACCAAGAGGAAGTCAAGAAAAAATAGTTATAAAATGGCTAGAGGGAGTTTTGGAAAATGTTAAAGGCAAAAACATTAGAACCTAGAAACCCAAACAAATCCACAGGGATATTTAATGGGAAATCGAGTGGAATTTTAAACTGGAATGATATAGCTTATCCGCATTGGCATAAAATCTATAAACGCTTACTAGGGAACTATTGGCAAGCAGATGAGATTAATATGTCGAATGATATTAAGCAATTTGATAGCTTAACAAAATCGGAGCAGGAGGCCTATTTGAAAATAATTGGTCTACTTGCTACATTAGATGCGCCCCAGACTCGTACAGCTCTGTTGCTGTCACTTTACGCTACAGATTCATCCGTACAATCTATTATGGCAGTAATCGCGCAGCAGGAAGCTGTACATAATGAAAGTTATTCTTATGTGCTGTCCTCAGTTGTTTCGCTTAATGAACAAAACAAATCCTTCGAATTTGGAAGAACGGATGAGATATTATTAAAGCGCAACCAAAATATTATGAAATACTATAATGAATTTGTGGAGAATCCATCGACAGAAAATATTTTAAAAACATTAACTTACACAACGTTACTAGAGGGTTTATTTTTCTACTCGGGATTTGCCTATTTTTATAACCTTGCACGCTACAACAAAATGGTAGGTACCTCTACAATGATTAGCTATATTAATAGAGACGAACTAGAGCATGGACGATTTATCTCAGAGTTATTCCGTGCTGTACTGGCGGAAAATCCTGAGCTAAATAATGATGACATGATGAACTGGGTGTACGATCAATACAAAGAATCAGTGGAGCTCGAAATAGAGTGGTCAAACTATGTACTCAAGGACATTGAGGGAATTGATTTAGATGATATGCATGGATATATTAAGTACCGCGCTAATAAGATGCTGCGTCTTATCGGTCTTCATGAAATCTACCCAGAGTATGTAGAGAATCCTATGAAATGGATCCGTGCCTATGCGGATAATATAGATGGCACGAAAACAGACTTCTTCGAGCAAAAGTCACGCCAGTATGTAAAAGTTAATGCCATCGATAATGGCTTTGACGACTTGTAAGAAAAGCGCAAATGTCTATATTTAGAGAGGATGTTCGTGACCTACGTCATGAACATCCTCCTTTTTAGTTAATTTTTAAATCAAATAGCTCATCCACAACTTTTTTTAAAATCTCATAAGAATGAATTTCTTTTTTCGTTTCGTATATATTAGATATCACAATGATCTCATCTACTTGATACGTCTGTTGAAATTCAATTATATCCCGACAAATTGTTTCTGCATCCCCCATCTTCAAGAGCAAGGAGTTAAAGAATTAATTGTATGTGGTATGATGTCACATATGTGTATTGATGCAACAGTACGTGCAGCAGTTGAACATGGATATACATGTCAAGTGATTGAAGATGCTTGTGCAACTACGTCATTACAAATTGAAGATAAAATTATTCCCGCTAATCATGTTCATTACGCATTTATGGCCGCATTAAATGGCATCTATGCAACTGTGAAAACAACACAGGCATTTTTAAAATAAAAGAACTTCCTTTTTGGAAAAAACATCTTTTCTTTCACAAGAAGGATATTTCAATAACAAAAAAGGGTGTCCAGAAAAGATAATTTCTGGACACCCTTTATTTTATAACTGTTTTATTTTCGATATAAGTATTCCCAGCATGACCCTTATTGTTGAATGGAGTACTTCTCTCTTATTAAATAGGCAACCCACTTACATTGCGGGTTGTTTTTAATATTTTCCAATAAACCCTTAATAATGGCGAGGCTATTGTTTTCACTTTGTAAGCAATTTTTTAAGAGCTCCAATGATTCTTTTTCAATCGGCTCCTCAATTTCTATTATGAGCTGCTCGATTAATTCAATAATCTGTTTTGAATTATTATCAGTACCTTCAATATGATCCTGTAAGATCTGTGCACTTTCCTTGGTGATAAAAGGAATAGTAGAATACTTAGCTAAGATGTTTGTCTTCTCTACTAGCGATTTAGTGAGGATATCTAGATCTAGTAGAGGTAATTCGTAGATTAAGAAAAGATCCACGTAGACCTTCATAAATCCTTTTATACAAATTAGCAAATCAAACTTAGTCTTTTCATTTTCTAATACCAAATGATCAATTATGTATAAAATAATGTCATTTACCTTACTATCATAATAAGACAATCTATTCAAAAGGTTTTCATTTACTGTATGGGTTTGCTCCTTAAAGAAAATCTTTGCAAAAGTAGAGTTATCTTGAAACGCTTTATTGGTAGTGTAAAAAAATGTAGATAGCATATCATCAGAATGTGAACAATCTTTGACTGATGAGTCAATATCAGCAATTATTTGTTTCATAAAGCAATCTACAAAAGAGATGATTAGTTCATCCTTAGATTTATAAGAAAGGTAGAAGGCACCTTTAGAAATTCCGCAATGGTCAGTAATCTGTTGGACTGATGTAGCTTCAAAACCTTGTTTAGCAAACAGTTCTAACGCTTTATCCATAATTAGTTGTTTCTTTACCATATATAATCGCTCCTAATGCATATTGTTGACAAATGACCAATTAGTCATTATTATAAATAAATGAGTTCGATAAGTCAATTGAGGGTAGGTGTAAGGGTGAAAGGGTTAGTAAATTTTGTCCTGAAAAATAAACTAGCAGTTTGGTTATTAACGATTATTATAACTGTTTCTGGTATTTATTCAGGTACAAGAATGAAAATGGAGACCATTCCAGATATCTCGATTCCGTTCTTAATGGTGATGGATGTTTATCCTGGTGCGACTCCTGAAAAAGTAATGGAAGACGTTTCGATGCCTTTTGAAAAAGCATTAGAAGGATTAGAAGATGTTAAGTCTGTATATTCTAATTCATATTCGAGTATGTCTAGCATTCAAGTGGAATACGAATACGGCACTGACATGGATGAAGCAAAACGCGCCATGGAATCTGCCTTGGATAAAATATCTTTACCGGAAGGTGCACAGGAGCCAACTATAACAGCAATCAGTATGAATATGATGCCAGTAGTTGCACTTAGTGTAAGTAGTACAGAAGAGGATATTGTAGAACTAACATCGACAGTAGAAGATATTTTACTTCCAAAAATTGATAAAATCGATGGCGTTGCATCGGCGACTATAACAGGTCAACATATTGAAGAAGTGGAGCTTACATATGACGAAGCGAAGATGGCTGAATTGGATGTAACAGAAGACACTGTCAAGCAAATGATTCAAGCAAGTGATATGGCTGTATCATTAGGATTGTTTGAATTTGAAGAAGGTGAGCAGGCAGTAGCAGTCGATGGTAAGTTTATGACTGCTGATGAATTAAAAGAAATGCTAATTCCTGTGACTCCATCTGCTACCAACCCATCTCCATTTGTTAAATTAGGGGATATTGCACAGGTTGAGGTTGTTGGTAAAGTAGAGTCTGTTTCACGTACTAATGGCAAGGATGCCATCGCAATTCAAATAGTAAAAAATCAAGATGCTAACACAGTAACGGTAGTAAATGCAGTGAAGGATTTAATCGCAGAAGAAGAAAAGAACATTGATGGTATTGTTATTGATGTATCTCTAGACCAAGGTGCTCCTATCGAAGAATCTGTATTCACGATGGTAGAAAAAGCAGTCTTTGGTGGTTTGATCGCAGTATTAATCATTTTGCTATTCTTGCGCGATTTCAAATCTACTATTATTTCAATTGTATCTATACCAGTATCTATATTCATGGCTTTACTGCTATTAAATTGGTTAGATATAACGTTGAACATTATGACACTTGGAGCAATTACGGTTGCGATTGGACGGGTAATTGATGACTCCATTGTAGTAGTAGAAAATATTTATCGTCGTTTACATTTAAAAGGTGAGCCATTATCAGGTCGTGCTTTAGTTCGTGAAGCGACTATTGAAATGTTCAAGCCAATCCTTTCATCTACATTAGTAACAGTGGCAGTATTTGCACCGTTAATCTTCGTCGGTGGAATGGTTGGAGAATTATTCATGCCATTCGCATTAACAATGACTTTTGCTCTTGGTGCATCTTTATTGGTAGCAATTACGATTGTACCAGCAATGTCTCATTTCTTATTTAAGAAAAAACTTTATGCTGAAAAAACAGAAAGTAATCACAAAGAGCAAGGCAAATTAGCTGAAGGTTATAAGAAAATTCTAAAATGGACATTGAACCATAAAATTATTACTTCTATTGTTTCTATTGCATTATTAGTAGGTAGTCTAATGCTTACTCCTTTAATTGGCTTTAGTTTCTTAGGAAGTGAAGAAGAAAAAGTAATGTATTTAACATACACACCAAAAGCTGGTGAACTAAAAGAAGATACCTTAGCTAACGTTACAAAAGTTGAAGAAGAGATGCTAAAACGCAAAGATATCGATATCGCTCAAGTATCTATTAACGGTGACGGTGCAAATGACATGACTGCTATGATGGGCGGGGGTACAGGCGGAGCGTTAATGTACTTGATCTTTGATGAAGACATGGAAGATTTCCCTGGTGCTCGTGAAGAAATTGAGGAGTATGTCTTTAACATTGGTCAAACCGGCGAATGGAAGAGCCAAAACTTCTCGAGTATGTCTATGTCAACAAATGAAATCAGCTACACATTCTATAGCGAAAATTTAGATAAACTAAATGAAGCTGTATCTATGGTTGAAGGGGTAATGGGAGAAACAGAAGGATTAAAAGATGTTTCTTCAAGTGCCGAAGATAGCTATGTAGAGTATACGTTCCAAGTAGCACAGGATGAATTATTACAATATGGGTTAACAACAGGTCAAATCGTTATGATGTTAAGTCCTACTACTACTCAGGAAGTATTAACTACAGTTGAAAAAGACGGTAATACTTTAGAGGTTATCGTACAACAAGAACAAACAGAAACACCTAAATCAATTGATGATATTTTAGCAAAAGAAGTTCCGACAGCAATGGGAACAACAATCCCATTGTCTGAAATTGTAACAGTAGAAGAAGGGTACGCTTTAAATACGCTTGCGCGTAGTAAAGGAGAGTACTATGCTACTGTATCAGCTACAATCCTAGATGATGATATTTCAAAAGCTTCAGCAGATGTAGATGAAGCGATTGAAGAATTAGACTTACCTAAGGGTGTAACAGTTGGAGTTGCAGGGGTAACTGCAGATATGAATGAAACATTTACTCAGCTTGGAGTGGCGATGCTTGCAGCGATTGCGATTGTTTACTTCATCTTGGTAGTAACATTTGGTGAAGGTGTAGCGCCATTTGCTATCCTATTCTCGTTACCATTTGCAGTAATCGGTTCATTTGCAGGTCTATGGCTTGCAGATGAAACAATTTCCGTATCTGTTATGATGGGTCTCCTCATGCTGATAGGTATAGTTGTGACGAACGCTATCGTGCTTGTGGACCGTATTATTCATATGGAACGTGATGGTATGACAATGCGTGAAGCAATCTTAGAAGCTGGGGCAACACGTTTACGTCCAATTCTTATGACTGCCATTGCAACAATTGGAGCACTTGTTCCACTTGCGGTTGGTTCAGGTGGTGGCGGTGGTTTAATCTCTAAAGGATTAGGTATTACCGTAATCGGTGGTCTAGCAAGTTCAACATTGTTAACGCTGATTATAGTTCCAATCGTTTATGAGGTTCTTTCTAAGCTATTTAAGAAAAAACGTAACGAAGTACAAGATAATTAATTAAAATAAAAACGCCTGTGGGAGTCATTTTCCCATAGGCGTTTTTTCAAATATAAGTGTTCCTGCAAGATGCGTGAGCGGCGGTGATGGCTTATTGGCTACCCCTGAAAGCGTAAACCAAAGCAGAGTGGAAATCGAAGAACATTTTTGTCACGACTGCGCTTTTTTTAAGTCACATCCACTCTAAAATCTCGATTCGATTACCAAATGGATCATGAATGTAGATGCGATTAGCTCCTGGTAGCTCTGCATCGACTACAAAGCTTACTCCTTGTTCGGATAAATGCTCTTTTAGAGCTTCTAAGTTTTCCACCTCGAATGCTGGATGTGCCTTCTTGGCAGGAGAAAACTTTTCTTCAACTCCAATGTGAATTTGATAGCTACCTAATGTAAACCATACACCGCCCTTCTGTTTTAGAAGAGGTGGTTTTTCTATTTCTGGCAATCTTAAAATTCCAGTGAAGAATCGGCGAGCTTCTTCTTCACAGCCCTTTGGAGCAGCTAATTGAATATGATCGATTTTTTTAAAAGTAAACGACATGCTTCATACCCCCTTATGAATAACTTTATTTTAACGTAAGTTTTCTGATAATAAAAATTTATTTAATTCATAAAAAGGTATAAGAAATTCTTATGTCAAACATACTACATTCTTTCTAATATTTTTATCACTGTATTTTTGTTTCTAGCTGTGCAAACCGTTTGGAGCTTCTTTTCAAAGAAGGCATTCGTATACTTTGTCTGGTGATAGTTCTTGGAATGATTAATGATCAAATTACGTCTATGAAGAATTACAAACTCGTCCTCTACTATTTCCTTAAGTATAGTAATCTGTTCGTTGGTAATTTTCCTTTGTAGAAACATGACAAAGGTTTGGTCATTTAAGAAAAGTGGATGGTTATGTACTTCTTCCAATTCAGATTTCGTTCTTAAAGTAACCGGAATAGAGAACCCATAGGTGATTCTTAGTGCTTCCTCTAATTTTCCCTCGCTACATTCACCGTTATCAAAAATAACGTTTCCTGTTTGAATATATGTACGTACATTATGAAAGCCCAATTCTTCAAAGAGTGCTTTAGAGATTTCATATCTACTTTATTAATCTTTCCTAAATTAATTCCTCTTAGCAGAGCTACTGATGACATTTAAAGCCTCCTATATAATTTTCTGATAATACCTATTTTTAACAGTATTGGAATATTAGCAATAATTATATAACAAAATAAGTAATCATAAAGAACCAATTTTCAACAATTCGACACACATATATTGTAAAAATATTATAAAATAAAAGATTTAATCAAAATTATACAATTACATTATGGTTTTTATGTTATATGTCTGGTCGATATGGTATAGTTTAACAGATAAGTTGTTCGTCGAAAGGAATGACAAAGTTGTTTTTTAGTGCTATATCACCCATATATTCTATAGAGTTACAACCGGAGTATTCAATGGTCGGTGTGATAATTTCAATTATAGTTGCCTGTATTGCTTCATTTACTGCGCTATCGCTAAATGAAAGAGTCCAAAAAAATAGTTTTTTTCACTATTTATTTTGGTTAATATTAGCATCTATTTCACTTGGTTTGGGAATTTGGGCTATGCATTTTGTAGGTATGACCGCTATTACGTTGCCAATCAGTATGCATTACAATTGGATATTGACTTTTGTGTCATTAATTCCAGGTGTTTTAGCATCTTTTATTTTTTTCTATTGGGTAAATAAACCAATTCAATCTTGGTGGAAATATATAATTGCAAGTATTTTAATGGGGTTAGGGATAGCAGGAGTTCACTATATTGGAATCCGTTCCATGGAGATGGATGTGCAATACGTTTACGATAGACCTACTATATTTATCGCTTTGTGTATCTCTATCATGTTTACGCAGACTGCTTTATTTTCCATTAAATATTCATCTAAAAAGACAAAAAACTTTATTACTAAAACTTTTTCATCCATTTTAATTGGCTGTGCAATTGCTACAACTCATTATGTAGGAATATTAGCAATAAGTGTTTACGCCCCGAGAGATTATTTAGTCGCAACTGCAGAAAATCACTCGATGCATAATACTTTTCTAGGTGTAACTGTAACCTTTTTCCTTGGAATGCTAATAGGGGTATTACTTTTATCTAGTATGATGGATAGGTACGTAAAATATAGAGCCAATTATTTTGATAATCTCACAATGCTACCTAATCGTAGAAGCTTTGAATCATACATTGAAAAGTCTGTTATTGGTCAAACACTAGCAGTCTGGCATTTACATGACTTTGGAAAAATAAATCAAGAGTTTAGCTTCATGTTTGGTGACGAGGTCATTCAACATTTAACTAAAATCTTCATGGATTACAAGCCGCCATCAGCTCGTTTATTTAAATTTGAAAGCAATCGTTTCGCTTATATTATGAGAACTACTGATGACACAAATATCCATGAAATGCTAATAGCAATGGAAAAAATAGCGGAGATTTTAAAGAGACCCATTACAATTAAAAACAAAAAAATAGTACTTCCAGGGGTTTGTGCTATTTCCGCGGTAAAGGATTATCGAGACCTTCATTCAATCTATTCGAATGCCCTAGCTGTGTTTAATGACTCTTCCATTGAACATAAACATGAAGTAATTATGTTTGATCCGGTCATACATACGCATACGTTTGAAAAAGAATTAGTCGATGGAATTGAAAAAGCAATGATTAACAAAGAGTTATATCTCGTGTATCAACCAAAAATAAATCTACGAAATGTGGAAGTAGCAGGAGTAGAGGTTCTTCTAAGATGGAATAATTCAAAATATGGTTTTTTGTCTCCGGCTGTCTTTGTCCCTATACTAGAGGAAAATTCGAAGATGGAAATGGTTACGGACTGGATTGTAGAACAGGCTTGTAAACAAATGTACCAATGGAAGAAAGAAAATATTTCACTAGGAAAAGTAGCGATTAATATACCTGGACATTATGTTACCTCTTCAGCTCTACTAAAACGTTTGATAAGTATTACAAGTAGTTATGAAATCTGTCCAAATGAAATAGAGTTAGAAATTACGGAAACTAGCTTTGTAAGTAATATTGAAGAAGCAATGCGGGCGGTAGGAGTATTTAGGGAGAAAGGTTTCTCTGTTGCCCTGGATGACTTTGGAACAGGGGTATCCTCACTTTCTTATTTAAAGCAAATACCAATCTCTACCTTAAAGATTGACAAAACATTTATTGAGGAAGTTCCAAATTCTCATAAAGATTCTTTAATAGTACAGGCTATTATTGCACTAGGAACGTCACTCGGACTAGAAATAGTCTTTGAAGGAGTGGAAACAAAAGAACAGGTAGGATTTTTAAGGGCATCCTGCGAAAATCCTATTTTACAAGGTTATTATTTTGCTAAACCTATGCGAGCAGAAGAACTATTTCATTGGCAAGAGAATATAAAACAAAAGTTTGCTGATAAAATATGATTGTATTTAAAGGAAGAGAGTGTCACCCAAGTCTGGTGTCACTCTCTTTGTTTTTACACTAACCAAAAATTACTGAAACAACTGATTAATAATAAACCAATAAACAAGAATGCTAACATGAAATCATTCTTTTCAATAGTAACCTTATGATAAAAAACCCTTCTTGGTTCTCCTGTGAAACCCCTTGCTTCCATAGCAAATGCAACTTTCTCCGCTTTACGAACAGCTCCAGCGAGCATGGGGATTAGTACGCGCCGTAAACCTATTATTCTCTTGAAAATATTTGATTGGTCATCCAATCCCCTAAGTTTCTGTACCTGTTGAACTAGTATAAATTCATCCTTTAAGAGGGGTAGAAATTGATAACCAACCATAATTCCGTAAGCAATTTTTGGAGATAGTTTTAACTGCTGCATTAGGCTACGTATAAATATAATTGGATCGGTAGTTAAAGCAAATAACAAGCTTAGGCTAGAAAAAGCTAAAACGCGAAAGCTTAGGGACAAGGCGTGATTCAGTTGACTCATAGTTATTTCAACAGAACCGATAGACCAAAGAACAGGACCAGTCCTACTGTCTGCAAATAAAAGAGTAGTCCAAAGATAGCCAAATGCTGCTATAAAAAATGGTAGCATCAGTAAGCCCCATTTTCTCCAGGATATATGGCTTAAAAAGATTTGCACCACAATAATACTTAACCAAAAAATAAGTGGAGTCCATGGATTGAAAAAAAACGCAAGTGTCAGCATGCAAATCATTACTATCACAAACTTAACAGACGGATTCATCCTATGTAGGCTAGTGTGCATAGAGAGCACCTCGTCTAGGTGAGAGTAATTGATGTTCTAGCAGTAAATCTTCTTTACCCCAAAAGCTGTCAGAGTGATATTTTCCTGTAATTGCTCCGTCTTTCATTAGTAAAATGGTGTCTGCAACCTTATAAGCAAACTCCATATCATGTGTAACAATTAGGAAGGTAGTACCTGCCTTAGAACGATTATCAATTACTTTAAACAGTTCGGCTAAAGTAGCGGAGTCCTGGCCAGAAGTAGGCTCATCCATCAGTATCACTTCACGATTCTGACAAAGCATAATGGCTATAGCTAGGCGCCTTTTTTGCCCATGACTGATTGAAAAAGGATGTGCATCTGAAACAGTAGATAAATTCAGTCGCTCCAACATTTCCTCCGTATTTTGAACACCACCGAAAGAAACCTCTTCCTTCACTTGCCCTGTAATAAACAAAAATTCTGGTGATTGAGGTACATAGCCTAACATGCTAGGCTTTACTTTGCCATTAGAGGGTACAATACCTGAAAGAGCCTTCAATAATGTAGATTTCCCACTGCCATTTGGTCCAGCTAGCACTGCGATTTCTCCTTTATTTAAAGAGAATGAAGTTGGCTGTAAAAAATGCTTTGTACTAATATTTTCCACATGCAGAGACTTTTCTGCTTGAACCATGCTCTTCCTTTTGGTATAGCTTTCATACGGAATTCTATCTTCCTTTAACTTAATTGTTCGATGAAAGAAGTTGTCCCATAGGTCGAGTCTATGCTCAATCGCTAAGATGGTTATACTCGATTTTTGCTGAAGTAAGTCCAACCATTCAATATATTGTTTTGCGGTATACGGGTCCAGATGGGTGATAGGCTCATCTAACAATAATATTTCTGGCTCCATAATCATTGCACAAGCAGTGGCAACCCTTTGCTTCATACCTCCAGAAAGCGATTGAATGATGGAATGTCGATAATCCGTTAACCTAGTTAACTCCAATACTTCAGAAATCTTCGTCTCCATTTCTTCCCGTGCGACGAGTAAATTCTCTAAAGTAAAAGCAAGCTCTTCCTCTACAGTTGGCATACAAAATTGTGCATCGGGATCTTGAAATACTGTTGCGATACGATGATTGACCTCGCCAGGTCGATAGGAATCATTTTCTTTACCAAAAAGTTCTATTCTACCGGACACTATGCCATCGCAATTTTCTGGATAGAGACGATTGCACAAATAAAGTAAAGTGCTCTTTCCACAGCCGCTTGGTCCGGTTATGACGACACGCTCTCCTTTTTCGATAGACATAGAAAAGTTTGATAGAACAGCAGTATCCTTGTCTGGATAAGAAAAGGTGACATCTTCAAAATGGATAACTTTAGGCACGAATATCACCTTTTTTTGAACGCGAAATAGCATATCCTCTTAACGAACCAGTGGCAAGCAAGCCGTCAGCTACAGCTTTTCCACCTAAACCAGCAATGAGAGTTCCACTAAAAATACGAACAACTAGCATGAAAACTACATATCCAGTGGTATAAACGGCAAATCCTCCTAAGAAATAGCCATACACAAAGCTAAAAACTGCGGATCCTGCTCCCGCAAGCATTAAAACCCAAAGGTCAAACCGTTTGTAACGTGTAGCGGCGAATACAGCCTCGGCACCTAGACCTTGTATGACACCAGAAAGGATAAGACGTGGCCCGACGGCATTACCTAAAAGTACCTCTATTGCTGCTGCGATAGTTTCCGAGATAACCGCCGCCCCAGGTTTCCGAATGATGTACATACAGATAATTGAAACGATAAACCAAACACCAAAAATCCACTCATATGCG
Organism: Psychrobacillus faecigallinarum; assembly: GCF_014836595.1. Taxonomy (GTDB): domain Bacteria; phylum Bacillota; class Bacilli; order Bacillales_A; family Planococcaceae; genus Psychrobacillus; species Psychrobacillus faecigallinarum. The sequence continues at coordinate 26,772 of NZ_JACSQO010000005.1, read as the reverse complement.
ATTGGTCCGACGAAGCCAGACCAAATGTTTCCTACATGAAGGAAGAGTAAATAAACAATCCCAAACACTACTGCAAAGACCGACATTAAAACAATTTCTTTTAGCTTCCATGATTTAAGCATGGAGGTCATCTCCGTGAGAAGGGCTATTAATGCTCATCGATAAAGTCATCACTAAATGCTTGTGCTCTTCTGATCTAGCTCTGCTGAAGGCTGCCTCATAATAAGCAAACACGTCATGGATATCCCCATGAATCCCGCTAGCATAATGCATAGATTCATTGAATACACCCTTCACTTTAGCGTGCTCAATCTCTCTGTAGATCACATCCATATAGTTAGGATTGTTCATAGGGTATAAAGCAAATTGAGAAGAAACATATTGGTTTGTTTCATCCTTATTTGTCACTTCATCTCCCTTGTCTAAATAAACGTCAGCAGTGGTGTCGCCAGGACAACCCGCTGAAAATGTTCCAGAAAGAGCTACATGTACCCCTGTTTTGGCAGCATTCAGAGTAATAGATTTTGCCACATTAAATACATGAACTTGTTTTCCTCTGATAACGGTTGAGACATCATCCGTATGCATCCACACATTGGATACATCTGTATTCTGTAGTGCACCTTTAATAATACTTACAAATTCATTGCTCATCGGATGTAGGGAAAAACGAAACCCTACAATTGGGCTTAAACCACATTCCATCCTAAAAACCTCCCTCAATTTTTTCATAAAAAAAAGCTACATCCGTGAAGATGCAGCCACTAACCCTTATGAAAAAAGGAAAGTCACCGCACTTCCTCACGCAGGTATTATCCTGATCGAGTAATAAGGGATCGGAGCTAAAAAGCTCTCATCACAGCCAAAGTGGGCACCCCTAGTGCAGAAACGGTATGTAGTTTTACAGTTGTGTATAAATTTACACAATTTGTTTTCTTTATGTGCCCACAGTATAGCGTATAAAAATATAATTGTAAATATGGTTGAATTCTTTTCTCTAATCGTCCATGCTTAAATTATCAGAAAACATAAGGGGGAAACTAAATGGACAAAATTTTTATTACTCGAAAATTACCGGAGGAAATTGTACAGCCATTAAGAGAAAAATTTGAGGTGAATATGTGGCACAGCGAGGAAACTCCAATGGATTATGAAGATATAAAAAAGGAGGCAAAGGACGTCCATGCCCTGTGGACGGTTCTCTCTGATAAAGTGGACCGGGAACTTATAGAAAGTTTACCGAATTTAAAAATTATCAGTAATCTAGCGGTTGGCTTCAATAATATTGATGTGGAAGCAGCGAAAGAAAAAGGGGTTATGGTAACAAATACTCCTGGTGTATTAACTGAGACAACTGCAGACCTAACCTTTGCGTTGTTATTGGCTACTGCTCGTCGTATTACCGAAGCAGAACAGGATATTCGTGCAGGTAAATGGAAATCATGGACACCGATGCAACTGACGGGAATGGACGTTTTTGGAGCTACGTTAGGAATCATAGGCATGGGAAGAATCGGTGAAGCGGTAGCAAGACGTGCGAAGGGTTTTAATATGAAAGTCTTATATCATAATAGAACAAGAAAATTAGAGGCAGAGCAACAAAATAACTTTACATATGTGGAGCTAGAAACATTATTGCAAGAATCTGATTTTGTTGTAATATTGACACCTCTAACTCCAGAAACTAAAAGGATGATTGGAAAAAAAGAGTTAGGATTGATGAAGGAAACCTCTGCTCTTATTAATGTTGCACGTGGCGGAATCGTAGATGAGCAATCCCTTTATGATGCCCTCCTAAATAAAAGAATATGGGCCGCTGGACTAGATGTTTTTGAGACGGAGCCTGTTCCTTTAGATCATCCACTCTTAACCTTGCCTAATGTTACAGTCCTCCCCCATATCGGCAGTGCAAGTATTCATACGAGACTTGCTATGATGCAAATAAATGCTAAAGCAATTGAAAATGTTTTAGAGGGACAAGAACCTGACAATCGAGTTGTTTAAAGGAAAAAATTATAATCTAGGCTGCCATGAATCCAGTATTCATGGCATTTTTTATGAGGTAAGAAAGGTGTAAGTATGCGACGGGGATGGCTTATCGCTCACCCAACAGAAAGTGTCCACCTGAAATCAAGCTTACTATCCTATGTCCTAATCTAGTAGAAAGCAAGTGAGCATGCACTTTTCAATTAAAACTATACAAAAGCACTATCTATCAAATACTTGATAAAAATTACTGTTTTTAAACGAGAATATTGTACAATATTTACCTATTTATCTAATCGTATTGGTCTACTAAATTAATGCTAAATATTCAGATTAAAATAAAAAATTAACAACTATCTCTTTAAGTAATTTGCAATATACAAATTTGTTTAGTAGTATTAGTAGTTATAAATTAGGCGTCCTTTAATTTCAGTATTAGGAAGTTTAATTGTTTTGAAATTTTAGCAGTTATTTTATAGGTATTGAAGGAGGAACGATCGAACGTCTAATTTAAAAATTGAATGAAAAGAGGTAGTCAGACTAATGAAAAAAATTATGTTATTTTTTTCACTTTGCATGCTTTTAGTACTTACAGCTTGTGGTAACGAGACAAGCAAAGACAGTATTGAGGTGATTAAGTTTGCTGATGCAGGATGGGATAGTATACGCCTACACAACAGCATTGCTCAAACTATCATCGAAGAAGGTTATGGTTATGAAACCGAGGTAACAAGTGGAACAACAGCAGCTACGATGCAATCACTTGAAAAGGGCGACATAAATGTCTATATGGAAGTATGGACCGATAACATTAAAGATGTCTACGAAAAAGCAATTGAAAGTGGAAATATCATGAAGGTAGCTACTAATTTCGCTGATAACGCGCAAGGATTATATGTTCCAACTTACGTGATAGAGGGAGATGCAGAACGAGGAATTGAACCAATCGCTCCAGATTTAAAGACAGTTCAAGACTTAGAGAAGTATCCAGAAATTTTCCAAGATCCCGAAGATAGCAGTAAAGGCCGAGTGGTCGGAGCTCCATCTAGTTGGGTAGTAAGTGAGTATTTGGGGACGAAACTTGAAACATATGGCCTTGACGAACAATATAACTATCTAGCACCCGGCTCTGATTCTGCAATTGTTGCAGATTTAGCAGGAGCATATAAAAAAGGGGAGCCTTGGGTAGGATATTATTGGTCACCAACGTGGGTAACAGCTAGCTACGATTTAACTCTATTAGAAGACGCACCTTACGACGAAGCAAAATGGAATGAATCAAAAGGAACTGAGTTTCCACCAAATGATGTAGTTATTGCAGTTCATAAGGATTTACCAACACAAGCTAAGGACGTAGTAGACTTTTTAAGTAAATATGAAACTAGTAACGATTTAACGGAAAGTGCATTAGACTATATGCAGGAAAATGATGTTGAAGCAGATGAAGCCGCTATTTGGTGGATGAAAGAGTATGAAGATATTTGGACAGCTTGGGTGTCCGAAGAAGTGGCTGAAAAGGTAAAAGCTTCTTTGAAATAATTCATTACTTAATCTAACTAAAGAAAGGTGGTTGTGGCTGTACTTTTACAGTCCCATTCTATGACAGAATTTCCAAACGTACGATTTCCAATAGGGGATGTAGTAGAGAAATTCGTGGATTTTCTTGCCATGAATTTTGATGCATTCTTTGATTTTATCTTTATCATCTCGTCTTCCATGATTAAAGGTCTTGAGGCGGGTCTACTAGCAATTCCTTGGTGGTTATTTATTGTTATCATCTTTTTAATTGGATGGTTTTTTAATAATCTATATGGAGGACTGCTATATGCAGCATTTATCTTCTTAATTGGATCCTTTGATTTGTGGCCAGAAACAATGACCACCATTTCCATCGTTTTAATCTCCGTAATTTTGTCTCTTGTTATAGGAATACCACTAGGAGTTGGAATGGCTTTTAGTAAATCAATGTCCAGAATCATGCGTCCGATATTAGACGCGATGCAGACAATGCCAAGCTTTGTCTACTTAATACCAGTAATTTTCTTCTTTCCGCTCGGAAATGTACCAGCAGTTATTGCAACAATCATTTATGCATTACCACCAGTAATCCGTTTAACAGAATTAGGTATCCGAAGTGTAGATAAAGAGATTGTAGAATCTGCACAATCATTCGGCTCCTCTTCCTCTCAAATGCTCATGAAAGTACAACTACCACAAGCCTTACCTACAATTATGGCAGGTATAAATCAAACAACAATGATGGCGCTAGCAATGGCGGTTGTTGGTTCTATGGTTGGTGCGCAGGGACTTGGAGAACGAGTACTCTTTGCAATTAACCGAATAGACATCTCACTAGGTTTTGAAGCTGGGATCAGTATTGTTTTCCTAGCGATTATCATCGACCGCGTTACCGGAGGAATTGCGAATCGCCTTCAGAAACATAGGAGGGATGCCGCATGACAGTAAAATTAAAATTAGAAAACGTATCGAAGATTTTTGGGTCTCGACCTAAAAAAATTATTCCGATGGTAGAGAAGGGTGTACCAAAGGAAGAGATATTAGCTAAAACAGGGCATACGGTCGGAGTGTACAATGCATCAATGGAAATCATGGAGGGAGAGACCTTCGTGATTATGGGGTTATCAGGAAGTGGTAAGTCTACCCTAATTCGTTGTTTAAATTTATTGAATAGACCTACTTCTGGCGCTATATACGTCGATGGAGAAAATGTCGTGGATTACAATAAGACACAGTTAAAATACTATCGTCAAAAGAAAATAGCTATGGTATTCCAGCATTTTGGGCTGTTTAGCCATCGTACGGTATTAGAAAATATTGAGTATGGTTTAGAGATAAGAGGAATGTCTAAGAACGAGCGCCAGGAAATTGCTCAGAAACATTTAGAAACAGTTGGTCTTAAAGGTTATGAAAACCAATATCCAGATGAACTTTCTGGAGGTATGCGCCAGCGAGTAGGCATCGCCAGAGCACTTGCTAACGATCCAGATATACTATTAATGGATGAGCCCTTCAGTGCACTTGACCCATTAATCCGTAGAGAAATGCAGCTAGAGCTTCTTGATATCCAAAATCGCCTTCAAAAGACAATAATCTTCATCACACATGATGTCAACGAGGCTTTTAAAATTGGGGACCGTGTTGCGGTTATGAAAAACGGAAAAGTTGAGCAAATTGGCACTCCAGAAGAGATTCTGGAAAATCCGGCAAGTAGCTATATATCAGAGTTTATACGAGATATTGATCGCACTAAAATTCTTCAAGCAGAGCATATTATGTCTAAGCCCAACGGATTAGTATCATTAAAGGATGGACTAAATGTTGCAATCCAGGTGATGAGAGAGAATGGGAACTCGAGTGCTTTTGTGGTAGACAGAAAGCGTCAGTTGCAAGGTATCATTACCATTGACCAGGCTATCGAGGGCATGAAGCAGAAGAAATCCTTACAAGAAACAATGTCAAAGGATGTGAATACAGTCCATCCTGAAGAATATGTACAAGACTTGATTCAGCAAGTCCTCGATTCTAAGTATCCTCTTGTTGTAACAGACGAGGAAGGAACGATGAAAGGAATGATTTTACGCGTTCACGTTTTGGCAAGCTTAATAAGTGATCCTGTAGAGGAGCCTGAACAAAAAGCGTAAGTTGGAGAGCCCAAAAACGATTAATTCGTCTTTGGGCTTTTCTATGAATTGAATTAAAAACGTTTAATTTTTTCAAAAATGTTCACAGGTTATCTATTGTAAAATTGGATTTTTTTAACTAAACTAAAGCTAGTAAGAGATGATTTGTGAACTACTAAAACAATAATGTAAGCGCATTCAATCAAACCGAGGAGGTAGTTGGAATGAGACTTCAAGACAAAGTAGCGGTAGTAACAGGTGCGGGTTCAGGTATGGGAAAGGCGATTGCAGTTCTCTATGCTAAAGAGGGGGCTAAGGTCGCTGTTTCGGATTTAAACGAAGAGACGGCGAAGGCTACGGTCGACGAGATTAAAGCAAATGGTGGAGAGGCAATAGCCATAACTGCGAATGTTGCAAAGGAAGAGGATATTCAAAATCTGATTGATACGACGGTAAATACGTATGGTACTGTTGATATTTTAGTGAACAACGCAGGTATAATGGACAACTTTGAGCCTGCTGGGGATATCGAAGATAGCAACTGGGAAAGAATATTTTCAGTTAATACTACGAGTGTCATGCGTTCCACACGTAAGGTATTACCAATCTTCTTAGATAAGCAAAAGGGAGTTATTATCAATGTAGCCTCTGTTGGTGGACTGCAAGGATCTAGAGCTGGCGGTGCTTATACTGCTTCTAAGCATGCAGTGGTGGGGTTCACTAAAAATACTGGATATATGTATGCGGACCAAGGCATTCGCTGTAATGCAATCGCACCGGGTGGGGTAGAAACTAACATAAATAATTCTATGACGAGTGTGAGTGAAAAAGGAATGGGGCGTATTCGATTAGGAATGGGCAACAATCCAAGAATGGGTAAATCAGAAGAGATAGCAACTGTAGCATTATTTCTTGCTTCTGACGATTCAAGCTTTGTTAATGGAACTGTCATAACAGCAGATGCAGGCTGGCTTTCCTATTAATTAACTTCAGAAAACCCTTCTCCATTATGGAGGAACTGCCTCAGTCGTAGCATATGAGGGACATAAGCATTTGATGGACTATACCGCTACTAAAGCTGCTAATGTAGGGTTTACTCGGGCACTTGCAAATAACCTAGTAAGCCAAGGGATTAGAGTCAATGCAATTGCTCCGGGAAAAATTTGGACACCACTGATCCCAGCTAGCTTTTCTGCAGATGAGGTCACACAAGCTGGCAATCCTATGGAGCGGCAGGGTCAACCATTTGAGCTAGCACCTACTTTTGTTTATTTAGCTTCAGATGATTCTCGGTTTGTAACTGGCCAAACACTTCACGTAAACGGCGGGCAAGTAACTTCTTCCTAAAAGCAATAATTTAACTCTTCTAAGGCCAACTCACTCGTGATTTGGTCTTATTTATGAGTGGTTCTTCAAAGAAGGTTCTTAAAATGAATGAATATCTAAAATTCATGTTTCCAATCAATTAAATACTAAATTTTCCTGTATTGAGTTTATCAGCCATGTTTTTAGGCTATATAGATAAAATGAATGTCGAATTTTGTTATTAAACACAAAGTGTTACGCACATTCATCTTTTAAAGGAGGTCTAGTATGTTAAAAAAAGTATTATTTTTAGCTGCACTTAGTTTACTACTTGCAGCCTGCTCAGATGAAGAGACAACAGTGAAGAAAGATAACGATGTTGAGGGAAGTGAGAAAGAAGTTGTGGAAGATGAGGAGTTCTCACTTGAGGTAACAGATGAAGAATGGCTAGCATTATCTAACCAAAGCAAATGGTGGGAGGAAAATGAACTAACTGAGCCAGAATTTGGACAAGCAGTAATTGTTCAATTTGACGAGGATACTATTCCAGAAGTCGTTATTCCTTATACGCAAGCTAAAGAGGAACCCCAAGGCCTACTAATAGGGAAGTATAATGAGACTGAGGAAAAGTGGGCAATCTCACAAAACATACCTATCGAAACCAATATGAAAATAGAAATATTAAACGATAAAATAACATTTAATAATGGATCTGAGCTACTCATCACACAAGAAAGTGACGATAAAAATAAAACACTAGCAACTTATAAATACTCTAAAACAGATGAACAAGTAATTGCTGAGCACAGAATTGCCGTAGATGTGGACCAAGCTATCGAAATCGATACAGAGGGTAACACAATTAGCTATTTTGTTAAAGGAGAAGAGAAACAAGAGACATTAGAGGAGTAACCTTACAGGCGTAGACAAAGATTATGTTTGAGCTGCTTCCATTTATAAGCAAAGAAAATGCTCTGAGGTCTTAAAGGACTTTAGAGCAATTTTTGACACAACACTAACCATTGGTTATAATATAACCAATGGTTAGTTGAGGTGATTAGATGACAAATAGACAAAGTGCACGTTCAGACGAAACGAAGAAAGAAATTATCAATGCAGCAGAGCAATTATTTTCTCAAAAGGGTTTTGATGCTGTTACCATACGAGAAATTGCAAAGTTGGCCGGATGTTCTCATACCACTATTTACCTTTACTATAAGGATAAAGAGGCTCTTCTCTACAAGTTGTCCATGCCACATCTGAATGATTTATACATTCAAATGGAACAAACGCTTCAACAAATGAATTTTTCAGTAGAAGAAAAGTTAAAGATAATTAGTAAAAAATATATTTACTTCTGCCTACAAAACAAAAGTATGTATAGCATATTTTTTAACGAAATGTCTTCTAGGGTAGATGAAGAGCCGGTGACGGAAATAAATAAATTACGTCTTTCTATATTTAATTTGTTAAAAACAGCGGTTACAAATTGTCTGCAAATTAAATCAGAACAGCAAATTCTAGCCTATTCTCGTATATTTTATTTTAATTTAAATGGCATACTTAGCACCTATTCCTACCAGCACGAGCCGCTTGAAGTGCTAATGGAAAGATTGATTCCGACATTCGATTTGGCAGTAGAGATTATGTTAGAGGGTATGAAGGGGAAATGTATAGGGGGAGAAAAAATTGAAGATTAAACAGGTTTCAGAAAATATTTGGAGCATAAGATCTTGGATGATATGGCTAGTGATACCTGTTCAAGTATGGGTAGTGGAGGAGGAGGACGGTGTTACGTTAGTGGACGCTGGCTTACCAAAAATGGCTAAGGGAATATTGGGGTTTATTGAACAGCTAAACGCTGGACCCTTGAAAAGAATAGTATTGACGCATGGGCATGCAGATCATGTGGGTGCAGTTGAGCACATTGTAAAGGGGAAGGAAGTTCCGGTATTTGCACACGCAAAAGAAATTCCGTATGCAGAGGGCAAAATACTCTACCCAAAACGAAAGAAGCTCGAGCAGAATCTTCCTAACGGACTGACACAGTCTTTGTATGAATTAGCAGGAGAGCTTCAAAATGTAGGATCACTTAAGCCAGTATATACTCCTGGTCATTCCCCAGGGCATGTGGTTTACTACCATGAGTTAGATGATGTTCTTTTGGCCGGAGATTTATTTACGACGCGCAATGGAAAACTGCATCAACCTATGCCAATGTTTACTGGAGATATGAAGCAGGCTACAGAAAGCGGAATTTCTGCCATAAATGATATAAGGCCGAAACTGCTAGAGGTTTGTCATGGAAAAACAATAGATAATCCGTTTGATGGCATTACTACTTACATTAATCAAATGGAAAAAACTTTAAAAGCAAAGCTCAATTAAGAAATAATATCATAAAATCCACTTTGCCGATAAAACACGGATAATTGAAGAATGACTACTTTAATGAAATATTATAGCTTGAATATAAAAAACAGTCCCCGAGAGAATTCGGGGACTGTTTTTTATAATATTTCATTGTAAAGAATGCCTTCATCATTAAGCTGAATGACTTTTAAATAATTCTCGTCTTTAACAAAAACACTTTTATATGTTTTATTGCCATCAGAATCTTCAAAGAAAATTATTCGTGACCCTTTGTTATCCGTCTCAATATCTGCCACATATACTTGTAAATCAATAATGTCATCTAGAATTGGGAATTCAGGAAAGTCCTTTAGTACTTGGTTTTGCTTTGGTAGTTCTGCTTTAGAGCTGTTTTCGGTGAGTGTTCCATCTGTAGCTTTTTCTTGTCCATCGGAGCAACCAGCAAGTAGTGACAAACCTACCATAGCAACTAATAACTTTTTCATTTTGCATGACTCCTTTATTATTTATTTAATTGTATTTAGAGAATATATCACTATTTATAATTATGAAAAAATTATTCCTTGAATAGTTATCCTAGAATACTGAATTTAGTAAGTCAAATGATACCCCTTATTCTTTGTCACCAATTTAGAAAAAAAATAATAATATAAGCAGATAAATTAAATAATTTGAAGTTACATTTAGGAGTGTGTTTATGCCTGCAATTAATGGAAAACAGTATATAGAACGCATAAATAGGTTGAATTCTGAAGTATGGATTGATGGAAAGCAAGTAACAGGCAACATATCAGAGCATCCGGCATTCAAAGGCATTATGAAGACCCAGGCGGCGTTGTTTGATATGCAGCATGACCCTCAATACAAAGAAATATTAACCTATGATTCGCCAACCACGGGAAATTTAGTCGGCTTGTCCTTTTTAGAGCCTAAGTCAAAAGAAGATTTGGCAAAAAAACGAATGATGGTGCAGGAATGGGCTCGAGTAACTCATGGATTGATGGGTAGAAGTCCTGATTATATGAATACGACCTTAATGGCATTTGCCTCTTCTGTTAAATTATTAGAAGGCAAAAAAAACTGTTTCCCTCAGTATTTCCGATCTTACTATGAATATGTACGGGAAAATGATTTAACTTTGACTCATAGCTTTATCGAGCCCCAAGTGAATCGAGCGTATTACTATTTAGAAACTGCAGAGGAGCCGATTGCGGCAAAGGTTATTGGTGAAAATGATCAAGGAATCATTATAAAAGGAGCGCGCCTTCTTGCTACACAGGGTGGAATTACCGATGAAATATTAGTACTCTCTACAGGTTCTTCATTAGAGGAAGGAAAGGGCTATTGCTTTTCTATCCCAAGTAATACGAAGGGAGTAAAGTTTATATGTCGTGAGTCACTAGTTGGTGGTGAGTCAACCTTCAATTATCCACTTAGCTCCAAGTATGAAGAGATGGATACCATTGTAGTCTTTGATAATGTGTTAATCCCTTGGGAGCGTGTATTTTTTTATGATGATACGACCGTTGCAAATGACTTTATGATTAGTAGCTCCTTCCACTCATTCTCCCTTCATCAGGTGATAGCACGACAGATTATTAAAACTGAATTTGTCCTAGGAATTGTACAATCAATTATTAAAACTATTAATATAGCAGAGTACCAGCACGTGCAGGAAAAGGCGACAGAGGTGATCGTCGCATTAGAATCATTAAAAGCTTTGTTAATGAAGTCGGAGATGGAAGCGAAAATCAATAGATTCGGACTCATGGAGCCAGATCGATTAACATTGCACGCAGCTATAACTATTTTTCCACGTATCTACCCAAGGCTGACAGAAATCATTCAGCTATTAGGAGCCAGCGGACTTATGTCTATTCCAACAGAAAATGATTTTAACTCACCAATTAGAAAGGATCTCGATCATTATATGCAGGCTAAGGCTGCCTCTGCTGTAGAGCGGGTAAAATTGTTTCGACTAGCCTGGGATCTCACGATGAGTCCATTCGGTACAAGGCAAACTATATATGAGCGATTTTTCTTTGGAGACCCAATACGCGTAGCAAGCCTGCTATACTCTGCCTATGATAAAGAGCCTTATGTTCAACGTATTAACGATATTTTATAGAGCTGCTTTAAATCTAGAGGAAATCTGGCTGAATAGGACGTTTACTATTGATTAAAGCTGATAATCGGTCAACTGCTCACAGAATTCTAACTTATAACCATATAATTTAGAAAGGCAAGAATGCATGATTTCAGCATTCTTGCCTTTAGCTATTCTGACTAAACTTATTTCTTTCTTCTAATAAGAGAGGAGTTGACCTCTTTCATCGAGGCAAACCCAGATAAAGCTAAAGTTACATCAATATCATTAATCATATTACGTAAAACATGCTCTACTCCTTGTTCTCCTGCAACAGCTAGGCCATAAATAAAAGGTCTGCCAAGTAGAACTACATCTGCTCCAAGTGCCTTTGCTTTTACGACGTCAGAGCCCCGTCTTATCCCGCTGTCTAATAATACCGGAATCTTCCCCTGGACGATTTCCGCTATGGATGGGAGGGCCTCTAGTGATGAAATACATCCATCTAGCTGTCTGCCTCCATGATTTGAAACTATAATTCCATCGACTCCGTGGTGTAAAGCTTTTCTTGCATCTTCCTCATGAAGAATACCCTTAAGCAAAATAGGAAGCTTTGTATGCTCCTTAATAGTTTTGAGATTCTCCCATGTTAATGAAGGATTAAAGATAATATCTACAATATTCTTGATGACCTCTGGATCGTCTGCAGAAGGAGGACTAGCAAACCTACCTTGAAAGACAGGATCGTGTAAGTAGTTTGCAGCTCCTTTTCCCAATTTTAAAGGAGAATAACGATTATTCAAGTCACGCTCTCTATTACCAAGAAGAGAGGTATCAATCGTTATTACAATAGCCGAGTATCCTGCTTTTTCTGCTCGACGCACCATACTTATTGCCATTTCTTCATCGTTTGACCAATACAACTGATACCAACGAGGGGTGTTTCCTAGGTTGGCGGCAATATCTTCTAAAGGATAAGAGGATAATGTGCTAGCTATAAAGGGTACTCCACAAGCTGCAGCAGCACGTGCTGAAGCCAGCTCACCCTCTGGATGAAAAATACTTTGAACGCCGATTGGTGCAAGTGCAAAGGAGGAAGGAAAGGTAGTGCCTAGTAAAGTAGCTGAAGTGTCCCTGAAGCTCACATCATTCAAATACTGGGGCACGATATACCAATCCTCAAAGGCCGCCTCATTGGCACGAAGCGTGCTTTCATTGCCGGCTCCGCTATGGACATAGGTAAACGGCCCTTTTTCAATAGACTTGGAAGCCATTTGCTCTAACAGAGAAATAGAATGTGGTAGTTCCACATGAGAAATAGAACTGGTCATACATATCATCCTTTCAAAATTTAACTAGTTTTTTTCCCTAAATATGCCTCGACAACTCTTGGGTCCTCCAGTAGGTTACTCGCTTCACCGTTAATAATTATTTTTCCTGTCTCCATGACATAACCATAGTCTGCTACTTTAAGAGCCTGCTTCGCATTTTGCTCAACCAACAAAACGGTTGTACCGCTATCTTTAATTTCACGAATCATTTTAAAAATATCCGCTACGATTAAAGGTGCAAGACCCATAGAAGGCTCATCCAATAGCAAAAGTTTCGGCTTAGATAGTAGAGCTCTAGCTATAGCAAGCATTTGCTGCTGACCACCAGAAAGGGTGCCTCCTAATTGGTCCTCACGTTCTTTTAAAATAGGAAATTGTTGCATAACATTTTCGATATCCTTTTTTATGTCCTTATCATTTCTATGGAAAGCTCCCATTTCCAGGTTCTCGAGAACGGTCATCGTAGAAAGGATAGCTCGCCCTTCTGGAACAAGGGCGATACCTTTTCGAACAAGCTGATCTGGTCTCATACCTGTAATGTTTTCTCCTAAAAATTCAACTGTTCCCTTTTGCGGTTTTAACAGACCGGCAATTGTTTTCATCGTAGTCGTTTTCCCAGCGCCATTTGCACCAAGTAGGGTTACAATCTGCCCCTGCTCTACTACTAGGTTCACATTTTTAAGAGCCTGTATTTTCCCGTAAAATGTTTCAATACCAGATACCTTAAGCAATTTCTTCATCCTCCTCTGAGCCGAGGTAAGCTTCAATTACATCTTGATTGTTTTGTATTTCCGTTGGAGTACCTTCAGCAAGCTTCTTCCCAAAATTTAAAACGGTAATTCTGTCGCAAAGCTTCATAACAAAAGGCATGTCATGCTCTATCAATAAAACAGTAACTCCACGCTGTTGAACCTTTTTGATCAAATCAAATAAATTCTCTGTTTCTGTTTCATTCATGCCAGCTGCTGGCTCGTCTAATAATAAAAGCTTTGGATTACTTGCCAAGGCTCTGGCAATTTCCAATCTTCGTTGCTGACCGTAAGCTAAATTTTCTGCAATGGTATCTTCATATCTCGATAGACCTACTAACTCTAGTAATTCTAAAGCGACTTCATGGTTACTCTTTTCTTCATGCTTTTGAGATTTGGTTCTGAGTACGCTTGTTAAAACACCAGATTTATTTCGACAGTGGGCACCTACTAAAACATTTTCCAAAACAGACATTTGAGAAAATAACCTTATATTTTGAAACGTACGACAGATGCCTTTATCAGTGATTTTATGTGGCTTAATACCAGAAATATTTTCTCCGAGAAAAAGAATTTCCCCAGAGGTAGGGGCGAACATATTCGTGATTACATTAAACATAGTTGTTTTACCAGCACCGTTAGGGCCGATTAAGCCGAATATCTCTCCTTCGTTGATTTGGAAAGAAACATCAGTTAAAGCAGAGATACCACCAAAGTTTTTAGTTATATTTTTTAGCTCTAATACCATTGGAGTCCCTCCTTTTAAATGTAAATGTTCTCTTTAGCCAATTTAATACCGGGACATCTATAATTCCTTGAGGGCGGAAAGCCATCAACAAAATAAGAATTATTCCGTAAATCATGTATCTATATTCACTGATGAATCGCAATGCTTCTGGAAGAAGCGTCATAAAGGTTGCGCCGAATATTGCTCCCCAAATAACCTCACTTCCGCCAAAAATGGAGAATATTAAAATATCTATTGCACGGTGATAAGCGAAATCTGCTGGACTAATATAAGCTAATACATGGGCATATAAAGCGCCTGCGAAGCCTGCTAAAATAGCTCCCTGGGTGAAGGACAGTACTTTGTAGTAAGTGATATTAATACCCATCGCTTCCGCGGCTTTTTCATCCATTTTAATAGCAGCGTATGCTCTGCCTACACGTGACTTGTTCTGTCTGATAAAGAACCAAATGATGGAAATAGTAATTATTAGTAAAACAAGTACAACTATTAAATAGATAGCTTGATTGTTTTTAAGACCAAGCATATCTGGGTCAAAGCCTAAGTCTCTTAAAAATTGAAAAAGTTCTCTACCAAGATGGGGTATACCTGACAATCCAACCGAGCCCTTCGTGACAGAGTCCCAGTTTACAAAGATTACTCGAATTACTTCCCCAAAGCCTAATGTTGCTATAGCTAGGTAAACCCCGCTTAACCTTAGAGCAGGTATACCGATTAGAACCCCAAAAGCACCTGCAACTAAAGCGCCTAAAATAATACTTATATACAGAGGAACCTCAAAGTTGATAGTCAGTAGTGCAGACGTATAGGCTCCGATACCCATGAAGCCTGCATTTCCTAAAGATAATTGTCCAGAGGAAAGCGTTATGTAAATGCTTATCCCTAATATAATATTGATAAGAATGAAAGAGATAATTTGTAGATGGTATGGGTTTAAGATTTCTCCTAGCATGTCATCATCACCTTCCTGCCTCAGCGGTTTTATTGCCGAAAATACCCTGTGGCCTTATGAGAAGGATAAAAATAATGGCGATAAATGCAACAGCATCTCTGTATCCGGAGTCTCCATAGGCAACAATCATTGTTTCTGAAAGACCAAGGAGTAATCCTCCAACCATCGCACCCTTTACATTTCCCATTCCTCCTAGAATGATGATGGCTAAACCCTTTAAACCCATGGATAAGCCCATCTGAGGGTTAACAGAGTTAAAGGCCATGCCTACTAGAATTCCAGCAATTCCACCTAGAGCGGATGCCAGTATGACGGTAGTTGTAATGGTTCGCTTCGTATTCACACCTAGTAAACTGGCAGTCTCTAAGTTTTCAGCAGTCGCACGTAATGCCTTTCCAGCTTTCGTTTTAGCGAGCCAGTAGGAAAGTACAACCATCAAGGTAATAGAAATAGCAAAAATTAAAATTTGTACTAAATAAATTGTAATTGAACCAACTTGAATTTGAATTTGTGCAAAAGAATGGCGGAACGGATGATTACCTGCGCCAAATAAATGATGGGAGAGATTCTCCAATAATATGGAAACCCCAATCGTACTGATCAAAGGGGCTAGATGCGAAACTCCCTGTTTACCGCGTAGGGGGCGAAGTGCAATTCTTTCTAACAAGTACCCTAAGATAGCAGTCACAATTACTGCTGAAAGAAAGGCTACCCACAGTGGTAAGCCTAATACGCTTGTTACTAACACTCCTATAAAAGCACCAATCATGAAAATCTCACCATGGGCCATGTTAAGGATACCTAGTACTCCAAAGACAAGCGTAAATCCAAGGGCAACGATCGCATAAATGCTTCCGAGTGTTATTCCGTTAATGATTTGTTCTAAAAGCAAGAAAGCTCACCCTTTCAAAATAAGGTAAGGGCTATGCACCCTTACCTGTATTAGTTAAATTTTGAACTACTCAAACAACTGGAATTCTCCATCCTGGATGATAAGAACTGTAGGATCCATTATTACGTCTCCGTCCTTGTCAAAAGAAATCTTCCCTAGGATGCCTTCTAAATCCTTAATTTCAGCCAGAGCATCACGAAGCGCATCTCTGTCTGCTTCTCCAGCATTTTTTAATGCCTCTGCAATAATATAAAGAGCATCATAGGCCTGTGCAGCGAACTGGTCAGGCTTGTGACCATACGCTTCTTCATATTTTTCTACAAAAGCTTGAACTTTTTCATCTGGTTTATCCGCAAACCAAGGAGTTGCAACAATTAATCCGTTAGATGCTTCTCCGGCAATTTCAATTACTTGAGGGGAGTTGAATCCATTACCTCCAACAAAAGGAACATCAATCCCCATTTTTCTTGCTTGGTCCATGATTACTGCACCCTCATTATATAGAGCGGAAGCCAAGATTAGATCTGGCTGAAGATCTTTAATCTTAGTAAGTTGCGCATTATAATCGGACTGTCCTTTTTGAAAGGTCTCGATTGTTAAAATTTCAAGCCCCATATTTTCAGCTTCTGCCTTCATCGTATCGAATCCGGACTGAGTGAATAGATCATCATTTCCATATAGAATAGCAACTTTTTTAGCTCCATATTTGTCTACCGCTTTTTCCAATGCAGCAGGGATTGCTAGGGATTCTGGTATAGAATTACGGAATACATAATCTCCAATCTGAGGAATACCTGCCGCGGTAGTGGAAGTCCCCATAATTGGGATACCATTGAGATCAGCTTCAGGTCCAACAACGTTCATCTCTGTACTTAATGTTGGTCCTATGATTGCAACAATATCGTCCTGACTCATCAATTTTTGACCCACAGATAATGCCTGCTCTTGTTTTCCGACTGAATCTTCAATTGCAAGCTCAATTTTTACATCGCCTTTTTCATTAATTTCTTCTAAAGCTAATTTCAATCCATTTGTGATTGCTTCTCCATAAGCAGCACCAGGACCTGTCATGTATGAGATAACCCCAATTTTTGCTGAAATTGTTCCATTCTCGCCTTTGCTATTTTCTCCACTTGAAGTTGAAGATTCTCCCGTTCCACAAGCTGCCAATAAAACTAACATCATAATGGAAAGCAAAATAGATAGTTTTTTAAAAGTCTTTCCCATTCCCAAACCCCCTAAAGATAATTGTGAAACATATATCTATATTAAAGCCTTTATAAGGATGATGTAAAGTTAATATTTAGAATTGTTATAATAGTAAGAAATTGATTGGTTGGGTTAGAATTCTATAAAACATAGAGAAATTCAAAATTAATAGAGTATGTTAGGGCATAATGAGGATTTAAAAGGTTACTAATAAATAATAATATTTTTAAGTTTTTATCTTGTTTTAGGAAATTTATTAAGGTAAGTAAAAAAATATATACTTTTATTACTATTTAATTTATTATATTTTAATATAACATTCGATTAATATTGAAATATCTGAAATTATGAATAGGGGCGTAATTGATGAGAGAAAAAAAGAAAAGGTCCTGGTTTAAGGTACCGCACACATATACATTAATATTTACTATTATTATAATTGCCGGACTAGCTTCTTATGTAGTACCCGCAGGAGAGTTTGAACGAGTAGAAGATGAAGAATCAGGGAGAACGCTTGTAGTAGATGGAAGTTACAAAGAAATAGAGAGCGATCCAGTGAGCTTTTTTGAGCTGTTTACAGCTATTCCGATGGGTTTAGAAAAAGGCGCACAAATTATTTTCTATATCTTTTTAGTAAGTGGTGTATTTGGAATCATCCATAAAACTGGTGCTATTGAAGCTGGAGTGTATAAAGGAGTACGTGCTTTAGAAGGTAAAGAAAAGCTTCTGATTCCAATGAGTATGATTCTCTTTTCTATAGGAGGATTTACTATGGGGATGGCAGAGGAAGCCATCATTTTTGTCCCAATTGGAATAGCAATAGCTCGAGGAATGGGTTTTGATGCAGTGACAGGTACAGCAATGATTACACTTGGAGCTGCTAGTGGATTTTTTGGAGGTATGTTAAATCCATTTACGGTAGGTGTAGCACAGTCGTTAGCCGATGTACCTTTATTTTCGGGTATTGGCTTTCGTTTCGCTGTATACATATTAGTTTTGGGCTTTGCGATTTGGTATGTGATGCGCTATGCCTTCAAGGTGAAGCGAAACCCTGAACTTAGCGTTATATATGATATTGAACAAAAAGAAGTTAATGCAGATATGAAAAACTTTGCTAAACTGACAGGTAAACACAAGCTAGTTTTTTTGACAATGGCTATTGGAATAGGATTTAATATTTATGGAGTTTTTAACTGGGAATGGTTTATCACTGAGCTGGCAGCCTCGTTTTTAATAATGGGAATTATAGCAGGATTACTAGGTGGTCTAAACACTACACGTATTTTTGACTCTTTTATTGACGGAGCAAAAGCGGTAACATTTGGTGCATTAATTGTTGGATTTGCACGTGCAATTACCGTCGTATTAGAGGAAGGGAAGATTATAGACACTATCGTGTATTATGCTGCAGAAGGTATTGGTAATCTTCCTCAATCAATTAGTGTGATCGGCATGTTATTTATTCAAGCAGTGCTTAACTTATTTATATCCTCTGGTAGTGGTCAGGCAGCAGCTACAATGCCAATAATGATTCCTATAACAGATCTGCTAGGCCTTGAAAGACAAGTGGCGGTATTAGCATTCCAATATGGAGACTCTATTACCAATTCAATTATTCCTACTTCTTCAGCTTTGATGGGTTATTTGGCTGTTGCTGGTATTCCTTATGAACGATGGGTAAAATTTATATGGAAAATGATTCTTGGCTGGGCTATTATTGCATGCTTTGCATTACTAGTGGCTGTTGCCATTGGTATTTCCTAAATGTTCGCTTTGTAAGGTGAATAATCTATTTTAAACTAAGTATATATGAGAGGATTGTCCCTAGGTAGGGGCAATCTTTTTTGCATTTTAAATGTAAGGCATGAAAGGTATTTATAATCAAGCCTAAATTTCAAAAGTGATAAAATAGAGATAAGCGTGTAGCACAAATGAAAAGGACACCTGGGAAGGGATTTAGATGATGAATCAATGGATCTCTAAAATAGAATCCATATTTATGTCTGGTCTAACAGATGTAAATTTCGAAGCGAATAGATAATATAGATGAGTTAGTAGGAACAGAAATCGATTCTGAGATACGGAGTATTATGGAAAATGGTAGGGTTAAATCGGTTGAGGGTGAGCCAGATGAAACTACATTATTTGTCAGGTATCATATTTATGACAACGGACTTATTGTAAAAGAATTTCAAACTAACGAATCAGCCCCAATTCAATATGAAATAGTATCCAAGGTAGAGGAAGCACAGGCGAATAAACCTAAAGACAAAAACTTTTTTGAAGCTACCGCTGACTTTCTATTTATGGATGATTTCCGAACATTAACCGATCCAAATGCGTCTTTTTTGGATAAAGGAATAGCTGCTGCCTCCCTTATCCCTCTTCCTGTAGGAAAAGCAGTAAAAGGTGGCGCAACAGCTGTAAAAGCTATAGACAATGCCGTTGATGCCTCAAAAGCTGCAGATAAGGTGGGAGATGCTTCTAAAATTGTAGATAAGTTACCTCCTATTGAAAATGGACCATATATTAAAAATGGAAAACCACGAGGTAGACCACAATTATCAGGGGACAAAAAAATAGAATTTGAACGGAATGTATATGAAAACAATGTTGGACCTGATGGCATTTTACGTGATCCTAATACGATGGAGGTCCTTGATTGGAAGCCAGGTCTACCAAGAAAAGGTGCAGTAGACTTTGGACATCGACAGGGATATGAGTATCATCCTATGTTTGAAAAATATAGGAATCGTGAAATAACCTTAGAAGAATTGAAAGAGTTCCAGTTTAATCCTGAAAACTTTAGGATAGAGAGTCCTGGAGCAAATAGAAGTCGTAAATTCGAAGGGAAATGATAAGGATATGAAAATTACAAATGTGTTTGATGCAGTACTTAAGGGAACCTTTGAGGATTTTAAAAATTTTTATAACGGAGAGGCAAATCAGATTAATCCGCATAGTAAGTTTAACTTGTTGTCTACCGCAATGCTTAATGATAAGAATCCCGAGGATAAGCTTGCCATTACTAAATATCTATTAAAAGACGGCATAGACGTCTCCTTTACAGACTCTTTGTATAATAGAAATGCTCTCCATACTTTTTTCTTTAACATTATGAAAGGTCCAAAAGATTATATGGAAACGGTTGTTAGACTACTAGTAGAAAATGGTGTGGACGTAAATGCCGTGGACAAATTTAACTCTATACCATTAAAATATGCGATAACAGTCAATAAAAACACTACAGAGGATATGAAGGATATTTATTATTATTTAGTGGAAAAGGGATCGGATGTAAATATAAAGGATACTTTTAATAAATCGATTCTAGACTACGCGAAAGAGTTTCCTTGGAGAAATGACTTCTTGGAAATAGTAAAGGAGTATGAGCATGGATAATAGAAATGATGCATATGGCGGTTTCATGATATCCAAAAACGTATTGAATGGTGTACCCATCCGATATAGCTTTAGAGAACCGAGTACAATTCCTCAATTAAACGGATGGAATATTTTTTCGGAGTTAGACGATGATGAATATGTGAACAATCCTGATAATTTTGTCATTGTGAATGCCGAAACTATCTATTCACTGGCACCTCAGATGCTAGAAATTTTTGAAGCACCATATGGGACAGATTTATTTTGGGTATATGAAGAAAACGTACACATCGGTTTTTATGATTTAGTGGCTGATAAGACAACATCAATTGAGCAAATTCTAGCATAGAGGTAATAAGCTGGCAGTAGAAAACTTACAAGAAATTTTAGAAGCTAAATAAGAGGAGGAAAAGGGTGTCCAACAATGGGCGTCCTTTTCTTTTCGTTTAGAAATGGTAAAGGTATGTACAGGACGCACAAACATTCCTATCATGCTAAAATAGAGCTAACAGAAACATAGAAAGGGTTTTAGATGATGAAAAGTACAATAAACGAAAAGAAAATTAAAGAACTATGTGGCATTACTGCTTATAAAAAGGGTAAGGCTTATTTTCTTGCGGATAAGGTACATCTTCATCCTAGCCCGAACAATCAACAGGTGATGGAGGCTACTGTGAAGGCTGGAGAAGATTTCATTGTTACTATAAAAGCTGACTCTGCTGGAGAGGTTGTAGCAACTTGTACATGTCCCCCAGTAGGATTCATTTCCACCTATTGTCAGCATATTGCTGCTGTTCTAATTGCAATTGAAGAGAAGCAACGAATAGATAATTATTTGGCAGAAAAAATGCTGAATTTGTTTGAAAAAAAGACATCGCCACCTATAGGTAAGCAACTACATTTTGATGAAAGAAAGATTTTGGAGATGGAGTTTACTTGCTGTTCAGTACCCTTGGATGATGAAGCATATGGATTCGGTATACAGTTAGCTATTGGTCTCGAATCCTTTCATGAAATCAAGCAAGTAGCGAAGTTTTTAAACGAGATGGAAAGAAGAAGGCCTTTCGAATATTCTACAGGCAGCTTCTACTCACCGGAAATTTATAGCTTTTCAAAGGAAACGGATGAGGTACTTCAATTACTAATGAAAAGTCAGCGCTTAAATAGTAAGGCTAATATACAAGAGGATATCTTACTTATCTCGGTATCGGATTGGGAGCGACTCCTACCTTTACTTGTAAAAGCACCAAGGGTCAAGTTTCTGCATAATGATCTATATTATGAAGGTATTCAGCTTGGACAAGAGCTGCCTATTCGTTTTGAATTTGATGAAGCGAAGAAGCCTGATTATCAGTTAAACGTAAAAGGTCTAGATTTAGTGACTGTTTTCCGATCTTACGGCTATGCCTTCTCCAAGGGGGTGCTGTATAAACTTCAGCCAGAGGAAGCAAGCAGACTCGCTGAACTCAAAAGCATGCTGGATCAGTCCGGGAAGCACGAGCTAGTTATTCTTGAGAAGAATATAGACCATTTCATGAAAACAGTCTTGCCGGGCTTGATGAAGCTTGGTCAGGTATATATAGCGGAGCCTATTTCCAAAAGGATGGGTGAGACACCACTCAAGGCCAAGTTATTTTTAGATAGGGTAAAAAATCGACTGCTAGCAGGCTTAGAATTCCATTATGGCCATCTGCTAGTCAATCCCTGTGAAGAAACAGAGGAATCCTTTACTCATTTTCCTGGAGTGCGGCGTCAAAGAGAAAAGGAGCTTGAAATCATGAAGCTCCTATTGGACTGTGGGTTTACCCAAACACCAGGGGGATTTTTCTTGATGGATGAGGAAGACGAATATAACTTCCTATACTATGTACTGCCTAACGTGGAAAAATGGGTGCAGGTATATGCTTCTACTGCTGTAAAGATACGAGTTATAAAAGAATATACGGGTCCGAAGATAAGAATTGAGATGAAGGAAAGAACAGAATGGCTAGAGTTTCGGTTCGAGCTGGATGGTATAAAAGAAAAAGAAATTCAGCACCTTATGACAGCCATTGAAGAGAAAAGAAAATTTTATCGAATACCAAATGGCAATTTAGTATCGCTTGAAACACCCGAATTTTTGGATCTCGCAAGATTCATGGAGGATATGGAGGTAAGCAGTGAACATTTCCGAGAAGGAATGAAAGTTCCACTCCTAAAAGGAATGCAAATTGCACAGTCGTTGAGTCATGGAGATTTACTAGAGCCTGGTTTACAATTTGCGAAGCTTCTAAAAAACTTAAACGACCCTGCAAATTTAGAAGAGAATGTGCCAACAGGGTTAGAAAATGTACTACGAGATTATCAAAAAGCAGGATACAGATGGTTTAAGCTTATGGCATCCTATGGATTTGGAGGTATACTCGCAGACGATATGGGCCTGGGAAAAACGCTGCAAAGCATTGCTTTTATAGAATCAGTGCTACCTGGAGTTCGGGCACGGAAGCAACCAATATTAGTAGTATCCCCAGCCTCACTGCTTTATAACTGGACAAACGAGTTAGAGAAGTTCGCATCCCATATAGATGCACGAATTATTGACGGTAGTAAGGCGGACAGAAATACAGCATGGCTCACTGCAACAGATGCGGATGTCATTGTTACCTCCTATCCTACATTGAGAATGGATACTGACCGTTATCGGGATATGTTCTTTCATACGGTGTTTTTTGATGAGGCACAAGCATTTAAAAATCCTATGACGAAGACGGCTAGGGCGGTAAAAATGCTACAGGCCAAGCATCGATTTGCACTTACTGGAACACCGATAGAAAATTCCTTAGACGAGCTATGGTCTATTTTCTACGTAGTATTTCCTGGTCTATTGCCAAACAGAAGAGAATTCAGTGAAATGAGAAGAGAGCATATAGCGAAGCAGGTTCGCCCATTTATATTGCGTCGTATGAAAAAAGATGTTTTAGAAGAGCTGCCTAAGAAAACCGAGATGGTTATCTACTCCGAGCTTCAGGTGGAGCAGAAAAAGCTTTATGCAGCTCATTTGGCAGAGCTAAAGCATGATGCTCTGAAGCATTTGAAGAAAAAAACCTTTCGAAAAAATCGTATCAAGTTTCTAGCGGGACTCACAAGACTTAGACAGTTATGCTGCCACCCAGCACTATTTGTTGAAGGCTATGAGGGTAGCTCGGCAAAGTATGAACAACTGATGGAGATTCTAGAGGATTGTCGTATGACCGGTAGACGAGTGCTTGTTTTCTCACAGTTTACTCAAATGCTAGCAATCATTCGGAGACAGCTTGTCAAACAGGGTGCACCTTACTTTTATATAGACGGACAAACCCCTCCAGTTGAACGTGTCAGTCTATGCGAACGTTTCAATAACGGTGAGGGTGACTTATTTCTCGTGTCATTAAAGGCAGGGGGTACTGGTCTCAACCTTACTGGAGCAGATACGGTTATCCTGTACGATTTATGGTGGAACCCAGCTGTTGAACAGCAGGCTGCTGACCGCGCCCACCGTATGGGACAAACAAATGAGGTTCAAGTCATTCGACTAGTTGCGAAGGGTACCATTGAAGAGAAAATAACCCAGCTTCAACACAGAAAACAAAGTCTAATCGAGGAAGTTATTCATTCCGAAAAGGATATGCTCATTAGTATGAGCGAAGAAGACATTTTAGAAGTTTTGATAGGAGAGTAACTTTAATAAAACAAGATAAAACACATCATAAATATACAATGTGAGAAGTCTTTAGTAATGATTATTTCATCTGACTTTCCGACATAAGAATTATTTTATATATATATCTATCTCTCATTTCCATTTATCCTAATAAATGGAATACAATATTATCAATAAAATGGATATGGGAGGGAGCTTATGAAGGTATTAGATGTCGATCAATTACAAATAGGGTTAAAAGATAATATTTCTATGCTTGATAGACTTCAAACGGAAACAGAGACTATTCATCAAAATATTAAAGGGTTAGTTGGTATGAACGAAGTACTAAAAGGGCGCGGAGGGAATTCCATCCGGGCTTTTTATGAGGAGTGTCACTTACCCTTCCTTGAATTTTTTCAACTTTTTACTACGGAATATAAACGAGTGCTGCAGTCCACCGAGAACGCATTACTTTCACTTGAACCAAGTACCGCAGGACATATGGTTGAAAGATATATGGATGGTGAAATAGAAGAAGGACTCAAGATGATCTCAGATCTTACAAAAAATTTAGTAGAAGCGACAAATAGCATTATAGATCAGGTCTCTGATATTGTTTCGCTACCTCATCTGGATGATAGTGATGTGCAGGATGGAGTTGTAAGATCTAGAACTAAAAAAGATGACACATTAGATAAACTATATGAGTTTGATAATACACAGTATACTGCCTTGTTAACTATTGAAAATGGTATAAGCTTAATGGAAAACTGGGTTACTGATATAGAGGCATTAATGCAAAGTGGACTAACAGATAAAGACTTTCAAAATAATAAATGGAATTTACTATCGGTCAATAGCGAGCTAACAGTTGCATTAGAAACTCAAACGTATCCTATTTTAAGTTGTTCAATTAAAAATGAACATGAAAAGCTGATTGGCACTGAGCTATCGGCAGATACCTTTAATTTAATGAAGGGTAAGCTAGAAAGAACGGTAGAGCGAGAATTATTTGGTGATTTCACTTTAATAAATTATCACGAATATGAAAATGGACTTGTAATTAAAGAATATAGTTTAAAAGGAGACGGCACCATTTATTACGAGATTGTCTCGGAAGTAAAAGAGGAAATATTGTCTCCAAAAGAAGCTTATAAATTAGGGGAAGATGAATATATTGAATATATTTCATCCTTGTCTGACGGGGAAAAGGAATTATTCCTAAGAAAGTTAATGGATGCACAGGTAGAGGAAGAAATGAAATTGACAAAAGGGATATTAGACTTTCTCATTTTAGATGACGTTAAAGCTCTTTTTGGTCAAGATTCTTCTTTATGGGAAAGAGGGCTAGCGGCTGCTGGATTTATACCAGTAGGTAAGTTAACAAAGTTGGGGAAATTAGCTAAACTAGGTGACAATGTTGATGATATCCCTACAAATAAAATAGATGATGTACTTGAGGCTAGAGGAATAAAGATTGTCGATGGTAGAGTAGGTAATAAAATACCAGTAGAGGAATTTCAACATATAAGAGGTGCCTCTATTCATAATCCAGATGCAAGCTCTATGACGCTTGGAAAATATACGCCCTCTGTCAAGAATGGAAAAGAAGACTGGACTAAGCCGGGACCAGATTCTTATATTGCTAGAGCTGGAAATAATTCCACTTACTTTGATTTGGGAGGCGACTGGGGTACAATTCAAAGAAAATATAACTTGTCCGACCAAGAGATGTTTGATTACCTAAATGTACCAGCATTAGATGATGCTGTTGCTAGTGGCAAAGCAATAAGGTTTTCTCACAATCCCAATGACTACAAAGGAAGCTATCTTAACCAGGAGTGGGAATATTTAAAAAAGGAGCATGGCTTTACTGAACTAATTGAAGAAGGAGGAATGTGGTATGCAGAAAGATAATACTGTCACTGCAAAGGACACTGCAAAGATATTTACTAAAGCAATGAGAGAGTATTTCGGAGACCGAGTAGATAATTACTCAATCTATAACTTAACAGATACACCTCATCAAACGTTTTCCATAGATTTTCAAGCATATAAATACTTCATCATTACGTTAACCTATGATAGAGGCAGCTTTGGTTGTGCTATAAACTATGGGAAGTCTAGCATAGGATTAGATAATAGTCAGCAATGGTTCGATAAAGCAAATATGAATGTCTTTTTAAGAGAACTGGAACAACAGCTTGAATTAAGAATACCAGATAAATTCTTAGAATTTAACGGTTGGAAATAATAGAAATAAGGTGTACAAGTGAAAAGGATTTAAATACAGTTTTTAAGTATCGGATTGGAAAGAATATTGTTATATTTGGAAAATTAGAAAATAAAGTAGATGCTGTTTCTTCAGCAGCTCTCAGACTGTAGACAAACACCATGAATTTTGGTGTTTTGCCTACAATCTTTTTTCTTTTAAGAGATAAAGCTAGAAATGTTG
>NZ_JACSQO010000004.1 GCF_014836595.1 Psychrobacillus faecigallinarum | reverse complement strand
TAAATAGCGCAAGCACGGTTCTGTGAGGGGGGAAGAACACAATCTACCGCAAGGTAGAGAGGTTCTCTTCTACTCGAATACTTTAATAAAGGGAGAAGACCAGTATGATAGATTTATGTAAATGTAATGAAACTTATGATTTAAAAGTTGAAGCAGATATAGGTGCCGACGCTATTTGGTGTAAAAAATGTTATTGTAACTTTGACATAGAATATGTTCCAATTTCAATCAAGTTGAAGGCTGAATTAATGGAGTGGATCTTGAAATATGGTAAATGGATTGATTGGAAAAATGATGGCATTTTTCCTAGTGGCGTAGAACTTGAAGAAACACATAATAAAGAAGGCTTGATATTAACTGAAAAAGTACAAAAAGAACTTGTAGGAAAATATAAAATTACGTTTTCACCTTCTACATTTGCAAGAGAACATGCAAATAAAAAGCAGTAACTCTTATTGCATTAACGCGTGCTTTACTTCAAGAAGGAGTTAAGCCTTTTTTCATATTGAACTAATGTCGCAGGTTAGCACAAGAAGGTTAGTTGAAGGATGTTGATTAACTCTAGGAGGGAATTGAAAGTGTTTACTAATAAGAAAGTTTTGATTGGAATTATTGCTATTATGATAATTGTAATGTCGTACTTCTTCTTTTTTTCTAGTTCCAATTCCGAAAAGAACAAAAGTATTGGTAAGGTTCTTTTTAAAGTTGAAAGTAAACACAATTACACAAAACCAGGAGAATATACGGAAATGTGGATTATTGGGTACAACAATTCTGATGAAAAAGATAATCGACGTTATAAAATTTTTATTGAGGATGCAATGGTTTACAACCTTATTAAAGTGGATGAAGAGTATATGATAAGTGCGAGATCTTTTAGAAAAGATAAAGATTATGATTATGCTTATGAGTTAATTCAAATTAGCAATCAAAAAGAATATCAGGTTAGAGGGAAAGGGAGGATTAAATGAAATTAATCGTTCAGCAATTGGGTGAGATTGTGGAATTAGAGTAGCTGTTCTTAAAAAATATACGGGTGCTTTAATTCAAGAAGGAGTAAACCTTTTTTCTTATTAATCTAAAGGAGCAGGTAAGCAAATCTAAGGGTACGTAGGATTCTATAGTCGACTTCATTAATTGGGAGGTAATTAATTGGTAAAAGTTAGAATTATTTTAGGTTTATTTATAGCCGTTATTGCAGTGTTCGTATTTATAAATAAATTATATTATCCTTCTCTTCCGATAGATGATTTATCTGCAAAACAAGCGATTGAACTACTAAAAGAATCGGATAGTAAGATAGCTGAAATTGCCGTAGAAGCCAATTCTATTTGGTATATCACAAGTAGTGAGAATCAAGGTATTTCGATTGCGGATGAAAATATAATACAAATGATAGGTTCAACCGGATGGGAATTTAAGGGGAAAGATGGTGCTGGCCTGTTCTTTGAAAAAGACGAAAAAAGATTAATTGCCACCACTCAAATGTGGACTAAAAATTATGTTCTCGTTAAAATTCCAAGTAATTTTAAATAATCTTAAGAGACTTGTATTAATTTGATGGGTGCAAAATGTAATGAGCATGGAGGTACATTTCCAGCTCATTATTTATAGCATTTTTAAATCCACCTTTACCTTTATCATAGCTTCTATATTAAAAAATAGAAGGAATATCTGCTTTTATAGTCGAATTTAAATAGGCTATGGAGGGTTGTCTAATGAAAATTTTTCGTTTTGATCAACAGGTTGGACATAAGATTCACCACTTTAATTCGAATTTTATCATGTCACGGATCGCTAAAATAGAAAGTGAAACGGTAATAGGCTGTATGCATTTGGAGGAAAAAGGAGTCATTGGATATCATGAAGCAGTTGTTCCTCAGCTACTACTGATTGTTAATGGAGAGGGTAGGGTATCTGGTACGAATCAAACGAAGGTTGAAATACGAGCTGGCGATGCAGTGTTCTGGGAAAAGGGGGAGGGGCATGAAACCACAACTGATACTTATTTAACAGCAATGGTCATAGAGGCAGAAGGACTCCAACCAGAAATATATATGCCAATGAAAGGGGGAAGTAAAAATGATTTGGGCTAATGCTTCAGAAAATATTAAAGCATTTATAATACAGGTGATTGGCCAAATACAGAAAATAGTTGACGAAAATAATGTTGGTTATTACTTACATGGCTCTCTGGCAATAGGTGGTTTTAATCCATCAAGGAGTGACATAGATATTTTGGTGGTAACCAAAAAAGCATTGTCATTCCAAGAGAAATTATCGTTGACTGAGTTATTTTTAAAGATTTCAAATAATCCTTATCCAATTGAAATTAGTTTTATGAATAGAAGCCAGCTAGAAAACTGGGACTATCCTCCATCCTATGATTATCATTTTAGTGAATATTGGAGGGAAAGATACGAAGAATGTAGTGAAAAATGGTTATTAGGAGAAAAAGTAGATGCTGATTTAGCTGCACATATAACCATTGTTACTTATAAAGGAATATGCCTTAGAGGTGAACCCATAAAAGCAGTGTTTCCAACTGTACCCACTATTCACTATACATCAGCAATTTTACAAGACTATAAGGATTGTTTAAATGATTTAGAGATAGATCCTGTTTATTCCATATTAAATATGTTAAGAGTTTATCGTTATTTAAAGGAGAGTACAATATGCTCTAAATTGGAGGCTGGTCAATGGGGAGCCAACAGTTTACCAGAAGAGCACAAAACGTTAGTATTCCAAGCTATTAACATATATACAGGAAAAATATCCGAATCAAACTTTCAAAGTCAACAGCTAGTCGAATTTAAAGAGTTAATAGCTAGAGAAGTAAATGATTTACTAACTCAAAATTTTCAATTCGGAATTGAAGAGGCACATCAATTAAAAAATAGCTAATTAAAAATTACTGTAAACAAACTATACCGGGCTTGCGTTTGTTTGCAGTATAATTTAGTTTACTTCATATCTTCCGCAGGCAAAGTATTGTGCAATGAGGGAGGGGCAGGACTAAGAACTGGTTTTTCACCGAATGCTTTACCTTGGTCTTAGGAGAAAGGGTGTCCATCAGGAGCATTGCCCTTTAACCACGGCAATTCGGCACTGTCTTCTCCTTCCGAATGATTATATAGAGTATGAGAAAATTCGGTTGCTTCCCACTCAGGTGGAATTGTTGTGGGACAAATAACTCCACCTTCTGTTGCTTCTAAGTCTTTTATAGCTGCTAGCCCTTGATTTTGGTGCATTGTATCTAGAGCTAAAAGGAAGGACAGCATATCTCTAACTCCTTTATCATCTGTCATGCTATAAAGACGAGCTACTTGTAAACGCCCTTCTGAATCAGCCATCACGTTATGTCGCATATCTGCTAATAAGTTACCACTTGCTACAATATATCCAGCATTCCATGGCACTCCAACTGAATTCACAGGCATAGCACCTAAGCCCGAGACGATTGCGTGCTGAGGATTCATACCCTCTACTAGTACATCCTTTGGACTCATACCTCCCATAATTGCACCTATTACTGGGTTAGCTGCGCCTTTTTCCTGTTCTGTGACTGGTGCGCCTTCTAAAAGTCTTGCCACCATTGTGGCTATCATTTCAATGTGACCAAGTTCTTCTGTTCCTGTATCCATCAGTAAGTCTTTATATTTTTCGTTTCCTCTTGTATTCCAGCCTTGGAAAAGATACTGCATCGCAACACTCATCTCTCCAAACTGACCACCAATAATTTCTTGTAGGTGTTTTGCTAATACTGGATCTGGCTTGTCCGGTACCGCATGAAAGCTCAATTCTTTTTTGTTAAAAAACATATATAGAATCCTCCTTTAGAAATTTATAGACAATTTTTAAATTACCCATGAATTTATCTATAAAACTTTCAATAAAATAAATAATCTAAAAGTCTTAATGAATTTAAAGGGAAATATGATTTAGTTAACAAATATTATATTGTCTTCAAAAAATTGAAATACTTAATCGTACTAAAAAGTGCTTGTGAAAGAGATTAATAATAAGTAGAAGAGGGGAATGTATATATATATTGAACTGAGATAAAAAAGATAGGGGGATACTTTTTTGATATATGCAAAGTTAATTGTACAAATAATTTTAATATCTTTATTTATTTACTATGTAAGTGGAAAGCTGATGGGTTCCCAAATCAATTTTATGAAAAGAATCCTTTCTGTTTTTATTAGCATTGTGTTTACCTTTTTTGTTTACTGGTATGCCTATTTAAGGAATATTGACTTTCTTTCCGAGGATTTCGTTTATTCATTTATGGACGTCAGCACTATAATATGGATAGGTAGTATGCTTTTGATTTCTATGCTATTGTACTTATTCTTTGAATTATTTGGACCGATGGATAATGGGGAACGAAAATCAAGTACTATGCGACAAAGACCTTTTCTTTTAAGGCTAAGAAGTCAATGGAGAGGTCAAAAAAGAATGCGACAAGTAATTCAAATAGCTGCTAAGAATGGGATTTCTCGAGCTTTGAAATATACCAAGCATAGAGATAACGATTATGAAATGGCAATCGCCTTTCGCGATACACTAGAGCAAGCCGGAGGTATTTTTATAAAGTTTGGTCAGGTACTTTCAACTCGTAAAGACTTGTTTTCTCCTGTATTTATTAGAGAACTGGAGAAGCTTCAGCAAAATGTGGAGCCATTACAAGAATCAGATGTAAAAAAGATTTTAGATAAATCGTTGCCTTGTAGTATGGAAGATATATTTTCATATTTAGATATGATTCCTTTGGCTTCCGCTTCAATTGGTCAAGTACATAAAGCAGTACTGAAAGAAAACAATCAACAGGTTGTTGTCAAATTATTACGTCCCGATGTCAAGTCAATGATAAGGGATGATTTAAATATTTTATTAGAGTTTGTTCGTTGGTTAACAGACAAATCCTCTTGGGCAGAAAGATTGGGCCTATGTGAGTTAGCACTAGGATTTGCAGATAACCTAAAAGAAGAAGTGAATTTTGAAATAGAAAAACGGAATGCAGTTCAAGTCAAAAATGCCCTGAAAAACAGTAAGTATGAGGTGAAAATACCTTATGTTTACACCGATTTGAGCAATAAAAACATCATTATTTTTGAGCATGCTTACGGGCAAAGTGTAGCAAATGGCGATACGTTGTTTAAAACACTAAATATAGATCGGGAGGAGTTTGCTCAAACGGTACTCTACTCATTTTTCGATCAAATGCTTTATTCTGGAATTTTTCACGCTGATCCACATCCGGGAAATATCTTCATTGATAAAACAGATGGACTCCCGATTTTGTTAGATTTTGGCGCAGTAGGAAGACTGGCAGAGCCTCAGCAAGAAGGAATGAAGATTTTTTTAATGGGCATTCAGCATAATGACGCTAATATGCTTTATGATGCAGTAACATTGCTTGTAGAAGACCATGATCACATTGATAGAGTAAAAATGGAACAGGCTTTGTCTCAAATCCTTCTTCGAATTTCATACGTAGAACGAATACCAACGGATGAGCTAATTCAAGCTTTCTTTAAGTTAGTTAGAGAATTTGGCTTATCGTTTTATCCTTCCGTAGGAATTGCTATGCGTTCAATTATAACTTTAGAGGGCACGCTTAAGCTAATCCAACCTAAATTTGATATTTTTGCAGAAGCAAAAGAATATTCGTCGGATTATTTGACTTCTTTGTTAAAAAAGCCATTTAAGGAACCAAAAGTTACAAAGGAAAGAATAGAAGAAGAGTTCGCTTTATTGCTACCAGCATTGAGAAAAATACCAAGACGAGTTGATAAGCTCGTCCAAAAAGTGGAAAGTGGAAAAATTATTTTACATCATGATATTTTTTCAGATAAGAATAATGCTCAATTTGTAACTCACCTCTTTTCTCGATTTATTCTATTGTTTGTCGGGATTACTTTTGGAATAATATCTGTTTCATTACTAGCAATTGCTCAATTTATAGAAACTGCATATGCTGTATATTTAAATACTGCTGCTTTTGTTGGATTATTTCTATGCGCAGTATTGCTTGTACGTCTCTCCATACAAGCAATTAGATTGATGAAACGACATTAATTTGAATGGACTATACTATGAACATCTACAAAGTACCTTGAGAATTCCACGTCTCAGGGTACTTTGTCATTTTAGAAGGTGATGAAACAAATTATCCTTGACTTTCATGCGTGTTAATCATTATTGGAAGTTTCTGTATCATATTAGGTAGCCTGCCATCTCCAACTGGGGAGCTTTTTCAAATTCATCAATTAATAGCAAACATCTTCAACATGGACAATTATATGAAGCACATATCATGATTTAAATTGTATGTCTGGCTTGACCCAAAGCTTTGAAAAATCAACATACCCGAAATGCTTTATATTTATGTTCATTAAATCAGTAGAAAAAGGAATTTGTCTTTTTGAATAATATAAAGGACATGCTAAAGAATCCTCTATTAACATCCGATCAATTTTTTTGTGCAAGGAAGTCCATTCTTCAAAAGGGGTATTAGCGTACTTTTTTAATACACATTGATATTTATCTTGTTTTCGTAAGACATTGGCTATAGGAGAATATCCGTTAAGAAGAAAATGAAAAAAAGAATAACTTTGATTCATTTCAAATATTTCCCCATGTATGTATAAATCTACTTCATTATTTGAATCCCTATTCATAAGATTGTCCTCAAAGGAAACTGTTTTAATCTCTACTGGAACACCATTCTTTGTAAGAATGCCTTTTAACCAAAGAGTAGGTTTGTTTGTATAATCTATTAATTTCAGTATTATAGGTCTCTTAAACTCAGGGCGAGGTATATGGTTTAAACGATATTTTTTACTTATTCCAATTAAGCAACCTTCTTCATTGGGTAATAGCCTCTCATCGACAGTATTTATTTCATTTCGGTATTTGGAAATTATGTAATGAAGATATTGCCGTATTTCAATATCTAAATGTGGATTCATCAATATAATTCCAAAGCCCGAGTCACTTTTAATGGGAAAATAAGTTTGTTGAGCAGTTGATGTGCGATAAACGTTCTCAAAATCTACTGGCACTTGAACGAATTCAATCTTATCTAAAAGAGGCCTTTCCCCATAGTAATCTTTAAAGACTACTAATGTAGTGATTGTTGGATTATTTTCTTCTACATAGTAACATCCCGTACCATAAATAAAATCCAAATGCTCCTTATAAATACTTGCATTCATACTTCCTAAAAGCTGTAGGCAGTAACTACAACCTGTTGGATAAGAGATATCTACTATTAATGGAGCAACAGCTTCTATTTTTTCAATTGGCTTACATAATACCGAAAATTGTATATTGTTTTTTAGTTTGCGTAGACATAATACGACATCTTCTGCGGTGAGAATAGAGCCGTCGTGAAAGGAGATATCTTTCTTTAGGTAAAGTCGAAGTTTGGTGTCTGTAATATCCCAACTGTGACAAAGTTCTGGTGAAACTATGCCGCTTTCATCCACAGAAACTAGGCGATTATAAATCGTAGCGACCATATTGGCACTATGTGCGTCAGCAGATTTTAACGGATGAAATGTAAGAAATGGGTTTTTTCTTGGAACAATGAGCTTATCGTCCATTTGCTGTACAAAGCCAAGCTTGTTTTGAAACTTTTTCATCAATCTTTGTCGACAATCTGTTGTCCAATCATACATTAAGTATTTACTACTTATTTCTGCGCTTTCTATTTCTAAAATAAGTATGACTTGCTCCTCAAAGCAAGCTTCGACATCCTTTAACCACATTAATTGTGAAGAATTTCCTCTACCTTTTCCAGCGATGAACTTCATCCAGCCCTCAGAGCACCACTTCTGTATATACCTCTTTGTTTGCTTAGTGCTGAAACCTATTATATTTGCAATCTCTTCTTGCTTAATCTTACCTGAAGGGACAGTGTTCCAAAGAGTTAGCAATGAACGATCCATGTAAAACACCTCATTAAGTGGACAACTTATAAAAAAATGTCCATTTTTAAATTCAAAAGTCTAGTTTAATATACTAAATACAAAGGAGGTGTACAATATGAAATGGAAAAACTACCCACAAAATATTAAAGTTCGATTAATTACATCTTTTTTTAACAGAGCTGTTTCATCTGCTGTCATGCCTTTTATGGCATTGTTCTTTGCACAAGAGATGAGCAAAGTATGGGCGGGTTTATTTTTAATAGGCACAGTAGGAGTTAGTTTTCTTATCAGTCTTATTGGAGGATACATTTCAGACCGTTTACCAAGGAAGGGTTTATTAGTAATCACTTCATTTTTAAGTGGGTGTATGTTTGTTTGTATGACAGTTAGCTTGTTGCCAAAATCGAATATCATTTGGCTGTTTGCAGTTGCATATACTATATATATTATTACAAGCAGCTTAGGAAGGCCTGCTATGCATGCATTAGTCATTGATTCTACTACTCCTGACAATCGCAAAGAGGTATATGCGTTAGATTATTGGTTAACTAATTTATCTATGGCTATAGGGGCAGCATTAGGGGGATTACTATATTTAAACCATCAGATTGAATTGTTTATGTTATTATCCTTCACTTCTTTATGCCTTCCGATAGCATATAAGATTTGGTTAATTAACGGGCATAATAAGCTTTTGGAAAAGCAGCATCAGAATGTTTTTGTTGATTTAATACATAATTATAAAATTGCTTTTAAGGATAAACCATTTGTTCAGGTAGTTGTAGGTTCCATGTTTATTTTTGCTGCTGAATTTTCTTTAAACAGTTATATAGGAGTTCGGTTAGCGGAAACTTTTAAGGTGGTTAATATAGGAGAGTTCGAGCTTGCAGGAGTCCGAATGTTAAGTCTGCTAAATATTGAAAACATGCTTTTAGTTGTTTGTTTAACATTTTTTATAAATAAAATTACTGATCGTTTCAGCAACAGGCATGTACTGCTTATAGGTTTAGCTTTCTATAGCTTAGGATACATCACCATTACATCTGCTAACACATGGTATATACTTCTACTCTTTAATTTTATAGCTACGGTCGGTGAATTAATCTATTCTCCTGTTAGAAATGCAGAGCAAGCAAATATGATTCCAGCGGATAAAAGAGGATCGTACTCGGCATTTTCCAATTTCTCTTTTAGCGGAGCAGAACTAATTGCTCGTTCAACAATCATAATAGGGGCTTATTTAGTACCAACTATGATGTCTGTATACATAGGAATAATATTAATGATAGGAATCGGTTTGTTATATGCAGGTTTGTTTTGGAGAAAATTAGCTATAGTTGTTTAAATTACATTTAAAATGTATTTGTTCTATATCCTTCTAAGAAAACCTCACACCTTTGAAAGTGTGAGGTTTTTCGGTATATGTGTTACAGAAAAGAAGACTCTCCAACTGGATGATTGAATCAGAAAATCATTAGATCTCATCACTATCTCTTTATTGTTTTAAAAAATAAGTATATTTAAATTGATTAAAATAATATTTTAAAATTTTCATTGTTTCTTATAATTTTATTTTATATACTATAATTGTTAATTATCTGAAAATTATGTGATAAAGGGGAGGTTTTATGCTAAGGGATCTTATACAGAAGTATATTGAGGAAGAAAAAATCCCAGGTGGAGTTATTCATGTTCAGCGTCATAAGGAAATTCTCTATAGGGATAGCTTTGGTTCTTTTATCACAAGAAATAACGAAAGAAAACCTGTTACTTTTAGTACTCTCTTTGACATCGCCTCATTGACTAAGGTGGTCGCAACGCTTCCTGCTTTCCTAGTGTTGTTAGATAGAAAACAATTATCTTTAAAGGATCCTGTTCAAAAATATATTTCCCAATTTTGTTATTCAGATATTAATATTGAACACCTTCTATATCATAATAGTGGACTACCAGCAGATTTATTTCCACCTGTTCAAAGGGATGAAAAAAGAAATATTTTGGAAGAGATACTAACAGTTGTTCCACTATTTAAGCCAGAAAAAGAAGTTGTTTATAGTGATTTAGGGATGATTTTATTAGGGAAAATTATTGAGGAGGTTTCTGGAGAAGTTTTCGATACATTCGTAGCAAAGGAAGTTCTAACACCAATGGGAATGCATCAAACGATATTTAATCCTAAGGGAGAGATAAGAAATCTAATAGCAACTACTGAAAAGATAAATGATTGCTTTATTCAAGGTGAGGTCCATGATGAAAAAGCATTTTTGTTAAATGGAGTTTCTGGTAGTGCTGGATTATTTTCATGTCTAGACGACCTAGTCCACTATGCACAATATTGGTTGAATATTTCAGAGCAATCTGTGTTTGATCCTGTTTGGTTACAAAATTGCCATCAAAACACTTTTAAGCACAGAGGTTTAGGATTTGAAGTATGGAATGGTATCGATACAGAAGTAACCATTAATAGCAATTGGTCTATAGGTTCGTTCGGACATACAGGTTTTACTGGAACCTCGGTATGGATGGATCCAAAGGAGGAACTGTTTGTAGTATTACTAACTAATGCTATCCATTACGGGAGGGATGCGCCAAAGAAGGAATTTAGGCAGGCAATTCACAAAAGCGTTTACGATATGTATATCAAAAAAGGGGCGTATAAAAATGAAACAATGGATTAAAAATGGACTCTTAGTCCTTACAATCATGTTATTAACTTTTGTCATGGCTGCTTGCTCAGATGATAAAGATAATGATTCTTCATCAACAGGCTCTGAAAGTGGTGGAGATAAGATAACTACATCAGCAGAAAAGGAAACAATAAATTTAACCATTGGCAGTTGGAGAACCGAAGATGTTTCTAAGTATGAAAAAGTAATTGCTCTTTTTAACGAAACGCATCCAGAAATTAAAGTAGAATTCAGTCCCACTAAAAATACGGAATATAATACAGTTTTAAATACTGCTTTACAAGCTGGAGAAGGTCCGGATATTTTTCACTTGCGTCCATATGGTGCTGGTTTAAAGCTAGTGGATGCAGGATTCGTTGAGCCGATTACTGGCTTAGAAGGGTTAAATCAATACTCGGAGGAATTCTTAGCAGCCTCTCGAGGAGCAGACGGAGAGCAATATGGTGTGCCATTAAACATTAGCTCTACTCAATTTTTCTATAACAAAAAAATATTTGCTGAACAAGGAATTGAAGTTCCAACTACTTGGGATGAATTCATAGCGGTCAATGAAAAACTTTTAAAAGCAGGAGTAACCCCAATTGCTATGGGTACTAAAGAAGGCTGGTTACTATCATTAACACATGGAATCTTAGGTGCAGGAGTTATGGATGGTAATTCGTTTGCAGATAAACTTGTAAAAGGAGAAACAAATTTTGCTGACCCTTCATTTGTAGAGTCAATTAAAGCGATGAATGATTTGAAGAAATATTTCCCAGCAAACTCTGAGGGCTTAGGTATGGACGATATTCGTACATTGTTTGCAATGGAACAAGCAGCAATGTTTCCGCTTGGTAGTTGGGAAATACCTGTTATAAACGATTTAAACGGAGATTTGGATTACGGTTATTTTGCAATGCCTTCTAAAGAAGGAAATCAAACAGTAACTTCGTGGGTAGATGGTTCATTTGCTATTAATGCTAATTCTAAAAACAAAGATGCTGCTAAGGAGTTCCTACAATTTCTAACAACTAAGGAATTTGGAGAGCTATTTGTTAAAGAATTTAATATGATTAGCGCGATTCCTGGAATTAGCTCTGAAAATGAACTTCTTAGTGAGTTAAGTAAAGAGGTGGAATCCAAATCGACGCCATATTACTGGGTTATCAATTTTGCCGGTGGAGATCCAACGACAAAAACTGTTTTAGAAACTGAACTTCAAGGGATGTATTTAGGTCAAGTAACACCTGAGGAAGTAGCGGATAAGGTACAGAAAAGTGCTGAATCTTGGTTTACACCTTTCCAATAATAAAAAGGAGGCTGTGATAAATGTCAGAAAAAACAGCTCCAATAAAACGATCAAAGAAGGGAAAAGGGTGGACTATACACCTTTTTCCTATCCCTATATTAATCATTTATGGGATGTTTGTACTTTATCCTATACTGGCTGCATTATCCTACAGCTTTTTCTCCTTTAAGGGGTTCTCTAGAGATGCTTTTGTTGGCTTAGACAATTTCGTCACTCTATTTACTACAGAGCCTTATGGATCTATGTTCTGGAATGCTTTTTCACATAATGTACTTTACTTTTGCATTCAAATGGTTGTAATGAATGGATTAGCGTTTTTATTAGCTTTTATCATCTACAAAAAAGTAAAGGGAGCAGAATTTTTTAAGGTTGCTTTTTTCTTACCACGGTTGCTATCTGTAATCGTTGTAGGTTTCTTATGGAAGTTAATATTAAACCCAAATTTCGGAACTTTAAATCTTATATTGGGAAAGCTTGGATTAGAAAATCTGCAAAGAGCTTGGCTAGGTGAACAAGAAACTGCTTTAATCTCTATTATTTTAGTAAACTGTTGGTTTGGTTTGGGTTTTGGAGTTCTCATATTTTTAGCTGGTTTTCAAAATATCCCAGGGGAATTGATTGAAGCTGCCAAGCTAGATGGAGCAAAAGGTTTTACGATGTTAAGGAAAATATTCATTCCATTGATGATTCCATCTATTTTAATCATGACGGTCTTAACTTTTATCCAATCATTTGAGGCGTTTGAGCTGATATATGCTATGCAGGGCTCGATGGGTGAGCCTTATTATTCAACAGATACACTGGCTGTTTTCTTTTATAGGTTAGCATTTGGTAGTTCTACAGCTTCTAGTTCTACTGCAATTGGTCTAGGTTCAGCCCTTGCGACTGTTTTGTTTTTCTTCATATTAATATGTACAATGATTTTCTTGAAGTTTATGAATAAAAAAGAAGTCCAAATGTAAGAGGGTGAAAAAGTATGGAGAAAAATTCAATTTGGATTAGGCCAATCTATTATGTAATTATGTTTGCTGTTGCCACGATAAGTTTGTATCCAATCTTTTTAATGTTTCTTTCCTCCTTTAAATCGAGTGCAGAAATATTTAAAAATCCTTTAGGACTACCTACGAGCTTCAGCTTAGATACTTATAGAACACTCTTAAGTAAAATACCTTTTGATCAGTATTTTATAAACAGTGTTATTGTAAGTGTCACCTCTGTAGTACTAGTGGTGATATTTTGTTCATTAGCTGCTTTTTATATCGCCCGTTTCAATTTTAGCTGGAACAATGCAATTTTCTTTTTATTTTTATTGGGAATGATGATACCAATAAAACTAGGAATTGTACCATTATTTATATTAATGCGTGATCTTGGTCTAATTAACTCCTTGTGGTCCTTAATCTTTATGAATATAGCAACCGGTACCCCTATTACGATGCTTATATTAACTGGCTTTTTCAGGACATTGCCTATGGAGTTAGAGGAGGCTGCTAGAATTGATGGGGCAGGCAACCTACGCACTCTATGGCATGTCCTTCTTCCTCTCATGAGGCCTGCATTAGGAACTGTTGTCATTATTAACTTCATCGCTTCTTGGAATGACTTCTTCTTCCCGCTTATTTTTATAACGGAGAAAGCAAAGATGACAATTCCTGTTGGGATGCTATCTCTTTTTGGTGAGCATTCTGCTGATTGGGGCTCATTGTTTGCTGGTCTGACACTAGCATCCTTACCAATGATGGTTCTATTCTTAATAGCATCTAAGCAGTTTATGGAAGGATTAACGGCGGGAGCAGTGAAGTAATTTGATTAGTGAGTGTTTGTACAAACTCCAGAAATGCAAATAAATATATTGGTTGAATAAATGCATAATCAATGGAAGGTTTGACGTTAATGATTCAATTGGATAAATTATCAACAGAGCGACATAACCCTAAAACAAAGGAATTAGACATGATGTCTGTCACCGAAATTCTTCACATAATGAATGAAGAGGATCAAAAAGTAGCGAATGCAATAACAAGGATCTTACCAAAAATAGAAAATGCGATAGAGATAGTATATGAAAAGCTCTCTGCCCAAGGAAGACTATTTTATATGGGAGCTGGGACTAGTGGCCGATTAGGCTTGCTAGACGCGGCTGAATGCCCACCAACGTTTAGTACTGATCCAAATATGGTTCAGGCTGTATTAGCTGGAGGTTTAGATGCAGTCATGGTTGCAGTTGAGGGGGCCGAGGATAACTTTGAATTAGGAATAGCAGACTTAAAGGATAAGAAATTTAGTTCTAATGATGTTGTTATTGGGATCGCAGCTAGTGGCAGAACTCCATATGTAGCAGGTGGACTTTCTTATGCCCAATCTATTGGTGCAAAAACGATTAGTTTAACTAGTAATACCGAATCTTTGATTAGCACGTATGCAGATGTTGCAATCGAAGTCGATACAGGTCCCGAGATTTTGACTGGCTCAACTAGACTAAAGGCAGCGACAGCACATAAAATGGTGCTAAATATGATTTCTACTGTAGCTATGATTAGGCTCGGGAAAGTATACAAAAACCTTATGGTGGATGTACGTGCGAGTAATCATAAGCTTCAAGAAAGGGCAAAAAAAATTGTTTGTGAAGCCACAGGTTTTACATATGAAGAAGCCGAGCTAGCATTAGAAGAAACCGAATATAATGTTAAACAAGCTATTATTATGATATTAACTAAGACAAGTGCACAGGAAGCTGCAATCTTGCTTAAAAAAGCAAACGGTAAAGTAAGGTTAGCGATTATTGAAGGTGGAGCGGAAGAGTAGCCCATTTCAAACAAACAAAAAACAGCAAGAATTTCTCATCGTAGGTATAAATCATTATCTTTTTCTATATTCATATAATCATAGCTAACAACTTTAATAAACTATAGAACTTTTATACCTCCCTTCTCTTAGGGAGGTTTTTGTTTTTTATGAAATCCCGAGTATTAGCGTAGCGAATGTTTTATCGACATTAATCGTATATATAAGTAGCGAGGTAATTATTCTTCAAAAGGATGTGTAAATAGATGAAACTGATTTCTAGAACACCGTCCTCTAAAAGAGGTAATGGTATTTTTTTAATAGTCCTTGTTTTTGTTATTGTTCTAAGCATTGTTTGGTTGATGAAAAAAGAAGACACTCAGAGTTCTGTCGATTTATCGGAGAGCATCAAATTAGCTGCTATATCCATATTAGAGAAAGATCCTAATATAACGGATTTCACGATTGATAATATTAAACAAAGTCATAGAAACAATGAATCAGAAGAGGTTTATATACTTACATTCTCCATTAAACCGATAGATCCAGCAAATTTCATACTAACTGGAGGAGGGGTAAAGGGGGAGAATGGTTGGATACACGAACGTGTCAATTATGTGACAGTCAAGGATAGTGAGACATTAGTTTTTAGTTCCAATCCATCGGAAGACCATTAGCAAGGAAAGGAGAAGCATGCCCATGAAGTTAATATCAACCACTCCCTATCAAAAAATAGTAATGTTAAAATTAACTTTATTGATGCTATGTTTTTTCGTAATTATTGCTGTTCCTTTTTGGTT
Organism: Psychrobacillus faecigallinarum; assembly: GCF_014836595.1. GTDB lineage: Bacteria > Bacillota > Bacilli > Bacillales_A > Planococcaceae > Psychrobacillus > Psychrobacillus faecigallinarum. The sequence goes on along the minus strand of NZ_JACSQO010000004.1, from coordinate 314,016 downwards.
TTTCTTTTTAAGAGGTGGATCAGAAGAAGATGAATTAAGAGAAAGAATTACAGAAACGGCAAAAGAAATTTTGAAAAGTGATGAAATTATAAATGAATTTACATTGGATAATTTGGAGCTGAGTTATACAACTGATTCTTCTGAAGATGTATATAGATTGGAGTTTTCTGTAAAGACCATTAATCCGGATAGCTTTATCTTAGCAGGGAGAGGGGTTAGAGGAGAGGATGGATGGGTACACCAGCTTGAAAATTACATAACCGTCAGGAATGATAATAGTCTTGTGTTTAGTACCGTTCCTGAAGATGATGGTCATTAACTACAGTTACTTAGCATTAGTACACTGTCATCCAAATCCTGATAATTTTATTTACGTATGTTGTTACACTTGGCAAAATAGTAGTCTAAATGTCACCGTTTTTCTTTATACTCAATTCTTTTCCTCGAGTGGTTCGCAGCAAAGATCACCGTTTCCTTTTTCAAGCTCTGATTTTAAACTGCTTAGAACACTTGTCCAAGCGTTATCATGCCAAGAAAAAGCCTCATTCCAATCTTCTGTTTTAGAAAATCCGCTATGAATAAGATTTATCTTTGTTAAATTAGTTTCAATTTCTTCTAATGTAATTTCAATAATAGTCAGGTTATCTTCCACATTAATGATTTCAGCAAATGAATCGGGAGCCTTCCACGTAAACATTAGTTTTTGCCTTTCAACTAGATCGATTATTTTGCATCCCTTTGTATTCATTTGCTTGAGATTTCCATGTATAAAATAAAGTTCATATTTCCCACCTATACAAGGATCTATAATGGCAGTTGGAGCGAACCATTGAGATACAATATTATTATTCATCCATGCATTCCATACAATGTCTATAGAAGATTCTACATGTAAGTCTTTTTTTATTTGAACTATCTCCGTATCATTCTTCATTTTCGAACCTCCTAATCTTTTATATTTTAATATCATTTTAACTATACTGAATAGTTAATAATATTATTTGTTTGAAGGGAAAATAAATTCTTTCCAACTTGTTAGACCAATTAAACAAATAGAAATTCCTATCAATACCCCTTGTATTCTCGGAGCTATGAAAATGTCCTTTCCGATCCACATGAAGAATATAGAACAGACGGATAGGGAGAGGAAACAAACTAATAAAGACATTAGTTTCTTTTTACGGAGTAAGAAAAGACTAGTGAGTGCAAAGCCCTCTGGAATATGGTGTAAGATGGTAGAAGTAGTAATCGCGATTGGAAACATTTGATTGTTAAGCAACGAACCAAGAGTTAGGCTTAAAGGAATAGTATGTAAAAATAGTCCGAAAATCAATGGAGTCATAGAGCTCACATGCTTCTTTTCGTTATGTGAGTGAAGAACCGTTAGGCTATAAAAGAAATAACCAATGATAAATCCTAGAAGCAAACTTAGTTTTTCATAGGATTCAAGGGATTCTGGAATAATCTCAAAAACTAATAGACCGACCAATAATAATCCACACAATAATCCTAATGCTCTATTAAACTTCTGATGGAACATTTCATATGCTAAAAGAGCAATGGTTCCTCCACTGACAAGACTAATAAATAAAAGTATACCCATAAAGACAAATATCATATTTTACCTCTTTCGTTTAAGTTTGATAACATAATGAAATGAGCTTATATAAGGCTATATTAAAATTATATGTATGTTCGTTAGCGAGCAGAAGGAGAGTTAAATTGCTTAAAGAATTTAATATCCTGAATAAAGGTTACTTTCTGACAAGGGACAAAATCACTTTATTACCATGAAGCACTCATGTAGAATAGAAATATAACAATAATTATACAAGGGGGAAGCGAAAGCGTTCATATGACTATAAACGACATGAAGCAAACCAATTTTACCGAAGCAAGCTTTGCTGATTGGGAGCAGGCTGCAATTAAGTCATTAAAGGGAAAATCGTTGGAATCTTTGGAAACTAAAACTTTAGAAGATATTATTTTGAAACCGCTTTATACATTGGCAGACTTAACAAATATTTCTTTAGACCAAACTAATACAGTAAGACATTCTAAAGAAACTGCTAATTGGAAGGTCGCGCAGCACTCTACAGGAAACACAGCTGAAGAAATTATTGTAGATATGAAGGAAAACCTATCTAAAGGAAATGATTTGATCAATTACAAGGTTGATGCTATTCATGAATGGAGTCCTTTTCAAATAGAAGAACTAAAAATACTGTTCCAAGAACATGAGGTATTATTGGATGTTACAAATAATTCTAGTTTTCTGGATCACTTTGACGAATTACATGGCTTTATAATTGGAGCCGACAGAAATCTTACAGGTGCTAGATCATTACATTTAGACGGCACCCAACTACATAAGGCTGGTGGAGACGTAGTTAGTGAACTAGCAAGTGTATTAGTTCAAGCAGATACACTAGCACATTTAAATGGTATTGAAAAACTAGAAGAAAAGGCATTTGTGCAATTTTCTATCGACACAAATTTCTTTATGGAAATTGCTAAGTTGAGAGCATTTAGAGTACTTTGGAAGGCTTTTGGCGAAGCCTTTGGAAAAGAAAATATCAATGCTATCCCAGTTTATACTGAAACTTCTCTACGCTCTTTTTCGGCTCTAGATTCTAATGTAAACCTATTGCGTGCAAGTAATAGTATATTGTCTAGCGTTTTGGGCGGTGCAGATATAGTTTCTAGCTATCCACATAATTATCTTTCCGAGATAACTCCAACTTCAAAGCGCATTGCCCGTAACATGCAGCTTGTTTTAAAGGAGGAAACACATATTCAACGTGTTATTGATGCCGCGGGTGGTTCTTACTATATTGAGTCATTGACTAAGCAATTGGTTGAGAAGACTTGGGCATATTTTATAGATTTAATGAAGGACAGCTCTCCAGAATCGAGGGAAAGTATGTTGCTGCAACGTGCTTCAGAGAAATGGGAGCTACAGCTAAAAGCAGTATCAACCCGTAAAAAATCTCTCATCGGTACGAATAATTACGCTAATCCAGAGGACGGTCTGGAGGAAATTGTTATACAATCCGACTATAGACGATTGGCAGAACCATTTGAGCATTTGCGCAAAGCTTTTAAGCAATATCAGCTAAAAGCGGCTATACTTCCATATGGAGTTTTGAAGGAGTATAAACCAAGAATGGATTATATTAATGGCTACTTGAATGCCATTGGAATAACTCCAGTTATCGCACAAGAGAATTTAAAACCATTTGATTTACAACAATGGATTAACAATGAAAATATTCAATATGCGATTTTTGTCGGAAGTGATGAGCAGACAGCTGGACTAGTGCCTGCTTTATTAAACGAAAAGCTATCCGTACCGTTAGATGTAGCGGGGAAATTTGCAGAGTATGATGATTGGCTAGAGGCTGGTCTATCTGGATCTATTTATGCGGGCCAATCAATGCTTGTAAAAGGAAAGGAATTATTAGCATTAGCTCAAAAGGAGGGCTCACATGACAACGCCTAATTACGAAGCTGTGTCTATAGATGACGTATTAAAAAAAGCAGTAGGAAAGCATGCAGAAAATGACAACACATCTTTTGTGTCCAATGAAGGTATAAAATTGAAGAAAGAATATACAAAGGAGGATATAGAAAAGTTAAAACATTTAAATGATTTACCTGGTATAGCTCCTAATACACGTGGACCCTATCCTACTATGTATGTTTCTAAACCTTGGACAGTACGACAGTATGCAGGGTTTTCAACTGCGGAAGAAAGTAATGCATTTTATAGAAGAAACTTAGCTATGGGACAAAAGGGTTTGTCGGTTGCATTCGATTTGGCAACCCACAGAGGTTATGATTCCGATCATGAGCGAGTGACAGGTGACGTTGGTAAAGCAGGTGTGGCAATTGATTCGGTTGAGGATATGAAAATTCTATTTGATGGTATTCCTTTAGACCAAATGTCTGTATCAATGACGATGAACGGCGCAGTGCTGCCCATTATGGCTTTTTATATTGTAACTGCCGAGGAACAAGGTGTAACTCCAGAACAGCTTGCTGGTACAATTCAAAATGATATTTTAAAAGAATATATGGTGCGTAATACTTATATTTATACACCGGAAATGTCCATGAAAATAATCTCTGATATTTTTGCATACACTGCACAGCATATGCCAAAGTTCAACTCTATTTCCATATCCGGATATCATATGCAGGAAGCAGGAGCCACTGCAGACATTGAGTTAGCGTATACACTTGCAGATGGATTAGAATATGTTCGTACAGGTATAAAAGCAGGAATTGAGATAGATTCTTTTGCTCCAAGACTTTCTTTCTTTTGGGCAATCGGTATGAACTACTTCATGGAAATAGCTAAAATGAGAGCAGCTAGAAGAATATGGGCTCAAATGATGAAGAGCTTTAATCCTAAAAATCCAAAAACCTTAGCTTTACGTACCCACTCGCAGACATCTGGATGGAGTCTCACTGAGCAGGATCCATTTAACAATGTGACACGTACACTTGTGGAAGCAAATGCTGCTGCGATGGGACATACTCAATCGTTGCATACTAACGCTTTAGATGAAGCAATAGCTCTTCCTACAGATTTTTCGGCGAGAATAGCTAGAAATACACAGCTTTTCTTACAAGAAGAAACAAATATGACAAAAGTTATAGATCCGTGGGGCGGTTCATATTATGTAGAAGCATTAACAAATGAATTAATGGAAAAAGCATGGACATTAATAGAAGAAATTGAAGAATTGGGTGGAATGGCAAAAGCAATTGAAACGGGACTGCCTAAGATGAAAATTGAAGAAGCTGCTGCTAAAAAACAAGCACAAATAGATTCATCCAAAGAGATTATCATAGGGGTAAATAAGTACCGCCTAGATCAAGAGGATGCAATCGATATTTTGAATATCGATAATACTGTCGTTCGTCAAAAACAAATGGAACGCTTGGCAAGTGTAAAAGCTAATCGAGATGAGAAATCAGTTAAGGAAGCTCTATTAGCTTTAACGGAAGCTGCTAAAACAGGCAAAGAGAATCTTTTAGCTGCAGCTGTAAATGCCGCTCGACAAAGAGCGACCATAGGAGAAATATCGGATGCAATTGAGGTAGTTGCAGGGAGACATAAGGCGGTGATTCGCTCCGTGAGTGGAGTTTATAGTGCTAATTTTAGTGATGCTGAAGAAATTCAATCAGTGAAGCAAATGGCAGAAGATTTTAAAGAAAACGAGGGAAGACGTCCTCGTATTTTAATCGCCAAAATGGGACAAGATGGACATGACCGTGGTGCTAAGGTAATCGCAACCGCATTTGCTGACTTAGGTTTTGATGTAGATATTAGTCCATTATTCCAAACTCCTGCTGAAACAGCACAACAGGCAGTAGAAAATGATGTGCATGTAGTAGGAGTAAGTTCTCTTGCCGCAGGGCATATGACCCTCGTTCCATCCTTAAAAGAGGAACTTGCAAGACTAGGACGTGAAGATATTTTAATCGTCGTTGGTGGAGTGATCCCAGCGCAAGACTATGCTTTTTTACGTGAGAATGGTGCTTCAGCTATTTTTGGTCCAGGAACAGTTATTCCAGTTGCAGCTCAAAAGGTTATAGAGGAGATCTATAAACGTCTTGGCTACGAGGAAGTGGAAGGCTAATGGCTGATGAGGATAAAGTAACATCTTCTCTACATGTCAAGGGTGGTATTATATCTCAGCACGATGGTATGGGCAAGTCCTCTGTAAAAAAGTTTTCAAAGAAGAAATCTCTTACTATAGACATTCAGAGTTACAATCACGAGATTCAAGCAGGCTCACGCTTACATTTAGCAAAGGCAATTACATTTATTGAAAGCACTTCCTCGGAACAACAAGAGATAGGTCAACAAATTTTGAAAATGTTGCTTCCATACACAGGAAATAGTATACGCATTGGTATTACTGGGGTGCCTGGTGTAGGAAAAAGTACTTTCATAGAAGCATTCGGAAAAATGTTATGTGATTTAGGTCATAAAGTAGCTGTATTAGCAATAGATCCTAGTTCCTCCCTCACCGGAGGAAGTATACTAGGGGATAAAACAAGGATGGAAGAGCTAGCCAAGCATCCGAATGCTTTTATAAGGCCATCTCCTTCCGCGGGAACACTTGGTGGAGTGCATAAAAAGTCTAGAGAGACTATGCTACTATGTGAGGCTGCCGGATATGACATCATACTAGTCGAAACAGTAGGAGTAGGACAAAGTGAAACGATTATTCGAGGGATGGTAGACTTCTTCCTTCTTCTAGCCTTAACAGGAGCTGGTGACGAACTTCAAGGGATGAAGAAAGGCATAATGGAGCTCGCTGATGCAATCGTTGTCAATAAAGCAGATGGACATAACGAAAGTTTAGCTAAAAAAACGGTTGCAGAATATAAACAAATATTGCATTTCCTAGCACCTTCCGCTCCGAATTGGACAACACCAGCACTCGCTGTATCCTCTCTACACAAAAAGGGGCTGGACCTTGTATGGGAAACCATTAAGAGCTTCGAAGGAAAGATGACACAACAGCATTTCTGGCAAAATAGAAGAAAAGAGCAAACTGTAAATTGGTTCAATGAGATGATAGTGAATCGTTTATATGATGACTTTTTTTCTTCCATTCAGAGAAAGCAGAGGATGAAACTGTTAGAACAGCAAGTGAGAGAAGAGAAAATGACTGTTTCGCAAGCGATTGAGGAGTTATTTTCCTCGAATTCTTATCAATAATCTGATAAACTAAATCTAGTTTGAAAAGGAGAGTTGTAAAATGAATATGGATTTTAACTTACTAATGAATGATATGATTATACAAGCGCGTAGTGAAATGGAAAATAGTGGCTATGAACAACTAACTACCCCAGAAGAAGTGGAAGCTGCTTTTGCTAGAACAGGTACAACTCTTGTTATGGTAAACTCAGTTTGTGGTTGTGCTGGAGGGATTGCTCGTCCTGCTGCAGCAAACGCTGTACATTACGATAAACGCCCAGATCATTTAGTAACTGTTTTTGCAGGACAAGATAAACTAGCTACACAACAAGCACGTAATATGTTTGGAGACGAACATTTACCTTCTTCTCCATCATTTGTTTTATTAAAAGATGGACAAGCAGTTGCTGAAATTGGTCGTCATGAAATAGAAGGTCACGCACCAACTTCTGTTATTACTCATCTTCAAGCATTATTCGAAGAGTATTGCGAGGAAGTCTAATACAAAAAAACAGCGGAAGCATAAATTGCTACCGCTGTTTTTAAATTTCCTATAGGACGAAGCTCAGACCGAACAATAATGTGGACATTACCATTACAAATATCATGAGATAAACGATAATCTTACGAAATGTTTGATTGCGCATTAATTTCTCTCCTTTAGCTTGTAATCCTATTTTATCAAAATTGAAAAAATGCACAAGAGGTAGAGATTTTTTTTTGTAATATATGTACAATAGTATAGTGAATAGTCAAACAATAGAGGATGTGTAAACAATGGAAAAGGTAGACCATATCGGGATTGCTGTAAGAAGTTTAGAAAACTCTTTACCATACTATACAGATATTTTAGGCTTAAAACTTATACATATTGAGGAAGTAGATTCAGAAAAAGTTAGAGTAGCTTTTATAGACAGTGGGAATGTCAAGATAGAGTTACTTCAGCCAATTGATGAGACAAGTACAATTCATACATTCATCGAAAAAAGAGGTGAAGGAATTCACCATGTCGCTTTTGGAGTAAAGAATATTCAAGAGAGACTAGATGAGTTAAAGGAAAAGGGGATTCGCCTTATTCAGGAAACTCCTAAAAGAGGAGCTGGAGGGGCAGAGGTTGCCTTTATACATCCAAAGTCATCTGGCGGAGTTTTGTATGAATTATGTGATAAATCAGGGGGAGCGAAGTAACCGATGGATATCTATGAAAAAATAAATGATCTATATGATCGTAAACGTAAAATTGAATTAGGTGGCGGAGACGATCGAATTGAAAAGCAACATGAAAAAGGGAAGTTGACAGCTAGAGAACGAATTGACCTTTTGCTAGATGAAGGTTCTTTCGTAGAGCTTAATCCCTTTATACAGCATCGAACTGTAGATTTTGGAATGGATAAGCAAGAGGGCCCAGGGGACGGGGTAGTTACGGGCTACGGCAAGGTAAACGGTAGACCTGTTTATCTTTTTTCACAAGATTTCACAGTATTTGGTGGTGCACTTGGAGAAATGCACGCACTTAAAATATCAAACGTTATGGACTTAGCGGCTAAGAATGGTGCTCCGTTTATAGGCTTAAATGACTCAGGAGGTGCAAGGATTCAAGAAGGAGTAGTATCCTTAGATGGGTATGGCCAAATATTTTATCGTAATGCTATTTATAGTGGAGTTATCCCTCAAATTTCTGTTATATTAGGGCCTTGCGCAGGAGGAGCTGTATATTCTCCAGCAATTACGGACTTCGTGTTTATGACAGATGAAACTAGCCAGATGTTTATAACTGGACCTAAGGTAATTGAAACAGTTACAGGGGAAAAGATTTCTTCTGAAGATCTAGGCGGTTCAAAAGTACATAATACAATAAGTGGAAATGCACACTTCCGTGGGAAAACAGAAGAAGAGGTTTTAGAGAGTGTAAGACTACTTCTAAGCTATCTACCACAAAGCTTTGAGGAAAAACCGCCATTAGTAGCGGTAGAGGAAAGCAGCGATGATAGACCTGATTTAGCTGATATAGTACCTTTTGAAGCAATACGTCCTTATGATATTCGTAAAGTAATTGAGCAGGTGGTTGACAAAGACACCTTTATGGAGGTACATAAGGAGTTTGCAAAAAATATAGTTGTTGGTTTAGCTCGCATAAAAGGTGAAGTTGTTGGACTGATATGTAACCAACCGAAGATTATGGCTGGTGGTCTTGATATCGACTCTTCTGATAAGGCAGCACGTTTTATTAGATTCTGTGATTCCTTTAATATTCCTTTAATAACGTTTGAGGATGTTACCGGCTTTTTCCCTGGCATTAAGCAGGAGCATGGAGGAATCATTCGTCATGGAGCAAAAATTTTGTTCGCATATTCAGAAGCAACCGTTCCCAAAATGACTGTCATTTTACGTAAAGCATATGGTGGGGCGTACGTAGCTCTTAACTCAAAGTCAATTGGTGCAGATTTAGTTTTTGCTTGGCCAAATGCAGAAATTGCGGTTATGGGTCCACAAGGCGCTGCGAACATTATTTTTGCGCGTGAGATTGCCTCAAGCGACAATCCAGAACAAGTTCGTGCCGAAAAAATCGAGGAATACCGTGAAAAATTTGCAAATCCGTATGTAGCAGCTTCCATGGGTATGGTAGATGATGTTATTGATCCTCGTGAGACTCGTATAAAGTTAATACAAGGGCTTGAGATGATGCGAAACAAAAAAGAAACTAGACCTAAGAAAAAACACGGGAATATCCCATTATAAAGGAGTCTTTTATAAGATGAATCGTTTAATAGAGGAATTTTTTGAACTAGTAAAAATAGATTCCGAAACAAAGCATGAGCAAGTAATTGCGCCAATTTTAAAAAATAAGTTAGAGTCGCTTGGATTTTCGGTTATAGAGGATAATTCAGCTGAAAGAACCGGGCATGGTGCAGGTAATTTAATCGCTACTTTGAAGGGAAATAAGGTAACTGCTGACCCTATCTATTTCACTACACATATGGATACAGTCGTTCCAGGTAAAGGCATACAACCAATTTTAAAAGAGGATGGCTTTATCTATTCTGATGGTACCACGATTCTAGGTGCTGATGATAAAGCTGGAATTGCAGCTTTATTTGAAGCAATACGTCGGTTAAAAGAGCAGTCTATTGAGCATGGTGAGATTCAAGTAGTTATAACTGCAGGTGAAGAAAGTGGACTAGTCGGGGCAAAAGAAATGGATCCTTCTATGCTATCTGCTAAATATGGATATGCCATAGACAGTGATGGGGAAGTAGGGGGCATTGTCACTGCAGCTCCTTATCAAGCAAAACTATGGACAACCATTACTGGAAAGACTGCACATGCTGGTGTTGCACCAGAAAAAGGTGTGTCAGCAATTACACTAGCGGCAAAAGGGATTTCCGCAATGAATTTAGGAAGAATCGATTATGAAACTACGGCCAATATTGGTCGCTTTGAAGGTGGCCAAGCTACAAATATTGTATGCGACACAGTTCATATTTTATCAGAGGCACGTTCAATTGACCGAGAAAAATTAGACGCTCAAGTTGAGCATATGGTAAATACATTTGCTGAAAAGGCAGAGCAATTCGGTGGGAAAGCAACTACAGAAACGCAACTTATGTATCCTGGTTTCCGTTTTGAGGATAACCATCAGGTTGTTGAAGTAGCGAAGCGAGCAGTTGAAAATATAGGTAGAAAAGCCGATATAAAAACAAGCGGTGGTGGGAGCGATGCTAACGTAATTGCTGGGTTTGGAGTGCCAACTGTAATTCTTTCAGTGGGTTATGAGGAAATTCATACTACCAACGAAAGAATGCCAGTGTTGGAGCTTGAAAAACTAGCAGATTTACTTGTAGAAATCGTGAAGATAGCTGCCGAATAAAGAGCTCAGGAGGTTCATCCATGTCTTCTCAAAAAGTAGTTGTGTTTCAATCGGGAAACGAAGAATATGCTGTTTCCATTGATCATGTAGTGTCTATCGAAAAATTAGAAAAAGTTAATCCAATTCCTCATTTACCAAAATATTTGATTGGATTGATGAAAATAAGAGGCGAGCTCGTTCCAATTATAGATTTTGAGCTAATTCTTTATAATCAGAGTGGTCTTTTGAATGAAAATGCCCGAGTAGTAACTATGCATACGGAGGATATGTCTGTGGGAATTCTCGTTAAAGAGGCAAAGGAAATTTTAGATGTCCCAGCCGAGTCTTTAAAACAGCTTGGTTTAATGAATTATGCGAAGACAAAATACTTCACAAATATTGCTAATTTAGAAAACAGAATGATTACAATTGTGGACCCTTCTATTTTAGTTCGCTCACTGGATGGTATAAAAGATATACAATCTTACTTAGAAAATGCAAAAAAAGAAGAAAATTTAGAAGTAAATAACGTGTAGTCTTAGACAAAAGGGGTGCCCTGTCTATCGATTTAACAGTCGGAAGGTAGCTAACTAGTAGCTACCTTTTTTCCCCTTCGTCTTTTGAGATGAAAATATAGTTATGTAAGAGGTGAATGGACTTGACTAAACAGAACAGAATTATCTTTCATCTAGACATGAATAGCTTTTATGCTTCTGTGGAACAAGCCCATGACCCTTCTTTAAAAGGAAAGGCGATAGCAGTGGCTGGAAACCCAAAAGAACGAAGAGGTATTTTAGTTACTTGTTCTTATGAGGCTAGAGCTAAAGGAATTTATACAACTATGTCTGTATGGGAAGCTAAAAGGAAGTGTCCAGAGCTTATTCTATTACCTCCTAATTTTGAAAGGTATCGAGCAGCCTCGAAAGCAATGTTTGATATTCTTCGCTCGTATACGCAATTGGTAGAGCCTGTCTCCATTGATGAAGGCTATATGGATGTGTCCGATGTTGATATGGATGGAGATGCAGTTGCATTTGCAAAGTCTATTCAGCAACGAATAATCCGGGAACTAGATTTACCATGCTCCATCGGTATTGCCCCTAACAAATTCTTAGCTAAGACAGCCTCCAATATGAAAAAGCCAATGGGAATTACTGTTTTAAGAAAAAGGGAAGTTCCACATAAGCTATGGCCCTTACCCGTAATTGAAATGCATGGAGTTGGGGAAAGCACATCCAATAAATTAGAATCCTTGGGTATTAAAACGATCGGACAAATAGCAAACGCTAATCCTGACTTACTAAAGTCGAAACTTGGAAAATCGGGAACAAGACTTCACAATCGCTCACATGGAATAGACAATCGAGCGGTAGACCCAGAATCTATCTTCGAAACAAAGAGCGTAGGCAATTCCACAACCTTACCTTATGATGAAACAAATATAGATGAGCTTCGAAAAGTTCTCAGAAAATTGTCCAGTAAAGTAGCATCACGGTTAGATTCTAAAAATTTAGCTGGTCGATCTATCACTATACATATTAGAGATGCCAACTGGAAAAATAAAACGAGAAGCAAAACGGTTATCAATCGGCTCTTTAAAGAAGAAGATATATCACAACTCTCTATTCAATTATTTGAATCTAGCTGGGAGGATGAACCAATTCGATTATTAGGGGTCACTGTTAACAATGTATTTGATAAGGGAGAATCGATGGAGCAATTGTCTATCTTTAACTTTGAAGAGCACGCAAAAGAGGAACCTATCTTGAGGCTCGTCGAACAACTTCAAGACAAATTTGGTAAGACTATCATAAAACGCGGGATGAAGATTAAAAAAAATCCTTCTTTAGAATCGAAAACTAGCTTTAGTAAAGATTTTTTAGATGATCACGATAATAGAAAATAACTTAAGAGTTTATATATATAAGTAATTAACTTTGTTTATAAGGGAGTTTTACAAGTAAATGAAAAAAAACAAAACACCGGAAACTATAGGTCGTATAATAATGATAATTATAGGGGCAGTAATCGCTGCCTATGCACTAGAAGCAGTATTAATCCCAAACTCGGTTATCGATGGTGGAGTAACGGGTGTCAGTATTATGGGAAATTATTTATTTGATATTCCTCTTGGAATACTACTATTTGTATTAAATATTCCTTTTATTTATTTGGGCTACAAGCAGGTTGGAAAGACCTTTGCTTTACTAAGTATTATTGGTATAGCTGCACTTTCTGTATCAACCGTCTTGTTGCATCATATCGACCCGATTTTAAGTGCAAATGATCCATTACTAGTTGTACTATCTGGAGGGGTAATGCTTGGAGTAGGGATTGGTATTGTACTTCGTAACGGTGGCGCTTTAGATGGTGCCGAGGTCTTGGCAGTTTTAGTATCTCGAAAGGTTCCATTTTCTGTAGGAGATATTATATTATTTATCAATGCTTTTATCTTCATTGGAGCTGGCTTTATATATGGTCTTGAAAGTGCCCTCTACTCTGCAACCACTTATTATATTGCCAAAATCGTTATTGATGTAATTCAAGTTGGTTTAGAAAAATCAAAATCTGTACGTGTCGTAAGTAAACATTCAGAAGAAATTGGTGCAGCAATACAAGATCGGCTTGGCCGAGGGGTTACCTATTCTAGTGGCCGAGGAGGATTTACTAACGAGACTATGGATATTGTCACTTGTGTAATTACCCGAATGGAAGAAAACAAACTAATTACGATTATCAAAGAAAAAGATCCAGGTGCATTTGTAGTAATAACAGATGTAGCAGAGGTTCGAGGTGGAAGCTTCAAAAAGCGTGACATTCACTAATAATAAACCGTTAAATGAGTTCAAAACTTGTTTAACGGTTTTTTTATATAATAAATAGCTTAAGAGAGAGTATTATCTTATGTCGTGTTAAATAGAACGATTGCTGATTCACTAAATTATAGAGGATGAGAAAAGCTCAAGTGGATCCTACTTTGTTACAATTGGGTCAAATGGTAAAATAATATATAGTTAATATATAAATAATGAAAGTTGGAAATATATGCAAATATTATTTTTAGGAACGGGAGCAGGTATGCCCTCTAAACAACGTAATACTAGTTCAATGATTTTGAAGCTGTTAGAAGAGAGAGGCTCAAACTGGATGTTTGATTGCGGAGAAGCAACTCAACATCAAATTCTTCGAACAACAGTAAAGCCTCGAAAAATAGAAAAGATATTTATCACTCATCTCCATGGAGATCATATATACGGTCTGCCTGGGCTACTAGGATCGCGCTCCTTTTTAGGTGGAGACGAACTTCTTACTATATACGGCCCAAAAGGTATTAAAGATTGGCTAGAGGTCACTTTAATCACGTCTCAAACACATTTAAAATATCCTCTAAAAATCATTGAAATTGAAGAGGGGATTATCTTTGAAGATGAACAATTCATAGTAGAGGCTAGACTTCTTGAGCATGTTGTTCCTTGTTTTGGTTATCGAGTAACTCAAAAGCAGCTGGCACCTGAATTATTAATTGAGAAAGCAGATGCATTAGGAGTTCCTAGAGGGCCGTTATTACGCTTATTAAAATCTGGTCAAGATGTTGAATTGCCTAATGGTAATGTTGTTAGAAGCTCCGAAGTAACGGGAGAGCCGAAAGAAGGATTTAAATTGGCAGTATTAGGTGACACGAGATATTGTGAAAATTCTATTCTCCTAGCGAAGGAGTCAGATGTTTTAATTCATGAGGGTACCTTTGATACTGGAACAGAGGAGCTTGCAAGAGAGTATGGTCATTCAACAATCGTTGATGCAGCAAATGTTTGTGAGAAGGCAGGGGCAAAGAATTTGATAGTTAATCATATAAGTGCTCGCTTTATGCCAGAAGATATTAAAAACCTAGCAGTACAAGTTTCAGAATATAATTTCCCTATTTATATAGCGGATGATTTTAATGAATTTAGTTGTATAAATGGCAAGTTGGATAGAATATAAAATTAAAGAAGGATCAGCAGACTTACGCATACTTAAACCTGTATAATGTCTAATTTCAGCTCTTTGCCCATTTCCTGTTAAAGCGGTGATGGACAGAGAGCTGTCTAGTTGTTTTCAATTACATATATTCTAATAGCTGACGGTTCATTCAAATTGTTCCCCAAGAGTACGTGATTTTTGCTGTGCAGCACTAATGCACGCAAAAATAGCTTCATCAACCTTATGGAACATTAGTTGTTCAATGCCTGCTTCTGTAGTTCCTCCTGGGCTCGTTACTTTTCTTCGAAGCTCAGCAGGCTCATCTTCGCCCTTCATGAGCATATATGCTGCACCTTTCATTGTTTGGATAAATAATTGACGAGCATCTTCCTGGCTTAATCCATGTTGAACGGCGGCTGCTTCAAATTGTTCGGCAAAATAATATAGATAAGCAGGTCCACTTCCAGAAAGGGCCGTAATCACATGCATATCCACCTCTTGGACTACCTTGACAGTTCCAATAGATTCTAACAGATTAATAATTTCCTTTTTTGCTACATTATTTATTTTCTCATTCCAACATAGGGCAGAAGCGCTTAAACCAACAGAAGCAGAAGTATTCGGCATAACACGTGCAATTGGTCTATCTCCAAGATACGATTCAATTGTTTTGATGGAAACACCAGCGATGACTGATACAACAATTGCTTGCTTGTTCAAAAATGAAGCGATTTCTTTGCAAGCTTGAATCGCATCCTTAGGCTTCATAGCAAGAAATACGAGATCAGCCTTCTGCAATGCTAGTTTCTTTGTACACATAATTTCGATTTTATATTTAGCATTTAAATAGTGTAGCTGCTTTTCATCTGATTTGTTCATTACACAAATGGAGCTTGGAGAAACTTTCTCCTCTTCCAATAAACCTTTAATAATAGCTTCAGCCATAGAGCCGGCCCCAATAAAAACGATGTTAGTCATCCTATTCTCCTCCTTCAGTAAATTTATAGCCACCATTTTTCCTGTGGTAATAATATCGTCTTAATATGGAAGTTTTGCTCAAACCAGTCTTTTACTAATGTTTTATGGACTAGATATTCAGAAGCCGCGTGAGAAACTCCTATTAAAGACATTGATGTAGTGGCAATATATTCTTGCATTTTCTTAAATTTTCGATGGCCATACTCATTGTCGATATGGCAATGAACCTCTCCGGTTATATAAGCCTGCACACCATTTTTTTCAGCTTCCTGCATCCAATCAATAACATCTCCACATCCTGCCACTATTGCTATTTTGTTTAATTTCTCCTTATTAATCCCTTCAAAATCAACGTAGGGAATATCAAAAAGGGTTTTTAATTTTGATATTAGGCTGTCAGTACTTATTGTTTCTATGTTTCCAAGGGATAAATATTTGTTACTCCAATTGACAGGATTTTGTATTTCACAGTTTAATGCTTTGGCGATTGCACTATTTGTTCCCAACGTAGTGTGGCAATCTAGGGGATTGTGACATGTATAAACTGAAAGGTTCTTAACTTTTATTTGAGATAAATATTTCTCTTTTATTGGTAGAAAGCCTCTTCCCCAACTTCCTCTTGGGTCGCCACATTCCATGAGTAAAGGGTGGTGCATAAATAACAGGTCACCTTCTTGGCTTTCAGAAATAAATCTTTCCAAAACAATTTCAGTAGGGAAAACTGCTAAAAAAATCGTTTGTACCTCTTCTGAACCACTTAACATACAGCCGTTAAATAGTTGGGTGAAATCATATTCGAAGTTGTTTTTCCAGTCATATCCAATCGAATCATAGCAATGTGGAAGAAATCTACTAAAAGAAGGATCCGTTCCATAGCTTTGTACCTGGAACTCTTCATCAAGCGCATCTATTATTTTTTGCAGCTTTACCATCTGATCACCTCCTTAAATTTGTAGAAAATAAAAAACGCTCTCATCCCTATATGAAATAAGGACGAAAACGTAGGATTTCCGCGGTACCACCTAAATTTGCTGTAAATACAGCACAACTTAAACCTTCTTATCGCGAAGGTCACGACTATGTTTTCATAGTAGCTCAGAAGTAGGTTCGATATAAGAGAGGGAGGTGAAATTTTCAGCAAGCATTTCACTCTCTAAACTCCTTCATATATGTACTAGTCTTCTTCATAGCTTGAATTATCTGAATTAATGAAATTATAGGGGTCTTTTCAAAATAAGTCAACCTAATTTAGTGACTCCAGTCTCATTTACCTGTAAAATAAATGAATAGTCATTCAGATAAAGGGGAGCAATACAATGATACATAAGATAATTATACCTACACCATTTGCTGTGGGAGACGTAAATGCGTACCTTATAAAAGGAGATATATTGACTCTAGTTGATGCAGGTCCAAAAACCGAACAGGCTCTTTCTGCACTTGAAAATGGTATATGCGAAGCCGGATATCAGTTGAGCGATATTGAGCAAGTTATCCTTACTCATCATCATCCCGATCACTCTGGCTGCATTGATGCATTTAAAAATGCACAAATACTAGGTCATGCATATAACCAAGTGTGGCTAGAAAAAAATCATTCATTCCTAACCTATCATGATGAGTTCTATTACAAATGTTTAGTGGAGGAAGGAGTCCCTGAACATTACTTAAAGTGGATTGAAAAAATGAAAAGGCCTTTGAATTACATTGGCAATCGTTCCTTAGATACAATATTAAACGAGGGAGATGTGATACCTGGCCATCCCAAGCTTCAGGTATTAGAAACTTTGGGGCACGCGCAAAGCCATATTTCCTTATGGGAAGAAGAAACTGGTGTTTTGATTGGGGGAGATCTAATTATTGATAAAATTTCTTCCAACCCATTAATTGAGCCACCATTAGACAAAAATGCACCTCGTCCAAAATCGATGCTACAATACAATGAATCCTTAAAAAGAGTTCAAGCTTTGGAAGTTCATAAAGTTTTTAGTGGCCATGGCAATGAAGTATATGATGTATCAGAGTTAATATCTTCTCGACTAATTAAGCAGCGTGAGAGAGCATTAAAAGTATTAGAAATGATGAGTAATGGGGAAAAGACCATTTTCGAACTTACTCAGCAATTGTTCCCAAAGGTATATGAAAAAGAGCTTGGTTTAACACTTTCAGAAACAATTGGTCAAATAGACTATCTGTTGGATGAAGGCCTTATTTTAGAAAAGCAAACAGATGAGGGGATTTTATTGTATGATCAAGCCTAAAAGGATTCTTATTACCGGTGCTACTAGTGGAATAGGATTTATGTTAGCGCAACAATTACATAAGGAAGGACATGATGTATGGGCTACTGGTAGAAATAAACAGGCTTTGGAGCAATTATCTAAGGTAGGGATACATACAACAGTGGCCGATTTAACAAGTCAGTATTCAATTGAAAACCTATTTAAAGACATAGAAACTCCAGACACGTTAGTTTTGAATGCAGGTATTGGTACCTTTGCTTATCTGACCGACTTACAGGATGTCGAGGTAGAGCAAATGCTTGATGTAAATGTGAAGGCGCCAATCATGCTTGCAAAATATTTTGCGAATAAGATGAAAGAAAAGAAATCTGGACATATCATTTTTATTGCCTCGCAAGCCGGGAAAGTGGCTACACCGAAGGCATCTGTTTATGCTGCCAGTAAGCATGCAATCATTGGATTTGCAAATGCAGCACGCATGGAGCTTCGAGAGCACGGCGTTAAAGTGACAACTATTAATCCAGGTCCTATTGATACTCCCTTTCTTGAGCGGGCAGACCAAACAGGCGGATATCGCGATAAGATGGGCAAGCAATTGCTAGCCCCACAGAAAGTGGTCAATGCTATTATTAAAGCAATTTATAAACCAGTCAGAGAAGTAGATCTTCCCTCATATATGACCGTAACAAGTAAGCTTTATGCTGTTTTTCCTAAAACAGTGGAAACGCTAGGTAAAAGATTTTTTACAAAGAAATAAGTTAAGTTTAAATTTAGTTCCACCTAAAAAATAAGACCGATTAATTCCTCTAGAAGAATAGAACGGTCTTATTTCTCATGCTATTCATTTAAGACACTTTATCTTGATATTTGTTAAGTAATTGATCTAGCTCTTGGCTGCAAGCGACAACAATTGGGTGAGTAAAACCAAGGTTTTTCGCTTTTTTATACATGTCTTTTCTTTTAATACTTATCAAAATCAATAAGGATTTTTGACGCAACTCCCTTTTCATACATATCCTCCATTTGATAGATTTGCTACATTCGAAAGAATAGTTTTCTTGAAATAACGATGGAACTTGTTCATTATAAATCAAGAGAAATGAAAAATTTGTCAAATCACGGAGGAAATCAAAATATTTTTTTATTTTTTTCTTGAAAACTAAGAAAGAAAGCACATATTAATTGCTCTATAAACAAGTTAGCCTAGATATGTAACCAATATATTTTTTTCATTAACTTCAGTATCTTCTTTTTCTACTTTGTAAGCATGGCCATTCAATTGAGAACTCACAGCCCCTTTTAAAACTTCATCTATAAAATGTAAAGCAACGCCATCTTCTACAGCATATCCTGATTTCATAACACCCGTAGCTATCAATTCGTGATAAGCAGGTTTTCTTTTACCCTCTCCATCATAATGTGGACAATTGCTTCCTTTTAAAAAGCCGAGGCAGTTTAGCTTATATAAGGGGGCGTTTAAGGGATCGGTTAACCCTTCCTCAAACCAACAAATAGAACCTGCACTAAGCCCTGCTAGAATAATTCCGTTTTCATATGCTTTACGAAGTATTAAATCTAAACCCCATTCCTTCCAAAGGACGAGCATATTCCTTGTATTTCCACCGCCTATATAGAGTATATCCTGTGTCATCACATACTCCTCTAAATTATTGAAATTTGGTTCAAATAAACTGAGATGGGATGCATTACAGTTAAAATTTTCAAAAGAATGATAAAATCTTTTGACGTAGTTATCCTGATCACCACTAGCAGTTGGGATAAAACAAACTTTTGGTTGTTCCTTTTTAACTTGTTTTAATATGTATTGGTCAAGAAGTGGATTTTCAGGTTCCATAGAGAAGCCACCACCACCCATTGCGATAATTTGTCTCATTTTACATCAGTCCTTTTCAAAGGTTAAGTATGAAGCAGAGGATAGATACCCACAATTCCGTTGTAAAATCTTCTTTTACTTAAAAGAAAAATATTAGATGGTGTCATCATATCACCGAGGATAGATAGCTTACAAGAAAAGATAGAAAAATTTAGTGCTAAGTTAAATGGAAGTTCCTCCTTATGGGGGAAGAGATCATAAGTTGCTTCATGTTAATATTCTTCTAAAAGGAGTTGTATATATGGAAAAATGGACAGATGGCTTGATGCAAATTAGAATCGCGAGACCAACAGATAAGATGGAAAAGAATATAAAGTTTTATACTGAAGGACTAGGATTGAAGGTTGTAGGAAGCTTTAAGGGGCACGAGGGTTATGATGGTGTGATGATTGGCTTACCTGACAAATCATATCACTTGGAATTTACAACCCATGTAGATGGCTCTCCTTGTCCTGCACCCACAAAGGACAATTTGCTTGTCTTCTATATACCTCATAAAACAATAATTGATGATATATGCTATAAATTATTTAAAATGGGCTATAATTCAGTGCCACCAGAAAATCCTTATTGGGAAGAGAAAGGCATTACTATAGAAGATCCAGATGGTTGGAGAGTAGTGCTGATGAATGACCAAGGGATTTAAATGAAGATATATTTGGAAAAATATTATTATAGCTATAATATTTAAAAACAATTTCATTTGATAACAATTTTTCATCTTTTGATGAAGACTCCTTAAGAAATAGCAACATTTTTTTATAAAATATAAGTTTTTCTATAAAAATTGTTGTATAGTTAAGTTCGATTAAAATTAAGGAGCAAGAAATGAAAAATTTTATTGTAATAACATTAGGATCTTTATTTATGGCTGTTGCATTAAATCTTTTTTTAGTACCTCATGAAGTGATATTAGGTGGTTTTTCAGGTATTGGTATGATTATTGGTATTCTTACAAACTGGAACATTGGATGGATCATCTTTATCCTTAACGTACCTGTTTTTATCCTTGGCTTTGTAAGTATTGGGAAAAAATTTGTTGCATATAGTATGTACTCTGTCTTTTTAACCAGTTTAGCTATGCAATATATTCCTGTGGTGCAAGTGACTGAGGACATTCTTTTGTCTTCTGTGTTTGGTGCAGTTATAGGCGGAGCTGCTACGGGAATGATTATTAAATTTAATGGTTCTACTGGTGGTATAGATATTATTGGACTTGTAATAACAAAGAAAAAAGACTTTTCATTGGGAACTATGATGCTCGTTATGAATAGTGTAATTGTGTTGGCTTCCGGCTATTTTATCGGTTGGGAACAAACGATGTATACATTATTGGTTTTGTATGTATTTGGTAAAGTTGTAGATGTGATTCATACGAAGCATGTAAAAATAACACTTATGATCATCACAGAAAAGGGAGAAGAAGTTCAAAAAAAATTACTCCAAAACCTAGTTCGAGGTATAACTGTGTTAGATGGAGAAGGGGCTTACACAAAACAATCTAGAAAAGTTCTCTTCACAGTTATCACTAGATATGAACTAGGAGAAGTAAAAAAAATGATTAAAGAAGTAGATAGTAATGCATTCGTAAATATTACAGAAACTATTGAAGTAATGGGTGCATTCAACAAAAATTAGTTTTCTAAAACGCTCAAGATTTATTCTTTGAGCGTTTTTATTTTGTCAATTATTTGTTTCTACTGACAATCCCGTATTCTATATCTTCTTAAGGTTTCGAAAGTTGATATTTGTAAAACCAAGACATACTTTGACTGTCTCTAATTATCTTAATATTGCATTAAATAACATAAAACTTTATAAAAATAGTTTAATAGTCTGAAAGTAAGGGTATTAATATAAATAGCTTAGTTAAGAAAAAGATAGATAGGAGATGCTGTTTATGTGGAAAAGAATTTTATTTATCTCCGAACATGGTGACCCTCTAGAAACATTAGGTGGTAAGCAGGCGGGTGGACAAAATAACTACGTTAAAGAGCTTGCTCTTGCACTCGGACGGAGAGGAATTGCAGTTGATGTAGTTACACACTGGAGTAATCCAGATACTCCAAAGATCGAAAAATTAGGTAGTATGTCAAGAGTAATAAGATTTGCTGCAGGGCATAAGGGTTATATTCCTAAAACTAAAATATACGATCTTCTGCCAACATTCTATGAAGAAATAAAAAAAACAATATCTGTTCAAAAATATGATGTTATTCATTCACACTATTGGATGTCTGGTCTATTGGGACTTGTTTTAAAGGAAGAATTCGGTATTCCGCTTGTGCATACATCACATTCCCTCGGCATAGCCAAAAAACAGGCAACAGGCGTTGAGGAGCCTATTCGTCTAGAAGCAGAAAAGCATATATTAAACTCTGCTGACAAGGTTATTGCAACAACTGAAGTTGAAAAACAAATAATTTTAGATTTTGCAGACAACAATCCCGAAGTTGAGGTAATTTCGATTGGAGTTGCAAAAGAGTTCCAGTCACATTCTAAACGAAAAGCAGGAATGAAGCCCTTACTTGTATATGCAGGACGATTGGAAAAGACTAAAGGAATTAGTACACTATTAGAAGCATTTCATAAAATGAAAAAGGAAAGTCCAGAATTAGAGGCTAAACTCGTTTTAGCAGGTGGAGATAAAGAAGAAATAGATCCCATTACACTATTGCCAACGGATCCAAGTTTAAGAGAAAAAGTAAAAGGAATTGAAGAATATATAGAATTTATAGGTCCTCAATCTCAACATAACTTAAGTGAGCTGTTCTCTAAGGCTACATCTGTGATTGTTCCTTCCTATTACGAATCATTTGGTATGGTAGCTGCAGAAGCACAGGCATGCGGGACTCCAGTTATTGCCTCAGGCGTAGGTGGCTTAAAAGATGTTGTTTCTCACGGTAAAACAGGTTTACAAGTACCTCCAAAAGATTCTACACAACTTGCTAATGCAATGAAGAGAATATTAAAAAACAATCTTTTAGCAAAAAGACTAGGTAAAGAAGCTGCAGAACGTGCAAGTCGTATATTTAACTGGTCAAGCATTGCTAAAGAAATAGATAAAACATATGAGGATTTGTTACATGCAAATGATTACGCAAATGCTAGCCACCGATCTTGATGGTACGCTGGTCGGTAGTGAAGAGGATTTAAAAGTATTACTTAAATATTATGAAAGCCTTGATGAGAAGGTTTCCTTGGTTTATGTCACAGGTAGACATAAAGGTTCCGCATTAGATTTAATTAGAGAAGCAAAAATTCCAATGCCAAGCATTTTAATCTCGGATGTGGGAACAGGTATATATGTAGGCACAGACCTTAATGTTGATTTAGAATGGGAACATAAAATGAAATCTAATTGGGATCCAGAAGCCATTAAAAATATTGTTTCTAAATACCCAACAATATTTCCTCAAAAACTACCCAATGAATCTAGAATTTCCTATACAGTAAAAGAAGATAATGAGAGCGTGGAAAAGCTAAAGCAAGAGTTAGTGCTTTCAAAGATTCCTCATAAGTTTATCTTTAGTTCAGGTAGAGACATTGACATTCTACCTGAAAGTAGTGGAAAAGGATCTGCTTTGACATACGTGATTGAAAAATATGTAGATACAAATGCATCGATTCTTATTGCTGGTGATTCTGGTAATGATGAGGAAATGCTTAGTCTAGGATATCCATCCGTAATTGTTGCAAATGCTCAACCAGAGCTTTTGGCAATTAAAGACCATCCGAAATTGTTTCGGGCAACGCAAAATTGTGCGGGTGGTATTTACGAGGCATGGTTACATTTTTATAGTAAATAATTTTTGGGAAACTGTTCAATTTTTTATTGAACAGTTTTTTATTTTTCAAATTATGTAAATTTCACATGAAGCAATTTACAATTAAACATGAACGTTTTTCACTCTGACCATCACAGCGGATGGGGCGTCATAAGCAATCAGTGTACAGCAGTTAAGGATTTTCGTGTGAGACGAGTGCTGAGTGTGAAAGTTTGTCGCTCAACTCACGAAAAGCATCTCTTCATGATTTTTTTCTTAACAAACAATTATGGATATATTATTTATAAGTATAAGAGAAGAAGAATATAGTATGGGGTGTGTTAAAATAATAAGTTGAAAGAGAAAAATTAAATGGCGAACCAATAAGGGAAGAATAGATAATTTGACATTTCACACTTGTAATTTTATACTAGGTTACGTTATGTAAGTGAATTTGTACAATCAGAATATAATAGACATAAAATTCGATTGAATTAGAATGATAGGTGAGAATGAGAATGAATATAAAAAAAGAAACCATGCAAATTTTGCAAAATAAAATAAACATAATACCTACAAATGAGGCATTCGATCTTTGCCTAGTAGGTCCGGTAAGTTTGCCTATAAAACAAGATGATTTCGAAACGACTTTTAAATGGTACTCTTGGGTGAAAATAGATAAAAATTTATCAAAGGAAGACGTCGTAAAATCCATTTCCACAGCTAACTTGGCTTTTGGACAGCAATCATCGGTGCTAGTTTATGGTGATTTTTCTAATGAAGAAGATGCTTTAATTCGTATGCATAGCATTTGTCATACTGGTGACATTTTTGGTAGTCAAAAATGTGACTGTGGCTATCAGCTTCATGAGTCGATGAAGATGGTGGCAAACCACGGCTGTGGGGCCATCTTTTATTTAGCAGATCATGAAGGTAGAGGAATAGGTTTGTTTTCCAAGTCTCTTGCTTACCTTTTACAAGAAGAAGGATATGACACAGTAGAAGCAAATCATGCGCTTGGCTTTGAGGATGACACACGATCTTATGAAGATGCAATCCGTGTATTGGAGTCTTTAAGACAAAAGCCTGTAACTTTAATAACAAACAATCCAAGAAAGCTTGCTGCTTTAAAGGGACATGGTTTGCTTGCAGATCAGCATGTTCCTCTTTGGGGTGGTTTAACTGAAACGAATGAGTTCTATTTGAAAACGAAAGTAGAAAAGTCTGGTCATATTTTAGAAGAAAACCCTAGTTTGACTGTATGAGGTGAGTATAGTATGGAAAAAGATCAGTATTTTATGAAATTAGCACTTGAAATGTCTGCTAGTGCTAAAGGGAAAACGAATCCTAACCCAATAGTAGGGGCAGTAATTGTTAAGGATGGTGTTATCGTAGGAAGTGGAATTCACCGTAAAGCAGGAGAGCCCCATGCTGAAGTCCATGCTTTTAAAATGGCAGGAAGCCATGCGGAAGGAGCAACTTTATACGTGACGCTTGAGCCTTGCTCTCATTATGGAAAAACCCCTCCTTGTGCAAATTTGGTAAAGGATTCCAAAGTATCTCGGGTAGTTGTTGCGACTACGGATCCTAATCCGGAGGTTGCCGGTAGGGGGATACAATTACTACGTAATGCTGGAATTGAAGTGGAAGTTGGAGTTCTGGAAGAAGAGGCAAAAAAACTAAATGAACGCTTTATACACAATATGACTACTGGATTGCCGTTTGTCATCTCTAAGTTTGCGATGACATTAGATGGTAAGATTGCAACCCATAACGGACATTCAAAATGGATTACAAGTGAAAGTGCAAGGAAAGAAGTTCATCAACTCAGAAACGAAATAGACGGCATTTTAGTAGGTGTAGGCACAGTTATTGCTGACAACCCAGCGTTGACAACAAGACTTCCTGAGACACAAGGGAAAAATCCTACTAGAATTATCTTGGATACTAATTTAAGAACGCCTATCGATTCCCAGGTTCTTCAAACAGTAGCCGCTAAAACTATTATTGTAACAAGTGACGAAGTAGATATGGAGAGAGCTAAGCCATTTGAAGCAAAGGGAGTCAAGATAATATTTGTTTCCAAAGAAACAAATGGGTTAGATTTATATGCTGCACTTCGAGAACTTTATCGATTAGGTATAACCGATATCCTTGTTGAAGGAGGAGGAGCAGTAAATGCCTCCTTTTTAAACGCTGGTTTGATTGACAAATACTATATTTATATAGCTCCAAAAGTATTGGGAGGAAAAGATTCTATTACACCTTTTACAGGTCCTAATCCGGATACCATGATAGCTGCAAAGCATTTGTATTTCGATGATTTCCAAAAGCTTGGAGAGGACATTCGAATAATTGCCTATCCTAAGCAAGGTGATGAAAAATGAATCTAAAAGTCGATGTTTGTATTGTTGGAGCTGGTCCAGGTGGATCTCTCCTTGCTTTCTTATTAGCTAGAAAGAATATTACTGTAGCTCTTTTAGAAAGAGATAAAGAAGTAGGAAAAGCTTTTAGAGGAGAACATCTCAATGAAGAGGGAGAGGCAATTCTAAAAAAATACGGCCTTTTTGAAGAAATAGAACAGTTGGGCTTACTACGAATGGAAAAATTAGAATACTGGCAGGATGGTAAGCCTTTTAAAACAATTTTACCACAACCAGAGATTGGTCATCTCGGCATTCATGTACCACAGGCTAACCTATTATCAGTCCTCATAAAATCTGGGACTCATTTCCCAAATCTAACATGTATGATGAATACTAGAGTAGCTGATTTACTAAAAGATGATGCTGGAAACTATTGCGGTGTCTTAGCTATACAAAATGGACAAGAAATTACGATAGATTGCCAGCTCATTATTGGAGCTGATGGTCGTAATTCAACGGTACGTAAAAAAGCAGAAATTGAAGTAAATAAACGAAAACACGGTTATGATTTACTTTGGGCAAGGATTCCAGCACCAGAAGGATGGGAACCATCGATCAAAATGGCATTAATCAATAACAAGCAATTATCGCTATTTACTCAAACGAATGATTTTATACAAGTCGGCTGGAATATTGAAGAAGGCTCATTCTCAACCTTACGTAAGGAGCCCTTTACTGCATTTATTAAACAGTTAGTGGAAGCTTTTCCTGACCTAAATGAAACCGTACATAAGCATATTCAATCGTGGAAGGATTTTGTACTATTAGACGTGTATAGCACAACAAGTGAAAACTGGGGCTCATCTGGTTTAGTATTGATAGGCGATGCTATACATACAATGACACCAACTGGGGCATTTGGTCTAAATAGTGCTTTAAAGGATGCTGATTATTTAGCTACGTTAATAGACAAAGACTACGTAACTTTATTGGATTCGTTGGACTGCTCGACTCAAAGGAAAAGAGAAATTGAAAAAATTCAAGCAACTCAAATTGAGAAGGAACAGTCCTTTGCTTCCCAATTTACAATCATGGTATAAGAGTAGGAGAACAAAAAATGAAATTTGGTTTTGATATTGATGATACTTTAATTAATTTAAGAGAGCACGCTTTTCATTTGTATAATAAGAAACTCAACCAAAGTGTGGATTTAGATGTTTTTCGTGCATTACAGACGGTGGAGATCCATGAAGCATTTGGACTAAAAAAAGAAGATGGAAATGCTATGTGGAGAGAGTGTATGGAGGAAATCTATTTTACGGATTGTCCATCTTTTGAGGGGGCTTTAGAAACTCTAAATTCCTTGGACACTGATGGTCATGAAATTTACTATATTACCTCTCGCCCCAAAAAATATTGCACTCAGACTCGTGAATGGATGAAAGCGCAAGGCTTTCCAGTGAAGGATGATAACTTCTATTGTGGAATGCAAGACGATGAAAAAATAGCAACCATCATGAAATTAGAGCTAGATTACTATTTTGATGACAAGCCAGCTGTTTTAGAAACGCTAAAAGATGTGCAGACAAAAGTTTTCATAATGGATCAATCTTATAATCAGTCAGTAGAAATGCCGCGGATGAAACAATGGATTGAATTAGATGACATTCTCAGTAATAATAAATAATCGGTCGGTTTTAATTTCAAAAGCACTGTTCTAACAGTGCTTTTTTTGTTTCCATATTATAAGAAATTGTTTCATATTTGTCTTGTAATAAAAGCTTCCGGAGAAAAATGTCGGAAGCTTTAAGTACTTTAGGGGCGGTTTCGCTCCCTTTAGGAGACACTTTTCTATTTTTAGGAGCGCTTTTTGATCTTTTAGGGGAGGAAGTACACTTTTCGAGCGCTTTTAATTTTCTTTCTGAATTATCTCTCGTAGCTGTTTATCTTTTTCGGTTAAGATAGGAAAATTGTTCAAAGGTTTAAAAAGACTTAAATCTGAAAAAGTACTCTTATCTTGAAGAGAAGACTCGATTATTTTGTATATTTCTTCTTTTTTCAATTGATTCTTTTGGGTGTCAATTGTTATTTCATAAAAATGAATGCCATCAAACCACGTATAAGCTAGAAAATCATCTTTATATGCAGATACATATAAATTTACCTCGGCACCATTCTTTAGTAAAAATTTACTTTTTTCGTCATAAGCATCAATTACTAGATCACTATCTCTAATAGTATAAAGGAATGTTTTGTTTTGAAAATTTTCATATTCGATTATTAATTCGGGACCGATATGATCGGTTTTCCATTTAGATATAATTGACTTAACTTCATAGCCCTTATCCATTGTGGGGAATTTAATTTTGTCCATATCTTTTAAAAGTGTATCATAAAACCGTTCAAAAACTCCTTCCTCCACTGGTTTTAAAGACAAGCCAACAGCATCTACTACATCATTACTAAATCCCTCTTTCAGAAAATCAATATGGTATAGCTCATTTCCGTCAAGACCTAAAAGTGTTGTAAATGAGGCATCCTCATTATTACCAATTTCAATTTCCATGCTCTCGTGTGATAACCTTCTCAAATTTTCTAATGATTGAATGTAATTTTCGTAATCCTCTTTCGAATAATTTAGTAGGGAAGAGAACGAAAGATATTTGTAGCCGGTGCTTAAGTAAAACGTTTCTTGATACTTTAGTACATCCTTGGATGGATCATAGGTCAAGAGTGTGCTGTCTAGCTTATCCACTGGTTTTATAAAGCCTAACTTTTTAAAGCTTCTAATAGACTTGAAGGCATGTTCTATCATTGCTCTTTCATCCATTACTTCCGTAGTAACTTCATATGGGAATTTGTTACTATCATTTGTATTCGATAAAGCCACAGTCCCACAACCAATCAATAAAATGAAAATGATAAATCCACCAATCCATTTGCTAAGGTTTATAGGTTTTCCCCCTCAAGTTTATTCAGAACCGTTTTTTATCTTCTGAAAGCTAGCGATGGAGGCGTGATATATTTTCTCCATTTTCTCTTCTAAAAAGCTAGTTCTTTCAAACAATGAGGTTCTTACATGATCGATTTGGCGCAAAATCTTCTCCATTAATCCTTCTTGATTGTCTACTCTGTTTGTTAATTCCTTTTGTCCATCTTCCAAATTATTAAACTGTTCATTAATTATTTGACGGAATTGATTCTGTTCATTAACTTTATTCATTATTTCATCATTAAAAATATCTACTTTTTCTATATGAGATAAAACTTCCTTATTCTCTAGAGAGAGATCTTCGAGCTTATTTACAATACATACTTGCGTTACCTCTGCTTGTTCTAATCGAGACATTATTGCATTTTGCGTATCGTCAAGTTTTTCAATTTGAACGGTTAAATCGTTTTTACCTAATTGCTCGTCTTTTATTAGTAGCTGTATAGTATGGTTTTGCTGCTCTAACTTTTCTAACCAGTTGTATACTTGCTTCTCAACAAGCTCATGTTTGATATTGAGTTCTTTTAACTCCTGTAGTTTTGCATTCATTTCATACGATTGTGTTATTTGCTGATGACCATAGTGATATTGAGATTTTCTTAATCCTTTAATGGCTCGAAGAAAAGCTTCATTTGCAGTATTTTGATCTAGTATGAACTCAGATAAGTGGTTACATCGATATTCTGTTTGATTAGGTGCCTTTATTTCTGCCGTATTTTTAAATACCCCAGGGTTTTGGTATTCATTGATGAATAATCCCATTAGGTGTTCCTCCCTTGTGAGCTAGCCTTAAAGTTAGAATATGCAAGTATGCAAAAAGTAGGCATTGTTAAATTGCTAACAGAAATAACAGTAAAATGAGTTATATTATTCCCAAATAAATGAAAAATTTATAATAAATCATGATTATTGTATTGTATAATAAGATCTAGAGTTATTTTATTTGAAAAAACAAATAATTAAAGCCCGCATTAGGGAAATCTTCTCTTTTTCCTTTCCTAAGCGGCAAGGCGGAACATCTCATTCAACTTTTCTTGAAACAGAAAAGGGCTTTTTTGTATGGAAGGCTGTAACTGAATCACCTTATCGCTATTGGTTGAAAAGAGAAGCAGATGTAATAGCTACTTTAAATAATGAAATAAACTTATCTGCTCCAATTTCCATAGAGGAATTTAATTATTTTATGAGGGCTTTATGAATTTTTTTGAAATTGGGGTGAATATGTAGTGAAATTTATAGGTCCGATTATCATATTTGCTGGAATATGCTGCTTGGCAATTGCTTGTTATGAATTTTTTACTGTTGAGTTTTTTGAGGAGCCTCAATATTTTTGGTTATTCTTCGTAGGAGCACCCCTTATCTTTTTCGGCTTTTTATTAACAGGCGTAGGTAACTACAAGAAGCTAAAAGAAATAAACAATGAGGAAATACGTGAACAAATGGCGGCAGCCAGCAAAGGATGGGCAGAGGGCCAATTAAAAGCGGAAGTCTTTTGCTCCAATTGCGGTCACCCCGTTGGCAAATCCTTCAAATTTTGCAATGAATGTGGTAGCTCTCTGCAAAATAATTAAAGGTGGTTTTTGTATCAATTACTTTTTACGTCTGAACATAGTTAGCATTATTAATGCACTTATAATTTTTATATCATTTGAACTACAGTTAAACTTTTATAGAATAGCTCGTATAACGAACTGGGAAACTGGCTCCGTAAACCTATTTATGATGATTCTCCATGTTTTAGGTTTCATATTATGGATAACAGTCCTTCTCCTAGTAAACGGCAGATGGCTCCAATACAGAAAGAGCAGATATATTTCTTCTTTCCTGTGGTTTCCATATTTGATTTTTTTCATTCTTTTGTTCGCTAGTATTTTTCCTATAACCTACAGGGGAGATGACCCATCACCTGCAACAGCGTTTATCATTATTGGACAACTAATTATCTTTCCTTTCTTCCTCGCTTTTATATTTTTTATTGGTAAAGCTATATCTACGGAACCTGAATATCTATTTTCTAAGGAGTGAAAATATTGGACACATGGAAAAAGCTAAGCTCATCCTATTTGTACCAGTCACCGTTTGGCAATTTACGAAAAGACAAATGCGAGTTGCCCAATGGTCAAATAATTGAAGATTATTATGTAAATGAATACGATGATTGGGTAAATGCTATTGTGCTTACAAAGGAACAACAAATTGTATTAGTAAGTCAATATCGCTATTCAGCTCAAAACATATTTTTAGAGATTCCTGCTGGAAAGCCAGAAGGGGGAGAAAGCTATCAGGAAGCAATTTTAAGGGAAGTTCAAGAAGAGACGGGCTACTCAACAGACCGAGAACCTATATTATTGGGCCAATTTTACGTAAATCCGGCAACTCAAACCAATAAGGTATTTACCTATCTGCTTCTAGATGCTTATCATACTAGTGGTCAGCAGCTCGACCCTACAGAATTTATAGATGTTCATATTTATAACTGGAATGAAATGGGTTCATTGATCGTGAATGGAGAGATCCAACAACTTTTTACAGCTCATGCCTACTATATGGCTTTATCTTATTTAAAGGAGAAGCCCATTAGATGATAAAGGGTTATGCCACCAGAGAAAAAACATTAAATTATTTAAATAATCATGAGTCAAAATATAGAGAAACTACTTGGTTTTATTGCTCGCCAATTGCAATCGGGACACATTTAGGCGATATGACAAATGAAGATTCCGAGCTGTATGAAAAAACAATTAAATACTGCCTCAGAAATGGTGTGAATTTTATAGATACCGCTCTAAATTATCGTGGTATGAAATCAGAGAAAGATATAGGGAAAGTGCTAGAGTCGCTAATAACAAACAAAGAACTTGATAGAAGTGAGTTTGTCATCTCAACAAAGGCGGGCCTAATTCCAGGTGATATAGATGCGGGTCTTGTTCCAAGTGACTATCTAAAATATGTGCTCTTAAAAAATGAAATCATTCAAGAAAAGGAAATACAGACAGTTGCACATCAAAAGCACGTACTTACTCCAAGCTATTTTCAGTTTGCACTAAATCAAAGCAGATCACACCTTGGTTTGGAGACAATTGATATTTATTATTTACATGTTCCGGAAATTTCTATGAAAGTTCTTGGAGAAGAGGCGTTCTACAAAATGCTTGAAGAATTATTTTATTTCTTTGAGCAACAAGTAAAAAAGCAAACTATACGATTTTACGGTTTGGCTACCTGGCTGGGTTTCATCACAGATAGTGATGAGAAAGGCTATATATTTTTAGAAAAAACGGAAAAAATAGCGAGAAAGGTAGGAGGGCTTAGCCATCATTTTAGATTTATCCAAGTGCCCTTAAATAGTTCCTTACCTGGAGCAAATAATAGGGAAACTCAATCAGTTTCAGGGATAACGCTAACAGTTTTAGAAGCTGCTAGGGATCTAGATATTCACGTTACGACCAGCGCACCATTTAACCTAGGTAAAGATGTGGAAAACACAGATGATATCTTGCGATTCCTAATGAATACAAAAGACATATTGTCAACAATGGTTGGAATGAAACGAGTAAACCACGCCAAGGAAAACATTGCAACTTACAAATGAACATTTATTCATTAGGAGGATAAATTGAAAGCCTTAATTATTCAAGTATTGTATTTGTTGTTACCTATTGTCGTCGGATTGTTTGTCGTGCAAATGTTTATCGAATTTTCCAGTTGGTCCTATTTAGAATATGGCGTGCTCATTGCCCTCTTTGCTTTAAATTACATGATTATAAAGAAAATTATCTGCTTAAAGATTAATAATCTTCTTATGACTAGTTTGTTTTTTGTTGGCACTCTTTTATTTTCCATATTCATCGGAGGAAGCATTTGGTTGAACTATGCAGAGGAGCCTTATCAAGAGATAACTCCTTCATCTAAGATAACAAATACAGGAGAGAAAGAAATAGGAAGCATATTCCATATTTTCTTTAATAGCCTCATCCAAAAGGATATAGAAAAGAAAAAGATTGCGAATATTTCTTATTATTTTGCAGAAGAAAATATAGCCTCTGTGAATGAGTACTCCTCTCTTTTAGAGAAAGAAAAGGCTAAACTTGACCTGATTTTTGGAAAAGAAGTGAAGGACCCTTTATCGATTGAAATATATAATGATCCAGCTGCTATTAAGGAAATATCGCCAGGAGCGGTAGGTTACTATAAGCGCATGGATCAATCAATACATCTTATGAAAATGGACGAGGAGAAAAAATGGGAAAGAATATTATTACATGAGTATACCCATTATCGTATTCACCAGTTCGCTAAAATCAATGGATTAAGCAGCAAAATGGAGCATCTACCTTTTTGGTTTATCGAAGGGCTGAGTGAGTACGTAGGATATCAGGATAGAGTTATCGACCCGAACATATTAAGAGAAACAGTGGATTATCGGTTAATAGACACAAACAAAACAATACCATCTAAATTAGAGCATTATAAGGTGTACCTTCAGGGATACTTTACAGTTAAAAAATTGGATAGTTTGTATGGTACTGAAGTTTTAACGGAGTTATTATTATCTAAGTCATTAGATGATTTTTATAAAAATTTTGAGAAGACTACGGGAAAGAGTACAATAGATTTTCAACAAACCCTTTTAGTGAATTTATAAAATTAAATTAAGTGGTTTGGAAATAAGGAGCCGAGACAATAGTCACGGCTTCTTTACATTAATGCTTTTAAGAGGATTGTTTTTTAATTTTGCTTGTTCATGGTTTAAAAGCCATTCTTTTCTCCATAGCCCACCTGCGTAACCTGTCAACTTTCCTCCAACGCTAATGATTCGATGACAGGGTATAACTATAGGCAACCTATTTTTATTGTTCGCACTCCCAACAGCTCTAACCGCACGGTCGTTACCTATAGATTGAGCAATATGTTTGTAGCTTGCAGTTGTGGCATATGGAACTTTAGTAAGTGCCCTCCAAACAGATTGTTGAAAATCAGTACCTTCATAAATATATGGAAAAGTAAAGTCCATCCGGTCTCCATAAAAGTACTCATGCAACTGTTTAACGCATATATGAACTACAGCAGGATGATGGTCATTCAATTGAAAATCTGTCTCAGTTCTTTCGGTAAAGTGGATGGCATAAATAGCCTCCATCGTACTTAAGATTTCTAATACTCCAATCGGTGATTGAAAGTCTACTCTATGCATTATAATGACCTCCAAAGATAAAATGTAGCGTAAGCTTGCCAACCTTCCCAATTCATAGCCAACTCTTTTAGTTCAGCCATAGTAGGTTTACGGTCTAAGTTTAATTGTTTTTTTAAGGCGTTATGCAAGCCAACATCGGAAATAGGGAAAGCAGTGGGCTCTTGTAGGCTTTTCATTAAAACATAGTCTGCAGTCCAAGGTCCAATTCCTCTAATAGATGTTAAAAACAAATGCTTTTGTTCGAATGTCTTTTGTTTAAGTACTAAATCCTTCGATAACTTTCCCTGTAGAATGAGCTGAGCGATTCCTATAATATACTCTGCTTTTCTAGCACTAAATTGTAGCAGTTTTAAATCCTCTACAGTTAAAGATGCAACTATTTCTAATGAAGGAAAAACATAATATTTGTTACCTTCATACTCTAACGATTCTCCATATTTTTCTACTAAGCGCTTCTTTAAAGTGTAAGCAAATGTTAAATTGATTTGCTGACCTATAATAGCCCAACTTATTGCTTCAAAAAAATGGGGAATACCAACTATACGTAATCCATAATAACTTTGAACGATTGGACGTAAAATAGGATCATTATTAGCAAGTTCATAAAAATCTCTCAAGTCCTTCTCCAAATCAAACCATTCACTAATAAATGTAGTAACTTTTTTAACTTGTATAGTAGATGGTTGAGTAAGAGGGAATTTGACAATTATATTTCCTGGTTGCCACTCAATTATGAACAAAATGAGTTCATCATCCATTTTAAGTAGCTTATAAATGGAGTTGTCGATAACTCTGTACAACCATTCTTGTTCAGGTTTCATTAAATGCTTCAGACATTCAGCGAAACTAAAGTCTTGTGGAGTTGGAATGCTCAGTTGACTTAGTTGTACTTTTTCATTCATACTTGCATCTTCCTCCATTGTTTACGAAATTCACTTGGGGAACTTTGAAAAGAATTTCTAAAGGCTTTATAAAAGGTAGAGGTGCTTTGAAATCCAGTTTGCAAGCTGATTTCTAAGTTTGAGGCATTTGTATGCTTCAGTAAATGGGCAGCCTTTTCTATACGAATCCTTTCTAAGAGCTGGCGGGGACTCTCCGATGTAACCTTTTTAAATACACGCTCTAAATGGAAAGGGCTGACTCCCATATGTATTGATATATTTTCTAATGTTAAGGGTTGTCTATAATTATTAGTTAAAAAAGAAATGACCTGCTCGACTAAGTCCTCTTGAGGAGCTAGTTGTAAATCAGGCTTACATCGTTTGCATGCACGAAACCCTGCTTTTTCAGCTTCTGACTTAGTTTTGTAGAATACTACGTTTTCCTTCTTGGGTTTACGGGATTTGCAGGATGGCCTACAATAAATTTTTGTGGTTTTAACAGCAGTATAAAAATACCCATCATAATTATGATCACACGCTATTATCCTTTGCCACATTTCCTCAAAGGATAGATTTATTTTATCCATTAGTTTCCTCCTCCATTAATTTTACAAATATAAGAAAGAGCCTCAATCTTTTATCGCCATTATAGAAAAACATGAGCAATATGGAAACATAACAATTTTATACTTTTCAAACAATAAGATAGATTTTTTTCCTCTAGCAGGACACTTTTCTTATAGAGTTACCGAATGCCTCGAAGCTCTACAAAAACTATATAGCTAAATAAACTTAAGTGAAAAGTACTATTTATTTTTGATTAAACTAACGGTTCTTCCCAATTGGTTTTCTTGGTAAACATGGAGCATGCGGTTACTTAAATATCATACCATTTAAATTTTTCCAAAAGTAATCTTCATTTGTTTTACCATATCAAATAATTATGTAAGAATCGTCTTATTTCTTGCGCTTATGGTCTAAACATAATTTTTTCTTTTAGTTTTCAGAATTTTTCGTTGACTTAAATTTACAAAAATATTAATCTGTAATAAATACATTACTATTTTTAGTTTTACGTTTAAAAACGGTTATATGTTTTCGTCTCTATCTTTTATAAAAGGAGGATTTAATTTTCTTTACTTTTAATATAGATAAGTTTAGTAGTTTGCTTGTTATTTGTAACTGATTTTAAGAAAACGTTT
This sequence comes from Psychrobacillus faecigallinarum, assembly GCF_014836595.1. Lineage (GTDB taxonomy): Bacteria > Bacillota > Bacilli > Bacillales_A > Planococcaceae > Psychrobacillus > Psychrobacillus faecigallinarum. The sequence goes on along the minus strand of NZ_JACSQO010000004.1, from coordinate 277,968 downwards.
TAACGTTGTTATGACTAGTTTTAGATAAGCATAGCTTGAATAAAGGAGGATTTTAGTTGAACGTAGTGCTAACTTCTGAAGAAGAACAACAAAAAATGTTTCAGTTTTTGGAGCGTATTCATTCAGGAGATAAAATTGAAGCAGACGATTGGATGCCAGAGGAATATCGAATAACTTTAATAAAATTAATTTCTATGCATGGAATGAGTGAAATAATGGGAGCATTACCTGAAAAGGAATGGGTTCCGCGAGCACCTTCCCTGTCTAGAAAACTTGGTATTATGGCTAAGGTGCAAGACGAGATGGGGCATGGTCAGCTCTTACTTCGAGTTACAGAGGATTTGCTAAAACCCTATGGAAAAAATAGAGCTGATTTGATGCAAGATTTGTTCAATGGAGACTTGAAGTTTCATAATGTATTTCATATGGAAACCAAGACATGGGCCGATGCTGGAATTATCGGCTGGCTTGTAGACGGAGCTGCAATCATAACTCAAACCAATATGCTTAATGCCTCCTACGGCCCTTATGCTAGAGCGTTACAGCGGATTTGTGCTGAAGAGGTATTCCATGCTCAGCACGGAGAATCTATAATTATGGCCCTCGCTGAAGGAACAACCGAGCAAAAAGAAATGATTCAAGAGGCACTAAATCGGTGGTGGGAGCCACTTCTTATGTTTTTTGGCCCGGCCTCTAAAGAAACCACTGGATCCTCTAAACAGGATTTGACGATTAAATACAAAATAAGAACTAAAACAAATGAAGAATTCAGACAACTTTTTTTTGATAAATACATTCCTCGTATTTTATCGTTGGGATTAACTGTACCTGATTCAACGTTAAGATTTGATAGAGAGAGCAACAATTGGATATATCAACAACCTGATTGGAACGAATTTAAGAAAGTCATAAAAAATGGTGGTCCTAGATCAAAGGCACGTCTTAATCTTAGAAGAACCTCTTACGAAAATAACGCCTGGGTAAGAGAGGCGCTAAGTGCTACGGTAAGCTAAGGGAGGAACAAATAACAATGAACGAAGAAAAGAGCTTTTATCAAGAATATGAAATCTTTAGCAAACGTACTTCAAGCTCTGCATTTCAACACCAATTTAGTCTGCTAGCTCCTAATGAACAAATGGCTTTTATAATGGCTCAGGAAAACTTCATGAGACGGGAGCCTGTAGCAGACATTTGGATTGTCAATCGAAAGCATATTCGCAAGATAGAAAATGAAGAGAAGCAAACACTAGCCAGATTGGACAATAAAGAATATCGCACAACAAAAGGCTATGGTTATTTAAAGAAAAAATGGCGCCAATACGAGCAACAAATTTTGGATGAAAAAGAAATACTATCGTGGGGAGGAGAACGTAAATGAGTGAGGAGATGAGCCAGGAATATAAGGACGCTACGCAGAGTCTTCTTTTTCAACTGGCGGATGATGATTTTATGTTTGCCTATCGCGGTTCTGAATGGCTAGGCCTCGCACCTCACATAGAAGAAGACGTTGCCTCCTCTTCTATTAGCCAGGACAGCATGGGGCATGCTGCCATGTATTATAAACTTTTAGAAGATTTTGGAGTAGGAAATGCAGACCGGCTTGCTCACCTTAGGCCGACTTCAACTAGGAAAAATAGTGTTCTTACAGAAAGAGATAACGGTAAGGGATCATACATGGAAACCCCACAATACGATTGGGCCTTTCAAGTTGTTAGAAGTTATTTTTATATATCTGCTAAAAAAATCAAAGTAGATTCCTTATGTGCAAGTTCATATGTACCGTTAGCAGATATAGCCTTGAAGGTAAAAATGGAAATTTTTTATCACCTATTACACTGGGAAATATGGTTCAAACAATTATTATCCTCAACGGATGTTGCCAAAAAGAAAATGATGCATGCAATCTTACAAGTGAGTGATGACTTTTCCGATTTTTTTTCATATGGCATAGATAAGGAGATTATAGAAAAACATCAGCTAATTGAAACTGAGGAAATATTAAAGGAAAGATGGAACAAAAGACTATATCCCATTTTTGAATCACTTCAGATTGAAAAGCCTAATATTCCGATTATACCTAAGAAGAACGGGCGAAATGGAGAACATTTAAAAGACTTGGATGAAGCGCTTGAAACTCTTTCAGAAGTATATAGTATTGATCCAGCAGCATCTTGGTAAGGATTAATTGGAGAGAGGTGACAAATGTGTTAAAAAGCTCAACTGTTACTAAAGAGTCCATATTGGAAGTTCTATATCAAGTAATGGATCCAGAAATAGATTCTGTAAGTATAGTGGATCTCGGTATGATTGAAGAAATTATTGTTGAGGAAGAAGCAGTAAAGGTCCATTTACTTCCCACATTTTTAGGGTGTCCTGCTTTAGATATCATCAAAGGAAATACAAAGGCTGCTTTAGAGAATATTTCTGGAGTAGGAAAGATTGAAGTAAATTTTGTTTTTCATACTCCTTGGACATCGGACCGAATAACAGAGCAAGGGCATGCCAACTTAAGGAAGTTTGGAATATCACCTCCTCCACTATTTAAGGAAGGGGAAAATTCATGGGAGGTTGAATGTGCCTATTGCGGATCTACTTATATATCCATGGAAAATATATTTGGTCCAACCGCCTGCAGAAGCATCTTATATTGTAAAAGCTGCAAAAATGTATTTGAAGCAATGAAACCTATTTCTACATTTATGTAAAGGAGGAAATCCAATGGCTAAATTGATAGCGATGTATAAACACCCAGAGAACAAACAGGAGTTTGATGACCACTATTTTAAGGTGCATGCTCCTATTACAGAACAAATTCCAGGCTTAAAGGAGATGAAGGTCACAAAATTTACGAATTCTCCAATGGGTGGAGACCCTAAATATTATTTAATGTGCGAGATGATATATGATGATTTAGATTCCTTGAAAGCAGGATTAAATTCTCCTGAAGGAAAAGCATCAGGTAAAGATTTAATGGGGTTTGCAGGAAACTTGGTAACTCTTATGATAGGTGAGGATTCTTAATGGTTTACCAATTCATTGAAACTAGAATGAAGAACCAAGTTGGGATAATTGAATTGAATAGACCCGAACGGCTTAATTCCTTAAATAGAAAAATGGTTAGTGAAATATTAGAAGCATTACTAGCGTTTGAAAGTAATGAAGACATTCGAGTTATAGTTCTTACCGGAAATGGGAAGGCCTTCTCAGCTGGTGCTGATATTGAAGAAATGATGGGCGATAATCCTATTAGTCTAGAATTATTAGATCAATTCTCTGATTGGGATCGATTAGCAACTATTAAAAAACCGATTATTGGGGCAGTAAAGGGCTATGTCTTTGGGGGTGGATTCGAGCTTGCTCTATCATGTGATCTCTTAATAGCTGCAGCTGGGACAGAGTTTTCATTTCCTGAGGTAGGGCTTGGAGTAATGCCTGGCGCTGGAGGTACGCAAAGACTTACTAAGTTAGTAGGAAGAACAAAAGCCTTGGAATGGCTATGGACCGGAAAGCGGATTTCAGCAAATACAGCTTTGAACAATGGCATTATCAATAAAATTGTAGCGAGTGAGCTACTAATGGAAGAATCAATGAAGTTGGCTACCATTCTTGCTTCACAACCACCTATTTCTTTGCGACTTATAAAAGATTCTGTGAACAAGGCAATAGATTACTCACTCCATGAAGGGATGCAGTATGAAAGAAAAAACTTTTATTTACTATTTGGCACAGAGGATCAAAAAGAAGGAATGAGTGCGTTTGTTGAAAAAAGAAAACCAAATTACCAAGGGAAATAGGGAGGAGTGAATATGTACGAAACTATTAAATATTATGTGAAAAATAATGTAGCTTGGATTGTCTTAAACAGACCAGATAAGCTCAATGCATTTAACGCTAAGATGAATGAAGAGTTAAAAGCTGCATTTAAAACCGCGTCTTCTTCGGAAGAAGTGCATAGTATTCTCTTGACTGGAGAAGGTAGAGCCTTCTGTTCTGGACAGGATCTAACCGAAGTGGATGCTCAGATGGATTATGGAAACCTATTAAGAGAATCGTATTATCCGATGCTAAGACAGATTAGTTTATGCGAAAAGCCAATTGTTGCAGCGGTAAACGGGGTGGCTGCTGGTGCCGGTTTTAGTTTGGCCTTAGCCTGTGATTTCCGTCTGATTTCCGAAAAAGGTAGCTATTTAAATGCTTTTATCCATGTAGGTCTCGTACCAGACTGTGGGAATTTGTATTACTTATCCCAGTTAATAGGCGTAGCCAAAACATTAGAACTCTCCATTTTAGGTGAAAAAGTTTCAGCTCAGCAGGCATTTAACCTAGGTTTAGCCAATAAAATTATTGAGGTTCAGGAGTGGGAAGATCAGTTAACATATTTTGCTGAACATTTAGCCAGCTTGCCTTCTAAAGCTGTTGCCCTTATAAAATGTTCAATGAAAGCGATTACAGAAATGCCTTTAGAGGAGTATCTAGAATTTGAAGCACAATCTCAGCGAATAGCAGGACAAACCAATGATCATCTGGAGGGTATCGAAGCTTTTTTAGAAAAAAGAAAACCTGTTTTTTCAGGAAAATAAGGAGTGTCTTATTCATGACAACTATTAAAGACGATAAAACCGAAAAAGAGTCTCTAAAAAGAGAATTTTATCATTTAATAATAAATGGAGAAAAGATGAAAGGCTCGAAAGGTGAAACAATTAAAACCTTTAACCCAGCTAACGGAGAACTTGTAGCTGAGGTTGCTAAGGCTACCAAGGAAGATGCAGAAAAGGCAATTGCAGCAGCGCGTAACTCTTTTGATCACGGTAAGTGGAAAATGTATCCTGTAGGTCGCAGAGCACAGATTATAAATAAAATTGCTGCAATTATGCGTTCTCGCTTCAATGAGTTAGTGGAGTTAGAGATTTTAGATACTGGAAAGACGCTTCACGCTGCTCAAGGTCAAGTAACCCAAGCTATTGAGGATTTTGAGTTTTACGCGGGAGCAATTGTTGGACACCGAGGTTCTGTCAATAATGTGCCAGGTCAGTTTCATAACTATACAGAAAAAGAACCTGTTGGAGTTTGTGCACAAATTATACCTTGGAATTATCCGCTGATGATGGCTGCATGGAAAATAGCGCCAGCAATAGCTGTAGGCTGTTCTGTTATTGTGAAGCCAGCGTCTTTAACTCCATTAACTGCCATAATACTAGGTGAAATTTGTTTGGAGGCAGGTGTTCCACCAGGAGTTGTCAACATTGTTCCTGGTTCAGGCTCAGAAATTGGAAATTATTTAGTAGAGCACGCTGAAGTGGATAAGGTTGCTTTTACAGGGTCTACCCCTATAGGGAAAGACATTATGGGAAAAGCTTCTGAAAGCTTGAAGCGGGTAACTCTAGAACTTGGAGGAAAGTCCCCCAGTATAGTGTTTGCTGATGCGGATATTGATGCAGCTGTTGATGGCTCTTTATTTGGGATTTTTTATAATTCAGGTCAATCTTGTGAAGCTCGTTCTCGCTTGTATGTGCAAGAAGATATTTATGAAGAGTTTGTAAGTAAGTTTCTAGAAAAGACAAAAAGACTTCAATTAGGAGATCCTTTTGATAAAGGAACACATGTTGGTGCTATTATAGACCAAACACAGTTGGATACGATAAATGGATATGTTCAATCAGCGATAAAGGATGGGGCAGAGATTATAGCAGGAGGCCATAAATGTTCTCCAAAAGGATTTGAGAATGGTTTTTGGTTTGAGCCGACTATAATTTCTAACGTAAATCACGAGATGAGCGTAGTAAAGGAAGAGATATTTGGGCCGGTTGTGGTCGTAATGAAATTTAAAGATGAAAAAGAAGCGATTAAATTAGCTAACGATACTACTTTTGGACTTGGCTCTGCTATTTGGTCAAAGGATGGAGCAAGAGCTACAAGAGTTGCTAATCAGATCAAGGCAGGTATAGTAATGGTGAATTGTCCGTTTTCAGCATTTCCAGGAACTCCTTTTGGTGGATACAAGCAATCAGGCTTTGGACGAGAGCTTTGCATCGAAACGTTAGATCTGTACACAGAAACTAAGAGTATCTTATCTTACTATGGAAGCCGTCCATTAAATCCTTTGGGGCTTTAAAGAAATACATTAAAAGGGCGGGAACTTAAAGATGGTTCCTGTCTTTTTTCTACATAAACAAATAGGGGAGGTGCTGTTTTTGGTTAATCATATAGTTGTTGTAGGCTCCGGTGTAATGGGACGAGGAATTGCCTATGTAGCAGCTCTGTCTAATTATGAGGTAACAGTTGTGGACAACAATCAAGTAGCCTTAGAACAAGCTAAGCAAGAAATCGAGGCTTTATTTGAAAAAGGTATTGAAAGAGAAAAACTAACTACTGAAATGGCAGAAAAATATTTATACAACCTTAGTTTTGAATTAGATCTTACTATAGCGGTGCAAGGAGCTGATTTAGTAATAGAAGCTGTTCCTGAGAAAGCTGCAATTAAGAGAACAGTGTTTGAGATAATAGAAGAACATGCTAAAGCAGAATGTTATTTTGCAACTAATACCTCTACTATGAGCCCAACAGAAATTGCATCCTTCGCTAAACGTCCTGATAAGACAATTGCTATGCACTTTTTTAATCCAGTACATAAAATGCCATTGGTAGAACTAGTGAGAGGGCTAGAAACTAGTGATGATACCGTGGAAATTATAAAAAAAGTTGCTAAGCAGATGGGCAAGGAAACGGTGGTAATTAGAGAGTTTCCAGGGTTTATTACTAGTCGAATAAGTGCACTGGTTGGTAATGAAGCATTCTATATGCTTCAGGAAGGCTTAGGTACTCCGGAAGAAATTGATAAAGCCATAAAATTAGGCTTGAATTATCCAATGGGACCTTTTGAACTCGGTGATCTTGTTGGATTAGATACTCGATTAAATAATTTAAAGTATTTACATGAAAAGCTTGGTGAAAAATATCGGCCAGCGCCTTTACTTGAACAATACGTTAAAGCTGGCCGGCTTGGAAGAAAGACGGGCAGGGGCGTTTATAGCTATACGGAAGAGGGAGAGTGAATTAAGAAATGAGAGAAGTTGTAATAGTAGATGCTGTACGCACTCCTATCGGTAGGTATAATGGATGTTTAAAAAGTATAAGGCCAGATGATTTAGCATCCTTTGTTATAAAGGGACTTATAGAAAGAAATAAAGGACTTCCAGTCGATCAAATAGAAGAAGTTATTTTAGGAAATGCCAACCAAGCTGGGGAGGATAATCGTAATGTAGCGAGGATGGCTTCGTTACTCTCAGGACTACCGTTAGAGGTTGGTGGCACTACAATTAATAGACTTTGTGGTTCAGGTTTAGATGCAATACTTTATGCAGCTCGAGCAATTGCAGTAGGAGATGGTGATATATATATTGCCGGCGGAACAGAAAGTATGACTCGTGCTCCTTACGTAATGGCTAAGCCTACGAAAGAATTTCCAAGAGGAGATATGGAGCTTGTAGATACAACGATTGGATGGCGATTTATAAATCCATTATTAAAAGAGTTGTACGGTACTGATTCTATGCTAAAGACTGCTGAGAATGTTGCTGTGAAGCACAGAATATCTAGGGAGGATCAAGATATCTTCTCCTTTGAAAGTCAACAAAGGGCTAAAAACGCGATGGAGGATAATCGTTTTTTAAATGAGATAATTCCTGTGAGGTTTACAAATCAGAAAGGAGAAGAAGTATTGGTTGTGGCCGACGAACACCCCCGACCAGAAACAAGCTTAGGAAAGTTAAAAAAATTAGCTCCTCTTTTTGAGGGTGGTACTGTGACAGCAGGAAATGCATCTGGTGTTAACGATGGTGCGGCTGGGTTACTTCTAATGAGTGCAGATAAAGCAAGGGAATTAGACTTAAAGCCTATTGCAAGATATGTTGCTGCTGCAACTATCGGTCTAGAACCAGCTCTCATGGGACTTGGACCCGTATTTGCAACAAGAAAGGCTTTGAAACGTGCAGGTTTAAAAATAGAGGATATCGGATTAATAGAATTGAATGAAGCATTTGCTTCTCAATCACTGGCATGTATAAGGGAACTAGGGCTAGATCCACAAATCGTTAATGTAAACGGAGGTGCAATTGCACTCGGACATCCCTTAGGTGCTAGTGGAGCAAGAATTGTGACCACACTTATTTACGAGATGAGAAAAAGAGAAACTAAATACGGCCTCGCTACGATGTGTGTAGGTGTAGGTCAGGGAATTTCAGCAATATTTGAAGGTATTCAGTAAGTCCGAATATAAATACAAGAACATCTCTATGTGCGTTTGACGTACCGTTTGTAAGAGATGTTTTTCTAATGCCTAAATAAACTAATGATTTTATTTTTATATTCACCCTAACAACCATTCGCACTATAAAATATGTAATATATTTCTAGATTAAATGCTTTAACAATAAAATTTGTTTAATCTATATGAGGTTTATAAATACAGAAAATTAAATTATTTTCAGGGAAATAATTAGTATATCCTTATAACAAAATAGTGAAATAATTTAGAATTCGTGATATATTTCTAGTAGGTAAATTAGAAAAGAGTGAATGAAAGTATGTCTAACACACAGTCAATGATCTTTACGATATATGGCGATTATATAAGACACTATGGCAATAAAATATGGATTGGTAGCCTTATTCGTCTTCTCAAGGAATTTGGACATAATGAACAATCAGTCCGGGTAGCGGTCTCTAGAATGATGAAACAGGGATGGTTAGAATCTGAGAAAGTAGGAAACAAAAGCTATTATTTTCTTACCAAACGAGGTAAATTAAGAATGGAAGAAGCTGCGAATCGAATCTTTAAGCTGATGCCCAATGAATGGGATGGTAAATGGCGCATATTAATGTATACAATTCCTGAAGAAAAAAGGCAGATACGTGATGAGCTTCGTAAGGAGTTGTTGTGGAGCGGATTTGGCAGCTTTTCAAATGGTTGTTGGATATCTCCTAATAATCTTGATAATGAAGTAGAATTTTTAATAGAGAAGTATGATATAAATGAATATGTTGATTTTTTTGTTTCAGAATATAAAGGTCCAAAAGAGAACAAGGCTTTGGTGGAAAAAAGCTGGCCACTCTTAGAAATAGAAGCAAGATATAAAGAGTTTATAACCATTTATAGCCAACAATATATAGTTCATCAAAGTATGATGAATGATAAGAAAATGTCATTAGCTGAATGTTTTGTAGAAAGAACTAGATTAGTTCATGAATATCGGAAGTTCCTATTTATTGATCCGGGTCTTCCAAAGGACCTGTTACCTGAAATATGGAGCGGTAATCATGCTGCACTTTTATTCGAGCAATATTATAAATTACTTGCACCTTCAGCAAGCGAATTTTTTGAAGAAGTTTTTCAAGCAGATAATGACCTTCAAAGAAAAGATGTAAAATATGATGCTAACTACCACCCACTTTTAAAGGAATAGTGCTTGGAAACCGAATCTTAATAGGTTCGGTTTCCGTTATTTATAAGATATGAGGAGGAGAATAATGAAAAAATGCTGTATTTTTGATATGGACGGAACGTTATTTCAGACAAACTTAATATTAGAGCCTGCATTAGAAAAAACTTTTAATATGTTAAGAGGGCAAGATTTATGGAACGAAGATACGCCTATAGAAAAGTACCGAGAAATTATGGGTGTTACACTTCCTACCGTTTGGAAAACTCTTTGCCCAAAGCATTCTAACGAAACTCGAGAAAAGAGTAATGAATATTTTCATAAACAACTAATCGCCTTGATCAAAAACAACGAGGGTGCACTCTATCCACATGCAGAAAAGCTTTTAATGACTTTAAGCAAGGACTACGAGGTGTTCATCGCTAGCAATGGACAGGAAGAATACTTGAAGGCAATAGTCGAAACATATGATCTGGAAAAGTATATTAAGAAAGTGTATAGTATACAAACTGTTGCATCCGGCCATAAATCGGAGCTAGTAGAAAGAGTATTGAAAGAAAATCAAATTACATCAGGATATGTAATTGGTGATCGCTCATCGGATATAAATGCAGCGAAAGATAATAACTTGATCGCAATTGGAGTTGAATTTGACTTCTCTCAGCCAGAGGAACTGGAAAAAGCAAACTATATTGTAAAGGATCTTAGAGAGGTTCTTGAATTTACTTTATAATTCCGAAGCTATGACTAATTAAAATACATAACGTTTGTTAGAAACTTTTTTAATAGTAGTTCGTAAATTAATTTAAAATATAAGGGCCTACGAAAGAAGGGTATTTTACATGAGTGAGCGATGGAAGCGTAAAAAAGAAAAGAGAGCAGAAAGAAAACGTCAACAAGAGAAATATACTTGGGCAGATGTTTTTGGGGACATTTTTTTCTGGATTCCTGAACTATTTTTTTTACCTTTTCGTTTATTGTTTTGGATACTGCGAGGTCTTGTTAGGGCATTAGGGAATCTTTTTGATGGAATATAACGGCGCACTAAAAGCAGGGGAAAAAAATCCCCTGCTTTTAGTTTTAACTCATAACTGACCTTGTTTTTTATGCAACTTTAATTGAAAATAATTTGATAACTAGTTATACCAAATTATTTTCAAATATTTCTCGGTAGTCATAGCCTTTTTGTACATAGGTGTCTATAGATAGCTGAATTAGCTCTATATCTTTGTCATTTAACTCTCTTACTACTTTTCCAGGCGAACCAACGATTAAAGAGCGTGGAGGGAATTTCTTGCCAGAAGGAACTAAGGTGTTTGCCCCTACAATACATTCTTCACCAATCTCGGAATGATCTAAAATAGTAGAGCCCATTCCTATAATAGATCGCTTACCAACCCTGCATCCATGGAGAATAACATTATGTCCGACAGTTACTTCATCTTCTATAATTACTGGCGCGTCTTCATACAAATGTATTGTCGAATTATCCTGTATGCTACATCGCTTACCAATAGTAATAGGTGCCTCGTCACCCCGTAATACGGCATTGAACCAAATAGTAGACTCATCTCCTATTCGTACATTTCCAATTATTTTAGCTCCTGGTGCAATCATGGCTGTACCACTTATACTTGGGGTGTGCCCTTTAAACGAAATAATCAAATAATTCACTCCTTTTTTAATTTTAGCAATTGTCATTCTACTAATTATAATATAACATATTTTAATAGGGGTGGATAAAAAATGATATACGTTTGTAAGATGTTAGATATTACTTTTCCTATTATTCAAGGCGGAATGGGGAACATAAGCAATGCACAGCTTTCATCTGCAGTGACTGAGGCAGGGGGATTAGGGACCATTGGATGTGGAACGATGTCTCCAAGTGAAGTAGAAGAAATAATTTTAGAAACAAAGAAAAGAACTTCGAAAAATTTTGCAGTCAATATTGCAATTAATGTTTCTCCTTATGTGGTTCAGCTTATTGAACTTGTTATAAAACATAAAATTCCTATTGTTACTCTTTCTGCCGGAAACCCTGCCCCTTATATACCTATATTGCATAAACACGGTATTTTAGTAATGGCCCTAGTAGCTTCTGTTAAACACGCACTTAAAGCAGAACAGGCAGGGGCAGATATTTTAATTGCTGAGGGATTTGAAGCAGCAGGTATTAATTCTAATTTAGAGCTGACTACTTTTACCTTGGTACCCCAAATAGTTAAACAAGTGAAATTACCTGTTATAGCAGCAGGGGGGATCGGGGATGGAAAGGGGTTAGCAGCAGCGATATCGCTTGGTGCAAGTGGAGTACAGCTTGGAACTAGATTGATTACAACAAAAGAAGCTCCATTTCATGAAAATTATAAAAAACGACTGCTTGAAGCTGGGGATGTAGATACAATACTGGTTGGTCGTAGTGTGGGGAGGATACGAAGAGTATTAAAAACTCCATATGCTAGTAAAATTATTGATCTTGAAAAACGTGGGATGACTATTCAGGATTATGAGAAAAGCATGACGGAGTCGCATCATAAACGGGGTGCAATAGAGGGAGACCTGGAAAACGGTTTTTTAAACAGTGGTCAAATCGCTGGTTTAATAGATAACATACCTTCCGTTGAAGAGCTGTTCAATAAAATGATACTAGAAGCAGAACATAAATGGCAAGAAGCATTAGAGGAACTTAAAATGCTAACAAGGGAAAGATAAAAAACGCCGACTATATGAAGTCGACGTTGTTAATTTCTCTGTTTAAAGGCCTCAAGTGTTTTTAGTTTATGATTCCTTGCATATTCCTCAATTTGCAAGCTGCTTGCATTGCACTCCATTAACTTAATAAGGTATGCATGCTCCTCGATTGACTGAGGTGTTCTCTTAGGGTAGAAGGTAAAACCTGCCTGTCTTACTATATCTAAACGTCCCCAAGTCTCTTCGATATTATTGATTAGTAATTGGTTTGGACAGAACGAGTAAATATGAAAATGGAATTCTCTATTTAGTGATCCTAGTTTGTCCAATTCATAGTTTTCAAGCATAGTTTGCATCTCAAGGTTTATTTCTTTTAATTTTGAAAGGCCATGAGCAGTGATATTGGTTGCACTAATTGAAGTAGCATAGCCCTCCAGTAATGCGAGTACCTCCAAAGATTCCTGATATAGTCGGTTATCGATTCCTTTTACTATTGCACCAACATTTGGCCTGAATTCAAGCAACTGTTCTGATTCCAGTTGATGGATTGCTTCCCTAACTGGGATATGACTAGAGCCGACCTCCTTTGCAATTTGGTTAATAACGATTCGTTGTCCTGGGGTGTAAGTACCATCTACAATTCTAGTTCTAATCACTTTGTATGCGTATTGACGTTTATTCATAATAGTTTCCATAATAAACGAATTGTATATCATTTGATATATGAAATCAATAAATAAAAAAGATATTTCAGATAATTATATAATCAGATAATATATAAAATTCAGATAAAATATTGTAATAATATATAAAATGATATATGATATTTGTAAATATTTAACGCAATTTCTCCTAAATAAGTTTAAAGAAAGGAGATTTATTTTTTAGTAAGTGTAAGCGCTTCCATTGAAGCTGTTTTCTTTTGAGTTAAACAACTTACAGAGAAGGTGAACAATTTGTTAAAAGGATTAGAGATTGGGAGGAAAGAAAAAATACAAATTACAGTTTCAGAGAGAATGTTTGCTGCTTTTGAAGGAGAGGTAGTCCATCCTGTCTATTCAACTGTTGCTATGACATATCATATGGAATGGGTATCGAGGAAAATCATTTTACCTTATTTAAATGCAAATGAGGAAGGAATGGGAGCAGCTGTAAAAATAAAGCATATTTCAGCTGCTCCATGCGGAAGCACTATTATTATAATGGCAACTGTTACAGAGCTTCGAGACAATAAGGTCATAACTAACGTGGTTGCAGAGAATGAAACAGGTACTGTTGGTCTTGGTGAGGTAACTCAAGTAATTTTGTTAAAAGATACGATAAAAACAAAGTGGAAAGAGGCTTCCACTTAAGGATACATTCTAAAGATTCCTAAGGAGGAACGGATTTAATGCTAGCTGAAAGCTTATCAATGACAAAAGAATTTGAGCTTTTCGATCGAATGGCTACCCATGAACAGGTTGTGTTTTGTAATGATCCTGCTACGGGCTTACGAGCAATTATTGCTATTCATAATACGGCACTTGGGCCGGCGCTCGGTGGTTGTCGTATGCAACCCTACAACAGTGTAGAGGAAGCATTAGAAGACGTTCTAAGACTTTCAAAGGGTATGACTTATAAATGTGCTGCAGCTGATGTAGACTTTGGCGGTGGAAAAGCAGTTATCATTGGTGATCCTAAAAAAGATAAATCACCTGAGTTGTTCCGTGCTTTTGGCCAATTTGTAAATTCACTTGGTGGACGTTTTTTTACAGGAACTGACATGGGAACTACTATGGAAGATTTTATCCATGCGATGAGAGAAACGAATTTCATAAATGGACTCCCCGAGGCTTATGGTGGTGGTGGTGATTCCTCGATACCTACAGCATCCGGAGTACTCTATGGATTAAAAGCAACTAATTTCACGCTTTTTGGAAACGAAGAACTCGGCACTAAAACTTATGCAATTCAAGGTTTAGGAAAAGTAGGCTATAAAGTTGCTATAAGCTTACTCGAGGAGGGCGCTAACATTTTTGTCTCTGACATAAATAATGAAAGTCTCCATGCTATTGAACTAGCTTCATCTGATTTAAAGGGAACATTGAAAATTGTACCTAATGAAGAAATTTACTCGGTTGACGCCGATATTTTTGTGCCGTGTGCATTAGGGGGCATTATTAATGATATGACCATTCCTAAGTTGCAAGTAAAGGCTATTGCAGGTTCAGCGAACAATCAATTGCTAGCAGATCGCCATGGCATAATGCTTAAAGAAAAAGGAATATTATATGCACCTGACTATATTGTAAATGCAGGTGGTCTTATTCAAGTTGCTGACGAGCTTTTTGGCATTAATCATGAACGTGTTCTAGCAAAAACGAAGCAAATATATCATACCTTATTAGAAGTATTTAAGGAGGCATCCCTTACCGGAAATACAACAGATGAAGCGGCAAATGCTATGTGTGAAAAGCGTATTGAGAATAGAAAAACTCGCAATAACTTTTATTCAGCACCACTTAAACCAAAGTGGAGTATCCGTAAATAAGTGATTGGAGGGAAGTTAAGTGAACCAAAATTATCCTATGAAGAAAATGATAGATGAAAAAGGCCATCTTCTGAATGAAAGCTTTAATGAGCAAATCGAGGAAGGTTTCGTAAAGGAACTTTATTTTCATATGCTCAGAATTCGAACTTTTGATCGAAAAGCAATTAACTTGCAAAGACAAGGCCGCTTAGGAACCTACGCTCCTTTCGAGGGGCAAGAGGCTTCACAGGTAGGAAGTGCACTTGCTTTAAAGGAAGAAGATTGGGTTTTTCCCACCTACCGTGATCATGGAGCAACTTTAACATTTGGTAAAAGTATGGCGAAAACATTCCTTTATTGGAATGGGAGATTGGAAGGGTGTGTATCACCTAAAACAAGGAATATTTTCCCTCCAGCAGTTCCGATTGCTACTCAGCTTCCTCACGCAGCAGGTGCTGCATGGGCAGAAAAGAGAAAGGGTACACAAAATATTGCTATTGTTTACTTTGGTGATGGGGCTACTTCCGAGGGTGATTTCCATGAAGGTTTGAACTTTGCTACTGTTTTTAAAGTACCTGCCATCTTCTTCAATCAAAATAACGGTTTTGCAATTTCTGTTCCTACTGAGAAACAAATGAATTCCGAAACTATTGCTCAAAAAGCAATGGCATATGGTATGCCCGGTGTTAGAGTTGATGGGAACGACTGCTTCGCCGTTTATTTTGAGACGCAAAAAGCAATTGAATATGCAAGGGCAGGTCATGGGCCTACTCTAATAGAGGCGGTGACTTGGAGAAAAGGGGCCCATACTACTGCAGATGATCCCTCTAAATACAGAAATGCTTCACAAGGAGAAAATATAGTAGATCCCATATATAGATTTGAGTTATTTATGAAGAACTATGACTATTGGAATGAAGAATGGATACAAGCAACTAAAGAGGAAATTAGCAACGAAATAGACGCTGCAATAGAAGAAATGGAAAACTTTCCGCCACCTAATGTTGAAGATGTGTTTAATCATGTATTTGCTGAAATGCCTGATCAATTAGTAGAACAAAAAGATGCATATCTTGCATATTTAGGGAGGCAATAATTTATGACGCAACTAAGACAAACCAGTGCTACTAAGGAAACAGCGAAACAGATGACATTAATTCAAGCTATAAACGATGGAATGAGAGTCCTTTTAGAAGAGGACGAACGGACAATTGTGCTTGGTGAGGATGTCGGGAAAAATGGAGGAGTTTTCCGTGCTACAGAGGGCCTACAAGAAATGTTTGGTGTTGATAGAGTAATAGACACACCACTTTCTGAGTCAGGAATAATAGGAGCTTCTATCGGCTTAGCTGTAAATGGTTTTAAACCTATAGCAGAAATTCAATTTTTAGGCTTTATTTATCCAGCATACGAGCAAATAATGACCCATGCTTCGAGAATTCGAATGAGATCTATGTCGCGTTTCACAGTTCCTATGGTAATCAGAGCACCTTATGGAGCTGGTATTCGTGCACCTGAAATCCATTCTGATAGCACAGAGATTTTATTTACTCATATGCCGGGAATCAAGGTTGTGTGCCCATCAAGTCCCTATGATGCAAAGGGCTTACTGATAGCAGCGATGGAAGATCCCGATCCAGTGCTTGTATTAGAACCAATGAAAAATTATCGCTCCATAAGAGAAGAAGTTCCTTTAAACAAATATAAGGTGGAAATTGGTAAAGCCAAGATTATACGTGAAGGGACAGATGTTACACTCATTGCATGGGGAGCAATGGTATCTGTTGCAAAAAAAGCTGCTGAGCTAGCAGACAAACAAGGAATACAATGTGAAATTATAGATCTCCTGACACTTTATCCAATAGACAGGAAAGCAATTGCCGATTCCGTACAAAAAACAACCAGAGCAGTAATCATTCATGAGGCTCATCCTACAGGTGGGTTAGGCAATGACATAGTGACCATTATAAATGATACCTCATTCCTTTATTTAAGAGCACCAATTGAGCGAATTACAGGTTTTGATGTACCGGTTCCTTTCTTTACTTTAGAAGATCATTATCTACCTACCCCTGCAAGAGTGCTTGAGGGGATTGAGAAAGTAATTCATTTTTAAGGAGGGAAATGAATGATTGATGTTAAGTTACATGATATTGGAGAGGGAATGACCGAAGGGGAAGTCATCCACTATTTAGTTAAAGTCGGAGACAAGGTGCAAACTGACCAGCCTCTTGTGGAAGTTCAAACTGATAAAATGGTCGCTGAACTTACTTCTCCCTGTACAGGTATAGTTAAAGAGATTCAAATTGCTGTGGGGGAGACGGTAAAAGTAGGAACAAGTCTTCTTTCCTTAGAAAGTGCCGGTGGAGATCATTCACAGAAAAGTCAGCCTGTAAAGGATTTAATTAAAGAAAACGGCAGCAGTAATCCTTCAAAAATAGAAGAGAACTCGGTTGAATTTACTTATAAGAGAGTACTTGCTACACCTTATACAAGGAAAATTGCCCGGGAACATAATATAAACCTAGAGGATATAATCCCTTCAGATCCTTCTGGAAGAATTACAGAGGAGGATGTTATTAGTTTCCTAGATAATACCAACAAGAAGATAGAACCAAAACAGCTTATAGCTGAAAAACTTAATGCTCCATCTCACTCAGAAGAAATTCCTTATAGAGGAATCAGAAAAAAAATTGCAGAAAATATGAAGAAATCACTCTTTACAATCCCACATGTAACCCATTTTGACGAAGTGAATATGACTAATCTATTAGAAATGAAAGAACAATTAAAAGCAGCGGGTAATTCTATAAGTGTTCCTGCTTTTCTCTTGAAAGCGCTTGTTATTTCATTAAAGGATTTTCCGATATTCAATGCCGAACTTGATGAAGAAAACAGTCGGATACTCCTCAAGAAAACCTATCATATTGGCCTAGCCACCAACACAGAAAATGGACTTATTGTTCCTGTACTCCATGATGCAGATAAAAAATCTCTCAAGCAAATAAATCACGAAATCAAAGACTTAACCCAAAAAGCTTTAGCTGGTTCTCTACATCTGTCAGCAATGCAAAATAGCACTATTACAATTAGTAATGTTGGACCTTTAGGTAGCATTGCAGCAACACCGATTATCAATTTTCCAGAGACTGCGTTAATTGCTTTTCATAAAACCAAAAAGCGACCTATTGTTAATGAAAATGATGAGATTGTTATAGGGCATATTATGACGCTATCGATGTCATTCGATCATCGTGTTGCAGATGGTGCAACAGCTATTGCTTTCTCTAATCGTTTTTCAAGTTTAATAGAAAATCCACATAAACTGATTTTGGAGATGATATAGATGGTAGTAGGAGAAATTAGCCATCAAAGAAATCTTATCATTATTGGAGGTGGTCCAGGGGGCTATAGTGCGGCAATTCGTGGAGCTCAACTTGGTCTTTCCGTGACACTGATAGAGCAAAAAGAGATAGGTGGAGTTTGTTTAAACGAAGGATGCATACCGTCTAAGGTTTATACCTATGTTGGGTTGAGGCGGACTGAAGCTGAACAGTTAGCGATGTTTGGGGTCGATACTATCGTTAATGAAATAGACCTATACAAGCTAATGGAATACCAAACCAAAGTAATAGGTCAGCTGAAAACAGGTGTAGAAAGACTTTGTCAAGCCAATAAAGTGGAGATAATTCAAGGCAAAGCCTCCTTCATAGGGAAAAACAAAATTGGAGTAGAAAACAGACTTCAATTTGATATTTATGAATTCGACAAAATAATTATTGCTACAGGAAGTAAAAATATCTTACCGGATTACGTTAAGTCTAAAGAAAATCGGATTTTGTACCCCTTCGAACTTTTTCAACTTAAAAAGCTACCAGAGCAGTTGATCATAGATGGCCAAGATTATATAGCTCTTGAAGCAGCATCAAGCTTTGCAGCATTAGGCTCTGAGGTAACTTTGTTAATAGAAACTAATACTGGAATGCCTTTTGATGAGGATATTAATAAAGAACTATTAAGGATATTTAAAAAAAGAAAGATAAAAGTGATAGCTAAAAAAGAAATTCTTACGATTAAGGAAAATGTAAATGGTATCTCTATTAACCTACTAACCGATCAACAAAAGGAAGTGATTGTAGAGGGATCCTATTTTGTAGTTCCAGAGACAAGAAAACCAAAACTGGAGGAACTGGGAATTTTACGCCTAGGTATGAAATTAAGTTTAAATGGATTTATCCAAATAAACAATTATATGGAAACCTCCATCTCAAACGTTTATGCAATAGGAGATGTAACGGAAGGTCCGATGCTTGCTTGGAAGGCTATCAAACAAGGAAAAGCAGTAGTTTCTTCGATCGTGGGAGAAAAACCCGAGGTCGATTTAACAATAGTACCTAACTGTGCTCATACTGTTCCTCCAGTAGCATCAATTGGTTTAACAGAGCATCAGGCCCTAAAATTAGGTCTATCTATACGAGTAAGCAAGTTTCCGCTTGCTAGTAATGGATATTCTACAATAACCGGAAAAAAAGATGGATTTATTAAAGTTATTTCTAATAATACAAATGATTTGATAGAAGGAATTCATATGATTGGTGAGGGAGCATTGGAAATGTCCGGATCCTTCTTGCAACTTTTAGAGATGTCGGCTAAAGAGGAAGATATTAAATTTCCTAACTACACACACCCTGGGTTCAATGAGGCACTTCTTGAGTCTGTGGAGGGATTGCTTGGACAAGCGATTCATCTCTCACCTCTAAAAAAAGAAGCTACCATTAGTTAACGGCTTTTCTTACAGTATAAATTTACTGTGGTATTTTATATTTCATTTAATAACAAAAAAGAATTGGAGGGAAAAGAAATGAAGAATAGCTGGAAAGGGTTTTCAGCATTGTTGTTGAGTTCAACTTTATTGTTTGCTGCCTGTGGAGACTCAGGAGAAGATGCTTCTGCCTCAAAGACATACAAAATCGGTGTAACACAAATTGTGGAACATCCTTCATTAAATGCAGCTTATGATGGCTTTAAAAAGGCTTTAGAGGATGCAGGTATTGAAGCAGAATATGATTATCAAATAGCACAAGGAGATAACAGTAATAACACCACCATTGCTTCGAACCTAGTTAGCTCCAATGTAGACCTTATATTTGCTAACTCAACTGGCAGTGCCCAAGCAGCGCTGAGTGCTACTCAAGATATTCCAATCGTGTTCACTTCTGTTACAGATGCAGTTGGTGCAGAACTGGTAGACTCGATGGAGAAGCCAGGAGGTAACGTTACAGGCACGATAGATGCTCATCCAGATGCTATATCCAATACGATGAAATTTTTGAAAGAAGAGCTTGGAGCAAAAAAGGTTGGAATGGTGTTTAACTCAGGAGAACAAAACTCACGCTCCCAGGTGGATTCTGTTAAGGAACTATTGCAAGACATGGATATGACTGTTGTAGAAGCCTCTGTAGCTACAACTGCTGATGTTAAACAAGCAACTGAATCACTCCTAGGAAAAGTAGATTCTATGTATATTATTACTGATAACACTGTAGTTTCTGCATTAGAATCCGTAATCTCAGTGGCAAATGACAATAAAATTCCTGTTATGGTAGGAGAATTTGACTCTGTGAAGCGTGGCGGACTAGGGGCTTATGGCTTCGAATATTTCGATATAGGTTATGAGGCGGGGCAGATGGCAGTCAAAATATTAAAGGGCGAAAGCAAACCTGCAGATATACCTGTACAGGTGCCACAAAAGCTTAAACTAATCATGAACAAGGAATCAGCAGATACTATTGGTGTTGAGATAAAAGACGAATGGAAAGCTGAATTGAGCGAATAACTAGGGGGTGATTCTTTATGTTTTCAGCAATATTCGGCTCAATGGAACAAGGAATCATATACGCGATTATGGCACTTGGAGTGTATATTTCATTCAGAGTGCTAGATTTTCCGGATTTAACGGTCGATGGTAGCTTTGTAACTGGAGCTGGCACTGCAGCAACAATGATTATTTTTGGTTATCATCCTATTTTGGCAACAGCTATGGCAATTGTAGTCGGTTTTATAGCAGGTTGTATGACAGGTATATTGCATACAAAAGGTAAAATAAATCCGCTTCTATCCGGAATATTAATGATGATTGCACTTTATTCGATAAATTTAAGAATTATGGGTCTAACCTCTGAAAGTTCTATAGGCCGGCCTAATATTCCGTTGTTAAATGCTGAGACTCTCTTCATTCAGTTTCAATCATTTTGGAGTAATCTCGGAATCGATTATGCATTTACAAGCTTCTTTCAATTGTTTGGTATTGAGAGGTTGCCATCCACCTGGGGCACTTTATTTCTAATGCTGATTGCAGTGGCGTGTATAAAATTTATCGTGGATTGGTTCTTAAGAACCGAAATTGGATTAGCTATAAGAGCAACAGGTGACAATAAAAAAATGATTCGTAGCCTGTCTGCAAATACCGACACTTTAATAATAGTAGGACTTGGTTTTTCAAATGCTCTTGTAGCTTTTTCGGGTGCATTAATAGCCCAATACGCTAAATATGCCGATATAGGCATGGGTATAGGTATGATTGTAATTGGTCTTGCCTCTGTTATTATTGGAGAAGCCATTTTTGGAACAAAAACTATCGTCCGTACAACCTTTGCGGTAATAGCAGGAGCAATTATTTATCGAATAGTACTTGGATTAGCACTTCGAGTAAATTTTCTAGATACAGGTGATATGAAGCTTATAACGGCAGTAATCGTCATAGGTGCTTTAATATTACCTCAGTTGCTTGAGAAAAAGAGAGAGAAAAATAGAAAGGCAAGGCGGCATTCTGAAAGATTAAAAGAGAACCAATCAATGATAAGGAAGGAGGGGGCTCCCATTGTTAAAGCTCAATCAGATTAATAAGCTTTTTAATGAAGCAACTCCAGATGAGAAGGTAGCATTAGACCAAATCAATCTTGAACTGCATCCCGGTGACTTTATGACAGTGATTGGCAGTAATGGAGCAGGCAAATCAACTATGCTCAACATGATTTCGGGAGCCCTGACTCCAGATTTTGGTGTGGTAGAGATTGCTCACAAGGATATAACGAAAATGCCCGAATATAAACGTTCTCAAATGATTGGAAGGGTCTTTCAGGATCCAATGGCAGGGACTGCGCCGACGATGACAATTGAGGAAAATCTCGCAATGGCTTATTCGAGAAACAAAAAAAGAAGTTTCAAAATTGGCGTCGATAAGAAAAGACGGGAATTTTTTCGATCTTCCCTTGAAACTCTACACCTTAATCTTGAAAATAGATTAAATGCAAAAGTTGGATTGTTATCTGGAGGAGAAAGGCAGGCACTTTCTTTGTTGATGGCTACCTTTACGAAACCCTCAATCTTGCTTTTGGATGAACATACAGCTGCATTAGATCCGTCCAGAGCGGAACTAATAACAAGCTTGACAAAGCAGCTGGTGGAGAAGGATAAATTGACAACACTAATGATTACCCACAATATGCAACAGGCTTTAGATTTAGGTAATCGACTAATTATGATGGATAAAGGCCAAATCATCTTAGAGGTGGATGATGAGGAAAAAAGAAATTTAACGATAACCAAACTAATGGAAGAATTCCAGCGAATTCGAGGAGAGAAGTTAACGAGCGACAAAGCTTTGTTATCCATCTAGGGGGGCGAGGCAGATGTGTCTAGCAAATATTAAGCATCAATATGTTAACGAACTAATAACGGTGAAAGCTAACCCACTTACTAATTCGTATTATTTAAATGATAAAAGTTATGATATCAATACTTTTCCTGTTGGTTCCCCCGTTAGTGGAACTGTATATGGAACCTTGCTTAACTACCAAGAAGATTTGTTGCAAATGGAGGAGAAGTTTCTTCAAAAGCCATATGATGCTCCTCCCAATGCACCAATTCTATATATAAAGCCAGCAAATACAATCAGTTACAATGGTGCACCTATTTTAATGCCAAAAGGAATCAAAACTCTAGAAATTGGTGCATCCTTAGGGGTAGTTATTGGTAAGAGGGCATTGGCTATAAAAGAAGGAGAAGCTTTTAACTATATAGCTGGGTACACAATAGTGAATGATGTCAGCATTCCTCACGAGAGTTTTTTTCGTCCAGCAGTCCCTTACAAAGCAAGGGATGGTTTTTGTCCGATTGGCCCATGGATAGTAGAGGCAAAAGAGATAAAAGACCCCAATCGACTTACTATTAAGATTTTCGTTAACGAGGAGCTAAAACTAGTAAAGCACAACTATACATTAGTTCGTCCGGTTGCAAAATTGTTAGCTGATATCACCGAATTTATGACATTAGACATCGGTGACACTTTGCTTGTAGGAATCTCCACCAATTCTCCCCAAGTGACGATTGGAGATAAGGTGAGAATTCAAATAGATCAAATAGGATTTTTAGAAAATTATATCGTGGAAGAAGAAAAGGGGTGGCTGCCATAAAAAAAGCGCGTGTTGCATATGGTGGAGCTATTCATTACGCAATAGAATGTGGCGCTCATATGAAGCTGGAGGATGGCAGAGTTGTCCGGCAGGATGAAGTGACGTGGCTGACGCCTATTATTCCAAGAACTTCTTTTGCATTAGGTCTAAACTATGCTGACCATGCTACAGAATTGGCATTTGATGCACCTTCTGAGCCTCTGATCTTTTTAAAGGGACCGAATACGTTTGTTGGTCACAATGGATACACCTGTCGACCGTCCGATGTTTCGTACATGCATTACGAATGTGAGCTTGCTGTTGTTATCGGTAAGAAGGCCAAAAATATAAAAAAAGTAGACGCGTACCAATATGTCAAAGGATATAGTATCGCAAACGACTATGCGATAAGGGATTATTTAGAGAATTATTATCGGCCAAATTTACGAGTTAAAAATCGAGATGCTTGCACTCCTCTTGGACCTTGGTTAGTGGATGCTATGGAAATAAAAGATCCTATGAATCTCCAAATATATACGTATGTAAATGATAAACTTGTCCAGAAAGGTTCTACAAAAGATATGATTTTTGATATTCCCTCACTTATAGAATATTTAAGCAGTTTTATGACATTGAATGAAAATGACGTCATTCTAACGGGCACACCAAAAGGATCGGTGGACACTAAAGTGGGGGATGTAGTTGTAACCGAAATTGAAGGAATTGGTCGCTTAACTAATACAATAATTGCAGACGAAGTTTTCATAAAGCGATAAATTATTGGAGGGATTTACTTGCCTCATTTTATTGTAGAGTACACAGATAATTTGAAGGAAGACATAAAAGTGCCTCAACTATTAGAGGAAGTTCATCGAATACTTTTATCTAGAAAAAACGTTTTTCCAATTGGAGGAATCCGTTCTAGAGCAATCGAGCTAAAGGATTATCGAGTTGCTGATGGAACAGAGGATGATGCTTTCTTACATGCCACATTAAAGATTGCTGCGGGTAGATCAGAAGAAATAAAGGCAGAGGTTTGTGAAGCTATATTTGAAGTTATTAAAGGTCATTTTGAGGTTGCAATGAATAAAAGATATCTAGCACTTTCTATGGAACTAGTTGAATTTAGTGATTTAGGAACATATAAACAAAATAATATTCATAGTCGTTTTTGATAAAAGGATAGTTAAAATCATATATTATTTCATATATTTTTATTTATTTTGTTCAGAAAATTCAAATTAAGGTGGTAATAATTATGGGTGCTAGAACAGGAAAGGAATATATTCAAGGTATTAAGGATCGTCAAACAGAAGTATGGATACACGGAGATAAAGTGGATGACGTGACTTCTCATCCAGCATTTAAAAATGTAGTAGAAAGTGTTGCTGGTTTGTATGATCTTCAACATGAAAAACAAGAAAAAATGTTATATACATCACCAACCACCGGAGATAAAGTGGGGCTTTCCTTTATTGCTCCAAAGACAAAGGAAGATTTGTTTAAAAGAAGAGAAATGCACAGTGAATGGGCAGCCTTCTCGGGAGGTATGATGGGACGCTCGCCTGATTATTTGAATACAAGCATCATGGCATTTGGAACTGCAAGTGAGTTTTTTGCACAAGAAGGTGGAGGAAGCAAACAGTTTGCAAAGAATGCCGAAGATTACTACGAATATGCGAGAGAAAATGATATCAGCCTTACTCATACTCTTATTCACCCGCAGGTAAACCGTTCTATGCTAACCCAATCAGAGCAAAAGGACCCTTTCTTGTCAGCGCGGATTACTAAAAAGACAGCGGATGGGATTATCGTGAACGGCTGCCGACTTTTAGCTACCTTAGGAGGAATTACAGATGAGCTGGTCGTCTTTCCATCCACTATAAATAGAACTCCAGGAACTGTGGACGATCCCTTTGCCTTTGCTTTTGCCATTCCGAATAATACGCCTGGTTTAAAATTTCTCTCTCGTGAATCCTTTGATTATGGTAAGAGTAAATGGGATCATCCACTAGGTTCCAGATTTGATGAAAGCGATGCAATCATTTCTTTTGAGGATGTGTTAGTTCCTTGGGAAAGAGTTTTTGTTTGCGAGAGTACGGATATTTGCAATCGAACTTATGCAGAAACGAATGCTGTTATTCACATGACTCACCAAGTAATTTCGAAAAACGTAGTGAAAACTGAATTTATTCTTGGTGTTGTTATAAGTATGATGGAGGCTATCGGAATAGATAAGTTTATGCATGTAAAGGAAAAGGCAAGTGAAATCATGGTGATACTTGAAGTTATGCGATCTCATCTATACCGTGCAGAGCATAACGCCAAGATAGACCAATATGGCAATATGACTCCAGATTTTGAACCTTTAAATGCAGCACGTAACTGGTTCCCTAAAATGTATCAGAGAATGAATGAAATTATCAAAATTTTGGGTGCCTCTGGATTGATGGCGCTTCCTACCGAAGATGACTTTAGCAATGGGGAAGTGGGTCCTTTAGTGCATCGCTACACACAAGGGGCTAACATGAATGGGGAAGAACGTGTACAGCTGTTCCGTTTAGCTTGGGATATATCTATCAGTGCATTTGGAAATCGTCAAGCACTGTACGAATATTATTTCTTTGGTGATCCAGTACGAATGTCCAACGCGTATTATGATAGCTTCAATAAACAACCATATAAGGATATGGTAACAAGCTTTTTAAATAGAACCAAAACAGAAGCAGGCATACTTTTATAGCCTGATTTAAGAAAGGAGAGTTTCTTTTCCATGCAGCAACTTAAAAATGAGATAGAAGATCAATTATTCAGAACCATAATGGGCAGCTTTGCTACCGGGGTTACAGTAATTACTACACAGGTGGATGATGAAATACATGGAATGACGGCTAATGCCTTTATGTCAGTTTCGCTGCAACCCAAGCTTGTGGCTATAAGTATTGGAGAAAAGGCTAAGATGCTTGGTTACATCAATTCATCCAAAAAATTTGCCATAAATATATTGGCAGCTAATCAGAAAGATCTTTCTAAACAATTTGCGGGTCAGCTAAACTCTGATGAAGTTGTTGCCTTTGAAACCTATCAGGGTCAACCTATTATAAAAAATTCACTTGCGGTCATTAGCTGTGAACTATTCAATCAGCTTGATGCTGGTGATCATACTATTTTCATTGGAAGAGTGACTGGATTAAAGCATGAACCACATGAACCGCTTTTGTTTTTTGGAGGTAAATATCAAGAAATAAAAGAATGAAGTTGATGAAAAAAACCTATTATAAGGAGTTGAAGAAATTGGCATATGAAGAAGCAAAAAAGAAGCTTAGAGGATCTATTTGTCCTGTAATTACTCCCTTTTTAGAGAATGGAGATTTAGATATTGAGACCTTTCAGCAGCTTATCCATTGGCAAATAGAAAGTGGGAGTCATGGGATATCCGTAACTGGTACGAGTGGTGAGCCGAGTTCATTAACTATAGAAGAACGCAAAAGAGTGATGAAGATAGCCAGTGAAACAATTGCTGGACGTGTATTTTTTGCTCCTGGTACTGGGTCAACTAATCATGATGAAACGATGGAGCTTACTAAATACGCCGAGGAGCTGGGTGCTGATGCAGCAATGGTTATAGTACCTTACTACAATAAGCCCAACCAAGATGCATTATATACCCATTTCAAAATAGTAGCAGAATCTGTGAAAATCCCAATTATTATTTATAACATTCCTGGAAGGTCTGCAGTTAATATGGAAGTCACTACGATGAAGAGGCTAGTAGAGGATTGTCCTAATATTGTAGGGGTAAAAGAGGCGAATAAGGACTTTGAGCATGTAAACCGTGTACTCCTTAACTGTGGAAGAGATTTCCTTCTTTATTCAGGTATAGAGCTACTCTGTTATCCAATGCTTGCTATTGGTGGTGCAGGATTTATCAGTGCAACAGCTAATGTAGAGCCTGCTAAAGTTGCAGAGCTTTACAATGCATGGGTTGCTGGCAATGTAGAAAGATCCCAGGACCTTCATTTCGAATTAATGCCTTTAAATGATGCTTTGTTTAGAGATACAAATCCTGCTCCAGCTAAGATAGCGCTTGGTAT
The DNA here is from genome assembly GCF_014836595.1 of Psychrobacillus faecigallinarum. Lineage (GTDB taxonomy): Bacteria > Bacillota > Bacilli > Bacillales_A > Planococcaceae > Psychrobacillus > Psychrobacillus faecigallinarum. Next base: position 250,781 of record NZ_JACSQO010000004.1, on the reverse strand, counting down.
GATGGGAAAAATTAATCCTAAGCTAAGATTGCCATTAGGACCACCATCACAGGCAGTTACAGATGAGGTGCGACAAACATTGATAAGCTTAGATATTCTACCAAAGGAAACCGCTTCACAACTATAAAAGAAAAGTAGGTGATTAAAATGGTGTCATCTCATGAGTTAACCTCATTAAAGCATGAAACACAACAAAGCATCTATCTTTATATAAATGGAGAATTTATTTCTGCAGCTGGAGGGGCCACCTTTGCTAACATGAATCCATTTACTAATGAGCAAATCAATTTAGTATCAGAGGGCCAGAAGACAGACATTGATAAAGCAGTTTCTGCAGCTAGAGATGCCTTTGAACACGGGCCCTGGAAAACGATGAAGTTAAGTAAAAGACTATCATATATATACCGCATTGCAGATCTCATTGATGAGGAAGTAGAAAGTATTGCTTACTTAGAAGCTTTAGACACGGGTTTGCCTATTAGCCAAACGAGGAAAATGGTTAACCGTGCTTCAGAAAACTTTCGATTTTATGCAAGAATGGTAGAGAGCAGATTAGTAGGAGATGTCTATCAGGTGGACGATGAATTTGTCAATTATACAATTCACGCACCTGTTGGAGTTGCAGGATTAATAACGCCATGGAATGCTCCATTCATGCTAGAAACGTGGAAGATTGCACCGGCTCTTGCTACTGGAAACACTGTAGTGCTAAAGCCAGCTGAACTTTCTCCTCTTACAGCTAATATATTAGCAGAAATTATTCATAAAGCAGACCTGCCTAAAGGAGTCTTTAATGTAGTTCACGGTCGAGGAGAAATAGCTGGTGATGCATTGGTTAAGCATCCAGATGTACAGCTTATTTCTTTTACAGGAGAAACTACCACTGGCTCTACTATTATAAAAAATAGTGCGGATACATTAAAGAGTTGTTCTATGGAGCTAGGTGGTAAATCTCCTATTATCGTTTTTGAGGATGCTGATTTTGAACGTGCACTAGATGCCTGTGTATGGGGAATCTTCTCCTTTAATGGTGAGCGTTGTACAGCAAACTCACGCCTATTTGTACAAGAAAGTATAAAAGATAAATTTATAAATGCTTTAAAGGCGAGAGTATCTAATATAAAAGTTGGTGATCCGTTAGATGATCGGACGGAAGTTGGTCCGCTTATTGATCAAGGACACTATAATAAAGTAAAGGGCTATATAGACATAGCAAAGGAGGAAGGTACCGAAATAATCTCAGGTAAGATTCCAACTGAATTTTCCAAAGGAAATTTCGTGCCTCCAACCCTTATCTTGAATGCTCATAATGACATGCAAGTTGCAAAAGACGAGATCTTTGGACCAGTGCTGATCGTAATGTCTTTCAAGGACGAGGAAGAGGTCATATCTTTAGCCAATAATACGGATTACGGATTAGCAGGTTATGTATGGACAAACGACATTAAACGTGGACATCGCGTCGCTCATAAAATTGATGCAGGCATGCTTTGGGTGAATGCTCAGAATGTTAGAGATTTAAGAACACCATTTGGTGGCACTAAATATTCTGGTATTGGTCGAGAAGGTGGACATTACAGCTTTGATTTTTATACTGAGCACAAAATTATTCACGTTTCAATTGCCGATCATCATATACAGCAAATTGGAAAGTTATAGAGAGGAGGAGGAAACTGTTGGATTTTTCCATCATACGTATAGCTCGAACTGTTCTCCATGTTAAGGATTTAGAGCTCTCTCGCAAATTCTATGTAGATGGCTTAGGAATGATAGAAACCGAGCGAGATGAAAATCATGTTTATTTAAGAGGGTTAGAAGAGCATTGCCATCATAGCTTAGCACTTAAAAAATCGGAAAAGTCTGTTGTAGAAGCGCTGAGCTACAAGGTGATGAAAGAAGAGGACCTTAATTTTTTAGAAAAGTTGTTTCTTGCACAGGGACTTAAAACAAAATGGATTCCTAAAGGCGAACAGCATGCAATTGGTAGAACGCTAAGAGTTCATGACATTTCAGGTATACCTTTAGAATTTTTTGCTGAAATGCCTATTGTCGAACGAATGCTTCAAAAATACGAACATTACCGGGGAGCAAAAATTCAGCGAATTGATCATGTTAATTGTGCTGTACCGAACGTGCAAAAAGCCTATGACTTTTATGTAAACAGTCTAGGGTTTTCTTGCTCAGAGTATACAGAAACTGAAGAAGGGGACTTATGGGCTGCATGGCTCTTCCGAAAGCCCACCGTCCATGATCAGGCATTTATGAGCGGACCAGGACCAAAACTTCATCATTTCGCCTATACCCTATCAGATCGTCTCAGCGTGTTAGACTGCTGTGATGTATTGGCTAGTATGGGCTATGCGGATTGCATTGAGCGTGGGCCAGGCCGACATGGATTATCTAACGCCTTCTTCCTTTACTTAAGAGACCCAGATGGTCACCGAATCGAATTGTATACCGGCGATTATTTGACATGCGATCCTGATATGAAGCCAAAGCGATGGGACTTAAATGATCCACTACGTCAAACATTCTGGGGACACCAAGCACCAGATAAGTGGTTTAACGAAACGAGTACATTTATCGATATTGAAACAGGAGAAGAGATAAATAGCGAGGAACCGAAGCTTGAACAGAGAAAACCTAAAATTTTAGTATGACGTATAACCACCTGAGACTAGAGCTTAGGTAATATTTTTGTGGACAGTGATTGTATGTGATAGAAGCAACCGAGAGCTTGGAAAGGCTGCTACCATATGAGAAGCGCCAATAGAATTGGAAAAGTGTTCTCTCATAGCATAAAGAGTTGAAAGATGCCCCTAAATGCTCTCAAAACACCCATATAAGTAGAAAAGTGCAACATAAATAATATTTTTTAATTTTATTTAGGTGGAGATATAGTGTACTTCAAGGCTATATTGAAAAACTTGCGAAACGATTATAGAAAAAGTATTCTGAAAAGATAGATTAATAATATCTATTAATAGTAAAATAAAGGGGGAAATAATTTTGAGTGAAAAATTAGTAAGAGTGGGAACTACGTATATACCAGTTACTAATGTTGCACTTTCAAGTGATTGGTATACGGAGAAACTTGGAGCTATAAAAAATTATCAAGATGAGGATAAGGCCATTCTAAATTTAGCAAATCAAAGCATCTTTTTGGTTAAGAGCAAAGTGGGTGAAACTTTAAACTTTGTAGACAACAATGGTCAAGATCGTTTTGCTCTAACATTTGAAGTTGATGGTTTAGATAATCTTATATCTTTACATAATGAGTTTATTGAAAACCTAGTCCAAGTAGGACAAGTAGAAAATAGAGGGCATGCAGGTAGAAACTTTGTTTTTGAGGATCCGGACGGTAACAAATTCGATGTTTGGAGTGAGCTGAGCCCGTCATATAAAGAAAAATTTAATATGCAATAATTAGAAGAGACTATCATAGTCTCTTTTTTACAGACTATTTTTTTGATAATTAACGATTTGTTAGGTTTAAAGATTAATAAAATCGGGAAATAAAAATGAGGAATGCACTATTTCTAAGGGAGGGCTTCATCATGACAGAAGAAAAAGAAATGAGAAATGGTTCAAAAGAAAGTGAGCAGAAAAGAGAGACTCTGACAACTCGCCAAGGACATCCTGTAACGGATAACCAAAATATTCGCACTATAGGCAATCGCGGTCCAGCTACACTTGAAAATTATCATTTTATCGAAAAGATTTCACACTTTGACCGTGAAGAAGTACCTGAACGAGTAGTCCATGCTCGAGGAGCAGGAGCTTTTGGCTATTTTGAAACGTATGGAAAAGTAGGAGATGAACCAGTAGAAAAATACACTCGAGCAAAAGTATTCTCTGGTGCTGGAAAGCAGACACCATTAATGGTTCGTTTTTCAACGGTAGCGGGTTCAAAGGATTCTCCTGAGACAGCACGTGATCCTCGTGGATTTGCCGTAAAAATGTACACAGAAGACGGCAACTGGGATTTAGTCGGGAATAACTTGAAAATTTTCTTTATTCGCGATGCGATGAAGTTTCCTGATATGATACATGCATTTAAAGCAGATCCTGCTTCTAATATTCCGAGTCCTCAGCGTATGTTTGATTTTGTTTCTCGATCACCTGAAGCGACACATATGATAACTTTCTTATTCTCGCCATGGGGTATTCCAGCTACATATCGCCATATGCAGGGATCTGGAGTTAACACCTATAAATGGGTTAACGAAAAAGGCGAAGCAGTACTTGTTAAATACCACTGGGAGCCTAAACAGGGTATTCGCAATCTAACACAAGAAGAAGCGGATGCTATTCAAGCAAAAAATGTGGGACATGCTACACAAGACTTATATGAGTCAATTGAGCGAGGAGAATATCCAGAATGGGAACTATTTGTTCAAATCATGAGTGATGATGAACATCCAGAGCTTGATTTTGACCCGCTAGATGATACAAAATTATGGCCTCCGGAACAGTTTCCATTCCTACCAGTCGGTAAAATGGTTTTAAACCGCAATCCAATTGATTACCATGCAGAAATTGAACAAGCTGCTTTTGGTACTGGGGTATTAGTTGATGGATTGGATTTTTCAGACGATAAAATGCTTCAAGGACGTACTTTCTCTTACTCCGATACACAACGCTATCGTGTAGGAGCTAACTATTTAAAATTACCTGTAAATGCACCTAAAGTTCCAGTTAGAACAAATCAGCATCGTGGACAAATGGATGTGCATAGACCTGATGAAGCTGGAGGCAATCCACATGTCAATTATGAGCCATCTATGATTGGTGGATTACAAGAAGCAGAAAAAACAGAACATATAAAACACGAACCTCAATATAATGCAAAAGCAACAAGTGCACCAATAGATCGTGAGAACAACTACGGTCAAGCAGGTGAGACATATCGTAGTTTTGAGGATTGGGAACGCGAAGAATTGATCAAAAACTTATCTGCAGCACTTTCTATTTGTGATCCTCGTATCCAAGAGGCTATGATTTATCATTTTACACAGGCAGATGAAGACTACGGTCGACGTGTAAAAGAAGGTATTCAACGTAAGATGAAAGAAATGGAAGAAATGAAAAAACAAGAAGAGCAACAAAGCTCTCCTGGAGCCAATGCTGCAGCAGATAAAGCAGAGGATGTTGGCCGAGAATCTAAACCTTACTAATAATTTCAAACCCCTTCGCTAAATGGAGGGGTTCTTTGTTTCATCCATCAAAAGGAGTGAGTAGAAATGAAAGTAATAGTTGTAGGAGCAAATGGACAAATTGGTAAACAGATAGTAGAAAAATTACAAATTGATGATCAGCATACAGTAACTGCTGTTGTTCGCAAACAGGAACAGGTTAAAGATTTTAACGATAAAGGAATAGAGGCTCTATTACTTGATTTGGAGGGTAAGGTTGATTCTCTGACAGAAGCATTTACAGGAGCCGAAGCTATCATTTTCACTGCTGGTTCAGGTGGACATACAGGTCCGGATAAAACCTTGTTAATTGATTTAGATGGAGCAGTGAAAACAATGGAGGCAGCAGAAGCCGCAGGAGTGGAACGATATATTCTGGTGAGCGCTTATGATGCTGACAAACGAGAAAACTGGAATGCCGAAATGCGTCCATACTATGTGGCGAAGCATTATGCAGATAGAATGCTAGAGCAAAGTAGCCTAAACTACACAATTGTTCGACCTGGTGGTTTAATAAATGAAAAGGCTCAAGGTAAAATTACGGCTGGAATTGAGGCAAAACCAAGTACGATAACTCGTGAAGACGTGGCGGATGTTTTAATAGCCTCATTAGAGGAACCAAGTACTTATCAAAAAAGCTTTAATGTCGTAAATGGTACAATTTCTATTAAGGAAGCTTTAAAAAATATATAAAAAGTTGAAAATTAATTAATAGAATGTAATGAATAAAACTAAGTTTTACTTAACGATAAAAAATGATGTAAGCAGACTCCATTCTCTTAGGGGTCTGTTTTTGTTTTGTTAAACACTACTCGAATAGAAATGAAATAGTATGCCAGTAGTAGGAGGTTTTATTATTTATTCAGTGAGACATACTGCCTTGGTTAATAATTGGATATCATGAAGGATTTCTTTTTTTAGAGTATCATTTTCACACCTATAGTAATCGTCTACTAGCTTAACTAGTTCTAAATATATGAGATTCATTCGAAGTAGCTCCTTTTAATTGGGTTAAAAGTTTCTAATCTATTATTCCTGAATTATATACATTTTAAACATTATTTTTAAATGAAGTTTATAAAAATTCAGAAATTCTAATGTATTTCCTATCTATCTTTAAAACAGGAATATATTGTATTATATGTTTTTGTTACTTCTGGCATAGTACATTGACACACATAGTAATATGTCTTACATTATAAAGGAGGTGATAAGCTTGTCGGAAAATGAGGTAAGTGCCGATTTAATAAGAGGCCATATCGATACAATTATCTTAAAAATTTTAAAGCGTGGAGATAATTATGGGTATGAAATTGTGAAGGCTATTTCCAACGATAGTAATGGGGATTATATTTTGAAGGAGCCAAGTTTATATAGCAGTCTAAAAAGATTAGAAAAGTTAGGCTTTATCAATGCCTATTGGGGCGATCAGTCTCAAGGAGGAAGAAGAAAATATTACACTATCACGAAGGAAGGTTTATCTGTTTATCAAGAAAATGTAATGGCATGGAATAGAGCGAAATTGCTCATTGATCAATTAGTGTTAGAAGGGAGCGAACAGAGTGAGTGAAGTTCGAAAATATGTCAATAAGATGTTTGCTGGGTACCCCAAAAACGAAGAAACATTAGATTTAAAAGAAGAAGTAATAGGAAATCTAGAGGCGGAAATTGAAGACTTAGTTATTAATAAAGGATTTTCCGCCGAACAAGCATTTAAGGTCAGTACTGAAAAAATGGATAAACTGGATGGGGTAATAGAAGGGGTACAAACCATTCAGTTAAATAAAGTTATGGTTGAGATAACTCAATGGTTGCTTCTTTATTTGTTGTTCGCGTGGATAGTTTCCATTCCTTTAAATATTTATAGTTCCTTAAGGGCTACTAGCTGGCTTCTGTTTATACTGATAATAATAATTGGCATTTTTTATATCGTGTTAAAGTTTAGTGGAGGTTTTTTAACAAATGATTTAAAAAATATTAACCTCGGACTTTTAAAGAAATGGCAAAAAGTGATTTGGATTATTTGGACGTTATTTATCGTAGGTCAATGGGGAATGATTACTGCCGTTTATTTTGGTAGTGACATATGGTTTGGACGCACTATATCTTTTGATGGACCATATCAATTTGGACAAATAGTTACTAGCTACTTGGCTCCGCTTGTTTCAATAATCATACCCCTATTAATTAACAGACTTAGACAAATGCTAATCTTAGGAGGAAAGCATAGAACTTATGAAGAATAAGATAATAATTGTGCTATTCATTATCGGAATTATACTGTTTGGTTGGATGAACCTCTTTTATATACCAGCAGAAGAAAAGGCAATGGAAGAAGAAACGTTACAACAGCTTAATCCTGAAACGCATGATTTTAGCAAAGTTCTAGCTTATGAGAACATGTATATGGGGAATGCAACAAACAACGCACAACTATTTCAATCGCTCCCTTTACAAAATTATTTGAATGGATATGAGCAGGATTCCAAAATTCACTTGTTAATTGTCAATTACAAGGATTTAGAGGGTTTACCTCAACAGCATATCCAAAAATCCATCATCTATAATACAACCGCTGCTTTTGTTCTTATTAAAAATCTAGAACAGATAGAGCTTCGATTTCCTACAGAATCATTTTTTGTAAAGAGAGAAAATGTGGAGAGATTTCTCGGAGATTTGGAGGAGCTTTTAGATCCAGAAGTATTTGAAGAAAAAGTGCAATCTCCATTGAACAATGCTGTTTTAGAAGAATGGATAGTGCAGTATACGTCAATCTAAATAGGAGCAATCATTTTGAATAGAAGTGTAATAAAAGCATATGATGAACTTGCCAATGACTATGCGCATCATGTGGATCAAAGAAGCGTTTATAACACAGAGTATGAAAGACCAGCCATGATTAAGGAATTACCAAGGTCGGTAAGTAACTTAAACGTGTTAGATGCAGGTTGTGCAGCTGGTTGGTACACCTGTGAACTTATTAAACAAGGAGCAATAGTTACAGCTACTGATATTAGTCAAAATATGGTTGACGCTACTAAAAGAAGAGTCGGAGAAAAAGCTTCCGTTGTTTGTTTAGACCTAGCAGAGGAACTTCCATTTGAGAATAGCAGCTATGACTTAATTATTTCCTCTCTAGTCCTTCATTATTTAAAAGATTGGAAGTCTACATTCAAAGAATTTAAAAGAATCTTAAAACCAGGTGGAAAATTGCTATTTTCTGTTCATCATCCATCTATGGATGTGAGATTATCAAAAGAAGTGAACTATTTTTCTCACGAACTAATTGTTGATGAGTGGACCCGTGATGGTAAAATCATTGAGGTCCCTTTTTACAGAAGGCCTATGCAAACAATACTGAATGAAACCTTACAATATTTTAAATTAGAAAAAATAATAGAGCCACAGCCTACAGAAGAATTTAAGAAAAGAGATTTAAGTGGTTATCAAAAACTGAAAAAAGCACCACATTTTTTGATAATAAAGGCAAGTAAACATGGCTAGATCTATTCTATGTTTAACAAGAAATTACACAAAAACAATGATTGTTAGTACTCCATTTAGAAAAGAAACTATCTCTTCTTTTTTCAAATTTATTTCTATTGGTTTTTTGTATTATTTTACGGAACTTACAATTATATTCCATTAATTATGTTATTGTTTTGATATACATATTTCATGGAGGGATTTAGATGGTCGTAAAAACTGTAACTATTTTCACTGAAAAACACTTAAATGACTTATTTCTTTTGTTTCAAAATGAATGGTGGACAAAAAATCGAACAAATGACGATATTCAAAAAATGTTAGATTTAAGTCATGTAGCTATAGGTTTAGTTGATATTGAGACCGATGAGCTAGTAGGGTTTGCAAGAGCTATTACAGACGGTATGTACAGAGCCTTTATTTTTGATGTAATAGTAAAAGGTAGTGATAGAAATCGAGGACTAGGTTTTACATTAATGAATAGTCTTCTGGAAAATTCCCTTATTCAAAGGGTGGAAAGAATTGAGCTTTATTGTCCTGAACGATTAGTTTCTTATTATGAGCAATTCGGGTTCTCAACTGATGTGAACGGGAGTACTTTAATGAGGTTGAAGCGATGAATTTAATAGCCAATGGGGAGTACAAAATTAAGATCAACGACATTTTTCACTGGATTAAAGTCGAGGGAATAGAACATAATACGATACCCCTAGTAGCTATTCATGGAGGACCAGGAGGTAATCATTACGTATTTGAGCATATTGCAGGAGCAAAATTATCTGATCACAGAACGGTTATTTATTATGAGCAACGAGGCTGTGGAAGGAGTGAAAAACCTCTATCACAAAGTGATTATTCATATGAGCTCTTAATCGAAGATTTTACTAAGATACTAGAGTGGTCTGGATTTCAAAAAGTTGACTTACTTGGCTATTCGTTTGGAGGAGAGTTAGCTCTCGAGATAGTTGCTAGCTTACCTGAAAAAATACACAAAGTAATAACCTCATGTCCAAGCCTTATTTCATTAGAAACACAGTATTTGCTTCAAATCGCAGGATTTGTCTCTGTGGCGGAGCCAAGACTTATATACGAGATAGAACAAGTTTTAGCCGAAACATCCTCCATTCACACAAAATACAAAAGGATTTGGGAAATTGTTAATGAAAACACATTAGACAAATTTATGTTCAATAATATAAATAACGCAAATATTTACCGAAAGCAAATGATCGAAAGTGGCTTAAAAAATTCGGGTCATATGATGGCAGCGTTACAAAGAAATCCTCGCGAAATTCCATTGTATGAAAGATTATCTCAAATTACCAATGAAATCCTTATCATTACAGGAGTCCATGACCGTAATAGCGGTTTAGGCATTTCAAATCTCATACATAATAATTTACCAAAGAGTAAGTGGGTTTTGTTTAATGAAAGTGCACATTTTCCAGAAATAGAGGAAACAGATAAGTACGTAAATCAAGTCCTCGCATTTTTAGAATCTTAGATTATAGTAGCAAGTGAAAGGATAAGAAAATGAACATAGATGTAATTCTAGATGAGCTTATTAGTAAGGGGATATTGCCAGCAGATGTAAAATGGCAAGTTTCTCATTTGCAAGGTGGAACCGTAAGTGAATTATACCTTATACAAAACACAGTGGGAGAAAAAATAGTAGTAAAAAGTAATGTCCCTGCCTTAATAGATGCAGAAGGTGAGTTTTTGAAAATATATGAAGAAATTGACCTTGTACCGAATATTATGTATGTGGAAAAAACACATAAGTATTTAGTTTATAGTTTCATAGAAGGAGAGACTAATCTCGGAGTAATAGATAAAAAGCAAATGCTTAAATTACTTGTTGAGGGGCTCATCAATCATTATAAAATAACAAAAAAATATAATGGTTGGGGATGGGCTGATGATCTTTCTTCCTCCTGGTTTGATTTCATGGAAACAAGAGTTGAAGAATCATCAATCTTGTTAGCAGATTATTTAGGTGAAGATGACTTCAAGCTCGTACAAGATTTAATCCAAAATCAAAGTAATCTGAATTTAAAGCCATTCCTTTTACATGGAGATTGTGGAGTACATAATTTTATATTTAATGGTAAAGAACTTAAAGGTGTTATTGATGCTTCACCAGTCATAGGTCATCCAATGTATGACCTGGTTTACGCCTTTTGTTCATCCGCTGATGACCTATCTAAGGAAACAATCGACTATGCCTTTTCCTTGATGAATATAAAAGATGAATATTTGGCTAATAACCTGTATAAAGAGGTTGCAATTGGTTTATATTTTAGATTGGCTACTTGCCTCAAGCATCATCCAGAGGACTGGCCGATTTACAAAAAAGGCTGGGATTATTGGAAAGCGATTGTTTAGAAACCCTATCTACATCTGATTGATAAATAATCCAATAAAAATAAGTGTGATAGTGGAATTTCCAATCATCGATATTAATTTTGAGTAGCCCATATCAGTTTCTATTATTTCAGGCTTATCTTGATAAATCCATTTCTTTAACGATTGCACTGCTTCCTTCCGATTGATCAAAGGTTAAATACGCCACATCGTGTGGAAATTCCAACTTTGTTACCAAAATCCTGTTGGCCTGAAGCGCTCGGACTGAGCGTAGCGAGGTAGAAGCTTGAGACCGTGCCCGTGAAAAGCGCAGCGTCTGAAATGGAAATCGACGGTTTCTCACTATGTATTGTAAAAAAAAGACTATAGACAATTTCAAATTTCTCTGGGTTTGTCTACAGTCTGAGGCCATATCTTTGAGAGATAGCCTTTCAAGCTTTGAAAATATTGAGCTGTGGTTGCTTAAGCGTTATTTTGTACTGATTTTCGATTAATACATAAGAGATCAATGTATGCTCTCTAAAGCAATTTTTAAATTTGGATATACTATAGAAGATATTTCTATCCCTTCTATGATAGCCATTTTAGCTAGGTCAGGACTTACTCCAGTGGCAATTACATTAATGCCCATTAAACGAATCATTTGAACCATTTCATTTATAATGCGAATATTTTCTTTGTCTATTTTATAGACGCCAGAAAAATCAACTATTACGTAATTTACATCCATATTTGCTATTTTAGTAGTAGAATTTTCTATCAAATATTGGATTCGAAAAGTATCGATGTGTCCTACTAATGGTAAAACAATTATTCCATCTTTTACTGGAACAATTGGTGTAGCTACTTTAGCTATTTCCATTTGAGAAGTCTTCTGATATTCGCTTGCAAGAAATTCATAATTTGCAACAGTTTCGTTAAGGCTAATATCTAACATTCTATTAACTTGAATTATCATTTTACTTAATTCGTGCAAGCTAAGATTGAACTGAACAGCTAAATTAGTAAGTATCTCAGTTATAACATTGCGGGTAGGGAGATATCTAACTACTAAAATCGATAAATTACCATCTAGAGAGACCATTGCCGCATTCTTCTTACTCCATTCCAACAAAGAATCAGGAATTTTTTCTTCTCCGCTTACGACATACTCCCCAATAAAGCTTACAAATTCTATATACATATTTATCGCTTGCTCTTGCTCCCAAGGCGGAATTTCCATATCTATAGAATGGACTACACCATTAACAATTTCGTTAGCCAACAATTCCTTATTATTAAAGATATAATTCGAAATGTTTTTAAGTGAGCTCATATTCTTTCTCCCTTTTTGTATGGCTTCTTATTCATCATAAAAATTTGATTCTTTTAAGTCAAGGTTTTAATCAATAAGAAATAAATGAATATAGTAAGCTTTTCAGTATTTATTACACAGACATTTCAAATAAATAAAATAAAAAGCTATACTAGTAACAAATATTCTTTTAGAAAGGACAGGTTGAAATGGAAATAAATAATTTGATAAGAGTTAGTACAAGGCAGGGATTAAGAGATTGGCTTGAGCTAAATTCAAATAAAGAAACATTTTGTTGGGTATTAGTAAGTATGACTGAACAATCAGGCGACATCCTGTATTTAGATGCAGTTGAAGAGGCATTATGTTTCGGTTGGATTGATGGTACAAAGAAGAAAATATCAGATACTGAACTAGCTCAAAGGCTTTCCAAAAGAAAGGAAAAAAGTAACTGGACAGAATTGAATAAAGAAAGAGTAAGGAGACTCGAAAAATTAGGTTTGATGAAAGAAGAAGGACTGAGAATTCTCCCTGATATGCAGCCTGAATCCTTTACTATAAATATAGAAATCGAAACTTGTCTGAAAAAAGAGGAGCAATTATATCAGAACTTCGTTAATTTTCCTGAACTATACAGGAGAATTAGAATTGATACAATTCAAAGTTATAAAAATGAACCTGTTATCTTTAATAAAAGGTTGGATAAGTTTATTGAAAATACGAGAGAAAACAAAATGTACGGTCAGTGGAATGACAATGGTCGCTTAATTAATTATTGAAGGAAGGAAATGAGAATTGAAAATAGAACGATTGATATCCATCATATTCAAGCTCCTAAATAATGAAATTTTGTCAGCTTCTAGTTTAGCTGATGAATTTCAAGTATCATCCCGGACAATTTATAGAGACATCGAAACTATTTGTGCAGCAGGAATACCAGTCGTTTCATACCAAGGTACTAACGGTGGCTTCGGAATAATACAAGGCTATAAATTTGATAAAAGTTTAATGGGTTCCTTTGACATACTAAATTTAATAACAGTATTAAATAGTTTATCGAGTATTTTTGAAGATAAGAAAGTTGAACATACGATAGAAAGATTAAAATCGCTGGATGTAAATGGTGACAATGTTTTAATGATTGACTTAGAAAACAATAGAACTGAACCAAATTCATTAATGGATCTTCGAAAAGCTATACATATAAGAAGAGTCATCCGCTTTGATTATGTAAATAATAAGAGTGAATTTACATCACGGAAAATAGAACCTCTTCGTCTCCATTATAAGTTTCGTAACTGGTATTTATATGGTTATTGCAGAGAACGTAAGAATTATAGAGAATTTCGAATATCCCGTATGATAAATATAAATTTGACACAAGAAAAATTTATAAAGAATCACGAAATAATAGGTGATTCATCTCATTTAGACGATAGTTTAGAAGGTTTTGAGGAAGTAATAATTTGGGTGAAACCTAATTCCTTAGCAGAAGTGTTAGACCAATTCCAAAATTATCCAAAAGAACTTAACAGTGATGGAAGTATGACATTTACAATTTCTGTTTATAGGCCTCTACAAGCTGGATAGCTTAAATCTATTCTTTTAAGCTTCGGTAGTGGGGCTAAAATTATCAAACCTGTAGAACTACAATCAATTTTAATAGAGGAGGCAAAAAAAATAATTAAAGTTTATAAAGATGTATGACAAACTGCTGTCATATATCTTTTTTTATAATACAAGTGTATCAACTATTAAAACCAAGAAAAGAAGGAGTAGATGTTAAATGAATCACGGAAAAAAATGTATGAGTATCATGTTTGGGCTAATAAGGTGTTACTAGAAAGACTAAAGGAATTACCAAGGAATGTTTTGAATGAAGAAGTTAGTAGTTCTTATCCTACTATTGCACAAACGTTTAGTCATATTTATGTGGTAGATGTTATGTGGTTAAAAGTACTTAAAGGAATGGATATTCAAGAAGCATTGGAAGCTTCAATAGCTTTCTTAGAAAAGACCAATTTATATTCTGAAGATGAATTTGTTAAGTCATTGGAAGAACTGGCTTCAGACTATGAGGAATGGTTGGATAGCCAAAAGGATTTAGAACAAAAAATTAATCTAAATAATCCTTGGTCAGGTGCTAGAGAAACGGCTTACTCAGAAATTTTATTTCATGTTGCTAATCATGGAACTTATCATCGAGGTAACATAACAACGATGTTAAGACAACAGGGGCACGCTTCGACAATGAATGACTTATCTTTATATTGGTATCATAGTTAGTTCAAATTAACTTATTGAAGTACAGCTTAACAAGCCAAATTTTAAAAAATGATAAAAAGTGAGGTATAAGCGAAAAGAACCCATTTTGATAGCAATCATCAAAATGGGTTCTATTTTATATTGTTAAGCTCTCAATTTTTGTACTTCAATAAATTGAATATGATTGTCTTGCTTGTCATGGATAGAGAACATAAAACCATCATGCTCAATTTGATTATCCAAATTTAAATCTATATCCTGTGTATAATACCATCCACCGATTGTATCTACGTCAGGATTATACAGGTCAATTCTCAATAATTTTGCAACATCATCAAGTAAAACGTTTGTATGGATTATATAATGGTCTTCTTTTACTTTACGAACATCTGGTACTTCATCGTCATCAAACTCATCTCGAATTTCTCCTACTATTTCCTCCAGGATATCTTCAACAGTTACAAGTCCAGAAGTACCACCGTATTCATCCAATAATATAGCCATGTGAATACGTTCTTTTTGCATTTTTAACAGTAAGCTGTTGATTGGGGTTGTTTCAATAGTATTAATCACGGGATTTACAAAATGCTTTATAGTAAAGTTCTCTACTGTTATACGATTGTTAATACCTTGTGTTAGGAAGTCCTTAATGTTGATAAATCCAATTATGTTATCTCGATCTTCTTCATATACAGGATAACGCGTATACCGCTCTTCAGAGATGGTAGTTAAGACCTCATGAAACGTTGCGTTTATCTCAAATCCAATTATTTGAGTTCTCGGTACCATAATCTCTCGTGCGATTCGATCATCAAATTCAAAAACGTTATTTACATATTTCAATTCATTTTGGTTTATCTCTCCACTCTTATAGCTTTCTGCAAGAAGCAGGCGAAGCTCTTCCTCTGTATGAGATAGCTCGTGCTCTGATGCTGGTTTCATACCAAAAAGGCCAACTAGCAAACGAGCAGAACCATTTAAGAACCAAATGAAGGGATAAAGTATCTTATAAAAAATCATTATTGGTTTAGCGAATACAAGAGTTACTGCTTCAGCTTTTTGAATTGCTATTGTTTTAGGAGCCAGTTCACCAACTACTACGTGTAAAAAGGTAGCTATTACAAAGGCAGCCCCTATGGTGAAGTAATGAATATTGTCAGTGCCGATTCCTATCGCTTCAAATAATGGATGAAGGATAAACTCGAAAGTTGACTCACCAACCATCCCGATACCTAAAGCTGTTACAGTAATACCAAGCTGGCAGGCCGATAAGTATTCATCCAAATGAGTAGTAACTTGTTTTGCAGCTTTAGAACCTTTCCGTCCTTCAGCAAGTAATTGATCTATTCTTGATTGTCGTACCTTTACAATGGCAAACTCCGTAGCAACGAAGAATGCTGTTAAAGCTATTAATATGACAAATATCGTTAAATTCAATGCGGTCAATAAGTTGTCTTACTCGAAAGTAAGACTTCACCTCCTAAGTGATCAATAGTAATAAGGATTGCATAAGCGCAACACTTTCTGTTGAAACTTTCTGTTTAATAGAATGTTTAGTGTTATCTTCTTTGTCATTTATTTGTTCCAATAAATGAGAAACTTCCTTTTCTAAATATTTCATCTGTAATCGTATTTCTTGAATGTCTATTTCCTCAACAACATCTCTTGCAAGCTCTCTTTTGATTTGCTCTAGTGACATACCATCTGACTTTTTCTCTTCAATTAGTCTTAGTTTTTCAATCGCATCATAAGGATAGTAACGATAATTGGAACTAGAACGTTCAGCTTCTAATAGACCAAGAGTAGTATAATAATCAATGGTACGTTTAGTGATGCCACTTTTCTCAGCTAATTCGCCAATTCTTAGTTTCTCTTTCCCAACTGTATCACTCCTAACCGTAACGTTATGGTTTAGTATATTATGTGTTTAATTGAATTGCAAGTGATAATACTAAGGTTTAGCAAATTCATTTATAGTTTTTAGCTTTATGTAAATAAGAGTATAGTGTATGAAAAAAGGCAAAATTCATAGCTTAATTATCCATAAATATATACTTTTCATAGGAGAAGGGCCTTAAGAAATTGCTGGAAAAGGGACTTAGACATGAATATAAATCATCTTAATATATCTCTTGTTATACGATAGTTTAGAAGATAGACAGTACTCAGCAGCCGAGAGTATATAGTCTTTTCGTATAAAGAGTGAAACGGTCATAAATTTCTCTATCCGGTTATAAAACCTCTTGGAACGATCATAAAAAATTCTAAACGGATATAAATCTACTTCTTTCGACAATTTCTTATTAGAAGACATTTCGTGAATACTTTAATGGTTTATAGTAGAAATATGAAAGAATTCTACTATTTTAAAAGGTGAATTTTTCAAGTAGAAGGGAGATAACAGATGCCAACTATCATATGTGAAATTTTTATAGATGCTCCAATAGACCTTTGCTTTGATCTTTCGAGGGATGTGACCATTCATACAAAAACAACCGGACAAACAAAGGAAAAGGCTGTTGAAGGCAAAACTAATGGCTTATTAAATAAAGGAGATTGTGTTACCTGGGAAGCCACCCATTTTGGTATTAGACAAAAACTAACAGCCAAAATCATTGAAATGGAGAAGCCGTATACATTTAAGGATGTCATGGTAAGTGGTGCCTTCCATTCTTTTACACATACTCATCATTTTAAAGTACAAGGTACTGGCACGTTAGTCAGGGATGAATTTGTCTATAGATCACCTTTAGGAATTTTAGGGAAACTAGCAGATGTTTTGTTTCTTAAAAGATATATGACAAGTTTTTTAAAACAACGTTCCCATGAATTAAAAAGGATAGCTGAAAGTCAAAGAATACAAATCTAAATCCGTTAGGTTATCACTAAACACATGCAATTATCACTCTTTTTAATAGTTTTGTAATATAATATTTGTAGAATTGGAGATGATAATAATGGTAATTACTACAATGAGTTCGAGAGCTGATTTGGTTGAAAAGCTACAAGTTGAGGTAAAAACAAGAGGGCATAAAGTGATAATCGACGAACCAACTCGTTTAGGTGGAACAGATGAAGGAATGAATCCATTAGAATTATTGATTTCTTCACTAGGTGCTTGTCAAACAATAGTCGCTCAAATGTCAGCTAAGAAACTTGGCGTCCAATACCATCATCTAACTGTTGAGTTAGAAGGAGATATTGATACAGATGGGTTCCTTGGACTTTCGGATATTCGACCTGGTTTTTTAGAGATCAGATATAAAGTCAATATTATATCCGATGAGCCTCAAAAGAAAATCGAAGAATTCATTTCATATGTAGAAGCTCACTGTCCAGCATTAGATTCATTAATTAATGGTGTCAAGGTTGTATCTCAAGGTGTAAATGTTCAACAAACAGAAAAATAAGCGTGCTTACTATAATGAACGAGGCTTTTATATCAATTTCTATAGTAGCAAATGAGTTCTCGAAAATAACTAGAGGATGGTAATGACTTAAGTCACGACCATCCTCTTTTTTTAGAAGATCCCTAGAAAAGACTCTTGTTCTTATCTTAAAATCCTCTTTTATAAGCTTTTGGCACGGTAGCTTTGCCATCTAAAATTTCTTGAGTATGCAATGCCCAATATGGATCTTTTAACATACCTCGGCCAATAGCTACCAGCTCTATATCCTCTTCAGCCATGGTTTTTTCGGCTAAAATTGGATCTTCTAATATTCCTACAGCAATTACTGGTAGATCTAGTGCTTGTTTATATGCTCTTGCAAAAGGTACTTGGTAACCAGGAGTATTTGCAGGCTTTACTTTTCCAGGGTTAGCTTCCCCTCCGCTAGAAACATGGAATACGTCTACTCCAGCTTCCTTGTACTGTTTTGCAATTTCAAGAGAGTGCTCTAAACCATAACCACCATCTATATACTCTATTGCTGAGATTCGGAACAATAGTGGCATATCCTCAGGCATAACACTTTTCACAGCTTTAATTACTTCTACACCAAATTTAGCATAATTGTCTCCATATTCATCAGTACGATTATTTATAGAAGGGGAGTGGAATTGGTGTATTAAATAGCCATGAGCTCCATGGAGTTCAATTGTATCGAAGCCTGCATCTACCGCTCGGCGAGCTGCTTCTTTATATTTATTTACCATTTCTTTTATCTCTTCTATAGTTAATGGTCTTGGTTCCTTCCATGTGCCATCAGATTCTACAGGTAAATTGGAGGAGCTTATCGGCTGGTCGGCATCTGTAGCTTTTCTTCCAGCATGAGCAATTTGGATACCAATTTTAGCATCGTGTTTATGTACTTCAGTTACGATTCTTGCATATGCAGGAATCTGCTCATCTGACCATAAACCTAAATCATAATCTGTAATTCTCCCGTCAGGTTCTACATCTGTCATCTCCACAATGATTAAGCCTGTGCCACCGACCGCTCGTGATACATAGTGAACAAAATGCCAGTCATTCGGGATCCCATCCTTAGCTTCTACGGAGTATTGGCACATTGGAGCCATTACAATTCTATTTTTTAAACTTAAACCTTTCACATTATACGGTGTAAATAGTTTGGACATTTCTATCAATCACTCCTTTTTGTTATTATCGCTTGTTTTGTCTATTCGTTCAAATAATGCGCATTAATAGAAACACAGATTTTATAAATGAAAAGTTTCAATATGCATATTTAATAAATTTTGGTTGTATTTATACAATCTTAATGTTACATTATGTATATTAATACGAAATAACCGTATATAAATACATTGGAGGAATTTAATATGAGCAAAAAAGT
This sequence comes from Psychrobacillus faecigallinarum, assembly GCF_014836595.1. Classification (GTDB taxonomy): domain Bacteria; phylum Bacillota; class Bacilli; order Bacillales_A; family Planococcaceae; genus Psychrobacillus; species Psychrobacillus faecigallinarum. The sequence continues at coordinate 231,377 of NZ_JACSQO010000004.1, read as the reverse complement.
TGTTTTAGCATATTCAGGTGGATTAGATACTTCAGTTGCAATTACTTGGCTAAAGGATGAGGGCTATGATGTTGTAGCTGTTTGTTTAGACGTAGGAGAAGGCAAGGATTTGGAGTTTGTGAAAAACAAAGCATTAGAAGTTGGAGCAATTGAAAGCTATATGATTGATGCAAGGGAAGAATTTGCAAATGAATATGCATTGATCTCCATGCAGGCTCACACGTGGTACGAAAATAAATATCCATTAGTATCTGCTCTGTCACGTCCACTGATTTCTAAAAAACTAGTGGAAATTGCTGAAAAAACAGGTGCCACTGCCGTAGCTCATGGTTGTACTGGTAAAGGTAACGATCAAGTACGTTTTGAAGTTTCTATTAATGCATTAAATCCAGATTTAGAGGTAATCGCTCCGGTACGTGAGTGGAGCTGGAGTCGTGAAGAAGAAATCGCTTATGCAAAAGAGAAGAATATTCCGATACCAATTAACTTAGATAGTCCATTTTCTATTGACCAAAACCTTTGGGGACGTGCAAATGAATGTGGTATTTTAGAGGATCCTTGGGCAGCACCACCTGAAGATGCTTATGATTTAACAGTTTCATTGGAAAATGCACCCGACACTGCAGACATTATTGAAATCGAATTTTTAAAAGGAGTTCCAGTATCACTTGATGGAGTTAATTATCCATTACATGAGCTTATTCTAAAATTAAACGATGTAGCTGGGAAGCATGGCGTTGGACGTATTGATCACGTAGAAAACCGTTTAGTTGGTATAAAGTCCCGTGAAGTATATGAAATACCTGGGGCACACACCTTACTGCTCGCTCATAAAGAACTTGAAGATATCACTTTAGTAAAGGAACTCGCTCACTTTAAACCGGTAATGGAAAAGAAATTAACAGAGCTTATTTATGAGGGGCTTTGGTTTTCGCCATTAAAAACAGCACTTGAGGCATTTTTAAAGGAAACACAGCAATATGTAAATGGAACTGTACGAGTAAAACTATTCAAAGGTCATGCGATTGTAGAAGGACGTAAATCCCCAAACTCCTTATACAATGAAAAACTTGCTACCTATACGTCCGAAGACGAATTTAACCATACTTCAGCTGTTGGATTCATTGAGTTATGGGGACTACCGACAAAAGTACATGCAATGGTAAACAAGGGAGAAAAGAAGGTGCAGGTATGACCAAGTTATGGGGTGGACGTTTCCAAAAATCCGCCGAGCAATGGGTGGACGAATTTGGAGCTTCTATCGAATTTGATCAAAAGTTAGTAATGGAAGATATAGATGGTAGTATTGCACATGTCCAAATGCTTGGCGATTGCAATATTTTATCTACTGATGATGTAGACATAATTCTCGGTGGCCTAGTTCAACTTAAGCAGCTTGCAGTGGAACATAAGCTTGAGTTTTCTATTGCTAATGAAGATATACATCTGAATTTAGAAAAGATGTTAATAGATTTAATTGGACCAGTTGGTGGAAAGTTACACACTGGGAGAAGCCGGAATGACCAAATTGCAACAGATATGCATTTGTATTTAAAGAACCGAGTAGAAGAAATTATTGAGTTGATCCAAGTATTCCAAAAAACAATCGTGAATCAAGCAGAGGATCATATCGAAACACTTGCACCAGGTTATACTCATTTACAACGTGCCCAACCAATTTCCTTTGCGCATCATTTAATGGCTTATTTTTGGATGCTTGAGAGAGACAAAGAACGTTTTTTAGATTCTATGAAACGCATTGATATTTCACCGCTAGGTTCCGGTGCACTTGCAGGAACTACCTTTCCGATAGACCGTAAGCTTTCAGCAGATTATCTTGGATTTAGTAATGTTTATGCTAATAGTATGGATGCAGTAAGTGATCGTGATTTTATCGTTGAATTTTTAAGTAACTCTTCCTTGCTCATGACTCACTTATCACGTTTTGCAGAAGAAATTATTTTATGGTCTAGCTCTGAGTTTAACTTTATCGAATTGGACGATTCCTTCTCTACTGGATCAAGTATTATGCCTCAGAAGAAAAATCCAGATATGGCAGAGTTAATCCGTGGTAAAACTGGTCGTGTATTTGGAAACCTAATGGGACTTTTAACCACTTTAAAAGGGTTGCCGCTTGCATACAACAAAGATATGCAAGAGGACAAGGAAGGTATGTTTGATACTGTAGAGACAATTGTTGGATCTCTTAAAATTTTTGAGGGAATGATTCGGACAATGACTGTACATACTAAGCGGTTGCATGATACAGTGCATAAGGATTTTTCAAACGCTACAGAGCTTGCAGATTATTTAGCAGCAAAGGGACTTCCGTTCCGAGAAGCTCATGAGGTGACTGGTAAGCTGGTGTTCCTATGTATTCAACGTGGATATTTCCTTTTAGATCTTCCTTTAAATGATTTACAAGAAGCTAATAGCTTAATAGAAGAAGACATTTACGAGGTATTATCACCATTAGCTGCTGTCAGAAGAAGAAATTCGCTCGGTGGAACAGGCTTTAATCAGGTTGAAATTCAAATAGAAGAAGCTAAAAAACGATTAATATAAAGTAAAACCCGTAGGAATGGATAAACACAATTTCTGCGGGTTTTCTTTGTATGTTATTTAGTAAGCTACTAATTTTACTCAGCGGACTCCAGATAGCGATATAGTGTTGACTTGCTTATGCCCGTTTCTTCTTTAATCTCATGGAGAGTGAAATCTCCTGAATGGTACATGGCAATTGCTTTTTTTATATTAGTATCCGGTTTTTTTGGTCGTCCTAATGTTTTTCCTTGTTCCTTTGCATTTTCTATGCCAATTGTTGTAGTCTGTTTTACTATGTCTGTCTGAAAATCCATTAAATACTGCATATATACTCTCAATGAAAGATTAAGTACCTCATCACTTTGTATTCCCTCATGAATGAATTGAATGACAACGCCGTCTCTTTCACCAAGCTTAAGAAGATCTACAAGATGTCTTGTTGTATCGGCAAGGACAAACATTCTTTCCACTACAATGATGTCTCCTTTTTTTAAGTTCATTAGAAGTGACTCTAGCTCTGTACGTTTTTTTGATGAGCCGTGGCTCTCCTGAAAAATATTTTGTGTTCGAGAGCCTAAACATGCTAGCTGTTGTTTGCAAGTAACATCATTATAGAGGGGTCTAACATATCCATAAATCATATAAAAGCAACTCCTTACATTTGTCCCCAAAAAGGTTCCATTTTGGGAATGGAGATGGTATGATAATCGAAGATTTTTTTTAGAAGGAGATTATCATGGAAAATATAAAACAACAATGGTTTGGAAACATACGGGGGGATATACTGTCTGGTATTGTGGTCGCGCTAGCCCTCATACCAGAAGCAATCGCTTTTTCAATTATTGCAGGTGTCGACCCTATGGTTGGTCTGTATGCTTCCTTTTGTATTGCGGTCATTATAGCATTTGTAGGCGGACGGCCAGGTATGATTTCTGCAGCTACAGGAGCTATGGCGTTAGTAATGGTTCCACTAGTTAAGGAATACGGTTTAGATTACTTATTAGCAGCAACTATTTTAACAGGTATTATTCAAATAATGTTTGGTGTATTTAAAATTGCTAAATTGATGAAATATATTCCAAATGCTGTAATGATCGGTTTCGTCAATTCGCTTGCTATTTTAATATTTATGGCTCAGGTTCCACATTTCATCGGTATTTCAACCATGACATATATATTTGTAGGCATTACGCTTATTCTTGTATATACATTACCACGTTTTGTAAAGGTAATACCAGCACCGTTAATTGCAATTGTCGTTTTGACTATTATTGCAATTTACAGTGGATTAGATTTAAAAACAATTGGAGATTTAGGTAACATTACTCAAACTTTGCCTTCCTTCTTTTTACCAGACGTCCCTTTAAAATTTGAAACGTTACAGATTATATTCCCTTATTCAATCGCACTTGCAATCGTAGGATTAGTGGAATCTCTGCTCACTTCACAAATCATCGATGATATGACTGCTACGGAAAGTGATAAAAATAAGGAAGCAAGAGGTCAAGGTATTGCTAACTTTATCAATGGATTCTTTGGAGGAATGGCTGGTTGCGCCATGATAGGTCAATCGGTAATCAATGTGAAATCAGGGGGTAGAGGAAGACTATCTACATTAGTTGCTGGATTGTTTCTTATGTTCTTAATTATTGTATTAGGTGATTTAGTTATTAAAATTCCAATGCCGGTATTGGTTGGAATCATGATCATGGTTTGTATCGGTACCTTTGACTGGAATTCTTTTAAGTATTTAGTTAAGGCCCCAAGAACCGATGCAATTGTCATGCTAACAACTGTAATTATTGTAGTTTATACACATGACCTATCTAAGGGAGTTATCGCAGGGGTAATTTTAAGTGCTGTTTTCTTTGTTGTAAAAATTTCAACCTTAAAGATAATTCAACAGGAACAGCGATATATTATAGAAGGACAGCTATTTTTTGCTTCTACTGATAGCTTTGTGGATTACTTTAAAAAAGTATCCATACATTCGGAAAGTATACAAATCGATTTTTCTAATAGTCGGATCTGGGATGATTCAGGGGTAGTTGCATTATTTAAAGTAAAAGTTTTACTTAGTGACCGAGCTATACAAGTAGAATTAGTTGGCTTAGATACATATAGCCAAAAAATGATTGCACAGATCGATGGCTTATCATCTCATTAAGGGGGAAATCACAAATGTATAAACATATCGTTTTAGCAGCTGATGGCTCTGAAAATGCTGACCGTGCAGCGAAAGAAACTATAAAAATAGCTTCTATGAGTAAGGACTGCGTAGTGGAAGTAGTGTATGTTGCGGATTTTGAAAATGCGAAGACCGAGGTATTGCACTCTAGCTCTAAAGAGGCATTAGAGCTAGAAAGACGTAGAAAAATTAAAAATGTAGAAAAACTATTAAATGAATCAAAGATTTATTATAAAGTAAGAATACTGCATGGTATCCCAGGACCAGAAATTGTGAAATTTGCTAATGAGAATAATGTAGATCTTTTAGTTATAGGTAGTAGGGGATTAAATTCCTTGCAGGAAATGGTTTTAGGTAGCGTCAGTCATAAGGTGATTAAACGCGTAAATTGTCCAGCTTTAGTAGTTAAATAGGTTTTTTGATAAGTCCTGTGTTTCACAGGGCTTTTAATTTTGAACGAATTTTCATATAATTTAAGAAACAAAAGGAGGAGAATTATGGAGACTCAAGAAGGTATTTATATTCGTTTACTTAAAACAGAGGACACTGAAGCCTCATTAGCTCTAGAAACAAAAAACAAGGAATTTTTTAAGCATTACACAGTATTAAGAGAACCAAGCTTTTATACATTTGAAAAAATAAAGGAACGGATCGAAAATGGGATTGAAGGAGCAGCGAATGATACTTTATATGCTTTTGGAATTTTTTTGTCAGGTACGGATGAGTTAATAGGCAATGTATCATTATCGCATATCTCACGTGGTCCGGCTCAAAGCTGTATGATTGGTTACTACTTAGATAAAAATCAGAATGGGAAAGGTTATATGACGAAGGCTGTCCAGTTAGCGGTTGACTATGGTTTTAAGACGTTGAAATTACATAGAATAGAAGCTGGAGTTATGCCTCACAATATTCCTTCTATAAATGTTCTAGAAAAAGCCGGCTTTCACAAAGAGGGAATTGCTAAAGAAAATGTGAAAATTAACGGAAAATGGCAAGACCATCTTATATTAGCAATTATTAACCCCGATGATTCAGAATCTGAGGTTTAAATAATATTTGATTGTATTTGTAGTTTAGACTCTTTTAGGCTAAATAACTCAAATCAAAAAGCTTAACTTAGGAGAAATCAAGTAATGTTAAATTTTAAAAGGCTCAATTTAGAACATAACAAAAGAGTTATTATAATTTCAGATATACATGGAAATTTACATTTATTCAAAAGCTTATTAGAAAAAGTCAATTACCAATCGGAAGATTATTTGTTTATAAACGGCGATTTATGTGAGAAAGGTGATAACAGCCTAGAAGTCATAGAATTTGTTCGGTTGCTCCAAGAAAGCTCTAGTAACGTATTTATAACGAAGGGTAATTGTGATGTTGTTCATCGATATATAATTCAGGAAGATAAATCCATTATTTCTTATATGAAAAATCGTAAAAAATCTGTTTTAAACGAGATGCTCAATCAACATGGAAAGAGTCTGGATGAATATACTAGCTTAAGCGAACTATCTAAGTTTTATCAAAAGCATTATTCAGAGATGATTGCCTGGCTGGAGGGGCTTCCAATTGCCTTTGAAACAGAAAATTTTATAGTCGTTCATGCAGGAATTGATCCTATAAAAGATTGGAAACTTACTGATGAAGAAACCGCATTAAATATTTCCTCTTTTCTAGATAAGGGGCATCAAGCCAATAAGCTAGTCATTGTAGGACATTGGCCGGTTATAAACTACCGTTCAACTTCAGTAAGCTCCCATAACCCTATGATAGATATAGATAAAAACATAATTTCAATTGATGGGGGAAACCAAATAAAACAGGATGGACAATTAAATGCTTTAATCATAGAAGGCGATACATATTCATATACCTATGTCGACAATCTTTCTAAATACATAATTGCACACAATGATTTCGGAGGATGCTCAAATAGAGTTGGTACTGTAGCTTATCCTAATTACGAATTAAAAATTATAAGACAAGAAGAATACTTTACCTTATGCGAAAATGTAAAACTAGGTATAGAACAGTGGATTAAAAATGAATATATTATTGAAAAAAACGGGACAAACTTTTGCAGGACAGATTTAAGTACTACCTTTCTCCCAGTAATGAGAGGAGAAAAGGTTTGGGTAGTAGATGACGGGTGTGCCGGTTACATGCTTGTTAAAAATGTTCTCGGAGAAATCGGATGGATTGAACAATAAATTTATTTACAAAAGGTATGGAGTAAACTCTGTACCTTTTTCTATTGACATTTAAACAGCACTACTATAAATTTTAATTAACGTTGAATAGTCAACGTTGAATAAAAAGAAGGAGTGGTGAAATGTTATATTTGCAAGCTACAAATTTAGTAAAGAAATATGGTAACCGAGATGTAGTTAAGGATATTAATATGAATATTAGCCAAAACGAAATCCTAGGTGTAATTGGTCCCAATGGTGCAGGTAAGACAACTTGTATTGAGTTACTAATCGGATTAAAGGAAGAGGACGGCGGGACTATTCAATATTTTATGGAGGATTTTAAAAACAATTTTGGAGTACAGCTACAATCAATATCCTTTTTCCCAAGGTTATCTGTCTCTGAAAATTTAAGGTTGTTTGGAGCCTTTTACAAAAAGAATGTAAATAAGTACGAAATGAAAGAAATCCTTTCAAAATGTAACTTAACTCAAAGCGCTAATATGGAAGCATCCAAGCTTTCCGGAGGTCAGCAAAAACGTCTTGCAATTGCTATTACGTTAATACATGATCCGAAGCTAATATTTCTAGATGAACCAACAGCTGCATTAGATCCACTTTCAAAAAAAGAATTACATTCCCTAATTCGCCAAGTAAATAAGGAAGGAAGAACAGTTGTGTTTACTTCACATGACATGGAGGAGGTAAACTATCTAGCGAACAGAATTATATTTATAAATAAAGGCAGGATTATTTGTGAAGGTGATCCTAAATTATTGATAGAAGAACACAATGTAGCTAATTTAGAAAGCCTATATATTAAATTAATCTCTGAGGAGGTCTCTGAATGTTAATTATTTTTCGTTCTATGATTGTAAGTTCTTTGAGAGATAAAATTACCTTATTTTATTCTCTTTTGTTTCCTATAGGAATGATTATTGGATTAGGTCTCTATTTTAATAATATGGATGAACGTATTTTAACAGGCGTGACAGCAATTGGAACATTATTTTGGGGTATGCAAGGAATCGCTTTTCAAATTCTCTATCAACGAAACAAAGGTGTCTATAAAATGTTGAAAATAACTCCTTTACTGATTGGCCATTTTATCATTGCTATGGTGCTCGCTAGAACTGTATTGGGGATAATCTTAAATATGGGTGTATGGATTATTGGAGTCTTGTTTTTTCAAATATCGATTAGTAGTGAAGCATTCATAGGAACATTGCTACTTGTTACAATAGCAACACTCTGTTTTACTAGTCTTGGTTTTTTAATAGCCAACTTAGCTAATAATGAGGGCCATATTAATATGATTGCAAACCTGATTCAAATTCCTTTTATACTAATAAGTGAAGCTTTTTATTCTTTAAGTAAAGCACCCGGTTGGATGTACTTCATCAGCAAACTATCACCTTTTGAACACTATGTTAAAGCGTTGAAAGGCTTAACCGATGGAATGATGTTACCTATGGGATCCTCTATACTAATATTGTTAATTTACACACTGTTTAGCTTTTTATTGGCTGTTATTACCTTTAAATGGGAAGAACGGATAGGTAGTGAATACAAACCTATTTCTAACTAGGCTGACAATCGTCTTGTGCTATAATAATACTCAATATTGATTATTTATAATTGAGGAGAACTTTATGACAAGATTGATGGTATTAGGCCTACTAAAATTAAAGCCGATGAGTGGTTATGAAATTCAACAAACACTTCAAACAAGTGAAGCGGATCGTTGGGCAGGAATCTTAGCTGGTTCTATCTATCACGCTCTTAAGAAAATGGAAAAGGAGCAACTAGTAGAGCTAGAAGCAGTAAAGAATATTGGGAACAGAAGTAAAGCCATCTATAGAATCACTGAACATGGCAAAAAGGAATTTCAAACATTGCTAAAAGAAACATTGCAGGAACAATCTGTTAACCTGCCAAGTAATCTATACACAGCATTAAGCTTTATACAAGACCTTCCAAAAGATGATGTTTTAGAAGCTCTCTATAATCAAAAATTACAAATTGAAACAGATTTAGAACAGCAAAAAAGAGGTATTCAAGTTAAGAAAGAACATATGAAAGCCGATGAAGTTACAGAACTTATTTTTCACAATATGTACAGTCAATACGAACTACAAATACAGCTTCTCGACGATTTAATTAAAATCTATGAAAAAAGATGAATCTTGTTCCACAATCTAGGTTTTTCAATTCATTAGTCAGATTCAAGTCCAAGTGGAGAGCTTTTTCAATTGGCAACGCCTTTGTGACCGACATCCTCTTGGCCTGAAGCACCCGAACTGAACGTAGAGAGGGAGAAGTCTGAGGCCGTGTCGGTGGTTAGCATAGCGCTTGAAAACGATTTATTTGAGTTTATAAAGTGTGAATTGCTTGATAATAGTTTAATAGTTCTTTCCCCTTGATAGCTGCCGTGACATACAAATGTCGGCAGCTTTTAATTTTTTTCTATCTTTATTCGAGCCATAATGATATATTTAATGTGAATTTTTAGACTTTTAAGTTTAATGCTTCATTGATTATTATCAGTTAGCACTTACAAAGTAAAACTGCCAGAGTCAGTGTCTTCCCTAAAAAAGTGTATGTATCTCCACAGCTAAATAAATTATTCTCTATTGGATCATACAGAGGCAAGGTGCAAAGTTAGACAAAGCATCTATTTATCTTTTTAAAAGTAATAGACAATAATTTAAAATGTCTCTAATACATAGGAGTGTTATGAAATGAGCCAAAAATGGTTGGAATGGGCAAAGAGGATTCAAGCTTTATCACAATCTGGATTAGCCTTTTCTAAGGATATATACGATATCGAACGATACGAGGAATTAAGAGCTATAAGTGCTGAAATTATAGCGGGACATACAGGAATAGAATTTCAAAAGGTACAGGATTTATTTACTAATGAAACAGGTTATCAAACTCCCAAAGTAGACGTCCGTGGAGTAGTTTTCAAGGATAACAAGATTCTCATGGTTTGTGAGAGTATTGACAACAAATGGTCCTTACCAGGTGGTTTTTGCGATATTGGGTTATCTGCATCTGAAAATATTGTAAAAGAAATAAAAGAGGAATCCGGGTATGAGGTAAAACCTATTAAATTGCTTGCATTATTGGACAAAAATAAGCATCCTCATCCACCAGAAGCATATCATTATTATAAAATATTTATCCGCTGCGAAATAATTGGTGGGACACCAGCAAGCGGTGTCGAGACAAGTAATGTTCAATTTTTCTCTCCTACTAATTTACCGCCACTTTCTACTAACAGAAACACAGAATCACAAATAATCACTATGTTTGAATACCTGCACAATCCGGATAAAGATACGATATACGATTAAACAAATATGGAGGCATTCCGAATGATTTATGTAGTGCGTCACGGAGAGACAGATTTAAATAAAGAAGGCAGATTACAAGGACGCATGGGTCTACCTTTAAACGAGAAAGGTAAACAGCAAGCAAGAGAAATGAAAGAAATGTTAAAAACTGTACAATTTGATCTAGTTTTTTCTTCTCCCCAAGAACGAGCAGTTCAAACTGCTGAAATTATAACAAATTTAGAACCTATAGTAGATTCTAGGTTAGACGTTTTTGACTTAGGAGAGGCAGATCAATCAAAAAAAGAAGAAGTAAAACTAAAAGGTGCAATACCTGATCCAACTATATACAAAGGCGTGGAGGATATAAAATCCTATGTTGGGCGTATATTTGATTTCATGGTGCAGCTTGAAGAGCAATATAAAAGTAATAGTGGAAATATACTTATAACCGGTCATCGTTGTACTACAGGATGTATAGGGGCCTACTTCAAAGGAATACCTGAAGATAAAAATATCTTATGTTATTCCTCAAACAACGGAGAATTTAAAATATACACATTTAAGGAGGAGTTAAATGTTCATCGTTAATGTGGAGGGCGCTATATACAAAGAGGGAAAGTGGCTCTTAGTGAAACGAAGCGAGAAGGAAGAACATGCTGCTGGAAGTTTGGCATTTGTGGGTGGCACAGTAGATCAAGAGGGTGATGCAATTGACATATTTGAAAGAACGTTGCACCGAGAGATCAAAGAAGAGGTAGGTATTGAAGTTACAAACCTTCAATATGTAAACAGTTCTTCCTTTATATCAGATACTGGAAAATCTGTTGTTGATATTGTCTTTGTCTGTGACCACTCATTTGGTGAACCCTACGTCAAATGCAGAGAAGAAGTGGATGAAATAGTTTGGCTGACGACTGAGCAAATATTAAGTAGTGATGAATTCCCTGATTATTTCAAAAGAAATATTACTCTAGCAGACCAATTTAAAAATACATGAAAAAGTAAAATAATCTCATGAATAAAACCTAAAAGTCTTTATAAACTTGTAATTAAAAATATAAATGGTATAATTTAGAAAAATAATTATAAGATAATTTCAAGAAAAACATATATTAGACTTAAGGGAGAAAAGAACAAGATGAAAAGTTCTCGAAGTCGAGTGAAAAGAAAGACTTTTAAAAGAAAGAAAGTTATATATACTATAATGATTAGTTCTATTTTACTGATGTCTGCAGTCATTTTCTTTGCCATCAATTTATCGTGGGAGGCAAAGCATGCGAATAATAAAATATTTGCGCCATTGATTAAGGACCTTGAAGAAGACACTGGTACGAAAGAAGTAAAAGCTAAGTCTCCGTTTTCAATACTTTTAGCTGGCATTGAGCATGGAGAAAATGAAAAGTATGGTCGATCAGATATGCTAATTGTAGCTACAGTCAATCCAACTACCAACAAAATGTCAATGGTTAGCATACCTAGAGACACTTTAGTTTATATAGAAGGACTAGATAAAGAAGACAAAATAAACCATGCTTATTCAAATGGTGGTATCAATTGGACAACTGATACAATAGAAAACATGTTAGGGATACCTATTGACTATTACGTATCGACAGATTTCCAGGGTTTCCAGGACATAGTTGATACTTTGGGAGGGGTCGAAGTCGACGTTCCTTTTACCTTTAAAATTCAACTCGCTAATTTTGAGTGGAAGACCTATACAGAGGGACCTATGTTTTTAGAGGGAGACGAGGCTCTAGCATATGTACGTATGCGTAAAAAAGATCCAGAGGGTGATAAAGGACGAAATGAAAGACAGAAGCAAGTCATCCAATCACTTTTAAGCGAAATGACCAATGTGAGTATGATTACTAAAATAGATGATTTAATCAAGGATATTGGAGAAAATGTCAAAACCAATATTCCTTCCTCAGACTATATAAAGCTAGCTAAAATGTATCAGCAGATAAAAGGAACGCCCATTGAACACTTACAGTTAGATGGTACAGGTAAAACCATATATAGTAAAGAAGCTGGCCATGATCTCTGGTATTTTATAGCAGATGAAAACTCTTTAAACGAAGTAAGCAAAAAGCTTAAAACAAACTTAGAGGATACTACTTATAAGGCAAATTCGGATGAAGTAAAGGACTTAACAATAGGTAACTAAAGTGCATCAGGATTATCTCCTGATGCTTTTTTGTGTAATTTTTTAATACTTTGATCTAATTAACTTGCTTCCATGATTAAATTTTGTTAATATAACTGACGAACGTTCGTTAAAAGGAGTGAGAGATGTGAAAAGCCAAGAGCTCAAAGAATCAGCTCTTAAATATTTTACAATTCACGGCTATGAAGGTGCTTCGCTTTCCCAAATCGCTGAAGATGTGGGTATGAAAAAACAGTCTATTTATGCACACTATAAAGGGAAGGATGACCTTTTTCTTCAGGTTTTAAGAGATGCCAAGCAAACTGAATTGGATACTAAGTTAGAGTACTTTCGTCCATTAAACTCTAAGGATCCCCAGAATGATTTGTATGGATTCCTGCAAATGGTCATTAATCTTTTTCAAAAAGATGAGCATTTAAAGTTTTGGTTACGTATGTCATTTTTCCCACCTGCTCACTTAGCGAAGGAAATTGAAGAGGATGTACTTGATATAGAGAAACAAGTGCAAGCTATGTTAGAAGACAAATTTAAACAATGGATGGATGAAAATTTGGTTATTGGTGAGTCCGCGTTAATATTGACTTATGCATTTCTAAGCATGGTAGATTCAATGATGCTTGAACTGGTATATGTCAATGAAGAAAAACGTTTACACGAGAGGCTAAATGCCTCGTGGAAAGTATTTTGGCGAGGCATATCTATTCATTGATAGTAAAGAAAGAAGTGTATATATGAATAAATCTATAAAAGAACAAAAATCAGTAATTATTATCTTATTAAGTAATATTTTCATCGCGTTTTTAGGAATAGGACTCATTATTCCTGTGATGCCATCGTTTATGAATATCATGCATTTGTCCGGAAGCACAATGGGTTATTTAGTAGCAGTGTTTGCTGTCGCTCAACTGATCACATCTCCATTTGCTGGCCGCTGGGTAGACCAATTTGGTCGTAAAAAAATGATTACCATCGGTTTACTATTATTTAGTGTTTCCGAGCTTATTTTTGGGGCGGGTACAAACGTCTGGGTACTATACCTTTCAAGAGTATTAGGAGGCGTTAGTGCTGCATTTATTATGCCGGGTGTTACAGCATATATTGCTGATATTACGACGATTCAGGAGAGACCTAAAGCAATGGGCTATATTTCAGCAGCCATTAGCACAGGTTTTATCATAGGGCCAGGGATTGGCGGATTTATAGCAGAATTTGGGGTTAGATTGCCATTCTACTTTGCAGCAGGAATAGCATTTATCGCCTGTATTTCCTCTTTGTTTATACTGAAAGAACCACTTTCAAAAGAAGAATTAGCTGAAATATCAGCTAACAGTAAACAAACCAATTTTGTAGGCGATTTAAAAAAATCACTAAAACCAATGTACTTTATAGCTTTCATTATTATATTTGTTTTAGCCTTTGGTCTATCTGCATACGAAACGGTTTTTAGCCTATTCTCTGATCATAAGTTTGGTTTTACACCAAAGGACATCGCTGTCATTATTACCATAAGTTCCATATTTGGAGTAGTAGTACAAGTATTTATGTTTGGAAAGTTAGTAGACCTTTTAGGCGAAAAAAAACTAATTCAAATTTGCCTAATTGTAGGAGTGATTTTGGCATTCATTTCTACGGTCATTTCTAGCTTTATAATAGTCCTTATAGTAACGAGCTTTATATTTCTTGCATTCGATTTACTCCGTCCAGCACTCACAACATTTTTATCCAGAGCAGGCGGAAAAGAACAAGGATTTGTTGCGGGCATGAACTCAACATATACGAGTTTAGGAAATATTATTGGACCTGCACTAGGTGGTATCTTGTTTGATGTTAACATCAATTTTCCATACATTTTCGCTGGTATAATCATGGCAGTCGGCCTAGGGATTACATTTATGTGGAAAGAACAACAATTCAAAGATAGTTTTCTTAGTTAACGATAAGTATATTTCTTATAAGAAAAAAACAATTTAGCATCTTTTCCTGTAATGAAGGTGAACACTACATTACAAAAGAAAAGATGCTCTTTTTAATTCATTAATTAGCATAATTGTAGCGGCAGGCGGCGACAACGGCGGGATTGTGAGCCAAATGAACCCAAATGTAGTAGGTTCCTAGCACCCACTCATCTTCAGGAATTTGCATAAGAGCCCGTCAATGTTCCGGTGTAAGAAATTCTCTACCTCTAGGAGTTTTCATAAAGTATCATCTCATTTCTGTAATTATTCAGTCAATTAATTTAATTAAATATCAATAGAGTGTACTCTATTGATACAAGTGTCGGAGACAGATAAAATCATAGTTAAGAGCGTCTCATAAGACTTGTCTCAAAAACGAGGTGATATTTTGCGAAAACTCGGTTATATACGTGTCAGTTCAACTAGCCTTAATCCTTCAAGTCAATTACAGCAACTTCAAAAAATGTTAGAGGATATACAAGAAGGTGACATCATTTATGTTCGGATTTAACTCGGATTACTCGTATTAAACAAGATTTATTTGAATTAATCGATAACATACGAAGTAAAAAGGCAATTTTAAAATCCTTAAAAGATACATGGCTAGATTTATCAGAAGATAATCCCTACAGCCAATTCTTAATTCCTGTTATGGCGGGTGTAAACCAATTAGAACGTGATCTTAACCGTATGCGGCAGCGTGAAGGGATTGAACTGGCTAAGAAAGAAGGAAATTTTAAAGGTCGGTTAAAGAAGTAGCACAAAAACTATGCAGGAATGAATTATGCAGTAAAGCTTTATAAAGAGGGAGAAATGACTGTAAATCAAATTTGTGAAATCACAAATGTATCTAGGATCTCATTATATAGAAAGCTATCGGAAAGGAAATTTTGATGAGATATACCAAAGAGCGGAAATATAGAGTAGAAAATAAGTTCCATATAGAGGTGGGAATATATGCCTAAAATTGACAATCTGTTAGCGATTCTATGGATGCTTCGTTCAGGTGAAAAAATTACTGCAAAACAAATTTCAGAAAAGTTAGAGATGAATATAAGGACTGTGTATCGTTATATTGATACAATTTCAACGAGTGGCGTACCTATAATTTCAGAACCAGGACATAACGGTGGATACACTTTATTGAACAATTTTATTGAGGCACCTCTTTTTTTTGATTTTGAAGAGCAAACTTCACTATTTCACGCGGCTGTTTTTGCAGAAGAAGCCGGATATTATGGAGGTGAAGCACTAAATAGGGCCATTTCAAAACTAAGTAAATACTCAAATCAAGAGCAGGAAACAAAGATAAACCAACATTTAACTAGTCTTGAAGTAATAAGTCGATTAAGTTCACTCTCTATGGAACCTTTTTTGAAGGAGTTGGAGCAGGCTGTAACTGACGGGTACTCAGTAAAAATTCTTTACCATAAAAGTGGCGAAAAGCAATTAAATTATAGATTGGTCGATCCGTACAGAATTATCTATTGGAATAATAAGTGGTATGTGATTGGCTTTTGTCATCTTAGGAATGATATCCGTAGTTTTAGAGTAAATCGAATTGAAAGTCTAATGCTAACCGCAAAAAAGTTTAACCGACCAGAAAATTTTTCAGCACGTGACTTTTTTATGAAAAATCTCCTTCCTACTATAGAAGATAAGGAAGGGATTACTTCTTTAGTTATTAATGGAAATGAAAGTACGCTGAATGATGTTTGCCAACATTGGTTTTTAGGACATTATTTACATGAACGAAATTCAAATCAAGCAGTTTTCCTTCTTGAAAGAGATATAGTACATACATATATTCCTCATTTACTTTTACCGTACGGTAAATCTATTCAAATTATAGAGCCAATAAGTCTAAAAAAAAGACTTATTGAAGTTCTGTCGGAATTAATAAAATTTCATCAAGTATGATAACTTCCCTGACGCTAGCTGTCAGGGAAGTTATATTATAATTAGTATATAAATGTGATTGGGAGTGTTATTGGATGCAAACAAAAAAAGTTTATCTATATGTATTTAACACAATGTCAGACTGGGAATATGGGTATTTAATTGCCGAACTAAACACAGGAAGATATTTCAAAAAAGATATAGTACCTTTAAAAGTAGTTACAGTAGGAGCTAATAACGAAATGATTACCACGATGGGGGGACTTAGTATAAAACCAGATATTTCCCTTGATGAGTGTACTCTTGAGAGTAAAGATCTTTTAGTTTTGCCTGGAGGGACTACTTGGGGAGAAGTTATTCATCAACCAATCATGAAAAAAATTGGCGAAGCCTTAAAGCTCGGCACTATTGTCGCTGCAATTTGTGGTGCAACTGAGGCTCTTGCGAATATGGGATACTTAGATTCTAGAAAACACACAAGCAATGACTTACAGTATATTAAAATGGTCTGCCCTAATTATAAAGGAGAAAAATATTATGAGATGAGACCTGCGGTATCTGGTGAGAATTTGGTTACTGCATCAGGGGTTGCACCTCTGGAATTTACGATGGAAGTATTAAAAAAATTAGATGTATTTGCACCAGATACATTACATTCCTGGTATAACCTAAATAAGACTCATAAACCTGAATACTTCTTCCAGTTAATGAATTCAATAAATAGATGAGCTAAAAAAATCAACTTAGCAGATTTATATAAGTTAAATAAAAACCATGCTTTAGACAATGTCAAAGCATGGTTTTTAGTATTGAAAATTCCTTAACGTTGTAAATCCGCATTTTCCTGATGGTACCCCTAGCGAAGTATTCCCATTAATTATTCACTAGATAAAAGCCGTGTTCTCTTAGAAAGGGTTTCATATACTACTTAACCGATGTGAAATTCGGTATAAATAATAGGAAGTAGTGAATATATGTTCTTTAAAAATAAAAAGCACTTTTGGTTACCAAGTAAGCCTAAAGATAAGCAAAGTCATTTAAAAACAAGTACAAAGCAAAATAATATCGAACGTATACCAAATAAGGTAGGTATTGTAATGCCTGTTTACAATCAAGAAAAACAATATTTGATTGAATGTGTACATGCTATTGAACAACAAACCTATAAAAATTTTTCACTTGTGATTGTAATTGATGGTGCAAATGTGGAAACCGTTAAAACCGTTTATGAATTATCCAGTTACTTAACTTGCGACTTCATCATAATCGATAGGAAGATAAACAAAGGAATTGCCTACTCATTAAATGAAGGATTTGACAAACTCAAAGATTGTTCCTATTTAACTTGGATCTCCAGTGACAATAGACAAGCTCCCAATTTCCTAGAAAAGTTAGTTGAAACTATGAACACTTCACCATCAAATACTGCTCTCGTTTACTCCATGTATAGTCCAATTGATGAAAATGGAATGCCGCATCCTTCCACTCCATATTTTTACCCAGCTCTATACAAGATGATGAATCGTTCAAAAGAAGAGATCATGATGGTCAGTTTCATCGGTGCATCTTTTCTTTATACAAGAGAGGCTTTTGAAAAGACTGGTGGCTATGATTCTAAATACGACTTAGTATCTGATTATGAATTTTGGATTAGATTAATGAAACAAGGAGAATTTGTTTTTATACCTGAACCCTTAATGGAATATCGCTTAAACGGCAAACACTCATTAACAACTCTTACTCCTCCTGAGGAACTATATCTTAACAGCATGTCTGCTAGCTTAGAACACCGAACGAAAAATGGAGACTTACCTAAGGTTTCAGTAATAATTACTGCTCACAATCATGGGAACTTTATAAAAAAATGCTTACAAAGTGTTTTTGATCAAACTTTTAAAAACTTTCATGTAATAGTTGTAGACGTTGGCTCTACGGATAATACCTTAGAAGAGATATATAGTTTACATGATACCCGTACTATCCCTATTCATATTAAGCAACGGACTAAAGCAGAAGCATTAAATATTGCTTTAGACTATGTGTTGGGTGAATATGTCCTTGAACTTGATGGTGATGACTGGATAGAACCCATTACTTTGGAGGTCATGATTAGTGAAATGGATAATTTATCCTCTAAAGTAGGGATGGTTTTTGCAAATAGAAGGCTCTGGTATGAGGAAAACGGCGTTTTAGTCGAGGGGGACATTTATAAAGGCTCACCATTAAAAGATAAATATAAAATTCTAGAGAGTTTTCAGACTCACTGCCCTAGAATGTATCGGTATTCTGCACTAAAAGAGCTAAGCGGATGGATGACTACTTTACGAGGAGAACCACTAATTGCTGAAGACTTCATGATGTTTTTACGAGTCGCAGAACGCTTCAAAGTTCACTGGATTGATCAAACCTTATATAATCAGCGCAGACATAATAAAAATATAACAATTATTCAGAAGGAAAATTTAAATAAACAGTTTCGTATGGTAGTTGATGAAATGCTTATCCGTTGGGGAGATTCCTATAAAGCAAATTTTGAAGAAAGTGATGGCTATATTACTAAAATAAAGCTTGAAAAACGGAGAAAAGGAGACAGACAATGAAAGTGATGATTATATTCGGTACAAGACCTGAAGGAATCAAATTCGCGCCTATTATTAAAGAGCTTCAAACGAATAAAAAATTTGAAACTGTTTTGGTTAACACCGGGCAACATATAGAAATGCTCGACCAAGTTTTATCCTTATTCTCCATAAAACCCGAATACGAACTAAAGCTTATGAAAACAAATCAAAAGCTAGAGGAATTATCCGCAGAACTAATACAAAAACTAGGTGAGGTTTTGGATAAAGAAAAACCTGATCTTGTTTTTGTTCTAGGAGACACGGCGACTACATTTGCAGGAGCATATACATCGTTTTTAAAACGTATCTCGGTAGCACATGTGGAAGCAGGTCTACGCACACACAATATTTCTTCTCCTTTTCCCGAAGAAATGTACCGACGAATCGTAACTAAGTTAAGTGATTATCACTTTGCACCAACTGAAAAAAACAAAGAGAATTTATTAGCTGAAGGAATTCCACAAGAAAGAATTATAATAACAGGGAATTCAGTAATAGATGCTCTTTATGACATTACAAATAGACCATATGTCTTTCCTGATCATCTGCAAAAAATATTTGATAGAGGAAAGAGAATTCTATTAGTTACTACTCATCGACGTGAAAATTTTATAAAGCTAAAAGGAATATACGAAGCTCTTACCAGTCTAGTAGAAGAGTTTGAGGATATTGAAATTATTTTCCCGGTGCACCCGAACCCTAATGTCAGAAAAGAGGTTAAAGATCATTTTCTAGCAAGTACTAAGAGTTCCACTATTCATATTATCGAGCCGCTAGACTATGAATGTTTTGCACATGTTATGAAGAAATCCTATCTAGTAATCACAGATTCAGGAGGTATACAGGAAGAAGCTCCAGCATTAGATATACCCGTTTTAGTTATAAGGGAAAGTACAGAACGTACGGAAGGAGTAAAGGCAGGAACTTTAAAATTAGTTGGAACTGAGAAAGACGATATTTTACAAGCAACTCGAATGTTACTCAATAATCCACAAGCATATGAAAACATGGCTCAAGCTAATAATCCATATGGAGATGGTACCACTTCCGAACAAATCTCATCCTATCTTGATAAAATTGCAAAAAAGATATGAGCATCTGAACTCATATCTTTTTTAAATCGGCTATATTAAAGTGACAGGTTAATTTATAATTTTAAAAAATGAGTTGGAGATACATTTTCCAGCTCATTATTGTTTTGATTTGCTTTTTTATTAAAGCACTTGTTAGTTTAAATAAGAACTTTTTATATTTTATCTTCTTTTATCCATGTCCAAATTCGGTAACTTCCGAATACTGATACTAAAAAAAGTAAAATCATAAATATAACGTAAATGGATAATCTATTGATTTCTTGTAACCCTTCCCTGTTAGCCACTGTCCAAATGGATAAACCAAATAGCATCAAGTAACAAAATACATTAGGAATAATCCATGCGATTCTCTTTTTGTATTTCAAAAATATTCCCCCTCAAACTATATATGAATAACAGTATGAATAGATTCCAAATAAGCCGTTAGTTTAAGTGTACCATTACACAAACAATACCTCCTCATGAAAAACAACCTTTGTCGTTAACAGAGCCTTTATGTCCAACCTATAAACTCTAACCACCTAAGATAGAAGATTGTCCATTTTTATTAATATTCTATTGATTCTAAAAATATAGAATGTTATATTCTAAATAAATAGAATTATAAGGAGAGAAATGCATGGATGTTTTAAATCTTTCAAGTAAAGAAAGAGAAACTTATGAAGTAGAGATTAACTATTCAATATTATGGGAATCTGCCTTAGGTATTGCAGCAATTACTAATACACGTCTATTAAACACTCTAGAAAAGCAAGCATCTTTTTGGGATTCCATTAAAAGTAGTTTGTCAGCGGGAATACTAAAAGAGTTAAATTATGTTGAAGAAAATAATACTTGGAAAGCTTTGCTTTTACTTTTACATGTGAAGGATTTTAAGAGTCTTAAGGAATTTACTTCTTATATAGATGAGTTATCTGCAGAGGAACTAAGGTTGACTTGTATGCCATACTTAGGAATAAAACATCAATACCTAAGACAAAGTGCTTCATTGGGTGATTTGACTTCTTTACAAAAAATGAAGGAAATTGCTAAAGATAATCCATTTTACCCTGCTTATATTGATTTTGTCTGCCAAGTAGATGCAGATAAGCTTAAACAGCATTTGACTAAAATAATGAGCGTTTGGGTTGAAGAGGTTATAACAATTGATAAGCAGAAAGAGATTACTAAAATACTTCAGGCAGATTATGAATCAAAGAGTAAGATGAAAGAAACTTTAAATAGTTTTGAATTAGTGGAATGGGCTACAGGCGGAGTTACTTACCATCCGGAGCCGAGCGTCACAAAGGTATTATTAATTCCTCAGTACATCTATAGACCATGGAATATAGAAGCGGATTTAGAAGGTACAAAAGTATTTTATTATCCTGTGGCAAATGAAAGTATTACACCAGAGGACCCATATACACCCAATCATTCACTAGTTCTTAAATATAAGGCGCTGGGTGATGAGGTTAGATTACGAATGGTAAAAATGCTTTACGAAAATGACCATACATTACAGGAAATTACAGACCACTTAAACCTTGGGAAATCAACTGTTCATCATCATTTAAAAATATTAAGGTCAGCGAGAATTGTTGCAATAAAAGATAATAAATACACTTTAAAAAGAAAGCCTTTAGATTCCATTTATATGGAACTAAATTCCTTTCTAAATCAATGAAACAGAGTGTTGTTTTTCATAATAAGAGCTTTTTAGTACTATGGATAGGAAATATCATTTCGGAACTAGGAGGAGTCCTAGGTACACTATGTAACTCATTTTTAATCTATCAGCTAACCAATTCTACTTTAGCGCTTAGTAGTATGTGGCTTCTATATTTTATACCATCATTGATTCTTCAATTATTTATTGGCCCATTCATTGATCGTTGGAGCAGAAAATGGATCATGATTCTATCACAGTGGGCTAGGGGAATAATTTTTATTCTTCCATTAATAGCTCTTGCTTCAAATCAATTAGAAGTATGGCATATTTATTTAGTACAAATAGTTGTCGGATTAATCACACCGATCTATACACCAGCCAATCAAGCTATTACACCTACGATTGTTCCTGAAGAGCTTTTGACTTCAGCGAATGCATACAATGACGGTGCTATAAGATTAATGACATTTATAGTTCCTTTCGTTGGAGGTATGATCATTGAGTTTCTAGGGTTAATCCCCTCGTTATTAGTAGTATGCTTAACGCTACTTACTAGTGGTATTCTCTTATTGTCTTTACAGGAAAAAAGGAATGCATTTACTGTGAGGAAAACGTGGCTAGAGCAATTTACAGAAGGGATTTTATATTTTTTTAAGCAGCGTATAATAGTTTGGCTAGGGATTTTTTTAGCATTTGTGCAATTTGGTGTAGGAGTAACAATGATTATTACTTTGCCTTATATTACAGATGAGCTTTCTGGCTCCTACACTCAAGTCGGATATTTTATGGCTAGCTTCCCACTAGGTTATGTGATTGGCACTATGTTGGTTGGAAAAGTAAAGGCTAAAAGCCGTAGAATGTTAATGCTAGGCTCCTTAGCTGTAGGCGGGCTAACATTTATCTTTCTTTGCTTCAATACAAGTATTGTCCTTGCTCTCTTAACGGAAGGGATAGCAGGAATTGCGTTGGCCTTCTTTGGAGTACATAATATCACCATTTTTCAAAAATCAGTTCCAAATGAATTGATGGGTAAAGTTGCTTCCGTCCGATTGCTTATTATTAGAGGCGCAATGCCAGTAGGTGTATTAGTGGGAGGACTTTTAAGTGAGACATGGGGGATACGGCCCTTATATTTCTTCATCGGTTCAATTATTTGTACGGTATCCATAATAGGCCTGACTTTTCCTTATTTTAAATTCTTAAACAATTCTTCGGGAATTGAAGGGAATTAGCTTCTATTGATTGAATACTTTATATAAGAGCATATATAGGAGGTATCTAATTTGAACAAATTTTACCTGGTACTCTTTTTAATATTTCTTTTAATGGGCTGCTCCGAAAATGGAAATCCTACCCCTAGAGAGTTGCTGGGCGAAGAGGATGTTGATATTTTCCTAATGAACGAAGTCGTTTATGCGAAAGCTAGTGATATTGATTGGGTCACTGAGTCTGAATATACAATTGGAGAGGAAGTTGCTGAAATTAGTAAGCAACAGAACCGTGCAATAGGATTCAACAATGGAACAGCCAATATACTACCGGTCGGCACCAAAATATACGAGACAGGTCAGGGATTTGTTATTGCAATTGTAGGGGAAAAAGAGGTGCCTTATATTGCTTTACTTGAAGGGTGAGAAATGTTAATTTACTGTCAGTTTCAAATAAAATTCAATTGATTCATTTAAAAAAAACGGTTAATTTTTCAAATAAATTTATTAGGTAAACAAATACTTTAAAGGATGTGAACTAAGTGATTAGAAGCAAACGAGATAAATACTCGGTGCAGTTTTGATGGATAGCAGCATGCAACCGAGTACTAATGCTATCACCTAGGCTGCACTATCTTATTTGTACTAACTAAGAATAGGAGCGTAGCATAGATGAATATAGAAACTCTGAAAAAAGATTGGAAGATGGAAGAAATTGAAAGCTTTAAAGGGTGGGATTTTTCTCATTTGGAAGGTCGGTGGAAGGAACAAGCTACACCGTGGGATTATCGGAAAATCATCGATAAATATCTTTCTCCAGAGAACGTACTTCTGGATATGGGAACAGGTGGCGGTGAATTTCTGATAACATTAGGCCATCCCTTCGAACGGACTTCTGTTACAGAGGGATGGGAACCAAATGTGAATTTGTGTAAAGAAAAATTGGAACCTCTCGGAATTTGCGTTAAGCAGGTATTCAATGACTCTGAACTTCCCTTTGAGGATAATGTTTTTGATATTATTATTAATCGACATGAATCCTATGACGTAAATGAAATACGGAGAATCCTGAAAAAGGGAGGCATCTTTATAACCCAACAGGTTGGAGGTAAGAACAACGAGTGGCTGTCCAATGCATTAATAAATAACTTTCAGCCCTTATATCCTAGCTTAAATCTAGAGAATGAAACTAAAAGATTTACTTCTGAAGGCTTTGCTATTTTATATGAGGGTGAGTATTTTCCATCTTTAAAGTTTTTGGATGTAGGTGCAATTGTTTACTACGCTAAAATTATAGAATGGGAATTTCCTGGGTTTACGGTCGATTCATGCCTTGAACGTCTAATAGAACTTGAAAAAGTGATGCAGCTTCAAGGATATGTAGAAAGCTATGAACATCGATTTATATTAGTTGCTCGTAAAAGCTGAATGGTAACTTATTATACTGAACGGTCATAAATTTTTTTATCCGGTCATAAATCCTACTTGAACGGTCATAAAAAAAATTATCCGGTCATAACGACCAAATTTTCTTTGACAAATAGGAAATTAAGCATAGTATGGACTGGTCTTTTTAACTGAAATACAGATTCTACTAACAATTGTAAAGGAAAATACCCTCTACTTATCGAATTAGTAATTACTAATCCTGATAGTAGGGGGTTATTCGTTATTTAGCACACAAAAAGGGGGGAGATACGAAAGAAGATGTATATATAAACAGCCGGTTGATCTTAGAACAATAATTTAAAGGGGAGATATAAAAATGACCAATTATACACCCAAGAAAAAATATTATATTCCAACTAACATTGAGGACAAACTTTCAAAGGACTTCGTTCAGGGAATCACGCGTAATTTTGAAATGTTAGATGAGATGGAAGGTGGAACAGCTAAGACGATTAAGGCCGATACAACTGGACGTACACGGATTCAAGAATTAATTCAAATTGCTTTTGATCATGCTAGGGATGGGGATACCTTGATCCTTCCACCGGGCCGTTATTGGCTTGAGAAAAACACCAAACTGGATGATTTTCCAAACAATGACCAACCATGCTTGCTACTTAGGGGGAAAAAAAGAATTCATTTGGTTGGTTACGGTGCTGTGTTATTTACTAGAACACATGCCCAAGGGATCTTAGAGCTACAACAATGTGAAAATTGTATAATCGAAGGCATTAAGTTTGAGGGGTATGGGGAGTTTCCAGGAATAGACCCAGTGACTGGATATGGAGAAAAAGGGACCAAAGCTGGAGGCTATCCAACTTCAGGCTTTTGGAATTATAGAAAAAACAATAGCTTTGATACGAGTGAGCGCGCCAGAAATGATGGGAAGCCGTTTGGCATATTTGGTGGTGGATTTATAGGAAACGTAGGTAGTGGTGTTTTAGTACATCGAGGTTGCAAAAATATTATCTTTAGATCATGTGAGAGCAGTGGCTTTAACTTTTCCGGATTTGCGGTTGGACATCTAGGGGACTATTTGCCAACAGACTTAGAATACGAAAACAATGCCGACATTACCTTCGTAGAGTGTAATGCACACGACAATTACTCTAGCAATTTTGTGTTCTCAGCTGTTGAAAGACCTCGAGTGCTCAACTGTATAAGCGATCGGGCTGGACACCCGAATGCCTCGAAGCTCCATACTTACGTTGATCCAGGCTACGGTATAAATGCACTTGGAACAATGTTTCCTAAAGCAAATGATCTTTTAGTTTCTGGATGTACTTTAAGAGGAAACAAGCGGAAAGCTATTGATGGTCATGCTGCAGGCGGTTTAATCGCAACAGACAATTTAATATCAGACTCGATGGTCGGTGGTGTTTTCTATAAATGGACAAATGGAGACCAGTTTACAAAAGACTGCATCATAGTAAACAATAAAATCGAGGATTGTGGCTATGCCAAAAACCCTCTAGGAGCCATTTATATTGGCGGTGTTCAGCGAGAGTCAAAAGAAAATCAAGAAATGAACACTATCATATCTAACAATCATATAAAAAATTGCTTTGGCACAGAGGGTGTGATCTTTGCAGGAGCATTCGATCGTCTCATAATTGAGGGAAATATCATTCATGGAATACCAGTGGAGTTAGATACCACTAACACTATTTTTGAGCCATATGTCATATATGCAGGATATTCCATAGCTTCTCAGCCGAACTTTGCCGGCAATATTTCTAATAATGTAATAGATGTTAACCACCCAAGAATTGCAGGTGGAATATTAGTTAGAAATTTACAGGACGGTACTGTTCAGGGCAACACAATCAAAACCGTTAACTCTCTGACTTTATATGGCTTGAGATTATGGAACTGTAAAGAGGTTGGAGCAGTCGGCAACACAATAAAAATGGGCACAGAAGGTTTGCCTTTAGATGCAGAAACAACTGGAGTAGTTGCACACAACACCTTGGTTGGTGGAAATGCTGCATTTCAGCCTCTACAGGGTCAAGCCATTATATTTACTATAGAAGCAAATAAAGGAAATGGAAATGTTCGTTTTAAAAATGGACAATCATATGTGTCGATAATCGAGAGCCATGAAATGGGACTGGAGGTCAAACTTCAGAATATTTCGTCAGGCATTATACCTACGGTGAAAGTATCTCAAACAGGACAAAAAGGACTTCTAGGAGCTGAGCATTCAATCGACTATATTTACAGTTGTCAAGAATCTCATAAAAATGTCTTTATTGTTCTAAAGCCTTCAAAAGAATTAAGTCACATGCCTTTTTCAAGTATGACTAATGGTGGTCTTGAAATTGAAATCATGATTTAGTGATTAAAATGCTTAAAAATAATTTGACAATTTAAAGTATTCCTATTATCATAGACAATAACTTTTATGTTCGGGTATAGGTTGAAGACATTGAGAGCAATGTCGCCTTGAGAACAGACGAGCCGAGATGAGATAGCTGAGAAATTGTTTAAATAAGAGAAGTAGCATTAGTTCTGCAATTTAGAGAGTCAGTGGTTGGTGAGAACTGATTTGCAACTGATGTGAATGGACTTATGAGAGCCTCCTTGAGAATGTCTTTTTGTTTTAGAGGTGGACGTATTTCCTACGTTACAAGGAAAAAAGGGGGAGTATATATACTCCAACTAGAGGTGGCAACGCGGTTAACATCGTCCTCTTCATGGGAATTTTATATTCCTATGAAGGGGACTTTTTTTATTTAGCTTAGACGAGAAGAGAGCAGAGGAGAGATTAGATGAGAGAGTATATTGAACAGGTCCTTAGAAAAGAAGATTTATCATTCGAAGAAATGCAGGAAGCATCTAGAATTATTTTGGATGAGAGTACGGATATGCAATTGATAAAACAATTTTTAATTGCTTTAGCTATAAAAGGAGAAACAGCAAATGAGGTAGCTGCTCTTGCGACAGTAATTAAATCATTTGCAATCACTTTAAATGTTCCTGAAGGAAATTATATGGATAACTGTGGAACAGGTGGTGACGGATCAAATAGCTTTAACATTAGTACAGCATCTGCCATTGTAATAGCTGGAGCTGGCGTGAGTATAGCAAAGCATGGAAATAGAAAAATCTCTAGTTCATCTGGAAGTACAGATGTATTAGAGGCATTAGGTATTCAAACGAACTTAGATATCCAGGCTTCCTTGAATATATTAAACAAAGAAGGTATTACTTTTTTATATGCACCGACTGTACATCCAAAACTAAAAAGAATTGGACTGGTGAGACAACAAATTGGAAAACCGACTATCTTTAATCTTGTAGGGCCTCTTACCAATCCGGTTCCACTTCTCAGCCAGTACACTGGCATAAACCGTCCTGATTTTACAATAGAATACGCAAAAGTACTTCATATGCTTGGAAGAGAGAGAGCAATTGTAGTTTGTGGGACGGGTGGGATGGATGAAGCATCGCTTGTAGGAAAAAACTCTTTAGTATTAGTCGAAAAAGGTGACCTGATACCCTTCACCCTTAGTCCGGAGGATGTGGGACTTTCCTTTTATTCTCCTGCTGCTGTAAGAGGGGGTACAGCAGAGGAAAACGCTCAAATTATGTTGAATTTGCTTAACGGTAAACAGGATGCTTATTTTGATAGCGTAATTTTTAACGCAGGAATAGGACTCTACGCAAATGGAGCAGTGAATAATATACCTGAAGGTGTAAAACTAGCAAAAGACAGTATTCTCTCTGGCAAAGCACTTGATAAATTGAAAGCAGTTGTTGCTTATAGCAATCCTAATTTTGCTCAGGAGGTACTATCATGACAACTATTCTAGATAAAATTCTTAAAGAAAAAGAGACGCTCATCAATCAAATGATTCATGAAACAATTCCTGTATGTAAAAAGAGACTGAAAAGACCTTCGCTATTTGATAGGTTGTTTCAGAACAATAAGCTCCAAGTAATTGCCGAAATTAAACGAGCCTCTCCTTCAAAAGGGTTAATTCAAGGAATAGTAGATCCAGCAAAACAAGCATTAGTTTACCAAGAAGCTGGGGCTGCTGCAATATCTGTTTTGACAGATTCCCCCTTTTTTCAAGGTTCTTTTAAGGATTTACAAGCAGTAGCAGAAACCGTAGATTTACCGATCTTGTGTAAGGACTTTATCATTCATAAAGTACAGATTGATTTTGCTAAAAGTGCTGGTGCCTCTGTTGTTCTTCTCATTGTCGCAGCATTATCAAAGGAAAAAATAAAAGAATTATACACATATGCAATAGCGAAAGGTCTCGAGGTGCTAGTAGAGGTTCACAATATCCAAGAGCTAGAGGTAGCACTTCAATTAGACACTAAGCTTATAGGTGTAAATAACAGAGATTTACGCACTTTCCAAGTAGATTTATCTCACACCGGTGAATTGGCAAGTAATTTCCCTTTTAACGAGGGACGGGTATTAATTAGTGAAAGTGGTATTTGCAATAATGTGGATGCAATACAGGTTGCAAAATACGGTGCAAGTGCTGTATTAGTAGGTGAAGCTTTAATGCGAAGTGATGATCCGTATAAGACACTTCGTACATTGCAGGTGGAACGTGAAGTGATGGTCCAATGACTAAGGTGAAGATATGTGGATTGATGGAGAAAGAACATGTGGTAGCAGCAATAGAAGCTGGCGCGGATGCTGTTGGATTTGTTTTTGCACCAAGTAAAAGGAGAGTCACATTATCACAGGCTCATGACTTAGCAAAATGCATCCCTAAAGAAGTGTTAAAAATTGGCGTTTTTGTCAATCCAAACAGCGATGAACTAGAACAGGCAATTCGAGAGATTCCGTTGGATTTAATTCAATTACATGGTAATGAGGAACCAGATTTTATAGAAAATATTAAGTTTCCAACCATTAAGGCCCTATCTATCAGAGAAAGTCGTGATGTGGAAAAAGCGAAAGTGTTTAATACCGATTATATGCTGTTCGATGCTCCAGGAAAAGATTTTAAAGGAGGAAGTGGAGTAACGTTTGATTGGCAACTGTTAAATGATCTCAGCATTTCCCCTAATCAGATAATTCTAGCTGGTGGTTTAAATGCATCAAATATAAAAGAAGCGATTAGAAGAGTGAAGCCCTTTATGGTGGATGTATCTAGTGGAGTAGAGGTAAATGGTAGAAAAGATGAGCAATTGATACGCGAATTCATTCAAACGGTCAAAGATGAGGAGAGATAAGCATGGTACAAACAAAAGCTGGGCGATATGGACGTTTCGGAGGTCAATTTGTTCCTGAGACACTTATGACTGCATTAGTAGAATTAGAGAATGCCTATAAAACAGCAATCGAAGATGCTTCCTTTTTAGAAGAGGTAGAATATTACTTAAAGGACTACGTGGGAAGAGAAACTCCTCTCTATTTTGCTGAACGTCTTACAAAGGAAATCGGTGGAGCAAAAATTTTATTGAAGAGGGAAGATTTAAATCATACAGGCGCTCATAAAATAAACAATACAATCGGCCAAGCGCTACTGGCAGTCAGAATGGGTAAGAAGAAAATTGTAGCAGAAACAGGTGCAGGCCAGCATGGAGTTGCTACTGCTACTGTTTGTGCACTGTTTAATCTCGAGTGCATTGTTTTTATGGGAAAAGAAGATGTTCGCAGACAGGAACTGAACGTTTTCCGGATGGAGCTACTCGGTGCAAAGGTTGTATCGGTAGACCAAGGCTCTGGAACTTTAAAGGACGCAGTCAACGAAGCACTTAGATATTGGGTTGCAAATGTCGAGGACACCCATTATATTTTAGGCTCAGCTCTTGGTCCCCATCCTTTTCCGAGAATTGTTCGGGATTTTCAACGTGTTATCGGTGTAGAGACTAAGAAGCAAGTACTAGAAAAGGATGGAAAACTCCCTAATGCCATCGTTGCCTGTGTAGGCGGAGGAAGCAATGCAATAGGAATGTTCCATCCCTTTATAGACGATTCAGAAGTGGCTTTGTACGGTGTTGAAGCAGCGGGAGAGGGAATTGAAACTGGGAGACATGCAGCGGCAATTGCCGGGGGGAAAGAAGGTGTATTGCATGGAGCTTATATGTACGTTCTGCAAAATGAAGACGGATTTATACAGGAAGCACATTCAATTTCCGCCGGTTTAGATTATCCTGCGGTTGGTCCGGAGCATAGCTATTTACATGACATTGGAAGAGTGAGGTATCTTTCTGTGAAGGATTCTGAGGCATTAGAAGGATTACAATTACTAGCTAGAACGGAAGGAATTATTCCAGCTCTAGAGAGTTCCCATGCTATATATTTTGCAGCTAAACTTGCTAAGAAAATGAGCCCAGAGGATACAATAGTTATTTGTCTTTCTGGTCGTGGTGATAAAGACGTACACACAGTTAGAGATGCATTAGGAGGCTCAAATCATGTCTAAAAGAAAACTTACAAATGCATTAGTTAATTGTTTAAGCAGCGGCGATAAAGTATTTATTCCTTATATTATGGCTGGGGACGGGGGGCTGGATCAGTTAAAGGAGAGAGTTCTACTTCTCCAAGAGGCTGGAGCAACAGCTATTGAATTAGGAATTCCATTTTCTGATCCAGTGGCCGATGGACCAACTATCCAACAAGCTGGTGAACGAGCACTTAAAGTAGATGCTACATTGAAAAATATCATTGCTGAACTGGAAGGAATCTATCAAGAGATCCATATTCCATTAGTTATTATGACGTATTATAATCCTATGTTGAGCTATGGATTGAGTAATTTTGCACAGGATTGTGAACGACTTGGTATTGCCGGGTTAATCGTACCGGATGTGCCCTATGAGGAGAGTGACATTTTGAGAATCGCCTTAAGAGAAACAGATGTAGCTTTAGTGCCTCTTGTGTCACTGACTAGCCCGAAAGAACGTATAGTTAAAATCGTGAATGCTGGAGAAGGTTTTATATACGCTGTCACGGTCAACGGAATAACTGGTACTCGTGAAAAGTTCAATAAAGACTTAGTAGAGCATTTGAAATCTATCAAAGAACTTAGTAATATACCAGTGATGGCAGGATTCGGCATATCATCTCCTGAGCAAGTAGAGGAAATGACTAGTATGGCTGATGGAGTCATTGTCGGAAGTGCAATTGTAGAGGCATTTCATAAAAAAGATTTGAATAAAATTAAAATCTTGGTGAAAGCTTCTAAACGAAAAATTATATCTTAAAAACATAGACACATAAACGTCTTTCTTACAGACTAACAATTAATAAAATGATCTTAAGCAATCCGAAATAATGCTATCTCGGATTGCTTTTTTATTGAAGCATTTATTTTTAAATGGGAATAAAAAGGATTTTTAAAGGAAAGCTAGAATTTATTATAAAAGCTGCGAAATTAATCTCCAGTTGAATGGTTTCGAACAAGGATTTTCTCTTGAAAAAGATTACTAGTGATTAAGATGGATATTAATTTCAAGATTATTAGAAACAAATGATATTACTTGTCCCTAAGAGTAGAAAAAAGATTGTTCAAAACTAAAGGCGGTTGAAATACAATCACAAAAAATACTGATGAGTAGGTGCGGTTAAATGTTAAAGATAAAGAATCCAAAAGATATTCATCTTCTTTCGGAATTTCTCGAGAAATTGAATCTCCAGCCTGAGTATCATATCGGTTATTGTGGAGTTATTGCTAAAGAAATTGAAGATACTATTCTACATGATTTCTCTGACTTAGACTTTGAGCACTCATTTGTCATTGCCACTGAACATGCCATTATTAAAGGTGCTCTTGGCTTTGATGTGGATGAGCAATTAAGAACTATTGAAGTTTGGGGACCATTTGTTTTAGCTTCAGAGGAATACCGGGAGATAGCAGATGGAATGTGGAATCATTTGGTTTCACAGATGCCATTTGACGTAAAATCCTTTCAGTTCTTTGTTCATAAGGAGAATTTTCTTACAAGAGAGTACATTCGGGAAAAAGGGGGAGTGGAAATAGGACAGCATCTGATATTATCTATCATTAAGAAAAACCACTCATTTCCGCAAAACATCAAAATTATACAATACAGCCCATCATTCGAAGATTCCTTTACAGCTCTCCATACTGCATCATTTTCTAATACTTACTATAATAGCTCCGATATTCTGAGACGTTTGGACAATAAAAATAAGCTTTTTATATTTGCAGAGGGTCTAGAAAAAGTTAAAGGATATGTTTACGTAGAGATAGAATCAAGTCAAAACAATGGCTCTATTGAATATATAGCAGTTTCCAGTGAGTATCAGAAGCAAGGAATCGGGACTCAACTTATTCAATCCGCTCTCAATTACTTATTTTCTTATGACACTATTAAAGAAATTACATTGAGTGTCAGAGCTGAAAATGACAAAGCATTGGCTTTATATAAATCGGTAGGTTTTGAATTGAAGTATGAGCTCATAGCCTATAGGAAATAGTAGAAACACAAGGTCAACAGTCTGCTCCGATATTCAAACAATGAAAAAAGCAAGAACCCCCTGAAAGGATTAGTAAGAATATGAATCTAGTAGACAAGTAGATAAGTGAAAATTAAAAAAACCTAGTAATTTCCCGATATTTACTCTACAATTAGCACTAGGTGCTAATCGTAGATAATAAGGTGGGTTATATGTATAAATTTGTATTAAGTATTGCTAAAATAATTGTAAGGATATTCGGGAAAGTAGAAGTGCTAAACAAGGAACTGTTGCCGCAACAAGAAGCATACATTGTTACTTGTACTCATAGGGGCTGGCTAGAAATTGTTATATTAGGAATTGCTATTCCAAGACCAGTTCATTTCATGGCAAAAAAAGAACTATTTGATAATCCGATAATCGGATTTCTTTTACGCAAAATCAATGCATTTCCGGTAGATAGAGAAAATCCTTCTCCTAGCACTATTAAAATTCCCGTTAAACTATTAAAAAGAAAAGAAGTTGTCGGCATTTTCCCAAGCGGAACTCGAAATTCAGAGGGAGCGCCCTTAAAAAGAGGCGCAGTAACTATTGCAAACTTGTCGAAATCCCCGATTGTTCCAGCCTATTATTACGGTCCTCGAACATTGAAGGAGTTAAAAAGAATGAAAAAAGCTGTAATAATGTTTGGTGAACCAATTTTCATAAATGTTCAAAAAAAAGACGAACTAGCTAGCTATACAGAACTACTTAATGAAAGAACAAAATTATTAGAAGAAGAAATACAAACTACATTAGAAAATAAGAAATAATAATCAGACCTAAGCCTTACATAACAAGAGACTTAGGTCTATTTTTAACATTACATATTTTTATTATAATTTGGTAAATGTTAACTTTTGAAGGTTATTAGTAGCAAATAGCTCCTGGATATATCTTGCTTTTTCTAGGTGGAAGTCGATAAAACCATTCTATAACAATAATATGAAGAGCATATATTAAGCTATATACGGCTTAGGTCTTACACTTAAACAGCTCTTCAGACCATTTATATGTTTTTCAAACACACTATAATGAAGTTAAGGAGGGAAATATATGAACTTAAAAAAAATTATTATCTTATGTGTATCAATTTTACTCGTAGGAGCTATCATCAATATTGGTTTTGATATAAAAGGTCTATTTCAAGCAGACGCAGCTAAAGTGTCAACTATAGCAGAGACGTATGAAAATGTGGAGGTTGTATCAGACAATGCTTCCATTACAGTTTTACCTACAACCGATTCAAACACTAAGGTAGAATATACAGGAAATACAAAACAGAAGAAGAAATATAAGTTTTCAGCAAAAGTTAAGGGTGATACTCTTTATGTAGAGTTGTTAGAAAAAAGATGGAATACTTTTCAATTTGGTATTAATTCGGGTAGCACGAAACTAACGATTTATCTTCCAGAAAAGGTTTATGATGATATTAATCTTTCAACTTCAAATGGAAGTATCAAAGCAAACAATATTCAGGGTGATCAACTTATTTTTGAATCCAATAACGGGTCAGTATTACTAGAAGATATCGTTGGGAAAAATGTTCATGCTGAAACGGATAACGGAAAAGTTGCTTTGAAAAATATAGCTGGAATCATTGTGGCTGATTCAGATAACGGTGCGATAAGTCTAGAAACGAAAAATCTTGATCAACATATTAACCTCAGCACTGATAATGGAGCTATTGAAGTAAAGACAGAGAATGAACCGACGAATGCAACTATTCAAGCAAAAAACGACTTAGGCGGAATCGATCTTTTCGGTTCATCTGATTCTTCTATCACTTACGGTAAGGGAGAATATCTCATCAAACTTGATACTGATTTAGGTAGAATTTCTGTTCGAAAGTAGAATAATAAGTGAGCGGACTATGAATTTTCTATTTATAGTCCATTTTCTCATTATATTATTTTTCGGTTTCTCTTTCTAAGCTTATCGTCATTTTCCTGCTGATAGTTTCCATTCCTAACTTTTCATAAAAGGCAATAGCACTTTCATTGAAGTTCCACACATTAAGTTCCAAGGCTGTTGCTCCTTTACTATTTGCCCAGTACGTACACCCTTCAAATAGTACTTTTCCTATACCCATTCTTTTATGACTGCTTTTTACTCCAAAATCGTTTATGTATGCATATTTTCTTGGAGCAAGTGAGTCGAAAGGTGGAGCCTCCATTACCTCCAATATAGCGAAACCTAGGATTTGATTATTTTTTCTAACTACTAATACTTCACTTGCTGGTTCGATTAATAACGATTGAAAGTAATCGTGTGGCATTACTTGGTCGACTCTGCTAAAAATATGGGGTAAAGCTCGGTGGTGTTCATCTTGACTCTCTTTTACTATGGAGTTAACCTCATCAAAATCAGCTATGGTTGCAGTTTCTATTGCAATAGTCATTTTATCTCCAACTTTCAGTAGTTATTTCATTCTATTTTACTAAAGTATTTTTTAAATATAAATAACAATTCTCACAAATTAAATAAGAAGCACCAAAGATATTAGTAATTATTTTATACTTATAAGAGAAACTAATATATTTTAGAAATGGTAAATTAAGAGCTAGAGAATGGAGGTAGGGTTATGGAGTATCCCCAATCGTTTGTGCAAAAGATAAAGGGGGCATTTGGAGAAGAAGGCATACAATGGCTTAGTCATTTACATCAAATCATAGAAGTTTACGAAAAAAAGTGGGAACTAACAATATTAAGCCCGGTAGATAACTTATCCTACAACTATGTATTAAATGTTAAGCAAATAAACGGCTGTCCAGCAATTTTAAAAATCGGTGTCCCCAATATAGATTTTTCAAATGAAATCAACACCCTTGCTTCATATGATGGAAATGGAAGCGTAAAACTTTTGCGATATGAAAAGAAAGATGGAATAATGCTACTGGAGAAAATTATTCCAGGCAACATGCTGTTTGATTTATCAGAAGAAGAAGCAATTGAACAATACGCCACTGTGTGGTCAAAACTCCCTAGGAAGGTAAATCTATCACTTACGACGCCCAATATTAGTAATTGGTTCTCCGCCATTGACCGATATGTAGAAAGTGATTATGACTTTGTCGAATATCCTCCAAAGAAGTTTGTACTTGAAGCAAAGCTTCATTCTCTGGACTTTATGAATCCATCCAATGAATTTCTTTTACATGGTGATTTACACCATGAAAACATCCTTTACTCAGATGAAAAAGGATGGACC
The DNA here is from genome assembly GCF_014836595.1 of Psychrobacillus faecigallinarum. Taxonomy (GTDB): domain Bacteria; phylum Bacillota; class Bacilli; order Bacillales_A; family Planococcaceae; genus Psychrobacillus; species Psychrobacillus faecigallinarum. The sequence goes on along the minus strand of NZ_JACSQO010000004.1, from coordinate 195,420 downwards.
GTAATTGATCCAAAAGGAGTGGTAGGTCATCTTTACTTAGACTTCACCTCTTTTATGGTTAATCATCTGCCAAAAAACAAAGATGTAAAACAGGTTCTCAATAATCGAATTAACCGTTTATCAAATCTTTTACACTTAGACAAACAAAAATTAGTTGAAGCTAGTTTCGTAATGGCAACCTTAAGCATGTGTTGGGCAATTGAAGATAATGATTCCTATTGGAGAAAGGCATATTATTGTGCCCAATGTTTTAAAGAACTTCTTATAGAGGATTGTTAATATAATAAGTAGTTGAAAACTTAAAAGTGGACAACAAAGGTTCGAGCACAACTTAAAAAGATGGAGAAAATGAATCATTTTCTCCATCTTTTTGTATTTAGGACTATTTAGACTTACCTAATTTTACTGTATATTGCAGTTTGATTTTGAATAAATAATGCATAAAATGGAAACACTTTTTCGTAGGATACTCACGAAAAGAGGGAAGAAATGTTTTTTTTAAAACGAAAGAAGAAAGTCGTATTATCATCATCGAGCACTGGTGATCGATTTGATTCGAAACAATTCGATAAACAACAATCCCTCAAGCAACAACTTGATGAAAATCTCAAGACTATAACAAGCTCCCTTGGTAATAGTAATGATATTATCATTCGAGAAATAAAAATTGGAACAAACGGAATTTTAAAAGCTGCAATTATATATACAGATGGACTTAGTGATGCTAATGCTATACAAGAATTTGTAATGGAATCATTAATGATTGATTTGAATGATATTCCAATTGGCGAAACTATAATGAATGAATCTGAAATTATGAATACATTAAAGAGTTATGCATTAACTGTTGGAGAATTAAAAGAAGTGAAAGATTTTAATATGTTGTTCACTTCTTTATTATCTGGAAACACTATCTTATTGATTGATGGTGCAGAATTAGGTTTTATAATCGGGAACAAAAATTGGCAGCAACGTGCGGTAGCAGAGCCGACTTCACAAACTGTCATAAGAGGTCCTAAAGAAGCTTTTACAGAAAATTTAAGAGTTAATACTGCCCTAATCAGAAGAATTATAAAGGATACAAATCTATGGATGGAACAAGTTGAGCTAGGTACTAGGACCAAAACCAATATTGCCATTATGTATATTAACGGAATTGCAGAAGAGTCTGTTATTAAAGAGGTTCATGCACGTTTGAATGAAATTAATATTGATGGAATATTAGAGAGTGCTTATGTCGAAGAATTAATACAGGATGAACCCAACACCCCTTTTCCAACAATCTATAATACGGAGCGACCTGATTCTGTAGCTGCTTGCTTGTTAGAAGGTAGGGTAGCAATTTTTGTAGATGGTTCTCCTTATGCTCTCATAGTGCCTACATTATTTGTGCAATTTTTTCATTCGCCAGAGGATTTTTATCAAAGACATTGGATGGCTACTTTTGTTCGATTATTGAGATTTTTCGCCTTTAGTATATCCTTGTTATTTCCCGCCATGTTCATAGCCTTAGTAAACTTTCATAGAGAAATGTTACCTACTGAATTATTAGTAAGTATAGCTTCTCAAAAAGAAAATACCCCTTTTTCTACCCTTACTGAGGTAGTCGTGATGGAAATAGCTTTTGAACTATTAAGAGAGGCTGGTCTCCGGATGCCTCGAGTTATAGGATCTGCAATGTCAATTGTCGGGGCTTTTGTAATAGGAACAGCAGCAGTAGAAGCTGGGTTAATATCTGCGGTAATGGTAATTGTAGTCTCGCTCACTGCAATTGCTAGCTTTGTAGCACCAACCTATAACATTGCAATCTCAGGAAGATTACTACGTTTTGGTTTTATATTATTGGCTGGTATGTTCGGATTATTTGGTATTGTACTAGGACTAATTTTGTTGATACTTCATTTATGTCATCTTAAATCTTTCGGAATCCCATATATGTACCCATTTGCGCCATTTCATTTAGTTGGACAGAAAGACACTGTATTGCGTTCACCTCTTCAGAAAATGACTCATCGTTCTTCCTACTTTTCTAAGAATTTGGTGAGACAGCATGCTCCTAGCACTAAAGAGAAAAAGAGTAAGGGGAAAACATAAAAATTATGATAAAAAAAATGTCCTTAATGATTTGTTTATTGTTACTTTCCGGGTGTTGGGATAAATCTGAGTTAAATGAAATAGCAATAGCATTGGCTATTGGTATCGATTTAATAGATGATGAATACGTGGTAACAGCTCAAGTCATTGTACCATCAGAACTTTCTCAAAATGGGGGGACTGGGAACTCGCAAATTACAATGCTGAAAGCAAAAGATAAAAGTGTACTTGGGGCAATTAATAAAGTCACCGAAGCTTCACCTCGAGCAATATATCCTGGTCACCTTCAAATATTAGTCTTTGGTGAAACATTAGCTCGAGAAAAAGGAATTGTAGAGACAGTTGATTCATTCACTAGAAATTGGGAGGTTCGGTCTGATTTTTTTATTGCTGTAGCAAAGGATACTAATGCAGAGGAGATATTAAAGGTACAGACCCCTCTTGAAATTGCTCCTATTCATATGTTTTACAGCATCCAGCAAACTGCCCAAAATAGTGGTAAAAGCGTAAGGATTTCATTAATCGAAATTGCACAAGAATTAGAGAAGGTTGGAAAACAACCAGTATTAGCAAAAGTAGAATTAAAAGGGGATACAAAAAAAGGTGCAAGTAAACAAAATTTAGAAGGGATAAATCCAGAGGCCCATCTTAACATGTCAGGACTTAGTGTATTTAAAAAGGATAAATTAGTTGGATGGTTAGAGCAAGAGGATACAGTCAATTTTAACATTATAACGAATCATCTAAAATCAACAGTAGATACTGTTTCTTGTCCTAAAGAAGGAAATATTGAACTAAGAATAAACAAGGCTAAATCCAAATTGAAAGGCAATGTTATCAATGGTCAGCCAAAAATTGATATGAACATAAAATTATCAGGAAATATAAATGCAATTGCTTGTGACATTGATCTCCAAGATGAAAATATCATTAAGGAATTAGAAACAAACTACGAAAAACAACTGAAAGCCTCTATGCTAAAAACAATAAAAAAATTACAGGACGAGCATCATTCAGATATATTCGGTTTTGGGAGGACTATATATGAAAATGATCCAAAGGGATGGAACAAAATAAAAGATCAGTGGACAGAGGAATTATTCGCAGAGCTGGAAGTAATTATTGAAGTGGAAGCAACAATAAAAAATACAGGAATAACCAATAACTCTCTTTTGGGTAATGTAAAGGATTAAATTGAATGGTAAATAGCTTAATTATCATATCTATTGGGGCATTAATCATCAAATTGGATTTACCTTTATTGAAAAATAAATCAGGGAAAAAAGAGAAATTTTTATATTGGATTTTATTTTTTTTAGGATTGGGTCTTTGCTTTTTTATAGCATTCAGTATTCCAATTCCATTAGCAGATTTTTTGTCCAAATTATTTAAGCCTATTAGTAATTTACTTATGGACGAAAAATTGTAAAGAAAGGAGCGAAATATTATAACTTCCTATAACATAAATTCATTTCAATTTTTTGTGCTCGTTCTTTTTTTTACAATTGGTTCTAGCATTATATTCGTTCCGTCACATCTGGCACAGCATTCAGAGCAAGATGCCTGGATAGCTAGTATTATGGGAATACTGGGGAGTATAGTAATTGTCTATATGTATACCTTATTAGCTGGCTGGTTTCCAGGTTTAAATTATATTGCTATTAATAAGAAAATATTTGGAGGTTTTCTCGGGTCTATTTTTTCTATTTTCTTTATTATTTTGGTAATCATTTTCGCTGCAATATTACTGGCAGATGCGGGTTCATTTCTCACCACACAGATGCTACCTAAAACACCTCCGGTTATTATTAATGCCTTACTCGCATTATTGGTGGTAGTAGCTCTTAGATTAGGATTGAATACACTTGCACTTTCTGCAGAAATATTATTATTTATATTTCTCATCTTCTTTTCCTTTCTAGTGCTGTCTACTTTATCAATAGTAGATACACATAATTTATTGCCAGTGTTTCAGAAAAATATTGGCACTTTAGCAGATTCCTCTTTATTTTACATTGTAATATCCACTACCAATTCACTCGTTTTACTTATGGTTTACCCTTACGTTTCAGAAGGCGTGAAGAAGGCGAAAAAAGCTTATCTTTTCGGTAACTTTGTAGGGGGAGTATTAGTATTTATTGTTACTATCTTGTGCATTGCTGTACTAAGTGCACCTTTAACCTCGAGATTGACTTATCCAAGCTATTACCTTGCAAAACAAATTACGATTGGAGATGCAGTAAGCCGTATTGAAGCCTTGATGGCTGGTATTTGGATTATTAGTATATTCTTGAAGTTATGTTTATATTTTTTTGCTGCAATATTTGGGATTGTCCATCTTTTCAGATTGAAAAATTATAAATTACTTTGTTATCCCATTGGAATAATTGTTACCGCTCTTTCCATAATCATATTTCCAAATGTAGTAGTGCAACGAAATTTTGTTGGGAGTACTGTCGTTTCTATGAGTATTTTTGGCTTTTTATTCATCCCAATCTTAATGATGCTTGTGTATTCTATCCGCAGAAAATCATTAAAGGCACAAAATAAAACACTTGAAACAGATCCGTGATGAGTTAATTCATTGCTGGGTCTTTTTTTATTCCAATTTTTAAAAATTTATTGTTTACTACGTTCTACTCAGGGAAACCAATTAATAATGATAGGAAAAGGGGGGAAGAATATGAACGCTGCAATCCAATATAACGGATTGGTATTACTTTATGGCTATCTTCAAAGGTTATACGTTCATGAAAGAACAAAAGGGCTGCTTGATAATGGAGCTTTTAACGTGGAGAAAATAGATATTATTACACAACATTTAAAGAAAATACATGACATTACAGATGTATTTGACAACAATAAAAAATTAGATGAAACAAATCAGGCTTTGTTGTTAGACATAGCTAATGTTTGCAGCGAAATGTCTGATGAATACAAAAATGAAATCTTAAATAGCAAAACCTTTAAGGATGAGCTCGCAGTAGTTGCCTCTACCATTTACGCCGAGGAGCATATAAATAATGGAATCATAAAAATGGGCGAGTTATTTAATCCAGAAATTCAAGATCGGTTCATGCAACAAATATTATATTACAGAAATCGAGTAGCACTTGTAAATGCTGTAGTACAAAAAGAAACAGAAGGCAAAGAGATATCAGAAAAAGAAAAGGAACAAATAAAAAATTGGTATGTGGAAACTTCGCAAACCTCTAGTTACATGAAAAAGGATTTTGATTCCATTAAGGAGTACATTCAAAGCTAAAAAGAGAATTATACTAGATTAGATTGAGAGCTCCCTTCAAGGTAATTATACGGAAATGATTTTCTAAAGTACTCTCAGAGCCAATCTCAAGCATTCATAAAAAACGACAAAAATCCTAAATAAAGTAAAATATTTAAAGAAATTTTAAAAAGGTTCCCAAATTCATATTTGGGAACCTTATTTTGTGATAAAATGGGTGTTATGAGGTGAGCGAATTGCAACGAGAAATCCCAAGATTACTTAAGGACTTTTTAGTATATTTAACAACAATTAAAGGGAAATCTCCCCGTACGAGAAAAGAGTATGAATATGATATAAGTTTGTTTCTTCGATTTATTAAATCATTGGATGATGATATACCAGCTAGGAAAATAGACGAGATAAACATAAAAGATGTTACCATTGATCGAATACGTAAAATTACATTAGAAGATTTATACATGTTTATAGAATTTTGTGAGATACAAAGAAACAATAGTGCTGCTACAAGAGCAAGAAAGGTAGCTACTCTAAAATCTTTTTTCAAATATTTAAAAGGGAAAAGAAAATTATTGGAGGATAATCCTGCTGATGAGCTGGAAAGCCCCAAGATAGGAAAAAAATCTCCTATTTACATGAACCAAGGAGAGGCAGAGCAGTTTATAGCAGCTATCAAGCATAGCAACCACTATTACCGTAACTATTGCATGGTAATACTCTTTTTAAATTTAGGACTCCGAGTATCGGAGCTATGTGGCTTAGACATTAATTCGATTCATGATCGAACACTTCGAATTGTAGGTAAAGGAGACAAGGAGCGCACGGTATATTTAAATAATGCCTGTCTCAGCTCTATTCGCAATTATTTTGAAAAGGAAAGATCATCTATACATGGGGCGGATAGTAATACCGCTTTATTTTTATCCCAAAAAGGGACACGCCTAACTAGACAAACTGTGGCTAAAATTATTAAACAGATCAATATGGATTCTGAACTAAAAAACGATAAAATCACCCCACATAAGCTGCGCCATTCAGCTGCAACCATTATGTATAAACACGGAGCTGATATTAGAAGCCTGCAGCAAATTTTAGGTCATACAAGTGTCTCTACCACTCAAATCTATACACATGTTGAAGATAAAGAGATTCAACATGTTTTGGAGAGTAATCCATTCAATCAAACTAATTAAGAGGTTTACATAATATTATTATGTAAACCTCTTTCTATAAATCCATAATTCAAACATTGTATTAACTTAACAGCAGGGAGTTTATACATTCAAATATTCCTTTTTAATCATGTAAAAGTATGCAGAACGAAATAAGGACTGGATATTACAACTTACTTAGCAACTAGATGTGTTGATCTTATCTCAATGTAATCAAAAAATTATTTAAATAGAGGAGGATAATGCTCTTAATTTGTCAAATAGAATTCTTAATATATTTTGGTGATTATACTTTAGAAATAAAATTGGCATTTAATACAAACTACTTCAACCAATGATGCTGGAAATATGGGTTATAGAGCATTAGTAGAATCATCGATAAAGGGGAATAATATGTAATGGAAATAAAAACATTAGCTAAATGCACTTTAGATGAGATCACTGAAGCATGGAATAAAGGATTTGAAGGTTATTTATTGCCTGCTACGATGGATACTCACTCATTAATCAAGAAAATAGTAGGTGAGGAGCTTTCGACTGATTTTTCTATCGTCGGTTTTATGGAAGGCAAACCAGTTGGCATTATTTTAACTGGCATGAGGGAAGATGGCGGCGAAAAAGTAGCCTGGAATGGTGGAACAGGTGTCGCTCCTTCCTATAGAGGCAAAGGAGCTGCAATTAAAATGATGGAAGCACTTTTTGAAATCTATCGGAAAAATAATGTTTCAACAGCTACTCTTGAGGCACTTGAAAAAAATGAAAGAGCGATCGCTTTATATAAAAAGTTAGGATATGAAGTGAAGGATTATTTATTATTCATAAGTAAACAGATTAAAAGCGATGAATTTCCCTTGCAAAATAACAAGTGGACAATGGAAGCAGTTTTACCTGAACAACTTGCTAAAATTGATTTCTATACATCAAATATTCCATGGCAGTGCCAGTGGCAGAGCCTCAAACACGGGGAATCCTTTGTTGTTAAAGATCAGCTGGGAGGCAGTGTAGGCTATGGTCTTTACAAAAAAGTGATAAATGCAGAAGGCAAGGTTGAAAAGGTCAACATCTACGATTTGAATTATCAACCTGAAAAAATAAATAGTACAGAATTTACGAGGAAGTTTATATCTTACTTAGCAGCAAGTATGGAGAATTCGATTGAACTATCGACATTTAACTTTCCATCAAATAATCCTCTAGCAGAAGTTCTTATGGAGATTGGATTTGAAAAGAAAATTGTCCAAGTATATATGGAGAAGCTGATGTAATACCATTGCCCATAAATATACAAAAGAAAAGCGATTTCTTATATAACTAAAAACGGTCTCCATTTCTCATGAATTGAATTTGAGAAATGGAGATTTTCGTTACTCGAATCGCATACATCTGCTTAAAATGAAAGAAAAGTGATATTTCTATGCTTTTATTCTAATAGAACTTCTATGTAGTCGGTAGCTTAAAATATCAAGAATAACCACCCTAGAGGGGGGCATTCCATTTTCCACTTCACTTCAAAATAAGTACTGCACCGATGTCCATCACAATAGAATTCCATTGATCTATTTAAATCAGCTACCACTAAAATAACTATAATAATATTATGTAAACTAATTATTATCTTCCATATAATGCAAGCAAGTACATACGTCTAATTAACATAACTGAATATACTACAAAAGGAATATGTAGAAAACGAGGGGAAGCAATGAAAATAAGGGATATTTATGAGCGACTTCTAAGGGGAGAGAAGTTCAAAGGAGTAAATGAAATAAAGTTAAACCACTTACCCGTAAAACGACCAGCAGATTTGGTTGGGCCTTCGCCAATTATGCAGGAGATAGCTGAAAAGCACTCCAAACATTTTAAAGAAAAAAATAGAAAGTACCCACTTTGAACAAGTGGGTACTAACTGTTGTTTTGAAAATAAGTCATTCTCTTTACTAGCGGCTCGGACTTGTTTACATGGATTGGTTTAACTAAATCTCCGGTTATTGCAGCAGTCTTTACAGGTTTCGAACTTTTTTTTGTCGTATTGAATCTACCCAGTTTTCTTGCTGCCCGATTTTTAACATCCTCGGTGCAAATAGGTACCTTTTCACTTAGCATACTCAACACTCCTTTAATGTATAAATTATATTTTATTGGTTTTCAATTGATTCTGAGTTAGTCAATGCCACCATGTATTCAATATTTTCAATATTTTTGGCAATTGTTTTATGAAGAAGCTCAAAAAGATATTTATCAATAATATCAAACGAGTAAGTAAAGCTTTCAATCACTGTCGTAAATTCTAAATTGTCATATGCAAAATAGTAAATTAAATAATTTTTCTTCCATACATTTAAGTCATCTGTCCTATTAAATACTACTGCCTCTCCAGTTTCCTTTGATTCGTCTATTAGGTCCACAAACTTTTCAGGGGTGTCTCCTGTATACACAGCAAAAGAAAACGCACCGTTGATTGGTTGATTTTTGTAACCGATTTGTGTCTCCTCTAAAAAATATTCTAAAACCTCTTTAAAATCGATTGCCGACCTGAATAAGAACTCCAGAGTTCTTCCAGAGGCGTCGTCACCTGTAAAATAAGCCATGAGCTTTGCTTTTGTACCACTGATTTCCACTGTTTCAATAGCGGCTTGCTCAATATTATCTACTTCAAATTCTAAATTCAAAAACTTAAACCTTTTCAATCTCTTAAAAGCAACTGGGATTATTAAAAATAATAAAAACCATATAAATAGTAAAAAGAGTCCTCTAAAAATGACTTGGTTAAAATTTGATTCAACAAAGGGTTTTATAATAAGTGAAAAAGCAGTTTCTTGAACAGTTTGTACTGTATTAGAATTATCTACCTCGATTTCCTGAAGAAAAAATGCTTTAGGGTTCTCCTGCCATGTCGAAATGCCAATGATCAGGGAGGAGGTGGCCATCCACACCAAAATTAACAGAATTCCTATCGTATAAATATAGGGAATCATCATGTTTATCCATTGAAAGAGAGTACGTTTTTCTTGAAAACGGGAATTCATATGGGCTACGCCTCCGTCATATAAAACGAGTTGTATATTTGTTTTATCAATTGATTGTATGTGACAGAGCCCAAAATATTACCTGATTCCTCTTTATCATATGAAAGGTTGCTCCAAAAATTGATAGTAGCGATAGAATAATAGAATGGAAAAATTTAAGGGGGGGTGACCTAGTAGCTAAAAATGCATTTAATGTGCTATTATCCAGACATGCGAGAACAACGGACAGACCATAGACATAAAATAACGTTAAAAAAGATGGTGAGACCTTATGTCACACCATCCTCTCTATATTTTTCTATTAGTTAGAGTTTATTGTACATACTAAACATTTTTTATTTGATTAATTGAAGTTATGCTCATACCACAACGCTTGCATTTTTCTTTATAATTGCGAAACCATAACCATTTAAGCTTATTGCGGTGCTATTGAAACTTTTAGTATCGCTATATAATAGATCATATTTGCTTGTTTGGTCTAAATCCAGGGCCTGCTCCGTTTGTGATGGATTAAATAATACAAGTAGAGAATAATCATCATTGAATTTCTCATAACCAAAAATACCATTTTCAGAAGAAGGACGGATAAATCTTACAGAGCCTTCGTTCGCAAGCAGCTTCTCTTGTTTTCTTAATTTAATAAGGGTTTTAATATGGGTTTTCATCTCCAGATTATGCTTTGATTCATCCCATTCCATACATTCTCTACAACCAGGGTCTTGACCACCAGTTAATCCGATTTCATCTCCATAATAGATACAAGGTGTCCCCATAAAGGTTAAAAGAACAGTGAAGATTTGTTTTGTTTTGTTAATATTGTTATCACATTCTGTTAATACTCTTGCCGTATCATGACTTCCAACAAGGTTAAAAGTATAGTCAAAAACATTTTTAGGATAGTTGTAATAAACTTGAGTAATATTTTCTACAAACTGTCGAGAACTAATGCTTTCATTTACTAAAAGATTAAATAGATTTGTTTTAAAGGGATAGTTCATGACCGCATCAAACTCATCTCCTCGAAGCCAAGGCATTGAATCATGCCAGATTTCTCCTAATATATATATATCTGGCTTAATATTTTTTACTACAGTTCTAAACTCTCGCCAGAAATGATGATCCACTTCATTAGCAACATCTAATCTCCAGCCGTCTATGTCATACTCCTCAATCCAGTAAGCTCCTACATCTAATAAGTATTTCTTTACTTCAGGATTAGCTGTATTTAGCTTTGGCATAGACTCTACAAAACCAAACGCCTCATAATTTGGTCTTTCTCCGCCTCGGACAGGGAAGTCATGAATATGGAACCATTCCTTATAACGAGAACTTTCTCCATTTATTAATACATCTTGAAAAGGGGGGAAGTAGTACCCACTATGATTGAAAACAGCATCTAGCATCACCTTGATGCCACGTTTATGACACTGTTTCACAAGAAGCTTTAAGGATTCTTTATCACCAAATTGAGGATCGATTTCTAAGTAGTTGATTGTGTCATACTTATGGTTGGAACTAGCTTGAAATACAGGTGTAAAATATATTCCATTAATACCTAAGTCACTTAAATAATCTAAATGTTGAATGACCCCGGCAAAATCCCCACCAAAAAAATTATTGATTGCAGGGGGCTCGGAACCCCATGCCTTAGCGGTTGGAGGATTAATAGAGGGATCACCGTTTGCAAAGCGCTCTGGGAAAATTTGATACCAAACAGTGTCTTTTACCCAGGAAGGGGCCTCAAAAATATCATTACTGTGCAAATATGGAAAACAAAAATAGTAGTCGGAATCATTAGGAGCTTCCGAGTAGAACCCTTTTTCTGTATAAACAATTTGCTCATCATTTGAAATTAACTTAAAGCCATAACGGATTCTATTCGTCTCAGAGAAAACCTTAATCTCCCAGTAATCATGCACTTCATCAGATCCTACCAAATACATTCTAGCCACGTTATATTTCCATTCTCCATTTTCCCAAATGTATGGATCTCCATGGATTAGTAATGCTTCGTTAAGATCATTTGCTTTCGTCTTTAAGCGTATATGCATTGTTTTTTCTTCTAATAGATACGCTAAGTTGTCTACCGGTCTATGAAATACAGCAGCTCTTTCCATATAACTCCCCTTTTCCAATTATCACTTCTACTAATTTGACTATATTTTTACACAAATAAAATATTTTTTTAAAAAATTTAAAAAAGTGTTTGTGTAAACTTACTTTAAATGTATAATAAAACCATAAGTTGTGCAATCGCTTTCATAAAATTTAGTTGAAATAATATTTTTCTATTTAACTTACATACCATGCAATAACAGGAATAAATAGAAAATTATTTTCATAGATAAATTTTATGTTAGCGTTTTCATTAAATTTATTGTGCAAACGGTTGTACAACTTTGGTAAAAAAGAGAGACACAAATTGGGAGGGGTAAAGAAATGAAAAAGTCACTATCATTCTTATCTATTTTGGTTCTACTGATGGCTATTTTAGCAGCATGTGGACCAGATAGAGAAACTAACACGGGCACGTCTACTTCAAACAATAATGAAAATGCTAGTAGCTCGGATGAACCTGCTAAACCAGAAAAGCTAATTGTATGGGAAGATACAGATAAATCTGTAGCCTTAAAACCTGCAATAGAGTCTTTTGAAAAAGAATATGGTATTAAAGTAGAATTCAAAGAATTAGGTATGGCTGATAAAATGCGTGATCAGCTTCGTATGGACGGTCCATCTGGAACTGGTGCAGATGTAGTTACTTTACCTCATGACCAAATCGGCCAGGTAGTAACAGAAGGTCTTATACAAGAAATTGAAGTAAGTGATGAAGTTCTATCAATCTTCAGTGATTCTTCTGTAAATGCACAAAAATACGATGGCAAGCTTTATGGGCTTCCTAAAGCGACTGAGACACCAGTATTCATCTATAACAAGGCATTAATGTCTGAAGCACCGGAAACTATGGATGAGGTATATGAGTTTTCAAAAGGTTTTACAGATGGCAAACAATTTGGATTTATCGCAACTTGGGATGATTTCTATTTTGCACATGGGGTAATTGCTGGTATGGGCGGATACGTTTTCAAGGAAAATGATGGCGCTCTTGACAGAGACGATATCGGTTTAAATAACGAGGGAGCAATTGAAGGAGCTTCTTACATTCAAAAATGGTATTCAGAAGGATTATTCCCTAAAGGAATTATTGGGGAAAGTGGTGGTTCTACTAGAGACGGTCTATTCAACGAAGGAAAAATTGCTTCAGTTATGAATGGTCCATGGTCTTTCCAAAGCATGAAGGATGCTGGAATAGATATCGGTATTTCAGCAATGCCAAAGCTTCCGAATGGTGAACCAATGAAAACGTTCATGGGAGTTAAAGGATGGCATGTAACTGCTTTTACAGAACATAAATACTGGTCTACTAAATTAGTCGAGTGGTTAACAAACGAAGAAAATGCAAAAATTCGTTTTGAAACTACACAAGAAATTCCACCAGTTAAAACACTAGTAGAAGATCCAATCATTGCAGATAACGAAGGAGCTAAAGCTGTAGCACTTCAATCTCAATATGCAGTTCCAATGCCAAACATTCCAGAAATGGCTGAAGTATGGAGTCCGGCTGCTTCTGCATTGCAAACTATTGCAACTGGAAAAGCTGAGCCTAAGGCCGCAATGGATGATGCAGTTAAAAACATCAAAACAAATATAGAAACAAATCACCCTAAATGATTTTAAATGATTTTTAATCGCAAAGGCATGTTTCCTACACGGGGGCATGGCTTTGCTTATATTTAAAGGATTGTGAATACAATTTTGAGAGAAAATACTCCTTTCAAAGGAAAGAAGGAGGCCGCATTAGCAATGGACAGTAATGCCACCAACAAACATAGAAAAACAGCTGGGTTATTATCGATTATTCCAGGCATTGGTCAGTTTTACAATAAACAATATGTTAAAGGAATCATTTTCTTAGTTTTAACAGCCGCATTTTTTAGTAGTTTTTATCAAACTCTTAATTGGGGCTTTTGGGGATTGTTCACACTTGGAGAAATACCAGGTCTAGACCACTCCGTATTCTTATTAGTAGATGGAGTCATAGCTTTGCTAGTAGCAGCAATCGGTTTAGGTATTTATGCATTTAACATTTACGATGCGTATAACAACGGAAAAAAAAGAGATAAAGGCTTCGAGTTAAACAGTGTAAGAGAGCAATATCATAATTTAATAGACAATGGTTTTCCTTATCTTATGATTTCCCCTGGTTTTTTACTGTTAATCTTTGTTGTAATTTTCCCTATCTTTTTCGTAATATTACTTTCTTTTACTAACTATGATTTATACCACACGCCACCGGCTAAATTAGTCGATTGGGTAGGAATACAAAACTATATTGATATTTTCAAACTAGAGTTATGGCGCTCTACTTTCTTTAGTGTTCTTGGATGGACGATTGTATGGACTTTTGGAGCAACAACAATCCAGGTAGCAATCGGTATATTCCTCGCAGTTGTGATTAACCAAAAGGATTTAAAAGGAAAAGCTGTTTTCCGTACGATTTTAATACTTCCTTGGGCAGTACCAGCATTTATCTCGATTTTGATATTCTCTGGAATGTTCAATGAATCATTCGGAGTAATAAATGATGGCATACTAAGCTTTTTTGGAATAGATCCTGTCCCATGGATGACTTCTGAAATGTGGACCCGTATCGCCTTAATAGGTATACAATCGTGGCTTGGATTTCCTTTTATATTTGCTATGACAACTGGTGTTCTACAGTCTATTCCTGATGAACTATATGAGGCAGCTAACGTGGATGGTGCTTCTATTTGGCAAAAGTTTCGAAGCATCACATTACCGATGGTACTTTATGCGACTGCTCCGATTTTAATCACGCAATATACATTTAACTTTAATAATTTCAACGTAATTTTCTTATTCAACGGCGGTGGGCCAGCATTGCCTGGGCAAAATGCTGGAGGTACAGACATTTTAATCTCATGGATTTACAAGTTAACGATGACTTCCGCTCAGTATGGTAAAGCTGCAGCCATAACGATGCTATTATCCTTAGTTGTTGTAGCCGTTGCCCTATGGCAGTTTAAACGCACAAATTCATTTAAAGAGGAGGATATGATGTGATATGAATATGAAGACTGAAAAAATCATCAGACTGACACTTTCATACTTTATTCTCCTGGTAGCTGCTGTAGTTGTTATTTATCCACTTCTTTGGGTTATTGGTTCATCACTCAATCCGGGTCAAAGTCTTTCGGGATCTACCATGTTTCCTGAAAATCCGACTTTTAAACATTACTTAGACCTGTTCGATATGGAAAACTCTAACTATGTACTTTGGTATATCAACTCAATGAAAATTAGCTTGATCACAATGGCTTTAGCTGTAATTAGTGTATCTCTAACTGCATACGCCTTCTCTAGATACCGATTTGTCGGCCGTAAGAATGGACTATTAACGTTCTTAGTACTTCAAATGATCCCTAACTTTGCAGCTCTTATAGCAATTTTTGTTCTTGCACAAAGAACAGAACTTTTAGATACTCATTTAGGATTAATCCTAATTTATACAGGTGGGCAAATCCCTATGAATACATGGCTTATGAAGGGATATTTAGATACTATCCCTAAAGAGCTTGATGAATCTGCAAGGATGGACGGCGCAAGTCACCTTCGTATATTCTGGCAAATCATTATGCCATTAGCTAAGCCAATTATTGCCGTAGTTGCTTTGTTCTCCTTTATAGCACCGTTCGGAGACTTTATACTTGCTCGTGTAATGCTACGCTCCGAGGAAAAATTTACGATGGGCGTAGGACTGTATGAATTAGTATCTAAGCAATTTGGTAATGAGTTTACGACATTTGCAGCTGGTTCCGTTTTAATCGCAATTCCTATAACAATTTTGTTCTTAACTTTCCAAAAGTATTTTATCTCTGGATTAACTGCTGGTGGAACAAAAGGCTGACAATAGTTCATGGAAATTGGCGGGGGTGTATGACTATAAAAAGGTGTTTACAATTACTAATATTGCTAGTGCTTTTAGTTAGCTTCAATCCCTATCATGCTTCTGCTAATGTAGATACTACAATGCAGGATGAGGCTGTCTATATGATTATGGTGGACAGATTTAATAATGGTGACACTTCAAATGATAAGGACGCTAACCTAGATGATCCTTATGCCTATCATGGTGGGGATTTTAAAGGAATAATGGATAAGCTAGATTATATAAAAGAAATGGGTTTTACAGCTATTTGGCTGACACCCATCTTCGAGAACACTCCAAAAGGGTACCATGGATATTGGACAAAAGATTATTATAAAACTAACGAGTACTTCGGTACAATGGAAGAATTTAAAGCGTTAGTACAAGAAGCTCATGAAAGAGACTTAAAGATTATCTTAGATTTTGTTGTGAATCATGTTGGACCGAATCATGAATGGCTAAATGATCCCTCTAAGGAAGAGTGGTTTCATCCAAATCAGCCAATTTCTAATTGGAATGACCAAGCTGAAGTTGAGAACGGATGGTTGTATGACCTCCCTGATTTAAATCAAAGTAATCCAGAAGTAGCTGCCTACTTGATAGAAGCTGCAAAGTGGTGGATCAAGGAAACCGATATAGACGGTTATCGTTTAGATACAGTTAAGCATGTACCTAAGGAATATTGGTTCGATTTCTCCAGTGCTATTAAAGCTGAAAAGGAGAACTTTTATCTTATAGGTGAGGTATGGCATGATAATCCAAATGTAATTGCTGAATATGAAGAAACAGGGATTGATGGCTTTTTTGATTTTTCTCAAAATGATAGCCTTCGTACAGCTTTTGAGAAATCTAACCAATCACTTGGCTGGTTATTTTCAAACGTCGAAAGAAACGAAAAATTATTTAATCGTTCCAATTTTCTCGGCCAATTTATTGATAACCATGACATGACTAGATTTAGTAATTTGGTACTTAACCAAAAAGAAGAGCCTAAATCTCAACTCAAGAAGAGTCTTACTTATTTGTACACCGCTCCTGGTATACCGATAATTTATTATGGGACTGAAATAGCGATGGATGGCGGAAATGACCCTGACAATCGAAGAATGATGCAATTTGATAGTGAAAACAATTTAGTTGACTATATTTCCAAACTTGGGTCGTTAAGGACAGAACATCTTTCCCTTACAAGAGGAAAAATGGAGGTCCTTCACGAGGATGAAGGAATAGCTATATATTCTAGAGTGTATGAAGAAGAAACAATTGTGGTGGCTATTAATAACACTTCAGAGCAACAAAGGGTCGTTCTAGAGGGAAAGCTGGAAAATGGAAAAAGATTAATGAGCTTGCTGTCGGACTCTGTAATTAAATCCAACGGCAACCAGTACACGATTAATATAGAAAGCGGTCAATCAGAAATATACGAGCTAACGGAGAAAGCCGACACTAACTGGTTGTTTATAGTCTTATCTTCAGCCGTATTAGGTTCATTTATATTAATTCTCACATTGGGAATTAGAGAAGTTAAAAAACGATCAGTATTTTAGTTTATGCTAACCCTCTCTGTATACCGCGGATAGCATGATGCTATCACTCGGATAGCCGATTGGTTGTGGCTACATATACTTAAAAAAGTTCAAGCGAGAGGAGTTTTTCATTACATGAAGAGAAATTGGTGGAAAGAAGCAGTCAGCTATCAGGTATACCCTAGAAGCTTTATGGATAGTAACGGGGACGGAATAGGTGATCTGCGTGGAGTAATCTCAAAACTAGATTACTTGAAGGATTTAGGTATAGACGTAATATGGGTATCTCCATTTTACAAATCTCCAAATGCCGATAATGGTTACGATATAAGTGATTACCAAGGTATTTCAGAGCAGTATGGAGACATGAAGGATTTTGATGAGTTATTGGCAGAAACTCATGCCCGTGACATGAAACTTATTCTAGATCTTGTTATTAATCATACAAGTGACGAGCATCCTTGGTTTGTTGAATCACGTTCTTCTATAGATAACCCAAAAAGAGATTGGTATATATGGAGAGACGGTAAAGGTACTGAGCCGCCAAACAATTGGGAGAGTATTTTTTCTGGTAGTGCTTGGGAATACGATACAGCGACAGCGCAGTATTATATGCACCTTTTTGCCATTAAACAACCAGACTTAAATTGGGAAAACAAAGAAGTAAGAATAGCATTACATAAGATGGTCAATTGGTGGTTGGACAAAGGAATCGATGGTTTTCGTGTAGACGCTATCAGTCATATTAAAAAACGTGAGGGTTTTCCTGATATGCCAAATCCAGAAGGCAATCAGTACGTTTCCTCATTTGACATGCATACTAACCAACCAGGTATACAGACATTCCTAAGCGAATTAAAAGAAGAAACGTTCGCAAAATATGATATTATGACGGTCGGAGAAGCTAATGGCGTTGGTATAGACGAGGCAGACGAATGGGTTGGTGAGACAAACGGGAAGTTTGATATGATTTTTCAGTTTGAACACCTTGGACTTTGGAATAAGGATAAAAATAAGACTGTTGATGTGCTCGGACTTAAAAAAACACTAACAAAATGGCAAAAGGGACTTCACGAAAGAGGTTGGAATGCACTCTTTCTAGAAAACCATGACCAAACAAGAAGTGTTTCTAGCTGGGGAAATGACCAGGAATATTGGAATGAAAGTGCAAAAATGCTGGGTGCTTGTTATTTCTTAATGCAGGGTACACCTTTTATCTATCAGGGCCAAGAAATTGGTATGACGAATGTTCAGTTCCCTTCTATAGAAGATTATGACGATATCGGTATGCAAAATTTTTATGAGATCGAAATTGCAAAAGGTCGTCCTCATTTGGAAGTAATGGAAACCATTTGGACAAACGGAAGGGACAACTCACGAACTCCAATGCAATGGGATAATTCTGAGAATGCTGGATTTACAAGTGGTACTCCATGGATGAACGTTAACCCAAACTATTCTAATATTAATGTACAGGCTCAGCTTAAGGATGAGAATTCCATCTATCACTTCTTTAAAAATATGATTAAGCTTCGCAAGGAAAATGAAGTTTTTGTATATGGCTCTTATGATCTATTATTAGAAAATGACCCAGATGTATATATCTATAAACGTTGTCTGAATGAAAAGACAGCAGTTGTCCTATGCAACTTCCGTAACAAAACGGTAGAAGTTAATCTACACGAGTTGGAGCAAAAGGATTACCATCTTATGTTAAGCAATTATAAAAAAACACCTGATTCACTAACAGAGAAAGTGATATTAAAGCCATACGAAACGAGAATATATTTGTCAAAGTAAGAAAGCTCTGATGAATAGATACAGTCACTAACAATTGGTCATATGACTTAATTGGGCTAGTTAATAATAACACTTATCTATATAATTATATTTTACAGAAACATTATGAAAACAGAAAAAGAGTGGTGATATCCTGTGGCAATTACGATTAAAGATGTAGCAAAATTAGCAAATGTCGCTCCCTCAACCGTCTCTCGGGTAATTGCCAATAATCCCCGGATTAGTGAGAAGACAAAGAAGTGTGTTAGAGAAGCAATGGAGCAGCTAGGATATCATCCTAATTTTATTGCACGTAGTCTTGCTAGCCAATCGACAAAGGTAATCGGTCTAGTATTGCCTCCATCGACTGGTGCATTCTTTCAAAACCCATTCTTTGCTGAGGTTATGCACGGATTAAGTGAAGGAGTGCATGAAAAGCATTATGCACTTCAGATGACTACTGGAACGACTGAGGAAGAACTATTCAATGGTGTAGTGCAGATGGTTCAGGGGGGTAGAGTGGATGGAATTATACTCCTTTACTCTCGAATCAATGACGATATCTTAAACTATTTGAGATCTAGAAACTTTCCATTTGTAATGATTGGGAAGCCTTATGAGCATGTGGCAAAAATCACTCATGTAGATAATGATAACTTCCTAGCAGCGAAAGAGGCAACAGAGTACCTTATCGGTCTTGGACATGAGAATATCGGCTTTATCGGGGGCAGTCCTAACCTCACAGTAACTTTGGACAGACTCCATGGCTATAAGGCAGCTCTGCAAGAAAATGATATATCTTTGCAAGAAGATTATATTATACATTCTGAACAATTTCTAAGAGAGGGTGGCCAGAAAGCAGTAAGTAAACTTTTCTCGGGTACCATTTCTCCTACAGCGTTAATCGTTACAGATGACTTGATAGCGCTAGGAGTTGTAAACTCTCTTACAGAAATGGCAATTGACATTCCGAGTCAGGTTTCCATTATAAGCTTCAATAATGCTTTGTTTGCGGAAATGTCTCGTCCACCTCTAACATCCATTAATATCAACATAGTTGAATTAGGATATCAGGCAGCCAGAAGCCTGATTCAGGTGTTGGAGAATGAAAATGAACCAGTAAAGCGTATTATCATTCCGCATCAACTAGTAGTTCGTAACTCATGTGCAGTGTCACAAAAAAACGTTTTCGAAAGATAGTAGTCCATTTTAAAAAGTAAAATGGTTATCCGAATAATTTGGATAACCATTTTTATGTTTGATAATATTATTATGTAAACAAATAAAATATTTCCATTATTGTAAAGTTAATTTATAATGCTCTATAAGGAGGGAGATATACTATGTTTACATTTAATATTGACGAAAAAACTAAACTAAAAATGCTAGATTTACGGGACTCGGAACAAGTGTTCGATTTGACTATCATGTCCAAGGATACATTAAAGGAATGGTTACCTTTTATTGATTTTACAAAAACTGTTTCTGACACGGAGAATTTCATCAAATCTACTATGAAACAGTTTAGTGAAAATAATGGAATCCAAGCAGGGATTTGGTATGAAGACAATCTTGCTGGTATAATTGGTTTTCATAAAATTGACTGGAACAACAAATCTACGAGCATTGGATATTGGTTGGGCGATGCCTTTGTTGGCTATGGTCTAATGACTAAATCAGTAAAGGCATTTGTAGATTATGCATTAATCGATTTAGGATTAAATCGTGTAGAAATCCGAGCTGCGGTTGAGAATAAGAAAAGCAGAGCAATTCCTGAAAGACTTGGGTTTACCCATGAGGGAACTATTCGTCAATCAGAGTGGCTATACGACCATTATGTCGATCATGAGGTCTACGGCATGCTAGCAGCCGATTGGAAGAAATAATGATTTAAATAACCAGGTTGGTACCGTTTAATTTCTTTATTATTAAATTCTCTACAAAATCATATAGTGATAATAAAAGAAGACAAAGAAGGGACAGGAAATGATGATTGCGTACATATCCACGCTTAGCCCAGTTATGCAGGCATTATTAGCAACTTTGTTTACTTGGGGAATGACAGCGCTAGGCGCCTCCCTAGTGTTTACAACAAAGACAGTAAACCAAAAATTAATGGATGGTATGCTTGGCTCTGCTGGCGGAATAATGATTGCAGCAAGCTTTTGGTCGCTTCTTTCCCCTGCTATAGAGATGTCAAAAGAAGGCCCTTTTCCAGTTTGGTTTCCAGCAGCTGCTGGATTCCTCTTGGGTGGATTTTTCCTTTGGATCGCAGATAAAATCATCCCCCATATGCACCCTTCCTCTCACACCAATCAAACCGAAGGGATTAATCCGAAGGGGAAAAGAAGAAGTACACTGCTTGTCTTTGCAATCACTTTACATAATATTCCGGAAGGCCTAGCTGTCGGTGTCGCTTTTGGAGCAGTTGCAGCTGGTCTCGATTCAGCGTCTTTAACTGCAGCTGTAGCTCTAGCAATCGGAATTGGTATTCAGAACCTTCCTGAGGGTGCAGCGGTTGCAATGCCTCTAAGAAGAGAGGGGATGTCTCGTAGAAAGAGCTTCTTTTATGGACAATTCTCTGGAATGGTAGAACCAATTGCTGCAATTATCGGTGTCTTAGCAGTGTCCTTTATGTCTCCAATCTTACCTTTTGCTCTTGCATTCGCAGCTGGTGCTATGATTTTTGTTGTAGTGGAGGAGGTAATTCCTGGTTCACAGGAATACGGAAACGGAGATTTGGCAACTGTTTGCTTGATGATTGGATTTACAATTATGATGATTCTAGATGTAGCTTTTGGATGATGCCAAATAGGGTGAACGGTCATAATTTTTTTTATCCGGTCATAAAAGATCTCTGAACGGTTATAAATCTTGCCTATCCGGTCATAAAAAATTCTATCCGATAAAAAATCAACGCATCCTTTTTACTAGGATGCGTTGATTAGTTTAAATTTCAATAATAATAGGCAAAATCATCGGTTTTTTCTTTGTTCGTTTGTAAATCAAGTTTTCTACGGAGTTTTTAATATTCTTTTTGAGGGTACGTTGGTTTTTATTGTTATCCCATTTTTCTACAGTAGTGCGTACATTTTGATTGATAGAGTTAATAAGCTCTTCTGAATCTGGTCCATATACAAAGCCTCTTGTAAGAGTATCTGGACCATTCCATATTTTCTTCAGCCCTTTTTGTAGGCTTACGACTATAACAATCATTCCATCTCCAGCAAGAACCCTGCGGTCACGAAGAATTATTTCTCCTACATCTCCTATACCGGAGCCGTCCACAAAAACATCACCGGCCTCTATCGAGCGAGTTTGTATGACCTCATTTTCGTTAATAATATCGACAACATCCCCATTGTTCAGTAAAAATATATTGGAACGCTTAACACCGATGGACTGAGCGAGCTCTCTGTGAATATGCAGCATGCGATATTCACCATGTATAGGGATAAAATACTTTGGCTTCATCAAGGTCAGCATGAGCTTCAGCTCTTCTTGGTAAGCATGGCCAGATACATGCATCCCTGTTGCGCTTCCTGAACCATATATTACATTCGCTCCTAGGCGCAATAGATTGTCTACAACCCTCGTAACATTCGTTTCATTTCCAGGGATAGGGCTAGAAGAAAAGATTACTGTATCTTCTGGGAGAACTTCTAATTTACGGAACCGAGAGCTGGCTAGTCGAGAAAGAGCTGCCATTGGCTCACCTTGTCCACCTGTACAAAGAATCGCCACTTCTTCTGGTGACATTGAAGGAACCTCGCTTTCCTCTAGCAACATTCCTTCTGGTATTTTTAAATATCCTCGCTGAGTCGCTACCCTAACTACATTTACCATGCTTCTTCCAAGTAAAAGAATCTTTCTGTTGTTTCTAATGCAAGTGTCAACTATTTGCTGTACCCTGTGTACGTTTGAAGCGAAAGTAGTAATGAAAATTTTGCGAGTTGCCTTTCTAAAGGTTTCATCCAAATGTTCTTCTATTAGCCTTTCCGACGGGGAAGAGCCAGGTCGCTCTGCATTCGTACTTTCTGAAAGTAGCAATAGTACTCCCTCCTGACCAATTGCTGCCATACGATGTATATCTGCAGCTTGCTTATCCACGGGAGTCCAATCAAATTTAAAGTCTCCTGTATGCACAATTGTGCCAAGTGGCGTTTGAAAGGCTATACCAAGGCAATCTGGTATGCTGTGGCTCGTGCGAAAAAAGGTTGTCCGAATAGTACCCAGCCTTAAGACATTATCCTCGTCTATCATAAAAAGCTTGCTATCTCGAAGAATTCCATGCTCCTTTAACTTAATTTCAATCAAACCGAGCGTCAGATTTGTGGCATAAACGGGTACATTCAACTGTTTTAAAAAGTAAGGTATTCCACCAATATGATCCTCATGCCCGTGTGTGACGATCAAACCACGTATTCTTTCCTCGTTTTCTTTTAGATAAGTGATGTCAGGGATGATTAAATCTACTCCTGGAAGACTTTCATCGGGAAATTTACCTCCACAGTCAATTATTACAATGTCATCGTATGATTCAATAACATACATGTTTTTTCCAATTTCATTTATACCGCCAAGCGCAAACACGGAAACGGTAGAATTTTTTGTATTCAAAAAAATACCTCCCTCATAAATAAACTATTTAAAGTATGAACTTTAAAAGCTTATTTATGAGGGAAAATCATGAAAGAAATTTTTATATTGCTTAACTAGTAAATATTAGGTTAAATTTTACATGTTTTGCTTGGCAAATATGTCACGTCGTGATATAGTCGTGTTGTGACATAGTACAAGAGGGTGGAGCAGCTTGGATAAATTAATCAAGAAATACATACCAATGACGGAAACAGCTTTCTATATACTTTTTTCATTGACTGAGCCACGGCATGGTTATGGAATTATCAAAAGAGTAGAAGAACTGACTAACGGCAGACTACATTTAGGATCTGGCACTATTTATGGAACGCTCACTAAAATGCAGAACGATGAAATGATTACTGTATTCTCGGACGAAAAGAGAAAAACAATTTATGAAATTACCGAGCTTGGCAAGGTTATCATTCGGAAGGAAATGGAGCGTTTAAAAGAAGTACATAGCAATATTTTGCTTTATGAGGGGGAGTTCGATTGAAACAGTTCAAATTATTTTGGAGCTATCGTATATCATACACTGAACGTTGGCTAGAAAGGATGGCTTATAAAGGCTATATACTCAAAGACATTAACAGATTCACACGGATATTTACGTTTGATAAAACTGTGCCTCCTAACAAGGTTACCTTTTCAATACAATATAATTCCGGAGCGTTATCAGAAAGCTTAAAAAGCGATGGCTGGCAGGAGCATTCAACTACCGGTAAATGGGGTATTTTAAAAAATGAAGATATAATTGTTTCTTTTTATCCCTCCCGTGAAAGCTTGTTCAAAAGGATTCGTTTGCATGCGTATTTATTTCTTATGCTGTCCATATTTTATTTATCAACTGGCCCTATTAACTTGTTAATTTTTGAAACCATAAATACTAATGACCCTAATTATGCAGCACTTATTATTCCCGTACTAGTATTCTTGGCTTTAGCAGGACTATCGACTTTTGTTTTCATTTCCTATAGAACTTTTGAGAAAAAAACTTTTAATCTTAAGGACGAAATAAAATACGATAGAAAAAAAATAAGGAAAATTCGATTAGCATGGATGTATCAGCCACTCCAGACTAAAATATGGTTGGATGAGATGCATCATAAGGGCTACGAGCTTGAAAGTGTATTTGCTACAATCTTTTCTTTTGTTCCCTCTAGGCACGAAAAGATTGCATATGAGGTTACATTTGAACCAAAACTTAAATCTGATTATTATATAATTCATAAAGAAATAGGATGGAAACTAAAATATACATCTAATATGTCTCTATTAAATTACTCTATTTGGGCGATGCCTTATGACGAGGCTAATAATAAACCAGCATTCTCCTATGACGTATCAGAAAAGCGACTCCAAATAAAAAAAGCCTTTAGGATGAATATGACAATCGCTATATTCTTGTTGTTTGTATTAGCACAGTCCATGTATATGCAATGGGTTCTTGACACAGATTCTTCTACAATTAATACTGTTTTAAAGTACCTTTTAACATGTATGACTATTTTTTGGATATTATTATCTGTCAAAATCATCACTGGATATAGGAAAGAAAAAAATTTACTAAAAGAATCCTAGAAATAGGATTCTTTTTTTTTTCTTCCAAGGAATTTTGCCATTGGACAAGATAAGTTATTGATTTATCAATAATTGAAATGGTATAATTTTCTTACAATTACTGAAGGGAGTGAGATTAAGCAATGACTAATTTAATGAAGATAACCTTGGAATTATATTTATTGCATCTCACTCATGCGGACTAAGTTATTAGGCTTTTGAACTTATTAATATAGGACATGTCAAGAGAGAAAATTGACTTTTTGTAAAGAAGAACGGAATGTCTAGTCACAGGGTTATTTTATATATCCTGTGGCTTTTTTCGTGTGAGTACAAAATATATTAAATAAATATAATTCCAGTTGTTCTTCTCCAAATTTATAACTAACTGGGGGCAAAATTAATGGAACCACATTTACTAGGTTGGAATGCAAATTTTGATGAATATTTTAGACCTTATAAAATAAAAGGTCTAAGAGCTGGTAGAGTGACATGCAAAATAAAAGATAATTATCTTGTAACATTTGAAGAGAAATCAATTACAGCTAGAATAACAGGAAGGTTTAGACATAATGCTCAATTAAATAAAGATTTTCCGGCAGTTGGAGATTGGGTAGTGTACGAAATTAAAAATAGTAATCCTCATGCTTTCATTCACGCTATTTTACCGAGAGAAAACGCTTATGTAAGGAAGCTTCCTATCTCTGGTGGGAGAAAATTAAATAATGGTGTTATTGGAGGAGGAAAAACAGAAGAACAAGTAATAGCTTCAAACATTAATACAGCATTTATCGTAGTTGGCTTAGATAATAATTTTGAAATTCGACGTATAGAAAGATTTTTAACTTTGATTTATAACAGTGGAATTGAACCAGTAGTTATTTTAAACAAAGTAGACTTATGTATTAATATTGCCGAATATATAAATCAAGTGAAAGAAATAGCAAATAAAGTAACTGTTCATTCTGTCAGTGCAGAAAAAAATGTAAATATGGACGTTTTCTTTAAATATTTAATGTGTGGAAAGACAGTTATATTTCTTGGATCATCTGGAGTAGGAAAATCAACAATAACTAATTTCTTGGTGGGTAATGAAATACAAAAAATACAGTCTATTAGTAAATTAACGGGCAAAGGAAAGCATACAACTACAAATTGTGAACTTATTTCCCTTCAAACTGGTGGCATAATCATAGATACCCCTGGTATAAGAGAATTGCAGCTATGGGGAGATGTAGAGATACTTGAGCAAAGTTTTGAGGAAATCAAACAACTGAGTTACTATTGTAAATTTAAGAATTGTCAACATCGAAAAGAACAGGGCTGTGCCATTCAAAAAGCCATAAATGATAAACGTCTAAGTCAAAGCAGAGTTAATAGTTATAAAAAACAGTTAGCTGAATTACAAAGATTAGATACAAGGAGAAGAGATTTCAAGAAAAAATTAAACAAAAAATGATGCAATATAACTTTAAGTAAAGGGAGTTGTCAGTTTATGTTGAAATTGAAATATCTTTTTAAAAATGAGGATTTAGCAGAAATGTTGTTGAGAAATTGGGAATTTGATGAACGCTCTCTTGAAATGTTCAAGTACTACAGAATATCTTCAAATGCTATTTATCCATTTCAAGCCAAAGGCAAAACTCAATTTTTAAGATTTTCTCCAAAAACGGAGAAATTCGAAGAAAATATTTTAGCAGAATTGGACTTTATTTCATACCTTCGATCCAAAAAGTATGGAGCAGTAGAAACTGCTGTATCAAAGAATGGGAAGGAGCTCGTCAAATTACAAACTCCATGGGGCGTATACTTTGCCTCTGTATTTAAACGTGTTGTAGGTGTGCAAATCATCAAGACCGATTTAAGTGACACAGTTATTTTCAATTATGGAAAAGCTTTAGGAAAGCTCCATCAGTTATCCAGTGAGTATAAAACTTCACAATACAAACGATGGTCATATAGCGACGTATTAAATTGGATTCACAATATTCTAGTTGATTTTCCTCTCGAAAAATCTGCATTGAAGGAAACCCTGTTATTACAAGATTATTTTGACTCAATTCCTAAGACAAACAACAATTTTGGACTGATTCATTATGATTTTGAATTTGATAATGTATTCTATGATGAAGAGTATAACTCTTGTAACGTTATTGATTTTGACGATGCCATGTATCACTGGTATGTAATGGATATCGAGCAATCACTTGATAGTTTACAGGATTGTATTCTGCCTGATATTTTTCAGCAGAAAAAAGAAAGCTTTTTGGACGGATATCGTACTGAATTTGAGATATCAGAAGATATGATGTCAATAATGCCAGCTTGTAGACGATTTGCAAATTTGTATAGTTATGTGCGCATTCTACGATCTGCGGAAGAAAAGTGGGACCAGGAACCGGAATGGTTAGCAGGTTTAAGAAAGAAATTAACAGAAGCTATGAAGAATAAATCATTGTGTTTTGGAATGGAAATATAATATTAGCCTTTTTATAGACCGACCATCGTAACATCCTCTAAACGAGGGACGGACTAATAAATCAACAAGTTATATTTGACTAAAAAGCCTGATTTCCTTCTATTTTATAGAGAAAAAGGCTTTTATACTTGATATTAACTTAAAGTAAATCCACATTTTACTGATGTCATTTTCATTAACCTTAAAATTCGAAACTTTCTCAATATTTTTCCGTATGTGTATTAAGTGAACATACTATATCTGATGAAGGAGAGGATGTTATGCATTGGATTATGTGGATTTTTTGGGGTTTCTTTGCTGCTATCATAATAGGTGCCTATCTCGTAGATCGGTTAAGTAGTAGGAATTATAACTTAACGCATAAGAAGACAATGAATCAAGTAGCCGCTCAAGTCAACTCAGACAGAGAGGTAGATCGTTACAACAACCAATTGTTCTAACTATATAAAAATGCAGCATAGGGTGTGGCATTAACCAAAAAGGAGCACTTTAATTAGAAAATTTAGCAATATGTAGGGAGCAAATAATGAAAACAATTGATAAAAAGATAGAAGAAATAAACAGTTTAATAAATGGAGTCATAGAAGAACAAGGAGTCGGGATTACTGTCTCTATAGTTAAAAAAGATGAACTAATTTTTGCAAAAGGATACGGTTACGCTCAGTTGGAGCCTACTACGAGCCTAATTGATGAAAATACAATCATGAGTATTCAAAGTGTAACAAAAAACTTTGTAGCAGTCTGCATTACGAAGCTTGTTGAAAAGGGCAGCATCCAACTCGATACACCAATCATTAAGTATTTGCCTTATTTCAGAACAAAAGTAAATACTTAAGCGATCAAATAACTGTAAAACATGTTTTAAGCCATACAACAGGCTTTCCAGCTGATTTAGGTATAGCCCAATTTAGTTGCTCCAAATGTTAAAGAAATCTATTCAGACACACCTACTGAATGGGATGAGGCTTTAGCCTATTATAGGTTAGTAGAAGATGAATTAACTAGTATCCATACTAGAGAGGATATCACTAGGTGGTTTCGAAAAGTTAAGCTAGAATCACCCCCTGGACATGATTGGAACTATTGTACAGATGCATATGTTATTTTGGGAGATTTAATCGAGAAGGTTACCGGAGAAAGCTGGGAGACTTTCCTTCAAAATCAGTTCTTAACACCACTACAAATGACGCGAACTACTACAGATACAAATATCATTCTGACTGACAATAATTACGCAAAATATTATTTAGGTACCGACAAGGTTGAAACCCCTTATCCAACGAATTCTTTGGCTGCTCCAATAGGCTTTCTTTACTCTACAGCAACAGATTTGGCCAAGTATATGTCCTTTCATTTGAACTACAGTTCAAGTGAACAGCTTGAAAATACTCTCAAAAAGCAAATGCAAAATCCTGTATGTCGAGTGTCAGAAGAGTGGGATAATGAAACTAATACATGTTTTTATGGATTAGGCTGGTTTATCGAGGACTATAAGGGAAAAACCATCATCGAGCACGGCGGGGGACAGATGGCTGTAAGGGCATTAATCTCATTAATTCCAGAGGAAAACATTGGGGTAGCTGTTCTATTGAATTTTGATAGCACCGTCCATCGTTATATTAGCAGTAAAATCATAGATATTTTGCTAGATTTATAGATAAGAAAACCAATTTAAGGATGATTTTAAACATAGTTCTATTCATCATCGTATATGATAAGAGGAAGGGGTGTTTGTTGATGAATCGATACTCAGTAGCTGAATTTATACGCAAAACGGAGCAGGAGGATAAAGGAGAAGGCTTTTTCGAACTAGAAACAGAGCGCTTATTGGAGGTTAACCTGGAGGGGCTTGTTTGGGCTAAAGCAGGTGCCATGGTCGCTTATCACGGAAAAATTAAATTTGAGCGTGAGGGCGTTTTAGAGCATGGTGTGGGCGCAATGTTTAAAAAGGCTTTGACTGGTGAAGGTGCCTCACTAATGAAGGCAAATGGCCACGGTAAATTATATCTAGCTGACAGTGGAAAGAAAATCATTATTCTTCATCTTCAAAATGAAGCGATTTATGTAAATGGGAACGATTTGCTTGCTTTCGAGCCGTCCATTAATCACAATATCAAAATCATGAAAAAAGTGGCAGGAATGATGTCTGGCGGGTTGTTTAATGTGAGATGTGAAGGAACTGGTTTAGTTGCTATAACTTCTCATTACGAGCCTCTCACACTGCGTGTGACACCAGGAAAGCCCATTTTCACAGACCCAAATGCTACAGTGGCTTGGTCCGGTAATCTACAGCCTGATTTCCAAACAGATATCTCCTTTAAAACCTTTGTTGGTAGAGGAAGTGGAGAATCAATACAAATGAAGTTCGAAGGAGATGGCTTTGTCATTGTACAGCCCTATGAAGAAGTATATTTTCAGAGACAGAGTTAAATATACATTTTAAAAACAAGCAAATAAAGAAACGGAGGGTTAGCTATCAATCAACCGTATTTTTATACAGCTAACCTCGAAAAGCTAAGTTTCACAAAACTAGACAAATATTTTTGTTCTTAAAAAGAAATGTTTAATGGTTTCAACCATAAACGTTTCTTTTTTAATGAAACCATTTGCATATTATTTCGCATTTCTTACAAGGATTAATTTTTAACTTTAAACAACTATTCATTTAACAGCTAAATAACAGGTTTGTTACTAATGCAGCAAGTAATTGAAAAAGAGGAGAATAATCTTATCAACTAGAATAATTAACAATAGATAGAGGCATTTAAATGATGATAAACATTAAGGGGGAGTATAGCAGGTATGTTTCATGCAAAAGATGTTTTGTCTGACCAACTGTTAGCCAATGCAAACGATCCCAGTTGGTACGTACCATTTTCAGAATCTGTAAATGGTTTGACAGAGGAACAAGCTTTTTGGAAGGCGAGTAAAGAAAATAATAGTATTGCAGAAATTGTACAGCATTTGCTTTATTGGAATAAAACCTGGCAAATAAGGTATAAGGAATCTAGTGTTAATGCAGTTCCAGCAGTTGGAAGTAATGACAGTACGTTTACCATCTCAAAAAATAAAACATTCGATGAACTAAAGAAACAACTTATAGAAGTTCTTTTACATTGGCAAATGATATTAACAGAAGAACAACTAGAAAAAAGTGTTCAAGAATACTCGAATGCCAATTGGTGGCAAGTAGTAGGGAATGTCACCACACATAATGCATATCACATCGGTCAAATTGTTTATATTAGGAAGCTACAAAAGAGCTGGAAATAGAGTATAAAATTTAAGTAAGATATTTAATAGTTATAGAACTAACAGCTTCTTCAATAAGGATGCTATACCTAAAATAAAGACAGAGGAATACGATAATCCACTGTCTTTATTTTACATTTCATTCACATGAGAAGATTGACTTGTATTGCCTGGAGAAATCATTCAACTCATTCATCAACCGTTAGGGCTGAAAGAACTGCTCCAACGGCTTGTATCCAACTACCGACTGTATTCATTTCTTGCGCTTTTTGACTATTTGAAGGATATTTAATTGATAATGCTTGATAAATAGTTCCAATCACTTGGAGTACATTTCCAATATTGTTTAGTGCGTCTTCTATCGACTGATTTCCAGAATAATCTATCGTGAGAACTCCACCTAGCGCTTGAACAAAATCACCCTGTGCACTTATGAGGGAACTCGTATTTTGATCCTCGATAAAAAATGACTCGAGCGTAATGAGATTACCTATGGCCCCTAGTTGACTTCCTACTTTATCCAGATAATCCGCATCCGTGGGGATTATACCACTCCCAACTGCTTGTAGAGCATCCCCTATGATGTTCAGGTCTCTTAACATTGCGTTTGATAATACTTGTGAAGGAGTACTACCTATTGCAGATATAACTGTACCTACTGCAATAATCCAAGAGCTTATTTGTGATACATTCCACATTTAAATCATTCCAATAACAATTGATTAAACCCTCTAAATAG
The DNA here is from genome assembly GCF_014836595.1 of Psychrobacillus faecigallinarum. Lineage (GTDB taxonomy): Bacteria > Bacillota > Bacilli > Bacillales_A > Planococcaceae > Psychrobacillus > Psychrobacillus faecigallinarum. The sequence continues at coordinate 163,898 of NZ_JACSQO010000004.1, read as the reverse complement.
TATATGCAAGCCTTTTAAGTACAATTGGTCAAATGATTGGTATCGTTTGCTTTCTCATTAATTTAGCCTATGAAATAAAGATCTAGATTTTATATCTGTTTTTTGTTGCTAGTACTATGTAAAATATTTATGTATGGATTTACGAAGGAGAGAGGTAGAACAGAATGAACAATGCTGCAAACCTATGGAATCAGATAATCGCAAGAGGTGAAAAATTTGAGGAAGGGTTTAAAGAGTCATTAAACCTTCAACCTGGCGTCACTGACAAAGAATTGGATTTACTCCAACAAAAGCTGGAAGTTAAGCTACCAGAAGAAGTACAGAATTTTTACAGAGTGTATAACGGACAAGTTTGGGAGCCTGGTGTGAATCCATTTGTAAGAAATTTGGTTCTTTCTCCCATCCACAAAATTATAAAGGATTGGTCGTTTTTGCAGGAAGAATATGATCCCGATGATATGCAGCCAGAAAATGAAAAAGAAATAAAGCCATTTATATGGAATTCTAAGTGGATTCCAATTGCCGACAATGGTGCTGGTGACTATCTTTGCATGGACATGGATCCAACTGAAGCTGGAACAATCGGTCAGGTTTTATACTACTGGCACGATTGGGAGGATAGATCCCTTGATGCAAATAGCTTTTTTGAATTCATCGAAATTTGTTTGCTGGAGGATTACGATAACTAAGTGTTTATTCTTTTTTAACTCTATTGAATTTAGCTAGTTTTGTAGATAGCACCACTTTATTCCAATAATAATTTCTCCATTCATATTTTATGGTAATATATACTAATAAATATAAAATATTCAATGAAATGGGGATTAAATCAATGAAACTATTAAAAATGAGTTTAGCATTCTTAGCTTGCTTAATGCTATTGGCTTGGTCCAATGGAGAAGCTTCCGCTGAGTCAGCATGGACGTCTAAATGCTCTTCATATGGGGAAATAAAGCCAAACCAAAATCCATCTTTTCAGTATATGAACTGTCTACTTACGAATGCAGCCATAGAAGCAAAAATTCCTCCTGAAGTTGTGAAGGCTGTTGCTACTAAAGAAAATGGCGGTTGGAAACAATTCGATGCAAATGGTCAGCCTGTAATCTCAACGGATCAAGGGATTGGTCTTATGCAAGTTACCAATCAACTAAGCTATGATCAAGAAAGATTGAAATACGATATCACTTATAATATTCAAGCAGGCGTCGAAATTCTTAACAGTATGTATAAACGTAATGATTTGCCTAAAATAATAGGCGGAGGACCTGAAATAATCGAGAACTGGTACTTTCCAGTCATGGCTTATAACGGTATAAAACCTGCTAACAGTCCACTATATAAGTCCAATGGATTGAAGAACATTGGTGCTTATCAAGAAAAAGTCTTTACATTTATTGAAAAGGATAGTTACTTGAATAGCACTAAATTAGCGCAGTTTCCTTTCAGTTTAGCTGATTTTGAATATGACCCTAACAGCAGTGACAATATTGCCTTTACGAAGAAGGAATATACATTAACGGATCAATTGCATACCTCTTCATATCATTTCCAAAAAGGAAGCAAGGTATTGCTAACAGCAGACAATGTAAAATTAAGATCGCAACCTAGTACTTCTTCAGTAGCAAATACTTTAGCCAAAAACACTACCTTAATTATTGAAGATAAATTCTTATACGACCAATCTCCAACGAGCATAAACCAATTTGTGTGGTACCCTGTTAAAACTGAAGATCAAAAGCTAACAGGTTATATTTCCTCTGCTTATATTAAGAAAAAGACAGATGTTCCATCTATAAAAAAAGTGATGTGGGGAAAAACAGAGCTAAAATTAGGGCAAATAGGTAAAGCTACTATTTTATCCAATACAAGCTTGGTCAAGATGGAAAGCAATGGTTCATTGACTACTGTTCGAACTTTGAAAAAAGGTGAAGAATACCGTGTTTATAACTATAAGAGCAATCATGGTGGTTTATATGGTGTAGGTGGTGGAAATTACATTCAAAAATCACCAAATGTAAAATACGAAACACCATCGAAAAGCAAGCTAGCATTACTTAAGCAATAAAAAAGTGTTCGATGTAAATAACTACCTAAAGTCATAAAGAATACTGCAAACGGCAAAATAGGAGTTGCACAAGAGTAAAATTTCAGTAATTGAACTGCTGCATAAGTATATAAAGAAATAGTAAATATTTTAATAATGTTATAAGCGTTGGAGTTTACGACAGAGTTGTTTTTCACGAACAAGTTAAGGCGAACTTAATAAGCCTGTTAGGTAATCAAAAGTTAACCGGCAGGCGAGTAAATGTATAAGTGACTTAGCATAGAGCGAATGTCTAAACTTTTGTGGCAGTCGAAATAAGAAAGAGGTGTAGGCGCACCTCTTTCCATAATTTTTAATTTTAGTTTACATAATATAAATTATACGAAGTTACGTTTCATTTGAAAAGTATACTTGAAACAGTGAGATATTTGAGAAAAATACGTAAATACATGATTTTTATAGATTATAAATTTATAGCTTTTTTGCATTTTAATCACTCATATTTTTAGTTATTACAATTCATTGTTCAGGTTAATGTCTTCCTTGTATTCAAATTAACTGTAAATTGTAATTCAGACACTATACACATCATTTATTTTGTTTTACCTTATTTATCACTTATTTCTGTTTCAATTCCAAATCTCATCCAGCTTATCTGAATAAAATTCAATTGCCTTTTTGTAGCTTTGTATATTTTCATCTATTGACGTATCTTTAATGTTTTTTAATAATAGTTCCATAGCTTTGTTATGATCATTTAAGTTGTATAATGTCATCGCTAAGAATACTTGCATAGCTCTATTATCTGGAAATCGTTCTAAACCCTGCTGCAAGGTTTTTTGGGACTTTACGTATTCTCCGAGTGTTCTATATGTACTTCCAAGCCCAATAAAAGCCCCTTCCTGATCTTTTTCAGGTAATCCTAGACTAATTGCTCTCTCGTAAAATGGAACAGCCTTAAGCTCCTCTCCTTGCGCGTCAAAGCTCCAGGCACATTGATAATTAATATAAGCATTTTGAGGGAAATCTTTAACCAATTGAAGCAAAATAGTATTGGAATCTAGAAGAAGACCTTTTTTTCTCAATTTAAGTGCTTGTTCTAATAATTTTTCCATAGAAACCTCTCCCTTCCTATTTTTAATGAATTTAACCTTTTTCTATTCAATAGTTTTTTTCTCACTATTCATTATATTGTAAATATGAGTTCTATGTGTAAATCCATTGTAATTATTAGCCCTGCTTTCTATTGGTACTAGTGTTACAGAGATTTCTTTTTGTTGCGTCTATAAAAAAGTCTCCATGAATAATATACTATCCAAGCAAGGTAAATTAACAAATGTGGAATGTAATTATATTCAAGATCAATGAACAAAAAGGTTATGCTGCCTACAACAATCGTTGGTAATATAATATAAAACCACATTCGAACTTCTTTGTTTTTAAAGCTTAAATCAAATCGATCGCTCATCTGCTCCATCCTGCCATTCTTTACATAATATTATCCTCTTACAGATTAAAAAAATAACTGGAAACTTACGATTTGAGTTATCCCAAAACTTGCAATGCCTAATAAGAATCGACCGACAATTTCTCTTAGTAGCCTATTAGTGATGGTTACCTTCTCTCCATCTACCTGTACTACTTATATTTAAACATTTTCTACCAATAATATAACCACTCCAAACGAATGGTAGAATCGTTAAGTACAGCGCATATATAACTTCAAAAATTTACTGTCTAAAAAGTTTTTATCAATGCCACCTTTTACGATCAATGAGACGATAATACTCAGCAGTAAAAAAAGAAGGCTATCCACTAAAAATGCAAATATTCTGCTCGGGGAACTAGCTAGGATAAAATTATTTTCTATAGTTGTATTCTCCATTCTCAAAATATTTAAGGTTATTGTATTTAAGCATATGAATGCAAGCCGGCGATGACTAGATTGACGAAGATTTGATTGAACATGATAGTCCCAAATCCAATGATAGCTAACCAAGCTGTTCTCTCTCCATCCCACCCTCTGTTGATGCGCAGGTGTAAAAATGCTGTGTAGAATAAGAAGGTGATTAATGCCCATACCTCTTTAGGATCCCAGCCCCAGAATCTGCTCCATGCTAAATGTGCCCAAATCATTGCGAAGAACAAACCACCTAATGCAAACAGAGGAAATCCAATAACGATAACACGATAAGATATTTCATCCATTAGAGTAAGGTTTACTTTTTGTGTGAGTGGCTGTAAAAGCTTCGATATACTCTTACGAGAAAATAATCGAATGAGTATGTAAAGTATGGAGCCTATAAAATAGGACCAAATTAACGTATTCAACTTTGCCGCGTCAAAAATAACTGGTATCTGTACTAGTCCGGAGAATTTCCCTTTTAATTCTTCACCAGAATCATCTATTGGTAGTGCATTATTAGGTGTTACGATAGCTGGTAGACTATACTGATAGGTTTCCTGATTGCCTTGTTGATTAACAAATTGGTAACTAGCGTTATAATGGAGAAAGCCAAATATCCCACTTATAGTCACAAAACCTAAAACGACTATTAATTGATATAAAACAAACTCTAAAAAAAATGTACTTGCTCCTTTTTTGTTATGGTCTACTTGCTTGATCAAATAGATTAGCCCAGTAACAAATGAAAGAGATAATATTGCACTTGCAATAGCCACTGTAATCACATGTATTGTTAACCAATTGCTTTGTAAGGCAGGGATTAAAGGTGTAATCTCCTTGGAGAACATACTTCCATAAGCTATGATTAATATAGCAATTGGCATTAAGAATAATCCAATCACCACCTGTCTATATAGGTAATAGACTAGGAAAAAACCACCAACTAGCATCAAGCCAAAGAAGGTCATAAACTCATAGAGATTACTAACAGGAGCATGACCTGAAGCAATCCACCGTAAGACAAAATAATTTAACTGAGCAACAAATCCAAATACAGTAAGACTCAATGCTAGGGTGGTTGCTGTCTTTTTTTTGGAGCGGATTGCAAAGCCAAATGGTAAAATTGCAATCAAATACAAAATAAAAGCTAAATATAACGAAGCACTACTTATTGAAGTTAAAGAATCAAAAGACATATGTATCCCCCACTAACTGAATATTTTCCAGACAATTCAATCTCCATTATATTATAAAAATACATAAAAACCATTATATGGTTAACAAAAGTTAGTATTTTCAAACTTTTATTCACATTTTCAACACATTTATTTCAAAGGGAGTGATTTCCTTGAACCAAATCGTTCGCAAGCAATTAACGTATTTGGCACTTACTTTTCTCATGCTATTGTTAGGATTAGCTTCTAGAATATATGGTTATTTGCTTTTTGATGTGTTAGAGCTAAATGCTGGAGATGCATTTTGGGCAGCTATGGTTTATTTTGGAGTACGATTTATTTTAGTTACTAGACCTCCTCTATTTTCCTTGCTTTTTAGTTTACTATTTAGTTTTGGCATTGAATTGAGTCAACTCTATCAAGTGGAATGGATTAATAATATTCGTGGAACTACACTAGGGACATTAATCTTAGGGAGAGGATTCCTTATCGTAGATTTGTACAGGTATTCATTTGGCATCCTAATGGCTTTTGTTATAGATGTTCTACTTTTTAAAAAGAAAAGAAAACAAGTACTTTGAGAACTATTTGTTTTTTCCATTTATCATTTTATACGGTTTCAAAAGATGAGACCGATAAATTAATTAAATTAGTTGAATCTCACTTTAATTAAGACTTCATATGAAGTCTTATTTTATGCACTTTTAGTGCTCTAATCCTAGTGTAATTGATTTTATGATTTTTGACTCTATTTGGTATTTTTAAATAACAACTTTGAAATTTTTGATGTCAAAAGTTCTTTTCTTTCTGTTTAGAGATTTTGCTTGGTCGTATCGATTTCAAATCTCTTCTCCAAAACAATAGACACTCACATAATAATCGTCTACAGGAAAGTCACCTAAACAGGTCAAACCACATTTACTATAAAACTCTTTTAGCGTGACATTGCCTGCCCAACAATCTAAATACATATCTCTTTTATGCTTTTTAGAAAAGGACCAACAATAGCTAATAATATGGACACCTATATTTTTCCCTTGATATTCTGGTAATATGGCTATTCTTGCTACATATAAGCTGTTTTCCTTTATCAAAAGATTGTTTAAACTTCGGATGGGTTTAATTATAAAAGTTCCTATTACGAGATTTTCTATTTCTACTTTATACACTAACTTTTGAGCTATTTCATTTTCTACGAGAGGGATCGGCCATGGATATGTCCATTGTTTAATATCCTTTTTCAACAACTTTAGCGTAGCTTTATCCAAAACTTCAACTACTGGTTTTATATCACTCTTTCCTGCCAAATTAATAATCATAAATGCAATCCCCCAATAAACATGTAAAAAACTTGGACGTACTCTTATAAAGAGTACAATAAATTTTTTAAAATGTTAAGCTATGTTAAAGGTAGAATAATAGTTCTTTTAAGTAGCAGATTTTTGTTACTTCGAAGGCTGGACACTCTCCTCTTATACAACCCTTCCTTGTATGGTAGGAGTCATATCTGAAATAACTGACTGAACTTATTATAGGAACCAGATACTTTAGCTTTAGAAGAAAAATTTTAAAAGAGCCTGTATCTTTTATTACATAGTAATCTAAGATACAGGCTTTATATTTTAGTAAAGTCAAAGACTGTGCAAACGAGTAATTAATAGATGATTGGAGTCAGATCTTTATTTTACTTGTGCCAGCACTGACTTTGACGGTGTTTCGTATTTCACGTAACCCTGCATGTTGGTGATGAAGAGACTTCCTCCTACACCATATTGCCCGCCATACTTGCTGTCATACCGGTAGACTCGATATACTTCTCCAGGATTTAACACACGTTCGAAAACCAGCTTATCCCCTTCACGCTTCCAAAGATTGATTTTTTTCGTAATTGTAACGAGTCCAATTTGGCCTTTTTTCAGCTCTAAGCCTTTCCAAAAAACAGGCTTTTTTGGTATAACTTCTTCCTTTATAGGTAAAGTAGTAACAATGTTTGCTTCCTTGCTTTTATTTTTAGATTTATCCTCAGCAATTGCCGTAAAGGTATCTCCCGGGCTTGGAGCCGAAATCGAGAACTTGAAAACACCATTCTGATCAGCGAGGGTGTCCCCAATATTCCTAGACATTAGTTTGATTGTTACTTTTGCATTAGCTTCTGTTTTACCACTAATTTGCAATGACTCACTTGTCACAGTATCCAATATCGGCATCATTGGTGGGGTAACATCTTGGACAGTCGTACCGAGATTACCGCTCTCTCGTCCTTCTTCATTTTTGGAGTATATAGTAATAGAAATACCCTCCCGCAGCTTCCCGGTGTATACTTTAAATGTCCCATTGTCGCTGACTTTTTGGGATAGATCCTTAAATGATTCCTCATCTTTTGCAGTAATATAAATAGTGGTATTAGGATCTGCCGTACCTGTAATGTATTCCGTTTGGTCAGTAATACTTTCTAAATCAGGTAAGTTTGGCTTTTCCGTTTTATAAACTGGCATGGTAATCACATTGCTTTTCACTCCCAGTTTGGATTCGGCCCAAACTTGTAATTCCGTTAATCCCTTAAGACTTGGAAGAGTAAATGTTAACCATCCGGAAGGTACGACCTCTGCGATCACCTTACCATTACTAGCTATAACCACTTTATCTTCCCCGAATGAATGTACGCTCATCTTGTTTGTTTGAAGTGTAACATCTCCATTAATCGTGGGGTCTAATGGTTTATAATGTTTGTTTATAACAGTTAATAGGGTCGAATGAGTAAAATAAGGGTCAGCTGTACCTTTAATTGAGTATGTAACGGTTGTTGTCCCTGTTTTTTTCGCTAAAATATTTCCGTCTTTCGTTAGTTCAGCCACCTCAGGGTCCGAAAAAGATACCATCAAATCACTTGACTTAATCTCATCTTCCCAATCTTCATCACTAATCGAAACCTTTGATAAAATCGGTCCATCATATACATCGCCAATAGACATTTCTAATGGTTTTAGTTTACGTAACTCAAATTGATAAAATAGTTTAAACTTTTTTGCATTTCGTTCATCAAAAATATCAATGAAGTTATATCCAGCAAACAATGACTGCAGTACTGGTAGCTTGGTCATTTCACTTATCGAATGGATATAGTTTGATTCGGCATAAATTGTCTCCAGGGAAGGAAAAAGATTAGCATGCTCTCCTAATATGTTAATGTCGATAATTTTATTCCCATCTATATCTAATTCATTTAAGTATCGGAAAGGAATATTCGCTTGTACCAGAGGAGATAAATCAGTAATCTCGTTTCCTCTCAGATTTAGTTTTTCAATCGATGGAAATAGAACCGAAAGCTTCTCGGCCCCATTAATTGAAGAAAGTTCATTTTGACTGATGTCTAAGCTTTTAAGGTAGATCAAGGGTTCATTAATCGCACATAACAAGGAACTAGTATCCTTATTTGATATCTTTAACTCCTCTAATCTTGACATATTATTAAGATAATCATAATTGGCTTCGATATTAAATAATCGAAGAGTCTTAAGTATTGTTAACTTTTTCAAGTCATCTCCATTAATAATTTTAGGTTCATCACTAAAAGCAGAGAGAGTCAATGTCTCTAAATTAGACAGAAACTGTAAGAAACGAGAGTCCCCATTAAAGTCCACAGATAATTTTTTCAACTGCGGTGCATTTTTTAATTCCCAATAGTCAGGAATTGAGACGTCATCTATGGCCAATGACGTGAGCTGTTGCATCCTTTCAATTCCAGCCAGTGAAGTAACTTGATTTCCACTTAATTGGAGCGTTTGTAAATTTTTTGATAAAGAAATCGATAGTAACGGTTCATTATGAGTAGAGTTAATCACTAATTCTTTTAAGTTCGGTAATGTAGCTAATGGAGAAAAATCATTTGAGTATGTACCATATAATTTCAAACTCTCTAAACTTTTTATATCTGCTAGTGGTGTAAGGTTAGCAACGCTTCTTCCACTTGCATGAGTGTTTTGAATATTTAACTCTTTGATGGGTAAAACAGCCAGTTTCTCCAACCCATTAAGAGTCCTGATCTCCCCAGCATACCAGTTTCCAAGTGTTAAGATTCCATTGTTTTTCTCTAAACAGGTGGATATCCGATCGATGGTGGTGTTCTCGTGAAATTGACTGTCACATAAATCAACGTAAGACGCTAACTTTTCTTGTAGAAGAGGGTCCTCTAATTTTATAACTGTGTTTCCAGCTAAATAAGAAGCATGTACAGGTGAATTTAAACTCAGTAAGAATAATGCAAAAAAAATGGTTGAAATAGTATGTTTCATAAAAGTCTTCCTCCAAAATAATATATATCTTACTATATTATCTTAGAATAATGAGTGAAAAGATATAGGGAAAATGTGAGTATTTAGCATCAAAAAAGAAAATCTCCACTTTAAGCAAAAATACTGTTTAAAACAAACTTTCTTGAGCATATAGCTTTGCTTGTTCATGGTCTTTTATAAAAATAGGAATTATGGAATTAACTCAAATATATATTTCTTATTTTTATACAGTAAAGTCGAGAGAATGAAGTGTCTCTTCGTAAGTTTAAGTACATTCATCAACAAAATCATACATATTTCAAATGTATATCAAACTTATTTACTAGGTGTAGGATAGAAGTCATAGTGCCATTTTATGAAACATCAATCTTTATCTTTAACATAGCTGAATGTTATTTGTTACTAAAAGATAAAATAAACTAGTTCTTATTCCATCTCACGATAATTTTTGTATTAATCCTACTCTCTACCGATTAAACTACTTCTTCTCTCTAATAATACGACATCTCTCCAAACACCATTCAGTTTGCCGATTTTTTTTCGAGTACCGACTATCTCAAAACTATGTTTTCTATGTAAGTGTATGCTTCCCTCATTCTCGGGAAAAATCATGGATTGGATTGTCCAAAATTCTTGTTGCTCACTGTCCTCTATTAGATTCTTGAGTAGCTTTCCACCATTGCCCATACCGGTAGATGAACCTGATAGATAAATACTTACTTCAGCAACGCCAGAAAAGGCTTTTCGGCTTGAAATCGGACTAAGGGCAGCCCAGCCTACCACTTTCTCTTTAAACGTCACTACGAACCTACATTTGGCTGTATGGCTAGCATCCCACTCTTCCCATGTTGGTGCCTCTGTTTGAAAGGTAGCATTACCAGTTTGTATTCCCTCTATAAAAATCTCTCGCACATCGTCCCAATCGTCTTCGGTCATTTTTCTAATGACTGTTTCTTTATGATTCATTCATTATCCCTTCATTTCTAATTATATTTTCTCATATTATAAGACAAGCAATCTATCTAATAAAGTCTTTTCAATTTTTTTCTCTTGATATTAATTCAACTTTCATTTTGATTTGATGGATATCCATCTATCTACGATATTTCTAATACAAATAAAAAACACTTCCTAAAGGGTTAGATCCCTTTTAAGAAGTGTTTTCTTTTAATATGCTACGACGCTATAAGATAGCGCTAATAATGCACATACGACTAGTAAAATACTCATGATGAATGAGAACAATGGCGGCATCTTTTTCGTAAAGGAATAGATACTGATTACTAGAAATGCCACTGCTAGAATACCTAAAGATATCCCTTTAAAATTAGCAACAATATCCACTGTTAATGGAACTAAAGAGCCCTGACCAGAAGGTAAAATGCCGTAAGCTTGCAAAAATGTATCCTTGCTGAACGATGCATTGTTATGTGGCGGTTCCTGCTGACTCATAGCCCCAGTAGCAGCAAAAATTGCTAGCACAATAATTGATTCCAGCTTAGTCCAAGGTCTTGGATCCAGTTCTTCTTTCTTTCCAAGCTTTCTTTTCATCAAAAACCCATTAATGAAGGCATATCCTATTAACGGAAGGATGAGCAAATGTTTGATGAGCAGGCTTTGGCCATATGGCTGTAACCACGAATTTGGATATTCAGATATATTCATTGAGTAATTCATTAATGAAAGACCAGTAACCATAATAATGGCAAAACAAAACAATGCCGTTACATGGAACCAATTTAAAAAAGGGATCCAATTCTCTTTGTTTTTAGAAAACCAAGCGACTATTATTAATATACCAACCCAAACGATAACAGTGCTAAAGTGAATAAAATGTGTAATAAGGCCTTGTATACCATAGACCGCATGCGAATGGGTAGTCCAACTCATCGCTGCAACTATACCAAACAATAATAGGATTCCAATTATATAATAGATAGGAGTATTTCTATTATCAAATAAGTAAATAAAGAATCCAAGAATGATTGTTAAAATAACAGTTACAATCCAAGCTTTTCCTATTTCAAAAGTTAGCAACAATGATTTTAATACATATAAAAAAGTGTATTCCTCTAGCAAATAAACCATTAGATTTAATATTGGCATGAAGGAAAATACTGCTATTCCAGCGAGTGCTATTAGTTTAAACTTTTTAGAAACTAAAATTGCAGGTTTTAAATCAGTTGGAATTAAAGAAAATATGAAGCTGCCCATTAACAATGCAAAGCAGGAATATAGTAAGGCCTCGCTAATTGTTGATAGAAACATCATCATTTCTTCTTGCGTCCATTCATCCACCATATACTAACAACTATTACTAAAGCTAATACGATAATCATACCGATGAAAAAACTGTTAGAAGATTGATCACTGTCTACATCCTTAGTTTCATTAATAGGAGCAGTCTCTTTATCTTCAGTCTCTTTAACTTGTGACTCTTCTTCAGTCACTTGCACTGGAGTTTCCTCAACAGGAAGATTTACAGCAAATGTTAGGTCTCCTTGAATTGGATGGCCATCAGCTCCAATTATATTCCACGTCAACGTGTATTCGCCATTTTCCATCCCATCTACTGAACCAGTCATAATATCATCAACTACTACAATATTTTTAACCGGAACCTCTACATTATTTGCTCCTTGTATTTTAAATGAACTTGTTTGTTCAATTTTTGTTAAAAAGGTAAGTGTAATTTCTTCTATCGGATCAGTAACAGTACTTCGGTTAGAGGGATTTGAACTTTCTAATCCCGTATGGGCAAATGCTTTCCCTCCAATTACCAGTAAACAGATAGTGACTAAAAATATGATTTTTTTCATTCTATTACCTCCAAAATATTATGTAGGTATTGTTATGTATACTTTCGAATTTAACAGTACCTTAGATTAATGTAGTGCTCACTATTACTTATACCACAATCTAAAGAAATATGTTAAAGATTGAATTTTACAATCACTTTCTTTAATATAGAAGGAGAAAATTATTTTAAAGGGAGAGAACTATATGGCCAAATCAAATGCCAAGAAAAAAAGATTACATCAGTTGAGAACAACCGGTAAAGATGTGTCATCGATGAGAAACGAAGTAGATTTTAGTACTCATGTAAGAGTGACTAAGACTAAAAAGGAAAAACTACTTCACTATAATAACAAACACAAAAAGCATTTCCAGCAAGGTGTACACCTCGACGGAAATGCTTTTATTATGTTCATGCAGTTGGAATCTGAAAAGAAAGCTTTCTCCTTTGAATTTGTAAAAGGAAAACAATTGTTAGCCCTATACTAAATACTCCGAAAATCACCATCATATAAGCAAGACCTATCAAATCTAGCATTGCTCCAGTGGACAATAAGACAATTTGGAAAGAAACTCGGTCCAGCATATTGCGAAAGGAGAAAAAACGACCATGATACTCTTTAGGCACTTGCTTTTGGAAAATCGTCAGTGCTGTAGGATAAAAGCAACCTATGGAAAAACCAAATAAAGCAAAGCTTACTAATGTTAAGAATGGATTTGCAACAAAGTACATAGACATTTCAGCAAAACCAATGATGAAAACAAATGTAAAAAGAATAGATTTTGTACTATATCTTTTTCCAATGTACTTAATAGCCAAGGTCCCCACCATAAAGGCAACACCCTCCACTGCATAAATGATGCCCTTGATAGAAGATGAGTCCTGAATCTCACTAATATTAATGACAATCAGGTTAAACGACCCTAAAAACAAAACAGGTATCAATGTTAAAAAGAGTGTCAGCAATACAGGAGTATTGCCCTTAAGCATTGGAAAAACTTCTTTAAACCCATCCGTTCTCGGTCCATTAGTAACGATCACTTTATCCGTTCCAGCTTCATCAATTCTAAGCATAAAAGTAAATACTAATATGCCTAGATAAGCCATCAAGGAAATTATATATAATGATTGAATTGGCCAGTAAACGAGTGCAAGTCCCCCTATCGCAGTACCAGCAACTCTAGCAATGGTAGACACATTCATATGCCAGCCATTTAACTGCAGTAAATCCTCATCTTTAACAATTAACGGTAGCGTTGCCTGTAAAGCTGGGAAGTAAAAAGATGCTGACACCTGTAGGCATATTAGAAACAATAACATCCACCATATGGAACCAGTTGCAATAGCAACGAACATAAAAAACACACTAAACACTCTACCAATACCAGAAACAATTAGAACCGTCTTTTTGTTTGATTGGTCAATTATTCTACCCGCTAGTGGGCCAACAAGGATTCCGGCAAGCAAACCACTAGCGAGCAGCAAGGACTTATGAAAATCTGAAGGAACCTTTTCCTGCATAAATTCCAAGTTTCCAATGATTCCGCTCCATAGCCCTAAACCTGCAATTAATTCCCCTATAAGAACAATCCAAACATTCCTATTTCTCCACATATCCCTTTTCCCATCTTTTAGGATTCTTCTACTGGTTTCTTCCAAACTCGAAGAAGCTGCCCATCTTTCTCTGTATCTATTACAAATGATCCGTTAGAATAACGATCTGTCGGACGGAAGCTATTCACTTCAATTATTTCTTGATGTCCTCTTTCTGTTTCCATTACTAAACCTTCTGATTTGTTTGCCAAAACGACAGCAAATACACGATGGGCGTTTGTTTTTAATTCTCGAAGCGTGACAAGTCCCCGTTTCGCGCGAACGCCAGGCTCAACTTCTGAAAGATGCATTCTCTTCACAGATCCACGATGTGTAATTAACATAATATCATCATTGCTTTGTTGCGGTACTACATTCACACTAACAACATAATCCTCGTCTTTTAGATTGATGCCTTTAACCCCACTGGTTTTAACCCCTGTGATTGGCACTTCGTCTAAGGAGAAGCGAACAGAATAGCTCAAATGAGTAGTCATTAGTATTTCATCAGAAGGTGCCACTAGCTGAGCTAATATTAGCTCATCAGTCGCCTTTAATTTAATGGTTTTAATTGGTCGTGCATATCTTTGGACTACATAATCTGAAAGAAGAGATCGTTTTATTTGCCCTTCTTTAGTTGCAGTTAAAACACATAAGTCTAAATCAAATGAGTCAATGCCTATTACATTTATAATTGTTTCATTTGACTCGAGAGGTACGATACTAGATATATGCTGTCCTAGATCCTTCCAGCGGATATCCGGCAACTCATGCACTGGTTGATAAATATAGTTTCCTTTTGATGTAAACAACAGAAGGTGATGCTGCGTGTTGATTGACTCCTGATATAGCTGGTAATCGGACTCTTTTATAGCAAAGTCCTGTCCATTGGATGCATTAAATGATCTCAAGCTCGTGCGTTTAATATAACCATCCTTTGTAACAGTAACGATAACCTCTTCAGAAGGGATTAGCACATCTAGTGTTACCTTTATCTCTTCAATTTCATTTTCAATAACAGATTTACGCTGTTCAGCAAACTGTTTACGAACAACTTGCAACTCTTTCTTGATGGTCTTCATCAATACAGATTCCTTAGCAAGTATACTTTCAAGATTTTTTATAAGATCATTTAACTTAATCTCTTCCTCTTGAAGCTCGGTTATATCTGTATTAGTTAAGCGGTAAAGCTGCAAGGAAACAATAGCCTCTGCCTGTGCTTCAGAAAAATCATATGACTTTATCAAATTGTTTTTCGCATCTTTTTTATCCTTGGATGCCCGTATCGTCTTAATAACCTTGTCTAAAATAGATAAGGCTTTCATAAGACCAGAGACGATATGAAGGCGCTCTTCTGCTTTTTTCAAATCATGAATTGTTCTACGAGTAACAACTTCTTTTTGATGATTGATGTACGCATCAAGTAGTAAAGGCAATGTCATCATGGTAGGTCTACGATTGTGAATTGCGATCATATTAAAGTTATAAGTTATTTGAAGATCAGTGTTTTTAAATAAGTATTGTAATATGCCATGAGCATCAATTTCTTTTTTCATCTCTATCACAATACGTAAACCAGTTCGATCTGATTCATCCCGAACATCCGCGATTCCATCTAATCTTTTATCTAAACGTTGTTCATCTATTTTTTTGACCAAGTTAGCTTTGTTGATTTCATAAGGAATTTCTGTGATGACAATTTGTTCTTTGCCGCCTTTAATCGTTTCTATTTCTGCCTTAGAACGTACAACAATTTTCCCTTTGCCGGTTTCGTATGCCTTTTTAATACCTTCAACACCTTGAATTATGCCGCCTGTTGGAAAATCCGGTCCTTTAATAACAGTCATAAGCTCATCCACTGTACATGCTGGGTTTTCCATACGCATTAAAACTGCATCTAGCGCTTCATGTAGAGCATGTGGAGGTATGTCTGTCGCATATCCAGCAGAAATACCAGTGGCACCATTTACTAGTAGATTAGGAAAACGGGCAGGTAGAACAAGTGGCTCCATGTCAGAGTCATCAAAGTTTGGTATATAGTCAACCGTATTCTTGTTAATATCTCTTAAAAGTTCATGTGAGATTGCAGAAAGTCTTGCTTCTGTATAACGCATAGCAGCGGGTGGATCTCCATCCACCGAACCGTTGTTACCATGCATTTCAACAAGCATATGACGTAGCTTCCAGTCCTGACTCATACGGACCATCGCTTCATAAACAGAGGAATCACCATGTGGATGGTAGTTACCAATTACTGTTCCAACTGTTTTAGCTGACTTTCGGAAGGGTTTGTCGTTTGTATTCCCTTCTTGAAGCATCGCAAATAAGATACGACGCTGAACAGGCTTAAGACCATCTCGGGCGTCGGGTAATGCACGGTCTTGAATGATGTATTTGCTATAACGTCCAAACCGATCACCTATTACTTCTTCTAAGGGTAAATTTTGATATTTTTCGGTTTGTGTCATACTAATTCATCCTCCGTGTGAATTCTGTCATTTTCTAAGATGTTAGAATCATCGTCTAAACTAAAGTTTACGTTTGCTTCTATCCATTTTCTACGTGGCTCTACTTTGTCACCCATTAGTGTAGTCACTTGTCTCTCCGCTCGAGCACCGTCCTCAATAGTTACTCGTATTAATGTACGAGTGTCAGGGTTCATCGTCGTGTCCCACAATTGATCGGCATTCATTTCACCAAGACCTTTATAACGTTGCAACATTACACCTTTTCCGATTCTTTCCATAGCAACATCGAGCTCTTTTTCCGTCCATGCATACTCAAAGACCTCTTTTTTGCCCATTCCCTTATATACCTTATATAGAGGAGGCATAGCAATATAAATGTTGCCATTTTCGATCAATGGCTTCATATAGCGATAAAAGAACGTGAGTAATAAAACCTGAATATGTGCTCCATCCGTATCGGCATCAGTCATAATAACAATTTTGTCGTATGCAATATCCTCTATTTTAAAATCTGCTCCAACTCCGCCACCAATTGCATGAATGATAGTAGCAATCTCAATATTTTTCATGATATCGGTTAGCTTTGCCTTTTCTGTGTTTATAACTTTTCCTCGGAGAGGTAAGATTGCCTGGAAAGTTCTGTCTCTACCTTGCTTCGCAGATCCACCTGCAGAATCTCCCTCTACGAGATATAATTCATTTTTCTTAGCGTTTCTTGATTGAGCTGGAGTTAGTTTACCTGATAATAACTCGGAAGGCTTACGTTTTTTCCCATTTCGAGCATCTTCACGTGCTTTTCTAGCTGCTTCACGAGCATGTTGAGCTCTAATTGCCTTTCGAATTAAAGAAGCAGATAGCTCGGAGTTTTCCTCGAGGATATACTGTAGCTTTTCAGATACAACAGCGTCAACAGCACTTCTTGCCTCACTCGTACCTAATTTCCCTTTTGTTTGTCCTTCAAATTGTAAAAGATTTTCTGGTATTCGAAGAGATATGATTGCTGAAATCCCTTCACGAATGTCCGAACCATCTAAGTTTTTATCTTTTTCCTTCAATAAGCCTGATTTTCTAGCATAGTCGTTGAACACACGCGTTAATGCCGACTTAGCACCTGTTTCATGTGTCCCGCCATCTCTTGTTCTTACGTTGTTAACAAAAGATAAAATAGTTTCTGAATATCCATCATTGAATTGGAATGCAAACTCTACTTCAATCTCTTCATGGCTTCCTTCCATATAAAAAACAGGATGTAAAACATCTTTTTCTTCATTTAAGTAAGCTACGAAAGCTTCTATTCCTGTTTCAAAGAAGAAAACGTCATGAGACTCCGTACGTTCATCAATCAGTTCAATTTTTAATCCTTTTAATAGAAAGGCTGATTCTCTAAGTCTTTCGCATAATGTTTCATAATTATATTTAGT
Organism: Psychrobacillus faecigallinarum; assembly: GCF_014836595.1. Taxonomy (GTDB): domain Bacteria; phylum Bacillota; class Bacilli; order Bacillales_A; family Planococcaceae; genus Psychrobacillus; species Psychrobacillus faecigallinarum. The sequence goes on along the minus strand of NZ_JACSQO010000004.1, from coordinate 146,202 downwards.
GGTAGAGAAAATTTTGCTATCTGGCAAGAAGTGAACAGAAGTCCCTGTTTCTTTCGTTGTGCCAATTTGAGTTAAAGATTGTACTACTTTTCCTCCGTCCTCAAAGCGTTGTGCAAATTTTTTACCTTCCCTATGAATTACTACATCCACATAAGAAGAGAGAGCATTTACTACAGAAGCACCTACACCATGTAGACCCCCACTTGTTTTATATCCACCTTGTCCAAATTTACCACCTGCATGTAACACAGTAAAAATAACCTCTGCAGTGGGAATACCTGTTTTATGCATTCCAGTTGGCATACCTCGGCCAAAATCTCTCACTGTAATACTTTGATCTTGGTGTATAGTGACGATAATATGATCACCGAATCCAGCAAGGCTTTCATCCACCGCATTGTCTACAATCTCGTATACTAAATGGTGAAGACCTCTTGCATCCGTAGATCCAATATACATTCCTGGTCTTTTTCTTACGGCCTCCAAGCCTTCTAACACCTGAATATCATCATCGCCATAGCTTGTTAAATTATTATTTTTACTCAATTCGTTCCCCCCAAAAAAACAAAACGTTTGTTCTTTTTCTATTTTAAGCCTACAAACAGATTGTCATTATGTCAATAGCGCTGAAGGACAGGCCAGACTTCAATTGTAGTGAAAGTTCAATTAGAATGCAATCTACCCTTTTCTTGCATTCTCTATTCACCTAAATAATTCCTTCTTTACTTTTAAACAAAGCTTCTAACATATGTTTAAAAGAACAATCGTATAATTAGTATATCGTATAAACTTGGATTTTTTCAGTAGGAAACTTTTTAAAAGTTAAGATTTGGTCCTTCTGTGAGTTAAGTCATACTAAAATTCTGTAATATTGCTACAGTCATACTAAATGTGCACAAACTCTAAAGTATATCTGTATTTATCCTCTTTTCTTGTCATTGAATAAAAACTCATGTACATGGTAAAATAAGAAAGTTATCATATTATCAGTAGATAAATAGAAGGAGCACACTATGACAATAATCATTTTACTTTTACTTGCTTACATAATTGGATCAATCCCATCTGGGCTATGGGTTGGTAAGCTATTTTATAACATTGATATACGAGAGCATGGTAGTGGTAATTTAGGTGGAACTAACACTTTTCGGACACTCGGTAAAAAAGCTGGTTTAGTCGTTACAATAATGGATATTCTTAAAGGAACTGCTGCTACCCTATTAGGCTTGCTTCCGTTCTTTGCTTCAGCAAATGTACATCCTCTTATTTTAGGAATAATAGCGGTGATTGGACATATCTATCCTGTTTTCGCTGGATTTAAGGGTGGTAAGGCAGTTGCTACTTCAGGTGGTATTCTTCTAGGTTATAATTGGCCGATTTTCGTAATATTAGTTTTAGGATTTTTTATTATCTTAAAAATAACGAAAATGGTTTCATTAACATCGATGTGCTTAGCGATTATAGCAATCATTTATTCTATAGTTTATTATTTTACAGTGGAAAAGGACTGGCCGTTAATCGTTATTGTGTCGTTACTTGCTATATTCATTTTATATCGTCATCGTGCCAATATCGAGCGTATTAAAAATGGGACTGAGCCAAAAGTTAAATGGATTTAAATTTTTGCGACAGAGATACTCTTTATTGTTAGACAAATTCTTTGTGGATTGTACTAAAATAATATAGACTAAACTCATGAAAAACAGCGCAAAATATAAAGAAAGCTTGGTGGTTCAGATGAAAATCAATATCTCGACAGATGCTTTGAAATGGTTCCATGAGGAAATGGAAGCGGACAAAGGTGATAAAATTCGTTTCTACGCACGATATGGAGGAGCAAGTCCTATGCACGAGGCCTTTTCTCTAGGTGTAACGAAGGATACTCCATTTGAACCGTCTGTAACTCTCATGCATGAGGACATCATGTTTTTTATAGAGGAAAGAGATGAATGGTATTTCAATGGCCATGATCTTTACGTAACATTCAACGACCAATCAAATGAACTTGAATATTCCTATAAGAAAAGCTAAAAAGAGGGTGGTTATCTTACCATCTTCTTTTCTTTTAATAGATGAACGGTCGCAAAGTTTTCTATCCGGTTATAAAAAATTCTTTCGGGCTATAAGTACCTGCTGAACGGTCATAAAAATTTCTATCCGGTCATAAATCTTTGCTATCCGGTCATAAAAAATTCTATCCGGTCATAAATCTTCGCTATCCGGTCATAAAAGATTCTATACGGTTATAAATACCTGCTAACCGGTCATTAACACCATCTCCATCTAAAAAAACAAGTCGAAATATTCATCCGACTTGTTTTTTTAATTAAAACTTGTTATTTTACTGCACGAAACGAAACCTTCTCAACTGCTCCAATAAACCTTCTTTTTTCATAATCTCATATTCATACTTTCCAAACAAATCAAAATGAGGGTATGCTTCCTTATAATCGATCCATTCTTCTTTTAAATCATACTGCTTACCCCACTCAATGAGCTTAGCAATATCGCTACAGCCCACCTTAGTTACTGTATTACATCCAGGAAAGCGTTCATCTGTCCAATAATGAGTTAAAAAAGCGATTTGTTTGTTTTCTACTGCTTGCTTCCAGCTTGTCAACTCTTCCCTCTTTATACCGAATGCCACGATTAGGATTCCTTCACAATTTCTTTATACTTACTATCCCAAGCCGCATCGATCTTTGCAAGCGCCACTGGTTTAAAATCTTCCTTTCGAACCACGACATGCTCCGTTGTTGCAGTAGAAGACAGTGTTCCATCCGTATGTACAATTTCATAGCCATAGGTTGTTCTTAGTTTTCCATGCTTTTCAATCCATATGCGTACTTTAACATTGTCTCCGTATTTTACAGGAGCTTTATAATTTATATTTACATTGGTTACTGGTGATAAGTATCCGTCTTTCTCTAAACCAGCATAGGAGAAGCCCAAATCTTGTATAAGCTGAGTTCGCCCCATTTCTAACCAAACTAAATAGTTTGCATGATACACTACTCCCATTTGATCGGTTTCTGCGTATCGCACTTCAATTTCTTTTTCACTTATGAACATATCCTTAGTCACCTCACCTTTATTATACAAAAAGACAGCAAAAAAAGCTGTAAAGGGTTACTTTACAGCCTTCAAAGCCATCTCTTTTAATGTTTTTTTATCAATTTTACCTACATCTGTCCTCGGTAGTTCTTCTAGAAAGTATATTTTCTTAGGAACCTTATAGCTACCTAGCGTTGCTTTACAATAAGCGATAAGCTCCTGTTCTGATTGTGGAGAGTTAGCGTAAGAGATAAAAGCAGTGACACATTCTCCCCACTTATCGTCCTCTATTCCAAGTACGGCAGCTTCTCTAACGTTAGGATGCTCAGCAAGAAGTTGTTCTATCTCTATAGGGTAAATATTCTCTCCTCCTGAAATAATCATTTCTTTTTTACGGCCAACTATGAAGAAATCTCCTTCTTCATCAAACATCGCAAGGTCCCCCGTTTTTAACCATTTCCCTTCAAACGTGTTCGCCGTTTCCTGTTCATTATTCCAGTATTGCTTAAAAACATGCCTTCCCGAAACATATAGTTCTCCAACTTCATTTGATTGACAAGGTTTCCCGTATTCATTTATTACCTTTACTTCATTGAATTGCATACACTTGCCTACTGTCCCCTTTTTGAGCCTTGCTTGCAGGGGATCGATGAAGAAGTTGTTTGGTCCTGCCTCGGTCAAACCATAGCCTTCCTTAAACAAAATTCCCATTTTTTCAAACCTATTATATATAGCTCGAGGACAAGGTGCACCTCCTGACAAAAAACACTTAACTGTCGGAAAGATAGACTTCTTTATATATTCTGTTTCAAGCATAGCCTGGTACATCGTCGGAACAAATAACGAAAGAGTAGTCTTGTAGATATCCAAGAACTTTAAAGCTTCCTCTGCTTGGAATCTTTTACCTGTAACTACAGTGCCTCCCGCCATTAAAATAGGTATGCACAATGCATTTAGTCCCCCCGTATGAAACATAGGCATATAGTTTAGTGTGCAATCTTCGTCATTTAATCCCCAGCTGATAATTGTATTGATAGCATTCCAATTCACATTATCAAAAGAAAGAACTGCACCCTTTGGACTTCCCGTTGTTCCTCCCGTATAAATAATGAGCCATGGGTCATCCGGTTTCCAATCAATGTTAAAATGAAAATCACTGTTATGGGAAACTGTTGCACTCGATAACAAAAGTGTTTTATAAGTCGGGAAAAATTCGCTCAATTCTATATGATTTTCATCATAAATGATCGTCACCGGAGAGCAATTATTTAGTATATCCTGTAATTCGTTAGTGCTTAGTCGATAATTCAACGGGACATATATTAGCCCCTTCAAGCCACAAGCAAATAATATGGCAAATAGCTCAATTCTATTTTGAGAAAGCACGGCTATTCTATCCCCGGCTTCAAATCCCTGACTTTCAAAATAATTGGCCCATCCTTTTATTTGTTCCCATAATGTATGGTAGGTCCATACTTTGCCACTACTGCTATCTATTAAAGCTTTCTTGCTTGGAGAGAGGATTGCCCTCTTATAAATCCATGCCTGTTCAGTAAACATCTTGGCAACGCACCTTTCCTTACATCATGATACCGCCATCCACTTGTAATACATGTCCGTGAACGTAACTAGATTCATCGGAAGCTAAAAATAAATAAGCGTTCGCAATATCTCGTGGCTCGGCCAGACGCTGTAGAGCTACAACAGACCTCATCTGTTCAATGATTTTATCTGGCATCTTCGCTACCATTTTCGTCGCAGTAAAGCCAGGAGCTACCGCATTCACATTAATCCCTTTTCTACCTAATTCTTTTGCCCATGTTTTAGTCATCCCTACTACTGCTGCCTTTGAAGCCGCATAATTGGTCTGGCCCACGTTTCCATAAACCCCGCTGACCGAGGAAGTACTGATGATTTTTCCGTATTGATTTGCTACCATGTGAGGAACAACAGCCTGTGTACAGTTAAACACGCCTTTTAGATTGACGTCTAAAACTTGGCTGAATTCCTCTGCAGTCATCTTAGTTAACATGGCATCACGAGTAATTCCCGCATTATTTATCAAAATGTGAATCTCTCCAAATTGCTCCAGTGTTTGTTCCACCATTGCATCTACACTTTCCCGATTCGCCACATCCACTTGGATAAATACTGCATTATAGCCCTTTTCTCTCATTTCTTTTTCTAGAGATTTCCCCGCACTCTGATCAAAATCAGCTAAAACCACCTTTGCTCCTTCTTCTGCAAAGCGTTGAACTGCTGCAGAACCAATACCGTTAGCTGCTCCAGTAATAATAGCAACCTTATTTTGAATTCCCATAATCATCTCTCCTCCTTTAAAAATTTTTCGATAGCTCCTAACAATTGCCCGAGATCATCGATAAGGGGAGAGTGACCGCAGTTAACTAAAGGTATATATGTAGCATTGTCTCCTAAATCTGAAACGATTTCTTGTGTCATTTCCTCTGTGACTACATAATCTCGATCTCCTCGAAGTATTAAAACTGGAATCGTTATGTCCTTTGCCTGATTGGAACCTTTTGACACCCCGTTATGATCAGCGCCAATATTAAAAGTATTTAAGCTATGATACACATCTGCTAAATTTCGTTGTGTCAGCATATCCTCTAGATACTCTTCATATAACTGCTCATTCGGTTTACTATGCGTATAAATTACAGCATCCCAAACTGCCCTTAAGCCCTCTTTATTTTTGGTATCGTACAAACCCTGCATTGCTTTCGTTTTAGATGGATCTTCTTCGATTTGCTCTATAGTCTGTAATCTTTCTGTATAGTTAGGTGTACCATCTGCATTCGTACCAAACAATGGATATCCTCTAGTGGAAGCAGAAGCCAATAAAACAAGCTTCTCGCAGTATCCGGGATTGTCGATCACAAACTGCATACATATTGCCCCACCGGTAGACCAACCGATTAAATCGAATTTTTGAAGTGCAACCGAATCTATAAAATCCTTGAGATCATTCGAAAAATCTTTTATCCCATTTACTCGAGTATAATAGGTGGAGCCTCCAAAGCCTCTCAAATCTAGGGCGATTACAGTAAAAGAATCATCTAAGGCATCGATTAATACATCCCAATGCTTAGATGAAGTCATATTGCCATGAACAAGTACGATTACGCGATTACCTCCATCTCTCTTTCTATAAGTGATAGACTCCCCATTTGCCAATGTTACTTTTTGCAATGTCATGTTCATATTTTTCTCCCTTCAGTTCCCCATTTAACAGCTATTGCTCCCCATGCATAACCAATGCCTGCACTAACTAGAACAACAATATCTCCACTTTTTATTTTCTCTGATTTTTCCGCTAATTCCAACGATATAATTTGATCCATTTGTCCGATGTGTCCATAATCACTTAAATAAATCGATTGTTCTTTAGTTAAGCCTAACTCACCTAATACATAATCATGAGCTGATTTTTTCATATGGAGGATGGCAAGATAATCTATGTCCTTCTCACTGTATCCACTTTTAAATAATGCGTTACGAATAACTTTTAAAAAATTGTCCATAGATTTTTGTTCTAATCTTGCCTTCATCCCCTGTGGGTCCATTACATCTAAACGATACATACCGTTTTCCAAGAGTTCTGTGGTTAGAGGTTGCTTGGTTCCCCCAACTGGCACCAATACGTCCTCTGAAAAAGAGCCGTCCGTGATTATATCTGACTCTAAAAGAATATTTTTATCGTAATTTCTTTTTAAAATCATCGCCGCTCCTCCTGCTCCCAGGTTAAACATGAAACGAGTACTTTCGTTTGTATAATCAATAAAGTCACTGTTTCGATATCCTCCAGCAAGTAAAACCGTTTGGATAGAAGGGTCAGCCAACATCATGCTCTTTGCCACCTTCATCGCCATAATTGTTGTTCCACAGCGTAGTGCAACATCAAAAGCCCAAGCGTGAAAGGCACCAAGCTCCTCTTGTATCTTAATAGCAGCTGTCCACAGGGGGTATTCCTTGTGTTCTTCCCCGATATAAATAATTAGATCGATAGATTTTGGATCCACATTTCCTTTTTGTAATGCTTTTTCTGCTGCCCATATTCCCATAGCAACTGTATGATCGTCTCTCCCTGGTATCGGCTTTTTTGATATACCCATTTTGTATTTGACGACTTCTAGAGGGAGATTGGATTGTGTAGCGATATCTTCAGCAGTCATAACTGCTTCAGGAATATATATACCAGTGCTGACAATTCCTATGCTCATTTAGCTAACTCCCTTCTTTTAGGAGCAACTTCAACTTTATGTTTCTTGTTTTTCCTTTTCCAAAAAGCTTGTTGAATAGTACCAACAATGCCTCTAGGAAAGAATATAACAGCGAGAATATAAACAACCCCGAAGAATATGATCCATCTTTCAAAAATCGGATGCTCTTTTGCAAGTCCGGAAAGATAATGCTGAGCTAGCTCTATAACCCCTGCGCCTATAATTGGACCAATTAATGTGCCTACTCCACCAATAATTGTCATTAGTAAGGCATCGAGCGTAATATCCATTGTGAGCACGCTTGTATTAACAAAGCGTAAGGATATTGCATATAACGAGCCAGCAAGACTAGCAACTACTCCGGCAACTACTGAAGCAATTACTTTATAATGAAGCGTATTGAATCCAAGTGACTTGGTTCTTTGCTCATTTTCCCTCACTGCAATCAAAACCTTGCCAAGCGGAGAATCTACAAATCTTCTTAGAAATAGGTAAACTAGCAGGAGGCTTCCAAGCACAAATAAATAAAAGATCATGCGATCTCTAAAAACCTCGGGGGCTCTAAATGTAAACCCGTCATTTCCATAGGTTAAGGTTCTCCACTTTTCTGCTAGGACGAGAAACAGGCCGGATACTGCCATGGTAAGCATAGCAAAGAAGTGACTTTTTAGACGGAGCGTCAACAACCCAACTAAAAAGCTAATAACACCTGCAATAACCATCCCTACAGCTATTGAAAGTAAGAACGTTCCAACTGTAGACTCAAAATGATTTAACATAATCGCCGTGGCATATGCTCCCATCCCGAAGAACATAGCGTGACCGAAAGATACAATGCCAGTATAGCCGAGCAAAATATCATAGCTCATCGCTAATATAGAAAAGATGAATATTTGAGTCAAAAGTATAGTCCATGTCCGAGAGTCTGAGACAAATGGAAATATGGTAAATGCCGCGACAATTACTAACAGCACTCCATGTTTAATTTGAAATGTAGATTTTAACTTCATCCTTGTATCATCCTTTCGCAGTAAACAAACCTTGCGGACGGAAGATTAATACGACTGCCATAAGCAGCATATTGACCGCAAGTGATAGAGCTGGAACATAATACGCCATGAAGCTTCCTGCTAAACCTACTAAAATAGCTGCCAGCAATGAACCGGGAAAGCTACCCATTCCTCCAATGACCACCACGATGAAGGCTAATATCGCATACTCCATTCCCATTTCAGCGTATACAACTCCAGAGTAGGGTGCCATTAAAGCACCTCCTAAAGCCGCGAGCGCTGCACCTGTCATAAATACATACAAAAATACCTTTTTAATATTAATACCTAACGCCTGCACCATTTCCTTATTCATCACACCAGCACGTACTGTCAGACCGATTTTCGTACGCTTTAAAATAAATTGGAAAATACCGAATACGATAAAACCAATGCTAATGATAAACAAACGGTATTTAATAATAATGACATCTCCAAATTCCCAGCTTCCAGCTAACAAAGGTGGAACTTTTGCTGCCATCTGATTTGGTCCAAAAACGACCTTCAGCATTTCAGAAAGGACAATCATAAATCCTAAAGTTATTAATATTTGTTGTACATGGTTCCCATAAACAGGTGTAATAATTAGCTTTTCCGTTATAAAACCTAATATTACACCTGTTAAAATGGCTCCTATAATCGCTAAGGTGAAGCTATCCGTCAAACTGTAAAACCAAACACCAGAAAAAGCTCCCCAGGCAAATAGGCCTCCATGTGCAAAGTTTAAAACATCCATTAGTCCAAATATCAAGGTTAATCCAGCTGCCAATAAAAAAATCAACATGCCTGTCGCCAATCCGTTTATCAATAAATTGATGATTAACTCCATGTAGCTTCCTCCTTCACCCGATACCGAGATATTTTCTTTTCAATTCTTCATTTTGGATAAGCTCGCTCATTTTCCCCGACTGAACAGTTTCACCATCATCGATTAGTGTATATGTATCTCCGATTTTGCTGGCCATCATAAAATTTTGTTCTACCAGGATAATGGTTGTTTGCTTCTTCATTTCAATAATTGCTTCCATAACCTTTTCAATAACGACTGGTGCTAGGCCCTTGGAAGGTTCGTCTATTAGTAAAAGCTTACTTTCATTTACAAAAGCCCTAGCCATCGAAAGCATTTGTTTTTGTCCTCCAGATAAGTGTCCACCATTCTTTTTCCAAAACTTCTTAAGATCTGGGAATAGCTCTAGGACATATTCTTGTCTTTCTTTTGCAGCATCATCTTCCTTACGCATGGCTACCTTTAGATTTTCCTCGACTGTTAAAGCTCCGAAAATACCTTGATCCTCCGGCACATAGCCGATACCGCCTGATGCAATCTGGTGTGTATGCTGGGAGATAATAGACGAACCCGCGTATTTAATGATCCCTTTAGAAGCAGGTGTGAGGCCCATTATTGTTTTCAAAGTGGTCGTTTTCCCTGCACCGTTTCGACCAAGCAGCACACTCACCTCTCCAGCCTTTGCTTCGAAGGAAACTCCCTGTAAAATGTGATATTGTCCTATAAACGTGTGTACGTTATCTAATTTAAGCAAGGTGCTCATCGTATAACCCTCCCAGATATGCGTTTTGAACAGTTTCATTGTTCATGATTTCTTCAGGGCTACCATCAGCAAGCAGCCTTCCATTGAACAAAACCATGATAGAGTCAGAGAGATCCAAAATCATATCCATCTTATGTTCAATCAACAAAATCGTCTTGTCACCCTTTTGCTTAATCTGCTTTATCACATCCAATATAGCCGGAACCTCTTCTAAGGACATTCCAGCTGTCGGTTCATCCAACAATAGTACTTCCGTATCTAAAGCAAGAAGCATGGCAATTTCTAGTTTTCTCTTTTCTCCATGAGAAAGCTCATTGGCAAGTGAATTGGCTTTCTTAGACAGTAAAACTATCTCGAGTAATTGTTCCGCTTCAGTCCGAAATTCTTGATAGCTACTAAAATGACGAAGCATCTGATAGCGGACTTTCTGCTTTGATTGCACAGCAAGACGTACGTTTTCCATGACAGTCAGATTAGGAAAAACATTCGTTATTTGAAAGGATCTACCAAGTCCAATTCGAGTCCTCTCTATGGAGGAATACTTAGCCATAGATTGACCTTTAAAGAAAACCTCTCCTTCTGTTGGCTTCAACTCACCACTGATTAAATTAAAAAAGGTTGTTTTTCCTGCACCATTTGGGCCGATAATGGATTTAAAGTGTTTGTTTGGCATAACAAAATTTACATGATCTACAGCTGTTTGGCCGCCAAATTTGATTGTCAGATTTTCAGTTCTTAATATAGGCTCCATACGATTTGACTCCTCTCTTCTATCACTAACCTTGCTTTAGAAAGAGTCTATAGCAAGGTTAGTGACAGGCCTAATGAATGTTAGGCTGTCACTTGCTTCAATATAGTTACTTCTTATTTAAAATTGGTGGTTCCGTTTCCTCAGGTGACAATTCACGAATCAGCACTGGTACTGGGTTAGCAATGCCTTCCTGCTTTTCTAACTTAATAGAATATAAGGATTGCAAGGCTTGATGATCATCCGGACGGAAAGTCATTTTTCCTTTAGGTGTTTCAAATGACATTCCTTCCATCAATTTAATCAATTCATTCGCATCCGTATCACCTTCAGATTTTTTTAAAGCTTCTACTATGGCAATCGCAGCTGACATACCTCCAGGTGTGAATAAATCTGGTACTTCTCCATTGAAACGCTTTTTATGTTCATCTACTAACCAATCATTAATCTTATTGTCTGGTAACGTGTGATAATAAACCGAGAATCCTTCCATACCTACTAGCGGTTCCATAATAGAAAGTGCCGGGATATCTGGTGCGCCAGTAGAGATTTTAATACCTTTGTCTTGCAATTTTAGATCAGCAATTTGGTTCCATGGGGAGTTAGCGCCAGCCCAAACAACAAACAGATAATCTGGTTTTGCTTGAATCACCTTTTGTAGGTTCGATGTAAAATCCGTAGCGGCAGGGTCAGCGTATTCTTCTAATACAATCTCTGCTCCTAACTTTTCAGCTGCGGCTTTAAAGGCAGAAACCCCATCCCAACCGAAGGAGTAATCAGGCGCAAATGTCGCTATCTTTACTCCCTTTTTTGCAATAGCAGCTGCTCCTGCAACCGCATCCTGTGAAGAATTACGAGCAGTACGGAATATATATGGATTAAACTCTGATCCAGTAATACTGTCTGCAACTGCTGGTTCAACGATCATAATCTTTTCATATTCCTCTGCAAGGGGGAGAACTGCTAATGTATCACCGGAGCTAGAGGAACCTACTAAGAAATCAACCTCATCTTCTTCCAAAAGCTTCGTTGCTTTTTGAACCGCAACCTCAGGCTTAGTTTCTGTATCCTCAAATACAACCTCGATTTTTTTTCCTGCTACCTCCATCGTCCCGTCTGTAGCATACTCTAAGCCAAGCTCAAAACCATTTCTAGTTTGCTTTCCATAGGACTCAAGCGCTCCTGTTAAAGAAGCAAGAACCCCAATTTTAATAGTCCCGCCTTCCGTCACCTCACCCGAAGCAGGAGTGGTTTCACCTGACTCCTCACTAGACTTAACAGAATCCTCACTACAAGCGGCAGTAAAAATAAAAATCAATAATAGCGTTAAAAACAAACTCCATTTTTTCAATATTCCATACCTCCTAAATAATTTTGTAAGCGCTCTCATGCTTCGCTTTAAATGTACATAAGAGGAGTTACAAATAAGTTACAAGCTTTTTTTGTAGTATCATGTTTATGAAGAAGGCATCAGGGGCTTAAGTGACTTAGTTACTTTTTTTATGCTTGTTTATGGAAAGAGACATTTTATAAGCGAATAAGATTCCCCCCTCGCTACCTGCAAATACTAGGAGTTTTATAATATTTTACATATGAGTCCATTTCATAAATAGCGTTTTACTGATTAAACACGAACTTTCTTAGGTATTGATTGTAGCGAAAGGCGGACTCCTGTTGGATGTGTGAGACAGATAAGCCATCATATGAAAGCATCCACCTGAAGCGGTAATCAATTATACTTAATTCTTATATAAGCATATGTTTTTGGTATTCCCTCATAATTATTCGTGTTTCTCTTTAAGAATAGGAATTATGAAATTGATTAGGTAAAGAATCAAAATATTATTCATACAATTAAAAAGCATATCCATTAAATTGGATACGCTTCTATCTGGATAAGCCTCTAGTTCTATATATAAAATGTCAACCATTTACAAAATATTTGACGAGCTTACAGAGCCGATCAGCATCAAATTTAGAATCGCTTACTAGTAGCCGTGGTGTTATAATTCTGCTGTAATGAATTTTCTCAGCGAAATATTATATTTGATGCCATATTTTTAAAACTTAAATAATCCTTAGCCAAAATTCACAATCATCTCATACATTTGAATAGTCGTTTGCATAGGTTCTACACGAAGCTCATCATGTAAAGTTGCTACACATCGTTCATACCATTTAACTGCCTGTGTTCTATTTTGCATTTGATAATAAGCAAACATAAGCAAACGATAGGCCTCTTCCCACGTTGGATCTATCCGTATGAGTTTCTCAGACCAGTATATCGTGTTCTCGAAATCCTTTATACGCGTACTCGTTTGAGCCAATCTTTCTAAAACTAACATATACTGTTGCTCTGTTTTCTCACGGTCATGAGAGATCCATTCATTGGCAGGATTATCTTCTAGAAGGCTACCATTATAGAGTCTCACTGCCTTTAATAGATGTTCTAACGATAACGATGCAACTTTTTCTTGCATTCCTAGCGTAACGTAATCATTAAATGTCTCTAAGTCACTATGAACAACTGCTTCTGGATTAATACGGTACATTGATTGTTTACGGACTATAAAAAAAGATTCTCCTCGCGCTTGCCTTTTTGGTTCTATAACTTTAAGCAGCGCATTTAAGACAACCTTAAAATCGCGATCATTTGTTTTTTCATCCTCTTTCCATAGGTTTCTTATTAATTCTTCCTTAGGTACAAATCGATTTTTATGCAAATATAAAAAAGTAAGAAGCTCCTTCGACTTTTCTCTTTGCCATTTCCTTTCTTCTACTTCATGAATGCCCATAAATAGAGTAAAGGAGCCTAGAAGCTGCAGTCTCAGAGAATATCCTGGGTAAGGTATATCATCTCGCACATCTAATTTTTCTATCAATTTTTGCAAGAAGGGATCTTTGTTTCCTTTTAGAAGTAAGCTTCCCTTTTTAAGAAGGGGATAATTGACCTGTAGATCCACTGGACCAAATACGGTTTTTTTCAGCAGAAAGAAAAGAAAATTATTTTCCACACACATTCTTGCAAATTTCAGCAAGGAACCTAAAAAAGGTTCACTCATTTGAAGCTCTGCATAAATACTAGAAAGCCAGTAGTTACTGATCATTTCTCCGTATATATCTCCATTTTTATAAAATAATGCGTTTGCTTCCTGACATGTTGCTTCAGCTTTGTCTAAATCACCATTTTCATAATAAACAATGGACAGGCCAAGCATAATATAAGCAGATAGCCAATAATCATTACTTTTGATTGTTTCACGCAATCCCATTTCACCGTAATCAATAGCTTCCTGAAGCTTCCCCTGCCTAGACTTTAAAATAGAAAGTCCCAAGTAAGGCTCGGCTTTAGCTCTTGAAACATCTAAGTCTTCCATTCGTTGTACGGCTTTTAAGTATAGAGATTCAGGTGTCTTTTGATCAAATGGATTGTACAAAATTTCAGAATGACCCTTTCTAATCCACCCCACTGCCTCCACGAAACCTGACTTTTCTTTGATGCCTGTTTCGATGCCTTTATTAGCAGCTATTTTAGCTTTTTCGATTTCTCCTGTCAGTGAGTAAATAAACGAAAGCAAGATGTCAGTTTCTCGATGAGAATCGGGAATAGCTATTTCATCTCCTAGCCTCGATTCTAAAACCTGAACTGCGTCATTGAGCAGCCCGGTTCTTAAATAGATTCGCGCATCCAAATTACCATTCCTTAAAATAAATGGATCTAAATTCTCCATCGATACCCATTCACTAGCCTCTTTGGCTTTTCCTAAATTAACTAGATTCTCAGCATGAAGCCTTTTTAGAGAGTTCTGTTCCTGAATCGATATTTCCTCACTTTCATTTGCCCATCTAATGGCTTCCTCTAAAAATGATTTTGCTAATGCAGGTTGAATGGTATCTAAATAAATATGTGCCATCCCTGCATTAGCTCTGCTTATAAATAGAACATTTCGCTTTGTCTGAGCAATATCTAAACACACTTCATATGATTTCCTGGCTTTTTCATAAAAAGCCCGATATCGATGACATTCACCTTCAAAATAATAGAGTTCGTAAAACATTTCCCTAGTAGTAGGAGACAAATGATCCTTCATCAAGTCTAACAGCCAATCGAATTGACCAGCCATAATCATTGAGTTCGCATTCTGAATAATCATTTCAGCTAAAAATAGCTCATCTTTAGATTTTTCTGCATGATAAATAGCTTGTACGATATTATTTTGCTCTTTAAAAAACCAAGATACTTTTTTATGTGTTTCATAATACAGTAAAGAATTTGTTTGGAGCCACTTATCTTCTAAAAATTGTTGAAACAATGAGTGAAATCTATAAGTGTTAGAGTCACTTAACTTTTGGATGAAAGAGTGACTTGAAGTTAGCAACTGTAACTGAACAAGTCCTTCTTCACCAAAGAATTCCTTTATTTCTATTGCTGAAAAAACTGGAAAAATACTAAAATTCAATAAGGAATGTTGATTTTTGAGGGTCATATTAGAAAATACTTCTTCCGAAAGATAGGAAAATAATTCATTCAATGCAAAATCAGAAAGATCTGCTATCACTTTGTTTGATTCCGCTACTTGTATGGCAATCAATTGTATTGCGATAGCCCATCCCTCTGTTAGCTTTAAAACGTTTTCCGCTTCTACACTTGTAATTGTTTTATCAAAGTAATCTTCAAAGAACACTTGAATTTCTTCCTCGGTAAACATAAAATCTTTTTCCTTTATCTCCACTAATTGACCATTTAACTTAAGCTTGAGTAGAACTGTCCATTTTGGTCGAATCCGTGAAGCTATAACCATATTGATAGAAGGAGGAAGAAACTCTATTATTTTTTCAATTACATAATTAATGTGAAATACATGATCAACCAAATGATAATCATCTAAAACAATTGTAAAAGGGGTGCCCATTACTGAAAGCTCATTACTGAAAAGAGAGTACCACCTAGTTAGCTCAGCCTCCTTTGGATACATGAATAGAAGGCTATCCTCTAGGAGACTGCTTCCAAACGCTGGAACAACTTTACGAATGCTATGTACTAAATGGCGTAGAAAAGGAAGAATATTATCATCCTCCTCCGATATGGAGTACCATGAAAACGTTTCCTTAGAATCTTGAAAATATTGAGCAAGGGCAGAGCTTTTTCCAAAGCCTGCACCACTATGTAAGAGACAAACTTTTTTGTCCGCTTTACTTTTCAATTTTTTAATTAGAGAAGACCTTCTCATATAATTTGAAGAAGGAACCGGTGGATTAAGCTTAGACAGTAAGATAGTTGGTTGTTCCATCGAATACCCCCCAAAGAAAATGCCATTTATATAACCATATCCTAACATACAATTTAATTGAATAGAAAGATAATTACAGTTGTGTTAGAATATAAGAATTATAGAAAAGGGGTTTTGAGATGAGCTTTCCAACATTGTCTACAGAGAGATTAAAGTTAATAGAAATTAAAGATGAACATGTGGCTAGTATTTTCTCCATTTTTTCCAATGAAGAAGTCATTAAGTTTTATGGGATGTCCCCGTTTACAAAAGAAGAACAAGCTGATGCGTTAGTTAAATCATTTGCTACAGGTTTTGAGCAAAAAAAATCTATGCGTTGGGGAATAGAATTGAAAGAAACTGGAGAGTTAATTGGAACTGTTGGATTAAATAACTTATCTTTAGCTAGTAAAAGAACAGAAATTGGCTACGAACTATTACCTGGCCATTGGAGAAAAGGAATAGTGAGTGAAGCTGTGAGGGCTGTTATAGACTATTGCTTTAATGTTTTAAATCTATACCGTATAGGAGCAGTAACATTCCCTCAAAACGAGGCCTCTTTTACGTTACTTTTAAATCTAGGATTTGAAAAGGAAGGTTTGTTGAGAGGGTATCTATATCAAGATAACAGCTCACATGATGCTTTCATCTTTTCCCTCACCAAGCCTGATTGGATAGAGTAATCTTTTTCTTTATGTGAAATTTGCTTCGTTTCTTCCAACGAACCGAAGCAAATTAATGTCTATCAAAAATGAGACTAAATGAATAGGAAATGCCCCATGATAAAACTATAGAAAATAGCCCTTTATCAGCTAATCCTTATACAAATCTGATGAATATTAAATCGCTATGATTATATTTATTCATTTGCTTTTTCAAGTAAAAAAATGCTTACATTTTAAGTGAAAGTATTATTAATTAGTAAACACAAACCGTAATCAAGCACTCATTTAAAAATCCACGTATTAAACCCATCAACTTGTTCTTGTAGTTTCCAATCCATCTTGTAATAATATTGGTTAAATTTTGATTCAATTGGACATAGAGCTACGATTGGCGCGTCATTTATAAAGAGAAGCATCTTTTTTAAAACGCCTTTACCACGATACTTTGAACTTACAGCAAATTGATAAAGTGAAATGGTATTGGCTGTTTTTCTTCGATAAAAACGAATTGCTCCCACAACATGCCCATTTTCTATAGCTAGTATCATTTGGTTCCTTCTAATAGCAGCTTGAGTTCCAAGAGGGCATAAAAACTCTTCTGAATATATCTCGCTACTATCGGGATTTAAGTTTTCTTTGAAGAAAGCTATTACATTAGATATAGAAGCTGGTTTAGCTAGTAAGATATGCATTTTTTACCCCTTCAATTGGCTCAGAAAAGAGTTATATATTTCTCCGATGATTCCTTCCAGTTGATGTACCCCTAGTTCTGCATTTGTCATTATGACAGCACCTTTCTCCAAATATGGGTATGCTACCATCATACATTGAAAGCCTACTCCCCATCCAAGTGATGAGATTTCCAGTTGGTTCTCAGATTCCTCAAGAAATACACCAAGTCCTGCCCATTTTTTTCTTCCTTGTGAACTAATTAACTCCTTTGCTGCTATAGCAGAGATACCTGTTTTACTTTCACCTTTCAAAGCATTCATTAATTCTTGGACTAATTTGGCTATATTTTCAGAGGTTGTCCATAATCCAGAAGCAGCTGGATATGGATATAAAGGATACTTTTCATTCACTACTTCTCCGTTTTTGTTATGACCACACGAAATGTTTTCTTCACTCATACTTGCTGCTGTCATAGCATAGTTACTATTCTCCATTTCTAATGGTGTAAATATATGCTCAGTCATAACTTGGATGAATGATTTTTTCATTGAGTCTTCAATTACTTGCTGAATTATACAGTAGCTAGCATCTGAATAATGAAATTCACTTTCAGGTTCATATGTGACTTCAATTGGGCAATTATTATAGGGCGTTTTTCCTTCTAGTAATTCCACCATTGTTGGAGTGCCATTACTTGCAACATGCTCTGGAAAACTATTGATAGGATCTACAATTCCAGATTGATGGCTAAGTAAGTTTCTTAAAGTTACTCTTTTTAAGTTAGTAAAATCATTCTCTGGGATATTCCAAGATATAAGTTTCTCGTTAACATTTTCATCTAAATCTAAATCCCCTTGTTGGACGAGTTTTATAACCAACATTCCAGTTAGAAACTTACTAATAGAACAAGCGTTAAAAAGAGACTTCTCGTTGATAGCTCTTCTGCTTCCCACCTCTAAAACCCCTTGGTTTATGCATGCACTGATTTGTCCCTGATCAATTAATGTAATACTTACTCCTGGCACCTTATAGTAATGCATTCGATCTGCCAGATGAAAGTTTTTTAGTCTCATGTAATTTCCTCCTACAACTCGTTATCTATATATTAACACGAATGTATGTTCTTGTAACGAATATTTCGTTAATTTACACAAAAAAAGAGCCCTAAATCATATAAGATTTAGGGCCCCGTTTCTATCTATTATGCTTCTAGCATTTTGTTACGTAACACCATTTGAAGGATACCGCCATGACGGTAGTAATCTACCTCAACCTCTGAGTCGAAACGAGCAAGCACATTGAATTCTTTTACAGAACCATCTTCTGCTTTAGCTGTTACTTTCAGGATATCACGAGGTTTAACTCCTTCAGCAATATTCACACTAATTTCTTCTTTACCAGTTAAGCCTAATGTTTCAGCATTTTCACCTGGTAAGAAATTAAGAGGTAAAACACCCATCATCACAAGATTTGAACGGTGAATACGCTCAAAGCTTTCCGTAATTACTGCTTTAATGCCTAAAAGATTCGTTCCTTTAGCTGCCCAGTCACGAGATGATCCCATACCATAATCTTTTCCGCCAATTACTACTAAACCAGTACCTTCTTCTTGATACTTCATAGCAGCATCATAGATGGACATGATTTCGCCTGTTGGCCAGTAAGTAGTATATCCACCTTCTGTGCCAGGAGCTACTTGGTTACGAATACGAATATTTGCAAATGTACCGCGCATCATTACTTCATGGTTACCACGACGAGAACCATATGAGTTGAAGTCACGTACTTCTACACCATTTTCACGTAAGTATTTACCTGCAGGTGTATCTTTACCAATTGCACCAGCCGGTGAAATGTGGTCAGTAGTAATAGAGTCACCAAATTTGGCTACTATGCGAAGACCATCAAGTGATTCAATTTGACCAGGTTCCTTAGATAATCCTTGGAAGAATGGTGGGTTTTGAATATAAGTTGATTTGTCATCAAATGAATATAGTGATTCTGTAGAAGTTTCAATTGCATTCCAAGCTTCGTTTTCATCGAATACACGTGCATATTCCTTTTGGAATAGTTCACGAGTAACCACTTTAGAAAGTACTTGGTTAACTTCTTCAGTAGATGGCCAAATATCAGCAAAGAATACTTCGTTGCCATCTTGGTCTTTACCAAATGAATCTTTTTGTAGGTCAATATCTACAGTTCCAGCAAGAGCATAAGCCACAACTAATGGTGGTGAAGCCAAGTAGTTAGCTTTTACTAATGGATGCACACGACCTTCAAAGTTACGGTTACCAGAAAGCACAGAAGTTACGAATAAATCTTCGTCAATAATCGCTTTCTCGATTTCAGGCAACAATGGACCAGAGTTACCGATACATGTAGTACAACCATAACCAACTGTGTTGAATCCAATTTCATCAAGGAATTTGTCTAGTCCTGAATCTTGTAAATAACCAGTAACTACCTTAGAACCTGGTGCTAATGATGTTTTTACATATGCAGGTACTTTCAATCCTTTTTCTACAGCTTTTTTCGCAACTAAACCAGCTGCTAGCATAACGTATGGGTTAGATGTGTTTGTACAAGAAGTGATTGCAGCAATTGCAACAGCACCAGTTGGCATAACAACATCTCTGTCTTCAAATTTTACAGTTGCAGATTTAGCAAACTCTTTTTCTGATAATCCGAAGCCTTGTGTACCTTGAGGAGCAACTACTGCTTCACGGTAACGAGATTTCATATCAGTAAGGGGAATTAAATCTTGTGGACGTTTTGGTCCTGAAAGATTTGCTTGGATTGCACCAAGGTCAATTTCAATAACATCTGTGTATACAGGCTCTAAAGTTGGATCAAAGAACATGTCGTTTGCTTTTAAGTAAGCTTCAACAACTGCAATATGTTCTTCTTCACGGCCAGTTAGACGCAAGTATTCAAGTGATTCCTCATCGATAGCGAAGTAACCACAAGTAGCACCATACTCAGGAGCCATGTTAGCAATAGTTGCACGGTCAGCAAGTGGTAATTTAGATACTCCAGGGCCGAAGAATTCAACAAATTTACCAACAACACCACGTTGACGAAGTACTTGAGTAACTTTAAGCGCTAAGTCAGTAGCAGTCGTTCCGTTTGGAAGATCTCCTATTAATTTCACTCCGATAACTTCAGGAATTGGGAAGTATGAAGGTTGACCAAGCATTCCTGCCTCAGCCTCAATACCACCTACACCCCATCCAAGTACACCAAGACCATTGATCATTGTTGTATGTGAGTCAGTACCTACTACTGAGTCTGGGAATGTTTCTAATGTACCGTCAGTTGTTTCGTTTACGTGTACGATTGGCGCTAGGTACTCTAAGTTAACTTGGTGAACGATACCAGTTGCTGGAGGTACAGCACGGAAGTTATCGTATGCTGTTTGAGCCCATTTTAAGAAGTTGTAACGCTCTGCATTACGTTCGAACTCAAGATCCATATTAGCTTGTAAAGCTGAAGCAGTACCATATTTATCTACTTGTACTGAGTGATCGATTACAAGGTCAACTGGAATAGCAGGGTTAATTTTGTCCGGATTACCGCCCATTTCGTTCATCGCAGAACGTAATGCTGCTAAATCAACTACTACTGGTACTCCTGTGAAATCTTGTAGTACAACTCGAGAAGGTTTAAATGGAACTTCTGCTTCTGGGTCTGCATCTTTACCCCATTTTGCTAATTGTTCTACATGTTCATCTTTAATAACATATCCATCATGTTGACGTAGCACAGACTCTAGCAATACTTTAATTGAGTATGGTAGACGTGAAACGTTTGCAATTCCTGCTTCTTCTAGAGCTGCTAAACGATAATAAGTATATTCTTTTCCATTTAGCGTGAAAGAAGTACGGCTATTGTATAAGCTATCTTTTGCCATTAGTAATCCTCCTAATATCTATTGAAAAGACTCTATTCAAGTAACTTTTCTCCATAACTAATCATAACTTATCTCTATTGATAAGTAAATTACATTAAAATTATTATAAGTAATAATTAATTCTAATGACCTTTTATCTTTTTGATTGTTTTCTCTAATTGCTTCAAATGACGTTTTTCATGTAATCCTACGAATGGAAACCACTGCACAAGTGGTACTTGTCCAAATAAAGGATGCTTTAATGATTTTTTTTGAAATACCTGATATTCATTATCAGCATATACTTTTAATAATTCCATTCTTGCCTCATGCAATTTATTTTTCATCACCTCTTTTGTCTCATAATCAGGCTTTGGCACTGTATGTTTAGGTGCCTTTACTTTGATCAATCGGAAAGTCGAAACCCCAATAGGCTTCTTTTTCACTTGTGGGCTTTGAGGATTGGCAAGTTCAGCCTTTATTCCTTTTACAATGGTATTCTCCATCTTAACTAAGTGTTCCATAATTTCCTTTGGCGACCAAGCATTATTATCAGGTTTTTTATTAAATTCTTCCTCTGTTAAGGAATCTACCAGACGGAATAGATCCGCTCGAATTTCATTATTTTTTTCTAAAAACATTTTATACCTCCACTAAGCTTTGTTTACATATCTTTTAACTTATACCCATTTCCCTAGTAATACAATCTAAATTTCACAACATATTCTTATTTAGTTTATACTTAGATACGATTTTCACAATTCCAATTTATATGAAAAGACATGGATGTTCTTTCCAGGAAATTTGATAATTATCCAAGGTTGATAAAATCACTATAAATAACTCAAATTTAATAATTAAAATTTGTCACGAAGCATGGTTTACTCCGCTCGATTTAAAACTAGACAACTCTTAGTCCTTTATCTTATCGTATTAAGCAAATAAAAAAGCAGAGAAACAAGATTTCTCTACTTTAGGTTTATTAAAATTTAAAATTATAAATTATTTATTTAATGAAAGGAACTAAATTCGATAATAATATCCAAGATGAGGATTGTATGAAATATAGCAAACCAAATTGCTTGTTTATTTAGCTTTTTTGTTTGTTTTTTATCCATTTCTTAATCGCTCCTTTTTAGATTGTAATTTTCCATTTGAGTTTATCTCAGAGCTTTAACAATAAAAACGAACATTTATCAATTTGTTGCTAGATAAAAATACGCAACGATATTAGCGATTGACTGAGACTGGAGACATTACAAAAGTAATAATGGAAAAAGGTATAATATTTTGCCCTTAACCTGATTAATAAAAGAAAACGCTTGGAACAGAAATCAATAAACCTTATCGATTTAATAGTATATATTTGATTTCTACCCACATTATTCATGTTTTTTATTTGAATAAGCTCTTTTAAAATGGTTAATCTAAGTGAGAATTTTATCAAACTCATCCATACTTATATTAGAGGTATTGTTTTTCATACTTATGGGTTTTTGATTGTAGTGGCCTTTATTGCATACAACTGTATCTTAAAGGGCTAAAACCTGAGCAACCGATCTAAAATAATATAGAAGTCTTGCTCCATTTGATTTGAATGGAAAAGAGAAGCAATTCATTCTAGGTAAATTAGTAGTACTACAAAATATTCTTGATATGAGGGTAAGAACATTTGGTAATTTTAAGATTTATTTAGTCAGTTTATGCAAGTTTATATGCAGTAGGCAAACAATCTTAGAAGCTCATAATTCTAGATTGTCTACAGTAGCGTATGAAGATGGAGCTTCAAGTTTTATCGAGGTTGGAGACCATGGGCGGTAATTATTTAAATATTCCTTAAGTGCGAATTTTTTTAAATTAATTAGGTATGTTTAGTTTCTGTTGAAGTTGGTTATATAAAGAGTGTACAAGATAACAATTATTTGAGGAGATGAAGACAATGGGACTAATTTTATACTTAATCATCGGTGGGATCATCGGTTGGCTAGCAGGATTAATTCTTGGTAAAGATATACCTGGAGGAATTATAGGTAATATTGTAGCAGGTATTATCGGGGCATGGATCGGTGGAATGATTTTCCCTGACTTGGGTCCAGTTATTTGGGATATGGCAATTATTCCTGCATTAATCGGAGCAATTATTTTAGTAGCAATTTTAAGTTTGATTTTAAAGAGTATGCGTAAGTAATCAAAAAAATTATACGTACACCAAAAAGGGACGACTATATCATAGTCAGTCCCTTTTTCATTGTATTTGTTGAAGTGAAAGCTAAATGCTATTCACCGTTAGAAGTTCTTATAGTCCATCCTGAACGGTAGCAGTTTGGAGTGTGGCAAGCTGTTTTTCATAAAGATGATAAAAGTGGAGCACGTCCTCCACATATTTATTGCTACGGTTATAGTTAAAAATGGCTTTTTCAATTTCACCATCTGCTGCACCGCTTGCTGCCAAGTAATTAGCAGCACTGTAGATAGCGTCCTCTAAGTCAAAAGGATCCGCATAACCATCTCCATTTGCATCTATACCATATCCTCCATATTGGGCTATTACTGCAGGGTTTATTTTATCCTCTTCAGGTATTTCTCCTAAACCAAGTCCACCACAGCTAGGATGCGACCACCCAACAAAGGTACATGGCATAAATTGCATATGGCCCTCTGCCCCCACTGGTGATAACAAAGGATCCATAGTAGAAAACTTGGTTTCGATTCGATGGTGTGCAGCGAGAAGAGTCCAAGGAATCCCATATTCATCCGCAGCATCTTTATAAATTGGTATGTATTCCCCTGGAACATCTATCTTTGTCGTTGACTTTTGAATAGATGTCGCCCATTCCTGGACAGCAGGTATTTTACGAAGCTCCTGCCAGCTCACTATTAACAGAACATATACTGTGATCGTTACTGGCAACAAGAGGATAATACTCCACAGCTTCCATTTATATGATTTTTGTTTCTTAGATGTCATTCTTAAAAGCCACCTTTTCATTACTTGCTTCAGAATACTCCTTCAATAAATGGTTTAAAGTTAACGCCTTATTGAAGAAATAGCTTTGGAGGTAATGGCAATCTAAATTCTTTAAGCAACAAACCTGATAAGGGTCTTCTACTCCCTCGGCTAAGATTTTCACCTCCAAGTTATGAGCTAAAGAAAGGATGGATTGAACGATTGCCCTTGTTTTAGATTTATGTATCTCTTGTGTGAAGCTTTGGTCAATATTAATAATATTCCCCGGAAGCTGTTCAAGATGTTTAAAATAAGAGTAGCCTGTGCCAAAATCATCCATGGCAATTTGAAATCCGAATTCCTTTAATTCCTGAAGGAATCTGATGACAAAGTATATTCCATAATAATTGAGTCTGTGATTTCCAATACAATCTTGTTTGGGGAGATATTGGTCTCATGCAGTATTAGCTTTGTACGCTAAATATAATCCTGTTGATAAAATTGTCTAGCTGAAACATTTATGCTAAAAAGTAATTTTTTACCTAAAGATTTCTCTATAACAAGAAATTCTCACATGTTTCTCTTAATACAAAGTCACCATTCTAGATTATTAATCCACTTTATCAGCTAGTGAAATAAATTCTCCTAGAGAAACAAAATTACCTTCATATCTCTACCCTAGCAATGATTCTACTCTAATAATCTCACTAGTACTAGTTGAAATTTGTGGATGAAAATTTTAAAAAAGCTCGTTGTTAAGCACCCTATTAACAAGAATTGAAAGTTCTATATGGTAAGGAATATGCTTTAATACACCTAATTTCTTAACTTCACGTATATATTAATACATTCTAAAGGATAGAGCTCTATATGTTTTCTTTAAGTTCATGGGTGCCCCCACCCTACCTAGCCATTTCTCTAAGAAAACAATAGCACAAATTGACAATAACTGCATAAAAAATTGCGAACTTTCTATTTAAAATATATACTATTTTGGATATTCAATAACGGGAGGTGAAAATTTTATGTGGAAGGACTTTAAAGAATTTGCATTCAAGGGTAATGTATTAGACCTTGCAGTTGCCGTAGTAATCGGAGCTGCTTTTGGAAACATCGTTACATCATTAGTAGAAAATATCATCACTCCTTTAGTAGGAATACTGTTAGGAGATATAGATTTTACTAGTATTAAATTAGGAGAACTCCTAATTGGAAATTTTCTTCAATCAGTCTTCAATTTTTTAGTGATTGCATTTTCTATTTTCATATTTATAAGATTACTATCTAGATTTAAACGTAAAGAAGACGTAGTTGCAGCTACACAAGATGCTCCTCCTGTGGACTCAAAGGAAGTATTGTTGGAAGAAATTAGAGATTTACTAAAAAAACAAGCAAACAATTGATATACATAAGTTTCTCTTCCAGGTAAAACGAATTTCCGGCAGTAAAAGTAGTCAAAAAAATACCCCGTAAATATTAGTTTAGGAACTAATATTTACGGGATAATTTATTATTTACAGACTTTTTTCGAGAAACAGCTTATTATTGGCCTTCTTTAATTAAAGTTTCGATATCGATTACTATTTCTTCTTTTGGCACTTCTTTAACCCCGCCGTAGTTTTTTACAGCTACTCCATTTTGATCGACTAAATAAAAGGAAGATCCGTGAATCACTTGGTCATCGTTTGGATTGTTGCGAACAAGTGCTTTAAATGATTTTTCAGCAAACTGTGAGATATACTCTTGAGAATATCCAGTTAAAAGCTCCCATTTACTTTCATCTGGCACCTCATACAATTCCAGATATTCTTTTAATACTTCAGGTGAATCTACATCCGGATCTACGCTGAAAGCCACAATTTTATAATCCTCAATACCTTTTTCCTCTAACATTCCTTGTATTTCTGTAAGGTTAAAGGTCATTGGAGGACAGACCGTAGTACAATTAGTAAAAATAAAAGTAGCTAACCAAACGGTTCCTTTTAAATCATCTAATGATACCTCTTCGCCACGCTGATTATCAAAAGCAAAATCTTCTATCTCCCAGTTAGTTTGGGCTTTAAAATCACTGCTGCCACATCCTGCGAGGACCAATATACTTATTGTTAACATAACTAATAATTTCTTCATCATATGACCCCTTTATAACATCATAGCCTAATCTTATAGAAAGAAAATAATTCATTCAACTACTCTGTCTCAGATATTTCAACAGTTTTGTGTCTACACTTTACTTAAGGACAACAGTGCGTTTTTTATTTCTTCAAGCTTGCTCTCAACTCTGTGCATTAAATAGAACGAGACAAAGATGGGAAAGCCTATATCTTGAATAACCATTAGCCACTGCTCCATCGGATATCCTCCTTCCTAGTAACTTTTAGAAAATACATATTCGTACCATAACAAAGATAGGTTTTAATACACACCTCAGAAATGTCACAAAGCTTGTGAAATTACTAAAGAGCTATGAAATATAGGTCACCTCCTTTATGTCACATTTAGGGACCACAAATCTACACAAGCATTTGGAAAAATGTATATTTTCTCTGTTGCTTTCAAAAAGGCCCTCCTAAGGAGAGCCTAATGTTTAGAAAAGTAATAATGACGAACTTGTTCCCTATCAACTGTTTCGAATCTTTAAATGACAACAAATTATACGTGAGCTATGGACAAAGATATATGTCTGCAATCTAAGCTCGGGCTAGTTAGCATATTTGCTAGATTATTTCATTAACGTTTCGATTTACTACCTTCGCGCTTTTGATCGAGGTTAAACTAAAGCTTTCTGCATGAAAAGCATCACTAGTAATAATAGCTTGCATTCCAGCTTCAATTTCGTTTCGAGTCAGGTTTTCACGAGGGTCATCAACGCTCAAAAGTACTGCTTTTCCGTTTGACGATTCAAATTGCATTTGTAAAGTTTTAGCCATGATTATTCCTCCTTATTTTTTAGTTAAGATTAGATGTTTGTATTTTCTCTGCCCCCACAAATGGGCTAGTAGAAAATCCCGAAAGAATTGTTACCGCTGCTTCTAGCTGGTCTGCGTTTGCATTTGCCTTTACATTGCGATACGTTTTTGACTTTGTTTTCATTTTCCCATCTGTTCCAATTCCTGCTTCAAAAGTTATTCTTAAAACTGATTGTTTATGTGCCAAGTTTGCCATCTGAATCACCTCCTCTCACTCTCTATATAGAAAGTTTTTAGCAGAAAGGATACATTCATGATGAAAATTCTTTTCAAACGCTTTATACTAATAGTTAGAAGAATGAGGTGAATAGATTGTTAGATGGATGGTTTTTATGGTTTATACTTTTTTGGGTTGTTGTCTTAGTAGTTTTAATGGGAATTGGAGGATTCTTCATGTTCCGAAAATTTCTCAAATCTATGCCTAAAAACGATGGTAAATCGGATCTCGACTGGGAAGAGTATTATGTAGATAAAACAATTCACCTTTGGAATGATGAGCAAAAAGCTCTGTTAAATGAGCTGGTTGCTCCGGTTCCTGATTTATTCCGACCTGTAGCCAAACAGAAAATTGCTGGTAAGATTGGTCAGATTGCCATAGAAGAAAATGCTACTGCAATCACACAAGAATTGTTAATTCGTGGATATATTATCGCCACCCCTAAAAGAGATCATAAATTTTTGCGGAAGAAACTCAAGGAATTGGCTGTAGATGTATCTCCTTTTGAAAAGTACTTTGCTTTATCAGAAGACAGAAAAAAAACGAGCACCCCTTAGTGGATGCTCGTTTTTATATTGACTGTTTTTGTATTTTCTTAAACTTTATGAACATTGCTATTCTCCATGGAACAATCATTCCAAATGCTAAAATCCAAAACATTCCACTTAGTGCTCCCACATCTATGCTGGAGCTAAGTATTATCTTCCCTATTAATCGAATAATTAGTAGACCGATTAATATAAAGATAAATGCCTTCGACTGCTTAAGATAGATTTCCCCATCTTTGTATTCGAACTTGGATGTCCATATGAGAATAATGGAAAATAGCATTCCAACTAGTAGTGCTTCGCCAATTTGTGCTAACGTTACTCGAAAGAAAGGAAACACAAACATTAGTGCTCCGGTTGACATAAATAGAGGCGGTAATAAGATTTTTTTTACACTTGCTGGTCGCTTTGCAGATTTTGCTCGCAAGGTCGTCACCAGTACTCCCATACCTAGCGCAATGACCGTAGAAACAATTATCATAACATTGGCCGGAACTATATCAAACATTGGTATTCCCCACATCATATAAATTCTTCATTTAAATTTTTTAAAACACTTCAGTTACATTACGTAACACATTAATAAGCTGATCAGGATCAAAAGGTTTGGTGATAAAATCCTTCGCTCCGTATTCTAAAGCATCTACAATTAGTTTTTGTTGGCCAAGTGCAGTGACCATAACAATCTTCGCATCAGGAAATTCAGTAACGATATGCTTTACAGCTTCGATACCTGTCATTGTCGGCATGGTAACATCCATTGTCACCACATCCGGTTTTAAATTCCTATATTGCTCGATCGCCTCAAGCCCATTAGTGGCTTCACCCACTATCTCAAATTGATGATCTTGTAGCATTCGTTTAATCGTTGTTCGCATGAATACCGCATCATCCACTACTAAAACTGTCGGCATATTATTGCCTCCTTACTTAAAATCCGGTAAAGTCTCCAAAAATAGGGCTTAAAATACGAATTATATAAGTTAATCCGTCGAAAAACAACAAAATTCCTAATGCGATCATAATATAGCCACCGATTTTAACAATCAGGTTACTATTTTTACGAATCCAGTTCAAGCGTGTTATAAAGAACGAAAGGACAAAGAAAGGAATAGCAAAGCCTAATACATATGCGAGCATATACCAAACACCTGACCCAGGGTTAGAACTAGCTAATAGCAATACAGAAGCTAAGATTGGCCCTGTACAAGGTTGCCAGCCTGCTGCAAAAGCCATACCGATTAATGCAGTTCCTATGTAACCAGATGGTTTGTTTTTAAACTGTAATCTTTTCTCCTTCATTAAAAATTCAGGTTTAAAAACGCCGACTACCATTAATCCAAACGCTACGATAAATATAGCACCGACCTGACGTATCAAATCATCGTATTGAATAAAAAATGTTCCTACAAAGGAAGTGGCAAAACCTAATGCAATGAATATGACAGAGAAGCCAAGCAAGAAAAACAAAGTATGAAGCATTCCTCTTTTTTGCATTAGCTTTCTATCGGTTTTAAGTTCTTCTAAAGACATTCCAGTAATATAAGATAGAAATGCGGGATACAACGGTAAAGTACATGGGGAAATAAAGCTTAAAAACCCAGCACCGAACGCCAGTAGTAAATTAACATCTGAACTCACGGCAGTCTTCCTTTCCGAATTACTGTTCCTATCGTATCAAATTTCCCATACTTTTACTCTATTAATGCTTGTGACAGCTTTTTGAATTTTTTATGCTATATCATCTACAACTCCATTTTGTAGCAGGTACATCTTATGATATAACCCTTTTTCATTTAATAATTGCTGATGTGTCCCTCTTTCTACAATCTCTCCATGATGAAGTACAAGTATTAGTTCTGCATCCTGGATTGTACTTAATCGATGGGCAATCGCAATCGTTGTTCTTCCTTTTCGCATATTTTCAAGACTGCTTTGTATCGCTACCTCAGTTTCTGTATCTATATTGGCAGTTGCCTCATCCAAGACGAGGATTTTCGGATTAGTGGCAATTGTTCTTGCGAAGGCAATTAGCTGCCTTTGTCCACTTGAGAATGTAGATCCTCTCTCAGAAACTTTTTGCTTATAACCCTTTGGTAATTTTTCAATAAATTTGTTAGCCTGCACGAACTCCGCAGCATTTCTTACTTCTTCGTCTGTCATATCGGGTGCGTGAAGTCTAATGTTGCTTTCAATGTCTCCATAAAAGAGGAATGGATCCTGTAGCACTAGCCCCAACTTATTTCTAATCTCGGCCATTGGAAACTCTTTAATAGAATGATCATCAATTCTTATATCTCCACGTTCGAACTCATAGAAGCGCATAAGCAAGTTGATAATGGAACTTTTTCCACTTCCAGTGTGTCCAACTAGTGCGACTGTTTGACCTGGCTCAGCTGTGAATGAGATATTTTTCAGCACATCTGTTTTTCCATCATAGGAAAAGGTAACATTTTTAAACTCTATTTTCCCTGACTCAATTTTTGCAGTTTCTTTATTTTGCTGTTCTGGAGTTAGGTCATTTTCATCTAATAGCTTAAATACTCGGGAAGCTGCTACGATTGCTTGTTGAAAAATAGATAATCTCTGCATCACTTGATTGATGGGTTCAAAGAATCTATCAATATATGTGACAAAAGCATAGATAACCCCAACCTCCACAATATTGTTCATAGAAGTGATTCCAAAATAGCTCAGCAAGATAATGATCGCAAGTGCGTAAACCATATCAATTGCAGGGCGTAGTAACAAGCTATCTAATTTAATGTTTTTTCTTCCAGCCTTCCAATGTGAGTTGTTTATATCATTGAACTCATCTTGAAGTCTATCCTCCTGCCTAAACGCTTGAATCATCGTCATCCCTTGTAAGGATTCAGCAAGCTTGGCATTCAATTGACTAAGTCTTTCGCGTAAATCCTGATATACTACCGAACTATATCGACGGTAGGTAACAATAATCACAAATAGAATCGGAAGTAATACAGTTGTTATTAAAGCAAGCTTCACGTTCAATAGGAACATGGCAATATAGACCCCGATGATTAGGAATCCACTTTGTATAAAGCCTACTAGTACGCTCACAAACATATCCTTAATAGCCTCTGTATCATTTGTTACCCTAGATACGATGCTACCGGCAGGCGTTTTATCGAAATAGCGCATTCCTAGTCGATGCACCTTTGAAAAGACGTCTATACGCATTTGCTGTATTATCTTTAAGGCAATTTCCTGGAACTTCAATAATTGAAAGTAACTAACTATAATATTTCCTATTTGAATAAAAATATATCCTAGCGCTAGTCCAACAAGTGGACCCGTTGGGAATATTCTAGGAGTTAAATAATTGTCCATAAAGGTTTTAATCAAGTATGGTCCAAGAATATCTCCCGTCACTGTTAATATTAATAGAAACAAGGCAAGAGTAATCGCTTTTTTATGTGGTTTTAGGTAAGTGAGCAGTCTTTTGAGAACTTGCCATTGGTCTTTTCCTGTAAGCACTGGCTGCTTTTCATTCATCAGACACTACCTCCTTTTTCCACAAGTGTTTCTAGTTGCTGTAATTGATACATTTCATAATACATCCCTTTTAGCCTCATTAACTCCTCATGAGTTCCTTTTTCTAAAATAGTACCTTCATCCATTACAATAATTTGATGAGCGTGCTGAATAGCACTCAAACGATGGGAAGTAATAATCGTTGTTTCATCTGTTCGATTTTTCTTCAGTGCTTCTAATATTGCTTCCTCTGTCCTTGCATCTACTGCAGAAAGAGAATCGTCTAGTATAAGCAATTCAGGCTTCATCATAAGAGCGCGTGCTATGGATATGCGTTGCTTTTGTCCGCCCGATAATGACACGCCACGTTCACCGACAATCGTGTTATAGCCATCTGTGAACTGCAGTATATCCTCATGGATATTTGCTAACTTTGCGGCTTCATATACTTCCTCCATTGTTGCCCCAGCATTTGCAAATGCAATATTGCCCGCAACAGTAGTAGAAAATAAGAAGTGATCCTGTGGCACATAACCGATTGCTTCTCGCAGGTTTCTTTTCTTATATGCATCAATGGAATGATTACCATACATGATTCTTCCCTGATAGCCCTCAAACTCTCTCATAAGCAATTTTAAAATTGCTGTTTTTCCTGAACCTGTCTTTCCAACAATCCCAAGCGTTTCACCTTGTTTAAGGGTAAAATGAATGTCACGAAGGGCAACACGATCATCTCCAGTAAACTTGAACTGTTCGATATCAAAGTGAATATCGCCAGCAGGCTTAATCTCTAAAGCCCCAACATGGTCATCAATTTCGATTTCTTCCTCTAGGATATTTCGAATTCGGTCATAGGAAGCTCTCCCACGTTCAACAATGTTAAACAACCATCCGAAAGCAAGCATCGGCCACACCAATAAGCCTAAATACGAAGTGAATGCAAAGAGGTCTCCTACGCTCATCTCTTCTGCCAATATAAAACGTGTTCCGAACACAATCGATAAGAAAAAACACATTCCAACTACTAAAGAAATCGTAGGGTCAAACAGAGAATCCACTTTCGCAACATGCATATTTTTGTCTACAACTTCTTTAGAAAGGTGAACAAAGTCGTCTGTATCTTCTTTCTCTTGTCCAAAAGTTTTAATAACCTTTACACCTGAAATGCTTTCTTGAGCTTTATCATTTAAATTTGAGAAAGCCTCCTGCGCGAAACGGAAACGTTGGTGTAGCAGCTTCCCATAATAACTAGTAGAGATTGCCATCAACGGTAAAGGAAGCAAAGCAATGATTGTAAGTTTCCAGTTAATCGTAAAAGCCATTGCGGCAATTACAAAACCTCCAGTTGCTAAGGAATCAACCAATGTCAAAACCCCTGAACCCGCAGTTTGCTGCACAGCAGACAAATCATTAGTTGCGTGAGCCATTAAATCTCCAACTCTCTTTTTCTGATAAAAGGAAGGAGCCATTTTGGTGAAATGATGAAATAACTTTTCTCTCAATAATCTTGCGAGATAAATGGAAGAACCGAAAATCATAATTCTCCAATAATACCGCAAAACATACATGCCCAAAGCGGCAGCAGCCAAAATTGCAAGCCATTTTATTAAGAATTCGCTTGTCAGCGTACCCTCATGAATCTCATCAACTACTAAACCAATAATTTTTGGTGGAAAAAGCTGTAAAAATGCTACAAAAAGAAGCATTAAAATACCGAATAAGTATTGCTTTTTCCTTTGTTTAAAATACCAACCCAACTCCAAGAATACTTTCACTTTATTTCCCCCAAATTACAAATTAAGACTTTACTAGTTTAGCAAATGTTTGAACATTACGAAAGATGGGAAAACAAAATAATTCGAAATCTGAAATAATTCCAACGAGCTATATTAGAAGCTTTCGATTACGAAAACACAAAAAAAATAATTATGATACATTTAATAAAAACTACTGAAAGGTGGCATAAGCATGTTCAAAGACAAGGTGGTAATTATAACAGGGGCAGCTCAAGGTATTGGTAGAGGTTTGGCACTGGTATACGCGGAAAAAGGAGCTAATGTGGTTTTGGCCGATATCGACGAAACTCTAGGTAAAGAAACGGAGGTTTCATTGTTACAACAAGGTTACTCCTGCCTTTTTATACAGACAGATGTCCGAATTGAAAAGGATGTCATGAATCTAATGACACAAACTACTAGGAAATTCGGCACCATTGACATTCTAGTTAACAACGCTGGTAAGTTTAAGCCCAGCTCCCCTTATGATTTGTCTTTAGAGGATTGGGATGACATTATCAATACAAATTTACGCAGTGTCTTTCTTTGTTCTAGGGAAGCGGCCAAGGTAATGAGAAACAATGAGCATGGTGGCTCAATTGTGTCGATGGCTTCCACAAGAGCGTTCATGTCAGAGCCCAACTCAGAGTCCTATGCAGCCACAAAAGGCGGAATTATTGCATTAACACATTCTCTTGCCAGCTCGCTAGCTCCTGATCATATTATGGTCAATTGTATATCTCCTGGCTGGATCGAAACTGGGAACTATGACAAATTACGAGCAGTGGATCACAGCCAGCATTTCTCAGGCCGTGTAGGAAAACCTAACGACATTGCAAAGGCTTGTATATATCTGACGGACCCATCAAACGACTTTGTGACAGGTATTAATGTGACCGTTGATGGCGGGATGACGAAAAAAATGATTTACGAGGAGTAAATCAAGAGCAAGGAAGACACAGGGAACGTTCTCTATAAAAAATGTATATTCGAGCTACTTCTCTAGCTATGTACATTGCCTATAGAATTCAAAAAGGCAAAAACAATGCCTCTTATGAGATGCCTCATCGTTTTTGCCTAATTGTTTCACGGGACTAGACGCTTACGCTTTTTAAATAGTTTCTAGGTATTGTTTGCTTAAGACAGGATCCGAATATTTAGCCATTCCTGTCTTTACTTTTCTTAATCGCCATTTTTGATAGAATGCTTCGTCTCCCGTAGTCGATTTCAAATGGACACAGGACACATCTCTTAGCTGATAGAACAAACCCTCCATAATAACATTTGCAATTCCTTGCTTTTGAAAATCTTTATGCACAACTACATCATAGATGGCCGCATTAAATACCCCGTCGGTTAACCCTCTTCCAAAGCCGACAATTTGACCTTTCAATACAGCAATTGAGATCACATTGCTAGCTTCATATATTTGCTGAATGACTTCTTTAGTATGCTTTACCCAGCCTACAGATTGGTATACCTCCTTCATTTCATAAACGAAATCGCTTAAAAACTCCCTATGTCTCCTTACATTCACTTTTCAACCTCTTTCCTATAACTAATGAACTCTATTTTTTCACCGTTCATATAATAGAATTCTTTATGAGATGAGATTTTCTGGAATCCATTTTTCTCTAAAACTTTTTGAGAAGGGATGTTATTCGTTGTTGTCTTTGCATCTACTTGGTTAATCTCTTCCCATGAAATAGTCTGCAATAACATTTGCAAGGCCATACTGGCAATACCTTTGCCAGTGTTCACCTCTCCAATTCTGTAGCCTAACTCACCTCTTTTTTGTTTTTTATCAATATCTACTAAATTGATGCGTCCTATAATAGCATTATCTTGTTTGATGAGATAAAAATAAGACTCACCTCTTGCCTGTTCTTCTAGCAAAGTCTTGTTTCTACTATTAAAAATTTCTGGAAGATAGTATTCTTCTCCTCGAGAGGGGACCATCTGTTCAAAATATGCTCTGTTCTTCTGTTCAAAAAGATACAAATCTGTTAAATCATCCAAGCTTAGCATTTCAATACTAATATTCATATAAAACTCCTTTTTGTTGTAGACTAGCTCATTAGCTTACCGATAAAAAGTATGAAAATGACAATAATTGACAATCCTGTAGATACAGCCAGCGTAATAATACCTCTTGTCATCGCCGCCCAGCCCTTTATGTCCTTAAAACCAACAACTGCCAAAACAAAGGTAACTAGTGTTAAGCCGAGCACTATAAACAAGGGATGCCAGCCAAGTATTTGCATGGATAAATTTATCCAATAATTAGAAGATGTCAAGATTAGAATTAGGATTACGGAAATAAGCGCAATGATAAATGAAAAAAGGTTTACATTTACTCGCAAAAGCTAGTCCTTTCCGGTTTTGACTATTTTAGATTCGTTACTGTTTGTATTCGCTCTTTCTCTTCCAGTTTATTGATGTATTCAAAAAATCCTATTTGATTTCCCCATGGGTCTGAAAATGTAGCCCATTTAGCTCCAACTTCCTGTCGGGAATGAATATCAAAATAATCAACACGAAGCTCCTTCATTATTCTTTCACGTTCAACAGTTAGGTCTTTCACTCCTAATCGAAGTGGTCCGCTCCCTTGTGCGGGAACTCCTTCTGAGACTTGAAGCCAGCATCCAGGAATTACCTCCCATTCAACAAATCCACCATGCGGAATAAGATCTGCCTCTTTTTTCAACAAAGTTTTATACCATTTATGACCTTCTTGGAAATCAGAAACTCTAATTTGCACTGTCATCTCAAAAAACATAACTTCCCCTCCATATCAAACGATAAAATTAAAAACATAATTGGCTCGCTCTATCCGATAATCGGTCGGCTTCTTCAGTTAGCCTAAATGCTACTTACTCTTTTTTTCCCATTCACACCAGAAACGCTCGACCCCTGGGTATTTCTCACCAATGCTTGAAACAATAAATCCATAGTTTCTATAAAAGCCAACTGCGTCCTGGTCGGTTTCCGCAGTCAAACGGCTAATTCCCAGTTCCTTCACCACATAGTCCAACATTTTACTTCCTATTCGTTGTTCACGAAGATTTGGAGAAACAGCGATATGTTTGATCTCTGCCTCATTACTAAGTGTCATCTCAATGCCTATACAGGCCACATAATCGTTGTTTCTTTTCCAGCCATATAGCTTTCTTGTCTTAATTTGTTGATAAAGATTATATTCACGTAAAACTTTATCGCTTGAGGTAGCATGTTCAAGTAGGCTAAAAATGTACGGATCAATAGTATCCTCTTCAACTTTATTCATCTAAACACCTATCCTTTGTTGCTCGTAATGAGCGAACGGTTATAAATTTTTTTATCCGGTCATAAATCCTCGCTATCCGGTTATAAAAATTTTTATACGGTCATAAATTCTCGCTATCCGGTCATAAATAAATTCACGCTATGCAGTCAAATCCACTATCATTATTGATTTTGCTCCACGTATTTCAACATCAACCAATTAGTAGTCGGAAACTAGTTTATATAATCTACGAATCGTTTCCATATGTATACCTTCATGATAAAAGCTGAATAAAAGAGCCTCTGTACTAGTATTAAATGTAACGCCCATCTTGTTTGTAAAAGGCTTAGGTAGTGACTGTTCAATTGGAAATGTTTGTTTAATCCTATGTGATTGCTCTACTAGTACTTGAGCAATTTCCTCTAGCGTTGAAGGAGTTTCTCTCCACTCTGCAGGTTTTGTTCCTGCTGCAAAATAGGTTTCATAAGTATCTGGTACACCCATCTCTATCCCTAGCAGCATAAAGCATAACTTTTCTTGGGTATAAGCAATATGCCCAAAATTCCATCGGATGTTGTTGTTAAAGCCATTTGGAATTTCGTCTGCTAGGTTTTCTGGTATTTGCTTGATAGCCTTTAATGTGAGCTCCCGTACTTGATCCATATGTCGATAAAAAATTTTCTCCATTTTAATCCACCCTTACAGTTTTTTTAGTACGCATGCCCTTTAAAATTTTTAACTGCGAGCTGTTCTCCAATTGTTTGTAGTGCTCACTTCCTTTTTCATAGATAGCAATCTTCCCAGCCTCATTATAATGAATTCCCCAACCATAATTTTTAACGAGTGGGGAGGCTCTAAAGCATGCCTTAGATTTGCTGAAAAACTCGCTTCTCTTTTCTTCTAAATTATTCATTTCAATTTGATTTTTTATCAAGTAGGTTAAAAACTGCACATCCTCCTGGGTGTACTCGTATGGATTACGATAAATAAGATCATATTCTATAGAAGCAATTGTTGGCTTATTGTGTTTTGGTGTGGGGACTATTGCAGATATAACTGTCGAGTCCTCTGAAATGGTGATAAAGGTGTTTGCATAGCACATTTCATAGCAGCTCCTATTACGTTTGGTATGGTTTGTTTACTTTATTACTTTTCAGCATAATGATTAGACAAGTAACCCATACGTTGATGGGGAAAAACAGAAGCATGATTAACAATCCATTTGTCTCTTTTAGAAATTCGCTAGGGTTCTGTTGATAAAGAAATATAGAGGCCGACGCTAATAGGATGAAACTCGCTATAAAGTTGGTAATCATGGCCATCTGCCTGTTGCATCTTTTTAAGACAAAAAGGGAGAAAATAGTTACTAGTGAAAAAGAAGCTGCAATTACAGCTATATTAATCAAATACAAAAACATCCCCCCCTTAACTTCTTCCTATATATTCGCCTTTAGCAGTTTAATCACCTTCTCATTTCCAAAGGTTTCCCATTGCAATTTAAATAAAAATAAACTAACTTTATAGAAAAATAGGGAAAGGACTGAAAAAATTGAAATCAAATAAAATTACCTCCCAAGAGGATTTGAAAAAAGCTTTCGCAATTAGAGAAGAAGTATTTGTTAAAGAACAGGGTGTGCCTTTAGAGGATGAATTTGACCAATTTGATACCCTTGCCGGAGATTGTCAGCATATTCTAGTTTTCATTGACAATGTAGCAGTTGGGACAGGTCGCTTAAGAGTAGTAGATGAATTCGGAAAGCTAGAGCGTATTTGTATTCTTCCGCCTTATCGAAAATTAGGATTAGGGAAAGTAATTGTCAAAGCTCTGGAGGATGTTGCGAAAGAATTGAAGGTTTCGAAAGTGAAGCTTCATGGTCAAACCCATGCTGAAGGATTTTATACTGGACTTGGATACAAAACAACTTCGGATATCTTCATGGAAGATGGTATTCCTCATATCTTGATGACGAAAGAATTCACCTTAATTTAACTATTCTAAAAATAATGTTATATGTTATAATATTGTTAAATCTGTTTGGAGAAAGGATACAAAAACTCGTATGCCAACTTTTACTTTGTAATGGACCAACTAAATTGGATAGCACTTTCCCTTAAAAACATCTGTTTTAACCAAGGGATTAGTCTGCCCATCTACCATTACAAAGGGACAAGAGCAAACCAGTAGTTTCGTATGCTTTTTGAGGTCCTTTTTGGGGCCTTTTTTAGTGCAAATTAATAACGATCCTGCCAACATCCAAACGGATGCGATTGTTCCTTTATCTTATATGAGGTGAAGGAAATGACCGTTGTATGTCACAATTGGGAAATACTAAAAAAACAAACGATTCGTAGAGAAGTAAAGCACTGTAAAATGTGCGGGAAAAATTCCTTGTTTACTGATACAAATATTCGAAGACATAATTCAAATGGAAAGCATATATACCGTTTTGCCATTTATAAATGCGAAAAAAACCATACCTGGAATAAAAAATTAGATATTTATAAAACTTTTCGAAGACATGAAAGAGTCCATGGACGTGAACCTGTAAACAAAGAAAGCACGTTGACAGAGCTGCCTGTAAATCTTTATATGGAAAAGCTTATATCGGAAGTTCATGTAACGATTAAATCTGTAGAAGGAGTTTATCGAATTGATTTTCTTCTTTCTCAACAAATACCTGACTGGAGCAGAACAGCTGTCGTAGACAAAATAAGAAATGGTTTTATTTTAGTAAATGGTCTATCGATTAAGCCAAGCGCAAAAGTTATGCCGTATGACACCATTATGATCAAGCTGCTCTAACTGACCTTCCCTGTGAGAATATGATTAATTTTCACAGGGTTTTTTTATCGTATTTTCTCTCTAATATTTGTTCATCCTATTTCTTATGACCTCCGAGCAAGCCCGCTCGTTTCACTGCAGTGCCAGCTTCGGTATAGGAAACTGCGCGTAAAATAGCGGTTGAACCATACTTGCTACGCAGATAATCCATCGTCTTTCCAAGCTTGCGTTCCTTCCACTTTCCTTCTTCAAAAAGGCTAAGCTGCATAGAGTTCTCCGGCTCTAGATTAGTGATAGAAATGGATAGCCTTCTCACTGGACTACGGTCATAAAACTCATCAAATATTTTTTCGCAAATTTTATAAATCTTCATAGTCGCATTCGTCGGTTCATCTATGGAGCGTGAACGATTAAATCCTCCCCCAAAAGAGTCTTTACTATAGCCCACTGCAAGATGTATAGTGCGCCCCACCATATTAGCCTCTCTTGCTCGTCTTGCCACATCCTCACACATTTCCAATATGACTGCCATTACTTCTTTTTTTGTCCGGTAATCTCGAAATAACACCTGCCCCTTTCCATAGCTTATCTGGCCGTCTACAATGGGCGCTCCCAGTTCAGAGAGATCTATCCCCCAGGCATGGTGATACAATTGATTTCCCATCACTCCAAATTTATCCTCCAACAACTTCAAGGGAGTTTTTGCTAGCTGTCCTACATTGAAAATCCCCATGTTATTTAGTGTTTTTTCTAAACGAGAGCCAATTCCCCACATTTTACTTAAAGGTGAAACAGGCCATAGCTTTTGTTGAACATCTTCATACGTCCATTTGGCAAAACCTGTTTTTTTGGCATCCAAATCAAGCGCCAGCTTTGCCATAAGCATATTTGGTCCCAGTCCAACAGCACATGGAAGCTGAAACTGATAATGCAAACCGTCCTGTATACGTTTCACCGTGTTCTCAATTGGCCCCCAAAGCCTTTCTGTTCCCCCAAGGTCTGCAAAGCATTCATCCACACTATAGACATGAATCGCTTCACTTGGGACAAACTGATTCAAATAGCGCGTGATTTCCATTGAAACTCGAACAAAAAATTCCATTTTTGGTTTCAACAGATGGATAGAAGGATCGTCTGGTATTTCAAATAACCTCGTCCCGGTCTTTACGCCAAACCTTTTTTTCATTGGAGGAGAAGCAGCAAGCACAATGCTCCCCTTCTGCTCCAAGTTTCCAATAACAGCAATAGGCGTATTCATCACATCTAGTCCTGCTTCTGCCGCTGCACAGCTCGCAAAAAAGCTTCGAATGTCAATGCAAATAATATTTCGATTTTCTAAGCCCTCATACATAAAATCTACTCTCCTCCGAAAGGAACATTCGTTCTTCCTTATTATTATATTGCAAACGTACGTTCTTATTCAATGGTAATGTAGACCATTAGGAAGGAAAACACTTAATCGAATAAATTGAATAAATTCATTACTAATGAGAAACAATTTCAACAGGTAATTGGGACACTAATTCTAATAACAAAATAAAGACAAGCCTAATCACGATATAGGCTTGTCTTTATTAGCAAGATAAAATTTTTACATAGGTTCCTTTTACTGCTCGTTGCAATGCCGTTTGGTTTAATTTTTGAATCTGCTTAGAGCAGTCAGAAGCTCTTACTAAACCATTTTCCGAACAAACTAGAGGATCTATTAGTCTAACCTTCATTTTCTGATGAAAATCATAATTGGTTAGCTCGTCTATCACTTCAACAGAAGGATGAAGCTTTTGAAGAGCATGTTGAATTTCATCATCCTGTGAGCATACTACCAATTGGAGCAACTGATTATCCTCCAAAAGAAAATCCTCTAATGTGATGATTTGTTTATCCAATGCTGCCTTTAAAACAAAAGCTAACTGGTAGTTGCCATATAAATTTAAAGGATTCATAAAGAAATCAATTACTTCCTCATAGTAGACCGATGTAAACCACTCGGCGATTTCTATATTTGGAAGAACCATTTTACCGTCTTTCACGATTAGATTCTGTAAAAAATGTTGAACTTCTTCCATTGAAATATTTCCATAGGTATACAAATCGCGTAATGTGTAATCGACACGATCTGCACATAAATCAGGGGCACTTTGCTCGAGCAAGGACCATCTCGAATCATTAAATAGGATGTCTTTTAAGTTATATCCATATTTAGCTAGGATAGTAGGTATTGAGGAACCGTTAATTATTCTACTATATATTTTTTCATGATAGTCCTCGTCCTTATTTTCCAGAACAAAATCGACGACATGAGAAAAAGCAGTATGTGAAACATCGTGAAGAAGACCAGCAATCTGTTCTTCTAACGAACCCCCTATTTTTTTTACCAGAAGCATGACACCAATGGAATGCTCATATCGAGTGACATTCCATTCTTTCTTTACTAAATAGCTTGCCCCGCCTTGATGTATGCCCTTTAATCGTTGAACAGGCTTACTATTTATTAATTCTTCTAATACTCCATCTATATAAAATTCTCCATATAAGGAATCCACAATAAGCATTGAAGATATCCTCCTTAAGCTCAGACTTTTTGCTTTTCTTTATCCTTATAAAGAAGTTGCATCTTTTCTTGTAGTTGCTGCTGGTTCCATTCAATCATGTCCTCAGACAGAAACGCTACTTTCTTTCTCTTTGGAATTTTGACTTGTCCGTTCACTGCGCGAGTATAGCCCTCTATCATTGCGGAAATTGCCAAGATGAGCAATGCAAAGCATATAGCAGGCCCTAGTGGAAGCCATGGTACACCTTGCAGATATCGGAAAGATGAACCAAAAAGTCCTGCCCATTCATAGGCAATAGACTTTGGAGGATCTCCAAACATAGGGTCATAGCTAACTGCTGTACCTCCAATATACAATTGGAGCAACCCGAGATGCGTAAACACAACTAATGTTTCGACGACTTGTTGTCCATACAAAACGAATAATTTCTCTCTCATCATTGGAAATAGGTGACGGGTAATGATTCTCGGTCGACCAGCCCCTAACGTTTTAGAAGCCAGAATATATTCCTCCTGATAAAGCAGATTGGCCTCGTTGCCTATGAGAGAAGCCACAATTGGTACGGTGATAATGGCCATTAGCACAACCTGGATGATAATTCTCTCCCACACAGTTGTAGAAAATCCCTCCATAGGCTCCCATAGCACTGGGTAAAGCATAAGATAAGAAAAAATGGTCATAGGAATATAATGTAGAGGATCGATAGCGCTATTAATAATGGCCCGTCTCTTCTGCCAATAAGTACCGATTGCAAATCCTAGTGGTACTGCAATAAGCATTCGAACAGCTGCAACTCCCATGGCAGATATAATGGTATATTTTGCTCCAAGCATGATTTTAGCAAACATGTCATAGCCATATTGATCGGTCCCAAGTGGGTGCATCCAGCTTGGGGATAGTGGAGCTGCTTCTATTACTCTGCCATTTTCCATTAAAAAATAAGTTTGTTTCGGATCTGGCCCAAAAATCCACTCAAATATAAAACTGCCTATTAAAAAGAAGGCTAATATAGTAAATCCAAAAACAAAATATGGCTGTCTCCAAACTGATTTCATCTTCATCCGATTGCTCTCCCCTTGTTCAAATGACGTAGAAAATACCACTCGCCAAAACTATAAAGGAGAAACACTGGGAAAAAGAAGCTGCATACCGTGATTAAAAATAACTCTCCTGAAATGTTATTGCTCAAATAATACATAATACCGGGCATATTGAACATTCGTTCAAGAATGAATAAGTTTGAAAGCATGAACCACATAGTCTTTTTTGATTGAAAGAAAATACTAATAACTGCATTTCTAAAAATATGTATAAGTAGAATAGCCAATTTACCGAATCCAAGCGACCTTGCAAGCTCTGCATACATTTTACGTTCTTCAGCCTCGAAAGTAAGCATACTTAAACGATAGAGCTGAACCATTGGTAGAATCATCAGACAAACCACGGGAAGTAAATAAATTTTTTCCCCACCAGTAACAGCTATTTTCAAGAATATACCTGTATGCTTATGGATAATAATGATCAATAGCTGAATAAGCATAATAACCAATATGTCCGGAATCGATTCCAAAAAGAAAAAAACTGTTTTAATACGTTGTCTAACCCGTTCCTTACATAGCATAGTTAGCACTGTAAAAAATAACGCCAACAAAACAGCAACCAGAAGCGCCAAAAATAATACTTCTAACGAATATTGTACAAACCCCTCAATATGCATGCCAGCATATCGGTCCAGAAGTTCTCCTATAGAAAACAAGCCGAGTAAATGATTTCTATATTCTTCCCACCAAAATTCTCCTTGTTGGAAGCCGGTGATTAACAAAGGCAACCCACTAATCAGTAGGATACCAATAAATGCTACAGACAGCTGTAGCATCCATCTCCAAAAAGCCTTCATAAAAAATTCCCACGTTGTCTGAAAATTACGATGAAATTATCATATCACAATAATTAACAAATAAAAGAGAATTTTTAGAAGGTTGATATATTAATAAAGGAGCCTCTCTAATCGAAGCTGCTTCTCTAAATTATAAATGACCGTTATTTCTTTTTCTCCGCAGTTACAGAAAGAATCTTAGATTCTCCCCCATATTCTAATCGAATATTTTTTCTCGCCTCAATTGGAGATTTTGCGGTCACGGGCTTAACTTGAACAACCCCATTCACTTCCATCTCCACTAGAAAGCATTTTTCACCACATCTCATATAAATCCCTCCATATTGTTCATTTACAATGTAGCCAAAAAATAGC
Source organism: Psychrobacillus faecigallinarum (assembly GCF_014836595.1). Lineage (GTDB taxonomy): Bacteria > Bacillota > Bacilli > Bacillales_A > Planococcaceae > Psychrobacillus > Psychrobacillus faecigallinarum. The sequence goes on along the minus strand of NZ_JACSQO010000004.1, from coordinate 102,263 downwards.
TATTAAGCAAAAAATAATGCTGTGATAGAATTTCCTAATAGTTAGATGTGGCTCTTGCCCCCTGTTGTTAAGAACGTTCCTCTGGTTAAGGGGAGTGTTCCTATAACTTATAAGACACTTCCCCCGTTAGGGGTGATTTCTACTCAATTAGAGGACAGATTCAACGTTTTACGTGACACTTCTTAGCACTTTAGGAGTGGTTCTCGACAAGCTCTAGCATTAACTAGCGTTTCCACATTTACTCCTCTGATTTCGAACACCAGTCTATGCAATATTATATTAACATGATTTTGGAAATGAATAACTTGAGGTCTTTTATCCAACTTATTATTACTCTATAACAAAGAAAAAGGTTTTTTGAAAATTCAGTAGAATACATATAAAAGTATCAAAATAATAGTCTAAATTGCTTTGCTCAAGGAGGACTTAATACATATATTATTAAATGGAGGTGACTTCAAATGAAAGAAGTAAAAGAGCAGCTTTTACATAGCTGTAACTATTTAGAGGAATTAGAAATGGAACAATTAAAAAAAGTAATGGAATTTGCTGAAAAAGCACATTTAGGCCAAACAAGGGCCACCGGTGAGCCTTACATTGTACACCCATTGGAGGTTTGTCTTATTTTATCGGAATATAAGGCTGACTTAACCACTCTAGTCTGCTCTTTACTTCATGATGTTGTAGAAGACACAACCATTGACCTGAAGGAAATAGAAAATTTATTTGGAGATGATGTTTCCTTTATCGTGGATGGATTGACAAAGTTCGAAAAAGGAAGCTTTGAAAAGGAAGAGTATAGCGCTATCAATATGGAAAAACTCCTCTCCTACGCTATCCAAGATATACGAATAGCTGCTATTAAGCTAGCGGATCGATTGCATAATATGAGAACCCTGGCCATTAAAAGAACGGAAAAGAAAATTCCCTATTCAAACGAAACACTCCTATTTTTTTCACCTTTAGCAGAAAGAATAGGATTATTTACACTCCAAAGAGAGCTCGAAGAATTAGCCTTTAGCTATTTACATCCGCAGCGTTATAAGCAATTTAAAGAAAAGATAAACAATTACACTAAAGTTTTTGAAGAATCATATAAAGAATTTATTACTAAATTAAAAAAAGAGGATACAACTAACATAATAATAAAATCTAGATGGATTAATATCCCCCTATTTCAAGGATATAATTTGTTAAGTGAGGGATTTTATCTTTCAGATATTTTCACCGTCCACATCACTATCAATTCGCCCTTCAATTGCTATACAGCTCTTGGTCTCGTACATTCCAACTTTGAAACTATGCCAGATCAATTTGTAGACCAGATTGCTATTGAAAAACATCCCTTTATCAAGCAGCTCAAAACTAAGGTAAGGGTAGCTGGAGTCCCTTTGACGATTGTTTTACAAGACCAACAGACCCAATATTTTTACCAAAATGGAATTTTTGCAATCTTAAAATCGATAGACTCCACTACATTGAGCTCGTCCCTATTAGGAAGCTCTATTCCTTTTGCTAAATCCATTGCTAATAATTCGATTGCCTTTTGCGAACTTGTCTCCCTAGAACTTTTTCATAAAGAAATGGAAATATACACACCTAAAATGGATATTATTAGGTTGCCGGTAAATTCTAATATTATTGATTTTGCTTATGCTCTAAACCCGAATATGGCAAGTAAAATGGCCTTTGCTAAAGTAAACGGCAAGGTAAGCTCACTTCAAACGATATTAAAAGACAAAGATATTGTGGAGATTCATATAAAAAATAAAATTACTGCAAATGCAAAATGGCTCCATTTTGTGAAAACCTCTAAGGCAGTCAAAGAAATAACTGATATTGTTAATGATGAAACGAACCATGCATAATAAATACTCCATAAGAGTGATCACTTATGGAGTATTTATTATGTTAAATTGCGATTAACACAACGCTGTTTAACGATTGCTCACCATGAGAAGTTGCCTTTTCTAACATAGAATAATTACTTTGAACCAGTGTGTTTATTTTGATTGATGAATTTTTGAATTTTTCCCTAATCGATTTTGCAAAGTCTATCTCCCATTTCCCGTCCTGCAGAAAAGAAGCATCTACTATTTTTGTGTCTAGTAATTTCCAACCTGCTTCTTTCATTATTTCTTTCAGTTGCTCCTTATGAAATAAATTTTGAATATTGCCCTCGTCATCAAACTGATCAGCATAAATCGCTAAAATGTTGGCTGCATAAAAGTGAGCAAGTTGCTCTTTCATAGACCATTCTAAATCCCATTCAGCGATGCATATGCGTTTAGCAATATGCTTGAGCTTTCTAAAATATGAAAGCAACAAAGCCGGATCCTGAAAATACCAAAGAGAGTGAGAGAGAACGGCTACATCATATTTTCCCTCTATATTCATCTTCAAAAAATCCGCCTCAAAAATAAAGGAAATTCTGTTGCCTATTGGAGAAGCCTTAATAAAATCAGTTGCTTCTCCGAGGGTAATAGGAGCACCGTATTCTCTGCTTGCAATATCGACTGCCTTTACAAATCCTGTTTCCCCTACAGCGTTTGCAAGCGCAACTGTTGTATCACCTTGTCCGCATCCAATTTCTAAAACTCGCATACCCTCTTCAATCTTAAAAGCTTGTACTAAATCTAGACGATGTTTAAGCTGTGTTCGTTGAATAGATTGATCCCCTAATGTTTTCATGTAAGTAAGTAATTCTTCCATTTCTCCCATCCCCCCCAGACTAATAAATGTTACATTTAAACAAATAAATGCTAATACAATTAAATATAATATACTTTAACTACTCTTGATATATTTTTTAAAGGAGGAAAACAATGATCCATCAGTTACTGGATGAGACACGCAACATTAACTATTTTGTTTATTTAACGAACAGATCAGATGCCTTCCCTAAAATAGGTGATAGCTTAAGGGAAATACATACAAATCTGAGAGAAGAAATTTCTATGGGGTATACAGATTTATGGGTACTAAAAAGAGCGGGATTAATCAGCCAGCAAAATGCTTTCTACTTTCCCGAAAATGATCAAAAAGCAGAAGATGAAAGCGACAAGTACCTCCCCGATAAAAAATATATAACATTCACATTCATACAAATTAACCAAGCGACTCCCCCGATGTACCCCAAAACAGATGGAATAGCTGCTCATCTTACTTACGAGGATGCTGAAGATTTTGCTGTTAAGAAAATTGATAAAATGAAACAGAAGTATCCCGAAAGAGAGTTTTATGTTTTATGTGCTCGTTTAGTAGAAAGAAATTATTGGCATTAAACACAAAAGATGAGGCTTAAACAAAAGGAAGCAATCAATAAAGAATGCTCCCTTTTGTTTTGCCATTTATACAAGCGGTGATAATTCTATTTCAATTTCATGGTCTCCTATCGACAGTTTTAAACCATGGACGGATGACTGAGTAACGATGAGTTCACGCATTAGTACGTTTTGCTCCAACATTTGGTGAAAATCCTTAATAATCCTATGCATCTCGTTGTCTGTACGGAGTATAATATCCACTCTCTGCTCTACGGGGAGAAGCAGCTGTTTTCTATAAGACTGTATAGCCCTTATCAGCTCACGCATCCATCCCTCTCGAACGAGTGCTTCTGTTAACTTCACATCTAAAGTAACAGTTGTTTCCCTATTTGTAGCTGAAGCAAAGCCATCCATTACTTTCTTTTCGATCATAACATCTTCCTTTAAAATAAAGGTATCCTCGAACATGATACCTCCTTTTTGAAATAGCTCCGAAACCTGACTAGACACTAGGCCTTTTAAATAATTATTGATAGTGTTGGATTGTTTTCCAAACTTAGCCGCTGATTTTTTAAAATCTAGTTTGACGGTATATGTGAAAAAATCTTCATCACTATCAGCCAAATGTAACTGTTTTACATTTAACTCTTCTTTTATAATACCTTCATATGTGAACCATTTTATTGACTTATTGCTCGTAACAAACAGTTGAGAAAGTGGCTGTTTTACTTTTATAGCCAAGCTATTTCGTATACTTCTTCCTAGCTCTACAACCTGGAGAACCTCCTCCATTTCCTGTTCGAGTGTTTGATCTATAAGCGATTTTTCTGCTTGAGGATAATCCGAAAGGTGAACACTTTTTTCTGTAAGCGATAAATAGATATCATCAGCTATAAAGGGAACAAACGGGGCAAGTAATTGGCTGGTTTTAGTCAAAACTTCGTAAAGTGTTTCATATGCTGCTACCTTATCCTCATCTATCCCACTTGACCAAAAACGTTCCCGAGACCTTCTCACATACCAGTTACTCAACTGCTCTACTAACTTTGCAATATCCCTAGCGGCACTTGTAAATTTATAATCATCTAAATGACTGTTGACTTTGCTGATAGTACTATGCAGGCATGAAATAATCCAATTATCTAATATTGTTTTCTTTACCTGTCTATCGCAAGTCACAATATATTTATCTAATTTCGTATATAAATCATAAAAAAGATAAACATTATCGAGCGTATCAACCAGTTTGGATTTTGCTTCCTGAACAATTTTTTCTGAAAACCGTTTCTCATTCCATGGGGCACTGTCAATTAGTAAAGCCCATCTAAGTGAATCCGCTCCATATTTTTGGATTAGGTCAACAGGATCCAACGCATTCCCTTTGCTTTTAGACATTTTTTGACCGTTCTCATCTAAAATATGTCCAGTGGAAAGCACACGCTTATATGGTGCTTTACCTGTAAATAGGGTAGAAACGGCCAATAAACTATAAAACCACCCTCTTGTTTGGTCAATTCCTTCGACTATAATATCCGCTGGAAACTGCTTGGAAAATAACTCTTTGTTCTCAAATGGATAATGATATTGGGCAAAGGGCATAGAACCACTGTCAAACCATACATCTATTACTTCTGGAGTTCTTTGCATCGGTCCACCACAGGAAGGACAAGATAGCTGAACCTTATCCACATATGGCTTGTGTAGCTCAATATCCCCTAGTACATTTAAAGAATATTTATTTAATTCATCGATCGATTTCGGCACTATTTCTACCTTACAATTATTACATTCCCACACATTAAGTGGTGTCCCCCAATAACGTTTGCGACTGATATTCCAATCCATCATTTGTTCCAAAAAGTTACCGAACCTACCATGCTTAATGTACTCTGGATGCCATGATACAGATTCGTTGTTATCAATTAATATTTCTTTTAGAGCTGTCGTTTGTATAAACCAACTTTCCATTGCGTAGTAAAGGAGTGGGGTGTCACAGCGCCAACAATGGGGATAGCTATGTTCATATTTTTCCTTATGGAATAGTAGTCCTTTATTGGAGAGAAATCGGACTATATCTATATCGCATTCTTTTACAAATCGACCTTCAAATCCTTTTATTGCTGAAGTGTATCTCCCTCTCTCATCCACCACACTGATAAAGGACAAGTCATTTTCCTTTACCACTTTATAATCGTCTTCTCCATAAGCTGGCGCGATATGCACAATTCCAGTACCGCTATCGCATGTGACATAGCTGGCGGTAACTACTTTATGACCAGACTCAACACTCATAAAGTCAAAAAGTGGAGTATAGGTAATGCCTTCTAATTCCTCCCCTCTAAAGGTGGACAGAATCTCATAATCATCTTGCATTACTTTTTCTAACAAAACTTTAGCAAGTATATAAACCTCTTCTCCCTTCTTCACACGAACATATTCCAGCGTAGGGTTAACTGCTAAAGCAACATTTGCTGGTAGCGTCCAGGGTGTGGTCGTCCAACCTAGGAAGTATTCATTCTCTGCATCTGTTAACTTAAATTTCGCTGTAGCCGATAGATCCTTCACCATTTTATAGCCCTGCGATACTTCGTGCGAACTTAAGGAAGTTTGACAACTAGGGCAGTATGGTGATACTCTATGACCTTTTTGTAGCAACCCCTTGTCGTGAATGGTACCAAGGATATTCCATACACTTTCAATATAGCTGTTGCTCATCGTCATATAGGGATTGCCCATATCCACCCAGTATCCTAACTTCTCTGTGAAATCACGCCATTCCTTCTCATAAACAAATACGCTTTCCTTACATTTTTCGATAAATGCTTCCACACCAAAATCTTCTATGTCATTCTTTCCAGAGATGCCAAGCTGTTTTTCTACACCTAATTCTACTGGCAACCCGTGTGTATCCCATCCCGCTTTTCGAATAACTTGATACCCTTTCATTGTTTTGTATCTAGCGATCAGATCCTTAATCGTTCTTCCGAGGGCATGCCCTACATGAGGCATGCCATTTGCTGTGGGCGGACCCTCATAAAATACAAAGGATGGCCTTCCATCTCGTTGGTTTATAGATTCTTGAAAAACATTTTTCTCTAACCAAACTTTTCGTACTTTTTCTTCCCGTTTTGAAACTATTTCCTTCTTGTTCTTGTTAACCAATTGGCATCACTCCTTATTAAGTTTAATAAAACATACAAAAAACCCGTCCCAGTAAAGGGACGGGTTTAACCGTGATACCACCCTAATTCTATGGAAAATTACATTCCAATAGCACTTAGCCACGTACAAGCATACGCGTTCCTTTTAACGGTAGACACCCGATCGAGCTTACTATGTTCAGCACGACTTCTCAGAGAGGATTTTCAAAAATGACCTGAACACCGACTTTCAGCAAAGCATCGGCTCTCTTTGGAGCAGGTTCATATTCTACTTTTTCTCATCAACGAATTTGTATGGTTTTATTGTGGATAAATTTAACATGTAAATAAAACTAATGTCAATAGGAAGTATAGAAAAATTTAAAAATCATATGGAGGATAACAATTCACTTTTCAACACGAGTATACATGATATGCTCTATTAAACGCGTAATTATCAGTCTTTAAAGACCGTACTTAGAACTAAACCTGCAAAAATAATAGACACTCACCTGAATTAAAAGTGAGTGTCTATAGTTAAATATTTATCAAAAGCCCATGACAAGACTTTTTTTAGATGTTCGAATTGCCTGTTGAAGTTGGTCTTGGTGCCTCTTCCTCTGCAGCAAATGTAGAAGTCCCAAAGCTAAACAATACTGTTAATGTTATCAAGCTAAGAATAAATATTTTTTTCATATTATAAATCCTCCCATTTTGAAATAGATTTTTGTCTGAATAATATCTCATTTGCCTTTTGATAAAAAATATTGGCTGCTTTAAAACGACTGTTCCTATAATAATAATCTGCTAATAATATAGAGTACTTTTGAACGTGTCGATCGTCATGGACCTTCTCAAAATAATTAATCCCTTTTTTAATGATAGCTTCGAAATCTTCAGAGCAACTATGAAACGCTTTATATATGTGAAAATGGTGTATGTAAGATAGAGTGGCCATTGTTTGATTGTCCTTTATTTCATCCAATTTACTTAACCCAGCTTCACACCAGCTTAGCACACGCAAATGATCCTTTTGCTTGGAATACTCCTTAATAATTGAAAGAGTAGTTATCATATACCCCTCCACTTGGTGTGGGCCCTCTTTATTTTCCAAGCTATGTTTATAATACTCGATTGCCTTTTCATGGTTTTCTTGAATGGCCTGAAGTGAACCAAGGTTTTGATAAAGCATACCTTTATACTGTGTCAGCCTATAATCCTTAGCCAGCTTTTTCGCAAGATTGTAGTTCTTTTCGGCCTCTACATAGTTTTTCATGTTTTTGTAGGCCATTCCTGTAACTATGTAACTGTCAATTGCTCTTTCAAAGAGTAAATTATCCTTATAATACTTCAGTGATTTACTAGAATGATTGATAGCATTGAAATATTCGTTGCATTTAAAGTAGGTCAAGCTTATAGCATTGTGAAAGTCTGCTAGTTCCCACTCCTCAAAAGAATTATTATTTAATAGCTTGAGAGCTTGCTCAAGCCTTTCTAAAGCCGCATAATATTCACCAATTAGATAGTTGTATAACCCGAGGTTCAAGTTTAAAAGGAATTTTTGTTTTTCATCAAAATCATCTTCCATTTTAATCAAAACTTGATAATATGGATAAACCTGAAGGACCTCCTCATCTACAACTAACATTAATCTAAACATATACAAATTGTAGCTATAAAAGTTTTTCAACATAGAGAAATTAACTTTACGGGCAGTATATTGTTGTATGCAAACTTTAAGTCTCTCTTTATCTCTTGTTAATATGGAGCTTTTATACAATTCATACAAGTTATTAATAATATTATTTTCTTCTTCCTGTGATATTTCTTCCAGCATCAAATTTAATCGATCTAACAAAGGCTCCATTACCTCTTTACTAGGCATGGTGGAATTATTTTCAATCTTGCTCAAGTAAGAAGTGGAACAAATACCTTTCGCTAATACTGTTTGTTTAATATTTCGATTTAATCTTTCCTGCTTAATAATGAGACCAATACTACTCATCGGAAGTCACCTCCTTACATGTAGTATAGTTTATAATTCTGCTTAAAACGCTGAATTCCTTTTTTATATTTTCGACTATTTTCAGCAAATTTCTCAATAAAAAGTAAAATTCTTTATAAAATCAATATATTATAATAAAAATGAATGAAAAGAAGAAATATTTATCAAACAATATTAAATAACAGTACTTTTTACTTTTAATTTCCCATTAATATTTTGTTTATTTTTCAACTAAAATTTAGTAATATTTAGGATATGGAAATACATTTTTTACTTTTTTTTCTAACCGAAGAATGGAGTTGTAAATTTTATAAAAAAAATACCTTTATAGTACAACACTATTTCACTCGCCTCGGTAAAATCCTTTTTCCATACCGCTAGCCTAGCAATACATTCTAAGATTTAGGGGGGAATGTTCAAGATGGGGACTGGTAATAAAAAGATAATAGAAGAGTTTCTAAGTTACCCTGACAACAAAAAACTATTTGAGGATTATCAGTACACCAAGAGCCAAGAGATCAAAAATCAATTAGATAATGAATTCAAAAAGTTTTATCAGAATATCCGAATTTTGTCTTATGTTATAAAGGTTTTACATTATGAAAGCAAACGGTTCGATCAGAAGGAGCGATTGCACAGATCAAAGAATATATTATCGCTAGACAGCGATGATAAAATTACAGTCATTTATCATGAAAGGTTTTTTACGGATTTCATTGGTTTTTCTGATGACATAGCCGATCATATATCATCTGAAAAATTATTTTTTAGTATTAGGAAACTTTCTGAACGTCAAAAGAAAATACTATCCCTAGTCTTTGTGAAGCAAATGACAGACCGAGAAATCGCATCGTATTTCGGCATCTCCCAGCAAGCTGTTTCAAAATCTCGACGCAATATAATCGATAACATTCGAAAGGAGCTTACTTATGATTGAAGCGGGTAATATTGTCCAAATGATTGGCAACTTCGGCTTTCCAATTGTAGTCTCCATCTATTTACTTCATCGATTTGAAAACAAGCTAGAAGCTCTAGAAAATTCCATGCATGACTTGTCTGATGCTGTTGTCCAAGGTACCGATAAAAAGAAAGGAGGGAAATTGAGTGGACGAAGCTGAGATATTAGCCTTAATAACGCAGCTAAAGCCAAAGATGCAAAGGGTTCTTCATCAAACTAGCTTTGAATATCGAGAGGATTTGGAGCAGGAGTTAAAGGAAAAAATTATAAAGATTATACAAAGTAAAATCTCATATAATACACCTAGCTTCTTTGATTTAAGTAATGAATAGGAGATGAAGATTTATTATTAACCATATTATCATTCTATTTAATAGCATTTGACACCCTCTTTAATAGCTGGGTGTCAAGTGTTTTTATATGACTAATTCTATTCATAGAACTTCATATGTAGTTTTTCTTGTTTATAATATTCTAATCTGTCCATTAAGCTTCCAGTATGAAATTCAAATTTATGTCCATCAGGGTCCGTAAAATATATAGATTTTTTATCCTTTTCTACCCTATCACGCCCCTTAAGAATAGTAACATTCAATCTTTTAAACTTCGAATAAATATGTTCCAAATCATTTTCGTCAATGGTAAAAGCGATATGTGTATATGATTCTTTTATCTCTTCTCGAGGTATACAAGGTTCCTCATTTAATGCAATCCAAATACCATTTAAGTCGAAATAGGCTGTGCTTCTTCCTACGACTAATAACTTTGCGTCAAACACATCCGCATAAAATTTAATAGATTTCTCCAAATTAGATACCGAAAATAAGAAATGATTTACCCCTCTAATGTTCATAAACTACGCTCCTCAATCTTCTTCCTCTTTAGCAAATGATTTTTTGATTACTGATTCTCTCTACATCTATCAAATCCTTACCTTTAAAGGATAGTTTGTAAATATCAGGCATTCCTAACTCTCTCCAAAAGTTATAATCATATTTCGCGTCAAAGTAATTCATTATTAGAACCATGATGTTTCCGTGTGTACCAATAGCTACGTTCTTTCCCTCGAAACGTTCTAAAGTATGGTAAACCACTTCGACCCCTCTTTTTTGTGCAAGATAATTAGATTCTCCACCTTCAAAAGCATAGGAGTAATTATCCCATACCATTTCTATAGCTTCACTAAAATTCTCAACCGGTTGTTCGCTTAATACTCGTTCTTTATAGTCTTCCATCAATTCAATGGGTAAGCCCAAAAATCGTGCAATTCCTTCTACAGTTTGAATAGCTCGTTTATAAGGACTAGAGATAACGTGATCAATTCCTTCCTCTTTCAGCAATTCAGTTATCCATCTTGCATCTTCTTTCCCTCTTTCTGATAAAGGGCGTTCGAGCTCGTTAGGTGTATAAGTGGAATGAGCATGTCTTACAAAGTATAAATTAGTTATCATTACTAGACCTCCTTTTGGCAATCAGTGATTTTACAAAGCTTTCTTTTAAATTCGTATAATTATTAATATTGATATTTCCTCTCTTAGAAAGTTCCTCTTTTAACACCATGTACTCTTTTTTCTCATGTTCATGAATATTTAAATAATCCCGAAAGAATATTAAATTTCTCCAATGCTCCCCTTTATATTTCACCAAATGAACAAAGTGAGTTTTAATCTCATATAATTCATCTTTAAATCGAGCCAGTACAATTTCCTTTGGTCTCTCTACTCGGAGTCGCAAAAAACCTACAGAATGCATAGCTTTAAAGAAATCCTTATCTAACGCATTTATATCTTCCACTCCTACTACAATATCAATGATTGGCTTGGAAGGCATATCAACAATAGCTGTGCTACCGATATGCTCTACACGACCTGTTTCTAAACCGGTTGAAAATAATATTTGTTTCTTTACCCTTTGGAATTCTTCGCTCCACTCTGCTGTGTATGGAACTAACTTAACCTCATCCTTATACATACCTAAATTCATTATATCCCTCCGTTTTCGTCGACAAATCGATACATGCATAAATGTGTTCATTTTTAGAGTTAGCTACAGTGCCAAAATCTCATACCTCTAGAAAACAAGACAGATTTTTCTCTATTTAAATTTTTTTCATGACCATCTCTTGTGCTCTTTAACTTCTGGTTATCTGAAATGTAATTTTTCCTCTTGTCCTCTAATATCCTTTTATTTTTATTTCGACAAGAAAGTTTAAATATCCTCTTAAACGGCAATTTAACTAGCAGTACACTAGCAAGTAAAAGCTCTTTATTAGTACGTTGTGTAATTTATTGTTAAGATTAAATAGTCAAACATCTTGGAAAAGGAGAGGGTTTACTTGATTAAAAAAGTAGAAATCGGTAAAACTGGCTTACACGTCTATCCAGTAGGACTAGGAACAAATGCAGTTGGAGGCCATAATATATTCCCTAATTTAAATGATGAGGTTGGCAAAGAAATTGTGAGAACTGCTATACAAAATAATATTAACTTTATCGATACTGCATATATGTATGGTCCCGAACACTCCGAAAGGCTTATCGGAGAAGTGATAAAAGAAGGCGGTAAAAGAAGCGAACTAGTTTTAGCTACAAAGGGCGCGCAGAAATATGTTGAAGGAAAAATGATTGTAGATAATTCACCTGCTTTTCTTAGAGAAAGCGTTGAAAATAGTTTAAAACGGTTACAAACTGACTATATCGATTTGTTTTATATTCATTTTCCAGATGAAGCTACACCTAAATATGAGGCAGTTGGAGAACTTCATAGAATGAAAGAAGAAGGTAAAATTCGTTCCATCGGTGTTTCTAATTTTTCATTAGAGCAGTTGAAAGAAGGAAATAAAGATGGCTATATTGATGTTCTTCAATCTGGCTACAACCTGTTTCAAAGAGATGCAGAACAAAATCTGCTCCCTTATTCAATCGACAATAATATTTCTTTTATACCCTATTTCCCTTTAGCATCTGGCTTACTCACTGGAAAATTTAATGCAAATAGTACCTTTGAGGATGGACGCTCAAAAAATTCTTTATTCCAAGGGGAAGCTTTTAAACAAAACCTAAGAAAGGTAGATGAATTGAAGACAATTGCTAAGTCTAAAGACGTTGCTGTTTCTCATTTAGTATTAGCATGGTATTTAGCAAACGATGCAATCGATGTCGTAATACCAGGTGCTAAGAAACCCGAACAGGTTTTGGAAAATTTAAAAACACAGGAAGTAAACCTCTCAAAAGAAGAGATAGAGAAAATAGATACCATATTTAAGTAAGAGAGGATGCAATAGTCAATGGATCAGTTTATAAAAACAGAGCAACAGTATGAATTATTATCTATAATTAATGATTTAAAACCAGTTTTCAGGCATCGAGAGCCTGACCTAGATAATTTAGGCTCTTTTCCTTTTGCCGACTTTCAAGACTTAAAGAATATAAATTATCATACGTTAACACTACCAGAGAAATATGGTGGTCAAGGGTTCGGTTTATATGAGTATATTCTTGCTCAGGAGGCAATTTCTGAAGGCAGTGGCTCCACAGGATTATCTATCGGCTGGCATAACGGAATTATTTTAGAGTATGCAGAAAATAACCATTGGAACAGAGAAACAGCAGAATGGCTGCTCGGGGAGATTGGTAAAGGAGCAATTATCAATAGTGCCGCAACTGAAAAAAATGCTGGAAGCCCTACACGTGGAGCACTTCCACGAACAACCGTAGTTCGTGATAAAAAGGAACTAATTATTAATGGGGAAAAGACCTTTACGTCCGCTTCACCTGTTTTGAATTATATTTTAGTAACATGTACGAATGAAGTTGGAATTATTGAAATGATTGTTATTCCCAAAGATAGTCCAGGAGTAACAATAGAAGAAACCTGGGATATGCTTGCTATGAGAGGAACTGCTAGTCACACTCTTGTTCTAGAAAATGTAAGGGTTCCTGAAAGGAATATACTAAAAACCTTACCAGCTACAAGACCAGAGGCTAAAGGATGGATGCTTCATATTCCTGCCTGCTACATAGGAATTGCTGCAGCTGCGAGGAACTATGCAGTTGAATTTGCAGCTACATATACCCCTTCCTCTTTAGGAAAACCAATTGCAGAGACACCAAATATAAAACAAATTATAGGAGAAATGGAACTAGAGTTATCCATCGCAAGACATATGCTCTATGGAACGGCGGAAAGATATGAGCAGGCGGAAGATAAAACAACTCTCCAAGAATCACTAGATATTACTAAAATAGCTGTAACCAATGGTGCCATAAAAATAGTCGACTTAGCCATGAAAATTGTAGGCTCAAGAGCACTATCGCAGTCTAATCCAATGCATCGCTATTACATGAATGTGAGAGCAGGTTTGTACAATCCACCAATGGAGGACATGATAAAGGCTAAACTAGCGAGTGCGTCGATTAACGCCTTTCAAATAGATTAAATAGTATAAAACGAATGGATTTCAGATTGCAATTCATTCGTTTTTACTATTAACTCACAACCCAATAATGGATTTTTCTTCTCTTTTTCACGAAACATCCGCTAGCTCAATAAGGGATTTATTACTCATAAACTTTTACATAAACACTTCCAGATAGTCTATCTCCAATATAAGCATCTTCCACATTCCACTTATAGGAAGCATCCTTTTTGTTGGACAGTGCTGATCAGCAACATTTCAACGATCTCTCACTCATGTACATCGGTAGTTGAAGAATAACTAGTTTCTCAAAAATACGATACTACCGCTTCTTTCTATTTTAAAATCTAAATGATCATTTTTTTGTAGCATAAAAACAGAATCACTATAATTACTAGATTTAAAAGATATACCATAACCGTTATTCTCAGGATACCCATATAAATAGCAAACCACTTTTCCATCATTCAAAAAAACAATTTGATTCATTCCTTCACTTACTGTTTCGCTGATAGTATCCCATTTATATCCTACTGTTTTATATATTTCATTTTTCGGGGTATATGGCTGAAAGGAATATACCAATTCCCACTCAAACGGTGTTATATCTAATAAATTTACTGTTTCATCTGAATGCTCAATTGATAACACTTTTTCTCTTAATAACGCTTCGTTTACATCCCATAAATCCTTCTTTAATAAATTAATTATGATTACAAGACACATTAACCCTATAGCAATAAATACTAATTTTTTTCTAGATTTCATACCTCTAGTCCCCCTCGAACAGAAAATTTTGGAACCGTAATTTACCTATTCTTTATAACTAGATATCCAAGAAAATTGTGCATCATTATTAAACTAAAATACAACGTTGGTGGAAAAAAAGTAATTTACTACTCTATTTCAAACAGAAAAGATTTTTTCACGAGAAAAGCACTACAATAATTTTGTGTAACATAGGGCATTCTCCGCTGTATCCATTCGTGAGATTCTTGGTTATTAACTACAAATCCAAAACCCCCAAAAATAGCTAAAAGAAAACCCGCACTTATTAGAATTTCGTCTTCTTCATTAAGATTTCTTAATGTTTTATATCCTTCTAACACTTTTTTTCTGTGATTAATTTTAAAGGTTGTGAGCGTAATGCCAATATCGAATAGATAATAACCATAACCTGAGAAACCAAAGTCAATAGGGATAACTGTATCATTATTCACAATTATGTTTCCACCTTGTAGGTCAGCATGAATAATTCCCCAATTATTATTCGTTTTTGGTATTCTATCAAAAATAACTTTTATATATTTCAGTGTATCCAATATCACATCATATTGTTCAGGTGTAAATAAGTTAATTTCAACACCATACTGTAATCGATCAGTCAAATTCCTATACTTTTCAATATCGTAGACTGGACGGATAAATGGTTGTGGAATAATCCAGTTATTTGAGAAATTATGTATTTTAGCTAATACAACTCCTACTTCATAAGAAATATTTTTTGAATTTATTTCCACCCCAGTATATACATCACCATCTTTCCAAGTGAGGAGTGTTGCCAATTGAATTAAATTATTATCAGTATCAACAATTGTAGTAACCAAGTTTCCTTTTTTGTTTTTAATTGGTTGTTGTAAAGTTAAAGAGGTTTGTTCGTTTAAACTATTTAGCAATTCCACTTCCGAGTTTAGTCCTTCAAAGGTATGCTGTACACCATATAGCCCAGGAGTAATAGGAGAATGAATCCGCAAAACATAACAATTGTTATTTTCATTATTTTCTATTTTTAATGTGATATTGTCGTTTTGTCTTATAAATATTGATGAAAAATCAGTAATCCCATAATGTCCTAAAGCAACTTCAATGAGTTTGTCGTAATCAATTGTATTTTTCATATAGGTGTTCTCCTTATTCTCCAAAATAAGAGATTACTTCTTCAGCGAACCTGATACGTAGTTCAAAAAAATAGCTTTACTTCTTCTTGAAGTAAAGCACCTGTAAGTTGAAAAAGAAATTTTATCTTCAAGTTCGAGTTTCATTGGAATAATTAAACTCTTCCTTTAAGATAGAGTACATTTTTAAATCTCGATGCATTCCTTTCACAAATATACCTTTTCTAATGATCCCTTCAAAAGACATTCCTGCTTTTTCCATTACTCGTGCTGATCCGATATTTTCTACATCACACCTTGCTTGTATACGAACTAAATCCATTTTTTCAAAACCAAATTTTATTATTTCTTTCGCTACTTCACTAGTTAAACCTTTTCTCCAATAATCTTTTGAAATAACGTATCCGATTTCAGCAGTTTTATTATTTGGTTGCCACCAAACAAAATCGATAGTCGCGATAAATTTTCCATTTTCCTTGCATTCAATTCCCCACGGTGAAACCTGCTTGTTTTCATATTTGTTCAATACAAATTCAACAAAGCCTTTTGTATCAGATATCGTTTCAAGGGTATTCCAAGTTACATACTTAGATACTTCTTCATCTGAACCATATAGATACATATCTTGAATATCTTCTAAAGTGACTTTTCTAAGAATAAGACGTTCTGTTTCTAAGATAGGTAAATCACCATATATTTTCTCAACATTCATTTAATCCCCTCCACTATTTTCTTGCTGAGAATACAACTTCTATAAAGAAGTTGTCTATCCCTCCTTCAACTACACTGCTGCTTTAGTTGAATAAGAAAATAGAGTTCCCAGTTATAAGGTCGGTTTAAAGACAAAATCTTTCTTTTTTTATAACATTTTCTGGGGTTGCTAAGGGGCGGGCGGAAAGGTAACTAATGGAGAGCAACAAAGTTTCATGTCTCAGTCTCACTAATTAAATTATAAATATAGTTATAGTCAAAAGTAGAATCCACAATTTTATAATATCCACTCTTGAATCCATCTATAGAAGAACTGATATGAAGGAGATTAGGCGAGTCTATAGATATATCCGAGATTAATATCTTATCCGATTCATTAAACGTCAACATTCCTGTATAAAAAGTGCTATTTTCATATTTAAACATCTCATATGCTGCTTTATCCTTTATAGGTACTAATTTTAGATCACTAAAATATTCCAAAACTAAGTCACAAGTATTTGTATCCTTACATTTTGTATTGATTCCTTCACCATCAGGGATATTTTTTGTCATAAAAAAATCAATCTTGGATTCAGATGCGTACTCTTTAATAGGGTTGAAAGGAATACTATAATATATGAAATTCTTATAAAGATAGAATGATAATAAAACTATACTAATCCCAAAGGCTAAATACTTAATTTTTTTCATCTTAAATACCAGTACCTTTCGTTCCATCTTTATTTTCAGCATATTGCGACAGTAGTCAATTACCATTTCCCATTTCAGAAATAATAATCCCCTTACAGGATTTAATCCACCAAGTTAAAATGATAACTAGAAAGTCTGACCACTCTTGCTCTGGAAAGTAACGATGATAATCAATAGTAAAGTTAATATTGCCATAATATTTGTCCTCTTTTCTAATGAGTCCAAATCAGCGTCTATTACTATTTCTTGCACCAAAAAGCAACCTCCTTGTTCAAGCATATAAATTAAAAAGGATTCGACCTTATTGAGCTAAGCTGCTTCATTAGTTTATAAAGGATAGACCATCGATATGATGACTATGTTTAACTTAAGCACACCATAGCTTAGTAAAAACAACCTATTAATTTAGGCACCAAATTTCTGTAATCGCTAAAAAAATTATTTATTGGAAGAACAGCAAAATAAGAAGAGACTTCTGCATTCGCTAATAGGCATTCATCATAAACCAAGCAAATATTCAACGTTCTTTGAGATTCTATCCCATTTTGCTTCAATGATTTTGCTAATTCTACATATAGCTTTTGGCCTCTTTCATCGATAGACTTTTCTACGCAAAACTGACCGGCAGTGCTTTCCCACCATACTAGATATGACTCGTAAATCTCAGTATATTTCTTAAAGTTTTCTGAATTAATTACGAATAATCTTTGATAAAATAAATCCATTTCTTCGTAAAATATCTTCATATCGTTACTTTGGGGTTTAGACTTACTTATAATTTCTGCAACTTCATCCCATAATTCTTTATATTTTAATTCAAAGTCATCATTATAAGTTATTTTTGATGGAAAAAAAGGGTATTTGCATTCTTTTATACTCTGACTTTGATTAAGATAAATATTTTGGATATATATCAGAAAATTCAATGTATAAGATGCACTAATTGTCATTAATAATGAATTCCCCATTCTTTTCCTCCAAACTATTGCACATATCTATGTATTCTGGAAGTTGTGATAATAATCTTTATACAACTCCCCTGCTACTTTGCTGAAATAGAAAAAGCTTAAAATCTTCTTGAAGTAAAGAACCCGTTTGCCATTCATGTGGTACACAATAATTATGCACCACAGAAAATGAAAATGGTTATAGGAGCCAATACTAGAAGTCCACTGAAATCAATAGACTTATTAAAGTCCTCTCTTCTCTTTTTCATAACGATTAAGCAGAGCTCTTTTTAAGCCCTGTAATTGATGAAATTACTTTTCATGGTAGTTCAATAAGGAATTTCATCTAACTTCAAAAATTTTACTAAGTTCATTCCATATATGCTTTATATAACATGTCATTAACTTTAATAGCTATGGACTCTTCGATATCAGTATTAATTATTTTAAAAATTTTACTGGGGCTTTTATATGGGTTTTCGTCTTCAGAGTACGACACAATTTCTTGTATTCGAGTGATCTTGCCTATTTGTACTTCAACCTCGTTAGTAGCTAAAACTTCATCGGTCATTAAATAGGTTAAATTTTCTATTTTAATTTTGGCAGGTGTAGTGTTAGTAAATTCAGCATTGCTTATTTTGTTCGTATTACATCCTGAAAGCAAAATAGAAACAAAAATAATACCTATTTTTATTGCTTTCCTCAATGTAACCGCCCCTTTCTACACAATTTACATTCAATGAATCCCCAAATGATATGACTTTAACGTACATTTTAAATACCTTCTTATTAAACTAACCCTGCACGATTTGTAAAACACCCTATGTTTATAATTCTATTAAATTGGGAATAATCCTTCGCTCATTTGACTAAACCATCCATTAGTACAAGGGAAATCTTCACAAAACAACTTCTTAATTCCCCTTATTTTTTGTTATTTTCATCGCTTTCGCCAATTGATGAGAATTCAAATTTTCTTCCTTCTGTAGTTGTTCAATGATGTTGCGGTAATCCTCTTCATTTCGATTCTGGCTTAGTTTATAAGCAGCTTGTATTTCTTGTACTTTAATCTTAAATCCCACAATACCTTTAAGTTCCCTTTCCAATAGCCCCGGTGAAAGTTTGTCCCATAAAATTGGATTTTTTCGATGTTTTTCATATTTTTCTAGTAACATAACCAGGTCATGTTCTAACTCTTCTTGCTCTAAAATAACCGGTTTTCCATATACATGTACAGCTTGGTAATTCCATGTTGGAACATTTTCATGACCATACCATGAAGAAGTAATATACGCATCCGGCCCCTGGTAAATAACAAGTGCGGTCTCACATGCTTCGAATGTTCTCCACTGAGGATTCCCGTATGCCATATGTCCAGTAATATAATATTCATCGCCTTTTTTTCTATACTCCAAAGGTATATGTGTAGCAATAGGTTTCCCTTGTTTTGTTGTAACGAGTGTTCCAAAAGAGTTCGCTTGAATAAACTCTTTGACTTCATCCATGTCTGTGACTTTAAAATATTTTGGAATAAACATATTTAAACTACTCCTTTATTGTTTTTATAAGTAACCTACTACACAATTTGACATCCAAAAATACTATTTTTGAAACTATTTCAATCCATCCATGTCTGTGACTTTAAAATATTTTGGAATAAACATATTTAAACTACTCCTTTATTGTTTTTATAAGTAACCTACTACACAATTTGACATCCAAAAATACTATTTTTGAAACTATTTCAATCCAGATCCAACTGTTACTAGATCAATTTCATAGTATTAAAAATGGGAAATTAGGCTTTTTCATTAGTCCATAATAGCGCTCTTTGACTAGAAGACTTTATAAATAATTGCCCTTCCACTACTCTCCCATTGAACAAGGAAAACTGCCACAAAATGAAAGAGAGCTGGATTTTCAGCTCTCTACTACACTGAAGCCATCGTCAGCACAATAAGAATGTAAACTATCAGAATAAGTATTGTTTGTTGTTTAGGCCTCAATCATGAAGGCTTTAAAACACAGTAGAATTGAAGCATTCAATAACATAACCTTTTTCAATGGGAGTGTATTATGCTAAAAGGATTGATAACAACACTTCGTTGCTATCCATATGATAACATAATATTCCAAAAACAATAGGTGTATTTCACATTAAACAAAACGCCCAGATAAATGAATATCTTGTTTAGTTATTGCCCCCTATTTCGTTATTTCTCCACCCACCATTTAAAAAATCTATTATTTCTCCTTATTTTAATGGACCCTATTGCCACTTTGTACTAACCTTCCTTTAATACGTTTAAAATAAATTTAAGTTGCAATTTTACTCATTTTTCCCATTTTTATTTAAAAAATCCAGTTTATTTTTAAGCTTATCTAAGCTTCTGCTTAGGTCAATAAATAAAGCTTTACTCCCTCTTGAAGTAAAGTACTCGGTAAACAACATAAAGAGTTATTTTCTTGGATTAACTCGCTTTCTAGTTTATTAATTCTTTAAAGTAAAATTGACTCTTTTTTCAATGTGTTTCATAATGAAATTGTTGTATATTTACTTTAAATACATAAGTTGGACATCATTTATACATATCAGGCGCAAACATTAAAAGGTTATCTTTAAAAGTTGTTGTATGTAACTCAAGAGGTTATCAAATAAATGTGACGTTCTTAAGCTGCGCTCGTTTGTTATAGATTTGTGCGTTACTTAAAGCGAGGAGGAAGAATTACATATGAAGACAAGATGGCGGATTGTCGCATTTTTCCTTGTTATCGTAGTATTAGGTGCTTCTATGAGCACGACGACAAAGGGAATCTTAAACGATATTAAATTAGGTTTAGACTTACAAGGTGGATTTGAAGTTTTATATCAAGTTGAACCTCTGAAAGATGGCCCCAAAATAACCGAAAAGGATGTAGCGGCTACTGCAAATGCGCTTTTAAATCGTATTGACGTATTAGGTGTTAATGAGCCGGTTATTGAAGTAGAAGAAGGAAATCGAATTCGAGTTCAATTAGCTGGCGTTGATGATGAAGCCTCTGCACGTAAATTATTATCAACAGAAGCAAATTTAACATTCCGTGACGCTGATGATAACTTAATGCTTGATGGGAATGACTTGAAAGAGGGCGGTGCAAATGATTCTTTCGATCAAAATGGAGCACCTATCGTGTCATTACAATTAAAGGACGCAAATAAATTTGCTCAAGTAACACAAGATATTCTTGCTAAAGCTCCAAACAACGTCCTTGTAATTTGGTTGGACTTTGAAGAGGGTGTTGATTCTTTCAAAGAAGAAGTATCAAAAGAAAAACCTAAATTTATATCTGCACCTCAAGTAAGTAAAGTTTTGAATACTTCAGAGGTTCAAATTTCAGGATCCTTCACAGTTGAAGAAACAAAGAATTTAGCAGGTGTTTTAAACGCTGGTGCTTTACCTGTTAAACTAACTGAAGTTTATTCGACATCCGTAGGGGCACAATTTGGTGAACATGCATTATCATCGACGGTCAATGCAGGAATTATTGGAGCAGTACTTATTTTACTATTCTTGATGTTCTACTATCGTCTACCAGGAATTGTAGCAAATCTTACGTTAGTTGTTTATGTGTATTTAAATTTATTAGTATTTGATTGGATTAACGGAGTTCTTACGTTACCTGGAATTGCTGGGCTTGTCTTAGGGATTGCAATGGCAGTTGATGCGAATATCTTAACTGCTGAAAGAATTCGAGAGGAAATTCGAATTGGTAAAACTGTTAAACAAGCTTTCGAAGAAGGAACAAAATCGTCATGGTCTGCCATTCTTGATGCGAATGTAACTTCACTAATTGCAGCAGTCGTATTGTTCTACTTCGGGACAAGTTCTGTAAAAGGATTTGCAACGATTTTAATTATCAGTATTTTAGTCAGCTTCATTACTGCTGTTTGGGGGTCTCGAGTTTTACTTGGATTACTTATTCGAAGTGGATATTTCGATAATAAAATTGGTTGGTTCGGTGTTAGAAATTCAAAAGTTCATTCGATTGAAGAAAATGTCAGTTCACTTGATCTTTCAACAAATTTTGATAGATTTGACTTCGTGCACTCACGTAGACGATATTTCACCTTCTCGATTATTTTTATTTTAATTGGAGTAATTATATTAAGTATATTTAAATTAAACTTAGGTATTGACTTTGCCAGTGGAACACGAGTTGAGGTATTAACAAACGAGCCACTAACTGAAGAACGAGTCTTAACTTATATGGAAAACTTAGGTTATCCATCTGACGATATTGTTATTTCTGGTGATACGAAAAATATCGCCGCTGTTCGTTATGTAGATGAGTTTTCTCAAGATGAAATTTTGAAATTGAAAAAAGAAATGAAGGCTGAGTTTGGAATTGAGCCAAATATAAGTGCAGTTTCAAATACAGTCGGTAAAGAACTTATAAGAAACGCGATTTATGCATTAATCTATGCAGCAATTGGAATTATTATCTATGTAGCAATTCGTTTTGAATGGAGAATGGGGATTGCTTCGATCCTTGGTGTTTTACACGATATCATTCTCATGGTAGCAATTTTCAGTTTTACTCGTTTTGAAGTTGACTTAACCTTTATTGCTGCTGTTCTAACAATTGTCGGGTACTCGATAAACGACAAAATCGTAACGTTCGACCGCATACGTGAGAACTTAAATCGAGTGAAGAAAATTAATAATGAAAATGAGTTAGCGGAAATTGTAAATAAATCACTTCGTCAAACGCTTGCTCGTTCAGTAAACATTGTGTTGAATATTGCATTTGTTGTTGTTTCCCTACTTCTATTTGGTGCAGAGGCAATTCGAAACTTCTCATTTGCACTGTTCTTAGGTTTATTGGCAGGAACATATTCATCCATTTATATCTCTGCACAGCTTTGGTTTGTCATTATGAAACGAAGCATGAAGAAAAAAGGTGGAGAAATAGACGTCGAGCAAAAGAAAAAACAATGGGGAACAGACGAACCGGTTGTATAACAGTTTGAACACGAAAAGAACGGGTATTATGCCTGTTCTTTCTTTGCTCATTTTTTTCATATCACGATATTAAGTCAAGGGGGGTAATCTCATGAAAAAGGTAATTGGATTAAGTTTTATTCTTTCTGCTGGTATCACATTACCTGGATGTTCAGGTGTAATAGAAAATTCTATAGATTCAAGTGAAAGAGCTAATTATGAAATTGCTATTAAACAAGAAACTGGAAACGGAAGTATTGAATTATTAACACCAACTATTACAACAAAAGATAATCAATTAAAATTTATGACGGAGGGTATTGATAAAAATGATACTCATACAGACTTTGTAACAATACATCCGATAGTTTGTTTATTTCTTCGTTAGTCAAGAATGATCCCTCCTCAATAATCAATATACATCACAAGAGAAAAAAATTCTTTATTTTTGCTTTCTCCATATAATGTTAATCATACAATGAGAAATAGTACCAAACCGTATGTTGACCAATATTGTTTACTAATTAGCTCATAAAACTAAACACATCATAAGTTAGTTATTGTGTTCCATGTTTATCTAAAGCAAAGGAAGCACGCCTTCGCACATACTCCTGTTCATCATTTAGAAAATCACTTAAATACATTCTTATCAATAAGTTATCTCCCTTGATTTCTCCGAGACCATAAGCAACTTGCCATTTTGCATCGGCATCACTATAAATTAAAGCATACTTAGTTAATGATAAAAGTTGATTAGGTATGTCTATAAGGTTTTCTATGATATTCTCGACTTCATTATCTCTTGCTAGTATATAAAGAAAATCTTCAATAAGTTCTTCGTTCCATCGCTCAACTGATAACTCTTTAAGTAAATTTCCTGTGTCGTGGTATTGCCAGTTCCAGTTTGGGTATTCTGTTTCCCATTCTTCAGAGGATTTATCAGCTTTGCGAGCCCATCTTTTAAAATCAGAAACTCCATTTTTAAAGAGTAATACAAGTTCCTCTTCTCCCATTCCATACATACCTCATCTACTTCATATTTTCATTGCAAAAAGTTTATCAGCTTGTTCAACTAACCTGTAACATTTCACAGTGGTTCAACGAATTCTACTTGTTATTTATAATGTAAAAATAGACCATCGATAATGATGGTCTTGTGTAACTTCAGCACCCGTTCGTGAAAAAGTATTATATATATAACTTCAAACTTTGAATGAACTCATAAACAAAATATCCCGCAAAACCTATTAATAATATCCCCGATATTATTGTTAACCATTTAATCATATTTCTATTTAGTGCTTTCCTTGTAATCGATATAATAGTGAGTAATCCAATGTCGTGTAGCAATATTCCACTTAAAATTCCTAATGCAACAATGAAAAAATGACTTTCATCGCTGGCATAGTTTTTAGCAAGTACTACTCCAAATACATTTACCCAAAAAACTAGATTCCCTGGAGATATGGCCACAAGAAGTCCGTTCTTAAATGAACTAAAAAAAGACTTTGTTACTTTTTCTCCAGATAAAGTAATATCTTTATCAGCATTTTTAATTGAATCGTAACCTATGTACAATAAAAACAGAGCACCAATAAGCCACATCGGAATTTGGATAATAGGCAGCGCTAAGATAGAAGCAAGTCCTGTTGATAGTAAAATGATTAGCACAAAATCAATTGTCATACCACCTAACCCTACTGCCCATCCATGTATAAATCCATTTTTCAATCCTTGCTTCGTCATTTCGACTGTAATTGCGCCTACAGGCATTGCAATGGCAAGTCCCACCATTACATAAGCAAAATACAAACTCACAATGAACACTTCTCTCAAAAGTAAAAATAAATACCCTCATATGTCCGTTTATATGAATTATTATACAGAATAAAGCATATTATATTCAACCTCTTATACTAAACTTTTTCGTTAGTAGAATTTTAATATTTCACACTGATAAACAAATCATCGAAATGAAACACATCTTCAATTAAAAATCACAATCTCAGTTATACTTCTACTTTTCAAAATTTCATATTTACTTATGCACCTATAATAGAACTAGAATGTTGGGAACAACTATTAATGCTATAGACCTTGGTAATAATACAAAAAAACGAGGCACCATTGCCAAATGATGCCTCGTTTCATCCTACGTTAATTTATTTTAAACAAATCTCCAAAAATATAATTCATCTGTTTCTTTATAAATTTTCGCCCCACATTTTTCTAAAACTCTATGCGATGGAATATTGTCTTTATCCGTATCAGCAATAACATACATAACATCGGCCTGATCTAGCAACCAGTTTTTCATGTTATTAATAGTTTCCGTCATATAGCCGTTCCCTTGATATTCTGGAAGAGTATAGTACCCTATTACTACTTCACCATTTTCATTAGGAAGACCTTTTAACATTACTCCACCAACACTACAGTTTTGATCTTTCGAAACGATTAACCAATTGGTATACCAAATATAATTTTCTTCATCACTTAACAGTTTTGAAAGTCTAATTTCCATAGCTTGTTTAAGATCCGAACTAAGAAATCTATTTGATTCATTGATAGATAAACTCTGTTCCATTTTCTTTGGATTATCAATTAGTAATCTTAGATTTTCTGCAGTCAGTGGAATTAATATTAATCTTTCTGTGTCTAATTCAATCATTATTACACTCCTATCATAATTTTGTACGTCATTTTATAGACAAAAACAAATTTAAAAATAGGTATATGTTATTGGCAGCTACTCCCATTAAAATTTATCCAAAATAAAGGTAGCATTACACTTTGCCGTCCAATATTGTATGGTCATTAAAGTTTATCATTCCAGAAATATCCTGTCTATTCCAATATGTTTTTACTATTAACTTCTAACTAATTCTTATATAGTTCTATTAATTGTTTACCGTCCGTAGCACCTATTATTGTATTAAGTGGAATTAGATTGATTAAAACAGTTAGATACGATACAAAAATAAAACTATCCAAATAGTTTCTAAAAACTAGGAATTCATAACCAGTTAATAAGTGAAGTACTATAGCAGAAATAAAGTTAAAGAAAACTCCCCCTAAGTAATAAAATGTTTTTTGGCTTTTACTTAATTTCTCATGGTTTTCTGAAAAAACTCTTCCTCCAAAGAAGTAAACTTTTTTTATGAGAAAATTATTTATCTGTAAAAGTGTATTACCATTCCCTATAGAGAACTCACTTACTTTCGCACCAAATATTTTCAAAAAAAATGCGTGTCCAGCTTCGTGAATGAGTGCAATAATTGGGCTAATAAACAAAGTAATAATTATGAAGTTTATTAAAAAGTCCATCTTTTCATCCCCTTTCTAACATTTACGGAGAAAGGGTTATAATGTTTCGAATATTTCTGAATATTAATTTTCAGCCATATTATTTCATGAAGTAAGAGTCGTCTAAGTAGTTCACTGAACATTAAATGATAAATCAACCTTTTTTATGACTATTGTCTTACAACTGGTTTATTCGGCTATAAAATTTCTTTCCGGTCATAAATTTTTTTATCCGGTCATTAACCTGGTCTATCCGGTCATAAATTTTTCTATCCGGTCATAAACTTGGTCTATCCGGTCATAAAGTCCATTCTTCACACAAATGAAAAGCTCTGAGTGATTTACTCAGAGCTTTTTTCAATTTAATCTGATCGAGTCATGTTTTTTGCGTAAAAGATTTCGTCCATTTCTGTTTTTAGCTTTTTCGTTATCAATATTTTTTCTTCTTCTGAAAGTTCATCTTCGTTGTAGCCAAATAGGTAATTATTCAAGTCAAACTGCTTTAGCTTACATTTAGTATGAAAAATATTTTCCTGATAAACGTTAACATCGATCATATGGTAAAATTCCTGCAAAGCATCTGGGATATAATTTTGAATGGAATTAATATCGTGATCTATGAATAATTTATGGCCTTTCACATCTCTCGTGAACCCTCTCACTCGATAATCCATGACCATCACGTCAGTTTCAAAGGAATGAATCAAATAATTTAGTGCTTTTAATGGAGAAATTTCTCCGCAAGTAGAAATATCTATATCTGCTCTAAAAGTACTGATTCCTTCATCCGGGTGATATTCCGGATAAGTATGAACAGTAATATGGCTTTTATCTAGGTGACCAAGTACAGTTTCTGGTATTGGCCCCGGAGATTGCTTAAATGATTCTATCGGTGTTTGATCGACAGGTCCTTCCGATACTAAAATGGTTACACTTGCACCCTGCGGCTCGTAATCCTGCTGTGCAATATTTAATATATTCGCTTCTATAATTTCGGATACTTTGGTTAGTATATTAGTTAAGCGTTCAGCGTTATATTGCTCATCAATATATTCTATATATTTTTCCCTTTCTTCCTTGGTTCTCGTATAACAGATATCATACATATTAAAGCTTAATGTTTTCGTTAGATTATTAAACCCATGTAACTCGATTCTTTGTTTTGGTGTCAAACTCATAGACTTAACCTCGCTTCCAATAAAGTGTAAATCAATACCATTAAAAATATGTTTCTTTGTATAATACAATGTCTCTTCTCTTTTGTTTTCCCTAATATCTGAATAAATAAAACTAAAAATAAGAAAAACTCCTGTTTATTTAAACAGGAGTTCAATATACAAGACAAATATTACTTTCTTTCTGACTGTTCAATAGAACATTTTATTCCCAATCATAAGGAGTAGCTTGGTATACATAGTAATTTAACCAGTTTGAAAATAACAGATGCGTATGGGCTTTCCATGTATTCAATGGTTGACTAGAAGGATCATTATTTGGGAAATAGTATTTAGGCATCTCAACCTCTATTCCTTTGTTGAGATCTCTATTATATTCCTCTGCCAAAGTATGTGCATCATACTCTAAGTGACCAGTCACCATCACAAATTTGTTGTCATTCGATTTCACAAGAAATACTCCAGCTTCCTCAGAATTGGCAAGGATGGTTAAGTGTTCATTCCTTTCAATTTCTTCCCTTGAAACAGATGTATAACGGGATACTGGGGCATTAAATTTGTCATTAAATCCTCTTACTAGATCCTCCACCTGATTAGTTAAAATGTGTCTAAACACTCCTGAACACTTTTGAGTAAGAGGAAATTTATCAATTCCATAATGATAATAAAGAGCTGCTTGGGCACCCCAGCAAATGTGTAACGTTGAGGTCACATTCAATTTAGACCATTCCATGATTTCCTTCATCTCTCTCCAGTAATCTACCTCTTCGAATGGAAGTTGCTCAATTGGAGCACCAGTAATAATCATGCCATCATACTTTTTTTCCTTAATTTCATCAAATGTCGAATAAAATGTATTTAGATGAGTTTTACTAGCATTTTTAGATTCGTATGTTGCTGTATTCATAAATGTTATATTTACTTGTAATGGTGTATTACCTAAAAGTCTTAATAACTGTAGCTCTGTTTTTTCTTTTTCAGGCATTAGATTGAAAATAACGATGTTGAGTGGACGAATATCTTGTGTATATGCTCTTTCTTGATCCATTACAAAGATTTTCTCTTCTTTTAATAATTTTGTTGCCGGTAATTGTTTTGGAATATTAATAGGCAATTTATTTCCTCCTTATAGAAAAGCACTAGAACTAACGTTTGTACAGTGAAAACATAGGTACAATTACAAAGCAATTCAGATTTTACTTGAACCTTGTGGGTAAACTCTGAGCTAGACAACCAAAAACCAGATACTTTTTTTCAAACAAAAATGCCCCTCTTTCCATGTAAGAAAAGAGGGGCAAAAATTTGCTCTTTAGCTCTTATCTTCCAAGATAATGTCTTGTAGGAGTTAGCACCTTTCTGTATAACAGAGGTTGCTGAAGCTTCAACGGGCCTAATCCCTTCGCTTCTCTTGATAAGAATATTTAATTGTTATAATTATTTGTCAATAAATAATATTAGCATGGTCTCTTATTTATATCAACCCATTTTCAAGAATAGCCTATTAATCTCATAGTTCTAACCACTTCTCCATTAATTGTTCCAACTGCTCTTCTGCGTGTAATTTCTTCAAGCTTAATGACTCATAGATTGACCAGTCTGCCTCTACGTTAATCTGATTTTCTAAGTCACTTATTATCTTCTCTAACTCATTTATTTGGTGTTCTAGTGGAACCTTATTTTCTTGTTTAGTGGTTGGTGATTTTTTTATGGGCAGCTGCTCCTTTATTTCTTTCTCCGAATTTTGTTTAGAGCTAAATTCAACCCATTTTTCTCTTGCCCATTCAAACGGTCCTTCATAAGTTGTAAGCTTGCCATTCTCTAGCCAAACAGTTCTTGAAAATAGTTTATTTAAGAAATATCTATCATGGGAAACAGCAATAATTGTTCCACTAAAATCATCGAGTGCTTCTTCTAACACCTCACAAGAATCAATGTCCAGATGGTTAGTTGGTTCATCTAATATTAAACAATTGATGTCTTGATGCATTAACTGTGCTAGACGAAGACGCATTCTTTCTCCACCGCTTAAATCAGCAACTCTTTTGAAAACATCGGGTCCGTAGAACATAAACTTCGCTAATATGTGGCGCGCTTCTCCTTCACTAACGTTCACTTCACCTCTGAAAATATCTATCAATCGAGCTTTTGGATCTCCTATCTCAAAATGTTGAGATAGGTAGCCAAGTCTTACATTACTCCCAAATCGAGCTTCCCCTATATCAATTGTTTCTTCCCCTCTGAGAATATTTAATATGGTTGTTTTACCCGTTCCATTTCTTCCTACTATAGCAAGTCGATCTTTCCAATAAACATGCATATCTGTGTCATTTAAAATCTTTTTATCTCCAAAGCATCTGGAGACGCTCTCCATTATTACTACTTCTTTTCCACTTCTAGGTGCTGCGTCAAATGTCAGGTTCATTTTTTTAGGATCTATCAAAGGCTTTCGAACCTTTTCCATACGTTCTAGAGCTCGTTCCATATTTCTCGCTTGTCGATGAAGTCCTGCATTTGGAGGAACAGCCTGATTAGCCCAAATTTTCAATCTCTTAATGGCTTCTCTCATTTTTTTTATCTTTTTTTGTTGTTCCTCATATTGCTGGAATTCACGAGTCAGCTTTTCTTCCTTCTCTATTAAAAACGAAGAATAATTACCATGATAAAGTGTTAACATCCCGTCCTCAAGATCGGCAACATTAGTGACAACCGTATCTAGGAAATATCGGTCGTGTGAAATTAAAACTACAGTCCCTGAATAGTTAACCAAATATTCCTCCAGCCACTCTATAGCATACAAATCCAAATGATTGGTCGGCTCATCCAAAAGTAATAACTGTGGTCTGGTTAGAAGAAGCTGTCCAAGCATTATTTTTGTTTGCTCACCCCCACTTAAACTTGAAAAAGTCTGATTGACAAAGCCACTTAGCTGTAACCCTTGAATTACTTTATCAATTTCCGAGTCAATACCGTATCCACCCTGTAAAGTGAATTTTTCCTGAATATCCCCATACTGTTTTAAGAGCTTTTCTAATATCTCAGAATCAGCTACTGCAAGCTCATGTTCTAGTTCGCTCATCTTTTGCTGAAGTAGCCTTATATCCTCAAAAGCATCATATAGCAGATCTTTCCCTGTAATATGATTTTCAAAAGTGGGGATTTGAGCAAGATAACCTATTTTTGTCCCCTTTTTGAAGGTTATCGTACCTTGATCTGGTTTTTCTATACCTGCAATCATTTTAAAAAGAGTTGTTTTACCGCTTCCATTTCTACCAACTATCCCTAATTTGTCTCCAGACCTTACATCCAAGGTTAAATCCTCAAATATTGTGTTTCCACCAAGCATTTTACTAATTTCCTGTATTTTACATATCATTATAATTCGCTTCCTCTCCAAAATATAGCTGGAAGCATTTTTCTGCATACAAAAAGACTGCTCCATAAGCGGGCAGTCTCCTAAATGTGGTTCAGAAAGAATGGCTTATCAGCTGTGAATTTCATGTAATTGTTTAAAAAAGGACAGACTGGTCCCGTTCTTAGTAAATCCATGAGTAATCGCACAGGATATGGATAAAAATCCCAAAATAAATCCATGTGCATTCACAGCGTTTTTCATTCCTTCTTCACCTCCGGTCATTAATGTAAGACTATTTTAACATATTCCACTATTTTGTACAATGTGAATTTTTATTCGTCACCTTTTAAGCCCTCTAAGCCAGGATCGTTAAGCTCGTTCGTGTTTGGCATTCCTTCATCATTTTCTTTATTAACTTCTTCATTCCCTGATTCCGGGGTAATACTATCCCTTGTATTATCGATCGTTTCTGGCGGTGGGACATCATTTGAAGTACGATCTTCTCCACAAGCAGTTAAAGGCAACAAAACTAATATTAACAAAACAATTAACTTTTTCATCGGTTGCTCCTTTATGATGCAGATATCACTTGTAAGCAATAATCTGCAGTCTCTTTTCACATAGAGTGGTCTTCAAATAGAATTTTATCCACAAAAAAACCAGCAATAAATGCTGGGATTCTTTGCTTTTTATTCCTCAATATCAAAATGTATTTCATCTTCATCATTGTATTCGGAACCATTTTCAAACAAGACGGTCGTTCTTAAGATAAGTGTAGTCATTTCTTCTTCACCATCTGGAAGCCATCTTTCATCTGGCATTATTTCAAAAGGAATCATTTGCATATCCTTAGATGCGACAGTACCAACCAGTTCAATAGAATGCTTGGAAACAACCTTTGGTACTTTACCATTAATCACTTTAAAGACTTCTAATTTAATATTTTCAATTTGCTCATAGTCATGTACGCCATCAATATAGATAGTTCCTGAAAGATTTATACCGTGTTCGATATAAGGATGATCCACAATTGTATCAATCTTTATTGATTTTACTTCTATACTGGAGTTAAATTTTTTGGCCATTACTCTCATTCCACCTTGTTATTTGTGTACTCATAATGTTTTTCTACAACCGGTTCAAATTTATTGTACCTCTTTTTAAACAATGTGTAAAAATGGGAAACTATAACTTTTAAAATGGCATACCCCGGAATACCTAATATAACTCCAGGAACTCCGAATAATGCACCAGAAGTAATCAATACAAAAATAATAGTAATTGGATGCACATGTAGTGATTTACCCATAATTTGTGGGGATATAAATTTCCCTTCAATCAGTTGAACAACCGTCCATACAACAGCGAGCTTAATCAACATAAATGGCGATGTGACTAAAGCAATAATAGCTGCTGGAGTAATAGCTATAACTGGCCCTAGATAAGGGACAACACTTGTTACCATAGCCAATACGCCTAACAATAATGCATAATCCATTCCAATAATGGTGAAACCAATAAAAATCATTATTCCTATGCACATGGAAACTAGTATCTGACCTTGGATGTAAGAGCTAATTTGCTTGTCTATGCTAGTAAATACCGATTTTAAATCCTCTCTCATACGAGGTGGAAATATTTTAAGAATATATGCAGGAAGCTTTTCTCCATCCTTTAAAAGGTAAAATAAGATAAAAGGCACAGTGACAATTGCTAATATGAAGCTAGTAAGTATACCGATAAAAGATGAAATACCAGTTGCTATACCAGTGAAGGTATTTTGGAAGAATGCTCCTAGTTCCTTTGGTAAATCATATAACAGATTAGCAACATCATTCTCTATTTGTAAATAATAAGAGCTAATAAAAGTATTTGTTCTCAAAAATGAATCTAATTGACTCAATACTTCTATAAAATAACCTGGGAGCTCTTCTGCCAATCTAAAAAATTGAGCTTTTAAAAAGGGAAACACAAGAAATACCAATAAGGTAACAATTCCTACTAAAGCTAAAAAGATCAGGAGTATTCCGAGCACTCTTTTAACTTTAATTTTTTCTAGCATTCGCAATATCGGTCTAAGTAAATAATAAACAATGACCGCTAAAATGATTGGTAGTATAACATTCCCCAAAAAAACTGTGAGCGGGACAAAAATAAAGGAAATTTCATCATAAATCATAATGATTAACCCAATCATCAACAGCAATATAAGGGTGAATATAGTATTACGCCCACCTAAAAACTTTATGTATCTCGTTGAGAAAAAAGAAGGCTTTTCTGGTTCCACTTTTACCAAACATCCTTTCCTATACCCTTATTTTACGAGTGTAAAGATTCAATATCAAATGTAGAAGCTACTAATTTGATAAAAAATCTTCTATTGCTTTCCTATTTTGCTCTTTATCAATGACAATTACAGAACCAGCATGCTTATAGCTCTTAAAAGAATAACTCCCTTCTACAGGAATCGTCATTTTGTCTATTTCTAATTTTCCACTAACGATTGCATCCATCACTCGAATAGCTTTATCTTTTCTTGAATAATCTGTTTGGATATATCCCTCTGCTGCACCTAAGAATTGAGGAACATTAGAAATATTATCTATAGATAGCACTTCATCCTTTAAAGCTTCCATCACTTTTTGTTGTCGGGCAACCCTCCCAAAATCGCCTTCATTATCTGCACGGAATCTTGCATAACCTAGTAATTCCTTCCCATCTAATTGTTGCTCCCCTTTAGTTAAGGACACACCAATTTTTTCGGACATATCTTTTTCCACATCCATTTTTATCCCTTCGGGCGCAAGAATATCAACTAGTGACTCAAAGCTCCTAAAATCGATAAGGGCATAATGATGTATCGGGATATCAAACATATTCTTCAATGTTGCCTGAAGAGTCGGGACACCGCCCAAATAGTATGCAGTATTTAACTTATATGATTGATAGTTTGGAATATCTGCATAGATGTCTCGCATGAACGAGATAATTTTCACATCATTACTTTTCTTATCCCAGGAAATAACCATCATCGTGTCAGTTCTGGATTTTTCTTTCCCTCCTGCTCCTGAATCGGCACCAAGGACTAAAATATTTTCTCGCTCGCCTTTAGACCAAGAGTCACCCTCGAAGTCGATTTCTTGATGAACTTTTGTTTCCTTCGCTAAATTATATCCTGCTCTATATTGTAAAAATGAATAAGTACCTATAACTAATACAAATACGACAAGTATAGTTAATATCACTCTACCTTTTCGTAGCTTCTTCTTCGGTTTGTATCTTCTTTCTTTTACTTGTTCTTCATCCATTATAAATCTCCCCTTAAGTTCCTCAGCTATATGAAAAGGCACTTAAATGCCATTAGTAGCCTACTCTTATAATAACGTATTTTCATAAACTTGGTTTCAGAATTTTGTACAACTTCAAAAGTAATGGTAAAATCATTTTACTATATTAGGAGGTATATAAAAATGATAGAAAAAGCTACGTTTGCCGGAGGCTGTTTTTGGTGCATGGTAAAACCATTTGATACATGGGACGGAATACATAAAGTAACCTCAGGTTATATGGGTGGGCATATTGAAAACCCTACGTATGAACAGGTAAAAAAAGGTGATTCTGGGCACTTAGAGGTAGTAGAAATACAATATGATTCATCTATCTTTTCCTATGAAAAGCTATTAGAAATTTATTGGCAGCAAATTGATCCCACAGACGCTGGAGGGCAATTCCAGGACCGTGGAGAAAGCTATAGTACTGCTATATTTGTTTATAATGAGAACCAACGAGAGCTAGCAGAAAAATCGAAACAGGAGCTAGCAGAAAGCGGTAAATTTTCTAAGCCAATCGTTACCACAATAAGAGATGCCAAGGTCTTTTATATTGCTGAGGATTATCACCAAGACTTTTATAAAAAAAGTCCTGATCACTATAAAGAAGATCGTGCACAATCCGGAAGAGATGAATTCCTCGGCAAGCATTGGAATAAAACTCAAAGCTAACTACAGACTGAGCTTATGCTTAAGGGATTAAAATTTTTTCAACATAATATTGATTTTAGTATTAAAATGTGTATAATACAAAGTAATTATATACTTTAAATGTTTTCTAGGGTTCCGTAACAGTTACGTTAGTCTGGACCGAGAGAAAACTCACAGCTTTGCTGTGTCACGGAAGGATAAAAGCCTGGGAGAAACTGTTAAACAGTTATCTTCTAGGCTTTTTTATTTTTGGTAATAATAAATTTGGAGGTGCTTTTAGATGAATAAAGACTGGATTAAGGTATTTGTTGCTGCTATCTTTGAGATTTTTTGGGTTATTGGTTTAAAACATGCGGATGACTTTTGGACATGGGCTGGAACCGTCATTGCTATTTTTATCAGCTTTTATTTAATGATTATGTCTGGACGTAGACTTCCAGTAGGAACTGTATATTCAGTTTTTGTTGGTTTAGGTACGGCAGGAACTGTCTTCTCTGAAATACTATTTTTTGGCGAACCGTTCCAAGTAGAAAAAGTACTTTTGATATTATTTTTGTTAGCAGGAGTAATTGGCTTGAAACTAGTTACACCCGACAAAGTTCAAGAAGGGAATGAATCCTAATGGCCTGGATTTCTTTAATCTTAGCAGGATTGTGTGAAATGTTTGGTGTTGCAATGATAAGTAAGTTGCATAAAGATCGAAATTGGCAAACGCTTGTGATATTAATTTTAGGGTTTGGAGCAAGCTTTATACTTCTTGCTTATTCAATGAAAACACTTCCTATGGGTACAGCTTATGCTATTTGGACAGGAATTGGTGCTTCTGGTGGAGCAATTTTGGGTATGGTTTTATACGGAGAATCCTCAGATTGGAAAAGAATTGTTTTTATAAGCATGGTTTTAGGGGCTGCAGTAGGTTTAAAACTTGTAGCCTAAAGTTATTGTTGATGGGTTGTAGGAGGAGAATTTATTTATTAAATAAAGTTAGAAGATAAAAATTACTCGGTAGAAAATTCTTTTTGATCTTTGATTTTATCAATATTCTACTGTTAGTTTTCTTATCTATTTATTTCTCAACACCCTCTCCTTCTATTTACTTATTCTTCTTAAATTCATTTAGTTTAATCCATAATCGTAACATCTACTATTTCATCTATTTTTATTGATAATAAATAAAATGGGTCCTGTAGCTGAATCACCCTGTGCTTTAAGTCAACTTCCTCGATAATTCCCCTATTATAAACAAATTGTCCATTTTTCCATCTTTTAATTTTTGTATCACTTTTGGATGTATAAGCTATATCCAAATTCTCTGATAATGTTACGTAATCATATTCTGTTAACTCTGGTTTCGGCTCTCTTTTTACTTCCTCGTAATAATCACGTAGCAATGCCACATGCTCTGGAAGCATCATTGAAGTTCCCCACTTAATATTTCTTCGTGGATCAATATTATATTTTGATTTCTTTGCTTCTTCGAAAAAGGCATCATGAAAACCCATAAGTCAAACTCTCCTTTAATGTAATAAATAAGGTTCAATAAAAATGATTAGCCTTTCTTTTTTAAATGTTAAATTGACTATTAATTAGCTAGCTAGAGAATATCTAAAGCCATCTGCTTTTGTTTTTCTTTCAATGAATTAGTATATTGTTCTTCAGACAGCTTCCTACAACAAGTAGTTTTGTTAAATAACCGTCCTTTCTTTATAAAAGACAGGGACAAATGCTAATACGTTGTTAATTTTAAAAATCCTTTTAGTACCCCTTAAAAAGCAGTAGGCTTGGAATGTCTCCTTTGAAACACTCAATACTTTTACTCTCCTCTTGCTGATTTCACCGTTGTTTTTCATATAAATCATTTCAAATACTTGTTTTGTTTTCATTGAATTCAAAATTGTAATACGCACATTCGTTCCCTCCTTTTTATTTATTATAAGAACATTTGTTTGTTTTTACAACTTGAAATTTCAGGAAAAAATAAATAGCCATTTTTATTTATTACGTCCTGCTTTATCGCCATTTTCGGTTCAAATTACAAGCTTAAGTCAAATTTTTTTATTCTATTTGTAATTTGAACAATAATAAGTAAGTTTGTTTCAGAAAATTTTACAATTAAGTATGGCCAAAATTGGGGCACTCCATTAATTAATTCAGCTCTAAACCCCAACATATCAACGTTTGATAGCTTTTGTTTAAACTACATGCTATAATAAGAGCATTGTGAATTTTAGGAGGTATAGTATGATTGCAGTAAGTAATGTAAGTCTTCGATTTGGCGATCGTAAATTATTCGAAGATGTAAATATAAAGTTTACACCAGGTAACTGCTATGGGTTAATCGGTGCAAACGGAGCTGGTAAGTCTACATTTATCAAAATCTTGTCAGGTGAAATTGAGCCACAAGAAGGTAATGTGATTATGAATCCAGATGAGCGCTTAGCGATTTTGAAGCAAAATCACTTTGAGTATGAAGAATATAATGTGTTAGAAACAGTTATTATGGGTCATAAGCGTTTATATGAAGTAATGAATGAAAAAAATGCAATTTATATGAAAGAAGACTTTTCTGATGAAGATGGTATGCGTGCAGCCGAGCTAGAAGGCGAATTCGCCGATCTAAACGGTTGGGAAGCTGAATCAGAAGCAGCAATCCTTCTACAAGGTTTAGGAATTCCAGATAGTATGCACCAAAAGAAAATGTCTGAATTAACAGGTTCAGAAAAAGTGAAGGTCCTTTTAGCACAAGCATTGTTTGGTAAACCAGACGTACTTTTAC
This sequence comes from Psychrobacillus faecigallinarum, assembly GCF_014836595.1. Taxonomy (GTDB): domain Bacteria; phylum Bacillota; class Bacilli; order Bacillales_A; family Planococcaceae; genus Psychrobacillus; species Psychrobacillus faecigallinarum. Next base: position 64,660 of record NZ_JACSQO010000004.1, on the reverse strand, counting down.
TAGATGAGCCTACCAACCATTTAGATATAAAAGCAATTCAATGGCTAGAAGATTTCTTGATCAACTTTGAAAATACTGTTATCGTAGTTTCGCATGACCGTCACTTTTTAAACAAGGTTTGTACACATATTGCAGACTTAGACTTTAGTAAAATTCAAGTTTATGTTGGAAACTATGACTTCTGGTATGAATCGAGTCAGCTTGCAACTAAAATGGCACAAGATCAAAACAGTAAAAAAGAAGAAAAAATTAAAGAATTACAAGCCTTCATTGCTCGCTTTAGTGCTAACGCATCTAAATCTAAGCAAGCAACTTCACGTAAAAAAATGTTAGATAAAATCGAGTTAGATGATATTAGACCATCTTCTCGTAAGTATCCATATGTTAACTTTGCTATGAAACGTGAAATTGGAAATGACGTTTTACAAGTTCAAGATCTTGGTTACTCATTAGAGAACGAAAAACTATTCTCTGGCATGAATTTCACTATGAATAAGGACGACAAAATTATTTTGCTAGGTGATGAGCTCGCTAAGTCTGCTCTACTTCGTCTTCTAGCTGAAGAGGAAGAGCCACAAGAAGGATCTATCAGATGGGGCGTTACTACATCTCGTGCTTATTTCCCTCTTGATAACGCAAAATACTTTAACGGTTCAGAAACGTCTCTAGTTGATTGGCTTCGTCAATATTCACCAGATGATGAAAGTGAGACATTCTTACGTGGATTCCTAGGACGTATGCTATTCTCTGGTGAAGAAGTAAAGAAAAAGCCTTCCGTACTATCTGGAGGAGAAAAAGTTCGTTGTATGCTATCCAAAATGATGCTTTCTGAAAGTAATGTTTTGTTATTAGATGAGCCTACCAACCACTTAGACTTAGAATCAATCCAAGCCCTAAACAATGGCTTAATCGCGTTTAAAGGTGCTATGATCTTCACCTCTCATGACCATCAGTTCATTCAAACGATTGCAAATCGTGTAATCGAAATCCGCAAGGACGGCTCTATCTTAGATAAGCAGCTGACATACGATGAATTTTTGGAATGGAAAGAAGCTCAAAAATTATAATATAGAAAAGCGCAGTGCTAGATAAAATCTTCATTTTCTTATCTTAAAAAAGGGTATTCGTGATAATTCACGGATACCCTTTTCTCATCTATATTGCAGAGGATCTAAATCTCTATTAATTGGTCCATAATGTACCAGACCCCACTCGATTATACGATCTATAATACGATCATACAATTCGTCATCAAAAACAGGTGAAACTGAATTTCGCAACTCGTCTACATCATTTTTGATCTCTTTTAACTCATCATGCTTAAAAACAACATCATCATTTAGAGAATCCCATATATAATCACAGAATCGAACAAATTCAACATCCCAATTCGCATTGCCATTATTCTGTGCCTCATATCTTAACTTCTCAATAGCTCTAATTAATTCTCCTTCTACGGTTTCCGATTGTCCATTCCGCGGAACATATTTTTTCCAAATAGCTTTTGCTTCTTCAAAATATTCCACTATTACCACCTCAAACAAAAATAGTTACTATTATCAATTTTTAAAAAAGCATGAGACAATTATTGTCTCATGCTTTTTTTGAAGTTTTGATAAATCGGCCAAGCAATGAACGAGCCGGTAATTTTCCTAAAACAGTATCTCCAGTTTCCGATACCTTTTTCAACGTGTTTAAAAGTTTGTCTTCTCCAGCCCAATGCTCTTCTACAATTTCAGGTGAAAATTTATTTAATAGCATATTGACGATAAATGCTGCAACTATAATATCATCGATGAAACCACCAGGTCCCACTAGGCCCTCTGGTAAGATATCGATTGGAGTAATAAAGTAAAGAATACCACTCCCTATAAGTGTTTTACTTTTCGAGTCAATGCGGTCATCCAACATTGATTTAATAAGTAAATGAAAAAAATCAGGAGCAAACAAAAGATACGGAGTAAACTTTCCCATCTTATTTGATTTTGAATCAACGTAATTTGTTATTTTAGCGCGTAATTTCGTATAAAAATCTTGTTGTTCATCATAGGAAGGCAATTCCTTTTTTAACTCTAAGTCCATACAAAACTCCCCCTTCTTTTTATCACTATACCAAATATTTAGGTAAATGAAACATATATAGTACTACTTAAATGAAATAATTGATTTCCACTACAGCTTGCGTACTTTGTTACAGGTGCCAGGCACCTGTAACAAAGTACAGGATGAATGATAAGCCATTAAATATCCCTGTTCCATGCATGTTCTGTTTATGAGATAAACTTATTTTAATGTTATTTCACCTATATTTAAATACTCATTTAAAGCTTGTTGTAATGTGCCATAGGTTTTTGTATCTTTATCAAACATCATTCCTAATCGGATCATTTGACGAACAACCTCTGGTCTTAAGCCGGTAATTATTGTTTGACACCCCATCATGGCAGTTCCATATAAAGTTTTCATAAGATGCTCTATTACGTCATTTTCCATTTCAGCAATTCCAGATAAATCTATGATTAAAGTTTGTATTCGTAGTCTTCCTATTTCTGTCAATACTTTCTCTTCTAAAATTGCTGTTCGATATGTATCAACTGAACCAATTAAAGGTAAAATACAGATAGAAGGTGTAATTGGTATAATTGGTACTGAAAGATTTTCGACAACCTTTCTTTGAGAGAGTATCAATGCATCTTTATAAGTAGAATAATTTATGAAAAATGCGTTTAAGAAATTATCTATTCGATTATTTAGCAGTTTTTCTATTTCAAAGAAATCTTCCATATTCCAATAGTCTTCAAGATCATTCATTTCTTTTATAAAGGCCCAGACTGTTCTACGGATAGCCTGCACCCATTCAAGTTTGAAGGCTAAAGTTAAGGAATGAGTTGCCCAAGCGATTCCTTCTTGCTTAGCAAATAAGTCTAACTCCTCATCATTACCTTCGATAATATTCTTAATAAGACTATGTGCATTATTAATTAAATCAATATCTCCAACTCTTAAAATGTCATTAATCTTGTCACGGACATTTACAGCTTCAGAAAGAAGATTTTCTTGAACACGATTCTTGTTCTCTTTAAAGTACTCTATAATTCTTTCGTCTAAAAATAGCTTTTCCAAGTTGCTTCCCCCTAGATATTTTAATGATAATTTGAACACTCGTCTTATTTACCCATATAGTTTTAAAGTTAAACACTATGCGGATAGTGTTTTCATAAACATTTTTTATTTTGAGACAAAAAAAAATAGCCCATCTAAATGATGGGCTTTCTAACTTATAGTTTTGTAACATTTGCAGCTTGAGGTCCGCGATTTCCTTCTACTACTTCAAATTCTACACTTTGTCCCTCTTCAAGTGATTTGAAGCCTTCACCTTGAATAGCAGAGAAGTGTACGAATACGTCATTTTCTCCTTCAACTTCGATGAATCCAAATCCTTTTTCTGCGTTAAACCATTTTACAGTACCTTGTTTCATGTTATTACCTCCAAAAATAAAATTAACAATATGTAAATCTAAAAATTCACATATTCCATGAAGTACCGACATCACATCATCGATCACTACATGGGATATGTGAATTGCTAATACGGTTTATCATTTTAATTGTTATCTAAATTATAGCATTTGGATAAATATAGTCAACAAACTTTTACATTATTCTAAATCGTTTATTCGATAGTTTTCCAGATGATACCATGAAATATTTGTAAATCATCCTCACAGGACTCACAATAGCATTGCTCCTTAACAGACCAAAAAGCCCAGAATTTATCCTCTCTAGATTCTTCTTTTGGAAATTTTCTACGAAATTCTGTTAGCCTGTTATCAAGATACAATCGTGCATCTTCTTCCTTTTCAAACGAAACTCTTTCTAAAATATGATCTTCCCATCCTTCAAAAGCCCACCATGGTTCATAATCTGCTTTCATATAAATTACCTCATACATAATATATCGCCTCTAATACTTTATAATAATTCATATTTTACTGCTCTAAATTATTTTGTCTACTGTTACGACTTACTTGAACTGTTTAAATTGAAAATCTTCTCTCTTTGGGTTAAGTTATAATTAACAACTACAAACAAAATGGAGAAATTGGGTAAGCTTATAAAGGCTCTTCCCATATTGTTTATTTTTGCAAAATGAAACCTTCTTTTCTCTCATTCGTATAATGTAGTGTATATATAAGGAGGTCTTGACTATGACTGAAGCAGTTCAAACCGTCATTCGTCATTTTATAAATATTCCAATCATGATTGCATCATGGTTTACATTCTTTTTTCCTCTCGATTTTGGATTTTTAGGGAGTTCCGGACTAGCTGTTATCGTTTATGCAGCCTCTAACTTTACGATTAAAAAAATACAACAAAAATCCATTATGAAGAAATATGATTTAACAGCATCTGAATATTTCCACATTCGAAATCAAATCAAGGAAGCTAATGCAAAGGTCCGTACTCTTAATAGTCATTATTTGAAAGTGCGATCTATAAGTTCCTTTAAACAGCTTTTTGAACTAAATAGATTAGCCAAACGAATTATTGCATTGGTTAAAGCAAACCCTAAAAAATTTTATCAAGCAGAAAACTTCTTCTACGCTCATCTAGATTCAGCTGTAGAACTTACTTCTAAGTATACTTTCTTAGTTTCTCAACCTTCTAAAAACAGAGAAATGAAGCTAGCTTTAGAAGATACACGAGAGACTTTAGAATCCATCAACACTGTAATGGAAGATGACTTAAAAAATGTTCTAGCAAGCGACATGGAGCATTTGAGAATGGAATTAGACTTTGCTAAATTATCAGTATCTAAAAAAGCTAAACCTTTATATTTAAAAGGAGAGACAAAAGATGAGCGAAAATACCTCGAATAAAACAGATGATTTTTTAATGGACGAACTACTAAATAACCCATTTGCTCTAAATGAAGCTAAGCCTCAAGCAGTTTCCGAACAAACAAAAGATGCATTACCAACGAAATTAATAGATCGTTTATCGGAAGAAGAAAAACAGAAAGCTCAACAATTAGCTGATCAAATACCAGCTGGAAACTATGAGGCGATACTAACATATGGTGCCAATGCTCAAACAGAGCTTACTCGCTTTTCCCACCAAATGTTAGATCATGTTCAGAAAAAAGATATTGGGCCAGTTGGTGATATTTTAGGCGATTTAATGAAAAAGTTATCTGAGCTGAATCCCGAGGAGCTTTCCACAGAAAAGAAATCAGGTATCCGAAAACTCTTTAATCGAGTTAACCGTTCTGTACAAGAAATGATGACTAAATACCAAAAGCTAAGCACTCAGATTGACAGAATAGGCATTCAATTAGAGCATTCCAAACGTGGACTTGTGGAAGATGTTCAAATGCTAGATAAACTTTACGATCAAAACAAAACATATTTCCAGGCTTTAAATGTGTATATTGCTGCAGCTGAGCTTAAAAGAGATGAAATTGTAAATGTAACAATACCAGAATTAAGAAGAAAAGCGGAAATGTCTAACGATCAAATGGCATATCAAGAAGTTAATGACATGGCACAGTTTGTAGACCGCTTAGAAAAAAGAGTATATGATTTGCAACTTTCACGTCAAATTACCATCCAAAGCGCTCCGCAAATCCGAATGATTCAGCAAACCAACCAAACGTTAGCTGAAAAAATTCAATCGTCAATTATGACATCTATTCCATTGTGGAAGAACCAAATTGCTATCGCTCTTACATTAAATCGTCAGCAAAAAGCAGTGGCGGCCCAAAGACAGGTAACGAAAACAACAAATGATTTGCTCTTGAAAAACTCAGAAATGTTAAAAGTAAATAGTATTGAAACTGCTAAAGAAAATGAACGTGGCATCGTAGAAATCGATACATTGAAGAAAACACAGGAAAATCTTCTTCAAACAATCGAGGAAACAATGCGTATCCAAGCCGATGGAAGAGTAAAACGTAAAGCAGCAGAAATAGAAATTAGCCGTATGGAAGAAGAACTGAAACAACGTCTACTTCTCATCGCTGACCAATCTAAAAACAGATCCGTACAACCATAATATAAAAAGGCATAGCTTTTATTGGCGATGCCTTTTTATATTATATGCTTATAGAAAAACCTAGTAGTTCCTATTCAATTACACAATTTACAATAAAGCCTCTCTCCAATTTCTCCTCAAAGCCACACCAAAAAAACACAACGCTATAGTTTTGTTTTCACTAATCAGCTTTTAACGATATGATGAAGCATTTTCCGTAGCAACCGTAAAGTTTCATCTGAGAACTTTTCCAAAGATGCAGCAGTAGCAGTTTTCTTACCAAATATCAGATGAAAAAGCTCTATCTGTTCTTCAGTGGCTTCCTCATCATTTAGGAAAAGATGAAGAATGGATATCTTTTTTCGTTCAACCTCCAATACAGCCTCTGCAGTGTCCATAATGCCGTTTTGTGCATAACCAAACGCAGAAGGCTCTCCGTCAGAGAAAACAAGTAAGAATTTATGATTTTCTGGTCGTGCCTCTAGTCGTTTACCAATCCAGCGGATAGCAAATCCATCACGATTATCCTCATGTGCTTCCATAGACAAAATACTTAAACCACTATCTTTTTGACCATCCTCTAAACGATGAACCCATTCAAAGGTGTTTGGTTGCTTAGTTTCAGATGCTTCGAAGGCATCTTCATAATGAAGAACGATTTCATGTACAATCTTCAACTCTCTTAGAACATCATGAAATAATAAAACGGCTTTTTGGGTTTCCTCCATTTTATCCTGCATAGAAGCTGAACCATCCACAAGTAAACCAAATACAGCATTTAACTGAGTACTTGGAGCATTTTTTTTATAAAACGGTTTTGGTCTTTCTTCAGTCCAAATGGATGTCATTTGTGTGGAAAGCCTGCCTTTAGAGAGGTTTGTTCGTCGGTCTATCTTCTTTTGTTCCATTCGTTTTTTCATTTCTTGTACAAATGCTTTTACAAAGGGAGCCTGGTCCTGTCGAATAGCTTGTAGTTGTGTTTTTTGAATGAGGTTAGGAACAATTTCTATCCTTTTTTCTTCATAAACCACATTAGTATGCTCGTTTCCAAAATTCTTGCCCGCTTTTTTGCTATAACCACTTTTTTCTTCTTCATACTTGACGTCCTGAACTTCACTGTTATTTCCAGTGGAGTTTCCCCGTCCCGTTTCGGTAATCTCATGATTTTCCTGTCCTTGTTCTGCATTTACGTTTTGCTCGGCCTTTCCATCCCGGCCATGCTCCAATTCATATTGAAGATGGACTCCATCCTCCTGCTCATTTTCCCTATGCCACGATCTAAATACTTCTTCAATCGTATCTTTTTTTGCTTCCTCCCCCATCTCAGAATCCTTCAACCCTTGATGGTAATGAAAATCTATATTTGCTATATTAGAAGGCGATAGGATGGCATAAAACTGGAGAAGGGTATCGTCAAAAATAAACTCTGATAAAATATTTATAATTTGGAACGCAAGATCAATCGAATCCTGAGTAGATTTATTGTCATATACCTTTTGAATAATTCGGTTTGTTTCGATAAAGGAATCTGGACCAGTAGCATAAATGGTTCCCTCATACAAACAGATATACATATAACTGAGGTAAGCATCTGCTAGAAATCCTTTTTGCAAATTTACTATTAACTGCTGCTTATGAAAGGCTAAATATGTTTCTATTCTAATATCAAAAGTTTTCCTCATACCAATCCGTTTTTTTTGAATACTTTCCATCAATCGAAACTCTTCCAGACAAAAGATGATCTGATCCATGAACTTTGGTAGGATACTATTCCTTTCATCAAGGTAATGTGACCATGCAAGAACACTAAAATGCTTCCAAAATCCTTCTGTTAATAAATAAATATCAGATAGTCTACCTTTATGCATAACCTCTTCACTACGATGTCTCCAAAATACACTTATAGAAACAGTCTGTTCCTCAGGTTGAAACTCAATTAGCTTTCTTTCATTAATTGTAATATCCATATTTTTCGTCATAGCCTTAGCAATTGTTTCGTAATGCATCAGTTGCCTTGCATCAATCGTTTCGTTATTGAATTGGATAAAGCGATTTACCGAAGACAATTACATCACCTCACTTAATCCAAGAGGAAGCAAGCTCTAAAACAAGTCTCTTCTCTTGTTCATCCTCTAACTTTTCAGCAATCGCATAGTTTATAGCTCTCAATGGTTCCATGTAGTGTGCTAGCTCCATTGCATATTGGAGGCTTCGAATAGAGGCAGCGTCTTCAGCTAATAGACCTTGCTTCACTTGTTCCATTAAATCTGATGCAAGATTAAGCATTAGAGTGTGAAGCTCTTCTTGTGCATCAGGAAATAAATTATGAAATAGATTCGCAAGTAAATCTCCAGAAATATATGGAATAGTAAATGAGACAAAACGATTTTTCAATGCTTCATTCATAGGAGTTGTTCCGATATACCCTTCATTAATGGCAGCTATAACAGAAAAATCTGGGTGAGCCTTGATGACCTCACCAGTAAAGGGATTTGTAAGCATACGGCGATAATCTAACACGCTATGTAAAATCGGTAAGGTTTCGGACTTTGCCATATTTATTTCATCAATATATAGGATATGCCCTTTTTTCATCGCCTCCACTACAGGACCATCTACAAACTCAATAACATTAGTTCCTTCTTTAATGACAATAGTTTTAAAACCTAGTAAGGATTCTGCGTCCAAATCTACCGAACAGTTAATGCTCTGTACAGGCTGAGAAAAGAAGTGAGACACTGTTTCAGCAAGCTTTGTCTTCCCTGCTCCTGTTGGACCTTTTAATAAAACAGGCTTTTTTAAGGAAACCGCAATCAATACATCCTCATACAAAAAGTCGATTGGTGAAACATATCCTCCAGAGCCAATCAAATCTATATCTTTCTCACTGTGCAACCTTTTAGTCCTTATTTGTCTTTCTCTCTCTATTAAATCAATCATGTTGTTCCTCCTTAATAAGAAAAGTTCAAGCGCCTATGACTGCCTACATGCTCAAAACGCGAAAACTATCTTGTTTTCAAAAAAAAACTGATGAAGAATCATCAGTTTTTTATTGAAAATATTCCTTATAATAGCCGCCGACCTTACCTGTATTGTCTATGACAAATAAAAATTCTTCGGTTTCATTTTTAACTTCATATGTGTTTCCAACTGTCAGTACATTGCTAACTAAGAATTTTTTAGCGTCTGTATGGATACATGTTACTGTCTTAATAGTTGGCTTCACTGCCCAATTTGTATGTATCATTTAACCACTTCCTTTAAATATAGTATACGATTGAATGAAGGAAAATTCAATCACGATACTAATTTAACTAGTTACGCAAAGCAGGACATATACTTTGAAAACAGTATATGTTTTCTTAACTAAAAAAAGAGCAGACAAATTAAATGTCTGCTCTAAATGATTAAGAATTTAGCATTAAATCTTCAGGGTTTTCAAGAAGTTCTTTAACTGTTTTTAGGAATCCAACAGAATCTTTTCCATCGATTACACGGTGATCATAAGAAAGCGCTACATACATCATTGGACGAATTTCAATTTCATTTCCAACAGCAATTGGACGCTTTTGAATTGTATGCATTCCAAGAATACCAACTTGTGTACCATTTAAAATTGGTGTAGACAGTAGGGAACCGAATACTCCACCGTTTGTGATAGTAAATGATCCACCAGCCATGTCTGAAAGAGCTAATTTGTTGTCACGCGCTTTTTTAGCTAGGCCCGCAATGTCTCCTTCAATTTCTGCAAAGTTTTTGCGGTCAGCATCACGTACAATCGGTACTACTAATCCACCTTCTGTAGAAACAGCTATACCAATATCGTAGAAATTGTTTTTAACAATGTAATCCCCGTCAATTTGAGAATTCACATATGGGTATTTTTTTAATGCAGCTACAACTGCTTTAGTGAAGAAAGACATAAATCCAAGACGAACATCATTGTCCTCAAAGAATTTGTCTTTTTTACGAGAACGTAATGCCATAACATTAGTCATGTCAATTTCGTTAAAAGTTGTTAGCATTGCTGTACTTTGTCTTACTTCTAATAGACGAGAAGCAATTGTTTGACGACGGCGTGACATCTTCTCACGAGTAGTACGGCCATCATCCTCTTTAGCTGGTGTTGTTGTTTTAGCAGACTCTGCTTTTGATGGTGCAGGTTTAGAACCATGCGCAGATACATCTTGAACTCGAACGCGACCCATAGGATCTACAGGTGAAATTTCACTTAAGTTAATGCCTTTTTCGCGAGCTAGTTTGCGAGCAGCAGGACTTGCAATGGTACGATCTTGTTCATTAGAAGCCTCTTCATTTGCTTTTGCTACTTCTTGTGCTTTGTTACCATTAACTTCAGGAGCTTTCGCTTCTTCTTTTGGTTGTTCCTTTGCTTCTGCCTTAGCTGCTGGTGCACCTGAACCAGCACCTACTATAGCAATAACTTCACCAACTTGAACAGTATCACCTTCTGCAAATAATAGTTCACTTACTACTCCAGCTTCTTCAGAAATAACCTCTACGTTAACTTTATCTGTTTCTAATTCAACGATAAATTCGCCTTTTTCTACTGTATCACCTGGTTGTTTTAACCATTGTGCAATGGTACCCTCTGTAATCGATTCTGCTAGTTCCGGAACAATAATTTCTGCCACTTGATTTTCCTCCTCTAATGCTTTTCTTACAAACTTTTTAATGCTTCTTCAATAATTCTTGCTTGTTCCACTTTATAAGTGTCGATATCACCTTCTGCAGGGCTAGAACGATGAACACGCCCTACATATTTAATATCTTTTCCTTTAGCAATATCCAGTAAATATGGAAGTGCAAAATTCCATGAACCCATGTTCTCTGTTTCTTCTTGAGCCCATACAAGCTGTTTCAGGTTCGGATATCGATCTACAATTGCTTGAATTTTTTCTTCTGGGAATGGATATAGTTGTTCTACACGAACAATATGCATAAACTCATGGCCATCTCCATCTTTGACTTTGTCTGCTAAGTCAATTGCTAATTTACCACTAGCAAATACAATTTTTTCGACCTTGTCAGTTTGTTGACCTAAACCTGGTTGTTCAATAATTGTTTCAAACTTACCTTCAGTCAATTCTGCCACATCCGCACCTACTAATGGGTGACGAAGTAATGATTTCGGTGAAACGATTACTAATGGTCGAATTGCATCTTCTTTTAACATTTTAGCTTGTCTGCGAAGAATATGGAAATAATTTGCCGCGCTAGAAAGGTTGGCAACTGTCCAGTTGTTTTCAGCAGCAAGCTGTAGATAACGCTCTAAACGTGCACTTGAATGCTCTGACCCTTGCCCCTCAGCACCATGTGGTAACAGCATTACAAGCCCTGATTTTAGTCCCCATTTAGATCGAGCAGAGCTGATAAAGTTATCAAACATCACTTGTGCCATATTCGCAAAGTCACCATATTGTGCTTCCCAAATAGTTAATGAGTTATTATCTTCTAGGTTATAACCAAACTCAAAGCCTAGTACAGCAGCTTCTGTTAAAGGACTATTATGCACAGTAAAGGACGCTTTTGCATCGCTTATACTATGGATAGGAGTCAACTCCGCACCAGTTTTTTCGTCATGCAATACTAAGTGTCTATGAGAGAAAGTTCCACGCTGAGCATCTTGTCCTGTTAAGCGAACAGAGTTTCCATCTTGAATAATGGTTGCTAAAGCAAGTGTCTCTGCATGACCCCAATCAATTTTCCCTTTTCCTTTAAATGGTTCTTCACGGCGTTTCAAAATTTTCTCCAATTTTTTAAACGCTGTAAAATCAGATGGCCATGTTAAAAGTTCTTCATTGATTTTCTTCAGTCTGCTTTCCTCAACTCCCGTTGGAAGCTCAGGCATACCTTCTAGAACTACTTCTGGAATAATAATTTCATGTGCCGTAGTTTGTGGAAGCTCTTTCACGCGATCGTATGCTTCCTGCATTCCACTGAAAATAGTTTCGTCAAGCTTGGTAACCTCATTATCTTGGATTACCTTTTCATCCACTAATTTTTGTCCATAAATTTTACGCACAGTAGGGTGCTTGTGAATAATATGGTACATCTGAGGATTAGTCACTAATGGCTCATCCATTTCATTATGACCGTATCTACGGTATCCAAGTAAATCAATAACAATATCTTTACCAAATTTATTGCGGTATTCATGCGCTAGCTTCGCAACACCGATAACTGCCTCTGGATCGTCCGCATTTACATGAATGACTGGAACCTCATATCCTTTAGCTGGATCAGAAGAATAGAAAGTTGAACGTGAATCATAATGTTCAGTTGTAAATCCAATCATATTATTAGCAATGATATGAATAGACCCACCTGTTTGGAAGCCTCTTACTCTACTATAGTTTAATACTTCCGTTACAATCCCTTGCCCTGGGAAAGCAGCATCTCCGTGAACTAAAATAGCATACGCAGCATTCTTATCCTGAACCGGCATTCCTGACTGATCAGTAGCTTCCTGAGCTGCACGAGTTTGCCCAGTAACTACTGGACTTACTACCTCTAAGTGAGAAGGATTGTATGCCAATTTTAAAGTTAACCCAGACGGAGAATGATAAGCAGCCCCCTTATGGTACTTAACATCGCCATACCACCCCTCTGACAACTCTAAAGAACCGTCTTTTGGTAGGAAGGATTCTGAAGGGACATGTGCAAATTCAGCGAACATCATTTCGTACGGTTTCTTCAGAACATGTGTCAACACATTTAAACGTCCACGGTGGGCCATCCCGATGTTAACTTGTTTTGTTTTTGTAACGTTAGATTGTCTTACCAATTCATCGATTAGCACTACTAAAGTATCTAATCCTTCAATTGAAAATCGTTTCGCACCTACAAACGTACGATGGATAAATTTCTCAAATCCTTCTATTTGTGTTAAACGTTTCAATAATTCTTTCTTTTGCTCAGTAGATAAACCCTCTAATACAACACCTTTTTCAATCTTGCTCTGTAACCATTTACGCTCTTCTACATCAACAATGTGAGAAATCTCAAAAGCAATTTTATTCGTATAAACTGACTTTAAATACTCTATAGCCTCTAAACCATTGTTAACCGTACTCGGTGCATCTTGTAGTAAAAAGCCTACAGGAACATCTTTTAAATCGGCAGGAGTAAGACCATACGTCTTAAAATTGATCCGAGAATCATTTTTTTCTCTGTCATTTAAAGGATAGATATCTGCAGTCAAATGCCCGTGTGCACGAATTGCATCAGCCAATTCGATTGCACGAACTACTTTTTCAAAATTGTTTGACTCTACTGCTGGGGAGTTTGTTCCTGTTGCAGTAGAATTTCCTGTCAAAACAGGTGCACCATACTCTTCAAATAAACTAACTAATTCTTGATCTACTTCTTCAGGTGATTGAAGGTATAGATCATACTGCTCCATCACATAACCAAGATTGGGCCCCGAAAAAATGGACCAAGGTGTTTGCTTGTTCGACATTTAAAAAAACCTCCAACATATTGTGCCAATTCTGGCATTAATGAATAGTACATTAAAAATAAATGCAAAAGCCTGAATACGAAAGATATACTTATTTATTCATTAAATCTTCACATTTACAGTTTACCACTCTTTTAGTTAGACTGAAAGAGTTCAACTATAAGAACAATTTTTCCATATCCATCTTACTACTCTCTCAAAAAAATACAATCCTTTTTGGCAAATTAAATTACTATTTCCATAATTTTTTTATACTTTAAAAATGAATGATTATTCACTTGTAAATTTAGGGAAAAATAGCAAGAAATTTGAACCGTTACTGTTACTTTGAACCTGGATATTACCTTTATATGCACCAACCAATCTTTGTACGATGCTAAGGCCTAATCCAGATCCACCTTTCGTTTTTGTTCTTGCCTCGTCGGCTGTATAAAAACGATCAAAAATTCTAGGAAGTGACTCTTCTGTTATACCAACTCCGTTATCTGAAACAATAATTACAGTCTGGTCAGACTCTTCCTTAGCTTCAATAATAATGGAAGGCTTTTTTTCATTGTATTTTATCGCATTTTCAATTAAGTTCCTTAGAATCTGCTCTAAGGTTGTATTAGGCATATTTACTACTATACTTTCACTACCTTGATAAACTATTGATGCTTCTGGAGATAAAACCTGAAATTTTTGTTCAAGTTCTTTAACCACTAGAAAAACACTTGTCCTAGCTTCTTGAATAGTTCTTTCGTTTTTTGCAAGTTTTAGCATTTCTTCTATTAGTGTTTTCATTTTTTGTACTTCTAAAAGAGAAATGTCCAGTGATTCATCTAGGACCTCTCGCTCTTCCTTCCCCCATCTATTAAGTAGAGCAAGATGCCCTTCCACTACTTGTATAGGAGTCCTTAGCTCATGAGATACATTATGGATGAATTCATCTTGTCTAGAGATAGTTTCATTCACCTCATTCATTAGCTCTTTATAGATCTTCATCAGTTCTCCAATTTCATCATTAGAGATTTTCTCAAAATTTACTTCTTTAGAAAACCTAGTATCCTTGGCAAGCTGCATTTCATCGCGTAGCTCTTTGATAGGTTTAAGTAAAAATGCGGACAAAGAATAGCCAATAAACGCGGACAGAATAAGAGCGATGAGCGCAAAAATTATCATGGCCAATTTGATGTATTGCATGAGCTCTTTAAAATTAGCTAGGCTATGAGAAATTTCTATATAACCCTTAAATAAACCAAAATCTAATTGTGCGGACTTTAGGTAAATAGGCTGGCCCTTTACTTCGTCTTTCTTGAATTCTTCGATTGTAGAAGCTGAAAATTCTTTAAAGGGGCTGGCATCATTAATACGAAGTAATTCAATCCCATCTTCATTTAAAATTCTTACCGATTGCTCTTGGTTAACAAGCTGATTAATAAGAGTACGATTTCTTTGAATGTCCTGTACACTTATAACTGGCCCTTGCGACTCGAAGAAGCTAACCACTTCATTAAGTGTGTTTTGAGCAACTTTTTTTTCGGACATTAGCATCCAGCTAAAGATGGAGAAGTATAATATAATACACATCATTAAAAAGCTTAGAAAGATGGATAATGCTGCGGAATATGTCCATTTCTTTTGCAATGTCCACTTAATCATGAGCGCATCACATATCCTACTCCTCGAACTGTTTCTATTAGAGAAGCAATTTCTTCGGGCAACTTTTTTCGTAGATGTCTAATATAAACATCCACTACATTTGTCTCCACTTCCGTTTCAAAGCCCCATACCTTTTCTAAAATATGATCTCGAGTTAATACGATGTCGCAGTTTTGCATAAAGCATACTAAAAGATCATATTCGGTTTTAGTAAGGTTTATCTCCTTCTTATGGAAAGATACCTTATAAGCCTGTTGATCAATCTCCAAACCTTTTATACCTAAAATATTATGCACGCTTGTTGCTAATGGTATTGCTCTTCTTAAAACGGCACGTATTCTTGCAAGTAACTCTTCTATTGCAAAGGGCTTTACGACGTAATCATCTGCTCCTGCTTCTAAACCAGATACACGGTCAATCACAGCATCTCTGGCAGTGATTAAAATAATGGGAACATCCTTTATTTTTCGGACTCTACGACATATTTCTAGACCGTTTAAATTTGGTAGCATGACATCTACTAACAACAGGTCATATGTGTTATTTAAAGCCAGTTCAAATCCCTCTCTACCATCATAGGAAACGGTGACATCAAAATTTTCATGTTTAAGTTCAAGTTCTACAAACTTCGAGATATTTTTCTCGTCCTCTATCAATAAAATATGTTGTTTCATTTTTACACTTCCTTTAAAAAAATACCGCTCATAATGAACGGCATTTGTGGTATATGATTGTTTTTATCGATGTTATATTAATATACAATATTTGTTCTATAGAAGCTCGTTAACTGTATAGCAGTTCTATGACATACTTGATTTCGATACATTCTAATGTATTTATCATAGTACTCTTTAATCAGTGCCTTAATTTGAGAGAAAAGATATATGACAAAGCAGTTGTGAGATTATATAATAGTAAAAACTGCTATTTAGTAATAACAGGGAGACTAAGAATTTTCAAGCGAAAAACATTTCCCTAAATACATATAATTTAATCATATGTATTTATTGTGAAACATACAAGTGTGTAACATTATTATTTTTTAAAAATGTAAAATTTAACACTATGCAAAACGACAAACATCAAGTATATTATTCTATGCAAATAATTTTATAAGGCAAAGGTTACTTTGCCGAGGGAAGGCAAATGGTGCGCCACCAGTAATTAAACTGGTTCTAGTAGGTTCGATTCCTACCCCGAAATTTTTTATGCAATTCGAAATGAAAAATTTCAGGGGAACTAGAATGACTATGTTCATTGTTAGTTCTGGAGGAGGCGTTTTTTTGTGTTGAAAAAAAGAGAATTACATGAGTGTACTATTCTATTTGAACTCATGTCTGAACCTACTATTATGCCATTTGTTCGTCATAAAGCTTATTCTGCAGACGAATACTGGTTCCTAACAAAACAATTAATGGAGGAAGAGCTTGCTGGAACAGCAATTTCTCGCACAATTATGAGTGACTATGGGCAACCTATTGGCACAATAAACCTTTTTGATATTAAACACGGGTCAGGCTTCTTAGGCACTTGGATTGGATCACAATTTCAAGGTCAAGGCTACAATAAAAAAGCTAAAGAACAGTTTTTAGAAGAATTGTTCTTTGACCTAGATATTCACACCGTATTTTTACGCATAAGAAAAAATAATGTTAAGAGCATTCGCGCAACGGAAAAACTGGGATACGCTCTAAAAGCAAATGAATCCCATACAGTGATTTATGATGAGATCAATCAAGGTACTGACCAATTCGATTTGTACTATATACCAAAGGACCTCTTCCACATGAAAAAGCTACATCAAAACAGAGAAGAAGAACAAGCGATGTAACCAAAAAACTCCCGTCAAATATTTTGACGGGAGTTTCATTAGTTTTTGTAGGTTAGTAATAACTCTGTAAACTGCTCTGGCGTCTTTGAAGAATTAGCCATGCACTGAGCATCTATTATTTTCTCTTTGTTCAAAGCAAGAGCAGAAATTGAGCTCATAAAAGTCTCGGATGTTAGATTCTCCTCTTCTAGTACGATAGCGTATCCTTGCTTCTCAAAGAAATTTGCATTTAAAACTTGATCCCCTCTACTTGCGTTCTTAGAAAGAGGAATTAACAACATAGGTTTTTTTAGCTCTAAAAATTCAAAAATGGAGTTAGAGCCCGCTCTACTAATAACATAGTTAGTGATTTTCAGTAAATGGGGCAATTCGTTTGTTACATATTCAAAAGCTACATAATTAGGGTTATTCTTTAAAGTAGGATCTAAGTTTCCTTTACCGCAAAGATGAATAATTTGAAATCTTTTTGTTAAAGATTCAATATTGTCCTTGATTGCAGTATTAATATTTTTTGAACCTTGGCTCCCTCCCATAATAATAATCGTTTCTTTAAGAGGACTAAAGCCTGTTAGCTCTCTGGCAATTTTTTCGTCTCCTTGAAATAAATCAGGGCGTATTATTGCACCGATAGAAGAGGATTTATCCTTAGGAAGATACTTTAAGGTTTCTTCGAATACAGAAAAAATATGTTCTGCAAAAGGGGTAGCAATTTTATTTGCTAGACCTGGAGTAATATCGGATTCGTGTATAACTACAGGTATATTCGAAAGTTTAGCTGCAACCACGACTGGTACAGAAACAAAACCCCCCTTAGAAAATACAATAGAAGGTTTTACCTTTCTTAAAATTCTAAGAGCTTGCATAGTTCCATACAAAACTTTGAAGGGATCTGAAAAATTTTTTACAGAAAAATATCTCCGAAGCTTTCCATTTGAAATGGAGTAATATGGTAAGGTAGGAAAGCCTTT
Source organism: Psychrobacillus faecigallinarum (assembly GCF_014836595.1). GTDB lineage: Bacteria > Bacillota > Bacilli > Bacillales_A > Planococcaceae > Psychrobacillus > Psychrobacillus faecigallinarum. Next base: position 46,707 of record NZ_JACSQO010000004.1, on the reverse strand, counting down.
TTCAATGATAGTTTTTTCAATACCATCGGATGATCCGATATAATGGACCTCGTAGCCCTTTTTTAACAATTCGGGAATAATCGCTTCATTTAAAGATACGTGACCAGCAGTTCCCCCACCAGTCAGCACTATTGTGTTATTATTCATTTTAATCTCCTAACTATTTATCTAAAGGATGTATGCCAAAATGCAAGAAACGAAAACCTTAAAAGAAAAGACTAAGTATATGATTAAAATAGTGCTTCCTATCTTAATCACACAGGTCGCACTCTATTTAATGACTTTTTTTGATATTTTAATGACAAGTAAATATAGTATCGAACATTTAGCAGGCGTTTCTATAGGTTCGTCTTTATGGGTGCCAGTATATACTGGATTAACCGGAATCCTACTAGGCATCACGCCAATTGTAGCACAATTAATCGGTGCAAAAAAGCATGAAGATGTAAGATCCTTTGTCCAGCAGGGTTTCTATATTGCAATTCTACTAGCCTTTTTTATATTCATAGGTATTATAGTACTCATTGATCCCATTTTGAATATTATTCCCCTTGAAGCTAATGTACGCGAAGTGGCGAGAAAATATTTATTGATGATGTGTATAGGTCTGATTCCTTTATTTCTTTATAGTGTACTACGTTCTTTTATTGATGCTTTAGGAAAAACTCGTGTATCGATGTTTGTCACACTTCTTTCCGCACCTATTAATATAGCGTTAAATTACGTACTGATATACGGAAAATTCGGTTTACCAGCCTTAGGTGGCGTGGGGGCGGGATTAGCTTCTTCATTAACCTATTGGCTTATTTTATTTATTACTATTTTGATTGTAAAAAACAATAAACCATTTGCAGACTTACATATATTTCAGGGCTGGACTATGCCTTCTCTTTCAAAATCCAAAGTGTTAACAAAAATAGGTTTGCCTATTGGGCTATCCCTTTTTGCTGAGACTACTATTTTTTCTGCGGTTACTATTATGATGAGTGTGTATTCTACTGCAGTAATTTCAGCTCACCAAGTAGCGATGAATTTTACTTCGTTGTTATATATGATTCCTTTGAGTATTGCAATGGGGGTAACTATATTAGTTGGACACGAGGTAGGAGCAAAAAAATATCAAGATGCCAAGGTATACAGCTGGCTTGGAGTATGTACGGCAGTAGTATTCAGTTTCGTCTCGGTTTCTATTTTAATCATTTTCAGAGAAGCAATAGCAGGTATTTATACAAATGATTCTGAAGTAATTAATTTGGCCGTTCAATTTTTCTTTTTTGCAGCACTCTTCCAATTGTCTGATGCCATACAAGCACCGGTTCAAGGTGCATTGAGAGGATATAAAGATGTGACAATCACTTTTATAATGGCAATTATATCTTATTGGGTTATCGGGCTGCCAACTGGCTACTTACTAGGAACCTACACCTCCTACGGACCATTTGGTTATTGGATTGGATTAATTGTTGGTTTAACAATAGGAGCAATTACGTTAGGAACTCGACTTGTATATTTACAGAAAAAATTTTCGATAGTCAGTTAAGCATATATAGAGCTGTTTATCATTAAAAAAGGTGTAAGTGAAATCAATCACTTACACCTTTTAATATTATTTACTAATAAATTGTTGTGTCCAGTAATATCCGCTATCTGACAAACCTACTCCGATATGAGTGTAGCTTCCGTTCATAATATTAGCTCTGTGTCCAGCAGAATTCATCCATCCTTGGACTACTTCTTCTGCACTTCTTTGACCCATTGCGATATTCTCAGCTGCTGATTTGTAGTTAATTCCTAATGATTTCATTTGATCAAAAGGAGAACCATACGTAGGACTTGTATGTGAAAAATAATTATTATCTTTCATATCCTGTGATTTAAGCTGCGCTGATTTAGTTAAAGCAGAATCGATTTGTAGTGGTGCTAGACCTTCTTTTGCACGCTCTGCATTTGTTAAGTCAACCACTTGTTGAATAACAGAAGAAACCTGAGCTTTTTCTGAATTAGTATTACTTTCAGTTTTTTCAGTAGCTTGAGCTTGCTGAGTAGGTTGAGGAGTTGTTGCTGCCTCTTCTTTCGCTTCAGCTTTTGGTGCTGTTACTTCTTCTTTTGCTTCAGCCTTTGGTGCTGCTACTTCTTCTTTTGCTTCAGCCTTTGGTGCTGCTACTTCTTCTTTTGCTTCAGCTTTTGGTGTTGCTACTTCTTCTTTTGCTTCAGCCTTTGGTGTTGCTACTTCTTCTTTTTTCACATCTTTAGGTTGAGTAACTTCTTTTGTTGTTTCTTTTGAATCTTTCTCTACCTGTTGTGTTGCTTCATGTTTCTTCTCAGCTTCTGCTTTGATGATTTTTGCTAGGTTAGCAACGATTAAATCTTTATTTATATTAACCTCTTGAAGTAATTTATCACTTGCTTTGTCACTCCAAGCCAATTCTTTAGAGTTTATCTTTAGAGACTTCCATTGGATGGATGTTTTTGCCTCAGAAGTAGTTTTTGAATTGCTAGCATTTGTTTCTGCAGATGCTGTAGTAACAGTAAATAATAATCCTCCTGCTAGGACACCCGCCATGATTTGCTTTTTGTTCATTTTCATTTCCTCCTTCTTTTGTGCTCTCTCATTTTAAACACAAAATCAGTAGAAAAAATTTTATAATATATTCCAATTTGACCAACTCTATATAAAAATACCGAAGTAATAAAGGATTCTCTTTCAATGAAATGGAAACACTATCCAAACAATTAAAATATTAGTTTTTCAAACCTATTGACAGTTTCACATATTCCTCATTTATCACAGATAATATCATCTCTTTTTGTATTTGTGATAGATTACTATTATTCACACGTGCCAATGCCATCGATAGCTTCCTTTCTATAGAAAGCTTTGCACGTGGATGAGTGTATTCATCTAATAGTTCTGACTTTATAATACTTCGCACGTCTTCTTCAGTTATATCTCTTACTAAAGAAATACGATTCTTATATATCATTTTAAATGCCTCAATCATTCCCCGTATCTCCAACTATCTGTAATTTATCTATTTGCTCACCGATAATTACAATCTGAGGAGCCATTTTCATGTATTCTGGCAGCCATTGAATCATTCCGTAAGCATATTGAAAGAGAAAAGGATTCTTATGTCCCTCAAGCGGCACGTATCCTTTCATTCGATAAACTGTATCTGGGAGATTTCTTATCCATTCCTCAAAGGTTTCCTGATTAATAGGTTCCTTGAATGTGTGTAATCTAGATGATAAGAATAGTTGCTTACCTATTGATACTTCTTGAACTTCTTTTTGATGAAATGTAGCTTCAAGATTTTGAATAGCATTTATAGAGATTTTGCTATTAGATGTCTGAATAATGGGCGCACTACTATTAATAGCTTGTAGCTGCATAGAGACATTAAATACCTCTTCCTCAGTTAACAGGTCCACTTTGTTTGCTACTATTAAATGAGCGTGTCTAATTTGCTCAAGGAATAACATGCGCGTCTGAGGACTAAGCTTCTCACGTTCTAGCCATCTTTTGCAATCTGCTACCGTGATAATACCTTTAATGTTTAATTCATTTGCAAACAAAGGTGAAAAAACAGCATCTAAAGCTTCTACTGGATGTGCAGCTCCAGTAGTCTCTATTAGTAACACATCAAAATCTTCTCCTGCCAACAAGGTTTGGAGCTGTGCTTCCATTTTTTCAGAACCGGTACAGCAAATACATCCCTCTAACATTTCCTTAAGAGGTATATCTTCGTCTACTGCCCTGCTGTCAAATGCTAATTTGCCGAGCTCATTCATAATAACTGCAGGTTTAATCCCTTCTGCCTTAAATTGAGCAATAAGATTAGATAGAAGAGAGGTTTTGCCACTTCCTAAAAAACCACTCAATAAATATACATCCTTCACTTGCTCATACACCTCTTTCTATATATTAGAAGAAAAAGCTGACCATAATAGGTCAGCTCTTTTCCTCACTAAATTAAATATTATAGTTGGTAAAGATAATAATTTACTTTTTGATCAAATCTTTCGCTACTTCTTCAGCTTTTGACAATTGTGGATCTTCGTTTAAAAGCTTCTCGCGAAGTTTATCCATTAATAGATATGCTGTTTCACCAGTAATTTCACCAGTAGTTTCAAGCTTATTATCTGATTGGAATTTTTTAACCGCCGAAACCATTTGATCATTGAAGCTACTGTCTATTTTCCCAACCTCGTAGCCTACAGCCTTCAGCATTTCCTTGGCATTTTGAACTGCTTCTGAAGTCATCCCTGACTTTAAGACCTCAGCACTATTTAAAGGAGAAAGCATAGCATAGGATGGATAAGCTACTTCATAATCTGGTGCGATACCTTTATCATGAATCCAGTTACCTTCAGGTGTTAGCCATTTAGCAGTTGTAATTTTAATATTGGATCCATCAGGTAGGTTATTCACAGATTGAACAGTACCCTTACCAAATGAGTTTACACCCACTATAGGTACATTTGAAGATTCACTTAGCGCTCCAGCTAGTATTTCTGAAGCCGAAGCACTACCCTCATCAATTAAAATTGTTACAGGAATATTTACACGAAGCCCTGGAGAAGCAGCGATTGGTTCTTTTACAAGTTTATTTTTATCTGTTTTAGTTTCAATTTGAACAATATTTTTACCTTCTTCGATGAAGAGGTTAGAAATGTCCACCGCTGATTCGAGCAAGCCACCTGGATTTTGTCTCACATCCAATACAAGTGCCTCCATACCTTCTTTTTCCATTTCTTCTATTGCTGTAACAAGTTCATCATACGTATCATCTGAAAAACTAGAAATAATAATATGGGCAACATTGTCATTTAGCATTTCAGCGTAAACTGTTTCTATAGGAATATCATCGCGAACTATCTTCATTTCCATCAATGCACTATCTCCACGTTGGATAGAAAGAGTAACCTCTGTCCCCTTTTTACCACGTATTAATAATACTGCTTCGGAAACACTGTAGCCTTGAATATCCTTACCGTCGACCTTTAATACTTTGTCATTTGGTAGTAACCCAGCTTTTTCAGCAGGTGAATTTTTTATAGGAGAAACAACTGTAATAGTGCCATCTTGCTCTTGAATCTCTGCACCAATTCCCTGAAAGCTTGAGTGTATACTATCGTCAAACATCGAAGCTTCATCTTGATTCATATATTCTGAATAAGGATCTTCTAGAGCATCTATCATTCCATTGATTGCTCCGTTAATAACATCATCCTGATCAATTTCTTTATAATATTCTTTTACTAATTTATCATAGGCCAAATATAATTTCGTAAATTCAGCTCTTTCACCCACATATTCTGTCTGTGAATTTTCTGTATTGACTTTACTTCCCTCATCCTTGTTATTCAAAAGAAAAAGGGTTGTAATTCCAGATGATACTATAACGAGGGTAAAAATCATTATCCATAACACGAAAGGCTTCATTTTTATATACTTAGAAGCATCAGTTGAAATTTGTTCTTGTTCCTCATTGTTTCGTTGCTCTTGTTCGTCCAAAATCTTCACCCTTTTCACACAGTTCATCTTTTAAAAATAGACTGCCAAGAATGACAGTCTATGTTTAAAGATTTTATTTAAGCGCTGCCTCTAAAGCTACAATAATCATATCATTAAATGTTGTTTGTCTTTCCTCTGATGAAGTAACTTCACCTGTAATGATATGGTCACTCACTGTTAATACAGACAAAGCTTGACGTCCAAATTTAGCAGCTAAAGTGTAAAGTGCTGCTGATTCCATTTCTACTGCAAGAACACCGTAGCTTGCCCATTTTTCATTTTGTGCATTTTCGTTGTAGAATAAGTCTGCTGTGAAGACATTACCTACACGAAGATTTAACCCAGCTTCTTTACCAGCGTTATATGCATTATATAATAGGTCAAAATCTGCTGTAGGAGCGAAACTAATATCATCTAAAAGTACTTTGTTCATAGAAGAATCAGAAGATGCTGCCTGAGCTAAAATAACATCTCGAACTTTTACATCTTTTTGAATTGCTCCACAAGTTCCAACACGAATTAACTTTTGTACATCATAATCATTCATTAACTCAGTTGCATAAATAGAGATTGATGGAACACCCATCCCCGTACCTTGTACAGAAACTCTTTTTCCCTTATATGTACCTGTGTAGCCAAACATATTACGTACTTCATTATACTGCACAACATCCTCTAAGAATGTTTCTGCGATATACTTTGCACGAAGTGGATCCCCTGGTAATAAAATTGTGTCTGCAATTTCACCTTTTTTTGCGTTAATATGAATACTCATTATAATAACCTCATTTCTAAACTTATCGAGTTAATAATACCTTTTTTTACTAGGAAATGCAATGCTGAAGCCTATCTAATGTGATCTTCGTATAACCCCCATATTTCATCAAAAACGATTGCCGTCATTTCAGGATGAGCCAGTTCTTCGATGTATTCAGATATTTCCTGAAAAGACGTTTCTGCCTTAGGAAAATCATGCTGTAAAAACATATGTTCCGCAAACTGGGCTTTAGCATCGTTCTTTTGTCCTCCCCGGAACTTTAAAGCAAATAAGTAAAACGATTGATGCATACTTTTCTTCCTCCTTTAGTCATGAAGTAGCACTTTAATAAAAAAATTTGTAGATAATTCCAACTAAAACAATTAAACTAAAAATTATGAAGATAAAACCTATAGAAAGGATTGGTTCGTTTGACCTCTTTTATTAAAAAGAAGAAAGCTCCTAAATCACCTAAATTACCAAAACCAAAGAAACAGAAAAAACCATTTGTTTTTTCACTTTCCCGTTTAACAAAAGATACAAACAAGAGAAAGAGCTTTCAAAAGACAAATCTGTTAAATTCAATCCGTGGAAGAGTACTAATTATTTTTTCCGTCCTAATTATTATTCTATTTTCCATGCTTCTTCTTACTTCAGGCAACATGCAGTCGTCTCAGAAGGAATTAGAAACTTTTATGAACGTGGATATTAAAGAGCAGCTTATGGTCAACCAATTGTCAGCAGATATAGCGAAACTTTCAAACGCGGAGCAAAGTTATATCATAACAGGTAAATCAAATTATATGACAAGTTATAGAAGTTATAAAGATGCAATCATTACTCGTTTTAAAGAATTAGAGGCGATCTATAAGAACAGACCAGAAGAACTAAAAAAAGTGACAACAATTAATGAGCATTTTAATACATATCTTCAATACTCGGAACGTGCCCTTAGCTTGAGAGATAAAAATGGCTTCGAAGCTGCGCAAAAGCTAGTTAATGCAGGAAATGGACGTACAGCTATGAGTCATGTTGATGTCCAAATAGAAGCAATGAATGAAGTGTTAGCAAAAAAGAATGCTAATCAAATTACACTACTTGAAGAAAAGAATCAAAACTCCTTGTACTTGTTTATAGGATTAACAATTTTCTCTGTATTGTTAACTTTAATATTTGGAATTTTGTTATTTAATTCGATTAAACGTAGCACTTATTCTATTAACCGTTCTATTTTAGATATTGCTCAAGCAGGTGGCGATCTGACAAGAAGAGTAAAAGTTAGAACAAAGGATGAATTCGCTGAGATTGCTTCTAATACAAATGTTTTAATAGCATCTATTGCAGATTTGGTTAAACGAGTTAGTTTGTTAACTGAAAACGTATCAGCAAGTGGACAGCAGCTCATGGCTTCTTCTGATGATACATCAATCACAATTCAATCCATAGCCGACTCTACAAACGAAATTGCATCCGGAAGTGAACAGACCTTGAAAAGTATGACACTGGCTATTCAAAAAATGAATTCACTAGAGGAAGCAACTAGATATTTGAACGATGACGCTCAAGCTGTAAAATCAGCAACAGATAATATGACCTCTGCTGCTAGATTAGGTGTAAAATCAGTACAGCACTCGTCTAATGTCATGCTAGATATCGAAGAAACGATGGCTAACACATCTCAAACAGTACAAGCTCTAGGGGTAAAGTCATATGAAATCACTTCTATTATTAAAACGATTACCGCTATAGCCGAGCAAACTAATCTGCTTGCATTGAATGCAGCAATTGAGGCTGCTCGTGCGGGTGAGCACGGACGAGGCTTCGCAGTAGTCGCCGATGAGGTAAGAAAACTTGCCGAACAATCTCAAAATGCTGCAAAAGAAGTGACAGGAATTGTAACTTCTATTCAATCTGAGGTCACTTCTATCGTTAAGCAAAATCATGAAGGGGTAGAGAGCGTTATCAAAGGTGTAGAAGTTGCCAATGAGACAAATGCTTCCCTGGAACAAATAATGAAAAATACAGAGGAAACAATCAGTATTATTGATAAAATGGTAAATCAAATCGGACAAACACTTGAATTTAGCCAGGAAGTAGCTGCCTCCTTTATAGAGGTTACTCATATTGCTGAGAATACTGCGTCCAACACAGAAAGCTCTGCTGCAGCTGCTGAGCAAGGCAGCGCAGCGATGCAAGAAATCAATGCATCTGCTGTTGAATTGTCTCATCAAGCGGACGAACTACGAAAAGTAGTCAATGAATTTAAGCTTTAAGATTTGGCTATGTTAAAGGTTGATTTAAGACACAAAAAATGAGCTTAGGTATTTTTCCTAAGCTCATTTTATTTTGATTTCCTTTTTTACTAAAGCACCCGTTAGTTTAAGTACATTATTTCACAAAGACCCTTTATAAGTAACAAGAAAAGGTGCCAACAAAGAACCAATTATTAAAATAAAGATAGCTATGCCAAGTGTCAAAAGACCATTGCTAAAAGGAGACAGAAAATAACCGAAGGTGAGCATTGGAAGAATAGTTAAAGAAACAAAAATTAACCTGCTTGGTGTTGTTATCTTATGTGTTGTATCGCATTCGTTACAATTAATAGGTTTATAATTTAGCCAGAAGGATTCATAGATTTTACTCCAACTAAAATGTGTATTGCATTTCTCGCATTTTTGCAAAGCTAATAACCTCCATTATATTTTTTGAATTTTCTGTTGTTTTATTATCCTACCGCGTTAGTCCAATAAGAAAAAAGGCTTTACCCTTCTTGAAGTAAAGCACGACGTTTATTGAAGAAGGATTAAAGTTTAAAATTTTCTTCAAGTTCTTTTTAAATATCTGAATTATCCAATCACAAATCAAAAAGTCTTTCTCCTGTTAATATTTCAAATAAAACAGTAGAATTTTCCTCGTTTAGTTGAACATACTCATTATCACCTTTTACAACTTCCACTTTATCTATATTTGGACTTATCCAAATTTCATATAACACTGCTTTTGCCCCTTTTTCAGGATTTTTAAACTGAAATCCAAACCTATAATCAGCAGGACGTACCATATCCACTTTGGCGTTTTCCCAATCAGCTTTATCTAATATACTTTTTACCTTTTGAACTTTCTTATTATCAGTAATTTCTTTGAAGTCTTCATATTTATTTTCATCACCAATACGCTTTTGAACTTTTATGCTTTGTTCTTCATTTTCTATTCCACTAGAACACCCTGTAATAGCAAATAGAATCATTGTTAATGAAACAAATAAATTCTTTGTAAATCTCATCTGACCCCCCCTTCATTTAATAAGTCGAATTTCGTGTTAAAAAGTTCCATTTAATGTGTCTACGGTATATGTCTAACAAAAGCGTTGATACGTGAGCTAACAAATTCCTTGTTCAAATATAATGCACCGTTGGTTTAAATGTAACATTTCACATTGCATATCTGAGATCAACTTAATGTTTTGGACATAAAAATAGACCATCGAAACGATGGCCAGATTTTGCTAACGCACCTGTTAGGTTAAGTAGAAAAAATAAACGCATATTCAACAATCGCGCCAGTTCTCCTTCACTTAATTTAAATTAGAGACGGTGCATAAAGAAATTATTTCAATAACCCATTAGCGATTCGCTACAACTAGAGTGTCTCATCCAATTTCTGAATCTTTGAGTTGGAAATTAAATAAACATTGCCAAAAACGTCGATTTTGTCTCCTTTTACACGTATAGCGCAATCTTTGTTCGACGCATAAATATTTATTTCTTCCGATAGGGGAGATAGTTCGCTTTGAACCAGTGCCATGTTATTTTCAAGATCAAAATGAGACAGGACGGAAAAATTGTCAAGACCGATTCCGTCGTAAACAGAGCTCATTTCAACTTCATCTCCAAAGTTTTTCGAGCATAACCATTTAGCGGACATGTTGATTGCTCCAGCACTGGCTCCCATCACAACGGCGCTGCTTTTTTTAATCGAATCCGATAATTCATATTGCATCAAAAAACCATTTTGATTAAGAATATTGCCACCCAACAAGAAAATGACTGAAGCATTTTGAATTATCGTTTGGGCTTCCTCCTTCTGTACGCGGAAATTAATTAAATGATACTCATCAAACATAATGCCAGCCTGATCGAGCCACGAGCGTTCACTAGCACCATCATCTTCATAAATAGATGGATTCGAGCTAATCATAGCTAGCGATTTTCTATCAGTTATATCCTCCTGTAACACCCTACCCAGATTCTCTGGAAAAAAATTGTCAAACCAACCTAAATAATAGTGAATTTTCATAAGTACCCCCTCAGCAAAGTGTAAATAACATTTATTCCTTGCGTCACTCATTCTGTTTTCTTGTCAATCTCAATATGCCCGATTGTTAAACACAATTTAAACAACACGCTTCAACTATCCTGCTGCTATAGTTTAAGTGTAACATTTCACAATGCATTTCTGGGATCAATTTAATGTTTTGGACATAAAAATAGATCATCGAAATGATGATCAAATTTTACTAAGCACCTGTTAGCCATCCATACAGACCCAAAAAACTGCTCCACAGAGGATGAAATTGTTGCAGAGTGGGTATAGATTAGTATGGCAGGCGAAGAAGTCGATGAACTATGGGCCATAGAGCCCGTCCGTTAGTCTGACTCCATCGACTACTGTGCATCACAGACTGTCGCACTCTATACGAGTAGCACTCATGGGAGATTAATCCTACTCTGGTTACTGCACCAGCCTTGCCTTCCACTCTAAAGGCTCAGCGTTTTTAATTTTGTGGCCTTTTAATGTACTCCCAAACTTTCATTTGGGAATTCACACTCGTTTCCCCATACTTTACTTAATCTCAGAAACCTATCTACAACTAGTGAATTCAGTATATAATTTCTTAAAGCATAATAAAAAAGCATGGAAAATTAATTCCATGCTTTTGTGTTCATTAAAATAATTTTAAAAATTCTCCATAGCCTTCTTCTTCTAGCTTGGCTTTTGGAACAAAACGCATAGCAGCTGAGTTGATACAGTATCGTAAACCTGTTTCTTCCTTAGGACCATCAGGAAAAACATGCCCTAAATGAGAGTTAGCTGTTTTACTTCTTACTTCTACCCTTCTCATGCCATGAGAATCATCAAAGTGCTCTATCACTTCATGTGCTTCTATGGGTCTAGTAAAGCTTGGCCATCCACATCCCGCATCATATTTATCCTTAGAATGGAATAATGGTTTTCCAGAAACAACATCTACATAGATTCCCTCTTCAAAATGCTTATCATATTCTCCTTGAAAGGGTGGCTCTGTTCCATTTTGTTGTGTAACATAATATTGCATTTCAGTTAGTTTATCCTTCATTTTGAAGCCTCCTATTGTTCTCTACGAACGCCGCTCTTCCTGATCCAACAAAGTAACGGTTATAATGTGTCGGATTCTTTTTATAGTAATCCTGATGATATTCCTCTGCTTCATAAAATTCTGAAGCAGGCAAAATTTTTGTAGCTATTTTCTTTGGGAACCTTCCAGAAGCATCAAGTGCATCTTTCGATTGCTCCGCTTTCTTTCGTTGCTCCTCCGTATGGTAAAAAATAGCCGTTTGATAGGACGAACCTTTATCAAAAAATTGTCCTTCTTCGTCTGTCGGGTCGATATTTAACCAAAATATTTCAAGTAATTGATCATAAGAGAACTTGCTTGGTTCAAATGTTATTTGAATAGCTTCATAGTGTCCTGTAGCATTTGAGCAGACCTGTTCATAAGTTGGATTTGGTACAGTCCCACCCGTATATCCAGAAACTACTTTTTCAATGCCGTCATACGAATCAAACGGTTTTACCATGCACCAAAAGCATCCTCCTGCAAATGTTGCTTTTTCCATTATATATCCCTCATTTCGATGGAACTATTATTTCTAAAACAATTTTATCTTCCTGAAGATTTAATTCTTTAGCTCGGACATTGACTCCGGAAGCCATTGGAATGCTAGCTAATTGAATTAATACTTCCTCCTCGTCAGGCTTAACCACCATCCAGCGTGGAAGATCAATGGAATCTCTTAATAACTTTAACACAGTTTCTGGTGGTAATTGAAGCTGACCGACTTCTACAGAAGATTGCTCGAGACGAATATTGCCATTCTCCTCTACAAAAGGTTCGAAATACATTTTAACTGGGAGAGTTAGTGAAAATATAGTTAACTCCGAGCTTAAAATAATTTGATCATCTACACTCAATTGAAGGGGTATAGGTTTATTATCCATTGCTTTCGCTATAAATGTGTTTGCAATGCCCTGAAAATCCTCCTTAGAGGCATTTACAGTTAATACATGCCCAGAGGGATTAGCCTCCTCAGCGCTTTTTACCTCTACAGATTCTGTTGGAGCTGTTATCCAATATAATACCGTACCAATACTTCCTACAATAACTAATAACAATAAAAAAAAGGCAATCTTCCACTTATTCATCTAACCAACTCCTCAAAAGAACAATTCCCTACTTTGCTCATCTATCAAACCACAATTTTCTAAAGAATTTACTACATTCTCGACTATTAACTCATATCCCTTGCTATTAGGATGGAAGAAGTCGGTATGATAAACTAAGTTTGCATTAGAATCAAACAAAGTATCAATTGGTGCAAAACATGCATTCGTATTACTATATGAGAGTGATTCAATGGTGTCATTCCAATCAGTGATAATTTGGTCTACCTCACTCGTTTCATCTGTAACAATGGTAATAGGGTTATAAATTCCTATCATTAGTATTGGAGCACTGCTATTAACCTCTCGAATTTCTTCAAGGATATCATCATAATTTCTTTCGAAACGTTGAAGTTCCTTTTCAAAAGCCTCAATTTGAAGATTAAAAAGGTCCTTTTTAAATACCTTCATAACATCGTTACCACCAATGGTAATTGTTATTAAATCTGCTTTTCGAATTTGATGGTCTATTTCACCATCTCTTAACAATTTTAAGAGTTGGTCACTACGTCTTCCTCTTTTAGCAGTATTGGTTAAGACAACATCTTCTATTCCTTTGTATTCTAATATTTGATTTTTTAGCCTTCCTACATAACCATTTCTTTTTAATTCGTCTCCCACCCCTTGAGTTAGAGAATCACCAAGCCCAACCAACTCAAGTGTTCTTGGAAAGAATTCAGATGGAATTATATATTCTTCAAATAAGATTGTCTCCTTTTCAGAAAAGCTTACTTCTTGTATTTTTTCTGGAGCACAACTTGATAAAAGAAAAACAAAAACAAGAATTATTAAATACTTATATTTCATATCTAACCCCTTTATTTATACCCATTAATAATCTGGATGGAAAAACCTTTATTTTTTTGAAGTACGCCCTTGCTATTTAACTGTACGAAAACTTAATGTCCTAGGCAAACTTCACAAAATCTATAAATAAAAGCAGGGAAATATTGAGCCTCCCTGCTTTTAGCATTATTCTGTCATATACATAAAACCAATAGCACCGGGACCAGTATGTGTACTAATCACTGGAGAAGTAAAGGAAACTTGAATATCTTTAAAACCAGAGTCTTTAATTAATTCCATTAAAGGTGTGGCCATAGATAACCCATGGGCATGAGATATTCCAACTGCTTTTACGATTTTACCTTTAGTGTCTTCCAAATACTGTTTAAACAAATAGTTGACTACTTGCTTATGACTTCTAGCTTTTGCTACAGGAGTATAAACCCCGTCTGCAAGGCTAGCAATTGGCTTAATAGAAAGTAATGATCCAATCATTGCTTTCCCTTTTCCAATGCGTCCACCTTTAACTAAATTATCCAAAGTATCTACAACAACATATAAATCGGTTTTAGATCGAATATCAAAAACCTTTTCAATAATAGCCTCTTTTGTTGAACCGTTTGCCGCCATCTTTGCTGCTTCTTCTACTTGGAAGTATAGGGCAAAAGAAATAAACTTTGAATCAATAACTGTAACATCAGAATCCGTTAAATCAGCTGCATTCTGTGCCGATTTAACCGTACCACTCATGCCTCCGGTCATATGAATAGAAATAACTTGATCTCCATTTTTACCAAGCCTGTCATAAAGTTCTTTAAAAACACCTACTGCAGGTTGGGAGGACTTTGGAAGATCTTTTGAAGAGCTCATTTTATGTAAAAATTCTTCTGGTTGTATGTTAACACCGTCAATGTATGACTCTCCATCAATCTGAATTGTTAAAGGTACAACATGTATATTATATTTTTCAATTATCTCTTTTGTTAGGTCTGCTGTCGAGTCTGTAACTATATGAACCTTAGGCACTGTGTATCCCTTCCTTCCTCTATAGTACTATTATAAGAAGAAAGACGCCACTCTGTAAACTATTTGTGTCTACTTTGGAGCTCAATAATTTTATTTGAGATAACTGTATGTAGGTCTTCCATAGTTTGTTTTGAATCATTTTCTTGAATCATCTCTTTACTATATGAAGGAAGTATACTAATTTGAACGTGAGCTGGGCAAATTTTGTTATTATTTTTCTCCATAATATTTGAGGTTCCGTGTATGGCTATTGGAACAATCGGCACGTTTGCCTCTTTGGCAATACGCATGAATCCTGATTTGAATGTACCAATGCCTTGTCCTTTGCTTCGTGTACCCTCTGGAAACATCAAAATAGAATGTCCTTGTTGCAATTGTGACACTGTATCTTGTATCGAACGATAACTGCTTTTTCTATTAGACCGATCCAAAAATACACAATTCATTTCCTCCATCCATTTAGAAATCAAAGGAATTTTTTTTACCTCTATTTTTGAGATAAATCCAAATGGTTTAGGTATATGAGTTAACAGGGTCGGTATATCAAAGTTTCCTTCATGGTTGCTTATAAACAACACAGCTCCCTGAGGGAGGTTTTCTAATCCCTCTACAGTAAATTCACTTTTTGTTCTTTTAAGAATGCCGCCTGCCCATTTTTGAGGTACCTCATGAATTAATTGATCGTATTCCTCTACTGAAATCTCATTTTTTAGAGATTTAATCTTGTTTAATTTTGGAAGACTAAATGGTAAATAACCAAATAAAAATCCAAATGTCCTTAAAGAAGAAAACAACTTATTCACTAACCTTTCTATCATAAACCAAATATACATAGGTTATTCCGTCAGGAGTCGTCATTTCTTCTGACTTTTCCGTAAGAACCCACTCATCATAACTATAAGGCGGAAAAAAAGTATCTCCTGTAAACGTTTGTTGAATAAATGTAATATATAATCTATCTGCTTTTGGCAAGATTGCTCTAAATATTTGTTCTCCCCCGATAACCATTACTTCGTGATGATGAGCTTTCGCTAATTCAACAGCATCAGTCAAATTACCTACTACATCTGCTCCCTCGACTCTGTATGAAGGATTTCTAGTAACAATGATACTCTTTCTCCCTGGTAATACTCTTCCAATCGACTCGTATGTGTTTCTACCCATAACCATTGCTTTGTTCATTGTTTTCTCTTTGAAATAAGCCAAATCACCTGGTATATGCCATGGTAAATCTTTGTTATAGCCAATTACACGATTTGGATCATGTGCTACGATAAGTGATATCATTATTCTTCTCTCCTCTAAACAGCAATTGGTGCCTTGATTTTTGGATGTGGGTCATAGCCTTCTATAGTAATATCTTCGATTTCAAAGTCAAAAATAGACGATTTTTCTTCATTTAATAATAATGTCGGTAAAGGACGAGGCGATCTTGCTAACTGAGTTTCAACCTGTTCAAAATGATTCGAATAAATATGAGCATCACCAAGAGTATGAACGAATTCACCTACTTCTAACTTACATTCCCTAGCTATTAGATGAACAAGTAAAGCGTAGGATGCAATATTGAAAGGAACTCCTAGGAAAACGTCCGCGCTTCGCTGATACAACTGACAGGATAGCTTTCCATTAGCTACATAAAATTGCATAAAACTATGGCATGGTGGCAATGCCATATCATCCACCTCTGCAGGGTTCCATGCAGTAATAATATGTCTTCTAGAATCAGGATTGTTTTGAATGCCCTCTATTAGGTTTTCTAATTGGTCAATTGTTTCACCATTTTGAGTGGGCCATGAACGCCATTGTCTACCATAAACTGGGCCAAGGTCGCCAAACTCTTTCGCAAAAGATTCGTCTGAGAGAATTTTATCACAGAAGAGTTTCATTTGCTCTTTCAACACTACCTTGAATTCAGGATCCTTTGAAGCTCTTACGCCAAAATTGCTCATGTCTGGACCAGTGTACTTATCACTATTCACCCATTTTTCAAAAGCCCATTCATCCCAAATATGATTATTAGCCTCTATCAACGTTTTAACATTCGTATCTCCTTTTAAGAACCATAAAAGCTCACTAACTATAAGTCGAAAGGCAGTTTTTTTAGTAGTCATTAAAGGGAAACCTTCAGATAAGTCAAAGCGCATTTGATAACCAAAAACGCTCTTCGTGCCTGTTCCAGTTCGATCCCCTTTTTCTACTCCATATTCAAGAATGTGTTTACATAAATCTAAGTATTGCTTCATTTTATTACTTCCTTTCATCCGTAAAAAAAGCTCTCATCTAAGAGAGCCATTTAGGTGGTGTATTCTTGGACCAAAAAATCTCACCTAGAGCATAATGCTTTGTATATTTATCTTCTGCCAGGTGATAATGAAAATTAAAGTAGTAACCATCAAGCGGTTTTTTATCTGTTCTAACGTGGAAACGCATTATGTCTTTTTTAGAAATGTCATCATAAATATTAAATATTTTTTCATGATATTCCCCAGATGGTCTCTCTGATATAGCTAGTTGAGATGCTTTATCACTGTCTAGATTAATAATTGTAGCATCAATAGCTTCTTGAATCCTTGGGAATATAATATCATCAAATTCATTTTGTATAACTGGCCCTATTCTTGTCCCAAATTTTATGTATGCTTGCTCTTTAGCTGCTATGGTAATACTTTCACTGTAATCAATAGGTTCTTGAAGACTGACATGGTCATACTCCCGGGTATTGCTTTCAGAAGTGACCGATTTCAACGGAGCTTTATTGTCTAATAATTGCTCCCAAATGACATGGTTTGGCGATATTAATCCAAAGGTAAGCAAAGCAACAGTAATTATAATCGACTTTTGGAACCATTTTTTCATCTTTTTCACCTTCAATTATGTACAAATTTGGTATAACCGGATATTAAGATATACGAAATCGAGAACAAAAGGTTTCATCTTCCTTGTATTCATTGTACAATAAATAGGGTAAACAATCAGTAGGTTTTTTAAACTAAGGAGGAAATTCTTATGAGCACAGATATAATCATTGGAATTGGATTTTTATTTTTATTAGGTTATTTAACTTCATTAAACTTCACGCACTGATTTTTAAACTGTTAAAAAAGAGGGAAGCGACATTAGTCACTTCCCTCTTTTTATTTTTCAATCACTCCGAAGTGAAATTTAGAGGTGGGTCTGGTTATTTGCTTAAAACCAAAGCTTTCGAACATTGGCGACCGGAAATGAGCTTTTAAAACTACTCGTTTTCGAGCAACTCTTGTTGCTTGTTCCACCCACTCATTACTCAAGCCTCCATGTACCCCTATATCTCTCAACGATTGAAAGTTGGTGGATTCAATAATTTCCTCTTCAAACATTGGATCCATATAAACTACATCATATGAATTATCCTCAGCTCTTTTTAAAAAATTTAAAGCGTCGTCATGAAAGATGCTTATTTGGCGCATTGTATGTTGTAGAATAGAAAAATCAGTATTATATTTTTTTAAACCTTGTTGCACCATGTAAGCAATAATTCTATCTTTTTCTAATGCATTCACTATTCCAGTATCTCCTATTGCATAAGCTGCAATTAGACTATCTGAACACAATCCCGCAGTAGTATCTAGAAATTTATCTCCTTTAGATAGCTCTGTTGCGAGTAAAAAAGGATCTTTATCTCCCTTGATCAATCTTTTCATTCGGAATGCAGCGGAATTTGGGTGAAAGAAAAAAGGGGTTAAGGAACCATAAGGAAAATACTCTAACCGCTCCTTCCCCACAACCATTACATTTGCCTGATGCTCTTGTTGTATTTTTTCAACAGATTTTTTGTTTCTTTCTACATATGAAATTTTTAAAAGAGATGCTATTTCTTTTGCGGTTTGAATCATACTTATATTTGTTCTACCAGCAGTGGTAATAATACTTTCCATTAGATAATATCTGCAAGAACACCAGCTAAATGATCTTTAATAGTATCCATAGAATTACTTTCAATTTGTTCTCTAGGAATGAAATAAGCCAATTCCCCATCTTTCCAAATAGCAATAGAAGGCGAGCTTGGAGGAACATCGCTAAAATAATCTCGCATAGTTGCAGTTGCCTCTTGATCTTGACCAGCAAAAACAGTTACTAAATGCTCAGGTTTTTTGTCTAGCTCCGCAACGGCTGCTGTTACTGCGGGTCTAGCAAGCCCAGCTGCACATCCACAAACTGAGTTAACTACAATTAAAGAAACCCCAGTCTCCTTCATATGGCTATGCACCTCATCAGGAGTAGTCAATTCTTTAAAACCAGCGTCTGTTAACTCACTTCTCATTGGTTTAACTACTTGCTTCATATATTCATCGTACGCGTTCATGGTTTCGCCCACTTTCATTTATGTTCATATTCCCATTATTTAAAGGGTTTTATATTTCCTATTCTACTTCTCTTTTTAAATTTTTTCACTTCATTTAACTTTTAATATTAATTTTTATCCTTATTATTATGAATCATCGAATATATCAATAGTTCCGTTCAATAAAAAATAGTATGATTATTAAACATCATAAGGCAAAGGGGAAGAGAAAAGTGATAGATTACAATGGTCGATGCTTTGTTTCAATTGAAAATACAGATAACGGTGAAGTTTCTTCAAAAACTATTTTTGAATACAAACAAGAGGGACATATTATCTCAGCAGCATATAGTGGTGGGGAAATTGTAAAAGGCACATTGATTGGAGTTATAAATGGCGACGGTTGCTTAGAGTTTCGATATAACCACGTTAACAACAAAAATGAAATTAGAGGTGGCCAATGCACTTCTACTCCTAAAATTTTACCTGATGGGCGAATTAGATTATATGAAAAATGGAAATGGCTTGATTCTGAAGCTACTGAGGGAAATTCAATCATTGAGGAAGTTAGAAACTTTTAAATAGAAATAATAATTAGGATATCAATTTACTGAAATGAGGTAATTATGTGGGAGAAAGCTTTGTTCATCATTTATGCATTCAAACAAATACATATTATGAAACGTTAAATTTTTACACCGAAGGACTAGGTTTTAAATTAGTAAAAGAATCATTCGGTTTTCATGACAGAAATTTTAACACATGGATACAATTAAATAACTTTTATATCGAATTACAAACCGGAAAACTAAATGAAATACTTAGTCATGGAGACTCAAATTCACAAGGGTTAGTTCATTTCTGTATATGGGTTGATGATTTAAATTCAGAAGTGGCTCGTCTACGTGAAATAGGAGTTAAATTTCTGATGAAAAACAATGAATTCATTTATCAAGTTGAGAACGGTAACTTATGCAAATTACAAGCTCCTGAAGGAACAATTATAGAACTTCGAGACAATAAAGGAATTTAGTTAAAGAAAATACTGAATAACGCAAAATAAGTCCTTCTGAAAATCAGAAGGACTTATTTTGTTATTTCTAAAGTATTAATCTCCAGCTAATTTCTCACTGATAACTTGCCAATTGAACTATATTTTTTCTCATTAGAAACAACAATTGTCAAATTGACCCCTTTCTATTAAAAATTTAAGGGAAAATGGTATCATTTTTGCATTAAACTACTCTTATTTTTAGAGATAGAAATTTAACTATGATAATATTAGAAATATCATAAAAATCGACTTTTTCAGACAAATTTCAACAAAAATAAAACAAGGTAATTCAAAAAGCATAAACGTCTAATATCTGTTAAAGCTATTTACAAAAAGATACCTTCATGTATTGAAACTAAATCTTACGATGGATTAGCTCCCTCGTAATACACACAAGTTAATTTGATGGGGAGCGAAATAAAATGATGATGTTAAATGAATTGTTAACAGCAATAAACGTAAAAGCTACTCAAATGACACAAAATATTTTGGTAAGTGGTCTCGCCTTCAACTCTAAGAAAGTTGAAAAGGGTTTTTTGTTTGTGGCTATTTCTGGCAACCATATGGACGGTCATTCATTTATTGAAGATGCCATCCAAAATGGTGCAGTCGCAATCATCGGGGAAAAGTGTTTGGAAGTAAGAAATGTTCCTTACTTTCAAGTAAATGATTCTAGGACAGCCTTGGCATATTTGGCTAAGAAATATTTTCAAAACCCAACTAAAGATAAAATCCTTATTGGCATAACTGGAACTAACGGTAAAACGACTACCTCTTACATGATTAAGCATATTTTAGAAAGCCAAGGCTTTTCTTGTGCCCTGTTTGGAAGTATTTCCGTTATCTTAAACAATGAAGAACAAGCATCCTCTCACACTACATTGGATCCTTTAACATTTCATGAGCTCGTTGCAACTAGTAATGATCAGGTCATTATAATGGAAGTGTCCTCACACGGGCTTATTCAACAAAGAGTCGAAGGTCTTGAATTTGATTTTTGTATTTTCACAAATATAGAACAAGAGCACTTAGATTATCATAAGAATATGGAGTCTTACTATTTAGCAAAACAATCATTGTTTGCGCTTTTAAAAAATAGCGGTACTGCAATTATTTACTCAGGCAATGACTGGAGCGAAAGATTAAATACATACGTAGAGTCTATTGGTAGAAAGGTAATTAAAATTAATGGCCTGTTCCCCACCTATTCAGTACTGGATTCAAGTCTTATAGATGAAACCACTCAAGTTAAAGAGACATTTTCTCTTGCGACTACAATGCAAGGTAAACATAATATTGAGAATGCCTCTGTCGCTTTCGCAACTTCTGTACAACTAGGTATTGATGCAAGAGCTGTCGAGGAAGCACTGAATGACTTCAAAGGTCTACCTGGTCGATTTCAATTATTTTCCCATCCTACAGGAGCAACAATTGTTATTGATTACGCCCATACTGCAAACGCGTTTCAACATATTTTGGAAACAGTCAAATCTCAAAATGCTAAAAATATATATCATGTTTTTGGTTTCCGGGGGAATCGAGACGTAAATAAAAGAGCAAAAATGATTGAGATTTCTTTAAGGCACTCTAATCAATGCATTTTGACATTTGATGACTTGAATAATGTATCACCAGAGCAAATGATTAATGAGCTCCAACTTTTAGGAACACATGAAAAGTGTATTATTATCCCTGATCGTACGGAGGCAATCAAGCATGCATGGAAAATGGCTCAAGCAAATGACTGGATTGTGATAACAGGGAAAGGGTGTGAAAGTTATAAACAAAGTTATACGCTCTCCACTACCTCTGATATGCAAACCTTAGATTATCTATTAAAACAATCATCACAATTCAAGCAAGAGGCAGAAAGTTGTTGACTAGACTTAGTTTTAAAGCTAAGTCTTTTTATGTAGAAATAATTAAATGCATAATTCCACTATTAAGGCTCACGCTATCTATAGCATTAGAATTTAGAGAAGTGAGGGAAATAGATGTATTACTATAAAGAAGAGTTAATAAATATTATTAAACCAGACAAGCCAGACCCAGCGGCTGCTCGTGTCCTACAAGAAATATTAGGCGGTCACTACGGGGAAATGAGAACAATGATGCAGTACTTTTTTCAAAGCTCCAATTTTAGAGGTAATGAAAAACAGTACCGTGATTTATTAAGAGGTGTATTTTTAGAAGAAATCGCACATGTCGAGCTTGTACAAAACACCATAAATGCACTTCTCGATGGCTCTGGAGATACTAATTTGGCTGGAAACAGCGGACCTGATCATGCACCATTACATGACCCTGTACAACATGGGAACCCACATCATTATATTATTGGTGCTCAGGCATCGCTACCAGTAGACGCTTCAGGTAACCCTTGGAATGGTTCTTGGGTATATTCCCATGGAAATCTGATTGCTGACTTGCTTAATAATGTGGTACTAGAGTCTACTGGTGTACTTCAAAAAACACGTATTTATGAGATGAGTTCAAACCAAACTTTCCGTGAAACGCTGGCATTTTTAATCGTTCGAGATAATGCACACCAAAATGCTTTTGCAAAAGCATTAGAAACTTTAGGAGTAGAATGGGGAAAAATCTTCCCAATTCCGAATTATGATATTAATAAATATCCTGAGTGTAAAAAGTTTGTGGATTTGGGCTATCATAATGCTCAATTTAACTTTAGACTGGACCCAACAAGAATAGGAGAAATATTTAAAGGTGCAAGTCCAAGTAGAAACAAAGGTGATTTACAAGTAACCCCACCACCAACAGGTTTCCCAGTACCTGTACTACCTCCAATGCCAAACGAACATAGTCCAGGCTTGAATGACATGAACATGTAGAACTGTATAACAACTAAGAAAGGAGACTGTGGTAAATTCACAGCTCCTTTTTATTGATATTGTTCTGTTTAATTTGTTAGGGGAAATGCTAATCTACTCTTTCCAACAGATTTCTCATTCTCCTCCCAAATAAAAATTAGCTCATATATTTTATTGTAAGAAGTGTCCGTAACTTCTATGTAAAAACCATTCTGCTCATCGGCAATAATTTGTGTATCGCCAATTTGATGAAACTCGTTCGTATATTCTTTAATTTCCACCTTGTTCGGAGCCGGATTCATATTATCCCATTTAACTCTTATTACATCCCCAATTTGTGCTTGTCCTTGGTTATTAAACTGATGATTTAATCTATCTTCTGCAGAACAATCCAACCAACAAATTTCTTCATAAATAGAATCAAACCCTATTTGATTATTTAGCGAAAGAATTGGCTTTTCAATTGAATCAAATGAAGGTAACTGTATTTTTTCTTCTACTAAAACAATCTCTTTAGGTTTTTCTTTGATTTCTATTTCATTAGAACATCCTGCCAAAACAATTATTAAAAATAATGGTACAAATATTTTCTGCATATTATACTCCCCCCTTAGTAGGACAACTACTGATTATCTTAAAAAGTCCCTCTACCCTCGTCTTCATACTTCTCCAATAGATATATGTATAAAGAACTTTTATCACAAGTTCGTGTGCATCTTTATTTTATTATACATTTTTATTTCTACAAATATTTCCAAAACCCTTATTGTGTTCTCGAAATCGATAAAAGCAGACCCACATTAATAATTAATGTTCAGGTCTGCTTTCTTTTACTGTTGAATTACGCTTGTATTTAACTTTTGTTAGCGAGAGTTTGTAATCGATAAAGGCTCCTATAAATCCCATTGGTAGTCCACCAGCTAAAATAGATAAAACTACAATGAAAAGGTTAATGTCTTCTACTTTAAATGTCAGTAAATATAAGGTTATAAGAGTACCTACGATTAGAAAAATAATAGTAAAATAATACGTAACATGACTATTTCCCTTAGAGTTGGCTCCTTTTTGCTTAACTTGATCCTTACTCATTTTGATCCCTCTCTTCGGCTTTAAATTATATTTATATTATTCACCCATTTTCCTGAATTTACACATCTCATAGTGGAATATTTTTTTTATTTTTACAGGACGAGGCTATTATATTGATTACTTAAAAATTACCCGAATCTGTACAAATAAAACATTTCTATACAGCAGGTATCAAACTTTTCAGTTTATTATCACAAAAAAGGAAGCACAGGATATCTCCAATGCTCCATAAAATTGTCCGATTATTTTCTTGCTTCACTCATTTGTTTCCAGACGGAACCTTTCGCCTCTTCCCCACCTTCAATTCGGGCAATCGCCATACGAATTTGAAGCTTGACCTCGTACTCTTTATCGTCTTTTGCTTCTTTCAGAGCTGGTAACGCATCCACATCTCCTACTTCATAAAAATACATTGCTGCTCTCCAACGAACTAATTTGTTTTTGTCAAAAAGAGCTTCCTTCATAGCGCCAGCAAATTGTTCAAAACCTAAATCACTCATTGCATCCCCAGCAGTACGCCGCACTGAGGAACTTTTATCCTTTAACGCCATCTCTAGATAAGGTACAACGGATTCATCTTCTATAAGGCCAAGGTAAACTGTTGCAAGTCGTCTAATGGAAACTTGCTCATCCTGAATAGCTCGTGCAAGCACAGGGATATCTTCAAGTTCCGGGTTGATAAGATTATTAAGAAGCTGGAATCTCTTTTCCCAATCACTTACCTCGAACTCTTCTATAGTAAAAGGAACCCGAATTGGTTTTTTATCTTCTTCAGCTTTATCCTTATCAGCTATTAATTGCTGCAGTTTACTTTCTGGAAAGCTGGCTTCCAGTTCTTTTACTAACTGTTCCCCAATTTCCTTTTGTTCTCCATAGCGAACACCATAATCTACCCATTTACGAAGCATGATATAGTTTTCTTTGTCACCTTCCATTGCTTCATCTAATGCTTTAGTAAAACGTTCAGATAAACCAAATCTAGATTCTGATTCACCATCAAATACCTTTACCTGCAGAGGAATTCCCTTGAAGGATTGTACATGGACATACACTTCACCGTAATGATCTAATGGTTTATCTCCTGTTTCTGCTTCGTTTTCTCCACCAAATACATTTTCAACTGATGCTAAAATGGATTCCCAGCTAAATTTAGCGATTCGTTCAATCGCTAAAAAGTCGGCAACATGATATACCCCTTTTACTCCTTCAATTTCAAAGAGACTTTGAATCTCTTTTGGGGCATCTGTTATGTTGTCCTTCTTATAGTTATGACTTTTACCAAAGGGTAACTCCTGGTCGATGACTATCTTCATTGTATTCGGGCTTGGTGTTGGTTCAATCGTTAATATTTTCAAAGTTCATACCTCCAGTATTATAAATCATGAAGAAGCAATTTCTTCTAAATAGGACCATCTTTCAATTAGCTTCTCATAAGCTACGTTCGCTTGGTCTAATTGTTCAGTTAGTTGCTGTAACAATGTAAAATCAGAACCAGTAGTTAAAAGTTTTTGCTCGAGCTCTTCTATTAACTGCTCGGTTTTTTCAATCTCGCCACCTATCCCTTCCCATTCTCGTTGTTCTTTATAGGATAGCTTTTTCTTTTCCTTTATACTTTTTACTGGTGTTTCTTCCTTTTTTATTTCCACCGCTACTTTAGATACATCTTTAAGATCATCCAAATAATCTGAATAAATCCCTAACCACTCTTGAACTAAACCATCTCCATTAAGGATCCAAAGCTTTTTGGCAATCCGATCTAAGAAGAAACGATCATGAGAAATCGTAATAATAACGCCTGGGAAGGATTCCATAAAATCCTCTAATACAGATAATGTTTGAATATCCAGGTCATTTGTAGGCTCATCCAGGAATAGAACATTTGGCTGCTCCATTAACATTTTTAAAAGGACAAGTCGCTTTTTCTCTCCTCCAGACAGTTTGCCTATCTGAGTACCGTGTGTATTTAGTGGAAATAGAAACCGTTCAAGCATTTGAGCTGCCGAAAATTTCTCTCCAGAACCTGTTTCTATCAGGTTGGAAGATTCACGTACATATTCAATCATTCTCGTTTGTTCATTTAGTTTTGGAAGCTGTTGCGAAAAATGCATTAATTTTACGGTAGACCCAACGACAATTTCTCCAGAGTCCATTGGAACCTCTCCTGCAAGCATTTTTAGCAATGTACTTTTCCCGACCCCATTAGGGCCTACAATACCAACTCGATCTCCTGCCTGTAGGATAAAAGAAAAATCGTCTACAATTACTTTAGAATCAAAGCGTTTAGAAATATTTTTGCCTTCTAACACTTGTTTACCTAACCTTGTAGTAGCCATTTCAAGCTCAAGATTAAGTGCAGAATTGTCGCGATCCAGCTTTGCATCGATTTCTTCAAAGCGATCCTTTCTCGCCTTTTGCTTTGTGGATCTAGCCTTTGCCCCCCTGCGAATCCATTTTAGCTCGTTTCGATATAAATTTTGTAGCTTTTGCTGAGAAGCAGCATTCATTTCTTCACGAATCGCTTTGGATTCAAGGTAATTAGCATAGTTTCCAGTATGAGTATAAAGAGTTTTATCAGCAAGCTCATAAATATGAGTCGCTACTGCATCTAAAAAGTAACGATCATGTGTAACAAAGATAATGGCTCCCTCAACTCTTTGCAGCATATCCTGCAACCAGTCTGTGGATTCTTTATCCAAATGGTTAGTAGGCTCATCTAATAACAATAAATCTGCTGGTTCTATTAATACTTTTGCTAGTGCCACTCTTTTTTGTTGGCCACCAGACAAATGTAAAATTGAATCTTCAAACTGAGTAATACCGAGTTTAGTTAATGCTGTCTTAGCCAAAGCATTGACATCCCAAGCCTGAAGTTCATCCATTTTCTGTTGCAAATCCATCAATCTATTTTGTAAATCAGTTGAATCGGAGTTAGCCATTAATGCTAGCAGTGCTTCCTCATATTCTCTGTTAATCTTAAGAATAGGCGAGTCTCCGCTAAATACAGTTTGAAGAACTGTTTCATCTTTTTCAAATACTGGTTGCTGCTCCAAATAGGCGATTCTAAATTTGTTTGGATGATCTCGATCAATTGCATCTGCCTCTAGCTCTCCTGCAATAATCGATAAAAAAGTAGATTTTCCCGTTCCATTGATGCCGATTAACCCTGCTCGATTTTGATTGTTAATCGTAAATGAAATATTTTCAAACAGCGTCTTCTCTCCCACTGTTTTCGTTAGATTGGAAATGATTAAATGGCTCATATAGATTCCCCTGTTTCTTGTCTTAAGTTTTCTAGAAATAATTCCATAAAGGCATGTCTTTCTTTGGCAAGTTCTTTACCTGTTCTAGTTTGCATACCGTCCGCCAATTTAAGTAGCTTTTCATAGAAATGAGTAACGGAGGCTGTTTGTTTAGAGCGATAATCTTCTGCAGACATATTGTCTCTTGGCGTTTCAGTCACATCGTATAATTTTCTGCCCTTTGCTCCACCGTAAGCAAACGTTCTTGCAATTCCGACTGCTCCTATGGCATCTAGACGATCTGCATCACGAACAATTTTAGCTTCGATAGTATCTGCAGTTATTTCATGCCCACCGTTGAAAGAGACAGCTTGTATAATGTTTTTAACATGTTCTGTTGTTTCTTTTGAAATGTTAAGCTGCTGAATGATATGATCCTCCATATATTTTCCTTCTGTCGTAACATATTTAGGATCGCTCACATCATGTAGCAACACTGCTAACTCTATAATTTCATTGTCTGCATCAACCTCAGAAGATGCTATATATAAAGCATTTTTTCGTACTCTTTCTATATGCAAAAAATCATGACTTGCATCAAACTTGTTATAGACTTCTTTTACTAATTTTTCGCATAGTTGTATTGTTTTCATATATTTTTTTCTCCTTAAACTATTCGTCCACTTCATTATAACGAAAAAAAGAAAAAAAGACTGCTATAGTGCAGTCTTTTCAATGGAAAGAAGTGAATGGCTTAAAATAGACCAATAGCTTGCCCATCATTATCCACATCCATATTTAATGCAGCAGGTTTTTTGGGTAATCCTGGCATTGTCATTATATCGCCTGTGAGACAAACAAGAAATCCTGCACCAAGCTTAGGAATTATTTCTCTCACTGTAATAGTAAAGTCAGTAGGTCTACCAATTAGTTTTGGCTGATCAGAAAGTGAGTATTGGGTTTTTGCCATACATATAGGAAGTGAATCCCATCCATAATCCTCTATTTGACGGATTTGTTTCAAAGCATTCTCTGTAAATACTACTTCTTTTCCTCCATAAACCTTCTGAACGATTGTTCTAACCTTTTGTTCAATCGAATCCGCTAATTCATATAGCGGTGAAAAGTTAGAAGGTTTATCTAGCTCGCTCAAAACTAATTTTGCTAAATCTTCTCCTCCAGCGCCTCCCTTCGCCCAAACGTCTGTCAAAGCAATGGAAATGTTATTTTCTTTACACCAATTGAGTAGCGTATGTATTTCCTGCTCAGAATCTGTTATAAACTTGTTCAAGGCAACCACTGGTTCTACTCCAAATGCACGAATAGTCTCTACATGCTTCATAAGATTTTTGGTCCCCTCTAACAGAGCCTCCACATCTTCATCCTTCAATTCATTTTTATGTTTTCCACCCTGTAACTTTAAAGCCCGAACGGTTGCTACAATAACTACAGAGCTAGGAATAATATTTGCTTGTCTAGATTTAATATGCATAAACTTCTCGGCACCTAAATCAGCCCCAAATCCTGCCTCAGTTATGACAATATCAGCTAAATTCATTGCTGTTTTAGTAGCAATGATTGAATTACAACCATGAGCTATATTCGCAAAGGGGCCGCCATGTATAATACTGGGTGTTCCTTCGATTGTTTGCACAAGATTTGGCTTAATCGCTTCTTTTAATAAAAGTGTTAGAGCTCCCTCGACTCCCAAAGAACGAACATTTACTGGTTCGTTTTCATATGTATAACCAATAACTATCCTCGATAGTCTTTCTTTTAAATCTTCTAAGTTCTTTGCTAAGCACAAAACAGCCATTATTTCTGAAGCCACTGTGATGTCAAATCCATCTTCTCTAGTTATGCCATGAGAAGGTCCACCAAGTCCGACGATTATATTGCGCAAAGATCGGTCGTTCATATCAAGTACACGCTTCCAAGTAATTCTTCTTGGATCTATATTAAGTTCATTGCCTTGGTGAAGATGATTATCAATAAACGCAGAAAGAGCATTATTTGCAGTTGTAATAGCGTGAAGATCACCATTAAAGTGTAGATTTATCTCTTCCATCGGGAGTACTTGAGAATAACCTCCACCAGTTGCTCCTCCCTTTACTCCCATGACTGGTCCTAAAGAAGGTTCTCGTAGTGCCACTACAACGGATTGTCCCATTCGCTTTAAAGCATCTGATAGTCCTACCGTTACAGTAGATTTACCTTCACCTGCAGATGTTGGACTAATAGCGGTCACTAAAACTACCTTTCCAGGTGATGTTCTCTCAGGGATTTTAGTAAAATCAATTTTCGCTTTAAATTTACCATACAACTCCAATGCTTCATCCGAAAGACCTAAATTTTCTGCTATCCTAACGATAGGTTGCATTTCCGCATTTTTGGCAATACTCAAGTCAGTTAGTGGTTCTACATGTAGATTCAACTAAATCACAGCCTTTTTATTTTTATTTTACATCATATAATTGATAGAAAGTTAGCTATAATTCGACATTTTATTGACGATAGCAAGCATTTCATGTATAGTTTATTTTATCCATTTAACTGAATTTTTAGTGGATTGAGGGAGGAACAGTTATGCAACAGGGGAAAGTAAAATGATTTAACAACGAAAAAGGTTATGGTTTTATCGAGTACAATGACGGGGAAGATGTGTTCGTCCATTTTACTGGTATTCAAGGCGAAGGTTTCAAGGCTTTAGAAGAAGGTCAGGAAGTCACTTTTGAAATCGTTGAAGGAAACCGTGGACCTCAGGCTGCAAACGTTATAAAATCGAAGTAAAACGGTTCTTCCCGCGGCAACTGGTCGTGGGACTTTTTTTATTTTCCGTATAACTTATTCCCAGCCTCTTTGATCTCTTCTCCTACCGTACACTCATTTATACAAAACTGGTGGGCCTTCGACTTGCCCTTTTCTTTTCTGAGCTGATTTTTTACAAAACACCCTTCACAATAATTCTCTAATAGCTGATCAATTTCATTTATAATTTGCGAATTTTTCATACATTTAACTCCTTGCGGTATGTCATATGGAACTGTACAATTATTTTACTCCTATACAAATTAAATATCATAATTAATATACGTAAAAAATGATCTACCGCTTTAGCGACTTTTACGATCACTTAATTACTTGTGTAACTTTCTATTGCATTGCTCTATAAAGTGTTTGTTTTATTAATCAAGCACTATTTATGAATATAGCTCACGTAAAAAAGAAAAGTACTTACAATTATTAAAAGGATGGTAGCAATGATTGAATTATATATCGATGGCTCTACAACTGGCAATCCTGGACCTAGTGGAATTGGAATTTTTATAAAGGGAGAAGGCCATCAAATTAAAATGAGTGAATACATAGGTATCTATTCGAACCATATAACTGAATTTAAAGCTTTGTTGAGAGGGCTGGAAGAAGTTCAGAAGCTTTCACCTACTATCGTATCCATTCGAACAGATTCTCAAATAGTGTATGCTGCGGTTGAAAAACGTTATGCAAAAAATGCAGAATTTGCTGCCTTATTAGAGAAAATACTAGTCATTACAGATACCTTCGATCTATTCTTTATAAAATGGATCCCGGATGATCAAAACAAAGCAGCCCATGCTTTAGCTAGAGAAGCTGTAAGGAAGAACCTACCTTAAAAAAATGACACCTCCAGCAGCTAAATCGGTTGGAGGTGTGGTTAACTTAAAACTTTTGTTAGTGCCTTATTCTGTTTTCTCTGCATAGCCCTCAACAGTATCAATCTCGTCTTGTGCTTCCTCTTTATCCAAGTTATAGTCATTTTCAATACTATTTTTAGTACGATCCATGAATCGAACAATAACGTCATCTTTACCAAAAAGTTGAAACAAGCTTAACAAAGGATTTCTTGGGCGATTAACGGATAAATAAGTAAACTTCGTATTCTGTTCATCCACCTGATGTAGTTCATAATCTACCTTCATTTTAAAAAGATTGTTTAAAATAAATGTTTCCTGGACCAGCTTGTGATTAGGCTCATTTATATATTTTTTTAAGGTGAGATTATAATATTCGTCAAGTGATCCATTTTTATACGACTGTCTTATTACTGTTCCAACAACTTCCTCAGTTTCTTTTATTATCTCTTCATCAATTATCTTTGGAAAAATTACTTTCTTTTTCTCTAAGTCCCCGTAAAAATAAGGCCATACAAATTCGATTGGTGCATTAATAACTATCTCTTTTTTCCATTTTTTCATCTAAACTACTCCCCTGCATATCAATATGTTAACCTTTCTATATATGATAACACAAAAAAACAGACCCTCGAAATGAGAGCCTGTTAAAGTTTAGGTTTAAAATTAAGCTTTAACTACGTTAGTAGCTTGAAGACCACGTTGGCCTTGCTCGATTTCAAAAGTTACTTCTTGACCTTCGTCAAGAGATTTGAAACCTTCGCTTTGGATAGCTGAGAAATGTACGAATACATCGTCTCCGCCTTCGCGTTCGATAAATCCGAATCCTTTTTCTGAGTTAAACCATTTTACTTTACCTTGTTCCATGTGTGTATCCTCCTCGTATGCAAATTGTGCATACATTGTGTTACTATCCTTGCTCAACACTGTTAAGTAAAAGTGTTGCCACCTACTAACTAACCGAACAAAAATAATCCTCTTTAAATATAACATGGCATTTTTAATAATGCAACAAATATACATAATCTTTTTTTAATTGTTTTCCAATAATGCACCAATTGCTCCACTATAACCATGTTTTTCTAAAAAGATTGGATTTTTATTTTTTAAAATTGTATAAGACTCTATTATTTCTTGAAGTAAACTATTTTCTTCTAATGTTGAGCCTATATATATTATATCTTTCACTCCGTGGGCTTCTGCTGCTTGTATGCATAATGTAGCGACAACTTCGCCAATTATGCCTTGAATACCTGCTAGTAAATCGGCACGAGACCGAGCTTGCTCTGGCTTTAATGTAACGCCACCAAAGTTACTAGCTGTAAGTGAACCAGTTATCGGAAGTTTGTTATCCTTATAAATGTCACTTACTAGTACATCTATCGTAGATCTCTTCCCGTCTTTGGAAAGCGCAATCATTTCTTTATAATTTGTTAGGCCTGTTAATGCCATTCCAAGGCCTAATAATGTACCTCCACCAATTCCAGAACCTGCTATACGTGAATGTGTTTTGTCATGCATAATATGTATTGAAGTACCTGTACCAATATTTGCTATGATTGCCGAGCTACTGCTAATAACTTCCTGTTTCATCTGATACATCACGCCATTCATTGTCGCATCAAACTCAACCATATAAGGAAGGTCCTGTTTAGATAATAGGAATTTTTTTAATTGCTCTGCTCGACCACCAGTGAGGCAGATAGCACTTGACGAATGCTTGTTTTCTATCCACTCTCTTACTCCTTGAAAATCTGAAGAAAGAAAGCTTTTAAAGGACATCTTATTTTCTCTATCCCAATAAGCTATTTTCGTTAAAGTTCCACCTGCATCAATACCAATTCTAGTAGTCATACTTAGTCCCCTTTTACATTACAACCCTTATTTAATCCATGATCCCACTATAGGGTAATTAAATGCTTCACCATTGATTGCTTTAATTATACCTATAATTGGGACAACAAAAGCCATTATAGCAAAAATTATTACTAATGGGATACCTATTATGATAAATATTAAAAGAAACGATATAAAAAGCAGAACTGACATCACTAACTGAAAAAGAACTGCCTGCACAGAGAGCTTCTTCACTTCATGGTCATCTACAACTAAATATAATACGAATGGTACTAAAAATGGAGCGAACCAAGTGCTCGCATGCAATAATACCTTAAGTCCTTTATTATCCATTAAATATAACCTCCTTTATCTTATTATATATACGAATACTTAGGGTTTTAGTTTCATATTTTTCTTTCGTAAACAATCTTTCCATTCACTACTGTTTTGCTAACAAACACCTGTTGGATATTATCTACGTTAAGTGGTTCATTTAGGATAGTAAAATCAGCATCAAACCCTTGAGCAATTTTCCCTCTCTGAAATTCTTTCCCAATCGCTTTTGCACTACCAGTAGTATATAGGGATAAAGCTTGAAATATGGATATTGACTGACTAGGATTCCATCTATTATTAACAGCTGCATCTATCGCCACAAATGGATCTGCACTCTCTACTGGTGAATCTGATCCTCCTGAGCATTCAAAACCAGCTCTCAACAATGACTTCCAAGCGTAGGCCCATTCCATTCTTTCCTCTCCAAGTCGTTCTTTTACCCAAGGAAAATCAGATGGAACAAATATTGGCTGAATATCTAAAACAATAGGTAGCTTGTGCATTCTTTCTATTAAATCAGCTCGAAGAACATTTACGTGAATGAGCCTATCTTTTTTTCCCTTAGGAGCAGGGTATTTTTCAATTTTATCTAATATCAGCTCAGTCGCCTTATCTCCTATTACATGAACAGCAATACATTCATTATGAACTCGCGCCATTTGGACTAACTGTCCAAGTTTTTCTTCTGTATGAACTGCAACTCCACTTGTGCCACTTTTATCCGAGTAATCCTCAGATAATAATGCAGTACGACCACCTAATGAACCATCTACAAAAATTTTCATCGCACCAAATTCTAGAAATTCATTGGACATCTCTTCTTGCATTTGTTCGAATACTAAATGATGTCTTAATAGATGAACTTTAAATTGATCTTCCACTACCTCGCGATATGCTTTTAAGGGTATTTCGTATGGACCGTAATATGCCATATCTTCCGTGTGGACACCTGTAAACCCTTTCTTATGTAAGTCCTTAATACTTAAACGAATTACTTTTGCTAAATATTCTGAGGTGACTGGGGGTATGTGGGACGTTATCAGCTGCTGAGCTTCATCAAAAAAAAGCCCGTTTAATCTACCATCTTCATCCTTCCCTATCCTCCCACCTATTGGACTAGGTGTATCTTCAGTTATTCCTGCTATCTCCATGGCCCTAGAATTCGCCACAAGGACATGGCGGCATATTCTCTTTAAAACGATCGGACTTTCTTGAATTACATCTAAATCATTCTTACTGATGAATCTTCCATCTATTAACTGATTATCGTTCCATCCCTCTGTTATGTACCATTGACCAGGAGTGACTTTTTTACATACTTCAGCCATTATTTTCTCTATAGATGTAAAGGAAGAAAGGTCGAGATAAGACAGCTTCTCCCCATGTCCAATTAAATGAATATGACTATCCACAAAACCAGGATACATGGCTGCACCTTCAAGGGAAATAATCTTGTCCGCATGAGGAAGAAGCTCTTCTTTACTTCCTATTTGAATAATTTTACCTTTCTCGATTAATACCGCTTCTACCATAGAATCTTCTGATTGCATTGTAAAAATACTTCCATTTGTCCAAAGAGTTTTCATTATTTTTTCTCCTTTTCTTTTGGAATAAGCTCATCAACGAGCAATTCTGCTGCCCTTCTATAGAGATTGCTCATGTTCGCTAAAGAAGAGATTAACAAAAGCTTTTGCAGTTCTTCCTCCCCCTCTAATTTTTTTGTTTCCTTATCCAATACTTGAATTTCTTCTTTAAAGACAAGTTTATTATTTTGCTGAAGGGAAATAAAGTTATCATAAAAATCATTTAAAGTGAAGTCCCTTGAGCTCATTTTTTCTTTTAAAGGGGATAACGTTTCTTTCACATCATTTATAGATAGGGATCCTTTTAAATGGTAAATGAGATTAATCAACATAATATGCTGCTTAGAGTATTTTTTATTTTTAATTGGAACGAAAAGCTTGCCCTTCGCGTAATTGTTTATCATTGTTTTTGTTAATACCTTATCTTCATCATTTCTAATGGTGGATCCATATTTTGCATCAAAAAGCTGTATAACCTGATCCATATATAAGTCTATTTCTGGTATGTCATCTTCTTTAATCGCGGTATCCAATGCTAAACGTTCGATCAAGCTATTTATATCATTCATAAATAAACCCCCTCGTAATACTTTAAAAATATAGTAACTTAAAACTCATTAAAGGTAAACCTTGACTACTAACAATTATAGTTATATCATTATATGTAGTTATTAAAACTACTTAATGAGATGGAGGTATTTACTTCGTGCTAAAAAATTATATAAGAGAGCCATTCAATTCATTATCACATCTATTGGGAGCTGTTTTAGGTTTAATAGGGCTCACTCTCATGATTATGAAGGGAATCTCACAAAATACTACTAATCTTACATTAACGGCACTTTCTATTTTTGGCGTTAGTATGATTTTACTGTATATGGCTTCTGCTACTTACCACGCAGTTTTAGCTAAAGATCGTGTTATCCAGTATTTACGTCGTTTAGACCATTCTATGATTTATCTACTGATTGCTGGTACATATGCTCCATTTTGTCTTATAACATTAAAAGGTTCTACAGGTTATGTATTGTTTAGTTTGATAACTCTTTTAGCTATCTCAGGAATATTATTTAAAATGGTTTGGTTTGAATGTCCAAGATGGGTTTCTACGGCACTTTACATAGGAATGGGATGGATAATTATTTTCCTTGCTCCTGCCCTGTCAGAAAGTCTAGGTACTCAAGGTCTACTATATTTAATTGCAGGAGGCATATTCTACACTATAGGTGGTATAATTTATGGGCTAAAGCCTAATCTTCCTTTTATTAAAAAGCTAGGTTTCCACGAAATATTTCACATTTTTATATTGCTAGGCACATTTTCCCACTTCATATGTGTGTATGTATACGTATTATAAAAAGTTTTAGAATATATAATGAGGGCGTCCAATTACTTAATGGACACCCTTTTATTATTTAATGTAAACTCACTTTGCGTTGGAGCAAGTGTGTTACTTCAGCTTTTTAGCAAAAGCAATAATACGATTAACCTCTTTAAACCCTAATTTTAAATGAACTGCTAAGCTTTCTTCATTGTCCAGTTCGCAGTCACTAGCAAATTCTTCACAGTCTTTTGTAATCGACCACTGTTCGCATTTTTCGACCAGCTGCCTTGCAATACCTGTATTCCTGAAGTCCTCCTGTACAAAAAGTCCTTCTAAATAGCCTACAGGTGTTGTACTTGTCCCCTCCACATAGTCTTTTCGTATTTGGCACTGTGCAAATCCAATTGGACCTCCTGATGGTTCATAGGCAAGAAAAACAACGGCGTCACTGCTCGTAATTAGTTGTTCCATTTCTTCTAGAAATTCTTCTTTATCATGCCCTGGCCATAATAGTGAAGCTAGAGTTGCCACATCGAGAGCATCTTTTGTTTCAGCTCGTTTAATCATAAAAAAGCACCTTTCCTAGAAAGCTAGAATTCTTTTTTAGTTAAAGTAAAATCTATATTTGATGGTGGAGACTGTAATCTCATTGTTTCAAGTTCGATTCTCATCTTTTCTGTTTCCATAATAAAATTTTCTTGTTTAAGCTTTTCTAACTCTAAGGCATCTTTAACTGCTCCAGCTTTTATGCGTGCTTTTTCTTCTAAATGGTCAGTTACAGACCTAATAACTGGAACTAAAAAAATAAGCGCCGGTATTATAATCCATTCCACTGCATTCACCCTTCCCTAGTATTACCTGATTAGAATATACATTAAAGCAATTAGGAAATAAATAACTAATTAACAATATTTACGGAAAATTCTAATTCTATATCTACATTTCCTCGCAAAGCCTTACTAATCATACAGTTTTCCTCTGCCTTGATGGCTAGCTTTTCTGTCTTAGCTATGTCTTTTGAATTTTTAAGTAAGATACTTGGTCGATGAATAATTTTTTTGTATGTAAATACACCTTTCGTAACATCAACAATCGCAGTGGACTGCATTTCTAAACTTTCTTTTTCTATTTTACTCCGTTCCATCATTGCTGCTAGTGTGATGATATAGCAGGTAGCAGCAGCTCCCAGGAGCATTTCATCTGGATTAGTTCCTACACCAGGTCCATCCATCTCTTTTGGTATGGAAATATTAGTTTGTAAATTTCCAGAACTAATATCTCCAACGTCATTTCTATTCCCTGGCCAATTTGCTTTCAATTGAAAAATGTGTTCTGTCATAATTTTCATCAAACCTTTCAAATGGATGTATTGGAAATTTCATTGATTTCCTATATTATTGAAGAGAAGGTAGGCGTTTAGATTGCTTAAAAATTACGGAAAAATTGCTGGTTTTATCATCGTTGCTTCTCTTTTTCTACTCATTCTTGGAGTAAGATACGTGTTGGGTCAAGATTTAGTTGTTATGAACTTTATTGCATTTGCAGCTTTTTCAATTGTAACTGGAGTCATAGCAGGAGCTATGCTTTTTTACAATCTTCATAAAGCATTTTATTTATTTACGTTTGGGTTAGCAATAGGTTTCATTGATCTTTTCCGCTCTTTTATCATTAATACCGGAGGTAATGGAGACCTACTCGGAATTCTTTCCCTCTTTATCTTCACTGCATTTGGATTAGTATTAGGAATGATTGTTGAGGCAATATTTTACCTCATTAAAAAAACAAACAATCAATAAAAGAGGCTAGAACAAAATCCATCTTAGGAATTAAAAAAACCTAGAAATTTTACCATTCGTAAAATTTCCAGGTTTTTTTATCTACTTTATAGCAGTTGTCCGCTAGCAGACACAACAGAAGTAGGTACGGGAGTAGCCATCCCTGCATTTTCAAAATAAAACAAAAAAGTGAAATTGAAGTCTCAATTTCACTTATGCATGGCATGAGACTACTTAAATTCTCATGATTCTTTATTTTTCTATTGATCAGTTGGATTTCATAGTATTATTTCGTCCATTTGACTTTGCTTTATAAAGCGCGCGATCAATTCGTTCTATAAATGAAGTAATTGGCTCATTGAAATCTACGTATTCTCCTACACCTGCAGAAATAGTGATGAGCTTTCTTGTAGGTGGCAAAGTTGTTTCGATGTCTTTTCTCAGTATTTCTGCGAGTCTGTAGGCCTCATCTAAATGAGTATTTGGGAAAACGATTGCAAATTCCTCTCCACCTAAACGGATGCAAAAGTCATTATCACTGGCAACGAGATTCATACGAGAAGCTAAAAACTGAAGGACTTCATCACCCGCATTATGCCCAAATTCGTCATTAACTTTTTTAAAGAAATCAATATCTACCATTAACATGGAAAAATATTGTTTTTCCTCTATTAGATTACTATATAAATATTCAGCGAACCTTCTATTCTTTAGACCTGTCAAGGGATCTGTTAAGGATTGCATTTTAAAGTCTGCTACTGTTTCCTCCTGATGCCTGCGATATTCTTCCACCGTTTCGGTCAGCTGTTTTGCTTCAAAATACCATGTAGGAATTCTTAACTCTTTCTTATTAAATCCCTTATTCATAGTATACATAGCCAGCTTCTGCAAAGGAAATGCGAGCTTATTAGAAATAATAAAAGCTACTACTAAAAACAAAGCAACAAAAGGAAGTGCATATAAAAATATCTTCAAGATAATCCCAATTAGAGGCTCCAAGCTAGACTGATATGGAGTCTGTGAAACAACTCCCCAGTTACTTGCTTCTATAAAAGAGTAACCAGCTAAGTAAAGATCACCTTTCGTGTTTTCAGTTAAGCTAGAACCACTATTACCCTTTATAAGTTTCTCCACTACTTCATTACTTTTTACAACTTCGCCTATTCGTTCTTCATCAGGATGATAAATAAGTGTACCTGAATGGTCTACTACATAAACATAGGATCCATCCTTGGAGTAATGCTCGGCCAATATATTTCTTATAAAATTATCCTCTTCCAAATATATCGTTCCGTTAAGCATGCCTAAGTATTCATTTTGTTCATTAAAAAGCGGAGTAGATACAAGGATTAATAATCTCCCAGTCGACGCCATATATGGTTTTGTAATAATATTCTCTTTTTTATCTAACGCTTCCCTAACGCCTTCGGATTCAATAATATTACCGGCAATCCCAACGTTAGGTGAAGTCGCTATCGCTAGACCATTTTTGTCTATAACAGAAACTGAATTAAAATTTCTGCTTGTGACAATTAGCTGGTCAAGAACTACTGTTAACTCCTCTGGCTGATCCAGTAACTTTATTATATCTGCTTTTCTTCCCTCTAAATTCAATTGCATAGAGGCAAATAGCTCCTCAGACATTTGAGCAAGCTTTTTTGAATAGACTTGATTTTGCTCTAATGAGTTCTCAATTAGGCTGTTTTTAGTCACTAAATAGCTCGAAAAAAGAGAACTAGTAAGTATGCCAATTATAGTAAACGAAATTAATGTTAAAATCCAAAAACGTAACGTTTTTATCATACTTCCTCCAAAATTATACAATATTAATATCACATTTTCTGATTATAGCACTATTAGTATAGTAAAAACTATAGTAAATTGGTAGTTTTGCTATAAATTTATAATTTAAGAGAAAGATTCATTAAAACAAACAAAAAGAGGATACCAAATGACAACGGTCATTCATATCCTCTTAATCGATTGTAATTATTTCTGTTTAATAAACATTTTGTTTAATGCAATCCTTAATTTTAATAAATAAAATTCATTACCCAATTATCCACCTAAATATGCGAGCTTAACTTCTTCACTAGATTGAAGCTCAGCTGATGGACCGGAAAGTACTACTTTCCCTGTTTCAATTACATAGCCTCTGTTAGCTACAGAAAGTGCCATATGGGCATTTTGTTCAACAAGCAGGACAGTTGCTCCATCATTATTTATTTCTTCTATTACTTTGAATATTGTTTGCACCATAAGTGGAGCTAAACCCATGGAAGGTTCATCTAATAAGACAAGTTTAGGCTTTGCCATGATTGCTCGACCGATTGCAAGCATTTGCTGCTCACCACCAGACAACGTACCAGAAAGTTGTTTTTTCCTTTCTAATAGCCTAGGGAACGTTTCGTAAACTTTGTTTAAATCCGAAGAAATTCCAGCTTTGTCTTTACGTAGAAATGCTCCTAGCTCTAGATTCTCCTCCACAGTAAGATTGGAAAAAACTCTTCGACCCTCAGGTACATGAGAAATACCAGATTTCACTATAGTTTGAGCTGCTTTCCCGGAAATTGATTTACCTAAAAACTCTATTTTCCCTTTTTTTGGCTTTAACAATCCTGATAAGGTTTTAAGCAAGGTGCTTTTCCCCGCTCCATTTGCCCCTATTAACGTAACTATTTCGCCTTCATTCACTTCAATCGTTACATTATGTAGCGCCTGTATATTTCCATAAAATACATCTATATTTTCTACTTTAAGCATGGATGCCCGGAACCTCCTCTCCTAAATATGCTTCAATAACTTTAGGATGGTTTCTTATTTCCTGTGGAGTTCCTTCTGCTAAAAGCTGTCCATGATCTAACACATATATCCTCTCACAGACACCCATCACCAAATTCATATCATGTTCAATCAATAAAATGGTCAGGTCAAATTTCTCTCGGATAAATCCTATTAAGTCCATTAGATCCTTAGTTTCTTGAGGATTCATACCTGCTGCTGGCTCATCTAATAAAAGCAGCTTTGGACCTGCCGCCAATGCTCTAGCAACCTCAAGTCTTCTCTGTTGACCATAAGGAAGGTTTTTTGCAAGCTCATCTTTATACTTATCTAATTTAAAAATCTTCAGAAATTCGATTGATTTTTCTTCCATCTCTTGCTCACCTTTAAAATGAGAAGGAAGCCTTAAAATTGAGCTAATCATCGAATGTGTTGCTAAAGAATGATATGCAACTTTAACATTTTCTAAGACAGTCAATTCATTAAACAGACGAATATTTTGAAAGGTTCTGCTGATTCCTTTTCTAGTTACCTTGAACGGTGGCAATCCATTGATACGCTCTCCATTAAACACAATATCACCTGTTGTAGGTGCATAAACGCCAGTCAACAGATTAAAGCTCGTTGTCTTACCAGCTCCGTTAGGTCCGATTAATCCTACAAGTTCACCTTGTTTTAAAACTATATTTAAATTTTGGACAGCTTTTAGACCGCCAAACTGTATCCCTACGTTTAGAACCTCTAGTAAAGGCTTATTTACCATATTGACTGCCCCCTTTCGGTGCTCTCCAGCTTTTAAAGTAATCCGTAATTTCCATAGTTCCCATTAAACCTTTAGGTCTATATAACATTACGATTATCAATACAAGACTATATATAATCATTCGCGTTTCAGGATAACCTTGCAAGTAAGTTGATACAACCGTCAAAAGAATAGCTGATAAAACAGCTCCTGATAGGCTGCCCAGCCCTCCTAAAACAACAAGGATTAATATATCAAATGATTTTAAAAATCCAAATTGACTTGGTTGTATAATATAAAAATTATGAGAGTATAGCGCCCCTGCCACCCCCGCAAAAAAGGAGCCAATGGCAAATGCCGCTACCTTGTAATACGTAGTATTAATCCCCATTGCATCAGCTGCAACTTCATTCTCTCTTACAGAGATAGAAGCTATACCATGGCGTGAATTGGTGAAGTTGACTATAACTATAATTGTTATGGCTAAACAAATAAATGTATAGGTCCATGTTGTCATATGCTCAACCTGCATGCCTGAAGCCCCACCGACATAATCGATATTCAAAAAAATTATACGAATGATTTCAGCAAAGCCAAGAGTGGCTATCGCTAAATAATCTCCCTTTAGCCGTAGACTAGGAATACCTACCACTAAACCGGCTAATGCTGCAACAATTCCCCCTACAATAATCGCTAAAAAGAATGGTAGTCCCAGCTTCATCGTTACAATAGCAGAAATATAGGCACCAACAGCCAAGAATCCAGCATGACCTATAGAAAACTGCCCTGTAATACCAATAATCAGATGGAGGCTTACAGCTAAAATAATATTAATTGATATGAGAATAATCGTATTGCTATAGTATTGATCTAACATTCCATTCATAATAAGAAACTGTATAACGGCAAATACAACTATTCCCAAAGCAATAAATAGCCAAAATTGTTTAGAAGTTTTCTTCATTTAATACACCTACACTTTCTCTCGTGCATTTTTGCCGAAAATACCTGATGGTCTAAAGATGAGTATTAATATTAGAATGACAAATGCTGCAGCATCTCTCCACAAAGAAAATCCTACTGCACTGACAACAGATTCAATCACTCCTAAAAGAAGTCCCCCTACCATTGCTCCTGGGATGATTCCAATACCTCCTAGAACCGCTGCAATAAATGCTTTTACTCCTGGAATAACTCCCATTAGTGGATCAATCTTTGTATAATACACTCCGAAAATAACTCCAGCAGCACCTGCTAAAGCTGAACCAATAGCAAAAGTTGCAGAGATTGTGTTGTCTACGTTGATGCCCATTAATTTTGCTGCCTCTGTATCATGAGAAACAGCTCTCATTGCCTTCCCTGTTTTAGTTTTATGTACAATAAATTGTAGAATAATCATTAACACAACAGAAACAGAGAGGATTAAAATTGATTGCATGCTTATTTGAACACCATAAAGTTCAAAGGTTTTCTTAAAGAAGTCTGGATACGCTTCAGATTGAGCGCCCCTAATATAAATCACTCCATAT
Source organism: Psychrobacillus faecigallinarum (assembly GCF_014836595.1). GTDB lineage: Bacteria > Bacillota > Bacilli > Bacillales_A > Planococcaceae > Psychrobacillus > Psychrobacillus faecigallinarum. Next base: position 4,023 of record NZ_JACSQO010000004.1, on the reverse strand, counting down.
TCGATTAATAAGGAAACCCCTATAGCAGTAATAAGCGCAGCTATACGCGTAGCGTTTCTTAGTCGTTTGTAAGCAATTCTTTCTATAATCACACCAAATAGTGCACAAGCTGTCATTGAAATAATAAGTGCTGGGAAAAAACCTAATCCAAATACTGTAATAGAATAAAAACCAATAAAAGAACCTACCATGAACACGTCACCATGCGCAAAATTTATTAACTTGATAATTCCATATACCATCGTATATCCAAGGGCGATTAAGGCATATATACTTCCGAGTGAAATACCATTAATCAACTGCTGAATCCATTCCATGTAGTTCCACTCCCTTATATGTTAGTACAGTACAAGTCTAAACCCACTTTCATAAAGTAACAGAAAAGGAGGGAATGAATCCCTCCATTATTAGTAACAATATTTTAAGGATTTACCTTTGTATTAAAGACTTGTTTTCCATCTACAAACTCAATAATTGTTGCTGATTTCACTGGGTGATGATTTTCATCCATGGAGTATAGTCCCGTTACTAAATCCAGATTATCAGTTGCTTCTAATGCTTCTTTAATTTTTTCACCATCGGTTGATTTTGCTCTTTCAATTGCATCCTTTAATAAGTAGACAGTGTCATATCCTAGAGCATGGAACGAGTTAGGAGCTTCACCGTACTTTTCATTAAACTTATCTGAGAATGATTTTGCTTTTCCATCTGGGTCTTCTGAAGAGTAAGCAGTAATGATAAACGTGTTATTTAAAGCATCAGCCCCAGCTAAATCAACGATTGTTGGTGAATCCCATCCGTCAGCACCCATCAACGGAACCGTAATTCCCATTTCACGAGCTTGCTTAACGATTAGACCAACTTCTTCATAGTATCCAGGGATAAAAATGAAATCTGGGTTACTAGATTTGATACTGGTTAAGGTAGATCGGTAGTCAGAATCTTTTGCTGCGTAAAATTCCTCCGCTACAATTTTACCGCCAGCCGCTTCAAAATCCTTTTTAAAGGATGCCGCTAAGCCTTTTGCATAATCACTACCGTTGTCCGCGTAAATTGCAACATTTTTAACTTTTAATTCATTGGCAGCAAAGTTTGCTGCGACAGTTCCTTGGAAAGGATCAATGAATGCTGTTCGGAAAGCATATTCATTAACTTTCCCATCATCATTTACTGTTACAGTAGTGCTAGTTCCTGATGGTGAGATTAGCGGCACCTTGTTTTTCCCGGCAACTTCTACTTGTGCTACAGAGTTACCACTAGTTGCTGCACCTATGATTGCTACTACCTTATCTTTGGTAATTAGCTTAATAGCTCCATTGGTTGCTTCACCTGCATCTGATTTATTGTCGACTTTTACAAGTTCAATTTTCTTACCATCAATTCCACCGTCTTCATTAATTTCATCCACAGCCAAGTCAATAGCCTTGTCTTCTGATTGGCCATAAGATGCTGTGCCACCAGAAAGTTCCAAGTTAATACCAATTTTTACCGTATCCCCACCGTCACCCTGACTACCTTCACTAGAGCATCCTGTCAAAACCCCTATTAAAAGGGATGAGGCAAGGAACAATGAAGCAAATTTTGATTTTTTCATAAAAAATATACCCCCTTATAATGTTTGAAAATTTTGAAATTTTAAAGCGTGCTATCCTCTCTTTTTAATAGCAACTTATTCCAAAATTAACATTTCTTTAATACAATTACATTGTAAAACAAAGTAATGATTCAGTCTATAGAAATTTGACTAATTAGAATTTTTATAATTTTTGATATACTATTGTTATTGCATTAATAATATTATGTATAAAAGTTTTACCGAATCTAGAGATGATGATGGACATCCCTCCCTGCTTAAACACTGCATGTATAAAATAACGAAATTATTTTTGTACTGCGTCTGTCAGTTCCAACAAGAGATGAACAGTGTTTCAAACAACTTCTGAACTGAGTTGATGCTTATCGCTCGCCTCCTTTAAAATACAGTCCATTAAACTTGATTGTTATATTAATCAATTAAATTAATTGAAAATAATAAAAATAATTACTTTTCTATCTTTCTCCGCTATAATTATTTATAGTTCGAAAACCGTAATATTAAGGAGAGATGAAAATGGTACAAAGCTTACCAAAAAGATCAGACGTGAAAGTAGAAGAAACATGGAATTTAAAAGATTTATATGCTACGGAAGAGGATTACAATAATACTTTAGAGGAAATAGAAAAAAGCATCCCTATGTTTGCCGAGAAATTTAAAGGCAAAATAGATAGCGCTAAAGCAATCGTAGACGCTTTAAGCGAATACAAGACTCTTTTTGAGAAGTTCAATTTATTAGGAAGTTACGCAAGACTAGCTATAACCGTGGATCAGACAAATACTGAATCACAAATGAGAGCTGGTAAATTTGGTTCTTTAGCAGGAAAAGTTGCAAGCCAAACTTCATTTGTTGATAGTGAACTTTTAGAATTACCAAAAGAACTAATAGAAGAAGCTATAAAACTAAATTCCGAGTATGAGAATTATTTAGTTAAATTACTTGAAAAGAAAAAATATACTCTACATCCTGAGGTTGAAAAGGTTTTAGCTGCCTACTCCCCTACCTTTGATGCACCTTATAACTTATACGAAACTACTAAGCTATTGGATATTGCTTTTCCAAATTTCGAAGTAAACGGGAAACAGTATCCATTAAGCTACGTTTCCTTTGAAAATGATTGGGAAGCTGAAACTGATACGGTTCTTCGTAGAACAGCATTTGAAGCTTTCTCTTCAAAGCTTAAGGAATATCAACACACAACTGCAAAAACATATGATATTCATCTACAACAAGAAAAAACGACAGCAGATTTACGAGGATATGACTCAGTATTTGAATACTTACTTTTTGACCAAGATGTAGATATTTCTCTATATAACCGTCAAATTGATTTGATCACAAAAGAGCTAGCACCACATATGAGAAAATACGCGAATTTACTTCAAAAGATACATGGACTAGATAAGATGACGTTCGCTGATTTAAAGATTGCTCTTGATCCGAACTATGAACCAACAATTACAATAGAAGAATCAAAAAAATATATCAAAGATTCTCTATCTGTTATGGGTGACGAGTATCTTGAAATGGTTGATCGTTCTTACAAAGAACGCTGGGTAGACTTCGCTCAAAATGAAGGAAAATCAACTGGTGCCTTCTGTTCTAGTCCTTATGGTAGCCATCCATATATTTTAATATCCTGGTCGAGTCGCATGAATGAGGTTTTTGTATTAGCACATGAGCTTGGTCATGCCGGTCACTTCTATTTTGCACACCAAGAACAAAATCTATTTAATTCTCGTCCGTCTTTATATTTTATAGAAGCACCTTCTACCATGAACGAAATGTTAGTTGCTAACCATCTTTTAAAAAATTCAGATGACCCTAAATTTAAACGCTGGGTAATTTCATCTATAGTGGCTAGAACTTATTATCATAATTTTGTTACTCATTTATTGGAAGCAGCTTACCAACGTAAAGTTTATGAGCGAGTGGATCAAGGTCAAAATGTAAATGCTGAAATATTAAATGCTTATAAGCGAGAAGTATTAGAAGATTTCTGGGGAGATGCAGTGGAAATAACAGATGGAGCAGAGCTTACATGGATGCGTCAGCCTCATTATTATATGGGCTTATACCCATATACGTATAGTGCAGGATTAACTATCTCTACACAGGTAGCTAAGCGTATATTAAACGAAGGCCAAACAGCCGTAGATGAATGGGTAGAAGTTTTAAAAGCTGGTGGCACTAAAACGCCAGTAGAATTAGCAAAAATGGCTGGTGTTGATATCACTACAGATGAGCCACTTAAAGAAACTATTTCATACATTGGTTCACTGATTGATGAACTTGAAATCTTAACAGAGACAATTGAAAACAAATAAAGAAAGAAGCTATCATAATGTATATTGCAGTGACCTAAAGAAATGAGACAAATAAAAACACCTTTCGTTGAAAAACGGGTATACAATACCTAACTTATCAA
>NZ_JACSQO010000003.1:109318-346904 GCF_014836595.1 Psychrobacillus faecigallinarum | reverse complement strand
CTTACATACCGATCAACCACAAAGGAAGGATAGTGCACGCATAGTAAGAATCACCAAAAAATGATTCAACGCCACATTTGGCATGACTACCTGGATGTAGCTGAAGACTTGCGACACAACCATTAAAGAAGTATATGGAAAGAGTAAAGAAAAGCATGGTATACGATGGACAACCCTAAAGGAATTAAAAAAATTGTCCATGCAGGCGATGCTGACTTTTGCTGCCTTAAATACTAAGAAACTAGCCGGTTTAACATGGAAAACCCAACCTGGCGTAATAAGAACCAAAATGATAAGCTGCAACGGACTTTTTCACCGATTTAACCTAGATTAATTGGAAAAGGGTTGGAAATCGAAATGGTTTCCAACCCTTTTGTCTACACTCTGGCAGATACTCTTTCTTCATTATCTGTTTTTTATTTTTCGGCTTGTTTATGGAATAATTTTCATCTAAAGTATAACTATCGTCTACTGGGAAAGGGGTGAAATAAGATGATAGTCATATTAATAGCAATATGTTTTGTGACTCTTTTAGTTAGTTTAAATAATCCATCTGTAAAGGGATCTATTGGAGAGTGGCAAGTAAAACGTCGTTTAAAGGGGTTAAATGAAGAGGAATATATTGTACTTCATGACCTGTTGCTTCCTTACGAGGAAGGAACCACCCAAATTGATCATGTTGTGTTATCAACGGTAGGTATATTCGTTATTGAGACAAAAAATTATAAGGGATGGATTTATGGTAAAGAGAAGCAAAAATATTGGAAGCAAGTAATTTATAAGAACAAATATAATTTTCTCAATCCAATTATGCAGAACTTTGCTCATCTAACTGCAATACAAACGTTACTAAAAGAAATGTACGATGGACCTTATTATTCAATAATAGCATTTAGTAGTGAAGCTACCTTTAAAAATCTAGAAATAAGTTCTGACCATGTACGAGTCTTATACATATCAGGTCTTTTTAAAACGATAAAATCCTATGAACAGAAAGTAATCCTTCCTTATCGAGTGAAACAGATTGCAAAAATATTAATAAATGCGAATATACAAGGAAAAGAATCAAGAAAAGTCCATGTTCGAGAAATAAAAACCAAACTAAATATGGATATTTGTCCCCGTTGTAAAAGCCAACTTATCACTAGAACAGGTAAATATGGTGATTTTAAAGGTTGTTCTAATTTTCCAAAATGTCGGTATGTGCTAAAGTGATTGGAAATCTAAAGCAAATTATAAATATTAGAGTAAAAAGGGGTAACATATAATAAACTTGATTTAGATTAAGTTTTCTATGGAGGTGTTTCTTTGAAAGAAGGCATTTACGACCTACCTATAAATAAAAACATTTATTCAGAGTTAAAGAAGCTTTCTCCTGAAATGTACGCAATTGACTTAGATAAAATGGATTTCGAAGAGGCAAAAACCTACTTTGCTTCATATATTTCAGAGGTTACTAAAAAAGCTCTCTCATATATCCGGGAAGATGCAAAAGAAGATGAAGAAGCGCTTTTGTTGCAAATTCAAACTTGTAATCAAATTATTCAATTGTTAAATTCAAAATTACACGATGAGGATTTTGTAAATCTACAACTAGATGAAAGAGGAGAAATACTTACTTCCGTATATAAAAAGCTAAACAGTGTACGTACAGTTCGTAAAGAGAAGCCAACTCGACCAATCACTTCAATTTCTCAAAGCTCTCTTTTCACGGGATCTCAATATGAACCTAACATGTTAGAAGAATTAAAAAAAGAGATTGCTTCCTCTGATGAAATTGAATGGATAGTTTCTTTTATTAAATGGTCTGGACTCAGGATCATATTAAATGAACTTAGGGATTTTACTATAGAACGTGGTGGAAGGCTAAGAATTATTACGACTTCGTACATGGAAGCAACAGACTATAAAGCACTTGTGGAGCTTAGTAAATTACCTAATACAGAAGTAAGGGTATCCTTAGATAAGCAACGAACTAGACTTCATGCAAAGGCATATTTATTTAAACGCGATTCTGGCTTTAGTACGGCTTACATCGGTTCTTCCAACTTATCTAATCCAGCATTAACTTCGGGGTTAGAATGGAATTTAAAGATAACCGAAAGGGATTCTTTTGATGTCCTTCGAAAGTTTGGGGCAACCTTTGAAAGTTATTGGAACGATGAGGAATTTAAATCTCTCTTACCTGATGAACACGAAAATTGGGAAATGGTGCAGTACTCATTGTCAAAAGAGACTGTAGCCGAAGAAACCGAACAGTATTATTTTGATATCCAGCCTTATCATTATCAAAAAGAAATATTAGATGAGTTGGAAGTAGAAAGAGTTATTCACGGTCAGATGAAAAATCTCGTAGTGGCTGCGACGGGAGTTGGAAAAACAGTAATATCTGCTTTTGATTTTAAACGATTTCTAAAACAAAAACCTAACGCAAAGTTATTATTTATAGCACATAGAGAAGAAATACTACGACAAAGTTTGGTGACTTTCCGAACGATTTTGAAGGATGCTAACTTTGGTGAAATGTTTGTTGGGAAGCACGAGCCTAAGTCTTTTGATCAATTATTTATGAGTATTCAAAGCTGGAATAGCAAAAAGATGAGTGAAAATACAACTTTTGATTTTTATGATTATATTATTGTTGATGAATTTCATCATGCCACAGCACCCTCGTACAGAGCATTATTAGATTTTTATCAACCAACTATTTTACTTGGTTTAACAGCTACACCTGAACGAATGGATAATGATAGTATTTTAAGCTATTTTAATGATCGAATTGCTGCTGAAATGAGGTTAACAGAAGCAATAAATAGAAAATTATTAAGTCCATTCCATTACTTTTGTGTAACTGATAACGTTGATTTAACTAGTATTAAATGGTCAAGAAAAGGATATGACATAGGAGAACTAACAAATATTTATACTGCAAATCATCGCAGGAGTGATCTAGTTATACAAAGTATAAAAAGGTATGTTACCTCTCTAAATGAAGTAAAAGCGTTAGGGTTTTGCGTGTCAGTAGATCACGCAAAATATATGTCAACATATTTTAATCAAAAAAATATACCTTCCATTTCATTGCATGGTAAATCATCACCTGAGGAACGAGTTGTAGCTCAAAGAAAATTAGTAAGCGGTGAGATAAATTTTATCTTTGTTGTGGATTTATATAATGAAGGAATAGATATTCCAGAAATAAACACGGTATTATTTTTACGTCCAACAGAAAGTCTAACTGTCTTTTTACAGCAACTTGGTAGAGGATTAAGACTAGCGGATGATAAAGAATGTTTAACTGTACTTGATTTTGTTGGACAAGCCCATAAGAATTATCCTTTTGAAGAGAAATTCCGATCGTTAGTAGGGAAAACAAAACATTCTATTCATCATTATATTGAAAATGGTTTTTTCCATTTACCTAAGGGCTCTGTTATCCAAATGGAGAAACAGGCAAAAGAATATATATTAAGAAATATTAAGGAAGCACGAATTAATAAACAAAATCTTATTGCAAAAATTAAACACTTCGAAGCTGATTCTGGAAGACGCCTAACTTTAAAAAACTTTTTACAATATTATCATCTATCATTAGCAGATGTTTATGGGTCACAAAAAAACCGTAGCTTTGAAAGGATGAAGGTAGAGGCGGGGGTTACAAAAGAATATAAAGCGGAATATGAGGATCTTTTGATGAAAAAAATCCATAAACTATTTCATTTGGATTCCTTAGATTTGATAAGTTTTTACAAAAAATATATAGAAAAGACTGATGTTAATACAGAGGAAGAGCAAAGAATGGAAGCAATGTTGTACTATTCATTTTTCTCTAAGCCTCCTAGGGATTTAGGTTTTTCTTCCATAAAGGAAGGACTTCGAGAAATATTAACGAGTCAAGCATTAAAGGACGAAATTCTCCAAGTAATCGAGGTTTGTTTTGAAAATTTAAGATTACTTGAGAAAAAATCTCCGTTCGATTTTGTGTCTCCTCTAAGAGTACATGCACATTATACTATAGACCAAATATTAGCTGCGTTTGGTTACTATAATGAAAAACAAAAGCCTGCTTTTAGAGAAGGAGTTAAGTATTTTGAAGAGGAAAAAACGGATGTTTTTTTCGTTACTTTAAATAAATCCGATAAAGATTTCTCTCCTTCGACTTTATATGAAGACTATGCAATTAATGAACAATTATTTCATTGGCAATCTCAAAGTAGAACCTCAGATACCAGCCCAACAGCAATTAGGCTCTTTAATCATCGGAAAACGAATAATCAGATTTCTATCTTTATAAGGGAATATAGGAATGAAGGACCGTATACCTCACCCTTTATTTTTCTTGGAACAGCTGATTATGTTAAGCATGAGGGTAGTAAACCTGTGAGTATTATTTGGAAATTGCACGAACCAATGCCAGCATACCTTGTATCAAGTGCTAATAAAAATGTTTTATAATATAATTTTCTTTTTGAACTCATTCAGACTGTCAACAAACCCTTATGTAGGGCCTAATTAGCTCCAAAGTGATGTGAATTAAGCAGAAAAGTGCCAACCTAAGAGGATATCTAATCCGTAGGTTGGCACTTTTTTCTTTTTAAATTATCTTGAACACTATCTATATCCACGAGTTACTAGTTGTTGAGGAACTAAATGAAATTAGCTGATCTTCCCTACTAGAATTTTTCTATGTTCATAAAGATAGCTATTTATGTAATAGATCTGGAAATCACTATAATCACTGTCATTATAGTGAAAAATGGCAAGAAAGCGTGACAAACAGATTCATAATACTACTTCTTGTTTTGTTTCGTTTAAAAAATGGATAAATGCTTTTACTTTGGCTAGCTCTAACGTAACATCTCTATAAAATAACCAAGTATTGCGGGTCAGAAAACGATTGTCGTCTATTTTAATAGGTGACACACACAACAGGTCGTTTTCTTGGATACAAATTTCTGGTAAAATGGCATACCCGAGCCCGTTTAGGACTAGCTCCTTGCAAGTATCAATTCTATCAACCTCCATGGAAATCATTGGTGGTTTCGTATAAGTTTCCTGCCACCAATTATCAATGGTATTTTTTAAGGATGGATCTGTTTTGTAATTTACTCTTGGAAGAGAAGGAAGTTCTTTAAAATTTATATTCCTACTAGATGCTATGCAAATTTTTTCTTCTCGTAATAATATTTTATGTTCCTTCCAGCTATAATCTCCTCTTACAATTCCAAGATGTGCCTCTTCTTTTTGCAGCATCTGCTGTATCTCGGTACTCCAGCCTGTTTTCAAATTGACATCAACTTGCGGGTACTCCTTTAAAAAATCTTTTAATAATGAAGGAAGGTCAAATCGGGCAAACAATCCAGAAACGCCCAATCTAAGCGTACCTTTCACTGCTTCATCCATATTAGTAATATGTTCTTTTGTATGGCGAAGCTGATAAATCATTTGATTTGCATATTGAACAAGGTATTCCCCCTTTACGGTAAACTCCACCCCTTTTTTTCTTCGTGAAACAATCTTTGTGCAGAATTCTTTTTCTAATTGTTGGATTCGATACGTTAATGCAGGCTGAGAAATATAGAGACGCTGGGCAGTTCTTGTTATATTTCTTTCATCGTGAAGTGTAGTTAATATATGCCAATCTTTTTCGTCCAAATATAACTAACTCCTCTCTCTTTTAAAAAGAATTTTCAATTTATTCTAACATTAAATGCTATGTAAATCACATATATGGAGCTCTTATAAGATTTTTCTATGAAGAAAAATAGAAAAGTAATATTATTATTTTCTGAATTTTATATTTATTATATTTTTTAAGATTCATTATAACTTATTAGGAGGAATTAGCATGTCTCATACACATAATTATGATGTTGTAGTAGTAGGAGCTGGAAATGCAGCTTTATGTGCAGCAATTGCAGCGAAGGAGGGTGGCGCCAGTGTCCTGGTTTTAGAAAAAGGATCAATAGAAAAACGCGGAGGTAACTCTTATTTTACTGATGGAGCGATTCGAGTTGCCTACAATAATTTAGACGCTATCAGAAAAATAATACCCAAATTGACAGACGATGAGGCAGCAAATATTGTGATGCCAGAGTACACGGAACAAGATTATTATGATGACTTAATGCGAGTAACGAGTGGGAAAAGCGATCCTCAACTAGGTCAACAGCTTGTTTCCAAGTCCTATGACACAATTGCATGGATGCAAAATCAAGGTATTAACTTTGAATTGAACTATGATAATCAATCTTTTCTACAAGACGGCAAACGACATTTTTGGGGGGGGTTGCCGATTAAAACAGAAAACAAAGGCGTTGGATTAATAAAGAAGCTTTTTGAAAGAGCTCAAGAGCTTAGTATTGAGATTTGGTATGATTCCCGTGCTATAAAATTAAATAAAGAAGATGAGCAAATTACAGGTGTTGTTGTGCAAAAAGAAAATGAATCGATTACTGTAAATACATTTGGTGTGATTTTAGCGTGTGGTAGCTTTGAGGCCAATAAGAATTGGAGAAGTGAGCATATTGGGGAAGAATGGGAAGCTGCCATTGTCCGTGGAACTGAATTCAATACAGGTGATGGTATTACGATGGCTTTAGAGGTAGGAGCACAAAAATATGGGGAGTGGGAAGGCTGCCATTCAATTGGTACAGATTATAATGCTCCCAAAGTAGGTGACTTTGCAAAACCCGGCGATATTTTTAAAAAGCACTCTTATCCATATAGCATCATGCTAAATAAAGATGGAAAGCGTTTTGTTGATGAGGGAGCAGATTTACGAAATTATACGTATGCCAAATATGGTCGTGAAATACTGAAGCAACCTGGCCATGTCGCATATCAACTCTATGATGCGCAGGTTAGACCTATGTTAAGGAAAGAATACGATCTGGAAGAAGCTACTTTTTTTCAAGCGGATACTTTAGAAGAACTAGTAAATTTGTTACCAGTGGATAAAAAGCAATTTTTAGATACGGTGAGCGAATACAATCGAGCAGTAGAGGAAGGCGAATACAAGCCAGCGGAGAAGGACGGGAAGGGAACGAAGGGAATTACCCCTCTTAAATCCAATTGGGCACTTCGAATAGAACAAGGTCCGTTCTATGCTTTTCCAGTTACGTGTGGCATCACTTTTTCGTTTGGCGGACTACACGTAGATACGACAGGTCATGTATTAGATGCAAGAGAAGAGCCGATAAATGGACTTTTTGCAGCAGGTGAAATGATTGGTGGAATCTTTTACGAAAACTATCCTGGCGGGTCAGGTTTAATGTCGGGTGCTGTATTTGGGAAGTTGGCAGGAGCATCAGCAGCTAATTATATTAATAGGGAAAGAACAGAATTAGCCAAATAGCATATATTCTCCTCGTGTCTGGAAGCCGAGGAGAATTCATTTAAATAAAAATGTAGGCGCTTTCATACTATTCGAAGAGGTGAAGAAGTTATGAAGAAAACTGCAAAATGGAAAGGTGTTTTGGTAGGGATTGCATTAGTTTTGACTTTAGCGGGTTGTAGTGGGAATGGAAATAATACTGCGAGTGGAGCTGGAAAAAGTAATGGAACTTATCCAGAGAAACCAATTGTTGTTGTAGCACCGTCAGGTCCAGGTGGAGGCTGGGATCGGACAGCAAGGACCTTTTCAAAGGTGATGGCGGAATCTAAATTATTGGATAAGACGATGACAGTTGAAAACAAACCCGGTGGCGGAGGAACAGTATTTATTGCTAGTTATGCCACACAAGATGTTAAAAACGATTATAAACTATTTACTGGCTCCCCTCCTGTATTAATAAATAATTTAAAAAAGGAAGGTAATAGTCCTTTTGGACATAAAGATACAACACCTCTAGCTCAATTGACGAAAGACTATGGATCCATTGTTGTTAGGTCAGATTCTAAGTATAACGACCTCCCAGCTTTATTGGAGGATTTAGAAGAGGATCCAACTTCCGTAACATTCGCTGGAGGATCGGGACCAGGATCCATGTATCATTTAGTCTCTATTTTACCAGCGTATAAGTCTGGAATTGATCATAAATCTATAAAATATGTTTCGTATGATGGCACCGGTGAAGCAATGACGGCTTTACTAGGTGGTAATGCTGGAGCTATTGCAACAGATGCATCATCTGTCATAGAGTATGTAAAGGCAGGAAAAGTAAAAGTACTAGCAGTTGCGGCACCAGAGCGAATAGAAGGAGAGCTTAGTGATGTGCCGACTATGAAAGAGTTAGGTATAGATGCAGAATTTATGATTTGGCGAGGGATATTCGGACCAAAAGAGATGAGTGAGGAAGCGCTTAGCTTTTGGGACGATAAAATTCAGCAAATGGTAGAAACAGAAGAGTGGAAGAAATCAATGGAAAGCGCTGGGTGGGAAAGTGATTATAAAAACTCAAATGATTTCAAATTATTTTTAGATGAGCAAAGTAATCAAATAGCTGAACTGCTTCATGCGCTTGATATGGCTAAATAATCATGCAGAGGGAAAGAGAGTATCTCTTTCCCCTAATTTTTTTCGGAGGTGATGGCAAAGTGAATCTAAGTTTTGATCGTATGATAAGTATTTTATTTTTACTTATAGGGGTTGCATTTATAGCTGGAAGCTTAAAAATTCCAGAAACAGCTTATGGGAGTAATGTAGGACCAGACGTATTCCCAACAGCCTTAGGGGTAATATTAATTCTCCTTAGCTTTCGCCTCTTTTTTGAAACTTGTAATCATTCTTCTGAGAAAATTCAAAAAGTAAAAATAGAATATAAAAGGTTTTTAATTATTTTTGTCTCTGCTATTTTATATGTCTTGTTGCTTGAAAAGTTAGGATATGTAATTACTACATTTTTATTTTTAGTCATTGGATTTCAGGTAATGGAAAAGGGTGGTTGGCTTAAAACTATCCTAATAGCTGGAGGGTTTTCTCTTGGAATATATTTTGTGTTTGTGAAAATACTAGAAGGTTCTTTACCAGAGTTTCCAACAATTTTTTATTGAGAGGTGATAATAGTGGAAGCACTACATTTTCTTGCTGATGGATTTTCGGTTGCGTTTCAATGGCATAATCTACTATTTGCCTTTTTTGGAGTATTGATAGGGACAGCAGTTGGAGTACTGCCTGGAATTGGACCTATGAGCGGGGTCGCCTTATTAATCCCGGTCACGGCCACTATTACAAGCGGGCTAGACCCACAATCTGCCGCTACTAGTTCTATAATTATGTTAGCAGGAGTTTATTATGGAGCCATGTATGGTGGTTCTACGACATCTATTCTTTTGAATACACCAGGTGAGTCGTCTTCTGTTGTAACGGTATTGGATGGATACCAGATGGCGAAGAACGGCCGGGCCGGGGCTGCTTTATCCATTGCAGCTATCGGATCTTTTATTGCTGGGATTGTTTCATTAATCGGTCTTGTGCTCCTTGCAGAACCATTATCCGACATTGCATTAAAGTTTGGACCAGCTGAATATTTTTCTTTAATGTTATTAGGATTGTGTGCGGTTAGTGGACTTGCTGGCAATTCAATGACAAAATCTCTTACGATGACAGTATTGGGATTATTGTTAGCTACGATAGGGATAGATGCAGTGTCTGGAGTTGGCCGTTTTACATTTAATAATCCTAATTTATATTCGGGTCTTGAATTTTTAACAATTGCGGTAGGAATGTTCGCACTTGGAGAAGTATTTAAAACAATATTAGAAAAAGATAACGAGGGTACTGAATTGATAAAAATAGGTAGAATCCTACCCACACGAAAGGATTTAAAAGATAGCTCAGGTGCAATTGCTCGTGGATCGTTATTAGGCTTCTTTATAGGAGTTCTGCCTGGTGCAGGAGCAACATTGGCATCTTTTTTCTCTTATATCATGGAGAAAAAAGTAAGCAAAAATCCACAGAAGTTCGGAAAAGGTGCAATTGAGGGAGTGGCAGCACCAGAATCTGCTAATAACGCTGCATCTGGTGGAGCTTTAATACCTTTATTAACTCTTGGAATACCGGGATCCGGTACTACTGCTATTTTGATGGGAGCATTAATCATGTATGATGTTCAGCCAGGTCCACTTCTATTCGACGATCATCCACAAGTAGCATGGGGGCTAATCGCTAGCATGTTTTTAGGAAATATTATGCTTCTAGTACTTAACATGCCTTTAGTAAAGGTATTTTCAAAAATTATTGAAACACCTAAGAAATATCTTCTGCCAAGTATTATTGCAATTTCAATCTTTGGTGTCTATGCGGTCCAATACACGGTGTTTGATTTAATGTTACTTCTCTTTTTCGGAGTGGTAGGTTACTTTTTTGCAAAGAACGATTATCCACTTGCTCCTCTAGTATTAGGTTTAGTACTCGGACCAATGATTGAAAACAATATGAGACGTGCGTTAACAGGCTCAAATGGTGACTTCATAGTCTTCTTACAGAGTCCTATTTCTCTAGTATTTCTTATTTTTGCTGTTCTTTGGGTAGTAATACCAATGATTCTGAAAATGAGAGGGAGAAACTTAGTTACCAATGAAGAAGGATGAGAAGTAGTCAGTCGAAATTAAATTTCGGCTGTTTTTTTAATTAAGCTTTGTTAAAGTTATTGGTTGATTTTGACTTGTAAACATTACAAAGGGAAAATTCAAATGACTATTATGAACATAAATAGACTAAGAAAATGGGATGGAGTTAGTTTTCCTGCTTTTTTTATGTGAGTTAATTTCATAAATAGAGCTTTATGTATGAAATAAATACGTTCTCCATTTATTGATTGGAGTGATTACGGCGACTCCAACGGGATGAGGGAGACAGATAAGACATCACAACCACGCGCGTAAGCGATGGATGATGGCTTATCGTTCACCCCGCGGAAAGCGTCCGGCTGTCGCGGAAATCAATTCTACTCTTTGATTTAGAGATTTATTTGCATCATAAATCAACCCTAGCATTTAACATAGCCTTTAATTAAGCTTTACATTAGTAGTTAAATTTCTATTCCAAATGTTATTATCTGTTATCTTTATGAAAAAAAGGGTATTAGTTAATATAATAAAACTTTGTAATTAAAAAGAGATAGT
The DNA here is from genome assembly GCF_014836595.1 of Psychrobacillus faecigallinarum. GTDB lineage: Bacteria > Bacillota > Bacilli > Bacillales_A > Planococcaceae > Psychrobacillus > Psychrobacillus faecigallinarum. The sequence continues at coordinate 335,837 of NZ_JACSQO010000003.1, read as the reverse complement.
ATTTTAGTGGTAATTAATGGATGTTAAAGATGGTGAATCATATATCTGTAATAGTTGGTTATACTTCTGTACACAGAGATTTTACAAAGCTGTAAGTTTATAGCTAATCGAGAGGTGATTAAAATGCGAAAATCATGGATGGTTCTAGTGATATGCTGTATTTTACCGATCATTACAGGCTGTACGGAATATGACCAAATGACTGTACAAAGCGAAGTGATACAAGTCCATGCAGATAGCCCAGCGATGTTGATTGCAAATGGCAATAGATTTACTGAGGTTAGAGAATCTGCTGGGAGTGAATTTACCATTGGAGAAAAGGTTGGAGAAGTACAAGAAAAAGTTGCTTCAGACGTTGTACCAAGCAGCGACTATTCTTCAAATGCCTTAGAGGTTGGTACTGAGATTTATTCTATTCTTGAGGATCCTGATATCTTTCTTGCAAAGGTTTCTGGAAGTAGCTATATGATTTATATTAGTGAATAAGGTTGATAATAGTTTTTGGAGTGAGTGGAAATAATGTTTTAAACTGAATTGTTCAAAGACAAGGTAAAAGGATAATAATTTAGAGAAGAATACTCTCTAATGGTTAACTTTTACCTTTTACTATTCGTTAAAATAGAACGTATGTGTGGTATAATAAAGAGATAATAGTGCGGTAGCTCAAGGGTGGTTGGCTCACTCTCGATAGGAAGGGGGTGGTGCCTTGTCGGTATTCGAAGCATTAATGTTCGCAGTAGCATTTGCAACATTGGTCGTTGTAATATTGTCATTTAACCATAAAAAATAACCCATCCTTGAGTTGAGAGCTCTGATGGGTTAATCCTATTTACCAGCCAATCCCTTTGGGAACCAACTATTATATTTGGCTGATTGATGCACTAACATCAATCAGTCTTTTTTAATGTACTCAGTTGTTACTTTAAGTATACGTTTGGACAGAATTCTTTTCAAGTAGTTAGGTTCCATTAAATTTAACGTCCTCTTTTCTTAAAAAATCACGATAAACTATGATTTCAATAGACTTAACCAAACAATTGAATCCTCAGTTTTTCTTGCTCAGATCTATAAATAATTATCAACAATAATCATTTAGTTATTATTTCATGGTTTTTTTCAATTATTTATTCATGTATCATATAAATAATTGAAATGTATATATATTTATATTATTCAATTTATTATACGAATTTATCATTCTCTTTATTAGTATGATTATTGTAGATTAATAGGATGGAGGAGAAAAAATAATGAATGCGGTTACTATAGTAATTGGATCTATCTGTATTTTATTAATTGCTTATCGTTTGTATGGCACATTTATGGCTGCAAAAGTATTAAAATTAGATGATTCCAAACCAACCCCGGCACATGAACTGGAGGATGGGAAAGATTATGTACCCACGAACAAATGGGTCACGTTTGGTCACCATTTTGCTGCGATTGCTGCGGCGGGACCATTAGTTGGACCGATATTAGCGGCACAGTTTGGTTATTTACCTGGCTTGCTTTGGCTTCTAATAGGTGCGGTAATAGGGGGAGCAGTTCATGACATGGTTGTGCTATTTGCATCCATGCGTCAGGATGGGAAATCATTATCTGAAATCGCGAAAAAAGAGCTCGGTCCTGTGGCAGGCTTTTGTGCAGGATTAGCAATGCTATTTATTATTACAATAACGATGGCGGGTCTTTCTTTAGTCGTGTTGAGCGCCTTAGAGAGAAATCCGTGGGGAACCTTTGCCGTAGGAATTACAATTCCCATTGCAATGGCAGTTGGGTTGTACCATAAGAAAACAGGAAACTTGAAAGTAGCTACGATCGTAGGCTTTGGACTTATTATGGTGGCTATTATTTGGGGACCTAATATTCAAGGAACTGCATTTGGTGATTTCTTAACATTAGAAAAGAGTACAATCGCTTTAGCCTTACCAATCTATGCATTTTTTGCAGCAGCACTACCAGTTTGGTTATTGCTAGCACCTCGCGATTATTTAAGTACTTTTATGAAAATTGGTGTTTTTGCAGCATTAATCATTGGTGTGTTCTATGTAAACCCAGCAGTTCAATTTCCTGCATTAACAGAGTTTATCAATGGTGGTGGTCCAATTATTGCTGGTCCGGTTTGGCCATTCGTTTCCATTACCATTGCTTGTGGAGCGATATCAGGGTTCCACGCATTCGTTGGTTCAGGGACAACTCCAAAAATGATTAATCGCTGGAGCGACATTAAAGGGGTAGCCTTTGGCGCAATGCTTGTAGAGTGTTTAGTTGCAATTATGGCTTTGATTGCTGCTGTATCATTAATGCCAGGAGATTATTTTGCTATAAACTCCACACCAGAGAAATACGCTACATTAGGAATGGAAACAGTTTATCTAGATAAGCTTAGTGAGGAAATTGGAATGGACTTGGAAGGAAGAACAGGCGGGGCTGTTACGCTTGCTGTAGGTATGACATATATCTTTACGGAAATTCCTATCTTTGAAAAAATGGCCTCTTATTTTTATCAATTTGTTATCCTCTTCGAGGCAGTCTTTATCCTAACGGCGATCGACTCGGGAACACGAGTTGCTCGTTATCTGATCCAAGACTTTGGGGGTACATTCTTTAAACCTTTAAAAAGGACGGATTCGTTATGGGCAAATATTTTTGCCAGCGCCTTAGCGTGCTTTTTATGGGGCTATTTACTTTATTCCGGGGATATTAGTTCGGTTTGGGCACTATTCGGAGTTTCTAACCAGCTGATGGCTTCTATTGGTTTAATAATTGGAGCCACTATTGTACTAAAGATTGCAGATAAACGATGGTATATACTTACATGCCTGATACCTCTTTCTTATCTGTATGTCACTGTAAATGTAGCGGGATATTGGATGGTAAAAAATGTGTACTGGAATTCAGACAATCCTGGATTTAGCTTTTTAAATGGGACACTGTCTGTAATTATGCTAATCCTTGGTTTTATTATACTCGTAACCTCTATCAGGAAATGGATTGAACTTTGGAAAATACCACAGAAAAAGTTAGTCGAACTTGCCGAGAAGGGTGCAGTCTAATTAATATAGAGAGGCCTTAAATGAATAAGTTACATTTTAAATTAATAACCCATCCGAGTGTTTATCGGATGGGTTAGTTCGCGTTGTCATTTAATGTTGCTGCATGTGATAGTTACACTGTAAATCTAGAAATTTTTATCTGTAAATCTTCTGCAAGATTTGCTAAGGAAACAGCTGCTGCAGTTACTTCCTCCATAGAAGCTAATTGCTCCTCGGACGCAGAGGCTACAGATGCAGAATTGTCTGATGTCACTTTTGTTGCTTCGGACATTTCTTGTGCTCTTATAGTAACTTGAGTAACCTGAGTTTGAATTTTGTTGGAGATCAGTGAGATATTACTTACTTGGTCTTTAACTTGCTCAACAGCTGTTAGGATATCATGAAATGTCACCTTCGTTGAATGAGCAATCCTTATACCAGATTTAACTCTTTCCTTTGCATCATTAATGGATTGAATGGTTTTTTTTGTGTCACCTTCAATCTCAACAGCAATACCTGTAATATCTGATACAGATTTTCTTGTTTGTTCGGAAAGCTTTCTCACTTCACCAGCCACTACGGCAAATCCTTTTCCTGCTTCACCAGCTCTGGCTGCTTCTATCGCTGCGTTTAATGCAAGTAGGTTCGTTTGCTCTGCGATATCTGTTATTAATTTTAATACATGTACAATTTCGGCTGTTCGATTATTAAGGATGACAAGTGCGCTATCCGTATCTTCTACAGCCTCGCTTATACGATTCATTTGTGTAACGGTTTCTGACACAAAATTTGAACCCTCTATAGTCATTTGATTCGTAGAAATTGTTAGTTGTAAAGCTGAATTAGCCTGTGCTGCAATATGTGTTATTTCAACTGAGCTTTCTTCAGCTGAAACAGCAGATTCGTCTGAAATGCGTTTCTGATGTTCGGTATCATCTGACACTTGTTGAATAGTAGTAGAGATTAATTCGGTGCCCTTCATCGTTTCATCAGCACTAGCCATCAATTCTTCGGCTGAAGCTGCAACTTGGTTGGAGCTATCTGAGACATGAGAAATGATTTCTTTTAAATTTAAAGTCATTTTCTCAAAAGCTACTTGTAATGTAGCTACTTCGTCACGAGAATGGATTTTCTTCATATCAACTACTAGATTCCCGTTTGCGATTTCTTCTGCATTTTTAGTAATTTGTTTAATTGGAGAAACAATGCGATTTGTGAAAAATACAACAATTGCGATACTACCTATTAATAAAACCAATGCTAAAGCAATAGAAATACTTACGATACTATCTATTTTTGCATGCAAACTCATTTGCATGTCCGTATATTCTTTGTTTATATTTCTTTTTAGTTCTATGACGTCATTTATTAACCCTTTTGTTCGTAGAGATTGACGTTTGACCTCGGCTTGATTGTTATTTGTTATAGCAGCTTCTGTCTCTTTTAAGACTTCATTATATTTCTTAGATATTTGTTGAGAAATATCTATTTGTTTTTCACTAGTTAAACTAGGAGTTAATATATCGTAAGTGGATTGGATAGAGTCTAAGTCTACCTGTATATCATTTTTATTGCTCTCTGATGTGTTGAGAGAATATGCACTTAATGATTTTTGTAAGCTTTTGGTTGAGCTATTAAGTTCCTCTACATTAAGAAGTGTTTGAACAATTGTCTCCGTAGAAGCATTTAAAGATTTTAACTGAATAATATTAAAACCGATAATGCAAGTGGAGAGCATTAAGGGAATAATGGAAATGAGTAATATTTTTTGTTTAAGTTTCAATCTATCGTCACCTTAATTTCTATTTTAATATTGTGATATTCCCATTTGAAATTTCTTCTCGTAATTTCTTTAATCTTTCCTCTTCAGAAGGTGACAGGTCGATAATGCGAATAGGTGCAATATCTACACCGTTCTCTTTTAAACCTAATTCACTATTCTTGTTAGCAATTTTTCCGGATTCAACAATTTCTTTTACAGTATTAAATATTACTTGATCCACCTGTTTAATCATGGAGCTGACAACTGCTTTTTCAGCTAAGTAAAACTGGTCACTATCTACTCCGAAAGAATATGTACCTAAACGTTGGGATTCATTTATAACGCCTACACCAGTAAATCCTGCAGCGGGATAGATAAAGTCTGCTTTATCTGCGATAAATTGCTCAGCGATTTTTTCTCCTAATTTATCGTCATCATAAGTATTGGCATACTGGCTTAGTATTTCTGCATTAGGGTTTTCAGATTTAACTCCCTCGATAAAGCCTTTTTCAAATTTTTGTATGAGAGGATTGTTTTCTCCACCGACGAACCCAACTACGTTAGTCTTGGTTTTCATACCAGCTAGTGCCCCTATTAAAAAAGAAGCTTCTTCTTCTTTGAAAGTAATATTATAAATATTAGGAAGATCTGACTGAGAATCAATTAATAAAAAAGTCTTGTCTGGATACTTTTTTGCTATTGTTTCCATAGGTTCTAGCATAGAGAATCCTAAACCAATGATTAAATCATTCTCTTGTTTTACTAATTCCTCTAAACCATTTTCATAGGTTTCACTATCTTGGATTTCTCGATAATCAAAAGAAATATTTAATTCATCTCGTGCCTTTTCAAGACCCGCAAATCCTAAATCTGAAAAAGATTGGTCGCCTAAACCAGCTTCTGAAAGCATGATACCTATTTTCATTTGGTTGCTTTGATTGTCTATTTGGGAACTCGAACAAGCAGTAATCGTGAGACTAAAAATTATTATAGTTATAATAAGGAAAATTTTATTCATTAAATCAATTCCAATCTTTATTTATTGTCACTAAGAAGATATCGTCCGGATTTTACATTTATTTATATATATTAAAATAGTAACTTTAGTTGAAAAATTCTATCACTTCTATATTTAAGACAGATAAAAACCCATCGGAGACAAGTTCTCGATGGGCTGCTACTTATTTCTTATATAGATGAACAAAATTAAACCCCAAACCTCTGTCTATATCCACATTTTCTGCACATTTCTTCAACGGCTTCTCTTCTTGTGAATCCATCATAAAGTGCATTTGCTCGTTCACTTTCAATGATTTCGGAGAAGGGGGTTTTATTGACATTGCCTAAGTTAATGACACCTTCACCGTCTAAACAGCATGGGACAACTGTTCCGTCTACTAAGATGGCCGCTTGGCTACGAAGGGCGTGGCAGAATCCTTTGCCGTCGTCCTCAGGGGCTTGAAGGCTTGGCCACTGAAATTCATGGTCTTGGTTTAGAAAAACGTTTGGTGCAATTTTAATCCCTTTGCCTGGCTGTACCTTTTCTTCGATCTTGAAATCTAGGTTATATTCGTTTTCTAGAATTTCTAAGGTTTCTCGATTTCTTCGTTGTACCAGATCAGACACCTGATCTTGTTGGAGATTCCATAAACGATAGGAAATGATAGTATTATTCTCTCTCGAATCACGAACAAATTCAAGAATATCTCCTAGGTACTTTTCTCGATTCTCAGATCCCTCATGGCCATCAAAGCTGTGAAGAGAGAAGTTTATTTGGCGTAGTGCAGGTTTTCCTAATAATTTCTCTCGGTTCTTTTTAATAAGGGTCCCGTTTGTAGTAATATTCACTTTAAACCCTTTGGCATGAGCTGCGTCTAGAAGCTGGTCAATCCTAGCATGGAGCAATGGCTCTCCTTTAACATGCAGGTAAATATATCTCGTATGGTCCTTTATCTGATCGAGGATGTTATTAAAGGCATCCAATTTAATGATGTTGGCCTTGCGAGCAGTTGGTGGACAAAAGCTACATGCAAGATTACAAACACTTGTAATTTCAATATACATCTTCTTAAAAGTTTTCAAGTTTTCTTCACCGTTCCAGTTCTATTTGATAAACAACTATACTCATTTTAACAGAAAAAGAATTTAGGAGAGGGCTTTCTAAAAGTATATTTTTGTGTAGGAGGAAAATACTCAGACTTTGCCGAACAAAGCATTAAGAAATACTCTATGAAATACAAGGAGGCGAGTACAGTGGCGAACAAAATTCGTTGGGGAATTTTAAGTACAGCAAGAATTGCGCAAGAGCAGCTTATTCCGGCTATCAAAAGGGCGAGCAATGCAGAATTGGTTGCTATTGCGGGTAGAGGAAGTAATGTTCACGATGTAGCGAGAGCTTTAGATATTCCTATTGCTTATGAAAGCTATGAGGAGCTTCTCGCTAATCCAATGATTGATGCGGTCTATATTCCGCTACCTAATCATTTGCATAAGGAGTGGGTATTTAAATCAGCTAAGGCAGGAAAGCATATACTTTGTGAAAAGCCAATATCTCTTACAGCAAAAGAGGCGTCAGAGATGGTAGAAGTCTGTATGGAACAAAATGTGAAGTTCATGGAGGCTTTCATGTATCAGCTCCATCCACAGCATAATCGTGTGAAAGAACTGATTTCGTCCGGTGCGATAGGAGAAATTAAACTAATCACATCAAGTCACTCATTTTATATGGACAATCGTAAAAGCCAATTTAGAATGAATAAAGAAATGGGGGGAGGCAGTCTATTTGATGTAGGCTGTTATTGTATTCATGCAATTCGATACATGGCGGGTGCTGAACCAGTGAAGGTCCATTGCTTGGCAAAACTAGATAGTGAAACCGAAGTAGACATAAGTGCTTTTGGAACTTTACAATTAGATAATGGTATTCATGCTACCTTCAATTGTAGCTTTGACATGGCAGGAAGAAATGAATATGAAATAGTGGGATCTTTAGGGACGATTAAAGTACCATTCGCATTTCGGCCAGACCAGAATGATGGTTTAGGAAGAATTTTAATCCAACAAAATAACATGACACAAGAAGAAAATATACATGGTGACCTTTACCGTGTAGAAGTGGAACATTTCTCGGATGCCATCTTAAACAACACAAACCCCGAAGTGACTGGGGGATTTAGTGTGGAGAACATGCGAGTGATAGAAGCTTGTTTGGAATCTATTAAAACGGGTGAAGTGATAGAAATACTTAGATAAATTGTATTTTATTTATGGGGTGCTATATGAGGGGTATTAAAGGACTGATAGTACAATTCATCACCTAAAAAAAGCACAGCAATTGCGGTGCTAAAAATTTATATATTTTAGTGACTACTAAATACACTTGGAAATAGACAATTTATTCGTTATCAAAGCCTTCTTTCATTTAGAAGGCTTTTTCAATGTTATTCTGTTAGCAGGGAATGAGTACAAATCAATGACAATCTATTCCTTTGAAGTGATAATTGAGTGACAATAAAGTTAATCTGCTTGGCACAGGTGTAAATATATTTGAGAATATTCTTTTGTCGGTAAATAGTTTACAAGTAAGACTACATTTATCTCCAGTGGTTGATTTCACACATAATAAAACATCTTCAATTGGCGCTTGTCCAATTGAAGATGTAAAATAATTAAAGATCAATAATTTCATCATATCCGATTAATTTATCCATATGGCTTGCGATCATAGCTATAATTGTACTTGCCTCATCTTTTTTAAAAGTAAAGGTACTTTCATCGACGAACTCCTCATCATCTACCCAGCTACGATTTCTTCTACGGAGAACACCATCGCCATTGGCACTGTCTATACCGAACTGATATGTTACCTCAATATTATCATCTATTAAAAATGCAGTAACCTCAGGTGTTTCCCAATCCACATCAATTTCTTCTAACATGATTTCATCGTCATCATCATTGTCATCGTTGTCACCATCATCATCCAAATAAATTAATTCACTTTCACTGTCATCTTCAAGAAATTCGTGAAAGCTTTCATGAACAGCTTCTATAATATCAGTAATGTCATCTAACATTATTCTGGTAGGTTGGAGAAGTTCAACATCGAAACTTTCAACATAGAACTCTTCATTATAAGGATCAAATAGAATAGTGCAAAAATAGTCTCGCTCATCCTCTAACGTACTAACAAAAAATTCAATTCGCGGATGTTTAGAGGCGCGATTAATGTTCATGTGGCCGACTTGATCGTACTGCTCGCAAATCGAATTCAAATGATCCTGTAGCTCCTCTGTTACTCTGTCAAACCATTCTGTAGTCATAGTCATTACCGCCTCTCATCATTTTCTCCTACTATCTTGTCCTAACAAGGAGTTATTATTCCAACGAATGAAAGAAATTGAAAAAGAAACGACAAAAAAAAGGCCCATTGATCTTTGCATCAATAGGTCTTCTTTTTATTGGAAGCGGGTGAAGAGAATCGAACTCTCATCATCAGCTTGGAAGGCTGAGGTTTTACCACTAAACTACACCCGCATATTAAAACATAAATGGTGGCTCAGGACGGAATCGAACCGCCGACACAAGGATTTTCAGTCCTTTGCTCTACCGACTGAGCTACTGAGCCTAAATTTGTATCAAGTAAACGAAGCTTAGTATCTCATAGTCAGTTAAGTATAATACAAAATATGTATGTTATATCACTTAGTTGCATAGGAACTGCTTGCTTACAAAAAAATGGCGGTCCCGACCGGGATCGAACCGGCGATCTCCTGCGTGACAGGCAGGCATGTTAACCGCTACACCACGGGACCATTTGGTTGCGGGGACAGGATTTGAACCTGTGACCTTCGGGTTATGAGCCCGACGAGCTACCGAACTGCTCCACCCCGCGACAATAAGAAAGAGTTGAAATTTAAATCAACTACGCTCAAAGAAAGTAAGACACCTGCTTCGGCTAACGCCTGCATCGGTGTTAATATATAAACTAGTATACTATATTTTACACTTACAAACAACGTAAATAAAAATGGAGGAGGAAGAGGGATTCGAACCCCCGCGCGGTATGACCCGCCTGTCGGTTTTCAAGACCGATCCCTTCAGCCGAACTTGGGTATTCCTCCATATAATGTTACTGTACTAGCAACAAGACAAGAACTAGTATACCATTTTTAAAAAATAAAAGCAACCTCCTTTTTCTTCTAAAAGAAATTTTAAGGTTATATCCGTAATAATAAAAGTTGTTTCTTCTCTTAAATGAAACATTTTTCCATTATGTTACGTATGGAATTATAAGTAAGTTTAAAAGCAAGGAGGAATTTCATGAATCGACTATTTACTTTATTAACTATATTGCTCGTATTGTTCCTATCAGCTTGCTCGAATGAATCCCAAGCAGGTGAAGAAAATAAAAAAATAAATGACAATCAAAAAATAGTAACAGAAGAGGAGAACATTGAAAAAGAAAAACTCCTCGCAATTGAACAAATTATTATTCCGACAAATTTAGAGGAATGGAAGAATTCTGAGCCAGGTTTGTTCTCACTAGACTATTCTTTTGAACACGAAACATCCAGTTGGCCAAAGGATGCAAGAGAGCTAACACTAGATGAACAAGAAGAGCTTAAAAATACTACGGACATGATAAAAGATGAGGAAACATTTTTTAAAATGCTTCTCTATTATTTCGGTAGCACTGTGTATAGTGATCTGTTAGATAAACAGATGAATTATGTAGCCGTTTTAAATGAACCATATTTACCTGAGCCTACTAAAGAAACAATCTCAGGTGGAAGTAATGAGGAAGTTACACCAAAGTCGATGCTATTACTCGATGCAAGTTCAAGTATGCTATTGTCCGTAGATGGCAAACAAAAGATGGGGATAGCAAAAACTGCTATGAAGCGCTTTGCAAAGACGATTGGAGCTTCTAGTGAAGTTTCTCTTTTTGTCTATGGCCATGCAGGTACACAGGAGGATAAAGATAAAGAGCTTTCTTGTACAAAGGTAGATGAGATTTATCCAATGCAGTCTTATAGTACGGATAAATTTGATCCTGTAGTTGATGATGTCGCGGCAAAAGGATGGACTCCATTAGCTGCCGCAATAAAAACAGCAAATGAAGCAAGTAAGAATTATGAAGGTGCATTAACTGTTTATATTGTTAGTGACGGAGCAGAGACATGCGACGGGGATCCTATTAAAGAGGCCGAAGAGTTTGCTAAAGGAAATGAAAACCGTCAAGTAAATATTATTGGCTTTAATGTAGACCAAAAAGGTCAAGATCAATTAAAGGCTGTAGCTGAAGCGGGAAAAGGAGAATATATTTCTGCTGAAAATAGCGACGAATTGAATATAAGTATCGAAGAAAAGTGGGTTATACCAAGTGTCTTAGATGTGTCTTATATTCAATTAAATGCACCTAATGGTTTTGCTATTTCTAATGCGCAGTATGATATTAGTAAGATTTCGCTTTCCCTTTCTTTTGCCATTTCCAATGAACGGAATCGATTGAGTCAAATGGTGACATGGATGGAAACGGAAGAAATAATATCAGCACAACAAGCAGAAGCACTACAAACTAAGGTGCAGGAACGAAAAGACACATTATCCAAGTGGAATGATGATTTAAGTGAATCAAAAAAACAGACGGTGGAAAACGAATATAATCGCATCCATCAAAAAATTAAAGCTTGGACAGATGAAGTGAATAAGCTGAGGTCTGAACAGTCTTAATAGGAGGGCTATTAATGAGTACATTTTTCATTATCGCAATCGTGGTAATTGCCTTCATTTCTTATCATTTACTTACTAGAGAAAGAAAGAAATTAAAGAAGTTTAGAGAAGAATGGGCTTCTGGTATATTTTCCTCGCCAGAAGCAGATTTGAACTCCATATCCTCCTATTGGTTTAATAAGAAAAAACAATTGAAAGTTTATGATGGTGTGGATGAGCTGACGTGGGCTGATTTAGGAATGAATGAGGTTTTCAAAAAGCTAAATTACACTCAATCATCTGTAGGGGAGGAATACTTATTTAATGAGCTTCGAGCAATCGACCCAAACAAGAAAGAAAGCAATGAAGCATTGTATTCACTATTTACAGAAAACGTAAACTTGAGAGAAAAAATACTTCTAATACTTTCTGATCTTGGCAAAGAAAACTATACAAATTCATCTTCCTATTTCTTTGACTTCAAAGAGATTGAAATAAAAAAAACTTATATGTACGTAATCCTTGCACTTCTGCCCATAGCTTCTCTACTTTTCCTATTTATAAGTATTAAATATGGAATAATAAGTTTTATAGGCTCACTGATCTTAAATGGAATCATTTATTATCGAAACAAGACAAAGATAGAAAATAACCTTCATTCGGTGGGGTATGCTGCTGCTATTATATTTGCTGGTAAGCGAATAGCTTCTCTTAAAGATTTGATGCTAATGCCATATATAGATGGACTAAAAAAAAGTGTTCAGCCTTTAAAAAAGGTAGTTACCTTTAACAGGATTGCAACCTTAGGAAGTGGAGGAAGTGGTGAGTTTGATTTATTGTTAGAATACGTGCGTATCCTCTTTTTGTTAGATTTTATTTCCTATAATAAGATTTTCAAAACAATTTCTGCTCACCAAAAGGAATATGAAGAAGTTTGGACTTTAGTAGGAAAGCTTGATGCGGCAATAGCAGTCAGTTATTACCGTAATACATTAGATACATACTGTACACCTACTTTTACAGACCAAGAGGTACTTACATTTGAAAAAATGGCTCATCCTCTTCTAGTAAAGCCAGTTTTAAATTCTTCTCATTTAAGGAAGTCTACGCTTATCACAGGCTCTAATGCTTCTGGGAAGTCTACATATATTAAAGCTGTGGCTATTAATGCAATCCTAGCACAAACTATCAATACAGCAATTGCAAAAAGCTGGACTATGAAGCCTAGTTATATCGTAACTTCTATGGCTGTTCAGGATAATGTGTTGAATGGTGACAGCTATTTTATTGCTGAGATAAAATCATTACAGCGAATTATTCGCCTCATAACTGGAGGAAAACCTTGTATTTCGTTTATAGATGAAATTCTAAAAGGGACAAACACTATTGAACGAATAGCAGCGTCGGCCTCCATTATGGAGTGGCTATCTCTAAATAAAGGTATAAATTTGTTGGCAACCCATGACATCGAGCTGACCGAAATAGCGGAAAGTATATATGATAATTATCACTTTAGGGAAAAGGTTGAAGGTGGAGAAGTACAATTTGATTATAAAATTCATGATGGGCCTTCTATTTCAAGAAATGCTATAAAATTGCTAGAAATACTTGGATATCCAGATGAGATAACCAAAAGATCTAACGTTTTAGCTCAAAACTTTACAGTACATAGAATATGGGAAGCTTTAAAGGGAAGAGAAAACTCGATAGATAGTTTACTTAAAGAATGAATTTTCCATTTTGAGAGTCTTTATATTTTATATTCTCGAAAATAAATCATACACACCTCACATTTGGGCAATCTAAGAAAAATGATTTGCTGTGAGGTGTTTTTTATGTTGATCGAAAGATCGTCTTCCTGGAGGGAAGGCTTAACGAAACGATTGGAAAATGAAGAGTCATGGGATAATTGGAATCTCTATAATATGAGCTATGACATAGTAAAAAATAATTTAATAACTGAGTTTACGGGACTTCAGTCTCCAAAGTATTTGCCAAATCTTCAGGCTTTAAACCATCAATTAGAGGTGGCGCAGACAGTTATTGAACGTATGAATGGGAAAGCAATTTTAGCGGACGAGGTAGGTCTGGGTAAAACGATTGAGGCAGGCTTAATATTGAAAGAATATATGGTACGGGGACTTGTTAAAAAGGCTCTAATACTAGCGCCAGCATCTTTGATTAATCAATGGGTGGAAGAGATGAATTTCAAATTTCATATACCTGCCATCCCATACAAAAAGAGTTATTCCCTTGACCACAATGACATTGTCATTATGAGCATGGATACAGCCAAAAAAAGTCCGCATAAAGAACTCATATATGCTCAAAATTATGACATGATCATCATTGACGAGGCGCACAAGCTGAAAAATCATAAAACGAAAATATATGAATTCGTTCAAGGGTTAAAAAAGAAATTCTGCTTGCTGTTAACAGCGACGCCTGTTCAAAACGATGTATTTGAATTATTTTATCTCATTTCTCTATTGAAGCCAGGTCATTTGGGTAATTATGAGACATTCCAGGAGTCTTTTTCTGCAAGCAAGCATAGCCTAGAGCATGATGAGTATTTAAGGGAACTGGTGAATCAGGTAATGGTAAGAAACAGAAGGCAGGATACTGGAATTGAATGGACAACTCGTAAGGTGAATATAATTCCAATTGAATTTACAAAAGAGGAAAAGGAAGCATATGAGATGATTTCCGATTTAAAGAATATTTCCTCTGTTTTTTCTGGTGCTTTTTCTATGATTACACTTCAAAAGGAAATGTGTAGCAGCAAGGAAGCAACCTGTTTAACACTTAATAACATGGTGGAGAAATGTACCAACCGCGAAGAGGTTGCTTATGTGCAAAGTGTGATGCAGAAGCTCATGTCTCTTGAAGTTAACTCTAAAGCAGAAAAAGCTTATGAGATTATTGCAGAAGCAAATGACAAGGTGATTATTTTTACGGAATACCGTGCAAGTCAAATTTATCTGCAATGGTATTTAAGCACGAAGGGAATTACAAGTGTTTTATTTAACGGAAAGTTCAACAAAAACAAGCGTGATTGGATGAAGCATTTGTTCAAGGAGCAGGCACAGGTGCTAATAGCAACCGAATCGGGTGGAGAAGGTATCAATCTCCAGTTTTGTCATCATGTTATCAACTATGATCTTCCTTGGAACCCGATGAAGCTAGAGCAACGAATTGGGCGTGTGCATAGATTAGGGCAAGAGCATGATGTCCACATCTATAATTTGGCTATTCAGGATACGATTGAGCAGCATATTCTAGATTTGCTTTACACCAAAATCGATGTATTTGAAAAGGTAGTCGGCAAACTAGACGATATTCTAACGACTTATAAAAAAACAATATAGTGCAGGTAGGGTATGGAAGGAGGGTATGCATGTACCCAAAACAAGTTCACGATTTTTTACTTCAATTTTTTAAAGAAAATAATTGCCCGATATTAAGTGAGAGCGACCATTACGTGGTCGTTCAATTGACCGAAGAGATGGATAAAAAGCTTATGAATCGACCGTATTATTGGCAATATGTAGAAGCAACTGGTGCCGAGTCGAGTCCTATGCAGCTGACATTCATTACAGACAAAACGAAGCTGCAAGAGGATATAAAAGGAGAGATAATCCATTTTGGTTCGAACAGGCTTAACCAAATGTTCCGAGCGGCACAGGAGCTCGGGTCATTTGTCCATATGTATGAAAAGGTAGTAAGTGATACCCAAGTCATATTTACACCTTGGTTAGGGGTCAATTATAAGATTACCTACTATAGTGATCAGACAAAGGAAACACTCTTTTCCTTGGGGTTAAATTTAATGACTGGAATTGTTAGGGAGGATTTCCACGATTCGATGAAAGAAATTAGTTTTGATGTGGCTATGCCAGACAATGTATTTAATCTGCCTTATATCATTAAGCCATTACGTGGTTTAGAGCGGTTAGATGCAGTGATTGACGGTGTTATTACTAACGACGATCATACATGGGCGGAAGAAGCAAAAGAACGATGGCGAAAGAGCCTAGAGGTACTTGAATACTTTTATGAAGGTGTAGAAGAGAAGCCAGAGTGCTACGAAATGGAGAAAAAGGCGCTCGAGGAGCAGTATGCGGCTCGAGTTGGTATTGAGATTATTAGCGGTGGTTTGTTTTATATGCGATGATAAATGATGGCTCCGGAGAATTAATCTCCGGAGCCGTTTTTAAATGTTAGTCTGCAACCTTAAACCAACCTTTAACCTGCATAATTTTATCCCATAATGGATCTGGAATGTCCAGTTCCTCTTTTTTGCTTACATACACAGCTGGGAAGATGGTGTCGTCTTCTCCTTTTTCCAGTTTTGAAAACCATTCAGGGTCAGTTACTAGTGCACGCCCAATCGCAACAAGGGGAGTCACCTCTAATGCTTTTTCAACGTCCTCTCTAGTTTCCAAAGTACCAACGCCGATTACAGGAACTTTGTCTCCAATTGCTTCCTGGATAAGTTTAATGCGTGGAGTAGTATCGTTTTCATCACGATTAGAGGAACCAAAGAAATGTCCAAGGGAAACGTGAATATAATCTAGATTTTTCTCAGATAAAACATGTACAAGCTCCAAAGAATCTTCCATTGTAAATCCAGGATCCTGATACTCCTCTGGTGAAAAACGATATCCTATTATGAATGGCTCTGTTGAATACTGTTTAGCTGCCGTCTGAACAGCCTCAACAATTGCTAGCGGGAATTTCATGCGCTTTTCTAAGCTTCCGCCCCATTTGTCTGTTCTACGATTTGAGTGTGGAGAGAAGAACTGGTGGATTAAGTAAGTGTTCGCCCCATGGATTTCTACTCCATCAAATCCTGCCTCAATAGCTCTTCGCGTTGCTTCTTTAAAAGAAGCAATTGTTTTTTCAATTTCTTCTGCTGTCATTTCGCGTGGCAATTCTGCATTGTCGCGTGGAGCAGCAACAGCACTGGCAGATACAGGCTGTTCACCATTTAACACCTTCGAATTCGATTGTCGCCCGGCATGGAAGATTTGTAGTATAGCCTTTGCTCCATTGTCTTTAATAGCATTTGCTAGCTTTTTCAGACTAGGAATTCTATCGTCAGATTCAGCACCTATTGAGTATTCGAATCCAGCACCAAGTGGCTCTGCATAAGCACACGCTGTAATAACTGCCCCGATTCCACTTTTAGCACGTCGAGCATAATAGATTAGTTCGTCATCTGATATATCGCCATTTTTCTCGGATGAATAAGTTGTCATTGGAGCCATTAAAATTCGATTTTTTAATGTAACGCCAGATGGTAATGTGTATGAATCAAACATAGAAGTATTTCCCATTAAGTAACATCTCCTTTTCATTAAATCAACTATATATATACCCTAAAGGAATGCATTGTAAATTCAAAATAATTGGCCTCAAATCTCCCAGTAGGAAGGTTTTTGCTTATAATCTGTAGAAGGTTACCTGTAACTCACAAAATTTAGGGGTGACCTTTTTGATTCAAGCGGTGTTTTTTGATTTGTTTGAGACACTTATTACGGAATGGAAAGAGGGAGGTAAGAAAGCAAGCTACTCTGTAGAATCTCTTGGATTGGAGGAATCGCTCTATAAAAGAGAATGGCATGCGAGAGTTAATGAAAGAATGGACGGAACTTATCTCGATCATCCTACTGTTTTAAGAGAAACATTAAAAGAAAACGGCCTACCAATTGATGAACAGGCCATCAAAATAATACATGAGCAAAGGGTATTTGTTAAGTCGGTCGCCTTTGAGAATATTGATGAATCTATTATAAAAATGATAGAAAATCTTAAAGCCTTGGATATTAAAATTGGACTTATTAGTAATTGTACTTCAGAGGAGGTAGAAGCCTGGAATAAGTGTTTGTTGCCGTCTTATTTTGATGACGTAGTATTCTCTTACCAAGTGAGAGAGCGTAAACCAAATCCAGCAATCTACCTAATTGCCTGCAACAATCTAAATGTGCATCCTAAGCATTGTTTATTTATAGGAGATGGGGGTTCCGATGAGCTAAGGGGAGCAATTGAGGTGGGGATGAGACCTTACCAGGCTACATGGTTTTTACCGTCTAGCGTAAGCGATCAACTCTACGGATTTCCTAAGTTAAAACAGCCAATGGAGATAATAGACATTGTAAAAGAAAAGGAGTAAAGCTATGGAGGACAAAAAAGATAAATGGGATGCTAGTCACCGGTCCTGGCCACTCCCTAAACTACCTTGGACGATGACCCAGACATGGAATGACCTGTTGTTTGTACATTATCCTATTGATCTAAATGTTTTACGAAAAATCGTACCTGACGTACTGCCTTTAGATTCGTTTAATGGCAAAGGTTGGATTGGCGTCGTTCCTTTCCATATGACAAACATTAGGCTGCGTGGAACACCAAGAGTTCCTGGGACCGATCGTTTTGCTGAGTTGAATGTTCGAACTTATGTCACGATAAATGGAAAGCCAGGCGTGTTTTTCTTTAGTTTGGATGCGGAAAATTTACTTGCCGTGAAGGTGGCCCAAACGGTATACCATTTACCTTATATGCATGCAGATATGAAGGTAGTTAGAAGCCAATCGACCATCGAATATTCAAGCAAGCGGCGACATGGTGTAAATGCAAAGCTAGAATGCAGTTACCGTCCTATCTCCCAACCATTCTATGCAGAAGAAGGCAGTTTTGAGGAGTGGCTGACAGAGCGCTATTGCTTATATACGTTAAGTAAAAAAGGGGAGCCACTCCGTTGTGACATACTTCATAGGAAGTGGCCATTACAGCAGGCGGAGGCGGAAATTCGAGTAAATACCATGCTTTCCGAGCAGGGAATCCAAGTGGAAGGCGATGAGCCAGTCCTACATTATTCAAAAAGTATGGAGGTTAGAATGTGGCCATTAGTTTCCGCGATGGACAATTAAGAGTGAAAAAGGAGGAAGTAAGATGAAAAACAAATATCCATTAAAGCTGAATGACAGAATATATTTAATCGATGGTTATGATATGGGATTAACAGAAAGAACAGGTACATATGTCATTCAGGAAGAGAAATTAACAATAGTGGAAACAGGACCAAGTCCCTCGGTCAAGCATTTGAAGGAAGGTTTACAGGAACTGGGATTCTCCTTAGATGAGGTTAAATATATTATTGTGACACATATTCATCTAGATCATGCTGGGGGAGCAGGCCTGTTATTGCAGGAATGTCCTAATGCGAAAGTAGTTGTGCATCCAAAGGGTGCCAGACATTTGGCTGAGCCTGAACGACTTATTGCAGGCGCAAGAGCAGTATATGGTTCAGAATTTGATGACTTGTTTGATCCTATTGTTGCGATTCCAGAGGAAAGACTGTTAACCAGGGCAGAAGGAGAAACGTTACAGATTGGAGAAAATTGTACACTGACCTTCTTTGATACTCCGGGTCATGCCAATCATCATTTTGGCATTTATGATCCGGTCAGTAATGGCATGTTTACAGGAGACACGGTTGGAGTTCGTTACGAGCAGCTAGCTAAAGATGGTGTTGATCTAGTGCTACCTTCCACTTCACCAAATCAATTCAATCCAGAGGCGATGCAAAAAGCTATCGAGCGATTCCAAAATATGAAACTAAGCTATATTTACTATGGTCACTTTGGAATGACTGCTGATGTAGAAGCAGGACTAGCGCAGGTTTCTGAATGGCTTCCGTTATTCTTGAAAACGGCAAAGGACGTTAAAAGAGAACAAAAAGACCATGAGGAGCTGGCAAAAAGACTTCAGGCATTAGTAAAGGATCATTTAAGAGGGCAAGAGATTCCTGATGACCATGAAGTATATCAAATCATCCAAATTGACACCGAGGTTGGTGCTATGGGGTTATTGGATTATTTGGAGAAACAACATTAAAAAATTACACAGGGTGTAGAAAAAGTAAAAGTAAGAGATTAACAGAGATATAGTTTTAGGAGGAACAAAATGTTTAAAATATTTTCTACAAAATGCTCCATTTGTCATAGAAAAGCAGGCCCTTACCGTTTGTTTAAAAGTCCAGAGGGAAAGAAGCTGAAACTTTGTTATGGCTGCTCAGAATATGCAACGAGACGAGCTTATAAAAAATTGTCTTAAAAGAAAAATATAAGATATGTAACTAGAGTGGAGGGTCTTGTTGAAGAAAAAAATTTACATCCTTTTAGTAGCTCTCATATCGTTTGTGCTCTTTGTATGGGGAGCTCTCTATTTAAATGAACGGTTATTTCAGGGGGAATATTATCATTACGAAGATGGCGTGACAATTGAGGTGACTAATTCAAGTGATGAAGAACTAACCAATTTAAGTTTTATTATTAACCCACTCTTCCAGGATTTAGGTAGTATCAGAAGTTTGGAACCTAAGGAGAGTAGAAGTCTTTATATTCCTGCTATAAATAAGGTTGGTAATGATCGTAGCTTATATTTAAAGTATCTCAACAACCAAATGAGAGAAGAACAGGTAAGTCTCGCTTATCTAGCCTCGTACAATCCTAGAAAAATTGTGGTTATTTTAGATATAACTGGCAAGGATCATATGGGAAGATTCTTATATCGTGTTAAAGGATTTGATAATGTTAGCCATTTTGAGTATGAAATAACTACTCACGAAGATAATTGAAAAGGATGGTCGTGATTTAAGTCACAATCATCCTTTTTAAATAGAATGTATTTGTAATCTTCCATTTTCTAAAAAGCTTGCAGCGATATAACTTCCTTCTGGAAATATAAATGTCCAAGGCATACTAGCTTTAGGAGGGATTATAAGCATCGGTATTGTGAATAGGTGTCTTGCCATTATCTCGTTGCCAATGGCATAGACTAACCGAGTCTGGTCAAAGATGAGCTCCTGATCGGTAAAATTATGTACCAGGACAGTTACAAGAAACTCTTTTTTATGATTGATTGCTTCTCGAATAGGAGTGAAAAGAATATCCTCGATCATCAGGTCTTTCGTTTTCAGAAAAATGAGTTCAATTTGTTCTCGATCCTGGGTAGCTACTGCTTTGTCCCAGGACTTTTCCCATTGTAGCTTCTGCATATTAAATCCCTCCTCATGAAACTAGTTTAGCATTTCTTACGGAAACGGGATAACCATCCAGCCTAAAAAGAAAATAACTGTTTGAAATAGCATGAGAAATACTCCCAAACCAATACCCCATACACCTAGTGATCGGCTAGTTCTTGAAAATAGAGCCAAAACGCTTAAAATAATCGTAAGTCCAACTGCAATTGAGTAAAGGCTATTTATATCAATAGCAAAGTTTGTTAAAATCCCGATGTTTAGAAAAAATAGAGCAGCCAATCCACTTAAAATTCCAATCCAGCCTGCAATGTTTAATATTCGATCGAAACGTTTTAATGTGACCAATTCCATAATTTCACCTCACCAATTTTTAATGTCCGTATAACGCTTAGATCCTTTAATCCAAGCAGGTCTTGTTTTGGACCTGTCACTACTACTGCGTATGTCTTCACACCATTTTTTTCTATAAATTCAATGCGTTCAGATAGAGCTAAATTCTTAGCGCTAGACACTTCTGTCGCTAACTCTTCATGCTTAACGATAAACTGGAGAATATCGATAAAAGCTTCTTCATTGGAAGCCACATCTCTAAAAGGTGACCAATAAGTTTGATCAAGCTGTATAGGATAACCAATTGGAGAAACAACATCTCCATCCTTACTTAAATTTTTGTCTTCTACACCAGTATCAATAGCTGCCCACACGATATCTACATTAGGCATTAGTTTTTCTATTTCTTCTACATCTACTACATCGTTTAACGAAATGTAGGCCTCTGCTACTGTTTCATCAGGTAAGCCTTCGAGAACCTTCCATTCACGAGAATTATCAATTTCATTGCGATTATCTGGGTGGGTCAGCCAAGGATTTGTTTCTGTAGGATGTTTAGCACCTACTCTCTCAAGAGATGTATCCACTTCTTTTTTAGAAAGGCTACCTAGCGTAAATTGTAAGTTGTAAGTGTTCGCTATATAATCCTCTTCTCCGATACGTTTATACTGGTCGAATCCTAGCTTCATAGAAAAGGGGGTAAATTCCATGTCAAATTCCATTTCCTCTAGTGAAGTGTTGGGTTCCGTCACGTATAATGTGTTGCTCGCAACATCCATTAGTGTTGTAGAGCTTGTACCAAATGCATAGTAGATAAAGGTTAAAAGATAACTGATTGGCACAATGAGTAATCCAGTCGTAAGGGTTGCAAGAATCAATTTCCACCTAGATGAAGAAATACTTCTTCTCATAGATTTTTGTAATTTATTTGTATCAGTTGCATTCTCCCAATCTCTTTTGGAGTTCGCAAGTAATTTCTCATATTCATCCATTTTTCGTTTCCTCCTTTGTCAGTAACAACCTCATTTTCTTTCTCCCACGAAGTAAATGGCTCTTCACTGTATTTAATTTCAAGTCTAATATATTAGCTGCCTGCTCATAAGTGCATTCATGTACGTCACAAAGCATTATTGCCTGCTTTTCATATGGAGATAACTGATCCAATAACTTTAAGAGCGCTCGGTATGATTCTTCCTCCAATACAACTGTCTCGGGGGTAACTATAGTTTGGGTTTCAATATTGTTAGAAGGCTGTGTGTGGTTTTCCTTCCGTATGTAATCTATAAATGTATAGTAGGCCACTTTAAATAACCACGGCTTGATATCTCTAATTTCATTGGAAAGTAAAGCGATGTGGGCTTTATAAAACGTGTCCTGCATTAAGTCCTCTGCGATAGCTTTATTTTTGCACAGAGAATAGATGTAACGATAAATATCGTTCACATACTGTGAATAAAGCATTTCAATGTCCATTTCTTCCCACCTTTCACTTTATCCTCGTATGGAGTATTTAAAAAGTTGCAATAAAATAAAAAAATATGTCATACTTTTCAACTTGTTCTGTTTTGTCTATCATTTAACTTAATAGAAAATGACCGTGAGGGAAAGGGGATAGAGAGTATGCCATTAGAAATCGTTCGAAACGATATTACGAAAATGCATGTAGATGCTATTGTTAACGCAGCAAATCGGGAGCTACAAATGGGTGGTGGTGTCTGCGGAGCGATTTTTCAGGAGGCTGGATCGACGAAGCTACAAGAGGCTTGTAATAATCTAGGGAGTTGTCCAACAGGCGAAGCTGTAATGACCGAAGCCTTTCAATTAAAAGCTAAATATATTATTCATACAGTAGGACCAGTATGGGAAGGTGGTTCAAATAAAGAAGAGGAGCTACTAAAGGCATGCTACAAAAACTCATTGGATTTAGCTTCATCATATGGATGTGAATCTATTGCTTTCCCTTTAATTTCTTCCGGTATATACGGTTATCCAAAGGAGCAGGCACTACAAGTTGCAATTTCTACGATAAGTTCCTTCTTAATGAAACATGAAATGCTTGTTTATATCGTTGTGTTTGATAAAAAAGCGTTTAAATTAAGTGAGAAACTGTTTAGGTCTATCGAAGAATTTATCGATGAGCATTATGTAGACGAGATGGATTTAAGCTTCGGGAGGAATAGAAGGGAAAGGTATCTACAAGAAGATTTAATGGAGGTGCAATCCAATCAGACTCTAGAGGAAATGGTAGAGCATATGGATAAGTCCTTCTCCGAGACGCTTCTTTGCTACATAGACGCGAAGGGTATGAGTGATGTGGCAGTATACAAAAGAGCGAATATTGATCGTCGTCTGTTTTCTAAAATCAGAAATAACAAAGATTATACCCCATTAAAGAAAACTGTAGTTGCCTTTGCTATTGCTCTACAATTAGATCTAAAAGAAACAAATGAACTACTAGGAAAAGCAGGCTATACGCTATCTAGAAGTCATAAATTTGATGTTATTATTGAGTATTTTATCCAACAAGAAAACTATAATATATTCGAGATTAATGAGGCCCTGTTTAGTTTTGACCAAGTAATATTAGGAGCATAAAAGAAAAAAAGGGATCCTGACTAGTGTCTGGATCCCCTAATATATTATTTCTTTTTAACTGTAATTGTCCAAGCTGCATCACTTAGCTGTTCGTAGTTAGTGATGTTGTGTCCTTCTTCTGCTGCCCAACGAGGGATGCTTTCAGTAGCCTGTGTACAATCGAACTCAATTACAAGCTCGTCACCTGAGTTTAATTCAGCGATAGCTTCTTTTGCTTCTACTAAAGGGAAAGGACAAACCATTCCCATAACTTCTAATACTTGTTTCATATAAAATCTCTCCTTTTTTATGATAAGTAATTTTTAAAATTGGTGGTTGAGGAGCAGTCTCTCGCACTTATTAAGCTGTTTTTACACTTGCTTTCATTGCTTTGTTTTTTTGGCGTCCACGGACAAATACGAAGTATACCGCAGTCCATGTTCCGAGAATCATAAATACTAAAGCAATCCAACCTTGCCAAGTCATCATGGCAGTCATAACTAAACCATTACCTATAGAGCATCCACCAGCTAAGCTAGCGCCGAAGCCCATTAAATTACCACCCACAAAACTATTAATACCCGTTTTAACATCGGGCATTCTGAAGCGGAACTCGCGGCTGGCTTTTGCTGCGATAAATGAGCCGATGAAAATACCAAGCACTAAAAATACGCCCCAATTGATAAACGCAGTGTCACCGGTAGTTAAATACTGGAGGATGTTAGCGGAAGGAGTAGTAATCCCTAGCCCACCTATACGTCCTGTTGCCACACTTAATGGCCATGCTAAAACTGCAATAGCCCCAACTAAAACTGCTGTTACAAATGGATGCCAGCGTTTTTCAAATAAAATATGTGCTAACCCAGTTCTTTTAGCTTTCAATGATGGAATGAAGACTTTTGGTTTCGTTACTTCTTTATAAACAATCCATCCTACAATAGCAACTAATATTCCTATTAAAATCCATACATTGATTCCAAGTGTTTCGGGAATTGAGTTAGTTGATAGCTGAGGAGAGCTTATTTTATCGTTTAAAGGTACCAATACCCCAGTTTTCATGATTGTAGCCATTAGCATATATCCTGCTAAAGCAATCCAGCTTCCGATTAAGCCTTCTCCAGCACGATACCAAGTACCTGTCGCACATCCTCCTGCTAACACAATACCGATACCAAAAATAAATGAACCTACTATAATTGCTAATAATGGTAGAGTCCCAGCATTAAATTCAAAAACGCCTAACTCTATTAATGTATAGACACCTACACTTTGAACGGCAATTGCTATTAATAACGCATAAAACATGCGATTGTCTTTTGTTAAGTACATGTCACGGAAACCGCCAGTCAAGCAAAATCTACCACGTTGCATGACGAATCCCAATAGGGCTCCACAAAATAAGCCTGTAATGAGCATTTGTATCACGCTTATCCCGCCTTCTTTTTAATTCATACTAAACTGATAGGATTATATTACATTGGAACAGTAATTATGACAATGTTTTTGCTCGAAAAAAATGATTGCCAATTTGTGGGGAGAAATATGAATGTCCCTTCGAAAGCGACCTTTTATATAGTAGTAATTGATATTCTACATTTGTAAACAAAAAACAAATGGAGGAAATATAATGAAAAATAATTTAACAGAACTAGTTTTTATATTAGACAAAAGTGGTTCAATGGCAGGGCTGGAGACAGATACTATTGGAGGGTTCAATGCCATGCTTGCGAACCAAAAGAAGGAAGAAGGAGATGCAATCGTTACAACCGTATTGTTTAACGATAACTATGACCTATTGCATGATCGGATAAATGTTAAGGGCGTTTCGTCAATCACGGAGCAAGATTATCAGGTAGGGGGGATGACAGCTTTACTCGATGCAATAGGATCATCCATACAGAAAATCGGGAATATACAAAAAAGAACTAGCCACGAGGAACGTGCAGATAGGGTATTATTTGTTATTACGACTGATGGGATGGAAAACTCTAGCTGTGAGTACACATATGAAAAAATTAGAGCAATGATTTCACATCAGAAAGAAAAGTATGGGTGGGAATTCATATTTCTCGGCGCCAATATTGATGCAATTGCTACTGCGGCTAATTTTGGGATTGCAGAGGAGTTTGCAGTAAAATACCATGCAGACAAAGAAGGAACTCGCTTGAACTACGAATCTGTTAGTAACGTAGTATCCTCCTATCGAAAAGGTACCAACATAGATCGTTCATGGAAGCAGGGAATAGAGAGAGATTTTACTAGCCGCAAGCAACAAAGAAAATAAACATATATATATTAAGGTCAGTCAAACGACTGGCCTTTTGAAATAAAGTAGATGCTTTTGTCTAGATTTCATCATATTGGAGTTCAAATGATAAAAGCTATGATGCTCTTTTATTTTTCTTATAATGTCTACTAGACTAGAAGGGAGTAAAAAGAACAATGATTGGAATTATTTTTTATGCGTATGGAGCTCCAAAATCAAAAGATGATTTACCTGATTTTTTTGCCCACCTTATTCAAGGGAAAGAGGTAACCATAAAGATGATAGGGGACTTTGTTAAAAGATATCGAGAGTTCGGATCCAATGATCCATTGGGTGCACATTCCGAACGCATTGCTCAAGGGTTGGAGAAATTATTGTCTAACTATTCTAAAGACATAAAAGTATATAATGCCTACAAGCATACGTTTCCTTATTTAGATGAGACGCTTAAGAGAATGATAGAAGATGGGGTAGATACCGTTGTTACTTTCTCAGTAAACCCTATATTTTCTCTAAGTGGAGCTGGTGTGTATCAAAAAGAAGTAGAGGATTTCCTAAATCGATCAGGAGAAAATAAAAAGCTTATTCATATCAAAAAATGGAATACTCACCCAGCTATTATTTCTGTTTACGCCGATCGAGTGAGGCGCGCCTACAAGTGGCTTCCGGCACATGTACAGGATGATGCATTTGTATTATTTACCGTCCATAGCCAACCTCTCTACCCAGAAGGAAACGATGATTATATTGAACAATTTCAAGCAATGGCTCAGGCTGTTGCAAGAGAAGCTGGGGTATCTAACTGGATGATGTCTTATCGCAGTGCTAGCAGTAAGGTAGGATGGCTTGGTCCAGATGTCAAGGATACTATCAGGTCGTTAGCAGCAGCGGGCTCTCGAGGATTTGTAACATGCGAGCTTTTATCCATAGTAACTGACATGGAATCCTATTTTGAAATAGGAAGAGATACACAACTTGTTAGCGAAGAGTTAAAGGTAGAGTTTGTCCGTTCTGAATTTCCCGGAGATTCATTTGATACGGTTATTGCATTGGCGGAAATAGTGAAGGAACAAATAACGAAGTGTTAAACAAAAAAAGAACCTCATTTGTCTGAAGTTCTTTTTATAGCTATTACTATTCATACAACGTACTATCTAAGTCCCCATCTTCCTGATAAATAGCGAGAATTCCATTATGATCATTGACGTAAGGCTTTGCCTTTTCAAGCAAGGCTTCCTTGGTATCCTCTGAGAAAATAGCGCGTTCTCCACCATCCTTTAGTAGTACCCAGTCATCCTCTCGGGCTTTTACTTCATATCTTGGTCGGCCGCTATCATCTCCGTTCACTGCCTTCCTAGCCTGAGCAGTTGCAATAGCAATTGCTCTTCCTTCATCCGTGTCATCTCTTAATAATGCATTGGCTATTTCAATAGCCTTCTCTCGAACGTCTGGCTCAAGATTTTTCATTGAATCTGGATAATCATTTTTACTCCACGGCATCCCTATCGCCTCCTTGCTTAAAATTTCCCGAAAACTATTTAATATAAACATACGAGTTGGAAATATTGAAGGAAAAAATAGGAGCACACTTTAAATTAACTAAATATTTTTAATTTATATATATATTTAACTTTTCTATTTATGTATAATTTTATATATACCATATTTTGTAAGGGTTATTCGGATGTATCCATCTTTAACTAAACATGAGCAATTGATTGGAGAGGGGCTACTAAATGATTTTACATACACATATTCAGGGAAGTGGAGAGCCGCTTATTTTTTTACATACTGGACTACAGACAGGGGATACTGATTTTGAATATCAAAGGGAGTTTTTCTGCAAAAGCTATCGGGTGTTCTCTCCAGATTTAAGAGGGCACGGTCAGTCGGCTTCAGATGAAATTGAAGACTTCTTTATAGATTCTGCACATGATTTATTAGAAACCATCGAGCATTATGGATTAGCTAAGGTTCATTTGGTTGGATGTTCACTTGGAGCTATTGTGGCTGTACAATTTGCAAGGCTATTTCCAGATAGCGTTCATACACTTACTGTTTCGGGCATTATGCCTGTTAAACCAAATAACTGGCTTGATTTACATATGCAGGACGTAAGGACTCAGGAAAAGGTTTTGCTAAACGATGAGTTCGTCCATTATTTCAATCAACTACATTTATCTGATTGGAGGCGGTTCATCTACTTAGGGAAAAAAGAGGATTGGTATCCTTTTGAGGATATGTTATCAATGTATCGATTCCATTTCCCTGTACTTTACATAGTAGGGGAAAACAATGCTCATGAAACCGTGGGAGCAACAATTTATCCGAAAGAAAACAAGCATATACATGTGGCCATAATTCCTTTTGCAGGACATTTAGTGCATGAGGATCAACCGGTTATTTATACAAAAGTAGTGGAGGCATTTCTAAAGAAACATTGATACTGCAAGAAAGAAATGTAACAAGAGTCCAATATTCTCCGCTTGTGAAATTATTATTTTAAACAAGTTTTTTGGATGAGGAGCATATGCTATTGTATATGCAATATGGAAGGGGATCTTATGTATACAAATGCTTTACAGCCTTGTCCTCTAATTAGAACTATTTCCGTTAATGGGGAGGGAACGGTAAAGGTTCCGCCGAATCATGCTTACCTGCAGGTAGAAGTTAGTACGGAAGGCAACGAAGTAGAGGAAGCTCAACAAAGAAATGCAGCAATCATGAATCAGGTTATTCAATCTATACTGGAGTTAGAAATTCCGAGAGAGAATATTCAAACCGCTGTATATAATATTTTCCCTCGTTACGATTTTGTAGATGGGAAACAGGTTTTCAGAGGATATGAGGTGACTAATGCCATCTCAGTGAAAATACCTGATGTAGGCCTAGTTGGAAAAGTAATTGATACAGCAGTCAGTAATGGAGCTAATCGAATTTCTTCTATAGAATTTCGATTAGATAACGAAGAAACATACTATCAAATGGCACTTAGCAAGGCATTACTTTATGCACAGTCAAAGGCTAAGACGATAGCAGAGACGATGAGGCTTTCTGTTGCTCCTCAAGTAATAGAAATAGTGGAAAACAACGAAGGAAGCCCTATAGTGCCGTATAGAATGATGTCACTGGATTCTGCTGTCGGAGCAACTCCTATTGAACAGGGCGTTATCACGATTAAAGCAAATGTTACAGTTAAGTTTCAGTTTTAATAATTATATTTTTTTTTGTATAAAAATACGAAAAGTCCATTTGCATAATACCTTTTTACGACTTATCATGTATTTATGGAGATAAGGGGGGTTCAGGATGGATGCAATCGATGTTCTAACTAACTTAGATAATGTAAAGGTTTATTTTCAACCTATCTTTAGCGCAGACGAGCATGTCGTTGTTGCATACGAGGTTTCTGGCAAACTAAAATACGATGACAAGCTCCTCGACCTAAATAGTTTCGCTTACGATGAGGAGGTTCCCGAAGAATATAGAAATGATGTGGAGCATAAAATCCTCCATATTGCTTTGGGAGAGCTTGTTAATCAGCCAAAGAACTTTGATATTTATCTGCCATGTAATGCTAATTTGCTTGTGCTAGATTACGGAGAAAGCTTCTTTGAAATTATCAAGCACTATATTCCTGAGGAAGAACTTTCTCGAGTGGTTTTAGTGATATCTGAACATGATTTTAAAGGTGATTTTCATCAATTAAATAATGTAGTGCGCTATTTCAAAACTTATGGAATAAAAATAGCCATTAACCAGCTAGGCTCTGAGAGTCATTTAGACTATATTCAAATGCTTGCACCTAATATACTTAAAGTAAATATTGAACAGCTAAGCTATGAATCATGGGGAGTACAAAATGACCTCTTTACATCACTTAGTTCATTGGCGCGTAAAATTGGAGCAAATATGTTGTTCGAAGGTATCGATACTGTCCATCAACTTCAATTTGCTTGGAAGAATAGTGGCAGATACTATCAGGGGAAATATTTGGCTGAAGCAAGTACAGGACTAATTCCTCGTAATCAATTAAAGAAAAGCTTTAAGGATAGATGTCGCCAATTTATTGCTACTGAAAAACGGATATTGGAAGAGAATTTTAATGCATTGAAGGAATTACAAAACAAACTAGAGAAAAAGGTCCAAGCGATTAAATCATCTAGTGAGGATGTAAATCAATTATTGCAATTGGCGGAAGAATTGGGTGAATACTCATTCCGTCTTTATATTTGTGATGAGGAGGGCTTCCAGACATCACCGAATATTGTTCGAATTGATTCCCAATGGCGAATTCAAGAAGAAGCAATTAACAAAAATTGGAGCTGGCGACCATACTTTTTGAAAACCATCATTAAAATGAGAAATGATCAGAGTGGAGTGTTCTCGGATGTTTATAGTGATATTGAAACAGGAGAAATGACGAGAACTTTCTCAGTTCCAATCAATAACAGCGAGTATATTTTTATTGATATTTCCTATGACTATTTATTTAAAAAAAATATATTCAGATAAAAAAAGCCTGCTTTCTTAAAAAGAAAGCAGGCTTTTTTGAAAAGTTTTACATCGTCAGTATTTCTAAACTTTAAGACAATTTAATATTAACTCCGTCGAAATCTTATTTCTAAGATTTCGATTTTTTTTTATGTGTGTCAATATAAATTATTATAAAATGATTTACCGTTTTTTTCGAAGATAATAGGGAATAGCTAGAATATGTCTAAATTGAGTAAAACTATTTACACACTAAAAAAGAAGGTGTTTTGCATATGAATATACTTTGGGGAATGGCTGGTATTCTTGTTGTTTTAGCGATAGCATTTCTTCTCTCCAATGCCAAAAGGTCAATAAATTTAAGGACTATATTAATTGGCTTAGCCATACAGCTTGTATTTGCATTTATCGTATTAAAGTGGGATTTAGGGCGGAAAGCATTGCTTATGCTTTCAGAAGGGGTACAAAATTTAACTGGGTATGCTAGCGAGGGTATCTCCTTCTTATTTGGTTCGTTATCTGATGTTGATCAGTTTGGTAGCATCTTTGTTATACAGGTTTTGACAATTATTATTTTCTTCTCAGCTTTGATTTCTGTTTTATATTATTTGGGCATCATGCAATTTTTCATTAAAATTATTGGAGGAGGACTTTCAAAGCTTTTAGGAACTAGTAGAGCTGAATCAGTATCGGCTGCTGCTAATATCTTTGTTGGACAAACAGAGGCTCCTTTAGTTGTTCGACCCTTTATTGCAAATATGACCAAATCAGAGCTTTTTGCTGTTATGACTGGAGGACTTGCATCAGTATCGGGATCTGTTTTAGTAGGATATTCATTATTAGGCGTACCACTCGAATACTTACTTGCTGCGAGCTTCATGGCTGCACCAGCGGGACTGATAATGGCAAAATTAATCTTTCCTGAAACTGAAACAGTAGATGATTCAAATTTTAAGCTGGAAAAGGATGATTCAAAAGTAAATGTTATTGATGCTGCTGCAAGTGGAGCAGCAGATGGGATGAAACTGGCAGTGAATGTGGGGGCAATGTTATTAGCATTTATTGCTTTGATTGCTCTTTTAAACGGCCTTATTGGAGGAATTACTGGGCTATTCGGCTATAAGGGAGTTACTATAGAAGGTATTTTAGGCTTTATCTTTTCTCCACTAGCTTTTGCAATAGGCGTCCCGTGGTCGGAGGCAGTGGAAGCCGGGTCCTTTATAGGTCAAAAGCTAGTTTTGAATGAGTTTGTTGCCTATAAGTCATTTACTGATGAGATGGCGGGACTTTCCCAAAAAACAAATCTTGTTGTAAGCTTTGCTCTTTGCGGCTTTGCAAATTTGAGCTCTATGGCAATATTGTTAGGTGGATTAGGTTCATTGGCTCCAAACCGACGAGAGGATATTGCACGCCTAGGATTTAAGGCGGTTATCGCTGGAGCGTTAGCGTCATTATTGAGTGCAGCAATAGCGGGAATGTTTTTATAAAATAGAAAAATTATTTGTCGAATAATGATTTTACAAAACCTCCTATGGGACTAGACATAGGGGGTTTTTATTTTGATGAATAAAAGATATTTACCACCACTCATTTTAATTCAACAGTTTCAAACATATAACGACAAAATATTAGGAAATAAGTCGCATTAATTTCATTGACAAAGCTATTGAATGTACAGTAATATTCAAAAAAAGCTTAACTGTAAACCCTTACATAAAAGGAGGAGTCCTAGTGGATCCTATATTAGAGATAAAAAATGTTTCTTTACAATTTGGTGGAGTGAAGGCGCTAGAGGATGTCAGCTACCATATAAACAGAGGGGAGATTTTTTCATTAATAGGGCCAAATGGAGCTGGGAAAACTAGTATGTTGAATTGTATCAGTGGTCTCTATCATCCGACTAGTGGCTCCATTTTATATAATGGACAGGAAATTATAAATATGAAGCCTTATAATCGTACTGCACTAGGGATTGCTAGAGCATTTCAAAATATAGCATTATTTGCCCATATGTCCGTTCTTGATAATCTAAAGCTTGGAAGACATTCATTGATGAACTCAGGTCCTCTAAGTGGCGGGTTATACGTTGGGAAAGCAGCAAGGGAAGAGATAGAGCATAGAAAGAAGGTAGAAGAGGTAATTGAATTTTTAGAGTTACAGGATATTCGTCATATTCCAGTCGGCACGCTGCCTTATGGATTACAAAAAAGAGTGGAGGTAGGAAGAGCGCTGGCATTAAGTCCTGACTTGATATTATTGGATGAACCAATGGCCGGGATGAATAATGCTGAAAAAGATATTATGTCTCACTTTATCTTGGAAATGCATGAGGTTATGGATATAACGGTAGTATTAATTGAGCATGATTTGGGTGTTGTAATGAATTTATCTGACCATATAGCTGTGTTAGATTTTGGTAGGCGTATTGGTTTTGGAACTCCAGCAGAAATTCAAGAAAATCCAGACGTTATAAAGGCCTATATTGGAGAAGAAACCGTTATTTAGAAAGGGGAAACTAGGAATGGATAGAAAAACATTACCCACTCTTTTAGCGGAAAGGTCTGCTAACCATCAGCAAGAGATTGCTCTAAGACAAAAGCATCTAGGAATATGGAATGAGGTAACTTGGGGAGAATATGTTAAAAAGGTAAATCAACTGTCTATTGTTTTATCTGAATATTTTGATTTTTATAAAGGAGAAAGTCTTGCGATTATTGGGGATAATAGGCCTGAGTGGGTTTATACTCAGCTTGCAGTTCAAAGTTTAGGTGGCGTAGCAGTAGGGATTTATCCAGAATCTTTACCCGAACAGCTTGTATTCTACTTAAATGACTGTCAAGCGCGTATTGTAGTTGTTGAAAATCATGAGCAAGTAGATAAATTATTAGAAATTGAAGAGCAAATACCGTTAATTGAGCAAATAATCTTTTATAACAAACAGGGGATGAGGAATTATAAGCATCCGAAGTTGGTAGATTTTGAGGATTTATTAACGGATGGGATAGCATTGTTGAGAGAAAGAGCAAAATTCTCTTTAGAACCACTTCCAGAGGTTTTCGCAGATGATCCAGCAATCATTGCGTATAGTGCAGCTACATCCGGAACGCCTAAGGGAGTTATTTTAACTCATGCAAATCTTATACAGGCAGCAGTGGGTCTGTTAGCAATAGATAAAGTGAAAACGAAGGATGATTATTTTTCCTTCCTACCTTTTGCATGGGTTCATGAACAGATATTAGGAATAGTAACTCCATTAATAGAAGGAACAGTAGTTAACTTCCCTGAAAGACCCCAAACAGTTTTAGGAGACTTAAGAGAGATAGGGCCACACACATTATTAGCGCCGCCAAGAGTCTATCAATCTATTATGTCTAGCTTTACTAACAGAATGGAAGCATCTAGCAAATTTAAAAAGACTATTTTTAGATACTTTAAGAAATTCGGTGACAAGGTAGCTTATGCAGAATTAAACCAAGAATCTCTTCGATTCATTGATAAAGCTATGTATATATTAGGAGATATGGTCATTTTTAGTGCTATCCGAGACCATTTAGGATTGGCAAGAGTTAAAAGAGCCTATGTTGCAGGAGCGGCATTACATTCAGAAGCGTTTTACTTTTATCACAGCATCGGAGTAAACCTTAAGCAAACCTATGGGGGAACTGAGGTTGCTGGAATAGCCTTTGTCCAAAGAGATAAAGAAGTAAGAGCCGGGAGTTCAGGGAAGGCTCTACCAAATACGATGGCTAAAATTGGCGAGGATGGAGCAGTTTATATTAAAAATACTGCTGTTACAAACGGCAGCGTAAATGGGGAAAATGAACAGGGATTAGACGGATGGATATCCTTAGGGGATTGCGGTCACCTTGAGGATGATGGCCATCTATATATATTAGATCGAATAGAGGATATTATTGTTAACCAAAATGGTGAGGTTATATATCCAAGATTGATAGAAAGTAAGTTGAAGTCAAATCCCTACATTCTAGAGGCAGTTTGCTTTGGTCAAAATAAGCCATATGTTACTGCCATTATAAATATGGATTGGATAAGCGTGGGGAGATGGGCAGATAAGAAAAAAATAACTTATACAGAATATGCGGAGTTGGCCAGACACAGTCAAGTAATAGAGTTTCTTGAACGACAGGTGTCATTACTAATGAATGAATTGCCTGCCTTTGCAAGGGTAAAAAAATTTACTCTTCTACACAAGCCGTTTTCTGTGGATGATGGAGAGCTCACCCGAACCTATAAAATTAGAAGGAAGTTTATAGAAAATCGTTATGAGATGCTAATAGATGGTATGTATACAGAAAAAGAAAACATCTCTATGGGGATGAGTGAGAATGAGGTTTTGCGAGTGGTTCAACTAAATAGAGAGCAGGAGGTGACTTTATGACATTTTTTCTTCAAATGCTTGTCACTGGTGTGGTCGTAGGAAGTATCTATGGACTTGTAGCATTAGGATTCGTGTTGATTTATAGGGCAAGTGGTGCACTAAATTTGGCAAATGGAGAGTTTGTTATTATAGGTCCCTATATTTGCTTAGTTTTGATAACTGCTTACCGTATTCCATTTTTCATTGCATTGCTGATAACACTTATATTCAGCGCACTCCTAGGGCTAATCGTGGAGCGATTAGTTATTAGACCAATACAAAATGCGCCTGTCGTATCCGTTATTATGGCGACTATTGGACTGTCTAGTTTGTTGGGAGGAGCAGTTCATATGATTTGGGGTCATCAAACAAGAATGTTCCCTAAAATATTCCCGACGACGCCTATAAATATTTCTGGGATTATTATTAGTCCCGTTTATCTTTGGTCCTTCGCAATTGTGATAATTCTACTCACGATATTCCTATTGCTGTTCAAATTCTCTAAAATGGGAATCGCCATGCGAGCGGTAGCGGATGACCGACAGGCTGCTATGTCTATGGGCATCAGTGTGAAATATGTGTATGCAGCGACCTGGACTATA
The DNA here is from genome assembly GCF_014836595.1 of Psychrobacillus faecigallinarum. Taxonomy (GTDB): domain Bacteria; phylum Bacillota; class Bacilli; order Bacillales_A; family Planococcaceae; genus Psychrobacillus; species Psychrobacillus faecigallinarum. The sequence goes on along the minus strand of NZ_JACSQO010000003.1, from coordinate 300,636 downwards.
GCTGCTGTAGTTGCGGCGGTAGGTGGAATATTACTAGGAAATATCAATGGACTAAGCCCCACTATGTCAGCTATTGGTTTGACCGTCCTTCCAGTTGTAATTCTAGGTGGATTGGACAGTGTTCTTGGAGCAATTGTAGGTGGTTTTGTAATTGGTATTCTTCAAAATCTGGCGGGAGGATACATAGATCCACTCGTTGGAGGAGGTTTAAAGGAGGTTGCTCCATTTATAGTGGTTTTACTCATCTTAATGTTAAAACCATACGGATTATTTGGTAGTAGAACAATTGAGAGGGTGTGAACCTGTGAGAAACCTGTTTGTTAGAGAAAGTGGAAATTATAAAACCTCCTATTTAGATGACGCCAAAATGTTTGGGACGACCTCTGGCAAGGTCAAGGGTCTATTAATAGTAGCGATAGTCCTCCTGCTCCCATTAGTTACCACCAATTATTGGATAGGCTTGCTTACTTTATGTGCTATCTCGGCAGTTGGGGCAATCGGACTTAATATATTGACCGGTTTTACAGGTCAAATCTCTATAGGAGTAGGAGCATTTTTAGGAGTGGGGGGATACACCTCTGCTATTCTTACTTCCACCTATGGATTGAGCTTTTGGATTTCTCTACCACTAGCTGGCATTATTACAGCTTTAATAGGGGGACTGTTTGGAATACCGTCCCTACGCTTGAAGGGATTGTACTTGGCGATTGCTACTTTGGCTGCACAAGTTATTATTTTATTCGTCATTAGTCGATGGGATAGTTTGACGGGCGGCACTGCTGGGATGGTCTTGAATCGGCCGAGGGTGGGAAATGTGTCTTTGACAAGTAATACACAGTATTACTATCTTTGTGTCATCATTTTATTACTCACAATCATGTATGCCACTAATTTATTGAGAACGAGGACTGGCCGAGCTTTTCTAGCTGTCAGAGACAGAGATATTGCCGCACAAATAATGGGGATTAATTTATTTAAATATAAAGTGATGGCTTTTGCCATAAGTTCATTTTTTGTAGGAATCTCTGGTGCATTGCTTGCACACTATACGATGATTGTAAGTCCCGAGCTCTATAATTTCCATGTATCTATTGAGTACCTTGCCATGATTTTAATAGGTGGTTTGGGAAGTGTGTTCGGTTCTATTTTAGGGGCGGCATTTATCACGCTGTTGCCTGTAATGCTAGGCTCATTCATAGATATTTTGGCAGCATTTATGCCAGATTTCTATCAGCTTTTTTCAGCCTTTAAAGACTTTGTATTTGGGGCGGTGATAATTTTGTTCTTAATCTTTGAGCCAGGGGGACTCGCACATATATGGATCAATATAAAGAAGTACTTTAGGCTTTGGCCATTTTCATATTAGCTAGTTAGTTTTTCATTAGAAGCAAGGGGGATTGAGGATGAAGTTGAGAAGTAATAAATTTATATTCACAATAATGGGTATTCTGTTCTTGTTGCTATTAGGCGCTTGTTCAGAGGAGGGTGCATCCGAAGGCAGTGATGGTGCTAGAAAGGTAGTTGTTGGTGGCCTGTACGATATTACTGGCGGAACTGGGGACGTGGGAACACCATACGCTGAAGGAGAGAAAGCATATTTTAAATATGCAAAGGATAAAGGAGAAATAGAGGGTGTTGATTTGGTGTTAAACGGGAAGGATTATGCTTATTCTATTCCAGAAGCCCAAAAGATTTATCAAGAGCTACGTGATAAGGAAAAAGTCTCTGCAGTTCTTGGATGGGGAACTGGAGATACAGAAGCATTGCGTCAGCAAGTGGCAAGCGATAAACTTCCATTCTTCTCTGCATCTTATTCAGAGAGCTTGAAAAATCTAGAGGAAAGTCCTTATAACTTCTTAGTTGCAGCATCATATTCCGATCAAGGAAGATCTGTTCTTAAGTGGATTAAGGATAATCATAAAGGATCAGATCCAACAGTAGCACTATTATATAATGACACAGCATTTGGACGTTCACCAATTGAAGATATTAAAGCTTACGCAGCGGAAATTGGTATTAAGGTAGTAGATGAACAAATTGTGGATGTTCAAGCTACAGAGGCGCAATCTCAATTGCTGAATATGGAGAAGAAAAATCCAGACTATGCAATTATCCAAGAAACATGGGGCGCAACGGCAACAATTCTACGGGATGCTAAAACCCTAAATATAGACACTCAATTCATCGGCTTGAATTGGGCCTCTGGTGAAGGAGTTATTACAATGGTGGGAGAAGAAGTGGCAGAGGGCTATATTGGTATTCTTTCTCACGCTTTACCATATGAGGATCATCCAGGAATGACAGAGGTGGAGGAATATTTAAAATCTGAGGGTAAAACAATAGAGGATATCAATCAAAAATTTATCCAAGGCTGGTCGGCAGCCAAAATCATGGTTGCTGGTATAGAAGAAGCTGCTAAAAAACATCCAGATGGTGATATAACAGGAGAAGAGATCCGATCTGGTCTTGAATCTTTAAAAGAATTTGATCTTGGTGGACTTGGAGCACCTGTAAGCTTTAGCGCTGACAATCATACAGGTACGGAGCAAACTCGTCTAGGAATTGTGAAGGGTGGTAAATGGGAACCTTTGACGGATTACTTTAGCTATAAGGACTAAAATAGAAAAGAGGAACTGGCATGCTAAAAGTTAATAATGTAGAAGCAGTATACTCAAAAATTATTTTAGCTTTAAAGGGAACAACCCTTCAGGTTCCAACCGGAGATATCGTGGCTCTTTTAGGTAGTAACGGTGCAGGGAAATCGACAACACTTAAAGCTATTTCGGGGCTGCTTTATGCCGAGGATGGGCAATTAACAGACGGAACTATCGAATTTGAAGGTAGGTTATTAAAGGGACTTACTCCTGATGTAATTGTAAGACACGGTATATTCTTGTGTATGGAGGGTAGACGCGTTTTTAAAGATTTAACGGTAGAGGAAAATCTTATGGCGGGTGCATTCACTCGAAAAGACCGTTCAAATATAAAAAAGGATATAGAAAAAATATATGGATATTTCCCAAAGCTTCAACCTCTATCTTCCCGAAAGGCTGGCTTCCTTTCAGGTGGTGAGCAGCAAATGCTTGCTATAGGCAGAGGGATTATGGCTAAGCCTAAGCTGCTGCTATTGGATGAACCGTCCTTAGGGATAGCACCTTTATTGGTGAAGGAAATATTCCAAAATATAAAGCAAATAAATAAGGAGGAAGGTACCTCTATCCTAGTTGTAGAGCAGAATGCCAATGTGGCATTATCTATCGCGGATTATGGATATATAATGGAAAATGGCAGAGTAGTTTTGCAAGGTGACGCTCCAAGTCTTCTGTCGAATACAGAGGTAAAGGAACATTATTTAGGAATTGGTAAAGATGGAGAGAGGAATTACAGAGACAATAAGGAGGTTAGGCGTAAACAGCGAATGGTTTGGTGATAAATCTAAAAGAGTGTGGCGAACCTTGCGGAGACGCCGCTGAACTTTGCAGAGATGAGTTCAAATCTTGCGCAAAAGGATCCCAATGTTGCAGAGAAGTCGCAGAACCTTGCACAAAGAGCATCTTCAAGGAAATATTAAGAGGAGTATATTCTCATTGCGTCTATTTCAATATAGTCAATGGGTATCTACTCGCTACAATGAAAAACCTATTATACTATTTTAAGGATGAACTCTAAGTTCATCCTTTTTTTAGTTTATAATACACCTATATAATTACTCGCTAATAAATCACTTATAAATATAGAACAGGAGATTTAGGTACTAAGCTCTATATTTTTGGTTTTAATATTTTGTTAATAGGGAAAAGTATTAATATTTACAATATATTTTTTGATGAGAAAGTTTTAGTTCTTCCTAATTCTCGATAAATAATAATATTACTAGATTTATTGACAAAAAAAGGTGTTATTATAGATATTAATTTAACTAAAATGAAAGACTTATAGATTATTCAAAAATGGAGGTCCCTTATGAAAAAGCAAACGAGATATTCTCGTCTAGCACATATAACTAAGTTGATTAATACTACATTAGACCTAAGAGAAGTATTGGAGCAAGTCGTCAAGGCTATATCCGAGGAGATTGTTCGGTGCGATTCTGTAGGAATTTATTTGCCGCAGCAGGATGGACAGTTTAGAGGCTTCGTTGGAAAACCGGATTTTATCAATGGGTTTACGTTAGATATGCATATGATCGAAACGGAATATGACCTACTTGCAAAAGAAGTGATAGAAACGCAAAAAACTATTTACATACCCGACACTTCGAAGGATTCAAGGCCAGATCCAAGAGCCGTAAAAACATTTCAGATAAAGTCTCTATTAGCTTTACCTATCTCATTTGAAAGTGAACTTTTTGGACTTGTGTTCTTATTCGATTACGGTTCACCTATGAATTTGACGGAAGATGAAATCCAAACAGTAGAGGCTTATGTCAATATGGCTGGAGTAGCTATTCAAAATGCTACAAATCTTACGCGCAAGGAAAATCTTATAGCGGAAAAACAATTACTTTTGGATCATACCCGAGAGTTATCCATGTGTTCAACCATGCAGGAAGTCATAGACCGCTGTTTCTTTTATGTCGGTAAGGTGTTAGGCAACTATAACATCGGGGTTCATTTATTGGATCCTATGGCTGAAAAAAATATTAAGCCAGCCAGCCTGAGTCAGAATAGTGACTGGACAGAAGAAGACTGGATGAAAACGCATAAAACTTTAAAGGTAGACGAAAATGACCCTGTATTTCAGGAGGTTATTTTAACTAAAAAGGCCATAATGATTCCAGACGTATTTGCTGACGATCGTCCTAATCATGAGGCCTGTAAAACATTTGGTATAAAAGGGATGTTCCTATTTCCATTAGTAACAATGGGAGAGGTGCTGGGGTTAATCGCAGTTGTGAATCTAGATGAAGAAGGATTGGAGTATTCGGAGTCCGACATTCTTCTCACCCAATCTATCGTAGATGCGACTGCAGCAAGCCTATCTAATCTGCTTTTCATGGACAAGCAGGAAACCATCATAGAAGAGAGAACATCGGAAATTCGAGTTAAAAACACAGAATTGGAAAGAGTAGTTCATGAGCTGCAACATTTAAGTAAAGAAAAGGAGTTAATATTAAACTCTGCCGGGGAGGGAATTTTTGGAATAGATTTGGATGGAAGAATAACATTTTGTAATCCCGCTAGTGAAAAAATGCTTGGATACGAAAAGGGAGAACTAATTGGAACACCATCGTCTACAGTTATTTGTCATGAGCCAGACCATTCGCCATTTGGAGAGACAGTACAAATGTTTTGTAAGAAAGATAAAACAATTTTAGCTGTAGAATATGTACTTTCTTCTATAGAAGAGGATGGAAACGTGATAGGGCAAGTTGTAACATTTAAGGACATCACTGAAAGAAAGAAAATGGAAGAAGAGATTAGATACCTGGCATATTATGATAGTTTAACTGATCTCCCAAACAGAGTTTTGTTAAACGATAAGTTAAAAAAAATACTAGAAAACAAAGAACAACAGGTGGCAGTTTTGTACTTGGATCTAGACCGTTTTAAGTTAGTTAATGATAGTTTAGGACACAGCTATGGCGACTTGTTGCTTCGCGAGGTGGCAAACCGTCTTAAAATTATAATTCCAAAAGAAGCAATTGCTTCCCGACAGGGGGGCGATGAGTTCACTGTTGTTCTGCCTGACATTAATGGTATAGAAGATGTGTTACTTGTAGTAGACCATATTTCGGACATATTCTCTCAGCCTTTTTCCTTAATGGGAAATGAAGTATACATTAAAACGAGCATAGGAATCAGTATGTTTCCTAAAGACGGTGAAGATGGAGAAGTTTTAATAAAAAATGCAGACGCTGCCATGTATAAATCTAAGGAAAAATCCGGAACTGGATATCACTTCTTTGAGAGTGAGATGAATAACCGATCATTAGAGAGCATTAAGCTAGAAAATGCCTTATATAAAGCGCTAGACCGAAATGAATTAGATATATATTATCAGCCACAAATTGATAGTAGGACAAACTCTATTATAGGAGTTGAAGCCCTTTTGAGATGGATTCACCCAACAGAAGGGATGATTTCTCCAGCTGATTTTATTCCCATTGCAGAGGATACTGGTTTAATAGTGCCAATCGGAGAATGGGTATTGGAAAATGCTTGTAAGCAATTGAAGAAATGGCACGAAGAGGGGAATCATGCATTGAGTGTTTCCGTTAACTTATCAAGTAGACAATTTGAAGAAAATGATTTAGTAGAAGTAGTTCAGAGGATTTTAATCGATGTAAATTTGGCGCCCGAATTTTTACATTTAGAGCTGACGGAAAATCAAATCATTAAAAACAAAGACTTGACGGTTGAAATGATGGAGCAGCTAAAAGAGATTGGCGTGAAGATAGCGATAGATGACTTTGGCACAGGATATTCGTCATTAGGATATCTTAAGAACTTTCCAATTGATGCGTTAAAAATCGACAAATCATTCATTCAGGATATTAGAGAAGATGATGATAGTAACTCAGCCATTACCAATACAATCATCACACTAGCACAGAATTTGAAGCTTAATGTAATTGCGGAAGGTGTCGAAACAAAGGAACAGTTAGATTTTCTGTTGTCAAAGGATTGCTATTTAATGCAAGGATATTATTTTAGTGTTCCTTTAAAAGCAGAGGCATTAAAAGAAAAATATTTGATTTAATAGGGGGATATGAAATGAAGGCTGTTCGTTCTGTGTTGGAATATTTAAAGGGGATCGGTGTACAACACGTATTTGGAATACCAGCAGGCTCTGTGAACGCTTTTTTCAATGAATTATATGATATGCCGGAGATAACGCCAATTGTAACTAAGCATGAGGGGGCAGCCTCTTATATGGCGGCAGCCTATGCAAAGTACTCCAATCAGCTAAGTGTGTGTATTGGAAGCAGTGGACCTGGCGGCACTAACTTAGTGACAGGTGCAGCAAATGCCATGAGAGAACACTTGCCGATTTTGTTTTTAACGGGAGCTGTACCAGTGAGTACGGAAGGCTTAAATGCTTCTCAAGAGCTTGATGCGGACCCTATTTATAAATCTGTAACGAAGTATAGTGTGACAGTAAGAGACTCAAAGGATTTGTTAAAGGAGATTGTAAAGGCTACAAAAATTGCTGTTTCTGGAGTACCTGGACCAGTTCATATTGCTATGCCAATTGATGTTCAACAAGGGCCTAGTGGCATTGAAGAGATTCCTTCCATACTAGTACGAGAAGAAGTAATACCAAACCTTGAAACGATTAAGCTGGTAGCTAAAGAGCTAGTGGAAAGAAAAAGTGGTTATATATTTGTAGGGCAAGGAGTTAGAAATTCTGTAGACCTATTATTTGAGTTAGCCGAAATTCTGGAATGGCCAATAATGACAACTCCTGTCGCAAAAGGCTATGTTCGCCAAGATCACCCATTATCTGCTGGGGTATTTGGATTTGCAGCTACAGAACAAGCCACTAATCTTATAAATGATGGAGACGGTAAGTCACTTTTAATTATTGGTTCAAGCCTTGGAGAAACAGCGACTAATAACTATAACAGCAGTCTTACTGATGGGCGCTTTACGGTTCAAATGGACTTCGATGAAACCGTCTTTAATCGCAAGTATTCAATTGATATCCCTGTCCTAGGCGATATTCAACTAAGCCTTTCTGCATTAATAGAGGAGCTTAAGTCTTTAGGGCTTACGAGAAAAGAAATGGCGTTTAATAGAAAAGAAAATAATGATCAAATTCTAGATGAATATAGCACTAAGAATGTATTGCTACAGTTGCAGTCTTATCTTCCTTCTTCTACTCGATACACAATAGATATTGGGGAATTTATGGCTTATGTTATACATCATATGGATGTTCTTGAATATAGCACATTTGATATAAATGTTCATTTCGGTGCTATGGGAAGTGGTATAGGGTCTGCCATAGGTGCAAAGCTTGCGGAGCCAGATCGTCCTACAGTTTCAATTACAGGAGACGGATGTTTCTTCATGCATGGGATGGAAATTTTGACTGCTAAAGAATACAACATTCCTGTTCTATTTGTTGTTATGAACAATGCCCGATTAGGCATGGTATACCATGGTCATAATCTGCAATACAAACGTGTTCATCCAACATTTGCACAAGAGCCGATTAACATTGCTGCAATGGCTGCAGCAATGAACATACCTAGTATTCGTATAGAAGAAATGGGAGACCTGAATGAGGAAGTAGTTAATAGCCTCCTTCAGATGAATGGTCCGGCTATATTAGAGATATCTTTGGTGGATAACAACATTCCGCCGATGGGAGATCGGGTTAAATTCCTGTCATCATTTGGAAAATAAATTATAAAGCTCTTATCTGTTTTTCTCAGGTAAGAGCTTTCCTTCTATATTTACATGGCATGGCTGTACTTAGTATTTATCACTTCTATTAAACTATCAAGGACCTGTTTTTTAAATGCGTCAGGTACTGGCTGGTTATCAGAAGTACAATAGTAATAACACATTTTTTCATGGTCATAGGTAAAACCAAGACTATTTAAGTTTTCATGTAAACTCTCTGGTAAGCCGTCTAATCCAGTTTTAAGTTTAAAAAAATCAGTTGCTATTATGTATACATCTATGTCATTAGCTCCAGTAGATACAATAAACAAATCACTGTCCTGTCGAAGAATCCACTGCTTTTTAGAATATAAGGAGATTCCTTTATTTTCTAAGAATGCAAGACCATTTGTGTTAATGCCAAACAGCTTTATTAATAGAGCACGAATTTGCTCGCCGGTCCATTCTTGTTGATGATTGGACAAACACCAAGTAATAGCAGCCTTTGGAGAAGGATCTTCTAGCTTTGCTGAAGTTTCCTTGTCTAACAGATAAGCTTTGTCTAAATCAATATAAAAAGCATGGTGGACAAAATGGGCAATTGATTCGGTATTTACTTGTATCTCTTCGGAATCAAAATATCGATCCATTGCTTCAATTTTAGACATATTCTTAAGCCTTGAATCTAATGATATTTCATCTAACCCTTCTTTTTTTAAGGTATGAATAATTATTTGATCAATAGATGGGTGGTATTTTAAAGAAAATGAGTATGCCATAATATTCCTCCTTATTTTTATATATCATACATTAAAACTTTGATGAAACAATTATTTTTAATGAATATATTATAATTTTGAGTAATATGAGCTAATTACATATATAGCACTTTACTATTAAATCCCAACTTTTTTACACTGTTTCTTTTAGCGGCAGACAGCGACTCCAGTGAGCTTATCATCCGCAACGGAAAGGGTCTTCTAAATAGGAAATCAATCATACCTTGTATTAACTTCCCATGGCTCGTCTTTTTTAATCATGAAATGGATTCATACAAATATGGATTAGAAGATCTTATTTAAATAAAGCTCTGAAGATATATTAATCTTTCGTTATATATTGTATGATTATTTAGAAATATATAATTTTTTAGTGGTCAAAATATTCAATGGAAAGGTGTTTCTAATGAGTAACTATCTTATTCAAAACGTTCAGATTTGCGCAGAAGATGGCCGATTGATTGATGGAGATATTTTAATAATGAACGAAAAGATTGCTTGTATATCTGAGGGTAAAATAGAAGGATATGAGGGAGCTATACTGGACGGGAGGGGTTACGTGGCAATGCCTGGCTTTATTGATATTCATATCCATGGAGCAGTGGGGGCGGACTTTATGGACGGAGAGATAGATGCAACAGAACGAATATCTGCGTACTTACCCCAAGAAGGCACTACATCTTTTTTAGCAACAACTATTACTCATTCACAGGAACGTATACAGCAATCGGTAGATGTGAACACAAGCTTTTTAAAAAAATCTAATGAGGAACAGGGTGCAGAAATGCTAGGCTTCCATTTGGAAGGGCCATTTATTCACCCGGAGCAGGCGGGAGCTCAGCCTATTCAGCATATACAAAAACCATCTGTTTCATTGTTGAAAACCTGGTTTGGAGAACATCTTGCTCAATTAAAAGTTGTCACACTAGCCCCGGAACTTGACGAAGAATTTAAGATGCTTCAATTTTTACAAGAACAGGGGGTAATTTCTTCCGCAGGACATTCAAAGGCATCTTATTTGGAGGTTAATGACGCGGTGCAAAATGGTTTATCCCATTTAACCCATTTTACTAATGCGATGACAGGTCTTCATCATCGAGAAATAGGCATGGTAGGTGCGGGCTTCATGAATGACTCGCTTTTCTGTGAGATAATCGCTGATGGCATCCACCTCTCCGATGATATGCTCCAATTAGTAATGAAGGTAATTGGCACTGATAGAATCATCCTCATAACAGATTCCATGAGAGCGAAGGGACTTCCCGATGGAATCTATACACTTGGTGATCAAAAGGTTAAGGTAGTTGATCGTACTGCCACCTTGGAAAATGGAACTCTAGCTGGAAGTGTGCTTAAAATGAATGAAGGTATGAGAAGGATTCAGAGTTTAACTAATCTACCTTTACATGAGCTAGTGAAAATAACGTCGACAAACGCAGCAAAGAGATTAGGGATAGATAATCGAAAAGGAAGTCTTGCAGTTGGAAAAGATGCGGACATTGTATTGCTAAACGATTCCTTTGAGGTTCAATATACTTTTTGTAGAGGAAGGCTGAGTTATTCTAATGGTTAAAGCAAATAATATAAAATGGATAAAAGTAAATACATATGATGAAATGAGCAAAATGGCAGCCGCTATTTTTGAGAAGCAGCTAATTGAAAAGCCGCAAAGTGTGTTAGGGATGGCTACAGGAGGAACCCCAGAAGGATTTTACAAAGAACTAGTCCAATGCCACATGAAGGGCGATATTTCCTTTGCGGAGGTAAATACCTTTAACTTGGATGAATATGTGGGAATTGCAGCGGAGGAGGCTACTAGCTACCATAATTATATGTACGAGCACCTATTTAAGCATATTAATATTCCGCGACAAAATGCTCATCTTCCGAATGGCTTAGCAGAGGATTTGGAGAAGGAATGTGCCTATTATGATAAGTTAATTGAGCAGAATGGTGGTATTGATCTTCAGTTGTTAGGGATTGGGGTAAATGGTCATATCGGGTTTAACGAGCCTGGTACTTCTTTTCAAACAAGAACCCATATTGTAGAGCTTGCTGAGAAAACAAGGCAGGATAATGCCAAATATTTTCCTGAAGAAAAAGAAGTTCCCAAGCTTGCAATTACCATGGGGATTGAAACTATTATGGAAGCTAAGCGAATTATTCTCTTGGCTTTTGGCGAAAATAAAACTGAAACTCTTAAGCGTATCCAGCAAGAAGGTATTTCAGAGGAATTTCCAGCTAGCTGTCTAAAGAATCATCCTGATGTGACGATTATTTACGGTAGTTAAAAAAGCATATACTAAATCCTCCCTCTTACAAGTTGGAGGATTTTTTGGTTTCCAACTATTTAGGAGGTCAGGTATCTACTAAGTACTTAATAGCTTTTTTTCATTTTACTTACGATAATAAAAGTCTTATTCTAAAGTTTAGTATAAAGAAAACTAACGCTTTTTATTTAGAAGCTTAGTAGCGAGGGATAGATATGAAAAAAATTGCTCGAATTTTACCAGGGTTGTTCTTATGTATGATCATTGCGGTTATAGCAAGGTTTATCGGGGAGTTATTTCCTGCTTTGGGAAGTGGACTGTTTGCTATTTTAATCGGTATTTTAATTGGGAATTTGAAAATTAGTTCGTCTCCAAGATGGTCTGCTGGAGTGAAATTTTCTGAAAGTAATCTCTTGTATTACTCCATCGTTTTATTGGGGGCGACTTTAACTTTCCAAACAATCATGGAAATGGGAGTGTCAGGGCTTTCTTTTATCGTTATTCAAATGTCTTTAACCATCATTTTTGTTGTCTGGCTTGGTAAAAAGCTAAGATTTGGCGAAGATTTCTCCTTACTAATGGCTAGTGGTAATGCTGTATGTGGGTCCTCGGCCATTGCTGCGACAGGGCCAGCAATCCAGGCCAAATCCTCTGATATTGCTTTATCTGTGACATTGGTTAACCTTCTTGGATCTGTTCTAATGATTTTTTTACCGGTAATCACAAATCTTGTATTTTCTAATGCTGTGATACCATCTGCTGCTCTCATAGGAGGTACGCTACAATCGGTAGGACAAGTAGTTGCAAGTGGGAGTATTGTTGGAGAAGAGGTAAAGGACCAAGCAGCGGTATTTAAGATAAGTCGAATTATTTTTCTAGTCGCAGTGGTTTTTGTGTTAAAGCAGATTAAATTTAGAAAACAGGAAAATAAGGTAGCGACGAAAGAGAAGTTTAGCTTTGGTAAAATTATTCCTTGGTATGTGGCAGGATTCCTTCTACTATGCTGTATTAATAGTTTATTGCAGCCATCTGCTACCATTACTAATCCTATAAAAGAGCTAGGAGGATATTTAGAAATTATCGCACTAGCAGGGATAGGGATGGGGGTAAAAATAAAAGAACTTATAAAGTCGGGATGGAATTTAACTATATACGCTGGAGGCGTAGGGGTATTCCAAATTTCTGTGGCTTTGCTTTTAATATTGCTTTTATTGTAGATGTTACATAAAAATGCTCTAAGCTGATTATTAACATAATCAGCTTAGAGCATTTTTCATAGAAATTTTCTTATAGTTCTTTTATAAAAGTAACGATATCACGCTGATTTTCAGGAATAACACCATGACCGTCCTCGTATGTTTTAAACGTCACCTTAGCTCCTTGTTCCTCAAAGTACTCTTTGCTCTCTGCTCCCCATTGAGATGGAATGACATAATCATAATCCCCATGAGATATGAAAACGTTCAAATGTTCAATAGGATGCTTTCTGTATTCCTCTTTAACGAAATCGGGTAAATAACCACTTAAAGCAACTACTCCATTAATAACATTACCCATAGTAAAAGCTAAAGTTTGAGCCAATACAGCTCCTTGGCTGAAACCTAATAAATTTATTTTGTTTTGATCCAGATTATATTCTTCTATGGCCTCTGCGATGAATTGGTGCAGATAAGTCACGACCTTATCAAAAACCTCTCTATGTGGTTTTCCCGCTTCTTCAATAGTAAAAAATGCATATCCAGGACTAAACACGATGGGTCCACGCAAACTAAATATATGATGGCTTCCTTCGAATTCTTTTACAAGCTGGAGCAGATCCTCTTCGTTACTACCCATACCATGCAGTAAAAATAGAGATGGTTGGTTGGGAGTGATAGTTTTAGGTGGTAAGTATTTGTATGTAAAAGGTGATTTCATAATGGTTTCTTCCCTTCTGGAGACTGTACATTTATTTTAGCATACCAACCTTATATCTTTTAAAACATTAGTGTTAGCCCCTTGCTAGTTTTAATCAGATTAAAAAGGGAAAAGTAAACCAACAATAGTAGCTAATAAGGAGATGGTTGAAATGACGAATTCAAGTCAAATGCCAAAAGAAGAGGGTTTGGATCATAGCCTCACATTATTACGGGAAGGATATATGTACTTGGCTAATAGGCGGAAGAGTTTCGCTTCTAATATTTTTGAAACTCGTCTCCTAGGACAAAAGGCAATATGTTTGGGTGGAGAGGAAGCATCAAAACTTTTTTATGACAATGACAAATTTATGAGGAATGGAGCTGCACCAAAGAGACTTCAAAAAACGTTATTTGGTGAGGGGGGAGTTCAAACTTTAGACGAGGAAGAGCATAGAAACCGAAAAACTATGTTCATGTCTATAATGACACCTTCACATTTGGAGCACTTAAAAAGTCTGACTCATAAGTATTGGGATTTAAAGGGTAGCGAATGGGAGCAAAAAGAACAGATTAATTTATACGATGAATCCAGAGAGTTGTTATGCCAACTAGCATGTGAATGGGCAGGCGTTCCTTTAAATGAGAGTGAACTTAAAAAGCGGACGGAGCAACTGACTAAATTATTTGAATCTGCGTCTGCGTTAGGTCCCGAACATTGGATGGGAAGGCATGCAAGGAAGGAATTAGAGGATTGGGTTGGAGAAATGGTGGAGCAAGTTAGAAATAAGGAGTTATCACCACGGGAAGGCTCTGCCTTGTATAACTTTTCAATTCATAGGGATATAGATGGTAAACTTTTGGACAAAGAAATCGTTGCTGTGGAAGTACTGAATATTATCAGGCCAATTGTAGCAATTTCCGTCTATATTACCTTCACTGGATTAGCTGTTCATCAATATCCAGAAAATAAATCAAGACTTTTAAAGAATGAAGAACAATTCCAACAAATGTTTGTCCAAGAGGTACGTCGCTTTTATCCATTCTTTCCAATGGCTGTTGCAAGAGTGAAGAAGGATTTTATATGGAACAATTTTCAATTCGAAAAGGGTACGTTAACGCTATTGGACTTATATGGTACCAACCATGACCCAAACCTATGGGATAATCCTGAAGTTTTTAATCCTGAACGTTTCGAGGGGTGGGATGAGAGTCCATTTAGCTTTATTCCACAAGGCGGAGGTGACTTCAATATGGGACATCGCTGTGCTGGAGAATGGGTAACCATTGAAGTAATGAAGGTGAGTCTTCAATATCTTTCAAATAAACTTGATTATGAAATTCCAAATCAAGATTTAAGTTATAGTATGGTGAGTATACCTAGTCTCCCACATAGCAAATTTATCATGGCTAATGTAAGAAGCAAGCCGCAATAGGAGAACAAATATGAAAGAATTTAAAGTAACCTACTTTTTTGATGAAAACCACTACATTAGGAGGTTTATACACTTAGATTCTCAAGAAGAAGCTGAGGACCTTATCCAAAGTGAGAGAGACCAATATATTTCCTTTCGAGATAGTAGAGGAATTTACCATGAGTTAAATACAGAGGATGTCCGAGTAGTCCAAATATCTGAATACCATCGTGTAGATAAAACTAAAAAAAAGGTATCTAAGTGAATTTTCAGTCACTAGGTACCTTTTTAAAAGACAAGAAGCAAAGATTTGTCTAGCAACTTGCCCCTCGAGAAAAAGTAGCGTTAGCCGAAGAACTACCTACTCACTTGCCAATCATGTATGAGACTTGACCAACTTTTTTTGTTGAAGGGATAGCCGTTGTTTTTTTCCATAAAGGTTGACGAACAACAAGCTGCTAATAGCAATTACTCCTCCAACAATAGAGAGAGGAGATGGAAGCTCGTGAAGCCAAATCCAAGTGATGACTATAGCTACAACCGGCTCAGCGTATAATGTATTTGAAACAGAGCTTGCATTACTTTGAGATAAAGCTATTGCCCATGTGAGGTAGGCAAGTGCGGTAGGGAATATTCCAATATAAATAGCCGATAAATTAGCTTCATTTGTTGCACTTTGGAGTGTATCAAACAGTCCTGGAGCAAAAAATAGAAAAGGCAAAGTACCTGTCCATGTAAAATAAGCAGTAAGTTCAATAGCGCTATACTTTTTAAATAAAGGCTTTTGGTAAACGAAAAAAATAGAAGTTGCAATAGCTGCTATTAAAACTAGGAATACTCCTGGAGAGATGTCAAAGGAAGAATCCCCAGTTCCAAAAGCAATAAGAATAATTCCGATAAAGCCGAAAGCTAAACCAACCCATCCTACCTTACCTAAACGTTCCTTTAAAATAATTACAGCCATCACAGTGGTAACGATTGGTGCAGAACCAATTAACATGCCTGCAGTCCCTGCAGAAATAGTCATCTGTCCAAAAGTGACGCATATATGATACAAACTAATACCAATCCAGCCTAAGATTATTATTTTCCACCCATCCTGTTTTTCGGGTAGTTTAAATTTACTTCCTGGCCAGAGTGCAATGAGTAAAAATATAAGCGAGGCAATCAAAAAACGGAATAATGCCAAATGACCGGGAGGATAACCTCCGTTTAAGCTGGCGCTAATTGCTGCAAAAGAAGATCCCCAAATTGCTACAGTCAAAATCGCCAGTAAAAAAGCTTTCGTATTCATCTATAGTTCACCTTACCTTTAGATTAAGTGTGTTAAAGTAAGTAAAAATATTTTAATATAACTAGTGAATCTTACAACATATATGTAAATTAAACAATCCATCTTTTTTTGATTAAAAATAAATAATTAATTTATCAACTAGTGTTTAGTACACATACCTTTTTGCAGATATATAAGGGAAATTATCACTAAGGGACAAAATTACTTTTTTATATTGGTGTTGACAAAATACCTAGAGGGGTATAATATAACGGTTATAACATTCATCAAATTTTCAGAAGGAGGTGTGCTTGTTGGCATACGATGCAAAAACTATTAATCGTATTAAACGAATGGAAGGCCAGCTTCGTGGAATTTTACGGATGATGGAGGAGGGCAAGGACTGCAAGGAAGTCGTTACCCAGCTTTCAGCAGTTCGCTCTGCAGCAGATCGTACAATTGGTGTAATTGTTAGTAACAATCTTTTAGAATGTGTGCAAGAAGCAGAAGGAAATAAAGATAAAATGAATTCTGTTATTCAAGAGGCAATGAATTTAGTTGTAAAGAGCCGATAGTCCGGCTTTTTTATTTAAATAAAATAATACCCCGTCAGGTATGAAGGAGATTGAGATGGAAAAGAAAAGAACTACGATAGTTTTATTCAGTGGTGATTATGATAAGGCGATGGCAGCATACATTATTGCAAACGGTGCAGCAGCTTACGATCATGAGGTTACAATATTTCACACATTTTGGGGAATAAATGCGCTACGTAAACAACAGCATATTGAGGTTAAAAAAGGATTTTTAGAAAAAATGTTTGGCAAAATGATGCCGAGGGGAGCAGAGCAGCTTGGACTATCTAAAATGCAGATGGCTGGTATGGGACCTAAAATGATTAAGCATGTCATGAAAAAGCATAATGCACTTTCTTTAACTCAGTTAATAGAGATGGCACAGGAGCAAGATATAAAATTAGTTTCTTGTACTATGACGATGGATTTGCTGGGATTACAACAAGAAGAATTACTCGATGGTGTTCAGTATGCGGGAGTAGCAGCGTACTTGGCTGACGCTGAAGATGGCACTGTAAATCTATTTATATAGGAGAGAGACAAATGGAATGGATATTTGTTGCATTGGTAGTAGTATTTTTTGCATGGAAGATGTTGCCTGCAAAAGGTATTAAAAATATTACTACTACAGAGCTGAAAAATATATTAAATGACAAAGATAAATTCTTCATAGATGTAAGGACTCCGGCTGAATATAAAGGGAGAAACATTCGACAGTTTAAAAATATCCCATTGGGATCTAAATTGGATGAGCTACCGAAGGATAAAGAGATTGTAGTGATTTGTCAAAGTGGTATGCGTAGTAGTAATGCGTGTAAACAATTAAAAAAAATAGGCTATGATCGTGTCACAAATGTCCGTGGTGGCATGAGTGCATGGAGATAAGAGGAGGAAGTTTAAATGAAAGAGATAACAGCAAAAGAATTAGAACAAAAACTAGTAAAGGGTGAGAAAGTAAATTTAATTGACGTGCGAGAAGTAGATGAAGTGGAGCAAGGAGCAATACCAGGGATTATTCACATCCCACTAGGTCTGTTAGAATTTCGTATGAATGAGCTCTCGAAAAAAGATTCCTACGTTATTGTATGCCGATCTGGAGGTAGAAGTGGACGTGCCACACAGTTTTTAGATAGCCAAGGCTATGATGTTACAAATATGACTGGTGGAATGTTAGCTTGGGAAGGTGAAATAAACTAAAAAAATTTTTTCTAAAATATAATACCCTATTAGGTATGGAGGAGAGTATAAATGAGTTTAAAAGCAGATGTTCAATTAGATGCAAAAGGTTTGGCTTGTCCAATGCCTATAGTAAAGACAAAAAAGGTCATGGCTGGTTTAGAAGATGGTCAAATTTTAGAAGTTTCAGCTACGGACAAGGGCTCTAAGGCAGATCTTGCCGCGTGGTCTAAAACAGTGGGGCATCAATACATTGGAACAATTGAAGATGGGGATGTACTAAAGCATTACATTCGTAAATGTTCAAATGAGGCTATGGAAGAAAATCAGCATCAAGAAATCATTGCCTTGGATGAACTAATAGCAAAAGTGGCAGATGGAGGAACAATTTTAGATGTTCGCGAGACTGCTGAGTTTGCTTTTGGACACATAGATGGAGCTAAGTCTATTCCAATGGGCGAGTTAGAAGAAAGAATGGATGAACTTGATAAAGACTTGCCGGTTTATGTGATATGTAGAACAGGCAAGCGAAGCGATCTTGCAGCACAAACACTAGTGCAAAATGGATTTGCAAAAGTTTGGAATGTCATACCAGGTATGACAGAGTGGAGCGGAAGCGTTAAAAAAACAATTTAGGAGGAAAAATGATGACAAACAAAGTAGCAATCATAGCAAGTAATGGTGGACTTTTTGATGCATATAAAGTGTTCAATATAGCAACAGCTGCAGCAGCAACAGAAAAAGAGGTAGCAATATTTTTTACGTTCGAAGGGTTGAATTTAATCCATAAACAAGGAATGCAGGCATTACCAATGCCTGAAGGCAGAGAGAGCCTAGCGGAAGGGTTTAAAAACGCGAATATACCTAATATTCCTCAACTGGTGGAAATGTCGCAGGAATTAGGGGTTAAATTTATTGCTTGTCAAATGACTATGGATGTAATGGGATTAACAAAGGAGGATTTTGTTAATGGTATCGAAGTGGGAGGAGCAGTGACGTTTCTAGAATTTGCAAAAGACGCGTCTCCGACATTGACTTTCTAACCGTACAAAATGCTTAAAAATTTTTAACGAAAATAATACCTATGGGGGTAATTTGGACATGACAGTAACTAAATGGACAGCAGATATAATTGCAAAAAAAGTAATTAATAATGAAAATCTATTCATTTTAGATGTACGTAACACGGATGCATTTGCTGATTGGAAAATAGAAGGACATAAATTTAAATACTTAAATATACCTTATTTTGAATTACTGGATGGTGTAGAAGAAATTCTACCTCAGATACCTGATGACAAAGAGATTTTAGTCGTTTGTGCGAAGGAAGGGTCGTCCATTATGGTAGCAGAAATGCTTTCAGATGCAGGACGTGACGCTGCTTATCTACAAGGTGGGATGAAGGCATGGAGTGAATACCTCGAGCCAATTAAAGTGAGTGACCTACAGGATGGAGGCGAACTTTACCAATTTGTTCGTTTAGGAAAAGGCTGCTTATCTTATATGGTTATCTCTAATGGGGAAGCGGCAATTATAGATGCTACTCGCATGGCTGATGTATTTATCAATTTCGCAGCAAGTAAAAAAGCAAAGATTACACATATTTTTGATACGCATTTACATGCAGACCATATTTCTGGTGGCCGTCAAATTGCTGCGCAGACAGGTGCTACTTATTACTTGCCACCAAAGGACGCAGTAGAAGTCGTATTTGACTACACACCGTTAGTAGATGGTGAAAAAGTGGAAATTGGTCATACAACTATTGCTATCCAAGCAATTTATTCACCAGGGCATACAATAGGATCTACTTCTTTTATTGTAGATAACAAGTTTTTATTAACAGGTGATATCTTATTTATTGATTCCATAGGACGCCCAGATTTAGCTGGTCTGGCAGAAGACTGGGTTGGAGATTTAAGAGAAACATTGTATACACGCTATCGCGAGCTTTCTGATGATTTAATCGTTCTACCTGCTCACTTCATGATAATTGATGAATTAAATGTAGATGGAACTGTTGCGAAAAGATTAGGAGATTTGTTTTTAGAAAACCATGGTTTAAATATTGAGGATGAAAATAAATTCCGTAGCATTGTTACTGATAATCTTCCTCCACAACCTAATGCCTATCAAGAAATCCGTCAAGTCAATATGGGGAAAATAACGCCGACCTCAGAAGAACAAACAGAAATGGAAATAGGTCCAAACCGTTGTGCTGTACGCTAATTAGTCTAAAAAAAAAACTATTTACTAAAAGGAGAAATGAAAAATGAATTCAACAAAAGTATTAGATGCAAAAGGTTTAGCTTGTCCAATGCCGATCGTTCGTACTAAAAAGGCAATGGATACAATTGAGTCCGGTGAAATATTAGAAGTACATGTAACCGATAAAGGAGCTTTGGCAGATATTCCTGCCTGGGCTTCATCTGGAGGTCACACTATTTTAGAGCAATTAGAGGAAGCTGGAGTTCTAAAGTTTTGGATTCAAAAAGCATAAGTGGATAGGGGGACCCTAGAGTGGTCCCCTTTTTTCATAAATAAGGAAACAAAAGCTGTTTTCAAAGTTTGTCTGTCTTTTCTTAAAAGGAGGAATAAATATGGATATACCTTGGATCATTACAATTTTTCTTATAGGATTTGTCGGTTCATATGTGTCTGGTATGCTAGGCATTGGGGGATCAATCATTAAATACCCGATGCTATTATATATACCAGTCATGTTCGGATTTACAGCATTTACATCACATGAGGTATCAGGGATTAGCGCAGTACAGGTGCTCTTTGCCTCTATAGCGGGTGTATGGGCTTACCGTAAAGGTGGATATTTAAATAAGTCACTTATTATTTATATGGGTGGAGCTATTTTAATAGGTAGTTTTGTAGGTAGCTTCGGTTCAAAGGGATTAACCGAGGAGACAGTTAACATTGTGTATGGCATTTTAGCGTTAATAGCGGCAGTCATGATGTTTGTACCAAAAAAACAGGTGGATGATAAGCCTTTAAATGAAGTCACCTTTAACAAGTTTTTAGCAGCTATTTTAGCTTTTATAGTAGGAATTGGATCGGGAATTGTAGGGGCAGCAGGTGGATTTCTGTTAGTGCCAATTATGCTAGTAGTATTAAAAATACCAACACGAATGACAATTGCTACAAGCTTAGCAATTACTTTTATATCTTCTATTGGTGCGACAATAGGTAAAGTATCAACGGGACAGGTTGAATATTATCCTGCAGTTATTATGATTGTAGCTAGTTTAATAGCAGCACCACTTGGAGCCAAAGCAGGCAAGAGTATGAATACGAAAGTTTTACAGTTCATACTTGCATTACTCATTTTAGGAACTGCCATTAAAATTTGGTTGGATATTTTATAGGATTATAAAGAAGTATCATTATTAATGTTGTTGCAAACTATAGACAAATTCAAAGAAATTTGAAACTGTCTATAGTCTTTTTTCGTTTCAGGCGCTACGCTTTCTACGTGGATGGTTACACTTCTCCCTCCATGCAGAGACAGATGATAAACGATTTGTTTAAGAGCGATTGTTAGACTCGGAAAAGGCCATTGATACCCTCGATGTGAAACTCTTGGGTTATTTTTCCACGCTCTTAATTCATTCACAATAATGTCGTTTTATTTAATATGGGGGATTACAGACCATTTCTAGACATTGTTTCTTTCTAGTCAATCATATACTATTAGGTCACTATTTGATTTAGAATCTGTAATTTTTGTTAATATATACCTTGGTGTAATTTGTATTATTGCTTACTATCCTTGAGAACAGTCGGATGAAAATGAAAGGAGGAATTTGAGAAGGTTGGTTTTTATGAAAATAAAGAAATGTAATCTGAATACAAATAGTTAGGAGGGAAAGTGAAATGAAAAAGTTATTTTCTTTGTTTCTATTCTGTAGTTTATTACTAGTTGCTTGTAATGATGATTCTGAAACGTCTGGTTCTAATGACAAAGGGGAAATAACCGTTTGGGCTCATCCATACACTGACAATCAAGAAAAAGAAGGAGAAATGTGGAAAGAGTTAATTGCTTCATATGAGGAGACTTCCGGTGTGAAAGTTAATTTTGAACAAATCCCTTGGGCTAATCGCGATCAAAAAATTTTGACTGCTCTTGCTGCCAATAATGGACCCGATGTGTTTTACGCCATTCCCGATCAGATGCCTCAATATGCTGAAGCAGGGATGCTCGTAGATCTAAGCCCTTATTTGGAAGACAATGATATGGACGATTTTGTAGAAAGCTCTTTAATCCCTACTAAATGGAAGGGGAAAATGTACGGTGTACCAATTCTTCAATCTGTCGAGACCTTTATGTACAATGTGGATGTAGTGAAAGCGATTGGAGAAGACCCTTCAAAGCTTCCTACTACTTGGGAAGAGTTTGAAAAATGGGCTGCTAAAGCTAAAGAAAAAGGTTATTATGCCTCTAGCTTTCAAGGCGGAGGTTCAATGAATGGGACACTTTACCCTTATCTATGGCAAGCAGGCGGTGAAATTCTAACAGAAGATAACAAAGTGTTGATTAATAACGAAAACGGAGTAGAGGCATTTGAATTTATCAATAAAATATATAACAACGGCTACATTCCAAAGGACTCTATTACTGCTTTAGATCATGATGCATTATGGGATAGCGGTAAGCTGCTGTCTATTCAAGGGGCAGGGAAATCAGTTAGTAGAATGCTAGAAAAAGAGACGTTTGACTTTGTGATAGCACCGCCATTAAAAAATAAAAAACAGGCTACTTATGGTACTACTGGGATGTTTGTTGTGCCAGTTAATTCAGATAATAAAGATGCTGCTGCAGAGTTTATAAAGGTAATCACCAATGCAGAAAATCAAAGGAAGTTTAATAGAGAAACCCAATTCATTCCTACTAGAGAATCGGCAAAGGATATTTACGATGATCAAAAATATTTAGCACAATTGGCCTCTTACACTCAATTTACACAGTCAGGGGTCATTCATCCGGAAGGGCGAAACATTATGCCTTTAATACAAGCGGAACTACAAACAATGTTAGAAGGCAAGAAAACTCCTAAAGAAGCTGCAGATGCAGCAGCCAAGGCAATTGAAGAAAAATTAAAATAAAGAAAAAGAGAGCTTAATCTTATTAATAGATTGAGCTCTCTTTAGTTAGAGAAGGGACTTCCTCAAACTTAGTACTATCATTCAAAGAGATAGAATCTGCGTTTCTGTTCTTTTCTTGTCTTTTCTCGATTCTTCTGAAGGCTCTAAAGCTCAACAAGGTTATGACGTAGGCAAGTAGGCTTCCAGAGAAAAGCGGGATTGCCCCAGGCAAAAATGTAAGAAAAAAATACATAGCAACTGTGCTTGCTAAAATGCCTAAAAGCTCTAATGGAGAGGTAATAGCTATGAGTAAGGATTGCTTTATGTACTCAAAGTACTTTAATTCAAAATGAACATAAACAGGAAAGAAAAACGATAAAATAAGAATACTAGAGAGAAGAATAAAAAATAGAATTGGTATTAAAAAAGTAAATTGGCCATCATTTAACAGAATAAATTGAAAGTCAAAAACTAGAAAATAACCCACGAGAACAAAAATTAAGGCGTAGCCATTTGCCTTCCAAAAATCCTTTTTAAAAAATCTCCAATACGTAGGGAAAATTTTAATCGATTCATAGTTCTCTTTGTTTAGCAGTTTTCTAATAGTACTAAACAAAGCGATAGTAGAAGGAAATAAACCAAAAGCCCCTAACCCTACAATGCTAAAAAAAATCCATAAAAAATTTAAATAGATCAGTGAAAGCATCCTATAGGCGATGTTATTAAAGCTATCCCAATTCAGAATATATCACGCCTTTCAATTCTCAAATTTAAAAGTTTAATATTAAATTGAGTTAATTTCGTAAATAGTTCTTTACCAATTAAACACGAAGATTCCTAATATATTGATTGTAGCGACAGGTGCGGCGACTCCTGCGGGAATGAGTGAAACAGATAAGCCATCGCAAAAGGCTTATATCATAGTTCGATTGTTCGTGTTTTTAAAAAAAATAGGAATTATGAAATTGATTTAATTTTACTAAATAAAACATTTTATCAATTAAAGACTATTTATAGACATTGTCTCTTTATTACTAATCATATAAGATTAATTAAAAGTTAATTAATAATTTAGTAATTTCAGTATATTCAAAGGTGAGTAAAAAGTAAATATTTAAAAAAATTAATAATTTTGCTATGACAGCGCTTACTATTTTACGGAATAAGAAGTAGAACTTTTTATTGAGTATTTTTCTAGTTAAGTGATTAGCTCCATTTGCTAGAGACATAGGCACTGGCTACTTTTCTTATTAAAAGGATTAGCTTATTTGAAGGGAGGTAGTCTTTTAAAAATAGCTAGTTGTCCGCTCTAAGAGAAAATCGTTATAAATGGGAAGGGGTAAATGAAATGAAAAAGCTGTGGTTCTTTTTATTGTTATTAATATTTAGTGCTCTAATGGTAGCGTGTAGTGAGGAAGATGCTTCGGATGCGGGTG
Organism: Psychrobacillus faecigallinarum; assembly: GCF_014836595.1. Lineage (GTDB taxonomy): Bacteria > Bacillota > Bacilli > Bacillales_A > Planococcaceae > Psychrobacillus > Psychrobacillus faecigallinarum. Next base: position 276,390 of record NZ_JACSQO010000003.1, on the reverse strand, counting down.
AAAAGATAGAAACTTCTGGAAAAGCAGGAAATAAAGAAGATGGTTTCTCAGGGGAAATAACAGTTTGGGCACACCCTTTTACAGGTGACCAGGAAGTAGAAGGTAAGATGTGGAAGGAAATAATTAGTTCTTATGAAGAAACTACTGGAGTGAAAGTGAACTTTGAACAAATACCTTGGGCGAATCGTGACCAAAAAGTGCTGACTGCTTTAGCAGCTAATAATGGGCCAGATGTATTCTATGCTATTCCTGACCAAATGCCGCAATATGCCGAAGCGGGTATGTTATTGGATCTTAATCCATATTTAAAAGATAATGACATGGAAGATTTTGTGGAGAGTGCATTAGTTTCAACTACTTGGAAGGATAAGGTATATGGATTACCAATTCTTCAGGAAGCATATACATTCCTATATAACGTGGACATCATTAAAGAAATTGGAGAAGACCCATCAAAGCTTCCAGCAACTTGGGCAGAATTTGAAAAATGGGCTGAAAAAGCAAAAGAAAAAGGATATTATGCATCTAGCTTCCAAGGCGGTGGTTCGATGAATGGAACGTTGTATCCATATCTATGGCAAGCAGGTGGAGAAGTGCTTACAGCTGACAATGAAGTAATGATTAACAGCGATGCTGGAGTAGAAGCCTTCGAATTTATCAACAAAATGTATAAAAATGAGTGGATTCCAAAGGATTCTATTACTGCATTAGAGCACGACGCTTTATGGGATAGCAGTAAAATGCTTTCTGTTCAAGGATCTGGGGCATCAATTAGCCGTATGTTAAGTAAAGATACATTTGAATTTGTTATTGCACCTCCATTAAAGAACAAAAAACAAGTTACTTATGGAACTACTGGTATGTTCGTAGTACCTATTAACTCAGAAAATCCAGATGCAGCAGCTGAATTTGTAAAAATTATGACGAGTGCAGAAAACCAACGTAAATTTAATCAGGTTACTCAGTACATTCCAACACGTGAATCTGCAAAGGATATCTTTGGAGAGCAGAAGTATCTAGCTCAGCTAGCAACTTATACTGAGTTTGCAATGCCGGGGGTTATACATCCAGAGGGACGTAACATCATGCCGTTAATCCAAGCGGAGCTTCAAACAATGATGGAAGGCAAGAAAACTCCAAAAGAGGCAGCGGATGCAGCAGCTGAAGCGATTAAAGGAAAAGTAAAATAAATCTAATAGAGAGTTTGATCTAAAACAGATCAAGCTCTCTATTGATTAATTTACATAAGAAAGGGTGTTTACACTGGTAAATACATTAGGTAAGCCTTTAGTGTCCAAGAAAAGCGGGATGACTCTTCGGGCAAGATTAAAAAGACAGTGGGATCGTAATGCGATCGTCTATATTTTTCTTATCCCCATATTAATACATTTTGCTATTTTCCAAGTGTATCCATTCCTTTTGAGCTTCTATTTGACTTTTATGGATTGGAAGGTAATTGGAGAGCCAGAATTTGTAGGTCTTAAACATTGGGAATATTTTTTAAGCGATAAGCTCGCATGGAAAGCCATATGGAACACAGTAAAATTCTCCGTATATTATATAGTACCAACAATGGCTGTAGGACTGATACTTGCTTTAATTATTAATTCAGGAGTAAAGATGGCCGGATTTTTTAAAGGGATATTTTTCTTGCCGGTTGTTACCTCTTTTGTAATTATTGCCGGTATATGGGGTTGGTTATTTAGAGGAACAGAAGAAGGGATGATTAACTATCTAATAGGCTTAATAGGCATTGAGCCTCAATTATTTTTATCTGATTCTAGCCAGGCCTTACCAGTGTTAGCAGCACTAAGCGTTTTTAAAGTAGCGGGCAGCACGATGATTTATTATTTTGCAGGACTTCAATCAATAGATAAGGGTTTATATGAAGCTGCCAAAATGGATGGGGCATCCACTACTAAAATCTTTTGGAAGGTAACTTTTCCTTTATTGAAGCCTATACACTTTTATGTTGCCATTACGACAACCATTGGCTCTTTCCAAATCTTTGACTCTGCCTACCTATTAACAGGTGGCGGCCCAAATTATGCAACGACGACGATTGTTTATTACTTATACAATCAAGGTTTTACTAGCTTAAATTTAAGCTATGCAGCAGTACTTTCCTATGTGTTATTCTTCATCATCCTAATGATCTCTCTTTTACAAAGAAGGTTCTTAGGGAAAGAATCTAATCTCTATTAGAAGGGGGATGAAAAACTATGAAAAAGGTTATTTCCTACATTGCTTTGTTATTGTTAGGGTTTTGTTTTCTCATGCCCTTTATCATTATGATTTTAGGCTCCTTTAAAAATGTAGAGTATGCCCAACTAGATCCACTTTTTTGGATACCAGATGAACCAACTCTAAAAAACTATTTATATATTATGAGAGACGGTCTATTTGTCAGATGGATTTTCAACTCCATAGTTATCACAGTTATCCCGGTAGCTAGTCAGATGATTTTCTGTGCAATTTTAGGATATATATTTGCGAAGAAAAAATTCTTCGGGAGAGAATTTATATTTTGGGTATTTATGGGGGTTATTATGATTCCTCAGCAATTGCTAATCATTCCAAAATATATTATGTTCTCCGATTTTGGATGGATCAACACCTATTGGGCACTCATTGTTCCTGAGCTTTGGGGAATCATGGGAGTATTCCTAGTAAGACAGTTTTTACAGGGAATACCAAATGATTTAGAAGAGGCTGCCTATATAGACGGAGCAAATGATTTACAAATATTCTTTAAAGTTATTTTGCCACTTTCTATTCCAGTAGTGGCTACTGTAGGAACATTTGCCTTTATATCAAACTGGAACGATTTATTTCAACCACTAATTTATTTAACGCAGGAAAAAATGTTCCCAGTAACACTAGGATTGGCGTCCATGCTAGGGAAGGAAGGTAACTTTGGAATAGAAATGGCTGGTTCAGCAGTTTCCTTTATACCAACCTTTCTTATTTTCCTGTTTTTTCAACGATATTTCACAGAAGGAATACAAATGTCAGGTTTGAAATAATGAAGCCTAACTAAATAGGTTTTGAAGTAAGGAGTGAGTGAAGTGAAGTCAGTTATTGCTAAAGATCAAAAGGTTTTTATAGAGGACAGACCCAAAATGGATATTATGCCTTCCTTTCTTTTGATTAAAACGTTGTACAGTGCGATTTCTCCAGGAACGGAGCTAAGCTTAATAACAGCAAGCAATGAAAGAGAGATTTCCTTAGGCTATAGCGCAGTTGGTATTGTGGAGGAATGCGGTGATGGTATAACCGACTTTCAAAAAGGAGATATAGTCGCTTGCTATGGAGCACCTTACGTAGGACATTCCGAGTATCTGTGTGTGCCAATGACCTTATGTGCGAAAGTGCCACAGGGGATGGATCCAAAAGAAGCATCTCTAGCTGGAATTGGAGCAATCGCTATTCATGCACTTCGAGTAGCTAAATTAGCCTTTGGAGAAATAGTAGTGATTGTTGGTCTTGGATTGTTAGGGCAAATGATTGCAAAGATTGCTCATGCTGCAGCTTACGATGTTATTGCTTTCGATACACAAGCAGAGCGAGGAGCTATGTTAACAGAAGAGTCAGGAATTACTTCCTTTTCTAAGCTAGACGAGATGGAAGAAGAGATTAAAAAGCACACTGCCAACAGAGGAGCAGATGCTGTACTGCTTTGTACAGGCGGCAAGAGAACTACACTTACAGGACAAAGCTTAGAGTGGATACGTGGTCAAGGAAAAATAGTTATTGTAGGTGATGTCGAGCCGAATTTCCCTAGGGAATTAATGTTTGGAAAAGAGGCTCAAATTCTTATTTCCAGGGCAGGGGGGCCAGGGAGATATGATCCTGTCTATGAGAAGCAGGCGGTGGACTATCCTTATGGATATGTAAGGTGGACAGAGGGAAGAAATGTAGCGGAATATTTAAGACTAGTAAAAGAAAAGCGTATTAAGATTGATTCATTTATAACAGAAGAAGTGAACATAGATCAGGCGCCAGCTGCATATAAAGATTTGATTAATAAGAAATCGAAAACGTTGACGAAGCTTATTAGTTTTCGATAAGTAGATTTTTATAAACTGAGAGGAGAGTTTTAATGTTAAAGGTTGGTGTAATTGGTGGAGGGTCAATTTCGCAATTTCATATTACCCCTTATATCCTACATAAACAGGTAGAACTAATAGCATTATGTGATCAAAATGAACAAAGGCTTACGGAGTGTGGACACCAATATGGGGTCACTCATTTGTATTCTAACTATAAAGAGTTATTAGCCAACAAAGATGTGGATGCTGTAAGTATTTGTACATGGAATAATACTCATGCTGAAATAGCTATTGCAGCAATGGAAGCTGGAAAACATGTGTTAGTTGAGAAACCATTATGTATGACGGTAGAAGAGGCTTTAGCAGTGGAAGCAGCAGCAGAAAAATCTGGAAAGGTTTTACTAGTCGGGTTTGTTAGAAGACATGGTGATAACACGAATCTCTTAAAAGAATTTATAGATCAAGATTATTTAGGAGAAATTTATTATGCAAAGGCTTCTTGTTTAAGAAGGTTAGGCAATCCAGGTGGCTGGTTTAGTGATAAGTCTAAATCTGGGGGAGGAGCTCTCATGGATTTGGGTGTTCATATGATTGATATATGCTGGTATATGATGGGGAAACCACGTCCGATTTCAGTTAGCGGCAATACCTACTCGAAATTAGGTAACCGCAGTAATATTAAGAATCTTTCCTTTTACAAGGCTGCTGATTATGATTCCTCTTTAAATAATGTAGAAGATTTAGCAAATGCATTGATTCGTTTTGAAAACGGTGCTTCCTTAGCTGTAGATGTGAGTTTTACGCTTCAGGCAAAGGAGGATCAACTGAGCGTGAAATTGTATGGAAACAAAGGTGGAGCTGAAATAGAACCAGAGCTGGTTATTGTAACAGAGCAGAACGATACGATTTTGAATATACTTCCTCAGGTTGACAATAAAAGCTTTGACTTCGCTGGATCCTTTACAAATGAAATTAATCATTTTGTAGAATGTTGCTTGGAAGGCAAATCTCCTGTTGCTCCTGTTGAAGACGGGGTAGAAGTAATGAAAATGTTAAATGCTATCTATGAGTCGGCTCAAACTGGTAAAGAAGTTTATTTGTGAGCATTTGGTTCAATTAGAGAAAGGGCTTGATAAATATGGGTAGACAAATCGCAGATTTCCCATTAAACCAACTTAAAGTATATCAACCAAAGCTTATTCACAAGCCGTCAGATTTTGGTGAATTTTGGGTCGAACAACAGCAACAAATAAATAGCTTACAGCCGAAGGTCTCAATCGATTGGAAGGAGTATGTGATTCCTACAATGGAGGTCGCGGATTTGTTGTTTGTAAGCTGGGATGGTACACCGTTAAAAGGGTGGGCCATAAAACCAAAGGGAGTAGATCAGTGTCCTGTAATGCTGAGTATTCATGGTTACACAGGTAGCCGTGGATTACCTTTGGATTACGTAAAGTGGGTTTCTATGGGCATTGCAGTTTATGCATTTGATGTCCGCGCACAAGGTAGTTCTCCGGACTATGCTAAATATAACAATGGGGGTAGGACACTGGGCTGGATGTTGAATGGTATTCATGAGTCTGAAAATTATTATTATACGAACGTGTATAAGGATCTTTTATTTCAGCTCAATTGGATAAGGTCGTCTGAAACTCCAATTGAGCCAACGAGGATTGGACTTCTTGGAAGTTCCCAAGGAGGAGGATTAGCTCTAGGTCTTGCAGGATTGGATCAAGGGGTAGAGCTAGTTGTTGCAGATTATCCATTCCTAGCAAACTTTGAGCGAGCAATAGAGATTTCTCAAGCAGGTCCTTATCTGGAGTTTGTGAATTATTTTAAGTATACAGATCCGCAATATGAAACCTATGAATCAGTAATGCAAACACTAGGCTATATAGATTGTGTCCACTTTTGTGATTCTATTATTTGCCCGACCTTAATATCTATTGGACTGGAGGATCCTGTTACCCCTCCCTCTACTGTCTTTGCAGCCTATAATCATTTACGAACATCAAATAAGGAAATTGAAATCTATCCTCAATACGCACATGAGGTAAATCCCTTTCATGAAGAAAAGAAACTAGAGTTTGTAAGAAAGAATTGGTTGGAGTGATAGATAGGGGGTCAGATGATGAAAATCAGTATAAGTATGTATAGTTTAGCTTCTACTCTTCGGCGAGAGAGTTGGAGAGTAACAGAATTTATTGAGTATGCAAAAACGATTTCCTTGGACGGGGTAGAGCTGTTAGATATTTACTGGCAAAACCCAGCAAATAAAGATGAAGAAATTAAGGGAATTGTCGAGAATTTACAACGAAACAATCTAGAAGTTTCAGCTTATGATATTACAAATAATTTCGTTCATCAAAAAAAGATTGAGCGAAAAGCTGAGGTCGAGAAGGTAATTGAGGGCATTCGTGTGGCCAAAGAATTGAATGCTAATACTGTTCGTGTTTTCTGTGGGGATATTAGAGAGGGTCTTATCTATGAAGAATGTTTTGATTGGATAATTGAAGGTTTAAAAGAAAGTGCAAAGATAGCAGAACAAGAAAAGATAGTCTTAGCTGTTGAGAACCATGGATTACTAGCAGGAAAAAGTCTACAGATTCATGAAATTCTTAGAGCAGTCAACAGTCCGTATGTGAAGTCAACCTTTGATACAGGTAACTTCTTATTAGTCCATGAAGAGCCTACGAAAGCATTTGATCGACTTAAGCAAGAAATTGCTCATGTTCATTTTAAGGATTTTAGAGAGAAGCACACTCATGAAAGCGTAAAAGGATTCCGTTCTACAGAAGGAAAAGAGTTAATTGGAGTTATCCCAGGAGATGGGAAAGTCGATCTTGCCTATATAGTAGAGGGGTTAAAAAAATATGGTTACCAGGATTGGCTCTCAATCGAGTATGAAGGTTTTGAGGATGCAAAAATGGCTAACGAGGAAGCTGTACGCCGTCTGAGAAAGCTGTTGAAATGAAGGAGTGAAACATTATGAGTGTTATTTTGAGTAGCTTTAACAATATAGAATTAGCGCAAGCAGATAAACTTCATTCTGTTGAACAACTAGTGATGATTAATAGTACAAAAAGTTCTTTTGTGATGGATGCGACAGAGTCAAATTTAACAGCCCTAGAAAAAAGAGGACATGAGTTTTATATTCCGTCAGACTTACTTAAGCATGTGAATGAGGATAGTAATGCTAAAGTATATTTTGACTTAGAGTGTCATCCATTTTATCAAAAGATAAAAGAAGTTATAGAAAAAGGTATTACATCAAACGGTGTGTTTCGTTTTCGAAGAATATCCAAAGGGAATAACCCCCAGCTTATAGCAGATGACCTTTACGTCCTGTCCTTATTATTTGGTGAACCTAAAGAGAAACACATAAAAAAGAGTAAGCTTGAGACTGTAATAAGTCATATTATTCTGATGATACGTTTTGAAAGTGGAGTCATGGCCCATGTGGAATTTACGTTTGCTAATGTTAATCGTATTGAATTGGAATGGAGTGGCATCAAACAGATAGTTGAATTCGATAGTGATGAGTTAAGGGGGCAATTACTCCCGCTACAATACTCTGCTAACGATTTAGTCTCCTCTGCTAAAAAGATAGATGCTGTGCTTATTGACAAAGTACGATATTATAAGAATTTCGTAGCTGGGGGTGCACTTATATGAAGGTAGGTATGATGAGTTTTGCTCATATGCATGCAAATAGTTATGCTGATGCACTAACAAAAATTAAAGATGTGCAGATTGTTGCTGTTTTTGATGATTTGGTGGAGAGAGGGCAAAAGGCAGCTGCTTTGTTTAATACAGAATATTATATGGATCAGGAATTATTTCTTTCCATAGAGATGGATGCAGTTATCATTTGTAGTGAAAATTTTCGCCATAAAGAGATGGTGATAAGTGCCGCAAAAGCAAAAAAGCATATTTTATGTGAAAAGCCTATCGCCATTAACATAGAAGATGCAAAGGAAATGATACAAGTTTGCCAAGAACAAGCCGTCATTCTGCAAATAGCGTACCCAGTTAGATTTAGTTCTCCGATTCAGCATTTAAAAGGGATGATTGAAAAGGGAGAGTTAGGAGATATTATTTCTTTTCGTACGACTAACAGAGGACAAAACCCTGGTGGCTGGTTTATAGAGGAAGAAAAGGCTGGAGGGGGTGCAGTGCTTGATCATACTGTACATATGGTGGATATTATGCGTTGGTATTTGAAAGAGGAAATTACGGAAGTGTCTTCTATAGTTGACTCTTATTTTCATCATATTGAAATAGATGATGCTGGTTTACTGACGTTAGAGTTTGCAAACGGAGTAATAGCCTCTCATGATCCAAGTTGGTCAAGATTCTCGGAGTATCCTGCTTGGGGTGATGCAACAATAGAAGTTATTGGTACCAAACAAATTGTTAAGGTAGATGCCTTTAAAGAGCATTTCCGTATGTTTATTAGTGGAGAAAAGTCTCTTGAGCATGTTTTTTATGGAAATGACATGGACTTTGGATTAATACAGGACTTCGTTCAATGTGTTAAAGAAAAAAGAGAACCGTCAATTACTGGGTTTGATGGTTTAAAATCACTAGAGGTTGCCTTGGCCGCATATGAATCCAGCAAATTAAAACAACCAATAAAATTATAGAGTTTCAAAGGCGCATGTTTTCATCAACTAAGAGAAAATCATGTGCCTTTTACTGTAACTAAGAAGAAATATATTAACTATAAAGGGTGGTGAAGAGATGTGTTTGATTACTTATTTTGACGAACAAGAAACAATTCTATTTGCAGTAGGAGAGATAAGGAGATTGTTAAGGAAGGCAGGTATAGAAAGTACCCTTCAATATAATGAAAAATTGAAAGAGAGCGCCCAAGATGAAAAACGAATTCTGTTAGTCACTAGAAAACAATATGAAGCTTTACTAAATGTGGACAAAGTAGCTATAAATTTAAAACTAGATGGCTTTGCCATAGTAAAACAAGGCTCAAATACATGGATTATTGGGGAGGAACCACGCTCTGTCTTGTATGGAATTTACAAGTACTGTGAAATATACATGGGATACAGATGGATTCATTTGAATCAAGAAGAATTAGTCCATGCATCGTTGAAAGAGGAAGTAGTACTTTCTATATTTGAACCGTCCTTTCAAAGAAGGGGAAATATTATTGAAACGATTGATGATCCAATGTTTATTAACTCATTAATTGATTGGGGAGTAAAAAATGGTCATAATGAATATTTTTTTACTTTCTTTTTATGGGAAAAAGTAAAAGCTTATGTCGCACCTACGTTACAAAAAAGAGGTGTGAAGGTGACGTTAGGTGGTCATTCCCTGCAATTTTTATTAAACGAGATAGAAATTAAGAGTGATAAACAAGAAAATCTTCAATTTATTACAAAAGACAAGGCAATACAGGAGCAGGTCATTCAAAAAATAGCAGACATTTGTAAAGAGAATGAAGTCATCTCAAGAATATCCTTGTGGCCAGAGGATGTTGGTATTGGTGAGAAAAACGGTAGAGACTTCATGTCCAGTTATATTTTGTTTACTGAAAATTTAAATAAATTATTAAAGAGTAGTGGCCAGTCAGTAGAGGTAGAGCATATAGTCTATAATGCTGGACTTTCGTGGAATATGCTAGAACGTGGAAATGACACTAATGTCTCGTCTGATGTTGATATTCTATTTGCGTACTGGGGTAGAAACTACGCCGATAGTATAAAATCCCAAGAGATTAATCAGCAAAGAGCTACCCATGCATTAAAGGATTGGAACGCACAAGTCATACAGAACGGTAGAAATCTAACCGTTTTAGAATATTATAGTGACCATTTCATGCTAAGCGAGTTATTCCCACCCCTAGCAAGAAGAATTGATGAAGACCTAAAGGATTATCAGCAGCAAAACATAACAGGAATGTTAAATCTGATTGTACCACCACATTTGAAAGAACATTCCTCGGAAATGGACAAAAGATATCCATGGAAGTGGGTCCAACATTTCAATAATTATATATATACGAAGCTTGCTTGGGGCGAGGAATTAGAACGAGCGTTAGACTTATATTTCCAAAGCTATCAGGATCCGAAGAAGTTCAAGCGGACGTTTCTATTGTTAGAAGAAATCATTGCACCTTACACTCAATGGAACATTCCGTTATTCCCGGCTAGAGTAGTAGACCCCGAGAAGGTTACAAATATCGTAGAGGTTCAGGAGATTTTAAACTATTTACAAAAGATAGGTCAGTTTTTTGACGAGTGGGATTTTACTGAGGTAGAGACGCTACTACCTATTTATTCAAAGAATAATAACCAATCATATAATTCTGAGGAAATGTCCAAATTCTATTTCTATTATGTAAAAACTATTGCAGAGAAAACTCTACAGGAATGGCTCGATAAATAAAAGATGGAGGTAAGATAATGGATTTTAAATCACTATACTATTACAAGCCAACATTGCCGAAATTAGACTTTAAAATAATAGAAAAGGATTTAATTGTATACGGTGGAACTCCAGCAGGTTTAACTGCCGCTGTCCAGGCACGACGAAATGGATTGACTGTTGCAGTGGTAGAATTCAGTCGAAATATCGGTGGGATGACTGCTAGTGGGTTAGGTGCTACAGATCTTGGCGCAGAGAGTGCAATAGGTGGGATCGCTAAAGAGTTTTATGATGAGATAGCTAGGTACTATAACAAAGAAAAGCAATGGAGATTCGAACCTAAGGCTGCTCAATCTATATTTGCCTCATGGATGGATAAGTACGATATTCCCGTGTTTCTTAATGAGCATTTACAAAAAGTCATTAAAGAGGATGAAAAAATAATTGACATAGTAATGGAGAGTAATAATCGTTTTAAAGGAAAAATCTTTATGGATTGTAGCTATGAAGGCGATTTACTAGCTCAATCTGGTGTGTCCTTTTTTGTAGGGAGAGAATCTAATGCCACCTATAAAGAAATCTACAATGGCGTACAGTTTGGAGCACCACACCATAAATTTGAGAAGTGGATTGATCCATATGTGATAGAGGGTCAGAAGGAAAGTGGAATATTACCAGGTATAAGCGAGGACAGTAAAGAGTCTCTAGGATACCAGGGACAGGGGGATCATCGGATTCAAGCTTACAACTTTCGAATTTGTTTAACGAATAACCCTAAAAATCGCATTCCTTTTCCAAAACCCCCTAAATATGAGCCTCAACGTTATGAGCTATTATTACGTTATATTAAGTCTGGCGTATGGGACGCTATGAAACTTCATACTCCACTTCCAAATGATAAGTCAGATTTGAATAACCATGGGGCAATCTCGACTGACAATATAGGAAACAATTATGAATGGCCGGAGGGTAGCTACGAAAAACGGGAGGAAATTTTTCAAAATCACGTAAACTATGATCTTGGAATGCTCTATTTTCTATCTAATGATGAAAGAGTTCCACATTCAATTCGTGAGGAGGTAGCATCTTGGGGGCTTCCAAAGGATGAATTTAAAGAAACGGGACATTGGCCACATCAGCTATATATTAGAGAAGCAAGGAGAATGATCTCAGATTATGTTATGACAGACCATAACTGTCTTGGACAATCCCTTGTTAAAGACCCTGTTGGATTAGCATCCTTCCATATGGATTCACATAACTGTAGACGTGTAGTGATTGATGGTAGGTGTGTCAATGAGGGGGATGTGCAGGTCCCAATTTCTCCTTTTGAGATTTCCTATCGATCAATACGCCCTAAGTCAGAAGAGTGTGTTAATCTGCTCGTTCCAGTTTGCCTATCAAGCTCACATATCGCATATGGCTCAATCCGCATGGAGCCCGTTTTCATGATCCTTGGACAATCCGCAAGTGTTGCAGCAAATTTAGCTATCAAAAATAATACATCCGTCCAAGATATAGATTATCAGGAACTAAAACAAGAGCTGAAGAAAGTAAACCAGGTTGTTGAGTGGAGTAGCGACATGGAAGATGACCCTATTAAACGTATGCAAGAGACATTCGGACAGTAGTAGAAAGGGTGACGTGAAATGAAAGTAATACCTTGGGAAGCTAGTAGGCTAGAGGAAATGGTAAAGCTCTGGAACAAAGAGTTAGGAGAAGAATATCCAATGCGTCAGAAGCTTTTTAACCAAAACAGTTTGGAAGACAAGAATGTTCTAGAAGATGGTTGCGCCATGGCGGTAGATGAACAAAACAACTTAATAGGATTTATTATAGCTAAAAAGTGGCAAGAGCAAGTAGATATAAAAATGGATTCAAAAAGGGGATGGATTCAAGTCCTCTTGGTTGATAAAAATTATCGAAATAAAGGAGTAGGAACAAAGTTACTTGGTAAGGCGGAAGAAACACTAAGAGATAATGGCATAGAAGAAATTCAACTGGGCGGAGATCCTTTTCATTATTTCTCTGGAGTCCCTCTTCAATATGAAGAGACGCAACAATGGGCGGAAAAGAAGGGCTATTTGAAAAGAATCGACACATATGACCTGATTAATCACCTTAGTAAGAACTATTCCATGCCAGAAGACAATACAGTTTCCTATTCAATTCTACAAGCGGAGGAAAAGGAAGAGTTTCTAACCTTTTTAAACAAGTCTTTTCCTGGTAGATGGGAATATGAGGCGATAAAATATTTTGAATCGAAGGGGAGTGGCAGAGAGTTTGTAGTTCTCAAAAAGAATGGAGGTATCATTGGTTTTTGTCGAATCAATGATGATGCATCACCAACTATTGCTCAGAATGTTTACTGGAGCCCCTCCTTTACAACTAAGGTCGGAGGAATTGGACCACTTGGAGTAGATTCTAGTGAACAAAAGCAAGGATATGGATTAGGAATTGTACAGGCTGCGATAGTGATTTTACAGGAAAGAAAAATCGAAACTATTATTATTGATTGGACGATACTAGTAGATTTCTATAAAAAACTAGACTTCGATATTTGGAAGACTTACGGAATTTATTTGAAGGATTTAACTAGCGAGAAATGAAATATGCTCGAAGTTTCATTTGCTATCCATTCCATGTTCCCGAATCTAACTACTGATCATAAGCAGGATTAATTTATTTTTACTTACACATTGCGTGATAGTATGCGCAAGAATCCTAGAATCCTAGAATACTAGTGTTAAAAACTATAAATATGGGAGGAAGAATAAATGAAAAAGCTCTTGAAAATTATGATAACTACAGTGATTTGCACCAGTGTAGCACTAGGGAACTTTGCACCTCTATCCATATCTCATGCGGAGGAAGTGCCAATTGAGGTGCGAAACGCCGGATTTGAAGAGGCAAATAATGACCCGTCTACTATACCGGGCTGGTCAATGGAAAATAACAGTAGTACTCCAGCAACTATTATCAACACCATTTCTCACACAGGGCTTCACAGCCTACATTTTAAAGACGAATCAGACAAAGCAGGTAGTAGGATATTTAGTGACAGAGTATCAGTCATTCCAGGTAAATCCTATACTGCAAAGGTCATGACGAATGTGGTAAAGCAAACTCATAATATTGTGTATGAGGTGCACTATTACGACAAAGATAATAGAAAGCTCACAAACAATGTCAAAACAGAGTTATTCGGAAACTTACCTAAAAACAAGTGGGCAGAACTAAAAGTCTTCACTGAGGTTCCTATGAATGCAGCATATGCAAGATTAGCTTTCTACTCAGGAGGAATTAGCTTAACAGAAGCTTACTTTGACGACGTATCTTGGGAGCAAGCAGCGGAAGATATTCCTTTAGAAAGAGAATATGCTTCTCCAGTCGATTTAGGTGAAATGGTTAACGTGCAGCTAGGACAAGCAGCAGTCATTCAAAAAAACAGTCTCGGAGAAAATGAGGTATATTATCATTCTAACGGCCTTCCGGGCATCTTTTCTGTTTTAAATGCGGAGACAGGAGAGCTTAAATTTTCTAAAGTAATAGAAGGAACAGAAGCCTTATGGGCAATCACTGTCGGTTCCGATCAAAATGTGTATTTTGCAGGGACCGGGGATGGTAAGCTTTATCGATATTTACCCGAAGAGAAGAAAGTAGAAGAATTAGGGGTCAATCCATCTGATGACTGGGTATGGGATTTAGAAGGGACAACGGACGGGAAGATTTATGGATCTACTTATCCCCATGCAGGTGTATTTGAATACGACATAGAAAGCGGTGTTTTCCGTAACTTTGGTAGTGCGAAGGAAGGACAGCAATATGCCAGAGGTATTGGAGTAGATGACGAATCCATTTATGTTGGAGTAGGTACTAAAAAGCATTTGATAAAAATTGATAGATCAACAGGGGAAAAAGAAGAAATTATAATTGATGGTCACTCAGGTCTGGATGGAATGATAGAAAACATTTTTATCGTAAATGATAAGCTTTTTGTTTCTGCTGGATCGGTAACTATGCTAGTTCTAGATATAGAGAAGCACGAAGTGATTAATCAGTTTAGTTACAGCAATATGATTTCAGAACCTTCTCCACACGATAATAATTTAATTTACTTTAAGTTTGAAAAGAAATTGTATCAGTACGATTCTAGTAAAAATGAAACAAAAGAAATTGAAGGTATTCCTTTATTGCCTGACACAGTCCGAGTAAAAGATATGGCATGGATAACTTTAAGCAATGGAGAGACGGTTCTTGCAATGATTACGCAGTATGGCGAATATATATTATATGAGCCGGTCAATAATGAGATAACGTTTATTGACATGAATATTGCCTCTCAATCCGTAGAGATTCAGGCGCTAGAAGCTGGACAAGACGGCAAATTATATATGGGTGGCTACCAACGTGGACTAAGTATATACAACCCATTTACCAATGAAAGAGAAGTGAATATACCTTCCTTTGCCCAACCAGAAGGTATCGGCTTTCTAAACAACAAAGTATATTATGGAACTTATGTTGGGGCTATGATGTATAGCTATGATCCAAGCAAGGATATAGATTTAAATAGTAATCCTAAACTTGAATATGATATAACGGACCATCAAGATAGACCATTTACGATGACATCCGGAGATAATAAGCTATTTGTCGGTACGGTACCAGATTACGGTGTATTAGGTGGAGTTTTAGCCATATTTGATGAAAATACTGGTAAATGGTCACAATATAGAAATGTAGTAGAAGATCAAAGTATTATTGGATTAGCCTATAAGGACGGGAAACTATATGGTAGCACGTCCATTTGGGGTGGGCTAGGCTTGGACCCAAAAGCAAAAGAGGCTAAGATATTTGTTTGGGATGTAGCTACTTCACAAAAAATAGCAGAATTTACACCTACTATTCCTGGAATAGACGAAACTCCGAGAATGATTGGAGAAATCTCTATTGGGCCAGATGGTAACCTATGGGGCATAGTAGATGGGACGATATTTGCGATAGATCCAGAAACGCTGGAAGTTGTTAAGAGCAAAACCATTCATCCAAGCTTATATAATAGCAGTAAATGGCTACCTTACCGACTAGAATGGGCACCAGATGGAATGCTCTATACTACACTTTCCCGAAAGTTAGTTGCTATTGATCCAGAAACTCTGTCACGTAAAGTTATCGTAGATCGCTTTATAAATAATATGGCGGTAGGGATGAACGGAAGCATTTATTACGCACTAGGCAACAAGCTGCAAATGATTGCAGTACCCGAAACAGATGCAACGCTAAAATCTATTCTAATTGGTGGAAAAGCTATTTCTGATTTCTCGCCAGGAAAGAGCCGATATAGCTTACCGGAACTAGAAAGATCAAGCTTACAAGCTATAGCAAATCAAACAGAAGCTAAGGTAAATATAATTGATGAGGGAAAAGTTTCTACTATTACAGTCATTGCTACAGATGGTAAGTCAAAGAAAGTATATAGTATTCATTGGGAGCAGCAAGCAGAGAATCCGGAATATGCAATGGACGTGAGTGTAAAATTCCAGGATGAGAAAGGAAAGGAAATACACAAGCTAACAAAGGGAAAAAAGATTACTGCTGCCGTAGAGGTTGTTAACACTAGAAATAAAAATCAAGATATATTAGTGCTAATGGAATTAATAGATGAAAACGGAAAAGTAGTTGATCAAGACCAAAGCTCAAGAACAATCCCAAAAGGTAAAACGATGAAAATGTCCACAAAGCTTAAGTTGCCTAAAAACATTAAAGGCTATCAAGTAAAAGTAACTGCGTGGGAAGGGAAGAAGATAAAGGAGAATATGGTGCCGTTATCGGAAGAGTTTATCATTAAGGAATAAAGCCTCAAGGACATACACTAGGGGGAGAAAATAAAAAGTATAAGAAAATGCTGGAGCATAACTAGTCAATTAATGAAAAAACTTGAAATCGGTAACTTGATTTCACGTTTTTACTTCTTATTAAAGCTAGCTGATTTCTTGTAAGAAATCTCTCCATTCTAATTGTTTGAAAGAGGAGGCGGCGACTCTTGGGGGAGCAGCGCGAGCGTAAAAGCCTAAGCAGGAGCAAAGCGACGAGGAGATAGATGCCGTGCTCCCGGAAAGCGTCCGATGTAACGGAAAACAACTATAGGTAATTTGAATAGAAGCCCCGAAAACTTTTCCGGGTCGTAAAGTTTTCGAGGCTCTTTATTTTGAGGAGAGTTTTTTATAGATAATTGTTGTATAAGGGCAAGGGTCTACCTATTATAAAAGCCCACACCCCTTTAATGGGCTGTGGGCCAATTTTATTTTATCGAATACGACTTTCCGTTTCCTTGTCAAAGAAGTGTGCTTTTGACATATCAAATGTAAGTTGGATGTGTTGCCCAGTTTCTAAAAGTGAATCTGCATTGATACGAGCAACGTACTGCTGTTCTCCTAGAGTAGAATAAACCATGAACTCTGCTCCAGTTAACTCGCATACATCTACATGTGCATTTACAACAGATTCTGGTGTGCGAGTAAGATCCTCTGGATCAGCAGAAATATGTTCAGGGCGGATACCGAATATAACGTCCTTCCCATTGTAGCCTTGCCCATTTAACAGGGAAGCCTTTTCCGGAGATAATTTAATCTTATGCTCACCAGCAATAAAATAACCATCTTTTACGTGCCCTTGGAAGAAGTTCATAGCAGGTGACCCGATGAAGCCTCCAACAAATACATTTTCAGGATTTTCATAAACGTCTTTTGGCGTTCCAACCTGTTGAATGAGACCATCCTTCATAACTACTAAACGAGAAGCCATCGTCATTGCTTCCGTTTGGTCATGTGTAACGTAGACAGTAGTTGTTTTAAGACGGTGATGTAGCTTAATAATTTCAGCACGCATTTGGACACGTAATTTAGCATCTAGATTAGATAAAGGCTCATCCATCAGGAAGAGCTTTGCGTCACGAACAATTGCACGACCTAGTGCAACACGCTGGCGCTGTCCGCCTGACAGTGCTTTTGGCTTTCTGTTTAAAAGAGGCTCAAGTCCCAAAATATCTGCTGCATTTTTCACTCGCTTGTCGATATCTGCTTTTGGAAATTTTCTTAGCTTTAATCCGAAAGCCATATTATCATAGACAGACATATGTGGATAAAGAGCGTAGTTTTGGAAAACCATTGCGATGTCGCGGTCTTTAGGTGCAACATTATTCATTAGCTTACCCTCAATACGAAGCTCACCTTTAGAGATTTCTTCGAGTCCAGCAATCATACGAAGAGTTGTAGATTTACCACAGCCTGATGGACCAACAAGAACGATAAATTCCTTGTCCTGAACATGTAAATTAAAGTCTGAAACTGCAGTTGAAGTGTCATCGTAAATTTTAAAGATATTTTCAAGAACCATTTTTTCCATTAGTAATCCCCCTAAAATTGTTTTTACCTTTCTTTAAGATTACCAATAGGAAATAATGGTTGATATGGATGATATGCACAAGATTTAATGAAATATATTGTGCATGTTGTTATTCATAGTTTACGAGCAAGCTTGCGCAATATACAATAAGTGCCCCGTCAAAGTCACGGACTGATATACCTGTGATTTCTTGAAATTTAGATAGTCTATAATGAAGGGTGTTTCGGTGAATATGTAATTTTTTTGAAGTAATAGAGGCGTTAAAGCCATTTTCAAAAAAAGCTTGTACGGTTTGCAGTAACTCCGTATCGAATTCAATAGGGATGAGCACCTCTTGGTGAATGATTTGTCTTAAGCTATCGGACATTTCTTTTATTAAGATAGTCGGGAATATATTTTCAAGCGTATAAATTCTTCCTGGATAGTAATTTACGATACCGTTAGAGAACCATTCTCTTTCCAAAGTGTAACGTGAAGGGGTTTGTTCGTTTACAGTATTAAACTTTCCGACAAAGAGGTCTGCTTTTATGAAGAAATCACTTTCTAGAGCAAAGATAAAGGATGCAAGATCCTCTGTAGATTGAACATAAGTAGACTTTTGCTCAATAAGCAAGGCATTATCGTTGGAGATGAAAACCAGCTGTACAGCATCTTCAAAAAACAATTGGACTGCCTTAGTTAAATCTTCATTTAGAAAGTCACTATTCTTTACGACAAGTTGTATAATACGAATTTCAGTACCAGCTTCAATAGGGAGTTCACCAGATCCATGAAGGAAACGAATCCATTTTTCGGAAAGTGAATAATTAGTAGGAAACGTTAAATCGACTACTGTGTAGAAAGAAGAGAGTAGTGCATAATCCCGAGAAGATACTTCATCCTTATTGATTTGTATCCACTGATTATTAGGGGCATCATGAAAAGTAAGGAAATTGTTATCTTTATTATTAGGGTATTCCGAAAATAATTGATAGGAAGGGAAAATTACTGATAAATCTTTACGCATGTTTTAAACTCCTTTCTTTTGAATACCTCTATTGTCCACAACATAGAAGAGGAATAAAGTATTAACTGGTTTAAACTAAAGTCTTCAATTTTAGAATTTTCATCTTAATCTCATTTTATCAAACTAAGGAATAATAAGAAAATTACAAATACCTATATATATATCCCTACAAATAAGAAAAGAAAATCACATAATATTATTCGATCCATATTAGGTAATCCAAAAATAAAAAGGGCTTTAAACAAAAATCTCCCAAGTTTCAAATGAACTCGAGAGATTTCTTATATTATTCAGATGACTGGAGCGCTTATTTTGTGTTGATTCTAGACCAATCTTTCATGGTGCGATGCTATTTATTACATAGGTTAGTTGAGACCAAACTCTGTAATTAAAGAGGCTAATCCGCCGTGAAAACCGCTCCCAATTGCATTAAACTTCCATTCATTACCGTGTCTGTATATCTCCCCAACCACGAGAGCAGTTTCAATTGAAAAGTCTTCTCCCAAATCATATCGAACTATTTCTTCGTGTGTCTCGTCGTTTACAATTCGAATAAAGGCATTTGAAACCTGGCCAAAGTTCTGACTTCTCGTGTCTGCGTCATGGATGGTAACAGTGAAGACTACCCTATGCACAGCGCTTGGCACTTGTCGTAGGTTAACTAACAATTGTTCGTCGTCGCCATCACCATCACCTGTTCGATTATCCCCAGTATGAACAACGGAGCCGTCCTCGCTTTGAAGATTATTATAGAAGATGAAACTTTTGTCGCTAAGTGCTTTCCCATTTTGATCAACTAAGAAAGCAGAGGCATCTAAGTCAAAATCATGACCACCACTATAGCGATTAGTATCCCAACCCAATCCAACCATGATTTTTGTTAATCCAGGATTCGTTTTTGTAAGATCAATCTTTTGTCCTTTAGATAGGTTAATAACTGACATTCAAATTCCTCCTTAAAATTAGATAGTATTAGACAATTAGTTATTTCCTCTGACCGTCTTCATATTTCTTTTGTAGTTCCTCTAGTCGAAGACGACCTTGTTCCCTCATTTTGCGATTTTCTTCCTCAATTGCTTTTGTTTCGTTCATCCCTCGCATAATCGTATCCCACGTTTGCTCAATAGTTTCAATTTTAATGCTAGATTGACCAGACAGCTTAGCAATTTCTACACTCTGCTTAGAAATATCATTCGCATTTCTTAGCAGCATTTCGTTTGTGCGACGATCTAATTCACTCATGGATTGGGCGACCAGATTTTGTCTCTTTGCGGAAATAGCATTTATCAACCCGGTTTTAAATATAGGAATCGTTGTGACAAAGGCAGAGTTAATCTTTCCTATAAGCTTAGTGTTGCCACGTTGTAGCATTCTAATTTGAGGGGCAGACTGATATGCAACCTGTTTGGCCATTTCTAAGTCATAAATTCTTTGATCCAGCAATTCAATAGCATTTTGCAGGGAGTTCAATTCCATTAAAACAAGCTGATCTCCTTTTTCCGCCTTTTCCTGCAGGGTAGGGAGTTGCTGACGTAATTGGTTAACCTTTAATTCCCCTGCAACAATATATTTCTCTAGCTCCATAAAATAGTTGAAGTTTTTATCATAGAGGTCTTCTAACGTTTGGGTAGACGTTTTCATCTCTTTTTCATATTTCGTAATTTCAATGTAGACTTTGTCTATTTCTTTCCCCATTGTTTGATATTTGTTGAAGAGCTTTTCGATTAGCTTTTCACCCTTTTTGAATACTTTGGTTAAGAGTGATGGCTTTTCTACAAAGTCTTTTTTATCGAACTTATCCATAATTTTACCTAGCTGTTTTAAAAGCTCGCTGGATTCTTCCATACTACTAGATTTTATTGTATTTAAAATACGGCCCGTAAAAGCAGATATTTCATTGGCAGGTTCGCGACCAAACTCTAATAACTCCACCTGGTTTTTAGGGTCAATTTTCGCCACCAATTGTAAAACCTGAGGGTCTCTCTTCAATTGTGTTTTAAGTTCATTGCTTTCCTCTAAAAGTTGTTCTTTCTGTTCCAATTCTAATTTTTGCAGTTCCAAAATACTTCAGCCCCTATATCATCTAAATTTTTTGAAAATTTTACTTACAACATTTTGTTCCTTATAAGGTTCATTGAAGGATCTATCGTCCATCCAGTGCAAATCAAACATTCCTTCCTGGACCCACTTTTCGATATCCAAATGTCCTTGAGGATTTACTAAGATAATATCTAAACCAAGATAATGCATCATACATAAAGCGTTTGCATCTGCTCTACTCAACTCCGGTCCTTTTTCTTCGTTATATAAGAAGATAGTAGGGACGAATTGAGGATAATCGAATGTCTGAAACAAACGAATTACAAAATTAGGTAAATACATGGATTGAGAAAATGCATATAGCTGCAGTTCCTCAAATGATTCATTACCTTGGGGGATAAGAATTGGATCACGAACATGCTTAGCTATGGCTTCACCGATGGCTGTTTGTGTACCAGTTGGCAATTTACCATAAGACCACCAGTTAGAAGTTTTCATAATCTCTGGATTTAATGTTCCATCTGAACTTAAAGCATTGCGGTAATGGAACAAGGGATTTGTTTTCTGTTCCTTAGTGAATGGAAATTGACGAATTACATGGGTATCTTCCCGAGAGGTTAAGGAATGAACGTTGTTCCAAAAACGCTTTCGATTGCGGTCAATTCCCATGTATTTTGCAAAGACGACAGGAATAGTTACTAGCTGATTACTTACCTGAAAGTGAGGTCTAATCATGGCGCGCTCTTTGGCTATTAAAAATGCCTCATCCTCGGTAGTTTTTAGCCTTACGGAATTTATTGAATGTGATTTAAACTGAAAGGGCTTATATAGGCCGGAGTCATCGTGATGTAAGAGTTCATTTATCTCTTGAGTAGCCTTAAAGGCAACTGTACCAGCAATTTTAGGCATTTCACCTGGAAATTCACTTGGCTTACTTGCGATTTTTGGGAATTTAAAGGAATGCTCCTCATCTATTCCAAACATTTGCTTAGGCCAGGATTCATCACAGGGATTGAATATTACTATATGAAATCCATAAGCTGCTAAATATTTCAGAAACCATCTCTCGCTAGGGGTAGCATCACCGTACCAAAGGAAACCGGGTAGACCGGTTTTAAAATCTAGTTTTTCTAGAACAGGTTCGACATGATTGAATATCCATTTAATCATGTCAATCGTTATCCGTCGGTATTCATGATGCTGGGTCCCTTCGACGTAGTTGGATTGGAGCTGTTTTAATAAATCTATTAAGACAATTCTTATACGTCTATTTAAATCATTATCATTGAGCCTTGGTAGCAAGAAATGACCTTCTAAAAATGCAACCATTCGATTAGGGGAAAGTCCTTTTTCTTGTCGATGGATTTCAAAAAGTTGATTAATTGCACGTAGTTTATCAGATGAAATTTCTTTATTAAGAGAATTAGTAAGATTAATCAGCTTACCATCAGAATCATTGATTTGTGTATGCAGAATAGTAAAATATTCATCTTCATCTAAAGAGACACCAATAAATTGGCATAATAACTGGGGATACATCAGGCTATCTTGATCGATTGTAACTATACTTGGATCCTCTAAAGAGTTCTTTAGCCATTTCCCAATGTTAGATGAATCCCACGACTGCATCCTTATTGGATTTAACTTCACCATGGGTTTTACCTCCTATTCATACATATTATAACAAATTTCAGATACTTTTTTAATTATTTCTTCACCTGCCAATACACCAGTGTGATCGGTTATTTGAACGTGGGAGGGAAGGGCCCTATTATTTAAAATAACCTCCCCATGCTGTGGGATAAAGCCATAATCAGCACCCAAAACCATATCTAAATCTAACAAGGAATCGCCTGCTGCAATTACAATTTCTGCCTCTAAACGATCTGTCACAAACTCCAGTGCTAGCGATTTATTAATACAATTAGGCATTACGTATAATTTTCTCCCTTGTTTAGACAAGGTGAATCCTTGTTTGAAAAATAGTTGGGAAAGGTCTTCAAAATCCTCAACAGTAAACCTGCCTTCATCGATAATCATATATGCAAACCAGTTCTCTGCCTGTAAGGAGTTCAAGATGGAACCTCTTTGGATATAAGGTTCTATTTGTGAAAGAACGTGAGGAATTGATGTACAGTCTGCCTCAAGCTGCTCCTTTACTTTATCCGACCACTCAGGGATCGGCCTTCCGTTCTCTAATATTACGGCTCCATTGGAGACAATAGAATATGTCGGTTTTTCCTGTGGATTATATAATCCAAATAAACGTTCATATTGTTTATTGGTTCGAGTAGTAACCGGTAAAAATTCAATCGAGGAGGAAAGTTCCTTGAAAATTTCCAGCCCCTCCTTGGTCATAAATGCAGCGGGATTATTCTCGCGCCATTCGACTATAGCTAAATCATGTTCACTTATTTCGTGTCCTCTAGATTTTTTACTATATATAAGTGTACGGTCTAAATCGCTTGCAAATAGAATAGTCATATTAGTTCCTCCGATTCTATAAGACCGATAGCACGATAATAAAGGTCAGGAATTATTTCGATAGGTATATTTTTTTCTTGGCATAAGCTTAAAATATGCTTAACAGCTTCATCACTTTCATCTCTTAATAGAATTTTGTATGGCTTTCTCCTTAATAACGTTCTGGTAGTTTCTCCAACGCTAGGCTTCACTTTGGTTAGGTCAGAGTTTTTGTAATATTTATGTGCTATTTCCTGAGCTACCTGCATGCCTAACCATGTTCTTTCATTCTTAATAGGGAATTCTTTTGACCGCGTTAAGATAGCTTTCTCTTGAGCCAAAAAATGTGCAGAGATTTGATCTACGAAAGCATTTGATACATCTTCCTCCTCAAGATCAGCATAATACTTGGCCCCATGGTAATCTTCCCTCGACTGAAAAGAGTTATTTAAAATAGTTCTACTGATTAACCCAGATACTGTGGAATTTAAAAAAGCATTCGGTATAAGAATATCCTCTCTTGTACTATATAGAGCTGCACATCCCCCTGGATCGGAAAGGACTGCAAGGTCATCATTTAGATGTAGACCCTGCTGATTCAATTTTTGAATAGACTTGGTCAATTCTTTTTGAATAGCACCTTTTCCAGTCCAACCATCAACAAATTGCAAGTGATAATTAGGGTATAACTCACGAATTGTTTTAATAGCATTTTCGTCAATCCCTTTTCCTCTTAAAATGGACACACTAAAATGTGGCCAGTCTAAGTCTAAAAATGACCGGGCATATCTTCTCATTAAAATCCCTACTGGGCTTCCGGCACGCGCCAAAGAAACAATGACGACGTGATCCGTTTTGGCATATTTATGGACGCGTCTGGTGACAATGCCTACTAATTGAGCTATATAGCTGGAAAGTTGTAGCATAGCCTGATTGTATAAATGAAGATACTCTTCGGATGGGCGATATTCTATAGGTAAAGACTCAGAATAATGATGTCCTAAAGAAAATGCCTTTTCTCGAGTGTCTACATTGGATTCAATCTGAATTTTGGACATATCCTTTAAGAGAAAGGTTATATCTTCAGGCGAGTAGCTTGTTTTTACTAAATCGGCAGTTTTAAGCATCATTTATTCCACCTCTTTTAGTTGGAGCTGTAAGGGATAACCATGTAACGGGACCCTTGCTTTGTAAGTAGTTCAGTAACGGAGACCAGGTATCCTTGTTTTTAACAGACTCGGCCACCATTAAGATTTGTTCAAATTCATGCTCTGTAAGGTTATATAAGTATTGTTCAATATTGTTAGAGTCAGGCAATATAAATTTACACTTATTTTTAATAGGATAGTTTTCTTTATCTTTTGCAAAAATCGGGCTACGAGTCGTTGTTTGTATCTTAGTGTGTTTACCTAATGCGAGAGCAATACGACATGGAATATAAATATTTTCTCCTAAACCTATAACAAGCGTTGGCTTATTCCTATCAAGTTTCAGCGTATCAAGCAATTTATGTATCCAATCATTTATCGCTGCATGGTTTTCACTCGTAAGACCAAATCTACCAGTAAAATTGCTATAAATAGCATGCTCGCTAAAATAAGGAGCGGTATACTGAGAGGAAAAGTCATCTTCTAAAGGTAAATCGAAGTCTTCTCTACCTTTTAGGTAAGGTATGATATCCTCATGGATTATCTCTGTATTATGCAATGTGAATTGACCGGAGAGAATTGAAATTATTTCCGCATGAATCCCGTGCTTATTCATTAGGCTGTGAAAATTGTTTTTATTCTCAAGACTTCTCCAATCCAGAATAGATAAAATTTTAAATTGTTTTTTTGGGAACTTTTTATTTAAGGATATTATTAAGTTGGAAAGTGTGAGGCCAGAGGTTATCTCGTCATCAATCAGCACAATCGTCTCTGCTTCTTTTAACGAATTCTCAGAAGCGTATACTCGGTGAGAGGTAGCATGTGAGTGCTCTTCTTCAAAAACAAAAGAAGGGGTGAGATTGACGATATCTTCTCGCGTAGTATGAATATACTGCGCCTCCTCAAAATGATTAAAAACAGCATGACCTAATCCGGTGGCAGTTTCTGCGAAGCCTATAAAGACCGTATTTGTCGGTAATCTTACTTTATATTTTAAAGAGCTTAGGCTAAGTTCACGGTCAGGCTTCCCTGAATCAATCATATGAATAATATCCATTAACTGAGGATGAGAAGATAAACCTTCGTTCTCCATTAACATAGAAGCAAGAACTGTTCCCGTACCTAGTGAAAGGGAAGGGTCTACTGCCAAGTGCTTCCCGAGAAGGCGACTAATAAATAGAAATTGCCTCTTTTTATTTATTCTTACTCCCATTTCAAAAAGTTGCTCTGGTGAAAGGTTATACGGATTATTTTGAATCTCAATGGTTAGCTTTAAATTTCCATGTAAATTATAAGTTCTTGATGTAGCCGATAAAGTCGTGTGTGGTAACATTTTCATTTAGCACCCCATATATCTCTGCTTGCGCTAGTATTTTTATAGCCCAACTATAATGAGGCTTTACCTCATTCATTTTATTTTTAGTAGGGCTTCTTAAAACTCCATTAGTTACATATCGATTTCCTGCAATCATGCTAGCATCGTCAAAAGTTTCTTTAGAAACAGGATACACAGCGTTAACGATGTCTATTTGGTTTGGATGAATGCATGTTTTACCATAGAAACCATTCAAAAGGTCCAATTGCACCTCTTCAAATAAAATCTTCTCGCTTTTAGTATCAAAGTATTCAAATACTGGACCAGAAATTATAAAGTTATTATCATATCTGTTGAAAGTATTTAGAATTTCTGTCAAACAATCTACGATCAACTGTAGTTGGTAAACAGTTCGATTGTAAGGGCGTCTAAGGCTAAAGAGGCTAGAAAAATCTGTTGCTCCAACTCTAATCGTTAAGATTAGACGTTCATAATGCAGGAATATTGCATATAGCTTTTGGAGCTCCTCTTGTCGAGATTCTTTATAAATAATTTCTTTTGTTTCGATAATAGGTAGACCGTATAGCGAAAAGGATTTTTCTTTATTTAAAGATTCCAGGCATGAAAAGAAATCTGAAGCATTATTAGAATTACATTTAGGAAAGACAATACCAGTAATGAGTCCAAGACTGTTTCCCAACTCTCGAGAAAGCCTAAGTAACTGTTCTGTATTCCGAATTCTTAAAAATAGTAGGGGTAGGTTATTCTGTAAGCTTGAATGTTCCTCGATTGCTTCTGCCAACGTGCGTAACTGTTCCACTACATTATTTTCTGCTTCTATTAAATCGTTGTCTGAAATAGAATCCTCTAAACAAATAATTCCGCTAGTGAGATTTTCAAAAGAGTTCTCAACGAACTTTAAGGAGAAATTACTCATAAGGCCAGGGATATATAAAGTAGCTCCTAGTGCAATCCCCAATTTTAGCTTATCCGTCGTTTTCGAAAATTCGTTAGGGGGTATATGAAAAAAATTATTAATCTCATTTTCACTCAAACCCTTAAAATGTCTCATGGTAATCACTCCTTAAATGAAGAAGGGGCTATAGGTCACCCAAATTCTATGAAATTTACTTTTTGTAAAAAAAAAGCAAGGAAAAAGACCCTTGCTTTAGAAAAGATTTAACTAGTTTAAGCCAAAGTCAGAAACTAAAGCTCCTAACCCTCCTTGATAGCCGCTTCCAATTGCATTAAATTTCCATTCGTTATTGTGGCGATATAATTCACCTACAACGACAGCTGTTTCAATAGAGAAATCTTCTCCCAGGTCGTAACGGATAAGTTCTTCCTGAGTGTCCGCATTGACAATTCGTACATATGAATTATTTACTTGACCAAAATTTTGTCCTCTAGAGTCTGCATCATGAATAGTAATGCTAAATGCAATTTTTTCAATTGAGCTTGAGACCTTTGTCAGTTCAATGTTAACTTGCTCGTCATCGCCGTCGCCTTCACCAGTTCGATTATCTCCAGTATGAACTACTGCCCCATTACTACCTGAAGTATTATTATAAAAAATAAAATCAGCTTCAGAGTTGCATTTTCCACTACCGTTTAATAGGAAGACGGATGAGTCTAAGTCGAAATCGTTGCGACCGTCATATTTGTTAGTATCCCATCCTAGTCCAACAATAATATTTGTTAAGCCTGGATTAGTTTTGGTTAAGTCTACCTTTTGTCCTTTTGATAAATTAATAGCCATATTTATTTAACACTCCTTAAAAATATTTGTTTGCAATAGATGTAATATCAGAGTCGGTTGTTCCTTCTCCAATTGCAGAGAATTTCCACTCTTCTCCAGCGCGATACAGTTCACCTAGGAAAAGTGAAGTTTTTCCAGAATAATTGTCTGATAGATTATAGTGCACCAGTTCTTGTTTTGTATCATTGTCTACTAAACGAATAAATGCATTTTTAATCAAGCCAAAGTCTTGTTTACGTTGTTTTGCTTGATAAATATTAACGACAAACAATAGCTTATGAACGGAACTTGGAACCGTTTTAAGGTTTACGTTGATAATTTCATCGTCTCCATCCCCAGCTCCGGTACGGTTGTCACCGGTATGTACGACGCTTCCATTATTAGAACTTTTGTTTCCGAAATATATTAATTGTTGTTTAGACGAGAGCTTATTATTTTCATTTAAAAGCAGAACAGAAGCATCGCAGTCTATTGCAGCACCACTAGAACCTCCACCAAAAAGACCTCCTAAAAACCCACCACTCTTTTGACTGACAGGATCCCAGCCGAGTCCTACCATTACACTCTTTAAGGAAGATCTTCCTTTAGTAAGGTCGATCTTTTGTCCCTTTACTAGATTAATAGCCATTAATAAACAAACCTCCCTAATTTCTGAATTTAATTAATTTTACGTAATTAACGTTGGAAAAGTTTCATTAAATGGTAATTTTTTTAACATTACCCATTCTTTTATATTTTAACGTGTTGTATCGAAAATTGGAAATTTTAAAACTATTGAGCTGATCTGCTAAAAATTTATTTAAAAAAACTTTGCTTTAGGCAAAGTTTTTTACTTACATTTATTGTTCCTGGTAGCTAATAGCTGCTAGCCCCAAAGTTTTAGCTGCTGTTAGCATCGCCTTCTCGTTAAAGTCAAACTTTGGACTATGATGAGGATATACATCTCCATTGGGCATCGCTCCAGTAAAGAAAAATGTTCCTGGGATCTGTTCAAGGTAGTATCCATAATCTTCGCCAATCATTAAAAGATCAGATTCTACTACTTCTTTAACATCAGGAATCTGTCTAGCTATTAAGGAAAGATATTCTGTTTCTTCTTTATGGTTAATAACTGGAGGGTAACCTCTTTCGTATGTGAGCGTATAAGTGCAGTCAGCTGTCATACAAGTGCCTTCCAACACACGTCGTAACTCATTTTCCATTAAGTCTCTTACAATAGGTGTAAATGTTCTTATGGTCCCACTCAATTTTACGGAATCGGCTATAATGTTAAATGCATTGTCGGCCACAAATGAGCCGACAGAAAGGACAGCAGACTCCGTGGGATTAACTCTTCTAGAGACTATTTGCTGTAAATTTACTACTAGCTGAGAAGCAACTAGGATGGCGTCTTTCGTATCATGCGGATTAGCACCGTGACCACCGCGACCTTGAATTTTAATGATAAAACGATCAGCTGCAGCCATGATAGGACCAGAACGGTAGGCGACCGTACCAAGAGGTGTTTGAGACCACAAATGTGTACCAAAAATCACATCTACATTTTTTAAACAACCAGCCTCAATCATTGGCTTCGCTCCACCTGGAGCATATTCCTCCGCATGTTGATGTATAAATACATATTCTCCGCTAAGTTCTTCCTTTATCTCATTGAGTGTACGGGCAAGTATAAGTAAAGCAGCAGTGTGTCCATCATGACCACAGGCATGCATTACACCTGGAACGGTAGATTTGTATGGAACATCCTTTTCATCTTGAATAGGTAGAGCGTCAAAGTCGGCCCGTAGAGCAATAGTCTTTCCAGTCTTTGAGCCTTTAACTCTTGCCACGACACCATTTCCACCGATATTGGCATCGAAAGGTATACCAAGCTGTAAATAAAATTCTTGAATATATTTAGCAGTTTGTACTTCTTGAAAGGATACCTCAGGATGCATATGTAAATACCTTCTAATCGTTACCATGTCGTCGTAGCTAGCTTCTAAGCTTTCCAATAGAACAGTATTCATAACAACACCTCTTTTATATTTTTTTTTGCATAGTAAATAGATAAGTAATAACGCTGCTAAAAGAAAATTTTTAACTATATTATCAGTTTAGAAAAGGTTAGAATTCTTCATCTCTAAAAATTATAACAGATTATAACTTGTATATTTTAAATTATTTAAATAATCTATTTTTTTGTTTGGGTGTATATTGTGTAGATTAATTCACATCATACAACTGTAATAATTTATTGAAAAGGAGAAAATAAAATGATTAAAAAAATGAAAATATTAATTGCTATTCTTATAATCGGTTTTCTAACAGCCTGTGGAAATGATGATAAGAAGGATGACACAACAACCGATACAACGACAACAGATACAAACAAAGATGAGAATATGGATCCAAATGCAACTGTTGACACTGGTAATGACGGAGATATTGGAGATGAAAAAGGAAAAGATGTTTCCACTAATGGTGACCAAAAAGTTGATGTAGCAGATGATGTGGCAGCAAAAGTTGCGGAACTGGATGAAGTGGATGCGGCTCACGTATTAGTGACGGACACAAATGCGTATGTTGCAGTAAGGCTAAAGGACGGAGTGAAAGAGAGCGAGGATATAAAAACTCGTATTTCTGATAAAGCCAAAGAAGGTAAAGGTAATTTAACCTTTGAAAACGTATACGTTTCTTTAGATCCTGATTTTGTTGGTAAAATGGAAGAGTACGGAACAAAGATCAGAGAAGGTGAACCAGTAGAAGGGTTCTTTGATGAATTCCGTGATACAGTTGATCGTATATTTCCTGACGCACGTTAAGACAATAAAGAAAGGCGAAGAGTTTTATCTCTTCGCCTTTTCATTATTTTAAACCAATATTTGCTTTGACATCCACCTCGGCATATTTTTTCTGATCTGCCCTGGCACCAATCAAGGCACCTACAAATCCACCTAAAAAGCCCGCTGGTACTGAAATAATTGCGGGGTTAGTCAATGAGAAAAGAGCAGTGCCATTGAAAAGATGTGTGCCGTCTGTTCCCCATAGGTTTGGACTCAAAGAAACTAATACTAGAGCAGTTACCAGACCTGTAATAATCGCAGTCATAGCACCAGTAGTGTTAAATTTTTTCCAATAGATGGTGTAGATGATAACAGGTAAATTAGCACTCGCCGCAATACAGAAAGCAAGAGAAACTAGAAATGCTACGTTCATCGTCTGCGCACCTAAAGCTAGTATGATAGAAAGTACAGAAACTCCAACAGATGCAAGACGAGCGGCTTTCATTTGTTCTTTTTCTGTTGCTTTACCTTTTTTGATAATTTGTCCATAAATATCATGAGCAAATGCAGATGCCCCTGATAAAACAAGGCCTGCTACAACAGCAAGAATGGTTGCGAAGGCTACTGCAGACACGAAGGACATGAGAAAGTCTCCGCCAAGTGCTTTTGCTAGTAATGGCGCTGCCATGTTTCCTGCCGAGTTTGCTGCCATAATGTCACTAGCACCTACAAAATACGCAGCCCCGAAGCCTAAGAAAATAGTAAGCACATAGAAGATACCTACAATCCAAGTGGCATATACAACAGAAGAGCGAGCTGTCTTTGCATCTTTTACAGTGAAGAAGCGCATAAGGATATGCGGCAAGCCAGCAGTACCTAAAACTAAAGCAATCATCATAGAAATGGTATCCAAGCCATTCGTATATTTGACACCAGGATTTAAGTAATTTTCACCTTGCGCTGTAACCGTTTTCATTTCAGTGAACATTCCAAATATATTAAAGTTGAACTCCAATAATACTAAAAATGAAATGACAACCGTCCCAATCATTAACAGAACTGCTTTGATAATTTGTACCCAACTCGTAGCTGCCATTCCACCCCAAAGAACATAGATTGTCATCATAGTACCTACGATTAATACAGCAACCCAATAGTCAATGCCTAGTAATAATTGTATAAGTGCCCCTGCACCAACAAGCTGTGCAATCATATAAAACAAAACAATCGTAATTGTACTTATCGCTGCGGCCCCTCGAACTTTCTTTTGGTTGAAGCGTGCTGTAATCATATCTGCAAGCGTGTAGCGTCCAAGGTTTCGAAGTGGCTCGGCAACAATATAAAGAACTACTAAGTATGCTACTAAGTAACCTATACTGTAGAAGAAACCGTCAAATCCAAAGAGAGCAATAGCACCAGCGATCCCAAGAAACGATGCAGCGGAGAGGTAATCTCCAGCAATGGCTATACCGTTTTGCCAGCCAGTCAATCCTCCACCTGCTGTGTAAAATTCACTTGCAGAGTTTGTTCTTTTGGAGGCAATATATGTTACAAATAAGGTTAAAGCTACAATTCCTACAAAAAATATTAGACCAACTCCACTCATATTCATACATAGTCACCAGCCTTTTCTTTCTCAATTATTGCTTCAGCATCTTTATCAAATCCATTAGCTTTGCTCACGTAAATCATACATAAAGCCCAAGTCATTATGAACTGAGCGAGGGCAAACACCCAAACCCATGTAATATCTCCAATGGCTGGCTTATTCAATATCGTTGTATAAGAAGTCAGAATGGGTAAAGAAATATAAAATAGCAGAAAGAAAGCGGCGATAGGAATAATAAAGTTTCTTTTTTTCTTTTTTAAAGCTTTAAAATCCGGGCTTTGTGCGATAGCTTCATAGTTGTAAAGTGGTGGCTCAGTTCCACTTTTCTTCATTTTTTTAGAGTTTTTTTGAGGACTAGCAGGGTCTAATACACTTCCAGCTTTCTTTGGCATTTTCCTTCCTCCTATAACTTTATTAGTTTTCCGAATATTAAGTTAGAAAACTGTATATTTAATGATAGGGAAAAATAATCTAAATATCAATAAAAAATTCACAAAATTTACATTTTTCTAAAAATATATTTATATAATATTTAAAGCTTTAAATTTAATTGTTGCTCTAAAATTAGTTTATTAATTCCACCTTTCCTTGGAAAGGATTGAACCTCAGGTTATTGGGCATAGCGGTATTTTTGAGAAGGATTTATTTAAAATAATTTTTTACTAAAATGTTTATTTCTAAATATCACCAAATTAAATTGGTAAATGATAATTTAAGATTTCCTTAAAAAATGCTAACATATATAAGTTGGACTAAAAAAATAACCAAGGAGGTCTGTTCATGAGTAATGCTTCAACCCTAGAAAAAACAATGCGCTGCAACCTGATGATAACGAATAATGCTCGCAAAGGAATCCAGGAATGGTCAACTGATGAACATGACTTTTTTAATATACAAAGAGAGTTTCGTGTTTATATTGAGAAACGTCCAGTTAATAATCAAGGAAATATATCTATTACATTATATTTTGACAACATAGAGAATGTCGCACTTACAGAAAAACTTGGTGGAAAAGTAGCTGTAATGGACTGTGTGCTACAGAATAATGGTTTTTTGGCGACTGGATTCCATTTAAGAGGTGCTCGAGTTCCTATCCAAACGAATAGAAGACTACCGGTAAGCCTTACATTTGTCACCGGAAAAAATAATGGTGCAGGACTCCCTATACAACTACATACAAGAATAAGGGAGCTGCCTGTGGCAGAAGAACGCTCCGAATATGTTAAAAAGCGGATCTCGAGCTGGGAAGGCTATTTAAAAATACAGGAACGAAACGCCGATATTGCCGATATTACTGCTAGTTTTTCTAGAATTCAGTTTAATGAAGACTTTAGTAGAGTTTCTTTAATGGGCAGTGAAGTGAATGGGGACGAATGGAACAAAATAAAAGGTCTAAGTATTAGCTTTAAAGGTTATCAAAATGATATAGGTGATGTTCTAAAGGCAGACCGTGGCAAGAATATAATTGAGATAGAGCTAAGACCGAAATATAGAGAAATGGCAAGAAAAAATAGTTTACACCCTAAGATCAAGGAAGTGGTCTTTAGTAATTTTGCGACTTTAAGTCAAATACGTAGACTGCGAAAGGGTTTTGAAGACCTGCAAAATGGTTTGGCAGCAAATGCTAATCTTGAAAAAATTCTGTTTGAGGAC
The DNA here is from genome assembly GCF_014836595.1 of Psychrobacillus faecigallinarum. Taxonomy (GTDB): domain Bacteria; phylum Bacillota; class Bacilli; order Bacillales_A; family Planococcaceae; genus Psychrobacillus; species Psychrobacillus faecigallinarum. The sequence goes on along the minus strand of NZ_JACSQO010000003.1, from coordinate 242,783 downwards.
CGCCCTACTATTAGGATTACAAATAAACAAAAGGAACTTGAATTTCATAACCGCCTAAATGAGTTTCAACAGGAAGCAGTTGTTGGGGCAATGTCAGCAGAGGATCTTTACGTGATACAAGGTCCTCCAGGGACGGGTAAAACAACAGTTATCTCCGAAATATGTCAGCAAAATGCTAAAGCAGGGCTTCGCACACTTGTAGCATCACAGTCCAACTTAGCAGTAGACAATGCTCTGAGTAGACTGCTTTCCAATAAAGAGATACGTATCTTGCGTTTTGGCCGAACGGAAAGTATAGAAGAGGAAGGGAAAAGATTTATAGAAGAAAATGTTGGCCAGTATTGGAAAGAGCAAACGCTAGCCACACTGAAGGCTGAACTAGAGAAACAAGCTTCTAAAGAGGAAACTCTAAAGCAACAACTAGCCGACATTTATTCAGAAGAGAAAAGTATTAAAGAAGAGCAACTACGCTTAGAGGAAGCTATCGAAAGAAAAGTCATAGCACAGGCTAAGCACGATGAACATAATAATGAAATAAGAAAGCTAAAAAAAGCATTGGTATTGTTAAAAAAGGAACGAGAAGAAATAGAGGCTTCCTTGCTACCTCTTCGTACTCGCTCGGAACAGCTGGCTGAAGAAATAGAAAAAATGGATAAATTCGTAGAAGAAAATCCAACTGCCCAAGAGGTAACTGAGCTAATAGGTCAGCTGACAAAAGAAATAGAAAATGCACATGAAAAAATCTTGTTTAAAGAGACAATGGATTCCTTACAGAGAACACAAAAAGAAATAGAAGAAACGAGAGAACAATATCACCTGCTCCATAAGAAATTGGGGGCTTTAGAAACTTTTAGGAAAGAAATTGAGACAATTCGTAAGGTTGATGAATTGAAAGAGAGAATGGAGCTTTGTGAAATTACACCTTCATCTCTTGTAAAACGACAGATAGAAGAACTAGATGTGTTGATTGAGAATATTAAATCTTCTGCGGATTGGCAAGATTTATATGCTCGATTGCGATCAGCAATCGAGTTTATCGAAAAACTGTTAAGAAAGTATAAGTTCCCTGTTGAAAATGTAAAAAATAATATGGGAAGAAGTGGAGTCGTATTTGATTCAACCTATACAGTGAAAGAGATTCATCAATTTATGAACCGACTGAAGCATATTATGACATCAGATGAGGATGAGCTTACTACTGAAAAATTAGCTATTTTACTTGAGGGCTTGTACGTTCGAGAAAAATACGTATTGAAGCAGCAAGCAAATGTACAATTTTCAAAAAACAATTCTATTTCTAAGTATCAAGCTATTAAAACACAAGTAGGTAGCGAATTGGACAATGCATTAATCATTCTACAAAAACAGACAAATACATTAATCGATATGGGATCAACTCAAAAGAATCGTCTTGCAATGTTAGAACAAAAAATTCAACAAACTTATAAAGATATAGAGATGTATGAAAATATTCCAATGTTAGCCATATTGAGTTCTAGCTTATCAGACATGGAGAAGAAGCGAGAAATACTTACCAGTACATTTGAAAAGATTTCATCCTATATGGAACAACTCGTTCATAAAAAGAGTGACTGGGAGAACATAAACACTCAAGTTATAGAGAAGGAAACAATTCTCCAAGAAAAAGAATTAGAAAGCAAGAAAGTGAATGCACAGGGCTTGGAGCAAGAAAGACATTTAAAGGCTTTGGATGAAATTATTCTACAAAATCCAGAAACGGCTTTAAAAAAATCTAAAGAAAAGATGGTAGAACTAGTCCAAGAGGCAGGAAAGCTTAAACAGCAATTGGATAGTCTGCCGGTTACACAAGCTCTTCAAGCCGAATGGTACTCCTTGCTACAGGATGCGAATGACCATGATTTAGAGGAAATCCGTAAATTATATGTCCGTCATGCAAATGTAATTGGTACAACTTGTGTAGCTTCGGCACGTAAGGAATTCATGGAAAACTACCCAACCTTCGATGTAGTGATTATTGACGAGGTTTCGAAAGCGACCCCGCCGGAATTGCTACTGCCTATGCTCAAGGGCAAGAAGATTATTCTAGTTGGCGACCATCATCAGCTACCACCACTTGTTGGGGAGGATACATTGGATGAGACTCTTCAGGCTATTTTGGAAGAGAGTGACAGCTTGGAAGAAAAAGAGGAATTGAAAAAGCTGTTGAAGGAGTCTCTATTCGAACGATTGTTCAAAAACCTGCCTAAAAGCAATAAAACCATGCTTGCCATTCAATATCGAATGCATGAGAGTATTATGGAAACCATTACTCCATTCTATGAAGAAGAAAATTACCGATTACAATGCGGTCTATCTGATTCAGATGCAATGCGCGATCATTTGCTGGATTCAAATATAGTTAAAAGAAAAGACCATCTTCTTTGGGTGGACATGCCTAATGAGAAGCGATACTTTGAAGAACGTATGAAAAACGGTAAGAGTCGCTTCAATCAGGCGGAGCTCGATTCCATTAGAAAAATTCTTATTGATTTGAATAAAGCAACAGAAACCGCTAAGGCAGAGGGAAAAATGGAGCAACATGAAAAGAAAAGCATAGGAGTCATTAGTTTTTATGGGGAACAGGTAAAAAGAATTGATCGTCTCATCCAACAGGAATTGAACTTAAAGCATTTAAATTTTAGAACAGGAACAGTCGATAAATTTCAAGGAATGGAAATGGACGTCATCATATTGAGTATGGTACGAAACAACCAAGATAAGAGTGGAGATATCGGGTTTGCCAACGATTACCGACGACTAAATGTAGCTTTATCAAGGGCTAGAGAGCTGTTAATCCTAGTCGGTAGTGTAGAAATGTTCACGAAACGGGCTAAACAAAAAAGCTCTAGAGAAATGTACGGCCGTCTGAAAAGAATTGTAAAAGAGAAGGAAGGCTTCCGTAATCCTGAAATGATCAATCAAGGGAGCCAAATAGGAGTTAAATGATGCAATCATTACAAAATCGTTTGAAGCAGGAAATTCAACAGAATTCAAAACTAAAAATAATGGAATCTTTTCTATGGTGTGTTCCAATTCATACAATTGAGGTTGAGTACAAACGTATTAAGCGTACGAAGATGGATGTCCTGATGAAAATAATGCTGATTTCCTTTCAAAAGACAGACATCACATCTTCTATGCAGCTTAGTGAGCTATTACTTGTAGAGAATTTATTCATCGATGATTTAATAGATGTCATGAAGAAATCAGGTTTGATAGAGAAGGAAGAGGATTCTATTTCTTTAACGAGCAAGGGAATCCAGCAGCTGGAAGAGGGGATCTTTGAAGAAGAGCAGGAACCTGGCACACAAAATATCCTGTATAGTCCTAGCCACGAAGCCTTTTTAAAAGGAGAGATTAAGCCTGCTTCTGAGGGCGAGGAGTTGCTTGAAGTATATAGATATGCGAAAGAAGAAAAAAAGAAACTACTATTAGAAGATAGGTTGTTATTAGAAGCGGTTGAAGAATCTAAAGTTGAAGTGACAGAAGGAGACGCTCCGCTGATTATCATTTCCGAGATTATTACATCTTCTGAATTGTATATTGATGACATCCCATGCTTAGAATACATCGTTTATAACGAAAGTGATGACCTATTCTTTGCAAGAGTATGGAACACGCTTACGGATCGGTGGGATGAAGTTCTAGAAGAACAGTTAAATGAAAAAGAACGATTGAACTGGAGAAAAAAATATTTGAACTAAAGAGAGAAGCTCACCTTATGTGGTGGGCTTCTCTTTTTGAATCAATTTCATAATTTCTATTTATGTAAAAACGAACAATAGAAAAATAATTAATGGTATCTATATATTTACAATGAATAAAGTATAATCGATTTCCACTTTAAGTGGATACCTTCCTCCGCGTGGGGAGCGATAAGCCATCATCGTCGCATTCGGGTCGTTTGCCTATGGTTAGGGATGGGATTTGCGAGATTAACTCACATAAAAATATTTTTTCACTTTATTTAGTTACCTTGTAATACTCATCTATAGGTATAAAAAGTCCGACTTTTCCATGCTCCTCGTGATTTAATGTAGCAAAAACTACACCAATTACTAGGCCATTTTCATTGAATACAGGACTTCCGCTATTACCTCTATAAACTGGTGCCTTCATCATCATGACCGGCACTTCCCAGTCAACTAATTGATAAGGTTCAATAAGCGTTCCTTCATTTGCAATACTTGTAAATCGAAGAGGGTTTCCAATGAATGTAATATGATCGTCTTTCTTAGCCGACATACTATCTGCCAAGTCTAAATATGGAAGACCAACTTCGTCAGGGATTTGTAAAACTGCTAAATCGATTTCAGGGAAAGTTTGGATAACTTCTGCTTTAAAACGGCCTGCCTCAGGGAAGCCAACTGTCACATTTTTATTTCCTTCTACTACATGATTATTTGTAATAATTTTTCCCTCACTTGAAACAGAAAAACCAGTACCTTTACTGTCATCTGTTAAAACAACTACAACAGCCTTTTTATCTGCCGAAACTTCATCTTGAGCTGAAAGGCGCGCAGATGTTTTTAAAAATTCAATTGCAGGAATGGAGTATATTTGAAAAATAAGACCAAAAGTATTCACGAATAATACAGCAGCCATTACGTAAAAGATCCATTTTGGAAAAGGACGCTTTCGAGTTGGATTATTTTTTTCTCTCGCAGCCTTTTGAAGAGCTTCGGCTTGAGCTTCTAAAACCAAGCGCTGCAATTCCTCATCATCTATGTCCTCTTCCCATTCTTCTCTTTTGCGACTATAAGGCATCTTTATTCACTTCCTCGCAACCAAGTATGTATTACCATTATACATAAATGTTAACTAAGCACATTTACTTAATTGGCAAGACTAGAAATTATTTCACTTGAAATTAAGGGAAAAGGGGTTTATTATATGACTATAAGCTGCATTGTTCGTATGAATATTAAGTTTTAACCTTTATGCTGTAACAGGGAGTTTTATATAGAGCCGGAATGACAAGCTTCGTTCTCTTTTTAGACAATGAAGACATGCATAGAAGGTTTCTGCGAACACCCACTTTGAGGAGTGGTGGTTTAAAACTTTCATATAAGATACGGCAAAGGCGGCTTTTACCATTAAAGTATAGTTTCAATAAAACTTTCTAGCCAAGCATCTTCCCTTTTAAGGGAAGGTGCTTTTTTGTATAGAAATGTTTTTTAGGATTTTCTCATAAATTATATGGCATAACCCCATTTGCTTGTCGGGGCAGAGATAGGCGCTTGCGCTTTTCTTACATAGGCGCTTGCGCTTTTCTTTATAAAATAATTTTTAGAAATTTTTAGAAAGATTTCATGTAAGGAACCATTTGTAATACTCCTTTGGGTTCTGTCATGTATTTATTATCTCTTTAACACTATTCTGAAATAGCTTTGACATCTTTAAGTGTTATGCTAGGAGTCGTTAGTGAAAAGGAGGAAATTCATTTTATGAAAAAACACATTGTAGCACTAACAGCTATAGCAGCACTATCAGTAGGGACAGCAGGACAAGCTTTTGCATCAAGTGTCCATACGGTAGAAAAAGGCGATACACTTTGGTCCATTTCACAAGATAATAATGTTAGTGTGGAAAATTTACAAGCATGGAACGATCTCGATACAACACTTATATACCCAGCTCAACAATTAAAATTAGGGGAATCCACTGATACTTATACAGTTGTTTCAGGGGACACTATTTCTGGAATTGCCAGCAAGCATGGTATGAGTGTGACTGAACTAATGACTAGTAACCAGCTAATAGACGATTTAATATATCCTGGAGACAAATTAGCTGTTAGTGCAGGCAAAGTACAATCACAGGTAAGTGCAGCTCAAAGTCCTGCAAGCAGCAACTCAAACACTACTAATTCAAGTAAACCAGCGGCTTCAACGTCTACTAGTTCAAGTAAACCAGTGGCGTCAACCTCTGAAAAAGAGATAACAGTAACTTCTACTGCATATACTGCTTCCTGTAAAGGGTGTTCCGGAATTACTTCCACTGGAATCGATTTAAATGCCAATCCAAATCAAAAGGTTATTTCAGTTGATCCTTCTGTTATTCCTTTAGGTTCAAAAGTTTGGGTTGAAGGCTATGGAGAGGCTATTGCTGGGGACACTGGTGGAGCTATTAAAGGAAATACAATTGATATATATATGCCTTCCTATGAAGATGCTATTAATTGGGGACGCAAGACAGTTACAGTAAAAATATTAAAATAAAACTTTTCTGATTAATAAAAAGGCCTATAGTCGTTTTGGACAAAAAAATGGATGTTATAGGCAGTCGCTAATGAAAAAATCGTTATATCATTCATAATTTTTACATTGAAAATCTCAATATTTTTTTATCTTTAATATTTTGGTTTCTATGTAAATAACTAGCGGTTTAAAAATTCACCTAGAGGTGTATAATACCGATATGAGAAACAGTTAATCACTGAAGAAGATCTCCCTTCGTTTTTCTCATCTGGTTTCCATAAGTGAAATCGGGCCCCACTGTTGAAGAAGTGGGGCTATTTTTTTGCGTAAATTTATTTTACAAAAATAGCATTTTATTCTTAATAATACATAGAAAAATGGGGATTTGTATAACCATTTATATATTGGGTATATATTAATTAAAAAGAAAAGAGGATAGAAGACATGGGAAATTTCTTGAGCGATAAAACAGCTCAATGGGATGAAAGTCATCGTCTTTGGCCTTTGCCCGATATACCTTGGATAATAACACAAACTTGGAATAATCTTTTGTTTGCTCATTATCCAGTAGATTTAAAAGTCCTCCAAAGCTTAATACCTGATGAATTAACATTAGATACTTATAATGGAACAGGTTGGGTGGGTATTGTAGCTTTTCGTATTACCGGGAGTAGAGTGAGAGGTGTCCCACCTTTACCAGGACTGGCGAACTTTCCTGAAATTAATGTGAGAACTTATGTAACTATTGATGAAAAACCTGGTGTTTACTTCTTAAGTATGGATGCTAGCAATATTCTTGTGGTAGGAGGGGCAAGGACGTTATACCATCTACCTTATGTAACTTCAGAGATGAAAGTGGATTACAATCATCCTTTTATTAAGTATAAAAGTAACAGATTAGATAATTGTGGAGCGGCATTAAATTGTAGCTACAGACCAATTTCAGATCCTTATAATGCTCCAGCGAGTTCATTTGAAAAATGGATGGCTGAACGCTATTGCTTATATACAGTCAATAAGAGGGGAGAATTACGTCGCTGTGATATTCTGCATCAGCCCTGGTTACTTCAAAAAGCAGAAGCAAATATTAGCTTAAACACATTGCTTTCATCTCAAGGTATTCCAGTCGAGTCCGATAAACCTATTTTACATTACTCTAAAAAGAAGAAGGTACGTATGTGGCCGTTAGTAAATCCGTTTGAAAAGTAGAATAATATTAGAAGTGCGTTAGATTCAAGGGAGATTCCTTGTATTTAACGCCTTTTGATTTTTCTAAGAGAAATATTATTTGTCAGATTTTCTGAAAGATAGATGCTCTTCTTAAAATTATGGAATGGAGAATCCTGTTGAAATGGTAGCTATAATAAAACATTTTAAGAGTTACAGGTATTTAGAACTTCTTAATAAATAGTGCTTAATAATCGTTGTACTTTTTTATGAAACTGTAAAGCTATATTCTAAAAGGGTTTCCTTTGAACAGTTAAGTAGTTCTTTTTTCCTTTAAGTAAAATTACCAATTAAAATATTTTAAATATTTAGAATAATATAGTAGTATTTAATTATTTTTTAGTTAATAGAGATTTTATGTAAATTTTCAATAAAAGGTTAATTCTTACATATCAAAGGATTAGTACAGCCTACAATGAAAATTCAATGAAATAAAAAAGTTCTTTATACCTAAGTAAATTAAGTTGAAATTAGTCTTAATCAATCAAATTAGAAAAAATGTACTAATTCGTGTCAAATTTCGACAATATATTTATATTTACTGCTTTATAGTTTTAATTACATCAAGAGCTTTCGTAGACACCATGGAATTCTGCCTAAATTAATTAGGAAGGGGGGAAAGGGTGTTTTTGTGTTTTTAGAAAAGTATAGACATTTGTTCGGGCAGGGAAAGACATGAAGTAAAAATCAGAGGAGGAATGGAAGTTGAGTAGTAGAAAAAATAGTCGAACTAAACGTACTAAAGCCGTTAGTATCGCAGCATCTATACTTATGACATTTTCACTGATCGCTCCAAACGTGGCTAGTGCAGAGGCTAATAGCAAACTTCACCAATCTATGAGAGAGTCGAGTCCAAGTAATATATCTGTTCAGGACAAACTGAGTAGTAGATTGCTAGAAAGCTTTAAACAGGATGAAAAAGTAACCTTTTTGATTAAATTTAAAGAAAAGGCTGATACGGCAGGAGTGGCAGCGGAAGCTAGGGAAAATGCCGAAGGTAAAAACCTATCCGCTCATAATACGAAGCTTGTTCAGCGGTCAGCGGTTGTTTCAGAGTTAAAGTCCACTTCTATGGAATCTCAAGAAACTGTGATGGATTTTCTTGAGAAGGAAGTTGAAAAAGGAAACGCTAGTGACTTAGAATCCTATTACATCGTTAATGGTATGTCCGTAACGACAACGAAAGAAATTGCCGAAAAAATAGCTACTTTTCCTGAGGTAGAGAAAATACTTCCAAATGAAACCCGGCAGTTATTTACCACTAAAACAGAAAATGCGGTAATGCCTAAGGCAGAAATTGCAAATGTAGAGTGGAGTATTGAACGGGTCAAGGCTCCAGAGGTTTGGGAAATGGGTATTGATGGCGCAGGTACTGTTGTTGCTAGTATTGATACTGGTGTTCAATGGGATCATCCAGCTCTAAAAGAAAAGTACCGTGGCTATAACAAAGCAACTGGACAAGTGTCTCATGACTTTAACTGGTTTGATGCAACCTCAGCAGCTCGTGCTACACCGTATGATGACCTAGAACATGGTACGCATGTAACTGGAACAATGGTAGGTAGCGAACCAAATGGCTCAAACCAAATTGGGGTTGCCCCAGGTGCTAAGTACATTGCTGTTAAAGCGTTTACCACATCTGGTGGGTCTGACGCGGACCTTTTAGAAGCAGCACAATGGATTTTAGCTCCAACTGATGCTAATGGAAATACACGTGTAGATTTAGCTCCGGATGTAGTAAATAACTCTTGGGGTGGCGGACCAGGACTTGACGAGTGGTACCGAGACGTTGTAAATAACTGGCGTGCTGCAGAAATTTTCCCTGAGTTTTCTGCGGGTAATACTACTCTTACAAATCCAGGAGGAGCAGGCTCTGTAGCAGCACCTGCTAACTATCCTGAATCTTTTGCTACTGGAGCAATCGATATTAATAATAAAGTTGCAAATTTCTCTCTTCGTGGTCCATCTCCATACGCAGAAATTAAACCTGATATCTCTGCACCTGGTGTGAACATTCGTTCATCCATTCCAGGTGGTGGCTATGAAGGTGGTTGGAATGGAACATCTATGTCAGGACCAGCGGTATCTGGTGTAGCTGCATTACTTAAACAAGTTAATGCAAACCTGACTGTAGATGAAATGGAAGAAATTTTATTAAATACAGCTATTCCATTAACTGATACCCAATATACGGCAGTTCCAAACCATGGCTATGGCTATGGATTAGTTGATGCTGAAGCAGCTGTTTCCTCAATCCTTACAGGTCTTGGTACTTTAAAAGGACAAGTAACGCAAGAAGGCGATGACAACGAAGCGCCAGTACTTGAACATTCTGCTCCTGCTGAAACTTATGAAGGAATGAGTTTAACTTTAACTGCTAATGTTACAGATAACATTAGTGTTTCTTCTGTAGTTTTAAACTACCTAGATGCTAATGGTGCATGGCAAGAAATTGAAGCTGGTCGCACATCTGGCGACTATAAGTCTGGAGTATACTCAGTAGTGGTCCCTGGAGATTTAATCACAGGTACTTCCTTCAAATATACTTGGACTGTTACTGACTTTGGAAATAACGAAGTAACTAGTGATGAATATACTGTACAAGTAAAACCAGGAATTACTGTTGGTTACTCAGAAGATTTTGAAGCACAACCAACTGGATGGTATTCTTTTGGAAACCAAGATAGCTGGGAATGGGGAGTACCAACATCTGGCCCTGGAAATGCTGCATCTGGTGAAAAAGTATATGCTACTAATCTAGACGGTCTTTATGCAAACAGCATGAATGCAACACTTGTAGCACCTCCAATCGATTTACCTGAAGGAAACTCTTATCTTCAGTTCAAGCATTGGCATAACTTTGAACAAGCATCTTCTGGAAGAGCTTATGATTACGGCCATGTATTTGTTTCTACTGACCAAGTAAACTGGGAACAATTATTAATGGTTACGGGAATTTCTACTGCTTGGGAAGATGCGGAAGTTGATTTATCTGCATATGCTGGTCAACGTATCTATATTGGATTTAATGCATTTTCTGATGGAAGTGTACAAAGAGACGGTTGGTACATTGATGATGTTGCCTTAACGGATGTATCTCAAACAGGTAAAGTATCAAAAGGCAATGCTGGAAACAAAGGTAATGCTGAAAATGCAGGAAATAAAGGAGAAAACCAAAAAGATATTGATGCTAAAAAAGAAACGGTAGATCCTACAAAGATTAAACCAGTCCTACCTGAAGTAAAAGCTGCTCCACCAGTAGGCGAAGATGTAGCTGTGCCGACATTGCTACCTCTTGGTGCTCAAGTAAGTGTTCTTGAATCGGGTCGCTCTGTTTATACAGATCCGGCAAATGGTTCTTACTCAATGACTCATGGAGCTGGAACATTTACAGCGAAAGCTGAAGCTTACGGCTTCACATCTGAGCAAAAATCAGTTGTGATTGAAGCAGATGGAACTGCAACAGCTAACTTCACTTTAGATGAAGTAGAGCAAAATACTGTTAGTGGTACTATTACAGATTCTGCTACAGGCGAAGGTATCGCTGGAGCAACTATATTGCTTGTAGAGGATGCTAATATTACTCCTGTAGTAACGGATGAGAATGGTAACTACTCTATCACTGCTTATGTAGGAGACTACACACTTAAAGTTATTGCTCGTGGATATCATGGTCAAGAACTTCCTGTAAGTATTGACGGTGAGCCGATTACGAAAGATATCGCATTAGAGCCTTTCTACACTTACCCAGGTGGGGAAATTGGTTATGATGACGGAACAGCAGAAAATGCTAGAGCATTTAATGCAGCTGGAAATGCATGGGCTGTAAAAATGTCACTTCCTGAAGGAAAAGAAAGTGGAATTGTAACAGATGGTGTGTTTAAATTCTGGACTACTGAATGGCCTGTACCGGGTGGAACTGCATTTGCAGTGGAAGTTTGGGATGCAAGTGGAGCTGATGGTACACCAGGTAAAATGCTAGCTGGTCCTGTAGACGCGACAGCACTTCGAAATGGTGAATGGACTGTTGTTGACCTAACAGAACACAACATCGTAGTAACTGGAGATTTCTATATGGTTTATCGTCAAACGACTGCAAATCCAAATTCTCCAGGCTTAGGAACAGATGAAAATGGTACAAATGCTGGCAGAAGCTATCAAGGAGTTTCTGGTGCATGGTCGCCTTCACCTACCGCAGAGGGTAACTACATGATACGAGCTCGTGTAAGCTACGAGGTAGTTGGCCCAGTTATCACTTCTCCTCAAGAAGGATTAGTGACTAATGAAGAAGAAATTACAATAGAGGGATCTGCATCACCAACTACAACAATCGAGTTGAAGCAAAATGGTGAAGTAGTAGAATCTACAGAAGTTGGAACTGACGGTAAATTTGCTATTGATGCAGTATTAACAGAAGGTGAAAATGAATTTACAGTTGTCTCTAATTTGGATGATCGTGAAACTGGAGAGTCTGCTCCTGTAACTGTTATTTTAGACACTCAAAAGCCTGAACTAGCTATTACTAAACCAGTTGATGGCGAGAAAACAAATCGTGAGAGTGTTACTGTTGAAGGTACAATTGCAGATGCTAATTTAGAGTATGTTCATGTAAATGGACAACCTGCAACAGTAACTAACGGTAAGTTCTCTAAACGTGTCCTTTTAGAGGAAGGATTAAATGAAATCACTGTAGAAGCGAAGGACAGAGCAGGAAACATAGAAACAAAAACAATTAAAGTTACTGCTGACTCCATAGCTCCAGAGATTTCTAATCTGAAACCAGCGACTGATTTAAACCTTAAAACTGGTCGTAGTGTTAAAATTGAATTTGACAGTGAACCAGGATTAAAATCTACATTTGTTATTCATATGCCGCTTACAAATGTGGGTAATGTACAAAATGCTACAGAACTTCCAATGATGGAAACTGGAAATGGACATTATGTAGGTTATTGGACAGTACCAGCTGATACTGTAGCTAATGGAGCGGTAATTGAGGTTATTACAGTTGATGGCTTTGCGAATGAAACACGTCAAAAAGCAGCAGGTAAACTGTATGTTAACGTAGATGCACCGACTTCACAGCCGTCAGTGGAAAAACCTGCTGATGTAGAGGAGCCAGCAAAAGGAAACGAAGATAAGAAAGAAGAAATTGATAACTTATTAACAAACTAATTCGGCAAAATTTAAAAGAGTGTCAGTAAGGAATTTCCTTGCTGACACTTTTTCTATTATTGGTGATACACCAAAAAATGAATGAAATTTATAAAAAGGCGTCGACTTCCTTAGGGTATGGAAGTGATAAATTCTGTTCAATTTTTATTTGAAAGAAAAAGTGATTCATTTTGCCGGTCCTACTAATTACTCGAAGTCATTTTCCTATCTAGACCATTCTTAATAATGCATCTTTTCCTACCATTCCAGTAGTGATTCCCATTTCTATTGCTTCTAATGTAACTGATTCTAATGGAGCGTTTAAAAGCTGGTCAATTGTTTTAACTCCAACTGCGCGACCTGCAATAATTTGACGATCCTTCAATTTTTCATTGAGCAATCCTATGTCTAGTGCCCCACACATAATATAACCTTTATCATTGGACACGGTAAGTAAGTTAGTTTTAGGAAGTTCAACTGAAACAGCTATAAAAGTATTGCCCTCTATTTCTATTGGTTGTACTTTAATCATGTTAATACCCACTCCTTTTAACGTTTCCCTACAAGTTATGAAATAGGGTGACAAAGCGTGCATTATTACTAAATAAGTTTGCTAAATATGCTTTTACACCTCATATACTTCTTATAGTAGGGGAAAGTTAAAAAGGTAATGCTTTGTTATTTTAGCTACAAAAACCTTTAAAAACTATTGTTTTCTTTAACTTCTACCTGATAGTGGGGATTTATGGGCGGAGCAGGAAATTCATGATGTAAGAATATAAAGTGTACTAAGAGTGAATTAAAAATAGTTTAGAAACAGATAAGTAGCTTGCGAATTAGTGCGTTTAAATAAAAATCATTCTTAAATCAGATTGAATAATTTAATTACTTTAATAGCACTTTACCAGTTAAATACGTACATTTCATACTTGTTGATAGTAGCGCCAGGCGGCGACTCCGGAGGGATGAGTGAGGCAGAAAAACCATCACAACAGGAGTGTATGCGACGGTGATGGCTTATCGATCACCCCACGGAAAGCCTCCGTCTAGAGTGGAAATCAATTATTATATTCTTAAAAAAGCATCTGTATATCATTGTTCCTATCTTGATAGTTCGTACTTTTTCATAAAAACAGGAATTATTAAATTGATTGACTTCTATAAAAAGCTTAACCAAAGATAAATAAATAATGCTTGATTAAAGCTGTTCTTTAAAAAAGAAAAAATTTCTGTTTCGGTGGTTTATAAAATAACAATAATTTCCTCTTATTTTCGTTGGTATAAATAAAGTCAAATGGCACAATCTAATCTCACAAGGAGGTGAGAAAAATGTCAAACAACAACAATAAACTACTTGTACCAGGTGTTAAACAAGCTCTTGATCAAATGAAATATGAAATCGCTCAAGAATTCGGTGTGCAACTTGGAGGAGAATCTACAGCGCGTGCTAACGGTTCCGTTGGCGGAGAAATTACTAAGCGTTTAGTAGCTCAAGCTCAAGGACAAATGAACGGATCACAAAAATAATTAAACTTTACGGCCGATGGCTATTTTAGCCATCGGTTTTTAATGTGCAATGAAAAACATAAGTGCTAGGAAAAATAAGCCAAGAAAAAAACCGAAGAAAGATTCTTCGGTTTTTTCTTAGCTTACTATAGCGATAATTCCCTCTTCTTCATCAAAAACAAGCTCGATTCCTGTAGTAATAGGATCTAGATTTAAAAATTCTCTCATTGTTTGGCGAAGAGATTCGATAATGTCTAATGTGCTTAAGTTATGTTGCTGATTATTTATATAAGCTTCTGCGGAAAAACCAACCTCATCATCAAAGATTAGTTCTACTTCAACCTCTTCAGGAGTAGTATTAAATTTACGACCAAAATGGACGCAAATAGCATTAATAATATTTTGTTCTGGTATAACTAGTTTCTCCATGTGTGTGGATCCTCTTTTTTCTTCTTGTCTTTAAACATGTTGAAGATTTTAAGTGCAAGCACAATAATAACAATGATTGCCACTGCATTTATTAAGAAGCCTAATACAGATCCTAGGATACCCATATTAGCAAATAGACTACCAAAAAGTAATCCAGCTAAACCACCAACAAAAAGACCCTTCATTAGTCCCCCTGCAGAAAATCCTCCTTTAGGAGTAGTGTTGTTAGTAGTTTTGTTTGTTGCTGTTGTATCATCTTTTTTATCCTTTTGAATATTTGAATTAGTGTTATTAGAGTTGTTATTTGAGTTAAATCCTTTTTTTCCGGATTTATACTTTTTTGCTTCAGCAGTAATATCATCTTGGAAGACGAAGCTACCGACAGATGAAAAGACAAGTGTGATGGTAAGTAAAGCGACGAGCAATTTTTTCAATGTATTAACCTCCGTTGAATAGTAATAGCTGATATAGTATGGGTCTACTGTATTACCTTATACTATATACGAAGGAATGGAAAGAAAGTTTCACTTTTAGATAAAAACTATAAATCAACCTTGAGTGAGCGACGTTGAATTTCGCTTTCTAATAGAGCTAAAAAGTCGGGGCAAAGTTCTAGTTCCTTAGCAGTAAAATATGATTCTAATAATAAATCATCTGACATTTTACTCATGTTTTTTCCTCCTGTTAGTTAAATAGTAATATATGAGAAAAGTTCTTCTTATTAAATAATTATTATAATAGATACTTTACCAAATAATCTCAGATAGAACAATCGTTCTTTTTATCCACAGTAATGTATGGATAAGTTGTGTATAAACTGTTTATAAGAATTTCAAATGCTTACTCTTCTAGTGTGAGTTCTGTGTGTAATTTTATCCACAGTAAGAAAAAAAGGCGGATTTTGTCGAAACATTTTAATGTAAAAACATTTTTTTTACTTCTAATTGAAAAAAATGAAACATATTATATGTTTTAAATATTTTTCAAGTATATTCAATAACTTTTTGTTCTTTTTATTCATTTAATCCTGTGGATAAACAAAATATTTCCTTTTATTAAATACCCATAAAGAATAAACTTAAACCAATTAATTGAATTTTTTAAAAAATATTCTTTATCCATATCCATTATCTCTTCGTCTGTTATCTCTACCTTTTATTTATCCACTTCTTGTTCCATATTTTGTTCCTCTACGTTGATATCTTCAGGACCTTCATCGTTTTTATTGGTTGAATCATTGTCACATGCACCAAGCAGGCCTAATGAAATCAATGAAAAAGCGCCGATTTTTGCGCGTTTATTTTTAGCAAACATATATATTACCTCCGAAATTTTTTCTTAATTAACAAACGTCATCCCTAAAATGAGTTTTCTTATTTACTTACCTCTCTTTTCAAGAGGTAAACTTAAAAAGGAGTAATAGGTACAAAATACATACAGTGATGTGATCTATGGTTTATCAAAAAAATTTAGGAAGCATTACAACTGAAAAAGTTAATTTAACAAAGATATGTAGACAATCATAGAGGAACAAATAAGAAGGAACAGTAGGAACAAGAAGTCATATGCTAATATGAATCGCTAAAACGAATTGGAATAGGGTAAAAGGGTTGAAAGTCAAAAGTAGGGAAGAAACTTACAAAATATATTTAGAAATTGGATGAAGTGGAAAGTGTAGGATCATTTGTACAGGGGAACTTAATTAGCATAGTGAATTGGAAGATATAATTTTATTAATATACGGCTTACACTTCGTCTGTAATTAGTAACATATAGCGAGTTACTTGGAAATTTTCATTTATGAATGTATACATTTGTTTGAATAGGGACCATAGAAGAAAGTTCTATAACATCATCGTTGTACATCCTTATACAACCTAACGAAACCTCTTTACCAATGGAGCTAGGGTCGTTAGTTCCATGAATGCCATAATGGGGCTTTGAGAGACCCATCCACAACGCTCCATAAGGACCTCCAGGGTCAATTTCTTTATTAATAATTATATAGTTGCCTGTAGGGGTAGGAGTTAAAATTTTTCCAACTGCAATGGGGTATGTTTTAAGTAATTTGCTTGCATCATAAAGCTTTAGCTGACGCTTGCTAACAGACACATCAATCCAAAGTGTCAAAGAACCACTCTCCTAAAATGTTATTCATCTTATTATATGTGAATGGCTAGGAAACGTTTAAAGAAGAGAAGGATGAATGCATGGTCCCTGTCTAAGGGGGGCGAGTTATTCCATAAATCGAATATGGTTCAAGAGGATTGAATAAAGTGAAAAGGCTTTTCTACTAGCGACTAGAAGGAACACTGTAGAGGATGCCTTTTCACAATTCTATACAAGAGATTATTTTAACTATGATTAAGCACTTTGCTTTTTATAGTTTCTTCTTTTAAATATGCTTGCATAAGTTTTATGTCATTACTAAAGACGCGATCTTCTTTTATAGATGGGATGAATGAACGGAGTTCTTGCCACTTCTTCAGTAGTCTTGGAGACATAAGATCCTTCCCGCGATATTCAGTACCTTGAATAGCACAAATAGCCTCGATAGCAATAACATGACGAGTATTTTGGATAATTTGAAAAGCGTGTCTTGCACCTATTGTTCCCATGCTTACATGATCCTCTTGGTTTGCTGAAGATGGAATGGAATCGACAGAAGCAGGGTGGGCAAGTGTTTTGTTTTCTGAAACAAGACTTGCGGCTGCATATTGTATAATCATGACTCCAGATTGTAGGCCAGGCTCAGGACTTAAAAAGGGAGGAAGCCCATTGTTTAACTGTGGATTTACTAATCGTTCAATACGACGCTCCGAAACATTTGCGAGCTCTGCCATACCCACTTTTAAAAAGTCCATAGCAAACGCGATGGGTTGCCCATGAAAATTTCCTCCCGAAATAACAGAACGTCCGTCTTCAACAATTAACGGATTATCTGTAGCCGCATTCATTTCAATCTCTAACTTTTCCTTCACATAGGAAAGAACCTGCCATGTAGCTCCGTGGATTTGGGGGATACATCTTAACGAATAAGCATCCTGCACTCGTTCCTCCCCTTGCTTAGTGACGAGTTTGCTTCCCTCCAACCATTGGAGCATTCGCTTAGCCACTTCTACTTGTTCTATATAACCTCTTGCTTCATGGATTGCGGGATGAAAGGCATCTGTTATTCCATGCAAAGCCTCCATAGTAATAGCAGCAATCCACTCACTTTGGTAAGCGAGAGTTTCAGACTCTAGCCAGTTAATCACGCCTTGCGCAGTCATCGCTTGGGTTCCATTTATGAGAGCTAGACCTTCCTTTGCCTCTAGAACTATTGGATCTAAGCCATGTCTTTTCCATATCTCTGCTGAAGGGATATGTTTGTTATTCTCCCAAACTAGTCCTTCACCGACTAGAACAAGAGCTAGATGAGATAATGGAGCTAGATCTCCTGATGCTCCAAGTGAGCCTTGAGATGGAATTACTGGATGAATGCTATGATTAGCCATATATGCTAGTCTTTCCAAAACCTCTAAACGAATGCCTGAAAACCCCTTCAATAACGCATTCAAGCGAAGTACAACCATTGCTCTAGAAACCAACTCATCAAAAGGAGCACCGATTCCACAGGCATGTGATCGGATAAGGTGTAGCTGGAGTGCATGAACATCTTCTTCATTTATACTCACATCACTAAATTTTCCAAATCCTGTATTAATTCCATAGACAGTTTGCTTACTACTAACAATATCTTCTACAACTTTTCTACTATTAAGTACGCGGTTAACAGCTTCCGTGTTTAAAGCTATTTTTTCATTTTTATATAAAATAGCTCTCATTTGTTCTAATGTTAGGCCATATCCTTTTAAATGAATCATTTTTCACAGTCCTCACGTCATTGTGTAATTTATATTAAATAATTCTTTTGCTAAGAGTAGGGTAATTTCAGCGCTGATGTTTTCAACTGCTTTATCTCAACAAAAAAATTCTCTTCTTTATTCTATCGAAATATTTAAATAAATTAAGTGTTTTTACTATAAAAGTAAAAATTTCTCATCTGCTAATAAAATATCCTGTTAGTGTACTAAAACAAATGACTGTAACTAAACGAAACTATATCCGTCTATTTATACAAAGAAAGGGGATATTTGGAAATGGTAAAGTGGATTAAACTTGTTAGCTTCCTATTCGTCTTTTTATTGGTAGGTTGTAGTGCAAACGAAGAATCTGCTAAAAGTGATATGCTTGAAAAAGATTCAGCCGATTATTCCAATGAAGTAGCGAATATAAGTGAAGAAGCAAAAGAAGAGAGCTTAACAGATCAAAGCAAAGAGACAGAGAGTTCCAAGGAAACAAAAACACAAAGAATGATTATTCATAATGCAGACATAAGTGCAAATGTTAAAGAGCTTTCGGTTGCCCAAGAAAAAATCACGCAAAAAGTAAAAAAGTATAATGGATACATTGTAGAATCAACCGTATATCAAGAGAGTGAGTCTAACAGTTATGGTAAAATGGTTGTCCGAGTTCCAGAGGAGCATTTTGAAACTTTTTTAGTAGAAGCAGAATCCGAAGTAACCAAGGTACTAGAGCATAATGTTACTGGAGAGGATGTAACTGAGCAATATGTTGATTTAGAATCAAGACTAAAATCAAAAAGAGCAGTGGAAGCTCGTTTACTCGTGTTTATGGAAAAGGCAG
Source organism: Psychrobacillus faecigallinarum (assembly GCF_014836595.1). Taxonomy (GTDB): domain Bacteria; phylum Bacillota; class Bacilli; order Bacillales_A; family Planococcaceae; genus Psychrobacillus; species Psychrobacillus faecigallinarum. Next base: position 223,557 of record NZ_JACSQO010000003.1, on the reverse strand, counting down.
AAAAAACCGAGGATTTACTTAAAATTTCAGATGATTTAGCGAAGGTACAGGAAGAAATAGAAATAATAGTAGGGAAAATGAAGTTTCTAGAAAACCAAACTTCGTTATCAACGATTGAAATGACCTTGTATGAAAATAAAATAGTTGTTCCAAGCATTGAAAATGATGACTTAAATACATGGGAGAAGATAAAGAAGCAATTTGTTACAAGTATTAATTTTCTTTTATCCATAGGTTCCAGTATTCTTGTTTTACTACTTGGTAATTTGCCGGTGTTAATTATTTTAGGTGTGCTTGCATTTATCTCGTACTCGTTATTTAAAAGAAGAAAGAAATGACTTAGCAATATCATTCTAAAAATCTATTCTTTATAGTTTTTGTTTTTATGTAAATTGAAACTAAAATTTAGTGGATATTAATAACTAAAAGCCAACTTTTATTTGATCTTGTCTCTTGAGTTGATCAGATAAAGTTGGATTTTAGTTATAATCTAATTTTGTAGTAGGTATTTTGATTTGCTTATGATAAGAAATTGCCTTCTATAAGCATTTGTTTTATTTCTTCCTTAGTCATGATTATGTTATTAGTATCTAGTAGCACGTCAGGTATAGCTTGTTCATTATTAGAACCTGTATTAGATATAAGGATTAAGTTATTGTTAAAGATGCTCGCTAATGGTCTCTCATTTTCAGCTATTAGAGCTTCGTGAATTTTCTCTCCTCTTCTAGCACCTATTTCTATTAGACTTACATCTTTCTTTTGGTAATACTCAATAAGCACCTCTGCTAGGTCGAGGATTTTACATGCATCCATTTTCATGACAAATATCTCTCCTCCATTACCTAACTCAGCTGCTTGCAGTAGAGTTTTAATGGCATATTGAGGTGTAACGAAGTACCTTGTCATAGCTTTGTCTGTGATAAGAATCTGGTTATCTTCTTGTAATTGCTTTATAAATAAAGGAACTACGCTCCCGCTGCTTCCTAATACATTTCCACCTCTAAGGCACATGAATCTAGTAGTTGATGAAGTGTTATTAGCATGAATAATTAATTTTTCACCAAGTGCTTTAGTCATTCCGTAAGTATTAGCTGGATCAGCTGCTTTATCGGTCGATACATAAATCACTTTTTTCACCTTGTTGGCAATAGACGCCTCGATAACATTGTAAGTACCTAATACATTTGTTTTAAAAGCTTCTAAAGGGTTTTCCTCACATACTGTAACATGCTTTAAGGCAGCTAAGTGAAAAACATAGTCAACTTGCTGGCAAGCGTGATTTAATGCCTCTCTGTCCCTTATATCACCAAGGAAAAAATGTATTCTTGAATCATCAAGGCTTCTACGTAAGGTAACTTGCTTATCCTCATTTCTTGAGAGAATAATAATCTTCTTCGGGTTAAAAGGTAGTAGCTGATCAGTTAACTCAATACCCCATGAGCCTGTCCCCCCGGTTATCAGTATCGTTGAATTTGTAAACACTGCATTTCCTCCTGAATTAATTTTATTTTGTTTTGATATGTCATTTACTTTTTGTTAAATAAATATCACTTAATACCTCTTTCCACAGTTCTCCATTCCCTTCCCAAATATCTTCATTTGGAAATTCCATCATGCAGACTTTTTCTAAAGGACAGTGTTTTTCGACCATCCATTTGACTGGAGTATGATTAATTAGTAATACATTAAAATCGTGTTTGACCATTTCAGATAAAGTATTTTGAAGTGATGCTGCATCCTCTAAAGTTCCTTCTGTTCTAACGAAAAGTATACGTTTAGCTGTCTGCATTTGATGAAGAAACCTTTGGATTCTTCTTTCGTATTTCTCCATCACTTCTAGATATGATCCTAAAAATTCTAGGGTATTTTTTTCTCTACTAAAATCATGGTTAGAAACTAGGTTGTAGGCATCATCTGACACACAAATATTAGAGTCAGCATAGCCTATAACACGTAAGTTATCGTAATCCATGAATCCAATGAATCGATTTTCTAAAAGTTCATTTACTGTTGATAAAGTAGGACTCGCCATCCAATCAAGGACACCAGAGAAGGGTCTCAGATTATGTTTTTTTAACTGAATAGATGCTAAGCATAAATCTCCTAAACTGAAAACTGCATCGTAGCCCCCTTTTAGCTTCGATAGTTCCATAATTTCACCTCCTTATATTTTTAAAGGTTTAAGAATGAGAAGAAAGCATAATAACCATACTTTTCATTCCTATTTGTATTAGATGCAGCAAATGAAAAGAGAACAGGGGCTGATTCCTACCTTTTTTAAATATTTAATAGAGAAAAGAGTGTCCAAAAAGTTTTACTTATTTCTTTACTGGAGCGAGTCCATGTTTAATAGCGCTTCATTTAAATAGACAAAATAAAAGAAGGCTCGTGAATAATTCACGAGCCTTCTTTTATTTATATCATTCTGGTGTATTAATTTCAGGAGCGAAGTTAATGATTTCCATAATAATTGGCGTTCCTTTAGGAATTTCAGCATCCTCTGGTAGAGAAATTAATAAAGAGCCTACTCCATCTTCTCCAGCAGTATAGGCAAAATTGTCATCCATCTGAAGTACACCATTTATATATACATTAAAGTAGCTATTATTTAAATTGAGTAAAGGTAAATTTTGAGCAACCTCTCCACGATCATCTAAAAACATAGATGTATCAATCTTATGGGTACTGACATCCGTTATGATCTCAGGAACTTCATGAAAAAGCCGCGTTACCATCGGTGAAGCTGAAACACTTTGTTTTGGGCCAATAGCAAGTTTAATTATTTTTAATGACAAGTATTTTCCTCCTTTGAACTTCTTTAACAACATATGTGTCCAAAGGAATTCATGTTAAACAGGGACATGTACTTTTTTGAAAATAGGAATAAAGACCTTATGTGTACACATAATGATTTACTTATGGATACAATATGGCATATAAATTTATCTGTATGATGGGGGATATAATGAATAACCAGCCATATATACCACGAAAATCCATTGAGAGACACTCGCGTCCGTTATTATTTTCTGTGTCTGTCAACAAAGCAGAAAGAGAGGTTTTTAGCCCTAAGGAAGTTAATACTTATGAATTTTTTGTCTTGTCAGATGGAAGTAAAAGGATTTACTCAGAGAATGATGCAATGTTGGAATATGGAGTTCAAAAAATACCTGATCCTTCTACAGTTTCCTACATGAATTTATTTATAAATGGAATTTTACAGCCTAAAGCAAATTATGAAATTACACAGGGAAAAATAACGTTATTGACTGAAGATGTTCCATTAACAGGTTGTCCTATCATATTGCAGATGATAAAAATATAAATGCTAAAAAAAGTTAAATGCGCCCAATCTCTTACATGGTGGAAAAATAAATTAGAATAAGTGGTTAAAATAGGGGGATGTATACATTGAAAATACTGTTAGCGACGTACTGGCCTGTTCCACATTTAGGCGGAGTGTGGAATTACATGGTGCAGTTGAAAAATAAGCTAGAGTCAAATGGCCATGAGGTGGACATAATCGGCTACGACGAAAATAATATAAATATTTGTCTTTATAATCAAAATAAGATTGTTTCGAGAGACAAGTTGCTACCTTTGCTACAGGCTAAGATTAATCAGCAAAATTTTCCGGAATTATACGAAAACAAGCTTATTGAATATACAGAGTTCCAAAGGTATGTGTTTGAATTGGGAGTGGCGTATTTTGGGTTAGAGAAATATGACATAATTCACACGCAGGATGTTATTTCTAGTGCTTGTATAAATCGGATTCGTCCAGATCATGTTCCGCTGGTTGCGACTCTACACGGCTCAGTAGCACATGAAATTCACCATCAGTTGACTACCATTCATAAGACTCCAAATGCCTACATGGCTAGAACTTATTATGATGCTTTAGAAGAAGAGGGAGCAACTTCTCCGGAAGTAACAATTGTTGCAAATAACTGGTTAAAGCATATTTTGGTAAACGAATTTAATGTACCAGATGAACAAGTAAAAGTACTTCATTATGGTTTTGATACTGAAAATTTCATTAAGCAAATGAAGGTGAAGTCTAGTGTTCCTGCTGCTAAAAATAAAAAAGTTATTATTTATACAGGTAGATTAACAGATTTAAAAGGAGTACAGCATCTCATCACGGCATTAGGGAAACTTAAAAAGAAACGTCAGGATTGGGTATGTTGGATAGCGGGGGTTGGAGATGATGAATCTAAGTTAAGAGTTAAAAGCAAGGTATTTGGATTAGAGGACTATGTTGTTTTTTTAGGAAAACGAGATGATGTCCCGTATCTTTTAGGGAAATCAGATATATTTGTTTTGCCAACCTTATTAGAAAACCAACCTTTATCTCTTATAGAAGCCCAAATTGCTGGGAGAGCATCCATTGTAAGTGATGTTGGTGGAATAAATGAAATGATAGAACATAAAGTTACTGGTTTATTAATTCCTCCAGCAAATCCTGATCTATTGACTGAGAATCTTGACTTGCTTTTATCGGATGAGCAGCTCAGAAAAAATTTAGGGTCTAATGCAAAAAAATGGGGAATGACACATTGGTCAATTGAACAGGGGATCAAAGATCTATTAAATGTTTATAATGAAGCAATATCCATGAGGAAGAACGGTGTTGAGGATGTCACAGATGTTTCAACAAATTAAACTTTGGATATTGTCGTGGTTAGTAAAAGGTAGGGATTTTTGTCAAAGAGTTTGGAAATCAATTTTTCCTTCAAAGATCGAACATCTTAAAGAAGACAAGGTAGAAATAGAAGAAAATGTTTTTGCCACTAGTCGAAAATACGATCGTCTTTTCCCATTACAGAAGTCGAAAGAGCATATTTTGGTATCTGAAACGGTTTGGAATAAAATTCAAGATTCAATGCCGAGTGGTTATATAATTCCCAATGAACAATCTCTTCACTTGCTATCAACTATGAGTTCCGACTACTACAATAATTTCTTCCATGATCCTCCTTCTACGCCTTACCTATTTGTAGAAGGGGAAGTTTGGAAAAAGATTATGGAGAATATAAGAGAAGATTATATTATTCCTACCTCTTTGTTTGAGAAAGTTATGACACCCATGAGTAGTGATTATTACGATAAACTTTTCCCTCAATCATATAAAACCTCTAAAGTTTTTGTAGATAATCAGATTTGGGAACAAATAATTAAAAATATACCAGAATCGTATAGTATACCTAGTAAAAATACAGATAGTCTAATTTCTAAACTCTCTCATAGTAACCATAACTCTATTCTAATGAAGCCCCAATTTTAACTAATTTATCTAATTCAAAATCCTCTTTTGTCGATGAATGGAATACCCAAGCTACCCTTTTCCTTCATTCATCGATTTCTTTGGGAATATGTCCATGAACGATACTATTTTGCGGCATATGATAAGGAAAATCTTAAGGAGGACAAATTTTGAAAGTAATTGTAACAGGTGGTGCAGGCTTTATTGGATCCCATCTTGTTGATGAGCTTATTTCTCGAGGGATAGAAGTTCATGTTTTAGACAATTTAGTATCAGGTCAGCTACATCAAGTTAACCCAGAAGCCCATATGTATGTAGTAGATATTCGAAGTGAAGAAGCAAGACGAATTATTCTACAAGTGAAACCAGAGGCAATATTTCATTTAGCAGCGCAGGCGGATATTGGAAGATCTGTACAGCATCCCAATTATGATGCTGATGTCAATATTATTGGTACCATTAATTTATTGGAAGCAGCAAGAAATGCCAAGGTAAGAAAGTTTATATTTGCTAGTACTTCGGCTGTTTATGGTAATTCACACAATGCGCTTATTTCTGAAGCCGATGTAACGATTCCTTCTTCTTATTATGGTTTGTCCAAGCTCACTGCGGAGTCTTACATAAGACTTTATTATGAGCTTTATAGACAATCATACACTATTTTAAGATACGCGAATGTATATGGTCCTAGGCAAATACCGAAGGGAGAAGGAGGGGTTGTATCTGTATTTCTTGACCGTATAAAAAAAGGAGAAAGTTTAAATGTTCACGGGGATGGTCAACAGACGAGAGACTTTATCTATGTAAAGGATGTTGTAGCAGCTAATCTTGCGGCAATGAATAGCGGTGACCAACAAACTCTCCAAGTTAGTACCTCACAGAAGACTTCTATTAATGAAATACTAAAGCTTTTATCCAACAAATTTGATGTAAGTGTCAAAAAAGTATTCACTCCCCCAAGAGAAGGAGATATTAAGCACAGCTGTCTATGTAACAAAAAGGCTGCTGATATATTAAATTGGCAACCTCATTATACGATAGAGGATGGATTAGAAGAAATCCGTGCTTTTGTCTCTCAAACAGAAGACACTTTAAAGGAGATGGAAAAGTATGAGTAATCCATTTTTTGAAGTTGAGCGGAATGTTAAGTGACTATGAAACAGAAAATAATGATAACAGGTGCCACTGGTTTTACGGGAAGTCATGCTTGCCAACATTTTAAAAGAAATGGTTATGATGTGATAGCTGTTTCAAGAAGCATAAAGACTTACGTAAACGAAGAAAACATTTTGGTTGAGCAATGTGATTTAACAAACAAATATGAAGTTAATAAATTGATTCAAAGAGTGCAACCAAACTATTTACTGCATCTAGCTGGGCAAAATCATGTGCAAGAATCTTGGTTAGACCCAATTGCTTCTCTTGAAGCAAATGCTCTATCTACTGCTTTTTTAATGGAAGCACTCCGACAATATAGTCCCCCTTGCAAAGCAATTGTAGTAGGATCAGCTCTTCAATTTGATTTAAGTAATATATCCTCTCTTTCTCACCCTTATAGCCTAAGCAAATCGCTTCAAGTACTAATAGCCCAATCATGGGAAGCACTTTTTGATATGAACATTATTATTGCCAAGCCCTCCAATTTAATAGGACCAGGAGTATCTAATGGAGTGTGCTCCATACTGGCAAAGCAGGTGGCTGAACTGGAGATACTTAAAGGAGCGGGAAGCATTACAGTAAATAATTTATACGCTCAGAGAGACTTCATTGATGTAAGAGATGCAGTTCTTGCGTATGAGAAAATATTACAATATGGCCAGTCAGGAGAGGTTTATGATATTTCCTCTGGAAGGCCAAGGTTTGTAAAGGATATTACTGATTGTTTAATGGCCCTTTCTAACGTGCCATTGGACGTCAATGCTGTAGAGAATATTCCAGAAAAAATACAAGCGGTTGAACCTAAGGCGCTTTTAGACATAGGATGGAATCCTAGTATTCCATTTGAAAATTCGATGGAGGACATCCTTAACTATCATCGAGAATTATTAAAGTAGCTTGGTTGGGTTGGCTATTAATTTTCCAAGCAAAAGGAACCCTTATAAACGTGTATCATTTATATAATCTTTTCATACAATGTATAAACTAAGCCCTGAATGGAGGGAAACATGGACATTTTAAACAAAGTGAGAAATTACCGGGAAGCAGAAAATGATCTGAAATGGGAAGGTACATTCAGTGAATTTTTAGACATTGTAAAAGAACGACCAGAGGTAGCTCAAACAGCACATGCACGAGTATATAGTATGATTAAAAGTGCTGGGAGTTCGAATAAGAACGGAAAGAAAAGATATCACTTTTTTGAAAATGAAATGTTTGGTCTTGATGAAGCATTAGAGCGTCTCATAGAAGAGTATTTCCATCCAGCAGCGAAGCGATTAGATGTTAGAAAGAGAATTTTGCTGTTGATGGGTCCAGTAAGTGGTGGCAAGTCGACGATTGTAACTTTGTTGAAGAGAGGTTTTGAGCAGTATTCTAGAACGGATGCAGGAGCAGTTTATGCTATTAAAGGCTGTCCAATGCATGAGGATCCGCTTCATTTAATTCCTTCACATCTACGGGAGGACTTTTTCGAAGAGTTTGGTATTCGTATAGAAGGAAGCTTATCGCCCCTTAACTCTATGCGCTTGGAGCAGGAGTATGGCGGAAGAGTAGAAGATGTTTTAGTAGAAAGAATTTTCTTTTCAGAAGATAAGAGAGTAGGTATTGGCACTTTCACTCCTTCTGATCCTAAGTCACAGGACATTGCAGATTTAACAGGCAGTATAGATTTTTCAACGATAGCAGAATTTGGTTCAGAGTCAGATCCACGTGCTTATCGATTTGATGGAGAACTAAACAAAGCCAATCGAGGAATGATGGAATTTCAAGAAATGCTAAAGTTGGATGAGAAGTTCTTGTGGCATTTACTTTCTTTAACGCAAGAAGGTAATTTTAAGGCTGGTCGATTCGCGTTGATTAGCGCTGACGAACTTATCGTTGCCCATACGAATGAAACGGAGTATCGATCTTTTATATCCAATAAAAAAAATGAAGCCCTGCATTCTCGTATTATAGTAATGCCTATTCCGTACAATCTGAAGGTTAGCCAAGAAGAACGTATATACGAAAAAATGATTCATGAAAGCGATATGGCTCATGTGCATATTGCACCTCATGCATTAAGAGCGGCTGCAATTTTCTCTATTCTAACTAGACTAGAGGATCCTAAAAAACAGGGTGTAGATATCGTAAAGAAAATGAAATTATATGATGGAGAAAATATAGAAGGCTTCAATGAAATAGATGTGGAAGAAATGAAGAAGGAATCCTCGAGTGAAGGTATGCATGGAATTGACCCAAGATACGTGATTAATAGAATATCCTCTGCCATTATTCGTAAAGAGGTACCGTCTATTAATGCATTAGATGTATTACGAGCACTTAAAGAGGGCCTTGATCAGCACGCCTCTATTTCAGATGAGGACAGAGAAAAGTATTTAAATTATATTGCAATTGCTCGGAAGGAATATGACGAAATCGCTAAAAATGAGGTCCAAAAAGCATTTGTTTATTCATATGAAGAGTCTGCTATTACGATGATGAATAACTATTTAGACAACGTAGAAGCATTTTGCAATAAAAATAAGATGAGAGATCCTCTAACTGGAGAAGAAATGAATCCAGATGAAAAATTAATGCGTTCTATTGAGGAACAAATTGGTATTTCTGAAAACGCTAAAAAAGGCTTCCGAGAAGAAATCTTAATCAGGCTTTCCGCATATGCGAGGAAAGGCAAACGTTTTGAGTATAACTCTCATGAACGGTTGAGAGAAGCTATTCAAAAGAAGCTGTTTGCAGATTTAAAAGACGTAGTGAAAATTACTACCTCTACTAAAACACCTGATGAAGCTCATTTGAAAAAGATAAATGAAGTAGTTGCTAGGTTAATTGATGAGCATGGCTATAACTCCATATCAGCAAATGAATTATTACGCTATGTAGGAAGTCTTCTTAATCGATAACATCATAAACACAAGACTAATATGTTTCATTGGTCTTGTTTTTTTTATACTTTGGCAATAACTCTGTCGCACCGGCATATGATAAAAAAATATAGGTAGGTGTTAAGGATGGATGAAAAAGAAAAAAATCAATTTGTTATTTCACAGGAAAACTGGTCGCTACATCGTAAAGGACATCAAGATCAGCAACGTCATGCAGAAAAAGTGAAGGAAGCAATAAAAAATAATCTCCCAGATTTAATAAGTGACGAGAGTATTATCATGTCAAATGGACGAGACGTTATTAAAATTCCGATTAGATCGTTGGATGAATATAAGATTAGATATAACTATGATACTTCTAAGCATGTGGGTCAAGGTAAGGGTGACAGTAAAGTCGGTGATGTTGTAGCGAAAGGTCCAGGAGAAGGTAATGCTTCCGGCAATGGTAAGAAGGCGGGGGACAAAGCAGGTCAGGATTACTATGAGACAGTTAGTATGGAAGAAATAGAAAATGCCCTTTTTAGTGATATGGAGCTGCCTAGCCTGGAAGATAAAGAAAAAGCTGAAATTCTCACAGACCATATCGAGTTTAATGATATACGCAAAAAAGGATTAATGGGTAATATTGATAAAAAAAGAACACTTATAACAGCCATCAAAAGGAATGCATTAAAAGGAGAAGCTTCCATTGCTCCTATACATCAAGATGATCTACGATTTAAAACATGGGATGAAGTAGTTAAGCATGAATCTAAAGCAGTGGTTCTTGCTATGATGGATACAAGTGGTTCTATGGGAGCGTTCGAAAAGTATTGTGCACGTAGCTTCTTCTTTTGGATGACGAGATTTTTACGTTCTAAATACGAAGCAGTAGAAATTGAATTTATCGCTCATCATACGGAGGCAAAGGTCGTTTCTGAGGAAGCATTTTTTACAAAAGGAGAAAGTGGGGGCACTATTTGTTCCTCTGCTTACAAAAAAGCACTTGAGCTTATCAAGGAAAAGTACCCTCCTTCACGATTTAATATATATCCTGTTCATTTCTCGGATGGTGAGAATATGACAAGTGATAATGAAAAATGTCTAAAGCTAGTTAACGAATTGATGAGTGTTTCACAAATTTTTGGCTATGGGGAAGTAAATGAGCATAGCAGATACTCATCATTGATGAATACCTATAAAACAATAGATAATTCCAAGTTCCGTCACTACGTGATTAAAGACAATAAAGATGTCTACGAAGCATTGAAAAGTATTTTTAAAAAGGGAGTTAAGTGATGGACACAAAACTTCAATATGCAATTGCTGAAATTACTGAAATTGCAACTGGTTTTGGTTTGGATACATTTCCGATGAGATACGAAATATGTCCCGCAGATATCATTTATACATTCGGAGCATACGGGATGCCAACTCGATTTGCTCATTGGAGCTTTGGTAAACAATTTCATAAAATGAAAATGCAATATGATTTTGGGTTAAGCCAAATCTATGAATTAGTAATTAATTCTAATCCCTGCTATGCATTTTTGTTGGATACAAATAGTTTAATACAGAATAAGCTAATCATTGCTCATGTGCTTGCCCATTGTGACTTTTTCAAACATAACGTCCGCTTTTCCAATACAAGACGGGACATGGTCGAAAGCATGACTGCTACTGCTGAGAGAATTGCCCACTATGAAATGATTCATGGAAAAGAGGAGGTAGAAAGCTTTTTAGATGCTGTCCTTGCGATTCAGGAACATATTGATCCATCTATTGTGCGTCCTAAGCTACCAAGCTACGATTTAGAACAAGAAGAAACAGAGGAAGTTAAAAAGAGTGAATATGATGATTTGTGGAATATAGATAAGAAGGATAATCCTAAGCTTATTCTTCCTTATCGAAAAAAGTTTCCTCCGCGCCCTGAAAAGGATTTACTACTTTTTATAGAGCAATATAGTAGAGAATTAGAAGATTGGCAAAGGGATATTTTAACCATGATGAGAGAAGAAATGCTTTATTTTTGGCCACAGCTAGAAACTAAAATTATGAATGAGGGATGGGCAACTTTTTGGCATCAGCGGATTATAAGAGAAATGGATTTAACCTCAGATGAAACAATTGAATTCGCTAAGTTAAATGCAAATGTGGTTCAACCTTCTAAAACATCTATTAATCCTTATTATTTAGGACTTAAAATCTTTGAAGATATAGAGAGAAGATATGATTCCCCAACAGAAGAAATGAGAAAGCATGGTATCCTTGCCGGACAGGGAAGAGAAAAAATATTTGAGGTAAGGGAAATTGAATCTGATATTTCTTTTATACGAAATTACCTTACGAAGGAATTGGTTAAGCAGGAGGATCTTTATCTTTTTGAAAAGAAAAATGGGAACTATGAAATCACAGATAAGGATTATGAGAATGTTAGAGATGAAATTATAGCTATCCGGGAAAATGGAAGTTATCCATATATAGTAGTGGAAAATGGTGACTACTCAAGAAATGGAGAACTACATCTAAAACATAATTATGAAGGAACGGAACTTGATGCACATTATTTGGAGCATGTACTTCCGTACATTTATCATCTTTGGGGGCGCTCTATTCATATGGAAACGTACATGGATAAAAAGCCTGTCTTTTATACTTATGATGGTAAAAAGATTTCAAGGAGTCTAATGTAATAAAATTAAAAAGGTTTCATAAAAGGAAGTAAAGCTTTTTAAACAAGGGGGGGGGGGACGCCCCTAAAAGGTAGAAAAGTGCACCTAAATAGCTGGAAACCGCCCCAAAAAAGGTGAAAATGGCTCATAAAAGGGACTGTGAATACTCACAGTCCCTTCCTCTTTACTAATTGGAGTTTTATGAACCTACAAAATCTCCACCATCTACGTGAATTGTCTGCCCTGTAATATAGCTTGAATCATTGGAAGCTAAGAATACATAAGCAGGTGCATTTTCTGCTGGTTGTCCTCGTCTGCCAGTAGGGTTGCTATCACCATGCTTCTCTACTGTTTCAGCATCAAAAGTTGCCGGAATTAGTGGAGTCCAAATTGGACCAGGTGCAACTGCATTTACGCGAATTCCTTTTTCTACTAAGTTTAGTGCTAAAGAACGTGTAAATGAAGTAATAGCTCCCTTGGTTGCTGAATAATCGATTAGCTCAGGCGCACCTCTGTAAGCTGTGACGGAAGATGTATTTACAATTGTGTCTCCCTTAGACATATGAGGGAGAGCGGCCTGTGTTAAATAGAACATAGAGTATATGTTGGTAGAGAATGTCTCCTGTAGCTGATCAGGAGTAATCTCTAAGAAATTTTTTGTAGGGAACTGTTTCCCTGCATTATTTACTAAAATATTTAATTGGCAAAATTCTCCAATAACCTGTTCTACTAATTTCTCGCAGTTTTCATCATCGCTGATATCTGTAGCAATACTTAGCGCCTTCACGCCATAGTTTTCAATTAGCTTCACAGTCTCTTTTGCATCCTCATGCTCATCTAAATATGCAATAGCTACGTTTGCTCCTTCTTTTGCAAATGCAATAGCAACCGCTTTACCAATACCGCTATCTCCACCAGTAATTAAAGCAGTTTTTCCTTTTAGCTTTTCAGATCCCTTATAATTTTCATCATCAAAGATAGGTTTAGGATTCATCTCATTTTCAAAACCTGGTTGACGATCCTGAGTTTGTCCAGAAATTTCATTTTCAATTTTTTCGTATTTATTACTCATTGTAAGTCCTCCTTTAACGCTGTCTAGTAAATATATTCCCCAAAGAATTTAAAAACAAACGTGAAAATAAAAAGGGATGAGTAGTTTGTATACTCTAAGATTAGGGTATTAATATAAGGCGTCAAATTATAAAGAGCGGAGAGTTTAATATGAAACCAATAATAGGGATTACAGCTGAAGTTAAAGATGATAAAAGTTATTACTTATCTTCAGTTTATTCAGATACAGTTTTACAAGCAGGAGGAGTTCCTTTACTAATACCATTAATACCTGACAAGGATATGAATCAGCTATGTCAACAAATAGATGGGCTAATTATTACAGGCGGAGAAGATATTGACCCGGCATATTATGGTGAATTACCACATCCCACATTACAACGAATAACTCCACAATTAGATGAGATGGAATTTGCACTTGTACAAAAAATTCTAGAATTGGACAAGCCATATATAGGAACATGTAGGGGTCTGCATATGCTAAACGTTGTGATGGGTGGTTCTTTACATCAATCAATACATGATCAAAGGGAGGAATATTCATTCCTGCATAGACAAAACGCTATAAGAACTCATAGATCCCACCCTGTAAAGTTAGATAAGAAAAGTAAAGTTTTTCAAATGTTTCAGGAGGAAGAATTTAAGGTTAACTCTTTTCACCATCAAGGGGTAAACAGAGTAGGGGATGGCTTAAAGGTCGTTGCTACTGCACCCGACGGCATAGTGGAGGCAGTAGAGAGTGAGAACCACACATTTATCTATGGTTTTCAATGGCATCCAGAAGAGTTTGCTCTCATTGGAGATGAACCATCCAAAAAATTATTTGCTAAGTTTATCGAAGCGGCTATTGAAAGAAAAAATAAAGAACGAGCATAGTCACTAATTAGGAGGTGCCTTATATGGGAAAAGATAAGAAAGAAAATGATATTCAATATAATTCAAATTTAAATCCAGATGACTTTAAAGAAACCGATAAAGACAATGCGGATAAGAAAGATATTACTAAGCCAGGGGAAAAGAAAGAAACTGAAAAGAAATAGTAAAGGAAGAGTCAGTTTGAACGGTAAAATACATACTGTTTCAAGCTGACTTTTTTATATTTGTGCAAAAGTGGAGTATCCAAAATTTACTGAAATAAATAAGAAATAGTGGCAGGAGCTTCCTTATTGCTTGTCAAAGCAGAAAGAGATGTTTGTGCTTTTTTAGCATAAATAATACAAAATAGTACAAGTTATTCTTCAGGAGGTGAAGTCTCATGACGGATAAAAAGAAAAAGAAGGAAAACACTTTAGATCGTGAAGAATACGGTTATGGTTATGATATTAGTCCGAAAGATTTAGGTGTGGTCGGCCAAAATGAAGCTGCGAAAAGAAAAAATAATGGCAAACAACAAGAATACGCTAGTCCAAAATTAAAATAATAATTTTTAGAGCCAGTAGAGGATATCTGCTGGCTCTTTGAAGAATAAAAAAGTATACAAACATGAACATTTATTTTTGTTGATTGTTGCAGCAGGCTGGCGGGAACAGTGAGACAGATAAGACATCACAATGCACACGTAGAGGTCATTGTAAGGTCATCACAGTTTTGTTCAAAGCCATCCCAAGAAAAGTGTTATTTTAAACTTAAGCACTTTGGAAAAATCCATACATAGACAATATATTTGTCGATTATTGTTCTAATCATCCTTCCTCTTTCTTAGAGTGATATAACAACATTTTAGAAAAGAAAGGGTTGTGTATGTATATAGATGGAGTATTCTCAGGCGGGGGTATGAAAGGAATTGGATTAGTAGGTGCTTACCAGGTGTTGGAGGAGAAGGGGTATCGATTTAAAAGAGTCGCTGGAACAAGTGCTGGTGCTATTTTAGCCTGCTTGATAGCCGCCGGATATAATGGCAGAGAGATGGAAAAGCTTATGATGGAACAAAATTTTCAAAAGCTCTTAGACCAACGTAGGAGAGTGATACCTCTTCCTTTTATGAAATGGCTCAATTTGTATTGGGGTTTGGGTCTATACCAGGGAAAGGCATTGGAGGATTGGTTTCTAGAAAAATTGGCTGTTAAAGGTATTTATACGTTTGGAGATTTACCTAAAGGTTCCTTAAAGTTAGTTGCCTCCGATTTAACAAATGGAAAGATGATTATTCTTCCTGATGATTTAAAAAATTATGGCATAGAGCCTGATACCTTTTTAGTAAGTAGAGCCTTGCGTATGAGCTGTGGAATTCCCTTTTTCTTTGAGCCAATAAAATTACAAACAGGCCTTGGTGACGTCGTAGTTGTGGATGGGGGCGTGTTAAGTAATTTTCCAATGTGGATATTTGATAATGGGTTAAGAGAGAGACCGGTATTAGGCATCCGACTTAGTGCAAACATTGAGGAACCACAACCAAAGCAAATAAAAAATGGGCTAGACCTATTTGAAGGCTTATTTACAACGATGAAAGATGCGCATGATACAAGGTATATATCGAGGAAAATTGAAAAGAATATTATTTTTATACCAGCCGATGAATATAGTGCTACCCAATTCGACTTAGATTATGATTCCAAATTAAGCTTATTACAAAAGGGTAGAGCGTCCTCAACACAATTTTTAAAAACATGGTAATGTGATAAATGTTTAATATTATCATGTGAAGGAATAATACTAATAAACATAAAAGTGAGGGGATTTAAAAATGACAAATGCTAAAGAACAAGCACTGAAAATTCTAAACGATAATATGATAGGAACAATGGCCACTGTGCAACAAAATAAACCACATTCTCGTTATATGACCTTTTTTAATGATGATTTCATCCTCTACACAGCCACTAGTAAAAAAACTCATAAAGTAGAAGATATTGAACAAAACCCATATACACATATCCTTTTAGGATATGATGGAAATGGACTTGGTGATTCATTTTTAGAAATTGAAGGTAAAGTAGAAGTATCGGATGACGAGTCTATGAAAGAAAAAGTTTGGAATGATGCATTAAAAGGCTGGTTTGAAGGCCCAGAGGATCCAGACTTAGTCATCCTAAAGATTGTACCAACGCAAGTACGCGTCATGAATTCAAAAGGCAAAGAGCCAGAGGTAGTTAAATTTTAAACACTAGAAACGCTCAAGACCAAAAAGGTCTTGAGTGTTTTTTTGCATTTTGGAAGAAATTCTACAACAATTACCAACTAAATGAAGTCGCTTGTACTTTTCTTATCGACAAGGTTTGTTTGAATACATAATAAATAAATGGACAAACTAATCAAATCTATAGGAAAGGCAAGTGATTCTTATGAAAAAAATGATATTAGTAAAGAAGAGTCTGCTTGCTTATTTTACGAATCGCGGAGCATCAAAGGGAGATCTAGTAGAAAAAAATATTCAATATTATAAAAAAGTTACACGAGAAAATAATGATATTATTTATAAAAAAGTACCGACAAGTGAAGGAGTTGTAACACTAATCTATCCAAACTCCTTAACAGAAAAAATGACCTTAGAAATGATGGTCATGATTCCTATAGCAAATTACATCCATCAAATACACCAAGTTGCAGAAAGCGTAAATCCTTTTAATATAGCTGACATTACAAATAGGCTTTCAATCGGAGAAACTCTATTGTACTTCCATGAAACAAATCGATTATTGAGTATGGACACTTACAGTGTGAACACTCGAGATGTTTCTATTTCTGAGATGGAAAGTACATTCATTGGTCCACAGGATGTTTTTACAGAATCATTGGAAACAAATCTTTCACTTGTAAAAAGAAGAATACAAAATTCCATGCTCAAAGATGAAGAACTAATAATAGGCAACGTCACCAATACTAAAATTGCTCTCTTATATATTGATGATTTGGTGGAAAAAAAGAAACTAAAAAATTTAAAAAATCGTTTGGACAAGATTGATTATCCTACATTCTTGGATATTTCCATTCTCATGCAATTGATTGAAGACAATCCATATTCCCCATTTCCCCAATATTATATGACGATAAAACCAGACACTATTTCGCATTATTTAGCGGATGGAAGAATAGTTATTTTAATGGATAACAGTCAATCTGCTCTAGTATGTCCGACCTCTTTTTTAGAACTATTTATCACTATGGAGGATTACTATAATCGCTGGCCATCTGCGAGTTTAATGAGACTACTACGGTTTTTTGGTTTTTTCTTAACGATAATGATTACTCCATCATATGTTTCCTCCTTAACTTTCCATCAGGAGGTGCTTCCTTATGAGCTCTTACTTAATTTACAGGAATCTAGGATGAAGGTACCTTTTTCTCCACTATTTGAGGTTTTATTTATTGAATTAATTATAGAGGTATTAAGAGAGGCAGGAGCTAGGATGCCTGCAAAAATTGGACAAACGATAGGGATTGTTGGTGGGATTGTTATTGGGACTGCAGCTGTTGAAGCAGGACTCGTAAGTAATATTTTAATCGTAATAGTTGCAACCTCTGCACTACTATCCTTCCTGCCGCCTGTTTTTCATATGAGTAATACGAGCAGGTTTATACGTTATATTTTTATTCTTGCAGCGGGCATGTTTGGTTTATATGGTCAAATGCTGGCATTTGCGTGGCTCATTGCTCATTTATTAAGAGTAAATTCTCTTGGAACACCTTTTATGTCAACGGTAATACCTAGAAAAATTTCTGATTTGAAAGATAGTGTTGTACGCTTTCCAACAGCGTATTTAAAGAAGAAAAGTGGAATCTCTAGTGAAAATAAATAAAGTATATAGGTTGGTGAGAGCAACTTAAGTGTGAATAAAGAAACGCTAAAGGGCTACCATGTCATTTTTTTAGTACAAAGTATTATGTTTGGCACAGGAGCGCTTTCACTGCCTGAAAGATTGAGTATACTTGGATACAGCCAGACATTAATGCCAATCTTTTTTGGAATAATTGCGAGTATTTCTATATGGCCGATGATTTGGATTTGCTCCAAATACCAATCAAAGAACTTGTTTGAAATAAATGAAGAAATTTTAGGGAAAAACCTAGGAAAGTTTATAAATGTATTTATAGTTATTCAATTAATTTTACTTCCGACTGCAAAAGTAAGTAATTATGTCCAATTGATACAAAGTACAGCTCTGCAAGAGTAAACAACAACTATACCGCTTATTTTATTGTTGCTATTAGTGTTATACATCGTAAATGGTGGAATAATAAATATTGCCAGATTCTGTATAATGGCTTTTTTTATTACTCTACCAATAATCTATTTCCTGAAATGGTCTATAGAAAAGGGTGATATAAGCCATGTATTTCCTATCTTTAATCATAGTTGGAGTGAATTTTTTATAGCGTTTGACCGAGGATACAATAGTATAGCGGGCTATGAGGTTATATTAATATTTTTCCCTTATATAATATCTAAACGAAAAGCATATAAGCATGCATTAATAGGTATTTGGATAACTGTATTTCTTTGTTTCTTGACGACTTTGGTAAGTGTAATGTATTTCTCAGAATGGCAATTAAGGAATATACAATATTCGGTACTACATTTATTTAAAGCAGGTGGCTTTTCTTTTTTAGAAAGAATAGATATTTTCGGAATTACTTTATGGGTATTTTTAGTTATTTCAACAGTTACAGGTTATATATGGGCAGCTATGAAAGGAGTAAATTCCATTATATCTAAAAGAAAAAGCTCTCATATTTATATAATAGGAGTCATCATTTTTGTTATTCTTTCGCTACCGCTCTCTCATGAAAATTTGGAAAAAGTTTTTATCGTAAGTTATAGGGTTGGTTATGCACTGTTGCTATGGCCCATAATTTTAATTGGAATTTATTTTATTAAGAAAAAGCAGGTGCAATCATGACTAGGAAAAAAATTTCAATCTTACTAATAGTTATGGTTATCCTTGCGGGGTGCAATTTGAGGGAAAAAAAAGTACCAATCGAAGGTATTGATATGGTTGGAATACTAGCTTTTGACTTTGAAAGTGACACAACCTTTAAGCTTACTGCGGCAATTCCTCAAAAATCCAAGAATGCAAATCAAAAAACGCAAATTTATAGTACTTCAACTGATTTAGTGACAGATGGCATGGTGAATATTGAAAAGGAGACGGAGAAGAAAGTTGTTTTAAATCAACTGAGAGTAATTCTGTTTAGTGAGGAATTTGCAACTAGTGGAAGAGTTGAGGAAGTGATAAAGCATTTATATCGAAATACACAAATAGGAAACGAGATATTAATGGCAATCGTAAAAGGCAGCGCTGAGGAATTACTACGACAAGATTATCCTGATAAGGCAAGTACCATTAACTACGTAAGCGACCTCCTTCAACCTAGCGTAAACTTAGCATTTAATCCAAATACAAATATTCATGACTTTATATATACGCAAACTAATCCGAACTTTGACCCAATTATTCCAGTAATTGAAATGAAAAAGAAAAAAGTTGAGTTAAACGGTGTTGCTTTATTTAAAGATAAAAGTATGATGACCATATTAACTCCAGGTGAAGCATTGTTTATTCAAGCTATACAGGGCAAGAGAAAGCTAGCACCCATTAACCTAACAACAAATGAGGGAGATAGGTTATTGCTTGATTTTATTGATAATAACGTGAAAATCATAAGTAATAAAAGTTTAAAATCACCAAGGCTAAAAATTCTACTTAACGTAGAAGGGACGATGACAGAATTTAAAGGGAAAGAAGAAAGCTTTAAACATCCTGACAGCATTCAACGATTAGAAAAAGAAGTGGAGAAGGAGCTGGAAGATAAAATAAACACCTTGTTAATGGAATTGAAGCAATTACAAGTAGATCCAATTGGACTGACGGAAAATGTACGTAGACATCATCGAGGAAAGTGGGATACGGAGCTTACACGTGAAACTATCAGTAAAATGAAGTGGGATATTAAAGTTGATGTGTCTATTCTGAGTACTGGTATTCTAAATTAATTAGGTACTCGGTTTAAAATAAAAAAGAGGGAGGACCTGTACAGAATTTATGTTCTGTCGTCCTCCTCTACCTATTGAAAATTATTTTTTCTTTTTAGAGGAACGGCTTAGTTCTGCAAATTCACGGGCAAACTCTTCTTGAACATCTTTAGGCTTAATTTTCATGTTTTTTGGTGTTTGAGGTAAAGATCCAGTGTTATTGCTGCTTCCCTTTTTATCGTCTCTTCCCATAGGTGTAGCTCCTTTCTAAGGAAATTCTTTCTTCCTTAAGATGTAGTAGCTAGCGTGGTTCTACACATGGAAATATAGAACAATTAATTGTGCACCATATTACTTTTTTTAATCTCGTTTATACTTAAGCAATCTTCGGCCAGAGAAGACCTAAAGACAAGTTCAAAGGTTGTACCTTCACCAAGGCTAGAATCTACATGTATATTCCCATTCATTGACCGGATAACGCTAAAAACAACCATTGTTCCAAGACCTGTTCCTTGGTCGCCCTTTGTAGAGTAATAAGGTTCACCTAAACGGTCTAGTTGTTCTTCCGTCATACCTGTTCCCGTATCTTGGATAGTTATTATAACGTTTGTAGCTGTGGCATCAGTTTCCACTGTTAAAGTTCCTCCATAAGGCATCGACTCTATACCATTTTTCATAATATTTACTAGGCATTGATGAAATTTTTGGCTATCACCGATTACGATAGATTCATTCGAAAAATTTGCAATGATTTCAATCGAATTTTTTTGGGCTGAGGGGATGAGCATTTGAATAACATTATTTAAGGCATCATTTATATAAATTGTATCTTCGCCGTCTGCTTTCATCTTAGGGATAGTAAGATAATCTTGAATGACTCGTTCAGCTGATTTAAGCTCACTCCTTACAATTGCCAAGTATTGCAATCTACTTTCAGGGGAAAGAGAGTCACTATGTAAAAGTTGTACGAAGCCACTAGCAGCAGTTAATGGGTTCCTTATTTCATGAGAAATAGCAGCACCCATCTTTTCAACGACCTCTTGTCTTTCAATAGTAATAAGTTGTTGTCTATAAATGATAAATTTATCAAACTCCTCTAAAAAATAGGCAATCATGCCAACTCCTAAAGGCTGTATCAATAAAAAAGCAAGATTCACATCAAGTATTGGATACCCTTCTAAAGCAAAGTTTAAAGGGAGAATTTGGTAAATTCCGACAATGTACATAAACCCTATAGCAATTAAAATACGCTGTTTTCTACTTTTCTCTAAAAACCAAGGATGTAATTTCCAAAACATTAAAGAGAAGATAGCATAGAATGATACCGTTATCCAAAAACCTAGATCTATTCCGAAAAAAGCTCGAATAATAATTGCTACTAAGCCCAGATAAGGACTTATGCCAATATAAAGAGAACCAATTACAAAGGGAATATTTCTTAAATTTAATAATATGTGATCTGTTAAGGGATAACTAAATCCATAACAAATTAAGAGACTAGAGAAACAATAAAATATTCCTGCGGATTGTACCTTTTTCGTGTTCTCGGTCCATATTAAACTAAAAAAAAGTAATACTATTAAAAGAGATAAATTGAATAAAAAGTGTAAAGTCAGCTCCATAGCATTACCTCTCTTCGATTAGACTGGTGTGTATCAGCTAAAACTGATCATACGTTTAAGTGGTGTCTTCATAGATCGAAAGGAAAAATAATAAGTAGTTCCGTTTTCTGTTATTTTTGTTTGGACAGAACCTTTCATAGTTTTAATAATACCAAAATCGATAGACATATCTAATGCAATAGTTTTCATCTGAATCATTGGAGTAGAGCTATTAATTGTGATAAAAATATTGGTCTTCGTTTCCTCTGTGTTAATGGTTATGGTGCCTCCGTCAGACATAACTATTAAATTTTTAATAATATTTATAAAGGAATGCTGAAATTTAGCTCGATCTCCTTCTATTAAGCTCATAGAGGAAAGATTGGAGATAATTTCTACTGAGTAATAGTTAGCTAGTGGTTGTAAGAGCTTTAGTACAATAGGAAGTTCTTCTTGAATATTTAATTCCTTTGAAGTTTCTACGCTAGGTTTAGAATAAGCTAAGTAATCTTGAATAATCTTCTCTGCAAAATCTAGTTCCTCTTTTAAAATAGTCAAATATTGTTTGCGCTTATCTGATTCTAACGGTTCTTTGTTTAACAATTCTAAGAATCCAATAGCGGTTGTTAGAGGATTGCGAATTTCATGAGAAATAGCAGCACCCATTTGTTCTACAGCCTCTCTCTTTTCAGCTTTTATAAAAAGCTGTCGCTGGAGTAAAATTTTTTCCACCATTTCTATAGTATACGCATGAATCGCAACTCCCAGTGGAGGAACAAAAACATATGCAATAAATAAGTCTAGTGTATGACCAGCCCCAATTGTGTTTAAAACCAATGTTAATGTAAATATACTTACTACGAGCGTTAACATGGTAGAGCTAATAATACGATATTTAGAGCTTAATTGTAAAAAATGAGGATGTACCTTCCAAAGGAAAATGCTGAGAATTCCATAGATAGGTATACTTAAGTAGAATCCTAAGTCCATACCATAAAAACCCCTAAGAGAAATAACTATTAATCCTAATATAGGGCTTAGTCCTAAGTAAAGCCCACCAATTATCAATGGAATAATTCTTAAGTCTAATATAACCTCATCATTTAAGGAATAGGAGAATAAATAGCATAGTAATAAGGATATGATGAAATATAAAATAGAGGTGCGTTTTCGTTGTAGTATACTCCCGGATATTCTTAGGATAGAAAAATAAAGGAAAAAAAAGATGACTAATAAGGATAAATTGAAAAGAAAGTGAATTGTAATTAATTCCACTATTAAACCTCATCTCACCGGTAGGATTATAAATTTATATTATCTTTAAACCAAGAGGTATTCAAGTTTTTAATTAACTATTTTGAAAATTTAATAAAATCAATCAGAATACTTACCCTATATCAAGTAAAATAGTTTCGTCTTCGCTAGTTAGTATATTAAATTCTCGATAATTCTTTGAAGGAACAATACTTAAAATAATACATTAGTTCTATTAGAAGGAATTATTAGAGTTATATAGAAATAGTAACTATCAAGATTTGGTGGAGGGGAAAAGTTGAAGGTTATAGTAGAGTTGGAGAAGTTTGATTTTGCAATGGTGGAAATTAATGATGAACAAAAAAAGTTTGTATCTGCTTTAAAATTAATTACAGATGGAAAAGAAAGTTTAGGTGCAGAAAGGTTAAAGAATCTATATTGTGAGTGTCAGGATCCTTCATTACGAAGTAGCTGTGCCAAGATTTTATTTGAGCTGTATTTTACTAAATCAGAATGGAAACAACTAGAGACGCTTGGACTTCTGGATGATCACAGCATTGATCAAAGCAATCGTTTAATTGCAAAAGCGTGTAGCCAGTATGAAACTACTTCTTTCTCCTTCTTAAAAGAACAAATATGTGTTCCAATGAAGCTAAGCAGCTCCGGCTCTCCGACCATTGATATTATGATTAATGGGAATAAGAAATGCTTTTGGCTAGATACTGGAGCAGGGATGACGGTCATCTCAAGTTCTTTAGTGAAAGACTGCGATATTAACATTCAGAAAATTGAAGAATTAGAGGTTGGAAATTCAACAAACCAAAATTTCAGTACCGATTTGGCAATAATCGATTCAATTGTCATACAGAGCCTGACGATTCTTAATCAGCCTACATTGGTTTTAGCGAATGAATTGTTAATGATTCAAAATCCTAAAACGAAAGAAATAATGAAGATTGACGGTATCATTGGATGGGATATTATACAACATATTTTTCTGGAAATAGACTATGCACGAAAACAGGTTATTATTCAGAAACCGGTACGAAAAGAAGGGGTGGAGAATAACCTTTTCTTCTGTGGGTATCCCATTATAAAAGTCAAAGGAAAGAATCAAGTACCCTTGTATTTCGGTTTAGACACTGGTGCAAATAAAACCCATTTTGGACAACCTCTTCTATCGAAAGTCGATGATCTTAAAATAGAGAAAAGAATGATACTTTCTGGTGGCGTCGGTAGTGTAAAAGAAAGAGAATTAGACAGCATAGCAAGTTTAATAGTTTATCTGAATAGGAATCAATCCATCAGCTTACAAAACGTGAGAGAGATGTTGACAGATCTTGCTACTTTTTTTAAGTTAGAT
This sequence comes from Psychrobacillus faecigallinarum, assembly GCF_014836595.1. Lineage (GTDB taxonomy): Bacteria > Bacillota > Bacilli > Bacillales_A > Planococcaceae > Psychrobacillus > Psychrobacillus faecigallinarum. Next base: position 199,398 of record NZ_JACSQO010000003.1, on the reverse strand, counting down.
GGTGTTTTTGGTAGTGATATTGCTAAGGATGGGCGTTTGGTGATTGATTATACAAATAGAAAATTTGAGCTTGTATTTAACAATTAATACTTCTATATTTAAGCAATGATTGCAACATCTTTATTGATTTAATTTTTTTAAAAATTTTATAATTAGAAGGATGAATGCTAATTTGGCAAGGGGGGAGTAATTATAGTGGTTATTAAAAACCTTAAAACCAATGAATATTTCGAATTAGAAGGAGAAGCCTACTTAGAATTATTTGATCAAAATATTACTGTATATATAGAACAAGAGTCAGATATTGAATACGCGGAACTATGTATAACTTACTTGAACACTTTAAGTGATGGACTAATAGATGAGATTTGTAACGCATCTATTAGATACTGTAATGAATTTCTTGATGATATTGGTGAAGATGTTATAGAATTCACTAAACCGACAGATGTTTTACCTTATATTACACCAAACACTATATGTATTCCGAAGCCTAAGAATACAACAGAACCTGTCATTGATTTAGAATTAAATTGCGAATGGGAAGAAGAACATGGTATGGAATGGATCATACGCAATGAGGTAGTTATGTATGTTGGACCGTATAATGGAATAAATCCATATGGGGATTGCGATATCGGAAAAGAATGGAATTATGCTTAATGCAATACATTAATACACGTTTGTATTGTGTTTAAAGAGCTATTTTTATTTATAGGTGAATCGAGTGTTAAGAAAAACAAAGAAAGTGAAGTACAATGAGCTTGGAGAGACATTCCCAAGCTCATTTTTATATTCCTGTCACTAGAATTCAACCTTACATATCGAGCTATATCTTTAACGTAACCTAAATTAATACAAAAAAAACCAGATCTATTTTCTAGATCTGGTTTTTATTAAACATTTTCTTTACCAAAAAAAGAAATTAGCTGTTTATTGGTAGGGGCTTGAATTTTAAAAGTCAGCTCTCTATCACCGCTATTTTCTATACGTGGAATGATTGATTCAATCACATGAAACTTCCAAAAGGATGGTTTACTTTTCGTACTCTTTTCGGTTTCTGTAGTCATCATTTTTCTTTGGAAGGGATGTAATTTGCACATTAAAAATTTTTCTTTAAGACGAATGAGCAAATAACCTTCATCCGTTTCAGGATTGAATTTTTTCATAAGTGATTCACCTAGTTCAAACGTATTTGATTTATTTTGAACGGAAGGAGAAATGACAAAATAATTCCCTTTACGAAATAGGGAAGTATTGGAAACCTGTTGAAGACCTAATTCATTAATTAAAAAATCGAGATTTACTTGTGATGCTTCACTAGCGACTGACATAAAGTGCCTCCTTTACAAATCCACAAACTCATTACTATTAAGTATACCCCATTTTGTCAGTAATATCTTGGATATACCTAATAAAATTAGTAATATACTGATTTTTCTTGAAAAAAACTAATAAAAATGTAAAAGTAAATCAATTCATAATTCCCATTTAATAAAAATAGCGTTAACAATAGTAAAGTAGAACAAATAATTACATACTTTAACCCCAAATTATAGGTGAAATTAATTCAAGTACTTACCTTTAAGTATATCTTTAGGAGAAACACTTAATTCCACTATTATTAAAAAACTTTTTATATCGCCCATTACTTTGTACTTACGCCAATCTTCTTAAAATAATGAAGTAAATATAATTGTTTAAAATTGTCAAAACTTTTCTTGCTTTAAATAGTCTAATTAATAGGGAAATTTGAAATGAGGTGATGTTTTGAGCGAGCATCAATTAGAAAGGAAAGCGATAAAGGGAAACGAGGATGCTTTTTTAGATCTGATGCATACTCATCAGGAGGCATTATATAGAACTGCCATGTCCTACTTAAAAAATGAAGAGGATGCTTTAGAGGCTGTTCAGGAAGTAACCTATAGGGCCTTTAAACATATCAAAACACTTAAAGAGCCAGCATATTTTAAAACCTGGGTAACAAGGATCATGATGAACTATTGTCAGGATACGATTAAAAAAAGTAAGAGAGAGATTTGTGAGGAAAGCTTACTACTAGTATTCGGGAAAAAAGAAGATTATACGTTTTTGGAAATAGAGGAGGCACTTGCCCATCTATCTGACTACGAAAGAGAGTTACTCCATCTCAAGTACTTTGAGGACGTCAAAATTAAAGACATAGCAGCCATGTGGAAGACACCGGAGGGAACGATTAAAACTAGATTACATAAGGCACTTCGTTCATTTCGACATCATTTTGAGGAGAAAGGGGAGATGAAACGTGTTTGAAGAGGAAAAACAAAAATTGGAGAAACGAAAAAACGTGATCAATCAGGTAGATGTTCCTTTGGACAAGGTAGAGATGTCCGTAAGAAACGGCTTTGAAAAAGCAAAACAAGAGAAAAAAAGGAAGAGAATAATTACTCATCGGAGTCTGTGGTCTGTCGCAATGGTAGCTCTATTATTTATAGCATTTGTAACCTCTATAAACGTTTCTCCAGCCTTTGCAAACAAGGTATCAGCAATTCCTGGCATGGAGCGGGTAGTAGCTCTTGTTCAAAATGACAAGGGTCTAGTTGCAGCTGTAGAAAATAACATTTATCAACAAATAAATGCTTCTCAAACCGAGCATGGAATTACGGTCACGTTGGATGGGGTAATTGCTGATGAAAAGGGAATGGTTGTTTTTTATACGGTGGAATCTAAGGAAAAGGATTTGAGTGAGCTAGGTTATAAATATTTGCGAATAAAATCAAACAATAGATCACCATATCAGTATAGTATGGAAATCCATAATCGCTTTTATCCTTTAGCTAAAGAGAAGGGATTGAAGGTATTTAGCTCTAGCCATCGTATAGAAACTAGCTATAGGTCTCTTCTACCCACAGAAGAACATAATTTTGAATTGGGACTTATAAATGGAGATACAATTGAAAACTTTAAAATACCTTTTTCCTTTAAAAGAATAGATAATTTGGATAGCAAAACTATTACTGTAAACAAGGAAATGAAGATTGAGGGGCAAATAATAAAAGTGAAATTTATCTCCGTAGATCCCACTGGTATGAAAGTGTATTTAGAGACAAATTCAAGTAATACTAAAAAGTTTTTATATGGTGCATTTAATAAAATACAATTAGTAGATGAAGATGGCAGAGAATGGTCGGCTTACTCAGATAGCTATTATTGGGAGGAAAATAAATTTACCGTCTCAATGCCGGAGAGCTTTTATTTCTATAACCCTAAAAAGCTGACATTAAAGTTTGGGAAAATAGCAGCAATGGATAAAGATGAGGCTTACTTACTCATTGATACAAATTCTTCTGAATTTATAAAGCAACCAAAGGATTCTATCTTCTCTGATTTAAAAATAGAAAATAATAAAGGAAGCTTTATTATCGATGCAGATAGAAATAAAGAGTTTGTCTATTTTCCAAAATTAATAGATGCAAATGGAGAGGAATATATAATAAAGTATAATGACCAGCCCTATTATCCAAGCTCTCAATATGTGAACAGCTCTTTTACAGATCTCCCAGAGGGAAAAACAAAATTTGAATTTCAGATTCCTTCAAATAGCAATCAGATTAGATTAGACTTAGATTTTTATCCTTCTTGGATTGAGGATGAGGACGTAAAAATTGAAATAGAAATCCCGTAAACAGCTTTTAATTTTAGAATTTCTTATCTTAAGAGAGACAGTAAATCACTTACGATTTACTGTCTCTTCGCTAATTTCTCTTAATACATACTAATAAGCCCGGCCTGATGAATTTTAAAGTCCATATATCCATTAGGCTCCACGATAAAATACATTCTATTTTCACCAGAGACTAAGGGGCCATTATAGTCTTTTTCGAGTTCAACGAAAATTGTGGCAACAAACTCTACGTGGTAAGATCCCCTATCTACCTCTTTAAGCTTTGATAACTCTATTTTTTTTATACCCGTCTTAAATTCATTTACATCAAAATAAGAAGTTGGCAATAGCTGTTTCTGAGAAATTTGTGGGTTGTTTAAAAGGTTGGTGAAAAGAATATTAATGGGATTTGCTTTATCTGGGATGTCAAGATCAACAGCTGGCTGCTTGCTAATACGCCAGCCAACCTTTTCAACAAATTGATACTCTACAACGTAGGTTGTTTTATCAGCGTCTTCCCCAAAGGGAACAGTTAGTCGATATTTAGCTTTATCGGAATCTTTCTTAATAATTTCTGCTGTAGCTTTTTCCCATTTCTCTTGGGACCCCATGTCGGCTTCTTTTTGAGCAAGTTTTCCTTTATACTCCAGGATTTCTAAATCCTTTATAAACTGTTCCGCTGCTTTTGAGGTCATAGTTTGAGTTAAGTACTTCAAGAGCTTAGTCTTTGTATCAATCTTACTGGATAGGTACCGATAAGCGAAGTCATTGTAAAGAAAAGTATTATATTCTCTATCTTTATACCCCCCGCCACTACTAACGAATAGATATGCCTCATGATATTTAGCTGCTAAATCAATTGCTATTTTCTCTGTTAGTATTTTGGTGTTTTGCGTAACTGTTTGGGTAACCTTAGTATTTTCTTTGGTTGTAGCCTCGGTAACACCAGTAAATGTAGTGCTTAAAAGACTAACTGCTGTAAATGCAATTAATAGTTTTGCTGTTTTCATAATAGATCCTCCTATTTGTGATTTGTTGTTGGTATAAGCAAAAATGTTAGAAAGGGTATTTGTAAAGTTTCTAGAATAGGTAATTAATAAATATTATGTAGAGGGAGCAAAGATTATGTCTGATGACTTAAAAGTAGCTTATGGAAATTACTTAATTCCGAAAGAAATCTTGCAGCTGATTCAGTTAGAGAGGAATCTCACTAAGGAAAATTTATCTTTAGATATGATTGGGTTCAGACCAGTTACCGAGCCTTCTCCTTACTCAATCACACCACCTGATTTAATACCGTTTGCTGAAAGTGGAGGGGGAGGGATTCATTTTGGTTTTCTGACCGACTTTCATAAAACTACCGATTTAATGAAAGCTTCTATTGTATGCATTTCACCTACTAACGACCCACCAATACGTTATTTAGCAGACAATTTCCAGAGATTTATTAGTCTAGTATTTTCAGTACCCCATGCTGAAATGCTTGAGCAATTAAGTACTATTTCAAATAAAGAACAAGAAAAGGCAATACTAGATGAATATATAGCCGATCTTCCATTTTCATGGAAAATAAAACAAGAAAAAGTTTTCTCTGCATTAAAAAACATCTATCCTTTAGGAGAAAAGGTAGATGTTATTACTACTATTACTTCAGCGAAGCGGAAACGGGAGGATAAAGTAGTTATCACTACCTTTGATGGATTGGGTGTTATAGGGAAAAATAGTGGAGAAAGATATGAATTTTTGGAGAGTCGAAATAGTGATGCAAAAGAGTTATTAAGGATGCGTCAATTTCTTCAAGAGGCAACACTAGAAGAAAAACAAGCTTTTATAAGAGATATACAGTATTGGTATATAGTAGATCCTGATTATAACTATGAGATTTGGTCATTAGTTCAAGAGGTAATCCATACGTTTAATGAGTAGATTTAATATAAAAACTACCACTATACATTTTATCTCATAGTGGTAGATCAACTTTAGTTAGGTATAGGGTATTTTAACGCATTCTTCTGGATTTTCTTTTTTGCAGCTTCCTTTAAATCTATATCTAATAAGTTCGCCAGCTGTAAAAGGTATATTAAAACATCTGCTGCCTCTTCTTCAATACCTTGTTTATTATTTGCTATAGCTTCTTCAGAGGAAAGCCATTGAAAGTGCTCTAAGAGCTCACTTGCCTCTAATGAAACAGATATAGCCAGACTACGAGCACGACCATCTGTATTGCTACCCCAGCCTCTTTCTTCATTGAATTTCATAATTTCCTTTGTCAATTCATCCATATTATTATTCCTTTCTTTCAGTAATTTTAAGTGATAGATATGTATTGTGTTACCATATTTATTTTATCAAACGGTAAGCAGTGAATCCATAGTTGAACCCAATACCTAGGAGTACATTCAAGCAGAGTTCTAAATGATTTTTTGTTTCAGAGTATTGTATTGGTATAATATTGAATAATTACTTTCTATGGATGGAGGGGGATAAATGAATCTTAAAGGAGTCTTATTGTTAATATTCTTGTTTCATACTGTAGTAAACGCAACTAGACCGGTCATTACTCTTTCCGCAGATGAGTATGGAGCATCTATTTGGATCATTGGTATTTTAACTTCCACATTTGCTTTTTTGCCATTATTATTTTCGATCCATGCCGGAAAAATTATAGACAAGATAGGGGATAGGCTTCCCATTATTATAGGCTTTGTCAGCTTGATTGCCGGTATGATTGTTCCTGCCGTTTATTCTACTATTTGGTCTTTGTTTGCAAGTCAGCTGCTTTTAGGAATAGGAAATATTAGTATTCCTATTGCTTTGCAAAATCAATTGGGACATCAAACAACCAAAAAAAATAGGGATTATTATTTCAGCATGTTTAGTCTCTGTGTTGCATTTGGAGCGGTAGTAGGACCTCTAATGGGGGGGTACTTGTCGGAACATATTTCCTTTCGAATTGTATACATTTCGTGTGTAGGGATTGGACTAGCAGGGATTGTCTTTTCCCTAAGAATCCCCAAGGTAGAGCGTCAAATACATAGTACCCCTACTAAAATGATGGATTCGATAAAGCTTCTAGAAAGCCCGCTTATACGAAAGGCTTTGTTTTCAAGTGCCTTGGTTTTATATTCAAAGGACATATTTGTTGCATATTTTCCGTTACTAGGGAAACAAATGAATTTGTCTACCTCAACTATAGGATGGATAATTGCTCTACAAGGGTTGGCAACTATGTTTGTTCGTTTTGTGTTGCCTAAGCTATTAGAAATATACAAGAGAGAATTTATATTATTTGTATCTATATTTGTTGCAGGGGTTGCCTTTTTATTGTTGCCTTTAACTAGTTCCTCCATCATTATTGCTTTTCTCGCTATTATGATGGGATTAGGTCTTGGATGTGGACAGCCTATATCTATGACAACAACTTATAATGCATCCCCGCCCGAACGTACGGGAGAAGTTTTAGGCCTACGAATAACTATTAATCGTCTATTTCAATTAATCGCACCAGCTTTTTTTGGCGTAATTGGTGGCTCTGTCGGGATGATTGGAGTATTTCTCTTTAGTGGGGTCCTTTTGGTAGGAGGCTCTTTGTTTTTTAAGGGAGGTAAGGAAGTAGAAGATTGAGTTCGTTAGTAAACACTAAACTTTAAAAGAAGATTAGTGTTTATTATTTCCAAAAATATAATCTCATTGTATAGTTTGAAATAAGTAATATTTTTAAGAAGGTAGTGAGTAAGGTGAAACAAGGAATTACTGCAAAGGACGTGGCAAAGCTTGCTGGCGTTTCTCAATCTTCTGTCTCACGTGTGTATTTTGAAGGAGCGACTGTATCTCAAAAGACTCGTGAGAAGGTGTTAGCTGCTGCAAAAGAATTGGGTTATAGACCGAATGAATTTGCTCGTAGCCTAATAACAAATAGAACGAAGATAATTGGTCTAGTTATGAAGGGAGTTCAAAACCCTTTTTATCCCCAGGTTTTAAAACAATTTACAACCGCATTTAAAAAGTTAGGCTACAGTATTTTGTTTGTGTATACGAATAACGATGAGATTCAAAAAGATGATATCGATACATTACTTAATTATAATGTTGCGGGTGTTATTATTACTGACGCAACGTTGTCCTTACAGGCTAACGAAGATCTATTTAACAACAGAATTCCTTTAGTGTTATTTAATAGAAAAATTGTTGGTAATAAATTTTTTTCTGTTTGCTGTAACAATTTAGAGGCAAGTAAACAGATTGCACAGTACTTATTGAAGACGGGTTGCTCTAATATGATTTATATTTCGGGTAATGAAAATACATCAACTAGTAAAGAGCGTGAGAAAGGTTTTGTAACGGTATTAGAAGAAAATAAAGTGAAATATAAAAAATATATTTCCGATTATACATATGAAGGCGGGTACGAAACAATTGAGGAAATAGTTTCTCAAGGTAAAATACCGGAGGCAATATTTGTAGCGAATGATATTATGGCTCTGGGTGTGATTGATGCTTTAAAAAAACATCAAATATCTGTTCCAGATGAAGTGAAGGTTGTTGGCTTCGATAATATTGAGATGTCTGCTTGGCCATCGTATAGCTTAACAACATGGGAGCAGCCAATAAATGAAATGGTCAAAAGAACAGTTGATTATTTAACCGCAGAAATCAACGAATACTCTGGTTTCACCAAAAATATAGAGATTGATGGAAGGTTAATTGTACGAAATTCGACATATAATAGTTGACTAATTGATTTTTTTAGAATAATCTTATTTGTATATATTTTTGCATACGTATGCAAAAATAAAATGGATTATTTTGAATGCGTTTTCAAACAAAGGGGAGGAAGAACAAATGGTTAAAGTAATAAAGGCCGGAAAGTCACAAGAAGAGGTAAGTGCGAATGATTTAAAGGTATCACAAATAGTTTCAGAAGCCTTACAGGATGTAGAAACAAGAGGAGATCAAGCAGTTCGTGAATTATCAGATAAGTTTGATAAGTGGTCACCAAAATCATTTCGTTTATCCACAAAACAAATTGAAGAAATCGTAGCTAAAGTACCTTCAGAGGTATTAGAGGATATAAAATTTGCCCAAAAAAATATACGTGAATTTGCTGAGGCACAACTAGCATCCATGCATGATGTGGAAGTAGAAAATATACCAGGAGTTACTTTAGGACATAAAAATATACCAGTCAATAGTGTGGGTTGCTATATTCCTGGAGGACGTTACCCAATGGTGGCTTCGGCTCATATGAGTGTTTTAACTGCAAAAGTTGCAGGTGTAAAACGAGTAATCGCATGTACCCCGCCGATTAACGGGGAAATTCCACATGCCACTATTGCTGCTATGTCTTTAGCTGGTGCAGATGAAATTTACTTGCTAGGTGGTATTCAAGCTATGGCAGCCATGGCCATTGGAACAGAATCTATCAAAGCAGTAGATATGATCGTAGGGCCGGGTAATGCATTTGTTGCAGAGGCAAAACGTCAGCTTTATGGACGTGTGGGAATTGACTTATTTGCTGGTCCGACTGAAACGTTAGTGGTGGCAGACCATACAGCGGACGCTGAAATGGTTGCTACAGATATTCTTGGTCAAGGAGAACATGGTCCGACCTCTCCGGGTGCTTTAATAACAACATCGGAGAAACTTGCAGAAGAAACTTTGAAAGAAATTGAACGCCAGCTACAAGTTTTGCCTACAGCAGATGTTGCTAGAGTATCGTGGGAGGATTACGGACAAATCTTACTTGTAGATTCTATTGAGGAAGCACGAGTGGAGGCAGACCGTCTGGCATTTGAACATGTAGAAATCTTAACAGAGGACCCAAACTACTTCTTAGAAAATATGACGAACTATGGCTGTCTTTTCTTAGGACCAGAAACAAATGTGGCCTATGGGGATAAAGTAATTGGTACGAATCATACGTTACCGACTAAGGGTGCGGCAAGATATACGGGCGGTTTATGGGTAGGTAAGTTTATTAAAACAGTAACCTATCAAAAAGTAACACCAGAGGCAAGTGCATATATAGGGGAGTATGCTGCACGCTTATGTCAGTTAGAGAACTTTGCTGGACATGCTGAGCAGGCGTTACTAAGAGTAAGAAGATACGGAAATAAATAATTCTTAGGGGTTTAGGGGGAGAAAGTATGTTAGGTCTCATAGGGTTATTCGGTGGGCTAGCTTTATTGATTTATTTAACTATGAAGGGGATGAACCTTCTCATTGCCGCACCACTAACAGCTCTGCTAGTTGGGGTATTTAATGGGCTTCCGTTGTTTCCACAGCTTGTAGAGGAAGGTGCTGCCAATTTCTTAACTAATTACATGGGAGGGTTTACTAGCTTCATAGCATCTTGGTGGCTAATGTTCTTAGCTGGTGCCATTTTTGGTAAAGTCATGGAGGATAGCGGGGCAGCAGATAGTGTGTCCCAATGGATCGTCAGTAAAATAGGTATTAAACGTGCAGCGTTAGCTGTAGTTATTGCCTGTGCTGTTTTAACTTATGGGGGAGTTAGTTTGTTTGTCGTGGCATTCTCCGTTTATCCAATGGCTTTAAGTTTATTTAAACAAGCGGATTTGCCAAGAAGGTTTATACCGGCTGCACTTGGTTTTGGTTCTACAACCTTTACTATGACATCAGCGGGATCACCAGAAATTCAAAACTGGATTCCTATTCAATTTTTAAAGACATCGCCTTATGCAGGATGGGAAGTAAGTTTTATTGTAGCTGTTTTCATGATGGCATTTGGTTATTGGTGGCTGAAAAAAATGATTAAAAAAGCAATGTCTAATGGAGAAAAGTTTGTTAGCAGGGAATCTGATGTAACGACAGTTGCTCGTAAAGAGTTGCCAAATCCTTTACTAAGTATGATTCCGTTAGGTGTAGTATTAATCATTTCATTTTTCTTACATAAAGAGCTTGAAACTTCAGCATTAATCATTGCATTAACTGGTGGAATTCTTGCTACCTACCTGTTAAACAAAAAGTATTTTCATAATTTCGGTGGAGCTGTTGCAGAAGGGGCAATGGGAGCTGTAATCGCCATTGCAAATACTGCTGCTGTTGTAGGTTTTGGGGGTGTAGTAAAGGCAACCCCAGCATTTGAATCGGCGGTTGATGTAATGACATCTATTCCAGGTAGTCCACTGATTGGTGGAGCAGTTGCTGTGGCGGTTATTGCAGGTTTAACGGGATCATCTTCGGGTGGACAAGCTATAGCCTTACCTCTTTTGGCCCCACATTATTTAGACCTAGGCGTAAATGCAGAAGCCCTTCACAGATCCGTTGCCATTTCTTCTGGGTCTCTAGATTCGTTGCCACAAGGAGGCTATGTTGTTACTACTATTCGATCTATCTGTGGAGAAACGCATAAGGATGCTTACCCGGCCTTTGGTGCTTTAACAGTTGTTGTACCGATTCTCGGTGTAATATTAGCCGTAATTCTATTTTCTTTTGGAGTAGGTATTTAATAATACATTATAATACCCGACAAACATAAGTATGATGTTTGTTGGGTATTGATTGTTATAGAAACAATTAAGGGGTGTGAACAAATGGAAATCGTATCAATTTTAGGTTGTGGAACGATGGGGCACTCTATCGCTCTATCCGCAGCTTGGGCAGGCATGCACGTAAAGGTATATGGAGTTAGTGAACAGGACTTAGAGATTGCTAAAAAAGGTCTCCACAATAAATTAAAAGTGATGAAGGATAATGAATTGTTTGATGAAAAAGAAGCGTCACGCATTATGGACCTCATTGTGTTATCTCCTTCTCTAGAAGAGGTTGTAAAAGAAGCAACCTTTATTATTGAAGTCATACCTGAAGTACTAGATCTTAAAAAGGGCATGTACAAAAAATTAGAGGAACTAGTTGATAAAGACGTAATTATTGCAAGCAATACCTCTGGCTTCATGCCAAGTTTGCTAGCAGAGGGAATGGATTACCCTAATCGTTTTGTTGTAACTCACTTTTGGAATCCCGGTCATCTAATCCCGCTAGTTGAAGTCGTAAAAGGTGAAAAGACGGATAATGGTACAGTTCAGCGAGCTATGCAGGTACTACAACATATGAATAAGAAACCAGTATTACTGAATAGAGAGATACCAGGGTTTATAGGAAATCGTTTACAGTATGCGTTATTTCGAGAAGCCCAATCACTACTTGATGCAGGTGTAGCGACTAAAGAGGACATAGATGCTGCAGTAACTTATAGCATAGGGCGTCGTCTTCCGATAACTGGTCCATTAATGACAGCAGATTTGGGAGGGCTTGATGTTTTTTCAGCTATTTCAAATTATCTATTTGAGGATTTGAGTACCGATCAAAAATCTGGTCGCGTGCTCACACAGTTAGTGGAAGAGAATAAGTTTGGAGACAAGAGTGGTGAAGGGTTCTATTCATGGGACGAGCAATTCTCTATGTTAAAAAATGTGGAACGTGAACAAATGCTTATTCATTTTCTTAAGGGTGACTTGAAGTTAGGAGGTAGCAATGAATAACTTCTTTTCAGAATTAGAGCATAAAACAGTAATCGTAACAGGCGGTAGTAAAGGGATAGGGAAAGATATAGCCCTGACATTTGCTAAGTTAAAAGCAAATGTTGTAATTTCTGGTCGAGATAATCAGGTGTTAGAGGAAACGCTGAAAGAACTAAAAAATTATAATAATCGATGTATGGCAGTACAAGGAGATTTAAGTATAATCGAGAACATTAAAAATCTAATTGAAACGACTGCAAAAGAATTTGGAACAATAGATATACTTATAAATAATGCTGGAGTAAATATTGCAAAGCCTGCCTTAGAAGTAACAGAGGCTGACTGGGATACTGTCTTAGACTTAAACTTAAAATCTGTGTTCTTTACAAGCCAAGCAGCGGCTAAATACATGAGTAAACAAAAAAATGGTAAAATTATAAATATAGCATCTCAGATGGCATTTGTAGGCTATTACAATAGAGCAGCGTATTGTTCTAGTAAGGGTGGTCTAGTCCAATTAACGAAAGCACTTGCAGTTGAGTGGGCAAAGCTTGGCATAAACGTTAATGCAGTAGCACCAACATTTATAGAAACAGAATTGACTGCCAAGATGTTTGAAGATGAAGCTTTTAAAAAGGATGTGGAAAATCGCATTCTCTTAAAGGGACTTTCTCAGCCGAAGGATATCTCTGGTGCAGTACTATACTTAGCATCTGATTTGGCGAACTTCGTTACAGGAGAAACCTTAAAAGTTGATGGCGGCTGGACTGCAATTTAAGGATTGGGGGATTTCAAGTGAAGGATAAAGTTGTATTTATAACTGGGGCAGCCAGAGGAATTGGCTTTGATGTGGCTAAGGCATTTTTAGAGGCCGGAGCGAGCGTGATTATTTCTGATGTGGATCGCGAGTCATTAGACGAAGCTGTCTTCACTCTAAATGGGCCAGTAAAGGGAATCGTCTGTGATGTAACGAAAGAAGAGGACATTAAAAATGCAATCGAATATACAGTAAAATCATTTGGGAGAATAGATATACTGATAAACAATGCGGGGATGCAACATGTATCGTATATAGAAGATTTCCCAACAGAGAAGTTTGAATTGCTAATAAAAATAATGCTTACAGCTCCTTTTGTAGCGATGAAGCATGCATTGCCATATATGAAAAAACAACAGTTTGGTCGAATTCTTAACATGGCTTCTATAAATGGATTAATAGGATTTGCTGGAAAGGCCGCATATAATTCGGCTAAGCATGGAGTTATCGGTTTAACGAAGGTAGCAGCATTAGAGACTGCAGCCGATGGAATAACAGTGAATGCAATATGTCCAGGTTATGTAGATACCCTTCTTGTACGCAATCAGTTTAAAGATTTAGCAAAGACAAGGAATATTGAAGTAGAGCAGGTGCTTGAAGAAGTGCTATATCCACTTGTTCCTCAAAGAAGGTTGTTGGATGTTCAAGAAATTACAGACTTGGCTTTGTACTTGGCAAGTGATTCAGCCAAAGGAATGACGGGTCAAGCAATTGTTTTAGATGGTGGTTATACAGCGCAATAATAAAAAGGTCCTTAAAGTAAAACTTACTTAAGGACCTTTTGTATATACAAAATAATAGATTGTTTAAACAGAGATAGCTTCTTTTTGCCTTATGCTTTATTTGATTTTTCCGTAAAGAAGGTGATAACTAAAAACATAAAAAATGCAAAAAGTAAGATTGTTCCTCCAACGATAAAGAAGACCATGACCAATGTTTCGTTAAGGTTGAATGGATTTATATTATACATCCACATCCCCAAAGTTAAACCTAATGCACCAATCATGGCGCTTATACTTTGTAAAGTAACCATCCATTTATGCTTTACTGTAAATACTTGATAGAAAATCCCCCATGCAAATACAGATAACCACCCTACTAAAAGTACGTGAGCGTGAATCGGTCTTAATGAGTAGTCCATCTGACCAGCCATATGCGAGCCAAGATAAGTTCCAAAAAGGCCGAATAGTGCAGCAAATCGAATTAGTCGTATACTCCATGTTTTTTCCATTTCAATCTCTCCTCTCAAGCAATCAGTCTAATGATTTCATAAGTATTAAACAAGTAAATATTAAACTTTGACTTGAATAATTCATATTTGAATAGAAACAATAAAAAGTAGAAGAAAAGTTCATAGAGAGTTCATATAACAGATGTACACTAACCCTTTGAAGGAAATTTGAAGGAGGAAATACTCTATGAAAAATTTTGCACCTTATTACTGAGTGGGTTTCTACTAAAGGTGTAATCTCTTCAGCGAGTGTTATTCTTGCAGCAGGACGACTATGCCGATAGCAGATTTATTCGTCTTTGGCTTTATCGTCTCAATAGGAATAATTATCAATACATTCCTAGTACGAGGAATGCTACTTCCATCCTTAATACTTATGTACGAAAAAGATAAAAAATAACAAGAAAAGCGTAAGCGCCTGTCTCTGCCCCGACAGGCAAATGGGGAAAAGCGAGGAGGCAGCCCCACAGCCACCGGAGCTTTTTTTCATTTGACCCCGAGGGGGCAGTGCGGTCGTTCCCGAACAAGGAAAAAAGAGGGGGTTGTTTCGTAAGGTCAACTTACAAAACAACCCTCTTTTTAAATAGAAAGTATAATTTAATTAGTAATGTGGATAGTGAAAAGGGAAGGAAGAAATCCAATGAATATTTTAGTAGTGGATGATGATGTAAATATACAAACACTAGTGATGATTCACTTAAAGAGGGCTGGTTATGAAGTAATTGCAGCAAAAAATGGAGAGGAAGCTCTTGCTTTATTAAAGGATAGCTGGGCAGACTTAGCGTTAGTTGATGTAATGATGCCAGGGATGGACGGCTTTGCTTTAACTAGAATTTTAAGTGAGGAATATGACATACCCGTAATTTTACTGACTGCTAAAGGAGCCTTGGAAGATAAGGAACAGGGCTTTTTAGCAGGCTCAGATGACTATCTAGTAAAGCCCTTTGAACCAAAGGAATTACTATATAGAATTGCTGTAATCTTACGTAGACTCGACAAGACCTTCAAGCCAATTATGATGATTGGAAACGTTACGATAAATCGCTCTACACATGAGGTTACAGTAGGAAAACAAACCCTCTTACTACCTTTGAAGGAGTTTGAGCTTTTAAGCGTATTATCTTCCAAGCCAGAACAGGTTTTCACAAGAACTAATTTAATGGAAAAAGTATGGGGCTATGATTATGAAGGAGATGATCAAACATTAAATACACATATTAAGCGTTTAAGGCAAAGATTAGAGCGTGCGGGGGCCTTGATGGAGATTCAAACGATTCGTGGGATTGGATATAAGTTGGATGTGAGGGCACAATGAGATCTTTATATAGACAATATACATTAGCGACTTTATTTATTATTACGATTAGTATTTTAGCTGGATTACTAATTGTGAGTCTGGTTTATAACATTCAAATTAAAGAAAAAAATGATGAGAAGAACGTAGAAGTAGCAATAGAAATCACTACTGTATTAGAGGAAATGCACGGAGGAGGTTTTGATAAATATTTAGAATCTATTACTAAGCTGGGCTATCAAGCTTATGTCATTAATGAAAAGGGGGAAGAATATTCATTTGGAGAACCATTTTCGGACAAGGAGCTAAGCGATGAAACCCGTTTCCAAGTATTAAATGGAAATATTTATCACGGTATGCGTGATTATCAAGGCAAACTTTTTATCTTTAATCATTATGCGAATAGTGTTAGTAATACAGTTGGTATTCCCTACGAGCATGAAGGGATGGTTTACGGTTTATTTATTCGACCAAATAATCAGTTATTGTTCTCTGACATGCACCTGTTACTACTCGGCTTCTTACTTGCACTTGCAGTAATAATTCTAACTTCTATGCTAGTATTGGCACAGCAACTCGTTAAACCGATTAAGCAATTGAATGATGCAACCAAACACGTAATGGAAGAGAACTATCGAGTAGATTTAGACATTACACGTAAAGATGAGCTTGGGCAACTAGCTAGAAATTTCTCTAATATGGTTAAGCAGCTCGAGCTTAACGATGAGTCCAGAAAGGCTTTTATAAGTAATGTGTCACATGATTTTCAATCACCTCTTTTAAATATTCAAGGATATGCGGATTTGTTAAAATCAACTGATCTTAATATGGAAGAAAGAGAAAGCTACCTACAAGTTATTGAACAGGAAACAAAAAGATTATCTAATCTGACTAAGCAATTGTTATTATTAACATCACTTGACCAATCTGCCAGACCTGTCAGAAAATCGAACTTCAAATTAGATGAACAGCTCAAGGAAGTCATTTATAAATATAGATGGCGACTAGAGGAACAGAATATTGATCTTTCTTATGAAATGGAACCAGTTATGTTTTATGGAGACGCAGATCTGTTGGAAAATGTTTGGGATAACGTACTAACAAATGCTATTAAATATAATATGGCTAATGGAGAAATTTCTATAAGAGTTATAGAAGATAATGAATATGTAAATATATCCTTTCAGGATAGTGGAATTGGTATGGAAGTAGAGGAAATAAACCAGATTTTTGAGCGATTCTATCGTATAGATAGTTCTCGAACAAAAGATGGTTCTGGTTTGGGTTTAGCGATTGTAAAGGAAATTGTTGATTTGCATAGTGGCAAAGTAGAAGTAACGAGCAATGGAAAAGAGGGTACTTTATTCGTTATTTCTTTACCAAGGAATTGAACGGAGTGCGGAATTGATTTTTATAGACTTACGTTTTTTAGTCATTCCCATTTAACTATTTCAAAGGAGATTTTAATTTAAGGGGTATTTCGTGTTAAAATAAGCACTTAGTAAACAAGAAGGAAGTGTTTTAAATGGTAGGACGAAATGATCCTTGTCCATGTGGTAGTGGAAAAAAATATAAAAAGTGCTGTGAGTCTAAAGAGACTATTTCTATAGAAGAAGTAAAAACCGAAGAATTAGAACGTGTGCTACAAACCTTCTATGATGAATATCCAGAAAGAAAGGATTATGCTGCTTTCGGTGATTTTGCAACTGATTGGACCAAATCCTTGAAGAGTTTTATGGAGCAAGAAATGATTGAAGCTATAGCAATGGATGAGTTCTTCTTTCACCAGCGTATAGATATTTGGACAGGATATCTAGAAAAACAAAGAAAGAAAATAGCTAGACCTTCCACGTTAAAGGTACTGGATAGCTGGAATGAACCACGTGCATTTGTAGGAGAAGTAACTGTTGTAGAAGAGCAGTACTTGACCGTTAAACATGTATTGTCTAATGAAACAATTTTATTAAGAAGAGAAAATGATAAGCCTGTTCCAGTTGGAATGCATATATATTGTTTTATACTGCCAGATGGACAAGGAGACGGTCATTACTTGGCTGTCTCTAGTCTTGTATTTTTCCCTACTGACCACAAGGTAGTATTTGAAGACTTTACGAAAAAATTTAAAGCACTCGATGATACGACTGAGCAAGTTTTCCTAAAAGAGAATGGTATGAAGCTTTGGATCGCTCTTGGAGAAAACGGCTATGAGGGCGGGGAGTACACATTCTTTGAAGCAGGGGTACTCCAACAGGCTATGGATTTTCTTGAAAAAAACAGTCGAGAATATAAGAAGTTAATAGAAGTGGTCGAAGATTATTTGTTTGAGCAACAGCCAAATGCAAGAAAAGAAGTGGCTATAGCTGCTGGAGCAATCCGATTTGGGCAAGAAAATGGTTTCTTTGAGCCATTAAACTTTACAGTTAAAGAAATTGCAGAAGCTTTTGACGTTTCAACTTCCTCATTGAACAAATATTATCAGGAATTAAATGCATATTACGCAGAGATGAAAATTTAATTAGAAGGCTATGTAGACAATTTCTACATAGCCTTTTTCTAAGAACTTTTCAAATTATTTGTCTAAATCCAGTGACTTGGCTCAAAGAATAAACAGAGAATGATTGCTCTAATGAAAAAGCCAATCATGACTAATCATGATTGGCTTAAAAAAATAGAATGTTATAATTTTAAAACTTAATTGCTTTTTCCTTTGCCATTACCGTTACCATTGCCATTGTCATTTCCATTACCGTTGCCGCTACCATTGCTGTTCCCATTTCCGTTACTATTCCCACTACCATTCACTTTCTTTTCAACTGTAATGGTTTGTGTAGATTCATGACCTACTAAATCTACTACTTTTAATACAAATTCATTGCTTCCTTCCTCTAAAGGAAGCTCCACATCTACAGTTTTACTATAGCCATTCATAGCGTATGGTGAAGAAACTGGGTTATAGAAGACTTCGCTATCATTTAGATACAGACGCACTTCGTCGAAGTTATCTCCAACCTTCACTTGAATAACAGGATTTTCTGCATCAGCATTAAGTTTCCCTTTTGGAAGAGATTTCTTCACAGCTTCTACAGTTGGTTTTTGAGTGTCTACAATGATTTTGCGAGTAATCGCCATTTTATTGTCGAATTCATCAATAGCTTCTACGTTTACACTTTGTACTCCATCTTTTAAGGACAAGGTATGAGAGAATGCTTTTCCATCAAATGAACTAGCAGGTACTCCATTGATTTTTAATGACTTAATCTTAGAGTCATCTTCTACTGTTCCTTCTACTAAAACATCACCAGTCTGATAGTAGCCGAAAAATTCAGGTGTTTGTATAAAGATAACTGGCTCCTTTGTTTCTTCCTCCGGAGCTGGTTCAGTCTCAGGTGCATCTTCTACAATAATTTCTTCTACTGTAGAGTTTCCAGCGATATCCCATACTTTAACTGTTATCTTATCTCCAGTTTTAGCTTGCTCTACTACATAGCTCTCAAGTGTTGCAGCTTCTGTAATTTCTTCATCATTTAAGTAAACTTCGATACGATCGATTCCGACACCTTGGTCGCTTGCATTAGCAAGGGTCAGTGTTTTTGTTTTTGCATCAAATGTAATTTCAGCAGTAGGAGCCTTTGTATCTAAGATAATAGGGTACTCAATAGTTTGCCATTCGGCACCTGCATGATCAATGACACCTCTAAGCTGAATCTTATATTGACCGTCTGCAGCAGGTTTTCCATTGATCATTCCATCCCAGGCATTAACGCTAGAGAACGTGTATGCATTAGTAGAGATGTAGTGTTTTCTTAAATATTTTTCAGTACGAATGGTACGGAGTTTCTTACCATTTGCATCTAATATATTGATTTGGAAGTCCTTCACATTACGCATTAGAGAATAAACAGGAATTACTTTGTCTAATGTGCCATCTCCGTTAGGGGAGAATGCAAACTTAGTAGGATCGAATTCTTCGCTTAAAGAAGATCCATTGATAAAGTCACCTTTGTCATCAGCTAATGCTTGGAATCCCCAATAAGTTAAATCCTCCCAAAGGAACTCATCAAAGATTGGTGCATCATCCCAAGAACCATTGAAGCCAAAGAATGGGACAGTTAATGGTACATTTCCAGAAGTCTCTTCCGATGGGTCAGTCAAACGTACGAAACCATCAATGAAGTAGCCATTAGGGAAATATTGGTATAACCAATCAGAGTTAGAAGCATCAACGGAAACCTGAATGGTAGTTTCCCCATTTGCAGGAACCGTGACAGTAGCAGGAACTGAAATGCTAGCATCTGATTCCTCTAAAACATAGGAGCCATAAGCTTCATTATTAGGAATAGTTACGTAGTTTGCTCCTGCATTTACTGGACGATCTACTTGTAATTGAACATCGACGTTATAAGTTTTAGCCTCATCGCTATAATTTTTAGCTTTTAAAGAGAAGTTGAATTGACTTCCGCTAATTTCTTTTAGTGCAACTTTTGCTTCGCCAGTGGATGAATTAGTTACTAATACATCTGTTTCTAAAGCATTTGCAAGTTGCATAATCCCAGCCCCTTGACGACGTGGAGACACATATTCTCCAGCTTTTAACTCAATCGGCTTAGCTGTGTTCATCATAAGGTTTTTAGCAAACTGAACACGTTCTGCACCAGTTAATCCAAATTCTTCATTTACACGTTCCAATACTAATGCAGTACCACCAGCAACATGAGGAGCAGCCATAGATGTACCACTCATTAATCCATAGTTATTATCATTTAAAGTTGAAAAAATGTTACCACCAGGAGCTGTAATTTCAGGCTTGAAATCTAAGTTAGGTGTTGGTCCCCAAGAAGTAAATGAACTCATTTTACCTTTAGAAGGGTTTGGAGTATCAATATACTCTCCATCAAATGATACTGTGACAGTTTTTCCAGCATCAATGCCAGCTTTGATAGCTAATCCATCAGCTTGTAAAGCAGACATAAATGGAATGCGAATAGCAGGGTCGGAAGCCATATTAATAGTTCCCTCTGCATTGTTATAGATAATAACTCCTACAGCACCTGCTTCTTGAGCATTTAAACCTTTCTCTACAAATGAAATACTACCTCGGGATACTAAAGCAAACTTTCCGGATACATCTTTACCAGCGAAGTCCTCAGGTGTACCGAGCCCAGCTTCCACTACTTCGTAAGAATCGGCAGGAAGAGCAGCAGGGTCCTTGTCATTTGCTAATAAGAACATTGCTTGTCCACTTTCGGCTCCATCAAAAGCATATTGGAAGCTAGAAGCAGTGATAGAATCATTTTCGTAAGAAGCAACACCAAATGAATCTTCCGAAACAGAAGGAGAACCTGTTAATCCGTAGTCTTGGTTAGAGGCATATGGATACCAAGTACCTGAACCAAACATGTCAGAGTTACCTGCAGATATTGCTACAAGTAAACCATTATCCTGTGCACGAGTAACTGCTTGCTGCTCAGGGCTGTTACTATCAACAAATCCCGCAGTAGATCCAAGAGACATATTTAAAGCATCCGCGCCTAGCTTAATAGCATCGTCCATTGCTTTAACATATACATCTCCGTATGTGGAAGGGAACAATGGGTCGTTACCAAATACTTTAAGTGCAAGAAGCTGTACCTCTGGAGCAACCCCCTTGATACCGCCGTTTTCTTCATCCCCATTAGCACCTACAGTACCGGATACATGCATCCCATGCATTGAAGCGTCGGGACCAATGTCACGAATTTCTGTATTTTCATCCATATAGTTATAACCGAATGGAACCTTAGGAGTGAAATACAAGCCAGGTTCAATAGAGCCATCACTTAATAATGTGCTTACTTCTGCAGAAGTTATTTCCCCCGTATTTTCATCAGAAAGAATCATATCGCGGTGGTTAGGGTCAATTCCCGTATCGATAACACCTACAACCATGCCTTCTCCTTTAAAGGAGTATTTCTCCCATGCTAGCTGCGCTTGTACAAGTTCCTTCGAATGAACCATCTGTGGTGTTATTTTCGGACGGTCATATTCAGTAGATTCATACACTCGTTTAACGCCGTCAATCAATCCAATACCAGCAACATCTCTAGCATCTACCTCTGCCGAGAAGCCATTAAATATAGCATTAAATTCTTCTTTGTATTGTATATTCTTTGAAACTCTCTTAACTTTATCCTTTACATTTCGTTGGTCTGTTTCAATAGCAGATTCGACAGACTTTCTTTCAGACTTAGATAAATTTTTGTAGAGAACTCCTTTTTTTGTCGCAGTCTCAATTGCCGGAGCCTTCTCGAGTTCGACAATGATTCGAACTTTTTCGCTAGGATTCTCAGGAACTAGTAACCTCTCTGGTATTTGTGGTAATCTTTGAACCTGAGTATTGGTGAGTTGTTTTTCAATCTGTTTAGCAGATGCTGGACTTGCCAAACCAACAGATGTCGTACTGAACATAAGTGAAGTGACCACAGCTAGAATAGTAGTATTTTTCTTAATTCCCAATTCCCTTTCCTCCTCATATTTTCATAATGTCTATTTGAACTTATCATATATTCAGAACATTTAAAATAGAGTGTGTAAGCAAGCATTTTACTTAAATAAATCAATTTGGAAAGAAAAGTAATCATTAAGATACTTATCCATTTATTTACTGTAATCTGATGTGCTCAATTTCAGAGTAAATAAATATAGTATTATACTATTATTTTTGTAGAAATTAGTCCCAGGTTATAAAAATAAGTATAAATTACAGCAAAAAATTCCTGAGATAAAGGAAAAAATAAAAAAAAGAGAGTAATTTACAAAAATAGTTCAATATATATAGCGGTGTGACTATAGTCTTGTATACTATCAATATTTTCTAAAAATGTTTATTAAATTTAAGAGAGGTTATATAAATAGAAACCACGAAGGAGTGAGTAAAGATGGATAAAAATCATTCAATTAACAAGGATAAAGATTCTGAAAGACAAGATATTCCTGGACGTATTTTGGATAATCCAGATTTACTGGATACAGAGAAAGAAAGTATTTTTGATAGAGACGAAGAAATGAAAAATGTCGATCCGATACCTATGGAAGAATTAAACCAAAAAGTGAAGGATGAAAAAAATCATAGTAAGACAAAAAATACTTCCGCTACCGATAAACGTTATCCTGGCTGAATTAATGTTTAAGAATACGCTTTCCGGAGAATGCTAATAATATAAATTAGAAATTAGCTGAGGAGTGATTATAATGGTTATGTTAAAAAGAAAAATATTAGGAAGCGCTTTTCTTTCAACAGCTCTAATCTTAGGAGCATGTGGGGATAAAGAAGAGGTAAGCGATCCCCCAACTGCTGATGCGGTTGAAAGTGAATTTGGGTTTACCTCTTTTGACCTCGATATCGATACTGCAGAACAACGTGATGCTGTTGAAGCTTCTTTTGAAGTAGATGCCACTGGAGTAGAAGCAGAATATGTAAACTCTTTAGATTCTAAGAAACTACATGGAGATGAAGCATATGAGTTTCTTAAGCCTATTTTTACTGATCTTGCCTTAACGAAGGACATGGAGAAGGAAGAAGTAATGGAAAAAGTTTTAACAGCTTTTGGAATAAGTGAATATACAGAGTTTGACCTAGAGGTACAATATGAAGATGGTCAAGAAATAGAGTATAAGGATCTAAAGAAATAAAAGACGGTTTGTGAAATAAAACAAAAAAATTACAGCCAAAAGGTATCGTTAGGAAAGTCCTAGCGATACCTTTTCTTATTTTTGAAAACCTAGTTGATTTAAATATTATTAAGAAGAGTTTATGTCAATTATTACAAATCGATTAAAAGGATGATAAATAGGTTAGTGATGTGAAAGAGGGGGTATTCATCTAATAACACAAACCACCACATAAATTAAAAGGGAGGCTTTACAAATGAATTTAAATTCTAATAGAAGAATTGAAATTGCTCGAACAGAAGAAGAGATGTATGAAAAACTAGAGGCGTTACAAAAACAAGGTTTTGAAGAAAGTGATATTCACGTTATATCTTCAGAAAGCAGTGATTTGAATGCATTAAGTCGCCATTCAGAAGTGTCGACACATGAAGCTGGAACTTTCATGGATAAGTTTAAATCTTGGTTTACAGGAGAATCTGCTATCGTAGAAGGCTTAAAAAAGTTAGATTTAAACGAGGAAGAAGCAGAACAATATGCAAGAGAAGTGTCTTCAGGAAGTATAGTATTATATACTGACTCCGACACTCTTGACGAAGGTTATTTAAATAACGCTGCTGACTCTGAAGTTGCAGCAACAACAGAGTATACTGATACTATTGGAACTGATGTTGTGCAAAACCGTTTCACGGAGGGAGAGGCACCTATATCCGACTATGCAAAGGAAAGTGGATTTACTCCTTCGACTAATGAAGTAGTTAACAAAACTGATGGACGGTTGGATGAACAACAGGATAAGTTTGCGAGGGGAGAAACTTTTGCGACTGATCCTCTACTAGCAAGAGATGAAAATCATTTTGGGCATACTATGCAAGAAGACGAATTGGTCCAAAATAAGCGTCCTACCATTGATGAAAGTGTAACAATGGAAGAAAAAACATATGGGGCACATTCTCCAGGTGCCGATCCGAACTTGGGGCCAGCGGCATTTAGTGATGATGAGGTTGAAATTGATGAGGAAGAAAGAAGAATCAATAAACAACAACGCGAAGAAGAGCTGGAACGTCAGCAAAAATTAGATGAAACTTCTCCTATAAATCGATTATATTAATAAGTATTTTCGAAGTACCCCTCTATTATTAGAGGGGTTTTTGAGTTTAGTAAGGATTACTTACATAATTTCAGAAATATAATTTAATCATAATGTATGAATTATAGATGGCAGATTGCCGCTTTCGGCGGTCGCTTTCCGTGGGGTGAGCGATAAGCCATCACCGTCGCTAGCGCGTCGTATGTAATGTCTTATCTTTCTCACTGATCCCACAGGAGTCGCCGCCTGTCGCTTCAATCAAATATGGTGTAGTAATGAGAAAGTAGCGCGGAGAAATTATCACGGAGAAATTATCACAAGAATAAATTGTATCGTTATTAGAGCTATCCTATTAATAAATTTATAGGAAAAGCTTGAACAATAAATAACTGATTTCCGCTTTCGGCGGTCGCTTTCTGTGGGGTGAGCGATAAGCCATCACCGTCGCTAGCGCGTCGTTTGTGTTGTCTTACCTTTCTCACTGATCCCACCGGAGTCGCCGCCTGTCGCTTCAATCTCATGTATTGTGATGTATGGTGAAATAAAATGATTTAAATTTACTCGAAAATCTTGTCAGGGTAACCTAAGTGTTTGCGCTTCTCTTAATTATTATTAGTATGAGATAATAGAAGTATTCAAGATATTTGAGGTGGTATAAATGGATTTTGTTGCGATAGATTTTGAAACTGCAAATAGTCTACGATCTAGTGTTTGCTCAGTAGGGGTTGTGGTTGTAAAGAATGGCAAAATACATGAAGAAGTACAAACGCTTATCAATCCACTTAGTGAGTTTCACTATTTTAATACAAGAGTACATGGAATAACAGAAAATATGGTGCAAGATGCTCCAACATTTGAAGAGTTTTGGCCGCAGCTTAAGCCTTATATAGACAAACAAATGATCATAGCCCATAATGCAAGCTTTGATATAGGAGTATTAAAGGACTCCGTGAGCAGATGCTATGAAACTCAACCAGAATACCAATATTCTTGTTCCTATAGAATTGCAAAGAAAGTATGGCCTGATTTGTATAATCATAAATTATCCACAGTGGCAAACTACTTAAGTATAAGTTTAAAGCATCATGATGCTTTAGAGGATGCCAGAGCTGCAGCTTTGATTGTATTAGAAGCTATGAAAAAAACAAGAACCAGTTCTATTAATGAACTGTCTCATTTGCATAAGATTAAAATTGGAGATTCCGTGACACTTAAAAAACCAAATTCTCGTGCAAAGAAAAGTATAGAGGACAAGCCCTTAACCTATATTGAGACTCAAATAAATGAACCGAATCCCCGACATCCATTTTACGGAGCGCATATTGTCTTCACAGGAAAAATGGACTCTATGACAAGGTCTAGCGCAGCCCAATATGCAGTTGACCGTGGTGCTATTTGCAAAGGTGCTGTTGATGTAGATACTAACTTTTTAATAGTAGGTGATCAAGCACTGACTAAATACGTAGAAGGAGTGAAGAGTTCAAAAATGCTAAAAGCAGAGGCGCTAATCCAAAAAGGAATTCCTTTAGAAATCGTAGGAGAGCAAGATTTTTTAAAATTGGTTAGACATTAAAATAAAAAAGAGCGATGGATAATTAGTTGATTATCTATCGCTCTTTTTGGCATTCGTCTGCAGATTCCTTATGCCAAAAAATAAATTCTAATAGGTATTTTATAACAAAAGAAGAAGAGAATGTTTAGAATGCACTAAATCAGTGTAAACGATAATAAAGTATAAATTTTAGGAGGGAAGAGAAACTAAAAAATATGGAGAGGAGCTTGAACATAATGGACAATTCGATATCTTATGGGGACGATTATAAATACATTCCAACTACATCGGTTGGCAGTGGGGTAGGACTAGAAATTTTGTCAGATGTCTATTGCTACACAGTTCAAATAGTAAATATTTGTTTGGTAGGCAAGCCAGGTTCGGATGATTTTGTATTAGTAGATGCTGGAATGCCTCATTCGGCTGAGAAGATAATCGGGGTAGTGGAGGAGAGATTTGGGGAGCGTAAAAAACCTAAGGCTATCATTTTAACCCATGGTCACTTCGATCATGTAGGAGCGATAAAAGAATTGATAGAAAAATGGAATATACCTGTCTACGCACATCAATTGGAATTACCATTTTTAACGGGGAAAGAGGATTATCCAGAACCGGATCCAACGGTTGAAGGCGGGATGGTGGCAAAAATGTCATCTATGTTTCCTAACGAAGCAATAGATTTGGGGAGTCATGTAATAGCATTGCCAGAGGATGGCTCTGTTCCTTTTTTGCCTAGTTTTAAATGGTATCATACACCAGGACATTCACCAGGACATATTTCTCTATTTCGTAAGGAAGATGGGCTTCTTATAGCGGGGGATGCTTTTGTTACAGTTAAACAGGAGTATTTATACAAAGTGTTGACTCAAGAGCAAGAAATAAGTGGTCCTCCTCGTTATTTTACAACGAATTGGGAGGATGCGGAGTACTCAGTGAAGGTATTAAAATCATTAAATCCCAATACTGCTATTACAGGACATGGACTTCCAATGAGTGGAGAATTGCTTAAAAGTAATCTTCATTTACTAGTTAGCGAATTTCAACGAATTGCGAAACCTAGTTATGGAAAGTTTGTAGATAATGAATAATCGCAGAAATCCTATCAGCCCTTTGGAGAGGATAGGATTTCTTTTCATTTTCTTATAGAAAGATTAGAATATATACAATTATGTAGGAATGGGGGATGTGTATGACGTTTTCGATAATTGGTTTTGACCCAGAAACGAAAGAGTTAGGTATAGCGGTGGCTTCCAAATTTTTAAGTGTCGGTGCAGTAGTTCCTTTTGCTAAAGCAGGGGTGGGAGCAATTGCGACTCAGTCTTGGGCTAACCTGGAATATGGTAAAAGAGGATTAAGCCTTTTAAAACAAGGGCTCGAGCCAGAAGAAGTGTTAAAAGAACTTATTAAGGACGATGATAAGTCTTCTGTGCGACAAGTTGGTATTGTGAATGCGAATGGTCGAAGTATCACATTCACAGGAGAAGAATGCTTTGAATGGGCCGGTGGTGTAGCGGGTACTAACTATGCGATTCAGGGAAATATTCTAGTAGATTCAGAGACTGTAAATGAAATGGAAAAAACTTTTATAGAAACAGATGGTAGTCTAGCCGACCGGTTATTGGCGGCCCTGTGTGCAGGGGAATTAGCGGGTGGCGACAGTAGGGGCAAACAATCTGCAGCTCTCTATATTGTAAAAGAAAAAGGAAGCTACGGAGGATATACAGATAGATTCATAGACTTACGAGTAGATGACCATAGTGATCCGGTAAAGGAACTAATAAGATTGTTGAAGCTTCATCGCCTATACTTTGAGCATTCGGCAATAGAGGATATTGTAGCAATAGAAGGAGAATTAGAAGAAGAAATACAAAATTTACTGTTTGAAAATGGACACTTGGACCGAGATCTAATAGAACGTGATGACTTGTTAGACGCTGTGCAATCATATCATCTTATTGAAAATTTTGATGAGCGATTACAAGAGAGAGGATACATCGACTTAAAGGTAGTAGAATATATGAAAATTAAAAAGTAAAGAGGCAGATGGTAGTTCTATTTTGATTCTGATCATTAGTAAGAAACCTGACCAACATATATTGGTCAGGTTTCATGGTCAAGAGTAACTATTTAGTTTTGCCATTTTTAGCTTTTACTGTAACCTTAATAGAAACCGATTTATTGCTATAAGTAGCTTTAATTGTAGTGCTTCCAGCTGCTTTAGCAGTGATAACCCCTTTTTGGTCAACAGAGATTATATTTTTATCATAGCCTGTATAGGTTGCATCTGCGGTTACATCAATAGTCGAGTTTTTCTTCCCTTTATTTTTCACCATAGCAGATAGTTTAATAGTTGCTGTTTTACCAGAGTCTAATTTAATATGCTTTTTATCAACTTTTAGGTTTAAGATTTTAGGAACCCCTGGTTCTTGCTCTTGCTTCTCCAAGTCTATTTGGATTAGAACTGGATCATGGTCAGAAGCACGTCCATGGATATCCATATAGTTTGCATTGATGTGGATCATATCTACCGCTGTTTTTTCTGCTAAATTATTCGTTACTAAAATATGATCTAATACTTGATTGTTACCTTGATAATAATAAGAGAAACGTTCGCTTACTGGAACTTTCTCTACCATATTTGTTAAAATTCCACCTTTTAAAGCGGCAAGAGCAGGAGTGAATTCAAAGTCATTCATATCTCCCGCAACAATTACATTTAAGTCTGGATCTTTAGCTTGTCCTGCCTTGATGAAGTTGTTTATCATTGTTGCAAGCTCAATTCGCTCAGCCTCTGAACCCAATACAGGAGGTTGGTTTTTGCCGAATAAAGGCTGGTCTCCTCCCTTAGAATTTAAGTGAGCACCAATTACAACTACTTTTTCCCCTTGGAAATCAAATTGGGCAGCTAGTGGTTTACGAGTGTCTTCCTGAGGTAAGTCAAGGATACGTCCAGGGTTTAAGGTTAAATTTCCTTCTTCACTCCAAGCAACTGGGTCAGTTGAACCACCCTTTGTGCCTTCAGAAAGTGTCACTCTATCCGGATTGTATAGGTAGCCAACTCGTATGTTACCTCCAGGTTGTCCACCATCGCGGTTGTATTCAGGTGCTATATCAGTCCATTCATACGCTGGTCCGCCTTCTGCTATGATAGCTGCGATCAATCGTTCATAGCTCGCAGATGCATCTGAGTTATCAGAGGCTGTAGGACCATCATTGTCTTGAACCTCAACTAAAGTAATGATATCCGGTGCTTTCATATTTTCAACAAATGATCGAGCTATTTTTACTACTTTTTCATCAGGAGTGTTTTCTGCATTAGCAGAGAAATTCTCTACGTTATATGAAGCAACCGTTAGTTTTTCTTCGGTAGGAACAATATCCGTCACCGTCACTGGTTTTTCAATGCGTGTAATTGGAGGGAGTGATTCCTCTTCTGCCCATAACTTAAAGTTTCCAAAACCAAACCCCAAGATTCCAATGATGTCTTCCGTAAAATAATCACCTGATTTAGCATCGTAGTTATCATTATCAATAAGAACTGTAATTCGTTCTGGATTATAATCATTAGCAGAAATATTAATTCCGCCTAAAACATTAAATGTAGTATTAGCCGAGTTACCTGCCACCACCACAATTTCGCCATAATCCTGCGGCCCTACAACTTTAGCATTTGGTACGGCTAATCGCATTAATTCAACAGATTCCCAAAAATCAATTCCATCCTCTAATGCATCGAAGGAAGTCAGGCCATCATTATCAATGATTTCAGTAGGTGGGTTAATATCATCACCAATTACTAGTGGTGCTGGCAATTCTGCAGTTCCTATTTTACTCGTTTCTGAAGCTCTAATTCTTGTGATGGGTAGGTCGTTTGTTTTCATATCGGAATAGCCATCGTAATACCATTCCTCTACTGTACCCGCAACTGTTACTAAATCTCCAACCTTTAATCCATTATTTGCTTTATTTACGATAATAGCTTCAGATGTATGATTATTATCATCTGGATTTATGTCTTGAATAACAAAGTTTGCTGAATTGTATAGATGAGTGACTACGCCTGTAATATTTTGTACTATCGTACCTTCATAATCAGAGAAGTGTCCTTGTCCTTGAATATCACGGATAGAAAGGTTCTCTGTTTTTAAGATATTGTACGTAAATATAAAGACTTCTGATGTAATATCGCCTATTGCAACAGCTTTAATTGTTGTGTCTTTTGTTAATGTGATAGGCTCAACATATTTTTTACTTGAAGCAGTTGGGGGAGAGCCATCTAATGTGTAATAGATACTAGCTGCTTCCCAGGGGGTTGTTAATGTAATTTTTGTTCCTTCTGAAACAGTTCCAGGGAAAATGTTTGGATATACAGCAGGCTTGTTCACTTGTTCAAAGCTTTCTAAGCCAAGTGTTTTAACTTGGAAAGTGGTATTAAAAATAGATCCAATACCGGACACATTTATTAAATCACCATTGTTGTATTGTTTAGTAAATGTCTCATAGTCTAGACCATTACGATTATCATTTCGAATAATGACTGATTCGCCATTTTCGTGTGTTGCTGTGAACTCAAACGTTCCATAATCATTAGTAGCTACTAGATTAGAAATAGTTACATTGTTTAGTAAAACTCTTTCACCCTGAGTATTTTCATTCACTCCGGCTGGCGTGATTTCTTGAACAGAGGGTAGTGGATTATCTGAAGAAAGCTTACTAATAGTTGTTGGTTGAATTTGAAGCTCTCCACTATAAGGACTTACCTTTCCTTCCAACTCAACAAGATCTCCAGGTTGTACATCTGCTGAGGAAGTGTATACATAAAGCCCACCTGTTTCGTCTTGAATATAGAAAGCTTTTCCGCCCCATAATCCTTGACCAGTTGTAACTGTCCCAGTCACACGGACAACTTTATTTTGATCTGTGATAGCTCGTGCTGCAGAAATATTTTCTAATACCTCAACCTCAGTAGGAGGGGTTTCTCCTTCAGAAATGATTGTATAAGCACTGGCACTTCTCATTCCAGGAACAGAGAAATAGGCAGACAATGTTCCTGTCACAGTAACCTTTCCTTGAAATAAGCTTGAGTTGTCTACTAAATTTAAACCTGCACGGACTGCTCCGGTAGGTAATTGCACTGGTAGAATGTTAGCAGGATTGGTTTCCTCAGGAGAGTCAGCTAAGCCTATATTTGTTGCAACTGTAAAGGGAGCTTCCTGATCATAGGAAGTCCCGGAGGAGGCAGTTCCTACTATATAGCCTTGTACTGTTGCAATCCCAGAATTGTTGCTAATCGCCTCTGCCACAGTAATGGGTTCAGCAGCCTGGGTTTCGGTCACGAAGATAAACGGGAAAACCAAAGAAGTAACTAGCAGTAAAGATAGTGTTATTTTACTAAAAGTACCTGTCCAAAAATCTTTTCTTACCATTCATTTCACTCCTTGTAATGTATTATGTTCAAAAGGAGTATAGCAGAGGAATATTAATAAATTATTTAATTTCTACAAATTTTTAGTTTTCTGGGTAAAAACAGGATAGAAGTAGGGGGGCTGTAAATATATTGAGGAAAATAGAATTACTTTAAAATGGTAAAAAAGATTCTGCAAAGAAATACTTAACTGAATAAAAAGTATTGCAATATAGTTTAAATATTTTGTATTTTAAGTGTTGTAATTGTCAGAATTTGTTGTATACTTTAAATTAAGTTAAATAACTAGGCAGAGACTATGAGATGAAAGCCTAAATGTAAGCCTTTTTGTAAAGGCTTACATTTGGTGTTCATCTTTATTTTTTTGCCGTTAACTAAAACAAAGGGGGATATACAGTGAAGAAAATGACAGGTCTAGTAGCAAGCGTATTGCTTGCGGGAAGTATTTTAGCTGGCTGTGCAGGCGATGACACTAGTGAAGGGGGAAGTGGAGGAGAACGAATAACGCTTTATTCTCCTGAAACACCTGATTTTACTAAAGAGTTGGCAGCTAAATATGAAGAAGTGCACGGTGGAAAAGTAGATGTACAATACGCTGGAACAAATGTACTTGTTAATCAAATGTTAGCAGAAAAAGATAATCCAAAAGCTGATGTATGGTATGGCGGAGGAGGAATACTACCTTTTGAAGCAGCAGTCGAGCGTGGAATTTTAGCAGAGTATATTCCAGATTTTGCAGCAGATTGGGACGTAGTCGAAGACGGCATCAAGATGAAACATGAAGACGGTAAGTATGTTGGAATTGAAATTTTCGTATTGGGATTCTCTTATAATACGGAGCTAGTGACTGAGGAAGAGGCTCCAAAAACGTGGGAAGATCTCTTAGACCCTAAATGGGAAGGGAAAATCCAGTTTCCAAATCCTGCAGCCTCTGGAACAGCAACTTTAATGGTTATGGATCAAATGATGAGAAAAGGTGAAGATGAGGCTTGGAAGTACTTTGAACAATTAGTCAAGCAGTCTAACTCCATGCCAGACTCTGGTTCAGCTCCAACAAAAGGAGTAGCAATGGGAGAAGCCCACATTGGAATTGGCTTTGACTTTATGGCGTATGAACAAAAAAGTAAGGGAGAAAGCGTAGACTTTATCGTACCTGATCAGACACCAGTTCTTGTAAATCCTGCATCACTAATTGAGGGTGGCCCAAATGCTAAAGGTGGTAAAGAATTTATAGATTTCCTTCTATCTGAGGATGCTCAACAAATCATGGCGGATTGGTATCATATACCGATTAATCCTAACGTAGAATCTAAAACACCTTTGACTTTGGAGAAGGTAAAAGAGGTAGCAGTTGATCTCGATATAGATTGGGTTAACGAAAACTATGACCGAGTAAGAAACGAGTGGAAAGATAAATTTCAATAAATAAGGGTGAATATAAATGGGATCAGTAAAAATAAGTAACATCACAAAAAAGTTTGGGGACGTTACTGCGCTTCATGATATTAACCTTGATATCAAGGAGGGCGAGTTTTTCGCTCTTCTTGGTCCTTCGGGATGTGGGAAAACGACAACAATGAGATGTATTGCCGGTTTTGAAAGTCCTACTTCAGGAAAAATTTACATAGGAGATAACGAAGTAGAGAACATTCCCGCAAACAAGCGTAATTGTGGCATGGTTTTTCAAAGCTATGCATTATTTCCTCATATGAACGTATTTGACAATGTCGCCTACAGTTTAAACATTAAAGAGTTAAACTCTAGTAATCCAGTTAAACAACTAGGTATTTATGCGCGTTTACTAAATAAAAGATTAGGAAAAACGCCAAAAGCAATTCAAGAGAAAGTTATGAAGATTCTTCAATATGTTGAGCTAGACAAATATGCAAATCGTTTAACTAGCGAGCTTTCGGGAGGTCAGCAGCAGAGGGTTGCTCTAGCTAGGGCATTAGTGATGGAACCTGCCGTTCTATTAATGGATGAGCCACTTTCTAATCTCGATCAAAAGCTTCGCCACTCTATGAGGAATACTATCAGATCTATTCAACAGGATTTAGGTATTACAACTATTTTTGTTACACATGACCAAGAAGAAGCGATGAGTATGGCTGACCGTATTGCGGTTATGGACAAAGGGGAAATCGTGCAAATTGGTACTCCGACAGATCTATATAGTAATCCATCAACACCTTTTATAGCAGACTTCGTTGGTACTTCCAATATATTGAAGGGTGAAGTTGTAGGGGATGAAAATGGCTTGCTAATTGTTAGTGGGGATGGTTTTAAATTGAAATCCTCTAATAGCACTGCTAAGAAAGACGTGGATATCATTATACGTCCAGAGCACGTGATGGTTGAGCCTGTCGATAGTATAGTAGATTCTTCTACAACGAATGTTATAGAAGGGACAGTCCTTATGTCTACATATCTAGGTTCGATTGTTCGCTATGATATTCAAGTTGGGGAATATCAATTGATCGTTGATACAACTTACTCCACCGGAGCTAATATATTTGAAGAAGGAAAAAAAGTGAAGCTAACAGTAGAGTTTGAAAGGGTGCTATTGATATGAAGAAATCATTAAAAAACTTCAGTGGATTATCAGTAGTAAAAATATTTATATACGTATTTTTTGGCCTTTTCATGATACTACCACTATTTTCGGTATTTCTTGTGAGCTTCACAGGACAGCCAATAAATATTTTGGGTTCAATAACGGATCCCACAATTTTTAGTTCAACCATTGAAAAGTTGAAAGGCTCGTCATTAGACAATTATAAAAATATATTTACAAACTCAGGCTATTTAGATGCCTTAAAAAACAGTCTATATTTGGGTTTTTTAGTAACTGTTATTGTCATTACCCTTTGCATTCCTATGGCCTATGGGATAGCACGAACTAAAATGCCCTTTAAAAAAACAATTTCCGCCTTGTGTACAATTCCACTTATCGTTCCAACTTTTATATCAGCCTACGCTTTTATCATAATGTTCGGGAGAGCAGGCTGGGTAACGGAAATTTACAACCTATTAGGCGGAGAGGGGATGCTTCTCAACCCCTACTCCATGGCAGGTGTAGTAATGGTGCAAGTGTTTTTCTTCTTCCCTTACGCGTTATGGCCATTAGTTGCGGCATTTAAAATAAGTGATATTAGTTTAGAAGAGGCTTCACAAAATTTAGGTGCAAAGAGTTGGTTCACATTTACTTTTGTGACTTTTCCATTGGCACTTCCAGGCATTATCTCGAGTGCATTATTAATTTTTACGGTGAGTTTTTCCGATTTTGGTACCCCTATTGTGCTAGCTCCGAAAGAGTTAAACCTTTTAGTAGTAGAGGCTTATCGTGAAATAGCTGGTTTCTTTAACTGGGGTGGTGCTGCGATTCTAACGGTAGTTATGGTAATTGTTGCTGCATTCTTTTTCTGGCTTCAACACTTATTTACTAAAAGTAGAAACTACGGTTCTGTTTCTGGTAAACCAAAAAAACAGAAATTAATAGAAAACAAATTATTAACAAGAGTTTTATCAGGTTACTCTTTTTTAGTAGTATTAATCCCACTTTTAGCAATGTTATCAGTAGCACTACAATCTGTGGCTACAACTTGGGGGAAAGATCTGCTGCCTAACGGTTATACACTAAATCACTATAAAACAATTTTTTCCACCTCTATGGGGAATATTCAAAACAGTATTATGCTAGCGACAGGAGCACTTGTATTAAGTGTTATCATAGCAACTTTTGTTTCTTATTTTGTAGTAAGACAAAATTCATCTAAGTTAGATTTCATGGCTTCTATACCTTTAGTTGTCCCTGGAATTGCATTCGGTATAGCTTTGATTCAAACATTTAACACAGCTCCTTTGCAATTAACTGGTACAGCTGTTTTATTAATTATTGCATATACAATTCGAAGACTACCATATATGGTCAGGTCTACTATGGGAGCGATGAGAGCGATTAAGCAAGACATTGAAGAGGCGGCTATTAATCTTGGAGCGACTCCTTTAACTGCTGCTATAACCATTGTTGGGCCGCTTATGCTACCTGGGATAGCGGCTGGATCAGTATTGGTATTTATAACCGTCATTAAAGAGGCGAGCGTATCCATATTACTTGCACCACCTGAATGGGCGCCAATGAGCTTAGCTATATTCCAAAATATACTACGTGCAGAGTATTACTCTGCTGCTGCGATGTCCATCGTTCTTATAGTACTCGTGCTCCTTTTACAAGGGGTAGCTAATTTCTTGTCAAGAAAACAACAGTTATAGTTTATTGGAGTGAAGACGTTGAATGGATATATATTTGATTTAGACGGTACAATCTACATTGATAATGAGATAATCGCAGGAGTTCCTGAAGCTATTAAAAGCTTGAAGGCAAGAGGAGATAAGGTAATCTTTCTCACAAACAAATCTATAGCGAGTAGAAAAGATTATGTAGAAAAGTTAAAGAAGTTAGATATAGAAGTAAAATTAGAGGAAGTTATTAATTCAAACTATATTACTGCTCATTATTTAAAAAAGGTTATGAAGCCAGAGGACTCCGTATATGTGATTGGAGAAGCCCCCTTATTCGAGGAGCTTAGAGGAGAAAATATAAAACTAGCGGAGTGTTCAGCTAGAGCTTCCCATGTTGTATTAGGCTGGGATAGAGATTTTACTTATGATAAGCTAAACCAAGCCTATCAAGCTTGGAAAAATGGTGCAGAAATTATAGCTACCAATCCCGATCGAACCTGTCCTGTTAGAGAGGGGGACATACCAGACTGTGGGGCAATGATAGGTGCTCTAGAAGGAACTACGGGTGAACCTATCAAGCTCATTACTGGAAAGCCCTCCTCTCTGATGGCTAATTATGTATTGAATGATGTATTACAAATGGAAGCTTCTAATTGCTATATGATAGGAGACAGATTAGAAACAGATATAAAAATGGGTAATGATGCAGGAATGCATTCAGTTTTAGTGATGACAGGGATTACAACTCTAAATATGTTAGAAAATCCTGTCCATAAACCTAAATACATTTTAGAAAGTGTACGGGATATCCTTACTTTATAGATTAAAATTCCACATTTCAGGGATTCCAGCAGAGACAGCTAAGGCACCATTTTCTAGGGCCTGATGAACCTCAGAAATGTTATCAATAAGACCTCCAGCTATTATAGGAAAAACAAGGCTCGTAGAGAGCTGGTCAATTACTTTAGGCATAATACCAGGCATTACCTCTACAGCATCTGGTCTGCAGGAGTTTACCATTTCAATTCCTTTAGTTATCGCACTTCTATCGAGCAAAAATATTCGTTGGATTGTCATTAGTCCGGCTTCTTTAGCCAACTTAACCACATGGCTCTTTGTGGTAATGATACCTGTAGGTTTCCATTGGTCTGCTACAAAGGTTAAAGCTGTTTTTGAACTAGAAATGCCATCTATGAAGTCAAGGTGGACAAAGACATATTTATTCGCTTGTTTTAGTTGACTAATGTAACCGCCTGCTGTCAGCAGGTTTCCTGTTAGCAGAAAGACAATATTTGCCTTGCTATTAATTGCTTGTTTTAAATCTTGTTCATTAGTAACGGAAGCTATTATCTGTGACTCTACCATGTCTACTAAAATCATCGTTGCTCACCTTTTCTATCTATTAGTTTTTAAACCATTGTAACATATTTACAATATTCAGAAGAAAATAATTTTGGTTAGAGAATGTAGAGAAGACCATTACAAGGCTTGCCTAGGTGCAAGTTTATTGTAATGGTCTTTTTTAATGCAAAGGAGAAAATAATGAAAAATTTTTCATATATCGAAAGAAAGAAACGACTGTCGACACTAGAGGAGAACCACTATGATGTGATAGTCATTGGTGGAGGTATTACTGGTACGGGAATTGCTTTAGACTGTGCTACGAGAGGTTTAAAAGTGTTAGTAGTAGAAATGCAGGATTTTGCTGCTGGAACTTCTAGCAGGTCAACTAAACTTGTCCATGGTGGTCTTCGCTACTTAAAACAGCTAGAGGTTAAAATGGTCGCAGATGTCGGAAAAGAAAGGGAGATTGTTTATCTTAATGCGCCCCATGTAACTCATCCAGAGTGGATGCTCTTACCTATTTATAAAAAGGGGACCTTTGGAAAATACTCAACTTCTGTTGGTCTCATGGTATATGACTTTTTAGCAGGAGTGAAAAGACATGAAAGAAGAAAAATGCTTACTCGAAATGAGACCATTGAAAAAGAGCCTTTGTTAAAGCAGGAGGATTTGGTTGGCGGAGGGTACTATGTCGAATATAGAACAGATGATGCAAGACTCACAATAGAGGTTGCCAAAAAAGCTTACGAAAAGGGAGCTGATCTCCTTAATTATGTGAAAGCCGAAAAGCTAATTTATTCGGAAAATGGGAAGATTTGTGGGATTACAGTGAATGATCTTATATCTGAATGTCAATTCGATGTTTTTGCGAAGAAAATAGTTAATGCTTCGGGGCCATGGGTAGAAAGTATAATTGGTTTAGACAAAAAAATAGCAGGAAAAAGTTTGCTGCATACAAAGGGTATTCATATAGTAATAGATCAGAAAAGATTTCCTTTAAGGCAGGCTGTCTACTTCGATACACCAGATGGAAGAATGGTATTTGCCATTCCTAGAGAAGGCAAAGCTTATGTGGGAACTACAGATACTGTCTTTGAAGAAGATTTAGTCAATCCAAGCATAGATAAGGACGATCAAAACTATTTAATTCAATGTATAGATTTTATGTTTCCTCAAACGAAACTTACAATCAATGATATTGAATCTAGCTGGGCTGGGGTTAGACCATTGATTCGAGAGGAAGGGAAGGGGCCTTCTGAAATATCGAGAAAAGACGAGATTTGGACATCTGAAACAGGTCTTATAACAATTGCAGGAGGAAAATTAACTGGTTACCGAAAGATGGCTGAAACGATTACTGATTTATTGTGTAAGGATTTACAAAAAAGCGGCATTTCGGTTGGAAATTCAATTACTAAAACCTTGAAATTATCTGGAGGTGAATTTAAAAGCCCGACAGACTATGCGAGCTACATATCAAGGAAAACAAAAGACTTAATGACTTTAGGTTTAACCAACGAAGAAGCAACCTCGCTGGCTGCAATGTATGGTACTAATACGGATAAAATTCTTAAGCTAGCGGATAATGTATTAGAGGAAACAAACTTACCGATGATTATGAAATTAACTCTCCATTATGCAATTGACCATGAGATGGCAATAACTGCAGTAGACTATTTATTAAGAAGGACAGGGAGTATATTGTTTAATATTACTATTGCTCAAAAATGGAAAATAGAGGTAATAGACTACATGGCTATAGCAATGAAATGGGATGAAAAAACAAAAGAGTTTATGTGGGCTGATTTGGAGTTAAAGCTTCATCAAGCTACAAATAACAAATAAAAGTAGGGCCTGGAAAAATACAGGTCCTAACTGTTTTTTGTAATTAATTATTGGAATACTACAATAGGATAGATTTTTACTATAGACGAGGCAGGGTCTAATGCTTCACGCTCATATTCCTCTACAACCCAGTTGATAGAAAGAAGTTGTCTTAAGGTACTTAGCTGCTGGGGGTTGAGTTCTAATAATTCTATAGTATGATTATTAATCTTATAATCTTGGTCTTCTATTTTTTCAAATTTCATCTTTAGTAAGTTTTTCAATCCGTTAATGGTAATAAATTTTACGGAGTACCCATTTTCTAATAACTCTTTAAATTGAGGTTTGTTTTGTACATACACGTTTAATAGTGTTTGATATTCATTAGAGTAGAGATCCTCCCATGAATGGCTTTCTAAATTATCTATTAGTTCCTTGTTTGATACACCATTGCTTCGTAAAACTTCCAATAGGACGGCTTCCTTCATGGTTAACTTAAAATTTTCCATTGTCTCACTCCTATGTTTGTCTTTTTATTCTATTAAGTATATCAAATCAACAGGACATAAAAACACCAGATTATTTTAGACATCTGGTGTTTTGGTTTTATTTATTTAGTTTCCACACAGAGTAATTTAAGCCTAAAGCAAACGTCACCCAACTGATGTATGGAATC
The DNA here is from genome assembly GCF_014836595.1 of Psychrobacillus faecigallinarum. Classification (GTDB taxonomy): domain Bacteria; phylum Bacillota; class Bacilli; order Bacillales_A; family Planococcaceae; genus Psychrobacillus; species Psychrobacillus faecigallinarum. Next base: position 160,136 of record NZ_JACSQO010000003.1, on the reverse strand, counting down.
ATCAGAGCACCTGCAGTAGTATCTTTCTTCTGAAATTCGTATGCTGTCATAGCGATTGCACCTAACAGAATGGTCATTTCTATAAGAGCTGTTCCTCTGAGACCCCAACGGAAAAATAAGAAAGACCATAGGAAATTTAAACCTAACTGTAAGTCATAGAAGGGAATGGTGGGAGAATCGGAATCCTCCTGCTCAACTTTTTGGACGGCACGATATTTAGCTAATCCCATAATTGCGTATAAAGAAGTCCACACAATAGGGAAGACAGGAGCGGGGGGAGCAAAGGAAGGCTGCTTTAATTTTTTATACTTCTTTTGTGCATTTCTATTTGCTAACCAGCCAGTAACCGAACCTGCGATGATGGGTACTAGAATACTAATTGCTAGTTTTTTCTTGTCTAACTCTCCGTTTATTTTTAATAATTCCATTTGGTTACCTCCTTAATAATATTAGTAATATTATTCCCTGTTTTTAGGGGAATACGCTTATATTTTTTAAAATTATTAAGTTAATAGAATTGTTAGAATATGGTATGATTAGAAAATAATTAGGGGGCTGAAGTTCATGACAAGATTAAAAATATTACATACGAATGATTTACATAGTCACTTCGACAATTATAAAAAAATAGTTTCTTTAATTCGAGAGCATCGTGACGCTGATACCATTGTGTTAGACGGGGGAGATTTTGCAGACTTTAAAAGTATTGAATTGCAGGGAACAAAAGGGATTGCTGCAATTGAATTGCTAGAAGCTGCAGGCTACGATGCGATTACAATTGGTAACAACGAAATGTTCAATGGGGTAGATACATTAGAGCATATGGCTAGCAAAAGTACCATTCCTTTTATTAGTAATAATTTAATGAAAAAAGACAAAACAGCTATTAAAGGTGTTTGTAAGAGTACTCTTCTAGAGAAAAATGGATTACGTCTTCTAATTACAGGTTCTTCTCCAGATATGGGCGTGTTTAATGAGGGGCTAGGCCTTCACATGACTGATTATACTGTTGCCATTAAGGAAGAAATTCATAGAAACAAAGGTAAATATGATGTATGTATCTTGCTTAGTCATGTTGGCACTTTTGCTGACGAACCATTAGCAAATGAAATAGAGGAAATTGATATTATCATTTCGGCTCATGATCATAAACTATTCAACGAGGCAAAGTTTATTAATGAAACAATTATGAACAGTGCCGGAAACTATGGGGAATATTTAGGAATAGTCGAAATAGAAGTGTCGGATGGAAAGGTTCAGCTTATTAACTCTCAGACAATATCAACTAAGGAAATACAAGAGGATCCACAAATTGTTTCAATCTTAAAGGTAAATAAAGATAAAGCAATTAACACATTAAGTCAGCCACTATATTCTTTAGCCCTTCCTCTATGGCATGATGTAGTGGAGGAAAATCCTATTAGTAATTTAATAGCTGATGGCCTGAAGGATTTGCTTAAGGCGGATATTGGCCTTATCAACAGCGGTATTTGTAACGCTGGTATTTTCCGTGAGATGTCTAGAAAAAAACTAATTGAAGTATGTCCGTCTCCGTTGAACCCTACTCTTTTTGAGATTCAAGGGAAGAATTTAAAGTAAGCCCTTGAATCATCCCTAGATGCTCAGATTTGTTTGGCTGAAGGACGTGGACCGGGATTTAGAGGAAGATTTGTAGGGGGATTACATGTCTCTGGACTAGAAATCGTGCACGATGGAAAACATATTAAAACTATCTATTTAAATGAGATTCCACTTGAAGATGAAAAATGGTATTTAGTCGCAAGCTCGGATTATTTACAAAGAGGCTCTGGTTACCCTAGTCTTGCCAATAATCGGAACGAACAATATTGGGCAGAAGAAATTAAGGATATTATTGAAATATATGGAGAGAAATCTGATTTTGTTGATTCTGCACATCAAAATAGATGGAAGGAACTAGCTAATATAAGGGGATAGATGGTATGAAGCCGATGAAAATACGACAACGTGGTGTCACAATAGGAAATCTTCCTGTGGGGCAGAAGAATTGCATTACAGATGTGGCTGGAGTCAAAGTGGGCCATACAACGCTCGAGCACGAATTTGGAGAGGAAAAGTATGCATGTACCGGTGTTACAGCTATACTGCCTCATGACGATAATTTGTTTCATCATAAGGTAGTCGCTGCTAGCTACATATTAAATGGATTTGGCAAAACAACCGGCTTGGTACAAGTAGATGAGTTAGGTGTAATCGAAGCACCTATTATGCTAACTAATACTTTTGGTGTACCAGCCGTTACTCAAGGTGCATTAATGTATATGTTAAAAGCAAATCCTGATATTGGAGTATCTACCGGAACTATTAATATTGTCGTTGGAGAATGTAACGACGGAAGATTAAACTCTATTCGTGAGCTTCCAGTGGAACCAAAGCATGCAGTAGAGGCAATCCAAAATGCTAAGATGGAAGCTGCTGAAGAAGGCGCTGTCGGGGCTGGTAAGGGAATGATTTGTTTTGGATATAAGGGCGGAATAGGATCATCATCTAGGGTAGTTTATGATACATCCAGTGATACTGCCTATACGATTGGATGCATGGTCTTAAGTAATTTCGGTCAGAAAGAAGAATTTCAAGCGGAGCGTTACAAGGCAACAGAAGAGAATTCTGTACCAGCCTATCCAACGCCTGCAGATGGTTCAATAATAATCGTGTTAGCAACTGATGCACCGCTTGGCAGCAATCAGCTTAAGCGAGTTGCAAAGCGTTGTGGTATTGGTTTAGGAAGAACAGGCAGTCATTTTAGCAACGGAAGTGGTGACATTGTCATTGCTTTTTCTACCGCTCATAAAATTCCTCATGTCTCTGAAATCAGTGTTGAAACAAGGTATATGCTGAGAGATGACCATGCTGTTATGAATGACCTCTTTCAAGCAGCATCAGAAGCGACGGAGGAAGCCATTATAAACTCTTTATCTCAGGCTGTTACAACTAAAGGCCGTCAGGGTGAAACAGTCTATGCATATCCTTTCGATTAGAAGATTATTAAATTAAAAGGCTGCCAATTCAATTACAAATTGGCAACCTCTGTTTTTTTACACGAGAAAGTATTAGCAATAAATGCTAGATTTAGGAATTACTGATGGTAGTGTTTTTGGGATTTTTAAGTATATCCTACCATTCCACTTTAAAAGAAAATCACTTAAATTCTAACTTTACTTTGCCTTCTTCTAGAGCAAGCTTTGCATCAAATTTTTGCCCATTTTCTGCTTCAAAACCTTTAATAATATTTGTCATACCCTTTGTGCAAAGAAGCTTTATCTGACTTGGGGTTATCTTTTTCTTTAAGAAGAAGCCATTGAATGTCTGTGTGCATCCATTTTTATAATTAGTACACCCATAAAAATTCTTACGGGCTACAATAGAACCTTGTCCACATCTAGGACATGGAGCGATAGGTTCCAGTTTAAACCTCGCATACTTTGAGCTTGGCTCCCTAGGAGGAAGCTTTATAGTAATATTTTTATTTTTTAACTGACTTGGTGTTTCATTAATTAGGCTATAAATAAACTTTGCAATGCTTCCAAGAAAACGGTCCTGAGAGCCTTCTCCATTCCCTATTTTACGAAGATAGTTTTCCCATTTTGCAGTCATAGAAGGACTAGAGAGTAGATTGCCTTCGATCGCTTGACATAGGACGCGACCTTTATCTGTTATTGAAACAATATTTTTAGTTACCTGTATATAGCTATGTTTTTTTAGGGTCTCTATAATTCCGCTACGAGTAGCCTCGGTACCTAATCCTTCTACTTCCTTTAGAATTTCGATTTCACCCTTGTCCTCTATAAGTTTACCACAGGTTTTCATCATCGCTATTAACTGACCTTCCGTGTATGGTTTGGGAGGCGTGGTCTTTCCTTCTTTAATTTCAATTTTGCTTGAAACCTGCTCGTTCTCAGTTAAAGGAGGGAGAGTGGGTTCTTCTTTTTCTTTTTCATTAGAAGAACGAACAAAAAGAGCTTTCCAGCCTTTGTCGACCTCAGTTTTTCCAGTTGTAAAGAAAAGCAGTCCATTTACATCGGTTGTTACCTTAGTTTCCGTATAAAGATAGTCAGTATGAAACATACCTAGAGTTGTTCGAACAATCTCTTCATAAAGATTTCGCTCCATCGGTGAAAGCTTGGCAAGAACCGATGGAGAAGGAATCTTTTTGGTTGGAATAATCGCATAATGCTCCTGTACCTTAGAGCTATCTACATAGCGTTTTTTCGGAGAACGGGAGGCTATAGGAAACGGTTGATTGATGAGTCTTTGATAATCTTCTACTTGCCCAACTATATAAGCAAACTCATTGGGCGTGATATGGCGAGAATCAGTTCTAGGATACGTTACTAGTTTTTTTTCATAGAGTCCTTGCATTGTTTTTAATACATTAGCAGGGCTAATTTTCCATAATCTATTAGCTGTAGCCTGCAAAGTCGATAACGAATGAAGCTGTGGAGGCGGAATTCGCTTATCTTGCGTCACTACAGAAGTAACTATGCCTGGCGAATTAGGTTGAATGCCGTGCTTTGCTAAAAGAGCTTGAATAATTTCTCTTTTTGGCTCCTTTGCTTTTGTCTTTCCCTTATAGCTTCCATGCTCAGCTGTAAAAACGGCTTCTATCTCATAAAACGGCTCTGATACAAAGTTTTCAATTTCCATATGACGCTGATAGATTAAATATAGTGTAGGCGATTGAACTCGGCCGATTGGAAATACATCTTGAATCCCTTGTTCTTTCAATAAGAGAGAATATAGGCGAGATGCATTCATACCGACAAGCCAATCACTGATTTGTCGAGCTCTTGCCTCCTCATACATTAGTAAATCCTTTTGGTTGTTCTGTAGATTGGCGAATCCTTTTCGCACTTCATCTATTTCTAAAGAGTTAATCCATAAACGTTTAATATTTTTTCCTCTTGCACCTGTTTGGTTATAAATACTATAGAAGATATTAGATCCTTCGCGATCAACGTCACAGGCGTTAATAACCGTGTCGGTAGATTTAATCAATTTTTTAACGATTGTAAATTGCTTGGATTTTCCTTTAGCCACTTGAAATTCATAGCGCTCAGGCAATATGGGCAGGCTTGCAAGTGACCATCTATTCCATTTGGGATCGTATGCCTTAGGTTCCTTCAATTCTACTAAATGTCCGATTCCCCAAGTGATAAAAGCTCCTTCAGGAAAGATAGGTGAGGGTAAGATTTCAATATAGCCTTCATGACGCTTAACTGAAAAAGCATCTGCATAGGCTTTAGCTTGACTTGGTTTTTCAGCAAGTATTACTGGTTTCATGATTTCACCTCTTCAAGATTCATATGTTTATTGTGCAACAAACGGACTTAAAACACAAAGGACTCAAGGGAAAATATATAAGTTACCGTACTAAACTCGTTATTTAAACTACTAGAGCTATTTCTAAAAACCCAATACTTTCCCTATTTTATTTACCAAAACTTATATTCTTTAGGATAAATCTTATGAGTTTTGCTATAATTATGACAATTAAATACGGAGCTAGGTATGATCACACCACCTATAGGAGTAAATCTCTTGTAGTGAGTGGCATGTGGCTTCCTGAAAGAATGGGATAATATTGAGTGACTCAAGAAATTTTAAAGGATATTCTATTAGAGATTTTCAATTTTGGAGAATAGTAATGAGCCTGGGGTTTGCATCCATGTTTATCTTTGGTGCTATGTATTCGGTACAGCCAATACTTCCAATGTTTACGGAGGAGTTTAATGTTAAGGTCTCATACTCAAGTATGGCGATGTCTTTAACTACATGTGGTCTAATTATAGGGTTAGTTGTTTTAGGTTTTTTCTCAGATCGAATAGGAAGAACTATCTTTGTGAAAATATCCCTTGTTGGATCACTCCTACCTTTTATTCTCATGCCTCTAACAGAGAGCTTTGGTTGGATTATCTTTTTACGATTTGTTCAAGGTTTTTTATTGGCAGGTGTACCTTCTACGGCTCTTGCCTATATAAGTGAGGAAATAAATAAGAAATTTATAAGCGTAGCCACTGCCTTATATATTTCCTGCAATGCTTTAGGAGGAATGATAGGTAGAGTAGTTACAGGCTATGCAACTGAGCATTTCTCTTGGGAAATAGCTTTCTATATTTTAGCGGCCAGTGGTGTGTTTGTGTTTATTTTAGTCTTGTTTGCTTTACCTAAATCTAGGAACTTTCAGCCTCAAGAAGCTAGCTTTAGGGAAGACTTTGAAGGTTTTACTTATCATTTAAAAAATCCATCCTTACTTTTGATGTTCGGCTTAGGAATTGTACTTCAATTATCTTTTACTGGGATTTGGACATATATCCCATTCCATCTTACTGAAGAACCTTTTTTACTTTCCATTGATGCTGTTTCTAATTTGTTCTTCGCTTATGGCCTTGGAGTAATTGGTTCTCCCCTCGCAAGCTGGCTTGCGAGCAAAATTGGTCAAAGAAAGGTACTAATAACAGGAGTTTTTGTATTAAGTGTAGGTGTACTATTTACAATGAGTAGCTCCGTTTGGATAATTGTGGTTGGTTTATGTGTGGCGTGTTTAGGCTTTTTTACAGCCCATTCTTTAGCGGCCTCTTCAGTTAGCAGGGAGGCAAATCATCATAAAGGAAGTGCCTCTAGTCTATACCTCGTGTCCTACTATATAGGAGTAGGAGCCGGGAGTACTTTACTTGGACCGATATGGGAACAATTAGGATGGAGAGGACTTGTAATACTAACTACTTTAGCCCCCACACTGTACATATTACTTGTAACCTTGGTGCGGCTTCGTAAGACAAAAAAACAGCCCATTGTTTAACAATGGGCTGTTTTTGTTTATTCTTATTTAGGGTCGTGAGCGACAATAACTAGCTTACCTTCATCTAGTTCTCTCTCAGCAGCCTCTGCCTCTTGAGTAGTTAAGCCTGCTCCGCTCATTTTTGCTCTTAATTCATCTCCACGTGAAGTGAACATATTTTTCATGGATTGTAGGAATCCCATTTCCTTCATACCAACATCAGATGTATCTAATGCATCATTTACATCATCTGCACGTTCTTTTGAATGAGCGAAAATGTGGATATGGTCTTTATGGTATCCTTGAGTTTCTAATCGCTCGATTTCTTGCTTAGCCTGTACGGCATTTTCTACGGTTAATTTGACTGTCATATAAAATCCCTCCAGTTGTTTGTTCTACATAGATACTTTACCCGTAAGAACAAAATTTAAACAAAAGATAAAACTTATTATGTGAAAGAATATAGGTCATTTGATATGATGAAAGAAAAAAGAATGGAAGTTGCCAGATGGAAAATGAATCTAAACAAATAGAAAATTTCAAAGCAGCTATGGGGAACTATCCAACAGGAGTCACGGTGGTCACTGCTTTAAATCAGCAAGGCAAGCCAATGGGGATGACGGTTAACTCATTTGCATCTGTTTCTCTGGATCCATTACTTATATTATGGTCCATTGATAAAAGAGTTTTTTCATATGAAGAATTTTTAAAGGTAGATAAATTTGCAGTAAATATATTAGCTGATGATCAAAGTGAATTATGTAATTTATTCGCTAGTCGAATAGAGGACCGTTTCTCAGGATGTGATTGGAGTGAATCTGAGTTAAATCTGCCCATTTTAACAAATAGTCAATCTGTTTTACAATGTACCTTATTTAAGCAGGTGGATGCAGGAGATCACACTATATTAATAGGTAAAGTTGTGGATATAAAAAATGAGGAAAAGAATCCATTACTTTATCATCGTCGTACAATAGGAGCAATACCTAAAGATTTTTATCAATAAGTTATAAATAGATAAAGCAGTCAGCAGACTATTCTTCAAAAAGTAAAATACCCGGAGAGTTTCGCCTCTCTGGGTATTTTTTGTTTTTAAATTTTTTTTATGAATCGTCCCTACGAGCACGTTTCGAATTGCTTGCATGAACAAGTTTAATTCCTCGTAGGGTTGTTCAATATTAGTCGATTGGATTGAAGGCTGAGGCCATGGTGCTCGCGAAAACGTAGTACTTGAAACGGAAATCGACGATTTTTTACTACGTGTAGGAACTATGTAAGGGATACATATAAAAGAAAATTTAAAATTGTCTATTCTTCAATAAAATGGGTATATAAATGGTAAAATTATATTATTTGTAAATAAAAATTAATTAATGGATAATATTTCTAAAAGAGGTGAAGGAATGAGCTTAACTAAAAATAGGAGTGAAGCTGGGTCTCAACAAAATTTTACTCAAATTAAAGAATTCTTTAATGTATTAAAAGCTAATGTCGTCCGCTCTCGCACAACTATTACTGCAGTTTTTTTATCGGCTGCTTTTAAGGAAGAAATATTTCAGCAAGATGATTTAACTTCATATTTAGGCAGCAAGATTAGACAAACGGATTTTCTTTTTGAGTTAATAGAGCCAAACAACTGGTGTATTATACTATCTCAAAGTGGTGAAGAAGAAGCGCAAGCATTTCTTAACAGATTATTTAAAGATTCAAAAATAGTGTCAACCTCAACTCTCTATGCAAGTGTTGTAGAGATAGGAAACAATCGTGCAGATTTTGAAAAACTGTTAGAGGTTGGAGTAGGGGCTCTAAAGGAAGTAATTAATCGCGGTGGCTCCTTTGAAGTTAATTACATACAGGATTTTAAAGAAAAAGATATGGAAAAAATTAAGATAAGTATATTAGAGGAAAATGAGATATTCCGTAGAGTACTTAGCTCATCGTTGGAAAAGATGAATGTGGACTATTTCGAATTAGAGATTAAAGCATTTTCCGATGGCTATGAGTTTTTAAAATCTGATTGGTATTTTACTAGTCATACGCACATTATTATTATGAATGATATTTTACCGAGAAAAAATGGCTTGGAAGTTTTACATACGGTTAAACAGCTCCCTAATAGTCAGCGTTTTATAACCTTCATGATGACTAAGAAAAAAACCGAGGAGGACATGCTCTATGCCTATGAAATAGGGGTAGATGAGTATTTAATAAAACCTTTTAATCTTAGGTTATTTGAAGCACAAATTAAAAGAACCTTTGAAAGGCTATGGCTATGATTCAGATATCGATTAAGTTTGTCCTTCTGCTTATCTTTCTATTAACCCTGATATTAATATCAATTGGATTATATTTAATTTTTAAGAGAATAAGAGAAGTAAAAGTTAATGGGAAAATTGAGTCTTATGTTCACGACTATGAAGGGGATTGGCATCGCTTTTTAATAGACGGGATACCTTTTAACAAGTATCTCATTCCTCGCAGTAGAGAAGAGATAATGGGCATAGAAGAAATTTTTGCTACATATTTAAAAAATCTCTCTAACGAATCTATACAAGATAAAATCAGTGAATTTTCCAATAGATACCTAAAGGATTACTATAGCGTTCTTTTGCATAGTAAGAGTTGGAGCAAGCGAATGAACGCTATGTTTCGTATAGAGGATTTTAGGATTAGTTCTCTTCAAAAGGATTGTGAAAAGCTAGGTAGAAAAAGAATTTCAAGAGAAGAATACTTTCAGCTTTTAAAGATATATTCGCTTTTTAATAAGAAATTATTTTTACAACATATGTTAGTCAGTACTGTTCCTCTATCAGAATATGAGTATAAAAAGCTTCTTTTAAATCTCACACCAGAGCTAATAGACAACTTAACGGATAAAATAGGTGATTTACCTAAGACTTGTCGCTACTCCTTAATTGAAACGATGGGACTTAAAAGAGATATTGAGTATTTACCTCATTTAGAAGTGCAATTGAAGCAAGAGGATGTAGAAATTCGTATAAGGTCCCTAAGGGCAATTTATGAAATTGGAGTTATTATAAATCCGGAAACTTATTTGCCGTTTGTGAAATCTCCTATTTGGGAGGAGAGATTAATGATTGCTAAGCTTTTTCAGCTATTACCACTATCCTACACGTTACCCCATTTACAAATATTGTTAGAGGACGAGTCCTGGTGGGTTCGATCACAGGCTGCCAGAACTATGATGAATGATAAAAATGGGAGAGAGAGTTTGGAGGAGTATATAGAAAATTCTAGTGATCGATACGCAATTGATATGGCCTATGAGGCACTAGGGAAAGGACAAAAACCATAATGGGCTTAGCTAATATTCTTGAATATATTCTATTATTTTTTGCGGGAATAATATTATTTTATATGCTTATCGTTATTTTAACTTACAGTATTATGCTATTAATGGCCTTCCACCAGCTAAGAAAGCAATCTAAGCTGGACAAGGATGAACTAGACGATGATTATATTGATGTCATCTATTCAAAGCCTGTGTCTATTATTGTGCCCGCATACAATGAAGAAGCGGGTGTAATTGATAGTATACATTCTCTCTTGAGCCTACGTTATCCACAAACAGAGCTAATAGTAGTCAATGATGGCTCTACAGACACTACACAACAGAAAGTAATCGAACAATTTAAAATGAAAAAGATAAAAAAAATTATAAGAGATCAGCTTACTACGGAACCTATACTAGATATTTACCAATCCGATATTCACCCTAATTTACTGTTAGTAAACAAGAAGAATGGGGGAAAGGCAGATGCGTTAAATGCTGGCATCAATGTAGCGAGGTATCCTTATTTTTGCTCCATAGATGGTGATTCTATACTAGAAGAAACCTCTCTGTTGAGGGTGATGAAGCCAATTATTTTGTCTAACGGCGAAGTAATAGCGACTGGAGGGAATATCCGTATAGCTAATGGGTCAGATATTCAACTAGGATCTATTTTTAAAACCGGCCTATCCGATAATTTCTTGGTTGTCATGCAAGTAGTTGAATATTTGAGAGCTTTTCTTATGGGAAGAATTGCTCTTAGTAAATTTAATTTGGTACTAATTATATCCGGAGCCTTCAGTGTTTTCTCCAAGCAATGGGTCATAGAGGCTGGAGGATATTCCAAGCATAACATTGGAGAAGATATGGAATTGGTTGTTAAGCTACATCGCCTATTAAAGGAAAGAAATTCTAAGAAACGTATAGAATTTGTTCCAGATCCGGTTTGTTGGACAGAGGCTCCACAAGATTTAGCTACTTTAAGAAAGCAAAGAAGAAGATGGCATCAAGGTTTAATCACAAGCCTATGGAAGCATAGAAAGATGACCTTCAATCCAAAGTACGGTGGGATTGGTATGATTTCTTTTCCTTATTTCTGGATTGTTGAATGCTTGGGGCCAATTATTGAGCTAGGTGGATATGTATATATTATCTTTGCCTTCTTTTTAGGAGACATTTATTATGAAATTGCTATTTTACTCTCCCTATTATTTGTGGTTTATGGGGCAATTTTTTCAGCATTATCGATATTATTGGAGGCATGGAGCACAAATACATTCCCAAAAGTGAGAGATGTCTTTCGGTTAATTGTTATCTCCCTCACAGAAATTTTTTGGTACAAGCCACTAACTCTATTTTGGAGATGTGAAGGAATTGTCCATTTCATGCTAGGGAAAAAGGTGTGGGGAACTATGCAGCGTAAAGGTCTTTCTCAGAAAGGATAGTGGAGATGAAACGATTTTATTTAGTTTGTGTTATTATTCTCTTCATCTTACTTCTACCAATTATTCTTTGGTTTATAGAGCCAGCTAATAAGATGAGTATAGCTATCATAGATAAAACGGTACCAGATGAGTCTTATCGAGAGCATTTAGGGCTTACTTGGCTATTGAATCATTTGAAATATTCAAATGGCAACGATGAATATGATGCTACATCAGACTACTATGGGTATATACCGAACAAAAAAGAGGGGAAAACACGACAATTACCCAAAGATTACTCAAATTATGACGTGATTTATTTGGCAGATACTTACGGTGTCTATGAGGGTAGCAATAAGGTGTATGGAGGACTTGAGCAAGAGGAATGGAATCATATTCTTGAAAGACTAAATGATCAAGAAAAAAGCTTGTTAATTGCCGAGTTCAATACTTTTGCATATCCTACCGAGCCTAAAGTTAGAGAGAGTATAGAAAATTATCTAGGACTCAATTGGACTGGGTGGACAGGGCGATACTTCGCAGATTTGGACCCAAAAAGCAATGAAGAGATTCCTAAGTGGATGATTGACGCCGTAGAAAGTTGGAACTATAAAGGCGGAGGTTTTGTTTTAGTAAATGACAAAAATGAAGTTTTAGTTTTAGAAAGTGATAAACATTTTGGGGAGAAAGGAATTCAAGTAGCCTTTACGGAGACTGGGGAATCAAAGTTTGACCTAGAGCAAAGTACAGATTACCAATATTGGTTTGACATTGTCCTTCCCAAAGAGGGTGCAAAGGTTTTAGCTAACTATCAATGGGATCTAACAGAGGCTGGTAAGAGTTTACTAGAGGAGTACTCTATACCTACAGAGTTTGCAGCAGTTTTGGAGAAAACACATTCGAATTCTTCCAGTTATTATTTTGCAGGAGATTTTAATGATGTTGCAAAGGTACCGTCTTTTTATCAGCTGAAGGGTCTTTCTCATATCTATAACTTAGCAGAGAGATTTGCGGAAAATGCTTTTTATTGGTCCACATATTGTCCTATGATGAAGGTTATATTAGAAGACTTCGATACAAGTGAGGAAACCGTAATGGAAACTGACTTACGCTATAACGCAAGAATTCAAGGTGAGGCATTTGAAGTGCTTGAGAATAACAAGTGGACTCCTTTAACAGTCAAGGGAGTAAACATTGGTATGGGAAAACCAGGCTACTTTCCAGGTGAAGCTGCTATCACTGAAGAAGAATACTATCGCTGGTTTGAACAAATAGGTGAAATGAACGCAAACATGGTGCGTGTTTATACACTGCATCCACCAGGCTTTTACAATGCCCTAAAAAGCTATAATGAAGAACATGAAAATAAAATCTATGTGCTACATGGGGTCTGGATTAATGAGGAAAAGCTCGAGGAATCATTAGATGCCTTCGATGAAGAAAATTTAAAAGATTTTCAAACAGAGATGAAGACGATTGTGGATGTTATTCATGGAAACAAAACAGTGAAGGAAAGGGCAGGTCATGCTTCAGGTGTATATAATGCAGACGTTTCTGAGTATATCGCCGGATGGGTGCTTGGAATTGAGTGGTATCCCTATATGGTGTTAAATACGAACGAGAAGTATAGCTCCTTAGGAGAATATAACGGTACATATTTTGAAACACAGGGAGCAAAGCCATTTGAATATTGGCTAGCGGAGCAAATGGATACTATCGTTAAGTACGAAAAGGAACGATATAACTGGGTTAGACCTATGAGCTTTACCAATTGGGTGACAACAGATATTTTAGATCATCCTGCAGAACCTGCTGAGCAGGAAGACTTAGTAGGGGTGGACCCAAACGTAATTTATACTAAAAATGAAATGAAGCTAACTAACCAATTTGCTTCATATCACGTATATCCTTATTATCCGGACTTCTTTAATTATGAAGAATCTTATCAAACTTTTGTTGACCATCGTGGAGAATTTAATAGCTATGCTGCATATTTAAAAGAATTGCACGAGGCACATCGTCTCCCCGTTTTAATCGCTGAATTTGGGGTGCCCGGTTCGAGGGGGCTAACACATAAAAACCCCTTTGGGTGGAATCAAGGATTCCTTTCTGAAGACGAGCAGGGAAAAATAATTAGCCGCTTATTTGAAGATATCATGGCAGAGAATCTACTAGGTGGTTTAGTTTTTACCTGGCAGGATGAATGGTTTAAGCGAACTTGGAATACAGTTGACTATGATAATCCAGATAGACGCCCTTATTGGTCTAATGCTCAAACAAATGAGCAACAATTTGGTTTGTTAAGTTTTGACCGACATAAGGTAAAAGTGGATGGAGAAACGGAAGAGTGGGAAGTAGAGCCTCTATATAAAAAAGAAGATGGAAGCATCAACTCTTTATATGTGGACCATGACGAAAGGTACCTTTATCTAAGGCTTGACTATGAGACTAAAAATGATGGATATCCTATCTTCCTTTTGGATATCGTTCCTGATCAAGGGAACACCAAGATTAACGGTATAGCCGATCTTTCTTTTAATAACGGTATAGATTTCATACTAAATCTTAAGGAAAGTGAATCTAGACTGATGGTCGATAAATATTATGATTTTTTCTCGTATCAATATGGTCATGTTTTAAATTTACTTAAGCCAAAGCCAAGTACCGCTTCACTAGATAGCGGTGAATTTGTAGTAGAGCAGTATGCCTTGAACAAGGAATTATACTTGCCTCAACAAAATACTACACTTCCCTTTGAAGCCTATGAAGCTGGTAAGCTGAAAAAAGGTAATGGAGACCCAGAAGCAGACGATTATGATTCTTTGGCCGACTATTATATAGCAGACGGTAAGATTGAGCTTAGAATCCCCTGGCTATTAATACGTGCAAAGGATCCAAGTCAAAAAGAGTTTACTGGTGATTTATATAAGGACGGAATAGAGGCAAGCAAGTTTGTGGATGAAATATATATAGGAGCCTTATTCATGGACAAGCAGGACAGTATTCAAGATACGTTGCCATCCATTGAAGCTGGCAAGTTGCAGAATTTGAAAAGCTATAAATGGGATAACTGGGATTTACCTGAATACGAGGAACGTTTAAAAAAATCCTATTATATAGTCCAAGACTTGTTTGATAGTTATAAATAAATAAAGGGAGATAGCATAATGGCTATCTCTCTTTTTATTTTTTTAGTCATAAACGTTTGTAGATGTCTGGTTCAAATAGGAATAGCTCTTTATGATTGAAAAATAGTATGATGCTGATACGAGTTTAATTTTAACTAAGACACACAAAAAATCCTCGTATGTACACTTATTCAAAATCTAGCTTGTAATCCTGTGCTTTAATCATTTTCAGCTTACGAGAAAACAAATATATCAACCCAATATTTAATGCAATAGGAAGAATCAGAAAAGTACTCAGCATAATTGCAGTATTCTCTAGGTTCCATCCACCCTCAGCTAGATTTATGTAATTTAAAGGACCAATAAGACCAGATAATCCAAAGCCGGCACTCATCGGCGTACCTTGTATATTTAAAGCCCCTGCTAATCCACCAAGGATGGCAGCTGTTATAATCATTGGAAAAACAATTTTAGGCTTCATAAAAAAGTTGCGCATTTGTATTTTAGGAGAACCAAGCACGTGTGCAAGTGCAGTACCTAGGTTATTTGCTTTGTAGCTAGCAATTGCTAGGCCGACACCTGTGGCTACAATCCCTAAATTAGCTGCCCCAGAGCCAATTCCAGATAGCATAATGACAGTTGCAACACCAACAGTTGATATAGGAGATAAAATGATAAGACAAAATGCAACTGCAATTACTGCTCCCATAACAACTGGTTGTAAGGTTGTAAGATAAGCGATGCCATCACCTAATAAGCCTGTTGATTTTTTCATGAACGGCAATAGATTGTAACCAATCAAACCTGGAAACAAAATAGTTAAGGTAGGGATTAAAAGAATCGCATAAGCTTTCAGCTTATCTCCGATAAATTTCACAAATAATACCGCTAATGCAGCTGTTATACCTGTGTTCAATACCACTCCTATACCACTTAAGGCAAACAAACCATCTGCTGTTTTTGTAATGGCCCCGCTTCCAACCATAGCAGCTAAGCCGACGCTAGCTGTTTGAATAGGAGTCAGCTTAAAGGTCATTCCAACCATCACCCCAATTAAAATAGAAAGCATGCTCATTAGATAAACAGTTATATCGAATATTGGCTGTAAAATAGGAAAGTGTGGAATTAACAATTTTAGCATTTCGCCAAGCAATGCATTTGGTATTAGGGCCACCACAATTCCAATACTCATACCAGTAAGTAATTTACTTATAAAATCTTTCATTATCGCTGTCTCCCATCCTTACAGATTGTTGTTAATTATAAGAACTATTCAGAATAGGGTCAATACACTTTACTGATTTAAAGTGAAAAAGCATTAATGAGTATCATTAAAATACTATTAATTAACATTTAATTGATATAATCAAAGATGAATTAAAATAAAATGAGGCTCGGACAAAATCCACCTTAGAAATTCAAGAGTCCCGGAAAATTTACTATAAGTAAATTTCCGGGACTCTTTTCTACTACTAAGTCGTTGTTATCCGCTACAGCGGACGCTTTCCTGGGGGTACGAGTCGAGCCTGTAGTCTCTCCCACGCGCGTGTCCCCTAAGAGTCGCCGCCTTTGCTCCGAACAACTAAAATTCTTTGATATCAAGTGAAAACTGTATATAATCTCAGATATAAAAGAGAACATCTTTAGTTAAATTAATATTTACCAAAACGGAATTCATTCAGAACAAGGTATCCTTATAGTTATGGATTATTACAAGAATTAACTCACTGCCTCTTTACTGCTTCAAGGGATTAGTGTTTAATATATAATTTGTAACATGAGCGCTTATTCTCCTACATAAAATAATTTAAAAAGTATTTCTCTTTGGGGAACATCTAGCAACTTAAATTTTTCCAGAAATTCTCTTTTATCATAATTTACATGGTGAATAGTAACAGTTGTTTTGCCAGTTGAAACGTCAATAATTGCATAAGGAGCAGTGCTTCCTTTTGATACTCCGAGAGCTCCTGGATTTAAATAGATCTGCTTGTCATTTGAGAAAAAATGTTCAGGATGATGATGTCCAAAACAGATTATGTCTGCTGGATATGATTTAAACATTTTCTCCATGTTTTCTAATGTGGCATCTAAAATGGTGTAAAAGGGCTCATCCTTTATATTGGCGATTCTCTTTTTTTCTTCTATATGATAATGAATGCCGAGAATATGCACTCCATTTATATTTTTTTCAAGAATACGTGGAAGATTCTTAAGTCTGTCTGCATTTCTATCGCTCAATTGGTCAGCTATCCAATGATGATGTTCGCGAGTATGCTTATAGCTATCGGGATGACCTTCTCCCATTTTGAGAGATAGTACAGCCTCATCATGATTACCTGTAATCATTCGGATATCTGGTCGAGAAAATAAAAGATCTAGCACTTCGTTTGTATCTGGTCCCATTGCAATCATATCGCCCAAGCACCAGATTTCTTCTATATCTGATCTTGCATCAATATCCTTTAAGGCGGCTTTCAGTGCAAGTCCATTTCCATGGATATCTGTGAATATGGCAATTTTCATAGCTACTATCTCCTATATTTACATAAATTTTTCCTTCTTTTTTATTATATCAAATAGAGATTAGGGGGCATTTAGCATTCATAAAAGAATTAAATAAATTGACCGAAAGGGATATAGAAAATATGTTAAAATAAGTATAAACGAATTTACAGAATTTTTAAATATAGAGCGCTGATTAGCAACTAAGGTGGGGGGATAAAGTGATATGAAATCTAAATTGATAATTTTAGGAGTAAGCCATGCATATCAGCTAGTTTCAAGAGAATGTCAACCTGCCGTTTATCGTGCATTCTTTGATCGAGTAAAGCCAGATTTAATAGGAATAGAAAGAAGTCCTGAAAAATTTGCCCGACTAGACTTTCAGGATTTTACTTATGAGCAGCAGGAAATTATTTTACCGTATTCGCGACAAAGGGGAATACCTGTTTTTCCCTTTGATTGGAATGCCTCCCCAAATGATCAACAACTAGCACTCGGTATAAATGATATTGATCAACCAGCATTTGTCAGAGGAGAAAACTCTTTTAAGAAATTTGTATCTTTTCCTAACTTAAAAGAAGACTTCTTTTATTCCGAAAGAAAAGAAGTCATTAAACAGATGAATGAATGGATTCAAACGAAATCATCAGGGGAAAAGGATTTTTCAAGAAGACTATTTCAGTATAGAACTTATATGCAGGCAATGAGTATTAAAGCCGTAGCCAAAGAAAATGCAGGTAAAACATTATTAATCATTGTTAACCACCTACACAAGAACGATATAGAAAATATATTATTTAACAATCCATCCGTTGAAATTATCCAACCTTCCAAAATTGGCTACCCATCAGTAGAGGAAATCAAAGAGCATATAGAGGTAAAGGATGCGTTTGCTATTTGTTCCTTTAATATTTTAGGCTTGCAGTCAGACTATGGAGTAGATGTAAAGTGGGTTGAAGAAAACTTAAACATATTAAGAGAACATGATTATACAAGTGAAGTAAAGCTAATAGAGACTAAATTAGAGCTATTAAAGGAAACAATTACGGAATCCGAGGCGATAAAAAGATACATTGAGCTTGAGAAGGAGTTAAACTACTACCAACGCTTTACCTACACAGGGGTGAAGGATAAATCGAGAATAGATTCTTATTTCGATCCCTTTGGTAATTTATCTGTAAAGAATCGATTAAGAGTAGAACTTGGTAAAAACTTTTATAATATAAAGCAAAAAGATAAAGTTCAGGTTTTAAAAGAAGAAATATTAAATATGAGTAGCTTAACCATTTTTCAAGAAAGACAGCTAGAGGCGTATTGGAGTATGTATATTTCAACCATCTAAAAAGATAACCCTTTCGTTTATATAACGAAATGATGATAGGATGTTATTACTTTGAATAATATAATGTTTAATTCCTTTCAACAAAAAGAAGACATTGAAAGGAACTTGAAGCAAATCAATTTAGAGTATGAAAAAATTAAAGACTATGTAGACTTTGAGGTATTCTTTTTTGAACAATTAGGCAAGTATCAAGTGGGCTATAGTTTCGATTTAGATGGAAATTCTCTTATAACCGGTGAAGAGGGTTCCTGGGATGATAACTGGATTGTTATTGCTTATGAATCGCTGTGTGGTGATCCAATTATTATAGATTTAAATGAAGAAGGTTACCCAGTGTCATTATTGTTGCACGGATTAGGGAGTTGGGGAACTAATAGTTTCCTTGCGAATTCAATGGATTCATTCATAAATATTCTAAAAGAAATAAAATGTTTTCTTGAAGAAAAAGAATTATTATTAGGAAAGCAATCAATAAAGGTAAATGATGTAAAATCACTATTAGCAAAAATAATAGCAAAAAATAATTTCTCTGATTATGAGATATGGGAGTCATTATTAAACCCATTGTTCATTATTGCCGAAGAACATGAAGAAGCAATGGTGTACAAGGTGAGAGAAATGAAAACAGCTGGAAAGAAAATCACTGAAATCTCTTCTTTACTTAATATCCCGCCTAAAAATGTATATGAGTACATGAAGAAAAATTAAACACTACATTCAAATAGTCAAAAAGGGACTGCAACAAAACTTAATTGATTAGTTAAGGATAGATAAAACCAATAAATTAAAAAGGCTATATTAAAGTTAGATTTAAAAATGTGCATAAAAAATGAGCTGGGATATGTATCTCCAAGCTCATTTTATTTTACTAAGGCAACCGTTAGTATAAGTGCGTTCTTTCACAATCCATTTTAACTATATGGAAATTTAGCTATGAATAGTATTAAGACTATAATTCTTCATCATAAATCAACTTTTCACCATTCCATTTTAATAAATCCACTAAAAATTCCAACAATATCCAGTTCGCCGTTTCCCATAAGAAATTATTCTTTAATGATATTTTCAATTGTAAAGGTTAACCAACCTTCTCTATAATTAGCATCAATTGTTCCACCATGAAGCTCTATAATCCTTTTAGATATGGCAAGTCCAATACCAGACCCTCCATCTTCCTTCCTTGCCATATCTCCTCGATAAAAGCGTTCAAATAATTTATTAACGTCTTGTACTGGTAAGTTCTCTACTTGATTGGATATAGTAAAAATAGCTTTTATGCCAACTATATGAAGATCTACTTTTAATATAGAGGGTTTCTTGCTGTATTTTATAACATTCATTAGAAGATTATCATAGACACGCACTATTTTTTCAATATCCATCGATACGTGTATATCTTCTTCAGTTATCGATTTTTGAATGTCCAGACCTTCCTTTTCTAAAATTGGCATGTATTCTCCTAATATTTGTTCTAATAATCCGCCTAACTCAACTTCAGTAAAGTTTAATTTTAGATCAGGACTTGTAAGTTTGGTGTATTCAAATAGTTCATTAATAAGTTTGCTGAAATTTTGTGATTTAGAATAAATGGTTTCCAAATAATCATATAATTGTTCGTCATCTCTATATTCTTTTTTTCTCAACAAATCTACATATCCAATGATAGAAGTTAAAGGTGTACGCAAATCGTGAGAAATATTTGTAATCAGTTCATTTTTTGCACTCACTATTTGCCTCTCATGTTCGAACTTACTTTTCAACTCTTTTGACATATAGTTGATATTTTTAGCAAGTTGACTTAACTCATCATTTCCCTTAATTTCAATAGTAGTACCCAGTTTTCCATTTGCAATGGTTTGAACACTATCTGTAATATGTTGAAGGTATTTTATTTTTCTACGAATCATTACTAAAAGACTTATAATAAAAGTTAAGATAACAGTAGTTATCCAAATAAAATAATATATAGTTATACCAATAAAATTAGGTTTTTTGAAAAAAATATCCATGACATATAGTAAAATATTACTAACAATTGGGACTGAGATAAAAAAGCTTATTGCTATTGCTGTAAGGAGTTGAACGCTTAGCTTTTTACTCCTCATATTTTATACCCCACTCCCCAAATGGTTTTGATGTAAATAGGATTTTTCGGATCATCTTCAATTTTGAATCTGATTTTTGTAATATGAACCATTACAGTGTTATCAGATTTAAAGTAATTCTCTTTCCAAACAGCTTCATATATTTTCGCGACGCTTAGGACAATGCCCTTATTACGTGCGAGAAGTTCAAGGATATCAAATTCTTTTGGTGTAAGCCTTACTTCGCTACTCTTAATCCACACTTGGCGAGTATCTGTATTTATCGTTAAATCAACAATTTTAATAACACTCTTATTACTTTCTGTTTCAATATTATATTTTTTATACCTTCTGAGTTGAGATTTGACCCTGGCTATTAATTCTAATGGGTTAAACGGTTTGCTTAGATAATCATCTGCACCAGAAACCAGCCCTTTAATTTTATCGATATCCTCGGATTTAGCTGATAGCATGATGATAGGCATATTACGTGCTTCCCTAATTTTCAAACATGCCTCGATTCCATCCATTTTAGGCATCATAATATCCAAAATAATCAAATCATAATTATGGGCTTCCAATAATTCCAATGCTTCTAGGGCGTCGCTCGCCTTGGTTATTTCTAGCCCTTCATTTTCTAAATAGATGGAAATTAGATTTCTAATTTCTAGATCATCATCAACAATTAAGACCTTTCCATTCAAATCAATTCACACCTTCTATAAGATTCTCCATATATTAATTACTACAACCGAATACATATGCTGGGGGAATATTTCTATACTCACGTGTTATATTAATATGCTTAAAATAGTGACCAATAAGTCCTTTCTTAAATAATGTATATTGGAAAGTAATAAAAATCCCATTTTTCCTTAACAGATTTTTCGTATTAATTAATATATCTCTTGAGACACTTTTTGGCAAACTTGCAAAAGGAAGACCAGAAACTACATAATCTAGATATGGGATATTAAAGTCCTTTGTATACTTGTTGATATCCTCAGCAGAACCATGAATAATAATCAGATTCCTTTCGTACTTATACCTTTCTTCTAATAACATACAAAACTCTTTATTGCTCTCAATCAACATAACAACCGTATGTTCAATTCTGCTTTTAATAATCTTATTTGTAAAAACTCCTGTACCCGGACCCAATTCTACGATGTATTTTGCATTATGAAAATCAATACTATCTACCATTTTTTCCGCAAGATAATTTGAACTTGGCAAGACTGCACCAATCTCCCTAGGGTTTAATAAATATTGAAAAATAAAACTGAAAGCTCTCATGTACACTATCACTCCATAGGTTTGAATTTTCTACGGCTTTAGAATACATTTCAAACCTAAAGAAACAGTAGGAAAAATACTTAAGAATCCTTAAGATTTTTAAAGTACATAGTGATTAGTTTTATTAGATGTAGAGAATTTGTCATATTACCATTTTACGAAAAACAACTTCTACCTTTACCTTTAGCAGAGCCATTAAAAAAAGAGGGTGGCCGGAATATTAGTCACAGCCATCCTCTTTTTAAGTTTTTTGAAGATGTGTAATAAGGAGACCCAATGTTGCAAGAGAAATTGCGCTTTTCTTATGCGCGTATGATTACTCACTATTTTCAGACTCAGCAAGTGGCTTTCGTTTATGCTTTATGTGCTTAAATACGTAATATACAGCAATAGATACAAATATAATGCCTAAAATCAAATATTCATCTAGATCTGCAGACAAAATCCCAGCGGGGATTAGAGCAAGCACAAAGAAGTATATGAAATTACCAATTGTTGTTGCGATGGTAAAAGGAAGAATTCGTAAAGTGCTTAACCCACCTAATATATTCACAAGGCTTGTTGGAACGAAAGGGAACAGTCTAGCTTGGAAAACGTAAGCAAATCCATTTACGTCTACTTTTTCAATTACTTTTGTATTAAACTTATGAATAATCATACTTTGGAAAATGTATCGAACTCCATAAAAAACAATGATGGAAGCAATAACACTAGTAAACCAGCTCCATAAAAATCCGTTTATAAAACCAAATAAAGTAATATTAATCGTTATAACTAAGATTAGAGGAAATACAGTAAATGAATTTTGAATAAGCATGACCAGTCCCATGAAAAATAAGGCATAGCCAATGTTTTTGTCTAAAAATTCTTTTGCTTTATCTACATCTCCTTTTAAGAGAATATTGATCAGGTCTTGGTTAAATAGGAAAAAGAATAACAGGAATAGAAATCCGCCTACTAGTATCCATTGTTTTTGTGAGAGATTTACTTTTTTCTTTTTCATAACTCACCTGTTCTTTCTAAATTGAAATAAACCTTATTTTATTCCCTCATCGTACCATTTTCTGCTCGTTATCTAAACTTTGATGTACCGCTATTTTACTAAAATTATTGGGAGGTTATTGTATTGTCACATAAAGGGTCCGATGTTTATAATCAGGCAGATTTTTTTACAAATTATTTAAATAGAAGAGGTCGACCGGATAGTCCAAATAATGCAATTGAAGGACCAGTTATGTTTGAGCTAGTAGGTAATCTTAAGAATAAGTCCATATTAGATTTAGGCTGTGGTGATGGTTTATTTGGTAAGGAATTATTACGAGATGGGGCAGCTAAGTATACAGGTGTTGAGGGATCCAGAAAAATGGCAGATGTTGCGACAACAAATTTAAAAGACACAAACGGAGAAGTGATTTTGAATACAATGGAATCCTATTCTTACCCGGAGAACTCGTTTGACTTAGTTACTTCGAGATTTGCTATACATTATGTGTCTAATATAAATGAGTTATTCCGCTCTATACATAAGAGTCTAAAGAATGATGGAAAATTAGTGTTTAGTGTCCAACATCCTCTCACGACCTCTTCCTTTTTAAGCAAGCAAACAGGAGAGAGACGTGAGAATTGGATTGTGGACAATTATTTTATAGATGGTGAAAGAGAAGAACCTTGGATTGATCATGTTGTGGTGAAATTTCACCGCACAATTGAACAATACTTTACAGCGTTACGTGAAGAAGGCTTTACTATCCTGGAATTACGCGAAGGTACACCTAAGCGTGAGCACTTCACGAGTGAGGAAGAATTTAAGAGAAGGCAAAGGATACCTGTTGTATTAGCCTTTTCCTGCGTAAAAAATGGTTAAATATTATCTATTATCTTTTGGTTAGAGAACTTCCATACAACAGTTAATAGATAGCATGAAACGATGAGCATGAGCAAGGAGCCGCCAATAACAACAGCTTTGACAGATATCCAGCCTGCGAATATACCAAAAAGCAATACTGCAATCATTTGAACGAAGCTGGAAGCCATTTCATATAAGCTTGAGATTCTTCCCATCATATTAGAGTCGATATGAGATTGTATAAACGTCATATAACCGGTATTGGCTATTGAAAGAAAAAATGACAAGATAAGAAATCCGAGACTTGCAACAAAATAGGTAGTAGAAATACTATAAATAAAATATCCAGATGCTACTAAAAGTGTCCCAACGCTCATCAAAGCTTTAGGTGAAAGAAATCTTACTAATAGATTCGTACATATGGCGCCTAATAGAAAGCCTACTCCTCCTATACTTACAAGTGAGCCATAAGCAGCGTCCGTGAGGGAGAGAACCTCTTTAGCAAATGCAACTTCAGTAGAGTCTAATGCAGCAGTCAACAGCATTGTTCCTTGGAAAGTCATATAAATTAAGAAAAAGGGTAAAGATTTTTTACTGAACTTCCAAACTAATAACCAATCTTCTCGCACCTCTTTTAAATCGAGGTGTTTTTTTGCTTCTATTGTAGCATTGAGTCTATTGGGCAAGAACGAAGTCCATATGCCGCAGCAAATAAAAATAATAATATTTACTAATAGAGAAAACTCAAGTGGGGCAAGCATAAATAGAATCCCAGCTAGGAAGGGACCTGTCACAAAGGCACCTGAATGAACAAAGCTTAGCAGGGCATTAAATTTGTTTCGCTCTTCTTCTGGTAGCAATAAAGTCATATAAGTAAATGAGCTTGTTTCAAACATAGCACCAGCCATTTGAATAAATAAAACCGCCACATAGATTGCCCATAGCGAATCGACAAAGAGCAATGACCCTACAAGAAGGGCTCGTAGTAAATCTAAAAATATCATTAAATGCTTTGTAGATACTCGGTCGATTACACTTCCAGCCCAAGGCCCTATTAACATACTAGCAAATGGTTTAATTATATATAATCCAGTAACGGCTAATACAGACCCGGTTTTCTCCAAAATAATTAAATTGAGGGCAAGTAAATAAATCCAGCCTCCAATGTTTGCAAGCCCCACTACACCTAAATAGAGTGTTCTTGTTTTTCGATTACTCATTTATATTCCTCCCGACATGATAATTATTTACAAATAAAAAAATCCCACCCCCAAGACGTTTGTCTTGGGGACGAGATTATCATGTCGTGGTGCCACCCCAGTTTGTTCCATTGTCACCAATGGAACCTTTTCAAGTACGGCATAGAATATGCTTATACTTTAGCTCTATAACAGGAGCACCCGTCACATCATACCCCGTATAGAACAGGTCCTATGTGATGCTCAGAGGCTTGTTTCAGTAATTTCTTCTTCATCCCTTTTCAGCTACGGGGACTCTCTTTGGAAGACTTTAAATTACTTACTCTTCTCTTCGTCGCATTTAATTTACAATATCATACCATAAATTCGTTTAATTTCTACTTAGAATTTAAAATGGAATAAAATAATTTTAGATTACTCAAACTTTATGGGAGAGGAGTGCTTTTATTGAAGAATTTAAAGGAGTCTATTCAAAAGTATGCGTTACCAATATCTATGAATGAGGACTTTAACCCTCTTTTAGAGGCAATTGGGGAAGCTAAAATTGTTTTACTTGGAGAGGCGAGTCACGGAACCTCGGAGTTTTATAAAGTAAGGGCAGAGATTTCCAAAAGGTTAATAAAAGAAAAAGGTTTTACGCTGATAGCAGTTGAGGGGGACTGGCCATCCACCCAGCAGATTAACCGGTTTGTAAAAGGTTACAGTAAGCATTCCAATGTTAAAGAAATGCTCCAGTCTGCATTTGAACGATGGCCAGCTTGGATGTGGGCAAATGAAGAAATTACAGAATTCACGGCATGGTTAAGGACTTATAATGACAATAAGGTTAAGGAAGACAAAGTGGGATTCTATGGAATAGATGTCTATAGTCTATGGGAATCCTTAGATGAAGTCATTCGTTATTTGAAGGAAACCGATCCAAATGGAGTGGAGCTACAATTTGCTCAAAGAGCCTTTTCTTGTTTTGAACCGTTTAACCGTCATCCGGAAACGTACGCGCTATCGACGTTAGATATTTCGGAAGCGTGCATAGAAGAAGTGTCAAAGCTTATCAAGTCCATTAGGGCACATGAAGACAATTTTAAAGACGAGGAAGAAAATGACTTAAATTTAAAGATTAACGCTATGGTTGCACAAAATGCAGAGGAGTATTACCGAGCGATGGTTCGAAGTGATAACCTGTCTTGGAATGTGCGGGATGAACATATGGTAGAAGCGATCAATGAAATAATGGATTATGACGGAAAGAATGCAAAAATAATTATTTGGGAGCATAATACGCATATTGGTGATGCTTCAGCTACAGATATGAAAGATGCAGGTATGCTAAACGTTGGTCAAATTCTTCGACTTCAAAATAGAAAAGATAACGTATTTGCTGTGGGATTTGGTACTTACTCTGGAACAGTTATAGCAGCAGATGAATGGGGTATTCCTTACAAAAAGGAAAAGGTTCCCCCAGCACGAAAGGATTCATGGGAGGATGTACTCCATGAAGCAGGAGCAGAAGATAAGATGCTGATCTTTAATGAAGAGAATCGTTATCTGTTCAACCAATGGATCGGTCACCGAGCAATTGGAGTAGTGTATAACCCTGCATTTGAAGCATATGGGAATTATGTGCCCTCCAAAATAAGTGAACGGTATAATGCGTTTATTTATTTGGAACATACTCAAGCTTTAAGGCCTTTAGATTAGGGGGGAGAAGAGTAGGAGACTTTACACCGCTTCTTTTAATATCTAGAACTTTAAAAGTTAGACTATAGGAAATTAGACCGTATTTTTGTAATATATTATATTTTAACTTATTATCTTACAATTACGTGTTAAACTAACAGAAAATAGAAAAGATGGGGGTAGAATAGTGCAGGTTTGGAAAAAACTATTTTTCACTATAGTATCTATCATGTTACTAGGAAGCGCTGTGTTAGTGCCAACTCCAGCTACTTCATCAGTAGAGGCTGCTACAACCTATGCTAGTTTAACGAATAAATTAAATACGATAATGGCAGATGCCCGCATGAAGAATGCAACAACTAGTATTACGATTAGAAAAGCATCGACTGGAGAGGTTATCTATGAGCGAAACGGGGATAAAGGCATTACTCCTGCCTCATCCTTAAAATTATTAACAGGCGCAGCCGCTTTAGATACTTTAGGTGAAAATTTTCAATTCTCTACCGCGGTATTAATGGATGGAAAGATAAATAAGGGTACCTTGCAAGGTAATCTTTACTTGAAGGGTCAAGGAGATCCAACTTTATTGAAGAGCCATTTTGACAATTTTGCCGCTGGTTTATCTAAAAAAGGTATTAAACACATTTCAGGAAATCTAGTAGGTGATGACACTTGGTATGAGAGTGTTCGGTTGTCTGCTGGTATTTTAGCAGAGGACGTGCCTTATTATTATGCAGCTCCTATTTCTGCGCTGACCTTATCTCCAAATGGAGACTTTGATGCGGGTTCTGTGATTGTAGAAGCGAAACCGACTAGCAATGGAAAAGCTACAAGAGTAACCTTAACTCCAAATACAGGCGTACTACAGGTCGTCAACAGATCCAAGACAGTACCAAAAGGAAATAAAAATACGTTAAAAATTACTCGTGAAGTGGGAACAAACAAAGTAATTGTAACAGGAAATTCTCCTATTGGGACATCCGGATCTAAGGAATGGATTGCTGTAACCGACCCAACGATGTATGCTTTAGATATTTTCAAGCGTTCTTTAGCTGAAAAGGGGATAAGCCTAAGCAAGAGTACTAAATTAGTGAAAGGGAAAGCTCCAGCGAGCGCAAAAACTTTACTATCTAAAAAATCTCAGCCTTTAAAGGATTTAATCGTTCCATTTATGAAGCTAAGCAATAATGTGCATGCAGAGATTTTAGCTAAGGAAATGGGGAGAAAGGTTTATGGTGAAGGAAGCTGGGACGCGGGCTTACAGGTAATGCGTGACTATGCATTTTCAATGGGGATAGACGTTTCTAAATGGAAATTCGAGGATGCCTCTGGGCTATCATACTCCAACAAAATTACATCTAGCGAGCTTTCTCATCTGTTATACGTGATTAGAAAAGAGCCTTGGTATAATACGTATTACAAGAGCCTACCTATTGCTGGATCTAAGGATCGATATGTTGGGGGAACATTACGCTACAGACTAAATACAGCCCCTGCTGCAGGAAATATCATGGCGAAAACAGGAAGTCTTAAAAACATTAAAGCACTTGCTGGCTATGCCAATACAAAAGACGGAGAACTACTCATATTCACCGTACTAACAGAAAACAACAAAACAAGCACAATCCCTTCCATTGACCAAATTGCAACAGCCATAGCAAACCATAAATAACTAGATTACAGCAATGTTGCAGGTGCCAGGCACCTGCAACATTGCTGTAATCTTTTTGTGTATATGTTTATGCTAATAGAATTTTGTAATATACTGAAGAGAATAGTGAGGTGTTGGATGTGGCTCGTGAGCGAAAATTTACAGATGAGCATCTTTTTCAGGAAACAAAGGAACTAATTATCCATGATGGTTATGAGGCTTTTACTTTTAGTAAGCTGGCTTCTAGGTTGAAGGTTTCAAGAGGAAGTATTTATAAGTATTATGAAAATAAGGATGAACTTATCTCAGAGTTTTTAATGTATGAAATGGCTAGATTTTTAAGTGACTTTGGAAAATTAAATAAAACTGCAGATTTTCCAACTCAATTTAATGAGTTAATTGATTTTATTTTTACGCAGAGTAATATTTACGGTGTGTTGGAAATCATCGGTCAAATCCCGGCACCTACAACAAAGCGAGCATTGAATAATAAATCTAAAATAAGCGAATACTATATTAGTATGTATCAGCAATTTGAAGGGTTTATTGAGCTGGGAAGAAAAGAAGGCGTTATTAAAGAGCATTTGCCTACGGCTATTTTATTGGGGATGATCTTTCAAATTATTGCGATTCCTAATCATTTTAATATTCCAGAGAAAGAATGGATTGGTTCTATCAAGGAAATTTTAAGTAGTGGGATGTTCAAGCACGATTAATTGACAGGAAAAGGATAGAAAAGGATAATGTAAATGAAAATGTTTTTTTATTCAAAGTGACACTAGTGTCACTTAAATAAGCTAGTAGGGAGTGGAATTGTTGAAAAAGTTACTAGGAAGTGTAACAGATTTTGTGGCCACTAAAAAAGGGATGTGGACCACAATTGGTGTATGGCTAGCCATCACAGTCTTACTGACTGTATTTGCACCTAGCGCAGGAGAATATAAAGTATCAAGCGTAGCGTCTTTACCGGAGGATGCTCAATCAGTAGTTGCGCAGAATCATATTGATGAGCATTTTAAGGATGCGGAAAGTCTTCCGGCTATTCTGGTGTTACAATCTAAGGACTCAGAAATCGATGTTGCTGCACTAGGGGAAGCGTTGGATAAAGTAAGTGCTGCAAATATTAATGGCGTTAAGGAAGTTGTTCCTTTTAGTAGCCTGCCACCTCAAGCTTTAGCTGGATTCTTCTCAGAGGATAAAGGGACAGCGGTTGTGCCGTTAAACTTTGTAACTTCTTTAGAAACGGCTGAATTAGAAAAATCCTTAGAAGATATTAGAGACATTGTTTCTGAAGAATCTGGGACAGAAGTATATATTACTGGACCAGCAGGTATTGCTGTAGACACAACTAATTTATTTGAAAGAGCAGATTTAGTTTTAATTTTAGCAACTGTTGGTATCATATTAATTCTTTTAATCGTTATTTATCGTTCTCCATTGTTAGCAATTATTCCATTATTGGCTGCAGGTATTGTGTATCAGGTAGTTAACCAATTGCTTGGCATTTTGGGAGCTGGTGGTTTAGACTTAGCAGTCCAATCCGTATCGATCATGTCTATTCTGCTATTTGCAGCAACCATAGACTATTCTTTATTTGTTTTCTCACGTTACCGAGAAGAACTAAAGAATTACGAAAGTAAGTTTGATTCGATGAAGTGGGCTATGAGAGAAACAGGTATTCCTGTATTCTTCGCGGGTGGAACTGTGCTTGCTGCAATGCTAGTATTGTTCTTTGCGAACTTCGGAGATTATAAAAACTTTGCTCCGATCTTTGGTACAACAATGTTTGTTATTATGTTTGCTTCTGTAACATTAATCCCTGCATTGTTCACATTATTTGGTCGTAAATCATTCTGGCCACGCATTCCTAAATACGGGGAAGGGGAAGAGAAGGTCAATAGACTATGGAGTAAAATTGGTTCATTCGTTGTGAGAAAACCAATTGTAGCTGCTCTTATTATATTAGTTATTTTAGTTGTTTCGGCTTTAAATATGTTCAATCTGAAATACGAATTTGACACGATGAAGTCATTCCCAGAAGATATGCCATCACGTATGGGTTATGAAATCATGGAAGAAGAGTTTGCTAAAGGTGATTTAGCACCAACTACTGTACTTTTTGAATCAAATGAAGAAGTTACAGAGGAAGTTCAAGCCAGCATTCTGGAGCAACTTCAAAATCAAGATCTAGTTAGCTCTGTACGTCCAACAGGTGTATCAGAGGATGGCTTAGCAGTTCAATATCAACTAACCTTTGAGGAAAGTCCTTATTCTACTGAATCAATGGATGCTCTGGAAAAGATGGTAGAAGAGAAAAAGGATATTGTTTCATCTATAGATGCTAACGGCGAGTTATACTTTGCAGGAGAGACAGCTTCTCAAGTGGATGACCGCGCTGTAAATGATCGTGATTTAATAGTTATTGTAGTACTAGAAACTATCCTAATCTTCATCCTATTAATCGTATTAACTAAGTCTATTAAGATGCCTATTTATATGATGGGAACGATACTTTTATCATTCTTGGCTGCATTAGGTTTAGGGATGTTCTTATCTAATTTATTCTTTGATATTGATACGATTAGTAACCGTGTTCCGTTGTATTCCTTTGTATTCTTGGTCGCGCTTGGTATAGATTATAATATTATTTTAATCTCTCGTTTCTTAGAGGAAAGACAGAAGCATTCTGTGAAGGAAGCTGTACAAATAGCTGTGTCGCACACAGGTGGAGTAATTTCCTCCGCAGGTATTTTATTGGCAGCTACATTTGCTGTGTTAATGACTCAGCCAATACAATTACTATTCGTCTTCGGATTCATAGTAGCGGTAGGTATTATACTCGATACTTTCTTGATTCGCGGTATTTTACTACCAGCATTAATTGTTTTGTTTGAA
This sequence comes from Psychrobacillus faecigallinarum, assembly GCF_014836595.1. Lineage (GTDB taxonomy): Bacteria > Bacillota > Bacilli > Bacillales_A > Planococcaceae > Psychrobacillus > Psychrobacillus faecigallinarum. Next base: position 128,983 of record NZ_JACSQO010000003.1, on the reverse strand, counting down.
AAGGATAAAAATAAATAAACTAAGAAAAAAGCTTGAATCATTAGATTTTTAATGATTCAAGCCTTTTATTTTTGGAGTAGAAAAGTTAATTGTACTCATACTAGGTTTTATTAGGGGCTAGCAGGCATAGTGTAAATTTCAATAAGTTCAGAAACTGTGACAAATTTATACCCCTGTTGTTGAAGCTCTGGTAGTATTTCCTCCAATGCTCGGATGGTTTGTGAGCGGTCTCCTCCTGAATCATGAAACAAAACGATATTCCCTGGCTGAACTCCGGACAATACTTTTTTGACGATTTTTTTGACACCTGGTGTTTTCCAATCCTCCGTATCTTGATGCCAGGACCACATGATCACCTTATAACCTTCATTTATCGCTGTATTAATAATTTTATCGTTATACTGTCCACCTACCGGTCGATAAAAGATTGGGTAAGTACCAGTAATGTCGTGAATAATATCATTCGTTTTTTTTAATTCTTCCTTTAACTTTGCAGGGGAAATGCTTAATGGGTGGGTATACGTATGGTTGGCAATCTCATGGTTCTCTTCCCCAATTCTTGATACAACCTCCGGATATTTTTCAGCTCTTTCTCCAATTACAAAAAAGGTAGCTTTGGCCTCGTATTTTTTCAGTAAATCTAAAACCTGCGGAGTGTATGTAGGATGTGGCCCATCATCAAAGGTCAAAGCAATGACTTTTTCATCTGTTTTAATCTCCCAAAGGACATAACCCTTCTCTTCGTAATATGGTCGTCCCTTATCCTTGGCAGAAGTAGCGAAACCAATACCAATACCAAAGAGCACAAGGAATACTACTCCAACTTTAATGACTAATGATTTCATCTCGCTATATTCCTCCTTGCCATTTTAATTGGGCGGAAGTAATACATTATCCTTCAAGTTATTGTTGCCTAAGCCAAACTGAATATACTAACCAAGCTCTCCCAAAAAAATACAGAAGTATGATCAGATCCAGGAATGTTATAGTTTTAGGAATGTTACAGGTGCCAGGCACCTGTAACATTCCTGCACCTAGAATTAGCAAAAATAAAAGGCTTAGAAACTAGAAAACTAGTCGCCAAGCACTTTAAATTAAAATATCTTCTTCCGGTCTCGCTCTTCTTTAAGTATCTCCACAGATTCTCTAAATCGTAAGGAGTGGATATTTTCTCTTTCTCTTAAGAATCGAAGAGCATCATTAATACCAGGGTCATCTGAGATATCAATCAGCCATTGATAAGTTGCACGGGCTTTTTCCTCCGCTGCTATATCCTCATATAAGTCAGCAATTGGGTCTCCCTTAGATTGAATATACGTAGCAGTAAAGGGAACACCACCAGCATTTTCATAGAATAAAGAGTGTCCATGATTCACAAAATGAGCTCCTAAGCCTGCTTTTTCTAATTGTTCAGGAGTAGCATCCTTTGTCAGCTTATAAATCATCGTTGCAAGCATTTCTAGATGAGAAAACTCTTCCGTAGAAATATCTGTTAGAACACCTATTACCTTATCAGGAACAGTATATCGTTGATTCATATATCTTAATGCAGCAGCCAGCTCTCCATCAGCACCGCCATATTGCTCCATAAGATACCTAGCAAGCATCGGATTGCATGTGGTTACCTCAACAGGATATAGCAGTTTTTTCTCATAAACCCACATTATTTATCCCCTTTCTTAAATTTGCCATGGCCATGGGGTAGAGTTCCATCGCCAGCCAACCTCTAATGCCTGCTTGGAGGGAATGGTATTTAATGAAATTGGTCCATATTGTGCTTCATATTTCTTTCTGACAGCAGCTGCATTTTTTATAGCTTCTCTCCATTGTTCTAGAGCATCCATATCATCCGGATGTGTATCTGTGTAAAGTGTTAGTTCCACAACAACAAAGTCCATTTGTTGAACCTGTTTCAATAAATTCCATTGGTGATCGCTGGACGTCAAGAAATTCCCTCCTCCCTATAAAATCCATCAACAAATTGTGGCCATAAAGAACCTTGCTTTAAAGCTTCTGCTGGAGTATTTTGCGGAAGTCCTGGTGGTTGAAAATTAGTAAATAGCTGTGGTGGAAGTACAAATTTCTTAACTAAAATAGGAGGGCAAGGGTCCCGTGGAGAAACGTATGGCTTATAACTACCTCGAAATTGCCAATTTTCCATCTGTTATCACTCCTTCAAATTAACCTATGAAATTCAAATCCTATTCATACTTGAAGGACTAGCAATAATTTATAGAGTTCTATATATTACAGGTGCCTGGCACCTGTAATAATAGAAGGAATTATATTCCTAGGAAAAATAGTGTTAATGGGATAGTGATAATGCTTAGAATGGTAGTGATAAAGGTCATAAACGAAACGAGATCCGGTTCGGTGCCAAACTGTAGGGCGAGGAGAGTTGTGTTGGCAGCAGTTGGCATAGCTGATTGGATAATAAACACGGTTTTATATAAATCATCTAAAGGCATAAATGAAACAATTACTGCTGCAACTAAAGGTGATACTGCCATACGTATAATGGTCGATGCTGATACAAAACGATACGCTACCTTCTTTTTAGAAATAACAGCAAGCTGCATACCTAATACAAGCATAACTGTAGGGATAGAAGCGTCCGCGGCAAGGCCAACTCCCTCCATTACTGCTTGAGGAACTTTTATATCTACTAACTGGAGTAAGATACCGAGTGATGAAGCATAAGCCAAAGGCATTCTTAACACTTTATATAAAGCCTGTTTCCATGTAGCTTTTTCCTCTCCACCTAACGATGCAAAGAATATTCCGATCGTATTAATGATTAACCCGTGAAAAACCATAATTACAACAGCATAATCAAACCCAACTGCTCCTAAAGCGAATAGTACTACAGGAGCCCCATAATTACCGCTATTCGGAAAAACGCTTCCTAAAATCAATGCGGACAACTCTGAACGCGTAGTTTGCATAAAAAGAGAAGATAACCAAGCGATTAATAACAGAGAAAATGTTAGTCCAAGACAAGCGATAAGAATATATACATAATCTATGGATAGCTCGTGTGTATAAAATGTTCGGAAGGCTAAAAAAGGAGACATCAAATAAAGAGCGGCAGAGGAAATAGATTTAATATCAAATCCTATCAACCGTTGTCCTATAAAACCAATAAAAAATATAATAAAGACCGGCAAAATTATTAAAAGCAAATCCATTCTATTATCACCCCAAATATTATTACTATTGTTACAGGTGCCAGGCACCTGTAACAATAGTAATAAAAAAATTATAAATAAGTTCGATATCCGTAATATATAAAACTATATCATTTGTTGAATCTTTTTTCTGAAATAATTAAATGATGGGGAGCCAGGTTTTCTTTAGCTAAGCTTTTAGAAATCGAAAAGTTTATCATTTTACAAGTGTTTCTAAGCTCAGTCTCTTGCAATCGAGTTGAAATAGAAAAGCTATAGTCATGAGAGCTGCTTCCTGAAATTTCCCGTTCGCTTGTCAGGTAAGATATAGGAACTTGTTCTTTTGTTATTCTTATGTTAAATTTATATCGTAATATACGATATAAAAGGAGGTAAAAAATGAGCATTCAAGTCAATCAATTGAATCAGTATTGGACAGACATTTATTTTTATTTACATTATCCACATGTGGATAAAATAACTCATCAAGCAGTACGAATACTTCAGCTTATAGATAAACAACCGAATACCGGCATAAATGAAGTGGCAATGGTTTTACAAATATCGCATAATACTGCCTCAGAACATGTGAAAAGACTAATAGACAAAAAATATATAATAAAAGAGAAGAGTGGAGAGGACCATAGAAGGGTCATATTACGCTTAACCGAGCTAGGGTCAAATGTTTTATATCGAAATACAAGCCTGGATGATGAAAAATTAAAGAAAATAGTAGAACAGCTTTCTAAGGAAGAACAAATAATAATTGAGAAAGCATTCAAGACCTTAAGTGAGGTAGCTAAAAAATGTACGTTATAATGAAAGTCGTTATTTCTGCCATTATAATAGCGATTGTAACGGAGATTTCGAGGAGATTTCCTACATATGGAGGTATTATTGCAGCATTGCCTCTAGTGAGCTTACTAAGTATTATCTGGTTGTATGTTCAAGGAGAACAATCCCCCGTCTTGAGTAAGTTTGCCTTGGGCGTGTTATGGGGTTTCCCAGCTACCGCGGTAATGTTACTTATTGTATATTTGGCCTTACAAAATTCTCTTCATCTTTTTATATCTATTTTGTTAGGGATAGCAGGATGGTTATTCTTTTTATACATACAAGACATCGTTGTTACTTACATTAAACATATAGTCTAAAGAGGGGGGCGTTAGACTATCCCCTCATTCATATCTAACACCATTAGAAAGCTCTTCTAAAAATCCCCAATCCAACACAATTAATATTTTCTTTTCTTTTTTAATTATTTTCTTCTTTAAAAATGAAAGGATTATTCGATTTAAGTGTCGATGAGTCGTTCCGATGAGAGAGGCAATTTCCTCTGTTTGGTTTGTCGTTATTTCTTTGCCAAAGTGGTTATGGATATCTCGAGTAGTTAATAAGTAGCTTGCAAATCTGGCTTCCACTGTGGCCAACAAGTTTACGCGAGATGCTGTAGTACAGGTTTGCAATTTATAGGATAAATGCTTAGATAGCTCCCCTAAAAATAAAGGATCCTTCATTAAATATAATTCTACTGATAACTTGTCTAAAAATAATAAAGAGGTTTCTTCTACTGCCTCTACCTGTGACTGTATTTCTATCTTTTGCAAGAGCTCTATGTCACCAAAAATTGCATGAGGATGACAAAAGCGTAATAACAGCGATTTTCCTGTTTCTATACTAGAGGTTACCTTTGTTCTCCCGGTTACCTGAAAATATATTCCATCCAATTCATTTCCTTCTTTAAGTATAGTTTCACCTGGATTATAGTAACGTAGCTGAAAAGAGAGATTTTGGGGAGAGGTAATTTTCTCCTGAATATTAAATTGAGATAGATACTGGCTAATGATTGTTGGGGTTTGAATAATCTTCATCTTTTTCTCCTTTTCGGACATATGTCCTTTTTTTATTATATAGCAAATTGTTATGATTATTTTATAAGAGGAGGGATATGGATGAAGTTTGTTTTTGATTTGGATGGAACAATTTGTTTTCATGGGAAGCCCTTAACTCATGCGATGGTGGAAGCATTAGAAGATTTAGGGGCAATGGGGCATGAAGTAATTCTAGCCTCTGCAAGACCGATTCGTGATCTATTGCCTATTCTCCCTAAACACTTTCATCAGCTACCGATGATTGGAGGTAACGGAGCATTTGTAGCGAATGAGGGACGAATTATATCAAGCACTCATTTTGACAAGCAAACCTCTGATAAAATTATACAGCTTCTAGGAAAATATAAAGCAGAGTTCCTAGTAGATAGCGAATGGGACTACGCTTACACAGGTGACGAAAACCATCCTATAAAAAGGAATTTGGATCCAAAGCAACAAGCTAAAAAATTGGAATTACATAAGTTAAACGAAATAGTAAAAGTAGTCATATTACATAGCGATGATCAAGAAAGCCTACTAAAGGAACTCCAAGAACTCCCAGTTGTGATTTATAACCATGGACTCGAAATGATTTTAGATATAAGTCCGTTGGGTGTTGATAAATGGAATGGATTACAAAAGCTTGGAGTACAGAGCAAGCAGTTTATAGCATTTGGAAACGACGCAAACGATGTATCTATGTTTCTTCAAGCACAAAGCTCAGTCTGTATAGGAGACTATGCAGAGCTTATTACAATTGCTAGTTCTCATGTGGCAAACGAGGAAGAGCTAGTTATAAATAAGCTTAAAGATATTGCAAGAGATTTATAAGTGACTTTAAGAATAAAGGAGGCGCATGCTTTTAGTGCGACCTCCTTTTAAATTAAATATTATAAATTATCATAGTCATTTTGACGGTTATAGTTGTCAAAATGACTATTATTATATATATTAAAAAGGAGGAGGCGATTATTGTGAAAAGTCGCTTAAAAGAATTGCGAGCGAGAGAGGGGCTCAATCAAACCGAGCTAGCCAAATTAGCTAAAATTTCTAGACAAACGATTAGCTTGATTGAACGTGAAGAATATATGCCATCTATTTTGATTGCTGTGAGAATAGCAAGAATTTTTAATGAGTCTGTAGAAAATGTCTTTTTGATAGGGGAGGATGAATGATGAAAAAGGTAATTACAACTATTATTAGCTTACTGCTTGGAGGATTAACTGGCTTTACTATCACACTTGCTATAATGATGGGTAAAAATAAGATAGATGAAGCATGGGCACAGCCAGTAAATATATTATTATATATTGTTTTAGCCATTCTCTTTATTTTGTTAGTGACTAGTCTGCTATTAATCAAAAAGTTGAAAAAAGTTAATGCTCAAAAGTTTGTTGGAGAGCAAGAGGATTTGATGGAAGAATTTAAGTACAAAAAATTCGCTGATTTGAATATAACAGCTAATACATCTTTGATTCTGTCAATCTTAGCTGTAGCGATATCTATTCTTATGTCGAATAATTCAATCCTTCAAATTGGATTTATTCTCTTGTTTATTGCTAGCAGTATCATTTCCATTTTTGGTATAAATCTCGTAAGAAAGATTTACCCAGAAAGAAACCTTCCGAGTGTTACTGCAAAGGATTATGAAAATAAGTTTATGGAATCTATGGATGATGGAGAGAAATATGTCACATTACAAGGTCTCTACAGGGCTCATCAGCTATTTAACCTTTTCATGCTCATAAGTATTATTTTAGCTGTAGCATTTTCTTTCTTTAGTGAGCAATCTCAAATGTTTTCTATTACATTGATGTGCTTAGTCATGTTGGTTGTTAATACAAGCTATCTAGTTGTTGTACGAAACAAATAAATGGAGAATAAGGTGAATTAAATGACTACAGGGCAATTGCTACTTTGGATATTGGGTGTTTCTATCCTATTATATTTCGTTATTAAGTGGGGTGTAAAAAATGGCATCAATGAGTCTTTGTTAATCTCTGAAGAAGCTAGAAGGAAGAACCAGCAGGAGAAGGAAGTGCAAGCTCAAAGCTACTGGAATGATTTGAAATAATATAAAGCTGATACTTGTCTATTAAAAGACTAGTATCAGCTCATTGGTTATCCAGCGTGTGACCAAGTTGTAGGAACACCGGATTTAGGGCAGTTTGGGAAAATTGCTCCAGCCTCCAGAAGTGCTTCATCTCCATCTTCGTCTACATACCGACCAGATTCTAAAACTTCCTGACCAGAAGCGTGAGAATGACTATTAGCGCGCTTCCAATAAGTAACTACTTCTGTATCGGGACATGATGGAAACTTCGAACCTTCTTCTAATGTTCTAGTTACACCAGATTCACAAATATAATCTCCAGTTTCCTCTACAATTTCATCTGTTGTATATTCATAAGCTTGTTTACTCATCATACATTCCTCCTTAAAGAAGTTAACGTCTTACTCTATAATTACCCCAACAAATAAAGTAAAAACCTTCTTTAAGGAAGGTTCATTTTAGTTAAAAGAGGTTAGCCGGACATTAGTCCAACCAACCTCGCTTAATTTTTTTGTTATCCACATGTGGATACTTATTTCCAAACATCCTGTGCTATTTTCACCACATGGCGAATTTTTGCCCATTGTTCATCTTCTGTTAATAAGTTGCCTTCCTCGGTAGAGGAGAACCCACATTGAGGGCTCAAGCAAAGCTGTTCAATTGGTACGTATTTGGATGCCTCTTCTATTCTAGCTTTAACTAAATCCTCTTCCTCGAGTTCGCCGTGCTTAGAGGTGATCAGCCCTAACACGATGTAAAGGTCTTTTCTGTTAACATGACGCAATGGCTCAAAGCCACCTGAACGATCATCATCAAATTCTAAAAATAATCCATCCACATCTAATCCACCGAATATAGTTTCTGATACTAATTCATAGCTGCCGCTCGTAATATACGTGGAGCGGAAATTTCCTCGACAAATATGCATTGTCACTAGCATATCGGCAGGTCTTTTTGAAATAGACTCATTAATAGCTCGTGCGGAAAAGGACAAGGCTTGCTCTAATGACAATCCTTTTTCTTTCAAAGAAGCAATACCTTCCTCGGAAAAGGAGGTTGCCCAGGAAGTATCATCGATTTGTAGATAACGACAGCCTTCATCGTATAATGCTTGGATAAAACCTTGATAAGCTGTGATTAAGTCGGCGAATATTTCCTCATCGTTGTTATACACACCTTCCTCAAATGCTGCTCTATAATAAAGCATATTCGGGCTTGGGATAGTGAATTTTACTACAGCATCACCTGCAACTTCTTTTAAGAACTTGAAATGCTCTATCATATAGTGAGTGCTAAAGCCAATTTTTCCTGTTACTTTAATGCCATGAGCTTTTGTTTGGACTCCCTTAAAGGACAAGCCTTTATCGGGTTCATAAAACTCTACACCATCTAGTCCTCCTAAGAAATCGAAATGCCACCATTTACGACGGAATTCGCCGTCTGTAATGGAAAGTAACCCAGCTTCTTTCTGTTCTTCAACCAGTTTAATAATTTCTTCATTTTCAATCTGAGTTAGCAGTTCTAATGTTATCTCTTTCTCTTCAAATTGAGCTCGCGCTTTTTTTAAGCGTTCTGGTCTTAAGAAACTTCCTACATGATCTGCTTTGAAGGGTGCTTTTACTAGTAATTGATTGGTCATATTAAACTCCTACTTTCTTTATAATGTGTAGTAACTATTTCCAATGATTGTTCAAAGTCTGCTAACAGATCATCCACATGTTCAAGCCCAACCGAAAAGCGAAGCAGTCCATCAGTAATTCCACGCTTTTCTCGTTCCTCCTTAGGCATTGCTGCATGGGACATAGTAGTAGGGTAGGAGAGAATAGATTCTACTCCACCCAAACTTACTGCAAAAACAGGTATTCTTAGATTTTCAACAAATATTTTTGTAGCTGCCTTGCCTGGCAAACGAAAGGAAAATATAGCGCCAGAGCTGGCCGCCTGTTTTTTATGAATTTCATGTCCTGGATGAGATGGTAATCCAGGATAGAATACTTCCTCCACTAATGGGTGATTCACTAGATAATTGACCAAACTAATAGCCGTCTCCGTAGACTTTTCGAAGCGCACACTAGTTGTTTTAATGCCCCGTATGAGTGTATAGGAATCTTGGGCACCCAGTATGGCTCCAAAGGAATTTTGAAGAAAACCTAGCTTGCTACCAAGCAACTCATCCTTTGTAACAGCAAGGCCGGCAATGATATCACTATGTCCAGACAAGAACTTAGTTGCACTATGCAAAACAACATCTACACCTAATTCGAGCGGCCTTTGGTAGAGTGGTGTCATGAAGGTATTGTCTAAAAAGGTTAGACAATTATTGGCTTTAGCTATGTCTACAATACCGACAATATCAGTTATACCTACTCTCGGATTTGAGGGAGTTTCTATATATATTAATTTGGTATTGGACTGAATTGCCTGCTCAACAGCATCTAAATTAGAAAGGTTAACAAAAGAATGCTCTATTCCAAAGCGAGGTAAAACCTCTGTCACAAAGCGAAAGGTGCCACCATAAACGTCCTCCGTCATGATTATATGGTCTCCGACAGATAACAGCATTAAAGAGGTTGATATCGCTGCCAGACCAGAAGCGAAAGCAAATCCTCGCGTACCACCCTCTAGCTCTGCTATGGTTTTTCTAATGCTTCTCTGGTTGGATTACCAGAGCGACTATAATCAAATGGGCCGAAGCTATCCAAACTTTCCTGATGGAAGGTAGAAGATAAATAGATTGGAACATTCACAGCACCGGTTCTTCTTTCATAATCACCTCGAGTTGAAGCAGTAATTAAACTAGTTTCAAGTTGTTGATGAATAGATTCCATTAAACAATAACCTCCTTCTCTAAAGCTTCAAATACTTGCTTTAAGTCATTGATTAAATCTTCCGCTTCCTCAATACCAACAGAAAACCTTAATAAACTATTATCTACTCCCCGGGCAATTCGTTCAGATTCTGGTATATCTGCGTGTGTCTGAGTGGCAGGGTAAGTAATGAAGCTTTCCACACCACCAAGACTTTCAGCAAATATGATTAACTTTAGCTTTTCTAAAAAAGGACCAACCAGTTCGCTTCTTTGAAGGCGGAAGGAGAGCATGCCACCCTTGCCTGCATAGAGAACATCTTTTATTAAATGTTCTTGCTCTAAAAATTTTACTAACTTCTTTGCATTTGCTTCATGCTGTTTCATTCTTAGATGGAGAGTTTTTAACCCACGTATCAACAGCCATGAATCAAATGGTGAAAGGACTGCACCTGCTGCGTTATGGCTAGCCTGTAATTTCTCGCTCAATTTAACGCCTTTGGATACAACCAACCCAGCCAGTACATCATTGTGACCTCCGATATATTTAGTAGCACTATGTATGACAATGTCTGCGCCAAGTTCTATTGGCCTCTGTAAAAAAGGAGTTAAGAAGGTATTATCCACAATTAAGAGTAACTCATGCTTCTTAGCTAACTCCGCGTATAGCTGAATATCAATCTCTTGCATTAACGGATTAGTAGGTGTTTCAAGAAAGATTGCCTTCGTATTTTTGCTGATAAGAGATTCCACCTCTACGTAAGAGGTAAATTTACTATAAATAGTCCTAATATTATAGGACTCAGAATATTGATTGAAAAGGCGATAAGTACCTCCATATAAGTCCTCTGGGGCAATCAATTCATTACCTGAACGGAAAAGGGAAAGGACCAATTGAATGGCTGCCATTCCCGAACTACAGGCAAATCCTGTATCGCCTTGCTCTAGCTTGGCTATTCCCTCCTCTAAAATAGCACGTGTAGGGTTTTTAGTTCGAGTATAGTCATAGCCGGTAGATTGGCCAAGACCATGATGTTTATAGGCTGTGGATAAATAGATAGGAGGGTTAACTGCTCCAGTTTTTGGATCACAATGATTACCTAATTGAACTAATTGTGTATTAATGTGAGTTTTGGACATTGTTATTCACCTCTTATTATTAATAGGTTCAACATTTCGAAAATAAATCACAAAGTAGACTCTAAGATGAAAAAATTCAGGATAAATATAGAATAGAAGCATTTTGCCAAATAAAAAGAGGGCTCTCTTCATAAGAAGAGAACCCCCAATATAGATTGAAGTCATTCTTCTTATCTTCAAGACAAAAATGTCTATTGGATTTAGCACCACACCTATAATGGCTGGTTGCTGAGACATCATAGGGCCAATCCCTCCGTCTCTCTTGATAAGAAATAAAAATATATAATTTTCAAAATTTAGCGATAAGTAAGTTTATCATGGGATGAATATAAATTCAAGAGTTATTTCACATTTGGAATTGCTACCCAGTGACCGGAGGAAACTTCCACAAGCTTAGATTGCTTCAATTGATATCTATCCTCTACATTTGATTCCTCCAAAAGCTTCCTTTTTTTCTTAGCTTCTACCTTAGGATCAGGAATAGGGATTGCTGCTAATAGGGATTTTGTATAAGGATGTTGTGGGTTAGAATAAAGCTCTTCACTTTCCGCAAGCTCCACAATTTTACCAGCATACATCACCGCTACCCGATCACTAATATGCTTAACCATAGATAGATCATGTGCGATGAAAAGGTAAGTTAGACCTAGTCTATGCTGTAAATCCTCTAGTAGTTCTACAATTTGTGCCTGTATAGAAACGTCTAAAGCTGATAGTGGTTCATCACAGACGATAAAGTCAGGCTCTACTGCCAGTGCTCGGGCAATGCCGATTCGTTGTCGTTGTCCACCTGAAAACTCATGTGGATAACGCATGGCATGGGAGGAATCCAACCCTACCATTTTTAGTAACTCTTCTACACGTTGTTTTCTTTCCTCTGCATTTTTGCTCAAACGATGAATATCTAATGCCTGGCCGATAATATCTAACACCTTTAAACGAGGATTTAAGGAAGAATACGGATCCTGAAAGATAATCTGCATATGTCGTCGCATCGTTTTTAATTCACTTTTACTCAAACGGTTGATGGCCATTCCCTGATAAAGCACATCTCCATCCGTAGGCTCATGTAACCGAAGAATGGACCGACCGGTAGTTGATTTTCCTGAGCCAGATTCTCCTACAAGTCCAAGGGTTTCTCCAGGTTTGATGAAGAAGCTGATATCATCAACGGCCTTCAGCACAGTCCCTTTGCCTAATTGGAAATGCTGCTTTAAAGATTTGACCTCTAATAACGGCTTGCCATTTTCTAAACCAATGGAACGAAGCGGTGGTCTCTTGGGTTTCTTCCTTTCATCTAAACGAGGAAGTGCATTTAATAATTTTTTTGTATAGTCATGCTGAGGATTTTCAAATATCTTTTCAGTTGTCCCGGTTTCTACAATTTCGCCATTTTTCATAACTGCCACTCGATCGCACATACCTGCAACTACACCCAAATCATGAGTGATTAAAATAATGGAGGTGCCAAATCTTTGCTGCATATCCTTCATTAAATTCAAAATCTGAGCCTGAATGGTAACGTCTAGTGCAGTTGTCGGTTCATCTGCTATTAATAGCGTTGGCTTGCAGGCAAGTGCAATAGCGATCATAACTCTTTGGCGCATACCACCTGAAAATTCGTGAGGATACTGGTTGTAGCGCTCTTCGCTATTCTTAATGCCTACTAGCTTCAAGATTTCAACTGCTTGGTTCTTTGCCTCTTTTTTAGAAAGCTGCTGGTGCTTGATAAGACTTTCTGCAATCTGTGGGCCAATTCGAATGGTAGGGTTTAAAGATGTCATGGGATCCTGGAAAATCATACTGATATCTCTTCCTCTAATACTCTCCATTTCCTTTTCAGTTTTTGTCTCAAGAGATTCTCCTAAAAATTCAATGGAGCCATTTTTCATGAAGGAGGGGGGAGAAGGCAGCAGGCGCATGATGGAGCGGGCAGTGACACTTTTTCCACTACCTGATTCTCCTACAATGCCAAGTGTTTCTCCTTTTCTTACTTCAAAGCTTACGCCTCGAACAGCCTCAAATTCATTGTCGTTTGTTAAAAAAGAAATCTGTAAATCTTTTACTTTTAAAATAGTTTCCATGAAAACCACCTATCTGATTAAAATCTTCAATTTATTATTTATGATTCATGCTCTTTCAGTAGAGAGCGTATATTTTAAGTAATATGAGCGGTTTCTACAAAAAAGAAGATTAAACACGCACAATTATGGCGCATTTAACCCTACGCTTAATAGAACCAAATTATTTGCGTTGACTTAATAGTAGTTCGAATCTATACTATACTATACCACTCGGATTTATACAATATAGGGAGGGGGTATTTGGTATGGGAAGAAAATCTTCTTCCAACGCACTAAGTTTGACCTATGGAAGACTACAACATCATTCTTTCTTTAGAATCTTATTATTTTTACTTGGCTTGCCAGTTCATATAATAACCTTTCTACTTTTTTACCTAAAAAAGCAGAAGGATCCTAGTTCTTCCTTAAATAGCGATCTAAAGTCTTCACTTGTGGCAAGGGGGATAAAAGAGGAACTATACGAGGAGTTTAAGGAGCAGTATGAACGAAAGCATGCCTTTTTTAATGAAAAAATTAATGAAGAAAAAATGACAGTAGAAATAAATAAACTCGTGGAAGATAGAGTAGAAAAGCTTGTATCCAATGAAATGAATGAAATACATGAGTTAAATGGTACAAAGCCACTCACTTATACAACATATTTTTTAGGTTTATTAGAGAATACTGCATTTCTAATTGTTTCGTTTATTCCTGGCTTACTGATGTATATTTTATTGGGTCTTTATAGTAATGCGTTTAGTAAATTTATTTTTGAAAGATTGATCATGAGTATCTTTGTTATAACAGGCGTTTCGGTTTTGGTGTTCACCATTTTATATTTATCGCCTTTTGATCCAGCTGCTAACCTTTTAGGAGAAAGTGCCACTAAGGAACAGATGGCTGCGTTCAATCAAATGCATGGGTTAGACCTGCCTTATCTCAATCAGCTATGGAATACAATAAAAGGAATTGCAACCTTTGATCTAGGAGCATCCTTTACAGGTAATGAGGATGTTGCAACAAGTATTGCCAATAAGTTCCCAGTTACATTAATGATTGCAATCTTCTCTTTATTAATGGCAGTAGTAATAGCAATTCCTGTAGGAATTATATCTGCAACTAGACAAAACTCCTTCTTAGATTATGCCTTTATGTTCATTGCTTTAATTGGATTGTCCATACCAAACTTTTGGCAAGGACTTATATTCATCTTGAACTTCTCTATTAAGCTACAATGGCTTCCTGCAACTTATAGTCCGCAAAACTGGTTATCAATTATTATGCCAGTGATTGTGCTTGGTACAGGACTTACTGCTTCAGTAGCTAGGATGACTCGTTCCTCCGTATTAGAAATTATAAATGAGGATTATATTATCACTGCAAAAGCAAAAGGCTTAAACCAACGCCAAGTGCTTTGGAAACACGCCATTGGAAATGCAATGATTCCGATTGTCACTGTTATCGGCTTACTGTTTGGTGGAATGCTTGGAGGAGCGGCTGTAACAGAGAAGGTATTCAATATTAGCGGGATTGGTAGCTATATTGTCGATAAACAATTTATCCCCGATATACCGGCTATTATGGGTGGAGTAATCTATATTGCAATAACCATTTCCTTGGTTAATGTGCTCATCGATATTTTATATGCGTTTTTTGATCCGCGTATAAAATCTAAGATGAAGCAATTGTAAGAAGTAGGTGTAAAAGTGGTAACTAAAAAACAACATGCATTAAAGCTGTCACGAGAATATACACAGGCGAACTTTGCAGGAGTACTTTCTCTTCTAGTAACTATAGTTTTATTATTTAATAGTTTTGATTTTGAGATGGGCACGATTAAGCCGATTGCTTGTAGTATTTTTGCTGTGTATGCCTTTTTTACAGCACTTCAATTTTTTATTATCTGGAGAATGAAGCGAGAGCTTTTGAATCTAGGACATTTAAAATCATCTACAAGAAGGCTTGGCTATGTCCAAATAATTGCGATATTAACTGCTAATATCTTTGTATCCTCGTTTGGTTTTAACTTGATAAAAGAAAAGAAAACACCGGAATATACATTTAGCATTTGGATGATTTTCACCCAGCTGTTTATCCTAGTTATTTCTGCATTTAATCTTTTTAAACCATATGTGTCAGACACTTTTTTAACCTCAATAGGTATTTTAATCGTTATTTTAGTTCTTCAAGTATTTACTTTGATAGCTGTTGCCAAGTATGTCAGAGATGAAGGGGCACCAGGGTGGATGCAAGGCCTAGCCATTGTATTAATCATTACGTCTCTAACGGGTAATGTTTTTAACTTTGTGCTTGGTATTAGTTTAATCATTAAAACCCGAAGTAACAGTCTTTCACGCATAGTGAAGTGGAACACGATGTGGGATAAAATCACTCGTAATTCTACTGCTATATTAGGAATGTTTTTTATCATTCTTATGTTCGCTTTGTCTGTAACTAGCAGGTTTACGTTTGACTATGATTTTGCAGTAGAGAACAACTATGAGGCATTGCTCCAGCCGCCAAGCTTTGAGTATCCATTTGGTACAGATAATTACGGAAGAGATTTATTTTCTCGAATTATTTTCGGGGCAAGAATATCCCTAATAGTGGGCTTTGCTTCGACCCTAATTCCATTCGTGGTTGGAGGAGCATTAGGAGCGTTGGCAGGCTATTATAGCAAGCGTACAGATAACATCATTATGCGTTTGCTAGATATCTTGTACGCAATACCAGGAATATTACTAGCCATCGCTATTATTGCAGCATTTGGAGCAAATACTACGAATCTTATACTAGCTTTAAGTGTTGGTTCGATTCCGACTTATGCCCGAACAATGCGAGCTAATGTAATGATGGTATCGAACTACGAATATGTAGACTCGGCTCGAGCTTTAGGAGCTTCCAATCTATCAATCATCTTTAAGCAAATTGTTCCCAATTCACTTGCACCTATGATCGTCAAAGCTACACTGACGATAGGCACAGCAGTAATTGCAACAAGCAGCTTGAGCTTTTTAGGTCTTGGAGTAGAACCCCATATACCAGAATGGGGCAATATTTTAAAGATAGGCAGTACTTATTTAGAGTCCAATTCCTATTTGGCGATTATACCGGGTTTAGCAATTATAGGACTCGTATTATCTTTCAACTTTTTAGGTGACGGACTTAGAGATGCATTCGATCCGAGAATGGATTAAAGCAAGCTCAACAAGGAGGAAAAAAATATGAAGAACACAAAAGGATTATTAGCTTTATTGTTTACTCTAGTTTTAGTATTGGCGGGCTGTGTTAATACTAAATCAGATGTTGATAAAGCAGCTGACAAATCCGATTCCAAAACAGAGCAAGGTGACGTTGTAATTGAATTATTAGGCATGAGTTCTAGTGAAGCGGATATGAACATTGTACGCGACCAATTAATTAAAAACGGCTTTGAAGTAAAACTAAACATACAACCTGATTACGGTAGTTTTACAGCTCAAAAAGATGCTGGAAACTATGATTTGGCATTATCAAGCTGGACGACAGTTACGGGTAACCCAGATTATGCAGTACGTGCATTATTTAAATCAGATGGCGATAACAGTATTATGTCTGATAAGAAAATTGATGAATTAATTGAAAGAGCAAGTACAGAAACACCGGAAGAATACACAAAAACGTATAAAGAATTTGAAGAACTTCTAGTTTTAGAAAAGGCTTATATTGCACCTTTATATAACTCTTTCAAAGCGCAAGGAGTAAACAAAGAAGTGTTGAATGAAGAGACAGTAAGACTAGCTAAATCTCGTGCAATAGCATGGGAGACAATTGACTTTACAGACACTTCTAAAAGAAACTCTGAACCATTGGTTATGCAACAAGGTATTGCATCCTTAACTTCTTTAGATCCTATCAAAGGCAATGACGGTTCTATCAATACATTGAATACAAATATGTATGTCCGTTTAGTTAACTTAACAGATGATGATAAAGTAGTTTCTGATGGATCTCTATCATTGAATCATGCGATAGCAGATGGCAACAAAGATTATTATTTCTTACTAAGAGATGATATTAACTTCGCTGCTGTAACAGATAAAAAAGCAGTAGACACTGGTGAACGCGTGGGTGCAGAGGATGTTGTATTCTCATTAAACCGTGCAAAAGACAGCAAATCAGTTCCAGATCACCGCACATACAGCTTACATGAAAGCATGGAAAATATAGAAATCGTTACAGATCTTTCAGAACTTGATGTGAAGCAATCCGGAAGCGAGACTTCTGTAAAAGAAGCTTTAGAAAACGGTGTGGATTCTGGCATTAACGAATTAGTGTCAAATAAAACAGAAGCTGATGCAACTGCTGGAAAATACCAAGTAGTAAAAATTACTACTACGAATCCATTCCCGCAAGTTTTAAACTACCTGGCTCACCAATCAGCAGGTATTGTTTCTCAGAAACAAGTAGAAAGCATTAACACGTATGAAGTAGATTCATTTGATGTAAAAACAGATATTCCTTATGGGGATCAGAATACTGTAACGGAAGGCTCTTCTTATAACAATACTTTATATGCAAGTGGTCCTTATATTCTGACTTACAAAAATGATTACGAAGCAGTATTCATGAAAAACCCAGCCTATATGCCAGGTACAGAAAATGAGGCGAAAATTACAAATGTGACCGTACGCTTTATCGCGGATGCTGACAGTGCATTATCAGCTCTTCGCAATGGCGAAATTCATATATTTAATGGAGTACCAGAAACTAAATACGATTTAGTTGAGAACGACAGCAAGCTATCCCTTCAAAAAAATGATAGTAATGCAGTAAGTTACTTGTTATTTAATACGAAGGATCGTGAAGTTGCGAAAAGTGAATCCTTACGTAAAGCAGTTTTATATTCCATTAACCAAGAGGAAATATTGAATTACTACCAAGGCAACAAGAAAAAAGCCGTGTCCACTGTAAGTCCTCTTGTGGAAACAGGAAACGAATTAAAAGCTGATACAGATAAAGTCAAAGAGTACTTAAATGAATTTAAACAAGGTAAGTAAAAGTTAAAAATACGTTAAAAGCTCAGCAAAGAGAGGAACCCCTCCTTGCTGAGCTTTTTTATGTCGAATTTTATGAGAGACATTAAATATAAAAGTGGGCGTATGTCTATTACAAGACATTCAGCTTATACATATGAATATTAAGATAAATAAAAAGGAGGCTAGAAGAATTGGATATTAAAATGTTACACTCCCTTGTTGATAACATCATAAAAATAGACAGAGGTGGTCCAGAATCCAGGGAAGGAAGGCTAATTGCGGTAGGAGGAGACTACATCGCGTTGTTAACTGAAAACGAAGGTGTTGTATATTATAGAACTCATCACATAAAAAGTTTAACTTCAAATACAAAAAACGATTCGCAATTTGATTTTCAAGTTCCTGAAGATTTTAGATTTATTCAAGCAGAGGATTTTAAGGGAGTTTTAGAAAGCTTAAAATACCATTGGGTACAAATTAATCGTGGAGGACCAGAAAAGCTAGAAGGCATTGTCGATCAAGTAAACGATAATTTTGTAACCATTATAGCGAAAGAAGAAGTTATCAGAATTTCTATGTTCCATATTAGAAACGTTAGTTACGAAGTAAAAGATCGTAAAAACAAGGACTCTAATGAAAAAAAAACTGAGGATAATACAAAGTCCTAAGTAAATATATAAAAATTTATTCGTCGTTTCTGATTTCTAGAATCGGCGAATTTTAAAAATTAAACTAATTAGCTTGGCCTATCAAGGATAGTTAGGCTTATGTCTGTTACTTAATAATCCTAAGATACATATAGATACTAGGATAATAAAAAGGGGGGAATTTTATGGAGAAAGAAATGCTGCTTTCTTTAGTAAATAGGATTATTAAGGTGGATAGAGGTGGGCCAGAATCGCGCGTAGGTAGGCTGCTTGCAGTAGGAAAGGATTATCTTACATTGCACACTAAAGAGGATGGAATCATTTACTATAATAGACATCACGTGAAGAGTTTGACACATAACGCTAAAAAATCTGTGGATTTAGAAGTGGAAACAGAGGAATTAGATTTTATACAAGCGAGAGATTTTCAAGATATTTTAGAGTGTCTGAGATATAAATGGGTCAAAGTTAATCGCGGTGGACCAGAATCATTAGAAGGTGTATTGGAAGGCGTTAATAATGAATTTGTAACTATAATTTCAAACGAAGAAGTAATTCGGGTTTCCTTGTTCCATATGCGTAACATTAGCCAAATTTCTACATGTGGAAAATCCAAAGATGATAAAAAAGAAAAGTCCAAAGAAAAAGATAAAGATGAACATAGTAAAGATAAAAAAAATAGTAGCGACAAAGGAAATAAAGAAAGTAAAGAAAAGAAAGAAAATAATGAAGACAAAGCCAATACCGTAAATGAACAGAGTCACAATGATAAAGCAAACAAAGAAGATAAATCAAATAAAGAAGACAAAGAAAAACACGAAGATAAAGCAAACAAAGAAGACAAAGAAAAACACGAAGGTAAAGCAAACAAAGAAGACAAAGAAAAACACGAAGGTAAAG
>NZ_JACSQO010000003.1:0-109218 GCF_014836595.1 Psychrobacillus faecigallinarum | reverse complement strand
TAAAGCAAACAAAGAAGACAAAGAAAAACACGAAGGTAAAGCAAACAAAGAAGACAAAGAAAAACACGAAGGTAAAGCAAACAAAGAAGACAAAGAAAAACGCGAAGAAAAAGCAAACAAGGAAGAGAAAGCAAAACACGAAGATAAGCACCAAAAAGGTGAAAAGCCTAAGCACGAAGTGGAAATAAATGAAGCAAATATCAATCATGAAGTAAAAAATGAAAATGAATAGATGACCATGCGTTCGTCGTTTCTGTAATTCAGAGTCGACGAATGTTTTAAAAGGAGGCGCTACCAATGCAGTCTAAAAAAATTGAAGAAGCTTTAAGCGCCCTAAAACGTAACAAAGTTGGTTTGTTTCTTAAGGGCGATCAATTTATTGAGGGAATCTTGTTGAATGTCAAAAACGATTACCTGATCTGTGAAATAACTAATAACGTCTACTATATCTCCCTACATCATATTCTTGCTTTTTCAAAAAATGCTAAGGATAATTTTATTTCCTCTGAAGCGGTACCCTATCTTAACAGTAACTATTTCACGAATACATTAATAGGAATGAAATACAACTGGGTTAAGATTAATAGTTTCAGTAATCAGCAACTAATAGGAGTCTTAAGCAAAATCTATAAAGATTATATCGTATTAGTAAATGATGAAAATCTAATTTATGTGCCACACTCGAGCATATCAAGTGTCTTTAGCAAGATTACTGAAAAACAGATTAGTTTATTTAATAGTAAGGAACATCTTTATGTTGAGCAATCATATATACCTCTTGTTAATAATAGTAGGGCACAGGAAGTGATTAAGATTGATAAACATAATAATAAGCGGGATACAGAAAAACAAAATCTGCAAGAGGGAACATCTGTGAGGCCTATTTTAGGGATAGGCAATTTGGAAGAGAACTTAGAAGAAGCTGTGAACAATACGTTGATGGAACAACTAACAAAAATTGAAATTCTAAATAGTACCGACCAAGAGGAAGGTCCGACTGATTTTGTTCTGGAAGAGAACTTAGAAGAAGTTGTGGACAATACGTTGACGGAACAACTAACAGAAATTGAGATTCTAAATAGTACCGACCAAGAGGAAGGTCCGACTGATTTTGTTCTGGAAGAGAACTTAGAAGAAGCTGTGAACAATACGTTGATGGAACAGCTAACAGAAATTGAGATTCTAAATAGTATCCACCAAGAGGAAGGTCTGACTGATTTTGTTTTGGAAGAGAACTTAGAAGAAACTGTGACGCTAACGGAACAACTAACAAAAATTGAAATTTTGGAGAGAGCCGACCAAGAGGAAGATCCAAATGACTTTAATATAGAAGAAAAACAAGAAGAAGCAACTGATATTGCAAATATAGATCATAAAATTGTAAAAGAAAATACAGTTAGAGCTAATGAAAAGGAAGATTCATTTGTTTATAAAAAAGTTAGGATGCCAAAGTTCAATGACTCGTTACAGCCTAATAGACAAGGTGTACAGCCTATAAGAGAACGATTTTTACGCGCAGCAAATCCCGATAATATTATAAACGAAAGTAAAACTCTTAATAGCGTAGAGCCTATAATGGAAACTAATTTAGAAGAAAATATAACCTCCAAAAAATCCCTGCCTTTTAGATTTATAAAAGCTGAGTCCCAAACTATACATTCCCCAGAAACTGCTGAAGAAAATGATGTATTAATACCAGAAGTAAAAGAAAACGAAAGAGAACAGGACCTGAACGACTTTAATAACTTATTTTATTTTAGGCGTAAAAGGAAAAAAAAAATAAAATTAAAAATGAAAAAAATTAATTTCACCAATGAAAATCTTGAGCACGAAATAATAACTGTACCTGAAACCTCAATTATAAAGTTAAACCCAAAAGAAGAAAGAGCAATTTTAGAAAAACAGTATTATTCTTTAATGAATCATGCAACCAATATGTATGAGCGTCTTCAAAATATAGAATCTGATGCTTTTGAAAAGTATGGGCAAGAAGAAAGCAACCAAAAAGTAATCTACGGAAAACAAACGGAAGACTTCATGTTGGAAAGACAGTATTATGCTTTAATGGAATTTTCGAAAAAGAGATACCAGCAAATAATCGAAGAAAGACTAGGAAATAGAGCCTGACAGGCAACGACAGGAATAAGTAGCGTTTAATAAACGAGGCTCTCCAAATGACTAATGGTGATGAAATATATGAGTTTATGTAACTTACCCTTAAATTTCTCTAAGCTTAAATGTATGATTTTGCTATTTAGATAATAACTAGAAAGGAGGGTTAACCTTGAATAATATTATTCAAAATCTTATAACAGAAGTTGTCGAAATAGAGGTTTCAGGGAAAAAAATGATGAATGGTACGCTCGTAGATTCAGGAAGTGATCTGGTTGTCCTTTTTAATGGGATAGATTTTGTATACATTTCTTTAGAACATATACAGCGTTTTGAAGTAAATATTAATGAAGATGATATTATGGCTCCTACACACGCTCCAACTATCTCTACAGTTGAAGAGGAAAAAGATCTTTCTTTTAGAGAGATTCTTACTCAAGCTAAAGGAAATTACGTTGAGCTGTATGTAACAGATGGACCGCCTATTCATGGATATATTTTAAGTTTGATGGACGATTATATTGAATTCTATTCCCCTGTTTATAAAATAGTATATGTTTCCCTCCGTCACTTAAAGGTGCTTATACCCTACGCTGAAAACGAAAGTCCCTACGGTAAAAACTTTCATAATAGCCTAGTGCAATCGAGTAGGCAGATATTAGCAAGCACATTTAAACAACAAATTGAAAAGTTCAAAGATAAAATTGTCGTGCTTAATGCTGGGGGGAATAAAAGTCATATAGGAAAATTAAACGAAATAGAGGAAAATTTAGTTGAAATTCATGGAGCAAAATTGCATTCGTATTATTTAAATCTAGATCATATTAAAACTTTACACCAAGTTTAAACATAATTAATGTACTTCTACTTAGAATTAAAATTTCACTTGCGAGCCTGCATAACTTCACAAATAGTTATAAATTGTAAGAATAAAACCGTCCTTTATGGCTGACGAGAAAGTATCGACAGCCTATTTTCTATTCTTGTGTATGGGGTAAAAGATAACAGACACTTTTGTGCTTTCTTTTAAATGCTGGATATGTCTTAAACAGCCCACGAGTTGCAACCTGCTCCTGCATGAACAAATTGACAAAAGTTAGTTTTTGAATAGTAAGTTGTCATTTATAAAAATGCTCAAATGTCTATTTTTTTAATAGGCGTTTTTTGTTAAAAAATATATAATTCCAAGCTATAGACAGACATCTTGCTCTTTCTAGAGAAAAGCGAATATACATATATGGAAACGGACAAACATTTATTTTTATTTCGAGAGGAAATGGTATATGCATGAGCTTTCAGATTGGAATCGCCAGTTTGGTGTTCCTAGCAACTATGATTGTCATATTTTGGAGACCAAAAGAGTTAAATGAGGCATGGCCAGCTTCAGTAGGTGCAGCAATTATTATACTTACAGGAATAGTGTCTCAGGCTGACGTTATAGATATTATTACTAAAATTGGAAGTGCCTCTTTAACCATTATCGCAACAATTGTCATGGCTATAATATTAGAAAGCTTTGGATTTTTTAATTGGGTAGCGGCTAGGCTGACAAGCTTGGCAAGGGGGTCTGGACTTCGGTTATATTGGTATATTCAATTATTATGTTTTTTGATGACAATATTATTTAATAATGATGGAAGTATATTAATTACAACTCCAATATTAATCCTCCTCTTAAAAAATCTTCGTTTAAAACCTCGTCAGCAGCTTCCTTATTTGTTAAGTGGAGCTTTAATAGCAACTGCTTCCAGTGCGCCGATTGGAGTAAGTAATATTGTAAACTTAATTGCATTAAAGATAGTTGATATGTCACTTTGGGCACATACGGCAATGATGTTCGTTCCTTCAACATTGGGTTTGTTATTCATGTCTTTCTTAATGTATATTGTCTTAAGAAAAAAACTACCGAAAACTTTACCAAATTCCTCAATGGACATAGAAGAATTCTTTTTCACTAAAAATTTTCATCCGTTCAAAGCAAAGACTTCATTTGAAACAAAACAAAAACGTTCCAAATTTATGTTGAAAATATTAGTATTTGTATTTATTATTCGATGTCTACTTTTTATTGCATCATATTTAACCATACCTATTGAGATTGTCGCAGTACTTGGATCTGCTGTACTATTGTTGTGGAGATGGTATCATTTAAGGACTAGTCCAGTTGATATACTTAAGAAGACCCCTTGGCATATACTTGTTTTTGCATTTTCAATGTATGTCATAATATACGGGTTGAATAATGTAGGATTGACATCACTATTAGTTCAATTATGTGAACCAATTGTAAATCAGGGATTGTTTCAAGCAAGTATTATCATGGGAGGATTAGTATCCGTTCTTTCTAATATATTCAATAATCATCCGGCGCTAATGATTGGAACCATTACTTTAACAGAGATGGGATTAGATCCAATTACTTTAAAGACTATTTATCTTGCGAATATTATTGGTAGCGATATGGGGGCATTATTATTACCTATCGGTACACTTGCCTCACTAATTTGGATGCATATTCTAAAAAGTAACAAGATAAAGGTCTCTTGGAAAGATTATTTAAGCGTAACATTGATAGTCGTTCCAATAACTACAATTGTAACTTTGATATTGTTATTTTTTTGGGTGCAAATAGTTTTTTCTTCTTGAGGTTGAGAAGAGTGTACGCTAAATAATAATGGGTAAGATGAGAATATACTTCTCTAACTTTACTTGAAGGGGTATGTGTCAAAGTGAAAGAATATAGCTTTATATTCACTTTTAGTTTTCAAAATTATTATATCAATCATGCATTAAGTAAATTTATACTAAGGTAGCGGGAAAATACACAGCTAGTTTCCTGCTATACTATACATAAAAATGGAAGAGAACAATCCGAGTAAGCTGGGTTGATTACATAAATGAATAGAATCCATATTTAAAAATGTCTTGTAATCCCATCCAGGAGAATATGGAAATTAGGATAGCTAAAGATGTCATTAATATGGATTCCTTTATATGTTTGATAAGTCGGATGTTTTTTTTAAAATTCAACTTATATTGTCAACATTTCTGCATTCATTTCTATAAGAATAAATAAATAGGATTTCGCTTAATGTCCAATTGATAGGGGAAGTTATTGTATGTATATGTTACTTTTGGGGTAAATGATACTGCATAACTACTATTAAATATGAACTCTAATGGAAGCAGAATATCAATTTTACTTAAAATAAAAGGCATATATGGGATTCCACACATGCCTATAAACTATTTTCTCCTAAACTGGTATTAACCAGTAACCTCTATTTAGTACTTCGGTCATTGATTCTCAAATCATATAAATTGAAGTAATAATATAATAACTCCTAATATAATTGACAGCCAGCCCAAGATTATTTGCTTATAATGATATAGTGCTACGAAACCTAATACAACGGCAGCAATTCCAAGCCAAATCGGATAGAAAAAGTAGCCGACTACCGCTAAGATAATACCTAAAAGACCAAGCCAAAATCCAAAATTATATTCCATTTATAATTCCTCCCTTCATTTCTATAAGAAATATGGTGCTTCTATTCTTATTAATTAGTATATGAAGGGAGTAGTTCAAGATTATAAGCAATATGCTGGGTTAAAATAATTATATGTTTAAAAAAGACGTTCAGAATTCAAAAAGACAAGCATGCTGTAAAAACAACATTCTTGCCTTTGGGTACATATTCAAGCTTTCTTGTAATTTATGGACATCTTATTTTCGTTATTTACCGCCTAAAAGATCAAACAAGCCTCCAGTAATACTACCTTCTCCCTTAGAACCACCACCAGGAGTTTGTGGAGCAGCAGCAAATACTCGGCTAGCTAGACGGCTAAACGGAAGGGATTGAATCCAAACTGTTCCAGGGCCACGTAAAGTTGCGAAGAATAATCCTTCTCCTCCAAATAGAGCAGTTTTAACGCCTTTTACCATTTCTATGTTGTAATCGACTTCTGAAGTCATAGCAACTAGACATCCAGTGTCTACTCGTAATACCTCACCCGGTTGTAAAACTTTCTGGTGAATTGTACCACCTGCATGGACAAATGCTAGACCATCTCCTTCAAGCTTTTGCATGATGAATCCCTCTCCACCAAAGAAACCGGTACCTAATTTACGTTGAAACTCTACTCCTACAGATACTCCCTTAGCAGCAGCCAAAAAAGCATCCTTTTGACAAATGATTTTTCCACGATGCTCGCTTAAATCCATTGGAATAATCTTCCCTGGATATGGAGAGGCGAAGGAAACATGTTTTTTCCCATTACCTACATTTGTAAAGGTAGTCATGAATAAACTTTCGCCGGTTAACATACGTTTACCTGCACCCATTAATTTCCCCATCAGGCCACTTCCGCTGTTGCCAGAGCCGTCGCCAAAGATGGTTTCCATAGAGATTCCGTCCTCCATCATCATTAAGCTTCCTGCTTCTGCAACGACTGTTTCCTGTGGATCTAGTTCAATTTCAACAAACTGCATATCGTCACCATGCAATTTGTAATCTATTTCATGATTATTCATTATATATTTCCCTCCTCATAGTAATTAAATATGTATACGAACAATAAAATAAAAGGTTTCAGCTTTTCAATTTTTCAAATTTTTTAGTTTTTTTAAAGGGTTTTAATAGAAGTTAGAGAATGTAATATTTATGAAACCGTTTTCAATTTATAAGGAAAGAGGTAGGAAAATGAAATTATCAAACTTTATTAATGGGGAATGGCAAGAGGGAGAAGCAACATATACAGCTGTATTGAACCCTGCAAATGGTGAGCAGCTAGCGGAGGTAAGGATGTCTACAAAAGAAGATGTGGACACAGCAGTCAAGGCAGCCGTCAATGCGCAAAAAAAGTGGGCACTAGTTCCGGCTCCAAAGCGAGCAGACTATCTATATGAAATTGGCAGACTAATGAAAGAAAGAAAGGAACATCTTGCCCAAGTGTTGACAAAAGAAATGGGGAAAGTCATTGAGGAAGGTCGGGGAGAAGTTCAGGAAGGCATAGACATGGCCTTTTATATGGCGGGTGAGGGAAGAAGGTTATTCGGTGAAACAACACCTTCTGAGCTAGCAGATAAATTTGCAATGAGTGTTCGAGCACCGATTGGAGTAGTGGGGCTAATAACTCCATGGAATTTTCCGGTTGCGATTGCTACGTGGAAGTCATTTCCGGCAATAGTGGCAGGAAATGCATTTATTTGGAAACCAGCTACTGAAACCCCAATGATGGCCTATGAAATGGCTAAGATATTCCAAGAAGTTGGTTTGCCGCCTGGAGTGGCAAACGTCGTTTTTGGGTCTGGATCAGAAGTAGGGACAGCAATGATTGAACATGAGGATGTCAAGGTTATTTCCTTTACTGGATCTACAGACACTGGAAGTAAGGTGGCAGAACTCGGAGGGAAACACTTGAAAAAAGTGTCCTTAGAAATGGGCGGCAAAAACGCAGTAATTGTTATGGAGGACGCAGATTTAAATCTTGCAGTAGAAGGCATTTTGTGGAGCGCGTTCGGGACAGCAGGACAACGTTGTACAGCATGCAGTAGGGTGATTGTACACAAAGATGTGAAGAAGGAATTGGAGACAATGCTTCTTGAAAGAATGGAGAAGTTGACCATAGGAGACGGCATGGATGAATCCGTTAAAGTAGGCCCAGTTATTAACAAAAATGCCCTAGAGAAAATACACTCTTATGTCCAGATAGGAAAAGAGGAGGGTGCTAATTTAGTAGTAGGTGGAGAAATTTTAGACAATGGTGATTTAGCAAAAGGGAACTATTATGCACCAACTCTATTCTCTAATGTTAAGCCCGATATGAGAATTGCTCAGGAAGAAATTTTTGGTCCGGTTGTTTCTTTAATCGAGGTTGATTCCTTAGAGGAAGCAATCGAAGTAAACAATGGTGTGAAATTTGGTTTATCTAGTTCTATTTTTTCTCGAGATGTTAATAAAATATTTAGAGCGCAGCGTGACCTTGATACGGGTATTGTCTATGTCAATGCAGGAACAACAGGGGCAGAAATTCATCTGCCGTTTGGAGGGACAAAAGGAACTGGAAATGGACACCGAGATTCCGGAGTAGCAGCGTTAGATGTTTATACAGAGTGGAAAAGTATCTATATAGATTACAGCGGAAAGTTACAGAGAGCGCAAATAGACACAGAATAAGGAGGATAATGATATGAAGGTTGCTGTATTAGGTGCAGGTTTAATGGGTAAAGAGGCTGCAAGGGATTTAATTTTGAGTCCAAATGTAGATAAAATTTATTTATGTGATTTAGATGTGGGACAGGCAAATATGTTTAAAGAGAAGATGCAAAATTCTAAGATAGAAGTATTAAGGCTAGATGCAAACGACGATGTCAATTTGATGGAGGTCATGAAAAAGGCAGATGTCGTGATTAACGCATTATTTTATTCGTTCAATGAAAAAGTGGCACGAATCGCAGTAGAGGTTGGCGTTCACTCCATCGACCTCGGTGGTCATATTGGTGGAGCGACAGATGCGGTGCTTTCGTTGGATGAAAAGGCTCGTGAAAAAGGAATAACTTTAATACCGGATCTTGGAGTTGCTCCTGGAATGATTAATATACTTACTGGCTACGGTGCAAGTAAATTAGATGAGGTGACGGATATTCACCTATACGTGGGTGGAATTCCAGTTGAGCCTGAAGGGATATTTAAATACAATATTGTTTTCTCCCTAGAAGGAGTATTCGATCATTACACAGACCCATCGCATGTAATTAGAAATGGCCAACTAGAGGAAATTGCCTCTTTAACAGAAGTTGAGCCAATTCAGTTTGAAGGTTATGAGGAGCTAGAAGCATTCCATACAGCAGGGGGTACATCCACTCTGACTAAATCATTTCCAAATGTCCAAACACTGGAGTATAAGACAATCCGATACAAGGGACACGCTGAAAAGTTTAAGTTATTAGTAGATTTAGGTCTTACTGATAAGAACAAGACGGTAAACGCTGGTGGCAATATTATCAACGTTCGAGAAGTGCTAAAAGAAGTACTTACACCTTCTCTTCTCCTTGGAGACAAAGAGGATGCAGTACTACTAAGAGTTGTTGTAAAAGGGGAAAAAGACGGTGATGAGACAATCTATACGTATGAGATGGCAACCAAAAAGGACCCTCTATCCGGTGAAACTGCTATGGCTCGCGCAACAGCAAACACTATTTCGGTCGTAGCACAAATGATTGGGAATGGTGTTATTAAAAAACCAGGAGTCTCTACACCAGAGCTGATTGTACCAGGGGAGTTATATATTAGAGAAATGGCGGCAAGAGGAGTAGAAATAAAAGAATATGTGGCAAGAGGTGAGAAGATTGAACTTTGAATTCTCAGATGAGCAGGAGCTTCTTCGTAAGACCGTTCGACAATTTGTAGATAACGAAATCATCCCTCATATCGCAAAGTGGGAGGAGCAGGGTGCGTTTGATCCTAAAATATGGAGCCGTCTTTCTGAATTGGGATTGATGGGAGTTTGTATCCCTGAGAAATACGGCGGAAGTGGTATGGACTATAATTCTCTTGCTATTGTGTGTGAAGAATTAGAAAGAGGAGACACTGCTTTTAGAACAGCTGTATCCGTTCATACGGGCTTAAACTCGATGACCTTACTGCAATGGGGAACAGAGGAACAAAAGCAGAAGTATTTGGAGCCACAAGCTAAGGGAGAAAAAATAGGTGCTTTCGGTCTTACAGAGCCTGGAGCTGGCTCCGATGTAGCTGCAATGTCTACCGTAGCTGTTCGAGATGGTGATAATTATATTTTAAATGGGCAAAAAACTTGGATCTCCTTATGTGATGCGGCAGACCATTTTATCGTGTTTGCTTATACCGATAAATCTAAAAAGCATCATGGGATTAGTGCGTTCATCGTGGAACGTACAATGGAGGGCTTTTCTTCCAAGGCCATCAAAGGAAAATATGGCATTAAGTCAGGGAATACCGGGGAAATCTTCTTCGAAAACATGAAAGTGCCTAAAGAGAATCTTCTAGGAGAAGAAGGAGAAGGTTTTAAAATTGCAATGGCTTCTTTAGACAATGGTAGATTTACAGTTGCCGCTGGGGCTGCAGGTCTATCGCTCGCGTGTCTAGAAGCCTGTGTTAAATATGCTAAGGAACGAGAAACCTTTGGGAAAGAGATTGGCAAGCATCAGCTTGTGCAACAAATGATTGCCAAAATGGAAGCCGGTCTTCAAATGAGCCGTCTGCTTGTTTATCGGGTTGGAGAACTTAAGAACAAAGGGGTACGCAATACTAGAGAGACCTCCTTGGCAAAATGGCAGGCATGTGACTTTGCTAATAAGGCTGCTGACGATGCAGTTCAAATTCATGGAGCTTATGGATATTCCGATGAGTATCCGGTCGCTCGATACCTAAGAAACTCGAAGGCGCCTGTCATTTATGAAGGAACAAGAGAAATCCATACAATCATGCAGGCAGAATATGTGCTTGGCTATCGTGAAGATAAAAAGTTAAACAGAATGCTACCGAAATGGCCGTTTGAAGAATAAGAAAAGAGGATCCCATGAAAAGGGATCCTCTTTAGCATATAAGGGGAATGTATAAATAATATTTTTAGAAAAAGAACAGACCTATGCTAATAATGACACCGCTTAATAATAATACAAATACACAATAACCCATGATATCTTTTGCCTTTAACCCGGCAATTGCCAAAGCTGGTAGAGCCCAGAATGGCTGAATCATGTTCGTCCAGGCATCTCCCCAGGCAATAGCCATGGCAGTTTTTGCGTAGTCTAGGTCAAGTGCTGATGCAGCCTCCAACATAATTGGTGCTTGAACAGTCCATTGTCCTCCACCAGAAGGAATGAAGAAGTTAACTATTCCAGCAGCATAAAAAGTGAAGAGGTAAAATGTATGCTCGTTAGAAATGCTTATAAATGCTTCCGAAACAACTCCAGCTAGACCAGAAGCAACCATCATGCCCATGATGCCAGCGTAAAAAGGAAATTGAATAACGATATCTCCAACTGTACTTGCAGCATTTTTAACGGCTAATAAAAAGTTTTTTGGTGTGCCGTGACAGATGATGCCAAGCACAACGAAAATAAGATTAACAATATTTAAGTTTAAGTCAAAGCCTTTAGTAATAAAATGGTTTATCAAATAGACTAGTCCCAGTAGACCGATTAATCCGGTCAACAAATAGCTTCGTTCTAGTCTTGCGGCAGGAGTAGGTTTTTCAGTAGATTTTTCTATTACTACCTCTTCCTCTAGCAAAGAAGGGTCAATAGACAATGTATCTTCCTTGCTTGGCATCATCCATCTGTTTAAAAGAGGTACAGAAATAAATAATGCAATTACAATGATTAAATTATACCGTGTAAATAATGTCTCTGTAGTTGGTATTACGCCCATGATATCGGCAAATGGATGACCCTCGGTTGCAATAGAAAGTGGTATAGAACCAGCTAGACCACCATGCCAAATGATAAATCCTGAATATGCACTTGCAATTAATAGGCGGTAGTCTACATTTTTAACCTGCTTGGCAATTTCCTTGGCAAAAAGTGCCCCAATTACTAAACCAAACCCCCAGTTAATCCAACAGCCAATTAAAGAAACTACTGAAACTAACAAAATTGCTGAGCCTGGTGACTTAGCAATTCTAGCTAAAGAGCTCAATATTTTCTTGAAAAGCGGACTACTTGCCAGTACATGACCAGCTAACAAAACAACAACCATTTGCATAGTGAAAGATAGTAATCCCCAAAAACCATCTCCCCAATATGTTGCCATTTCCAGTGGCGTAGAATCGGTTAAGATTATCCCTAACAAAAATACTAATAGCGTTAGCATTGCAACAAATATGTATGGATCAGGTAGATATCTGACCATTAAAGTGTTTGAAAATCGAGTAAGTGCCTTCAAAATTTTTCCCCCTTTGTTTTTTTACATCCCCCTCTTAATCTATGTTATATGAAAGTAAGAAAATTCTCTATAATTCTAATAACAATATTCGACAAAAAAACAATAAATTTGTATTGTAACTATTTATAAAAAATTCAATCTAATAGTTAAAATAAATGTAAAAGAAAGGAAGCGCGAAATGAAAAAGTGGCTAATATCCTTCATAGCAATAGGGCTTTGTTTAACGGTTAGTACTGTCTGGATTTACTTTTCCAATCAAAAGGTATCAGCGCAAAGTTATGTATTATCCAACCAAATTTTTAAGGCGGACTTTTCGAAGGCTGTCAGTAAAGACGCCTTGGAAAAAGAGGCGGTGTACTTAACGGATAAGTCGGGAAATAAGGTTAAGGCAGCTTATAAGCTGACGAATAAAGGGAAGTCCATTGAAATAACTGGACTCCAAAAAGGTAAATACACTCTTTATGTGGATGAAAAGTATAGGCTAGGAAAAAGTGAATATACATTTGAGGTCCATGAAGCATTTCCTACAGTAAAGTCTCGAGAAGAGTTAGAGGCATATTTTAAGTTAGTGATGGGATCAAGAGAAAACGTAAAACAAGAAACAGCCGAAGACATGGCGATGGAAGCAGAAACGAAATCTACTGGAAGCGGGGGTTACTCCACGACGAACAATCAAGTTGAAGGAGTAGAAGAAGCAGATATCGTCCAGACGAATGGTTCTCATGTATTTGCTATAAGTGAAAATAACGTTGTTGTTAATAGTATTGATGATGGAAAGAATATGAAAATGGAAAATAAGATACGATTTACAGATTCATTCTATCCTAGTCAACTTTTATTGAAGGGGAAAACACTTCTAGTGATTGGGCAAAAGAATGTGTATCATACTTTGGACGCTAGAGATTCTCAATCACGAATAGATCCTGCTTGGGAAAGTATGACTAGTGTTTTTCTATACGATATCTCCAACCCTAAATCTCCAAAGCTAATGAGAGAAATAGCTTCGGAGGGTTATATGAATGGGGTACGTTTAAATGGAGATATTCTTTACCTTGTTTCAACAGTAATGCCAAGATATTGGATGATGAAGGAAAACAAAGACACGGAGTTAAGGCCATTCACGTATGACTCAAAGAATAGTCAAGAAGCTGTACCTTTAGATTATCAACAAATCTCAATCTTACCTGGTTCTTTAGATGGGAATTATACCGTTATTACAGCATTAGATATTTCGAATCCTTTAGTGAATGAGGCTCAGACGAAGAGTTTTCTAGGAGGAAGTCAGCAATTATATATGTCCACAGAAAATCTTTATTTAACCTCAGTCATTTATAAGAATAGAGAGGCCGGAACAAGTAAAAAAATGATATGGAACCCTGGTGAAATGGATACCGAGGTATATAAATTTTCTCTACAGGACACCTCCGTTGAATTTGTTGATTCAGCTAAGCTCACAGGAACAATCCTTAACCAATTTTCCATGGATGAGCATAACGGTTATTTTAGAACAGTCACCACAACAGGTAATCCTTGGGACCAAAGTAATACTTCAGAAAATAATTTATTTATATTAGATAAATCCATGGAAATTGCAGGGTCTATTACAGGCTTAGCAAAAGAGGAAAGAATTTATTCGGCAAGATTTATGGGAGACAAAGCGTATATGGTAACATTCAGAGAAACAGATCCGTTGTTTGTGATTGATGTCGCTGATCCTAATAAGCCCAAAGTGCTAGGCGAATTAAAAATTCCTGGTTTCAGTAATTACCTACATCCATTAGGGGAAAACCATCTAATCGGCTTTGGCTACGAAACAACTTCTTTTGTACCAAATGGTAGCAAGGAGCCTATAATACAGACGGAAGGAATGAAGGTATCCCTTTTTGATGTTAGCGACTTTGCAAATCCAAAGGAAGTGGACACGGAGATAATTGGTGGCCAAGGGACATATTCACCTATTCAATATGATCATCATGCATTGTTCCAACATGTTGAGAAAAATCTCTATGGTTTCCCCGTGGCTATTTATGACAAACTAGAGGGGCAGGAATATAGTAGCTATAAGCAAGATGGTGCAATGATTTACGAAATAACACCGGAAGCAGGAATCATTTTAAAGGCAGAGCTGCTTACCAAAGAAAATCCAGCACAGTTATATGAAGATTGGGAATCCATGATTCAAAGAATTATTTATGCAAATGATTTCTTATATACGATTGCTTTGAAGGAAATGAAAAGCTATAACCTGAACACCTTTAAAGAAATTGGTTTACTTTCCTATTAAGCAGCAATTATAGTTAAAAGGCGATACATCATCCACCATAGAAATTCAAAAGTCCCAAAAATGTAATAAATTTTTGGGGCTTTATTTTTTTCTATTACATTGAACGTCATAAACCAAGTATGTAAGGAACTACTTCCTCACTTCTTTCTATTATCTTGTAGGAACAAATATAGGCGCTAAGCTTTATAGATAAAAGCTCTTTTTCGAAATCTTCTCATTCACCTTTTTTTTGTTAGTAAATGTTATATTAGATTAAACGTTTCTAAAAAGGGAAATTGTAATGTTAGTAGAAGGAGGGTGAGGAGTGTTGAAAACCGATTATGAACTAGCGGTAGAGTGCTGTTTACTTGCTGGAAAATTGATGATGGAAAGTGGGGCAGAGACGTATCGAGCAGAGGATACAATGGATCGAATGGCATTGTCCCAACAATTGACTCAGTCCCAAAGCTTTGTGACCCCGACCGGAATTCTCTTCAGTGGCAAAAATAATCTTCCAACACGATTAGTAAGAGTAAATAATAGAACAACGGACTTAGAAAAAATTGCTCTTGTGAATGCAGTATCCCGCAAGCTAGCCTCCAATGAAATGAGTTTGGAAGAAGCATATATTGAATTAAAAAGAATTGACGAAGACCATAAGATGTATGCTTTTTGGATTCGGATCGCAGCAGCTGCAGTTGCTTCAGGTGCCTTTCTGTGGTTATTTGGCGCTCCTTTAATAGATGTACCTCATGCTATGTTTGCTGGTGGAATTGGCTATGCAGTAGCTAACTTACTGGAAGAAAAAACGAGAGTGAAATTCTTCGCCGAATTTTTTGCAGCACTTATTATCAGTATGATTGCTATGCTTTCTATTCGTTATGGGTATGGTGTAGAAATAGACAAAATTATTATTGGCTCGGTAATGCCTCTTGTTCCAGGTTTGCTAATTACTAATGCTGTTCGTGACTTAATGGCAGGGCACTTTATGTCTGGTCTTTCAAAGGGAGCGGAAGCTTTTCTAACTGCCTTTGCAATTGGAGCGGGCGTAGCATTTATATTATCTTTATAAGGAGGAATGGATATGTATTTTGCAGCACAGGGTATCATAAGCTTTATAGCTGCTGCGGCATTTGGAGTTATCTTTAATGCTCCAAGGAAGTCCCTCGTCTACTGTGGATTAGTAGGAATGGTTGGTTGGCTAGTATTTTCTCTTGTGAGGTATCTCAATGATGATCCAATTATTGCTTCTTTTGCTGGAGCGTTCTCTATCGCATTCGTAGCTCACATAATGGCTAAGAAGTTTAAAATGCCTATGATTATATTTAGTGTAGCTGGTATTATCCCGCTTGTTCCAGGAGGGTCTGCTTATAATGCTATGAGAAATGTAGTGGAGGAAGATTACGGAGTAGCAGTAGAATATGCTGCACTTGCACTAATGATTTCCGGAGCGGTAGCAATGGGGTTAGTGTTCGCAGAAATTATAACGCAGATATGGTTAAAAAGCCTAAAAAGCATGAAAGTGAAAATCTAGTAAGCCGTGAGTATGGTATTCCTTACTCACGGTTTTTTCGATAGCAATATTAAATAATCTTTAAAAATTATATTTCGATAACTAGTGACCTTTTATTTGAGTTATAAAAAAGCCATTTTTCCAATGTTTATTCTCTAAAGAACATTTAACTTGTAACTGATTGGAGCGGCAGGCGACTCCAGTGGGATGATTGAGACAGATAAGCAATAACAAACGACGCGTTAGCGACGGTGTGTTTTTCGTTCACCCCACGGAAAGCGGAAATTTGAATTTTTATTTGCTATTCGTGGCAGTTATAGGCGCATGCGCTTTTCTATTGGATTAGAAGGTGTTTTAGGAATGTGAATTGAATAGAGAAGGTAAGGTTATTAAGTGAAGGAGGAAGTTTATGAAGTGTAGAGTTATAGGAATGTGGGGCGGTTTTCCTAAAGAGAACGGACCTTGTTCGGGTTATTTAATTGAACAGGATGAATTTAAAGTACTATTAGACTGTGGAAGTGGGGTATTAACTAATGTTCAAAAATATGTGGATTTAAACAATATAAATCACGTGCTTTTATCCCATTATCATTACGATCATTTTAGTGATATTGGTGCTTATTTGTTTTCGAGACTAGTTAATACAAAAATTGGTAATACAGATGAGGCATTACATGTATATGGACCAGATGATGAGGAAATGAAACGTAGGGTAGAGGAGATAGAGTACTGCGAGTTCTCCACTATCGATAAAAATAGCGAGTTGCATATTGGTCCCTTTAGGTTCACTTTTATGAGAAATAACCACCCAATTGAAACGTACAGTATTAAAATTGAAAGTGGACATAAAAAGATTGTATATACTTCGGACACTAGCTACACTAGCAAACTAATAGAATTTGCAGCTGATGCTGACCTCTTAATCGCAGAAAGTAGCTTATACGATGGCATGGACGGGAGTGCTTCAGGACATATGACTTCGAGCGAAGCGGGTATGTTGGCTTATCAGTCGAAGGCTAAAAAGGTGATTTTAACCCATCTTCCACATTATGGAGAGTTAGAGGAGCTATTAGCTAGCGCTTTGAATGAAGGAAACCATGCGATTGAATTAGCACGCCCAGGAGTGCTTATTGAGCTATAGTGAAAAAAGGTACTTATGGTTAGGGAACTAAAAATATTTTAGGAAAAGAAAGAGGCCGTGATCAAGTCACGACCTCTTCTGTAAATTTAATAGCAGTATTAAACCTCGTTTAACATAATTAGCCTTTCAACTTCCTCTGCAGTAATAGGCTCGCTAATAAAATAGCCTTGCACCGCATCACAGCCCATTTCACTAAGCAGGTTAAACTGATCCTTGGTTTCAACACCTTCAGCGACAACTATAACATCTAGAGATTGTCCGAAGTGTATTAATCCTTGAATAAGCTGTTGTAGCTTTTTTTGTTGCATAATTGAGCTCACGAAGGATTTATCAATTTTTAGTTTACCAATTGGCAGTAACTGCAAGTATCTTAAAGATGCGTAACCAGTTCCAAAATCATCTAATGCAAAAGTAATTCCTTCTTGATGGAGTGTTTGCATCTGTTGGATAATTTTTTTCTCTGCCTCTGCTTCCAATGCAAACTTCTCAGTAAACTCTATTTGAATCAAGTCGGATGGACAATTATATTTTTTCAATACAGAGCGAACGGTTTTCACCATATTTTTATCTCTGAATTCTCTTATAGAGGAGTTGTAGCTAACTTTTATCCCTAAACCCTTTTGTTTCCATATTGCGGCCTGTTGGCATGCTTTTTCGAGCATAAAAGTGCCAATGTCATTAATAAGGCCCGTTTCTTCAGCGATTGGAATTAGCTCATCTGGATGAATAACTCCTAGAACCTCGTCTTTCCAACGAACTAAAGCTTCTACAGAAGTGACTTTTCCGGTAGCAACATTACGTTGAGGTAGGTACATAACATGAAAATCATTATGATTCAGTGCTTCTATTAATCTCTTTTCAATTTGGAGCGTTCTTGTAAGCTTATGATGGTCTGATTGAGAAAGAGAAGATATAATGCCTCCACCTTCTAGTTTTACCTTTTGAAGAGTTGTATTAGTAGCCTTCAAGAGATGTAAATAGGTTTGTTGATCTTCAGGATATTTAGTGATAGCTCCACTTACTGTAATTGGGATCGCCTTGTTTTCTAAATAAATAGGATTTTGTTTTAAGAAATGTATAAATCCTTCAATATACCAATCGCTTAGAGGAGTGATAATAGCAAAATCATCTCTTCCCGCTCTGGCAATAATTGAATCTTCAAAGTAAATTTTAAGCCTTTTCGTTAGTTCAACCATTAACAATGACTCTGTTTCTACATCCAAAATCTCTTTTAGTGTATAGAAATGGTTGATGCTAATAAAAACAAAGGAAAAGTTTTTCCGTTCCTCAATATGCTCGTTTACAACTTCTTCTAAACGATGTCTGCTCATTAGCCCTGTTTCAGCATCTACGTAAGCAATTTCCTCAAGTCGTGATTGTAATAATTTTTTTTCCGTAACTTCTTCTTCCAAAAGTAGATAGTACAGCGTATTATTTTCAATATCAGTTATAGGAATTGCTAGTAATTCAACCCAATAGTTAGTTCCGTCTTTTGTCATTTTTTCTACGGTGCCTTGGTAGGTATTTCCTCTTTGAATGCAATTCATTACTTCATCTGCCACTGCTATATGCTCGGGTGTATTAGGGAAAAGCTGCCAAAAGGATTTTCCTATGATTCTTTTTGGGGTCCAATTACTTTTCTTCAGGAACAGGTCATTGGCATGCATGATCAGTCCTTCTTTATCCAAATATAGGACCATAAAACTTTGAGAAAGTGCTTTTTTCAGTAAGTCTAATTCAAATGATGCTGTTTGATCAGTATCGTTTATTCGATTGGAATCCAATTGGAATAAAGCATACGTAGCATTGTTAATAGAAAGGGATTTTACTATAAGCGTTGTTTTTAATAACTGCTGGTCTTTTGTGTACAGGGTTACTGGATTAATACGAATTGCTTCTTCCTTCGTCATAATCTTTTCCCACTTAGCTGATAGATGACCGAGAGTATAATCGTTAAAAAAAGGTAATCTTGCACCCTTTACTTCTTCGGAAGTATAACCAAAGTGCTTTTCAGCTTCATAGCCCCACCAAACGATTAGACCATCCTGGTCTGTTAAAAAGGTCGGATATGGTATATGATTCAACACAGCTTCACTTAAATCTAGTTCTTTTGCTTGCAGATACATCGTCAGGCCCCCATAAAAATTATCTATAAGTAATTATACAGAATTTAGAGAATATAGTCATTAGCCTAGAACAATATATTCATAAAAAAAAATAATATAGGTTATATTACCTGTGAAAATATTAAAACATTAATGGAGGGTGATTAAAATGGAACGAGGAAAAGGAATTTTTCTAATTATTTTAGGTTCTATTCTCTGGGGTGCAACAGGACCAATGATGGAATGGGTTCTACATAATAGTGAAGTAACCGTGTCATTCTTCCTAACAGTCCGACTGATTGTGGCTGGAATGAGTATACTAATCTTTTTAATGCTACAAAGAAAAAAAGTGTTTGCAATATGGAAGGAGCCCGTTTGGTTAAAGCAATTATTTATTTTTGCGATACTAGGGATGCTAGGAATTCAATACACTTTTATTGCAGCAATTGAGGCTAGTAATGCATCTATAGCCACGCTTCTACAATTCCTTGGTCCTATTTATATTATTATGTACGTTTCCTGGAAGGGGAAGGTCTTTCCTCCTAAGTATCAGGTGATAGGAATAATAGGAACGCTGGTTGGATTGTTTTTATTGCTAACTAATGCACAAATAGGTGGACTATTAATCAGCAACAAGGCGCTGTTTTGGGGGTTATTGCTTGGTATTGCTTTTTCAATATATACCGTCTATCCAGCTAGGCTGATGAAAGAATGGGGTGTACTCGTTGTTGTTGGTTGGGGAATGCTAATTGGTGGGATTGTCCTATCAACTGTCTCTCAAATTTGGAACACTAGTCAATGGAATGAATTGTTGGAATATCCAATTATTATATTCGTGGTACTGATTATTTTTATGGGGACTATTGCATTTGTTATGTTCCTCTCAAGCATGAAATACATAACAGCGGTGGAGACAAGTATTTTATCTAGTATAGAGCCTTTAACAGCGATGATTATATCAGTATTTTGGTTTAATCAAATCCTAGGCGGTTGGCAATACACAGGTGTAGTAGTCATGCTTTTATTTGTGACGTGGCTTTCGGTAGCGGGTGATGTCAATTTGGATTTATTAAAAAAACTTAAAAAAAGAAGAGGATAGAATGCTTTTATATCTCCTTATCGACAAATAAACAGATTATTATTTTTTTTCTATTTATTAGTTATGGGATATGGCATAATAGATTTTACAGTAAATTAATTCGAGTGACGAAGAATTTAGGAGTGTTTTAGATGAAGACCATTTTTTCTTATTTAAAGCCATATAAGTGGCTTGTCATTGCTGCGCTATTTTTTATGCTAGTTGAGCTTTCGGTAGAGCTCATTCAGCCGCTATTAATTGCAGTTATTATAGATGATGGTATCGTCGCGGGGGACCAATCATCTATCATATTTTGGGGAAGTATTATGTTGGTCCTCTCTATCGTGGCATTTTTTGCTGGTATTATTAATACTTTCATAGCTTCTCATGCAGTGCAGAGCTATGGCTACGATATACGTCAGGCCTTGTTTCGACAAGTCCAGTCCTTTACGATGACAACTTTTCTAAAATTTCCAACGTCTAGTTTAATCACTAGACTCACAAGTGACGTTACGATTACTCAAAATCTTATATTTATGGGTCTCCGAATTATGCTTAGAGCTCCATTACTAGTAGTAGGAAGTATTATAATGTCCTTTTTCGTCCATCCAAAGCTAGCACTATATTTAGTTATTGGTGCACCATTTCTATTGGTCTTTCTCTATTTAATGAGTCGAAAAGGATTAACATTGTTTTCCAAAGTACAAAAAAGCGTGGACAGTGTTACACGTAAGATTCAAGAAAACCTGCAGGCAGTTCGTTTGATAAAGGCTTATTTAAGAGGTGATTTCGAATCTAGTAGATTTGGAAAAGTCGCAGACATTCTAAAAGTAGACAATGTAAAAGCATTTCGAATTATGGAGTTAATACTTCCAGTTCTTTTGTTTGTTATGAATGTAAGCTTAATGGCAGTACTATGGTTTGGAGCAAAGGAAATTCAAACTGGTGGCGCGCAAATTGGTGAGCTGGTTGCAATCGTCAATTATGCAATGCGAATGACGGGTGCTTTTTCTATGTTTTCTTTCATTATCATATTCTTTTCACGTGCAAAATCTTCATCTGAACGAATGGAAGAAGTGCTGTTAGTTGAAGATGGCATTGAAAATATTGATAGCCAAATAGTAGAAAATCCTTCTAGTATTGGTAAATTAGAATTTCAAAATGTTTCCTTTACATACCCAGAAACGTTGAACCCTGTGTTACAAGATGTTTCCTTTATAGTAAAGCCTGGTTCTAAGCTTGCCGTCATGGGTGCAACAGGTTCAGGTAAATCTACCTTGCTCAATTTAATCCCACGATTTTTTGATGCGACAGAAGGCAGGATATTGGTTAACGAAAAAGAAGTGCAGCAATGGTCTTTAAAAGAGCTTAGACAAGTGATTGGACTAGTGCCTCAGCAATCGATCCTCTTTACAGGTAGTATTGAAGAAAATCTAGGCTGGGGAGACTCGATGGCTACAGAGGAGTTATTGAAAGAAGCGGCGAAGCAGGCGCAAATACATAATTCCATTGAGCAGTTTCCTGATCAATACGATACTAGGGTAGGCCAAAAAGGAGTTAATTTGTCTGGAGGACAAAAGCAAAGGCTTTCTATTGCTAGAGCATTAGTGCGTAAGCCAGAGATTTTACTATTTGATGATAGTACAAGTGCGTTAGATGTAGCTACAGAGAATGCCTTATGGGAAGCCTTAGAAGGAGAAAATGCTACAATGCTGGTAATAACACAAAAAATTAGAACTGCTAAGGGTGCAGATCAAATACTTCTTCTAGAGGAAGGGCAAGTATCGGCATATGGCACGCACGATGAGCTAATGAAAAATTCTCCTCTGTATAGAGAGATTGCAGAATCGCAACAGGAGGTGGACGAACAAGATGAACTTCATTCGTAAACCTTTTGGCTATGAGCCGGTTATAACAAAGGAAGATTTGAAAAAGAAGAACAAAAAGAAAATTGATAAGGCATCGGATTGGAAGGGTGTGCTTAGTCGCATTTGGAAGCTAGTGGATGAACAGCGCTTTTTACTCATTGTTGTATTGATGTTAGTAGTAGTTAGTTCAGCCCTATCCTTATTAGGACCATATTTAATAGGGGTAATTATTGATGAATATATTTCGGTAAATGTGTTTGAAGGTCTAGCAAGCTTAATTGGCATTTTAATAATTGTCTATGTATTTCTTTCTATCTCAATGTATTTACAAAGCTATTGGATGATTGGAATTTCCCAGCAAACAATCTATAGACTTCGTACAGTTTTGTTTAATAAGCTTCAAAAACTCCCGGTGTCTTTTTTCGATAAGCGTCAGCATGGGGAGCTTATGAGTAGAATGACTAACGATATTGAAAACGTTAGTCAGACGTTAAACTCCTCCTTTATACAAGTCTTCTCTAGCGTTTTAACTTTAGTTGGAACTACGGTCGTTATGCTAATGTTAAGTCCTCTACTAACGCTAGTGACATTAGTCATTGTTCCAGTAATGTTCTTTGCGATGAAATGGATTACCAAAAGAACATCGAAACTTTTCAAGGAACAGCAACAGGCAGTGGGGGAATTGAATGGGATGATTGAGGAAACCATTTCCGGACAGCGAATTGTCAAAGCATTCTCTCAGGAGCAGCGTATGCTAGAGGAATTTGCGGTTAAAAGTGAACGTCTAAAACGAACTGGATTTTGGGCGCTTACATATTCTGGATTTATACCTAAGGTTATGAACCTATTGAACAATACAAGCTTTACATTGGTTGCAGCTGCGGGAGGAGTACTAGCTTACCATGGTTATGTGTCTATTGGAGAAATTGTTATTTTTACAGAATATGCGCGTCAATTTACTAGACCTCTAAACGATTTAGCTAACCAGTTTAATACTGTGCTCTCAGCTATTGTAGGAGCTGAACGTGTTTTTGCAATTATTGATGAGCCAGAAGAAAAGGATACAGCAGTAGATAATAAGGATTATAAGCTCAAAGGTAATGTGGTTTTTGAAAACGTAACCTTTAAATACAATAAAGATGATGAAAAACCAACTATTGATAATGTGTCCTTCAAGGTAGAGGCAGGTCAGACTGCTGCTTTAGTAGGAGCTACGGGTGCTGGTAAAACAACTATTATGCAATTATTAGCTCGTTTTTATGAAGCGAATGATGGTAAGGTTTTAATTGATAATATTGCTATTGACGAAATGCCTAGACATACTTTGAGAAGCCAAACTGCTTTTGTTTTGCAGGATCCATTCCTTTTTGAAATGAGTGTAAAAGAAAATATACAATATGGAAAGCTAAATGCGACAGATGAAGAAATTGTTCAGGCAGCTAAGGAAGCGAATGCACATGAATTTATCACGAAGCTACCTAATGGATATGATACTATTTTATCGGCAGATGGCAGTGAGATAAGTCAGGGGCAAAAGCAACTGCTTTCTATTGCAAGAGCTTTAGTTGCAGATCCAGCAATCTTGTTGTTAGATGAAGCTACCTCGAGCATTGATACTGTAACAGAGCTTAAAATACAAGAAGCACTGGAAAGATTGATGGAAGGTAGAACGAGTTTTGTAATAGCCCATCGCTTAAATACGGTAAGAAAAGCAGATTTAATATTTGTCATGGAAAATGGAAAGCTGATAGAATCAGGATCACAAGAGGAACTTATAAATACGCAAGGTCGTTTTTATAGTATGCTGATGAATTCAAAGATTTAGAAGGGAAGTATGTACATGGACATATCAGTTATGACTGTGTCAATTCCAGTTGACGGTGAAACGTTAGAGGAAATAAAAATATTAGTGGATGAAGCTACTCATGTAGATTTAATCAATTATAGTCATTTGTTAAACGTTACAGAGTTAATGGACTATTTTTTGAAAGGTTTTTGCATATTAGCTTATAATGATGATTCAGACCAATTAGTCGGTATTTTAACTGCCATAGATCGTTTAGGAACAATAGATTATGAATGGAGTGCCTTGGTACTCCCGAGTGCAAGAAAAGCAGGCATAGCAAGCAAAATGTTCCAGGAGCTCAATAGAAACTTAGAGCTAAGGGGAGCTACAGCCGCTATCGCTCTAGTTCCTAATACTGCGACGATAGGTCAAGATATGCTGACAAGTAATGGATACTCTCATGAGATTTCAGAAATTACCATGGTCGCGAATACTGCTCCTGAACAAACGAAAAGTGAATTTGAAATAGCTCCTTTTGTAAATGAAGGAGATGAGCTTATAAATGTTCTGAAGAGTGCATTTGGTGACACTCAAGAAGAAGCAAAAGAAATGATATCCTTTAATTTGCAAACCCCAAATAGAAAGCTGATGCTTGCAAAGCAAGCTAATAAAGTATTAGGTACTGCTACGACGGTAGATAACCAAGAACAGCTATGGATTACAGGTTTAGCCGTGCATAATGATGCAAGAGGTAAGGGAGTAGCAAAGGCTCTGTTAAATTGGTGTAAGCATGAGGCATACATTTTAGGGAAACAACAAGTTTATTTGGATGTAGAAACCGATAATGATATAGCGCTATCAGTTTATCAAAAACAAGGCTTTCAAACAGCAGCGCATACTCTTTTTTATAGAAGAAAAAATTAAAGGAAAGGGTGGTCCAAGAAACTGGATCACCCTTTTTTGTACAGTGAATTAATAACACTAATTGAGCTGAACACGGAAGATTAAGATAA
This sequence comes from Psychrobacillus faecigallinarum, assembly GCF_014836595.1. Taxonomy (GTDB): domain Bacteria; phylum Bacillota; class Bacilli; order Bacillales_A; family Planococcaceae; genus Psychrobacillus; species Psychrobacillus faecigallinarum. The sequence goes on along the minus strand of NZ_JACSQO010000003.1, from coordinate 84,413 downwards.
CATTTACAAAGTCTAAACATAACCACTATATTCTTTTCATACTATCACTATAAGATGAATGTATAAACATTCAATCGTAAAGGAGAGATCTTATTGGGGTTAAACGAACATCATGTAACAATGAAAAATTCAGACAAAAGGTTACATTCAATGCGGATTACCCACGTAAAACAAAAAATTCAAATCACTCTACAATGGATGATATTAAAAAAAACTCGTCCACCTAAGCGTAAATACATAAAGATTCCACCGAGAATATAGAACCTGCCTCTTTATATAAGAGGTTTTTTTGAAGAGAAATTACATTTATCTCGCTTTAGCAAGTCGCATTTTCAGACAAAGGTTAGGTTAGTCAGGACATGATAATAAAATCCATTTACATATTGTTCCATCAAAAGATATACTAACTATAACAAATATGAGGGAGGTATATTATGAAAATTTATGCACATAGAGGCTCATCTGGAACGCATCCTGAAAACACTATTTCGGCCTTTAAAGCAGCAGCAGCTTTACCTGTACATGGAGTAGAATTTGATGTTCATATGACAAAAGATGGAGAACTTGTAGTTATCCACGATGAGAAAATTAATCGAACTTCCAATGGACAAGGTTATGTGAAGGATATGACGCTAGCGCAATTAGAATCCTACGATTTTGGTGCATGGTTCTCATCAAAATTTAAAGGTGAAAAGATCCCCACTCTAAGAGAAGTTTTATATGTGTTTAAGGATACTCATCATCATATTAATATTGAATTGAAGTCTGACGTTTTTCCATACGAAGGAATGGAAGAGAAAGCAATCAATATGTTAAGAGATTATAGATTAGTAAATCGTGTCGTTATTTCCTCCTTTAATCATGAAATGATACAAAGTTTTAAAGAGAAGGCTCCAGAGGTGGAGACAGCTATCTTATTCATGGAAGTGATGGTGGCCCCACATTTATATGCGGAGGCTGTAGGAGCGGATGCCTTGCACACTTTCTTTCCGACGGTATTTAGAAGAATGGGACAAGAAGCAGTAGCAAGTGGAAAAAAAGTACGCGTCTTCACTGTAAATGAAGAGGCTTATGTGGATATGTTAATGTCAGTAGGAATAGATGCCATTTTTACTGACTATCCAAAGAAAATGCTAGACTACTTAAATAATCGAAAATAATAAAAAAGATAGTGTGAAATCACACTATCTTTTTTTATATAGACATTCTAAATAGATCAAGACCTAATGCTCATGACGTTTTTATTGAGCGGAGAAATTTATAAATAATATATTACCATTACGGACAAATCTGGTGTTGAAAGTAACAAAACAACCTTTGAGGTTACATTTACAATTTGATAGCCATAACCAAAGCGCAATTACTATTCTTAAAGCTCGAAGATATTCTAGTTTAGTGAACTAGAATAAAAATGAAATAATTATGTAGTAGCTTGTTTTGTTGCAAGCAATTTATTTTTTGTTGATTGGAGCGACAGGCGGCGACTCCAGCGGGATGAGTGAGACAGATAAGCCATCCCAAACGACGCGTAAGCGACGGGTATGGCTTATCGCTCACCCCGCGGAAAGCGTCCGACTAAAGCGGAAATCACTCACTTTGATTTAATATACATATGCTTTTTCTAAAAAAATCATTTATTTCCTTAATAACAAATACATAAAGTAAGGTGCGCCTATTAACGCGACTACAATTCCGGTAGGGATGCCACTCGGCTCGATAACATTTCTTCCGATAGTATCTGCTAACAGAAGCAACCAGCCACCTAAAAGAATACAAATAGGCAAAAACAGCTGATGACGTGGGCCTACAAGAGACTTTGCTATATGTGGAGCCATGAGTCCTATAAAAGCAATTCCTCCAGTTACACTAACTGCTGACGCAGCTAGAGCTACTGCTACTAAAAGAAAAATAATACGTTCTTTTTCAATAGAGACGCCTACTCCAATTGCAGCGGGCTCACTTAAACCTAAGAGATTTAGGCGATTAGCACGATACATAGTAAAAGGAACTAAAACAATGAGCCATGGAAGAAGAGCTAAAATGAATGGCCAATCAGCTCCCCATATATTACCTGCTAGCCATTTAGCTATAAAGTCGACCTTTTGCGTCTCCGCAGAGGAAATAATAACAATCATTAATCCCGAAAGAGCCATTGAAAAACCAACACCAATGAGAACTAAACGAACAGGCTGCAATCCAATTTCTCGATTATAGGAAAAAATATAAATGACAAATGCTGTTATTAAAGCTCCTAAAAATGCTACAAGAGGAAGCATATATATGAAGGAGCCAGGCTGTATAGGAAAGTAGAGAAAGAAAACAGCAATTGCAACACCAGCCCCAGAATTTATCCCAATTATTCCGGGATCAGCCAAATCGTTCCTAGTAACTCCCTGCAAAATTGCACCGGATAGAGCTAAAGCCATTCCGGCTAATAAGGTAATAATAATTCTAGGTAAGCGAACAGAAAAAAATACAAATTCCTCTTTAAAAGACCCATTCCCTAGAATAGTTGGCAACAACCGGTTAAAGGATAGGGAAGAGTAGCCGATTCCAGCGCTTAGAAAAGCCGTTAATAAGATTAAAGCAAGAAGACTAAAAAATAGTATTCGTTGTTTTTTTATTGTTTTTGGATGAATCATTGAAATACTTTACCCCCTTTTCGTACGATGATTAGAAAGAAGGGTAAGCCCATTATAGCAATGATTGCAGCAACAGGAGTCTCATAAGGCATATTTATGGTGCGCCCAATCGTATCGGCAAGAACCATAAGAATGGCTCCTACTATTGCTGACATAGGGATGATGAATCGATAATCCGTTCCAACAATAGCTCGAACTATATGTGGAACCATCAGCCCAACAAAAGCCATGTTCCCTACAAGTGCCACCGAAGATCCAGCAAGTAAAATAACCACTATGAAGAGTACCATTTTCACTAAAAGTATTCTTTGCCCAAGACCAACTGCTACCTCTTCATTTAAACTTAAAATTGTTAGCTGTCTGGAAAGAAGCAGTGAAACCAATATCCCTAAAATAATAAAAGGGGAGATTATTTGTAGCTGACTCCAAGATGTACCTATTAAGCCTCCTGAAGTCCACATAGACACATTCTTAGAGATTTTAAAATAGATACCTACTCCATCTGCAATTGCATACAGGAAAGCAGAAACTGCAGCCCCCGCAAGAACAATACGTAAAGGAGAAAAACCTCCTTTTCTTGCTGCCCCTATACTAAAAACCATGATGGCACCCACAGCAGAGCCTATAAAGCAGGCGATTGTAATACCCAAGTAATTGGTTGCAGGAAGAAGGGCAATAGTTACCGCTAACGCAGCATTTGCTCCTGAGGTCAGACCTAACAAACCAGGATCCGCTAAAGGATTTCGTGTTATACCTTGCATAATAGCTCCTGAAATTGCCAGAGCAGCCCCTACTAAAACTGCTCCAACTTCTCTAGGAAGACGGATTTCTCGCAGTATATTAATAGAATCACTTTTGATAGTAGAGAAAACAGCATTCCATACATCCTGCACAGTTGTTTGAGCAGCTCCGAGCACCAAAGCTAAACAAAACACAACAATAAGCAACAGGCCCCCGATTAAAAATTTTAAACTGAAATGCGCAGAAGATTTCATATTATTATTCCTTTCCTAACATGAAGAAGGAGGAATTCCTAATATGAATCCCTCCAACATATTTATTTACTGTTCAAAAATTGTTCTTTAAAAAATTCTAGCTGATTATCTAATGAAATTGGATCGTTGAAATAAAATTCTTCTGCATTTGCCTCAAAGACACGTCCGTTTTTTACTGCAGGAATATTTTTATATACATCTGTTTCTTGGAAAGAGTTATCTTGAGTGGAAACCTTGCTGAAAATGATATAGTCTCCTGCATATTCAGGAAGAACTTCTAATGATAAGGCATAATATCCATCCTTTAAAGCCATTTCCTGTACTTTCTTAGGCATTGCTAGATTCATTTCCTGATAGAGAATTTCTGTCCCTCGTCCCCAGTTATCGCCGAAAACATAAATTTGTTTGTCAAAATTTTCAATGACAGAAACAGTTGCATCGTCCCCAATTTTTGCTTTTATTTCTTCGCCAGCTTTTTGTGCACGCTCTTTAAAATCATCAATCCATTCCTGAGCCTCTTTTTCCTTGTTTAATAACTTTCCTATTTCTAATTGCTGTTCCAAGTAGTCTACTTTTCCATATGTGAAAGTTACTGTAGGAGCAATCTCTTTTAATTTATCAAGATTTTGAGCAGTGGAAAGTCCAATGATTAAATCAGGATCTAATTCAATGATTTTTTCCAGATTTTCTTCTGAAATCTCTTCTACATCCGCAAAGTATTCATTAAATTGAGGATTTGATTTAGCCCAAGCGTCCACACCAACAATGTTTACTCCAAGTGAAGCTACATTTCCCGCATAGGTAGAGACTACTACCACACGTTTCGGATTTGCAGGAACTTCGATAGGGCCTTCCTCGGATTCATATGTAATAGTATCAGTTTCATTTTTATCATTATTGCTATTTGCGTCTGTATTACTAGACTCATCACTATTACAAGCAGCTAATGTTAATATAAGTAAAATTAAAAACGGCATTAATAGCTTTTTCATTTTTTATATTCTCCCTTAAGTAAGTTATAAGTGATGCACATAGGTTTATTTGTTCGGGGATCTTTACCTATTTCTGCATCAATTTGGAACACATTTCTTAACACATCTTTTGAAATAACTTCATTGCTATCTCCGGCTTTAACAATTTGTCCACCTTTTAGTGCAATTATATAATCAGCAAAACGAGCCGCCTGGTTTAAATCATGTAAAACCATTACAATTGTTCTCTTTTCTTGTTGATTTAATTTTTGTAAAAGCTCTAATACCTCTAATTGGTGTGCCATATCCAGATAAGTGGTTGGCTCATCTAAAAAGATGATTTCGGTTTCCTGTGCAAGAGCCATAGCAATCCATACTCTTTGGCGTTGTCCGCCTGAAAGTGAATCTACTGGTAGATATTTAAAATTGATCGTCCCAGTTACTTCCAAAGCCCAATCAATTACTTCATAATCTTTTTGGCTTAGGCGTCCAAACCCATTTTGATAGGGGAATCGACCATATGACACAAGCTCTCCAACTGTGAGTCCACTTGCACTCTCAGGAGTTTGAGGAAGGATCGCCATCTTTTTAGCTAGTACTTTAGTGTTTTCCCTTGAGACTGTTTTGCCATCTAGAACAATGGAGCCAGAGTGATGGGGAATAATCCGAGTGATAGCTTTTAGTAGGGTGGATTTTCCACAGCCATTAGGTCCGATAATCGTCGTAATTTTTTGATCGGGAATCTGTACAGAAAGATCCTTCACTATGAGTTTTTCGCCGTAAACTATAGACAAATCCTCTGTAAAAAGGCGAACCATTTCAAAACCTCCAAACTAACAGTTGATAAAATTAGTGATAACGATTATCATTATCATAAAGAAACTATATGGAATTTTTGGACAGAAGTCAACAATAACTTTTAGAGGAGACTAAAGCATATGCAGGATGTATTTGATGTAACAATCATTGGTGGTGGTCCAGCAGGATTATATTCAGCTTTTTATAGTGGATTACGAGAAATGAGGACAAAAATTATTGAATTTCAGCCTCAGTTGGGCGGAAAAATACATGTATACCCTGAAAAAATGATATGGGATGTAGGGGGACAGCCTCCTATATCAGGTGAACGTTTGATAGGTCAGCTGGTGGAGCAGGGGCTAACGTTTAATCCAGAGGTTGTATTAAATGAAAAGGTAGAATCCATCACCAAAAGCAATGAAAAGATTTTTTGCTTAACAACTGCATCCGGTCAAGTCCATTACTCTAAGACGATTATCCTCGCTATCGGAGGTGGGATTCTTAATCCACTTAAGTTAGATATAGAAGGGGCAGAACGTTTTGAAGTAAGTAATTTAAATTACACTATTAAATCTAAACGTCGCTTCAAGGATAAAACGGTTATTATCTCTGGCGGTGGAAACTCTGCGATTGATTGGGCAAACGAGCTGGAGCCAATTGCAAAAAAGGTTTATGTTACTTACAGAAAAGATGCATTAAACGGACATGAGGCGCAAATTACTCAATTGATGAACAGTACGGTCACCTGCTTATTTAATACGTCTATCTCTAAATTAATTGCGTCGAATAACCATGAAATTATCGAGCAAGTGGCGTTGACGAATAATGAAACAGGAGAAGTGAACTTCTTAGACATTGATGAGGTAATTATCAATCATGGCTATGAAAGAGACGCGGAACTTATTGAAAATAGTACAGTCAACATTGCGGTAAAGGATGAATATTACGTAGACGGTACAAGTACAAGCGAGACATCCGTAGCAGGCATTTATGCCGCTGGGGACATATTAGCTCATCCCGGGAAGCTCCATTTAATAGCGGGTACATTTCAGGACGCAGCTAACGCTGTAAACCGTGCAAAACGTTTTATTCAGCCAGATGCCCATAGTGCAGCAATGGTTTCCTCTCATAATGAGATTTTTAAAGAAAAAAATAAACAAATGCTTGAGCTACTTATTTAAAAAGTGAAGTTCAATTATTACTAGAGTGAACAGCAAAGATAGCTTATCAACTAACAAAAGGATCGTAGCCTGCATTTCTTTAGAATCCTTTAATAATATTGTTCATTTCATGTAAAATTGTTGGCATGCTGAAATTGATTTAAATATATATGTTTTAGACAAGAGGGTGCAAAAGAATTAATTCTTTTGCACCCTCTTGTTTATATCTTACCATTTGGCCTTATGCTCTTCTATACATCCAAGCATCTGTAGAATCTGTAAAGTTGGGCCATCCTCCAATTGGATTTTTCCATTGTAGTAACCCATCATCTGGTTTACTTCTGATGAAACCAGTTTTGCATCTGTCTTAGCTACTCTATGGAAGAAGGGGGTAAAGGTTAAATCTACATCATTAGAAAACTTCGTTTTAATCGTCCATGGTACCATGAAGTCATTTGTTTGATAGTGAAAAATCAAATCCTCATGAATCTTCGTTAAGATTCCATCTACAATCACAGCATTTTCAGTCATACCAGTTCCGTCAGTCCATTTACCTCCAAGGTTTAAGCCAATTCGTTTTAAGCCTACACGTTGTGAAGCAAACCCCCAGTTCCATGTTGCTTGACGCGGCCAGACCCCTCTTCCATAGTCCAAGACTGCAAAGTTGTCATGCTCCTGAAGGTGATAGCGGGAATCTCCCATTTTTACAAAACCCTTGGTAGGTAAGAGGTGGTGCTTTGCGGTAAATTGAAATTGAGTCCTATTCCAAGGAATCACCACATTCAGGGAATCATCGTCTGGTGGATGGGTGATATGTATGTCAGCGTGTAACATTTCTCCATCAAAATTAGGAACAGTAACTGTCATATGGGTCTCATTTTGAATATACAAAAGTTGGATGGACATTTCCTCCGAATGAAGGTGAACGCTTTCTAATACCTGATCAGGCATCTTAACTTTATTGCCTAAGGGAATGGTTACGGTCTTTTCAACAAAGCGTTGTGTTTCGTAATTCAGGAAATAGACAAAGCAGACGGCTGCGTAGTCTAAGTGGCTAATAGTTGCTGAGAATAGAATTTCATCTCCAAACACACACCAGTAATTCCACTTTTTCTTCCGCATATAATGACCCTTTAAGTTACTTTCAATTATTGGCTTTCTAGCAAAACCTATTGCCTTGGGATTTAGATTCCCTTTATCATCGCATAGCAAAGTCGGCGAGGTGATTTCCTTTTCTGCATGTTGTCGCATAAGCCAACTTCCTTTCCTAAAATATAAATTGAATTCACAAAAAATTTCCAGTTACCTTCATACTAGCATATATTTTCGATGAATACATATAAACAGAATAGAAGGAGGTGGAAATTTTGGTAAAATATAATCGGCAAGCAGCAGTTCAGTACGCGGAAACATGGTGGAATAGCTATAACCCTAATTTTCCTATTTTTGATGTGGACTGTACGAATTATATTTCTCAATGCTTGCTCGCTGGAGGCGCTCCTATGAGAGGGCAGCCTAATAGGCAGAAAGGTTGGTGGTTAGGAAACAATACATGGAGTCTAAGTTGGTCAACACCCCATTCTTTACGCTGGTACCTAGCTGGCTCTACTATTGGGCTACAAGCCAAACAAGTGAATTCAGCGCAAGAACTGATTCTTGGAGATCTAATATTTTATGATTTTGAGGGAGACGGCAGATGGGATCATTCAACAATCGTAACACGTATTCAAGATGGAGTACCCTACGTAAATGCGCACACTAATAATAGTAGAAACAGGTACTGGGACTATCATGACTCATATGCTTATACATCAAATACGAAATATATATTCTTCCATGTTAAGGACGATTTCTAAGGGGTTTTATAAGGAGGAGAAAAGGGAGGGCGAATAAAACGCCCTTTCTTTTTATTTGTTTATATGACTGATTAGCAACTAGTCGTGATTATTATGATTATTGAAATTGACGATTTCTTTCAACAAGTTCTACTTACGTGTAAAAAGTGTTCAAAACAGCGACTAAAGCAAAAGTACCTCAATGCTAAAGAATTAGTATTAGAGACAAGTAATCTTACAAATGTATTTTCAGACTTCAAAATTTTGAACAAATACCTTATTCCAACAATATAAAAGTTGATTTTGTAATTGATACTGATACAGATAGGATTTACTCACCCTCTTATTAAACTAACTGGACCTTTACTTCTAGAACTCCTTTTTCAAAAGCCGGTTGAATATTATGTTAATATTAGTTTAAACAGATATAGAGGAGGGAATTTACATTTATGATAAAAATCGTCGGGCAAAAAGTTGAATTGAAAGAGGCTAACCAACAAGATATTGATGACTTATATTATTGGAAGTATGAAGATAAGAAACAAGAAGCGAAGAAATGGAATGGCCCTTACATACCTGAGACTAAAATAACAAAAGAAGAGTTTAAAATAAATTGGGATAAAGACTATGAAATTGCACCCAACACTCCTAATTCATTAATCATTTTTGTAGGAAATAAATTAATTGGAACGGTAGGCTCTTATTGGGTAGATAAAAACACTAATTGGTTAGAAACTGGAATAGTCATTTATGATAACAATTACTGGAATGGTGGCTATGGAACCGAGGCTTATAAACTCTGGATAGATTTCTTATTCAGTTCTACTGATTTACATAGGTTAGGAATGTCAACGTGGTCAGGTAATGTAAGGATGATGAAGGTAGCAGAAAGAATTGGGATGAAAGAAGAAGCACGAATAAGAAACGCTAGAATGGTTGACGGGGAATATTTTGATGCAATTAAGATGGGAATGTTACGAGAAGAATGGGAAGAAAAACAGGGAATTGATAAATCTAAAGCATCCTTTTTAATGCACTAACGGGTGCTTAAGTAAAAAATGAACATCAAAATGGAATGAGCTTGGAGATATATTCTCCAGCTCATTTTTTATGGCTTTTCAAAATCAAACTTTAGCTTTAATATGGCATGCAGATTTAAGGGGCGTACCATAATACTGCAATTGTATCCTCCCCTGCGTGTACTGCTAGTGAGGTACTTATTTCTCCTATAACTATGTCTAATTGTGGACAGTGAAGCAAAAGGGCTTCTTTTAAATCATTTGCTTGTTGTAGGGCATTGGCATGCATAATATAAATCGTCTTACTTCCTTCATTATTTGCTGAATCAACCACTTTATTGATTAAATACTGAATTGCCTTTTTATGTGATCTAACTTTATCGAGCTCTTGTAATTCGCCTTTATTGTTTATCTGTATTACAGGTTTTATTTTTAACAGAGTGCCTAAGTAAAACTGAGCGCTACTTAACCTTCCACCTTTATAAAGCTGCGTAAGATTCCCTATTAAAATATAATTTTTGAATTTAGTAGCCTCTGTCTTTAAATAGGCCACTATTTCTTTGTAAGGAATTCCATCTTCATCAAGCTTCATTCCCTTTTCTACCAGCCCGGTAATCCCTGCTGATAGAGAAAGAGAATCGATACAATCAACTTCTACTTGGGCAATTTGCGCTCCAGCTACAGACGAGGAAAGGGTACCACTTAAGCTTTGTGAAACATGAATGGCGATAATAGAGCTATATTCGGTGCTTAGTTTTGTATACAATTGAGCAAATTCTCCAGCTGAAGGCTGTGAGGTTTTTATGGAATCAGCCCCGTTTCTGATTCGCTCATACAACTGCTCGGACGTCAAATCGACACCATCGACAAATTGTTCCGTTCCAAAGTGAATGTTAATAGGTACAACATATACGTCTGGATGATTTCTTAATAAATTACTTATATAAGCACTGCTATCTACTACCCATGCGATTTTTTGTGAGGTCATTACTTACATCCTATCTATTTTAATTTTAATCATAATTAGGAAATCATACTCCTGTTAAATTCTTTAATATCAATTAATTTAAATTGGATTTGTTCCACCAACGTTCATGCCAGGAATCTACTACATCATGTCGGTGTTTTATTATAATGATTATAATTATTAAGGAAAGAGGGGCCAAATCTTGATATTCCGGTATAACTAAACATAGAATACCGTATGCACTAAAGGCTAAAATCATGCTTAATGTTGCACTGCGGATAACGGAAAGTAAGAGTAGAAAAACGACTGCCAGCATTCCGAACAAAAAAGGGTTAAGAGCAAGTGACACCCCTATAAAGGTAGCAATTCCTTTTCCTCCTTTTCCTTTTAACCAAAGGGGGTAAAGGTGACCAATTATAACGAAGAAAGCCCCGGTAGCAATAGTAAGGGTAGAGAAATCTAAAACATAGCCTACATAAAGAACTAGAATCCCTTTTAATGCATCACCAACGAAGGTTAAACCAAAGGCTGCCTTCCCTAAAACTGCGCCAGCATTCCTAGCGCCGAGGTTGCCACTGCGTTCCGTCCTTAAATCTGTATTTTTCCACTTACCGACCCACCAGGCTGTAAGGAAATTACCAACAAAATAGCTGAAAATCCAGTAGAGTAGGAGCAATGTATCACCTCAAAAATGTTAGTAATGTATTAATACACAAAAGAAAAAATTCCCATTTGTTTTATTTTACACTAAGATTTAAAGTAACGTTACATAAAACTAGGTAACAACTGAAAGACTTTTAAACTCTGATATAAATTGGTATGATTGAATGGATGAAAAAGACTGACAATTAAGAGGGTGTAATAATGAATGAACAATCATTGACGGTAAAAGATGCAATTATTCAAAGAAGATCTATAAAATTATTTAATGGACAGCCTGTAGACAGAGAAGTGCTACTATCTATTTTGGAGGATGCCCTATGGGCGCCTAATCACCAGCTAAGACAGCCATGGCGCTTTATCGTCGCATGTGGGTCAGAATTAAATGAATTACATGAGCTGTTAAAAGAATATGGGATACCGAAATGGCATGAGCTTTCAGAGGATGCCTTAGAAAAACAAATGCAAAAGTATAAAAATCCAGGTGGTTATGTATTTGTTATTGTTCCAGAGGATGCACGCCAAAAGGAACGTTTAGAGGATTATGCTGCAGCTAGCATGCTTGTTCAAAATATCCAGTTGTTAGCATGGGATCGAGGCATCGGATCATGCTGGAAAACGCCAGGATTCCTAGATAATCCAAAATTTCGTGAATCTTTAGGAGTAAAGCCAGGAGAACGTATCATTAGCATGTTACAGGTCGGTTATTATGACGAGGCTCCTAAACCAAAACCACGAAAGAGTATAGAAGAAGTTATCACATTCTTTGGAAACGAGAACTAACTAATATTGAGGCGAGTAAGAGTGGGGGCCCCATTCTTACTCGCCTTATTTTTTATAGTAAGGGGGGGATTTACCGCCTTCGCTATGAAGAGAAACTGAATTCCTATTGACTATATATGAAACAGAATAGGTCCCATTTACATACCCTTTTTCCCAGGTTTCTGTAAATGTAACGAGATACTGATCATCACCTATTTTTCTAGCAGATGTTTTTCTAGATACGTTAAAACCTTCAATGTTACCGCTCCATTTATCCTTCTCTTTTGGAAAGTTACTAGAAATAGTGTCTTCTCCAGATGTTGCAAGCGCAATTGCCTCTTCACTAGTAAAAGGTGGCCGAGATTCTGAAATTAGGGAGAAAAATAACCAGAGAACCACAGCAAGAGCAATCGGAGAAAGAAATCCAAAGGTAATATGGCGGCCGTCCAAATTTTTAGTATATAACCATCTATCAACTATGCTGTATATGAGGGCAGGAACAATACCTAAAAACATAAGGTCTAATTTCTGATAAAAGAATAGACCACCAAAAAAAGCGTGAAACAAAATATATAACCAATTATATTTGGGCATTTTTTTTCTTAAGATAAATTCTAGGAGGAGGGAGACAGGTGTACCATATATAAGTATGATGAATCCGCTATAGAAAAATAAAGTCAAAGCCCAAGCTATGAACTCTTCCCCACGACTATACGGCGGAATAGAATCATTGCCAATCAAGTTATAAGAAGAAAAAATTAAACCAAAAATCATTGCAGTAATAACAGGTGTAATAACCTTCCTAGCAATTAGCTTAATAAATTTGGTTACTCTCCTTCTTTATGGGATATTAATCCATGTAATAAAGAATTATACATTAGGAGGATAATAAAAAACACATGAATTCAAAAAGAATCCATGTGCTAAATTATAATATTATTATTATTATTTTTTTAATTCTTCTTTTGATAGGCTAGACAGTTCATTATAGTAATCACCAATAACACGTAATCCCTTATCAAAATTTTCTAAATGGAAATGCTCATTAGGAGCATGGAAGTTTTCGGTAGATAATCCGAAGCCCATCAATACTACTGGTAGTTCAAGAATTTCATCGAAAGCTGCTACGATTGGAATTGATCCACCACCGCGAGTATAAGCAGTTGGTACAGCATATATTTTTTCGTAGCTGCGACCTGCTGCTTGAATAGCAGGATGGTCAAAAGGTGTGATGAAAGGTTTTCCTTTATCAAATTCAGTTACTTTCACTGTTACACCGGCTGGTTTATGCTTTTCAATATGTGCTTTCAGTTTTGTAACAATTTCTTCAGGGTCCTGATCTGGTACTAAGCGACAAGTAATTTTTGCTCCTGCCTCGCTCGGTAATACAGTTTTAATACCTTCCCCAGAGAAACCACCAAATATCCCATTAATTTCGAGAGTTGGACGTGCCCAAACACGTTCTAGATGAGTATATCCTTTTTCACCAAATAACTCAGTGACGCCAACTTCTTGTTTCAACTCATCCTCGTTGAAACCAAGAGCAGCGTATGCTTCACGTTCTTCTTCCATTAAAGGACGAACATTATCATAGAAGCCCTCTACTTCGATGGTACCTTCTTCGTCACGGAAAGACTCTAAAATGGAGACTAACGCATGGATGGAGTTTTGTACACCGCCACCGTAAAGTCCAGAATGTAGGTCGCCTTTTGCACCTTTTACATCAATTTGAACACCACATAAACCACGTAAACCATAACAAACTGCTGGTTGTCCAGGTCCTTGCATACCTGTATCGGAAATAACGATTACATCTGCTGCAAGCTTATCCTTATTGCTTTCGATGTACTCTTCTAAATTAGGGCTGCCAACCTCTTCTTCGCCTTCTATTAGGAACTTCACATTGACAGGTAAGGATCCCTCAAGTTCAAGAAGTGCTTCGACAGCTTTAACATGCATAAATACTTGACCTTTATCGTCACTAGCACCACGTGCATATAGCTTGTTATCGCGTACCTCTGGATTAAATGGTTCAGATTCCCAAAGGTTCAAAGGGTCTACAGGCTGAACATCGTAATGTCCATAAATAAGCACAGTTGGCTTGTCCTCCGCATGTAACCAATCAGCATACACTACTGGATGCCCCTTTGTTTCATCAATCACAATATTTTCTAGACCAGCTTGCTTAAATGAATCTGATAGCCATTCTGCACCCTTTTGCATATCGGCTTTGTGCTCTGATAAGGATGAAATGCTTGGTATACTAAGAAATTTTTTCAATTCTTCTAAGTGTTTTTCTCTTTTTTCTGCAAAGTAATTGTCTAAGATTGTTAGTTGGCTCATGGATCCATCCTTCTTTCTAAAGATATAGTAAAAACAGTATAGCATAAGTTTTGTGACAACTAAATAACTCGGAGAATCTAGTGGCGCTAAGGTTTTAGAAGAGATATATGATTATCATTAGAAGTACCAAATAGAGAAATATAAACATTTAGAAAAGAAAGACTATATTTAAAAGGTATTTTGTTTCCGTTTAAAGAATAGTAATAAAATTACAATATCAGGGAGGAATACAATTGTTTGAAAATCAAACTATTTTTAATGGCAATGTAGTTGTTTGGTGTTTTGTGAAGGATTTATCGGCTTCAGTGGATTGGTATACAAACATATTAGGTATCAAACCTACTAACAACATTGATGTTGCATACTTTTTCCCTATAAATGAAAATACAAAACTAGCAATTAGTAATCGTTTCAAAGCAAGTGATTCAAATGTGTTGCCTAAAAGTGTTGCTTTGGATTTGCAAAGTGATCACGTTTTCGAGACGCACAGCCTATTGAAGGAAAAGGGAGTTCAAGTCCAAGCGATAGAAAATCCTGTATTAAATTATCACGAGTTTTATTTTAAAGATTTAGATGACAATTTAATTAGGGTACACGGTTTTGCTTAAAGAGGGAGTATTCTTCTAGGTGCTATCTACAAGAAGATAATATTCACTCTATAGAATTTACAAATAAATATATAGGGAGCATGCCAGAATGAAGAAACATGTTGAAATTGGTTACCCGATTTATGAAGGAATGCCCGTTTATCCAGGTTTACCGGAAGTGAAATTAGAGCCGAGAGAGCGTTTGGAAAAAGGAGATGACTGGAATGGTAGCGTATTGAGCATGTATCTTCACGCTGGGACGCATGTGGATGCCCCCTGGCATCATTTAAATAATGGCAAGGGAATAGACGCTATTCCAATTGAAGACTTCATTTAATAAAATCCGTTGTTAATCGATTGTCCAGTAGGTCCAAACGGCTTTATCACTATTGAAAAGCTAGAGGAATATGAAGAATTGAAGGAAGCTGATATTCTAATTTTTAATACTAGCCACTGGAAATATCGTGAAAATGATTTCGAAAAATATGCTAATAACTTCCCATCTGTTTCACCGGATGCAGCCGAATATATACGGACGAAATTGCCGAACTGTAAAGCTGTAGCCATTGATACTTTAAGTATTGAAAACTTAACAGAAGCGAAAGAAAATGGCTATTTTGTCCACCATGCTTTTTTAGATCATGAAAGATACGAGGAACCGACAATGCTTATCTATGAAGACATCAATCCTGAGCCCTTAATAGGCAAAAAGATCATTTCTGCTTTTACAGCACCTTTACGTATCAAAAATCATGATGCATCTGTTGTTAATGTAGTGGTCCAAATTGAAGAATAAAAAAATGATGTGTACTACTTTATAAAAGTATAGAAGGGTATATGCAATTTCAACTCTTATAGTACAAAAACTCTTCAATATACTAGATTCGAATATCATAAAAAAGAACAGTGAAAGTAACCATCTAAAATTGAACGCCACAAACCTAATCTATATCTAACAAGGGACAAGATGATTTAAAGTTTTACACACGAAAATTTATCGTGTTAATTTTAGCGACAGAAGTATTACATGGGGGTGGCTTATCCTTCACACGTTTTGTTATGTTTTTTCAGAAAGAATTTATGTGGAAGTCATTCTATGTATTACATGTTCACACTTTTCCTAATTAACTGGATTCGTTTATAAAGTTTCAAAAATGGAAATTCAAGGGTACTACACGTAAAACTATCTTTAAATACGAACAAATGCTATAATGAAAAAACTAACTATAGAGGTTACCCATTGTCGTTTAGGCAATGGGTAGCCTCTTTCGTGTTTTTAGGGAAGTTGCGGAGGGGAAACATTTTGGAGCTATACACAAACTTGCGCGCAGGTGAAAAAGGCGCATACTTATCTATAGTCACATATATTGTGTTAAGTGTATTTAAATTAACAGTTGGATATTTCGGAAATTCAGAGGCATTACGTGCGGATGGTCTTAATAATACTACAGATATTATTGCATCCGTGGCAGTACTGATCGGGCTACGTATTTCACAGCGGCCACCAGATGATGACCACCGTTATGGCCATTTTCGTGCAGAAACAGTATCCTCTTTAATAGCTTCGTTCATTATGATATATGTAGGGATCGAGGTACTGATCTCAGCTGTAGAAAATATGCTACATCCGACAAATGAAGATCCGGAAATAATAACAATCTTTGTGTCACTAATAAGTGCCGCAATTATGTTTGCTGTATATAAATACAACTACAAGCTAGCTGAAAAAGTAAAAAGTACTGCTGTAAAGGCTGCTGCTTACGACAATCGTTCGGATGCTTTTGTAAGTATTGGAACAGCAATTGGTATTGTAGCGGCAATTATTGGATTCCCTATAATTGATACAATTACAGCTTTTATCATTGGAGTTATTATAATCAAAACAGCAATAGATATTTTTAAAGAAGCTGTATATCTATTAACTGATGGATTTGATAGTAAATTCTTAGCCCAAGTCCGTGCAGAAGTGGAAAATATGGCGCAAGTTCGTGAAATTAATGAAATTCGCGGTCGTCAGCATGGAGGTATGATGTTAATTGATATTACTATTAGTGTCAATCCACATTTAAACGTTAGGCGCTCACATGATATCTCCGATAGAATTGAAAAACGGATAGAATCATTAAATAGTCAGGCGGTAACCTTTGTACATATTGAACCGTATGATCCAAAGGAAATCGTCATTTCTGAAGATGACTATCATTTTTAAATCAGGCTTTCTAAAAGGTGTATTTTTTCAGAAGAGTATTTACTTCGTTTACGCTGCTAGCCTATAGTCCGCTAAAGGAGTAGAAAATTTGTTTATTAATGAACTAAAACACCTTGAAGTCTAGTGGGGAAGAGTTTACAAATAGGAAATTTTTCATCCCTTTTTCTCATTTATTTTGTGGAAACATAGGCTTGGACTTTTTTATTCCATAGCTTTTGAATCGCGTTTGTTTTGTGACAACTAAAATGACAGTATGCTATAGTTATAAGAAGAGATTTGAACGTGAATAAATAGGAGGATATAAAATTGTACATAGAATTTGTACTTTTAGCTGTGTCTATCGTGGTTTCCTTTTTTCTTTCAGGAAGCGAAACAGCATTAATGACAGTAAATAGGACCAAGGTCCAGCTGAAAGCTGAGCAGGGGGAGGTAGCTGCAGTAAAATTACTTGCCCAGCTGATGAAGCCGGACCGGATGATTATTACTATCCTCATTGGTAATACAATAGCAAATACATCCATGACGTTACTAGCCATATTGATAGCGGATTATTATGATTTGCATATTGGTTGGTCTGTAGTAGTTGTAGCAGCATTTATTATATTATTTTGTGAGGTATTGCCTAAGACAATCGCTGCAACTTTTTCAGAAACGGTTGTCTACATGGTAGCTCCTTTTATAAGATTCTTAGTGGCAATACTTCGACCAGTGACCTTCTTGATTGCTGAGTTTACGAATATGCTAATCAGAATAGGGTCAAATGGTGCAGTAAAAGAGACAATGATTACAAAGGAAGAGCTGCTATCAATGGTGGATTTAGCATCAAATGATGGCACCTTTGAGGTAGAGGAGTCAGAGAGAATAAGAGGGATTCTAGATTTCCCAAATAAGGATGTCTCAGATGTTCTCTGTACTCATAGAACAGACGTAGTAGGTATCCCAATAGAGGCAACCTATGAGGAAGTAAGGGATACAATTTTAGAGCATTCGTACACACGCTATCCTATATATGAAGATAGCTTAGATACAATTGTTGGGATGTTTTATTCTAAAAAACTAATAGAGTGGTCGATTGAGCCATCTCTTATTCTAGAAGATATTATTGATAAAGAGCCATTGTTTGTAGTACAAACGCTAAGTGTGGAAAAAGTGTTTAAGCTTATGCTCAACCATAAAAAGCATATGGCTATTGTATTAGATGAATATGGCGGTACTCTTGGTATTGTGACTCATGAAGATTTAATAGAAGAAATGATTGGTCAAGAGATTGAGGATGAAACGGATGATGATGAAGAGATTCTTCTATTTGAATCATCCGAAAGCCAAATTGTATGCTCTGGACGCTTTGAAATTGAAGAGCTAAATGAAATGCTTAAGCTTGCTATTGAAACAGAGAATGATACAATAGGCGGGCTCGTTTTAGAGCAGCTTGGTCATGTGCCAGAAGAAAATGAAAAATTCCGTTTTGAAAACCTTTATATAGAAATAAATGAAATGGAGCGCAATAGAATCGTCCGGGTAACAATTACTAAGGACACAGAAGATGCTTCAAATGAAACACAAGAGGATTAATTTCTCTTGTGTTTTTTTGTACCCTAAGATTTTGCACGCCGCGGAACGCACCCGCCTAAAGCGAAAATCAATCATCTATAGTTCGTACTTATCTTGAAACTTTCTGGTACGTTTTTATGGTTTCTTACACGTTTGTAATTTTTCTGAAAGAGAATCCGATGGAGGGTAAGGTTATGGTTTGGCATTATATAGTTATAAAGAAAAGCCAACCGGAGGATATTAAAATGCAAATTACAATTGAAAATATATACGAAGAATATAACCGTTACATATATTATTTATGTTTGAAACTAACAAAAAATCCTGTAGAAGCAGAAGACTTAATGCAAGAGGTATGGATGAAAGTTGTAAGGTACGAGTCTTATATGAAGGAAGTAGATCATATTAAAGCATGGCTGACTACTATTTGTATGAATACATTCCGCGATCGCTATCGTAAGCAAGTGAGACGTAGTAAATACGTAGCCAACCAACCAGAGCAATTAGATATTTCCTTGCTTGACCTCATCGCATCAGACGTTTTATCTGTAGAGGAGCAGCTGGAAAAAGAAGATGTTTGCGAAATTGTTCGTACAAAAATTTCTGAGCTAGATGCCATTTACCAAAAAACTGTAATGTACTTCTACGTTCATCAATTTTCACTGAATGAAATTGCTGAGGTCATGAAGGTTTCTATTGGAACAGTAAAATCACGATTATTCAGAGCAAAACAGCGCTTAAAGGAAATGATTATGAATGATGAAATGGCAAAAGAATCGTTAGCTTTTGCTTAATCTAAGGAAGCACCTACAAATAAGAGACGTGAAATCGTGTCATAGGTTTCACGTTTTATATTTTTTTAGTTAGGCTTTTTGAATTTCATCGATTATTATCTTAAGCAAACGAGCTTGGGGAAACAATTCCAAGCTCGTTTTTCCTGTTAATTCTATTGAGTATGCTGTTCGTCTATCGAGAAATACTTATATTTAACCCTAAAGTTGCACTACCAGATTAAAGCACTCTGTTAGCTTAAGTAAAACTGGGTATTACATTCTTTTATGTGTTCTGATTTGGGATATGATATCATTTTCTAAAATAGAAAGGAAATAACAATATGAATCATTTAATCCAGTTGTTCAGCTTCATGCCGAGCTTGTAGGGTGTGCTATTGCAACCCCTTGACTTACCTTGCAAGCTCGGGTTTCTCAAGGGAGCTGATACATATGAAAAATCGTTCGAAAGCTTACACTCGCCATCAGCGAGAGCGAGCCATTCAAAAAAAGATGTGGATCGCAAGAAATGTTTTTAATTGGGACGACAACGAAGAAAAATATACGCCTGTAAGAGGTAAGTTTAACAAAGGAAAGGTTCATTGTTCTTGTTGGATGTGCCGTTATGAGCAATATCATGGGATTCCAAAAGCCAAATATAAAGCAAAATGGCATGCTATGAAAATAGAGATAGACTTAGAGTTAACTATCGATACGGGAGATAACTAAGGTTTCAAGTCAAAAACAATATGCAAAAAAGCTGATCGTGATACCTCTCACGATCAGCTTTTTATATCTATCAGGTCAAAATCTTACTCTTCAATAATTTCTTTTCCTGTAGAGAACCACTCTTCTACATTCCAAACTTTTGTAACTAAGCCTTCATAAAATTCAGGCTCATGGCTGACAAGGACAATCGTGCCCTTAAATTCTTTCATCGCACGTTTTAATTCTTCTTTTGCATGGATATCTAAATGGTTGGTCGGTTCGTCAAAAATTAGCCAATTACTTTCTTCCATCATCAGCTTACATAAACGGACCTTCGCTTGCTCACCACCACTTAAACTGGAAAGGGGACGAGTAATGTGCTCACTTTTCAGGCCAGTGCGTGCTAAGGCTGCTCGAACCTGACTTTGCTCCATGCTTGGATACGTTTCCCACACAGACTCAATTGGTGTAATGTTACCAGCTTTTACTTCCTGTTCAAAGTAAGAAGGGAATAAGAAATCGCCGCGGATCACTTTACCACCAATAGGAGGGATTTTCCCAAGTATCGTTTTTAGCAAGGTAGATTTACCAATTCCGTTCATCCCGACAAGGGCAATTTTTTCTCCACGCTCAATCGTAAACGTTAAAGGTGGAAGAAGTGGCTTGTCGTAACCAATCTCTAAATGCTCCGCTTCAATTACATAACGCCCAGAGCTACGAGACTCCTTAAAGCCAAACTCTGGCTTTGCTGCTGTCTCCGGACGGTCAATGCGCTCAATACGATCCAATTGTTTTTGGCGAGATTTAGCTCGTCCCGTTGTTGAGTATCGTGCTTTGTTTTTTGCTATGAATTCCTCTTGTTTTTTTATGAAATCCTGTTGTTTTTCATAAGCATCAAGATGCTGTCTTTTATTTAGCTCCGCAAGCTCTAAAAATTTCTCATAGGAAGCAGTGTAGCGTGTAAGCTTCGAAAATTCTAAATGGAAAATGACATCTACAATTCCATTCATGAATTCTGTATCATGGGAGATCAATAGAAATGCATGTGGATAGTTTTTTAGATAGTTGGATAACCAGTTAACATGCTCTTCATCTAAATAGTTGGTAGGCTCATCTAGTAAAAGAACCTTTGGCTTTTCCAATAAAAGCTTGGCAAGTAAAACCTTTGTACGCTGACCCCCAGATAGTGCCTCAACTGGGCGATCTAATCCAATTGCATCTAAACCAAGTCCTCTAGCTACCTCTTCTATCTTCATATCTAATGAATAGAAGTCACCAGCATCTAATGCGTCTTGAATTTCTGCCATTTGTTCAAGCAATACTTCTAATTCCTCAGGCGTGGCATCGCCCATTTTTCCAATAATCTCATTCAGCTCTTCCTCTTTTTTATAAAGAGGTAAGAACGCATCACGAAGTGTATCGAACATAGAACGACCTGGCTGTAAACGTGTATGCTGATCCAAGTATCCATAATGAGTACCAGGCAGCCATTCTACTCTACCTTCGTCATATATAATTTCTCCAGTTAAAATGCTCATCAACGTTGATTTTCCAACACCGTTTGCCCCTACAAGTCCTACATGCTCACCTTCAACTAAGCGAAAAGAAACCTCTTTAAATAATGTGCGATCTCCGAATGTATGTCCTAAATTTACTACGTTTAACATATGATTTTTTCCTCCAAAAAGAAAGCTCGCAAACGAATAAAACAATAATCTTTTCTGTATCTCTGCTCAAAAATGCATCGCAAAGATATTTTTTTCTGTATATGCTCTACAGAAGTTACAGACAGGAATAGTTATGAAATCAACCCATCGAGGGACGGATTTTACATATTCTATTTCTCCCGTCTGCAAACAGAAAAAATACGTTTTACAGTTCAGCGAGCTGTTTGTTTAGTTCTGCAAGGTCTTCTTCCATTTTGGCTAGTCTACGTTCAGCATTTTCTACTTGAGTAGGATGTCCGTTAGATTCAAGCTTTTCCATGTCGCCTTGTAATCGAATATAGTCCATTTTCAACTCAGCAATTTGTGCTTGTAGCTGTTGTTTTGTCATGAATGTTCACCTTCAGCTTTTTGCTTCATTGTAGCATAAATATTAACTTAATGCGCAATTTCTTCTTCCTCTTTTTTTGAGACTATAACTTGCTCTATAAGTCCAACAACTTCTTCTAAATGGTTGCTAAAATCAAGCTGCTTTTGTTTGTACTTATAAGCATTTTTACGATTTTCATGAAGAATGATCTCCATAACAGCATTTTGCAGATAGGATTGTTTAATTTTTCTTCCTAGACCGAGGTTAGCGAAGCCATGTTTTTCTGTAGGGAACCCATAGTTAACCTCTTCTTCATGTGCGCATAGGATTATACAAGGAACATTAAATTGTGAAACCAAATAAGGGACATAGGATCCAGAGCTTATAACGATGTCGCTTAAGGGAATATAAATTTCTGGTTCATTGGTTTTTATAATGCCAATGGATTTTCGCGTAAGCGCGAAACGCTTTAGCTCAGTCACATCGTGCTTGTATTGGTCATTCACAAGAACGCTAATGCGTAATGGAATATGAAGCTGAACAAGATGTCTTAGTGTACGGTACGTTAAATTTTCAGGGTCTTCATGTGGAAAAGCTACCACTATATGCGGGGGAAGGTCCGGCATGTTATTATTTTTATAAACAATCTTGTGTACTGGTATATAGCCGATTGGCCCATAAACGTAGTTTTCCTTTGAAATCTCTTTAGGAGTTTCATAGAGTGCTTGAAAGACGATGTCTGCAAGCATACCACCATCTCCATGATCATCAAAATGGATAAGGGAACGGTTATCCCTTTTTAGTCTTTTAATAAGATCCTTCTCGGAATTGCCGCTATCATGAATAATGCAATCCGGTTGGAAGGAATCCATTTCTGCCACTAATTGAGCATTCGTTTTATACAAACAGGGCTTAATCTGCTGTTTTTCTAAGTAGTTAATCAGGCTTGTATTAGAAGCAGGCACAAAAACTTTATTTTCCTTCGCCTTCATTGCAGAAATCAGACTGTTTGCACGATCGGCAGGATATAATCCTCGATGAGGCAATGTGTTTAATAGGTAAGCTAGTTTCAAGTTTCATCATCTTCCTTTCCGACATATTCTTTCTATTGTATGGAAAAGGACAGGGGTATATGACAATACATTCAGGAAAGGTGCAGTCTTGCATTAAGAAGGGGGTATAAAAATGGCAAAGCGAACGGCTATAGTTGTGGGAGCGACCGGGTTTACGGGTCAGTTTTTAGTAAAGCAATTATGTGAGAGTGAAGAATATGCAGCAGTGTCTATTATTACAAGGAGAAAGCCGGAATACGATCATCTAAAGCTAGACGTAAAAATAAAGGATTTTAATCGACTAGAGGAAGAGGATTTAGAAATCGCGGATGATTTATTTTGCTGCTTAGGAACAACGATAAAAAAAGCAAAAACAAAAGAAAATTTTCAAAAAGTAGATTTAGAGTATCCTCTTCAAATTGCTTCCTTAGCGAAAAAAAGAGGGATACCTAATTTTTATGTCATCTCTGCAGTTGGTTCAAACAAAAAATCTCCTTTTTTCTACAGTCAGGTGAAGGGACGATTAGAGGAAGAGCTAATAGAGCTCAATATGCCGAGTCTCTCTATTTTTAAACCATCCTTGATAATTGGCGGGAGAGAGGAATTTAGACTGGGAGAACGTGTTTCCGAAGGGTTATTTAAAGCACTAAATCCAGTGTTTGTTGGTCCCTTAAAAAAAATGAGAGCGATTCATGGGAGACAGCTAGCTTATGCGATGTATCACTATGCGCTTTATGGAAAGAAAAGCAAAGTAAATATATATCAAAATATAGATATTATAAATGCTAGACCAATAGAGACAACAGAAGATCAGCCTATATCTAGAGAAGAGCTATTTAACTGGGAGAAAAGAGAGGGTCTCTTTGTAGAAAAGGAAAAACAGGAGTAGGGGATATAGAGGTAAATATGTAATTGTCGTTCATGCAAAAAGTGCATATACTGCATTAATCTATGTTTATCCCGCTTTTAGACGGGTTAATACTGGGAATTGCCCAGAAGAAAAAAGGAAACAAGCTTTCTCAGTCAAAAGGATGAACTTCATCAAACAGGAACTTTTCTACTAAAATGGGGCTATTTTTTTGATATAATAAAGAGCGAAAAAAGGAGGTTCTGTTAAGGTGAAAATTCTATTGGTAGACGGAACAATTATCGGGACGAAAACAGGTGTGTTATTAGAACAAGTGAAAGACTATATAGAAGAATTAAATAAAGACTACACTTTGGAAATCATTAAGCTTTCTAACTATGAGCATCAATTTGTAGACGGTCGACCATTTCAGCAATATAACGATGATATGAAGCTATTGGTCAGCAAATTCGATCAGGCAGACGGGTTTATTTTTGCTACGCCTATCTTTCAAGGGTCTATTCCAGGCGTATTAAAAAATACTTTCGACTTCTTGCATCCAAAATCGATGCGTTACAAGCCGGTTTCCATTGTTGCTAATGGTGGGACTTTCCAACATCATCTAGTAGTAGAAAACCAACTAAAGCCAATACTTGACTACTTTAAATGCTTAGTTACTCCAAACTACGTTTACACTCAAACAAGCCACTTCGATGAAAATAATAAAATTATTGATAAAGATGTCCATGTTCGTTTGAAAGAGCTTGCTCGCGTGTTTGTTTTATATGCTGACATGAGTCAAAACCTAACAAAAGAGGCAACGATTCGTATTAATTAAAACGTCTTTCCGTATCGTCCATGTGAAATTATGACTGGACAGCTCAAATTGATGACCTTGGGTTAAACAAATGAATAAAAAATTATTGTAGCTTAATCAAATCCCCAGCTGAGCTAACTATTGAAAAAAATTCATTTTATGACCGGATAGCAGTGATTTATAACCGGATAAAAATATTTATGACCGGATAGCTCGAATTTACGACCGGATAGAAAAATTTATGACCGTTGGGTGAAATAAGCTCATAATTTCTTCTTAGGCGAAAGCGCGAACTCAGACTATAAACAAACTCAAAGAAATTTGAAGTTTGTTTATAGTCTTTTTGTGTACTTGCAGTATCGAGTTTCTATTTGTAAAAATTTTATTTTCAATGAACTTTTTCTTTGTTCGGGTGTCTAATGTATATCAGTAAGCCAAAAAGGGGTGTCCATGTGGAAGAGTTAGAAATTGCAAAGAAAGCAATACAAAGAGATGAGCAGGCTTTTTTGCAATTAATGCAGGTACATAAAGCTGCTCTCTATCGAACGGCTTATGCTTTTCTGAAAAATGAGCACGAGGCGATAGAAGCAATGCAGGAAGTAACATTTAGAGCCTATCAAAAAATTCATACAGTAAATGAACCAAAATATATAAAAACTTGGCTAGTCAGAATCATGATCAATTACTGTCAAACTCAGTTAAAGAAAAATAGGCGCTTTATATCAGGGGAGGTACTTCAAGAACTGAGATATGACGAAAACAGCTCTTATTTAGAAATAGATGAAGCAATTTCATCCCTGTCGGAGAAGGAACAGCAACTCATTCATATGAAATACTATCAAGACTCTAAAATTAAGGAAATAGCAAAAATAGAGAATATTCCTGAAGGAACGGTAAAGTCTCGGCTCAATAAAGCTCTAAAGTCATTGAGAAATTTTTTATCGGAGAAAGGAGGTGCTGATCATGTTTGAGAGAGAGGAAGAAATGATAAACGAATCGAAGAAACGTTTAGACGAGGTCTCGATTCCTGATGAATTGGTAAACAGTGCGATTCAAGAAGGCCTTCAAAAAGCAAAGGCAAAAAGGCGTAAACGCAGAAAAACAATTTGGACTCTTGGAGTGGCAGCTGTACTCATGCTGGCTTTTACGACTTCCATACGTGTTTCTCCTGCTTTTGCAAGTGCAGTTGCATCCATACCGGGTTTGGAACGATTTGTGCATATACTTCAGCCGGAGTTCGATAAAGGCTTGGAAGCAATTATCGAAAATGAATACTATGAGCCAATTGCTATCAGTCAAACGAGGAATAATATTACCTTTACATTAGATGGAGTAATTATAGATGAGACTGGAGCAGAAATTTTCTATACACTCGAAGCACCAAGGTCTATAAAAAATATAGACTATGGAGATATAAAATTTTTGAATGGAGATAGAGAATTGGTGGGCTCCATAGCGTATAATTCTCCCAATCAGGAAGATGATAATCGAAAAACAGACAAGTTTAGTTTTACCTTTGTTGATATAGAAAAATTTAAAACGAAGGATTTTACTATTAAGTTTGAAGTCAAAGAGGGTAGAGAAGATTTAACGTCCTTCGAAATTCCATTTACGATTAAAAATGACCTAATGAACGGTAAAGTATTCGAGGTAAACGAAGAAGTAGTAATAGATGGTCAAAAAGTTTTTGTAGAAGAAGTGAAAATTTATCCACTTCGTGTAGCACTTACCATGCGCTTTGATGAGGGAAATGATATGGTGCTTCTCCAATTTGAAGATATCCGATTAGAGGATGAGAAAGGTGAGGTCTGGAGTTCTATACGAAATGGCTCTTCTGGCTTTGGGGGATTAGGAGATTTAGAGAAAACCTTCTTTCTACAAAGTAACTATTTTAAAGAGCCAAAGGAGCTATACTTAAAGTTTGATAAAGTGCAGGCACTACCGAAGAAGGAAAGCTACCTTTTAGTCGATTTTAGTAAAAAGGAAATTTTAGAACAACCCTCCTTTGAAAAAATAAAAGTTACGAAAATTCTTTCAGGAGGTTTGGAACTGGAATATAAACCTATTAAGGAAAATCATACTTATTCCTTATTTTCTCGAGGAGAGAATGCGAATGGAGAGTACGTAGATATACCATATCAGTCAAGCTGGCAGGATGAGGAATACCAATATGCCAGTATACAACTTGAAGGAAATATTATGAATCCAGTGAAGCTACCTTTTGATGCTTATCCAAATTATTTAAAGGGGTCAGCATCCATTCAGATAAAGTAGACAAAAGGCGAGAGTACTGTTAAATCAGTATTCTCGTTTTTAGCATGGATACATACTTTAACAAAACTCCACAGCTTCTATTTACTAAATTCAAACAACCCTTTATAGTAGTATTATTTGAGTATTGGTAGTAGTGGAGGGCTTTTTGTGGTTTCAACTGTATTGGCAATTATTATTTTTATCATCACGCTCGCGCTTGTTATTTTACAGCCTAGAAATTTGTCGATTGGCTGGTCTGCCTGTGGAGGAGCATTAGCAGCCCTTTTAGTAGGAGTGGTCGATTTTCAGGACGTACTTGATGTAACAAGCATTGTCTGGAATGCAACTCTGGCCTTCATAGGGATTATTATTATTTCCTTAATCTTAGATGAGGTTGGTTTTTTTGAATGGTCTGCACTCCATGTAGCAAGAGCTGCAAAGGGAAATGGAGTACGCATGTTTATCTTTGTAACTGTATTAGGTGCTGTGGTCTCAGCGTTATTTGCAAATGACGGAGCAGCCCTAATTTTAACACCAATCGTGTTGGCTATGGTACGTAACTTAAACTTCAATGAAAAAATGGTATTCCCATTTATCATGGCAAGTGGATTTATCGCAGATACTACCTCGCTTCCATTTATCATAAGCAATCTAGTAAACATTGTTTCCGCTGATTTTTTCGGTATTGGGTTTGTAGAATATGCTTCCCGAATGATCGTGCCCAACCTGTTTTCATTGGTAGCTAGTGTAGTCGTGCTTTATTTATTCTTCCGAAAAAGTATTCCAAGGAATTATGATACCGCTGACTTAAAGGAGCCGATGGATGCAGTTAGAGATTTGAGAATGTTCAAGCTCTCTTGGTATGTCTTAGCTATTTTGTTGATAGGTTACCTCTCTAGTGAGTTTATTGGGGTACCAGTTTCCTTTGTAGTAGGAATTATAGCGATATTCTTTTTGCTGATGGCAAGAAGAAGTCCTTCTATTGAAACAGGTATAATTGTGAGGGGAGCACCATGGAACATCGTATTCTTTTCGATTGGAATGTATGTAGTTGTCTATGGACTACAGAATGTTGGCATGACTTCTATCTTGGCAGATGTAATCCAATCCGCTTCAGACAATGGTCTGTTTGTCGGAACTATTTCCATGGGCTTTATCGCAGCTATTCTTTCCTCGGTGATGAATAATCTTCCAACGGTCATGATTGATGCATTAGCCATTGCGGAAACGTCCACAACTGGGATTATGCGTGAGGCACTCATTTATGCGAACGTTATAGGATCGGATTTAGGACCGAAAATCACTCCAATCGGTTCACTTGCAACATTGATTTGGCTGCATGTCCTGTCTCGTAAAGGAGTAAAGGTTTCCTGGAGTACATACTTTAAAGTTGGAATAGTTCTTACTGTACCAACACTTTTTATAACATTAGTGGGCCTATATATTTGGCTACTGGTCATTTTATAAAAAAACGTCTGAGTTCGTTGCTCAGACGTTTTTATGTATGTACTTATGTTTAAAATGTTAAGAAATATTCCAAGATGAGTCGTTGGAGCATAATTAGCACCCGAAATTGACTAAAAAAGTTTACTCTATTGAACAAACTTCACTTTATGACCGGATAGCGGAGGTTTATGACCGTATAAAAAAATTTATGACCGGATAGAGCAGATTTATGACCGGATAGAAAATTTTATGACCGCATAGCACAGATTTCTGACCGGTAAGCAAAATGATGCCAATTTAATCAGCGATACCAGGTCAAATAAGTGTTTAAATTAAAACTAACTTAATAAGACTCTCCTTATGTAGTGAATAGAAGAAAAAAAGCCGGATAAAATATAGGAGTATTTATTATTCCACATCGCCTTGTTGATCAGGAAACCATTTGAGTAGGTTGGAGAAGTTATAGAGATACTCATTTAGCTCATCTGGAGATGTAGAAAATTGATTGCTATGCCACTCCACTAAAATACCCATAATTGCGTTAGTTTGATAGCTAACAAAATACTCCATTTGTTCTTCAGGAAGATAGTCGATGGAATTCATGGTAAGATCCTTCATCATCTTGCGTATAGCGTGAAAAAGCTTGTAATAGTATCTTATAGGATTGGTCTCATCAAAAATGATGTGATAAAACCCTTCGTATCTTTTCACGTGATGAAAAATAATAATCATGTCTGATTTCAAATTTTGGATATTAAAATTGGTTTGATGATAGGGTTCTTCATAAGATTTCCTCAAATCATCGATAATTTCCTCGAAGTAGCTTTCAAAAACTCCATGAACATTTTGATAGTGAAGGTAGAAGGTGCCTCTGTTTATTTTTGCGAGACGACAAAGCTCCGTAATATTAATGGACTCTAACGGTTTGTTTTTCAAAAGCTCTAGTAATGCGTTTCGCAGGCTTTCCTGTGTTTTTAAAATACGTAAATCAGTTTTCATTATTTTCCTCCAAATGTTAATAAACAATTTCTTAAAATTTGTTCTATAATATACAGTTTTGGATTTTGTGTTGTTTGTATGAAGCTATTATATAACGTATAATTTTAAATGAACAGGTGTTCAATAGAGTATCCTAAAAAGGAGGCAATTATAATGAAATTACAAGACAAAGTAGCTATAGTTACTGGAGCAGCATCAGGTATGGGTAAAGCAATCGCTGAAGGCTATGCAGCAGAGGGCGCAAAAGTTGTCGTATCAGATATGAATTTAGATGGCGCGAAAGCGGTTGCAGAAGCAATCACTGCAAATGGTGGAACTGCATTTGCAATTGACACAAATGTAACAAAAGATGAAGATCTTACTCGCTTATTTGATGAAACAGTTAAAACTTACGGTAAGTTAGATATTTTAGTAAATAACGCTGGAATCATGGACGGTATGGAGCCGGTAAATGAAATTTCAGATGCACGCTGGGATATGGTATTTGCAGTAAATACTACTGCAACTATGAAAACAATGCGTTTAGCAACTGACCTTTTCTTAAAACAAGGCAGCGGTGTAATCGTAAACAATATTTCCGCTGGTGGTCTGTATGGAGGGCGTGCAGGAGCTGCATATACAGCTTCTAAGCATGCAGTTGTAGGTTTAACAAAAAACACAGCATTCATGTTTGCTGATAAAGGAATTCGTTGTAACGGAATCGCACCAGGTGCAGTAGTTACGAACATTTCATCTACTATGACTAACATCAGTCAATATGGAGTTGGAAAACAACAACTAGGTATGGGGTTAAACCCACGTGCTGGACAGCCAGAGGAAATTGCAAAACTTGCTATTTTCTTAGGATCAGAAGACGCTAGCTTTATCAATGGTGTAGTTGTTGCAGCTGATGGCGGTTGGACTACTTATTAATAGCTACTAAAAATGTAAACCACTGAAGTTACTTTAACTTTGGTGGTTTTTTGGTGCCTTACAACATGCGGTTACTTTTTTCTAGAAAAGGGAATGGAAAAATAGAGTGAAACTTTTGATGGCATCTTCTCGTATAAAAGATGTAACTCAAAGTAGCGTTAAAAACTCTTTATGTATGCTAAGTGACTATTCATTTTGATATTTACAGCTTGCATACAACAAACGGAATTTCCTTGCATAGGCAAGAGTTATATCCAACAGTTAAAATATAAAGCTAGAATAAGGGAGAGTGTGTAATGGAAATTTTAAGAAGATTCCGCGATATTATGTCAAGCAATATTAATGCGTTATTAGATAAGGCAGAGGATCCAGAAAAAATGATCGACCAATACTTGCGCGACCTAAATAGAGATCTTGGGAAGGTAAAATCCGAAACGGCTACAATTATGGCTGCTGAAAAACGGGCGACACGTGAGCTAGAGGAGTGCCAAACGGACATTGTAAGCATGCAAAAGTATGCAGTTAAAGCATTAGAGGCTGGTAATGAAGAGGATGCAAGAAAATTCCTGAACAAAAAGGCTGAATATACAGCGAAGGAAACAGACTTAAAAACGGCAAAAGAGTTAGCTTCCGCTAATACAGTACAAATGAGACAAATGCATGACAAGCTTGTCGCTGATATGGGAGAACTGGAATCTAGAAGATCTATCCTTAAGGGAAAAGCGTCTGTTGCTAAGACACAGAAGAAGGTCAATGAATTTACCTCTTCTATGGGAGGAGCGAGTCGCTCAATGTCTGCCTTCGATAAGATGGAGGCTAAAATTAACCAGGAGCTGGATGAAGCAAATGCAATGGCCGAGCTAAATAAAGGTATAGGAGAAGATATAGAAAATCTTGCCTCTAAGTATGATACAGACAAGGATGTAGAAAATGAACTTTCTGCATTGAAAGCTCAATTAAACGTTGACGACGAGCTGGCAGCTTTAAAGGAACAGCTACAAACAAAAAAAGAATAGAAAAAATATACAAGGCTGTAGCAATTGCTACAGCCTGATTTAAAAATACAAAAAAGTAGAGGAAGGGAATAATGGTTATCCAATATAAATGTCCTAACTGTGGATCAGATATGGAGTTTGATAGTACCTCGGGTATGCTATCCTGTAACAGCTGTGGGAGAAAGGACAATATAGAGAGTTTCTCAGATGAGTTCATCACAACCACTTTTGAAGAGGATGAGGCTAAGCAATACAATTGTAATAACTGTGGTGCAGTCATAATTACTGATGCGGATACGACAGCGACTAACTGCAGCTTTTGTGGTGCAGCTGTGGTTTTGGGGGATAGATTGTCCGGTGACTTAGCTCCTGCTAAAGTTATTCCTTTCACCATAAACAAAGAGCAAGCGATGGAAGCCTTTCGGAAGTGGTGCAAAAACGGCCGTTTGACTCCCTCGGGGTTTATGACTGCCGATAGGGTAAAAGGAATTACTGGTATTTACGTACCCTTCTGGCTGTATGACTTGGATAGCAAGGCAAAGGTTGACGCTGTTGGCACACAGGTTAGAACCTATACAAGAGGGGATTATATCTATACGGAAACAAAGTTCTATGATGTCTACCGAGATATTGATTTAAGCTATGTAAAGGTGCCAGTTGATGCCTCAGAAAAGCTAGATGATGAGCTAATGGATAAACTTGAGCCATATGATTATAACAGCCTGAAGGATTTCAAAACACCTTATCTAGCTGGTTATATTGCCGAGAAATACAATTTTACAGATCAGGAATTGCTCACACGAGTAAAAACGAAGGTGCAGCCATACATAGACAGTTATATTAGCTCGACAATTGCTGGTTACTCCTCCGTTCAATACAAAAATAAACAAATTGATACAAACAAGAAGAAGGCGCATTACGTACTTTTACCAGTTTGGATGGTTTATTATGACTTTGGCAATAAGGAGCACATCTTTGCAATGAATGGACAGACAGGGAAAGTTGTTGGAAAGCCACCACTTAGCATGGGTAAGGTTGCTGGATGGTTTAGTGGTATTGCTGCAGCATCCTTTATCATTTTGAAGGGTATTTCCTTCGCAATTGGTGGTGTTCTATGGTGAAAAAACATTCGATTTTACTCCTTACACTATTCCTATTATTATTTCCCTTAGGACTAACACAAGCAGCCGATACAAAGCAACGCGTTTTTGATGATGCAGGTATTTTATCTGCAAGTGAAGTAGAAGCATTAGAGATACTGTCTTCAGAATATAGCGAGAAAAACGAAACAGACTTTGTATTTCTTACGACAAATGGTGCAGATGATAAAGGTATTGAGACTTACGTGGAAGATTTTGCAGATAGTACAGGAATTGGCTATCGAAAGCACAATGGAAGTGCAGCCTTAGTCGGTATAGATATGATTAATAGAGACGTTACGCTAAGGGGCTTCGATAAGGCAGAGGAATATCTTGATGACGAAAGAATGGACCTACTCAGAGATAAAATCAAGCCCGCTTTATCTGCTGGAAACTACTATGAAGCATTTCGTGAATTTATTATTACCTCGGATAAATATATGGAATATAGACCTGGTGTAAATCCTGAAAGTATCCTTTTCAAATGGTGGTTCCAGGTTGGTGCATCTCTAGCACTTGGAGGTATAATTGTTGGTATTATGGCATTTAACTCTGGTGGTAGGGTAACAGTGAATAGTCAGACCTATTTCGAAGCGAACAATTCAAGAGTAACTAGTAAACGTGATGTCTTCGTCAATCAAACGGTTTCCAAAATAAAGAAGCCAACTAACAACAATAGTGGTGGAGGAAGCAGTGGTGGCGGAGTAACAAGCGGTGGTAGATCATTTAGCGGAAGTAGCGGAAAATTCTAAGGCTTTCAATTTACTTAATCATGAAGGGAATGAGATAATGTCTTTTTTTAGAAATCAATTTTCAGATGTAGTGGAATGGCGAGAATTTAGAGAAGATATGATTTTCTGGAAATGGAACAATGAAGAAATTAAGAAAGGAAGCAAGCTAATCATCCGACCTGGCCAGGATGCTGTGTTTTTTAATGGTGGACGCATCGAAGGGATTTTTGAGGATGATGGCGAGTATGATATTGAGTCTCAAATCGTACCTTTTCTTTCCACTTTAAAAGGATTTAGATTCGGTTTTAACAGCGGGATGCGTGTTGAGGTGCTTTTCGTTAATACGAAGGAATTTACCGTAAAGTGGGGAACTCAGAACCCTATTAATATCCCAACACCTCAGCTACCTGGAGGAATGCCAATTCGTGCGAATGGTACATTTAATTTTAAAGTTAATGACTATGTGGGACTAATCGATAAGGTTGCAGGCGTGCGCACAAGCTATCTTGTGGATGACGTAAAGATTCGTATTACTTCTGTTTTGGATCAGCTATTGATGAAATGGATAAGCCGCGAAGGTAAGGATATGTTCAACCTACAGGCAAATGCCTCAGATATAGCTGGGGGTATTAAGGATGATCTAGATATGCAAATCATGGATATGGGTATGAAAATCACTGGGTTCAATATTATGAGCTTCAATTATCCAAAGGAAATCCAAGATATGATCACAAAGAATGCATCCCATGGGATGATCGGAGATCTCTCCAAATACCAACAGGTTTCTGTTACGGATGCGATGGCTTCAGGAAAGCTTTCTGGATCAGGAGCAGCCTCGGATATGGCGGGAATGATGATGGGCATGAATATGGCAAATGAAATGATGAAAAACATGAACCAGAGTAATCCAAATCAAAGTCAAAGCCAGGCTTCTTCCCAAACTAACCAACCAAGCAGTAGTAATGCCGGCGGTGGTCAAATGCCGAACTTCTGTCCGAACTGTGGACAAAAAACAACTGGTGCAAACTTCTGCCCAAATTGTGGACAGAAGCTAGTATAAGTAAAAATTTAAACAAAGGATAATCAACCTGTATAGGCTGATTATCCTTTCATTTTGATGGAGTAAGGAAAGGGGAGAAAAGTGTGGAAAATGTAAAGGTTGTTTATATACTTCTTTTTGATGAAAGTGGTAAGCAGGTTTTAATGGTTAAAAACAAAGGGGGTCATGGCTCTTACTATACACTTCCAGGAGGAAGAGTAGAAAAAGGAGAAACTCTACAGGAAGCAGCGATTCGAGAAACTAAAGAAGAGACAGGCATAGATATCGCGATAGAGGGAATTATCTTTGTAAATGAAGCCTTTATTGAAAATGTAAAACAGCATTCTATTTTTATCACCTTTAAAGGGAAACGTATAGGTGGAGATTTGGTTCTTTCGCGTCCAGATGAAATAGAGGAGATTGTGTGGATGGATGTAGCTTCAGCTGAAAAGTTTATACATATCCCTGCGAAACTAGAAGGATTATTTAGCCAACAGATTTTGGTTCCATATTTTAATAGAGGCGAAGTAGCTCATAAATACTAGTGTATCTGCAAAAGAAAGGAATAGTAGGGAATAATTTAGGTTTCTTAATATAGAGTTAACTTCAAAATGAGACTATAAGATAGGAAGATATATTACTTGGCTAATTGGATAGAGGTGGCGTCTCCAGCGTGATGAGTGAGAGAGATAAGACATCACAAATGACGCTCAAGCGATGGGGTTGATTAATCGTTCTCACCGCACGGAAAGTGACCGCGGAGAGTGGAAACAATTATACATTTTTTTAATAATTATTTGTCTAGCTTCAGCATGAGCTTCTCTTATTAAGAACAGTTAGGCAACATCTTGGCGTGCTAACTGAATCTAACGGAAACCTATGATATATTAATCATAGGGATTTACGAAAGGATGTTATGAATGGCAAAACGCTTAGTATTAGCAGAAAAACCATCTGTTGCAAGAGATATTGCACGGGTACTTAAATGTGATAAAAAAGGAAATGGATATATAGAGGGCAAAGATTATGTAGTTACATGGGCACTAGGACACCTAGTAACATTAGCAGATCCAGAAAGCTATGATGTTAAATATAAAACGTGGAATTTAGAAGATTTACCGATGTTACCAGAAAACCTTAAACTGACTGTGATAAAACAATCAGGTAAACAATATAATGCTGTAAAATCGCAGCTAACGCGTGGCGATATCAATGAAATTATTATAGCTACTGACGCAGGTCGAGAAGGCGAATTAGTTGCTCGCTGGATTATTGCAAAAGCGAAAGTAAATAAGCCGATTAAACGCCTATGGATTTCTTCTGTAACTGATAAAGCGATTAAAGATGGCTTTGCAAACTTAAAGCCTGGCAAAGCGTATGAAAACCTCTATTCATCTGCTGTAGCTCGTTCTGAGGCAGATTGGTATATTGGTCTTAATGCCAGCCGTGCGCTATCTACAAAATTCAATGCACAGCTAAATTGTGGACGAGTTCAGACTCCAGTAGTGGCTATTATTGCAAAGCGTGAAGATGAAATAAAACATTTCAAGGCTCAGACTTACTATGGAATTGAAGCGCAAACAGTAGACAATTTAAAGCTTACTTGGCAAGATTCTAAAGGAAATGGTCGTAGCTTTGAAAAAGAAAAAATTGATGATATCGTGAAAAAGATTGGTAAAGGAAACGCTATAGTAACGGAAGTTGAGAAAAAGCATAAGAAATCGTTTGCTCCTGGTCTATATGATTTAACCGAGTTACAACGTGATGCAAATAAAATTTTTGGTTACTCTGCAAAAGAAACATTGAATATCATGCAAAAGCTGTATGAGCAACACAAAGTATTAACTTATCCTCGTACAGATTCACGCTTCATCTCATCTGATATTGTTAGCACCCTTCCGGAACGTTTAAAAGCTTGCGCAGTAGGAGAATATAGACCGTTAGCCAACAAAATCTTGAACAAGTCGATAAAAGCTTCTAAATCATTTGTAGATGACAGCAAGGTTTCAGATCACCATGCTATTATACCAACGGAAGGTTATGTAAATTTCTCTGCCTTTAATGATAAAGAACGCAAAATTT
Source organism: Psychrobacillus faecigallinarum (assembly GCF_014836595.1). Lineage (GTDB taxonomy): Bacteria > Bacillota > Bacilli > Bacillales_A > Planococcaceae > Psychrobacillus > Psychrobacillus faecigallinarum. The sequence goes on along the minus strand of NZ_JACSQO010000003.1, from coordinate 48,090 downwards.
ATGATTTAGTTGTTAAACGTTTCCTATCTGTTCTATTCCCAGCATTTGAGTACGAACAATTAACGTTGCGTGCGAAAATCGGTGATGAGAACTTTGTTGCTAGAGGAAAAACAATTCTAACAAGTGGTTGGAAAGAGGTCTATCAAAATCACTTTGAAGATGAGTCAACGGATGATTTAAAAGAACAGATTTTACCAAGAATCGAAAAGGGCGATTCGTTAAACGTCAAGTTGATCGCTCAAACCTCTGGCCAAACAAAGCCACCTGCACGCTTTAATGAAGCAACTTTATTAACAGCAATGGAAAACCCTACGAAGTATATGGAAATGCAGAATAAACAGCTCGCAGACACGTTAAAGTCCACAGGCGGATTAGGTACGGTTGCAACACGTGCCGACATCATCGATAAGCTATTTAATTCATTTTTAATTGAGAAGCGTGGTAAAGATATTCACATTACTTCCAAAGGTCGACAATTACTTGATTTAGTACCTGAAGAATTAAAATCCCCTACACTAACAGGGGAATGGGAACAAAAGCTAGAGGCTATAGCTAACGGCAAACTAAAAAAAGAAATATTCATTGCTGAAATGAAGAAATATACGAAAGAAATCGTTTCTGATATAAAAAGCAGTAATAAGAAATATAAACACGATAACATATCCACTAAATCTTGCCCTGACTGTGGAAAACCGATGCTTGAAGTTAACGGCAAAAAAGGTAAAATGCTTGTCTGCCAAGATCGTGAATGTGGTCACCGTAAGAATGTGGCACGTGTGACGAACGCTCGCTGCCCGCAATGTAAGAAAAAGTTAGAGCTTCGTGGTGAAGGGGAAGGACAAATTTTCGTATGTAAGTGTGGCTATCGTGAGAAATTATCTGCATTTGAGGCCCGCCGTAAAAAAGAAGGTGGCGGTAAAGTTGATAAAAAATCGGTACAGCAGTATTTGAAAAAGCAAAATAAAGAAGAAGAACCGATTAATAATGCTTTTGCGGATTTATTAAAAGGTATAAAATTTGATAAATAATTATAGAAGATGGGTTGTGTCATATTTTGACCAACCCATCTTTTATAATTATTAAATAAAGTTCTACAATTTCTGTGGAATATATAGTATGAAATTACTTTAAATTCAAAATTTTAATACAAGTAAAATGCCATATAGTGTACATTGTATTTAACAAGGAGGAAGGGGGGGACTATTTGAAACATATATTAGAATCTATTTTGCGCTTTTTTTGAGTTGTCTTCGGTTTGATTCTTCTAAGTGCATTTGTAGGATTGTTTACAAAGGGTATTCAGTTAAACATTGGTATGTATTTGGATAACATCATTCAAATCATTCAAGGATTGACTAGTCCCCAAAATATAGTGTTTATTGGACCAACCGGTTTTGAGTACTCCATTTTTATTGATTTTTGGGATAACTATTTCTATTCTATGATTTTATTTCTTACGGCATTATTAATATCTATAGTCATTGGGATTTTTATAACTTATTTGACTATACTATTACCCCAAAAAAGTAATCAATTTATCGTAAAAATAGTTTCACTATTAGAATCATTGCCGGACTTACTCATTATTATAATTATTCAGTTAGCAGTGCTGTTTTATTATAAACGGACAGGTACTTTACTTTTTTCAACTGCTGGAACTTCTCAAAATAAAACGTACTTTTTACCAATGATTTCTTTGTCATTAATCCCTGCTGTTATGGTTTTTAAAGTCATTCTTTATTTGGCAAATGAAGAGTTGGAGAAAACTTATATACTTTTAGCTAAAAGTAAAGGATTTAACAGTTCCGAATTATTCTTTTCGCATGTTCTAAGAAATATTGCTCCTAACATTATTATTCATAGCAAATCCATTATTTTAATACTGTTATCTTCTATGGTAGTTTTTGAAAAATTATTTAATATAAATGGGGTATTTTCATTTATTATTGCATATCCCAACCCTGACATAATTGCCTTTACGCTAATTATGATTTATATACCAATTTTCATTTTATATACACTTGTCACGAAAATTATCTATAAGCAAACTGGTCAAAGATTGGAATGGTGATATAAGTGAATATAATGAAAAGAGTTTTTAAAAATAAGCAGTTCCTTTTGGGTTTTAGTATAATTAGTGGATTATTATCAATAAGTATATTGTATTTTCTTATTTATCAAGATCGAATACCTACGGTAGGATTGTTGCTTGATAGTAGCGGGAAACCTATACGAGCACCTTATAGTGGTAAAGCATATCCACCTTTAGGGACTGATAATTTCGGAAGAAACATTGTAGTTGTAATGATCGTTGGGGCCAAATACACTATATTCGCAGGAATAGTTATTTCAATTATTAGAGTCGTTCCCTCCATATTCTTTGGGTTTATCATTCATTTTTATCTTCAAAAGATTAAGACTCCAATTAAATATCTTGCAGATACTATTAATTATTTTCCAATTACTTTGTTCGCATTTTTGATTTTAAATTGGGTTAGTTTTCAAGGGATATTGATGATGGAGGCAACCAACTCTTATTGGGATCTAGTAATGCTCTATATTTTAGTTGTATCCATTGTTTTTATTCCAACCAATTCCATACTAATAGCTAATGAAGTGCAATTAATAAACAAAATGGAATTTATTGAATGCTCTCGAACGTTAGGAGCAAGATCTTGGCGCATTATTACAAATCACATTAAACCGTTTTTAATGCCACAATTATATATAATCTTTATCAGGGAGTTTATACAATCGCTCATTCTCATGGCTCACTTAGGTGTTTTAAGTATATTTATTGGAGGAATAGCCTTCAAAGATGATTTGTTTGGATATTCTAAGCCAATTTCTCCAACTAGTGAATGGGCAGGTACGTTAGGGATGTGGTGGAGTTTTCTTTGGACATCTTACCCGTGGATTTCTTTAGTACCTATTGTTTTGTTAACAATATTAATCTTAGCGGCTAAATCTATATTAAATGGTTTGCAGACTGTTCTTTCATCAGAAGAACAGATTGTTAGTGTGGCTGATTACAAATCGGTTAAACAAATTGAAAGCCTTGAACCATTTCAGTTGGTCAAGGAGAAGTCTACTTGATTGTTTTCAAGTGGTTAAAAAAGCTTTGAAACGTTGTACTTCAACGTTTCAAAGCTTTTTAATAACCAAATTCTAAAAGTGTGTTCCCTCTTCACTCATTCCTGTATTTCGCTAAACTGATGGCCTTTAGTTAAAATTCTCTATTTATATAAAAATGCTTGAAAGGTATCCTTCTGGTCGATTGTGGCTAATAAGACATTACTTATGTCCACGTTATATGCTGACTCGACTTTATTTATTAGCCACTCCTTACTATGATTTGTTTTGTTTAATACATCGTAGTTAATTTTCCCTTCTTTAATAAGGACAGAAGGAAGAGGGACGGCTTCAGGAACTATATTCATATCTGCTCGAGTAGGAGTTTGGTGTTGAGGGTATAAAAAACTAGAAATAGAACCGTCTGGCTCCCATAAAGCACAAGCGACTTTTTGTACATCTTCTATCTTTTCTTTTCTTAATTCTGATAGAAGAAACTCAAGAGAAATTCTTGCCTTACGTAAGTTTGCATCAACAATCTTTCCGTTTTTAATAAGTGGAATGGGAGGGTGGTCTATAAAATGGCGAAACAGAGTCCACTTTAGGCTTAATGAGACACCGAGTGTATATAAAATAACTAAAGCAGACATGGTAATCATGGACCCCTTCATTCCTAAACCTTCATCAGACAAGGGGTGAGCGATAATATTACCGATAGATATTGCCATAGCAAAGTCGAGCAATCTTAACTGTGAAATTGAACGCTGGCCCATAACTTTTGTCGCAAAGAGTAAAAAGAAGAAAGCAACAACCGCTCTTAGAATCCATTGAATTGCTGTAAGTGATTCTTGGGAATGAAAGAAGTCCACATTTGATACATCCTTTATCGCTTTATGTTTGTTCTTATTGTCTCCTTTATAATTATGATTATGTGTTTGTTCTAAACAAGAAGAAAAAGTAGCCAAGTGGTAAAATATTCGATAGAGGAAAAGGAATAGCTTACTTCATATAATGCTTTATTAAATATGGAAAGATAGTAAAGTTTCGATTGAGAGTATGTCCTATTTATTTGATAGTTAGAAGCTTAGTTGTACAATCGCTATATCATATTGGATAAAAATTATAATATTGGAAATAAAAAAAATCTATGTTACTATCAAAATATTGGTACAAAAAATTGTTTTACAAGATTGAATCATTAACGGAAGTAGGAAAATTAAATGGTCAGTAATGAAAAATTTTATAATTTTCTTAAAAGTAAAACATGGGATCTAACAGAAAAATGGTACGAGAATCTTAACAAAGATCTAAATGGAATTTATAGTACTAATAATCAAGAGGAAATACAATTGCTTAAAGAGCAGAACCATCTATTCCATGAGAAATTTGTAGAGTTGTTTAACAATTCTAGTGAAGAAGGTCTAAAAAGTTTTGATGACTTTATCGAAGTAATAGTCAATGACAATGGTCATCAACGTACCCCCCTTACGGAAATAATAGGGGAATTTTTTCATCAACAATATCTTTATTTAGAATTATTAGAGGAATTTGTATCAAAATATGAGAACGAACTAAGTGACAAACAGATAATTGAATTTAGTACCGCTATTTTGTCTACAATCAATGATATTATTCTTAAGTTTACTAAAGAGTTTATAGAGCAATCTCAAATAAGATTGAAATCCCAACAAGAGATGATTATTGAATTAAGTGCACCAGTTATTAAATTAACGGCTGACTCCGCATTGCTACCACTAATTGGGGAAGTAGATACAAATAGGGCTAAAGTAATTTTAGAGCAATCACTTCAACAATGTGCGGATATGAAAATCAAACACTTATATATTGATTTGTTAGGCGTTCCGGTTGTGGATACTATGGTTGCACAACAATTATTTCAAATGATCAGTGCACTAAAGTTAATTGGAGTGAGTACCTCACTTTCAGGGGTTCGCCCTAGTATTGCACAAACAACCATACAATTAGGAATTGATTTTAAAGGTGTAGAGACACATTCTAGCATTGAACAGGCTATGAGGAAACATAGATAATTTAAGTCAAAGAACGTTCCTATTAGGAGCGTTTTTTATTTTATATAAAATGGAAGAGGAAATAATATTAGAAGGAGGAACTAATTTATAGAGTCAATTGTAACTGATAAAAAGAGAGTTTAAATAGAAGACATGAGCATTCCTAAAGTTCGAAGCGAATGTAAAAGTGGAGTGGATTAAGGAATTATCAACAACTTTACCACAGTTGTGGATAATTAAGTGAAAATTAAAATAAATGATATGATTTTAGTGCACTAGAAATATATAGCTCATAGAAAATTTAAAAGTATCTTATATGAATGATTGTTGTTTGGTATATATGGTATGGGTGTATAAAATGTTCAATATTTCAGTTTGATATATTACTTTTTCCTATATGCCCTTAACGATACTTTTAAAGCTGAATAATTCCCTATAGCTGCATAACCATAAAACCAACCCATAAAAAGGCCCGCAACAATATGATGACGATGGCTGATAAAGACAGAAATAATAAGGCCTTAGATCAAGGCTATGAAAGGGACATTTTTGGCTTGTACGCGAAAAAGAATTTTGATTATTTGAGTGATAATTATGATTACAGGTATAGCTATTACAGCATCCCAAAAATTTGTATGTATTAAAGGAAAATTCATATCACACCTCAATTTATTTCAGTTAGGTATAGATTTACCTAAAAAAAAGTGATTCATACTCTTTATAGTATAAAAAAGGTAAAAATATAAATGCCATACAATTGGATAAAGGCTAAACGGAGGCTTATGTATAAAACAGAAAGTAAAAAGTAAGAGACAATTTTTTATCTCTTACTACGCTCAATTTTATCTAACTTTCTTGTTAATTCATTAATTTGTTTTTGCATTTGTTCTATTTGAGCCGATTGATTTGACTGCTCACAGGATTTTTGATTATTTGTATTTTCTAATCCTTTAAGTGCAATACCTGCTGCTAAAGCTGCTATTCCATCTCCTATTGTAGTAAGTGTAGCTCCGAAAAGTGCTAATTTAGCTACTAGAAGATCCGTTGATTCTGAACTTGAATCATTTTGTAAATCATTCTTATTATTCATTAACATGCTTCCTTGTCTATATTATTAGCAATTATGCTTTATCACATGTTATTCAAGCCATTCAAACAAGCAAGGGCGTTTTTATTTAGACCCTAAGAAAAAAGGTCCTAAATAGCATATTAAATATGTTCCCGCTAGTGGTCTACAACAGCATTTAAATTGCCTCTCTATATTCAATGTAGAGAAGGTGTGCCTCTGTAAAGAAAGTAATATCGTTGTTGTTCTCCACAAAATAACCAACACTCTTATGTTGGCATATTCTAGACAAAAGACAGCCAAAGGATGTTAGACAAGATATGCATTCCAAAAACAACGAAAAATTCATTGAGCAGCCTAACTTAGGCCCAACATTGGAGTTCTTAGGTTCTGCTTTCGAAACACTAGGTCTACTTATTGGGACGATTGGAGAAGGAATATCCCTACAAGAAATGTTAGAGGAAGAACACTCCGAAAAGAAAATTATGAGTGATCAAAAAAGTCAACTATCCCAAATAGAAAAAAAACTAGACTGCATCATTAAGGAGCTTAAATCATTATAGTTGTGGCTTTTAAGAAAAATAAAAAGGACCATTCAATCTTAGGTCCTCATGACGGAGATGAGAGCGAGGAAATTTCTCATTTGTTAGTATTTGGAATTTTTAAGAACAAATTATTGTAAAAATACATTTACTCTTAACACTAGAGGCTAAGACATAATCAAATAAACAATTCGTATAAACCTTATCTGTTTGTCCACCCAAAATGCCCCCGATTTCCTTTGGGGGTTATTGTGATTATGAGGAAGTTCATAAAATTGTTATTATTACAATGTCCCTGAGTATAAAAAACTTCACTTTAACTAATAGATACACTACAATGAGTAATGTGAGGTGAGCTTACGTGAAAATTGGAAAGTTTAAAATGAACGAAAGTGGATTGAATCGCTTTTTCGGACCACTTGAATCTAAAATAATGGATATTCTTTGGACTGGTACGGAGATGACCATTAAGGATGTACAAAAGGTATTGGACTGTGAAAAAGCAACAAATTTTAACACGGTTATGACCGTCATGAACAGATTAGTGGATAAAGGAATACTACAAAAAAGAGCAGAGGGTAGATCTTCTATGTATATGCCAGTTCTTTCGAGAGAAGAGTTTATCAATACTCAATCTAAGGAAATGACGAACGAGCTTATGGACGAGTTTGGCAATGTGGTTGTCAGTCATATGCTAGATGCTATAGAAGATGTTGATGATGATCTAGTTGCTAAGCTTGAGCAAAAAATAAAAGAGTGGAAAAAGGAAATGTAGCTTATGAACAAACGTCAATCGACCCATATGTTTATAGCGTCTTTACTTATTTCTGGAATCATTTTTTTTCAGATGGCCATTTATGTTATTTCCATGCTTGCGGGATGGGATGTGAAGTTTAACCTTGTAGAAGTATGTCATAGCACATTAAAAATGATTGGTTTATCCTCACTGGAATATGCACTTGACGGTTTAGTCATTTTTACATTGGTTTATCTATTCTGGAAGATATGTATACAATTTGTTCAAGCGAAAAGGATGAAATTAAAGTTTCAACAATATAAAGAGAAGAAGCTAACAAAGAATTTAAATGAATCGTATAGCAACAAGAAGGAAGAATTTATCGTAATCTCTTATCCAACTCCTCTAGCCATTACAATGGGATTCTTTACACCTAAGATTGTTATATCAACTGGGCTTGTAAATCTACTTAACGAGGAAGAGCTAAATGCAGTATTAGCACATGAGATGTACCATCAGAATAACCGTGATCCTTTAAAAATGTTCATGTTATCATTATTTTCTACTACTATAAGATATATTCCGATATTAAAGTGGTTCCAACAAAAATATAGAATTGTCCAAGAAGTGTTGGCAGATGAATATGCTATAGAGAGACAAGCAACATCTGCAAGCTTAAGCAGTGCACTTTTAAAGATGTTAAAGGTAGGAAAGTTAGACCAAATGCCTTTTACATATGCATCATTTGCAGATACCTCTGTCAATTACCGAATAGAATATTTATTAAACCCTTTAACAGAAGTAAAGTTGCAAATTCCATGGAGAGACACTGTTTTATCCATTGCTATATTTGCGTTAATATGTAGCTTTTTTATTTACGCATTAGCGTAAATTTTTTACCCAATTACACTACGTTATGTAGTTTTAGGAGATGTTGAATTTGTCTAAGAAGATTTTTTGGTTTATAGGTGTTATTGCAATATGTATTGTTGGAATCATTGTATTAACAGATACGAAGGCAGAATCTGTTGTTATTGAATACGATGGACAGCCTTACATAGGTGAAGCATCTGCTCCGGTGGAAATTGTAGAATTTGGTGATTATAAATGCTCACATTGTAAAGACTTTAATGACAGTCTCTTCCCACTAATTAATGAGGAATTCGTAGAAACGGGGAAGGCGAAGTTTTACTACATGAACTATTCTTTCATTGCTGCTGATTCTAATACAGCCGCGCAGTTTGGAGAGACGGTATATAAGGAACTCGGAAATGAAAAATTTTGGTCCTTCCATCATTTGTTATTTGCAAATCAAACAAATGCAAGCGGTCAAGAAAACCTAATGTCAGATGAATTTTTAGTGGCGGTACTAGCTGAGATAGCGAGCGAAGAAGAAGTGGAAAAGGTTAAACAGGCATTTAGTGAAGAGGGAGGAAAGGAAGCGTGGAATCTAGATATGAGTACAGCAAAAAATCTTGGTATAGTTGCCACTCCATCCATTTATATTGGCGGTAAGGAGTTTACAGGGAAAACGATGACGGACTTTGCTAAAATGGTGGAAGAGGCTGCAAATGCTAAATAAATCTATTTTAGCTGCGTGGCTTGTAGCGCTTACCGCAACGATAGGTAGTTTATTTTTTAGTGAACGGATGGGATTTATTCCATGTACACTTTGCTGGTATCAGAGGATTTTAATGTATCCGCTGGTGTTTCTATTGGGTGTAGCTTTCTATAGAAACGACAAAAAGATTTATGTATATGCGCTACCACTATCTATAATTGGCATATGTGTTTCCAGCTACCATTATGCCCTGCAGAAAATTCCTTCCTTGCAGGAATTTAGCGCATGTACAAGCGGAGTTCCCTGTTCAGGACAATATATCAATTGGTTTGGTTTTGTAACTATTCCATTTCTAGCATTGTTAGCATTCGTTATGATTACCGTTTTCATGCTTGGTCTTTGGAAGAAAAAATAACAATTTATTATAAGAAGAGAGGAGGAAGTTTAGATGAACAAGAAAAAGAGATTTTATATTCGAGCTCTCATTTTGTCTTTAATGGTTGTTGCCATTGTATTTACGATTTACTCGAATGTAACAAAGGAGAAAAATGCAATCTTGAAGGAGGGGGACGCCGCACCTGATTTTGCATTAGTAGATATGAACGGTGAGAAGCATCAATTATCCGATTACAAAGGACAGGGAGTCTTTCTAAACTTTTGGGGGACATGGTGTAAGCCTTGTGAAAGAGAATTTCCTATCATAGATGAACAATATCAAAACTATAAAGATCAAGGGCTTGAAATCCTCGCGGTAAATGTAGGCGAGTCGGATTTAAAGGTTCAAAGATACATTGATAGAAAGGGATTAACATTCCCAGTTCTAATTGATAACAATAAAAGTGTTATCAACGCCTTCAATATTAACCCGTTGCCTACGACCCTACTCATCAACTCTGAAGGTAAAATAGAAAAGATCATAACCGGTGAAATGAGCGAGGAAAGCATCAAGAAATATATGGAGCAAATACTACCAATTTAATATCTAATTTAAGACGCTTCCTTAGTTAAACTAGGAACGTCTTTTTATATAGCGTTTTTCTATGTCTCTTCCAACTGATAATCATAAAATCGATTCATTAGGTGAAAACTATTAAAAGTTCGTAGTTAAAATAGCTTCAAAAATTTAAAAATCAAATAAGTTGCATACCCCTTTAGGGTATCATATACTGGTAGTAGGAATAGGAGGTTGGTTACTTGGACAATGTAATAGAGGAAAATACAGAATTACCATCAGACTTGTCTTGTAGGAGAAGTCACCATCCTGAGCATGTAAAAAAAGATTTAACCAATAGACTGAATCGTATTGAAGGACAAATTCGTGGCATTAAAGGGATGGTTGAAAAGGATATTTACTGTGACGATATAATTACCCAACTATCTGCAACCCAGTCGGCTTTAAATAGTGTTGCTAAGGTTCTTTTGCAAGGACATTTAAAGGGGTGCGTGGCTAATAGGTTAGCTGAAGGCGATGAAGAAGTGTTAGATGAACTGCTCGTTACGATTCAAAAACTAATGAGAAAATAGGAGGAATTCAAATGTTAAATCAAGTTACATTAGAAGTTAAAGGCATGTCATGTGGACATTGCGTTAAATCGGTAGAAACAAGTGTAGGTAATCTAGATGGCGTTGAACAAGTAAAAGTATATCTTGAATCCGGAAAAGTAGATGTATCCTTTGAAGAAGACAAAGTTACTTTAGCCAAAATAAAAGAAACAATCGATGAACAAGGCTACGATGTCCAATAATAGATGGAGTGCTCATACAGGCACTCTCTTTATTTAGGTAATATATACCCCCTAGACGTATATGAGAAAGGTGAGGGTTATGGAAAATAATATAAAGCAGACTAGCTATAAAATAACTGGGATAACCTGTGCGGCATGTTCTGCGCGAATAGAAAAAGTTATTAACAAAATGGACGGTGTGGAAGAAGCTAATGTAAATTTAGCGCTTGAAAAATCAGTTATCAAATATGACCCTGATAAAGTAACAGAAGAAGACTTTGAGAAGAAAATTGAGGCACTTGGATACGGAGTGGTGAAAGAGAAGAAAGAGTTTGCTATTACTGGTATGACTTGTGCTGCTTGTTCTACCCGCATTGAAAAAGGTCTAAACAAATTAGAGGGAGTAAGTTCTGCCAATGTGAATCTGGCTCTCGAACGTGCAACCGTAGAGTTTAATCCCTCCGACGTAACTATAAACGATATTATTCAAAAGGTAGAAAAGCTTGGTTATGGTGCAATAATTAAATCAGAGGATAAAGAGTCGGTCGATTATCGAGAGGAAGCAATACAAAAGCAAAAGGTGAAATTTATTGTTTCAGCTATTTTATCTTTGCCACTTCTCTGGACGATGGTTGGACATTTTTCTTTTACTTCTTTTATTTACATGCCAGAATTTTTGATGAATCCGTGGGTGCAAATGGTATTGGCAACACCTGTCCAATTCATCATCGGAAGACAGTTTTATGTTAGTGCATACAAAGCATTGAGAAATGGCAGTGCCAACATGGATGTACTCGTTGTGTTAGGAACCTCAGCAGCTTATTTTTATAGCGTTTATCAAGCAATTATTACTGCCGGTGAACATCATGCAGCTAACCTTTACTTTGAAACAAGCGCGGTCCTTATCACACTGATTTTGTTGGGTAAGCTGTTCGAAGCAAAGGCAAAGGGGCGCTCTTCGGAGGCTATAAAAAAACTAATGGGGCTACAGGCGAAAACGGCATTGGTTATTAGAGATGGTGCTGAATTGGTAATTCCCATTGAGGAAGTATTAGTAGGAGATACCATTCTAGTGAAGCCCGGAGAAAAAATTCCTGTTGATGGAGAAGTGATTGCTGGAAATAGTGCAGTCGATGAATCTATGTTAACTGGAGAGAGTATACCAGTTGATAAAGTGACTGGAGATTCGTTGTTCGGATCCACCATCAATAAAAATGGTTCCATTAAAATGAAAGCAACGAAAATTGGAAGAGACACTGCACTTGCTCAAATTATTAAGGTAGTAGAAGATGCCCAAGGCTCAAAAGCGCCTATTCAACGTTTGGCAGATAAGATTTCTGGGATATTCGTTCCAATCGTTGTAGGAATAGCAATAGTTACATTCTTAGTCTGGTTCTTAGTCGTTGAACCTGGTGAAATCACCCCAGCGCTTGAGGCATTGATAGCTGTGCTTGTCATTGCTTGTCCATGTGCTTTAGGTCTTGCAACACCAACATCTATCATGGCGGGCTCCGGTCGTGCTGCAGAGTTCGGAATCCTGTTTAAGGGTGGAGAACATTTAGAAACGACACACCATATTGATACGGTGGTGGTTGATAAAACTGGGACAGTCACTTACGGAAAGCCGAAGCTAACAGATGTGCTTATGGAAGAGGGAATGAAGGAATCCGACTTTCTCGCTTATATCGGGGCAGCTGAAAGGCAGTCGGAACACCCACTTGCAGAAGCAATTGTAGATGGGATCAAGGAGCGTGGGATAACACTACTAGAGGTAACTTCCTTTGAGGCCATACCAGGATACGGTGTAAAAGCAGTGGTAAATGAGCAAGAAGTGTTAGTTGGTACTAAAAAATTAATGAATCAAAATAATATTAATATAGCAGCTATTCTTAAACGAATGGAAGAGCTCGAGGGACAAGGGAAAACTGCTATGCTAGCAAGTATAAATGGAAAATTTGTTGGTATGATTGCAGTCGCTGATACGATTAAGGAATCCTCTTTACAGGCTATTAAGCGATTGAAGGAAATGAATATTGATGTCATGATGATCACTGGTGATAACCAGTTAACAGCCACTGCCATTGGAAAACAGGCAGGAATTGACCAGGTAATTGCGGAGGTGCTTCCAGAAGGTAAGGCAGCGGAAATTAAAAAGCTACAATCCTCCGGCAAAAAAGTAGCAATGGTCGGTGACGGTATCAATGATGCACCAGCTTTAGCAGTTGCTGATATTGGAATGGCTATCGGCACAGGAACAGATGTTGCGATGGAGGCAGCTGATATTACATTAATTCGTGGGGACTTAAACAGCATTGCCGATGCGATTATAATGAGTCGCAAAACAATGAGAAATATAAAGCAAAATCTATTCTGGGCATTTGCCTATAATACATTAGGTATTCCAATTGCAGCGGTTGGTTTACTCGCACCATGGGTAGCCGGTGCAGCTATGGCATTCAGTTCAGTTTCGGTGGTTTTGAATGCTTTACGTTTACAACGTGTGAAATTGGATAAATAGAGTGGTAAGGAGAACGGCTGCTGAAGTAGCGGTCGTTTTCTTTAATTAAGGTTCAAGGCCAAAAAGGCTTTCAAATATTTATTGGAGATTAACATTAAAAGGAGAGTTATATATGAAAAAAATAGCTGTAACGGGATTATGCACTTTATTTTTATTGGCAGGCTGTGGTGATGAAGGCGAAGAAACTACAAAGGACAATAATATGGAGCAGGAGCATGCTCATATGAATCATATAGATGACGGTGGAGAGATTCCCGAGGGCTTGGAAGAAGCACAAAATCCTAAATTTGAAGTAGGAAGTAAGGCAGTGATAGAAGCTGATCACATGGGTGGTATGAAAGGTGCAGAGGCTACAATTGTAGGTGCTTTTGATACAACGGTGTATGCTGTTACGTATACTTCTACGACAGATGGCAAAAAGGTAGAGAACCATAAATGGGTTATCCATGAGGAGTTAGAGGCAACTGATGGAAAAGGGATAGTTGGCTCAAACGTTAAGCTGAATGCTAAACACATGGAAGGTATGGAAGGAGCCGAAGCTATCATTGAATCTTCTGAGGATACAACTGTTTACATGATAGATTATGTTTCAACCACTGATGGAACAGAGGTTAAAAATCATAAATGGGTGACCGAGGACGAATTGTCCGAAGTTAAATAGCAGTGATTTTGATCAATATATAGTCTAAGCTTTTCTTGTTTAAATCTCCCCTTTAAGGGAAAAATAATAGCGGATACTTAAACAAGAGGAGGCGAAATAATGAATACGAAGTATGAAGAGTGTTTAAAGGCTTGCATAGAATGCTTAGAGGCTTGTAATAATTGCTTTGACGCCTGTCTAAAGGAAGAACATATTAAAATGATGGCGGGTTGTATCAGGTTAGACCGTGAGTGTGCAGATGTTTGTTCATATGCGGCTCAAGCTATAACAAGAAATAGCCCATTTGTTCAGGAAATTTGTAAGCTCTGTGCACAAATTTGTGATGCATGCGGAGAAGAGTGTGGGAAACACGATCATGAGCACTGTCAAAAATGTGCAGAGGCTTGTCGTAAATGCGCCGAGGCTTGTCGCCAAATGGTCGCATAAAAAATGCAAAAAATGGAGACTGTTAGACTATTTTCTGACAGTCTCCTTTTTAGAATTGAAATTAGGTAATTTTAACTAATTGAAGGAAAAATACATAAATATTGAATTGATTATTATGCCTCATATTAAATTATGCCTAAAGTTTATTTCATTATTTTGACAAATTAGGTAGACTGTAAAGAAGGAAATTTGTATGGAAAGGATGGTGAACATGATGAGTTTAGTGAAAGCTACAGGAAATGGGATGTCTAACTTAGTATCTAGTATGCGAGCAGTCCAAAGAAAGGACGCAGGACAGGCATATAGAAAACATCATGATTATTTCCAACCGAAAACTCCCTCTTTAAATGAATTGGAAGAACTTTTGCTTGGGAATAAAGAAAAAGAGAAGGACACCCCAGAACTTTCAGCTGCAATTCGTGAATTTCAAGAAATGGAAAAACAAACTATAATGGATATTAAGGGACCTGGCACTCCAATACAAAGCATAGGAGGACCGACACCTGAAAAAACAATTGAGCTATTAGAAAAAGTTCGTAGTCAGGCTTTAGCAGAAATGCCTGCGACACCACAGCATTTACTAGTGGCTGCAAATGCAACTTCGAAAATTAGACAAGAGGAAGCCCAACTAACGTTAAATGAAATGGCGAATAGACAAATTGAGTTAGAAACTAAGAGGCAAAAAGAAATGGAGGCTGAAGTTTTTAATCGTTCTATGCAGGTGGACTTTCAAACACCAAAAGTGTTGGAGGAAGACTTACAGAGCCTTCAAACTAAACGTTTAAAAGAACAGGCTATTGCTAAATATTCGTATCAAGTTCATATAAGAAAGTATGGCTTTTCGGATCAGCAACCGAGCTTCTTCCAAATAGCATAGGAGTAATAAGCATGACTAAAAAACAGAAGACCAATGCTGTTCGTATGTTAGAACAGCAGAAAATAGCTTTTGATTTAATCGAATACGAGCTGACTGGTGATCAAGTCGATGGGGTAACTGTAGCAAACAAAATAGGCTACCCCGTTTTTGTCGTGTATAAAACATTACTAGTTACCGCTGGTTCAAATAAATACTATGTCTGCATTATCCCTGTGGATCAAGAGCTAAATCTCAAAAGTGTGGCAAAGGAAGTTGGAGAGAAAAAGGTGGAGCTGTTGCATCTAAAGGACCTTTTGCCAACGACTGGTTATATCCGGGGAGGCTGCTCACCAATAGGGATGAAAAAGCTGTTTCCGACAATTGTAGATAGTAGCGCCGAAAACAACGACTATATTATCGTTAGCGGAGGAAGGATAGGGCTTCAAGTGAAGCTTTCGCTAACTGACCTACTCCGTATGACTAAAGGGAAAACGGCAGTAATTAGCAATTCCAAAAATGACTAGCAATCTTTTCTTAAGCGACTATAATAGATATAGTATTAAATGATTCCATTCCAACTTTTTAGTTGAGAATGGTTTTTTCGTTATAGGAAAGTAGGATAGAAACATGAAGGAACTTGTTTGGCGTTGGGTCTTTTTTATAGTGGGTATAACGATTATGTCCTTAGGGATTTCGATGACTATAAAAGGATATTTATTTGGTATTGGGCCTTGGGATGTTTTGCACGTTGGTCTTTTCAATCATTTAGGATTATCAATCGGCACATGGGCTATTTTAACGGGTATCATTATTGTGTTGATCACGATCATCAGTACAAAAAAAATTCCTGCATTAGGGACATGGCTTAATATTTTGTTTGTAGGATCATTTATCGATATGTTTAATTGGTTACTGCCCAATCCAACAGACTTGTTGGGACAGTCGATCATTTTTATATTAGGAGTTATGGTGATGAGCATAGGGATCGGGATTTACGTTTCACCGAATCTAGGAGCGGGACCACGTGATTCTTTAATGCTTCTCATAATAGAAAAAACAGGTTGGAGCTTAAAGAAAGTGCGGACAGGCATTGAAGTGATAGTCGCGATTGTCGGTTGGATACTAGGAGGCCCAGTAGGCATTGGTACAATACTTATCGCAATAGGGCTTGGACAATTAGTACACTATACATTACCTGCTTCGCAAAAATATTTGAATAAAATAAGTGGTTATACACTACCATTCGTGAAGAAGAGCGCTGAGAAACATATATGATTCTCAGTGCTTTTCATATTTTTGGTTGATGCAGCATACATTATCTATTGAATGAACGATAGAAAGGATGACTATTTGAACGGAACAATTACACACTTTATGGGGAAATCTTATACGGGACAAGGTGTTAAAAACTTCTATAAAGAACTCATTCAGGAAGCGAAAAAGGTATATTTTTTTAAAGGCCCAGCAAGCTCTAGACTCTCCGAAACCTTAAAAGAAATTGGATATGCAGCTATACGAAGAGGGAATGATATGGAATGGTTTTTAGATCCGCTCGACGAGGACGCTGTAGAGGCTGTTTATATTGTTGACACAAAAACACTTTATCTTCAAACGAATACGATTGATCCTTTCTTCTATGGGGCAGGGCATGAGTGGGTAACTTATTATGATGCCTATAAACTCGACAGGTTACGGGATGTGGGACTAGTTGTCCGCGACAAGCATCTAGAGGGAGAGGCTTGGCTTGCAAAGGGTTTGCAGTCCCTATCGAGAGCTAAGCTAATACATGATGACTGGGAGCAATTAATTCAACCTGGAATGGACTGGAAGGGTATTGATTCATTATTAGATGATCTTCAAAAAAAATATATAGGGAATGTGAAACTACAAAAAAATCCGAAGCTAACTCACCGTTTAATGGGTTCTTTAACGCCGTTAGGGGCAAAGGATACGTTTAGTTCAATTTCCAAAAGTTTAAAGACGCGTTTGTATATAAAAGGGCTGCCTGGCAGCGGGAAATCCTCCTTTATGAAAAAATTTGGAGAAGAAGCAAAGTCTCATGGTCTAGACGTTCGCTACATTTGGTGTGGGTTAGATGCCAATAGTATTGATGGGGTAGTGATACCGGAGCTTCAATTGAGTATTGTGGATGCGACTAGTCCACATATTTATGACCCTGAAAGAGAAGGGGATGAAATTGTAGATTTCTTCCCATATATCGACCAAAACCAATGGGCTGAAGAGGAATTGACGAAAGTCAGAGAGGCATACTCAAGCGAGATGGAATTGGCTCAAGATTACATCAGTACTTATTTTGCAGAGGCAAAGCTTATTAAATCACTCTATGACTCTGCCATAGATGAGGATAAATGGAGAGAACTTCACGATAAAATGCTAGAAACAATTGAGTGAGTAGGTTTCCTACTCGCTTTTTTTATGGTTTTTGACTAGCGTTTGCCAGGTGAAGAAGGCATAGACATTTATTTATCAAAAGAGACATATCTTAGTCTTTCTTCTATAACAATGGTAAAATAAAATGGACTATTTGTTTGAAAGGAAGATGAACTTGTCTAATGTATTAAATAACTTTTTAACAGAAAACCTAGAGCAATTAAAGAGTCAAGGTCTATATAACGAAATCGATCCTGTTGAAGGAGCTAATGGCCCAATTATAACAGTTGGCGGAAATGAGCTAATCAACCTATCCTCCAACAATTATTTGGGACTAGCTACAAATGACGAATTAAAGCGTATTGCAAAAGAAACGATAGATAAATATGGTGTAGGAGCGGGAGCAGTACGTACGATTAACGGAACGCTAGACCTACACGTAAAGCTAGAGGAAAAGCTTGCTGAGTTCAAAGGAACAGAAGCAGCAATATCTTATCAATCGGGCTTTAACTGTAATATGGCTGCAATTTCTGCGGTAATGGACAAAAATGATGCGATTCTTTCTGACCAATTAAACCATGCATCCATCATCGATGGTTGCCGACTTTCTAAAGCTAAAATCATTCCATTTAACCACTCTGATATGGATGATCTTCGCAATAAAGCGAAAGAAGCAACGGAATCTGGCCAGTACAACAAAGTAATGGTAATTACAGATGGCGTATTCTCGATGGATGGTGACATTGCAAAGCTTCCAGAAATCGTTGAAATTGCAAAAGAATTTGACCTAATCACGTATGTGGATGATGCACATGGTTCTGGTGTTACTGGTAAAGGTAAAGGAACAGTGAAGCACTTTGGTTTAGAAAAAGAAATTGATTTCCAAATTGGAACACTATCTAAAGCAATCGGGGTAGTCGGTGGATACGTTGCAGGGAAGAAGGACTTAATCGACTGGTTAAAGGTTCGTTCACGTCCATTCCTATTCTCTACTGCTTTACCACCTGGCGATGTAGCAGCAATAACAGCTGCAGTCCAAATGATCATCGATTCCACAGAGCTTCATGACAAGCTTTGGGAAAATGGTGACTACTTGAAGGCGGGCTTATCTAAGCTTGGATTTGATATTGGTGCATCTGAAACACCAATCACTCCATGTATCATTGGAGACGAAAAACTAACTCAGCAATTCTCTAAACGCCTATTTGAAGAGGGAGTATATGCAAAATCTATTGTCTTCCCTACGGTACCTAAGGGAACTGGACGCGTTCGCAACATGCCAACAGCTGCCCATACAAAAGAAATGCTAGATAATGCCATAGCTACTTACGAAAAAGTTGGAAAAGAACTAGGCGTTATTAAATAGAATAAGATTCCGGCTACCAATTGTTTGGTAGCCTTTTTTTGTGGGGGATACAATCGCAAAGTTTCTCTAAGTGGCAGTTAAATAAAGGGGAAGATAAACGGATGCGAAGCGTCTCCTAAATGCTAGAAATCGTCTCCTAAGTGGTGGGTACGCTCCTAAATATGGAGAAATGTCTCCTAAAACGGTGGGAATCGCTCATAAATGGATGAGAAGTGTCTCCTAAACGCTGGAAATCGTCTCCTAAGTGGTGGTTGCGCCCCTAAATATGGAGAAATGTCTCGTAAAACAGTGAGAAGCGCTCGTAAACGATGGGAAGTGTCTCCTAAATGCTAGAAATTGTCTCCTAAGTGGTGATGGCGCCCCTAAATATGGAGAAATGTCTCCTAAAATGGTGGAAAGCGCTCGTAAACGATGGGAAGTGTCTCCTAAATGCTAGAAATTGTCTCCTAAGTGGTGGGTACGCTCCTAATTATGGAGAAATGTCTCGTAAAACAGTGAGAAGCGCTCGTAAACGATGGGAAGTGTCTTCTATATGCTAGAAATTGTCTCCTAAGTGGTGGGTACGCTCCTAAATATGGAGAAATGTCTCCTAAAACGGTGGGAATCGCTCATAAATGGATGAGAAGTGTCTCCTAAACGCTGGAAATCGTCTCCTAAGTGGTGGTTGCGCCCCTAAAAATGAGGAAATGTCTCCTAAAACAGTGGAAAACGCTCGTAAATGGATGGAAAGAGTCCCCTAATGCCAAGAATTATCGTTAAAAAATAAATGATATTAGTTAATAGTAAAAAGCCCACCGTAGTGGGCTTTTATATTGAAATCGAATGATCTTACTGCCGGGTTCCAAGAATAATTGGTCCACTCATTTCAAATTATTTATCTCTTGCTGAAAAGAATAATAAAGGCTATATTTTTGGACGCCTGTTGCAAGCTCAATGCTTTTGTTCGCTTCTTGTTCATAGAGGTCGTTGTTGCCTTGCTCTTTTGCGATGACAGCTTCGATTGCATGCTGCATCCAACCTTTTGGGAGTTGAACCTTTAGTGTATGAGCCTCATCAAAGTCTCCTTTAAGAGCTTCTACATATGCTAAATAATAGGTTCTTAATGGTTCTTTGCTTATTTGTTTAGCTAGGTGCTCGAATTTAGAGACGTTGTTTTCAAAAAGTGCCAATATGGTTTTATATACTTCCTGCATATAGGGCTGTTTGTGCCTTTTCAAAATTTCCTCTAAGGAGCGTATGATCTGTTCTCGATCGCCAGTTTTCAAAGCTAGCGGGTAAGCAAATATTGGCTTTCGCTTATTCTTTTCTAGATATTGCTCTATCTTTTTCAAATTTTTTGATTTATAAACCGTATACATTTGAGGTACAACTATTAAAAGTAAATATACGGCTACTACTATCAAATAAATTAACCAAAAAGGTAAATTGAAAAAAGTCATAACCATAGTCAATATTACCCCTAGCAAAAAAATGAGTGCATATTTTAATATTTTCATAAATACCTCCTAATTAAACTATTATATCAAAAAATGAAATCGGATATGGTTGTATTTCACGAATGAACACGATATAATTATTACTTGATAAACCTAGTGATATCAAGGTGTTTTATTGATATAATGTACTTTCCAAAAATACAATTGTTTTTGAAAGGAAGAAATAAAGATGAAGAAAATTATGGTTACCGGAGCTTTAGGACAAATTGGTTCGGAACTAGTTGCGAAACTACGAAAAGAATATGGTTCAGACAATATTTTGGCCACAGACATTAGACATATATCATCGTCAGTAACAGAAAATGGTCCATTTGACATTTTAGATGTGACGGATGGAGAGAAAATGCATCAGCTTGCGAAGAATTTTCAAGCGGACACTATGATTCATATGGCTGCATTACTTTCTGCAACAGCAGAAGCGAAGCCGCTATTGGCGTGGAATTTAAATATGGGTGGATTAGTAAATGCATTGGAGGCTTCACGTGAATTAGGGATGCAATTCTTTACTCCAAGCTCTATTGGCGCTTTCGGACCTTCTACTCCTAAGAAAAACACACCTCAGGATACATTGCAGCGTCCAACTACTATGTATGGAGTAAACAAAGTATCAGGAGAATTGCTATGTGATTACTACTTTCAAAAATTCGGCGTGGATACAAGAGGAGTTCGTTTTCCTGGATTGATCTCCAATGAGACATTACCAGGGGGTGGAACAACCGACTATGCAGTTGACATTTACTATAAAGCATTAGAGGATGGCGCTTACACGTCCTATATAGCAAAAGGAACATATATGGATATGATGTATATGCCGGATGCGCTTCAAGCGATTGTTGATTTAATGGAGGCAGATCCGACTAAGCTAATTCATCGTAATGCATTTAATGTAACGGCAATGAGCTTTGAACCGGAACAAATTGCTGCATCTATCCGCAAGGAAATACCTTCCTTTAAGATGAATTATGAAGTAGACCCAGTTCGCCAAGCAATTGCTGATAGCTGGCCAGACAACATTGATGCGACTGCAGCAAAAGAAGAGTGGGGCTTTACGTATAAATACGATTTAGACGCAATGACGAAGGATATGTTACTAACGCTAAAGAATAAAAAAACGGCAGGCTCCTTATAAAGGACCTGCTTTTTTTTATAACAATTAATATAAATTTGCGTACTACTTAATTCTTAAAGTGAATGTAAACGGAGAATTTTGAGAATAATGACTTTGAGTAAAAGGGTTGTATTTTATCTAAAAAACGAATAATATATTTAATGTTATTAAAAATGTTCGTGTTTAAGGAAGAAGGTAATAAAATGTTTCGTTTGAAGGAGCATAGTACGAATGTAAAGACTGAACTTATTGCTGGAATGACCACATTTCTCACAATGGTATATATCGTTGTTGTAAATCCGATTATTTTATCGGATGCAGGTGTACCACTTGATCAAGTGTTTATGGCAACTATTATTTCTGCTGTTATCGGTACATTATGGATGTCGCTTTGCGCCAATTATCCAATCGCAATTGCTCCTGGTATGGGATTGAATGCATATTTCACTTACGCTGTCGTGTTAGCGTCAGACGGAAAAATTGATTATTTAACAGCTTTTGCTGCTGTTTTCGTAGCAGGTATAATTTTTATTCTTTTATCTTTAACACCTTTGAGAGAAAAGTTAATAACGGCAATTCCGAAAAATTTAAAACATGCAATTACTGCAGGTATTGGGTTATTTATTGCCTTTCTAGGCTTACGAATGGCTAAAGTAGTTGTGGCAAGTGATAGTAACTTAGTGATGCTAGGTGATTTAACTTCCCCTGGTGTTCTCTTAACTTTATTTGGTTTATTAATCACTGTTATTTTAATGGTACGTAATATAAATGGTGCATTATTTATTGGTATGGTTGTTACTGGTATCGTAGCTGTGTTAACAAATCAACTACATATTGATAAAGTGGTAGCTCTGCCTCATTTACCAGAAGGTATTTTAATTTGGAATCCAATTGAAGCAATTGGCCAAGTTATTTCTTATGGTTTATACGGAGTAGTATTCTCATTCATTTTAGTTACACTCTTTGATACTACAGGTACTATGGTTGGTGTTGCTAAACAAGCTGGTTTGATGAAAGACGAAAAATTACCTCGTGCTCGTCAAGCATTACTGGCTGACTCAGTTGCGACGACTGTTGGGTCTATGTTTGGAACTAGTCCGACAACAGCATTTGTTGAGTCTTCATCTGGTGTTGCTGTTGGTGGCCGTACAGGTTTAACTAGTTTAACCGTTGCTGTTTTATTCATTGTTGCTTCTTTCTTTGGACCTTTAGTAGGTGCCATATCTGGTGTTGCGGCGATTACCTCTCCAACCCTAATTATTGTTGGTACATTGATGATTGGTTCTGTAAAAGAAATTGAATGGAGTAAATTTGACGAAGCATTCCCTGCTTTCTTAATCATCTTGATCATGCCTCTTACTTCAAGCATTGCAACTGGAATTGCTTTTGGGTTTATCATTTACCCTATTTTGAAAATAGTTAAAGGTGAAGCAAAAAAAGTACATCCGATGCTATATATATTTGCTATCCTATTTGCATTTCAATTATTGTTTTTACCACACTAATAAAAATAAAATGCTCCCTGCATATTTAAGATGCGGAGAGCATTTTTTTAGTTCAGAAGGCTAAAGAAATAAAAAGTAGTTATTTCAAGAAGGTTTTATCTTCTTTAAGTTGAATCTAATTAAAGGATAATAAGACATTGGATCAAAATAGATATCGGAACATAGTAAGTTCTTATTTCACTCTGTGGCACTTCCATCACTTCATTTAGTAAAAAAACCACCAAATAGGTGAGCTTGGGATAAATTTCACTTAGTAGTTTTATTCAATAGCGAACGTAGCAAACCAACCATTTAAAGATCTTACAGCTTGGATTAAACTCATATCACCGAATTCTTCATAATAATGGGTCTCTTGTATATCGGAGAAGTTGGAATAAAATACTTCAATGGTGTTGTCCTCTGAAACAGCTATAATTTGCCCATCTTTGTAACCTATATCGTTCCTTGTTAAATATGAGTAGTCTAAAGTGTCTGAAGCAGATATAACTTGGCCATCTACGTAACTTTTATCGTTCTCGTCTGCAAAAGAATTTGTAGAAAATGAAAAGAACACAAACACTAATCCTATTAAAAACAATGATATGCTTAATAGTTTTTTCATTTACATCACCTTTCTCCATATTAATTTCCTTAATTATACCTTAAAATACAGAATATTCAATAAAGGGAATTAAATACATTTTTTTGAGGTGGATAAGTTTCAATAGATTAGGTTTTTTTTGATGTTTTTTAACATTGGGTCTTAGTTACAGGTCGCTTAGGAAACTTTAATTTTTTTTAACTTATAGCAACGGGTTGGTTCAATAAGAGAAAGCTAATTTGAAATTAATGCTTGATTATATTCGTGCTTAATTTAAGGGGGAATGTTTTTGAAACACGCAAAGTTAAAAATGTACTTTTCGGATAACCGTGTGGATAATGCGAAGGATTACAAGAAATCAATAGATTATCAATTTACGTTATATTTATAATTTTACTTTTCTTTGTGGCGGTATTTGGTAGTTTTCTGATTTGGGCATGGTTGCTAACGTGTGCTAATTTTAAACAAAAAGTAGATTTGGCTATGCAGTATGAAGTGTTATGTGAAAACTGTAAATTAATAATTTTCTGTATATAATTAATGAGAGGAGGTTGACAACATGAAAGCAATTCAAGTTACAAATTTTGGTGGACCTGAGAAGTTAGCATACACAGACGTTGAGGATGTAGTAGTAGGAAAAAAAGACGTATGTATTCGTTTATACGCTGCGGGAGTTAATTCGAGTGATACCTATACATTAACAGGTACATATGCGTTTTGTGTACCGCAATTGCCTTATACTCCTGGCTTAGACGGTGCAGGGGTTGTAGAGGCTATTGGAGAAGAAGTCACAAATATTCGAGTTGGTGACCGTGTATTTATTGCTTCTTTACTGAGAAGTAATAGTACCGGGACATTTGCACAAAAGATGGTGTGTGATGAAACGTTGGTTCATTTGTTACCAGACCATGTATCTTTTGAACAAGGTGCAGCATTAGGGGTACCTGCGTTAACTGCATATCGTGCATTATTTCAACGTGCCTGTCTGAGACCAGGTCAAACTGTTTTTATTCATGGAGCCAGTGGTGGGCTAGGATTACAGGCTGTCCAAATGGCAAAATCTCACGGTGCTAAAGTGATTGGGACAGCAAGTAAGCCTAAAGGTAAAAAAATGGTTAAGCAAGCTGGTGCAGATATCGTCATTGATCATGTGACTGAAGCAACGATTGAAGATGTGCTAGCCTTAACGGATGGCAATGGACCAGATGTAATTATTGAGTTTTTAGCAAATATTAATTTAGAAACAGATTTAAAGCTGATTGCACCATTTGGTAAGATTGTAATCATCGGAAATCGTGGTTCAATAGAAATAAATCCACGTCTTGCAATGCAAAAGGAATGTGATATTTTAGCAACAGCTCTTTGGAATGCACCTAAAGATGAATATGAACAAAGCATTCATGGTGTAATTGGAATGCTAAATAGTGGAGCATTACGTCCGATTATTGGTACTACTTTGCCACTTCAGCAAGCATCGCAGGCCTTTGATCAGCTATCTAAAGGTATAGGAAATGGTAAACTTGTTTTAATAATTGACTAATTATTTTACATAATAAAAGTTAACAAATTTTAGGAAATATTGTACTTAAACTAACGCAACAGGAACTTTAAGAGTCGCGTATTTAATTAAACAACTTTATTGTTAGCGGTTAGAATATTACACCTTTAGGAACAGATTAAGCTAGTGTAAATCTAAAATTAAAACAATTGAAAAAGCAACGGTAAAAGTGCATTGTACACTTTTATCGTTGCTTTATTTCAATAGATGGTTCGCTTTAATATTTGCGCAACAAAGAGTTATTCAATGAAAGTATACAGAAGAGGAGTTATAGTCAAAAAGTTATTCGAATTGCTTTTTTATTTAATATGTGAAAATATAGAGTTCGAAAAAACTATTAAAATAACAAAACAAATGAACTTTAAAGATTGAAGGGATTTACCGTAATGGATCATAACATAACCATATTAATCTGTGACGATAATGTCGCTGTTCATGAAAGTATCAATGCTTATTTACAAGCTGAAGGTATGAATAGCGTGTCTGCTTACGATGGAGAGATGTCACTCAAACTCCTAAAAGAAAACAATTTTGATCTAGTGGTACTTGATATCATGATGCCCGGTCTTTTTGGGACCGAAGTATGTAAGGAGATACGCAAAACTAGCGATATTCCTATCCTTATGCTTAGCGCTAGAAGCGAAGAAGTGGATCGGATTGTCGGACTTGAAATTGGTGCCGATGACTATATAACAAAGCCCTTTTCTCCACGAGAGATAGTAGTAAGGATCAAAACCATACTAAAAAGGGTGCAACCAAAAAAAGAAGATATCCACTATTTAAAAGCAGGAAATCTGTCCATTGATATTGATGGTTATGAAGTTCTGATCAATAATCAGGAAATTGAATTTACTGCAAAAGAGGTGGAGTTTTTGACCTTTCTAGTCAAAAACACAGGGAAAGTGGTCAACCGTGAGGAATTACTGTACAAAGTTTGGGGATATGATTATATCGGAGACACGCGTGCAGTCGATACCCTAATCAAACGAATCCGTCAAAAAATCGCTAAAGCTTCTCCCGAGTTTTCCATAAAGTCCGTCTACGGTGTCGGTTATAAATTTGAGTTATTTGTATGAAGCGGTTATTTTCAAGTAAGCTGTGGATTGCATTTGTCATTCTATTGATATTTATTTCTGGTCAGCTCTTGGGGGCTTTTGCAATCAAACATTACTTTACCCAATCAAAAATTGAAGAACTCCAGCCGCCCCTCACGTTGATCGGAGAAGAGGTTGCGGATGGTGAAAATATAAGAAAAACCGATGATTATTTAATTAAGGCTTATGATGTCCATGGAATGGAAATCAATGTTTACAACGATGAACCAATCTCAAGATTTTCTTCTGATGCGAAAGTAAACAAGGAATTAACCTCGTACTTGCCAAAAATTATCAGTGGCAAAACCGTAGTTGAAATCCAGGAAGTACCGGGGTATTCTGCGCAAGCAATTATAATCGGGCAACCATTGGTCCAGGACAACAAAGTGACAGGTGGTATCTATTTATTAAAAGAGGCACGCGCTTATCAAGCAGCGCTTAATGGTTTTTACCTTGTATTCTTCGTAACTCTGGCTATTGGAACAATCATCATTCTGGTTTTTCTTGCGTTGTTTATCAAAGAGAAAAATCACCTTGAACAAATGCGCAAAGACTATGTCGCCAATATTAGCCATGAACTGAAAACACCGCTTGCATCTATCAAAGCTTTGACAGAGACACTGTCGGACCATGTTGTCAAAGATCAGGAAAAAATCGACCAATACTACAGCATCATCTTGAGAGAAAGTGTTCGCTTAGAAAAACTCATCTCGGATTTGCTTGAATTATCGAGGCTGCAATACAAAAAAACGGCATATACTAAATCAATCGTGAATACAAAAGAAATCATAGCGAAAGTTTCAGAGCCATTTGCTATTTTAGCAGACGACATGGATCTTCAATTTCAAATTACAGAACGTGCGAAAAGTTTGCCCGCAACCTATTCAAATGAAGATCGTATCACACAAGTGCTTACCATTTTGCTCGATAACGCGTTTAAGTTCACTCCGGAAAATGGCAAAGTGACTATCGACGCCAAAACGACAGCTCGTAAAGCGGAAATCATGATAATGGACAATGGCCCAGGTATTTCTAAGGAAGTTCTTCCGCACATATTCGAGCGGTTTAACAAGGAAGACTTATCGCATACAAGTACAGGCAGTGGCCTCGGGCTGTCCATTGCGCTCGAAATCATGGAACAGCTTGGGGAGAAAATCAGTGTGAAAAGTCAGGCTAATGCAGGAACCACATTTACTATCACCTTAAAAAAAGCATAAAATTTTTGGCAGAAAAACGTTCATTTTACCTCGTTTTTCTGCCATTTTTGTGCCACAATGTTTTGTTATGATCAATTTATAGAAAGAACATACAAAACAATTAGGAGTGAAGCACAAATGAAAAAATCTATATCAACAATTTTATCAATGTCCCTAGCAATGGTATTATTAGCTGGGTGTTCATCAAGCAGTTCCAAAGAAACGGCTCCAAAAAATAGTGAAGAAACGGAAACAACTCAGCAAGCAGAAATGAAACAACAGGTTGCTGAGGCAATTGATACCTCTTTCATTAAGAACAAACAATTAGATGTAAAATACGGCAGCCAATCGGAAACGCAAAAGCTGGACATTTATTTTCCCAATGAAGGCGAAGGACCGTTTCCAGTAATCATCGCAATCCACGGGGGTGGATTCATGCAGGGAGATAAAACAGGGACGGACCTGACTGCCATGATAGAAGGTGTCAATCACGGGTATGCAGTTGTAGCGGTCAACTATAGACTTTCAGGTGAAGCGATATTTCCTGCAGCGATTAGTGATATAAAAGCTGCAATTCGTTATGTTAAAGCTAATGCGGAAGAATACAACTTGGACTCTGAAAAGGTTGTGGCATGGGGAGGCAGTGCGGGCGGAAATTTAGCGGCACTAGTCGGTACGAGTGGAGATGACGACTCTTTAAATGGTCAAAATACTGAAAATATGGAATATTCTTCTGAAGTACAAGCTGTCGTTGATTGGTATGGACAAATTGACTTTATGAAACTGGATGAGCAGTTTACGGAATCCGGAATCACTCCAAAAATAGGAGAACGAAGCTCAGATGATTCTCCGGAAAGCAAGTACATCGGAGGAAATATTACCGAAAATATAGAGGAAGTAGAGAAAGCGAACCCGGA
Organism: Psychrobacillus faecigallinarum; assembly: GCF_014836595.1. Lineage (GTDB taxonomy): Bacteria > Bacillota > Bacilli > Bacillales_A > Planococcaceae > Psychrobacillus > Psychrobacillus faecigallinarum. Next base: position 19,687 of record NZ_JACSQO010000003.1, on the reverse strand, counting down.
AACTTACATTACAAAAAATGATCCAGCCTTTTTTATCCAACACGGAACGGCTGATCCGAACGTGCCAACGCAACAGTCCATTGATTTCTCTGAAAAACTAACAGATGTTTTAGGTGATGAGAAGGTAGAGCTTACACTTTTGGAAGGCGCAGTTCACGGAGGGGAACCTTTTAATTCAGAGGAAAACCTAAAAGAAGTATTTAGTTTTCTCAATCGTGTATTAAAATAAATTCTTGCGGGTGGCAATTTTGCCACCCTATTTTTATTTTATTCTCTTTTTAAAATAGTGAATTATTTCTTTATAGCCTATGGTTATATCACTTAGAATGACGAAGGTTTTGTTTAAAGCTTTCGAAAAACAGTCTTTTATGAGATTGAATTTATAATATATTTTCCCTATTAGGATTGTTTCTTTTTAAAAAGCAAATATGGATTTAAGATATTGAAGTGCTTATTAAGTTAAAAGGATCGTTACCGGCCCCTATGCCACATATTCGCTCTTAATCATAATTGTTATATTAAGGTTATTATCCGTCTACTTTAAATGGAATCTATCACGTAATATTGATAATAATAGAAGTACGGATAATTAAAAAAAACAGGATATTGCTAGCCTTCCCAATGTTTATTATAGGGAGCATCATTATTTTTTATGGTGAACAAATATCAATATATTCGATTGTCTTGTTAAATTAAAGGTTACTTTAATGAAAGATATTGTTGAGCTGCTTAGGGGGCTCTTTTTACTTATTATACTTTTGAAGCAATGTAGTTTAACGAGCAGGTATTATTAGCGCGATGTCGAAGGTATTAATTGAATGAATTATTCTATAAGAAAAGAGCTATTGAATGTGGGAAACTAAAGAAAAAATGAATTATTGGACTGGGTGAAAGTAATATCACTTATGAAAACGATGAACTTTTTATTACCGGTTAAAGTTACGAAGAGCCTTACTTAGCACAAAATTTAGGTGTAATTGCTCTGCCAAATGGATACCTTTTTGTACTAGGAGAACGTCTTAACAGTTCAGATCGTAGAGACCTGTTTTTTTTCTTTAGTAAAATGATGGCTTGTGATATAAATGTTAAATTTTTTTAATAAAAAGTTAGGGGAGTAACATGAGAGTCTTGTTGGAGTTAATACGAGTAATATTTATATTTGCTATTGTAGGTGCAATGTTAGGTTACTTTTTAAAAGAAATGTATATAGGAATTGGCACTTATACTGAAAAATATAACTGGCTAGGTTCTTTAGCTATTCTTATTCTGATTTTTGTACTCTATAGAAATAAATTGCAATTTAGCGGATGGTATAAAGGAAAAGGTAGAAAAAAATTACCGAAAATAGTTTCTAGAATACTTATTTTCAGTTCAATTAGCCTCTTATTATTACCACCAGTACTGAGTTTCTTATTAAACTAACGAAACAGATTGTTGAAGAACAATTTGATAAGTTAATCTATAGAATGGAGAGAACTATTTGAGTAGAGCAGGAGTTTACAAGGTAGATATTACACCTCCTTTGGGTATTGATTTTATCGGATACCATCGGCCTACAGGAGTTAGTAATATTAACGAACATATCTTTGTAACTGCATTTGTGTTTGAAAACAATAATACTAAATCTGTGTTTATTAGTATTGATAATATTGGAATGTTAGTTGAAGACACTTTAGTTATCCGTAAACAAACTTCAAGTAAGTTGAAAATTCCTACTGAACAAATTACAGTAGTTTATACTCATACGCATTCTGGTCCCGCTACAGTAAGCACAAAAAAAATAGTTAAGATTTATAAAGACACATTAATGAGCAACGCTGTAAAAGCAGCGATTTTGGCCGATAAAAATTTACAACTATCAGAGATTGGTTGGAATGTAACTCTTGGTGAATTAGGAATTAATCGAAGGGAAAATACTCCTGACGGTAAAGTGATAATGGGTACAAATCCAATTGGTCCAGTTGATAAAAGAGTTGGTATTTTAGTGATAAGAAACGAGAAAACAAAGAAATTATCCGGACTAATTATATTCTGTACAGCCCATCCGAATGTATTAAAAGGAGATAGTGATATCTTATCAGCAGATTATCCAGGCTTAACAAGGGAAATCCTTGAAAATATATTAAAATGTACTGTAATCGTTGTACAAGGGGCTTCGGGGAATATTAATGCTATGTATCGCGGTTCATTGGAGAATATGGAAAAAATGGCATAAGCTTTAAGCGGTTACGTGTTAACCATGCTTCCTAAAGTAAAATTTGAACCTATTAAAATTTTAAAGGTAGTCTCAACTACATTATTGATGAGATTGAAAGAAATACCTGAACCTTTAGAAATACATAAAATGGCCAAACTAGCTGAAAAAGAATGGGGTGTAAATACCGATAGATGGCATTCTGTCATTTTAGATAAACGCAAACGAAATGAGACATATTTAACTATCAATATAGAAATTCAGTCAACTCAAATTAACGAAGGGTCGTTTACTGGAATACCAATGGAACCTTTCTCAGAAACTGCCATTGAATTCAAAGAAAAACTTTCGGATGAGCTTGCCTTTTTTGGTGGCTACACTAACGGTTATTTAGGATATTTGCCTACAAAAGAGGCCTTTTTGGAAGGTGGTTATGAAGTTGAACTAAACCATGTGGTATATGGACCAATTACAAATCTATGGATGCCACCTGATGAAAATACAGCTACACTTATTATTGAGAGGGCATTAGATTTATTTTAAAAATATAAGTTACATTGATTCGAGAAAAATTATTAGGGGAGGAACCATTCTACAGGGTTTCCTTTTACTAGACTACTTAAAGATCATGGGCTTGCAAAGACAATTTTTTTTCTTACTGAAATAAAGCAGTATAGGTGAATAGGAGAAGAGAATATTTTAAGTCGCATATTGCTCAAGTCACTTATTATCTAAAAAAAGGCATATCACTTAAGTGATACACCTCTAAGATAAATTAATCCCAAACACGTACTCTTGGAACCTCTGCCATTCTTAAGTAATCCAGCAATTGGCCGGTATGGACAGATTCATGATAGGCGACTCTTAGCAACATGTCACCCAAACTTCTTATGTAACCAGAATCAGAACGATCAATTTTAATACTTGATAAATCTTCTTCTGAAAATGACTTAATAGTTTCTAAAAAGTGATTTCTAAATGGTTCTGCAAATTTCAATTCCGCATTTACGGTAGAAAAGGGTTGCTTATCAAAAGGGGATTCAAATACTGCCAAGCTGCCTTGATTTTGGATAGCTAACTGGTAATAATGTTCACTTTCTAGAACATGTCTAATCATCTCTAAACAAGTCATTGCTTCGTCATCAGGTTTCCAATTTAGTTTTTCTTGGGGAATAGATGTCCAAACTTTAACACTTCTTCTTCGTACTTCGTTGAAATTTAAAAGAATTAAATCAATTGAGTTCATAATTTATTCTCCTTTATTTGGTATGTATTAAATATACACGAATGAACGTTCGATTAAAAGAGAGTGATTGTTGATAACTAACAGGCGCTTTAGTTTAATAACATTGAAATTCCTGTGCCAATAAGTGAACCGATGGTAATGCAAATAAACATAAAGAAAAACCCCATTGATTCCCAGCCATCCAATGTGAAAAAGCTTACGACAGCGATTACAAATGATATTCCTATTAAAAAAGCAGTAGGTATCCCATACTTTCGATAATTCTTTCTTCGAAGAATTGTAGATGAAATGGTAACTATGATAATAGTAGCTAAAGCTATATAAATAAAGATTTGCACAAAGCTTCTCTCCCTTTAGTGGAAAAATAATCAAATATATATTATTTTATCTGAAAATTAAATCTTTTTGTTACAGTAATTATCAAGAAATATAATGTATCTGTCGTGTTGGAAGAGCGCCCTTTTCTTTTTCCTAATCTAACGGAGCATTAGAGCTTGTTTGATAGATTTATTTTGAATAATTGGAGGTATTATTCAGATGTTTGAAAAGTTTAATTTTGACTTAATTTATCGTGAACGAGATGACCTCACTCCTCTAGTAGTAATGATGTGTGGTGTGGCTGGTTCTGGAAAAACTACATTCTCCCAACGATTAGAAAAAGAAGGCTTTTTTCGTCTTTCTATTGATGAAGAAATATGGGCTACTAATGGTCGGTTCGGGATTGATTTTCCAATGGAAATGATTGAGGAGTACAAGAAAGAGGCAGAAAGAAAATTGCGAAATCAGTTAATAAAATTAATTCAGGACAAACAACAGGTAGTAATTGACTTCAGTTTTTGGAATCGTGTGAGAAGAGAACAATATAAAAAGCTTATTGAAAAGTACGGCGGTAAGTGGAAACTTATTTATTTAAAAGTTCATCCTGATGATTTGCGTGAACGACTTAAAATACGAAACAAACGTTTTGATGCCAATGCGTTCCCGATTACAGAAGAAGTTTTAATTTCCTACCTTAATGGTTTCGAAACACCAAAAGAAGAGGGAGAAATTGTAATTGAAAATTAGAACTATCATGTAATATTGCCCATCCATTATAAAGGAGAGAGAAGTATGGAAATATTCCAAGCTACCATTGAAGATTTAGAAGGTATGTCAAATTTATTTAATCTTTATCGCATATTTTATCAGCAGGAGTCAGATATAGAAGGTGCAAAAACCTACATAAAAAAACGTTTAGTAAATGAAGATTCGGTCATATTTGTAGTTAGAGATCGAGAAGTCTACGTTGGTTTTACACAACTATATCCTACATTTTCATCAGTATCTATGAAAAGAACTTGGATTTTAAATGACTTATATGTAGACAAAACAGCCAGAAAAAAAGGAGTAGGAGAAATGCTCTTACAAAAGGCAAAAGATTATGCTATTGAAACAGGAGCAAAAAGCATTAGTCTATCTACAGCAATAGACAATTATGCTGCACAGAGACTATATGAAAAAAGTGGATACACTAAGGATTCTCAATTTTATCAGTATGAGTTAAATCTGATATAACATAGGAAATGCCGCTTAAAGTGTCCAGCAGATAATAAAAAAACGCTTGGAGTTTTCCAAGCGTTTTCCTTTTAAAACAATAGATGTGCGACTACCGCAATGATAGGGAATGAAATCAGTGTACGCAATAAGAAAATTACAATTAAGTCTTTAAAGTTAACCGGAATTTTAGAGCCAAGTAATAATCCACCAACTTCGGACATGTAAATCAACTGAGTAACTGACATAGTTGCTATAAAGAATCTCGTTAGCTCAGATTCAATTGAAGCACCTAGAATAGTAGGAAGGAACATATCCGCAAAGCCAACTACCATTGTTTGTGCAGCTGCTGCAGCCTCTGGTATTCCAAATAACAGGAGCAGTGGCTCAAATGGTTTACCTAATATCGTAAAGAATGGTGTGTACTCAGCTAGCATCAATGCAATTGTTCCAAATGCTAGTACGACTGGAGCAACACCTATATACATATCAATGACATTCTTTATACCATCTGAAAAAAATCTTTTAACAGAACGGTTTTTATTAGCTGTATTTAACGCATTTTCTAAACCATGTGTTAGAGCATTATAATTTTCTGGATATTTCTCTGCTTCTAGGTCTAATGGGCGACCGTCTATATGAACTTCTTCTTTGCCTGCTAATGGATAAATTCGTGGCATTATAAATGCAAGTACCACACCACAAAGCAGGACAGTTAAGTAATAGGGTGCGAAATACTTTTCTAACCCGACTTGTTCAAGTACGACAATACAGAAGGTGATGGAAACAACTGAAAAAGTGGAGCCAATAATAGCCGCTTCTTTTTTTGTGTAATAGCCTTCCTCATATTGTCTGCTTGTTAACAAGACACCAATGGTTCCATCTCCAACCCAAGAAGTAAGTGCATCTACAGCGGAGCGTCCTGGAAGCTTAAATAATGGACGCATAATTTTAACCATCATCGTCCCAAAAAACTCTAATAAACCAAAATTCAATAGAAGAGGCAGTAATAGGCCTGCAAATAGGAAAATTGTAAACAGGAAGGAAACCAGCCCATCAGGTGCTAGTAAAAGTCCTCCCGTATTTTCGCTCCAAATAACCTCGGGGCCAATTTGGAAAATGATTAATACAGAAAAAACTGCACCGACTACTCGGGTGATTGTCCAAAATATAGAAACCTTAAATAGGTTATTAATAAACGAATTGTTCTTTGGAATAAACAAAAAAACTAGAGAACCAATAGCCGCAATGAACAAAGTGATAAGGGCGACCCAATGCACGATCGGTTCAAGTACTCCTGATAATAGGCTCGCAAACCATGCGATAGGAATTTTAACTTCTCCACCAATTGGTAGCGGGATCATGAAAAGGATGACACCAGCTATAGAAGGGAGAAGAAATAAAAGCCAAGTAAATAAGCTAAATTTTTTCAAGTGAAGGCCAACTTTCTTTTTGAATAATTATGCAAGAAATAGGTGTTTTACACATGATAATTCATTCCAGAAGGTAAGTCTATAGCTGGTAAAAATGTTCCATTATTCGAAATCTTTATTGAAATCGTATGTGTAGAACCGCTCAAAGTGTAGCCAATTTTCAGCTTCTGGCTCTCCATCAGCTAAACGTTTTTCCATTTCCTCTAGCATCCAAGCTGTTTGGGAAATGTGTGCTCGCATAGAGCCCATTTTTTCCTCACTTGATCCAGAAATATCATGGATTATATCTGGCTCGCCTAACACTTCTTTTGAATCGTTTGAAAATGCTAGTGCGTATACCTTTGGACGTTGTTCTTCTGGCATTCTACGGACTGCGCGAATCATTGCTCTTCCGGTTGCATCGTGATCTGGATGCACGGCATAGTTAGGATAGAATGTAATGACCAAAGAAGGATTCGTATCAGCGATTAAATCCTCCATCATTTTGACCATCTTTTCATCATCTTCGAATTCTACTGTCTTGTCTCTAAGACCCATCATTCGTAGGTCTGTAACTCCCATAGACTTTGCTGAGGCAAGCAACTCCTGCTTACGAATTTGTGGCAATGTCTCGCGAGTTGCAAAAGGAGGGTTCCCAAGGTTTCGACCCATTTCCCCTAAAGTTAGGCAAGCGTAAGTCACAGGGATTCCTTGTTTCACATAAGTAGCTATTGTTCCAGAAACTCCGAAAGCCTCGTCATCTGGGTGAGGGAATACGACCAAGACAGATCGTTCCATTGGTAAATTCATTTTTATTCCTCCTTAATATGTAAATGGTGTTTTGCTTATTTCAAGAGCTACAGCAAGCTTTCCACTTTGGTCGTGTCCAGCCATTAGCAGTCTACCGTGCTCATCTAATTCATAATGAGTGATCCCTTGTGCATAGACCCATCCGTGAGGAAGCTTTAGTCCAACACGATGAGGAGCCTCTCCAGCTACTTTTCCAAGCTCATAGCGAATCATTACATTCCGAATAAATGCACCTGCATTAAACACATTTTCGTTGAAATGAGTAGCATATGCACCATTTGTCGTTTCCAAATGTATATACACATCCTCATTTGCAAAGCTATTTAATAATTCTTGTAGTCGTTCCATATTCACTAGTTCCATAATTTCATTGCCTCCTAGCATACTGTCTTTTAATAGTATAATGAAAAACAGTTCATCAAGCGAATGATTGAACCGTTGTTTATATTACGTAATCTTATATGATGTAAAAACTCGCAAAGCCTCGTTAGACTTTGCGAGTGGAGGAGTATCAAACTGTAGTAGTTGTTACTTCTGGGGCACCGAATTTTCCTTTGGCACCATGAAGAACTGGTCCCACGTATTGGTTCAGCTTCCATCCATGTGCAATTGCGGCAGCCACAAATTCTTTAGCTTTCAACACCGCATCTGCTACAGAAAGGCCATTTGCTAAGTTTGCTGTAATAGCAGCTGCAAATGTACAACCAGCACCATGATTATAAGTAGTTTCTGTTTTCTCTGTTTCTAACAGTGTGTGAGTTTGTCCGTCATAGAAAAGATCAACCGCTTTATCGTGAGCCAGTTGTTTTCCACCCTTGATGACTACATTTTTAGCCCCAAGTGAATGAATTTTCTCAGCGGCTGCCTTCATATCTTCAATAGATTTAAGTGTTCCTAATCCTGACAGCTGACCAGCTTCAAATAAATTAGGGGTTACTACAAGTGCACGAGGTAACAAATGAGTAATCATTGCGTCTACTGTCCCAGGATTCAAAACCTCGTCTTCTCCCTTACAAACCATAACAGGATCTATAACGATACTAGTAACTCCAGATTTCTCGATAATATTGCCGGTTTCTTCGATAATTTCTTCCGTACTTAGCATCCCAGTTTTAATGGCATCGACGTTTGTAGATAACGCTGTTTTAGCTTGACGTTTAATCTCATCTACTGGAAGGGAAAATACTCCATGACTCCAATTATTATCTGGATCCATTGTAGCTATCACTGTAAGAACATTTATCCCGTAGGTTCCGTGTTCCTGGAATGTTTTTAAGTCAGCTTGTATCCCAGCACCACCTGAAGTATCAGAACCTGCAATTGTTAATGTTTTTTTTATTGTCATGTGAAGTTCTCCTTTTTACTTAAAAGTTGATTGTTTTTTAGATAAGAAAATCAAAGTTGATCTAGCTCTGAGCGCTTAGTCCCTAGTGGAAAGAGGAAATGCCTCCTCACTTTTCCCCATTTGCTTGTCGGGGCAGAAATAGGCGCTTGCGCTTTTCTTCATTGTATCAGATAGGTATGAAAATTCAATTAAGGTAGCTTTGGGGCTGTCCATAGTTTAAACAATATGAAAGCAAATACCAGAGCGACCATAAAAGTGATAATCGAACCTATGAAAATTTCGTTATAATATAGAGAGATAGACAAAAATAATAAGAAACATATAAAAATTATTGTACCCATTAAAAAACAACCTATCCCAATATTATTTGCCTTGGCAGGAACGTTATTGTTTACTGCAGCTTCTTCAAGTTTTTTCAATTTTTCTCGATGTTGAAAATCTGCCATATGCATTTCCCCTTTTTACCATCGTATCATTGGGCGGATTAGTTGTTAATAGAGAAACTTTTCTTTACTGTAAACGTATTAGATTAATAGGAAGAGAGGGATGGACTTGCACAAAGATGATAAGATTCGAGAAATGGAAAAGCTTCTTAAGGAATTGAAGGCCCAAAATGAGGAAAGTGCAGCTACAATTGTAGAAGAGAGACCGAAAAGAAGTTTTAAGCTTTGGAGTATTCCTCTATTTTTCTCTAGATTTAAATTTAAAACTGTTCTATTCCTCTCTGTTATTGCTTTCTTACTAATTGCTGCTTTACCATTCGCAGCATTTTGGGCAATTCAAGGGAGCACCTTTACAGAAACAAAGGGGTCATTTGTAGAAAGGGTGCAGGGGCTAAATGAATTATCCACTGCACAGGCATATACAAAGGTAATAATTGAACGACAAGATAATGCGGTTTTTGGAAAAGAAATTGGACTAGATTTACCAGGGACAAAGAGACAGCTTTTAGTTGTAGTTCCAGGGTCAGTTAAAGCTGGTGTTGATTTTTCGGAGGTGACCGAATCAGATATTAAGGTAGATGAAGAAAACAAGACTGCTGTTTTAACATTGCCTAAGCCGGAATTTTTAGGAGGTCCAGAAATACTCTTCGATCAAGTAGAGGTGTTTTCCTACGAGGGATTATTTCGAGAAAAGGCCGATATTGAAGAGGCGTATGAACTAGCCTCGACTGCCAAGGAAATGATGATTGAAGAATCTACTGGACAAGGAATTCTCGAGCTAGCAGAAGAAAATGCTATAAAAGCTGTACAGGAAATGTTCCAGCTCATCGAATATGATGTACAAGTACAATTTGAGGAGTGATGCTATGACTAGCTGGAAAGAGGTTTTAGGAGAAGAATGGGAAAAGTCTTACTTCCAAGAGCTACAATCCTTTCTGGATAAGGAATATGCCGAACATACGATTTTTCCTCCCAGAGAAGAAATAGGGAGCGCTTTCCTTTTAACTCCATATGAAGAAGTAAAGGTGGTCATTTTAGGGCAAGACCCATACCACGGTCCTGGACAGGCTCACGGTTTAAGCTTTTCTGTGAAGCCGGGAGTTAAAGTTCCACCAAGCTTGCGAAATATGTTAAAGGAGCTAGAAGAGGATTTAGGTTGTCCTATTCCATCGAATGGACATCTGGAAAAATGGGCAAAGCAAGGTGTTTTATTATTAAACACAGTTTTGACAGTAAGAGCGGGAGTTGCAAATTCTCACAAAGGAATGGGCTGGGAACGTTTCACAGATACAGTCATTCAGAAACTTTCCGATCGTGAAAAGCCTATCATTTTTGTACTATGGGGAAAGCCTGCTCAAGCTAAGATGAAAATGATAGACACACCGAGGCACCATATCATTCAATCGACTCACCCTAGTCCTTTGAGTGCTCACAGAGGCTTTTTAGGGAGCAGACCCTACTCACAAATTAATGCGAAGCTACAAGAGTGGAATGACAAGCCAATCGATTTTTGCCTCTGACTATGCTAATATAACTTAAGAAAGTAGGGAGTAAATTGGCTGTAAATTGCTTTAGATGTCGTCATTTTTTTACAACCTGGGATGCAAACCATCCACGTGGCTGTAAGGCGTACCAGTTTAAAACACAGGAGCTCCCATCTGCATTAGTAAAAAAATCTTCAGGTGTGGAATGCTTAAAATTTGAACTAAAGCAAGTGGAGGGGCGTAAATAAATGATTTCCAATAGACAGATTTTGCTGCAAATAGAAAAACAGCTTCAGGAGGCAAAGGCAGTCTCAGGAGACCAATCAATCCGAGAAAGTCTTGCTGCTATCAAAGCTTTATGTGACGTAGCACTTACTGTGCCACTCTCAGAGAGCCCAAATGTGCATGTGCCTTCTACTATGATGGTTACCAAAAGCAATGTGTTAACTGCACCTTCCACCACTCTAAAGGAAGAGGATGCAAACGGAGAATCACTATTTGACTTTTAACAATAGAAAGTAGGGAAAGACCTTGAAATTTTTCATCATCGCAGGTGCTATCAATGGATTCCTATCGGTAGCCTTAGGTGCCTTTGGCGCCCATTTATTAGAAGGTAGAGTCGCAGACAAGTATTTAGCAACATGGGAAACTGCCGTTCAATATCAAATGTTTCATGCTCTAGCGCTAGTAGCCATTGGTATCTTGATGAGCAGTAAAGTATGGGGGTCTGTGTCGCAGCTAAACACGGCGGGTTATCTTATACTTGCAGGAATTATTATTTTCTCGGGAAGTCTTTATATCCTTAGCTTAACGGGCATTAGTGTCCTAGGCGCAATCACACCAATTGGTGGCGTAGCATTCCTAGCAGGTTGGATAATGCTAATAGTTGCAGCGGCAAAATACGCAAATTAATAAATAAATTAAGGCAGGCTCTGGAGAAAGAAGAGTCTGCCTTTTTTATATGCACGTGCTTAAGAAGGGGAATAGGTGAACAGACAGTGTAAAAGCAAATGTTACCGTGGGGGATGCTTGCATTAGATATATATTTTGCTCATGAGAAAAGGCTTACTCTAAGAAAGAATAAGCCATACATTTTTAGTAGTAATTTATTTCTTCATCAAATGTCGCATAATCAAAGTAAATCATTAACATTAAGTAACGTTTGCCATTTTGATCGCTGAGAATAACGTGGTCGCGTCCAGCAGCCTCTACATACCCAGTCACTATTACATTGTTTCTTGTTGCATTGTTTTCAAAAGTAAAATAGAACGTGCCTAATTTTCCTCTGTTTGCTCTTAAGATGTTTTCAACATAGGATTCTTCTTGGCGTCCGCCAGCGGGTATTTGCACACCTGGAGTATACTGCTGTTGTTGACCAGGAATTTGCTGTGCTTGTTGTCCTTGTTGATATTGCTGATTTGGATAGCTACCAGGGTACCAATAATACTGAACCATTTATACATCCTCTCTGTTTTTAAATCTCTGGACATTCCTCTGCAGTAGGTGAAAAGAAGCAATGTGCTTTGAAACGCCCAGTATTCCATTGACCATACCATTGAGCAGGACATGGCGTATTCTCACCTGGATCAAAAAACCAGAGTGATCTAGTAGCTGGATGAAAACGCTCACCGTTGACCACTCGCTGTGCTAATCTTATGTCGGCATCTCTTGCACGCTGGTAAAAATATGGCTTAGTAGTAGCTTCAAAACCACCCGGGCGTTGAAAAACCATTTCTTCGAGGTTTCGTATATTCTCAAAATCTAAACAAGCAGTACGAACTCGATTAACGCCAACATTACCGACCATCAACATTCCTAGCTCGCCTTCCCCCTCCGCTTCTGCCCGCATTAGCCTTGCTAGTAGGTCGATTTGTTTGGATGTAGCCTTAACTACTGCCAATGCATCACCTCCTACATTAAACTATGTAAATGCATGACCTAACATGACAAATTTTGCAGATAAAAAAAGACCACCAAACGGCGGCCTTTTCCATATATTCCAATTATAGATTGAAGAAAGTAGAACGTTTTTCCCCTTCTAAAATAGTACCAACGAAGAATGAACCGAATTCTCCATATCGAGCACTTACTTCATCAAAGCGCATTTCATAAACTAATTTTTTAAATTGAAGTACATCATCTGAGAATAATGTTACTCCCCATTCGAAATCGTCAAAGCCAACAGAACCAGAGATAATTTGTTTTACTTTTCCAGCATAGCTTCGACCGATCATTCCGTGGCTGCGCATTAATTCTTTGCGTTGTTCCATTGGAAGCATATACCAGTTGTCATTACCTTCACGGCGTTTGTCCATTGGGTAAAAGCAAACGTATTGAGAACGCTGAAGTTGTGGATATAGTCGTGATCGCACATGTGGATTTTGATAAGGATCTTCATTTGATTCACCAGACAGGTAGTTAGATAATTCTACTACTGATACGTAAGAATATGCAGGAAGCGTGAAGTCCGCGATTGTAAGTTTGTTGAATCGTGCCTCTAGCTCTTGTAATTCATCCATAGTTGGACGTAACGTCATTAACATAAAGTCTGCTTTTTGGCCCACAATAGTATAGAAAGCATGCGCTCCGGTTTTTGCATCATCTGCTTGTTGTAATTCATCTAAAAATGCAACAAATTCATCTGTTGCTTGTTTACGAAGTTCAGGATCTACTTGTTTCCATGATGCCCAATCCATTTGTCGGAAATCATGTAAAACGTACCAACCATCTAATGTAATAGCTGCTTCATTCATTATTATGACACTCCCTTTAATAAATATTTCGCATATTTAGTTTACCACACCCGAATTTAGAATTCCCTTATTTGCCCCATTTTAGAATGACATAATGTGACAAACTCGTGTATGCTTATTCTATAAATAATCCTTAAAGGAGGCGTAGTTATGGCAGATTTATTTGAAGAAATAAAAGATAGGCTAAGAGGCAAAAACATATCTATAATTTTACCTGAGGGAAATGATGAGAGAATCATCGAGGCAGCGTTGAAGTTACAGAAAGAGGGAGTAATTCACCCAATCGTAATAGGCAGTGGTGCAGAAATTACACCTGAACTAGAAGTATTAAATCCTAAAACTTATGAATATATGGACGAGCTCGTGAATGCATTTGTCGAAAGAAGAAAAGGTAAAGCGACACCTGAGCAAGCACAAGAGATATTAATGGATGTCAATTATTTCGGTACGATGCTTGTGTACACAAAAAAAGCTCATGGCTTAGTTAGTGGAGCTGCCCACACAACAGCTGAAACTGTTCGGCCTGCATTGCAAATTATCAAGACAAAGCCTGGTGTATCTAAGACGAGTGGAGCATTTTTAATGGTAAAGAATGACACTCGTTATATTTTTGCAGACTGCGCAATCACTATTGCTCCTACAAGTGAGGATTTAGCAGAAATAGCGATAGAGGGAGCAAAAACAGCTGCTGCCTTTGGTATAAAGCCGAAAGTAGCTATGCTATCCTTTTCAACAAAAGGTTCTGCGAAATCAGAGGAAACGGAAAAGGTCGTTCAAGCGACTATTCTGGCTAAAGAAAGAGCTCCTCATTTGTCGATAGAAGGAGAGCTGCAATTCGATGCAAGCGTTGTTCCTTCTATTGCAGATAAGAAGGCACCAGGTGCTGAGGTTAGAGGAGATGCGAGTGTCTTTGTTTTCCCATCTCTGGAAGCAGGAAATATAGGTTATAAAATCGCAGAACGTCTTGGAGAATTTGAAGCAATAGGGCCGATTCTACAAGGATTAAATGCCCCTGTTAATGATTTATCTCGAGGCTGTAATGCAGAAGATGTATACAAGCTTGCTTATATTACGGCAGCTCAAGCACTAGATTAAGGAGAATAGGAATGTCAGAAATAGATGTTTTATTGGAGCAAAATGCATGGCGCTTTTGGGACCAATCACTGAGTGGGAAAAGCCGTTCAGCGTTAGAATCCTTTGCAGCGGACGATTTACTTTGTCATGTGGTGGGACAAGGACAATCACCGGCAACTGTTCGCACATGGATACATGATCAAACAGTTGTGATGGGAATCCAGGATCATCGGCTACCGTTTGTGGAAGACGCCCAAGATTTCTTGCGTACACGTGGCTACAATCCGATCGTTCGAAATTCAGGAGGACTGGCGGTTGTGTTGGATGAAGGTGTTTTAAATATATCAATCGTGCTATCCGAAAAAAATCATTCCATAGATATATCGACCGGATACGAAGTTATGTTGGCGTTTGTCCAGCTACTTTTTCCAGAGGGAGAAGGTAAAATAGAAGCTTATGAAATTGTTGGGTCCTATTGTCCAGGTTCCTATGATTTAAGTATCGAGGGCAAGAAATTTGCAGGAATTTCACAACGAAGGCTAAGACAGGGAATTGCCGTTCAAGTATATCTTTGTGTGGAAGGAAGCGGAAGCGAACGAGCCCGCCTAATCCAGGAGTTTTACAGTATTGGCATCCAGGGAGAGGAAACTAAGTTTACTTACCCACAGATTAAACCAGATGTAATGGCCTCTCTCAATGAGTTGTTGGAAACAAACTTTAGCGTGCAAGATATTGTAATACGCATACAGAGGTTACTACAGCATCTGTCCAAACAAGTAATCTCGCAATCACTTACTCAAGAGGAAGCGGAATTATATCAATTCTATTTAGAAAGAGTGCTAAAGCGAAACCAAAAAATGCTAGAAGGATGAGAGACGGCATAGTATCTTAGTTTTTGGCTAGCGTCCACAAAGTGTTACTGTTAGGGTCTCTATGATCGGCTAATTGCTTGTTATACTTGTATAGACCACTGCAAGATTTATAATAGACATAGAAAAAACCACCAATCGATTAAACGGTTGGTGGTTCTTTTGTTACTAGATTGCCGTTTTTCTCCATTTGAAATACTGGAACAGCTGGCATCTCTTCATCATTTAAAGTTACTAGACGTCGAGCGCGGTTCATAATCTGAACAAATTGCTCGTAATCTTGTTTAATCGCTGCGTTTTCTTTTTCAAGTTTTGCAAGCTCGCTTTCTAACTTACGAATCTTTTCGTTCGAAATAGTTGCCATATGGCGGTATCTAGAAATATCTGAATCACTGTGCTGTAAACGTACTAGATAAGCAATAATTATATCTATGGATAATGCTGATACAGGAATAGATTGAGTGCGTTCTCCTTCTTCCTGAGGCTTAGCTAAGTAGATTCCATTTCCTCTACGACGATAATCCTTACCTAAAATACGTAGCTTTTCTTTTCGTTCTTTCTTCGCATCCTTTAGCTCTGTTTCATATTGATGGCGAACTACTGCATTCCATCTAAATCCACAGGCTGCGGCAGTACGATTTAACTCGTCACCTGCTTCTTCAAATGCGTTTAGCTGTGTACTACCTTCTCGAACGTGTCGTAACACTAATTCTGCTAACAATTCATCGTTTTCTCTCATCCATGCGTCTTGTCTTATCTTTACCATGTTTGTCCTCCTACCATGTTCATAGTTTCGTTGTTCTATTAACATCATGGACAACATATCGCTCTTTTATTCACGTAATTTACACTTGATAGCAATATAAACTTTAAGATACAATGACGTGTAGACAATATCTATTTATAGAAAGGGTTGTGTACTATGGCAAACCATTTTCGAGTTTGCGATGAGTGTCAGGCCGTTAACCTAAAAACATTAATTCCAAAACTAAAAGCAATCGATCCAGAGGCAGAGGTTGAAATAAAAGAATGTCAGTCATACTGTGGCCCTGGCCGCAAGAAGACATTTGCTTTTATTAATAATCGTCCAGTAGCAGCTTTAACCGAAGACGAATTAATGGAGAAAGTACGCGCCAAGCTGGAGTCATAATAATAGACATTCTTTGCAAGAAGGTTATCCTATATGTATTGAACTATTGCCGCCTTTTCATAAGCGGCTTTTTTCTTTATACTTAATAGTTAATAGTAATTAGCTTTTTTTATATAGAGACTGGAGGGTGACAAATGAGCTATGCTACACAAAAGCTAGCAGAAGAAAAAGTATTTAAAGATCCAGTCCATCGTTATATTCATGTACGCGACCAAGTGATTTGGGATGTAATCGGCGCTAAGGAGTTCCAAAGGCTTCGACGTATTAAACAGCTGGGCACTACCTATCTAGTATTCCATGGTGCAGAGCATAGCAGATTTAATCATTCACTAGGTGTATATGAAATTGTACGACGAATCGTGGACGATAGTTTTGAAGGAAGACCTGCGTGGGACCCCTCTGAAAGACTGGTAGTTTTGTGTGCAGCACTTCTACATGATTTAGGTCATGGACCATTTTCTCATGCATTTGAAAATGTTTTTGGCTTGGACCATGAGGAATTTACGAAACAAATCTTACTTGGAGATACAGAGGTAAATGAAATTCTTTCAAGGGTGAGCGATGACTTTCCACAAAAAGTGGCGGATGTCATTGGTAAAACGTATCCGAATAAACAAGTTGTAAGCTTAATCTCCAGTCAAATAGATGCAGATCGTATGGATTACTTGCAAAGAGATGCTTATTTTACCGGGGTAAGCTATGGGCATTTCGATATGGAGCGGATTTTACGAGTTATGCGTCCGTTAGATGATCAAGTGGTTATCAAATCTACTGGGATGCACGCAGTGGAAGATTATATTATGAGTCGTTATCAAATGTATTGGCAAGTATATTTTCATCCAGTTTCCAGAAGTGCAGAAGTTATTTTAACGAAAATTTTACATCGTGCGAAAGCGTTAAGTGAAACTGGTTATGCCTTTGAACAGCAGCCTACTCACTTTTTGCGTTTTTTTGATAATAGCTTTACCCTACAGGATTACCTTGCGCTAGATGAGGGAGTTTTATTGACTTATTTCCAACTATGGATGAACGAGAAGGATTCTATCCTATCTGATTTGTGTAATCGCTTTGTGAATCGTAAGCTGTTCCAATATATAGAGTTTGATTTGGCAAAGGATTACGTAAAAATGAAGGAGTTAGAGCAGCTATTTAAACGGGCTGGAATCGATCCAGAGTATTACTTAGTATTTGATTCGTCCTCCGATTTACCTTACGATTTTTATCGTCCAGGGGAAGAGGGAGAACGTATTCCTATTCACCTTCAAATGCCAAATGGAGAAATTAGAGAGCTCTCTCGCCAGTCAGAGGTAGTAGAGGCTATTTCAGGGAAAAGACGCACAGACCATAAATTATATTTTCCCGAGGACTTCTTAACAGCAGATGGCAAGAAGAAGGCATTAAAGAAACAGATACTCGATTTACTAAAATAGAGGTGGGTTTGTATTGTTAGAGGAACATGCAAAAATTGTACAATTTATCGGAGCAGCAGACGGGATCACGGGAAGAAAGAAACTACAGAAAATGGTCTATATTGCTAAGAAGTTGCAGTTTCCATATAAAGAGAAATATGATTTTCATATTTATGGGCCATACTCAGAAGAGTTAACATTACGTGTAGAGGAGCTTTGTAATATGGGCTTCTTGCAGGAGGAACGACAAGACAAAGGCTCGTATGTCCAATACAAATATCAAATGACGGATGCAGGGGAACATTTTATGGAAATGGCTCAGGTACCTGAGGCAAGTCCAGCATTGAAGATATGCATTGAGCAAATGAAAGAAAAAAGCTCCCGTTTTCTAGAGCTAGTTTCTACGCTATTATACTTTGAGAACTTTCCAAAGGAAGAACAAATAGAAAAAGTTCACGTTGTAAAAGGGAAATTGAATTACACAGAGGAAGAAATTGAAGAGGCTTTCTCTTTTGTGATGAATTTGATGAATGAAAAAGCTATCCACTAGGGATAGCTTTCTAAGGTAATTATTTATCGCTTAAAAGAGTACCAGCTACAGCGTAATGGTTTTTAGGCATCTCTTCGATGAACACAACTACATTCTCAACGGGTGCATTAGTTGTTTCTGCAACTACCTCAGTCACTTTTTCTACTAATGCGCGTTTTTGGTCATCGGAACGACCTTCTAACATTTTTACAGTTACATATGGCATTTCGTTACCTCCTTTGTAGAAATTATCAGTATACTTAACATCATAACAGAGTGAAAGGAGTTTACGCATGACTAATGAAGAAAAACCAAAACAAAAAGTAGGATTTACAATTATAAAAAATGACCCAACAGACGGGCATAAGGGATTTGGAATTGGCTCTCTATCTCTAGAGAACGTATCTCCAGTCATTATAGATATAGAAGAAGGCACAGCAAAAGTAGAAATAGGTGCCATGCATGCTAGAAGCGATACAGAAAGAGGTATCAAGTTTACTACAAATCGTGAGGATTCCGAAGGCGGTAAGCCCTATTGGCTAGTCTGGGTAACAATTGACCATAAAGCGGACGGACCATATTACGCGGGAGTAGCAGCATGTGAGATGGTGGTTAATCGGGAGAAGCGACGTGGCTATAAGATTTTAGCAGACCATGTAAATCGAATGGATAAATCGATGAAACGACAAATTTTAGTCGATTTTATGGACAATCGCTCAAAAGAAATCTTAAAGAGTTTCCTACAATCCCATAACCTAGAAATCTGGGAAAGAAGCGATATCAAGCTTCACCAAGACCTTGAGATATGATATTAAAATAATTTATAGTTCAATTCGATTATAATTTAGTCCGTTTAGGTGGTTGAATAAATCGAAAAAAGAAAGTACAATTTACTTAAAGCTTACTTCACAGTAATGCTAGGACACTTAGTAATATGAGTAAGTAGCGGGCTGGGAAGCATTGTGAAACCCAATCCAAAACATTCCTACCTTAAGCAGAAAGTTATACTAAGAAAAAGCTTTTCACTCTCTTAGGAGGGTGGAAGGCTTTTTATTTTGTGCTAAATTAGCATATGCTTCTTCAAAGGTGCTTATCTAGCCTTAGTGTATATGCTGATTGCTTGAAAAATAAAGAATACATTTGTTTGATTTTCGCTCTTTGCGAACCCGTTCGGCGGGGGAAAGTGCTTGCTGCATGTTATTACAATGAGTAGAAGTTAGTCACTTCATCTAAAGAAGGGACTAAGTAATCTTTTATGGAGTAGTTACAATTTCATTTATTGTACTTATTAAAACTGAACTTTCGATTATGAGTAATCTTACAAATGTAAAAGAGCTGCAAAACGCTTGCAGCTCTCATACTGTAGACAAACACCATGAATTTTGGTGTTTTGCCTACAATCTTTTTTCTTTTAAGAGATAAAGCTAGAAATGTTG
>NZ_JACSQO010000032.1 GCF_014836595.1 Psychrobacillus faecigallinarum | reverse complement strand
ATATGTTTGTCTCTGCTTTTTCATCGTAAGCATATGTGTTAAAGGGAATAAAAATACTGGAAACGAGAAAAGTAAAAGCTGGGTCTTTGCCCATAATAATAAAGAATAAGATAAAAGGAATAAAGAGTAATAGCTGCCTTTTCTGCAGAATGACGTCACGTCTGATTGGCTTAGACCCCATTTTTAGACGAGAACTGTTGGATCTTTTACAAGAATTAATGATTGATGGAAATCGTACCATTTTCTTCTCAACGCATATTACAACAGATTTAGATCGTATCGGCTGCTGTTGGCTCGTCCATAATGATCAGCTCTGCATGATGTGATAGTGCTATCGCCAATGACGCCTTCATTTGCATCCCTTTCGAGAAAGTTTTTATTGCTTTATTAAGTGGTAATTCGAATTTTTCAATATATTGATAAAATACTGTATCATCCCAGTGTTTGTATGCTGGTGCTACAATCCGTTTTATATCTTTCATGTTTAGCCCTTCAAAAAATACATTG
>NZ_JACSQO010000031.1 GCF_014836595.1 Psychrobacillus faecigallinarum | reverse complement strand
ATGACCTTCAGCTTCTTCTCTCTTATAACCTCTAGATTTTGCTCTGCAACAAAAGACCCTTTTCCGACAATGGAATAGATAAAGCCCGCCTTTTCCAATTCCTCATAGGCACGCTTCGTCGTTATAACACTAATTTGCAGTTCCTTTGCGAGGTTACGCATAGAAGGTATTGCTGCCCCCTCCTGTAGTTCACCTGCTAAAATAAGCGATTTAATTTGACTGGTAATTTGTTCATAAATCGGTTCCTTTGAACTGTTGGAAATAATTATTTGCATGCCAATACCTCTTCTTTACTTTTTTGAAAACATACTTTACAAATGTCATGTACCGCTTGCTGAAAACAGTCATCGAAGACCAATTTGCATAAATCACTCACACCCTCATATATTGTATATATACTATAATCACATTATATACACACATAAAACAATCGCGCAACCACTTTATTTGAAATTCCAGAAAATTTTATATAAAACAGCCATAAATTAATAGAATAGAAGCCTGAACAAGCATATTTACAATAAAGTATCAGCTATCTAAAAGATGATATTATTCATTTCTAACTATTTGA
>NZ_JACSQO010000030.1 GCF_014836595.1 Psychrobacillus faecigallinarum | reverse complement strand
AGCAGATTGAACTGTTAAACGAAGAGGTGGCTACTAGATTATCCCCCCACCAAGAAGATATTGAGCGATTGGATTCCATTCCCGGCATCGCCACTCGAATGGCCGAACAAATCTTAGCCGAAGTCGGTACGGATGTCGAGAAGCAATTCCCCAGTTCGGCGCACTTGTGTTCCTGGGCAGGATTAGTACCTGGACATAATGAGAGTGCGGGCAAGAGAAAATCAAGCAACATGAAAAAAGGAAACAAGTACTTGAAATCGGCATTAATTGAAGCAGCTCACTCTGTCAGAGGATCCAAAACCTATTTGGGAGCCCTGTATAGGCGTACTGCATCAAGAAAGGGTAAAAAAAGGGCAGGAATATCTGTCGCTCATGCCATTTTAAGAATCTCCTATTATCTCTTAACTCGCAAAGAGATGTACGTAGATTTAGGAGAGGATTACTTTGACAAGCAAAAAGAACAATCCATTGTACGATATTCTGTTCGAAGACTTGAGAACTTAGGATACAACGTTACAATAACTGAACCAAGTGCCTCCTAATCCAACCCATAATTTGATCCCCATTTAGGCGCTGCATTTTTTAAAAAATAAATGAGCTGCGTCTGATTTAGTATTGCCTTTTTCTCTAAATCGAAGATTTTAATTTTCATGGGAGTT
>NZ_JACSQO010000002.1 GCF_014836595.1 Psychrobacillus faecigallinarum | reverse complement strand
TAGAAGCCTGAACAAGCATATTTACAATAAAGTATCAGCTATCTAAAAGATGATATTATTCATTTCTAACTATTTGATTGAATTACCACCGTTAACTTTAAAATAACAAATAGAAAGAGCATATTTTGATAAAATACTTATCAAAACATGCTCTTAAGATTTAAAAGATAATATTATATTTAATTACTTTTGATTAAACGTTGGGTATTTAGTGCCAAAATCGTCGTTTGGAAACGTTTCTTTACTTAGTAGTAGTAAATCTGACGATAATCCTTGTTCAACTAAACTGCACCTTTAGTTTGAGTGTAACATTTCACAAACAAAATCTCCTCACTAAAAATCAACCTTAGACTTTAACATAGCCTATTCTTTAAATCATTGTCTAAGTTAAGTATATATTACATAAGCTGATGCTAATGTTTGCGTGTCCACATAAGTCTATTTCTCCTTTAGGGGTGAACCATTTCAACTCATATCCCTTGTCTTATTAACAAAAGGGAAAAAACCTTTAAGCTTGATAAAGCTTAAAGTTTTTTTATATTAAGATATATTCAACAGTTCTTTGTCCTTCCTACCATGCAACAAATGGTATAGAGGAATGCAAATGACGATTAAAACGACCATGGAGAGAAAAATCGGACGATAACCACTATAAGGCACTATAAATCCTAATAGAAACGGACCAATTCCTAACCCAATATCATATAAAATGAAGTAGGTTGAGGTAGCAAGTCCAAATCGATGGGGTGGAGTAACTTTCACAGCGACGCTCTGAGCAATCGAATTAAAATTACCGTAGCCGAATCCAATCAGCGCAGCAGCAAGTAAAAGCATCCATCCGGCTGAAGCTTGGCTGAATAAAAACATACCTAGTGCAAACAAAACGAAACAAGGATAAGCGACAATATTAGCTCCTTTAGTATCTAGCAGTTTCCCTGTGAATGGACGAGAAATAATAACTACTATCGCATAAATTAAAAAGAAATAACTTGCTGCAGATACAAGGTCTACCTCTACTGCATAAAAGGATAGAAATGACATTACGCCAGAATAACTAAATCCTATTATGAGTGCCACCATAGAAATTGGTAATGCTCTTGGTTCTATGAATTTCGAGAGAAGCGAGCTTTTTTCTAGATGCTGAGTAGTAGATTTCGGCAATGCCACATCTATTTTTACCACTGCATAGATGATTAAGCATACAAATGACAATACAATATTTAAAGCAAAAATCCATTGAAAACCATTTTCAGCTTTAAGTAATAGAATACCTATAAACGGACCAATGGCGGTTGCTAAAATGGCACTTAAACTGTAATAACCTATCCCCTCTCCCTTTCTAGTATTAGGTAAAATTTGCGCTATGATTGTTCCGGTTGCAGTACCTGCAATACCAACAGCAATTCCTTGAAGCAATCGAATAATAATTAGAAGTCCAATATTGAAGGCCGCAAAATATAAGATAGATGTAATAGTAAAAAATACTAAACCTGTCCATAGTGTTTTTTTTGTCCCTAAATCGCCTATGACTCTTCCTGTTCCTAACCTTCCTATTAATGAGCCTATTATAAAAATACTAGATACTAGACCAGCTGTACTTGTAGAGGCACCGTATTTTGATTGGGCATAGGACGCAATTGTAACTATTAATAAATAAAACATTAAAGTGATCATAAAATTGATCAACGAAACGATTAAAAATTGCTTTGTCCATAGTTTTTCCTTTGTCACCGTCATCATCTTCCCTTTAAATTAACAAGTAATTTTTCCAATACTTGTTCTGTAATTTGTCTTTCTTGTTCAGTAATACCAATCAGTAAATTCTTTTGTAGGGTATCCACTATTTGTTTCGTCTCTTTATACTTTTCTACCCCGTTATTAGTTAAATGCATTACTTTTTGTCTTTTGTCATGACCTATTCCTATGTAAATTAACTCTTGCTCAATTAGTTTTTGAGCAATTGGAGTCACCGAAGGTTTTTCAACTCGCCAATAAGTAGCTATATCAGTGAAGGTTGAAGGTCCTTCTTCGTAAAGAATACGTATGAGTCCCCACTGAACTTCGGTTAAGCCAAATGGCAGTAGTAAATCCTGCATCTTACTACTGTATGGCCGAGAAATTAGTTTTAATGTCGTGAAAAATGGTTGCATAAAATTACTCCCTTATGGATTAGTTACATTAGTTAGTTAGACTAACTAATGTTAATTGTTTTCGTTTGATTTGTAAAGACAACTATTATATATTTTCGTTTTAAATTTTACTTGTAAAGTACAAGTAAAGTATTTATATTCTTTACAAGGGGGAATATAACCGTGGAATATATATGCAGATTATCTAGTGAAAAAGACTGGGAGCAAATCAAATATATTTATGAGGCTGGCATTGCTACAGGTAACGCAACATTCGAAACGTCTGCTCCTTCATCCTATGAGATATGGGTTTCAAAAGCAGATCAGTTTTGTACCTTTATCATTTACCATGGTGAATTAGTGTTAGGTTGGTGTAGACTTTGCCCCGTTTCAAACAGAGCAGTTTATGCAGGGGTTGGTGAAGTGGGGATCTATGTTCATCCCAAAGCCACTGGAATGGGAATTGGAAATAAGCTGCTTCAAACACTGATCACTAAGTCAGAAGAACAAGGCTATTGGATGCTGCAGGCAAGTATTTTTCCAGAAAACAAAGCTAGTATAGAACTACACAAGAAAAATGGGTTTAGAGTGGTAGGTCACCGTGAACGTATTGGTAGACTGAATAATAAATGGAGAGATAATTACTTTTTAGAAAGAAGAAGTAGTAAAGTTGGACAGGAATGATCTTCTATTAAACAATTGCTCGTACAATGGAATAGGAATTAGTTACAGACAAGCCATTTGTTTTGTTTGCTTCAAAGATTTCCGTAATCTCTATTAAATCTTCTTTTACAATTTTTTCCATCACAGTTGGGTGCTGTCCAAAGCACCTTTTTCTTATAATATCCATTGGGCTATGGATTAACTCATTACTGCTAATAATTTCTATCTCCCATTCATAATAATTGGCCTCTATTAATCTACTTTTAATGGTTTCTTCAGTAGAATCCAGTGGTAAATTGGCAGTAAAAAGATTTGGAAATAATTCAGATAGTTCATTCTCTTCGTGATTTCCAGGGTGTAGCCCAAGTATAATTCCGCCTTTTTTTACAATATGCTTTAGAGCAGGATAACCTGAAGTTGGTCCCTTTCGAATGTAAGCACAATCAAACTCATTTTCTTTAAAAGGTAAACCTTGTTTAGTGCTTCCTAACACAAAAGAAACATTTTTTGGCTTATTCATTTTCCCATAACCGATAAAATGATTAGTTACATCAAATCCTACTACTTCTTTTGCAATAGAGCTACAATGGATCGCGAATTCACCATGCCCACACCCGACGTCCAAAACCTTTTTGTGTGAAACCAAGTTTATAACCTCTTCATCAAAGATTGTTTCTCCATTAGGCTTAATAATAGTGGAATTCCAAGGGTATAGATAAGTCCCTTGAAACTTCCCAAGCTGGTCGTACCATTCTAACGAATGTGGTGCGATCCATTCAGCAAATAAAGTTGGATTAAGTAATGTCATATTTTACATCCTCCTATTTTGTTAAGTGGGTAGTTTGATTATAATCCTTTACTTTCCAACGATCTTGTTTATATTCTAGATTACTTATACAGGCATTTAACAATTTTGTCTTCCCTGAACCAATTTTACTATCTGAAAGGAGCGCTAATATAGCATTAATGACAGCTCCGTGAGCAACCAAAATTTTTTTTTTATTTGGGTAGCTTTGGATGATATCCTTTAATCCTGCTCGCAAAGAAACGTATGTAGACTTAGGTGAAGATTATTTTGATAAGCCAAAAGAACAATCAATTGTACGATATTCTGTTCGAAGACTTGAAAACTTAGGTTACAACGTTACAATCACTGAACCAAATGCCTCCTAATCCAACCCACAATTTGATTCTTATTTAGGCGCTGCACTTTTTTAAAAAATAATTGAGCTGCGTCAGATTTCGTATTGCCTTTTTCTCTAAAATGAAGATTTTAATTTTCATGGGAGTTGAAGAAACATAGATTAGAGTATGATCCAAATTCAAATTAAAAGACTGTTTTATAACTGGAATTGTTGCTTTATAGTAAAATTCATTTATATCCTTTTCTAATTTATCTCCTTCGTGTTGAAAGCTAACTGTTTTAACCCCAACCTCCACATTACCCTCTTTTTCCAAATTTGTTCATTGCTATAAAAGTACTATTTCTCTATAATTTATTTTTAGTACAATAAAGGAGTCTATTATGTATATTTGGAATATAAATGCACTTATTAAAGCTTTAAGGGAAGATTCCTGA
Source organism: Psychrobacillus faecigallinarum (assembly GCF_014836595.1). Classification (GTDB taxonomy): domain Bacteria; phylum Bacillota; class Bacilli; order Bacillales_A; family Planococcaceae; genus Psychrobacillus; species Psychrobacillus faecigallinarum. Next base: position 573,873 of record NZ_JACSQO010000002.1, on the reverse strand, counting down.
AAAACAGAGGAAAAATTATCGAAGTATCTTTTGGATTATAGCAGCTATATCTATTATATCATTACCAATAGTTTACGATTTTTCTACTATGAATCAAATGGATATTATTGATTTCATTTGCTTTATTATGATCAATGGGATTGGTTTATTTGTATTATTTCGAATCTATAAAAAAGGAAATAAAATAGAGTTTTTTCTTCCGTATATTAGTTTAGCGATCCCAATTTTACTAAGATACATATTACTTGTTATAGCTTTAAATGGAATTGGATATTTTCTCATTTACGATTTACTACCTAATCAATCTCTCGAGGAAACAAATTTAATGGATTTAACTATTTCAATAATAGTGGAAGTTGTTTATAACTTAATGTTTATCCATTACTTTAAGAAGATTAATAAAAAAGGGATCTAATCATAGGAAGTCACACAAATAAAGGGTGATACTTATCATTATCGATATGTATCACCCTTTATTTCTTGCTCAAGAATTGCCTGCAATTTGGTAGATTATTCTTCAACTAAAGCACCCGTTAGCTTAATAGCTGCTTCCCGCTAGAACTGCAATGCTCCACATAATAAGAGTAAACGATAATGTAAGCCAAAAGGTATTGACCGTAGTTTTTTCATCGTGTTTTACCTTTTTTAATATAGAAACCAAATTCAAACAAAATATAACGCACAAGATAGGCATTAAAAGCAATCCTATTAATTCAAAAATAATATATTCTCCCTCCTTTTTAACTGCTTGTCATTATTGAACTAACATGCTTACGTTAGTTCAATAAGAAAAAGCTACCGATATAATCAACCACTTTTTAACTAAAACACCAGTTAGTTTAAGTACAATCATACACAATCTATCAACGATTTCAGTAATTTCTATAAAAATCTTTTTAAACCCTGAATTACTATATCAGGTCTATCGAGATGAATACCATGGTCACTGCGGTCTGCTATGATAAGTTTTCCTTTAGTAGATAATTGAGATAATCCTATTTGCAGTTCTCTCCAAACTTTTTCATATTTTACTGCCTCTTCTTTTGGGATATTGTATTGAACAAAGGCATTGACCGAAGCCTCTATGTCTCTTGCAATAACTGTTAGTGGAATGTTAGGGAATTCACCAAGTTCTTTTATACTTTCACTATTTGATTCCCAGTTTTGGAACTCTTCTGCAACAGTTTTAAACATATTAGGACTGGTGATAAATTCCTCAAATCTAATCACTTCACTCTTGGTAAGTATGCCGTGACAATCATCAATTGACTGATTATAAAGATTTCTAAGTTCCTCTTTTGATTTATATGAATTGTCCAAATTACTTTGTACCATTTGGTCTATCGATATCAGAGAATTCATTACTGGTATATCAAGATTATATAAACGATTAAAGTTTGGTGAAGTTGAATCCAATAAAATTAGTCCATTAACTTTGTCTGGGAAAAGCATTACATAATGTAACGCACATAGTCCTCCAAAAGAATGTCCCATTATAGTTACCTTTTCCTTTATACCTAATGATTCAATAAATTTGTTTAACTCGTGACATATATTTTTAGTTGTCCTTGGATTTATTGAAATTCTACTACTACCATAACCAGCCCTGTGATACATAATTATAGTAAAGTCTTTCATTATGTTTTTAACAAAGGGAAACCAGTTATAAATTGAACTTCCTATTCCTATTTCTAAAAGGAGAATCTTCTCCCCCGTACCAAAAACTTTATATTCTAAATCTAATTCAGCGTTTTCTAATTTTTCCAATGCTACACCCCTTTTTAACCACACTTTTTCAATATCCTTATTCAACTAAACTGCCGCGTTAGTTGAATAAGAATAGAGGCTGCCTACTGACAAACCTGTTTGCTATAGCACCTCGTTCGTAATATAAGGTTAGCCAGATTCAGCTCATTCTGTCAGAGGATCTAAAACCTATTTGGGAGCCCTGTATAGGCGTACTGCATCAAGAAAAGGTAAAAAGCGTGCAGGAATATCAGTCGCTCATGCCATTTTAAGAATCAGCTACTATCTCCTAACACGCAAAGAAATGTATGTAGACTTAGGTGAAGATTATTTTGATAAGCAAAAAGAACAATCGATTGTACGATATTCTGTTCGAAGACTTGAAAACTTAGGTTACAACGTTACAATCACTGAACCAAATGCCTCCTAATCCAACCCACAATTTGATTCTCATTTTGGCGCTGCACTTTTTTAAAAAATAATTGAGCTGCGTCAGATTTCGTATTGCCTTTTTCTCTAAATCGAAGGTTTTAATTTTCATGGGAGTTGAAGAAGAAACTCAGTACTGGAGGTAAGAATAACAGACTAATTGCAGTGAAAATAAGTATTTTAGAAATTAATTTCGGTAGTTTTTCTCTATCTTTTCCTTTATTCCTTCCTCTAAATTGCAATTTATTTCTATATAGCACCAAAAACAGAATCAGAATAGAGACATAAGGTGTCCAACCATATCTTTCAATATCAATGCCAATCTCTAAATATATACTTCCAAAAAAAATAACCCATATGCTACTAACCAATACGAACATAACTAAAATTAGTGCTGACTCTAAAAAGACTCTCATAGCACTCTCCTAATTTTTATCTAATTAGTTTAACCCTTTATTTCACTAACCTACCCAATAGTACAATATGGAAAAGGTTGCCTAAGCAGCTCTAAAATCTTTACTAAAGCACCCATAGTTCAAAAAATAATGAATAATGGAATGAAAATTAAACCAATTACAATCCATACACTAAGTTGATTATCAATCCGTTTATCTAAAAATTTAAAATGTCCTTCAAACCTTTTGGAAAAATAACTTAGAGTTAAGAAAACTAGTGCAAATATCAAAATTTTGAACCATACATTCTCTGTAATCACAGGTTCAATAAAATAAAAATAAATACCAAACGTAATCATAGCCGTTAATAATTGTATCAAGCTGAATAGTCTCAATTGAATCAACTCCGTTTTTGCCATACTCCCTACATTAACTACTTCGACATCTTTCAAAAAATGCCTTCTTGTGCTAACCTGCACCGTTAGTTCAATAAGAAAAAGGCTTTACCCTCATTGAAGTAAAGCACCCGTTATTTCAATAAGAGCTAATTAAAAGCTAGCAAGAATTGAAATAGTAAAAACAATATAGGCTAAAGATAAACTAACAATAATAGTATTAGTAGAAGTATCTTCATTATTTTTTACTTTATTAATAATAGTAACTAAATTTATGCAGATAATTATCGCAAGTATTGGATTAATAACAATTCCTAATTCTGCAAAGCGATACACATTATTCACTTCCTCCCATTTTTCTTATTCAACTAAACTGCTGCGTTAGTTTAAGTGTAACATTTCACAATGCAAATCTGGGATCAACTTAATGGGACATAGAAATAGACCATCAAACTGATGGCCATATTTTGCTAAAGTACCCGTTACTTTAAGTATATTTTCACAAATCTCTTTATTATAAAGTTAAATCATCAGCAAATACCTCAAGTCCATAACTTTTCATATCACGAGAATCTAAAATGTCTCTAAAGTATTCCTCTGCTTGTTCTTTGTATTGTGTTTTTTCAATTCTAACTGTAAAGATTTTTTCTTCTGGACTTAACCCTATAGCATGCACAGTAAATTTCTCTTTTGCATCATCAAAAATTTGACCAGAAAACATTTCATCAATACTATTTGCATTCTCGTTCCCTATAAATTCATCTTGTATTATAAAGAGGATAAGTCCAGTGGTTACAAATATACATAATCCTATAATTACCTTCTTCAAAAAATCACCTCCAAATTTATTTATTCGCCATTTATCTATAATTACCTTCTTCAACTAATCTGCTGCTTTAGTTCAATAAGAAAAAAAGGCTTTACTCCTTCTTGAAGTAAAGCACCCGTTAGCTTAACAAGCTAGTGTTAAAAAAATCATGAGCAATTTTATTGATTTCATTTGGTTTTTCCAAAACGGTCCAATGACCACACTTCTCTATTTCAATTAACTTTGCATGAGGAATATGTTCTAACAGTAATTTTTCTGCTAAATTAGGAGTTAATATGTCGTGGCTTCCTTGTGCAATTAAGATAGGGATATTATTGATAGCATCTAATCTATTGGTTAAGTCATAGTTATCTAGGATGTCCTTTCCAATTGCATCATTTACTGTTGGATTTATAGATGTTTTTGCTTTCCTCTTTAATGATCCCTCTGAATAAACATAATATTTATCCAAACCAATAAAATATCTTCGATTGTTGAATCCCCTCTTTTGAGTCTAACCTCTAAATTAGAGAGATTTACTTTATCTTTTTTCGACAACCTTTTTTCTAATTCTTCTCCAAAGATTTTAAATCCTTCAGCAGTAACACCTATTGCAGCAGTTAGAAAAATCTTATTTACCTTTTCTGGATAAGTAGTTGCATATAGTAGAGCCAGCATTGAACCCCAGGACTCTCCGAATAGATTTATTTTCTCTAGTCTTAATTCTTTCCGTAATAATTCCAATGCATTTACTTCATCCTTCATCGAATATTGATTATCTATGGATGGTTCTGATTTCCCACAACCTCTTTGATCATAAAAGACTAATTTAAACTTACGAGATAAGGGTAAAACATGTGGTAGGAAAAAACGTTGTTCGCTTCCAGGTCCACCGTGCAGGAAAACAATAGCTTCTCCATCACCTATTGTATTAACATGTAATCCTTGAAAATCAACATTAATTAAATTGACAGTCTTCTTATCTGAATTAGTCATTTTTCTTCTCCCTCCCAATGATATTTTCTTTATAATTCTTCAAAACTAAAATACAATTCTTTTTTAACTACCTGCTTCTTTATTTCAATAAGAAAAAAGGCTTTACTCCTTCTTGAAGTAAAGCACCCGTTCAATAATTATTCGTACCCACCTTTGGACTCTGGGAGTGATTTATATTCACTCTTGCTTTTAATTATATTAAAGACATAATTTCTCAACTCAATTAGCTGTTTTGCATCGTTCGTTGGTTCGCAGTATTCCTCTGAAAATAAGTGACTTATCGTTTCACCATTAATAATAATTTTCCACTCATCTTCTCCGTGCGGTTCTTGCATACAAGCCGCTCCGTTTATAGGTTTAGGTGTAAATTCCTTCGTTTCGGCTATATTAATTTCTTGCATTTTCTCATAAATAGCTTTCATTTCTTCTTCTGTTAAGATAACCTCTGTTGTTGCAGTACCATCTGCTATTAAATCCTTGGTCACCGTTCCTTCAAAAGTATTAATTTCATTCTTTTTTTGAACGCCGGACTGAATAGAAAAATTAAAATCACTAGGCATATCTTTTGGCATATTTTTAGTAGGAGAGCTGGTTACATTTTTAGAAATTTCGTTGTTGGACTCCTTCTCTTTACCATTTTGTTGGCAGCCCAATAATCCTATTGATAAAAATATCAAAGACAAAATTAAGCTAAGTTTTTTCAGTATCATCACTCCTTTTGTAATTAGACATAATTTCATAGTTTTCGTTTCAATATATCTTGTGTTAATTTGTTCAACTAACCTGCTGCTTTAATAAAAATACACGCCCTATGTCTATAATTCTATTAAGTTGGCAATAATCCTTTTAATAGTACTATTTTAGGGGGAATGGAATTGTTACTGTCAAAAGCATGGGCTTCGTTTGAAGCGGATAAGCGAATAGAGGGCTTTTCGCCACAAACGTTGAAAGCCTACCAATTACAGTCTTCATTACTAATTGATTATTTTAAAGATGTAGAGATGGCATTGCTGGATACAAATCAACTAAAGGAATATCTTGCTATATCCTGTAAGCATTTAAAACCAGCCAGTCTTGCACATCGTATCCGCTTTATGAAATCATTTTTTCGTTGGTCTCATGAAGAAGGCTTTCTTAGTAAGAATCCCACTTCCAAGATTAAAGAACCCAAAATAGGGAAGCGGATACCTAAGTATTTAACCGAACGGGAGATTGAACACCTTCGTGAATCCTGTCATTCCCCAATAGAAAAAGCAATTTTTGAATTCATGTTTTCTACCGGTTGTCGAATTGGCGAAATAGTTTCCTTAGAAAAGAACCATATTAATTGGTCCAATCAATCCGCGATCGTGAGAGGAAAGGGTGATAAGGAAAGGGAAGTTTATTTTAATACACGTTGTGATATTTGGCTTAAACGCTATATAGAAAGCCGTAATGACCATAATCCAGCAATCTTTGTAACTGCAAGACAGCCACATAAAATGAGTGTCGCCCAAATGAGATACATCATCAAGCGGATCTCCAATCGTGCGGAAATTAATAAAGAGATTCATCCACATCAACTTAGACACAGCTACGCAACTCATTTGATGAATAATGGAGCTCCTATTGAAGTCATACAAAGTCTTATGGGACATGAGAAAAGTGAAACAACTAGGATCTACGCTCAATTAAGCGGAAGGCTAAGGAAAGAGTATTATCAGAAATACTTTTAATTATAAAGGAGCAACGTCATAATGACGTTGCTCTATTTGACTAACGCACCCGTTAGTTGAAGAAGAAAAACTCCTTTTATCCTTGATTTTTTACAAATTGAAGAATTAAAAAGTTAACCCAAGTTATTATGGGAATCGCAAATATCAAGACAGGAAGATCAGTATGCCCAAAACCAAATATTTTTGCTTCATCATCTATACTATATAGGACCCATGTTGTTCCTGATAAAAACAATAAATTTGTTATAAACGCTGAAAACATGCTAATCCTTTTGTTGTTTTTCTTTTTTATTATCCAAACAGACACCATCGTCGAGATAAGTAAAGAAAGTAAAATTATGATGTAATTCAACTCTATACCTCCCTATATTCTTGTTTAACTAACCTGCTGCTTTAATTCAATAAGAAAAAAAGGCTTTACTCCTTCTTGAAGTAAAGCACCCGTTAGTTGAAGTATTTACCTTTCTTCTCATTAATGATGGTCGAGAATTCTTCATATTCTTTAATTACTTGCTTCGATAAGGGGTGAGAATCTTCTTCTACTCCTATAGGAATTCCTTTACTGCGTTGTTCTTGAAGGTATTCTGAAAAACCTTTATCTATTGCTTTAACAAAATTCTCAAAATTAAATTTATAATTGCGAGTAATGTATTCGCCTTCGTAGTAAGTTGAATGTTCAATAAGTTCATGGTAAGTTGAATGTTCAATAAGTAAATCTTCATCCTCTACAGTAAAATAATATCTCACCGCAAAACCGAAACTGCTTATTTCAGTTTCGTTCATTTTTCCATTCCATAGCTGTAACAGAAAAAATAATAAAGAAGGAAATGAAAAGAATGCAATCATAAATTTAAAACGGACTTCTTGACCATCCCCATTTAATTTAATTTCAATATCGCCAAGTCTAAAATCTATATCAAAACGACATACATATTGGTTTTCCAAAAAATCACTCCTTTAATTTCCTTATTGAAGTAAAGCTACCCATTAGTTGAATAAGATTTTTTTAGTCAGAGATGATGAATACATTTTCTGCAACTTGCTCTTGGTCGGTAGAATTTGGGTTTTCAATTAAATCAAAGGATACTTTTTGACCTTGTTTAAGGAATATGAACCCATTCGGAAATCTTTCTTTATCAGGTAAAATCGAACTGAAATGAACAAAAACATGATTTCCATCCTCACCGTCAAGCATAATACGACCATAACCCTTTTCTTCTTTAAACCATTTAACAATTCCCTCTCGTTTCATATCTGTTCGACCTCCAATTCATTTTTTTACTCAACTAAACTGCCGCGCTAGTTAACTAAGAAAAAAGGCTTTACTCCTTCTTGAAGTAAAGCATCTCGTTAGCTTAATAAGAATTAATCAAGTTTGCCTTTTATTATTTTTTATTACTTTTTTCTTCCCATATTTTTATTAAGTTTTCGTGATATTCATTTGGACTTTCTATTAAAATCCAATCATTTGAATGGCAAGTTGTGGGCATCCATTTTTTACGACGAATTCTTATCTTTTCGTGATTTGTATAGTGTGGATAAATAACTGTAGAGGTTCCAGTTTTACCTTTATAATATTCAATACTATCTATTTCATCCCAATAAACTTTATTACCGTTCAAATCAATTACAATTCCTTCATCATCCCAATAAAATCCCATTCCCTCTCTTCTTTTTTTTAATAGGTATATAGCGTACCCAATAAGAAGAAATGGAAAAATGAATCCAATAATTAATGTGTAAGAAAGTCCACCCTCTTTTAAACCTAAAATAGTCAATATACAAAATAATATTCCAAAAGACATAAACCCCAATATAGGTACCCAAGAAATTCTATAAATTCTAACTTGTTCCAAATATAACAACACCTTTTTATACTGATTTATTGTTATTTTATCAGTTTTTCTTATTGAACTAAACTGCTTCGTTAGTTCAATAAGAAAAAAGGCTTTACCCCTTCCGAAGTAAAACACAACGTAGACAAACTAAGATTTACTCTTAATTAAATCTATTAAATAATACATAAGTGCAATTAAAAATGATAGCACTATAATAATTATTGTACCGAAAGTAAAAATCCAAATTTCGATATGGTCACCGCTATCAAACAAACCACTCAATAGAAAAAATAAAATTACACTAGCTAGTAATGTTAAGAAAAATTTACTAATATATCTTGACATATTCTACCCCTTCTACAATTCAACTATAATTACTATTTCGACACTCGGTCAAATTTACCTCTTATTAAACTAAACTGCGCCGTTAGTTAAATAAGAATAAAGACTTTACTCCTTCTTGAAGTAAAGCACCTCGCTAGTTAAAAAAGATATTATTCAAATTTAATCAATTGAAATAAGACCATTCGTAATTGTTATAAAGTTTGCGTTACCACCGACAATACAAATTATATATTCCCCATCCACCTTCACATCAAAAGAGGTTGTCAGTTTATCAGAAACGGGGGCTGAAAAAATCTCTGTATATTTCTCATTTAATATGTATCCAACCCCAGTATGACTTAAGCCATCGGGGATTATGGTTAAATCCACCAATACATTATCTCCTTCTTTTAATTTCAACCCCTGGCTTTCTCCATTTAATAAGAAAATATCACCATTGTTCAAATCCTCATTTTCAAAATAATGGTTATTTCGGGATTTCTCTTTCAATGTAATATTAATTTTATTCCAGTTCTTTAGAAATTCATCATCAATTTTAACTTCATTTGTTTCTTCGGCTTCTTTTTCAGAAGTGTCCTTGTTGACTAACAATATGGCCAACGCAGATATTCCAAGAAGTGCTACGACTATAATGCTAAACAGGTAATTTTTCATAAACTCATTCCTTTCACTAAGTCTTTTTCTTTAAATTTCCTGATTATTACTGTTTCGACAACCAATCAATAGTTCCTGCTTAAGATATTGCCCAAGTTATCGAAGGTTGACTAATTAAAATCACTTTAATCAAGACATCTGAGACGATACCAGGAATGGTTAATCACCAAGAGCCCTCATGTTTTAATAAAAGGCTCTTACTCTCCTGCTACTATTAAGCTAAAGAGTGCAATAATAAAAGCTTTCTTAACCATTCTTTATAATGATAAATATATTAATGAACCTATATATGAAGGCTTTAGAAAAGCAACTGTTCGGAAAGATGAACGTCCAAACCGAAACCTGGGTCCCAAAGAAGTAATCTTTAAGCTGTCTTCCTTCAAAAAATAGAACATCACGTGAAGTTTGCAATTGTGCATGTATTGTCTACTACGGGAATTAGAAATGAAGAATTTTGTAAGTTGCAGGTAAATGACTTGAAAAGAGATACTATCTTGGGAGGACATTATCTAGAAATCATAGGTAAAGGAACAAGCGTAGGCAAGTACCAGTGAAAGAGAAAGTGCTTAATAGCATTAAAGCATTTCGCCGCTCTAGAGGATTACCACCTATAGAAAAAGCAGAATCGAATGCTCCTTTATTTACTACAAACACAGGTAAAGCCTATACCCCCTCCTACCTAGCGCAATATGTAAAAAAAGAAAATGCAAAGTTGTATCTTAACCTGAAGGATGAAGTAGTAGAACTGACACCACATTACTTTCGACACGCTTTTGCCATTATTTCACGACTAAATAAAGTAGAGATATATGACATTATGAAATCGCTAGGACATGAACGGTTAGAAACAACGGAAATTTATTTAGAAAAAGTATTCGCAAAAGAAAACCATCCTGTTCATAGTTGGAAACCGGAGTTGTTTGGAGAGTATATATAATAAGAAGAGATTCAATTTTACAAGTTATTCTACTAACCTCATACAGCAAAAAATAAAAGCAACCATTTTGAAAGAGATTGTTCAAAATGGTTGCTTTCTTTCGTCATGATTTTCTCGATTATTAAGTGTTCCTTATTCAATTAAAGCACCCTTTAGTTTAAGAAGAACTGAGACGCTTATTAAACAATCGCGCCCGATAGCTTCAAACTTTTATTTATGAGATACATCATAAAAAACGGTGGTATAGTAATCAAAACCTGCCCAGAAATCTCCTTGTAAATTACCTAACATCCTTTGCAAATCACTTCTCGAAAAAAATTTTCCGTTTCTTATAAATCTAATCCGCTCTTCCAAGTTCAAGAAATTATTTATGCTGTCAACCAGGTATATCCTTTCTTCTCTGGAATAATCTCCTTCAGAAACAAGGTCTAACAGGGTATTTCTTGCCTGTTGTACTTCGAAAAGCATTCTATCCAGTTTATCTTTGTCAATTGTTTTGGAGTCCGTGCCGATCAGCCATTCTTGTTCAAAAATCGGAAGAATAAATTGAGTTCGATTTACGGTAGGATTGTAATTATCACTTCCTAAATCCTTTTTTAGATCCTTCTCATAGGCAGCTTTAAACTCGCCAATCTCTTCTTCGTAGGTTTTGCCATTATGAGTTCCCGAACCAGGATGATATGTAAAGCTTTGATGGATGCTAAAAAGCGATAATGGATAATACCATGATATGAAAGCTATAACAAGTACAATAAATACTCCTGAACCTATCCTCCAGACCTTCCGTTTACGTTTTGTATTCATATAAATCCCCCTTTATCTTCAGACTAATCCGCTTGTTTATTCAGATGGTTATATAACCATCTGGCTCGATTGTTGAATACAAGTTAAACAACACTCTTCAACTAACCTGCTTCGTTAGTTTCAGTGTAACATTTCACAAAGCATATCTGGGATCAACTTAATGTTTTGGACATAAAAATAGACCATCGAAACGATGGCCAAGATTTGCTAAAGCAACTCGTTAGCTGAATAAGAATTATCCATTTATTTTGCATAGGAAAATTTTTAAGGGGTTATTGTTTTCTTCTACCCCTTCATCTTCCTCACGAATATCTTCAACGGGAAAGCCATCGTGATAAGGAAAACTAAGAAATTCTTCAATGACAGGTTCGAGGTTATCAATAGTTTCAATTTCACAACTGAACGGTAGCTTAGAATCATAATCCGATATTAAATTAAATCTTAATTGTGCAGCTTGCCAATCGAACCATACATAAAAAAGCATACCCTTATTAGACATTTTAATTTGTTTACTTCTGTTGGAAATAACCTCTCTAAAAAAATCTTTAAAATCCTTAACACTCAACTTAATATTCATTTCGTTACTAACAGAAATTGACCAAGTGTTGTTTGATATTTCTTGGTCTATGTCCTCTTTACTATTTCCAATAAACAAAGGGTCAACCACAATTTCTTCAAGGTCTTGAAAGAATTCATTTTTATCTATATTGTCTCCCTATCAAAACAGCTTTTATTAACTCTATTTTACCATTTCTTATTGAACTATACCTGCACCTTTAGTTCAATAAGAATAAGAGCTGTCTATGCAGCTCAATGCTCTTCAAGTAAAGCATCCGTTAGTTCAATAAAGATATTGCTAACTTAACCAAAGACTTGTGCAGTAATAGCAAATAACTCTTTATTCCTATATGGCATATTAATAGAGTTCTTTATCATTATCGGAGGATTACTAACTTTTACAAATCCACTTTTCTCCAAGAATAACATTAACTTGTCATTATTGGATGGCACGTCAATCCTTAACTTTCCTTGATGATTAAGAATTAACCCATCGATTATTAAAGCAGCTGTTTGTGAATCTGGTGCTACAATAGGTCCTATTAATAGATTTATTGGTCCTAATATGGATAATCCGAATCCAATAATCTTCCCCTTTAGATTTCTAACAACTAAACATTGTTTTGATTGATTTATCCTGTTAAGAAGTAATTTTCTTCTCTTATCACCAAATGCAGCCGAATCTAATTCAATAATTTCATTAATATCATTCTCACTGTATTTCTCTAAGGTAATTTCTCGATTATTAAACAAGTTAGTTGGAATATAGTTATCACTTAAAAACTTATGTACATGGTCGACAGTATTAAAACCCAATTTTTCATATAAGGGTTTCCCATCTTCAGTTGAAATTAACATTATTGAAGTATTTTGAGAAACACTGTCTATACATTTTTGAGTAGCCTTTTTTCCTAAGGCTAAACCTCTATATTTTTCATTAACAATAACCATACCAATTGAAGCTAAATCAGTATCATAAGGTATTATTGCAGCACTCGAAACAATTTTCCCATCAGCATTTTTATGTCCGTATATTTTACCAGATGACATAACAGTTCTAATTTCATGCTCATCATAATCCCAACCAACTGAGGCAGAAAGTTCTATTAAACCTAAGACATCATATTTATCAAATTCCACTAATTCTAATACTGTTTTATTGTCTGTATGCATTAGAAATACCCCTAGTTTTATTTCTATTCTTATCATAATTTCCTATCTAGCCTTATTCAACTAAACTGCACCGTTAGTTTAAGAAGAAAAAAGGTTTTATCAAACTTATTGGAGAACTAATTGCAACTGGGCTGAGGAGAGAGAAACTTGTGGAGAAGTTTTAAAATAAAACAAATGGGTTAAATGATGAAAAACCTTATTTTTAACTATATAATATAAGAAACTCAAGTAAATTGGACGTGAGATGCATGGAAGAAATTCATATACCAGCAGATAATATTCGTATTATTAGTACTTCAAGTAAAGGTGACCAATCAAAATGGTGTGTCGGAGATAAGTGGGTTAAACAAAATACTCGTGGCTACGAGGGACAAGCCGAAGTATTAGCATCACTTGTGTTAGCATGCTCTACATTACAAGAAAAAGATTATGTAAACTACTATCCTTGTAAAATTATTTTACCAAATGGTGAAATTTCCATGGGCTGTTATTCGCAGGATTTCAGAGGTAAGCTACAAGAAGTCACGCTTGAGCGTTTATTTGAGGCAAACTTTACGACGACCGACCATGTCCTTAACGATAAATCTCTTTCTACACAAGAAAAGTTTGAGCAAATTATGCAACAAGTGCAGGACTTTACCGGACTGAATGTACGAGAAGATATTGCTCAATTAGTAGCGTTTGATGCACTCATTTTAAACGAAGATCGTCATACGAATAACATTTTATTCTTATACAATCCTGTTACCAAAGTATGGAGACTCGCACCGATTTTTGATAATGGACTAAGTTTGCTATCCGATGAAAAGGACTATCCACTAGGTAAACCATTATCAATTTTAAAAAGAAAAGTGAAAGCAAAACCATTTAACTCAAGCTTTACTAAACAGCTCGCACTCTATACCGGTTCAGCATTCATCTATAAAGCTAAATTATTAGAAACACTAAAAATAAATTCAATTGATTTTGGTCGAGCACAACAAGTGTTACTATCACAGTTAAACGACCCTATCTTCAAACATCTTTTCATTGAAGGAAGTGAATCAAATTGATTGATTATATGAAGTTCGAGGTCATGTGGATGGACGATGTAATTGCTACAGTTGATTTAAAACCCGCAAATGGTGGCACACCTTATGTCGTGAACTATATAGTAGACTTTAATAAACAATTTTCACCGATTATGGAAGGTCATATTACGCTAGAAGAACTGGAGAAGTGGCTTAAATGGCGTACGTTTCCACCAACACGTGCCAATGCCGATGAGTTACTCAAGAGTCTTGGTTTGCAAGCGTATAATCGTTGGGGCATTGTTCGGAAAACACATGGTGTAATGGCAGATGATGAGATTTGGCTTCGTTTTAAAGGCGAAACCTTAACACATAAGGATGTTTGCCTCCGTAAAGACCTTTATTATCCTGATTCATCCGGTGAAAATACCCAAATAATTATCTAATTTAAAAGCCGCTGCTTCAATGAGCAGCGGTCTTTTTGTTGACTAATCATCTACAATCGAGTATATAGTATCATTACAAATATGTTAATAACATTAAATCACCAACTTATTAATATTTTTTCGTGTTCTACTAAACTCCGATTTTGGTTATTACACATTATTTACGGAATGTGAAGTAACTTAAAACCCCCTAAATTTAAAATGTAGAATATATTCAGCCCTTTGAATGAATAATAAAACAATTAAATTTAGTATTATTAACATTGGAAACACGAATTATATTCACTCGTTATCACTTTGATGTAACTATTTTTTATCTATGGAGGTTTGAAAATGGATGTTTATATGCGTTTAGAATTGTTCGTACAAAATTTGAAAAGGTCTGTTGACTTTTATAAAAACGTAATTCAATTAGATTTATATTCTCAAAATGAAACTAGTGCTAGATTTAGATCCAAAAATCTCAATATACTTTTAACGCAACAAAATATTCTTTCAAAGGACCATTATTTCAGTAATATTAGCACCTCCCGAAAAGGAGTTGGTGTAGAGATAATCATTATTGTTCCTGATATTCAAAGTTTTCATCAACGTGTAAGTGAGATGAAAATTGAATTAGAATCCCAACTAAAACAACAAGAATGGGGCCTGAAAGATTTTCGTTTGGTCGATCCAGATGGATATTATTTAAGAATCTCTTCACCCCCTAACTGATCACTCTGTTTTATTTACTTTTATTATATTTAAAATGATTTAACCTTTCTTTAAGGATGATAGTTTTACCTTTCGTCTATTGTGACTATTGCTACGATCTTTCTACGAACAACGAGTTACATTATTCTATCTAAAGTCGATTGACTACATAAAAAAACACCACAACTGACACATACCTTATTAAAGGTTGTATCAATTGCGGTGCTTTTATTAAACATATTATTATAATTTCAAAAACGTATTTTTAATAGAACCAGTTACTTTTAACTCTTTTTTAAACTGGTATAGTTATAGTAAATATAGTCCCTTTTCCTTTTTGACTTTTTACTTCTACATTTCCTTTTAATGTGGAAATTGTCCCATATACCATTAGCATACCTAATCCTGTACCCTCTTTTTTATTAGAATAATAAGGTTTCCCCAACTGGCTTATTTCTTCGGAAGTCATGCCTATTCCTTCATCCTCTATCGTAATGATTAGATTTTTTCCTTGCTGTTCGGCCCGTACAAGAAGAAGTCCCCCCTTGCCTTTCATTGATTCTACACCATTTTTTAGTAGATTAATTATGCACTGTTTCATTTGATTTTGATCAAATTTAATCTTCACTGTGTTCTGAAATAATAGCAAGATTTCGACTTCATGGAATTTAGCATAAGGCATCATAACATTTTTAACGTATACTAATTCCTCTTCTAATGTAGATTGAACCATATGAACCGATTGAGGCTTAGCAAATGCTAAAAAATCATTTAGTATGTTTTCAGCTCTATTTAACTCCTTCAAAGAATAATCAATATAAACTTTATCATTTGGAGTAATATCTTTTGAGACGCTTAATAATTGTAAAAAGCCATTTGTTACAGTTAGAGGATTTCTTATTTCATGAGAGACACTCGCAGATAATTCGCTCATCACATGCAACCTCTCCGCTCGAAGAAAATTATCTCGCTGTTTAATATTAGATAAAATTTTCTCGACCATACTCAAGTTAAACAACATAACTATGACATATGTAACAATAATATAAGCAGCAACAGTCCAATATTCAGTAGTTAGTTTGTCAAAAAAAGTAGTAAGAGAAATTAAATAAGTCAAATCGTTGATTAATACCATTAAAATACCAGTGAATATTCTCTTCTTAGGGGAATAATTAATAAACCTTTTGTGCATTAGTGGAACAATAGCAAAAGCTACAGTTGAGAAAATAAAGGATTGTATAACTCCTTCTCCCCCTACAAAAAAACGTACTATATTTAAAATAATATAAAGTGGAAACAATTTCTTATAGCCACCGTAAAGAGCCAAAGTGAAAAACGGTATGTATCTTAAATCAACTGTAAAACCTAATTCTAATCTAATTGGATAAATCATGCATAAAATCATTGATATTGATGAAGATAGTATGAAAAAGTATATATATTCTTTTCTCTTTTTGTTATCTAAAAAGACGACAAAAAGTAGAACAGGTAAAGTAATAAATAATATATTAATCAGAAAAGTTTGTAGCAACCGAATGCCTCCTTTCAGCATCAAAAATTCTCATAAGACTAAATTATATCATATATATTATCCATGTTTTTATATTACATTTTTTCTAATAATAAGATTCTTGAAGAAAAAAGTTTAAAGTTATTATAATGAGGTAGACATAAAGTAGGCCTAACACATTAAGTAAATAAAAGAACAATTTGAATGGAGGAATTTAAGATGAAGAAAAGAATATTCGCTTTACCAATAGTTTTAAGTTCAGCATTATTGTTAGGAGCTTGTGGAGATGATGATGATGCAGATATCAATGATATTGAAGTAGAAGACCCAACTCTTGAAGATGACGGACAAAACGATTCTGGTTTGGATTCAGAAAATGAAGGAGAAGTAGATACGCAGGACGACCAAGATAGTACAACAGGTACTGATGGAACGGACGACACCACTGGCGCAGAAAATAGTGAAACAGAAGGCACTGAAACAGAGGCTGTTCCAGATAGTTCAACTGAAGCTAAATAATAACCAAACGCTCCAAACCTTAATGGTTTGGAGCGTTTTATTTTTCTTTATAAACTAATTACTATTAAAAATCATTTTTATTGTAAATTCATTTCATTCGTTCTATTAATTATTAATGATTTCTGCTTCTCTTAATATAGTTATAATTAGTTCATGATCATCAATTACGTATGGTACTTCCTCTGGTTCGACCCAAATACGTGTAGTTGCTTCATTCTCTCTTAAAAAGGGAAAGCAATCTTCAATATCTAAACGATAGAATAATTGATAGCCGATGAGAGGGTATTTACCATTTACTATATAAAAAGGATTGTCTTTGTGGTTAACCTCAATCGCTCCAATATAAGTTGCATCTCCTTTGACATAGCCTTCTTCGTAAATTTCTCTATGGAGAGTTTCTTCAGGAGTTTCATTAGCTTCTACATGTCCGCCTGGCATATTAAATCCTCTATTTTTCACTCGAACTAATAACACTTTTCCTGCATGAAAACAACAACCGTGAACACTAGTCACAATATCTTCTTTCAGGACTACCTTTGAAGGCTGCCATATTAGCTTGACTGGATGCCCTCCCCACACTACTGTTATTTCATTAGTCATTACGGGCTCCTTTTTTCTAACAAAGAATCCTTCATTTAATTGAGGACATTTTTATGTATAATGTATGTATATAATTACTTTTGTTCTAATTACTAAAATATATTAGTACATAAAAAATAAATACTGAAGCATCCACTTCATCCTACGCTTGAGATTAGAAACATTACTCCCTTTTATACATAGCGTTATGTAAGTTTTTTAAGGATTTTTTAATTTGAAGCTGTGTATTTATACTTTCTCCACGATACGATAAACGAAAATACAGTGACTTTAAGAAGTTCATGACATTAGACCTATATTTATAAAAGGTTAAAGAATTCTCTTCACGACTTACTGTTGGGTCTAATAATTTTTCAAAGTTGTGCACCCAATCTATAAGTATCTCCTCCGATAATCCTTTTTCTAAAAGTGCCTCTACTGCAAAGAGTAGCCGCTCATCCTCATCGTCCTGGAAAACATAATCCTTCCAAATACATGCAGTTATTGTTGTAAGGCATTTCTCACTATTTAACAAATTGAAGGATGGGTGGCTAATAAGAGTTTCTAACAGATCTGCTCCATGGGCAATACTATGCGCCCATCCTTTCCCTTCTACATAACCTCTTACATCTTTTTCTGATTGTAAGTATATAATCGTTTTTTCAAACACTTCTTCTAACAGCTGTTTTTCCAAAAATCCTTTTGTTTTATCCTTTTCTACTATCAAAGCTATTACTAATGACGAAAACGACCTTGTAAACACAGTGTCGGTTTCTACTTCACCTATACCTTTAAACAAATACTCCTTCGATAAACAACTAATCAGGACTTTTTCCATGAGTTCATTCGATAATTTATTGTCCTTTATTAAAAGATAAAATGAAGAGTAAATTAAACTGTCTCTTAGCTCAGCATCGATTGTTCCTATATTTTTAAGCATTTCTGTTACTAGTTCTTCTAAGTTATCTATCTCTCCTTTTTTACTTTGCCATTTTCTTAATACAGATTTTATCTCCATTATCATTCTCCTTAATAACATTCTCTTTTATTAAATTCAAGACAAAGGGATACTTTTCCTGCTTGTTGTTCTAGAGGAAAATATTTTTCCCACTAAACGATATATCTTTTCTGTACATTTATCAGAATATCATCATTATTACTTAAAAAATTATTAACAACTCTTTTATTACCTAATATTTTTCCCAATTGTAAAATTATACAATTAAATTAATATTATAGATGAAGTAAAAATATGAAAAAGGAGTTGTATTATGAAAAAATCATTCGCAGCTTTATCATTCACGGCAATGTTATTAGCTTCAACTTCCTTTAGTGGTGCCTCTGCCAACAGTTACTCGTACCTTGACGAAATTTTGACACTCCAGCCAGACGTTTCTAGCAATGAATTAATGTCCAGCGTAGAAGAAATTGCAAAAAACACTGGAGAAGCAGAGCAACAAATTTTAGAACAAATCTACAAAGAGTTAAAGAACGATCAAGCTCAGGGATTGGCAGAAGCAAAATCCAATCAAACAAGCGGTGATAGTGGCGGGACTGTAAGCGTAGGCAACAGTACAAAAGGTAACTTCTACTACACGCCTTCACAAACTGCATACCTTGATCATGGGCACGTAGGCTTATATTACACTTCCACAACTATAGTAGAATCCGTGCCATCAGCTGGAGTACGTACTATTTCCACTACAGCTCGTAAAGTGGATAGTTCAGGCGCATTAGTCAAATCAGTAAGTACTACTACAACTAATAGAAATAATGCAGCGAACTGGGCATACTCACAGGTAGGACAGAGTTATTCATACAATTTCGCTACCAATCGTTCTACTGGTCACAATGGAGCTAAAAACTGCTCTAAACTTATCTGGTCGGCTTATAAACTTAATGGTAATTTAGATTTAGATGATGATGGAGGCCTTGGTGTATATCCAAGAGACGTTAGAGATGCTCCTAGTACAAAATTAGTTAGAAATATTTAAAACAAAATGGCAATAGGCACAAATAGCATTGCTGCCTATTGTCATTTAACCTTTAGGAGGGTTATATAAATGAAAAGAAATATTATAACTATTATTGGAATGTTTGGCCTAGGGGTTTTCTTTTATTTTACTTACACTTTATTTTTCAACCCTACAAGCGCAGATAGTAATTTGCTTCTATCTATAGCTGATTTGGAGAAGGAAAATTTTTTACATAATAAAAAAGCTATTATCTACCTGTCTACTACCGCTGATCAGGATATTGACGGAGAAGGATTTAGCTTTGCGGTTTTTATCGATCAGAAAGGTAAGGCACAAGCGCTAAAAATGGAAGGCTTGGAGTTAGGTAGCACGGCTGTTTATGAAAACAGTGTTTTTCTAGAGGAAAAAAACAAGGTACGGATAGTTGGGGAGGATTATAAAGAATTTCCAATGAAAACGGACCAATACACTGGTGAGCGTACTGGTTTTATCGAGAACAAAAATATATTTTTTAGTATTTATAATAGTGGATTCACTCAAGACGGAAGCGGCTATCTTTCTGATGTCCGTTTTGGAAACAAAGAAAAATTTCAAACAGATAGCATTCCCTTTTATATTGCTTCCTCTGGGATAGAAGGCGACAAAGTTAATATACTTACACAGGATGTTGATAAAAACCAATTCGATTTAAGGCAAGTTACTTTTGATAGTTCATTAGAGGTCGATCATTTGACTATGTTAGACACACCAAAGAATGAATTTTTTAATTCATTGGCTCCTTTGCTTTCAGATAAAAAAAATTATTATTTGATACTTTCATCTGTAATTGATGATTTTAACGAAAAAACTTCCCTTTACCGAATTGCAAAGGATACTTATGAGCAGGAGGTTTATGATTTTATAGAATATAAAGACATGAAGGATTTGGTGTCCACTATTCCTTATAATTTTAAAAACTCTGCTCATATTCACCAAGACGTTTTGTATTTTATCAATGGTCTAGGAGATGTATATACATTCGATACAAAAAACGAAGAAATTCAAAAGAAATTTTCCATAGAAAATGCTAGTAAATCAAAAATCAGACACAACGAGGAAACTTATTTTAAAGATAACTCACTTTATGTGCTAAGATATAGCGATGAAAAAAAAGAAAAATACTATTTAGAGGAATATAATTTAGACAATGGTAGCCGTGTAAATACTTTAGATATTACTGGTTTCCACGATTTATTATCAAGTGTTCAAAAGAAAAGTATTTATTCTTACGATCTAAAAGTTTTAGAATAGTTAAAGACCGCTCCATCTAAAGAAAACAAAAAGGAAGCACCAAATTGGTTCTTCCTTTTACTAATTTATTCATTTATATATTTGACAACGGCCATCTCTTTTCCAAACCTATCACCATTATTGATGAACCCAAGTTTTGAATATAGATTATGTGCTCCTAGATTGTCCGGGTGATAACCAACTACCATTTTTTTCACATCAGGTAGTTTAGACATTTCGAAAAGCATCAGTTCTGAAGCAATCCTTCCAATGCCCTTCCCTTGAAATTTCTTATCAATCATTATTCTATATATCCAGTAGCCATCAAGCTCTTCTTTAACCGAATTATACATTAGAAATCCAACTATAGCTCCATCACAAATAATCGCATATGGCTTTAAGGTAACTTCAAACTTGGACTGTGCGATTGAGATTGCATTTGTATCTATATATTCTTTCTGTTCCTCAGAAATTTCTAGTTGGCAGCATTCATACCAGTTTTCTGAACTTAATTCTTGTAATCTTATTTCCACAAAGTTTCCCCTTTTTGATGGTTGAACGCTAAATTTAACTAATTTAAATAGGACTTTCACCTTTTTTGTTTTGTAATCCCAAACTAATTAGTTTATTTATCATATTGAACGCCCCCCTGTTAAAAATTAAATTGATTATACTTTCCGATTATAACATAAGCTAGATTATAATTTTTCTATCCATTATAAATTTTCAGACTCTTGAAATTTAGTAGCTTTTTCGTCTGCGTAAACAAGTTAGGTCGATTTCACTAATAAAGTCTGGCCGTTAAGATAAAATGAAGTTCTTTATTGTAATCGTACCTAGATTGCTTTATTAACCCCATGCTCATAAAAAAACCACCTTTATTTTAATAAAGGTGGTTCTACATTACATTTGTTGTTCTTTTGTTGGTCCCATTACTCCTGGAACTTCTAAACCAGCTTGACGAAGTAACACGGTCATTTGACCACGGTGATGAGTTTGGTGGTCAACGATTTTACGTAAAATTTGCCCACGCTCTAACGTTGTACCGAAAGCTGGAACTCCCTCCACTAAATCTTTGTCTGTTAAAGAAGAGGCTGCATTTACAAGTGATTTTGCCATATTATCATAAGCTGTCACAATTGCTTTTGCTGATGCTGGTATTTCTTTAGGATTACCCACTGTAGGTAATTCAAGCTTAGCAAACTTTGCTAAGAAAATCGGTGCTGTTGTTAAATGCCAAGCTAACCAACCAAGTGTGTTATGATTTTCTACTATTGCTTGATCTAGCTTATCGTCTGTCATAGCCTTAAAAACATTTGCTGTTCCTTCCGCCGACATTGTCCATTCCTGTATAAAATCCTCTACTTTACGATACATTAATATACGCCTCCTTCATAGTTTCCTTTTTAATTTTAAATAAAATAATTGCTTATTCAAGGAAAAGGACTTGAAACAACATATATGCTTGTTAGGCATTGTTAACATTCTTATTCAATTGATCAAATTCATCTTGAATAACCAAGGTGTCAATTCTTTCAAATAGAGGAGTAATGTTCTCTATCGTTTTCCCTTTGACATGAACTGGCTCCCATTGGAAATTGTCCATTCTCAATATCTTCCGTACTTCTTCACTAGAAAAGGGCAAAAACGGGAATAACAATTGAGCGACATTTCCAATTATATAAACGCAAGTTGTTATAGTATTTTTACTTGTATCCCTTTCTTCTTTAATTTGTAGCCAAGGTTTTTGCTCGTCAAAGTATTTGTTAGCATCCCGAATATAGGTAAAAATAGTTTCTAAGGCTGTTTTAAAATGAGCCTCTTCTATTAATTTGCCGATTCTAATATACAAGCTTTCGGTTTGTTTTATGATTAAATCATTAATTTCTTCTTCGGGTATCTGACCTGCATATGATTTTTCTATAAACTTTAATGTACGATTGATAAAGTTGCCATATGCACCTAATAGCTCCCCATTATGACTATGAATAAATTCTCTCCAGGAAAAATCTGTATCTCTATTTTCCGGAGCATTAATTGTTAAGAAATACCTTATAGAATCAGGATGATATTTTTCCAAAATATAAGGAGCCCAAACTGCCCAGTTTTGGCTAGTAGATATTTTTTTCTTTTCCAATGTTAGATATTCATTAGATACGATATGTGTTGGAAGAGCTTTATGACCGATTCCCTTTAGTATCGCTGGCCAGATAAGTGTATGAAAAGGTATGTTATCCTTTCCATGAACGTAGTAAGATATCGTCGCTTCATCCCAAAAGCTTTGTACATCCTTATTATTTTGTAATCCCCACTCCTTACTCGCTGAATAATATCCAGAAACAGCTTCAATCCACACGTAAATTTTCTTTTCTTCATAGCCTTTTATAGGAATACTTACTCCGTTTGGAAGATCTCTTGAAGCCGCCCGATCTTTAAGGCCCTCACTCAAATATCGCTCTGTCAGTTGAACGGCATTGTCTCGCCATGCATTGCTTTTCTTAGAAACCTTCACATAGTTCTCCAGTTGCTCCTGAAAGCTGCCTAGTTCAAAATAAAAATGTTCTGTTTTTCGTATACTCGGTTCATTACCACAGAGTTTACAGCTTCTGTTTGTTAAATCTAAAGGGTCTAAAATTAAAGAACAGCTGTCACATTGATCTCCTCTAGCCTTGCTTCCACAGTTCGGACAAGTTCCTTCTACATATCGATCCGGTAAAAACTGCCTATCCACTTCACAATACGTTTGTTCTATTTCTTTCTTGTAAATATAACCATTCTTCCATAGCTTTAAAAAAATATCTTGTACGACAGCGTGATGATTGGGGCTATCTGTTCTGGTAAACATATCAAACGTAAAGCCCAAACGTTTAAAGGTATCAACAAACTCATTATGGTAGCGATCTGCTATTACTTTTGTTGTACTACCTTCAGAGTTAGCGCGAATGGAAATTGGCGTACCATTACAATCACTCCCAGAAACGTATAATACATCTTCTCCTTTTAACCTAAAATACCTAGCTAATATATCTCCTGGTAACAATGCAGCTATGTGCCCCAAATGTAACGAACCATTGGCATACGGCCACGCTCCCCCTATTAAAATACTCATTTTTATCTCTCCTTATTTAAGATACTCTTTTATAAAATCTAACGTTTAAATCATTCCATAAAAAAAACCTCCCCCCTATCGAATAATCGATAAGGACGAGGGTTAAATATCCCGTGGTACCACCTTAATGCTCAAATAGCTCACACTACTTGACTCCATAAGTACATAGCAAGAATGCCTTTATACTTTGACATTGATAACAAGTGTCAACTCTTGTCGTATCCTACTAGTCGCAAAACGTTCAGTACGAAGCTCCGAGATCATGTTCAAATAATTAGTTTGCCTCATTTCCACCGTCAGAAGCTCTCTTTATAACATCATTATTTTACTTTTCCTCTTCAACGCTTTTCATATTAAGAGAATTATATTGACTTTCTTTGAAAAAATCAACACTTACTTTCCATTTTTCTAGTTTTAAGTTTAAAGTATGTAGAAACGTAGAAAGGTCTAACTAATTTTATTTACAATTTCCTAAAACTTTTTAGTTTAATTAATATTAGCTAGATTTATAATTTGTATCTAGAAAACTATTCATAAATTCCTCAACGGATTTTTTTATGTTTTCCTCTGTTGGAACCTTATCAAGCAAGTCGTCCTGTGAATATACGGTACCACCTTTGATAATAAAATGAATTTCTTTCGTATTACGTATGTCTTTTAATGGATTTTTTTCAAGTACTACCATATCCGCGATTGTGCCTTCTTGAATAACCCCTATATCTTGCCTATCTAGTGCTTCAGCTGCTTTAATCGTGGCAGTTCGTAATGCATCTATTTCAGATAAACCAATTTCTACAAATAATTCTAGCTCTCGGTGTAATGCCATACCAGGAAATGTAAATATACCAGCAGGGGTATCAGATCCAGCAACCACTGTCCCACCTAATTCGAAATAAGCCTTTGTAATTGCCTTGTTATAAGTATGTTGTATGCCTAACGAATTTAATGAGCTAGTATTTTCTATAAATCTTCTCCAATGTTGCATCAACACAGCATTCTCTTTTAGTTTGTTCATTATTTTTTCTTCTGGATACCAGTAATTCCTCATTAAATTTACTTGATCATACAAAACCATTGTCGGACAAAGCACTACTTTATTTTCCACAAGTATTTTACATACCTCTATAATTTTTTGCATGTCAGGATTTTTCCAATCAATTGTCTCCCATATATTTTCGTCTGCTTGCATAGTCCAGTTAGGAAAAATATTTTTTATAATACCTGAAGCATGCTCGTTCCATTTAATACCCATTTTTGCTGCCTCTGTGGCAGTAACCTCTATTGAATGTACTAAATCACAGCTAACTTCCTTATGAAGAAGTTTTGCTTCCTCCACGACTATTTTCATCATTTCTTTTTTCAACCAACCATACACTTTGATAAAATCTGCTCCCGCTTCAACCTGTCTTTTAACCTCAGCTCTTGCACTACAAGCATCATTAATATTTATGTTCCAAGGACTATTCTCTCCCCATAACCCCGGTGGTCCATCAATAATTCTATCTGCTGAGATAATTCTTGGGGTAGGTGCCCCGCTGGATGCGTTAATTATTTTTTTTAACTCTCCGATGTTACCTCCTGTGTTTCTAACTGTTGTAACACCAGAGGCAGTGAAAATAGGGGCATAGTCCCCTTTCATATGTACATGCATATCAATCAAACCAGGAATAACAAATCTTCTTTTCAAATCATAAATAACTGCTTTTTTATGAATATAGCCAATAGGCTTATGTGCAGAAACAATCTTTGTAATAAAACCATTTTGAATAAGAAGATGAGAATAAATTGTTTTACCAGTTACAACATCGATCACATTTGCATTTTTTAATAACAATACAGAATTCTCCATGGCACACTTTCCTTTTCTCCCAGAATATGTGTAGCTTCTAATCTAATTAAAAGATTTATATCTTTGGTTTCAAAGGCAAACTGATTGATGGGCATTTCATTATATTTGAATATTTGTTCCTATATAATAAAATGCCTTCTTCTTAAAATCTCAGATAGTACATCCTAAAAAGAAGCTTCTCTTTCTTTTCCCCTTGTATGAGTGTTTATAAACAATATCTGAATTTTTTCTTGTTATATAATTTGGCTATCATAGGCCATTCATCAATTCTTTTTCAATAAATTTAATAACAAAACAGCAATATTCTTAGCATATTTTGTTTGTAGAACAATATTATTTTGGGCTTGAAATTAACTATTTATTACTATTCTAGCTTACATATTTATTTTCCTTTAAATAAATTAAAAACATAAAATATAATTAATCCTTGAAAGAAAACTCTTTATCTACAACTAACTTCCATTCTGTGAAGAAATCTACAATTGAAGAATAACGATTGTCTTTTTCAATCTCTACTGCCCTTCTAGCAACACTATATAATTCTTTTCCTGCTTCCCACTGGTTATATGAACGGTCAAGAGCACCACCTAAAATATAAAAAGCGATGGCACCCATATTAAAAACATTCGAACGTGCATCAATTTCTGCACACATCTTAAACTCTTCTGGTGACATAAACCTTGACGAACCCCAAAGCCTACCTTTTTCATTATAGAATGGTTTAGAATGGTACAAATCTACATCACATATTTTTGTCTTATGCTGTTGAAAATCGTATAAAATACTTCCATCATAAAAGTCTATTGCTGCATAATTACTTTTTTCTACATGTACATGAAACTCAAAAATAGTAGAAAGAGACTTTATTCGTACTTCTAAAGGCAGCAGCTTAAACCTCTGACAAGCTGGACAATGAGCCATATTCTTTTGTATATTTAGGCCATCAAACCATTCATACACAAGTGCATATCCTTCTTCCATCTCTCGGTGTTCTACTAGTTTAACTAAATGTGGATGATCTAATGCTTCGTACACAACTTTTGCATTTTTAAGTTTATTAATTGCTTCCCCTGGTTTTCCCTTGTAATTTACAGGAGCGGCGCCAGCATATTTAACGAAGTTCTTTAAACCATCTTTTATCACCAAAAAAGAGAGATTTCCTGAATCCTGTCGGTCAAACACACAAAAAACCTCTCCATAATCATGTATCCATCGAAAATCATGGATATCTTTTAATGGAAAAGATACTCCGTCTAATATTACCGTTTGCCCATTTCTCATATTAAATTTGGTAACTCCTCTCTCAGCAATCTTTATAAAAAGTCGAGTGCATAACAAGAAGAATACCGATTTTCTAAAAGCTCAAAAAATATCCTCTTATGAAACAATTGTCTAGCAAAAAGTATTACCCTTATTTTTCTTTTGTTTGTTAGAGTACGTTAGACAGAGGAATTTCATAAACTAATCTACATACTTACTTTTAGCTAGTATTTCTTGTGCAGACATTTTGGTCCATTCTTCTGTAGAAACGTCATGATTTTTCTCCAAAAAGCTTCGCATTATCTCATAACCAATTTTGTAATTGGTCCATTTGGCTATTCCTTTAAAATGATTACCGACGAAAAGGAAATCCCAAATTTCTGATTCCTCTGATTCTAAGTTTTCTTTGAAAACTTTCCAGCCCTGCTCCTCATAATAACCAGAAAGTGGCTGTTGCCAAACCGGTTCCATTTGTGGATAGATGATTTTGGCAAAGGTATCTGCCTTCCCCTCCAATATACATCGCTCTAGTAATGTGGTAGCGTCTCCGCTCTCCATAGCAACCGTATGATGGTATTCATGAGCAACCGTATACTTTAAGGCCAGCTCTGTGAAGGACGGGTTAATCTTTAGATAAAAATGTTCCTTACCAAATGTTCCACCAGCCACGTAGTCCAAGTCTTTTAGGGATGCTTCCTCTTCTACAAAGGAAGGAAATACGTAAATCGTCTTATCTACTCCAGAAAGCCTGTCTGAGGATTCCTCTAATGCTTCTTGGATCCATTTATTTATTTCCTGCTTATTACTTTTTAATTTTTCTAGATATTCTCTTATTTGTTCTAGTTTCTTTGGAGCTGGTATCTCTTCGTACAAAGAAACAGTGTGATTAGAATTTATTGCAAATGCCTTCTTAACCTCTTGATTAAATAACGCCTCTATATTACTAGGCTCTTTTTCAGCCTTATCAACAAAGTTCTCATATTCCTCGAAGAAAGTATATATTTCAAATTGCTGACCATTATGTTCCATTAAAATCGGGTTCTCATGAGTTGGATTATTTGGTTTTACTGTTTCCTCTGTGCATCCAGAAAATATTACAAACATACATATTAAAATAACAAGCTTCATCAAATTATTCATAGCTTTCCCTCAGATTCATTAGTAACTATGCTACTACTATTAATGGGCAGAAATATTTTGTAGTAGATTATTATGCACTAACATATTCTCGGCAATAAATACTTCTACCACTATCAAAAAAGCTTACAACCATTTTATTTAGGATTGTTTCTTGTAGAATATCGCCTTAACCAAATAGGCGTGGCAGTAAAAGGGTAAAACATACAAGTTAACTTCCATTTACTTGGTTGATGAAAATCATCTATTTTAAATTAGTAGAAGAATCAACTTTATAGGTTTCCTTGCCTATTAATCTCTCTTCAATTAGCAGAGTAGAATTTTCTTCATTGTAACTTACTGATAACCGTTCCAATGGAAATAAGTTAACATTGTAAAAACTAAAAGAATGGTTAAAACACAAAGTATGTCAATCTTGGAATTGTCTTTTGATTTTTTTCATTTGCCAATTTTCCTCATCAACGATTAAAACCACCCTCTGAATGAATAACTTGTCCAGTAATCCAAGCTGCCTCATCGCTAGCAATAAAGGATACGACCTCTGCCACATCGCTAGGCTGACCTATTCGTCCCATTGGAAAATTCGGTAAAAGGTGTTCTCTTATTTCATCGGTCATCCAAGTTGAATCGGTGGGGCCAGGGTTTATTGCATTTACTGTAATTCCGAGGGGTGCTACTTCCGCAGATAATGATTTTGTAAAAGCTGTTATAGCACCCTTGGTGGCAGCATAAGCAAGTTCTCCTGGCATTGCTCCTAAATCCTGTCCTGATGTCATATTTATAATTCTTCCGTTCGCTCTCTCTCTCTTAAAGCGACGGACAAATTCGACACTCAGCAAAAATGTTGTTCTCATGTTTACTGCATAATGGGCATCCATTGTATTGCCGTCTAATTCCAAATAACCATCTCTTGTCGAATGCGCTGCATTGTTAACTAGTATAGAAGGCGTTCCCAACTCCAGTTCCACTGAATCTAGCACCACTTTGTAAGCATCACTCGGTGATAAATCGATTTCCATTCCTACACAACGGACCCCTAAATTTTCTATCTCTTGCTGTAACCTATTGATCCACTCATTGTCCGCCTGCCAGTTAGTAAAGAATATATCTATTCCTTTAGAAGCTAATTTTCTACAAATTGCAGTTCCAATATCCCTGGGATGACTTGCTCCAGTGATTATTGCTATTTTATTGTTCATAGTTTTTCTCCTATTCTACTTTGAAACTCGATGATAAAAATATATAATTGGAGATTCAAAAAGTAATAATTTCAATATATATGTAAATGAAAATCTGTTATTCTACATTCCGTATTAAGATTTTTTAGACTCTGCATAATTGTATTGGTCTGAAATCTAAAATAATTGAAGTTCACCACTCCAATAACATCTATAAATACCATTATATAACAGAATAATTTGAAAATACACGAAATATTATCTTCTATTTAATTGCTGATTAGAAGTCTTTGTATTATGCCATACTCCCCTTTGCGTATTTACAGTAATGTATATCCACTGATTTCCTAGTAAAGTTGCAGGAAACCAATTAGGGGTATGTTGGCGGGGTAGGTTAGATTACGGTCTAACTGTCCTTTCCAAAGTTCGGTTTTCTCCACATCAGTTTATTCAATTTTTCGGTATAAGCACTCTTCGGATGTCAGAAAATTACCTTTAATTGTAAAAATATCCACATTAGGTTAACCTTTTATAGAAGGGGTGTAATTAATATGAACGGTGATGCTATTGTTTGGATTGTTTTATTATTGTCTCTTGTAATCTGTGATGGTTTAGCAGTGTATTTATACCAAAAAAGGAAAATTCCTTTATGGGTTTCTTCAATTGTTATGGCCCTTTTAGTTCCGGTGATAGTCTATTGTTTTATCGCTTTCGGAATTTATTATGCTAATAAAAACTTTGATCCAGATGACACAAGAGAAGGAATTGCTTTTGCAGGAGGATTTATGGTTTTAGTTCTTGCATTGAATGCAATTATTATGTTTGTCATAGGAGTTGTTTTAAATATTTACACATTCATCAAAAATAAACAAAAATCATAAAAAAGTCATGTGTTTTATAACACATGACTTTTTATATTTAGCAAACTAAACACATAACAGTTTCGACTATATAGCGATATAACCAATACCAGATGCCTGAGAACAATCCCATTATGTGTCACGCAGACAATGTGGGTGGGCAGCTAACAACATGTTTTGTGTAACAACAATAGCGGCAGAGATGGCTTATCGCTCCTCTCGCAAAGAGTACACCAAAACGGAAATCTACAATACTTAATTCAATTTATTTAAGTATATATAGAAAATAAACATTTGCCGGATGCTTCTGCATTATTACCTCTATTACTTTAATTCCCCTACATAAATGGATTGTGGGCGGAAAATGGTGTTGTCTCTTATTTGTTCAATAGCATGTGCAGTCCAGCCTACCATTCTAGCTACACTAAATGTAGGTGTGAATAGTTCTGCTGGCATATCTATCGAGCGCATGATTGCAGCAGCATAATACTCAACATTTGTGTATAGCTTGCGTCCAGGCTTATGCTCTGCAAGTAAATCAATAATTTCTTTTTCTGCTATAGTTGCGATATCTAACCAAGGATCCTTTCCTTGGAGGTTTAAGCATTTGTCTCGAAGTAAAATGGAACGAGGGTCCTCTGTCTTATATATTCGGTGACCAAAGCCCATTATCTTTTCGCCATTTATAATTTTATCTCTTACAATGTCTCTGATCATTGTAGGATTTTTAAACTCATTGAGTAGTGAAATTACCCCTGAAGGCGCTCCTCCGTGCAACGGTCCCTTCATTGTTCCTAACGCTGAAGTTACTGCAGCTGTAAGATCTGACTCTGTCGAAATCGTTACTCTAGCAGCAAAGGTCGAGGCATTTAAACCGTGCTCCATCGTTAGCTTTAAATAGGTTTCAAGCGCTTCAACTTGTACATCTGTTGGTACTTCACCATTTAGCATCCATAAATAATTGGCAGTATGGCTAAGTTCTTTTTTAGGCTCTACTATTGCTAATCCTTTTTGGTTTCGATAATGTCTAGCAACTATGACCGGCAGTGCTGCTGTTAAAATTATCGCCTGCTCTTCTAGTGATTTTTCTTTAAATTCTGCATGAGCATAGCCTGATATCGCCGTTCTCATTGCATCCATCAAGGACACTTCCATTGGAAGAGCATCAATAATTGCAATTATGTGATTTGGTAGTTCTCTAAATTCATTTAAAGATGGAAAACTAGTGTTTGTTCGTTCCCCTGTCCACAAAAAATTGGCGATATCTTCAAATGACCCTTCATTTACTAGCTCATCTACTTTTATCCCACGGTATCTAAGCTCTCCTATATCTCCATCCACCGATGCGATTTTTGTATGAACAGCAACTACATCTTTTAATCCTTTTTGAAACATATGAAACTCCTCCTTTTTCTTTATTATATTTAAAAACATTGATAATAAAAATTAAATATATATAATTAACTTAATTAAAAAAGTTAATCAAGTAGGTGTATATAATGGAATATCACTGGTTAAAAACATTTTGTGTAGCTGCAGATACCTTAAACTTTCGAAAGGCATCTGAAAAATTAATGGTCTCTCAGCCAAGTGTGACCGTTCATATTAAATTACTGGAAGAGTATTTAGGTACCCCTCTTTTCGATCGAATAAACAATCGTGTAACCCTTTCGGAGGCTGGTAAATTTTTTCTTCCAGAGGCTAAGCAGCTAGTTCAACAGTCGGAGTCAAGCGTCAATAAAATACGATCATTTGCACAAGGCTATCGCCGTAAATGGTCTATTGCCATCTCTCCCCTTATGGCGGAAACCATACTTCCTTACTTTTTAAAAACATTCTTAAAGCGGCATCCGGATTTAGAAATAAATATAAGGGTAGAGGAATCCCATCTTATAGAGGAATTGGTTGATACAGGGGAAGTAAACGTTGGAATATCTGCGATTGATTCTCAAAAGAAAAATATAGAATCAATCTCTATTTACGAGGACCCAATTTTGTTTTTAATGCCTTTTGATGGATTTGATGAAGAAAATGGACCACCAATAGATGTGAAAGAGATACTTCAGAAAAATTATCTTTTTACTCACCATCATCCTGTTTTTTGGGATGAGCTACTACTGAAGCTAAATAAGCATGTAGTTGGATTAAGAACCATGAAAGTCACACAAGCCCATATAACTAAACGCTTTATCCAGGAGGGGCTCGGTGTATCCTTTCTTCCTCACTCTATTGTTAGACGAGAATTAATAGAAGGAAAGATGATGCAGCCACATTTTGATCTGTTCGACCTGCCTACTGTCTCAACATTTATCATTGTTAAAAAAAAGAGCGTACTAGAAGAAGAATTTATCGCACAAATTTCCAAATATTATTTTGGATAAGTTAGACGCGTTAGCTAATGGGCTAACGCTTTTTCTCTAATATGTTTTAAGGATTTTCTTTTGTTATCGCTTGCAGAGGCTGTGGCTGCGTTAATCTTTTGATTTCCTTGTAAATATTTAGATAGAACCATATGAAAACTGCTGCAAAGACCCAACCAGTTATTCTCAAGTAAATCAACATTGTGCCATAGCTATCCACACCATACCTGTCCAAAAGCCATGCCTTAATGCCTGCTAGGGTAAGCCCTCTTATGACAAACATTAGCGTCAATAGCTGAAACCATTTAAATAATTCTTTACGATAGAACTGCTTTCTACTGCTTTCACGGTCATATCCCTGCAAGAATGCCACATCTATAAAGAAAAATAATGGGAGAGGCTTTTTAATGAGCATGGAGAGCAAATAGACGAAGCTAAAAGCAACCCCTAAATATACTTGGTTCCATAGCATCCTTTCTGCAGATCCTGATAATATATCAATCACAGTTCCTACCAATAAACTGAACAAGATAAAAATGCCAGTCACATTAAATTCTCGATCTACAATAAAACGTACTATAGTATAGGCAAATCCAGGCGCAGTGGATAACAAAAGTGCCCAATAATCACCTAAACCTTCTCTACCATTAGTCCAAATTAAGTATGGTACTACTACATAAAACAAGATTTCTAAAAAGATATAGTATTTCTTCATTGCCCCTTTATCATCCTTTGCTGTTATCCCACTCATCATACCCTTCTGTAATATATTCCCTATGGATACCTATAATCCTCTTTTATAGTAAAAGGAATTCATTATCATTAAGGTATTTAGCAAATCTAACATTGAATATATCCCAAGTGATTCATCAGTTATCTTGTCTATAATTATTTTATGTTTGAATCTATTTAGACTTAGCACTTCCAAACAATAAAGACCTCTATAAGGAGGTCTCTCAGAATGTTTTTATTCTAATATCGTCACGTCCACAATTTCATCCAATTTCACTTCAAAAAATTGAAATGGATCTTCTAATTCGATAATGCGCCTAGTTAAATCAATCCATTGAATTGTCCCTCGATGATATAAAAATTCTCCATCTTTCCAACGTTTAATTTTTATGTCTACATTTCTTTTCATCGCAAGTTCAATTTGTTCTTGAATTGCTTCATAGTCGAACTCATTTAGATCTGGGCGCGGAACTTTTTTTATCTCCTCATGATAGTCTCTCAACATCTTCACGTGTTCAGGCAACATCATCGCCACCCACTTTTTTGAACCTCTATCACGGATTTTAGATAAATCCAACGCGTTCCAGTCTTCCTCGAAATTAGCCATCTCCATCACCTTTCTTTTTTATCATTATACAGAACGTTTGTTCTGTTATCAACCGCCAATTTAAAGCAATTCATGTTATAAAGTATTATTCTTGTTTTTTCCTGTTAGCAAACAATCTATACTAGAAAGCAAGCAAGGCAAAAGTATGTTTTTTGAGTTGAGAATTGTAATAGTACGAACGAAGTCAATTCAAAAAGCGAGTAAGTGAACGACGAATCGTTCACTTACTCGCTAAAGATACCAAGAAGCTCAGTCAGTATTAATATAAAAGAGCTCAAGACACTACAACAATTCTTTTGCTAACAATCGATATACATCTAAACGCTTTTGCTGAGAATGCGGTATACTACAAATCATCGCCTCATCAAACCCATAATGCGCCTGTTCTTCTTGAAGAGTAGTAGCTACTTCTTTTGCAGAACCAACTAAATGGATTTTACGATTTTCCTGGATCATCATGCGATCCATTTCAGATAAAGGATAGTTTTGTGCTTCTTCAGGTGTCATAAGTTGGCGAATTTGTCCCTTCATCAGAGAAAGTCTAGATATATCCTGTGGAAGTGCTTCAAATTCTGCCTCTTCTTTTGTTTCAGCAACTGTCACTAAATACGTTACGTTAATCTCAGGCTTTTCCATTAATGCTGAAGGCTTAAAGTTTGTACGGTATGCATTTAAAATAGCAGGAGTCATTCCTCCCTGAAAGAATTGTGCAAAGGAATATCCTAAGCCCATCTTTCCAGCCTGAATCGCACTGTTCCCTGTCGAGCCAAGCAACCAGGCTTCGGGAAGCACGATATTAGATGGAGTAGCAATCGTTTTATTGTACACACTGTCCTCGGGAACTTCGTCATTTAAAAGCTGTAATGCAGTTCCTAGTTTTTCATACATATTGTTCACCATTGGTGGACGGCCCTCAGAAAGAGCATGCATCGCATAGTTATCCCCGCCAGGAGCACGCCCCACGCCGAAGTCTATTCTCCCTGGAGAAAAAGCACTTAACGTCTTAAAGACCTCTGCAAGCTTAAGAGCTGAGTAATGCATCATCATAACGCCGCCAGTACCAATCCGGAGCTTTTGAGTTTTAGCAGCAAGATGGGCTGCAATGACTTCAGGAGCTGAGCTCGCAAAAGCACCGGTTCCATGATGCTCAGCCATCCACATACGGTGATAGCCTAATTCGTCAGCTAAAAGGGCTAATTCTTCCGCTTTTTTTAATGCATCTGCTGCAGTATTTCCAGCCGTGATCGGTGCTTGATCTAAAACACTTAATTTCATAATATATAATCGTCCCTTCATAGAAAATTCATGTGTATCTCTTTCCTTTTAAATGCTATAGAAATAGTTTAAAAAAGTAAACGAAAGGGACTTAAGTTTTATAAATAAAAATAAAAGGCGAGAGCCCTTACTGAGGGACTTCTCGCCTGAATATTAATATACAGATGTATTTTCCTTCGAAATATTCTCTAATATTTCTTTCACACGAGCTAAGAAGCGACCACAAACAAGGCCATCTAGCACGCGGTGGTCTAGAGATAGACATAGGTTCACCATATCTCTTGCAGCAATCATGCCGCCATCCATAATAACTGGACGCTTAACAATAGATTCCACCTGAAGAATTGCTGCTTGTGGGTAGTTGATGATACCCATTGATTGAACAGAACCAAATGAACCAGTATTGTTGACTGTGAAAGTACCACCTTGCATTTCATCTGATTTAAGCTTACCAGAGCGAACTTTTCCTGCAAGCTCATTCACTTCACGTGCAATCCCTTTAATAGTCTTTTCATCTGCTTGTTTAATCACTGGAACAAACAATGCATCATCTGTTGCAACCGCAATCGAAATATTGATGTCTTTCTTTTGGACTATTTTGTCACCAGCCCACATAGAGTTCATCATCGGGAACTCTTTTAATGCTTGTGCTACTGCTTTAACGAAGAAGGCAAAGTATGTAACGTTAAAGCCTTCTTTTTGTTTAAACTCATTTTTAATAGAGTCACGGTATTGAACAAGATTAGTTACATCCACTTCTATCATTGTCCAAGCGTGAGGCGCTTCATGCTTACTACGTAGCATATTAGCTGCAATTGCTTTTCGAACGCCTGTAACAGGAATTTCAATATCTCCTGCTCCGACTGGAACATTAACAGGAGCAGACTTTGGTTGGGAATTCGCAGGAGCAGAAGATACAGCCGGCGCTTCTTCTACGGCAGATTTTGCAGCAGGAGCAGCCTTTGGAATCTCTCCACTATCTATGATTTTTAGTAGATCCTTACGAGTAATCCTGCCTTCATTACCAGTACCCGTTACTAAAGAAAGGTCTATGTCATGCTCCTGAGAAAGTTTAAGAACTGCAGGAGAGTAACGAGCTTTTATTCCTTTATCCCGTTCTGCCGGTGCTGATTGGATATGTTTATTCACTTCAGCTGGTTTAACTGTTTCTGCAGTTGGTTCTTCTGGAGCTGCTTCCTTCACTTCTACAATTTTTTCCTCGGAAGAGCCGCCTTCTGTTTCAATCGTACAGACGATTTCTCCAACTGCAAGCGTATCTCCTTCATTTGCAACCAGTTCTTTAATGACTCCTGTAAAGGAAGAAGGTACTTCTGCAGTAACTTTGTCCGTATTGACCTCTGCAAGTGCATCATATTTATTTACATGATCGCCTGGTTTAACTAACCATTTTTCGATTGTTCCCTCGGTTACACTTTCCCCAAGCTGAGGCATTTTAATTTGTTCTAGTGCCATATGGGTTCCTCCTTTAATAGATCAAATTCACCTAAGCATATTTCCAACAATTTAATATTCAGCTAGCTCACGCATTGCTTTTTCTACTTTGTCTGGATTAATCATAAAGAATTTTTCCATCGTAGGAGCATATGGCATAGCTGGAACATCAGGTCCAGCAAGGCGCATGATCGGAGCATCCAAATCAAACAAGCAATTTTCGGCAATAATCGCTGCCACCTCACTAATTATGCTACCTTCTTTATTATCCTCTGTTACAAGTAACACTTTACCGGTTTTGGAAGCAGCCTCGATAATTGCATCTTTGTCTAAAGGATAAATGGTACGTAAATCTAAAATATGCGCAGAAATGCCATCTTTTTCTAAACGTTCTGCTGCTTGAAGAGCAAAATGAACAGCCAGACCATAAGTAATAACTGTAATATCTTCCCCTTCACGCTTTACATCTGCTTTTCCAATTTCAATCGTGTAATCTTCGTCCGGAACCTCTCCTTTAATAAGGCGATAAGCACGCTTGTGCTCAAAGAACATAACCGGGTCTTCATCACGAATAGCCGCTTTTAATAATCCTTTGGCATCGTATGGAGTAGAAGGAATAACGATTTTTAGTCCAGGTTGGTTAGCAAAAATAGCCTCTACAGATTGAGAATGATAAAGCGCACCGTGAATTCCGCCACCAAAAGGCGCGCGAATTACTATAGGACAAGTCCAATCATTATTAGAACGGTAACGAATACGTGAAGCCTCTGAGATAATTTGGTTAACAGCAGGCATGATAAAGTCTGCAAACTGCATTTCAGCGATAGGACGAAGACCGTACATTGCAGCCCCAATCCCTACTCCCGCAATAGCAGATTCTGCAAGAGGAGTATCTAGAACTCTGTATTCTCCAAACTCATCATAAAGTCCGTTGGTTGCCTTGAAAACTCCACCCTTACGGCCAACATCTTCACCAAGAACGAAAACGCGCTCATCACGAGTCATTTCTTCCTTCATTGCAAGTGTTATTGCATCGATATAAGACATGATTGCCATTATGCGTTCCCCCCGTCTTTTTCAGCATAGACATGTTTTAATGCATCTTCCGGAGCAGCATATGGTGCAGCTTCTGCATAATCAGTCGCCTCATTTACTTCCTTCATAATGCGATCATTTATTTCTTTTTCAAGATCTGTTGACAGAATGTCTAAATCTCTTAAATATTTTGCAAATGTAATAATAGGATCTAATGCTTTCCCTTCTGCAATGTCTTCTGCAGTACGGTATTGTCTATCATCGTCATCTGATGAGTGGGCAGTTAATCGGTAAGTCACTGCCTCAATAAGACTAGGACCTTCCCCATTTCTTGCACGATCAGCTGCTTCTTTCACTACTTTATAAACCTCGATTGGGTCTTTTCCATCTACTGTAACACCTGGCATTCCATAGCTGCTGGCACGATCTGCGACATTTTTGCTAGCAACTTGGCGCTCAAAAGGAACAGATATTGCATATTTGTTGTTTTCTACCATTGTGATACAAGGTAATTGATGCACCCCTGCAAAGTTCAATCCTTCATGGAAATCACCTTGGTTAGATGAACCTTCGCCTAGCGTTACAAAAGTGATAAAGTCCTTCTTTTCAATCTTAGCAGCTAGAGCGACTCCAACTGCATGGGGAAGCTGTGTTGTAACTGGAGAGGAACCAGTTAAAATACGATTCTTCTTTTGTCCAAAATGCCCCGGCATTTGACGTCCGCCAGAGTTCGGATCCTCTGCTTTAGCAAATGCAGATAGCATTAAATCTTTAGGTGTCATACCAAAATGCAGTACTACTCCCATATCGCGATAATATGGTGCAATATAATCCTTTGTGTTATCTAGAGCAAATGCCGCTCCCACTTGTGCTGCCTCTTGTCCTTGACAAGAGATAACAAATGGAATTTTACCCGCACGGTTCAATAACCACATACGCTCATCAATACGGCGTGCCATTAGCATCGTCTCAAACATTTTTAATACATCTTCATTTGTTAACCCAAGCTCCTCATGACGATTGTTTGTCATATAGAAATCCCCCTTTTTTTACATATGAATAGCTTTACCATCTACAGCTAACGCTGCTTCTCCCATGATTTCACTCAAGGTAGGATGTGGATGAATTGTATGTGACATTTCCCAAGGAGTAGCATCTAGAACCATTGCCAAACCAGCCTCTGAAATCATATCCGTTACGTGAGGTCCAATCATATGAACGCCTAATATGTCATTTGTTTTCTTATCGGCAACAATTTTCACAAAGCCATCCGATTCACCGTATACAAGAGCCTTTCCAATTGCTTTGAAAGAGAACTTGCCTATTTTTACATCAAACCCTTGTTCCTTTGCTTGTTGCTCTGTTATTCCTACACTCGAACTTTCCGGACTTGCATAAATACAGCGAGATACAAGATCATAATTTATAGGAATTATGTCTTCTCCTGCGATGTGCTCTATTGCAGTTATCCCTTCATGACTAGCTACATGGGCTAATTGTAGACCTCCGATTACATCACCAATTGCATATATATGTGATTCTTTCGTTTGAAATGTTTCAGAAACCTTTATGAATCCATTTTCTATAACAATATCTGTATTCTCGATACCAATACCTTCTGTATTTGCCTGTCTACCAACTGATACAAGCATCTTTTCAGCACTAAAAGATTGTGTTTCACCGTTAACCTCAGCTGAGATTTTGACAACATTGTCTACAGTATTTAAAGTATCAGGAAGCACTTTTGCGTTTGTTGCAAATGTAATTCCTTTTTTGCTTAAAAGTTTTTGCATTTCTTTAGAAATATCTTTATCCTCGGTAGGTATAATTCTATCTGCATATTCAATCACAGTAACTTCCACACCAAAATCATTTAACATCGAAGCCCATTCAATACCGATTACTCCTCCGCCGACAATAAGAATAGATTTTGGAAGCTCTGTCATTGATAATGCCTCATCTGAAGTCATCACTAAGGAACCATCTATAACTAAACCAGGTAAGGAGCGAGGACGAGATCCTGTTGCAATTACAACATTTTTAGGAATAAGCATTTCATTTTCTTCACCGTTATTCATCTCCACAGAGATTGTACCACCAGGTGAAGGTGAGAATATAGATGGACCAAGCATTCTGCCAGTTCCTTCATAAACATCAATTTTCCCTTTTTTCATCAATCCCTGAACCCCTTGAAACAATTGGTTTACAATGGATTCCTTACGTGCTTGCACTCTGCTAAAATCTAGTGTTACTTCACTAGTATTTACGCCAAAATCGGCTGCGTGATTTTTGGTAGTGGAGAAAACTTCTGCACTACGAAGTAAGGCTTTACTTGGTATACAGCCTTTATGTAAGCAAGTACCACCTAATTTACTCTTCTCAACGATTGCTGTTTTTAACCCTAACTGTGCCGAGCGAATGGCAGCTACATAACCACCAGTCCCTCCTCCAATAATGACTACGTCATATTCTTTTGCCAAGTAAGTCCTCTCCTTCCAAATAAGAAGACCGCTTTACAAAAAATCTATAAAGTCGGCCTATTTACAACTAAGATGAAATTATCGATTAACGGCCATTTAAAATATGTTTTCCGTTTTGTAAAAATTGGCTGCGAGATTTACTTACACGAGCAATACGCTCTTCTGCTAAACGATCAGCAGCTACATAAGTTGGTATACCGTCACGTTTAGAAATTTCAAAGATACGTTCGATTTTATCGTAGATACCTGCCACACGTTTCATCGCACGATCATGGTTATATCCATATAATTCGTCTGCAACGTTAATAACTCCTCCAGAATTGATCACGTAGTCTGGTGCATAAACGATACCCATTTCATGGATTAAGTCACCATGTGTTGTATCTTTCAGTTGGTTGTTTGCAGATCCTGCAATAACCTTAGCTTTAAATTGTGGAATAGTATTATCGTTTACAATTGCTCCAAGTGCACATGGTGCAAAAATATCTACGTCTTGTGAGTAGATCTCATCTACCCCTACTTGAACAGCTCCAAATGCTTCGACTGCACGATCCACTGATTTTTGGTTAATATCAGCAACTACTAATTTTGCTCCTTCTTTATGTAGGAATTCACATAGAGTATAAGCTACGTTCCCAACACCTTGCACTGCAACTGTTTTCCCCTCTAAAGAATCAGAACCAAATGCTTCTTTAGCAGCAGCTTTCATTCCTACGTATACACCATAAGCTGTTACTGGTGAAGGGTTACCTGAAGAACCAAATGCTTCTGAAATACCAGTTACATAATTTGTCTCCTCATGTATAAGGTCCATATCCGCTACTGTTGTACCCACATCTTCTGCTGTAATGTAACGACCATTTAATCCTTGGATAAAACGTCCAAATGCACGGAACATTTCTTCGTTTTTATCTTTTAATGGATCACCGATAATTACTGTTTTTCCTCCACCAAGGTTGAGTCCAGCAGCAGCATTTTTGTATGTCATCCCTTTAGCAAGACGAAGAGCATCTTCAATTGCTTCTTCTTCTGAAGCATAATTCCACATACGAGTCCCACCAAGTGCTGGCCCTAATGTAGTGTCATGAATTGCGATAATCGCCTTAAGTCCTGAAGTTTTGTCTTGGCAAAATACTAATTGCTCGTAATCATAAGTTTCCATATATTTGAAGATTTCCATTTGTAAGTTCCTCCTAGTAGTTAAATTGATGCATGTTTAAGATCATTTATAGTAAATACCCCTATTTACTTGAACATTTTCCCCATTAAACGAGATTATATTTTTCCAGCTTATAATACAGAGAACGTAATGAAATATTAAGTCTTTTAGCTGTTTTAGATTTATTGCCCTCACATATATTAAGTGCTTGGGCAAGTACTCTTTTCTCCATTTCATCCATTTGCTCCGATAAAGGAGCAATCGAATCTTCATCTTCTTCCGTTGATAACTGAAGCATTAATTTTGGTAAATGCCGTTCGTCTACTGAACGATCATTCGGTTGGAGAAAGATCATAGAGCGACTTATAATATTCTCTAATTCTCGCACATTACCTGGCCAATCATAAAGACATAAGATTTCGAGTGCCTGATTGGTAAATCCCTCGATATTGCGACCAAACTCTTGGTTCAGTTTAACTAACAATCGTTCCGCAAGTAGCGGAATATCTTTTTTTCTTTGGCGTAAAGAAGGAATATAGATAGGCATTCGATTTAGTTGAAAATAGAAGTCCTCTCTAAATGTACCCTCTCTCATTGCTTTTTCCAAATTAAGACTACTTGCTGCAATAATTCGGACATCCACATGCTTAGGTGCGGTACCCCCGACAGGTACAAAAACATTTTCTCTTAATACCTGTAAGAGCTTCGCCTGAGTTTTCTTAGTCAGTTCCCCAACCTCGTCTAAGAAAATAGTTCCCTTGAATGCTTCCTCCAGTTTACCTGGATACGTAATACCTTCTTCTTGGTAACCAAACAATTCTCTTTCTAAAAGGTGCTCTTCTAGTGAGCTACAGTTAACTCGTACAAAAGGATACATAGAGCGACTGCTCTCTCCGTGAATAGCATGCGCAAACAAATCCTTTCCTGCACCGACCTCTCCCCTTAAAAGAACGGTTATTGGAACATTCGCTGCCAGCTTTGCTTGTTCTATTGCTAAGTTGATTTCATCAGAAATACCAACTATGTCTTCAAAGGAATAAGATGATTCAAGCGTTCGAATAATAGTCCTGGCTCGATCCAATTCCTTCATAAGACCTCGCATTTCAGTCATGTCATGAATTACACCGACACTACCTTTTAACTGATTGTTTACTAAAATAGGTGCTACGTTAACAATGACGTCCTTCTCTTCCTTACCGACTCGAAGATTTACACCTCTAATAGGCTTTTTAGTTTGAAGTACCTTTAGATGAATACTTTCACCTTCAGATATATCGGCAGTAGCAGGTTTCCCAATAACTTCCTCTTCACTAAACCCCGTGATTCGGGTATAGGCAGGGTTAATAAGAATTCCCTTGCCATCTTCGTCTACTACAGATATGGCATCTTCACTTGAATAAATGATTGCTTCAAGCATTTTTTGTATTTCTGTTAAATTTGTAATTTCTTCGGCAAGACGAACTACTTCCGAAATATCCTGAAATACTGCGAAGGCTCCGATACGTTTACCCTCATTATTGACCATAGGATACCTAGAGGTAACTATTTTGGTACCGCTTTCAAGAGTAAGTTCTTTGTTCAGTTCGACCTTACCTGTTTCGTATATTCTTGGTAATTCACTTAAGGAGATAACATCAACCACATGTTTACCCATGGCCTCTTCTACAGGAATTAAGGTCATTCTTTCAGCGCTCTTATTAAAAAAGTTGACGATGCCTTGGCTGTTAATGCCAATCATCCCTTCTTCTATGGAGTTAAAAATGAGATCCTGTAAGGCCTTTCTTTGGTTGATAATTTGAATATAGCTATTTTTTTCTTCCAACAATGTAACGATTAAGTTGGCTATCTCACCAGGTATCAATACAGCGGTGGCAGGTCTATTCTGAAGTAATTCATAGAACACTTCCTTCTGACCAGTCACATCAATAATGATTTGAATATCCTTGCTTAACAAACTCCTCCACTCATTATAAATTGGTATGTTATGTTGTTTAGCGTAGATTATTCCAGGAGCCTCATCGTTAATATCTACAATAGCGGTAACCTGAAGGTAATCCGCCTGCTCTATTAACTTGAGAAGTGCATATCCACCGTTACCTGCACCTACAATGAGTATGTTTTGCAAAAATATGCACACCCCCACTTTTTTTCTGCAACTTATTGCATTTCTTCTATATCATAACGTAAGTTTCAATCATTGACAATCATAAACTTGAATGTAAAATTAAAATAGAAGGAACAGGAGTGAAGAAAGTGGCTCGTTTATTAGCTTTAATCGTGTTATTAATACCGGGAATATTGGCAGCTTTTGGAATCAAATTAATGAGAGATACATTTTTTGGATTACAAATACTTCCTATTGGAGGACTAGCCGTTCAGTTTATTTGCGGATTAATCTTTACAGTTCTAGGTCTAGGCTTCTTTGCAGGTTTTTTATTAAATAGAGATAGAAAAAACGGAAAAGTTGCACCACGATTTCAAAAGAAAAAAGACACAGACTAGAAAAGCCT
Organism: Psychrobacillus faecigallinarum; assembly: GCF_014836595.1. GTDB lineage: Bacteria > Bacillota > Bacilli > Bacillales_A > Planococcaceae > Psychrobacillus > Psychrobacillus faecigallinarum. The sequence goes on along the minus strand of NZ_JACSQO010000002.1, from coordinate 530,075 downwards.
GTGTCTTTATACTATAGACAAACTCAAAGAAATTTGAACATGTCTATAGTCTTTTTGTTATTTAGAATACATAGTAAGAAATTTTTCATTGAGGTGGAAATTTTATTTTGTAAAAGATGTAATTTTATAAACGATTTTGTTGCTCAATTAGTTTCAGTGGAAAATCAGTAATCCACCCAATAACCGATTTGGGCGGATTTTTCAAATATTTCTCCGTTCCTTTTATATTATAAAATCGCATAGGAAATCCTGCCTCCCATATCCTATCCATTAGTTCAGTACCAAAGAATTTTTTGTTAAGGTGTATGGCATCATATGAGCGATTAGCTAAAATTTCATCCCAACTGGAATTTTTCTTTCCGATAAAAGCAGTTTTTGTTTTTATAGGCATTCTTTGTATAGTTTCTAGAATGCTTTCTTCAAAAGAAGAAAAATGAACATCCTTAATATTTTTTGTCTTGTACACTACTTCTTCAATTTTTTCTGTTTTTCCAAGAAAAGATTCCTTAAATTCCACGTTTAGCTTCAAATTTGTTTGTTCAAAAAAAGATAGAAAGTCGTCAAAACTAAGTACTCTTGAATATAAAAATCTACGTAGAAACGTTTTCCCTAGTTTTAGCTGAAGAATCTCCTCAGCAGCCATATCAGTTATTCTTCTGTTTATACCTGCTAATCTAAAAAAGTCCAAATCATGGGTAACAAAAGCCACTCCATCCGCTGAAAGTTGCAAATCCATTTCAATTCCGTCCACGCCTATTTTCTTTGCATACTCAAAAGACCTAAGTGAATTTTCGACATACTTTGTAGCGCCACCACGATGCGCGTATACCGGTAGATTAGACATTTAACTCCCCATTTTCTAACTTAAATTTTCCTTTTGTAGTAGTTGTTAAGAAGGAAGATTTATTTCCAATTTGTATAATGGTACCCGGATTTGCCTCTTTTGTAACATTAACATAGTATTCTACGTTACTTCTTAGCAATTTTAAAATACGTTGTATTTCTCTATCTGTTTCTTTCACATCCTGCTGTAAAAGATTGTATTTTTGTTTAGTTTTCTCATATATCCCGTTCTGCTGAGTAGTCATATTGTCTTTCAATTCGCCAAGCTGATAGATTTGATAGTTTAATTTAGTTGCTTCCTCTTGTAGCTTTACCATCTTTTCTGCCAAAGTTTTAGCATTTTCGGTTAAGATTTTGCGGTCTATACCTTGCACGACAAGTTCTGTTTTTCTTTCCATGCTATTTCCGCTAAATGCTGTTGTAATTGAATTGACTGCTACAGCCTTTCCTCCAATAATTTTCCCTTTTCGATCATCTAATATAATTTCATGAGCAAAAATAGTTGCACCAAGTGCATAAAAGCCGATATGCACCTGTTCTTTTGCCTGTAGTGTACATTCGTTGGCATGTTTAATATATATATTATTATGTGCCTCTACCTTGGTTATTCCACGACCAAAAATGCCTCCTTTAATAAAGACATCTCCTTCAGCTGATTTTATTAGCTCGGCGGAATTAACTCCTTCTTTACCTTCGATTGAAATATCACCTGAAGCAATAACGGAGTACCCAGCCATCACAGTACCTTTAACTTGAATAGAACCATCAAACTTTAAATTTCCTGTTTCTATTCCAACATCCCCATCTACAATTAAATGTTTTAGTACGGATAACACTCCATTTACTTCACCAATGACACCCTTTGTTTTAGAGCGAAGTACGATTTTACCATCCTCTTCAATTTCATATGCAGATTTTGCATCGTATTTAAGTTGGACGTCATCTCCAGGACTTGCCGGCACATATTCCCCATAGACATTTATACCGTCTATACCTTCTTTAGCAGGAACTTTTTCTCCTAGCCATGATCCCTCTTCTATCTCTTTGATAAAATTCATATCAAAATAATCTGCCTTACCATCTTCGTTTATCACAGGCTTTTTTTCGGCTTGCTCTAAATAACTAACATGCGCATTTTCTCCTTTTTGAGGAGACTTTCCTTGTGCAATTATAAAAGGCTTCCCAGTTTTTAAAGATAATATATCTAATGTTTTTTTGCCAAATTTAATGTTATGTTCTTCGAGTAGCTTATGTATGTGGGTCTGTACTTCTATGATATTATCCTGAATGTATGTAGGTGATTCGTTTATAGTCAAAAGTACTTCCATATAATCTGCACTAATGTCTATTTCAATTAAATCTAGCCAATTTCCTATTTCTTGAGGTTCTGTAGATTTAGTCGAGAGTGCTTTTTTTAAAGCTGTAAAACTTGTGATTTTGAAGCGTGGGTATTTTCTAATATATTCTTCGAACTTTTTTAAACTAAAACCATCTTTTTTTGTAAACAAAAAGACCTGTCCATTCTTTTCAGTTATGGTTAAATTATCATTATCTTCAATAACCAATTTCTTCTCAACCCTTCTAAAGATATATTATCTTCTTCAACCTTGAAAACTTGCAAAACTACTTTAAAAATTCATTTTTGAGGAGGGATATTTATTAATCTATTAAACAATACATGTTCCAACATGACATTGATACTACATTAAAAAATATTTTTTCAGATCTTTTCACCCATTAGATAAGTAATAAAGTTTTACTGATCTAATGTATGATAAAACCTGGAGCAATACCATGAATTTTCTGCCAATTTTCAGTATAAATATATTTTACCATAATACTTCAAACAAATATCTATAAGAAAAAAATAATATAATGATTTTACTTTTTCTTAATTTCTAAATCTACTGAATAACTATACTAAGTTAATTACCATTCTAAAAATAAAAAAAGACCCACTCTTAATAGTAGGTCGGGCAACGATATTTAGTTGCTACGTCAAAATTAAAGTTCATTGGAATGGTGTTAAAAATTCGTTGCACCGTTCACTATTATTTTATATCTGGAAACTTGATTCTTTCACTTTCAACTAGCCATATTTTCCATACGAATTTTGTCTGCGATCATCGCGATGAATTCACTATTTGTAGGTTTAGACTTTAAGTGATGAACTGTGTAGCCGAACATTTTCGAGATAGTTTCATAGTTTCCACGATTCCATGCTACTTCAATTGCATGACGAATGGCACGCTCAACACGAGAAGGAGTTGTTTGAAATTTTTTTGCTATTTCTGGATATAATACTTTCGTAATGGAGCCTAACAGTTCAATATCAGCATATACCATTTGAATTGCTTCACGAAGATAAGAATAACCTTTAATATGCGCAGGTACTCCCATTTCTTTAATAACATTAGTAATAGTATTATCAATCATGCGCTTATTTTGTAATGCTTCTTTTTCAGGATTGGACTTTGCAGGTGCTTCCTGAATAGAGCCCTTTCTTCCAGCAACCTGAATAATTTGTGTCACTAAACGGTCAAATTCAAAAGGCTTCAGCATGAAATAAGAGGCCCCAAGATCTACAGCCTGTTTCATCACATCTTCCTGACCAAATGCAGTTAACATGATGACTTGTAAATCCTTCAGCTTGTTATTTTTCTGTAAAGAGTCTAAAACAGCAATTCCATCAAGATGCGGCATGATAATATCCAACAGCAAAACGTCTGGTTTGATTGATTCTAACAATTCCAAACATAATTTTCCATTATAAGCAGTACCGATAACCTCTATTTCAGGATGCTGCTCAAAATAAGAATCCATTGTGCGTATTAAATCTTTGTTATCGTCGACTATTGCAATTTTTATTTTCTCCATATAAGTTCATCCACCTTTTGTAATTTTTTACATAGATATTATTCGCTATCTTTTTCCCACTTCCTTTTTATAAAATAAAAATGATTCTTTCCTATTATGATTACGTGGTATTACGACAAATTGTAAATCTTTTCTTATGCTTTGTCGAATTTTATTCATTAACATTTTAAACCTATGTATCGTAAAAACGCAAGACCTTATATCCACCTTAAGACACAAAAAAGGCTACATCCAAAATAGGATGTAGCCTTTTCATCTATACTTCATGGATTTTTTTTCATCATCTCAGTTATTGCTAAAGCTGCACCGTTTTTGGGTTTGTCGACATACATATGAGTTACGACACCAATAATTTTGTCTGCCTGGATGATTGGGCTACCGCTCATTCCTTGGAGAATTCCACCTGTCTTTTTGATAAGCTGTTGATCGGTCACAGTGAATTGAAATAAATGTCCATCGACAGAAGAGATGTTAATTGTAAAGTCTTGTACTTTTTCACCATCGATTGAAGTACGCATGATAGCTTTGCCAGTCGTAATTTCTTCTTTTTCTGCTACTGCTACCTGATGCATTGGAATATTGGCTAATGCTTTGTTTTCTAACTTACCGAAAACTCCATAAACGTTATTTTCATTTACTCCTCCAATGGGAGGACTATTGTTTCCGTGTGAAGTAATTTTATATCCAGGTTTGCCAGGAATGCTTTTTTTAATTTGCTCAATAGAGGACAAATAAATAGAGCCCTCTGAAAATTTTGGCGTAACACCAGATGTATGATCGACAATTTGGTGCCCTAATGCGCCAAATTCATTGGTTGACGGATCGAAATAGGTTAAAGTTCCAATTCCTTCAGTTGCATCACGCAAGAAAGGAAAGAGTTTAATCATTTGATCAGCACTCATATCTTTCGTATACATTGTTTTGTTGCGCTCATACTGAATAATAATTTGTTTCTTGTCTTTCAATTGTCTTTTTAAGTCATCAATACTCGATATCGTTTGGTCGTTTATTTGATGAATTGTATCACCAGATTTTAGCCAATAATCATCTGTTATCAAGACATCATGACTAAGAAATACAGATCCGTATTGGAGGTCGATCTGAATAGATTGCCCAAGCGGGACAACGGAAACTTTAGAAGCAAATGCAGTGGTGCTTAGAAAGAATAAAGTCAAGAAAATAATTGGCAAAAGCGACCAAATTCGATAGCTTTTTTTCATATTTCACCTCCCATACACTTTACTATGTCCTTCGCTAAGAACTCTATGTGAGGTAAATAATTGATAAAAAAAGAAGACCCAAAAGTAATGGGTCCTCAAGAGTTTCTTAACACTTTTTTTCGTTCATTTGCAATTTTTAGTAATTCTTTGGAGTGCTTTAAAGTAGTAGTTGTGATTTCCGTGCCTGACATCATTCTGCTTAATTCCTCGGCCCGTTGGTCATCCGTTATTTCTTCCAGCAACGTATAGGTACGATTTCCAGAAACTTCTTTTCTAATCAATAAATGCTGGTCAGCCATCGCTGCAACTTGGGAAAGATGAGATATACACAAAACTTGTGAATTTGTCGCAATGCCCGCAATTTTTTCAGCAATCGCTTGGGCAACTCGGCCGCTCACACCAGTATCTACCTCATCAAAAATAATAGAGGTAATGCCTTGATGCTTCGAAAAAATACTTTTTAAAGCAAGCATCATTCTAGATAATTCGCCACCTGAAGCAATTTTAGTTAAAGCCTTTAACGGTTCACCAACGTTTGTAGATATATAAAAGGATAAATCGTCTATACCATCTTCATTATAGATAGGATTAGGATGATCATGGAACATAACAGCAAAAGTTGCTTTTTCCATATAAAGCTCCTGAAGCTGCTCCATAATAGCGTTACTCAACAAGGAAGATGCGGCCTTCCGTTTATCGGTTAACTCGTTAGCCTCTAGCTGAAGATCTATTTCAATTTGACGTATTTTTTCTGCCATTTTTTGAATTTGTTCATCTCGATTGACTAATTGGTCCAAGCTATGTTGAATCTGTTCTTTGTATTCAAGAATTTCTTCAATCGAGGCTCCATATTTTCTTTTTAAAGTCTGTATTAAAGCCAATCGATCTTCTACAATTTGAAGTTGATTGCTGTCATACTCCATTTCATCTAAATCATTTTTAAGTTGATGTGCTGCGTCCTGCAATATATAAAATGCCGAAGAAACGCTTTCGCTTAAATCCTTCATATTCTCGTCTACATCCGAAATATCTTGTAAATCAGACATAGCAGAACCTATATAGTCTAATCCTTTAGATTCTCCTAAAATGGCATCATATGAGCTGCTGATTTTATCAAACATTTTATGAAAGTTTAATAGCTTTTTCTTTTCATTCTGAAGAGATTCTTCTTCTCCTCTTTTTAATTGAGCTTCATCAATTTCTTCTACTTGAAATGTGTACAGGTCAATTTTATGGGCAATTTGCTGCTCATTTTCCGTCAATGTAGCCAATTCTTTTTTCCATTTTTTGTATTTACTAAATAATTCCCTATACGCTTCTTTTACTGCCTTCAGGTCGTCTCCAGCAAATTGGTCAAGCAAGTGAATATGTGCCTTGTCATCCATTAGCTCTTGGCTTTCATGCTGACCATGGATATCTATTAAACTGGCACCAATTTCTCTTAAAATACCAATTGTTACAAGTTTCCCATTTACTCTACAGACACTTTTTCCAGACTCATTTATATCTCTTCTCAAAATGATTGTTTCCTCATCTTTATCAATACCAACATCTAGCATTTTCTTAAAAACGCTATGCTTTGGATCTGAAATGATAAATAGTCCCTCTAGCTCTGCCTTTTTTGCGCCATGTCGAATAAATTCCTGTGATCCTCTACCTCCGCAAAGCAGATGAACCGCATCAATAATGATTGATTTTCCAGCTCCAGTTTCACCAGTTAGCACAGTTAAACCTTCTTCAAAGCTTACAGTAAGTTCATCTATTATCGCAAAATTTTTAATGGAAAGTTCTTTTAACAAACCTATCACCTCTATTTAAAGATAGAACAGCTTGAATGTATAAGTGAAGTAGATTTCACTTATACATTTAAGTGATATTCCTATAACATTTCAAGCAATCGGCTTTTAACTGCCTCACAATCACTTTCGGCTCTGCAAAGGATCAGACACGTATCATCGCCACAAATTGTGCCCAATATTTCTTCCCAATCCAAATAATCAATTAAAGAACCTATTGCGTGAGCATTTCCTGGCAGTGTCTTCATCACTAAGAAATGGCTAGCTCCATCAATGCTAACAAAGGCATCTGTTAACGCTCTATGCAGTTTTTGCATAGGATTGAATCTTTGGTCTGCCGGGAGGCTATACTTGTAGTTTCCATTTGGCAATGGAACTTTCACTAAATGTAATTCCTTAATATCTCTAGAGACAGTCGCTTGAGTTACGTTAACACCTGCGTTCTTAAGATGATCTACTAAGTCGTCTTGAGTCTCGATTTCATAATTCGCGATAATATCTCTTATACGAATATGCCGTTGTCCTTTGTTCATAATTATCTCCTTGCTGTATAAATATTCTATTTTAATTATACCTTAGCATTTCATTGCAAAAGTAACAAGAAAAAACGCGACTCATGATGAGTCGCGGGTTATTTTAACGAATTATGTGCCTCATTAACTAGTTTTTCAAAGTCTATGTCATGTGAGGTAACTTCTCCCTCGTTTACACTAACCAGATGAAATAGAAATTCTATATTTCCCTCTCCCCCGGTTATAGGCGAAAAGGAAGCATTTTTTAATTGGAAGTTTTGGCTTTCAGCAAAATCTGCTATCTCCTTCAAGACTTCTATATGAACAACTTTTTCTCTAACTACACCTTTTTTGCCTACTCGATCTTTTCCAGCCTCAAACTGCGGCTTAACTAATGCAATAACGTCTCCACCAGGAAGCAAGATCGTTTTTAATGTTGGAAAGATAAGCTTAAGCGAGATAAAAGAAACATCTATAGAGGCAAAGGATGGTAATCCTTCTTGAAAATCAGCAGGTGTGGAGTAACGGAAGTTTGTCTTTTCCATTACAGTTACACGTGAATCCTGCCTTATTTTCCATGCCAATTGATTACTACCGACATCCAGTGCATACGCATGTGAAACGCCATTTTGGAGTCCACAATCTGTAAATCCCCCAGTTGAAGAGCCAATATCGAGCATGATCTTATTCTCAATCTCTATGTCAAACTGCTCTATTGCTTTTTCGAGTTTCAAACCGCCACGGCTGACATATTTCAGCACCTGACCCTTAACAGTTAAAATAGAAGTGGTTTCAATCTTCTCTCCCGGTTTGTCTATTCTCTCTTCGTTCTTGTAGATGAGACCTGCCATAATAGCACGTTTAGCTTTTTCTCTTGTTTCAAACAAACCTTGTTCTACTAAGAGTATGTCTACTCTCTCCTTTGGAATCTTGCTCATAAGGAGATATACCTTGGGCTTTCATTTACGGAAGTTTTTACAAGTTCCACAATGCTTTCAGTTGTAATATTAATCTCTTGCAGCAACTGATTTACTTCACCATGTTCAATGAAGATATCCGGAATACCGATGCGCTTAACATTTGCTTGTAGGTTTTGTTCATTATAAAACTCTAGGACAGCACTGCCAAATCCACCTTGTAATGCACTTTCTTCCACAGTAATAATAGGGATGTTGCGTTTTTGAATATCTTTAAGCATTTCTTCGTCTAAAGGTTTAATAAATCGAGCATTTACAACTTCTACAGAGATATTTAGTTTACTTAATTCGTCCGCTGCTTGTAGTGCCATTGAAATAGTTGTACCAAAAGTAAGAATCACTGCTTGACTGCCTTCTTTTAAGACTTCCCAAGTGCCGATTGGAATTGGATTTAATTCTTCGTCCATCATAACACCAAGACCATTACCACGCGGATAACGAAGAGCAATTGGGCCATCAGAGTAGTCAAATGCTGTTTTGACCATATGTTGTCCTTCATTTTCATCTTTTGGCATCATGATAACCATATTAGGCATATGTCTAAGGAAGGAAATATCAAATACTCCTTGATGTGTTTCTCCATCTGCCCCAACTAATCCAGCACGATCTATTCCGATTACCACATTTAAGTTTTGACGACAAATATCATGAAGCACCTGATCATATGCACGTTGAAGGAATGTTGAATAAATAACTAATAAAGGTTTCATACCTTCCGCTGCCATTCCTGCTGCCATTGTAGTGGCATGTTGTTCTGCAATACCTACATCGAACATTCTATCTGGAAACTCTGATGCAAACCCTTCCAATTTGGAACCTACTGGCATTGCAGGTGTGATAGCAACAATACGGCGATCATCACGAGCTAGTTTCCTTGCTGTCTCAGCTACTAGCGCACTCCAGGAAGGTGCTTTTGAAGAAGACTTAACGAAATCTCCAGTCTCCATTTTATAGGGACCTGTACCATGCCATGTTCCAATTTTGTCTTGTTCAGCAGGTTTAAAACCTTTACCCTTTTTAGTGATAACATGGATAAGAACAGGACCTTTCATCTTTTTGGCATTCTTCAGGTTTTCTTCTAAGTCTTCAAAGCTGTGGCCATCAATTGGTCCTAGATAAGTAAAACCTAATTCTTCAAAAAATGCGCCTGATACAAGTAGGTATTTCATAGTGTCTTTAAGACGTTCAGCTGTGCCAGCTAATTTGCCGCCAACTGCTGGAATTTTTTTCAGAAGTGACTCAATTTCATCCTTAGCTTTGTTATATGTGCCATGAGTACGTAATTTTCCAAGGACATTATGCAAAGCTCCCACATTAGGTGCAATAGACATTTCGTTGTCATTCAAAATGACAATCATATCGGTTTTTTCGTGTCCAATATGGTTCAATGCCTCTAATGCCATACCACCAGTTAGAGCACCATCTCCAATAATAGGAATAACATAGTTTTTCTTTTTCTGTATATCCCTAGCCTTAGCCATTCCCATTGCTGCAGATAGCGAGGTTGAACTATGCCCTGCCTCCCAAACATCGTGCTCACTTTCAATCATTTTTGGAAATCCACAAAGACCCTTGAATTGGCGAAGAGTATCGAATTGATCTGCACGACCCGTAAGAATCTTGTGAACATAAGCTTGGTGTCCAACATCCCAAAGAAATTTGTCATCTGGACTATTAAACGCCTTGTGCAGTGCAACCGTTAGCTCTACTACACCTAAATTCGGTCCAATATGTCCACCTGTTACTGATAATTTTTCTATTAAAAACGAACGAATATCTTCACTTAAGTCCTTTAATTGTTCATTGTCTAAACTTTTTAAAAAGGATGGACCAGAAATTGAAGTTAAATCCATTGCCATCACACACCTTCTTTTAGATTTCCTTAAATACAGCTAGGTATAATCATATCAATATTTACTCATAAAACAAAATTATACGCTATTTATTTTGACCTTTTTGTTATGTAATTAGCAAGTTCTATTAAAAGTCCATCGTTAAGATTTACTTGGTTAAGTGCCTCAGTTGCTAAATCATACTGTCTTTTTAGTTGTTCTTTGGCACCAGCCATTGTCAGTATAGAAGGATACGTATTCTTTTCACTTAATATATCTTTTCCTGCAGTTTTTCCTAATTGCTCGGATGTACCCTCAATATCAAGAATATCATCTTGAATTTGAAATGCCAGACCAATGTGGAAAGCATATTGACGCAAAGCATCCATGACTTCCTCGTTAGCTTTTGCAATAATTCCTCCTGCTATAATACTGAATAACAAGAGTGCACCGGTTTTGTTAATATGGACCTCTTCTAATTCCTCTAAGGATAAAGTTTTACCCTCACCAAGAATATCTAATACTTGGCCACCAACCATCCCTTCAGCTCCTGAAGCAAAGCTAAGACGGTCGATTAAGAAGACTTTTTGTTCAGCATCCAGATTTTTTAGTCTCGCAATAATACCAAAAGCCAATGTTACTAAAGCATCTCCAGCAAGAATCGCCAAAGCCTCTCCAAAAACTTTATGGTTAGTTGGCTTTCCTCTACGAAGATCGTCATTATCCATGCTAGGTAAATCATCATGTATTAAAGAATAAGTATGAATCATCTCTATTGTGCTAGCAACTTTTATGGCATCTTCGTTTTTAACGTTTAGTTCCTTTAATACCGCTAGCGTATATAAGGGACGTATTCTCTTTCCACCAGCTTTAAGGGAATATAGCATTGCTTCTTTTAGTTGAGAAGGTGCTTGAATTTCATTAATCATCGATTCCAGCTGTTGTTCAATAAGCGGTTGGTTGGCTTGGATAAATGTATTTAAGTTACTCATCAGTTTTCCCTGCTTCTTCTTTATTTTCGCCCATGAAAGATACTAATTGTTTCTCAGCGCTTTGTAATTTATCACTGCACAATTTAGATAGTTCCATTCCGTTTTGATAAAGTTCAATCGCATTTTCAAGAGGAACATCCCCTTGTTCTAGCTGTCGTACAATTTGTTCTAATTGTAGCATTGCCTCATCGAATGGAATTTCTTTTTTTGCCATGCTATTTTACCCCCTCTTTACTAACTGCTTGTTGAACTGTAGCCTCTATTTGACCATCTGATAATGTTACAAAAATAGAATCACCCTGTTGGACATCTTCTACAGACTTAACTAATATGCCTTCTTTGTAAGTAATACTATATCCGCGATCCATAATTTTCAAAGGATTTAACGCCTGCAAAGTTCTTAACGAACCAGTAAACTGTTGTCGATTTTTTTCAAAGGATGCAATCATTGCTTGTGTAAGTTGATTGGTACTTGTTTGTAATGTTTTTGACTGTATCGTTATAAGCTTTTGTGGGGAAAGTTGTTTAAATCTATTTTCTAACTGAAAAAAGTTCCTGTTTTTTTCTTGTGATATCCGTTTAACTTCTTTATGAAGTTGTTGTTCTGCCCGAATATACCTTTCTATAAAAGGACGATACAGTTTTTCTGGAGTTGCCATTACAGGCGAAGTAATAGCCCTACGGTATCTATTTTTTTCATCGGCAAGTCTTTTCGTAACAAAATGAAGACTAGCCGATTGGTAAGACAAAATATTCTTCATTAAGTTCTCTTTACTAGGTACTGCCATTTCTGCTGCTGCCGTAGGAGTAGGTGCCCTCAAATCAGATACAAAGTCAGCGATAGTCGTATCTGTTTCATGGCCAACAGCACTAATAATGGGAATTTTGCTCTCTGCAATAGCACGAGCAACTATTTCCTCATTAAATGCCCAAAGATCCTCAATGGAGCCTCCTCCTCTTCCCACTATCATCACATCAATATCACCTAAGGCGTTTGCCTCCCTAATAGACTTCACTATTGAAGGCGCTGCCTGTGGGCCTTGAACGATACTTGGGAAAACGAGTACCTCACAAATTGGATAACGTCTTTCCAAAGTAGTCAAAATATCTCGTATCGCTGCTCCTGTCTTTGAAGTAACAACACCAATCTTTTTAGGGAAAGCTGGCAGCTGTTTTTTTCTGCTAGGATGGAAAAGACCTTCTTGTTCAAGCTTTTTCTTTAACTGCTCAAAAGCAAGAAAAAGTTCACCTATCCCGTCCGGCTGTATAGAAGATGCATATAGCTGATATTGACCTGCTGCCTCAAATACATTTATATCCCCACGCACCAACACATTCATACCACTCTCAGGTACAAATTTAAGACCTCGAGCATTCATAGCAAACATGACAGATGTTAAACGAGCTGACTCATCTTTTAGAGTGAAATAGATGTGACCACTAGAATGTACCTTCACATTGGAAAGTTCTCCTTTAACGTACACATCACGCAAATGGGTATCTGCATCAAATTTTCTTTTTATGTATTTAGTTAAAGCTTTTACAGTTAAATATGTATGAGACATAATATCAACTCCTACTACTTGATGACAAGCTAAAAGCTGTTCTACTGTAGAACAGCTTTTAGCTTATTTATCTAGTGTATTCTCAGCAGCCAAGCATGTATTTTCCATTAACATAGCAATAGTCATTGGTCCTACTCCTCCAGGAACTGGAGTAATTTTAGATGCTACTTCTTTTGCAGAAGCAAAATCTACGTCACCGCATAACTTGTTGTCTTCATTTCGATGTATTCCAACATCAATTACAACTACGCCTTCTTTTAAGTAACTAGAGTCAATCATTTTCGGCTGACCTGTAGCCACTATTAATATATCAGCTTGCTTTGTATGGTTATGTAAGTTCTTCGTTTTTGAGTGGCAGTAAGTTACCGTAGCATTCTTTTGTAAAAGGAGCTGACCCATTGGTTTTCCAACGATGTTACTTCGCCCAATAACCACAGCGTGTTTTCCTTCTATTTCAACGTCGCTATATTCTAATAGTTTCATCACACCAAAAGGTGTACAAGATAGGAAGGTCGGCTGACCAATCATCATCTTTCCTACGCTTACTGGATGAAATCCATCTACATCTTTCAATGGAGATATAGCTGCAATTACACGATCCTCATTGATTTGTTTAGGGAGAGGCAACTGAATTAGAATGCCATGTATCTTTTCGTCCTGATTTAGCTTTTCAACACTATTTAAAAGCTCTTCTTCAGATATAGTTTCTTCCAGCTCAATCATAACCGAGTACATACCAAGTCTTTCACATGTTCTAGTTTTACTGTTCACATAGGTTTGAGAAGCTGGATCACTACCAACTAATACAACAGCTAATCCTGGTGTAATACCTTTTGCTTTTAGATTATCTACACGTTCTTTTACTTTTTCTGTAACTTTTCCAGCTATTTCTTTTCCATTAATTAGATTATCTGCCACTATAAACGCTCCTTAATGTTGAAGATTATTGCTCTGTATATTTGGATAGTACTCCATTAACAAATCGACTTGATTTTTCGTCTCCATAAATTTTGCATATTTCTAATGCCTCATTTATAACTACTTTTGCTGGAGCTTCGTTTGCATATAATAATTCATAAACAGCTATACGAAGAACTGTTCTTTCGATTTTTGGCAATCTGGATAAAGACCAGTTTTCTAGCTTGTCTGATAAAGAGGCATCGATTTCTTCTTTATGTTCAATTGTACCCTTTACTAAATCTGTTAAAAAAGGGTCATTTTCTTCAGTAACATGCCCTATAGCTTCTTCTATTGTAATTTCATGATTGTCTAGCTGGAATATTGCCTGCAGTGCTAGCTCCCTTGCTTTTCTACGTTTCATTATTTGTTCTCCTTTAAATGTAGCTATCTAACCCATAATAGCATATTTTTTTAGAAAGTGCTTATTAGAAAGAAGAAAATAAGAAAAAGAGCCCCCTAGGGAGCCCTTTTCTATTATTCTGTAGCTTCAAATTGCACACCAGTAATATGAACATTTACTTCTTTTGGAACTAAACTAGTCATATTCTCAATTGCTTGGCGTATTTGGGATTGGACTTCTCTTGCAACAGTTGGTACGGAAGCACCGTATTTTACTAGACAATATACGTCAATATACAAACCATCATTTGTTATTTCTGTTTTAATGCCTTTACCATGCACCTTTTTTCCTAATCTTTCTACTACTCCTGCAGCAAAGTTTCCTCGCGTTCCCGCGATACCCTCTACTTCATTTGTAGCAATTCCAGCAATTACTGTGATTACTTCAGGAGCAATTTCAATTGTTCCTAAGTACTCTTTGCCTTCAGGAGTCATTTGAACAAATTTTTGTTCGGTTGTTTCTGTCATATGGCTCACTCCTTTTTATGAATTCATCACATCGTATTTCTCTAAAAACTTTGTATCAAAATCTCCAGATACAAATACCTCGTGATTCATGAGCTTTTCATGAAAGGCAATTGTTGTTTCCACACCTTCGATTGCAAATTCTCCAAGTGCGCGCTTCATCTTAGCAATTGCCTCTTCTCTCGTTTCACCATACGTGATAAGTTTAGCCACCATAGAATCATAAAACGGTGGAATCGTATAGCCTGGGTATACTGCTGAATCCACTCTTACCCCCAGTCCACCTGGCGGTAAATAAAATTCAACAAGTCCTGGAGATGGCATGAAGTTTTTATCTGGGTTTTCTGCATTGATACGACATTCTATAGCCCATCCATTAAGTTTAATATCTTTTTGTGCGAAAGGCAATTTTTCTCCTGCTGCAACTTTTAACATTTGTTTTATTAGATCTATGCCAGTTATCATTTCCGTAACAGGATGCTCCACTTGAATTCGGGTATTCATCTCCATAAAGTAAAACTTTTGGTTGATATGGTCAAAGATAAACTCAACCGTCCCAGCGCTTTCATAACCAACAGCTAGGGCAGCTTTAACTGCTGCATTACCCATTTCAGCGCGCAGTTCCTCAGATAGTGCTGGAGATGGAGCTTCCTCTACAAGCTTTTGCATACGTCTTTGCACGGAGCAATCTCTCTCTCCTAAATGCACTGCATTTCCATAAGAATCTGCTAGCACTTGAATCTCTACATGACGAAATACCTCTATATATTTTTCTAAGTAAACGCCAGGGTTACCAAATGCTGCTGCCGCTTCTTTTTGTGTTATTTTAATCCCTTTGATCAAGTCTGCTTCATCTTTTGCTACTCGTATTCCTTTACCACCACCACCAGCGGTCGCTTTGATGATGACTGGAAAACCTATTTCATTTGCTACTTTTAGTGCGTCCTCTTCGGTTTCAACGATTCCCTTAGATCCAGGAACAGTCGGTACTCCTGCTTTTTGCATAGTTTCCTTAGCAACATCCTTTATACCCATGCTTTTAATCGCTTGTGATGTAGGACCAATAAACTTAATGTCGCACTCCTCACAAAGCTCTGCAAATTCAGCATTTTCGGCTAAGAATCCATAACCCGGATGTATGCCTTCGCAGCCAGTTAACTTGGCCACACTGATAATATTTGAAAAGTTCAAATAGGAGTCTTTCGATAATCTAGGCCCTATACAATAAGCCTCATCTGCTAGTTGTACATGTAAAGCCTCTCGATCCGCTTCAGAATATACAGCAACAGTTTCAATATCAAGTTCTTTACATGCTCTAATTATACGAACAGCTATTTCGCCACGATTGGCAATCAACACTTTTTTCATGATGCTTACCCCTTTCCTCTTTTGTTTCCCTATTTATGCTTTTACTAGGAACAGAGGTTGGCCATATTCTACCAATTGTCCGTCTTTAACTAGGATTTCCACAATTTCTCCGTCTACTTCTGCTTCAATTTCATTGAATAGTTTCATCGCTTCTACGATACATACGATTGAGTCAGCAGTCACTTTACTACCAACTTGTACATATGCAGGCGTATCTGGAGAAGAAGATTGATAAAATGTGCCGACCATTGGAGAAGTAATTTTATGTAAAGAACTATTATCTTCTTCAACTGGAGCTAGTTTTGCTACTTGATTTTCTGTTTCTACTACTTTTGGAGCCTCGTTAACAACCGGAGCCTGTATTGTTTCTACTTTCGAAGCCTCTCCAACTGATGAGCTTTCTAATGATTGAATAGTCGATTTGTGAGAGTTTTTATCCCCTCTTTTAATCTTAATTTTAGTTCCTTCTGATTCATATGAAAACTCATCTAGTGTAGACTGATCAATTAGCTTAATAATTTCTCTGATTTCTTGGATCTTCATTTAGCCCATCTCCCTTAATTACTATTTAATACTTCCCTTTTCATTTTAGTCGTTTTTAGTTTAATTGGGAATAGAAACGTTTAAATGTTCATTACTTTTAGGGAATAACAGACTTAAACAAACCAAAAACTACCTTTTATACAGTAACTTTAATACGCTATATTAGTGAATTTATTTAAAAAAATTAAACCATAAATTGTTATATATAGTATAAACAGAAAAAAAGTGCCCGTTATAGGCACCTCTCTTACAGACCATCAAATTTTACTTCTACTTGATAAGCTTGAGGATATTCTCTCTTCACTGCATAAACAATATCAGAAGCCTTTTTTGAGGATTGCTCATTTGAAACTACATCAATCAACACTTTGTTGTCCTCTATACGAACTAAGGCATCATCATAGCCTAGGGACTTTATGATAAGCTCCAACATCGCTTCTGTTGAATCTATTTTCACTAACTGCTCAATTTGAGAATATGCCTCATTTTTTTGCTCAGCTGTAAATTCAGTTGAAGCAACCTTAGATTCAAGTTGCTCATGGAGTTGACTACGTTTTTCTTGAACTTCCATACGTAACTCTTCATAAGCATTACTGTGAGAAACAAATGATTCTTCATTTGTGGAAGCTGTTTCTACTAACTTAACATCCTCTACCGAGTCATTTGAAAATAAAGCAATTCCATCAAAAGGGGATGGTTTTTCTGTTGCGTAATACACGGTTACCACTGCAACTAAGCTTAATAAAGTTAAAAACCAAACGGATCTCTTTTTAATATTCATATTATTTATCCTCCAATTCCATTTCTTCTATCACTATTCGATGTGGAGATATTTGCAAAACAGATGAAAGGGTTTTTATAAGATTGTTTTTTATACGATTATCGCTCGCTCCTTCCGCAACTACCAGTATTCCAATCAGTTCTTCTTTTTCCATCTTGCTCTCACTTGTCCATTGGAAAAATGATGAATCACTTTCCTTTTTATTTTCAGATCGTTCTGCGTAATGAAAGTAAATAGACACCTTGCCAACCCCATGAATTTTTTCAAGTATTTCTGAGAGCTCATCCTTCGTTTGAGCTTCTGGAGGGGTGGAATTGTTTTTTACGTCATCCGTCAGCCCAAAAATCTCTGAAAATAAGAGACTAATGACTAATACTGCTAAACTTATAACTACAAAACGAAAAGTGGGTTTTTGTTTTAATGAGATAGTAGTTCACCCTTCTTTTCATATTGGATAACATACTTTATGCAACACAATCTATTTATATGAAGAAAAAGGAGATAATCCATACGATTATGGAAAGTTTTATGAAAAAGCCTGTTCTCTCCTTGTCCAATTGCTCGATTAAGATAGATAGAATTTCTCCAATTATGACAATCAGGAGAATTCCATATAGTAATGCTGAGAAATCTACCATTAACCCTTCACACCTATCAATAGTTTGGCAAAAAGCATGATTAAAATTATTGTAAAGAAAAACGCAAAGGCTATTAATACGGAGATAATCGAAAGTACAAATAATGTTTTTCCAATATCATCTAATAGACCGCTAATCTGCCCATCAACAAAAGGTTCAAGAATTGCACTGAGAAAGCGATATAGAAACGCAATTAGAATTGTTTGTATCGTTGGAATAGATATTAAAACTAATATAGATACCAAAATAGAATTTCCTGTGATAGCAGAAGCTGTAGATGAGTAGCTTTTCATTGTACTGATACTTTCGGTAAGCAAAGAACCAACAAAAGGTATATTGTTAGAGATCAATCTTTTTACTGTTTCATTTACAGCCCCGCTCACTGACCAAGTAATCACACCATTGACCGTTATAAATAGACTGTATAACAGAAGCATGATGGAGGTGGCTCCCACCAAAGTCATACGGATTAAATCTGACATTTTAGAAAAAGAAATGGCAGGTTGAATCCTAGTGATTAAATCAAAGAGAAAGGCTGCTAATAATGCAGGAATCATAATTTTATCTACCATAATAGATGTAAAGGTTGAGAACAGCAAAACGACCGGGTTCCATAGAGTGACTAGAAATGCCCCTCCAGATAAAGCTATCCCTGCCGTTAATACTGGATAGACTCCCAAAAACACGTGTACCAGCTCACCTGTTACTACTTGAACCATTTTTACTGTTCGAAAGGCAGGCTCCAAACAGTAAAAACAAATAATAAAAATAAACAATAATTTAAATAACCTTTTACTGCTGGGAATAAGCCATTCCAAACACATAAACGCAAAACCGAACAGGAGAATATAAACGAACGTTTGTATTACTTCTTTTGCTGGTTGCAAAATTGTTGCAATAATTTCATCCATTACTGCTCATTCCTTCAAGAGAGTAGTCCCATAACTGAAAAAAACTTTTCATAAAATTGTTTCATATGTTGGAGCCATACGATAAGTAAGATTGCCTTAGTCGTGAATGTAATCAGTGACGCCAAACTAGTGTACTCATAGTCCTCTAAGAGTTCTTCAACAATTTGCGAAATAAATAGGAGGATAACTGAGAACAATAATAGTTTTACGATTGGTAGAATCGCTTCTGGAACACTGGAGATATACTGATTAATAAAAGGAATAATGATTGAAGTAGTTAAATACGTTAAAAAGAGAAAAATATAAATGGTATAAATAAGGGAGTGAAGTTTGGGGTAGATTTCTTTAACTAACTGCAACAAGCAAAATGCTATTATAATAGTAATATAGACAATCATTTGCTAACTCGTCATAACAAGCCATTCTAAAAATGAGGAGATTTCATAAAAGAACAGCCTTAGTAAACGAAGCAATTCTATTGTCATGTAAATGTATCCTACAAAAAACAAAAAAAATGCAAACTCTTTTTTCCCTGTCGATTCAAAAAACAAGTGAAGAATTGCTATCAATAAGCCTATACCCGCAACTCGAAGTACATCGTGAAGTTCCACAATGCCTCCCCCTTCCCTATTACGTACTATATGTGGGACAGGTGGAGAATATGAACGAATAGTAAGGAAATACCTAGTCCGCTATATGTAACAAATTGAATAAATTCATAGTTTCTATTTATGTATAAAAATACGAACAATAAAAAAGTACACAATTATATACATATACTTTGCGATGAATAAAGTATAATTGATTTTTCACTTTAAGAGTATGTGTTCCGCAGCATGAACGATAAGCCATCATCGTGGCTTACCACAGATTCGCCGCCTGTCGTTCCAATAAACAGACTGACAAATGGTCGTTTTATAGAAAAATGCTATTTTGGAATTAATTAAATTCAAAAAAATTAGCGATTATTTTATAATGATTATGGATAAAACTATGAATTAAAAAGCGAGCCAATGTCATTGTAGGAATAGGCAACTATAGATTGTAAACTAGTATAAAAGGAAACAAAAGTGCTCTACTCGGAAGTTTTTAGCTAGCTGTATAATCCAACCAGTTCGCTACCGTAAAGAATACTTGCATCCGGTAAAGGGAATAATATATTGAGCTAATCCAGCAAACGCTCTAAACTTTCCAATTAACTTCAAGAGGCATTGCGTTTGAAAATAGAGTATGTTTCTAGTTCAATATAAAAAGGTACCAGGAGGTTTCCCTCTTGATACCTTTTTTGATTATATTATGCTCTTGAAACGTATGAGCCTTCATCAGTATTAATGATAAGTTTATCACCCACATTAATAAATAGTGGCACTGTAACAACTAAACCTGTTTCTAATTTAGCAGTTTTTGAACCACCACCAGAAGTATCTCCTTTGATTCCTGGCTCAGTTTCTATAACTTCTAGTTCCACTGATTTTGGTAATTCTACACCAAGTGTTTCTCCTTGGTATTGTATTACTTGTAATTCCATGTTTTCACGAAGGAATTTTAATTCATATTCGATTTGGTTTTCATTAAGCTCTAATTGCTCGTATGAATCCGTGTCCATGAAGATATGTTGATCTCCGCTTGCATAAAGGTATTGCATTTTTTTGTTATCGATTTGAGCTTTCTCCACTTTTTCTCCAGCACGGAAAGTTTTTTCATTCACAGAGCCGTTACGTAAGTTTCTCAGTTTTGAACGAACAAATGCAGCACCTTTTCCCGGCTTTACGTGTTGAAAGTCTAGAACACGGTAAAGAACGCCGTCTACTACGATTGTTAAACCTGTTTTAAAATCATTTACTGAAATCATTTAATTTCCTCCAAATTACGATAATATTAATAATTCTTTTGTAGAGTGTGTTAGCTTTTCTAGGCCATTCTCAGTCACGAGTGCATCGTCTTCTATACGAACTCCACCTATGTTCGGTAGATAAATCCCAGGTTCTATTGTAATAACCATGCCTGGTTCTAAAACAATGTCCGATCTGAATGATAATCCAGGTCCTTCATGAACTTCTAATCCGATACCATGACCAAGTGAATGGCCAAATGCTTCCCCGTATCCTTTTGAAGCGATATAGTCTCGTGCGATCGCATCTGCTTCTTTTCCAGTCATTCCTGGTTTAACCTTTTCAAGAGCTAATAATTGAGCATCTAAAACTACTTGATAAATTTCTTTTAGTTTTTCACTCGGCTCTCCTACTGCAAGAGTACGGGTTGTATCAGAGATATAACCATTATAAAGAGCTCCGAAATCTAATGTAACAAAATCTCCAACTTCGATTACTTTGTCTGTTGCTACTCCATGTGGCAATGCAGAACGTGTCCCTGAAGCTACAATTGTATCAAAAGAAGAGGAAGTAGCGCCACGTTTACGCATAAAGAATTCCAGTTCATTCGAGACTTGTAGTTCCGTCATGCCAGGTTTTATGTAAGTCACAATATGCTCATATGCCTCATCAGCTATACGACAAGCTGCCTTTATTATACTAATCTCTTCGTCCGTCTTTATCAAGCGAATTTTTTCAACCACTCCCGACAAAGGTACAAGATCTGATGAAACAGCTTGCTTATATAATTCATAAACGCTGTAAGTCACATCATCTTTTTCAAAGCCTAGTGATTTAATACCCATTTCTGTTACTTGGTTAGAGACTTCCTCTAATAGAGTTTTAGTATGCTGAACAATACGAAAATCCTTCACTTGACTAGCAGCCTGTTCGGTATAACGGAAATCTGTGATAAACACTGCATCATCTTTAGATACAATTGCGACACCTGCCGTACCAGTAAAGTCGGTAAGATATCGTAGATTGTACCCGTTTGTGATTAATAATGCATCCACGCCTCTTTCTTCTAATGCTAAACGCAGCTTTTCTAATTTCATCATTAGCCCTCTTCTCATTATCAAAATAAACTCTATTGTCTATTTTATCATAGGAAAGGGAGTGGGTAAATTTTCATTTTCCAATCGGCTGATCCTTGGAATGGAATATGGCTGACTCCATTAGAAATCGCACACCTATAACGACGATGCAAATAAAGGGAATGGATGTTTTTTTTATCGTTTTAATCATTGTAGCATCACTAATCAGCCACTCTACGATAAATGCTAGTATAATCCCAAAAATGATACTTGAAATAGCAACTGGAACTTTCGCTGTCAAAATACTTATATAATAAATCACTAAACTTATTGCCCAAATAACTAGAAACAAAACTAACCAGCGAAGATAAACATTTGTATCATCGAACATCTCGAAGGATTTTGAATAACCTACTGGATTCCATTTAACAAAGTGAAATAAATGTAAAAATTTAAGCAATGCAGTAACTACAACAGCAGCTGCTAAGCTCGTAAAAAAAGATAAACTTTTCATGCACAACATCCTCCTTTTTAATCAGTTTGTGCCTTTCCTAGTTTTACTAAACAAAATAAGAAAAACATTTCCTATAGAAGATTCATAAAAAAATAAGTCTTTAAAGCAGTAGTTTTACATGTAAAAAAAGAGCATATGCAGAATCTGCATATGCTCTCTTCTATAATATTTACAGTCCACATTTTAGCTGTGCATTGCAATTTGTACAAGTGTTACATCCACCCATTTCCTCTACCGTACCTTTACGACAGACTGGACAAGTGTTTCCAACTTCAGATCCTATTGTTACGTTTGTAGAACGTAAATCCTGAATCGTATCGATCAAGACAATCGGACGTTTTTCCATTACTTTTTCTTCTTTTACTGCATCATCATCTACTGTGTTTTCTTCTGCTTTTAGCGTTAATACCTGTGAATCACGACTTCCATCTACGTAAACTGTTCCACCTTTTGCTCCACCGCTATACAATCGCTCATAAACTGCCTCTACTTGTTCTACAGTATAGCCCCGAGGTGCATTTACTGTTTTCGAGATAGAGCTATCAATCCAACGTTGGATGATACATTGCACATCTGCATGTGCTTCTGGTGGTAATTCCATGGCAGTAACAAACCAGTTTGGCAATTCATCTTCTTTTACAGTTGGATTTGCATCTAAATATTCCTGTACGATATCCGCTTTTACTTCGATAAACTTACCTAAACGGCCACTTCTGTAATACGTGAATGAATAATAAGGCTCTAATCCTGTAGATACTCCAACCATTGTTCCAGTAGAGCCAGTAGGAGCAACCGTTAATAAATGAGAATTACGAATTCCCTTTTCAAGCACTGCTTCACGAATATCTTGGGGCATAGTTTGCATAAATCCAGTTTCCGTAAATGCCTTACGAAGTCTGTTCGTTTCTTCTTCCGTCTCTCCAGTCAAGAATGGGAAGCTTCCTCTTTCGCTTGCAAGTTCCGCAGATGTTTCATAAGCAGCTACAGCAATTGTCTTAAAGATTTCGTCCACAAGGAGATTACCTTCCTCCGAACCATACTCTTTTTGGCAATAGATTAAAAGGTCTGCTAATCCCATAACTCCAAGACCCACACGTCTTTCTCCTAGAGCTTGAATTTTGTTCTCTTCTAAGAAATATGGAGTAGCATCGATGACGTTATCTTGCATACGAACACCAACACGAACAGTTTCTTTTAATGCTTCAAAATTTACTGTTTTAGTATCTTTGTTAGCAAATTGCGCTAGGTTTACTGCAGCTAGGTTACACACTGAGTATGGTGCAAGTGGTTGCTCTCCACATGGGTTTGTAGCGACAACTTTTTGTCCATATGCAGTTGCATTCGTTTTATCGTTAGCATTATCGATAAAGAACACACCTGGCTCTGCAGAATAAGTTGCACAGATATTGATAAGGTTCCATAATTCTTTTGCTTTCACTGTACGGTATGTACGAACCTTGTAGCCCATACGCTCCCACTCGCGAACGTCACCAATTTTATGCCAGTTTTCATTATAGAAGGTCATTTCTTCTTCTGTATAGGATTCTGTTGCTGGGAATCGAAGGTCGAAGTTCCCGTCCTCTTCCACAGCCTTCATGAAATCATCTGTAAGAGTTACAGAAATGTTTGCTCCAGTTAAAAACTCAGGGTTATGAACTGAGAAAGTACCTCCGTCACGCAGTTTTGTTTCTGCATCGCGGATAATCTCATCGCTGAAGCCTCCTAAGCCTGGAATGTTTTTATAGTTAACAATTCCCTGGTACATAGCTTCTTCTTGTGCAGTAAGAGGCTTAAATTTAAGCTTGTCCTTTGCAAGTTGTTTAATGGTTTCATCCTTAGTGTTCTCGATCAAAAAGCGAAGAATACGTGGATTTTGCATTTTAGAAATGATAAATTCCGCAATATCTGGATGCCAATCCGCAAGCATAATCATTTGTGCTCCGCGTCTTGAACCACCTTGTTCTACTAGGTGAGTAAGTTTAGCAATATCATCTAACCAAGATACAGACCCTGATGATTTACCGTTTACACCACGAGCCAATGTATTACGTGGACGAAGAGTAGAACCATTTGTACCTACTCCTCCACCGCGACTCATGATTTCCATTACTTGTTTACGGTGATCACTGATTCCTTCTCGTGAGTCAGCAACAAAAGGCATAACATAGCAATTGAAGTAAGTTACATCTGTTCCTGTACCCGCTCCATATAATACTCGTCCAGCAGGTATAAATTTAAGGGAAACTAATTGTTGATAGAACTTTCCAAACCATTCAACTCTCTTTTCTTCCGTTTCTTCTACAGAAGCAAGTCCAGTTGCATTACGCTTAGCAATTTGTTCATAATAAACTTCTAACGGTTTTTCAATTACACTCAAAGGACGGCGAACGATGCCTGATTTTATCTTAGAGCTATCATCTATTGCACTACGATAGTCTTCTTCGATTAATACTTCCGCCGTTTTATCTTCATCGTTAATAGAGACAATATAACCGAGACCTCTAGCAGGAAACTTAGGGTCTTCCTTTACTGTTAAAACGACAAAATCTCCTACTTTTAGCGTTTTCTTTTCAGTATCCTTGAATGAATATCTGTCAATCATTACCAATCGAGATACACCTTTGTGTGTTAGATTCATATCTTCTGTTATTGGATGGACTTGAGGAAATAATTCGATATCTCGATTTAATTCTTTTACATTTAATTTCATATTAGTTTCATTAGTAGTAGTTACCAATTGTTTTTCCTCCTTTCTACAACTCGCATTGACACAAGATGTAGTAGCTTTATATATCATACGGTACTACATATAGAGGTGTAAAGTGATTTAATTTGGCAAATTAAATTTTAAGCATTAATTCCTATTCCTCATTTTGACCATATGCCTTTAAGACTTTTATTTTTTTAAATTCCATTCGTCATTTGCATAACGCCGTTTTTCCAACGTTTTCACATATTCAATTTGTTTCTCATTTAAGCTAAATGGCACCAATTCAACATTTAAAGCTTCTGAAAATCCATCCCTAAAAGCAACCTTGCACATGTCTATAGGTATCGGTTTTTGTAATAATTTGTTTATAGCGACAGCTTTTTGATTTATACTTTTTTTCACCTTTTCACGTGCTTCATCCGTAGAAAATTTAAAAGTTTGAACTAGTTTCTCATCGTCTAAATCTAAAAGTATCGCTCCATGCTGTAATATAACACCTTTTTGTCTAGTTTGAGCACTACCTGCAACCTTTTTACCTTCCACCACTAGCTCATACCAACTAGGTGTGTCAAAGCAAACGGCAGTTTTAGGATTCTTTAGAGCTTGTAGCTTATCAGGAGTGTTAGGAATAGAAAAGTAAGCTTCTAATCCAAGACTCTGAAATCCTTTCAACAGTCCCTCACTGATTACTCGATATGCCTCCGTGACTGTTGCTGGCATATCTGGATAGTCTTCCGAAACAATGACGCTATATGTAAGTTCATGCTCATGAAGAACTCCTCGCCCACCTGTTGGTCTTCGAACAAATCCTAAACCAAGCCTGCGAACTGCTTCCATATCTATCTCTTTTTCTACCGATTGAAAATAACCAATTGATAGAGTTGCAGGATTCCATTCGTAAAATCGAATCACAGGTGGAATCAAACCTTCACTATGCCAGTCTAGAAGTGCTTCGTCAAGCGCCATATTATAAGATGGGGCGCACGGACCTGAATCAATAAAGTACCATTTTGTTTTTTCCAAACTTCTCCCCCCTAACAACGCTATTCATTTTACCAAAATGATTGAATTGTATCTAGCAAATCTTTTATAATAGATATTGGAAGTATAGAAAGGGGAAAGACCGTGTTAGAGACTCTTTATATTATCATAGCAATATTGGTCGTATTATTAGTTTATGCTGGAATTTCAGCATACCGACTAAAAAAAACAGTTACAAACCTTACGCAGGAACAATTCATCGAGGGTTATCGAAAAGCTCAGTTAATCGATGTGCGTGAACCAAAGGAATTTGATGGAGGTCATATTCTTGGTGCAAGAAATATACCATCATCTCAATTGCGTCAACGTCACAAAGAAATTCGACCAGATAAGCCAGTATATCTTTATTGCGGAAATGGCGCAAGAAGTGGACGCGCAGCCATGTTCTTAAAGAAAAAAGGCTACACGCAGCTTAACCAATTACAAGGTGGTTTTAAAAGCTGGACTGGAAAGATAAAATCCAAATAATATAACATAAGGTTCTTCTTACCAAGAGGAACCTTTTTTGTTTAGAGCTTTTACATAGGGGGATTGGCTAATGAAGGTATTATTTTCTAACGAAGAACAATTTAGAAAGTTACACCCAAACTATGAGGATTTTGCTATTTTAACACGGAGAGTCATTAAGCTCTTAAATGAAAATTATGAGGGCAATTGGCAATTAGTGGATATAGGAGATCATATAATTCAATTAGATAACAGTCTAATCGAAATGATGGAAAATGAACTGATTCAATACAAAATTTTAGGAAATATTTATGAAGCAAAGCCATTAAGTAAAATTGCCAATAAATCTTCACTTTCGATGGAGAGCAAGCTAGAGATTGTCAGTACCTTTGAAAATACGGTTATTTTATTTCCTGAATATCAAGTGGCCGTAACAATGGCCTTTAATTTTTCGGGAGGGAATGCTTGGCCTGAATATTTTTTCTTTTCCACTTCCCCTGAAGGTGCCCTTTACTTTTTAGAAGAAATAAACGAAAAGCTACGTGAACTTCTCATGCAATCTGTCACCTATTTGGTAGACACGGAACACGGGGTACAACGAAGAAAATATGGGGAGCAAGCTGCCGTTTAAAGAGAGGAAGTTTTACTCGAGAACCATATTAAACAAGATATTTTTCGTTCTATCGATGAATTTTTTAATGAGGACGGTCATTTTTTCAAGGAATACGGTCTTCCATACAAAAGGGGTATCTTACTTTATGGTTCCCCCGGCAATGGAAAAACAACATTAGTTAAATCTATAACAGGATCTACAAAGGCTCCGGTGGTATATTGGCAAATCACTGAATTCACAGGAAGCCATTCAATCCAAGAGGTTTTTGGGATAGTTACAAGATTAGCACCAGCTATTCTTGTAATAGAGGATATTGACTCGATGCCTGAGTATACACGCTCCGTCTTTTTAAACACGCTAGACGGAACACAATCTCGCGAAGGGCTATTTATCATTGGAACCACTAACTACCCTCAAAAGATTGATCCTGCACTTATTAACCGAGCTGGAAGATTTGATCGTGCCTATGAAATTCCTTCACCACCGCAAAAGGTAAGAGAAAATTACTTACGTAAGGTAGATAAAAAGAAGATTTTTACTGAAGAAGTATTGACAGATATAGCTAAACGTTCAAAGGGCTTATCTGTTTCCCAATTAAACGAATTGTACATGTCCATTGCATTGAATTGGCATTACGATGGGGAGCTTGGATACGAAAAACGTATTAACGAATTAATTCAACAAAACAAACGTACTCTTAAAAATGACTGGGAAGAGGACGATCATTCTATCGGCTTCTAATTTCTGCATAAACACTCCTGGATTTTAGTAGGAGTGTTTACTTTATTTATATAACTTTATATACATAATAAATGTATGAATATTATATTTCGACTTGAAAAAATATTGAGTTTCTTCTATATAGAATGATATATAGTTTGTGAGAGAGACATCATACTTAAAATCGTCCTATTATATGCGCAGAATGGAGATATTACCTCCCGCTCCACCTCTAGTAATTAAACGAGAGACTATCTAATCGATAGACGAATATTACTTCAGTTTATCTCTGGAGTACTCCCACTTCTCTTTATTTCCTCCGTGTTTGTAAGTACATTCCCTCCCTTCAACCAATTTTCTAATATATCATTGAAAAATTCTGGAGCTGCTAATGGAATTCCATGGCCTATACCACTAATAGTAATCGCATTTGCACAATCATGTTTGTTTAATAGGTCTCCCGCCGAATTTTTCATCACTTTTTTTTCTTTATCTCCAACAGTTATTAATAGTCTAGTTTTTACATTAGAATATTCGAATGGAATATGAAAGGACATATTCTCCTCAAGAACTCTTGTAAGGGTGTTTAAAGACATTTGGTTGCTCTCTTTGAAGTATTGTTCAAATCTATCTTCTCCTATATACAAAGTCTTTGCTTGGAGCTTAGAAAAGGTTCTACTCTTTATGAACGGATAAGTTAACTTTAACGAAGGTTTAACCATTTGCTTTCCAAGTGGTATCTTTCTTACGAGTGCACTATTAATCATTGCACAGTTTATTAAACTTTTGTTAATACATAGCATTTGAATAGCTATTTGTGCTCCTAACGAAAAACCAACAACAATTTTCTTCTTATCTTCATGCTGTTCCTGAAGTAAATGTATGAGTTGAAAAGCGCAATCCTCTATAGAGACAAATTCGCTCTCATTATTTTGGCCATGACCAGGGAGATCTGGTACAATACAATGATAGTTTTCTTTAAAGTACTGAACCTGCTTATCCCACATCCACCCCGCTACTCCTCCACCATGTAGAAATAGGATTATTTCGTCGTTCTCTTGGCCAAATTCCTTGTAATATAGGACCATTTTATTTCCCGCCTTTTCTTTTGTCCTCCAGACTGTAATTGTTTATCTGAGATGCCATCTGCTATCTTCTGAAAACAAAAAATAAGTAACATAAATATAGCTAACGGAGGTATTATGAGCCACAATTGTTTTGTTAGAAATACTTCCTTCGATATGGAAATCATTCCTGACAATTCGTAAATTTCTCGTGATAGTCTAGGGCTATCAAGAAAGTTAATTGCTCCACCAACAAAAATGGATAAAACACCTAAATGTACGAGTGTTTGAAGTACTTGCACTATGTGCTGGGCCCAATATAACCAAAGTTTCCTACCTATTTGTGGATTAATATGCTTTAGTACAATCCATATTAAAGACCCTCCCATTACAGCAGAGTTTTGTACATATTCTTTTTTAATCGCCTCATTCATTTCGTTGCCAATAAGACTAGTAGTAATCGGAAGTACTAGCACAGACAAGATAAAAACTTGGATAAACAATCTTTCCCACAGTGTAGTTTGCCATTCACCAGAATAGGCGATTAAAATCGGTAGAAGCAAAATATACATTAATAATGTTAAAGGTAAAAAGTGCAGCCCGTCAGCTATACTATTAATGGCTTTTCTCCATTTAGCTTTTAAATAGAAAGCATAAACAAAACCAAAAACATATCCTCCAAACACTCTAACAGTAGCGACTAGAAGAGTGAACACAATAGTATATTTTGTTCCAACAAGTAGTTGTTGGAAAATGGAATATCCATGTGGATCCGTGCCTAAAAGAACACTACTAGATGGAGGCAGTGGCGACCTCCCGATTAGAGATCCGGTCTCGTCATATAAAAAATTTATCTGTTCCACATGGTCATCATAGAAAAAATAATATGCTACACTTACACTTAGCAGGCAAAAAACAATCATTAATGGAATTGTTATATTCATATACTGAGTGAGGAGAGCGAATATGCTCACCCTTTTTTTAGTTTTATAACGAAAAAGATTCTTCCACTGGAGGGAATCCATGAATGAAACTCGCAACCCTTCGAAAAGAACACTTTTTTCTCGCTGACCCTTCTTAACCGTATTTTCTCCAATCGAATAAAAAAGAAAAAATGGTATAAATATAGATAAAAGTATGTACGCAATGCCCTTTGGAGTGAAATCATTTCTTAAATAATGCAGAATCCCCGGAATCCCAAAAAGATACTCTATGATAAATAAGGAAGACAGAGTAAGCCAGACAATTGACTTTGATTGAAAAAAGACACTTTGTAAGACGTTAGAGGTACAATGCCTAAGCAGAACCTCTAGCTTGGATAGACCCTTCGATCTAGCAAGCTCTACATATGGCTCTCCCATCTCTTGATTAAATAAAAGGACAAATAATTTATAAAAAAGAATGGTCGGAATTACTGAAAGACAAATAACTGGCGCAGCATAAATAACTTCTCCTCCTAAGCTATAAAAGGAAAGAATGCGATAACCAGACATTTTATATATCTGGACTACTGCTATTTGGATAAGAAATATATAAGCGAAATCGGGTACAGCAGTAAGTAAGTTTGCTAATTTTAATAAGACTTTTTGAATTGGCCCTTTTGAAATAGTTGTGAGAATAGCCAAAATAAAGGAAACAAACATAGAAAAAACCAACGAGGCAATCAAAATAGTCATAGAATACAAATATGGCCCTTTAAAATAATTACCTAAGCTTATAGGAATAGATTCACCTGTTTCAATAACAAAATAACTAAGAGACCATTGAGATGGTAAAACTAAACTTTTGCTCACCTCTAGCACTGTATGAAAATATAAAGAAAAATCGAATATGCTACCTATTTGAAACAAAACAACAGGGACACTACTAATTAAAACCATGCCCAAAACTCCTAAAAGAAACTTTCCTAATAAATTGAAACATTTACGCATATTTTCCCCCCTAGAAAAGTCTCTTTTAATGTTCTAAAGGGTTATACGTAATTTTTAGCTAAAAGTTTCAAAAATGTTAAAATTTAGATTTTATGTAGATGTTTTTACATTGTTAGTAAGATACATAGCTATTATATATATGACTTGTTCCTATTCATATCTGTAACTAAATTAGGATTTTCTTTCTTCATTTTTTCGACTAAAATTTCTGCATTTGTTGGATCCTTTATTAACATATCTAATTCTCTTTGCGTGATTCCTACCAACTGTATAAAATCTACTCTTCCATGAATGCTATCTATACCTAGAATCTCTGTGTCTTCCACAATAAGCAGAGCTGTAATAGCAGATTCTACTCCAATATGCAGAGAACCTCCATTTCCTGCTACATACTGTAAAGGTTCAAACGGTCTTTTCTGTGTATTGGTATACCTAGCGAGATTAGAAAGCATAGATATTGCCCATAAACAGTCTTCTGTCTCTTCCTCCGACAGCTTAATAGTCATTTCATATCCCCAACCACTCCATTCACCACCAACTGCTTGTTCGTCCACGTATAACTCGGTCATTCCATAAGTCACAATATGCTTATATCCATTAGGAGATTGATAAATACTATACCCGTCAATATATTCATCTCCGCCAAACATAACCCTAGAATGTAGATTAGTTCCAAAATGAGCTGGCTCCTGATTTGGATAAAGCTGATCAAAGACTACATCTATTGCATCCCAACCCGGTGACCAATCCCCTTGTTTTGCTGCTCGCTTTTTATATTCTTCTAAATTCATAGTACATCCATCCTCTCATCTGTAATTATATTAAAAGCTATCTGTATAAAATAAATGCTTCACTCCCTAAATGGGTGAATAAGTTATTAATTCTACGAGAAATGGGACCATTAAGTTTCAGATTTGGCAGATTTCAATATGGAAATTGCGCGGAAAAGTGATTTATGACCGGATAGATTTTTTTATGACCGTTCAGAGAGGTTTTATGACCGGATAGAATTTTTTATAACCGTTCACGACGGTTTTATAACCGGATAGAAAAATTTATGACCGTTCAACAAACTAAAACTACTTGGAGAAATAAAAAGAACGTATCAATAAGACCAATACGTTGTGACCTTGCTTCTTCTCGATTATGAAACAACACACATCAATAATATGAATATTTTAAAAAATGATAGAATTGTTACAATAGATTTTTTGTACTTTAATAGTAATCATCAATAATATAGGTGGTGTCTTTTTGGAAAAAGAAGTGAAAAAGAGCCTTATTAAAATTTATCCGTTACTGTCGTAGGTGTAATTCTAATATTAATGGTTCCTATTCTTTTTAATTTTTTTCTAATAACTGTTTTCACATTATCTTCTACACAATTTGGCTCGTCCTTTTAAGAAGGAATGGGGAACGGTATTCCCCCCCCTTCTTCGACTTTTTCTATTATGCCCTTAACTTCAGAGATGCAATAAGGTAACCTTATTATTTTCATACATCTCATCTCCTCATATAATTACTAGATTACAACTATTGTATAGCCATTTTAAGCAATACTCCTATAAAAAAAGTGCGACCCCTTAGGATCGCACTTGATAATTATGATTTTGTGTATCTTAAAACAGGTTTACGAGCTGCCTTTGTTTCGTCTAAACGATTGATGACCGTTGTATGTGGTGCATTTTGAACGATTTCTGGATTTTCTTCCACTTCTTTAGCTATTTGAATCATAGCTTCGCAAAATGCATCTAATGTTTCTTTCGATTCAGTTTCAGTTGGCTCGATCATCATGCCTTCCTCTACATTCAATGGGAAGTAGATTGTTGGTGGATGATATCCGAAGTCAAGCAGACGCTTAGCCATATCTAATGTACGAACTCCTAATTTCTTCTGGCGACGACCACTTAAGACGAATTCATGCTTACAATGGCGGTTATAAGGAAGGTCGTAATAAGCTTCCAAACGTCTCATCATATAGTTAGCATTTAATACTGCATATTCTGTTACTGCTTTTAGCCCATCTGGACCCATAGAACGAATATAAGTGTATGCACGAACATTGATACCGAAGTTACCATAGAACGGCTTAACACGGCCAATTGTTAGTGGACGATTGTAGTCAAATGTGTATTTGTTGTCCTCTTTAACTAGAACTGGGCTTGGAAGGAAAGGAATTAAATCTGCTTTCACTCCTACTGGTCCAGAACCTGGACCACCACCGCCATGAGGACCTGTAAATGTTTTGTGCAAGTTTAAATGAACGCAGTCAAAGCCCATGTCTCCTGGACGCGCTTTAGACATAACAGCATTTAAGTTTGCACCATCATAGTAAAGCTTACCGCCTACACCATGGATAATTTCAGCTAGCTCTAAAATGTGTTCCTCAAATAATCCTAGTGTATTAGGGTTAGTAAGCATTAGGGCAGCAGTATCTGGACCTACGACACGACGAAGATCCTCTAAATCTACTAAACCATCTTCGTTTGACTTAACTGTGATTGTCTCAAATCCTGCTACAGTAGCAGAAGCTGGATTTGTACCATGTGCAGAGTCAGGCACAATTACTTTTGTCCGCTGTGTATCACCATTTGATTCGTGGAATGCACGAATCATCATAAGAGCGGTCCATTCACCGTGGGCTCCTGCAGCAGGTTGTAGTGTAACTTCATCCATACCTGTGATTTCTACTAGAGATTGCTGTAGATCATACAACATTTCCATTGCACCTTGCACTGTTGATTCATCTTGAAGTGGGTGTATGTTCGCAAATCCTGGGAAGCGTGCAACAGATTCATTGATTTTTGGATTGTATTTCATCGTGCATGAACCAAGTGGATAAAAGCCTGTATCCACTCCATGGTTACGATTAGATAACGCTGTATAGTGACGCATAAGGTCAAGTTCTGATACTTCTGGAAGCTGTGCCTCTTCTTCACGCATCATCCCTACAGGTAATATTTCGGATAAATCTACTTCTGGGACATCTAATTCAGGAAGACTATATCCTACTCTACCCTCTTTTGTTATTTCAAAAATTAGTGGTTGATTGTCCTTATGCATAAAGAGCCCCCATTTCTTGAACGAGTGTATCTATTTCTTCTTTTGTGCGTTGCTCAGTTACTGCGATCAACACATGATTTTTTAGATCAGAATAAATGTGGCCAAGATCAAACCCACCAATCATTCCTTTTTCAAGAAGCTTACTATTCGCATCAGCTATTGAGCCATTAACTTTAACTACGATTTCGTTAAAATGTGCCCCTTGGAAAGGAACCTCAAAACCAGCTTTTTCAAATGCTAGCTTCGCATAATGAGTCTTAGTAATATTTTGAATAGCCATTTCTTTTACACCTTTTTTACCAAGGGCAGTCATTGCTACAGATGCGGCAAGAGCATTAAGGGCTTGGTTAGAACAGATATTAGAAGTAGCTTTATCACGACGAATATGTTGTTCGCGAGCTTGTAGCGTTAATACAAATCCACGACGCCCCTCCTCATCAGTTGTTTCTCCAACAAGACGGCCTGGTACCTTACGCATTAATTTAGAAGTTACTGCGAAGAAGCCACAGTGCGGTCCGCCAAATGCTTCAGCAATACCAAAAGGTTGCGCATCTCCAACTGTAATATCTGCTCCAAATTTACCTGGAGGTGTCAAGGCACCCAAAGCAAGCGGATTAGCAGAAACAACAAACAATGCATTTTTTGCATGTGTTATTTGTTCAACTTTCGTTAGATCTTCAATTTGACCGAAGAAGTTCGGATATTGAACCATAACAGCCGCAGTATCCTCATCGACAGTTTCTTCTAGCTTAGCTAGGTCCGTTACTCCATTTTTCATCGGTACAGTAACCACATCCACATTTTGACCCTTTGCATAGACTTTAACTACATCAATGTATTCAGGATGGATTGCCTCAGAAACAACTAATTTCTTGCGTTTTGTGTGTCCTGCCGCAAGGTTACCTGCTTCAGCTAAAGCTGTACCACCGTCATACATTGACGAGTTTGCAAGGTCCATTCCAGTCAATTCGCAAATCATTGTTTGAAACTCAAAAATAGCTTGGAGCTCACCTTGAGATATCTCTGGTTGGTATGGTGTATAAGCTGTATAAAATTCAGAACGTGAAATAACATGATCCACAACGATTGGCTTGAAATGATCATATACTCCGGCACCTAAGAAAGAAGCGTACTGTTTACTATCTGCATTTTTAGCAGCTAGCTGGCTTAATTCTTTTAAAAGAGCAGATTCTGCCTTTGCAGGTTTAA
Source organism: Psychrobacillus faecigallinarum (assembly GCF_014836595.1). Taxonomy (GTDB): domain Bacteria; phylum Bacillota; class Bacilli; order Bacillales_A; family Planococcaceae; genus Psychrobacillus; species Psychrobacillus faecigallinarum. The sequence continues at coordinate 495,176 of NZ_JACSQO010000002.1, read as the reverse complement.
TATTATACTCACCTTTAAAACGAACCTTCTCTGGGATATCAGCAAACAATTCATCAATAGAAGAAATGCCGATTACTTGTAACATTTCCTTTTGATCTTGTTCAGTCATTGGTAAATAACGATGCTTCATCAATGGACAACCTCTTTCTTTGGCTTATTTTTCTCTTTTATAAAATGGAGTAGGTATAGTAACTGCTTTTAGTCGCTTGTTGCGAATTTCAACCTCTACCTCTTGACCAATTTCTGCAAATGTTGCGTCAATTAAAACCAGACCAATATTCTTTTTCAAAGTAGGAGATTGAGTTCCCGTAGTAACAAAACCAATTTGCTTATCATTTGCAAAGATTGGATAACCCGTACGAGGAATTCCTTTATCAATCATTTCAATTCCAATACTCTTTCTAGGCACACCATTTTCTTTTTGTTCTACTAAAACTGATTTGCCATTAAAATCTTGTTCTTTATTTAACTTCACAACAAAGCCAAGCCCTGCTTCAAGAGGAGTAATATCCTTCGACAACTCTTGGCCATATAATGGTAGGCAAGCTTCAAAGCGAAGTGTATCACGAGCACCTAGTCCACAAGGTAGTAAACCTTCTTCTTTACCTGCTTCTAGAATACTGCTCCATAAATCTTTCATATCATTGCTAGCTGCATAGATTTCAAACCCGTCTTCTCCTGTATAGCCAGTTCGAGAAACTAGTACTTGTTTGCCAGAAACGTCTATATTATCTTTAAATCTGAAAAATTTAATTTCAGTTAAATCCTGAGAAGTTAACTTTTGAAGGATTTCTTGTGCTTTAGGACCTTGCAGAGCTAACAGGCCATAATCATTTGATCTATTGTCCAACTCAACACCATCAATAGTATTTTGTTTCATCCACTCAAAGTCTTTTTCAATATTACCAGCATTAACAACTAACAAATAATGTTGATCTTCCAGTTTATAAACTAAGAGGTCATCGACAATTCCACCGTCTTTATAGCACATCACATTGTACTGTGCTTGGCCATTCACTAATTTTGAAATGTCATTGGTAACAAGACTTTGTAAATAGCTTTCACTGTTCGGACCTTTTACAAAAACTTCACCCATATGGGATACATCAAATAATCCAGCTTTCGTACGTACTGCCTCGTGCTCTTCTTTAATACTTGAAAACTGAACTGGTAGCTCCCAGCCACCAAAATCGATTGTTTTCCCTCCGTAAGATGAATAGACATCAAACAAAGGCGTACGTTTTAACTGTTCTGACAATTTAAATTCCTCCTTTTAATAGGTAGAAAAAGCATAAGTGAAAAAAAGCTAAATGGTTTCTTAATCGCAAAAAAGGACAGAAAAACCCCCTTAACGTAAAAAGGGTTCTCTGTCCTGGCACCTGAAAGTTTACCATAAATGGCTTTCCCCTTTGGTGGCTTTCCGTTCATAACGAAAGCACTCTCCAGAGTTGCGTCCTATACGAGTTCTTTTGCCTGAGAGATTCATAATAGTAATTACTTGCTCCTTCGGCGACGCAGCTGATGCGTTCTCTCCCCATATATTCATCCGCTAAATATAGACAAAACACTAGCTTTGTCTATATCCTAACATTGAACCTAAGAGAGCGCAATCATTTTTGATAAACTTATTAAAAACCGAACGAAAATATATGAAAACAATGAATCATTCGCCTTTAAGACGATTTACTTGAAATCCTGCATATTCTGTTATTTGACGAAGATGCCTGTTTTCCGTACGAATCGTTATGTGGGCAGCCTTTTTGTAACTTCTCCTACGGGTGTTGAAAAGTAGCTGTAATTCTTCCTTCGTGCTTCTTTGAACGATTGGTCTATTTTTATCGTTCTTTATGCGTATCCAAATGTCTTCAAAGGTAGCATCAAGAAACAACACCAATCCATTGTTTCGCATAATTTTAATATTTCTATCGAGTGTCGCTACACCTCCACCCGTGGAAATAATACAAGATTCTTTTCGAAAATTTAGTAAAAATTCGGTCTCTAAATTTCGAAAATAGGCCTCTCCATGCTGTTCAAATATTTCAGGAATCGACATTTTCTGTCTTTTGACAATTTCTTTGTCCATGTCATAATAGGGCATCTTCAAGAGATAGCTCAGTCTTCTCCCGACAGCACTTTTACCACTGCCCATAAAACCCACTAAATAAATCTTGTACATTTTTTATCAACTCACTACATACCAGGATTATTTTCACGCTCAATAAAATTACTTATTTTATTGATAGTATCACTAATATGACGGATTTCCAACGAATCATATGTTCGATATTTGGATTGGTATGCTGCAGTTATAGTTAAAACCGAAAAACAAACTATAGATAGCAGGATAGTGGAAGCTAATAATAATGCACCTTTTTGGTCAAGTAGAATACGTAACATAGAAAGTATGCTCCTTTTGTTGTCCATTAAAAAAAGTAACGAAAAATGTAATCTTTTGTCCTTCAGCGATCACATTTAATGTTTGGACATTTAATAGAAGTGGCTCATGACCAAGTTTATTTATTTGTTTTCTTACGACATTAGATGAGTATTCCACATCATATTCTATACCCTGCTTATAAAAACGAATTCCAGGTTGCTCACTTTGAACTATAAAATTCTCTACATCATTCAAATAAGCTTCCACATATTGTATAAATAATGCCCATTCAATTTCGGATGGATCAGCTACCTTCTTTTCTGTTGTATATAACGACCACATAATAAGCGCAAATATTTGAGCAAAAATGATAAACACACTAAGCTGTAAAATTCCGTCAATAAAAGTATAACCTTTTTCGTTACTTAGTTTGTTTGTGAGGTATCTACACAATTTACTTTCTCCCCCCGAACCCCCTTGTACTCAATACAAATTTGCTTGAAATCTACACGAAATTGATATTCAATATTTTCAATGGTGCGTGATCCACCTGTTATATTTTCAGTTATGAACATTTTGGCAGCTTCATTCATGACCACAGCCGAATGGTATTTCCTCTTTTTATCCTCTAGCTGCACACTCATCTTCGTAAGAAGAGGTATTAACATAGTAGCCACCATAAATGTTATAAACAGTGTCAATAATGTTTCTGCCCAAGAAAATCCTTTACAATTCATAGCTTACCCTGCCTGAACCAATATGAACTGTCACTATTTTAGTTCCCTTCTTAGTAAGGAATGAAAATTTCCCAAATTGATTGACAGCACCATTAGTTTGAAAGCGTAGTCCCTTTAAATAACTATCTATAGACAAACTCATATGAGATGGCAGGCTACATTCCAGTAGTATAGTTCCCGATTGTTTTACGGAGTAACTAGTTCTATTCTCGTCAAATGCTAATGTGATCAATTGTTGATTACCTATGGCAATCGATTGAGCTTGTTGTAAATCTAGATGAAACTGATGTAAAAATCTTTTCTCTTCCAATTCCTCTATTTTATCGTTTGCTCCATAAATAACTGCTGACGTAATTACCATAACGATCAATAGCATCAAGATAGCCTCTATTAAGGTATAACCATCTTGGTTTAACTTAACCGCCACCATTGCCTGAATCCTTTATTGAAACTTTCCCATCTACTATAATAACTTCTTCCCCTCCCGGACAATTTTTGTTGTTCTCACCTAGATACTCTGCCACACTTAAATCATTCAACGTAGGGGTCACATTTTTATCAATTTTATATGCTTGTACTTGGCCTTCTACCATTTTCACAAATGCCTCACATCCTTTTTTATCTATGTTGGCAGAATGTTTGGTAACGTTAGGAATAGAGATTAATATTAAAACAGATATGATTAGCAATACAATCATCATTTCTATTAGTGTAAAGCCCCGCTCATTTTTTAAGATTATCCACATAAACTTGCTCCTTTAAATTATATTTATCATTTCATAAACTGGTAGTAATATAGCTAGATAAGCACCTATTATAAAGACTGCTATTATTAGGAACATTACTGGTTGGATGATACTAAGGTATCTAGATAGCCTTGCCTCCATTTGTTTATTCATAAAATCACTGTATAAAGTCAATTCCTTACCTAAGTATCCGTTGTTCTCCCCATGTACGATAAATTGATGAAAGTCTACTGTGAAATTATCTACTAATACAGCCCCCTCAGAGAAGGAAGAACCGTAGATCACCTTTTCCTTCATCTCAGATACTATATGTTGAAGTAATTTGTTTTCCTTCTGATTAATTAATGCTCCAAAGGATTCTTGAAGAGATAAACCACTTTCTAGAAGTACACCCATTTCTCTCGAAAATACTCTAGTTAACAGTAAACGATACCAGTTATTGATAATCGGTGTTTTTTTAAGAAGTGTTATTTTAAATTCAACACTTTTGTTTCTAAATATGAACCATAGCAATACTATAAAAACTATCATGAAAATTAAAAGTGTAAGGAATATGTTAGGAAGGTTTAATAACGTATTGGTAAGCGCAAGTGAGCTTTGAGGTTGGGGTTGATTTTTGGAAAGTAAAGATTCCATATTAGGGAGAAAATATATTCGAAAAACAGTAAACAATAAAAAAATGACAACAAACAAAAAAAGAGGATACATTAATAGGCTCTTTAACCGCTTTCTTGCTTGCTCCATAAATTTGGCATTGATACTTAAAATTTCAGTAGTCTCTGCAAGATGGCCATGCTGAGATGCTAAATGAAGAGGGAGCAATAACCGATTAGGAAATCCAAGCATCCTGAATACCTCTACTATACTCTGCCCTCTTTTTTGAATGTCCATCACCTTCATTTGAACTACATTTACATTTTTAACATGAAACGGCAAAAGCATCGTAACAGCTTCATGAAAAATATAACCCTCCTTCAGTAATTCGCTCAATCTATTAAGGAAGGTGGCTTGCTGTGATACCGGTACAATTTCATTCTTTTTATGAAAATAAGCTTTAAGTGTTTTTAATAACACCTTCCCTTTTCCCCCTTTCAATTTGATAAGAAAGAGTTAGCGGAAAAGGTATTTTAAAGCTACTGCCATAACTCAAGGAAGTTAGAGCTTCTTCCAACATATCACCAGATATAATTTCGAATATAGCTGATAATTCAGGCGTATTAGTTTTAATTACTGTAACTAACCTTTGAGTAACAATTCCAGTTACTGTTTGTTTCAGCTCATCTAAGCTAATACCTAAATCCATTAATCTGTATAAGGCACCTATTCCGTCCCTTGCATGAATTGTGGACACTACTAAATGTCCCGTTAAAGATGCTTGAATTGCAGCCTTAGCAGTATCTTTATCTCTTATTTCTCCTATCATAATTACATCTGGTGAATGCCTTAAAATAGCCTTTAGACCTTTGGCATATGTCACACCAGATCGCTCATTCACTTGAATTTGTAGTAAATAAGATTGACTGTTTTCTACTGGATCTTCTAGCGAGATAACATGCCGATTCATATTTTCTGCGCAATACTTAGTTAACGAGTACATCGTCGTGGATTTTCCTGAGCCAGTTGGTCCAACAAAAAGGATCATACCTTGACGCTTGTTTGCTAATTCTACGATTTGTTCAGAGGCACCCCTGAACAAGGATAGCGAATGAATAATTTTGGCATTATTATGCTGCTGTAGACGAATGACAAGGCTTTCCTTTCCGTATACGGATGGTAAAGTGGAAACGCGAAATGAAAACTTTTGGGAGTTAAATATGTGTTGAAAGGAACCGCTTTGTGGTTTGCGTTTTTCGCTAATATCAAGAGAGGATAAAAATTTGAAGTATGAGATGATTTTTTCACCAAGATTTAATGGGAGCTGACCTGCCTCAAACATTTGGGAATTTTTTCTAAAAGAATATGTGTAGATTTCTTCATTAGGGATCATATGAAAATCTGAAGCACCAAATTGATGAGCTTTCTTTAATAGCTGAAAGCATTTTTGTTCCACTATATTTTCTTCCTGTTGCATTATCTATCCTTTCCCCAGTTACAAGCTTGGCCGCAAAAGCTTGTACAACATAGTATACTTCCTTTCTCCAAATAAATAAAGTGATTTTTGAAAATATTTGTAATTGATAAATTAAATAATACTGGTATTTAAATACACAAACGTTTTGCACTTTCTTGATTTGAACTACTAGCAGTGCGACAGCAACCGATGAGGATTATCACTTACCTCACAGAAAGCTTCTGTCTAAAGCGAAAATAAATTATACTTCATGATATAATCTTTATTCTATCTTCGTCTTTATCATATTTTGTAAAATAAATAGGAATTATTGAGTTGTTTACTTTATATTAGTTTGTCATTATTAATTTCTCCCTTATAATAAAGTTAATGGAAGGTGGGATTTACTTGTCCGACACATTAAAATTAACTGGTACCCTTGCTGATGAGACCAGGTACTCAATCTATCAATATATTACAAAAGAAAATAAAGAAGTGAACGTTCAGCAAATTGCACAACAGTTCGGGATTCACCCCAATGTTGCTAGACTACATCTTACGAAACTAAACGAAGCGAAGCTGCTGACATCTAAATTTGTTAAAAATGAAAAAGGCGGTCGTCCTGCACGAGTTTATGTGCTTGCAGAGGACCCTATCCACTTAAGCTTTCCCAAACAGGAGAATCATTTATTACTTGAATGGTTATTGGAATTAGTTGATGCTATGGGTGATGCAGCTATTGATAAAGCAAAGGATATCGCTTATCAAAACGGTCACAAAGCGATAAATCATAAACAAGTGGATACACTAACTTTTGAAGATAAACTAGAAATTATGAAAGAAACAGCCCATTCGATTGGTTATATCCCGAACGTAACTGAAAAAGAGAATAAAAAAATTATTAACTTTTCCATCTTTAATTGTCCTTATAAGGATTATTTGAATAAATATCCACATTTTATATGTATATTACATGAATCTTTCCTAAAGGGACAATTTGATACTCTTTTCCCTGAGAATACCTTTGTTCAATTAGAAAGCAAACAGAATCACTGTATTAATTGCGTATATCATGTGGAAGTCCTATAATGAGGTGAAGATGTATCTTATTTGTGACAAACTTATGTTATTCCAATGTAGATGTTTAATAATCAGTTTACATGTAAGAACACTTTCATTTATAATGAATAGGAGAATTATTTGTATTCTTTGCAAAAGGAGGGACTACAATTGGGCAATATGTATAAAGTAATGGCTTTCTGGACAGGGATTTTTGCAGTTATGTTTTATTTAGGTGATATGTCAGAAGCTTCTTTACTATTTTTAGCAAATACGGGGTTATTCCTTCTTTTAGGGTTCTTAAACCTATCTGAGCGTATGTATATGTACATCTTCGGGGCTTACTTAATGTTCTTCTTCGCCGGCTTTACATACTACACTACATTCATACATGTACCAGGTGGACATTAATTAAGTCCAAAAGCAGCTTCCATATTGGAGGCTGCTTTTTAAATTCGCTTTTTATTTGGGGTTAAACAACCCTTGTTGAAATTTACTTTTGATTAAAATCCATTCAAGAACGGGTTGGAGTTCATTTCATCCTGGATAGTTGACGCAGGTCCGTGCCCAGGATAGATTACAGTTGCTTCTGGGAGCGTTAATAGCTTTGTGTGTATGGAGTGTAACAATTGCTTCTCGTTCCCTCCTGGGAGATCGGTGCGACCGACGCTATTTTGAAATAACGTATCTCCTACAATAGCAAATTCCTCTGTCTCAAAGTAAAAAGTTAAACTACCCGGTGAATGTCCTGGGGTGTGAGAAATGAAAAATTCAAAATCGCCTATACTTGTTTTCTCCTCTTTACTTAAATAGAAGTCTGCCTCCTTGGCAGAAATATTCGGAATTTCGGCGTATTTAGCAGATCCATTCTTTCCTGGATCTATTAACCAAGATTTTTCTGAAGGATGTATATAAACTGGTATACTGAATACTTCTCTAACATCATCTACAGCTCCAATATGGTCAAAATGTGCATGGGTTAGGAGAATGGCAATCGGCTTTAAATTTAGTCTTTTTAACTCCTTTACAAGCTTCTCTCCATTTCCACCAGGATCAAAAATTAAGCACTCTTTTTTTGCATTAGAAATGATATAGCAATTCGTTTGAATAAAACCCAATGGATATGTACGTATATTTAACATAAATTCACCTCCCTTCTATTTTAAACGAAAGTGCATCCATTGTTCAATCTTTCGCCACTTTTATTACTCGACAAAAGAAGAGATAACAATTACAATAGAAGAGGAATATGCAATCGCGACATTCATTTAATATGTCGGAAGGAGTGTCTTTCATGAACTTATTAATGGTTATTTTTGGTCTTGTTGCAGTGCTAGGTATTATAGGCACTTTCCAAGCTCTCAAAGAGAAAAATTTACTAAGTGTTTTATTTAACTTTGGTACATTTGCAGTTTTTGGTTTCTTTACTGTTATGACAATAATAAACCAAGGATTTCCACCAAGCTTACACTAAAATGCAAAGAAAAAGCTGCTATACAACTGTATAGCAGCTTTTTCTATTCGATTATATTTAACCATTTTGCTTCTTTTAGAGGTTTCAATGAAATCCATTGCTCTTTCTCATGTCCACCTAAACAAACCTTACCACTCGGTGAACAGTCTATTGGACGCTCGTTAATATCGCCAAATAACTCTTCCCCTTTTACTGTGTAGCCTGCTATAATACTTTTTTCGTTCGTTTCGTCCATATTCCCTGCCTTTTTTGATTGAAAAGCAATGAAACTGTTTGGGGAAGTTATCGATATTGTAGGAATTACCCATTCTGAATAATTACTTACTGCAGGAGAGACCCATTCAAACATTTCCCCACTATTTTTGTCTTCTAAGTGATACTTAAATTCCATCTTTTCTTCATCTACTTGGATATATAACATAGATTCACCAAAGTTCTGGACATCTATTATATGTTCCCATTTTGTATCTTGAATCTCATGATCAGCTGTTGAATAAAGTTTCAATGAACTACCATCTAAGCTCGATCCACTCCAGTCGAAGACCATTAAATTTTCCTCATCAAACCATTTAACAAAAGGATTTTCAACATCTATAGCTTTCAATTCTTGTGTAGACCCTTCATAAACAAAAGCATTATAAGTCCAGTCCTCATAAAACGTAGAGAACACTATTAAATTAGAGTTAGTTGGATGCCAATCCATATAAAGCTCTGCTGATTCAAAGGAGAGACTTTGTTCTACAACTCCACTTTTATGTAATAATTGCACCTCTGCAGATGAAGAATTGTTAGAAGTATGTAATAGAATCATTTCCTTGTTCGGGTGAATTTTCCCTTGTATAATTGGGACGTTCGTTCTATAAATTTCTTTCCATTCCTCTTTAGATATCGAGTAAGACTTCAATATCCAATGACCTTTATCTACTAAAACAAATAAAATTTCATCATCTGACAACCAACCGACCACGCTGTGAAATTTTGAACGCTCCAAGTGGATTGATGGCATTTTTGTTTCATTGGACTCATTTTGTACTTCTTTAACTGGGGTTTGTTGCTGGGAGACGTCATCAGGGGTTTCTACCGATGGCTGCTCTTTTTCTTTACACGCTTGTAGTAGAATTACACAAAAAATCAAGAACACAATTTTTTTCAACAATCTCCCCCCTCACCTTACAAATTAGACGTTTCAAATAGACTTTTGTTTCATAAAAAAGCACAGACTTTTTTGTCTGTGCTTTTAAAAATAACCTATTTTGCCGACTCTTTAGTTTCATCAATCAAGAGGTTACCAGTTTTTAAATCATAAAATCGTAGTAAGTCTCCATTGATAATTTTATCGGAGTAACCTAGCTCCTGAGTAGCTCTGTCAATATACGTCTGACAGTTTTCCACATCTACCTCTATACCTGAACCATTCTCATAACAAGTGTTTCCAGCATATACGTAGTCCTCAGTAATAAATCCACCATTTCTGTTAATAACAAATTCCTCATGATCTTCAGAAAAAATGTCTGCACCTAGTTGCATATCTTTGTTCGTTTCAACACCTAACAAATGTAAGATTGTAGGTCGCAAATCAATTTGCCCTGAAATTTCACTCACTTCTTCTCCAGCTCCACTATTTGGGATATGGATAAACATCGGTACACTTTGTAATTTAGCAGATTCATATGGAGTAATCTCTTTACCTAAATACTGTGACATTGCAGCATTATGATTTTCAGAAATTCCATAATGATCACCATACATTACAATAATAGAATTATCATATAATCCTTTTTCTTTTAAATCATCAAAGAATATTTTTAAGGATTCGTCCATATAACGAACTGATTGGAAATATCTATTTAGTGTTCCAGAGTTCGAATCATATTCAGGTATTAACATATCTTCTTCATCTAATGTAAAAGGATGGTGATTAGTTAAAGTGATTAAACGTGAATAAAAAGGTTGTGGCATGTCTGTCATTAAGTCGACAGATTGCTCTAGGAAGGGAATGTCCTTAAGACCCCAGTTTACTGAATTATCATCATTCACATCATAACTCATGACATCATAGAACTTTTGAATGTTAAGTGACTGATACATCATATCACGGTTCCAAAAGCTTTTCTTGTTTGCATGCATAACATTTGTAAAGTAACCTTCGTCATTTAAACGTTCAGCCATTGAATGAAATGTATTTTCTCCGTGTGTAAAAAATACTGCTCCTCCGCCTAAACCATAAAGAGAGTTCTCTACTAAAAATTCTGAATCGGACGTTTTACCTAAACCAGTTTGATGATAGAAATTGGAGAAGTAAAAAGTATCCTTATCATTTGTTAGAGAATTTAAAAACGGTGTTACCTCATGTCCGTTCATATCGTTATTTAATACGAAGGATTGTAAAGATTCCATCGAAACAACAATAAGATTTCTATCCTCAGCTAAACCAAACGTTTTTTCATTTGGATCTGCTTGGTTTGAACGTACATAGTTATTAACTTCGACTAATTCACTTCCATCTGCAAGTGCACGCTGTGCGTGTGACTTAGACTGAATAAAGATGTCGTATAAGTGGTAGTTATATGAACCAAGATTTTTTACTAGCATTTCACGGTCAAAGCTTCTTGTTAGAAGCTGTGGTCTTTCAATTTCAGCAAGCCCTAAATTTAAAAATAGAATAGCAGCAGAAAGTACAAAATACGCTCTTCTAGTTGAAGCTTTAATAACCTTACTTTTTTCACCTATTTTTAACCATTTAATTGCTATTAAAATAATCGCAACATCAGTGAAATAGAAGATATCAGTCAAGAAGATACTTGCTGCAGCTGAAGATCCCAAATCACCAAAGTTACTTGTTTGGAACAAGACTGGTATGGTGATGAAATCTGTAAAGAAACGATAAAAAACTGCGTTTGCATAAAGTACTATTGAAAGTATCACACTAACAACTACTATATGTCTATTTCTGGCCTTCGTGGATTTGTAAAATAACGAAATTCCATAAACGATAAGCAAAAAGCTTAAAGGGTTAATAAATAAAATAAATTGTTGCATTATATTCTCGATTTTCATATCAAAGCTCGTGTGGTACACAGTATACGTTTTTATCCACGTTGCCACAATTGCAATTACAAGAATAGAATGTGTTGGCCAGGTTTTCTTCATTGCCTACATCCTCCCCTATTCACTCTTTCTATGAGTAAAAGTAACAGTGTATATATTAATCCTTTCATCAAAATAAATCAATATTAATGAAATGGAATTTTAATATAAATTTACAAAACCTATTTTTACTTACCCTATGTTAGACGGATTAAAACCTAATAAGTTTCATTTAATTTAGAAGATAGCTTTTTTATCACATATTCATATAGCATTTGTAGTTATAAAGACTTACTTAATTTACCTTTTTCCTGTCTTAATAACAAAATGGCTAGTTGAAAATCTTGTGCTTCAATCATCTGCATAGAATACAGTTCTTTTATTTCTTCTTCCATTATTTCAAGATCCGCGATTCGGTCTTTTGTATATACAAATATCCCAAAGCGTTTTAACAGTTGCATAACATCATATACGGATTTCAAGTTAATCCACCCATCTCCCTATTTTCCTTACACATTATTGTTGTACGCTCGGTAATAATGCTATCTACTGGAAGATCAAAGTCTTCTGACACAATTTCATCAACTAATTGCATGTCAAAAGCCAAAGACATAGACTTTCCCTTGTAATTGGATAAGAAACGGTCATAATATCCTCCGCCATATCCTATCCTATACCCTGATTTACTATACACAATTCCAGGCACTATTAGCAAGTCAATTGAACTTGGTTCAACTGCTGTGGTCAATTTAGGATTAGGCTCTTTTAAATTCATATAAACGGTCTCCAGTTGATTGTAGTCTTCTATACGATAAAAGGTCATCGAACGATCCTGCGGAGTACATTTTGGCACAACAACTGTTCTTCCCAACTCCCAAAGAGCATGTATAATCCCTTCAGTATTTACCTCTGGGAAAGCTGATATGGTTAATCCAATAGTACGAACATTTAAGGATGAAATTTCCTTTATAAAATTTGTTTTAATTTGCTCGGAATATAATATGTATAAGTCGCTGTCTAATCTAGACAGTTTATCCTTCATGTTTTTTCTCATTAATTGTTTGGACATTTTAATACCTCCAATAGCATCTATTTGCGAAGAAAAAAACCAAAACCTTTATGGTTTTGGTTTAGGTTATTATTTAGTTTCTCTATGAAGAGTCATTTTCTTTTCACGAGAGCAATATTTTTTAAGTTCAAGACGTTCTGGATTGTTACGCTTGTTTTTCTTAGAAATATAGTTGCGCTCTCCGCAATCTGTACAAGCTAATGTAATATTAACGCGCATGGTTGTCCCTCCCACTCTTTGCCAGGATTAAATATAAAACTTGAGCATGATTTATACGACTAACCAATTATAGCACACAATTGAAGAAAATCTACAATATTATAGAAGAATTTGTTTAAAGTTTTTTAGGATATGGTAGTATGAGTACAGGATATTTAAATTTGAGGTGAAAATTATGGACTTTTCTATCATTATAATAATCATTGGAATAATTTTAATGGCACTTTCTTTCTTTATCAAAGATGGTTCAAAAAAAGTGGAGGCCGAGGTCGAGGATCTTTCTTTTACTCTCTATCAAGAAACGAGCGCTCTAAAACGTAGATTAAAGGTAATCGAAGAGGAATTGCTAATTGATCCAATAAAGACAGCACCTAAAAAAAATGTTGCTACAAAACCAGTAGTTCATGCAATCATTAAAAACCAGGTGTTAGAACTACATAAACAGGGGTATTCTTTAAAGGACATTAGTAGCCGCTCCTCTTTGACAGTTGAAGAAGTTAAATCTGTGATTGGTGGTACACGCTAATGAAAAAAACAGCCATACGCTTTTTAGGTATCGGATTATTCCTAGCAGGCACAATTATACAATTAGAGCACAGATTATCTAATGAAGATATTTCTTCAGCAGGCGACGCACAAGCATATAAACAATCACAACAAGAGCTGTCTGAGGTAAAAAAACAACTTGCCCAGCTGCAGCTCAATTTAAACAATGCTCAAAAGGAACAACCTAAACAGAATGAAACAGAGGTAAGCAAACAAGAAGTTTCCTCCCCTACTGTTAATACTTTTAGCTTAGCTATAAAGTCTGGTATGACCTCTTCTGATATTAGTTTAGTATTAGAAGAAGCAGGAGTTATTCAAAATAAAATGGATTTTGAAAATTATATTGTTGACCAAGGATTGTCTTCACGAATTCAAATAGGAACGTATGAAGTGGATTCCAAAATGACCATCAAGCAAATAACTGAGCTGATAACAAACTAAAAGGTAGACATCCTATAAATGGGATGCCTACCTTACTTCTTATTATAAAACGTCTGATTAGTTGTTTAACTCGTAATGTCTTCCTTTTAATAAATATAAAAGACGTTCTGCCATGTTAGTAGCATGATCCGCGGATCTTTCTAAGTAACGACACACAAAGGAGAGCTGTGTCACTTGACTAAGATGAGCTGGTTCGTTTACTCCTACTGCTAATAAGGTTTTAATCGCGTGCCCATACATTTCATCAACTTCATCATCTAGCTTTGCGATGGCTTTTGCCTCTTCCATATCTTCTTTGATAAAAGCTGTTAAGGTTTGTTCTAACATCGAGATAGTTTTTACTCGCATCTCATCTAACAGATGAATAGGAGCTATATGCTCATCTTTTCCTATGCGTATGGTTTCTTTTGCAATATTAACTGCATAGTCCCCAATACGTTCCATATCGGCTGCAATCTTCACCAACACCATAAGTCTTCGTAAGTCTGTAGCTACTGGCTGTTGCTTTGCAATCAATAAAATTACTCGATCATTAATTTCTTCTTCCATACGGTTAATATGGATGTCATTATTTATAATGGTTAATGCGCCTTCAATATCATTAGCCAGCAAATAATCCATCGCTTTGTCAATCGTTTGAATAGCCGTATTACTCATTTCTAACAAAAGCTGCTGGACATGTTTAAGTTCCGCATCAAACTTCTCTCTTCCTACCATAATCATTTGACCCCTTTCTTTTATCCGAAACGTCCTGAAATATAATCCTCTGTTCTTTTATCCTCCGGAGTTGAAAAGATAACATCCGTTTTGTCAAACTCAATTACTTCTCCATTTAAGAAAAATGCCGTTTTATCAGAAATTCTAGCTGCTTGTTGCATATTGTGTGTCACGATGATAATAGAATAATCCTTTTTTAACTCCTGGATTAGCTCCTCTACCTTTAATGTAGAGATAGGATCAAGCGCAGATGTAGGTTCATCCATTAGTATTACGTCAGGTTCAATCGCTAGACAACGAGCAATACAAATTCTTTGCTGTTGGCCACCTGACAAACTATATGCATTCGTATTTAATCGGTCCTTTACCTCATCCCATATAGCTGCTCCACGAAGACTCTTTTCTACAATTTCATCTAGTAATTTCTTGTTTTTAATGCCGTGGATTCTTGGACCATAGGCGATATTGTCATAGATGGACTTTGGAAAAGGATTAGGCTTTTGAAAAACCATACCTACCCTTGTTCTCAATTCCTCTACTCCATAGCCTGCGTCAAGGATGTTTCTATCTCTATATATAATATGTCCGGATGTTTTTACTGTTGGTACTAATTCTACCATTCTATTCAACGTTTTAATATACGTAGATTTACCACAGCCTGAAGGTCCAATAATAGCTGTTACTTCGTTTTCATGAATCTGAAGGTTTATATTTTTTAAAGCATGATGAGTACCATACCATAAATTTAGTCCTTGTGTATCGTATACAATTTTAGATATTGACTGATTCGTTGTATGTTTGGTCGTTTTAGTTTTAAGCATTTAAGAGTCCCCCTAATAACGTTTTTGGAATTTGTTCCTTATAAAGATTGCTATTGAGTTCATGATCAATAAAAACATCATTAATACTAAAATCCCTGCAGAAGCTACATATTGAAAATCTAACTGTGGTCTTTTAGCCCAATCATAAATCTGCATAGGAAGTGCAGTGAACTGACTCATTACTCCATCAGGAAGAAAGTGGATAATTACAGGAACTCCAATTACTACTAAAGGAGCTGTTTCTCCAACTGCACGAGACAATGCTAATATTGCTCCTGTTAGAATGCCAGGAATGGCTGAAGGAAGAACTATTTTTAAAATGGTTTGCCATTTGGTTGCTCCCATTCCATAGGAAGCTTCTCTTACCTCTGTTGGAACTGCACGAATTGCCTCCTGTGAAGCAACGATAATGACCGGTAATATTAGTAAACTCATTGTAAATCCTGCTGCCAAGATACTATTCCCTAATGCCAACGCACGGACGAAAATTGTTAAACCGAGTAGACCAAAAACTACAGAAGGAACTCCAGCTAAATTGGATATATTCATTCGAATAAAATCATTCCATTTGTTTTTCTTTGCGTATTCCTCAAGATAGATTGCTGTCCCTACTCCTAATATTAAGGAAACTGGAGCAACCACACACATTAACCAAATAGAACCAACTAAAGCCGCCTTTATACCAGCTTTTTCAGGAAAACGAGAGCCAAAATTATTGAAAAATTCAGGGGTTATATAACCAATGCCTTGTGAGATTATTCGATAAAATAATATACCTAATGCTAATAACGCAAACATAGTAGCTAAAAAAAAGATAAACTTAAAAATTCTATTTAATGTTAGTCTTCCTGTCATTCTCTTAATCACTGACTCATGATCCACGTATCTCATTTAATATTCCTCCCGAAACTTTTTCGAAATAACGTGAGCTAAGTAGTTCATGAAAAGTGTAAATAAGAACAATGTGAAGCCCACTGCGTAAATGGAATAATAGATGGTTGTTCCATAGCCAGCATCACCCGAGGAAACTTGAACAATATAGGCTGTCATTGTTTGAATAGATTCGGTTACATTCCAATCAAACTTTGGTGTAGACCCACCTGCTAAAGATACAATCATCGTTTCACCGATTGCTCTAGACAGTGCAAGCACGATAGAGGCTATAATTCCAGATAATGCTGCTGGCAATACAACCCGCAAGGAAACCTCCAATTTTGTAGAGCCCATCGCCAGGGCCCCTTCTCGGATTGACTTTGGAACAGAAGACATCGCATCCTCTGATAAGGACGCAATCATTGGCAGAATCATAATTCCAACGACAATTCCAGGGCTTAAAGCATTAAAGATTTTTAAATCTGGTATAAGCTGCTGTAAAAGTGGTGTTACAAATGTTAAAGCAAAAAAACCATAAACAATGGTTGGAATACCAGCTAACACTTCTAAGATGGGTTTGATAATTCTTCTTGTACGATCACTGGCATATTCACTTAAGAAAATAGCTGATCCAATACCAAAGGGCACAGCTACAATCCCTGCTATACATGCTACCTTTAAAGTTCCAGCTATTAAAGGGAGAATTCCGAATACTTGCTCTGTATTAGCAAATGGAAACCATTCTGTACCTAATAAAAAGTCGGTTATTGGTACTTTAGAAAAGAAAATACTAGTTTCTACAACTAAGGTTAGAATGATTCCAAACGTTGTAAGGACAGAGACCGATGCAATTAGCATAAGACCTATTGGTATAACCTTCTCTATTAACTTTTTCGATCTTTTCTTGTTAGATTTTGCAATTAGATCTTGAACTGATGTTCCATCCATCATCTTTTTTTGTACCACTGTATATCCCCCTTTTACCAAACGAAAGAAAAGAGTAGCCGGAAGCTACTCATGTCTTTCTCCATGAAAATCTTCTGTTTATTTAAGAGCTTCTAAATCTGCCAAGCCTTTTTCATATTCTTCTTCAGGTAGGCTTACGTAACCTACTGCTTCTGCCATTTCTCCTGCTTTTTCAATCGTGTATTTCATGAAATCATAAAATGCTGGATTTTCCTTGATGGCACTATTTTTAGCATAAACAAATAATGGACGAGATAGCGGAGAATATTCACCAGATTCAATTGTTTCGTTTGTAGGTTCAATACCTTCCACTTTAACAACCTTTAAAGTATCTTGGTTGGCTAGGTAATAAGCATATCCAAAGAAAGCAATTGCATTTTTATCTCCCTGAACGCCTTGAACCAGCACATTGTCATCCTCTGAAAGCTGTGCAGATTTCACTAAATCTGCCTCATCTAATACTACTTCGTCAAAATAGTCATAAGTACCAGAGTCTGTGCCTGGTGAATAGAAAACAATTTTTTCATCTGGCCACTCCGGATTGATATCAGACCATTTTTTTTCTGTTCCATCTTCAATCCACATTTTCTTCAATTCTTCTATTGTTAAAGAGTCAACCCAATCATTGTCTTTGTTAACTACTAACGATAAACCGTCATATGCAATTTGGAACTCCGTGAAATCTACTCCTGCTTCATCTAATTTTTGCTTTTCCTCTTCTTTTATAGGGCGTGATGCATTGGAGAAGTCTGTATCTCCAGCTATGAATTTCTCAAAGCCTCCACCAGTACCTGATACCCCGACTGTTACTTGTACTTTTGATTGCTCTGTTGAATATTCTTCAACTACTGCTTCCAGTATAGGTGCTACTGTACTAGATCCATCTCCAGAAACTTTTCCTTCTAAGACAGCTTCTTCTTGAGAATCTTTCGATGCTGAGGATGCGGATTCCGTATCCGTTTCTGCCTCTTCTGTTGAATCTGTTCCACAAGCCCCTAGAGCAAGTGCTGATCCTACCATAGTTGTCATTAATAAGTACTTCCAGCTTTTCATCAGGTAAATCCCCCTAAAGTATGTTTTCTGTCTTACAAGTTTTACTTTAAGGCTTTGATATTGAGTCTGTATAAAGGTAGTGTAAATATTTTGTAAATTAAAATTAGATAATTTTTAGAGAATTAAGTTTAAATTATAGTTATTAATCAACTTCGTATTTCTACTTCTTATGGAAGAATCACTATAGATGTATCGAAAGTTTTAAGCATCTTTACTCTGCTATTGAGAGACCAAGTGTTGAACCCTGTTTGTTATTTAAAGTGACCATTATTCAATATGTATTGGCATACTTACGAAGCAATAAACAATAAAAGAGATTAAAATATATATGGCGTGTAGCTTTTTTGAAGATTCATTTTGGATACAGAAGTACCGCACATAAAATTCAAGAGGACTTGACTTAAATAACTTCAAAAATAGACAAAGTACCCCGAGAGGCGAACTCTCGGGGTACTTTGTCTGATTTTCCATCTAGGATCAGTTTTCATTATTCTTCATCTGTTTTATTTTTTTCATCACTTTCATCGATTTGATCATTTGTAAAGGCAGGTTTTATAGAAGGTGTAGAAGTAGAATCATTAGTTTCTAATTCGTTCTTTTTCTTCTGAATATCAAAGTAAGTATCTACAACTTCTCTTGCCATCGCACTTGTATAATTTGTTTTATAGGTGGATTCAGTGAATGCTTGAGGCACTACAATCGCATAAGCAATTTCAGGATTATCATATGGGGCGAAGCCAATATGAGTTAAGTTAACTGTTTGCACTGATTTCTCCATTGTACTATCTTTATAATACGATTGAGCAGTCCCTGTTTTACCTGCAGCAGTGAATGGAGCACTTCCAAAAGCTCCTCTACCTGTACCCTTGTCTCCAAAGTAAACTCTTTGCATCCCTTTTCGGACTTGGTTAATCTCTTCCTGAGAATTATCTATCACATTTAAAACTGTAGGAGTTATTTCCTTCACTAACTTACCAAGAGTTACCCCATCCTCAGAAGGCTCTCTAATTTCCTTCACGATATGTGGCTGTATACGTGTACCGCCATTAGCAATAGTTGCAGTATATTGAGCTAATTGCAAAGGAGTATAAGTATCATATTGTCCGATACTTAAATCTAGTAATTTACCAGATTCATTTTGACCGATAAAACCAGTGGATTCTCCTGGTAAATCTATCCCAGTTGGAACTCCCAATCCCATCTGCGCATATCCATTACGCATTTTCAAAAATGCATCCTCTCCAAAATAAATCGGTTGGTTTGGCTGATACGTCTTACCTGCCAATGCATATGCAATCTTAAACATGTACACGTTGGAGGATCGTTCCAATGCCGTTAAATCATTTAATCGGATTCTGCCGTTTCTATTAAATACAGAACTTTTAGGACTCGAACCCTTTATTCGAATAGGTTCATCGACTAAATACTCCCCAACTTCAATTGCATTTTCTCTATATGCAGTCAATACGGTAGCCGGCTTTACTGTGGAGCCAAGCTCATAGCCTGTTTTAAAAGCTCCATATGCATAATCATTAGCTACCCATTTGCCATTTTCTTTTTCTAATTTCTTCCCAACTAAAGATAGAACATCACCAGTATAAGGATCTAATATGATTAAAAAAGCACTGGTTAAATAATCCGTTCCCCTATTGTTTTTCATTTGAAGCAACTGTTTCTCTACAATAGCTTCCATTTCTAGTTGAACTTGACTATCTGTAGTTAGAACAAGCTCATTTCCGGGCTTTCCTTCGTATACTGTTTCTACATCCATTACTCGACCTTTACCATCTGTAATATTTTTTACAACAGATTTTTGCCCTTGCAGTACTTCTTCATACTGTTGTTCTATATAGGAAGTACCTACACGATCATTACGTGTGTAGTCTCTAGATAGGAAATAATTCAGGCGCTCATTAGGAAGTCCTTTTTTCGGGGAAGAAACGCTTCCCAAAACAGCTAAAGTGGAGTTTTTTACTCGTCTCCAGTCAGTTGTCGTATTTACACCTGTCATATCCGCCTCACCTAGACGCTCAGAAACTCTTGCAAATTCTTCCGCTGTGACCTCGAGTATATCTCCTTCCTCTTTATTCATTTCGTCACCTTTAATAATTTGAGGGGATAATGCGTAGCCGGTAGCCATTTCTCTATAGATAGCAATAATTTCCTCTTCCTCAGGTGTAAAGGAATTAAGCTGTTCTTCCGTAAGCTTACTACGTTGAAGACGGTCGATTGCTCTATTCTTTTCAGCCTTCGTTAACTCTTCGTTATTTTCTATTTCCTGTCTTTCTTTATCTGTCACAAGTTTTTTAGCTTCTTCGTCATTCTTTTGCAACCAATAGTCTTGTCGATCGCTTTTTGTAATATTTTTCGTATCTTTTTCAATTAACTTGCTCAATTTTTTAGCGGTTTTTAACATATCCGCAGAAGTAGTTGTCTGCATCTTAGTATAAGTTATTACCTTTTGAGGCTTATTATCAACTAATATTCGTCCTTCACTATCATATAATCGTCCACGGGGAACGCTTGTATTAACAGCTACTTCCTCGGTCCGCTCTAGATCACGTGCATAGTTCTCCCCTTTTACAATTTGAAGGAAGCCCAGTCTTAATATTAAAATTGTAAAAAGTAAAAAAATAGAAAAGAAAAGAATGTTCATACGAAAAGTTAGATTTGCTCTTTGTTTCGCCTTCATACTCTGTGCACGTTTTTTAGTTGTTTTTCGCATGATTTCACCTACTTGTTGAATAATTTTATCTTATTTTATTGTAACATAAAAAGCACACACTTTTAGACGAAAAAGTGTGTGCTAAGTTTCATTTTATAAAATATATTCCTATTGCAGGAAAAATTATTTTGCAGCTGAATAGCGTTTTGAAACTTCGTCCCAGTTTACAACATTCCAGAAAGAAGAAATGTAATCAGGACGACGGTTTTGATAATTTAAGTAGTATGCATGCTCCCATACATCTAAACCTAATAATGGAGTTTTACCTTCCATGATTGGAGAGTCTTGGTTAGCAGTTGAAGAAATTTCTAATTCTCCGTTTGCTACAGATAACCAAGCCCAGCCTGAACCGAAACGAGTTGTAGCTGCTTTCGCAAACTCTTCTTTGAAAGCGTCAAAGCTACCGAATTTAGCATCGATTGCTTGAGCTAGTTCGCCAGTTGGAGTTCCTCCGCCGTTTGGAGAAAGAAGTTGCCAGAATAGTGAGTGGTTAGCATGCCCACCACCATTGTTACGTACTGCAGTTTTGATGTCTTCTGGAAGAGCATCAATGTTAGCAATAAGTTCTTCAACAGATTTGTTTTCCAAATCAGCTTTTCCTGCAACTGCATTGTTTAAGTTAGTTACATAAGTATTGTGGTGCTTCGTATGATGAATATTCATCGTTTCTTTGTCGATATGTGGTTCAAGTGCATCGTAAGCGTAAGGTAATTGTGGTAATTCGTAAGCCATTATAGTTTCCTCCTAAGAAATAATATAGTAATTTTCTATCCATTTATTAGCGTATCAAAATATGAACAAACGTTCAAATAAAAAAGACTAAATTTTTCTCCTACTTTTGACTGAGTTAAATAAAGAAAACAAAAATTACAATCATAATTGTTAAAATTACTATTTTAGCAACAGAGGATGTTAGGAAACCGATTAAAGAACCTATTCCAGATTTGGTCGCTTGTTTAAATCCTTCTCTTGTCACTATTAGTTCTGCGATAACAGCTCCCAGGAAGGGTCCGATAATTATACCAGCAACTGGGATAACGAATGGTCCAAACAACAATCCAATTGTACTCCCCCAAACTCCCGCCTTCGTTCCTCCGAACTTTTTAACTCCAAATGCGTTCGCTGCCATATCTGCTCCAAACAAAAGAACGACAAATAATATTTGAATAGCCCAGAATAGCCAAGTCAATTCGTTGAAAGAGAAAAACAATCCATACAAGATATAACCCAATAGCATAAAAACTACTGAAGGAATAATAGGATAAAAAGTACCAACAAAAGCTATTATAAAACTAGCTATAACTAAAATCCAACCAATAATCTCTATCATACACGTCTCCCTAATACGGCCTCGGCCACATTACATGCATGGTCTCCGATCCGCTCTAAATTACTTAAAATGTCTACGAACATTATACCAGCTTGACCCGAGCATTTCCCTTCATTTACACGTAAAATATGATTTTTTCTATATTGTCTTTCCATTTTATCTATAACATTTTCTTGTTCAGCTACTTCAGTCGCAAGTTTATCGTCGTTATTGTTCAAAGCCTCTATCGCTTTTTCGACTGTTTGTATAGTCAGTTCAAACATTTCCGATACATCTTCCAATGCATCTTCCGTTAAAATAATTCGATGAACCTCTTGATAATCGATTAGCTCCAAAATATTTTCGAAGTGGTCTCCGATTCTTTCTATATCCCTTACCGTATCCATAAGCATATTATGTCTTCCAGAATCTTGATCGGACAATGGCTGAGAAGAGATTTTCACTAAATAATCTGTAATTTTTTGATCTAAATTATTTAATGCATCCTCTATTTGATAAGCTAGATCAGAATTTCGTTTGTTTTTTGTTTTTAAATAAGCGTATGTATTCTCTAAACCTTGAACACTTAGAGCGCCCATCCGCAAGATTTCTTCTTTAGCCTGCCCAATTGCGATAGATGGTGACTGTTCGATAAAATTAACATCTAAATGTTTTGGTTTATATTCAATGGAAACATCGTCTCCCGGTATTAACTTAGTTACTAAATATGCCCAAGCGCCTATTAATGGGAACTGTATAATCGTATTTGCCACGTTAAATGAACCATGTGCAAAGGCTATTTGCATTTTACTCTCTAAATCAAGAACACCAGATATCCATTCAATATATATAGTAAACGGTATTAATAAAAGTATAAAAATTACTGAACCTACTACATTAAACAAAACATGGGTCGCTGCAGCTCTCTTTGCAGCAACAGAAGCACCTAAAGATGCGAGAATCGCTGTAATAGTAGTTCCTATATTATCCCCGAAAAGAACTGGTAAGGCACCTTGGAGAGATAGTAGATTTTCTGCATAAAGCCCTTGAAGAATAGCAACGGTGGCACTTGAACTTTGAACTATTAGAGTAAATATTGTTCCTGACAATAAACCAAGGAATGGATGGTCACTCATCGCCAGTGTAAAATCTGTAAACGCCTCTAACTCTCTTAAAGGCTGCATGCCTCCACTCATTAATTCAAGACCTAGAAATAATCCCCCAAATCCAAAAATGACTTCCCCAACATTTTGTACAACATGTTTCTTAAAAAAGAAGATTAAAAAAGCTCCTACAGCCATAATAGGAAGTGCATAGCCACCTACATCAAAACCAATGATGAATGCAGTAATGGTTGTTCCTATGTTAGCACCCATAATAACACCAATTGCTTGTCGCAGCTTCATAAACCCTGCACTTACTAGTCCAACAGTAATAACAGTTGTACCTGAACTAGATTGAATTAATACGGTTACAATAATACCAACTAAAACCCCCATAAAAGGATTGGTAGTATAGCGATCTAATATATCTCTTAACCGTTCTCCTGCTGCTTTTTGTAAACCGTCACCCATATACTTAATGGCGAACAAAAATATACCTAGTCCCCCAAAAAATTCAAATAGCATTTGTTGCCAGTTCAATTCCACGATGTGCTCAACTCCTATTTCGGAAAATTAATACATTTCTATTATGATGAAATTATTAAGCTTATGTAAACACATACTCACCATTCTTTACAATATCTTAACAAAGCAAATAAATTACTTTGTTTTCTTCATTCTGAAGATGATATTATGAAGTAGGAAGGGTGATATCTATGAATCTATATCAATTATTTAAAGCAAGCTTACATAGCCCTAAAAAAATTGCGGCATTTCGACTTATACCTATTGGAAAGGTTATGCAATACATATTCATCTATGTATTTCTAATGACAGCTTTCTCCTTTTACGGATTTATAAATGGTATTTCAGAACAACAACAAAATGTTGAGGGACTTATTGAATATTTTGCGGATATTCAATGGTTGATCTATCCGTTCGCTTTTATATTTTTGTTTGTATTAAATACTATGTTGATATTTGTCCGTATTAGTATCTTTGCCTATATAGGTACCCTAATACTTCATTTATTAAAACGACGTGGCGAATATCGTCATTTATGGAGAACGACTCTATTTGCCAGCACTGTTCCAATGTTGCTTTCCATCCTTTTTGCATTACTGCAATGGTCTAATGATTATTTTCAATTAGTAATCTATGTCATTACGTTTGTCTATTTATTTATGTCTTTAAAATATTATCCTATCAAGAGATAATGCATAATGTTCCCTCCTGCGACATAGAGTTCGTTAGGGGGGATTTTTAATGAAACTATTTTTAGCAACCATCGCGTTACTTGTTTCGTTTTATATTATTAAGGTAGATTTGTTTGAGGGAACTATCCCATTAGCATATTCGAGTGAGATACAAATGGAGAAGTGCATTGAATCTCCTAACTATATTGTTGCAGAGATTATGCCTGGGGAAACTATCTATTCTTTATTTGCGATTTATCCTACTAGTGAAGATATTTCATTTACTAAACGTTTAAATGATTTTTATGAGCTAAATCCTCATTTAAAAAACCAGTCATTCCATGTAGGAGAAAAAGTACTTTTACCTGTTTATACATCGCAAACAAACTGTAAAAAAGAAAATTAGAGGTTTCTTCCTTGTCAATTCATTTGAAAGACTGATAAAATGGTGGATAGTGACGGCATAAAGCCTCAAGAAGGAGAGAATTTCATGAGTGAAATAATTCATCGTTCCAAAACTCGTCCTGTGCGAGTTGGAAACTTGACTATAGGTGGCAGTAACGAGCTTTTTATCCAAAGTATGACTACAACTAAAACACATGATGTAGAAGCAACTGTGGCGGAAATTTTACGCCTAGAGGAAGCTGGTTGTCAAATCGTTCGTGTAGCTTGTCCAGATGAACGTGCCGCTTATTCGATCGGCGAGATAAAAAAACGTATTAATATTCCATTAGTAGTGGACATCCATTTTGATTATAAATTAGCGCTAATCGCTATCGAACAAGGTGCTGATAAAATTCGTATTAACCCAGGTAACATTGGGCGCAAGGAAAAAGTAGAAGCTGTAGTAAATGCGGCTAAAGCAAAAGGTATTCCAATCCGAATCGGTGTTAATGCTGGTTCTCTAGAAAGAAAAATTCTAGAGAAGTATGGCTATCCTACAGCAGATGGTATGGTAGAAAGTGCTCTTCACCATATAAAAATTCTAGAAGACTTAGATTTTCATGACATTATTGTTTCGATGAAGGCTTCTGATGTTAGCTTAGCAATTGAAGCTTACCGCAAGGCTTCTGAAGCATTTGACTACCCACTTCACTTAGGAATCACTGAGTCAGGTACATTGTTTGCAGGTTCTATTAAAAGTGCTGCTGGCCTTGGAACACTTCTAGCGATGGGTATTGGTAACACAATGCGTGTATCTTTAAGTGCAGATCCAGTTGAAGAAGTAAAGGTTGCAAGAGAGCTTTTAAAAGTATTCGGTCTTTCTTCTAACGCTGCAACACTTATATCATGTCCGACTTGTGGACGAATCGAAATAGACCTAATTTCTATTGCAAATGAAGTAGAAGAATACATTTCTCATATTAAGGCACCTATTAAAGTAGCAGTATTAGGATGTGCAGTAAACGGACCTGGTGAGGCTCGTGAGGCTGACATAGGTATTGCAGGTGCACGAGGAGAAGGTCTTTTGTTCCGGAAAGGTAAAACTGTTCGTAAAGTTCCCGAGGAAACAATGGTTGAAGAGCTAAAAATCGAAATTGATAAAATTGCTGCTGAGTATTTTGCACAACAAGAGCTAGATAAACAACAAAAGGATGCTGAAACACAACAAGCGTAAGGAGAGATACAATGACGAATGTACGATTCGGCATAGATATAGATGGGACAGTCACTTGTCCTACTTCTTTGCTTCCACATATAAATGATGCTTTTAAATGTAATTTACAGTTAGAGGATATTAAAGAGTACGATTTAACAAAGGCATTTGAAGTAGACCAAAAGGAATTTTATGAATGGTTTAAGTCGTCTGAGTCAGTAATCTACGCTACCTCCCCTATTCAAGCAGATGCTAAAGCAGTTTTATCTGCTTGGAAGGAAAAGTATGAGCTATACTTTATCTCTGCTCGTGGAGAAAACGTCATGGACGTAACTTTAAACTGGTTTAAAGAGCAAGAGCTACTATATGATCATATCGAATTGATCGGTACTCACAACAAAATAGAAACTGCCAGAAAACATGGCGTACATGTATTCTTTGAAGACAAGCATGACAATGCTGTAGAAATTAATGAAGAGCTAGATATTCCAGTTTTATTGTTCAACACTCCATATAATCAACAACCCGCTCCTAAGGGTGTCATCCGAGTGAATAACTGGATTGAAGCAAATAATTGGATTGAAAAAGAATTTTCGATGGCTATTAAGTAATATGAAAGGGGTAACCTGTTAAGGGTTATCCCTTTTTTTAGGTAAGATAGTATTTTCAAGCTTCAATTGAAATGTTACTTAATCAATACAAACTTACTTGTAATCGGACATAGGTGTTTCCTGATTATAGGATAAGTAATACAAAACATTAGAAAAGAGGAAATAGACATGGATATTATTATATTCGGAGCAAGTGGCGGTGTAGGCAAAAAATTTACTAAATTAGCATTAGACAAGGGTCACTCTGTCACAGCATACATACGGACCCCTTCTAAGCTAGCGATGGAGCATGAAAATCTGACTATTATTCAAGGTGACGCTTTTGACAAGAAAGCTGTCGAGGAAGCTATAAGTGGCAAGGAAGCAGTTATTTCATGTTTAGGATCCACTACTGGGATGAAAAAATCTACTCAACTAGAAAATATGATAAAAAATATAGCTGATGGAATGGTTGCGAATAATGTGAAACGAATTATTTATACTGCCTCTGCAGGTGTGGAAAATGAAATACCAGGGATAATGGGCAAAATGATGATGAAAATGCTGGGTAACGTGTTAGCCGACCATAAAAATGCAATTGATTACATTAAATCGAATGATTTAACTTATACAATTGTTAGACCAATGGGACTAACAGATAAAGCATTTACTGGTAATTATAAAGAATCTACTTCAAGTGTTCCTAATTCAGGGCGATCTATATCTAGAGCAGATGTTGCGGATTTCATCTATAAGGCATTAACTAATAGCGAGTACGAAAACACTTCTGTAGGAATTAGTAGCTAAAACCTTTTAAGATAAATGAAACTAACAATCGTGGACACATACTTGAGAAGGAAATAAGCCACCACAAGCAGCAAATAATAGTGGCTTAAATTCTTCACTCACCATGCTTTTCCTGACTACGCTTTCTCTCAGAAAAGTTTTACGACAATTCGAGCTCCGTTTACTACAATAGGTCTCTATTTTACGACAATCCTACGGAAATTTACTACAATCCCCTTCATGTCCCTTCTCTCGAGAAGGTTTTACGACAATTGAGCTCCATTTAAAAAATTTAATAAAATCCCCTGGCAACAAAAAAGTGTAAACCATTAAAGGCTTACACTTCTCAATGACATTCTGGACAGTTTCCGTAAATCTCAAATTTATGATTTTCTATCTCATACCCCGGTATACTATTTTGAAGCACTTCCATTGGGCAAAAATTGATTTCTTTAATGTTGCCACATTTTAAACAAATAAAATGGTGATGATGATGATCTACTTCACATTGCATTCGAAAGTTCTTTTCCCCTGCCAGCTCTGTTTCTTCTAAAATACCAAGCTCTACGAAAGTATTAAGATTACGGTAAATTGTATCGTAGCTCATACCCGGGTGTTCCTCCATCATGACATCTAATATATCTCTAGCTGTAATATACTTACTTGTTTTAGAAAAAATATCGAGAATCTGTTCTCGCTTATCGGTTTTCTTAAAGCCTTCTTTTTTTAAAAGATCCCATGCTTTTTCTATGTTCATGTTGCAACCGCTCCTTTTCTTCCCACCTTTTTAGCTAAAATAGCTAGAAGCAAGATAATAATAGAAGTAACTACAATAGTTCCACCTGGGGCTAAGTCCAAATAAAACGCGCTTACTAGTCCAATGACAACAGCTAGTTCGCCAAAAATTACAGATAGAATAAGAGCCTGCTTAAAGCTTTTGGATATTCTCATAGCTGCTGCCACAGGCAGTGTCATAAGCGAAGAAACAAGTAATATACCGACAATTCTCATAGATGCAGCAATCACTAGAGCTGTTACCACCATGAAAAGCATATGGATCCATTTAGCAGGAAGACCTGAAGCCTTTGCATATTCTTCGTCGAATGATAAAACAAAAAGTTCTTTAAAAAATAGCCCTAAAAATAATAACACAACAATTGAAATGCTAATAACTATCCATAAATCTTGTCTGCTGACGGCAGATACGGAACCAAATAAGTAACTAAACAAATCTGAACTGAATCCCTCAGCTAAAGAAATAAATATAGCACCAAAACCCAAGCCTGCTGACATAATGATGGGAATTGCCAATTCTTCATAATGTTTATATAGACGACGCAGCCTTTCGATAAAAAGTGAGCCCGTAACCGAAGCAACTATTCCTAAATATAATGGATTAAGTAGCGCTAGTGCCCCAATCGATTGGCTTAAGTAAAGACTACCTGCTATCCCTGCAAGGGTCACGTGGCTCAATGCATCTGCTATCAGTGATAGCCTTCTTACAACGATGAACACGCCCAACAGAGGAGCAATAATTCCAATAATCAACCCCGAAGCAAATGCATTTTGAAGAAATTCGTATTGAAAAATAGATTCTATCATGACTGTACCTCACCTTGGTGCTCAACTTTACGGACCGAATGACCGTACCATGCTTCCAATTGTTCTTCACTCATCAATTCCATGTCTTTTTTAAAACCATGGAAGTGCATTCTTTGATTTAGACATGCCACATGACTGATGCTAGTTGAAACGGCGTCAACATCATGGGTAACTAGTATGACAGTAATATTATGTTCACGATTCAAGTGTACTAACATATTATAAAATGAACGAACATTTTTGCTGTCAATTCCAACTGTAGGCTCATCTAATATTAATATCTTAGGATTACTAATCATTGCTCTTGCGATGAATACTCTCTGTTGCTGGCCACCAGAAAGCTCTCCTATATTTTTATCAGCGAAATCTTCCATTCCTACTGCCTTTAATGCTTGTCGAACTTGAAGTTTAATATTCTTAGGGAAACGCTTAAAAAGACCTGTTTGTTTAACAATTCCGCTTCTAACCACTTCACTTACTGTGGCAGGAAAGCCCGTATTAAACGAATTCGACTTTTGAGATACGTAGCCTATCCATTCTCTCTCTTTAAATTTATGAGCAGGCTTTCCAAATAGGAATACCTCTCCATCTGTTGGCTTTAACAGTCCTAGTATAATCTTTAGAAGTGTGGACTTTCCAGAACCGTTAGGACCAATAATGGCTAGGAAATCTCCTTCCTCAATGACTAAGTTAATATCGATTAACGCTTGTGTTTGTTCGTATTTATAAGAAATATTATGTAATTTGATTAATGGTAAGGACACTTTGTTTCCTCTATTCTAATTCAGAATGATTACGATTTACAATGATAAAGTATAGAGGATAAATCGTATTGTGTAAATAAAATTGCTTGAAAGGATGTTCATATGGATATTGGGAAGTTTATAATTCAACTACAAAACTGTACTAAAAAAGAATTTAAACAAATCCTAAAAGGATTTGACGTGAAGCTGTCGGATAAAGAAATAGAGGGAGTTCATCCTTTGCTTCAAGAAATTTCTATAACTTGGCTAGTATTAGGAGTACCTAATGCCATCCAGCAAAAACTGATTCAAATTTTAGGTGAAAAGCGCGCTATTACTCTTTATGAGCAGTTAAAAGAAAAAGGCCCCTCCTCTTTTCGTTGAAAAGAGAAGGTGCCAGACAATTTAAATATTACACAGTAAGTAATTCTAATGCCTTAGGGTCAAATAATTTAGAACGAAGCATCTCAATCTCCATTTTATAAGGAGCTTTTTTCGATTTAGCATCTACACCAACAAAAGGCGTCTCTAGTATTTTAGGTATTTCTGTAAGCTGTGGATGATGCACAACATATTGAAGTGCCTCAAATCCAATTTCACCAAATCCAATATTTTCATGACGGTCTTTAGCTGCTCCACAAACGTTCTTACTATCATTAATGTGCAACACTTTTAAACGGTCAATTCCAATAAGTTTGTCAAACTGATTTAATACACCATCAAAATCATTTACTACGTCATAGCCAGCATCATGTATATGGCATGTATCCATACAAACTGACAATCGATGATTATTTGTAACACCATCGAATATTTGAGCAAGCTCTTCAAAAGTCCTTCCACACTCTGATCCCTTACCTGCCATTGTTTCTAATGCAATTTGGACAGGGTGTTCAGTTGTCAAAACTTCATTCAAGCCTTCTATAATTTTTTGTATACCTGCTTCAGCTCCAGCGCCTACATGAGCTCCTGGGTGAAGAACAATTTGTGTTGCACCTATCGCAGCAGTACGCTCCACTTCTTTTTGGAGAAATTCTACACCTAAAGCAAATGTTTCTGGCTTTGTGGTATTTCCTAAATTAATAATATAAGGTGCATGAACCACAATATTAAAGATGTCATTTTCCTTCATATGCTGTAATCCAGCCTCAATATTTAATTCCTCAATTGGTTTTCTACGTGTGTTTTGAGGTGCTCCAGTATATATCATAAATGTGTTTGCACCGTATGATGCTGCCTCTTTACTAGATGCCAGAAGCATTTCTTTACCACTCATGGAAACATGTGATCCTAGTAGCATGGAAGTCCCTCCTTATTTCTTACGGTTTTTAATGCGACGCTCTCTTTTCTTCACTTTGTCCATTTCCCATTTCATATTACGCTTGTAGCCTGGTTTAACTTTTTTAGGTTTACGGACTAGCGCCTTCGCTTTAGCATCGATTTCATTTTCTACTTTTGTTCTATTCTTTCTCGCATGGCGTTCTTTTAGCTCTGTCCATTCACCGTTACTTACATCTTTGTGTTCAAATGTAATGCCCATTTTTTCTATACGGTTTAACGCATCCTCATCAGATGGTTCAAACAATGTGATTGCTGTCCCAGTTAGCCCTGCGCGAGCCGTTCTACCAACTCGGTGAATAAAGAATTCTAAGTCCTCTGGAATTTCATAATTGATGACATGGCTTACTCCAGGAATATCAATTCCACGAGCTGCTAAGTCTGTTGCAACTATATATTGATATTCTAATTCATGAATTTGTTTCATCACGCGTTTACGATCACGAGGAGAGATATCTCCATGTACAACGCCTACTTTTACGCCGTTACCTTGTAAGTAATTTGCAACTTCATCGGCATTTTGCTTTGTATTAGCAAAGATAATTGCCAAATAAGGATTGATACCTTCAATAACATCTAATAATCGTTTTTTACGAGATTTACTACGTACAGGTACAACAGTAAAGTCAATACCATCTGCTACTGGGCGTTTGTCACCTATTTTAATATGCACAGGAGAGTCCATATATTTTTTCAAGAATGGTTGTAGTTTTTCTGGAATAGTTGCAGAGAATACAAACATCTCTAATTGATCAGGCATACGTGATGCGAACTGATCTATTTCGTTTATAAAACCTAAATCAAATGCTAAATCTGCTTCATCCACTACTAATACATTTGCAGTATGAACTAAAAGCGCTTGTTCAACAGTTAAATCACGAAGTCGACCTGGTGTACCAACGACTATTTGTGGCTGTGTTTTTAACTTTTCGATTGAACGAGCCTTGTCTGTTCCTCCTATGAATAGCTTAGTTTGAATCTCTGTACCCTCTATTAACTTGTTCAACTCTTTATATATTTGAGTTGCAAGTTCTCTTGTTGGAGAAGTTATGATTGCTTGTACCTCTTGTTTACTAGCATTTACTTTTTCAACAATCGGTATCAAGAAGCTATGAGTCTTTCCAGTCCCCGTGTGTGCTTGACCAATCGCACTTTTCCCCTTTAATACTAAAGGAATGATTTCTTTTTGAATTGGTGTTGGTTCCTGGAAGCCTAATTTATTTATTGCTTCTTGTAAAAACGGTTGAAAATTATAATCTGTGTATTTGGACATTTGAGTCCCTCCCTATCATATCTTTATTGTAACACGATTGTACATAAAACGGATAATTTGCATAGAATAGAATAGTCTGTATGTTCGAAAGGAGATGAAACAAATTGCGCTATGAATCTTTTTATCCATTCGCTCAAAGAGGGAATGACTTTTCTAATTTTGGCAATCAAAATTCCTTCCAGAATGCCCCTCCTCCTCCACAAAATTTCGGTGAAGCTCCAAGTGGACCTAGTAATGGACCGGCGAGCGGACCTCTTACTAATTTAGTAAGACATTTCCAAGGAGGCAATGGTGGTTCTTCAGCTCCACCTACTGGAGGCGGTTTTAGCCAGGGTCCTCCCCCTGGAGCTGGCATGTTTGGGCAAGGACCTCCTCGTGGAGGATTTAATGCGGGAGGACCGCCAGGTGGTCCTCCCGGAGGTTTTGGACCAGGACCACAAGGCTTTGGGCAAGCCGCAGCAGCGGCTGGCGCTGCTGGTGCCGCTGGAACTGCTGCTGCAGGGGCTAGCGGTCTAAGCAGTAAAACGATGTCTTATTTGCAGACTGCTGATAAGTTTATTAATACAGCTCAACAACTAACACCTATGGTCAAACAATGGGCACCTATGATACAGAATGTACCTGCACTATTGAGACTTTATCGAGGCTTCACAGCTGCTCCTGCTGCAGGAGCAGCAGCAACTGCAGCCACTACAGCTTCGGCGGCGGCTGCAGCCCCGGTAGCAAGAGCAGCAAGCGCGGTAGCTTCCACTGGAGGTGCCTCGCTACCTCGAATCTTCCAGCCGCCGTTTTAATACTTTGTAATCAACCTTAACCTCCGTTATAATATGAGTATGCTCGTATTGAAGGGAGTTTCTTAAAAATGATTGTACAAAAAATTTCGCCTAGAGGATATTGTTATGGTGTGGTGGATGCTATGGTTATTGCACGTAACGCTGCGATGGACTCATCTCTTCCACGGCCAATTTATATATTAGGAATGATTGTTCACAACAAACATGTAACCGATGCTTTTGAGCAAGACGGAATTATTACACTGGATGGAGAAAATCGTTTAGATATCCTATCCAAAGTGGAGAAGGGTACCGTTATCTTTACTGCTCACGGTGTTTCCCCAGAGGTAAAAGAACTGGCACGTAAAAAAGGTTTAGTTTCTATAGATGCCACCTGTCCTGATGTTACTGTTACCCATGACTTAATCGAAGAAAAAACAGCAGAGGGCTTTGAGATTATTTATATCGGGAAAAAAGGACATCCCGAGCCAGAAGGCGCTATCGGAGTTGCTCCAGGTAAAGTACATTTAGTGCAGACAATTGAAGACATTGAAAATCTATCCCTACCTGACGAGAAATTATTAGTGACGAACCAAACTACAATGTCTCAATGGGATGTTGTTCATTTGATGGATAAATTAAAAGAAAAATTCCCTAACATTGAAGTTCACAAAGAAATTTGTCTAGCAACTCAAGTAAGACAAGAGGCAGTTGCTGAACAGGCTGGCAAAGCAGAGCTTCTTATTGTGGTTGGCGACCCAATGAGCAACAACTCTAACAGACTCACTCAAGTTTCAGAGGAGATTGCAGGAACACCATCGTACCGAATTGGTGATATTTCCGACCTAAAATTGGAATGGCTAGAAAATGTCAATCATGTTGCGGTTACTGCTGGTGCATCCACACCAACTCCGATTGTAAAGGAAGTTATTCAATTTCTAGAAAAGTTTGATCCGAATGATCCATCAACTCATGATACTTCAAAGAAAGTACTTCCTGAAAAAATTCTTCCAAAAATTAAGATTCCTAAACCAGTTATTCGAATTGAACCATATTCTATCAATTAACAAAGCTGCTTCCTTGAGAAGCAGCTTTTGTTTTAGTGTGGACACTTATCCCTTAAATTATTCGAAAGGGCTCAGTAGATAATTGTGATGCAATAAAAATACAGTCCAATTTTTTTTCCTCACATTTAGCATTCATGTAATCTGAGACGCCTTTTTTCATGATCTGCTCTATGTGATGTCCAGGATCAATAATAGCAAGGTCTATTGCCAGGGCATCCTGTGCAATATGGAAATATAAATCACCTGTGACCAATACATCTGCTCCTGCTCTTTTCGCTATTTGTATATATTTGTTGCCATCTCCGCCTAATATTGCAACCTTTTGAACAGGTTTTTCCATTGTTCCCACTACCCTAACAAATGGAACATTTAATTGAGATTTAACGGTGTTTGCATAATCCCCCAATGAGACTGAATTTGGTAGTAAACCTATTCTTCCAAGTCCCTTTTCATTGACTTCTATATCAAGTTCCATCAAATTGTATGCTGGTTCTTCATATGGATGAGCATTTAGCAGGGCTTTTAGGACTCTATTTTTCTTTGTAGCCGGGAACACTACCTCGATTTTATCTTCCTCAACTACTGCTAGTTTATTTGCCTCTCCTATATAAGGTTTTGCTTCACTATTTGGCTTAAAACGGCCCTCTCCGGGAGTTGTGAAGCTACAACTATCATAGTCACCTAGTTTACCTGCTCCTGCCTCCCCAATCGCTTTTCTCACGGCTTCAGTCGCTTCTTTAGGCGTAAAGACCTCTAGCTTCATTAGCTTCTCAGCAGTAGTCGGCTCTAAAATGGAAACTTTCTCTAACTTCAAGGCATCGGCCAATAAATCATTTACTCCCCCTGTTGCAATATCCAAATTAGTATGAGCTGCGTAGACTGCAATTTCATGCTTTATCAACTTTTCAAATAAACGTCCTTGAGGTAAATCAGTTCTAATATTTTTTAGTTTATTATAGATAGGCGGATGATGAGCAATAATCAGCTGACATCCTTTTTCAATTGCTTCATCCACCACTTCGTTATTGACATCTAATGTTACAAGGACCTTAGTAACTGGCTTATCTAACCTTCCAATTTGAAGACCTACAGAATCTCCTTCTACTGCTAAAGAGCGAGGAGCCCATTCTTCAAAAAAGGAAATAAGATGCTGTCCATTTGTTTGCTTCATAATTACAACAGCTCCTTAACAATTGACATCTTGTTCTCTAGTTCCATTATTTTATGTTCAACTTCAGTGGAATTAGGGATAGTCTTTAATTGTGTCCATATTCTTTCCCATTCCTTCACTTCAACTGACCATTTTTTCTTAAATATATTTGTTCTGACTTGCATTAATATTGGTCCAACTAAGAGCTCCTGCTCAGTAAGAGGCATGCTCCCTTTTTTTAATACGATTACTTCATATATTTTAGAATGCTCCTCTAGAATAGTTTCCTCTTCGATTTTCCAGCCTTCTTTGACTGCCCATTCACGGATTGCCTTTGCGTGGATATTAGGTTGGAGAATTAACGTGTGGACATTCGTTAGCTTATGCTTGCCAGCTTCTAAGATGGAAGCGATTAATGGACCACCCATCCCAGCAATAGTAATCGTGCCTACGTGATCTTCCTCATTAATAACTTGTAATCCGTCTCCAAAACGGACCTCTATTTGATTTTCTAAACCTTCATTTTTAACTTGCTTTAAGGCAGATTCATATGGTCCTTTTACAACTTCACCCGCTATCGCTTTTGTGATAGTGGATTGATGCACTAAATAACATGGTAAATAGGCATGGTCACTTCCAATGTCAGCTAAAATAGTATTTTTTTCTACGTAGGAAGCTACTGTTTTTAGTCTATCTGATAAATTTTTTGCATTCATTCTTTACACCTCTAAAGTTATTATAACAAAAATAAAAAATGCGTTCGAGTACTTGCAGTGATAGTTTCCATTTATATAAAAGTATAACACTGCCCTAGTTTGAGATTTAACATGTCGTTGAATGGATTCTTAATTACAAATGAAATTTTATTGAAGAGCTGTATTGATAGATTATCGCTTTTCCACACTTTTAACAAAAATCATGTCTTACGATTCTTGCTCAAATTTTAATCATTTAATAAAATTCACATGAATATGTTATTTTATATTCGTTCTTGTCATTCATAAAAAGCAACACTAAAAAAAGACCTCGATTCTTAAAAAGAATCCGAGGTCTTTTATCGAAATATTAGTTACCTAAAGATTTGATCCAAGTAGCCATTTCATCTAGGTTTGCTTCTGGTACTAAGCCAGCAGGCATAGCGCCTTTACCGTTTGCTAAAACGTCTTTGATTTCATCTTCCGATAGTGCAGTACCAACTAATGATGGTCCCATTCCACCTTCATATGAGTTACCGTGACAGCTAATACATTTTCCTTGAGCAAGTGCTTCAGGATCGAATTCTCCAGCAGCAGCATCTTCTCCGCCTTCAGCAGATTCTCCACCTTCAGCAGATTCATGTTCTGAAGTGATTTCTTCTTTGTTACCTACGCCATCGATAGATAGGAAGAAAATTAAACCGATACCAAATGCCATAATTAATATAAATGGAATAATTGGATTCTTTTGCATAGTTAACCCTCCTTCTTTGATACATTCTTTTCTAATATAGAATTAGTCAACACTCATATTGTACTCCATTGTGTCGAAAACGAAAAGTGTTATTGAAGAAGTTTTATAGCTTTGTGACAAAATCGACATATTTTTTTAAAATTAACAACCAATATGTCTAGCAATTACCATTCGTTGGACCTCAGATGTACCTTCTCCAATTTCAAGTAGTTTTGCATCTCTCATAAAGCGTTCCACCTCATACTCCTTCATATATCCATATCCTCCATGCAGTTGAATTGCTTGATCTGCCACTTCCATTGCAATTTCGGACGCATATAATTTACACATAGATGCCTCTTTACCAAAAGCACGTCCTTGATCCTTCAACCAAGCTGCCTTATAAACCATAGTTCTTGCTAATTCTATTTTCATGGCCATATCGGCAAGCTTAAATTGCGTAATTTGAAATTCTGATAAAGTTTTTCCGAATTGCTTACGCTCTTTAGAATATTGTAGAGCTCGATCAAAAGCTGCCTGTGCAATACCAACTGCCATTGCTCCTATACCAATTCGTCCACCGTCTAAGGTAACTAAAAACTGTCTGAATCCATTTCCTCGCTTACCTAACAAATTCTCTTGAGGCACTCTTACATTATCTATTACCAATTCCGTTGTATTAGATGCATTCAAACCCATTTTTTCATAATTGTCGATAACAGTGAACCCTTCAGCATCTGTAGGAACTATAATTGCTGATATTTCCTTTTTACCATCCTTAATATCCGTTATTGCAGTCAAAGCAAGATGCTTTGCATAGCTAGCATTTGTTATAAATGCCTTACTACCATTTATAACAAAATCATCGCCTTCTTCTTTGGCAGTTGTTTGTGT
The DNA here is from genome assembly GCF_014836595.1 of Psychrobacillus faecigallinarum. Taxonomy (GTDB): domain Bacteria; phylum Bacillota; class Bacilli; order Bacillales_A; family Planococcaceae; genus Psychrobacillus; species Psychrobacillus faecigallinarum. The sequence continues at coordinate 457,367 of NZ_JACSQO010000002.1, read as the reverse complement.
TCCTCCTGCATCAGATCCAGCGTTAGGCTCCGTTAAACCAAACGCACCAAAGGATTCTCCTGTACAAATTGGAACTAAATACTTTTGCTTTTGCTCTTCTGTTCCAAACAAGCTAAGCGGAGCTCCTCCTAGTGAAATATGTGCCGAGTAAGTAATGCCTGTAGAGGCACATGCACGACTCAATTCCTCTGTTACAATAGCAAAGCTCACTGTATCTGCCCCTGCTCCACCATACTCTTCTGAAAACGGTAAGCCCATCATCCCCATGTCAGCTAACTGTTTAAAGACTTCTTTCGGAAAATGCTTTGTTCTGTCACGCTCAATAGCTCCAGGAGCTACAACTTCGTTAGCAAACTCCTTAATAGTCTTGCGAATCATCTGTTGTTCCTGAGTTAAATCAAAATTCATTTTATTCCATCCCCTTTGTAAATAAAAACGCTTACTTTTTTATTATACAAAAGATTGCGGAAATTAGCATATTAAAAAGCGATTCTATGTCACTAGTAATAATTATTACACAATAAATTGAAAGATTTATTATAAGAATTGGTACATAAAAATAGGAAGCCAAGCCTTTCCTGCTTATTTACAGGCAAGAAGGTTTGGCTTCCTATTAAAATTAAAAACAAACTCAAAATTACCAGATTTCCAATTAATACATAAATTATCTATACGATATATATATAAGCTATATAAACTAGTATGAAGATTATTCCCACTATACCGGAGATAGTGAAGTAAATTAGCTTCAAAAATACTCCAGAAAGAAGCCATAAAATACAATTAGCGATAATCATAAATAATAATATATTTGGTTCACTTATAAAGTAGGCTTCCCAAATTTTGAAAGTAACCCCTAGCAAAAGCAATGCAGAAAAAACAAATAAGAGTGGGGTTAAAAGAGAGTTATTTTTTGCTAGTTTAATAGCAATGTAGACAAATAATATCACAGCAACTCCAGCAAATATAATCGGTAGTATGTTTGAAGTCATAGTTAATAGTGCGGTTAAGATCGCTAAAGTGATTAGTCCTATAAGAAAAATAACTCCATTCATTTTTAAAGATGCTTTTTTCTTTTCCTTTTCCAAAACTGCTTGATTGTTTACTTCTATTTCTTCTTTCTCCCCTTGTGCATAAAGAGCAGTAAGAAAATCACAGTAATGCTCCGGGAGAAGTTTATTTTGCTTCCAGAAAGCTATTTCATTCAGTATTATTTGCTTTTTTTGAACTGACATACTAATCCTCTTTTCCATTCTCTTCCTTATGCCAATTGGATAATCTGTGTTTGAAGACTTTGAGTTTATATCTTTCTATGTATCAGGTTGATTGCAACTTTTGGAAATATTTCGTATTTTATTACTGTAAAAAAGGCATCCTTTTTAGGATGCCTCTTTATTATTCTAAGAAATCTTTTAAGCGTTTGCTTCTAGAAGGATGACGTAACTTTCTTAAAGCCTTCGCTTCAATTTGTCGAATACGTTCACGTGTTACGCCGAAAACCTTGCCAACTTCCTCAAGAGTTCTCGTACGCCCATCATCTAATCCAAAGCGTAAACGTAATACATTTTCCTCACGGTCTGTTAAAGTGTCTAACACATCTTCTAATTGCTCTTTAAGAAGTTCGTATGCTGCATGATCAGAAGGTGATTGTGCATCAGCATCTTCAATGAAATCTCCTAAATGAGAATCGTCTTCTTCCCCAATAGGTGTTTCTAAGGAAACTGGTTCTTGTGCTATTTTTAAGATTTCACGTACTTTTTCTGCTGGAAGATCCATCTCTTCTCCGATTTCTTCCGGTGAAGGCTCACGTCCTAAATCTTGTAGTAACTGACGTTGAACTCGAATTAGCTTGTTAATTGTTTCAACCATGTGCACTGGAATACGAATTGTTCGAGCTTGGTCAGCAATTGCACGAGTTATCGCTTGTCGAATCCACCAAGTTGCATAAGTACTAAATTTGAACCCTTTACGGTGGTCAAACTTCTCTACTGCTTTAATAAGACCCATGTTACCTTCTTGAATTAGATCCAAGAATAACATTCCTCGTCCCACATAGCGTTTAGCAATACTAACAACTAAGCGTAGGTTTGCCTCTGCTAGACGTTTTCTAGCTTCTTCATCTCCTTGCTCGATTCTTTCAGCAAGTGCGATTTCTTCCGAAGCCTTCAACAGATCTACTCGGCCAATCTCTTTTAAATACATACGAACAGGGTCATTGATCTTAACGCCAGGTGGAACACTTAAATCATTGAGATCAAAGGTTTCTTCTTCTTTCCCTTTCATCAAACGATCTAAATCCTCTTCATCTCCGTCTTTACGACCAAGTTCAATTCCTTTGCCCTCTAAATGCTCAATGAACTCTTCGATTTGATCTGATTCCAAATCGAAAGAAGCAAGTTTGTCGGCTATATCATGGTAAGTTACCTCACCATTTTTTTTACCTAGTTCGATTAATTGTTTTTTTGCATCTTCTAATGATAATTCGATATCCGTTTCTTTTGTACGTTCAGACTTGTCCGCCATAAGAATTCCTCCTTTTACTACCGGATGATTATTTATTGAAAATCTACTAAAGATTTCTTTAACTGAATGGCCTCTTGTGCCAGCTGGAGAGCTTTAGTTATATCCGACATTTTTTCAGCCTCTTTAGCTTCATGTAGCTTACGTTCTATTTGCTGCTCAATCCGGTATTTTCTAATATGGCGCAAACAGTCCATGACTTCTTCCGTTTCATGCTCTGGATCACGTTCTGAGAGCGCTGCTTCCATAACTATTTTTCTTAGTTCACCATCATTTAAAACTTCTAAAAACCTTTGATAATCACCATCGGGATAATCTTCGTAATAACCCATTAAGCGAACATATGCAGCTTCATATGCATCTCTTATAAAACATGGGCCATCATTGATGTTACTTATTGCAATATCAATTACTTGAGGGTTGTGAAGCATATGTGCCAACAATATTCTTTCCGCTCTTTCATCCGCTGAAATGGTTCGTTTCTTTTTCGGCAGCTCTTGAGGAGACGCAATAGGAAGAGAATGATTGCTTTTAGTTTCTTTTGCTTTTTTCCCCTGTATTTTGCGCAAATGTTGATATATCGCTTCTTCTGATACGTTTGTCTCTTGAGACAGCTGGCGAATATAGAGATCTCGCTCTACAGTAGAGTTTCTATCACTCAGTATTTCCAATATCTCTTGAATATACTGAAGCGTATCATTTTCGTTATTAAAATTCTTGTCCCTCTTTGACACAATCATCATAAATGAAAGATAAGAATGAGGTTTGTCAATAATTTTTTCCCTAAAGGCTACTTCTCCATAATTTTTTATATAGTCATCAGGATCCATTGCATCAGGAATAATTGCAACCTCAGTTTGAATACTTTGGCCTTGAAGAGATGTTGCAGCTTTACGAGCAGCCTCCATTCCAGCTTTATCACCATCGAAGCAAAGAGTGACATTGGTAGTTAATCTCTTGAGCTTGGTTATATGTTGAGACGTTAAAGCGGTTCCCATTGTTGCAACACCGTTTGTTATACCCGCTTTTGATGCTGAAATAACATCTAAAAAGCCTTCAAAAATAATCACATTGCGTTGCTTACGTATATCAAGTCTTGCTTTATCTAAGTTATAGAGAATTTGGCTTTTCTGAAAAATAGGAGACTCTGGACTATTTAGATACTTTGCTTCGTTTTCTTTCTTGTGTAGTATCCTTCCAGAGAACGCCACTACGTGTCCGGTTTCATCGAAAACAGGGAACATAATTCTTCCGCGGAACCGGTCAAAATACTTCAGCTCATTTTCTTTTCTTATAATAAGTCCAGTTTTCTCAATTTCTTGTAAATCCATACCTTTTCTCTCTAATAAGGTAGTAAGAGCATCCCAGCTAGGTAGTGACCAGCCTATTTTATACTTTTCTATAAGCTCGGTAGAAAACCCTCTTTCTTGTAAGTAATGTAATGCATTTTCTCCCTCCTCCGTGTGAAGTAACAGATGATGAAAATATTCGCTAGCAAACTCATGCGCTTTTTTCATAAGAGATACTTCTTTAGAGACTGGTGCTTTTTCCTCTATACTATGAGCTGACTTATGTTCAATCTCCATACCGAGACGACTACCAAGCTTACTAACAGCTTCATGGAATGAGAGATTTTCAATATCCATTAAAAACGTAATTACATTTCCTCCGGCTCCACAGCCAAAACAATGAAAAATTTGCTTTTCGTGTGTGACTGAAAAAGATGGGGTTTGTTCACCATGAAAAGGACAAAGGCCGAAGAAGTTTCTACCTCTCTTCGTAAGTTGAACATACTCACTGATTACATCTACAATATCTGTGTTATTTCTAACTTGTTCGATTACTTCTTCTTCTATACGATTCGTCATTATTTCACCATCTTTACTTGCTACTTAGTATTAATTCGAGAGACTTAAGAAAAATCCTGCAAGAATCGACAAAATAATTACACAAAAATACGAAATAATTCTTTTTTCCACAAAGAATTATTATAAAACATTTCAATATATTAATCTATACTTTATTCGCTTTCGTACATAAAAAAACCTTTTCACATTCGTGAATCGGTCTTTAATATTTCAAATTATTTTTGTTGGATTTGATTTATGACTAGATTAGCAGTTTCTTCTACTGCCCTATTAGTCACATCTATTACCTGACATCCAATTCGATTGACGATACGTTCAAAGTGTTCAATCTCTTCATTTATACGTTCTATCTTCGCATAGCTCGCATCATCCTTCAAACCAATAGCGATAAGTCTTTCTCTTCGAATCGAATTAAGTTTATCCGGAGTAATAACTAATCCAAAGCACTTCAATGGATCTATTTGAAAAAGTTCCTCTGGTGGCTCTACTTCGGGAACAAGTGGTACGTTAGCCACTTTATATCTTTTATTAGCTAAATACTGAGATAATGGAGTTTTAGAAGTTCTTGAGACACCAATCAATACTATATCAGCTTGTAAAAGCCCTCTAGGATCTCTTCCATCATCATACTTGACAGCAAATTCCACTGCTTCTATTTTTTTAAAATAGTCTTCATCTAGTTTGCGAACAAGACCAGGCTCTTCAAATGGCTTTTCATCTAATTTTTTTTCGAGCAGACTGATAACAGGCCCAATTAAATCTACGCATTGCAAATCGTACTTCTTGCAATACGTCACAATTGCCTCTCTCATATCATGCTGAACTAATGTATATAAAATACAAGCGTTCTGTTCTTTAGCCAAAGCAGTTATCTCTTTAATGTGGTCCATGGAGTCAATATGGGTAAATCTTTTTAGCTTTGTATGTTGCAAGCCAGGTCTAAATTGGCTGATTGCAGCCTTTGCAACTAATTCACCCGTTTCTCCTATAGAATCTGAGACGATAAACAGGTTTAACATTTTCATTTTTTCACTCCTCATAAATCATGGTCATCTGCTAAAGATAAGAAAGCTCGTGTAATATTTGTCTTTGTTATTCTCCCGACAATCTCTAAACCATCTTTAGTTTCTTTAACAACTGGTAAAGAATCGATTTGTCGACTCATTAGTTTATTAGCTACTTCTATCAATGTATCTTCTTTTAAACAATACGTCACATTAGGCATTCTTGTCATAATCATATGTACCGGCATTTTGGTTAGATCTTGATTTCCAATACTTGTACGTAAAAAGTCTTTCCTTGAAAGAACTCCCGACAATACAGACTTTTTATCTACCACGAACAACGATCCAACATCCTCTAAAAACATTTGACATATTGCATCGTAAACTGACATACCTTCTTCAACAACAACGGGGATAGATTGAAAATCCTTTACTAGCATCTGTGCAATATTATCTGAAATAGCCTGACTGGTTTTTTTACCAGAATAAAAATATCCAACACGTGGACGAGCATCTAAAAAACCAGCCATCGTTAAAATCGCGAGATCCGGTCTAAGTGTAGACCTTGTTAAACTAAGTCGTTCTGCTATTTGTTCACCTGTAATAGGCCCATTCCCTTTTACAATGTCCAAAATTTCGACCTGCCGTTTGTTGAGTTCGATTGGACTCACCGCCTCAAAATTATACTTATTCTAAATAATTATATACCATTATGCATCACATTGCTAAATAAAGAAGCATATGTTACAATCATCAATAATATTAAAGCGTTGAAGAGCATTATAAGTACTGTTATTTTAGCGAGTGGTGATAGTGTAAGACCACACCTACAGGAAACGGCAGCTCGGAGCTTAAGCTTTTAAAGTGGATTGTACAAACAATCAATCGGGGTGGAACCGCGGGTTATAAACTCGTCCCCGGGCTATTGTAGCCCGGAGACGAGTTTTTTTGTACTCATTTTACTTTAAAAGAATATTTATCAAATAGGAGGTATGTCAAATGGAATTTTCAATGGAAAATGTAGTTAGTTTAGCAAAACAAAGAGGTTTTGTATTCCCAGGCTCTGAAATATATGGAGGTTTGGCAAACACATGGGATTACGGTCCTTTAGGAGTAGAACTAAAAAATAATGTAAAAAAAGCTTGGTGGAAAAAATTCGTTCAAGAATCACCATATAACGTTGGTTTGGATGCAGCAATTCTGATGAATCCAAAAACTTGGGTTGCTTCAGGACATATAGGCAACTTTAATGATCCTATGATTGACTGTAAAAAATGTAAATCACGCCACCGCGTAGACAAAATTATTGAAGATGCATTAGATAAAAAAGGAATAGAAATGGTTGTAGACGGTCTTTCCTTTGAAAAAATGGAAGAGATTATGAAAGAACATGAGATTGTCTGCCCTTCTTGTGGTGCTTATGATTATACAGAGATCCGTCAATTCAACTTAATGTTTAAAACTTTCCAAGGAGTAACAGAATCGTCTACTAATGAAATTTTCTTACGTCCAGAAACTGCGCAAGGTATTTTTGTAAACTACAAAAATGTGCAGCGTTCTATGCGTAAAAAAATGCCATTTGGTATTGCCCAAGTAGGTAAGAGTTTCCGTAATGAAATCACTCCTGGTAACTTCACTTTCCGTACTAGAGAATTTGAACAAATGGAATTAGAATTCTTCTGTAAGCCTGGCGAGGATATGGAATGGTTTGAGTTCTGGCGCAATTATTGCAAAGAATGGCTTTTAAATTTAGGTGTTTCTGAGAATAGCATACGTCTAAGAGACCATTCTGACGAGGAGTTATCACATTACTCCAATGCAACAACAGATATCGAATATAAATTCCCATTTGGATGGGGAGAGCTTTGGGGAATTGCTGACAGAACAGACTTCGACTTGAAGCAGCATATGGAACACTCTGGTGAGGACTTCAATTATATCGATCCAATAACAAATGAAAGATATGTCCCTTATTGTATCGAACCATCTTTAGGAGCTGATCGTGTAACTTTAGCATTCTTATGTGAAGCTTATGATGTAGAGCAACTAGAAGGCGACGATCAACGTACAGTTCTGCGCTTCCACCCTGCTCTTGCTCCTATTAAGGCCGCAATCTTACCTTTATCTAAAAAACTTTCTGAAGGCGCTACTGCTTTATTCTCTGATCTTAGCAAGCATTTCATGGTGGACTATGATGAGTCACAATCAATTGGTAAACGTTACCGTCGCCAAGATGAAATTGGCACACCATTCTGTATCACATACGACTTCGATTCAGAAACAGATGGCCAAGTTACAGTTCGTCACCGCGATTCTATGGAACAAACTAGAATGCCAATAGCAGATGTAAAAGCTTATATTGAAGAGCAATTACAATTCTAATTAATGCATAAAAGGAGAGAAAGTGAAAAATTCACTTTCTCTCCTTTTTCTTATTTTTACAAAAAAATGCTCCTTCGAAATTACTCTTCCGAAGAAGAATCCTTTTGAGGGTTATTATAGAACTCTGGGGTCTTTTCCATTTGATCCAAAAACCCTTGAGATTTTAAACGTACTCCTACTTGCTCATTATAAATTGTTCGCACAATTTTTTTTATAAATCCTTTTGTTTCTTTTTTTAAGGAAAGCTTACCAACCTGATCTATCGGGACCGTATAAAACGTTCTGATTAGCTTAACCTGAGCTGGGGTTAACCGAATTAAGTATGGATCAATGGAAAAGCAACGATGACATAAGAAACCTATCTGAGCGAAGGAAAATGCAAATTCTCCATCTGTAGATCCACAATTGGAACATTGATGAAGTACAGGATATATGCCCGCAACAGGTAACATCTTCCATTCTACAAACAAGCTAATTGCCTCTGGGTCATAGCCTTCAGTTATAGCCTCTAACGCTTGCTGTAAAATCGTAAATACATGCGGTTTTGGTGACTCATCATCTATTAACTTATCAACTAACTCCATGATAAAGCTTGCATAGGCGGTGGTAAAAATATCTTCCCGGATTACACGCATTGAGTCAATAATTTCTCCTTGCTGCAGAGATCCCATACCTCTTCCTTGCTGAATTAAGAAATATGCATAAGTAAATGGCTGAGAAATAGAAGAGAGCCGGCTCGTCGGCTTTTTAGCACCACGAGCCATAGCTGCCCTTTTCCCTAATTCTCGTGAGAAAATAGTTACTATTTTATCTGTTTCTCCGTAAGATGAGGTTCGTAAGACAATCCCTTCTACCTTTTGAAGCAAAAGCCTTCCCTTCCTTCTAAGCTTGCTCTATAAGTCCTATTCTTAATATTCGTCTTCTCTAAACCCATAGTCTCTTAAGTGGGCGGATTTATTGCGCCAATCCTTTTGCACCTTCACCCATAGTTCTAGAAATACTTTGGTTCCTAATAGCATTTCTATGTCATGACGCGCTCTTGTTCCAACCTCTTTAAGAAGAGCACCTTTTTTACCAATTACAATACCTTTTTGGGAATCTCGCTCTACAATAATTGTAGCCATTACACGAATCATATCTTTATCTGTGTCTTCTTCTTTTTTAATTTTATCAATCACTACTGCAATTGAATGTGGAATCTCTTCCCTTGTTAAATGTAATACCTTTTCTCGTATTAACTCAGAAATAATAAATCTCTCTGGATGATCTGTTACTTGGTCAGCTGGATAGTATTGTGGACCTTCCGGCAAATACGATTGAATCGTCTCTAGCAACCTTTCCACATTATTACCCTGAAGAGCGGAAATTGGAACAATCTCAGCAAAATCATATTTGTCTTTATAAGACTCAATGATTCCTATCAAATCATCTGGATGCACCTGGTCAATTTTGTTAATAACTAAAAATACAGGTGTTTCATTTTTTTCAAGCAAATCTATGATAAACTCGTCACCTTTACCTCTTGGCTCTGTAGCATTTACCATAAATAATATTACATCAACCTCGCGTAATGTGTTTTTAGCAACCTTTAACATAAAATCTCCAAGTTTATGCTTTGGTTTATGGATACCGGGCGTATCGATAAAAATCATTTGACTTTCATCTAATGTAAGAACTCCTTGTACCTTATTGCGAGTGGTTTGAGGCTTATCACTCATAATTGCTATTTTCTGACCGATAACACGGTTTAAAAATGTAGATTTCCCTACATTTGGACGTCCAATAATTGATATAAAACCTGATTTAAAACCTTCATTGTTTTGCTGCATAATCTAAATCCTCCGTTGTAAAAGCTCCTGGTAATAACTCAGATACCGTTGTTTCTGTTACATTTCCTTTTAAATTTGTTAAAAATACTGGCATATTCGCATCGCAAAATTCAGCTAAAACTTGTCTGCAAGCTCCACAGGGAGAAATTGGGCCCTCGGTGTCACCGGAAACAGCAATAGCTGCAAAGTTCTTTTTGCCTTCAGAAACGGCTTTAAAAATTGCTGTTCTTTCTGCACAGTTTGTTAATCCAAACGACGCATTTTCAATATTGCAACCTAATATGATTTCACCGTCAACCGTTAGCAGAGCTGCACCTACTGGGAATTTTGAATAAGGAACATATGCTTTATTTCTCGCTGCTATAGATGCTTCTAATAATTTCTCTTTATCCATGATGAACACACCTTTTAAAATAAGATTACCGACCATTTCGGTATAAATATGATTAAACCTATAATTACTGTGCAGATGGCATAGACTAGACAAGCTCCAGCAGCAATATCCTTTGCCTGCTGGGCTAATAGATGATAGTCAGGTGATACAAGGTCTACAACCCTTTCAATCGCCGTATTAACCAATTCTATCATGAACATCCCAAAAATGAGCATGACAACAATGATCCACTCCCATTTAGAGAGCCCGGTGAATATACCCGCTAACGAAACTATACCTGCTGCCAGTAAATGTAAGCGAAAGTTTTGTTCTGTTTTAACAGCCTGTAATACTCCTTGAGTAGCATAGACGAATGACTTACCAAATTTATGAAAGTTCATGGCCTTCACGCTTTAAACCAAAAGCTTGTAAAATATTTTCCTGTAAACCAAACATTTCCTTTTCCTCTTCTTCTGTTCCATGATCGTACCCTAGCAAATGTAAAAATCCATGAACAGCTAAGAAGGCAAGCTCTCTTTCAAAAGAATGTCCATACGACTCTGCTTGCTCCGTTGTACGTTCTACTGAAATAACTATATCTCCAAGCAATGTAGGAAGGTCTGCATCTTTTATTTCTATTTCTCCTTCACCCATTTCTTCCATTGCAAATGAGATTACATCTGTAGGCATGTCTTTGTTTCGATAGTTTTTATTGATTTCTTGAATTACATCATTAGTTACAAAAGTGACACTAACTTCACTTCCATCTTTTACATGTAATTGATCTGCTGCTGATTGAAGTACTTTCTCAACTAATGCAACTGCTTCTTCGGATAATGTATTTGTTTCGTCCATTAAATCCATAACTAGCATGTTTGTTTACTCCTTAGTGATTATTTGGGGTATTCTATTCTGGAATGGAATGTACCATTCATCGTTGAACAGAAACTTTCCTCAATTTTCTTTATTTCCTTGAATGATAAATCGCATTCATCAAATTGTCCATCAATTACCTTATCTTTAATAATTGATTGGATTAGGCGGTGTATTTTTTCTGCATTCGGTTCCTTCATTGAGCGAACAGCAGCTTCTACGCTATCAGCTACAGAAATAATAGCTATTTCCTTTGTTTGTGGCTTTGGACTCGGATACCTAAAAGATCCTTCTTCAATATTCGGATTCATTTCTTTTGCTTTATGATAAAAGAATTTTAATAGGCTTGTGCCATGATGCTGCTCAGCAACATCAATAATTTCTTTAGGAAGCTTATTTTTTTTCAAAATGTCTGCTCCATCTACAGCATGAGAAATAATAATATCCTTGCTTGCCTCCGGCGATAGATTATCGTGCGGATTATAACCATTCACTTGGTTTTCTATAAAAAAGCCTGGACGATTAGTTTTACCGATATCGTGGTAATAGCAACCAACTCTAGCAAGTAAGCCATTTGCCCCTATAGCCTCACAGGCCGCTTCTGCTAAGTTTGCCACCATTAGGCTATGATGATACGTACCAGGTGTTTCTGTCAGTATTTTCTTTAGCAAGGGATGATTCGGACTAGAAAGTTCAATCAACCTCATAGTAGAAAGTATACCAAAAGCTGACTCAAAAAAAGGCAAAATACCAAGAGTAAGTGCACCTGATAACACACCAGAAACTAATGCTGCCCCGATATAGAATGCAATATCTGTAAACTCATAAGTGGTTTTGGTCATCAACAAATAAAATAATATAAACGTTAAATTAACTGAGGCCACTATTAAGCTTGAACGCAGAATCTGTGAATTGTTATACATATGCTGCATAGCAAAAATGCCCGCTATCCCACCAAAAAGTATGTATAACGCCACTTCCATTTGAAAAATATTCGTATATCCCTCTTGAAAAATAATACCAGCATAAGCAGCTACGACAAAATTAGAAATAAAGGCTGCTCGTTCATTGACTAATATATAAACTAACATGGATACCATAGCAGTCGGGAACAAAAATGCAATAATGATATCAAAATTGTACGCTACTGATTGTAGCACTTTCATCATCAACACGGATACAATAACACTAAAAGCCACAACAATCAGATTTTTTGTATTGTGAAGGTTAGATTCTTTTACACGAATTGTTTGTCCAAAAAGAACCCACATCGTAAGTAAAACAAATAGCGATACACCTATGTATGGCTTATAGGATGATTTGTTTGTCAGCATACCTAATAACTCTAGTTGACGATATACCTCTTTACTAACGATTTCACCTTTTTGTACAAGTATTTGACCTTGTAAAATTCTTGTAGGCTCAACACTGGCCTTAGCTTGTTCGATACGAAGATCGGTTAATTCATCATTTTTTATTTCTGTCGCTATGATGGAGCCACGTGCAATTGAAATGAGGACATTCATAACGTCATCAGGAAAATTAAATGTAGTACGTACTTTTTGAACGACTTTATCTCTTTCTATGGCCAAGTTTTCCGTTCGGATTGGTTCATTTAAAGTCTCTTCTACTAAAACTGGCAGCTTTTCTTTCGCCTCGTTAAGCGTAGCGGGATTTTGCTTTAGTAATATGTTTAAAGCATCATCTGTCAAAGGCACAAAGCTATCATTTTCTGTTAGCACGTTCATCTCTTTTTTAAGTTTTTGTAAACTTTCAACTGCTGATTCAGGTTCATCAGGGGAAATTTCTCCTTTTACATCTAATACACTGTCAAAGATAGATTCGGCAATTGTTGATTGATTTTCTGCCGTTTCTTCTTGAAATTGGTATACAGGAGATACTTCAGCAGCCGCCCTTTCTTTTTCCTCCTCCGTCTTCACAGGATCTTCCATTGTTTTTACGGACCGAATAGTTTCAGGGGCTAAATTCATTAAAGATATATCGTATGTATTTTCTTGTACGCTTCCTTTTATTAATAGGAACATACTGATAGAAGTTAGAAGGATAATAATTATAGGGAGGTATTTATTTTCTCGCCATCTTTTCCATTTCATTATTAACGACTTCATCCATTCATCCCCTTGCTCTACTATTCTCTTTATTATACCTTATATACAAAACAATTGAACAATTAATCTATTTAGAGTGTTATAGCTTTAAAAAAGTTTAGCATGAATGTAAATATATATCTTTAGAAAAACGTATGTGAATCAGTAAACAAAAAAACAGCCGTCTATTGTTGACAGCTGTTTTAATATATTATTGATTTTCTTCATATGCAGAAATAATTTTAGCTACTAGTGGATGACGTACTACATCCCCTTGCTCTAAATATTGGAAATGGATTCCTGAAACTTTATGGAGAATTTTTTCAGCAACAATTAGGCCTGACTCGGCACCCTTCGGCAAATCGATTTGGGTTTTATCTCCAGTAATCACCATTTTAGATCCGAAGCCTAGTCGGGTTAAAAACATTTTCATTTGAGCTTTTGTTGTATTTTGAGCTTCGTCCAAAATCACAAATGCATCATCTAAGGTTCTCCCACGCATATAAGCAAGAGGAGCAATTTCTATAGTTCCTCGTTCCATCAGGCGATCTGTTTGTTCTGTACCTAACACATCATGCAAAGCATCATATAACGGGCGTAAATAAGGGTCTACCTTCTCTTTTAGATCTCCAGGTAGAAATCCTAGACTTTCACCTGCTTCGACTGCTGGACGGGTTAAAATGATTCTCTTAACGTGTGCATTTTTTAAGGCTTGGGTTGCCATTACTACAGCAAGATAGGTTTTCCCTGTTCCAGCTGGCCCGATTCCAAATGTCAAATCAGAATGTCTAATACCTTGAATATATTCTCTTTGACCAATTGTCTTCGCTCGAATTGCTTTCCCTTTTGTATTCCGAGCAATCTCTTCATCATAGAGGCTTGCGAAATACTCAATAGTTCCATTAATGCTCATTTCAATTGCAGTTGAAACATCACGAAGGTTAATATTAATACCTTTTCTAATTACAAGTAGTAGCTGTATGATTAACTGTCTTGCATCTTCCACATTTTGTTCTTCTCCAGCAATTTGTATCAACTCGCCTCTAGTAATCAACTGCACCTTTAGCTCTTCTTCAATAAGCTTAATATTTTTATCTGAAATACCTAGCAGCATAACTGCTTCGGTTGGGTCTTGCAGATTAATGTCTAGTTGTTTTTGTTGGCTCATGTGTCGTCTCCTTGGGGTATAACTTGTGGTGTTGCAATATTTTCATTTATTAGTAATAATATCTTCCCTTTCACTTTATCATTTTCAATAGACATCTGTAAAACTTTATCTTCTAATATTTGAGTGCCAATAGGTAATTCATTCATGATTTTTTGAAATAATAAAGGACGTACTAGATGTTTAACTGATTCCTCATTTAGATCATAAGAGACCACCTCACTACCTTGTACATACCCTGCTTTAAAATAAGGCTGCAAAAACCGTGGCATAGCTATTTCCTTCCAAAAGTCATTCTTATCATCTGTCTTTTTTTGAATGAGCACTTCTCGTGTTGTAGGCTTTATAATAGTGACCTTTCTTGGAAGTTCAAAGTTAAGCTCTATCCAATAGCTTGCGTACACTTTACCCTCAGCACTTGTAATTATCCGTTTGTCACCTTGAGTTACAAATCCATTAACAAGAATATCACCTTTTTTAACTGCAGTATTTTTTTCTACCGCTCGTACCCCTTTTACTAATTCAAAGTCTGTAATTACTCCACTTCTTTTAGCGATAAGATGAGAGGGAGGTGCATTTTTCACTTCTCGCTCATTTGTTACCGGGGCAAGCATAGGGGTGACTGTTAAAGTTGAACCAGATTGAGTAAAATGAATCCAAGAAAATTCCTTATGCTTCAAAAGAAGTTTCTGCCTAATTTCTTGTTCAGATGGTAATGAAGAAATAAGCATCCTTTCTTTAATTTTCATTTCCTTTAACTGTTCCGTTATCATGATGTTACTCTCTGGCGTATATGAATCAATGTTGACCTTCCATATAAATTGTGCAAAGATCAGCGGTATTATGAAAAAAAAGATTACCCCAATAATGGAATAAGAATATATGGAAATAGTGCCGCTTGTTGCTTCGTCCTTTAGCTTTACAGGAAGTTTCAGCGTTTTTCGTATTTTCCTAAATTGCTTCAAATCTTTTTTCTGAATGGAGAAGAACAAACTATCCTCCGTGCTATAAACTCGATACACTTCGATTTCGTGAGACAATAACTTCTGAAACAAAACAAACTGATCAGTGGTGCTTGCTAATTGGATACGTACTAGTTGTTTTGACATTAGCCGTTGTCCTTCCTAGTAAGTTTAAAGCACTGGAGTTTATCTACTTGAAGATGAAGGCGTTCCATTGACATCGACTTTATAAATAAACGTTCAGCTTGTATTTCTAGTAGATGATGATTGTAGGAACAGACTAACTCCGTATCTGATAATCGAAGAAGCGAAATTTCATAATCTAAAATAATGTCATCAAAATTATCAATCATAATACTCGCGTGGAGTGGAAATAATTGTTTGATAAAAAACACCCCTTTACATGAATTTATGCATGTAAAGGGGTGTTCATGATTTATCTTTTTGATTTTGGAGGAGCTAATATCTCCGATAAAACTATAGCACGCATTAGCTCTTCTTTTGTATCGGGCATAATATTTTGAACAACCGAATTTTTAGCAGCATTTCGTTGGCTGACTTGATGTACGGAAAGACGGCCAGTTGACCTCGGAACACCTTGGTCTCTTCCTACTTCCCTTCCGACCTTTTCTATAACCGGAGGAGCATCTACCCGTATTTCTTTAGGTACAGAAAGAGGTTTTCTTTCCATTTTGGTTTGTTGCTCCTGTTGAAACTCTTTCGCTAAATCCCCTAAGCTTTTAAAAGGATTTTGAGCAACCGGCTTTTGCTGTGGAGCCCTTTGTATATTGGGCTGTGCAGGCTTAGGTGCAGGTTTTTCTTCCTGCTTCTTTCTTCCAAACAATGAAGTAAGAATAATAATTATTAAGGGTAGTATTAAACCTTCCAAGGAGAAGTCCTCCTTTCTGCGCTAATACTAGTCTTTTAACTCATCAGTGGAAGGTTTATCATTTCCAACCTTGCTGATAGAGTCTCTCATACCAGTATCTGCTTTGATGTTGTTATAATTCATATAATCCATAACACCCATATTACCTTCGCGTAAAGCTTCAGCCATTGCACGTGGCACTTCTGCTTCTGCCTCTACGACTTTAGAGCGCATCTCTACAACTTTCGCTTTCATCTCTTGTTCTGAGGCTACTGCCATTGCACGACGTTCTTCTGCTTTAGCTTGAGCAATCTTTTTATCTGCTTCTGCTTGCTCTGTTTGTAATTCAGCACCGATGTTTTTGCCGACATCAACGTCCGCAATATCAATCGATAGAATTTCAAATGCTGTACCAGAATCTAGCCCTTTAGACAGAACTGTTTGTGAAATTAAATCCGGGTTTTCTAATACGCGTTCATGGCTTACACTCGAACCAATTGTACTAACGATACCCTCACCAACACGAGCTACAATTGTTTCTTCACCAGCACCACCGACTAAACGGTCAATATTGGCACGAACTGTAATACGTGCTTTTGCTTTTACTTCGATACCATTCATCGCAACACCTGCAATAAATGGTGTTTCAATTACTTTCGGGTTAACGGACATTTGTACTGCTTCTAGTACATCACGGCCTGCTAAATCAATTGCTGCTGCACGTTCAAATGATAACTCAATATTTGCACGATGTGCAGCGATAAGCGCATTGACAACTCGGTCAACGTTACCACCAGCTAAGTAATGGCTTTCTAACTGATTGATAGTTACATTCAATCCAGCCTTATGTGCTTTAATAAGAGGATTTACAATACGAGATGGAATTACTCGACGTAATCTCATACCTACTAGTGTAAAAATACTAATTTTAACTCCTGCTGCAATAGCTGAAATCCATAATGCTATCGGGAAAAATGTTAAAAATACCGATAATAGGATGAAAGCTATGACAATTATTACTATTGTACCTATCATGCTACCACTAATCATTGTGTTGCCTCCCCTTCTCTTGCTTCTCGAACAACTATTCGAGAGCCTTCAACCTTAATAATAACCACTTGCTTATCCTTTCCGATAAAACTTCCGTCGGATACAGCATCGATGCGCTCGTTCTCAATACGTATAGTCCCAGAAGGTCTAAGCGGTGTCATCGTTTCAGCTATTTTTCCAACTAAATCTAAACGATTATGATTGGACACATATCCTTTTTCAGTAGTAGTTGCATCCGTCAAAATCATTTTGTTTAATAACCTAACCTTTTTTCCGAAGAATTTCACAATAATCACCATTCCTATTATAGCTACTGTTATTGCTATTAAAACCGCAACGCTCATATAAAAAAGATTACCACCTGCTAATATTATGCTAAATAATATAGCTACTAAACCTAATATACCAATAATCCCACCAGGAATAAAGAATTCGGCTATTACTAGCAGGATTCCCAGTGCCAGTAAAACAAAGGTTTCATATCCTGCTAATCCTGCTACAAGATGCCCGTAAAAGAATAGACCTAAAGAAAGTAAACCTACCGTTCCAGGTACTCCAAAACCTGGAGAATATAACTCTAGGATTAGCCCTAAGCTGGCAAGAGATAATAAAATCGGCACTACTACTGGGTTAGTTACAATTCTTGCTAGCGTTTCTACAAAAGCTTCCTTTGTTTCAACTACTTTCGCTCCTGTTAAATTGCTTTTTTTAAGCAATTCATCAAAAGTAGCAACCGTTCCCTCTGAATAACCGACTTCTATTGCTTCTCTTGCTGAAAGCGTTAACAATTGTCCTTCTCCCGCTCTGTACTCAGGAAGATCAACAGACTCGTCTGCCATCGCTTGAGCATAAATAGGTTCTTTGCCGGTTCTTTCAGCTGCATTTCTCATTTTAGCCTTCCAGGCACTAGTTGCCTTCATGTCAGCAGCATTTCCGGCGCTATCAATAACTGCTGCTGCTCCCATCGACCCATTAG
The DNA here is from genome assembly GCF_014836595.1 of Psychrobacillus faecigallinarum. Classification (GTDB taxonomy): domain Bacteria; phylum Bacillota; class Bacilli; order Bacillales_A; family Planococcaceae; genus Psychrobacillus; species Psychrobacillus faecigallinarum. Next base: position 439,389 of record NZ_JACSQO010000002.1, on the reverse strand, counting down.
GTGACATATAAATCTCGTCTGTGTGTAGAGCTAAATAGGCTCCAGCCGATAATGCCTGCGAATTAATATAGGCTATTTTCCTAATAGGTGTTGAATCTAACAAATTCACGATTTTCTCTGCCGAGTCTACGAATCCACCAGGAGTATTTATATCAAAAATTATAGCATCTGCTTCTGCTTCCTCCGCTTCTTTTATAGACCTTTTTAAGAAAGCATATAAGCCGTCTTCTACTTCTTCGTATATAGGAACCTTATAGACAGTCTGAGTGTCTGCTGAAAAAGAGGGTACAACCATTGCAAATGCGGCAAGTAATAAGCAAAAAGAAATAAACAGCCGCGCTAATCTCACACTTAAACCTCCCTTCTTCTATATGTATATTACTGTTTACGGTTGAAAATCAAAAAAGTTTCAATAAATTAAAATAAACCGAGAAAATAAATTTTCTCGGTTTACATAATTGTAAATTTTAATCATACAGTACGTGTTTTGAACGTAGGGATGGTTGGGATTAAATTACCACTTACGTTTACGTGCAGCTTCTGATTTCTTTTTACGTTTCACGCTTGGTTTTTCATAAAACTCGCGCTTTCTAACCTCTTGAATTGTACCACTTTTAGATACAGTACGTTTGAAGCGGCGAAGAGCATCTTCAAGCGATTCGTTTTTGCGAACGACAGTTTTTGACATCTCTCTTTCCCTCCCTCCGAACACACGTCAGTACATAACCAAGTGTTATGTACTAAAAAATTATACCGTATAATAAAGTCTTGGTCAATACTTTGGCATTAATTAATAATCAGATTTACTTTCTAATCCGTTTACAATCTCAATACCAGAACTTGCCCCTATTCGAGTAGCTCCTGCATCTACCATCGCTTCAAGATCTTCAAGGCTTCGAACTCCACCAGAAGCTTTGACACCAAGGTCTGGTCCAACTGTTTCACGCATGATTTTCACTGCGCTGACTGTTGCTCCTCCAGTAGAAAAACCAGTAGAAGTTTTGACAAAATCTGCCCCAGCAGTTTTAGATAACTCACTAGCTTTAATAATTTGTTCATCCGTTAACAAGCAAGTTTCTAAAATTACCTTCACTATTGCCTTGCCTTTTGCAGCATTAACTACTGCTTCTATGTCTTTTTGGACATAATCATAATCTTCATCCTTTAAAGCACCTACATTGATAACCATATCAATTTCTTCAGCACCGTTATCGATAGCATTAGTTGTTTCGAAAGCTTTAACTTCACTAGTAGTAGCTCCTAATGGAAAGCCAATAACTGTACAAACTTTAGCAGGTGAATTTTTTAATAAAGATGCGCTTAATTTTACCCATGAAGGATTTACACAAACAGAAGCAAAGTTATATTGTTTCGCTTCCTCGCAAAGTTTTTCAATTTGTGTTTTTGTTGCGTCTTGTTTTAATAGAGTATGATCTATTAATGCGGCTATGTTTTGTGTCATCATATAAACTCCTTCCAGTTGTACGTACCTCTTAATATTACTGATAAAAACAAAAAAAAGCTAGTGTGAAAGCCATACTAGCTTCAGACTGTAAACAAAACAAATAGTTTTTTTATTTTTACTACATAATATGTAATCGTCGATTTTAGTTTCAAGCGTCTTGCTTTTCACGGGCAAGTCTGAATGCAACGGATCCGCGCGCTGTCCTCGTAGGATTCTTAGCTCCTTCCACTTCAGTGACTAGCATTTGCACATCAATAAGTGTTGAATTTCTAAATCTACTATGACATTAAGGTTTAACGTGTTAAATATCATGAGGACAATAAACCAAATCAATGACCTTGAACACATGCTACCGATTGAGCAGTTTGACCGTCTGACTTTTCGTAGATACTACTAACCCTTAGAGTTCAGGGGAGATATGAACTCAATTATCTTCAAAAATGACAAAGTACCCCGAGAATTGAACTCTCAGGGTACTTTGTCTAAGGTTAGAAGCTTAGTATGAATGTTACACTAGTTCTTTTACTTCTTCTAATATTCGTACAAACTGTCCTTCATTTTGTGGATATCCAGCCCGGGTTATTTTTACGCGCACTAATTTACCTATTAACTCTTCCGTACCTGGAATAATAACTTTTAAGTAATTATCTGTATATCCTTCTACAAATGACTCTCCTGATTCATTGTTTACTACTTCCTCAGGAATAATTTCAAGTACCTCATCTTCGAAACGAGAAGCATAATCTACCGCCAATTGGTCATTCAGTGTTATTAGGCGATGAACACGTTCATTTTTAATCTCTTCATCTACTTGGTCTTCCATTCTAGCTGCTGGTGTACCAGTACGTTTTGAATATGGGAAAACGTGCAATTCAGAGAATCTTTGGTCACGGATAAAGTTATATGTTTCCATAAATTCCTCTTCCGTTTCTCCTGGGAATCCTACAATTACATCTGAAGTGATCGCTAAATCGGGAAGAGCATCTCTTAGGCGATCCAAGCGATTAGCGAAGAATTCCATCGTGTATTTACGACGCATTCTTTTAAGAACCGTATCGGAACCCGATTGTATAGGAATATGCAAATGCCTCACTACAATCTTAGATTCTTTTAATACATCAATCACTTCGTCTGATAGCTGACTTGCTTCAATGGAACTAATTCTTAAACGCTTCAAGCCCTTAACATTCATCTCAATATCTCGTAATAATTGAGCTAAATTATAGTCCTTTAAATCTTCTCCATATCCACCAGTATGAATACCAGTTAACACGATTTCTAAATACCCTGCATCAACTAGTTGCTGGGCTTGTCTTACTACTTCTTGAGGGTCTCTGGATCTCATCAAACCACGAGCCCATGGAATGATACAAAATGTACAGAAATTGTTACAACCTTCTTGGATTTTCAAGGATGCACGAGTACGGTCAGTAAATGAAGGCACATCTAGCTCTTCATATACACGATTTTTCATAATGTTTCCTACTGCATTAATCGGTTTACGCTCCATTTTATATTGTTCAATATAACCAAGCATTTTCGTACGTTCTTGAGTACCGACAACAATATCTACTCCTGGAATAGCCATAATTTCAGCAGGGGAAGTTTGAGCATAACATCCAGTAACACAAATAACAGCATCAGGATTTTGACGAATAGCACGTCTAATGACCTGTCTGCTTTTTTTGTCTCCTGTATTCGTTACAGTACAAGTATTTATTACATACACATCAGATTTTTTTTCAAAATCCGTACGTTCATAACCATTATCCTTAAACAGTTGCCAAATAGCCTCTGTTTCGTAATGGTTTACTTTACAGCCTAATGTATGGAATGCAACGGATGACATATCCTTACACCTCTTTCATTCATATTCATAGGAAATTGCAGCAAGCGCATATAATGGCGCCGTTTCTGTTCTTAAAATTCTAGGTCCAAGTGCAATAGGTTTAAAATCATTTTCTAATAATTGCCTTACCTCTTGTCTGTCCAATCCACCCTCTGGACCAAAAACAATCAGTATCGATTGTTTATCATACACCTTTTTTAATTGGTCGGCAAACTTTTGTCGTTCTGTTAGTTTAGCATCTTCTTCATCTGCTACAAATTTAACATCATACTGTTTAGCAATTTCTAAAAGTTCCAACATCGTTACAGGATTATGTATCTGTGGAATAAAAGATCTATGCGATTGCTCTGCTGCTTCTTTAGCAATTTTTTGAAGTCTGCCAATCTTTTTATCGTTTTTTGCTTTATCCCATTTTACAATAGATCGCTTTGCTTCAAATGGGAAAAGTGAATGCATACCAAGCTCGGTTCCCTTTTGAGTTATAAGTTCCAGTTTGTCTCCTTTAGGTAGCCCACAAACAATTGAAACTTGCAAAGGCATTTCGTTTGTAACTTTCAGCTTTTCAACGACTTCTAGCAATACTTCTTTAGAGGTCCCTTGTACAATCGACATAATATAAGTATCTTTTTCACTTACTATATATACATGGTCACTAGGAGACATACGCATCACCTGAATCATGTGATGCGCGTCTTCTCCAGTTATAGTAACAGTATTGTTTTCGCCTACAGGCTCTTTTGTAAAATAACGTTGCAAGATAATTACCCCTTTACTTTACAGGCTTTCTAGAAATAATTGTAACCCAGTCTTCCATCATCATGACTTCATCCACTTTAAAGCCTGACTGCTGTAAAGATTCTCTTACATCTTCTTTCTTTGTCGCAATAATACCTGAAGTGATAAATAGTCCACCAGGCTTAACAATAGAATAGGCATCATCTGTAAAGGTCATAATAATTTCGGCTAGTATATTTGCGACAACAATATCTGCTTGTTCAGTTACATTATCAAGTAGGTTCCCATGAGTAACTTGAACGATATCATCCACTCTGTTAATGGCAATATTCTCTTTTGCAGATTTTACTGCTACCTCATCAAGATCTAAAGCATGAATCGAAGAAGCCCCTAGCTTTGCTGCTCCTATTGACAGAACTCCTGAGCCAGTTCCAACATCAATTACTGAAGTATTTGGCTGAACTGTTTTCTCGAGTGCTTGCAAGCACATAACAGTCGTTGGATGTGTACCTGTACCAAAGGCCATACCAGGATCCAACTCAATAATTAACTCGTCTGAGTTAACTCTTTCATATTCTTCCCATGTTGGGACAATAGTAAATCGATTAGAGATTTTTACAGGATGGTAATATTTTTTCCAAGCCGTTGCCCAATCTTCCTCGTCAACTTCTGTTACTGTGATTATATTATGTCCTAAGTCGATATTGAAATTTAGCAAGTTGTTGATCGCAACCTTAATCTCTTCTACTGTTTCCAATAAAAAGCTTGTTTCGGCTAAATAAGCTTTTATTCGCACACCATCTACCGGAAAATCATCTGGATTTAAGCTATAGATTTCTCCAAAGATATCTTCTCTATCTCTAACCAATTCTTCTGAATCCTCAATAACTACTCCACTTGCACCAGCCTCATGCAAAATATTGCTTACCGCTTCCACTGCCTCATTAGTAGTGTGAATAGATAGCTCCGACCATTTCACTTGCTCCAACTCCTTATTCGCCTTTTATTGTTCTTTTGATTTTATCAAATAATGAACTACCTTGTTCTTCCGGAATATCTCCACTGATTTCCGCAAATTCACGTAGTAATTGTTTTTGTTTTTCTGTAAGCTTTTTAGGTGTAACTACTTTTACGATAACATGTTGATCACCGACACCATAGCCATGTACATTTTTCACACCTTTTCCTTTAAGACGGAATGTTGTAGAAGACTGTGTACCTGCAGGAATTTTAAGCTTAACTTTTCCTTGAACAGTTGGAATCTCTACTTCGTCTCCTAGTGCCGCTTGAGCAAAGGTTAAAGGTAGCTCGTAATAAATATCGTCGCCATCACGCTCAAAGCGAGGATCGGCTTTTACACGGAATACTACATAAAGGTCACCAGCAGGACCACCGTTTACTCCTGGCTCACCTTGACCACTTACACGTAGCTGTTGCCCATCATCTACACCAGCTGGTACAGTAACTTTAATCTTTTTGCGCTTATTAACTGTTCCTCTACCATGACAGGTTGAGCATTTCTCTTTGATGATTTTCCCAGTACCCTCACAGTAGTTACATGCACGCTTCGTTTGAATTCGACCAAAAGGAGTGTCTTGAGTGACATTCACTTGACCATTTCCGTTACAGTGCGAACATTTTTCAGGATGAGTACCTTGTTTAGCTCCAGTACCACTACATGTATCACAAGTTTCTTCTTTAGATATTTCAATCTCTTTTTCCATACCAAAAACTGCTTCTTCAAATTCTATAGTCATAGAGTATTGAAGATCGTTCCCTTTTCTTGGCGCATTTGGGTCTCGACGACGTGTTCCTCCGCCCCCAAAGAATGAACTGAATATATCTTCAAATCCAAAACCATCTGCACCACTGAAACCACCACCAAATCCTTGGTTTGGTCCCGCATGACCAAATTGATCATATTGTGCACGTTTTTGGTCGTCACTTAAAACTTCATACGCTTCGGAGATTTCCTTGAATTTCTCTTCTGCATTAGCTTCCTTGTTTAAATCTGGGTGATATTGCTTAGACAATTTACGATATGCCTTTTTTATCTCGTCCCCAGATGCACTCTTGGCTACACCAAGTACTTCGTAATAATCACGTTTGCTCATAGTTCACTCTCCTGCTCTGTTAACTTACACATAAAGATAATTGTAACATGGACAATTTCGTAATAGCAAAACAATTAGCGTTTTTCTCCATATTACAGACATTGAAAAAGCCAAAGCCGAAAACGGTCTTTGACTTTTTCTGGTCGACATTACTTGTCTTTATCGTCGTTTACTTCTTCAAACTCTGCATCGACTACGCCGTCATCAGATGGTCCGCCTTCTTGTTGTCCATTAGCAGCTGCATCAGCTTGTGCTTGTTCATAAAGCTTCATTGTAAGTTGTTGAACGATTTCATTTAACTTGTCTTTTTTAGCTTTAATGTCTTCTAAGTTTCCAGCTTCTAAAGCTGCTTTAAGCTCTTCTTTTGCATCTTCTGCTGATTTTTTCTCATCATCTGAAACTTTACCTTCAAGATCTTTTAGAGTTTTTTCAGTCATAAATACTAGTTGGTCTGCTTCATTTTTAACTTCCGCTTCTTCTTTACGAACTTTATCTGCTTCAGCGTTTGCTTCTGCTTCTTTTACCATACGATCAATTTCTTCGTCAGATAATGAAGTGTTTGATTGGATAGTAATTGTTTGTTCTTTTTGAGTTCCAAGATCCTTAGCTTTAACATTTACGATACCATTTTTATCGATATCAAATGTAACTTCGATTTGTGGTACTCCACGTGGTGCTGGTGGAATATCAGCAAGTTGGAAGCGGCCAAGAGTTTTGTTGTCTGCTGCCATTGGACGTTCACCTTGTAACACATGAATATCTACAGCTGGTTGGTTATCAGCAGCAGTTGAGAAAGTTTGTGATTTAGATGTCGGAATTGTTGTATTACGATCGATTAACTTCGTGAATACTCCTCCCATTGTTTCAATCCCTAAAGAAAGTGGTGTTACGTCTAAAAGTACTACATCTTTTACGTCACCAGTTAAAACTCCACCTTGTACTGCTGCTCCCATTGCTACTACTTCATCTGGGTTTACACCTTTATGTGGTTCTTTACCTGTTTCTTTCTTAATAGCTTCTTGTACAGCAGGAATACGAGTAGATCCACCAACTAAGATAACTTTATCAATTTGAGATGAAGATAATCCAGCATCTTTTAATGCTTGTCGAGTTGGTACCATTGTACGCTCTACTAATTGAGCAGTAAGATCATCGAATTTTGCACGAGTCATTGTCAATTCTAAGTGAAGTGGACCAGCTTCTCCAGCAGTGATAAACGGTAGTGAGATTTGTGTTGATGTAACGCCAGAAAGATCTTTTTTCGCTTTTTCAGCTGCATCTTTCAAACGTTGTACCGCCATTTTATCTTTAGAGAGATCAATACCATTTTCTTTTTTAAATTCTTGTACTAAGTAATCCATGATTATTTGGTCAAAGTCATCCCCACCAAGACGGTTGTCCCCTGCAGTAGCTAATACTTCAAATACTCCATCACCAAGTTCAAGGATAGAAACGTCGAAAGTACCTCCACCAAGGTCATAAACAAGAATTTTTTCATCATGATCCATTTTATCTAAACCATATGCTAGAGCTGCTGCAGTAGGTTCATTGATAATACGTTCTACTTCTAGTCCTGCAATACGACCAGCGTCTTTTGTAGCTTGACGCTCAGCATCGTTAAAGTATGCAGGTACAGTAATTACAGCTTTAGTTACTTTTTCTCCTAGATATTCTTCAGCGAATCCTTTTAAATATTGAAGAATCATAGCAGAAACTTCTTGTGGAGTGTATTCTTTTCCTTCAGCAGAAACCTTTTCACTTGTACCCATTAAACGTTTAACTGAAGAAATTGTATTTGGATTTGTAATAGATTGACGTTTTGCTACTTCCCCAACTTGTTTTTCGCCGTTTTTAAAAGCAACTACAGATGGTGTCGTACGATTTCCTTCTGGATTTGGAATTACTTTTGGTTCTCCACCTTCTAGTACAGATACACATGAGTTTGTTGTTCCTAAGTCAATACCGATAATTTTTGACATACAATTTTCCTCCTAATAAATACTGTTTATATGCAATTTATAATATAATTGGTGACCAAAATGGCACCAATAAAAATCTGTTTGAATTTACTATTCGTTTACTTTAACCATTGATGGACGTAGTATTCTATCTTTCAATTTATAACCTTTTTGTAATTCTTGAAGGACAATGCCAGATTCTTTCGTGTCATCCTTCTCTTGCATAACTGCTTGATGTAAATTCGGATCAAAAGGCTCTCCCTCAGCTTTCACTGCTTCTAAGCCTTCTTTTTCAACTGCAGTCACTAGAGAGCGGTAAACCATATCTACACCTTTAGCTAAAGAAACTGCCTCTTCTGTTTTTGGTTCTACTGCTAGAGCACGCTCTAGATTATCTAAAACCGGCAAAAGATCATTCAACAATGCTTGGGCACGATATTTATAATCTGCTTCTTTGTCTAATTGAACACGTCGTTTGTAATTTTCAAAGTCTGCACGAATACGAATAACTCGATCCTGCTCTTCTTCCAATTGTTGTTTGAGAAGAGTTAATTCATCTACTTCTTCTACCTCGACAGCTTCATTATTTTCAGTCGCCTCTGTCGTTTCGTCTACTACTTCTTGAGTAACAGTCTCTTGTTCTGTTTTTACTTCTTCATTTACATTTTCGTTTTTGTTTTCCATTTAGCAGCAACTCTCCTTTATCCATGTTGACCACGTAATATCCTAGACAACTCTCTAGACAAGTCCCCACTTATCACGTCTAATAACGATACTACACGCCTATAGTCCATTCTTGTGGGGCCAATTATAGCAATAGAGCCACTTTGTTCCTCTCCAATATCATAAGAGGCTGTAATGATACTACAATTGTCCATTCCAAATTGATTGTTTTCAGAACCAATACTGATATTGATGCCTTTTTTGTTCAAATGGAATAGTCCGGGGAACTCATTGACGTGTTCCATCCAGTACATGATACTTTTTGCTTTTTCTACATCATTAAATTCTGGTTGGCTTAAAAGTTGCATTTTACCGCCATAATAAACTTTATCCTCGTGCTCAATAGTCATAGCTTTGTTTAAAGATCCAACTAGAGCGTTTAAACGTCCACTATTTTGACGAAGCACTGATTGAGTCACAATCTCTAGCTTAGATTGTAGTTCGTGTAAATGAACTCCAACTAGATGCTCATTAATGATATTGACCATACGCTCAATATCTGAAGCAGTAAAATTTTCAGGTATAGAAAATACACGATTTTCCACATGTCCACTGTCGGTAACAATAATAGCAACTGCAGAATCATCCGTTAATGGCACAATAGATAACCGTTTGACCCGATGCTTTCTAACATCTAAGCCTAACATAATAGAGGTATAGTTCGTTAGCTCAGACAAAATGTTTGCTGACTTTCGAATTATTTGCTCTGTCTCTACCATTCTTTCTTCAAAAATAGAACGAATTTGTTTGATCTCATCTTTGGAAATAAGCTGTGGAGTTAATAAATTATCCACATAATAACGATAGCCCTTTTCTGAAGGTACGCGGCCAGAAGAAGTATGTGTTTTCTCTAAGAAACCCATATCTTCTAAATCCGCCATATCGTTTCGAATAGTAGCAGGACTAAAAGGTACTTCCTCCTTCTTCGAAAGTTGACGAGATCCAACTGGCTGAGCAGTTTCAATAAAATCATCTACCGTTACTTGCAATATTAACAATTGCCTGTTAGTTAGCATGATCATCACCTCTGTTAGCACTCATCTATAGAGAGTGCTAATACTCATATAAAACTTATCAAATCTAAAGAAAACTGTCAACGATTAAGTATTAATTATTTTAGAAAATATTGAAATACTTCGTTGCCAACAAATCTTCCTCGATTAGTTAAAAATACGTAATCATTTTTTATTTCTATAAGTTCCTTTTTTAGAAGCTCCTCTATTTCGTTACCGTAAGCCTCGTAAAGACTTTTACCGTACCGTTTTTCAAAATTGGATAGGGAAACTCCCTGGTTCTTTCTAAGTCCGAGGAACATTTCTTCTTCCATTTTCTCTTCATAAGTCACTTCTTTTTGCATCATTACAGGCTTTTCACCTATCTCTAGCTGCTGCATATATTTTTTTAGGGGGCCATGATTAGAATATCTAATACTGTTCACATATCCATGTGCACCTGCTCCCAAACCAATATATTCATCATTATTCCAATACAGTAAGTTATGTTCTGAAGCCTTTCCCTCGTATGAGAAGTTGCTAATTTCATACTGTTTGTATCCATTTCTCTTCATTTCATCCATTAAATAGCCATACATTTCAGCCTCTAAATCCTCTCCTGGTAAGGAAAGTTTGCCTTTTGAAAGGAGATTATAAAATATTGTTTTTGGCTCTACGAGTAAGGAATATGCTGAAATATGAGGAATCTTCAAACGGAATGCCTCCTGGAGTGATTCCTTCCACTGCTCCATGGTTTGATTAGGTAAACCATACATCAAGTCAATACTTATAGAAGGAAACTCCGTCTGTTTTGCGTATTGAATAACATCATAAACGTGATTATTAGAATGTGTTCTTCCTAAGATTTTTAACAAGTCCTGATTGAAAGTTTGCACTCCCATACTTAATCTATTCACACCAAATTTTCGCATTAGCTGCATTTTCTCCAGAGTTAGCTCATCTGGATTTGCTTCCGAAGAAAATTCCTTTACGTGTTCAAGCGGAATATATTGATGTATCAGAGTAAGCAAACGTTCTAACTGTTCAAGCGACAAGGCAGTAGGTGTTCCTCCTCCAAGGAAAATTGTCTCTATCTTAGCTTTCGCTAAATCGTCTTGCCAAAGTGCCATTTCTTTTCCTAACGACTCGATATACTCATCGACTGGCTGATTATGAAAATAAAATTTATTAAAGTCACAATAATTACATATTTGATGACAAAAAGGGATATGTATATACACTCCACGAACCATTCTAAGCCTTCTTTCTATGTTCTTTTATAAAATACGAAGAAGGAGGCAAACAGTGCCTCCTTCCCCATGATATTTATCAAAGCATTAAAATTTTCACGTTTTCAATCTTTGTATACATAAATTATAGCTTATATTCTATGTTCCTTCAAACTATTGAAATTAGCGTACTCGCTAGATGAATTGAGCAAATTATTCTAACTAAGCTATTTGTTTACTTCTTATAGGAAGAATGACTTTAAATAATATGCTCATCTTATAGAAAAAGGAGCTGAAGTTAAATGCTTAGAAAAATCTATTTCACCCTCGGAATACTTATAGCTGGAGTCTCTGTTCCGATTAGTTTATCAACCAATGTAAATGCTCAAGAAGCAGTTCCAGCCTATGCTAAATGGGGGAATCTTGCAGTAAAGGAGACTCAGTCAAAATATCCAAATGCGTCTATTATTGACTACTTGTACGAAGGAAGAGAAACAAAAGAAAATTCAACAATTGAGAGATTTAAGCTCTGGATAAAGGATGGCAGCAAAGAGTTTGGTGTTTTTGTAAGTATTGAATATACTACCTCTACGGGAGAATTGATTAAGATAGAGTTCCAGGAAACTCCCCAATAAATATAAAACCATGGAGAGCTGATACGCCTCTCCATGGTTAGGTTAACGGAAACTTATTTATTTGGCTCATCCATTTTCAGAACTGCCATAAAGGCTTCCTGCGGTACTTCCACAGATCCAACTTGTTTCATACGCTTTTTACCTTCTTTTTGTTTTTCAAGTAGCTTACGCTTACGAGAAATATCTCCGCCGTAACATTTAGCTAAAACATTTTTACCCATAGATTTGATAGTAGAACGAGCTATAATTTTCTGTCCCACTGCTGCTTGAACAGGTACTTCAAACTGCTGTCTTGGGATTAAGGCTTTCAGCTTTTCTACAATAAGCTTTCCACGCTCGTATGCAAAATCCTTATGAACAATAAAGCTTAATGCATCTACTTTTTCGCCGTTCAATAAAATATCCATCTTTTGAAGCTTAGATTCCTTGTAGCCGATAAGCTCATAGTCAAAGGAAGCATATCCTTTAGTGCTAGATTTTAACGAATCAAAGAAATCATACACTATTTCTGAAAGTGGAATTTCATAAATAATATTTACACGTGCAGATGATAGAAAGTCCATTGTAATAAAGTTACCACGTTTACGTTGGCAAAGCTCCATAACTGATCCTACGTAATCTTCTGGAACCATAATAGAAGCTTTTACATAAGGCTCCTCGATGGAGTCAACCTTTTGAACATCTGGCATCATAGAAGGATTATCTACTTTAAGTGTATCACCGCTAGTTAGTTTTACGTTATAGATAACACTTGGTGCTGTAGTAATAAGGTCAATTTTGAACTCTCTTTCAATACGCTCTTGAATAATTTCCATGTGTAATAGTCCTAAGAAACCACAACGATAACCAAATCCTAAAGCTTGAGAGGATTCTGGTTCGAATTCTAATGCAGAGTCATTCAGCTGTAGCTTTTCTAAAGCATCACGAAGGTCATTATACTTTGAATTATCAATTGGGTATAATCCACAGAATACCATCGGGTTCATTTTTCGATAGCCAGCTAATGCCTCTGTAGCTGGATTATCCGCTAAAGTAATGGTATCCCCAACACTTGAATCACCGACATCCTTCATAGAAGCTGTTAAGAAGCCAACATCCCCTACTGTCAGTTCATCACGTTGTGTCGTTCTTGGTGTGAATACTCCAGTCTCAACCACATCGAATTCCTTGCCAGATGACATCATTTTAATGCGGTCTCCCGGTTTAACTGTTCCTTGCATGATTCGGATATAGACAATTACACCACGGTAAGGGTCATAAAGAGAATCAAAAATTAGTGCTTGTAGTGGGGCTTCCGGGTCACCTGTTGGTGCAGGAACCTTCTCCACAATTTGCTCTAAAATCTCTTCTATACCAATTCCAGCTTTTGCTGATGCATGCACAGCTTCAGAAGCATCTAAACCAATTACCTCTTCAACTTCCTTTTTCACACGTTCTGGATCAGCAGCGGGCAAATCTATTTTATTGATAACTGGTAAAATTTCTAAATCATTATCAAGAGCTAGATATACGTTTGCCAATGTTTGAGCTTCAATACCTTGTGCAGCATCGACAACCAATATAGCACCCTCACAGGCTGCTAAGCTTCGAGATACCTCATATGTAAAATCGACATGTCCAGGAGTATCAATTAAGTGGAAAATATATTCTTCCCCATCTTGTGCCAAGTATTTAAGCTGTACTGCATTTAATTTGATCGTAATTCCTCGTTCTCTTTCAAGATCCATAGAGTCAAGCAATTGGTCTTTCATTTCACGAGATGTTAATGTTTTCGTTTTTTCTAAAATACGGTCCGCAAGTGTCGACTTCCCATGGTCTATATGGGCGATAATCGAGAAATTACGGATTTTTTTCTGTCGTGCCAATCTTTCTTCATTATTCATGCATGTTCACTCCTAATTAAACTATTATGAATTATACTATGAAAAGAATGTATATTACAACAACAACAAGCTTAAAACCCTTATATTTCAATGTTTTGAAAGAATGGAGGAATTTCATTCTATGGAAAATTACATTCTTTAATAAGCATAATTGAGGCTATATTGGGCAACAAAAATATATATAACAGGGGCGAATGTACAGGAATGAGTAAGTATTTTATTAGAATTAGGATAACTAACTTTTTCAATCATTAGGTTAACTCACTGAAATTTTCGATCATGTGTTAACAACAAAAATAAATGCACTTCGAGATTATATTATACAAATGTTCTTTTTGGGGTATTCAAAATACAGTTTTAAAATGATTATTATTTTTAAAACTCTTCTTCAACTAAGCACATTTTAGTTGAAGAGAAGCTTTAATTTTGTTTTTAAAAATGTATTTTTAAGACTCTAGTTATCCCCTTTTCTTTTAAAATCACTTTCTTAAGCCTAACTGTCTTCTTTTAGCTAGTGTAGTTCTTCAATGTTGTACACAGTCTTATAATAAATGTGCTTTTCAAAAAATACAGGCAGCTTGACTTCTCTAAACCTCTATTCAAAAATATTTCTTTTTATTAAGAGCTAAATACTTGGCGTAATGAATCGTATTTCTTGCTACGTCTAATTCACTATTAAATATTATTGGAATTCCTGGTCGCCAATTTACTTCAAATAACCATAGTCTTTGGTTTTCATCGATTCCAACATCGATTCCTAATTCATCGAGTGGAGAACCATCGTATAATGCATCAAAATGGTTAGAAAAGCTTAACGAAAAATGCTCAAGTTCTCTTTTAATATTAAACCAGTCATCATTAAACTCTTTTTGCAAAAAACGGTCCAGATAAGCAGTATAACCGCCACTACCTAAATTTGATGTAATACTTCCTAATGGTCCAATACGGGGGTATATCGATGTTATGACCCATTTGCCTTCTCCATTTTTTTGAACATGCAAACGTAAGTCGTATACATGGCCTGATTTTATCTGGCATGATATAAACCTCTGAACTATATATTCTTGTTCTTGGATTTTATGTGATACAAAGTCTAGCAACTCTTCTTTCGTATATATTGAGATTTTGCCCGCGTCATTAATTTTGAATTCATCCTCTTCTTTTTCAATAAAGAGAACACTCTCGCCTTGGTGTCCAGAAGTAGGTTTCATAATAATCTTTGAATATAAATTAATCATATCTAGTAAATCTTTGACACTTGTTAGTTCGAGTGTAGGAATCAGGTATTGTTTAAATTCCTCACCTTTCGTCACCCTTTTATAGACACTTAATTTACTTCCAATTGAATGACTTGTAAATGGGATGCTTTCAGATAAATAGTCGACTATTCTCTCTGCTTTTTTACTTAAAGGATAACTCGCATTATAAATAACGTCTGGAAAAGGGTATTCCTTTTCAATCCACATACCATTTTCATAATATTTACCCATTATTTTTTGGTTTTTTATATCCACTTTCCCTGGTGTACAGTAAAAAAACTCCACCCCTTCTGCTTTAGCTACAACCGAATAGGCGTATGCCTTCTTTACTTTCTCTGGTTCCGCTCTATGATGCATCATACCGATTAAAGTCATGATGTCTTTCTCAACTCCTTTTACAAAATATCACTGATAATTATTATAAAAAATTTATTTTACTTATCACCATTTATCTCCAATTATTATACTTTGACGATTAATTAGATTCGGATTGATGCACTGGATACTGCAAAAATCTTGAACGGATACAATCACATTAATTTGCGTTTTTTCTAAACCATATGGCATGCGTATAGTATCAGTATAATTTCCTTCTATATCAATTGGATATAATAATGATAAGTGGACAATCGAGTGGACTAGGTCTTCAATACGGAAAAAGCAAGTTCTAAATGAGGTTTGACAAGTTGAGGTTATACCGTAAGCAAAATAAGGTTCAGTAGCGTCAGAAGAATTAAAAACAATTGGAATGGTATCGTGAAGTATACCTTTAAAGATTGGTAATTTTGCCTTGACTTGCATTTCGTAGACTGTTTTCAATATGGATTTAATGTTACTGGTTGATTCGCCCTCATATGAGTTTGTTTCTCCGTTACTAATCATTATTATTCACTCCAAAAGTTATACTGGTTCAATATAAAAACGAATTTCTTTTGCGGCCTCTTTCGCAATGCTCATTGCTTCCTCTTTATTGTCTGAAGAAGCCAATACATAACCATAGCGATCGCCCATGGATAGAGGTGGATGGAGTATTTTCCCTTTTTTAGGCTTTATAAAAACTTCCTCTACTCCCGGTAGCCGGGAACTGCGATTTTTTCCTGTGACCTTTATTAATTTCCCTGTAGAATGACTCGTTAAATACTGAGCATACACAAACCTGCTGTATTTTTTTCGAAGTTAGGCTCTTGTCCTAAAAATATTTTTATTGTCTCTTCAACCAAATTAATTCCATATGCTAGTTCAATTATTCTATTCATTGCGCCACCAGAAATACGAGGATTTATTTCAATTAATTTCCATTCATTATTAATTAATCGCATTTCTAAATGACAAGATCCATTATCCATTTCAAAACGCTCTAAAATCAAACACACAGTTTTATATATATCGTTATAAAAGGCTTCATCCATTTCCCCTAACAAAGAATAACCAGTAACAATAAAACGTTCTAAGAAAGAAATTTCTTGTTCAAGGACTGCAATGATATGAACTTCACCATTGTAAACACAAGCTTCAATCAAATATTGAGGTCCATCTAAATATTCCTCTAATAATACTTCATTACTTCCTTTTTTAAATAGATTATTAATGGAGAGAACTAATTCTTCTTCATCTTTGACAAATAAAACATCTTTAGAACCAGATGATACGGGTGTTTTTACAATGAGAGGAAATGACTCTTTTTGTCTATCGATAAAGTCTTCTAAAGAGTCATCTTTTACAATCCTTGCAAAATAGGGGGAGACAGGAAGATCTTTTAATAGTTCACGTGTTAAAAGCTTATCCTCCATTTTCGCTAAAGGTTCCGGGGGCACAGCAGTCAATTCAAATTCTTTTGAGAGTTGAGCCGCTACATGGACGTAAGGATCAATAAAACTCAATATAGCTTCTATTCTTTTCCCTTGTGATTGTATTGCTTTTATATTTTCCTTTAACAAATTATAATTGGTCAATTCAACAAAGACCAATTGATGAACATCGGGAAAATCAGGCCTGTTTTTAAATTGCAATTCCCTATCTGTTAACAATATAGTAAAAAAACCTAGCCTCTCAGCAGCTTTTATTGCCTCCCTACTTGAACCCGATTTATTACTACCTATAAAAATAATGGTTTTCATAATTTTGTATTATCAACCTTTCTAGTGACTTTCTTAGTATCTTTAGTCCTTAAGCAGTTTATTCGATAGCAGCTTGATTTGTTTAGGACAACTTACCTACATATTAAGAATAAATAAATGAAATATTTTAAAGTTAAATTTCATAAACAGCACTTTATCATTAAAATACGAACATTTGTCACTTGGTAGATTGTAGTGACAAGCGCTGACTTTACTGGAAGGAGCGAACAGTTAAGACATAATCAACCGCGAGTGATCTCGACTTACCCTTCCTCTGCATTATTTTTTTAGGGTTACTTAAGACATGTTTATTTGAACTGCCTCTTTTACTCTATACCGATGCACCTAACATAGACCAAAATCTAAATAGAAAATAACAATTATACGACTCTATTTAAAGCCATTTTTAAATCATTACAAGATCATAAAAATTAGTTGGACCATTCTATCAACTTATTTTTTATAACTCCATAAAACGCAAATATAAGAGAATAGCGTACCTCTATGGTAGAACTTATTTAAATTTGTTATTAATGCCTTAGGTTGAGATAGACATACTCTCTCGAATTCTTTTCACTATAGCATCCAAAAAAAGATTCTCTTCCCAAATAACATAAATACCATTTCTTCGTGGTTGTTAATGTAAATATAGAATTATGAAACTAAGAGACCCCACCCACGTTAAGTGAGCGAGGCTATTATCATTTCCCATTTAATTGTTCTAGAACTGCCTTGGATGGTGTTTCATATTTAATATATCCATCCATTTTTGTTACCCAATGGTTATCCCCGACATTATATTGACCCCCATGTAACTCTCGATAATTATAAACCCGATATTCCTCTCCTGGATTTAAAATTCGGACCTCTACTAGCTTTCCCTCTTTTTCTGTCCACAGATTAATGGGCTTCAGAATTGTGAGCTTACCTATTTGACCTTTTTTAAGCTCAGTTTTACCCCACATGATTTTAGCAGTGTCTGTAACTTCCTTATCATCTACCTTAATCAAAGGAAAGATAGGCCTTTGCCCGGCCTTCAATTGAGCAATGGATAAACCTTTGTTATATTGCAAATGCGAGTAATCCTTAAAGCTTGTCCAATCTCCACCCCATTCAAAGCCCATAGACTTTGCGATTTCTGCAACACGTTTCCAATTCTCATTAACTGTCCATATTGATTTGTTTCCGTCATCAGTAACTAAAAAATAATCAATAGCCAGTCCATAATTGTGAATGGACGTCCCTGGGGCAGCATTGGAGATTATACTACCCTTTGAGCCGTATTTTTTGCCATTCCAAATGAAGTTCGGTCTTCCTTGACCATAAATATATGCTTGGTCTTCTTTGGAACGAAATCCAGAGGATATTTGTATATGGATACCTTCACTGTAACAACGTTTTATTAGCTCAATTGTATATTCCTTTAGAGAAGGATGAACAGCTCCCATCCGATTAATGGAGCGTTTTATCAGTTCTTCAAGTGATACCACCATATTTTATTCACCTCAATTCACTTTAAGTTTGTAATCACCTTTTTTTAAAAGGATAGATAGGCTTGCGATTTACAACCATCTGTTAATATAGCTAGCGTAAAAGCATCCCTATATTTATTGTATTCAGCAAAATCTATTAAGTTTAAGCTATTAACGCAACCTATCGAATAATTAGTTTGCTAATTCTAAATTGATTACTTCATAATGCAAAAAACTACATCAAAAGCGACACATTTATTTTCCATAAAAAAATACCGGGAACACTTGAGTTCACGGCATACTTTTATCTATATGTTTTTCTTAAGATCCATTATGGGATGAATTTCAAACTGGTGCCTCATTAGCCCTTTCAACTTTTAAATATAGCTAAGCAATTCCACTACGCTAAGATACTACTTGTTCATTAAGAATATTTGAAATAGCTTTCGCTAATATAGCAATTGACCTATTTAACTCCACTTCTGTACTGTCAATTCCACCAAGCTCAATGAGCGCAGAGTTTTTATTGAGATCCTGATTATATACTCCATCTACACCATCACCGACTTTAACAGTTACTTTCCTAGCAATTCCCGGAACCAATGTATTTAGCTCTTCTGTTAACTTATTTGCTAGCTGGAGATTCCATTTATAATTTTCATGTTCTCCTCCAACGACAAACATAAGCTTGGCATAGCTCTCTTCTCCCACCTGTAAAGTAGTGGTTGCAGCCTTTGCAGAGTCTCTATGAATATCTAAAATAATATCATAGTTACTTTGGGATAATGCATCTTTCACAAAAGGTCTTACAGAATTATAGTTTTTAGTTTCAGATGGATTTTCAAGTGAAAGGAATTCTGTTTCTACTTGATGAAAAGCAAATTGAGCCGTAATTTGTTCTTGAAAGTTAGTAATATTCTTTTCTTGATGATATATCTCGATCTTTTCTCCACTTGCAGCTAATATTGGTTTAAATGCTTCTTGCCAATGTGTAAAATAGACGAAAGCTTTTCGAGGTGGCAAAATTTCTGCTACCGTTTGTGTCTGAGTAACAGGGGGTGTTTCAATTTGCGCTGCATATACAACAGGTATTTCCTCTTTTTTCTTTTCAGTTACTTTTTCCGTTGTCGTTTCGGTCATAAGAGGTGTTTGGATTATTGCAATGATGATAGGGGCTAAAAATAAGAGTAATAAAATGCTAGTCAGCTTCTTTAAGGTATTAGTCATAGGTTCCACTCTCCTCACACAATCGTATGAGAAGAGAAGGAATTTTAGAACGACCTATTTACTTGTAATCCATGTTTCAATGCCTGTGGAAAGCATATATGCATACTGTTCTACCCATAAATCAGTTTCTTTTGGTGTAACAAATAAAGAAGGATTTTTTCCAACAAAAACTTCCTCAAATAATTGTCTTTTCTCTTCAGTAGACCAACCAACCCATTCTCCAAAAATAGGCTCAAGCACTTTTTTATCGATGTTTGTCTTATTTGAAACCATTGGAGTAACAGATAGGGCAGAAGAAGGTTTTCCCTTCTCCTCCACGCGTGCTGCCACGTGATGAATGACTTGCTCAACTGCATCTGCATATAACACTGGACCGTCTACAACCATTGGTACTCCAATTGCTGTAACAGGAACACCATAAACTTCCTTTGATATTTCCTTGCGCTGGTTTCCTACACCAGAACCAGGGTGTATACCTGTATTTGTAATTTGTATAGTCTTACAAAGACGTTCGCTATTTCTTGCAGCTAAAGCATCCATCACAAGAATAAGATCAGGCTTAAATGCTTCGCTTATGGCACTGACAAAATCGCTTGTCTCAAAACCGGTTTGACCAGTTACACCTGGAGCATACATAACAACTTTCACTTTTTCATTATTAGTCAAAGAAGAATTTTGTAGGTATTCAATTGCTTTTGGTCCAATAGCATCGGGTGTAACTGTCGCATTTCCAAGTCCAATTATTAATATTTTGGATTCATCTGTTAAACTAAACTCTTTATGCATATCTCGAAGATGATCAATGAAAGTCCTCGCTATGTTTTCAAAACTCTTCTCATCGTGTGGACTAAGGGTCAGATCAGTCAAGGTAATATACTTCCCTTGTTTCTTACCAATCTGTTTTTCACCTTCTTCGTTCACTTCAATGGAAGTAATAAGTACCGCTCCATTGCGACCCTCATCAAATTTAATACCTTCTGAATTGTCTAATTTAGCTTTCTGACTTTCTGTACGGTGTTTCACCATTTCTTCCGATTCATCGATTAAATCTGTTCTTCCCCACATTATAATCACCTCTAAAATAGTTTGTTCAAAGTGTCAAGTAAATATTCTTTGCATTTATATATTGCAATTTGTTTTTTCGTTTGTTAAAATAATGCTTGTTGTATAAACTGTTACCAACAAAAAAATGTATCATCTCAGACCTTATTAGGAGGTGAAAGGTATGCCAAACATTAAATCTGCAATCAAGCGTGTTAAGAAAAACGAGACTTTAAACGCTCAAAATGCAAAAGCAAAATCAGCTATGCGTACTGCTGTAAAAAAAGCTGACACTGCTGCACTTAATAACGATGAAAACGCAAAAGAACTTATTAAAACTGCAATTCAACAAGTTGAAAAAGCAGCTTCTAAAGGTTTAATTCATAAAAACGCAGCTTCTCGTAAGAAAGCTCAATTAATGAAAAAAGCGTAATAAAAAAAGACTGATCCGAATTCAAACTCGGTCAGTCTTTATTTTTTGCTTTTTTATATTTATTATTCGACAATTAGTTTGATTTCAAAAATCTATATTCTTGAGAATTAGATGACATGTGCTAAAAAACAAGATTAGCGTTTGGAGCAGGCCAAAACCAGACAGATTCTACTACTTCAATAAAAACAATTCTAAAATACGATCTCTATTTGTACTTAAAGTTTTCAACTGAAGATCAACAGTAGCTAAATCATTTAATGTGTGAATCAACTTCTCCTCTTGATGAAGTAATGGATTATCGAACAATAGCTTCACACGATAAGGATGTACCTTCAATTGAGTGGCAATTTGTTGGGCATGATAGCCTTTTTTCTTCAAATGGCTTACTTGTATCATTAATCTCACCTGAGTAGCTATAAGCGCATTTAACTTTAAAGGGTCTTCTTTTCGCTTCAATAAGTCATGATAAATCTCAATTGCTTCACTTTTTCGGCCTGCTAAATAAGCATTCCCCAGTGTAAAAACATCCTCTTCAAGGGTACGAACCAGTAATGACTTAACAGTTTCCTCATCGATTTCTTGTTCCTCGCCAATAAAAGTGGCAATTTTAGAGATTTCCGTTTTTAAGTGAACTAAATTTGTTCCTCCATTTTCAATTAAACGGTTTACCGCTTCCTCTGATATACTTTTCCCTTCATTTGAAGCTTCATGTAAAACCCAGCTTTTTAAATCATGATTTTGTAAACTCATTGCCTCTATTACATTAGAAGCCTGCTTCATCGCCTTTGTGATTTTCTTCCGTTCATCCAGCTTCTCATACGGAGC
This sequence comes from Psychrobacillus faecigallinarum, assembly GCF_014836595.1. Classification (GTDB taxonomy): domain Bacteria; phylum Bacillota; class Bacilli; order Bacillales_A; family Planococcaceae; genus Psychrobacillus; species Psychrobacillus faecigallinarum. The sequence goes on along the minus strand of NZ_JACSQO010000002.1, from coordinate 417,432 downwards.
TACAAAAACTACTATAGCGGAGGGAGAAGGATTTTTTAGCCAGTTCTCCAGCAATGCCGTATCATGAATGATTTTCTCTTTTCCCTTTTCCGTAGCTTTTAAGAAGAATGTATTTTTCGCGATAATTAATTTTTTATCTGAGAAAAAAGGAAGTGTGTCTGCCTCATATAAAACTTGCTCTACATTGCTTTCCTCTAAATCAAAGTAGATAATCTCTGGCTCTCCTTCATCCTCAAGTTTATTTTTCAATTTTTTTATAGTTTCTTCTATGAAATATGCTTCTGTTCCGTATAATAAATATACATTTGAAATATTTCCTTTTGAAATTTCCATCCACTTTTCTGAAATCATGTTGGTGCTCCTTACTACTTTTAGATATATATATTATAGCGTAAATATGGTGAAAACTTTGTGACATTATATAATTAAAGGGAAATAAGAAAGTTTGTGTGTAGATTTTTTGAGCACTATCCTTTATAATTATGTGGAAATAGGAGGGTTAACAATGAATGAATTTGAACAAAATGTACAGTCGAAACGTAATGACGCAATCGACTCTGGCGTAGGTTTTGTAGTCTCCTTTGGATTTTTTGCCATTATGTTTATTATTGCAGTAGTTATCGAGTTTGTTTCTCGATAATACACGAGAAGGGTTTTGTCTTTCACAGACAAAACCCTTTTCTCTTTCAAATTTTAATGAGTAGAAATAGTTACTTCTCCCTCTTTTGATATAATTATCTCTATAGCTCCATCTATACCGGTCTGCAAAAATGGAATTTTTAAAGTATGCAATCGTTCCAAAACTTCAGAATGCGGATGCCCATATCTATTGTTAAAGCCTGCTGAAATAACTGCCAAATGAGGATTAGCCACTTCCAAAAAAGTTTGCGTGCTAGATGTTTTACTACCATGATGTCCTAACTTAAGTACAGTCTGATCCTGGAGGATGTCAGGATAAGCAGAACTTAATACTATTTCTCCCTCTCTTTCTAAATCTCCAATAAAAAGCCCTTTAAAATAATCGTTACTCATAGATAAAACTAATGAATCATTATTTCCTTCATATATGTTATCCATCGGATATAAATAAGATAGGTTATAGTAAGAAGATTCAATTCTCTCACCTGTAAATTTTTCTATGACAGGTATTTGCTTTAAGTTTATTTCCTCTCTTAAATCATGCATAATAGCTTTTTCATAGGAGCCAGGTGTAATGTGTATTTCTCCAACTTTAACTTCTTGAAGCACCTCCTCGGCGCCCTCCATATGATCTGCATCTGCATGTGATAACACCATTGTATCAATTTTCCTTATCCCTCTTCCCTTTAAAAAGGGAACAACAACTTGTCTTCCAACCTCGTACTTATTATTAGACTCTTTCCAAGCCTCTTGGTCGAATCTAAGCACACCTCCAGTATCTATCATAATGACTGCTTCTCTATAAGGCATTTCAATAACAATAGAATCTCCTTGTCCTACATTTAAAAAGGTAATTCGAGTCGAAGAATCTAAATATGGCGCTAGTTGCAATAAAATGATTGGGGTAAAAAGAACGAGCAAGCCATTCTTTATAGATTTCATTCTTTCCAATTGAATAAAAAAAGTAATGACACTCACATATGCTATTACTACATACCAAACTTTCGGTTGAATAGGATTCCAAACCTGATATGGAAACGATCCTATATAGAGGATAAAATCGTCCAGTAATAGGCGAATTGGTTCGTAGAATAAAAAAACAAGATTACATATAGATGGAGAAAGAAAGGTGATTAAAAGTAAAATAATATTGATAGGAAGTACAATAAATGAAAATAGAGGGACAAACAAAAGATTGGCTATAAAAGAGGATAGAGAAATTTCGTTGAATTGATATATTAAAATAGGATAAACTATAAGCTGACAAACAGCTGTTAAGATAAATGATTGAGTTATATAAGAGCGCCCTAGTTTTAACATGCTCGCGGAAAATATTAAAGAAAAAGCAGCTAAGTAGGATAGCTGAAATCCTACTTGATAAATTATCCATGGAGAATAAAGAAGAAAACCAATAAAGCTATAAGAAAATGCGTCAGAAATGACAAGCTTTTTTTTGAAAAGACCGCTTATTAAAAGAATTTCTGTCACAGATACCGCCCTCCACACTGAAGGCGCTCCACCAGCAATAAGCCCATAAAGCGGTAAAACAATGATTAATAACCAATTAGCTGTTTTTCTTCGTACTCCGAGACGTATTAATACTTCATGAAGAAGTAGCACTACTAATGCTACATGGAGGCCTGAGATAGCAAATAAATGAGTTATTCCTAATGTTTGATAGGCATCTTGAAGTTCAGGTGGCATACTTTCTCTACTGCCAATTAATAGAGCCTCAGCCTCCGCTTGAAGAGAATTTGGAAAGGTCCTTTGAATATGCTGCTTAATCCTATATCGTTGCTCAGCCATATAAACTCGAAAACTATATTTTTTACTTACCAGCTCGTATTCATCAATATTTAATTGACCAACCGCTCCATGGCTTTTTATATAAGATTCCATGTCAAACGCATATCGATGAGCTAGGGGTTGATCCAACGGTGAGTTAGCCTTGACTTGAAGCTCCCATCCAGTTAGAGAATAGTTTGAGAAAAAAACCTTGTCCTGCTCATCTGATATTTTAAGCTGTACATACCACTTTTGACCGGAATCAGAAGCTGCAAAACCTCTTATAAAGCCACCATTAATACGATAATTATCTGTCCATGTGATAGTGTTTACATCGTTTTTAGTTATATTTTCAGGATTAACGAGTTCTACAAGGAAAAATGTACAAATCCCAATAGCTATTATACTAGAAGATAAAAGAATAGGAATTTGCTTATAAAGAAACCAGTAAAATAGGATTACAAAAAAGAACAATAGCCATGTCGATTCAAAAGCAGCTATAGTGGCCAGTAAAATCGACATTGCAAAATATATTACATTACCTCGGATTGCTCCAATCCAAATAATTCAGCCACCTTCCTTTCATATGGCAATAATTCTTCTTCACTTGCGCCCTTCTCCTTAAGCTTTACAATTAGCTCCATATATAGGTTTACCTTTTCATCACTCAAAAAATCAATTTTGCGTTCATCGAAAGGAACATGAATAATTTCTACTCCAGCTTTGTTAAGTAATTCAATCGCATAGTCGTTGTTTTTATAGTCTTGTGCATAATATAATCTTGAAATGCCTGCTTGAATAATCGATTTTGTACATGGTAAACATGGAAAATGAGTAACATATAAATCTGCGCCGCCTACAGTAATACCGTATTTTGCGCATTGTAATAACGCATTCATTTCAGCGTGTACTGTTCTAACGCAATGATTGTCCACTACATAACATCCATGATCAATACAATGTTCTCCACCAGAGATTGAACCATTATAGCCTCCAGCCATAATACGTCTATCTCGAACAATCGTTGCTCCAACTGCTAACCGAGTACATGTACTTCTTAAAGCAAGTAAATGGCTTTGTGCCATGAAAAATTGGTCCCAAGTGATTCGCTCCATATAAATACCTCCCATACTAGTACTTCTTTAAGTTTAGTGCTTTAGTGGCTAAACTTCAATATGGTCATTTAATTCACTTTGATATGGGGTTCTATTTTCTCAAAAGTCTTCTGACCTATTCCTGTCACCTTTAACAAGTCTTCTTTTACCTTAAAGCCCCCACTCTCCTCTCTATAGGTAATAATAGCTGCAGCCTTAGATGGGCCAACTCCTGGGAGAGTAGTTAAACTTTGTACATCTGCTTTGTTAATATTAACTAATTGGTCAGAAGAATTGGATGAGGAGATGTTAAATGAGTCTTCCATTACTTCACCTAACTCAGGAACATAAATAATCATTTCATCCTCCACTTTTTGAGCGTGATTAATCATTTTACTATCACTTTCTGGCTTATAACCTCCAGCAAGTGAGATAGCCTCTAAAACACGGTCACCAACTTCTAGCTCATAGACTCCAGGCCTTGAAACAGCGCCCTTAATCTCGACAAAAATAGTGGTATTCTCTTCGTATTCAGTTGTTTCTTCTTCAGGGAAATTAGATTTAGTTAATAGGGAAGGTTGAATTTCCTCAGCGGAGGGGTTTGCTGAGTTAAATTGCTTTTGGATTAAAATAAACAGGAGAAAGGTTAAAACTATTATTGGGAGCAGAAATTTCTTAATGTGTATCAATTTAAATTTGGAATTCAATGCAATCATCCTCTTTCGAAAAGAGGTAAATATATGGAGTTATACAAAATATACTAAATTTACCTCTTTTTGAAAAGTATTATTTTATTGCATGAATAAAATACCGCTCTACTTCATCCTCTGACTGTTCGCCAAAAATAGAGGTTGAAACAGAGACGTTAGAAAACCCACTCATTTGGAGTAAGTCGAAATATATTTCTAAAGGGTGGCTGCGCTGATAATGAGATTCCTCAAATCGCTCATAGTAGCCAGATTCTCCACGTACAAAAAAGGTTATATCATGATAGATAGAATGAGCTTCCTCGCCTTGCTCTGTATGCCAAATATATGCCACCTGGTCATCCTCGTAAGTAAAAGGTCCTTCTGGGAATATATTATCCATTTTAAATAATGAGTGGATATCAAAAAACAATTGACCTCCATCATTTAAACAATCATACACTCGAGCAAAGGTCTGTTCTGTCTCTTCTAAGGTCTCTAGATAGTTGATAGAATCTATAGCTATTACTGCTATATCTGCATCGTTTATCCCATCTATCTCAGCCATAGATTGGCACAAAAAAGAAATGTTAACGTTTTCCTCAAGGCTTCTGTTTTGGGCTACAGTCAGCATTGATTCAGATAAATCAATGCCGATAACCTCATAGCCAGCTTTTGCAAACTTTACACTTAGTACTCCTGTGCCGCAGCCTATATCAACTAGTCGTTTATTTTCCGAAACTGGTGCTTTACCCTGCACCCATTCGGCGTACTTGTCATATGGTATATCTGACATCAACGAATCGTAGATAAAGGCAAACTGATCATAAGTAGACATTAAGCATCTTGCCCTACTTCGATCATAGGAGCATCTCCCCATAGGCGCTCTAGGTTGTAATAAGAACGCTCATCCTTGTGAAATACGTGAGCTACTACATCGCCCATATCCACTAATACCCAACGTGCTTCATCAAAGCCTTCCATGCGTTTAACGTTGTATCCTTCTTTGCTCGCTTGGTCAAAAAGTTCCTTTGCAATCGCTTGAACTTGACGATCAGAGTTAGCGTGGCAAATAAGAAAATAATCAGCAAGTAATGATACTCCTTGCATATTTAATATAACAATATCCTCTGCTCTTTTGTCATCGGCAGCTTTATAAGCAATCTCGACTAATGTTTTGTTTGAAGTCATTCTTTCACTTTTCCTCTCTTTTGTATCAAGTCATTATAACAATGAAATGAATCCGGAAAAACCGGCTGTCTTTTTTTTATTAGAAATGCCATACTATGCTGCACACAACTTAGCATGCCCTCTTCTAGGTCTATATTCGCTATTTTTCGTAAATCCTCTACTCCTGGAAAATTACGACTAGGTTCTATCATATCGGAAATATAAATTATCTTCTCTAAATCAGACATTCCAGCTCTGCCAGTGGTATGAAATTTTATGGCATTTAGTATGTCCTCATCATCGATATTAAATTCTTTTTTCGCTACGTAGCTTCCTACCGGAGCATGCCATAATTCATGGTGAAATTCTAATAATTTTGCATCCATGTTTTCAGATATGATTATACTTTTCAACCACTCTTTTTCGGCATATTTCACACTGTCATGTAAAATTCCGGCAATTTCTGCCTTTTCAGTATCTGCTCCGTATTTACCCGCTAGTTGAATAGCAGTTTCTGCAACACCTCTTGTATGGATATAACGTCGCTCCGGCATACGATTTTTCATTTGCTCTAGAATATGTTCAAATCTCATAAAGCTTCTCCTTTTCAATGTAATCTCTTACGTTATCCGGGAGAAGAAACCTCGTCGTTTCTCCGTTTTCCAAACGTTTTCGTATGACAGAAGAAGATATATCGATTTGGGGTATATCTAGTGTAGTAATAGGATATGCAGTCTCTATAGAGGTGCTTGGTCTTGCAACACCAACAAGTTGAACTATTTTTAATAGCTCGTCTATACGATGCCATTTTGGTAAATATTCTACCTGGTCCCCACCAATGATGAAATAGAAATCAGTATTTGCTTCCCGTTCTGCTAAAATTTTCATAGTGTCAAATGTATAAGAGGTTCCACCTCGAATAAGCTCTATTTTTTCTATAGCCAGATAAGCAATATCAGTAACAGCAATTTCTAGCATTTTTAAGCGTTGTTCAGAGGTAATGCGTATATCTTTTGACTTATGAGGGGGAATTGCATTTGGCATTAGTCTCACTTCATGTAAACCCAGTGCATGAAACACTTCGTTAGCAATGATTAGATGGCCAATATGTGGAGGATTAAATGTTCCTCCCAATATCCCTACTTTTTTTTTCATGCCTTACTCGCTTTAGGAAGCTCAATTCGTTTATTGTTTTTAGAAGGCTTATAAAGAACTACCGTTAAACCAATTAACTGAACAAGCTCTGCTCTAGCACCTTTTGCAAGAGCTTCTGCAACTTCTTGCTTTTCATCCTCACAGTTTTGTAAGATACTGATCTTGATCAATTCACGCACTTCTAAAGCTTCACTTATTTGCTTTGTCATTGCATCATTAACGCCACCCTTACCTACTTGGAATATTGGTGAAAGGTGATGCGCTTGACTACGTAAAAATCTTTTTTGCTTACCTGTTAACATATTATCCTCCTAATTGCTCTGTCAATCGTTGAATCATATCATTGGTATTCGGATAACTTCCGTTCCAATATGAAAAGGCTAGGGCACCTTGATGTACAAGCATACCTAGTCCATTAATTGTTCGAACATTATATTTTTCTGCTTCCTCTAAAAAAGGGGTAACTAAAGGATTATATACAATATCAGCAACAATTGCATTCTCTTTTATCCCCTTTAAATTTATGGGAAGCGTTTTAGTGTTATTTTTCATGCCAAGAGGTGTAGTTTGAATCACAATATCAAATGTTTGCAATTGTTCCTCTGCCTCTTGAAAAGTTATAGCTTGTCCAAATTGGAGCTCTTGTACGAGTTTTTCTGCGTTGGTTTTCGTACGGTTCGCAATAGATAGTTTTTGATAGCCAAGCTGCTTAAAGGCATAAACGATACCTCTCGCTGCTCCTCCCGCACCAAGAATTAATATACGATTTGTGTTCTCGGTCTGGCCCAAAGAACGTATAAATCCTAAGCCATCGGTATTATAGCCTACAAATTGTCCACTCTCTGTTTTTACTACTGTATTAACTGCACCGATTCCTACGGCTGACTCATCTATTTGGTCCAAAAAAGGAATAATTGCCTCCTTATATGGCACTGTAACATTCCAACCACTACAGCCTAGTAGCTTTAAAGATTGTACAGCCTGCTCAAGCTTTCCATCCTCGACTTGTATGGGAATATAGCTAGCATTAATATTTTGTGACGAAAGCCAATAATCATGCATATATGGAGATAACGAATGAGCAATCGGATTTCCTATAACTGCAAACCATTTCTTCATAGTATTTCCCCCTATATAAGAGATGGACGAATGGACACTTCTACTCCTGCAGGTGCATGAGCCGCTACAATTACTCCACCTTTTTGCACAGTAATCCATCCAAGTCCTGAAAACACGATATCTGTTTTGTCTTCTTTAATCTTGAATTCATGGCGAACTAATGGAGGTAGTAAATCTGTAAACTTCTCCGAAGGAGGTGACAATAACTCTCCTCGATGCTCTTTCCATAAGTTTTCAGCGTTATCCAGCTTAGTACGATGAATTGGAATATCATTTGCTATATAACAAGTAAATGCTGAACGATCGCCTTTAATAAAATCGAAACGGGATAATCCACCCAAATAAAGAGTTTGCTCGTTATTAAGCTGAAAAACTTTAGGCTTTATTTCTTTTTTAGGCGTGATGAATTTAAGTTCAGTCGGATCTAAGTAATGAGCCATTTGATGATGATTAATAATCCCCGGCGTATCATAAAGTGCTTTTTTGTCATCCAAAGGTATTTCAATCATATCTAAAGTTGTTCCGGGAAAATGTGACGTAGTGATTACTGCATCTTCTCCAGTGGCCTGCTTAATAATTCTGTTAATAAAAGTAGACTTCCCGACGTTAGTACATCCTACAACATAGACATTTTCACCTTTACGATAATGTTCAATTGCGTCCATAGCTTCAGGCATTCCCGTACCTTTATGAGCACTAACAAACAAAACGTCGATCGGAGAAAGGCCTGATTTCTTAGCTTCTTGTTTCATCCAATTGATTACTTTATTTTTCTTAACTGATTTAGGTAATAAATCTGCTTTATTTGCGACTAATAGTATAGGGTTGTTCCCGACAAAACGATGTAAGCCTGGTAGCCAGCTTCCGTTAAAATCAAATATATCAACAACTTTAACAATCAAACCTTTTTGCGTGCCTAAGCCATTTAATATTCTTAAAAAGTCATCGTCAGTTAATGATACAGGCTGTAATTCATTGTAATTCTTTAATCGAAAACAACGTTGGCAAATAATATCTTCTTTTTCTAGGGATGAAACAGGAGCGTATCCCGGATCTCCTACAACTTCGGTTTGGATAACTGTTCCACAACCGATACACTTTGGTGCTTCTGTCACGCTTCTTCCTCCCATGTAACTTGTCCTTTTTTGTCCAAGTAACTAAAAATTCTTCTTTCAACCATCCGGTTAAACTTGGTAACAAATCCATCTGATTTTGCAACCGGTATTACTAAAATAGTATGGAGCTTTTGTCTATTTCCTCCGAAAACGTCTGTTAAGAGTTGGTCTCCGATAACTACAACCTCCTCTTTTTTTACAGACATTATACTCAGCGCATGACGAAAAGCCTTTCCTAAAGGCTTTCTCGCTTTATATATAAAAGGAATCCCTAATGGGTCTGCGAACGATTTCACTCGTAATTCATTGTTATTTGAAACAATGGTTACTTGAATTCCAGCTTCTTTCATCGCAGAAAACCATTCAATTAGTTTAGGGGTTGCATCTGGACGATCCCATTCTACTAATGTGTTATCCAAATCTGTAATAATTGCTTTAACACCTTTTTCCTTCAACATTTCAGGTGTTATATGAAATACACTTCTAACGAACTCACTTGGTATAAAATTTGAATACAAAGACGAACACTCCAATTCGACACTTTTTCTTTAACGATTATAGCATATTTGCGACTTTCTCACCCATTTGAACAAACTTTCCTGGACCAATTTCTTTGGAGAACTCGATACTGCCTTCTTGAAACAATAAGACAACAGTCGAGCCAAAGGAAAAATATCCCACTTCCTCTCCTTTTCTCCATTCGGTGCCTTTGTTTGTTAGTTCGATGGAATTCACAAACATAGCCCCCACCTTAACATGGAAGCAGTGCTTTTCATTGGGCATCTGGAGCTCAGTCAACAAACGATAGTTTCCACTAATTGTTTCCTTTCCATATGCTAAGCCCCATTTGTTGACTGGAAAAGATTTCTTTCCTAGCAAATATTGCCGAGTAACCTTACCGTCTACCGGGGCATGAATGCGATGATATTCAGCAGGACTAAGATATAAGATCATAAACTTACCATTCTCATATTCTTTACCTATTTTTGTGGAGCCGAGCATATCATAAAGCGTATACGCTTTTCCCTTAACATGAAAAATTCCATCATACGTTATATCACCAAAAGTTTCAATGGTTGCGTCGACAGGGCTTATTATTCCAGACTCACTTTGATCTATCATTCTACTATCTTTTTTTAATGAACGAATAAAAAAATCATGTAATGTCAAAAATTCATGGACATGACATGGTATTTCATCTATATCTATATTAAAATATTTAATGTAAGCGGGTATAACTTTTTTGCTAAGATTAGACTGGGCAAAACCTTTGATTAAAGATGATGACCATCTACCATTTGTTAATTCAATCATAGATTGGTATAATTTTTCTTTCATTTTGGTCTCCCTATAAAGATTTACTTACAATTTTTGTTTACTCGAAGTATAATGAACAAATATGTTATTTGTAAAGGAGTGATTTGCAATGTATTTACAAAATGCTATGACTCAAACATTAAAAAAACTGAAAACACAAGCTGCCAATATGATTACGATTGGCAATCTAGCGTTTGGTGGAGCAGCTATTATGGCTACAGTAAATGAATACTACTCTTTTAGCGTATTATTTATATTTATAGCAGGTTTATTAGATCGTTTTGACGGAATGGTAGCTAGGAGATTCAACTTGGAATCCGAGCTAGGCAAACAATTAGATTCTATGAGCGATATTATTTCTTTTGGAATAGCACCCGCACTTTTAATGTACTCATTAGTATTACAAAATTTTAGTGTTGCAGGAATGATTATAACTGTTATATACATCGCGTGTGGAGCTTTTAGATTGGCACGCTTCAATATTTCAGAGTCAAATGGATTTTTTACAGGTCTTCCGATTACCGTAGCCGGAGTTATTCTGACTCTTTCCTATTTTGCAATCGACTTAGTTCCACCTGTTACCTTTATGTTCTTATTTATTATACTTGCACTTTTAATGATTAGCACTTTTACATTGAGAAAAGTTTAATACAATTTCAAGAAATAATATTTTCTAGAAGCGACTGCAAATGCAGTCGTTTTTTTCATATTTTGTCGGATTTGCACATATATTGAATGTATAACTAGATGGAGGTGAAAAAGATTTCTGGTCTTCTAACCGCATTTATAAACATTGTCATCGATTTGCCACTTGTGCTAGGGTATTTGAAAGGGCAGGCGTTCCATCAACCACTCTCCCCGGAAGAAGAACAAGTAATGATTCAACGTTTTCTAGATGGAGACCTTACAGCAAGAGATGAACTAATAGAGCGTAATATGCGTCTTGTAGCGCATGTAGTAAAAAAATTTCACCCTAAACACGAGCTTTTAGACGACTATATATCAATAGGAACAATTGGTCTGATGAAAGCCGTAAATAGCTATACACCTACCAAAAAAACAAAATTAGCTACTTATGCAGCACGCTGTATTGAAAATGAGATTCTAATGTACTTACGTTCATTAAAAAAAGTACAAAAGGATATTTCTTTACATGAGCCAATCGGAATGGATAAGGATGGTCATTCCTTAGAAATAACTGATTTACTGCAAGGGCTAGACAAAAGCTCTGACGAACAGCTTGTTGAAGAGGAGGATACAAATCGATTATATAAACACTTATCTCAGTTAGAAAAACGAGAGCTTGATATCATCGTGCGTCGGTATGGACTATTAGGTCATGAGCCGATGACACAAAAAGAGATTTCCAAACAATTAAAAATATCCAGAAGCTATGTCTCACGAATAGAAAAGCGTGCACTCGTCAAATTATATCAATATTATGTTCATGAAAAAAACTCTCTTGATGCATCAAACACCAAAAGAGCTTAGAGGAACTTAATCTTCACTTGTTTCTGCAATCATTACAAATGCTAAAACAGCTGTAACTAAAACAGACATAGCCATAATAAAAACCATTTGATCTCCCCCTAGACTGATGTGAAAGCGTTTTGATACCTTCATCATAGCATATAATGGAAATGCAAATTATATGTATTCTATGCCTTAGTTTGTCAAAATAATGACAACTTAAATGTTCCCAATTACTTGTAATACTATTTCTGTCGAATGCTTTGCTGCTACAGGTAAAAACTCATCAAAACTGATTGATGATTCTTTACCGGCAATGTCAGATAATGCACGAATTACCACAAAAGGCACTGAAAATTGGTGACAAACCTGTGCAACAGCTGCCGCTTCCATTTCACACGCTTTCATCTTAGGAAAGTAGTTTCGAACAATTTCAACTTTGTCTGGGTTATGCATAAATGTATCACCTGTCGCAATTAAGCCAGTAGCTGCTTGGTGTTCACCAATTTCATTTACAGCATCTTCTGCAAGCTTCATTAAACGCTCATCGGATTTAAATGCAGGTGGTAGCTGAGGTACTTGTCCTATTTCATATCCAAAAGCAGTAACGTCTACGTCGTGATATCTCACTTCATCTGAGATGACTATTGCTCCTACTTCTAGATGAGGGTCATATCCACCCGCTGAACCTGTATTGATCACATAGTCGGGCTTATACTCATTCAAGAGAATAGCTGTAGACATCGCTGCATTTACTTTACCAATTCCACTTTTCAACAATATAATCTCATGATTTTTATATGTACCAGTTGTAAATTCACTATTTGCAATTTCTTTAGTCTCTGAATTCTCAATCGTATTTCTTAATAGTTCCACTTCTTCTTCCATTGCTCCGATTACTGCAATCTTCATAATAATAACCCCTTTCAAAAAGTACTTCTTTTAAAGTAAAGGAGAGCGGCACTTTAGTCAAGTACCGCTCCCAATTTATAATGTTATTTTACAGCTTTGAGCTTTTCTTTTTTAGTTGGCTTCCATCCCTGTCCTTCAACCCATTCTAACGATATTCGATAAATTTCAGAACCATCCTTAGATGTAACAGTTCCTATAGACTTTTGAGGGCTACCTCCATTGCCTAGGAATTTAACATACATACTAGAAGGATCTAAGTTTGCAGCGTAAGCTAGAGCATCGACCTTTTCCTTCCAATCTACCGAATCCTTGTCATAGCTTGAAACATGTTCACCCGCTTGTGACGTGCCGATGGGCTCCCAGGACGAGTCTACCATAACAGATTCAACATTGGGATCTCCTGATTCTTCTGTCGTTACAAGAGAGCTATTGGTAGAAGAATCTGGTTCATTAGCTGAATCATTGTCTTCCGTTGTGGGCTCATTTTGTTCACTATCTTCTTCAATTTCTTCCGTAGTCAATTCTTTATCTTGTTCTGGCACTTCTTCAGAGTCTTTGATATCTGAAACAGATTCAGTATCCTCTTTCCCTGTTGCACTGTTGTTTTTGTCATCATCACTTGTCACTAAATTAACTATAACTACAATAATTAACAGAAGTACTATTCCGATTAACACATTCAAAATTGTATTGTTTTTTTTCTTTCGATTGTTTAAGCGCGAATTAACTCTTTGGTTTTGGTCTGGCATACTCTTCCTCCTTTTAAAGATAGAGAACTATAATTTAATAGACGCGAATAAAAGGTTTAAGTTTCATTTTAATTACCCACTTTTGTCTATCAACTTTAATACTATCAAGACGGCAAAAAAGGGGCAAACATAAATTGTTTACCCCCTCTTGTATAAAATATCTTCCAATTATGAAATAGAGATGATTTCTACGTCCATTTCTCCACCCGGAGTAATGATTTTCACTTTATCTCCAGTGCTCTTTCCTAAAAGGCCTTTAGCAATTGGTGAATCGTTTGAGATAAGTCCTTCTAAAGGATCGGCTTCTGCAGATCCAACGATTGTATAGCTTTCTTCATCACCATCTGGTATTTCAACGAAAGTAACCGTTTTTCCTAAAGAAACGATATCATTATTGCCTTCCTCTTCGATGATAACAGCGTTTCTTATCATGGATTCAATGGTAGAAATTCTTCCTTCTACGAATGCTTGGTCTTCTTTAGCAGAATCATATTCTGAATTCTCAGATAGATCCCCAAAGCTACGAGCAATTTTAATACGTTCTACTACTTCTTTACGTTTTACCGTTTTCAATACTTCTAGTTCTTCTTCTAGTTTAAGCTTACCTGCAACGGTCATCGGAAATTGTTTCTCAGTTGACACTTCCATACACTCCTTTAAATACCCTCTTTATAAACATACATTTCCTATTCATATGCATTAAGTTAATTTGATATGAATTTAATGAAATATTTGTAAATCTTTCATCATCATATTATACAATAGCATTAGTTTCAAGAATAGTTTTTATTTTTGTAACCATTAAATCGATGGCCACCTCATTTTGACCACCTTCAGGGATGATTACGTCTGCATATCTTTTAGTTGGTTCGATAAATTGATTATGCATCGGACGAACTACCGTTAAATATTGCTCTACTACAGATTCTACTGTACGGCCTCTTTCATGAATATCACGTAATATTCTTCGAATAATGCGTAAATCGGAATCTGTATCTACGAATAACTTTATATCCATCAAATTTCTTAAACGCTCGTCCTCTAACACTAAAATTCCTTCTAAAATGATAACATCCTTTGGCTCGATTAAGATTGTTTCACTTGATCGAGTATGCTGAGCATAATCATAAATTGGTTTTTCAATAGCTTTGTCGTTTAACAAATCGTTTACATGCTGAATAAGCAAGTCATTGTCAAAAGCGAAGGGATGATCGTAATTTGTATTTAGTCTTTCTTCAAATGCCAAATGGCTTTGGTCTTTATAATAATAATCTTGTTCAATAACTACTACAGAATGGTCTTTAAAAACTTCACTAATTGCGTGGGTAACGCTAGTTTTTCCGGAACCGGAACCACCAGTGATACCAATGATAAGCGGAGTGCGTTTAGCCATTATTTTAACCCCTTTCTCATCATGTTGTTTGGATATAATTTTACAGGGCAATAAAATTGAACAATTTCCAAAGGATGTCTTGCCGCATCCAATTTCTGACCCTTTTCGTTTTTAATCTCTTCGATTACTAGACGTACGTTATCAATTTCAGGACCAAAAAACTCTACTTCATCTCCAGGCTTAAAATAGTTTCTTTGCTGTAACGTCACAACTTGTGTTTCCTCGTTATAATCAAGCACTAATCCTACAAAATCATATCCTAGTTTTTTGTCGTGAACTCCATACATTTGTTGTTCAACGCCTGGCTCTCCCTCGAAGAAAGCTGTATCTGCTTCTCGGTTTGCACATTTTTCAAGCTCGTACAACCATTCTTGCTTCATTACAAAGTTCGCCGGGTCAATACAATACGCATCGATTACTTTACGGTATACACTAATAACCGTGGCAATATAGTGAATAGACTTCATGCGTCCTTCCACTTTGAGGGAATCAATACCCATTTCGATCATCTTAGGAATAGATTCAACAAGCTTCAAGTCTTTCGGACTCATTGCAAAAGGAATATCTTCTTCCTCAAACAACGCTTTTTCCTCACTATTTGAATCTGTCTCATATAAATCATAATCCCATCTACATGATTGACAACAACCACCTCTGTTAGAATCACGAGCAGT
Source organism: Psychrobacillus faecigallinarum (assembly GCF_014836595.1). Classification (GTDB taxonomy): domain Bacteria; phylum Bacillota; class Bacilli; order Bacillales_A; family Planococcaceae; genus Psychrobacillus; species Psychrobacillus faecigallinarum. Next base: position 402,154 of record NZ_JACSQO010000002.1, on the reverse strand, counting down.
CATATGGTTAGAAAGTGTACATCTACCACTATAAGCAATACACATAGCACCATGGATGAATGTCTCAATTTCTATATCCACTTTTTCTTTCATTAGTTTAATCTCTTCACCGCTAGTCTCACGAGCTAAAACAACGCGATGTAAGCCCTCTTCCTTCCAATATTGAACCGCCTTCCAATTTGAAAGCGATTGTTGAGTGCTTAAATGGATTTCAAGCTTAGGAGCCGCATTTCTACATGTTTCTATGATTAATGGATCGGCTACAATAATTCCTGTAACTCCCGCATCTTCTATAGACTTTAAATATGTCTCAAGTCCTTGCATATTTTCATTATGAGCAAAAATGTTAGTCGTTACATAGATTTTTGCCCCATAGCGTTTGGCAAATTCCACCCCTTCGCGCATTTCTTGAATAGAAAAGTTACCTGCGTTCGAGCGCAAACCAAACTCTTGACCACCTATAAAAACTGCATCTGCTCCATAATGAACAGCAATTTTTAACTTTTCTAGACTTCCTGCTGGCGCCAATAACTCAGGCTTTTTGGTAATAACACGTTTACCGTCGACTAATTCACTAATATGATCTATTCTGGTGCTTATCACATGTATTCTTTCCTTTCTAAACTGAAAATACAATTCAGCTACGAGCTAAGCAATTAATATACTGTTTCTTTAAAATAGAAACCGGTATCCAAAGGTCTAAGCGGCGGTTGAATAGCTTCGATTTTTTTGAGTAATTCTTTTTTAAGTTCCTTGTATGCAGTTCGTGATTCGTAATATGCATCAATTGCCTGACGGTAGTAGCCAGTTACTTCTGTGACATAAGACGCCTCGTGAAAAATACCATCAATTTTCAAACTATCCACTTCTGCATCCAAAAATTCATCTAGCTCATCAATCATACAAATATCATTTGGACTAAAGATGTGTGTTCCATTTTGATCTTCGTAAATAGGATATTTATTCGAACGCTCTTTATCATGTAAAAACATATTATTGTTTTGAGAGCGATTTTCCACTTCCATTGCTTTATCTTGAAAAAGAAAGTAGTTTCCGATTAATGAACGTTTTGATTGAAACATACATGTCATTCCATGTACTTGTGCCTCAATTTCTACTTCAGCGTTTTCTTTAATTTCAATAACTTCTTCCAAGCTAAGCTCGCGAGCCAACACTGCTCGTGTTGCTCCACGTTTTCCCCAATAATTTGCGGTAAAGAAGTTAGTTGCTGTTTGTTCAGTATTCCAATGAAGAGGTATAGTTACTTCTGCTTCTCTTTTGGCAATGATTACTGCTGGATCACCAAATACTATTGCATCTACACCGATTTCTTGCATTTTTTGCAAATATGGACCTAACTCATCTACTTTATCGTTATGGAATATACCATTCATTGCAACATAGATTTTTTTATTATGTTCTCTTACTAGTTTAGTCGCCTCAGCTATTTCTTCAACAGAAAACTCCCCTGCTAACCTTAAGCCAAAATACTGCTCACCAACTAAAAAAGCATCTGCTCCTGCCTGAATTAGCTCGCGGATATGCTCAATATTTTTTGGAGTCACTAATAATTCTGTTTTATCCATAAATGTCACCTCTTTATACTGACTAGCATTCCATCTCCTACTGGGAAGAATGCTGTATCATAATCTGGGTGCTGCAATAGCCATTCTAAAAACTGATGCTGATTGCGCACCATCGTTCTTTTCCTTCTAGGAACATCCTCCATCGGAAGCTCTGAAAGGCCATTTAACAAAATGTTATCACAGTAAATAACACCTCTATCGTTTAACAAAGGTGCGTACTTTTCAAAGAATTTTTTATATTGTCCTTTTGCAGCATCTATAAATATTGCATCAAACCTTTGGTTATTTAAATCTTCGTCATTTATTTCTAACGCATCACCAATAACTACTTGAATGCGATTATCCAAATTGGCTCGCTTTATATATTCCTTCGCGAGTTCTGCCTTATGCTCATCACGCTCTACAGTAACAATTTCAGTAGCTTCTAGCTTCATAGCCATGCGCATAGAGGAATAACCAATCGCTGTTCCTAGTTCTAAAATGGAGGAAGGCTTTTGAAGAGAGAGAAGCTGTAGTAATGCTTCCATCCCCGACAGTTGCATTATCGGAACATGGTTTTCTAGTGCATATTGCTCCATTTCAATTAATATGGACTCTCTCGGTTTAATAAGATTTTTCATAAAGTCTTCACTAATGTTCATTGCTTTGTTACTCCTTTTAGATGCCAGGTTGGTTCCTTATGTAGTGTATAGGGTCTTTGTACTTTCTCGAAATTCTACTCCTATAGACAAGTATATTCAACTGTTTAATATTACAGGGTCAATGAAAAAACCCATCTAATAATAACATAGCAGGAGAAGGAAAGCGATAACCTTCCTTCTCCTGCATGCTTATTATTTTAAATGTTCGTCAATTTTTTGAAGATGTTCCTCATATGTGACGGAGAAATAATTTTTTCCTTCTTTATCAGCTAGGAAATAAAAATACTCAGTATCTTCTGGGTCCAAAGCAGCTTCAATGGAGGACTTCCCGGCATTTGCAATTGGACCAGGCGGTAATCCTTTATTTGTGTAAGTATTATATGGGTTTTCATATTCTAAGTCCTCATATAAAACGCGCTCTTTATGACTGCCTAGAGCATAAAGCACAGTTGGATCTGTTTGTAATGGCATATCAATCTCTAATCGGTTGTAAAACACACTAGAAATTTTCTGACGATCTGTTTGAGCAGTAGCTTCCTCTTCTAACAATGAAGCAAAAGTCAAAAGCCAGTGAACAGATTTTTCTTCTGCTTGTAATAACTCATAATAAGGTGCCATAGTTCTATCTGTCTGTGCTAATAACATTTCTGCAATCTCTTCATTAGTCGGTTTTTCTTCGAAAAAAGGATAAGTCGATGGATATAAATAACCTTCTAATGCGTAACGGACGTTTTCGCCTTTAATTTCTTCTGTAAGCAATGCAGGATATTTTGCCATCATTCTTTCAACAAACTCATCACTAGTAACTAGTTCAAAAAATTCCTTTGAAGAGTTCCCTGTTTTCTTTTCAATTACTTCTCCAATTTGTTCTAAAGTTAAACCTTCTGGAATTGTTAAAGAAAATAGTGGTTCTCTGTATATTTTACCAGTTTTTAGGCTTTCTATAATTTCATCTAAAGTCATATCCTTAGATAAATCATACGTGCCAGCCTGAAAATCAGATTGGTTATTAAATTTTACATAGTATTTAAATATCCTAGCATCTTTAATAATACCATTCTTTTCAAGTGTAGAAGAAATGCTATCAATGCCAGACCCAATAGGAATTTCCACCGTTACTTTTTCCGTCGAATCTGGATCCATCGGTGAAAGTGCTCCTTTAACATAGTTATAACCTATGTATCCGCCAATAGCTCCAACTAGTATAATGAATAAGGCGATTACTAATACAATTCTTCTAACAAGTTTTACTTCTTTTTTTTTGTTTTTCATTCGATTAAACATTATCTCTTTTTTAGATTTGTTTTCCACGGGCTTGCCCCCTTTTTTCTCCCTTATTATACATGATGCTGTACAAAAAGAAAAAGGATGGCTTGAGAATACTCAGTCCATCCTTTTTAAGCTTGAATTAGTCTTCGTCTTCTTCTGTTTCATCTAAAAACGTATTTAACATTTCTTCAATCATATCCCACTCAGCATCATCTTCGATAGGAAGTAAATCTCCGTCTTCTCCGTTTTCATTTGGAGTAAAGGAAGAAGCATGAATTTCGATTTCTTCGTTTTCATCCTCTTCAGCACCGATTGGATAATAAAGTACATAAGATTTACCAAATTCCTCTGATTCAAATGTAAATAGTACGTTACAAAGCTGTTCGTTCCCGTTTTCATCAACTACTGTGATATTTTCTTGTCCGTGGTCCATTTGTGGTCACCTCATCTGTTTTTTCTATCAAGATATCCCTGTAAAATCATTACAGCTGCCATCTTGTCAATAACTTGCTTGCGTTTTTTTCGACTAACATCCGCATCTATTAACATACGTTCTGCAGCCATCGTTGTCAATCGTTCATCCCATAATGTAACAGGAAAGTTGTATTTATCAGTTAACAGCTTGGCAAATTGCTCTGATGCCTCTGCTCGGGGACCAATCGAGTTATTCATGTTTTTAGGAAAACCTACCACGAATTCACTTACTTGATGTTGTTTTACCAATTCATCAATCCGCTCTATCCCAAATTCTTGCACATCTTCGTTAATCTTGATTGTTTCTATGCCCTGGGCTGTCCACCCGAGAGCGTCACTTATAGCAACACCCACGGTGCGAGAACCGACATCTAAACCCATTATTCTCATAATTACGCCTCATTATTCTTTTTAATATAGAACTTGACTAACTCCTCTAAAATTTCATCACGTTCTAATTTACGGATCATATTTCGAGCATCTTGATGGCGAGGAATATAAGCTGGATCACCAGAAAGTAAATAGCCAACAATTTGATTGATAGAGTTATACCCTTTTTCCTCTAACGCAGAGTGGACCTGAAGCATCACATGTTTTACTTCTTGTTCCATCGATTCCTCTGGGAAATTAAATTTCATTGTTTTATCAAATGAGCTCATGATCAGCACCTCGCTTTCAATTTGGTAATGAAGTTTGCTTAGTTATTTGTTAAGTATACCCTATTTTCGGATAAGTTTAAACTGATTTGATATATTCGTAAACTGAGTTAAGTGCGGTTTCAAGTTGGCTTGCGTCTTTAGCCCCAGCCATTGCGAAGTCTGGACGCCCCCCACCTTTACCGCCACATTGTTCTGCTACTAGTTTGACGATATTTCCAGCGTGGTAGTTCCCGCCCACTAAATCTTTTGTCACACCTGCAGAAATCATCACTTTTTCCCCATCCACTGCTCCTAGAACTATTACAGCTTTATCCATTTTTTGTTTTAGATCATCCATCATTTGTCGCAGTTGATTGTTATCTTTTGCTTCTACTTTAACAGATAACACGGTAACATTGTTAATTGTTTGTGCTGATGACAACACAGATGCTGCTTCACTATTTGCAATTTTTGCAGATAAGGATTCATTTTCTCGTTGTATATTTTTTAAATCTAATAGTAGTTGGGAAACCTTCATAACTATATCCTTTGGCTGAGCTTTCAATAATGATGCTGCTTCCGAAAGAAGTTGTTCCTCTTCCTTGACAACCTCAAATGCGCCTTTTCCAGTAACAGCTTCAATTCGTCGCGTTCCTGCTCCAATACCGCTTTCAGAGAGAATTTTGAAGTAGCCAATTTCTGATGTATTTTTAACATGTACACCACCGCAAAGCTCTAAAGAATAAGTTCCCATCTGAACGACTCTAACTATATCCCCGTATTTTTCACCAAAAAGAGCCATTGCGCCCATACTTTTAGCTTCATCGATATTATGGTAGCCAGTTACTACCGGAATATTATCCCACACCTTCTCGTTAACTATACGCTCAATTGTTTCAAGTTCTTCCTTTGTAACTTGTCCAAAGTGAGAAAAGTCAAATCTAAGTCGGTCGGGTCCAACGTATGAGCCCGCTTGGTTTACATGGCTTCCTAACACATCTTTTAGTGCTTGATGCAAAATATGTGTAGCAGAGTGATTTTTAATCGTCAGGCCTCTTAGCTTTTGGTCCACTGTTGCCACAACCTCTGCTTCAACAATCATTTCTCCTGATTCAATTACTATAGTATGAAGATTCTGTCCGTTTGGAGCCTTTTGGACATCTTTTACAAAGCCTCGGAAGTTATCATTTTCGATTACACCATGATCTGCGATCTGCCCACCACTTTCAGCATAGAAAGGCGTTTGCGTTAATATAACTTTTACCTCTTCGCCTTCATGTGCAGATTTTACAAGATCTTTCCCCAAAACTATAGAAGAAACTTTTGTTGTTACACTAAGAGTATCATAGCCTATAAATTCGCTAGCATCTTGAAGGTTACTAAATACCTCTGACTGAACTTGCATGGAATCTACGTTTTGACGAGCAGCACGTGCTCTAGAACGCTGTGCTTCCATTTCCGCTCTAAACCCTTCATGGTCAACCGTCATATTAGCTTCCTCTGCGTATTCTTCGGTCAATTCAATAGGAAATCCATAAGTATCATACAACGTGAAGGTTGTAGTACCAGGAATAAATGATTCTCCCTTAGCTCGTTGTTCTGCGATAACCTTTTCTAAAATGCTAAGTCCATCATGTAACGTTTCGTGGAATCTTTCTTCCTCCGTTTTAATAACTCGCATAATAAAATCTTTCTTTTCTGTAACCTCTGGATAGAAATCTTGCATAATTTCTCCTACAACAGGCACTAGTTCAAATAAAAATGGTTGGTCGATTCCTAGCTGTTTTGCAAAACGAACTGCTCTGCGTAGTAGCCTTCTAAGTACATAACCTCTTCCCTCATTTGAAGGTAAAGCCCCATCTCCAATCGCAAAAGCAACAGTTCGAATGTGATCTGCAATTACTTTGAATGCAACGTCGTCTACACTATTTAGTCTATATTCTTTTCCAGAAATTTGTTCTGTTTGTCGAATGATAGGTATAAATAAATCTGTGTCGAAGTTGGTTGGAACATTTTGCACCACACTAGCCATACGCTCCAAGCCCATGCCTGTATCAATGTTTTGCTTTGGAAGTGGAGTGTACGTATGATCAGGGTTATGGTTAAACTCAGAGAAAACTAAATTCCAAATTTCTAAATAACGTTCATTTTCTCCTCCTGGATATAGCTCAGGATCATTTATATCATTGCCATAGGACTCACCTCGGTCATAGAATATTTCGGAGTTTGGACCACTTGGACCTTCTCCAATGTCCCAGAAATTCCCTTCTAATCGAATAAGTCTTTCTTCTGGAATGCCGATCTCATCTCTCCAAATAACATATGCTTCTTCATCCTCAGGATGGATCGTAATTGATAGTTTTTCGGGTTCAAAAGCCATCCATTTTTCATCAGTTAGAAATTCCCACGCCCATTGGATAGCTTCCTTTTTGAAATATTCTCCAATTGAGAAATTCCCTAACATTTCAAAGAAGGTATGGTGTCTTGCCGTCTTTCCCACATTTTCAATGTCATTCGTACGGATTGATTTTTGTGCATTGGTGATACGGGGATTATCAGGAATCACTCGTCCATCAAAATATTTTTTTAGAGTTGCAACACCACTATTTATCCATAATAATGATGGATCATTAATGGGTACAAGTGGCGCTGAAGGCTCTTGTGTATGGCCTTTTTCGATAAAGAAATCTAAATACATTTGTCTAATTTGTGCACCTGTTAACTGTTTCATCTTTCATTCCTCCTAAAAAAATAAAATAAAAAAAGCCCTCATCCCTAAAAGGGACGAAAGCTATTATTTCGCGGTACCACCCTAGTTACATAGCAGTGTATTTCTGCCATGTCTCTCAAGAAACCTTAACGCGGTTAAACGGCAGGTATTAGCTGCACTCAGAAGTAGCTTTCCTAATTGTTATAATCTGGGGATTCTTTCAGCCATGGAACCCTTCTCTAATCAGCTAACAATAGTACTTTCTCCGTCTACATTTTCATATATACAATTCTGATTATAAGTAACTATTTGTCCTCTGTCAATCCGAATCTAAGAACTGATAGGGATTTATACCCTTCATGCCAATCATTGGGTCAATCGAATGATAATTGTCTGAGGATAAATAAGTAGTGACTAAATCATCATGCGTAGATTGACTTGTAACTTCTTTTGCTTCTATTTCTTCAGCTATTGATTTTGCATCTTCTACTGTTTCTTCGTCCGCAAGACGTTCCTTTAACGTTGTTAAACGCTGTAAATCATCCGTTCGTTTCACTCCAAAAGTAAAAACTTCCGGATCGCCACAAAGAATTAAAAAGTTTTTTGCTCTTGTTATACCTGTATACAACAAATTGCGTCTAAGCATTTTCATATAGCTTCTAGTAACCGGCATAATAACCGTTTGGAATTCACTGCCTTGTGACTTATGGACAGAGCAACAATAGGCAAGAGTAATTTGATTCAAATCATTTTTTTCATATGTTACTTCATTGCCATCAAATGATACGACTAGCATCTCTTTCTTTTCCACTGTTTCGTTTGCTTTAAAAAGAGCCACTACCTCACCCATATCACCATTAAAGACATTACTTTCTGGTTGGTTGACCAGCTGAAGTACTTTATCTCCTATCCGATAAATAGTTTCTCCGAAGGTCATCTCTTTTCTTGTACCGTCTGGATTTGGATTGACCATTTCTTGAATCATCTTATTTAGCGTGTCAATCCCAGCCGGTCCACGATACATAGGAGCTAGAACCTGAATTTCTCGGATGGATTGTCCCTTCGATAATGCTGCTTTCAAGACTTGTTCTACTACTTTAGGAATTTGTTCCGGAGAAGCCTTGATGAATGAGCGATCCTTAGTTTTCGCAGTTAGAGTTGCAGGCACACTTCCTTTTTTCATCTCGTGTGCTAGCTCAATAATTGAGGACCCTTCAGATTGACGATAAATATCGACAAGCTCCACTGTAGGTATCCTTTTACAAGCCAGTAGATCCTTTAATACCTGACCCGGACCAACAGGTGGCAACTGATCTTGGTCACCTACAAATATGACTTGAGCGTCTTTGGGGATTGCCTTTAAGAGCTGATGCCCTAGCCACGTGTCTAGCATGGAAGTCTCATCGATAATTACTAATCTACCTTCAATCTCTTTGCCTTCTGTATCATTATCTTCTTGCCCATTAAAACCGAGTAGTCTATGAATCGTCATAGCTGGTAGCTCGGTCGATTCACTTAAACGCTTTGCAGCTCTCCCTGTAGGAGCTGCCAGGACAATAGGAAACGGCTTTTGTTCTTTCGCCCATTCTTTTGGATCTAAGGAAAGTCCATGTAGCTCTGCATAGAGCTCTACGATTCCTCTGACAACAGTCGTTTTCCCGGTTCCAGGCCCTCCCGTTAAAAGAGTTATAGTAGAGTTCAGAGCTGTTTCAATCGCCTTAATTTGTGTTTTTGCATATTGAACACCTAAGCGCTCCTCTAATGCCCCTAAATGCTTTTTAATCTCCGACAACGGAAAATGATGAAGGTCCTTTTCTGTTAGCAAGGTTTCCACTTTCGAACTGATACCCACCTCTGAAAAATATAGAGAAGGAATATAAAATCGGTTAACTTCCCCAACAATACGGCTTTCCTCTGCGAGTTCAATACAGCATTTGGTTATAGCATCATAAGAGATTTCTTCTCTTTGGGCATTTTCAAGCATTCTTTTAACGTCTTCAAGAAGTTGCTCAGCATATTGAAAAACATGTCCCTCACTCAGTGAAGATGATTGAAGTAAATGGTAGATAGCAGCTTTTATGCGGTCCGGATGATTTCCTTTTATCCCAAGCTTATAGCCTAGCTCATCAGCACGAACAAAACCAACACCCTCCACATCCTCTATTAAACGATATGGATTATCAGTTAGTTTAGAGATTGTTTCTTCTCTATAGACCTGATAGATTTTCATCGCTATTTGCGGACCGAAGCCCCATTCATTTAGCTGAATCATTACTTTTTCCAAGCCTAGATTTTGCTCTAAGGTAGCTCTGATTGTCTGCTTCTTTTCCTCTGCCAACCTTGGAATAATATCCAATGCAGAAGGGTCATCTAAAATTCGATTGATAGCATTTTCTCCAAGCTTTTTCACAATCTGCTCAGCAGTCTTTCTCCCTATTCCAGGAAACATATCACTTGAAAGATAATGGACTATACCTGTCTCAGTAGCAGGAACTTCTTTTTGAAAAGTTTCTACCTGAAACTGAACCCCATACTTAGGATGATTTTTAATATAACCAGTAAATTTATATGCCTCTTCCAAAACCAATGGAGGAAAATAACCAGTTACAATTATTTCTTTCTCCTTATATACGGTATTTGTTGATTTTACTTTTAATTTAATGATGGAGAATAGGTTTTGGGGATTATGAAAAATAGAGACGATTGGTCGACCAGCAATAAATTGCTTTTCATTATTAATCATTTCATTTGTCATCACAACCGCCTCCTAACTTTTTCTTAATTACGTAGAGAAATCATATCGTACACATATCTTGCTTGATCATAGTTTGGTTGAATGGTAAAAGCTTCTTTCAAATGCTTAAGGGCACTTTCTGTGTCTGAAGTAGACACGGCATATAATACCCCCATATTGTAATGAGCATCTGCATTTTCTGGATCTAATGCTAAAATTTCTTTGAAGATTGGTTCTGCCACATCGAACATTTCTATACTTGCAAGTGCTATGCCATATGTTAGCTTAATCTGAATATCTTGGGAGTCCAATTCATATGCTCTCTGAAGATATGGAAGGGCAAGCTTAGTTTGGTCCACTTTTTGAAAGCTTTTACCAAGCATAAAATAAGCATCTGGGCCTTCTATACCATTTGTAATTGCTTTTTCATATAACTTGGCAGCCTCTTCAAAGCGTTCAGCATTAAAATACAAGTTTGCTAAGCTATAGTAAGCAGTTGCAGCATTTTCGTCTAAAGTAATTGCTTTTTGAAAGAAACGCTCCGCACGTTCGTTCTCATTCATAGAAGCTAGTAAATTGCCAAAATTAATATAACCAATTGACTCTTCTGGGTTTTCTTCAATTGCTTTTGTAAATAACTCTGCTGCTTTTTCATAATTTTCTTCTTGAATCGCTTGGATTCCTAGTTCATTATAATTCAAATCCATTACCTCCATTAACCTACATAATCCAGTTTAAGACCATCTTTAAATACTTCGTCAATTGTTGCTCCCCCAAGGCATTCATCCCCTTGATAGAAAACAACTGCTTGACCAGGAGTTATCGCACGAACTGGTTGATCGAATATTACACGAACACGATTGTCAGCCAGTAGCTCTACATGAACTCCTACATCTTCTTGACGATAACGGAATTTAGCTGTGCAATCAAAAGATGCTGGCTTGTCTAATGTAGTTGTAAAAGATAAATCAGTAGCAGTAAGGCTTGTAGAGAACAAAGCATCATTATTGATATTTTGTCCAACTAATAAAACATTTCTTTTCAAGTCTTTTCCTATAACAAACCAAGGATCACCTGAACCACCAATACCTAAGCCATGACGTTGGCCAATAGTGTAGTACATTAAGCCATCATGTTTGCCCATCACTTTTCCGTCCATTGTTTCCATCGTACCTTGTTTAGCTGGTAGATATTGACTTAGAAACTCTTTGAAATTTCTCTCACCTATAAAGCAAATTCCAGTGGAATCCTTTTTAGTAGCTGTCGCAAGTCCTTGCTCTGCAGCAATTTCCCGCACTTTTTTCTTTTCTAAATGTCCAATTGGGAACATAACCTTTTCAAGCTGTTCTTGATTCAATTGGTTCAAGAAATAGGTCTGATCCTTATTATTATCTCTGCCTCTTAGCATCCTCGTTTGGCCGTCTCGCACTTCTACTTGAGCATAATGACCCGTTGCAAGATAATCAGCCCCAAGTGCCAATGCATGCTCTAAAAATGCTTTGAATTTTATTTCTTTGTTACACATTACGTCAGGATTTGGTGTTCGTCCCGCTTTATATTCCTCTAAGAAATATGAAAATACTTTATCCCAATATTGTTTTTCAAAATTAACAGCATAATAAGGTATACCAATTTGGTTACATACTTTAATAACATCTTCATAATCCTCTGTTGCCGTACAAACTCCATTTTCGTCTGTATCATCCCAGTTTTTCATGAAAATCCCGATTACATCATAACCTTGTTCTTTTAAAAGATAGGCAGCAACGGAGGAATCAACTCCTCCTGACATACCGACTACAACTCTTGTATCTTCTTTTCTCTTCATCATTACTCACTCATTTCAGTTATCCAAGAATAATTTTACTTATTTTGTTGGCTGCTTCTACAGCTTCTTCTTTAGTATTGTTTAGCCCAAAGCTAAAACGTACTGAGTTTCTTAGTTCTGGAGAGCTCTCTCCGTACATAGCAACTAGCACATGGGATGGATCTATAGAGCCTGCTGTACATGCTGAGCCGCTTGAGGCATCGATTCCTACTAAATCTAATTGGACGAGGAATGTCTCTACATCTGTTTTCGGAATACTTAAGTTCACAACATGGGTTAGAACCTCGTTCTGCGTTCCGTTGATTTTAAAATCTACTCCATTTTTCTCCAACTGTTTGACAAAAGCATCCTTTAGCTTACGATAATGCGAATTGTTATCCTCTATATTTTGCTGTTTAAGCTCAACCGCTTTGGCAAATGCAACAACTGCAGGGACATTTTCGGTGCCTGCTCGTTTTTTTCGTTCCTGCTGTCCCCCATAGAATAATGGCTTTAAATAAATATCTTTTCGTTGATATAAAAAACCAATTCCTTTAGGTCCATTAATTTTGTGACTTGATACGCTTAGCATATCAATATGGAACTCTTGTACATCTATTTTGACACTGCCGTAGGCCTGTACGGCATCCGTATGGAAGTATGCTTTGTGATCCTTTAGGAGATTTCCAATTTCTTTAATTGGCTGAATCGTTCCTACTTCATTGTTTGCAAACATTACAGAAACTAAAATAGTATCTTCTCGTAATGATTTTTTCAAGTATTCAATACTGATTAAGCCTGAACTGTCTACGGGTAGGTAGGTTATTTCAAAGCCTTCTTTTTCAAGTTGTTCACAGGCATGCAAAACAGCGTGATGTTCTATTTGTGTAGTAATAATATGCTTACCTACATCTTTACGGGCATATGCTGTCCCAAATATCGCATAATTGTCTGCTTCTGTCCCACCACTCGTCATAGTTATCTCTGTTTCACGGCAGCCAATAGAGTGAGCTAGAATTGCTCGAGCATCGTCTAGTTTTTTCCTAGCGCTTCTACCTGTTTGATGAATACTAGATGCATTTCCGTATCCTTGGTTTATTTCTTCTACAAATGTGTTGACCACTTGTTCTGCCATTGGCGTCGTAGCAGCATGATCTAAATATATTCTATTCATGATGAACTCTTAACTCCTTATATATAAAACATATACCCTTTTGTATCAGGGTTTTCTTCCGAATATTTTGCTAGGTCTTCAATAGTAGTTGTATCGAGTACGTTCTTGACCGCATCACGAATTCTCATCCATAACTCTCTCTGCGGTGGTGCTTCCTCTTCAATTCCTTCAACTATTTGAATGGGGCCTTCAAGCACACGAATGACATCGCCTGCAGTAATTTCATTTGGCGCTTTAGAAAGCATATAGCCTCCATAAGCTCCTCTAACACTTTTAACCAATCCAGCATTGCGCAATGGAGATACGATTTGCTCCAAGTATGCTTCCGATAAGGAATGCTCAGAGGCAATTTGACGTAGCGCATGAGGTCCTTCTCCGTATTGCTTACCTAGCGCCACCATAATTGTAAGACCATAACGGCCCTTTGTTGAAAATTTCAACTGTCCCACCTCATTTTTCTTTTATCCATTCATTCTTATATTTCACTATAAAAGTATTTATAGGACTTAGATTGTTTCTATTTAGATTAACTTCATAGGTAAAAAAATTCTTTCCCTAGTATAGCATAACTCATAGGGCTAACGACTTCAAAATGACTTTTTGTCTCATCTTCTATATAATAAAGGAACAAATGTACGTTTTGTATAACCAAAGTACATTCGCTTGTAACTGCACTGACAAGTAAATGATTATCTTTTGACGAACACGTTCGAGTACAATCAATATGTAATAGACCTTCGCGCTTGAAATGTCTTAAATGTAATCCAGGTGCCAGATCAAAGTCACTCAAATGATTTATTTACAATTAACCCTCTCTTCAAAAACAGAATTTCAAATACGAATAAAAAGGAGAGATCATTTTGCAAAATGAACCTTTAGCTTATCGAATGAGACCTCAAACAATAGATGAAATTGCTGGTCAACAGCATGTAATCGGTAAGGATACTGCACTATATAAAATGATAATGAATGGGCATGTACCATCTATGCTTCTGTATGGAGATCCTGGTGTGGGCAAAACCTCTTTAGCTTTTGCGATTGCTGGGACAACCAAACTACCCTTTATTGCATTAAATGCAACTAAGGCCGGAAAAAAAGATGTCGAGGATGTCGTAGCAGATGCTAGGATTAGCGGAAAAGTAATTTTGTTTTTAGATGAAATTCATCGCTTCAACAAGCTACAGCAGGATACACTTTTGCCCCATGTTGAAAACGGTTCTATAATTCTTATCGGGGCTACAACAGAAAATCCCTTCCACGATGTAAATCCAGCGATTCGCTCTCGCTGTGGAGAAATAAAGCAGTTAAAGCGTCTTACTACTGAGGATGTAGATGTTCTTCTAAAAAGAGCCTTAGAGGATCCTGACAAAGGACTAGGCAAAACTCCTATTAAAATCACCGATGATCAACGGCTAAAGATAGCGGATGCCTCTAATGGAGATGCTCGAAAGGCATTGACTCTATTAGAATCTACCGTTTTTGCCAGCTTTGAAGAAAATGGCGTGACTGTAGTGGAGAATGGCACTCTGGATAGTCTTATCGATCGTGTAGGCGTATTTGGAGACAAAAAAGGTTCACACTTTTATAATCTGTTATCTGCACTACAAAAATCAGTTCGGGGTAGTGATACGGACGCAGCATTATATTATCTTGCCCATCTATTAGAAAACGGAGATTTGGTAGCTGTTAGTAGAAGATTATTAGTAATGAGCTATGAAGATATTGGACTTGCCAATCCTGCAGCAGGTCCACAAGTATTAGCCGCTATACAATCCGCAGAAAGACTCGGACTTCCTGAGGCACGTATTCCCCTTGCCAATGCAGTAGTTTTAATGTGCTTATCAGAGAAATCCAATTCGGCATATGTAGCGCTTGATAAGGCTATTAGTAGTATACATTCAGGTAAAACAGGCGAAATCCCAAGTCATTTAAAGGATACTCATTACTCTGGAGCCAAGGAGCTTGGACATGGTGGCTATGTATACCCTCATGATCATAAAATAGGAACCTTTGGCGGTTGGGTAAATCAAACCTATCTTCCAGATAATTTAATCGGAACGAGATTCTACGATCCAATAGATGCAGGAGAAGAGAAACGTCTTTCTGCGATTTATAATAAATTAGAGAAATTTAAGAAGGAAAAGTAGAAGAATAGCTTTTGTGCCTGATGGCAATGTGAGAAATAGAGAAATTATACTGCTTTACCATGAAAAAACGCTACCGAAAAAATCGGTAGCGTTTTTTGTTCGCAAACTTAAAAGGTGCGCACCTTCGAATTTAGTAATTACACACCCATTTTTCTGCGTGTATTACTTACTTTCTTGGTTTGCTGGCTTTTCATTTTTTGGTTGGCTGCTGGGCCGTTTCCTTTTGCTTTGCCGCCACCAGCTTGGTTTTTCTTTTCTTCAAGCTTTTGTTTCACAGCTTCTTGAAGAGTCATTTTTTTCTTTGGCTCTTCTTGATTTGTTGTTTCTGTCATATAAGTTTCCACCTCGTTTGAAATGTGATTAGTTTTAGTATAAGTGATGTGGAAAAAACTGCAACCAATTACTGCACTCGATTCACTGTAATATTTTTCGTGATATCATTTATTACCCAGCTAGCACAGATTAATCCAACCACAGACGGTACAAAAGCATTAGATGATGGTGGCATTTTTGCTTTACGAATTGCTGCATCTGGTTTTCCTACTGTCTCTACTACATCTTCTCTTACTACGATAGGACTTTCATCCGAAAAGACTACTGGGATACCTTTTGTAATTCGATCTTCCTTACGAAGCTTAGTACGAATCACTTTTGCTATTGGATCGGTATGTGTTTTAGAGATATCTACAATTTTAAATCGAGTTGGATCCGTTTTGTTTGCTGCTCCCATACTAGAAATAATTTTAATGCCTCGTTTTAAACATTCCTTCATTAGATGAATTTTATATACAATAGTATCAGATGCATCAATTACATAATCAATATTCATCGCAAAAAATTGTTCATAAGTTTCTTCGGTATAAAACATATGCATGTCAATTACTTCACATTCTGGATTAATATCTGCTATTCTCTCTTTCATCACCTCGGATTTTGACCGCCCGATAGTAGACATATAGGCTACTAATTGACGATTGATATTCGTAATATCCACGTTATCCTTATCAACCAAAATAATACGCCCGACTCCACTGCGAGCACATGCTTCTGCTGCAAATGAACCGACACCTCCGACTCCTAAAATTGCAACAGTTGTATTTTTTAAGAGATCTACACCCTCTTTACCGATAGCAAGTTCATTTCTAGAAAATTGATGTAACATACTAAACACTCCATTTATATCAGATTAGTTGGTTTTATCTTTTCACTTCTCAAATATTAACAAAATCATTATGCCTACGCTAGTACATTCTAAATTTATTGCTGTTGTACCCATGCCCCAATATTATAAACTAAATGCAACTTTTAAGTCGATGATTGTAATGTGAGGTCTAACGATAGGTAAACGTATTACAAAAAGATATATTCATTTCTTGTTCTTTTTTGCTCAAATAGAGATTACTATTATTGAATATAATTGAAGAATTGGGTCACGTGCCGACCTCAAAGCGCAGAAAAAAGCCTCCTACAAAGATGCAGGAGGCTGACTGTTTAAAGATAGACGAATCCCAATCGTGCCGACTAATAGAGCTTATCGTTTTGAACCCGCACAGAGCAGGTGGGTGTCCTCTTCACTGTCTTTGAAGTCCCTAGACTAGAGGGCATGTCATCAACAATAAAAGTTAGACTCCCGACGATATAATTGTTCGGTCAAAACTGATTGGCATTTTGCGAACACATCAGGATTCGTATTACTTGTATATTATCACAGATATTAATGAATTTCAAATGAAACACCACACTATAATTTAACTATTCTGAATAATTATTTATAGTAAATTTTTCATACTCATACTTATTTCCTTTAATTTATGATTAAAGTCACCACTTAAAAATTCTATTGAAAACTAGTCCTAGATGACCTTACCTGTGAATATTATTCATAGACAAGACATTTAACGGAGGTCTATTTGTGAATTCACTGATGACGTATTTTATTCTTGGTGTCTCCTTGGCGGCACCCATTGGCCCTGTAAAGGCTACCCTACTTAATACCGGTATAAAGAACGGATTTTTTCATGCATGGTTTTTTGGTTTGGGTGCCATTGCAACAGATATACTTTATATGCTTATGGTGTATTTTGGAGTGGGACAATTTATCGACAGTCCAATGATGAAAACTTTTTTATGGTCTTTTGGCTTTTTTGTACTCATGTATACTGGCATTGAAAATTTACTTACGGTCAATAATATATCTATGGATGCAAAATATCGAAAAGTAGTACGTTTAAGACATTCTTTTTTATCGGGGTTACTCATGGCATTATTGAATCCTTTGACTATTTTATTTTGGCTTGGGATTTATGGCTCCATACTAGTCGGTGGCGCTAGTGGCTCGTTATCTGGACTAGAAGTTATTTTATATAGTATTACTATCTTATTAGGTATTACACTTGTAGATTTAACAATGGCTACTATCTCAAGTGGTTCAAGAAAATTATTATCAACTTCTCTTCTAAAAACGGTGTCCATCATCTCATCATTATCAATGATTGCGTTTGGAATTTACTTTGGCATTCAGGCCTACTATTCCTTATTTTAAGTTAAGGATTTTTCCTTATACATAATAATTAACTGTTAGTGGACATTTGTTTTGATGAATGCATAAAACAATTCCTCAAGGAGAACATACCCTTAATTGATAATTAAAATTGAGGTGTGTAGGTTGGGTAAGAAAGATGAAATTAATACAGTAAGCAAGATGTGTATTATAAGCATATCTTCCATTCCTTTAGTTATGACGTTAGGGAACTCTATGCTGATTCCAGTTTTGCCGATCTTAGAAAAAAAGGTGGATATCAGTTCTTTTCAATCGAGTATGATTATAACTAGTTACTCCATTGCTGCTATTATTCTCATTCCAGTGGCTGGTTATTTATCGGATCGATTAGGAAGAAAGAAAATTATTTTGCCCTGCTTACTTCTTGCTTTATTGGGTGGACTAATTGCTGGTTTTGCCTCTTGGAAAATGGAGAATCCTTACACAACTATTATTATTGGTAGAATTCTACAAGGGATGGGTGCGGCAGGAGCAATGCCGATTGTATTACCACTAGTCGGAGACCTTTTTAAAGATGATTCAGAAAAAACTAGCTCCACCTTAGGTATTATTGAAACATCTAATACGCTTGGGAAAGTGTTGAGTCCTATTATAGGCTCGGCGATTGCAGCAATACTATGGTTTTTTCCATTCTTTTCAATCTCAATTTTTAGTGCCATTGCTTTCGTTTTAATATTTTTCTTTGTCAAAGTTCCTAAAGGGGACAATGAAGAGCCAGACAAAATAAAAGAATTTTTAAGTAAAGTAAAGGAAACCTTTAAAGCAGAGGGTAAGTGGCTGACCTCGGTATTTTTAAATGGTATCTTTGCGATGTTCGTATTATTCGGAGTATTGTTTTACTTATCAGAAATACTAGAAAAAATTCATGATATTAAAGGTGTTAAGAAAGGTTTTGTGTTAGCAATCCCCCTATTGTTTTTATGTATATCTTCTTTCCTTACTGGCCGAAAAATTGAAGGAAAGCTCAAAATGATTAAACGAATTATGATCATATCTCTTATTATTAGTTCAGCTAGTGTCGTTTTTATTGGTTTTGTCAAGGAACAACTCATTCTGTTGTTAATAGTTACAAGTATACTTGGTATAGCTATTGGAGCCATACTCCCTGTCTTAGACACAATAATCACAGAAAATATAAAAAAAGAAGAGCGAGGCACCATTTCTTCTTTTTATAGTTCAGCTCGTTTTATAGGGGTTGCAGCAGGACCACCTATACTTTCACTTGTCATGAAAAACTATTTAAATCCATTTTATATCGGCTGTGGTATTCTTGGCATACTACTTATGTTTCTTGTCTTTAAGCTAGTTAAAATAGATGAAATCGAGAAGACAGAGAATGAAATTGCCTAGAAGATTATACGTCAATACTATAAAAACGACAAAGACCGATAATTTGCATTCGCATTATCGGTCTTTTTATTATTTTTTATATTACGGAGTCACTTATTTACTTTTAATAATATAACCATTCATGACAATTATTAGCTAATTGCTGTAACTCCCCTAAAGTTATACTAGCTTGGTATCCATCGCAAATTTTAACATAGCAAAAAAAATTAACACCTACTCCCTCTATCTTTAAGCAGAGACAATCTAGGTGCTCATTTTTTGTCAAAACTATATACTAAGTTCTTCAAACTCTATTTAGCATTCACGCTGAACAGTATCAATAAAATACCCGCAAATAAGCAAATTATTCGAGTCATTGATATTTTATCCGCTAGGCCCATTAAACCTATACCAGTTGTGACGATTAAAATACATGGTCCGACTAGAGCTAGCATGGAATTAATATAGAAAGCTTTTTCCAAGTTATTAAATTTCAGCATAAACATTGCCGCAGTGATTTCTACACTTCCTGAAAGAAGTCTTAATAAAATAATAAAGAGTAAAGCTTTTTCTATAACTTCGATCATCCTTCCAATTATCAATCATTTAATAGAGTATATGTTAGCTCCTTCTAAATTATTTTATAACCTCTCCTAGATTCAATTTATTCAAAAACCACCTTTTATTGTATGACCTATAAAAGGTGGTTAATTATTATTGTTTTTACTTATTTAATTTTAAGTGCAATTCATCTAGCTGTGCTTCTGCTACTGGGCTTGGTGCTTGAGTCAGTAAGCAGCTTGCGCTAGCTGTTTTAGGGAAGGCAATCGTATCACGAAGATTTGTTCTTCCAGATAGCAGCATAACCAAACGGTCCAACCCGAAGGCTACTCCACCATGTGGAGGTGTACCGTATTCGAATGCTTCCATTAAGAACCCAAACTGAGCTTTTGCCTCTTCGTCAGAAAATCCAAGAATCTCAAACATTTTTTCTTGAACTTCTCTTGAATATATACGCAGGGATCCTCCACCAAGTTCATAGCCATTTAGTACAAGGTCATATGCTTGTGCTTTTACTTGACTTGGATCTGTTTCCATTAAAGGTAGGTCCTCATCAGCCGGACGTGTGAATGGGTGGTGTGCAGCGTAATAACGTCCTTCTTTTTCGTCATATTCGAATAATGGCCAGTTTACTACCCATAGGAAAGCATAACGACTTTCATCGATAAGATTCAAATCTTTACCTAATTTCAAACGTAACGCTCCAAGGGCATCAGCTACTACAGACTTTTTGTCTGCTACGAATAACAATAAATCTCCCGCATTAGCATCTAAAGTTTTAATAAGAGTGCTAGCCGCTTCTCCTTCAAAGAATTTAGCAATAGGACCTTTTACGCCCTCCTCGTCAACTTTTAACCAAGCAAGACCTTTAGCACCATAGCGAGAAGCATATTCTCCTAACGCATCAATATCTTTTCGTGAATAGTTATCGGCTGCTCCCTTGACGTTAATAGCTTTAACTTGGCCTCCTGCTTCTACTGCTGAAGTAAATACTTTAAAGGCACTATCTTTTACTTGATCTGAAAGATCTGTTAACTCTAAACCAAATCGAACATCTGGTTTATCTGATCCAAATCTAGCCATTGCTTCGTCATAGTCCATTCTAGCGAATGGTATACTAACCTCTACACCTTTAACATCTTTCATTATCTTTTGCATCATGCGCTCATTCATTTCTAAAATTTCATCCATTGATAGGAAGCTCATTTCCATATCAATTTGAGTGAATTCTGGCTGACGGTCAGCACGTAAATCTTCATCACGGAAGCAACGAGCAATTTGATAATATTTTTCAAATCCACCCACCATAAGCAATTGTTTGAATAGCTGAGGGGATTGAGGCAGCGCATAAAATTCTCCATCATGCACTCGACTTGGCACTAAATAATCTCGCGCTCCCTCTGGCGTAGATTTTGTTAAAATTGGTGTTTCTACTTCTAAGAAGCCTTCATCATCTAAAAATCTTCTAACAGTTTTCGTAATATCTGAACGCATTTTAAATGTGTCATACATAACAGGTCTTCTTAAATCTAAGTAACGGTATTTTAAACGAATATCTTCCCCTGCATCTGTTTGATTTTCGATAGAAAAAGGAGGATTTTTTGCTTCGTTAATAATTGAAATCTCTAATGCTTGAACCTCGATAGCACCAGAAGGAATATTAGGATTAATTTGATTTTCTGCTCGCGCTACAACATTCCCTTTTACCTCAATGATAAATTCGTTTCTTAAAGTATTTGCTACCTGGATTGCTGATTCTGAAATCTCTGGGTTAAATACTACTTGCACAATGCCAGAACGATCTCTCATATCAACAAATATTAATCCACCTAAGTCTCTTCTTTTCTGAACCCATCCGATTAATTGAACGGATTCTCCTATATGTTGTTCGTTTAGTTGTCCACTTGTATGCGTTCTACTCATTGTTATTTTGCCTCCGTTAACTTTTTTACTTCATCTATTAAGGATGTAAAAGGTACAAGCTGTTGAGTTCCTGTAGATAGATCCTTTAACATGACACTTTGTTTTTCTAGTTCATCCTCACCAATTACAATAACTGCCTTCGCTTTTAAGCGGTCAGCTGATTTCATTTGAGCCTTTACTTTGCGTTCCAAATAGTCCATATCAGCAGAGATTTTATGCTTACGAAGCTCAAATGTAAGCTCTGTTACCTTTTTCTTTGCTTCCTCACCCATTGCTACTAAGTAAACGTCCAATGATGTAGTATCTGGAAACTCAATTTTTTCTGCTTCCATTGCAAGTAATAGTCGTTCAATACTCATTGCGTAGCCAATTCCTGGAGAATCTGGACCACCAAGCTCTGCTACTAGTCCGTTATATCTTCCCCCACCAGCAAGTGTAGTAATGGCACCAAATCCTTCTGCAGTGCTCATAATTTCAAATGCAGTGTGATTGTAATAGTCTAGCCCACGTACTAAATTAGGATCTACCTCGAAATCAATATTCAACATTGTTAAATATTCTTTTACTTTTGCGAAATAAGCTGCAGATTCTTCATTTAAATAATCTGTTAATGAAGGAGCCGTTTCCATCAATGGATTGTTTCGGTCTATCTTACAGTCTAAAATTCGAAGTGGATTTTTTTGTAATCGATTTTGGCAATCTGAGCAAAACTCTTCAATATGTGGCTCAAAGTGATTAACTAAAGCCTCGCGGTGAGCGATACGACTTTCAGTATCACCTAATGAGTTAATCACTAGTTTTAAGCTTTTTAAGCCTGCTCTTTTATAGATGGACATTGCTAGTGAGATTACTTCTGCATCAATCGCTGGATCTGAGCTACCTATTGCCTCCATACCAAACTGAACAAACTGACGATATCTACCTGCTTGCTGACGCTCATATCTGAACATTGGCCCCATATAATATAACTTTACTGGTTGGTCCGGATAGCCAAACATCTTGTGTTCAACGAACGACCGAACTACAGATGCTGTACCTTCTGGTCTTAATGTTAGGGAACGATTTCCTCTATCTTGGAATGTATACATCTCTTTTTGAACAATATCCGTTGTATCTCCTACACCTCTTGTAAAAAGCTCTGTATGTTCAAAAACAGGTGTCCTGATTTCTTTGTAGTGGTACATACGACATTGCTCTCTTATTAATTCCTCTACTACCTGCCATTTTGCTGTATCTGATGGCAAAATGTCCTGTGTTCCTCTTGGTAATTTAATATCCATTTCCATAGACTCCTCTCAAATCCATATAAAAAAAAGCTCTCATCCCTTGCATATAGCAAGGGACGAGAGCTTTTATAAGCTTCCGCGGTTCCACCCTAGTTGGTTAATACATCTATTAACCCTCTCAACGCTGGATAACGGCCAGATCCGTTTTTGCCTACTAAAGAAAACTCTTTCGACAAAAATCCTCTCGAATGTTGTTCACTGTAGGCGTATGTAGGAAAGATTTCAGCCACGTCTTTCCCTCTCTTGTCATCCCGTTCAAACAGTTACTTTTTCGGTCATCGGTTTGTTATATTTTTTAATTATACTTTATCATAATGACGTAAATGAAATAAGTCAACCTTTTTAAAGAAAAGGTAGTAATTTTTTATTTGACTATTTACAATATAGTTAGAGGTGATCCAATGAATAACAAATTAGTCCACAAATTGGCAATATTTCTGCTTTTAGTTGTACTAATAATCCCTAATGTAAAGATGGAGGTCCAAGCTCAAGAACAGCAAGCTGTGGTCAATGTGGATTCTTTAAAAGTCAGATCTGGTCCAGGCCTCACTTACGATGCAATTGGATCGGTACAAAAGAACGAAAAGTTGACAATAATCTCTAAAGAAAACGATTGGTTAAAAGTAAAATACAAAAATACATCTGGATGGGTTGCAAGTTGGTATACAACTGAGGAAACATCAGATTTAGCTAACAAGCAAATTGTTTCCAAGGTAAACCGATTAAATGTCCGCACAGCACCTTCAGTATCCTCAGCTGTCATTGGACAACTAAACGAAGGAGACAAATATTTAACATCTCGTTCGGAGAAAGAATGGATTGAAATTGACTTCAACGGGCAAAAAGGATGGGTAAATAATACATACGTTACAATAGTTGATCAAACACCAGTGGAAACTTCTACACCATCCAGCACAACTGAGAAAAGAACCTTTGTTATTTCAGTTGATGTATTAAATGTCCGAGCCAATCCAGATTTGTCTTCTAAAAAGATTGGACAAGTGAACAAAGGCGATGAATTTAAGGTGCTTGCAACAGATCATCAATGGATTCAAGTAGAGCTTAAAAATGGAAAAAAAGGATGGCTCTATAGTTTTTACGGGAATTTCTCTAATGCTGTAAAATCTAATTCCTCTATTCCAGCATCGGATACGATAACTGTTCTATATAGTGGAACTAATATCCGTTCGGATAAAAGCACTAATAGCGAGGTTTTAAAAAGAGCTTCTGCCGGCGAATCATTTGCTGTTTTAGAAACTATTGATGATTGGTATAAGGTGGATTTAGGAAACGGTAAAATCGGCTACCTTGCAAGCTGGGTAGTTTCAAATACAGGGGACTCCACTTCACAAAGTACGGTTAAAGAAGGGGAAAAGAAGGAAAATTCTAAGCGAAAAAAAGGAACTCTAGATGGAGTTACTATCGTTATCGATCCTGGGCACGGAGGCAACGACCGTGGGACAACAGGTGCTCTTGGAACAGATGAAAAAGATATTACCCTTAAAACTGCAGAGTTACTTTCTTCCAAGCTTCAAGCAGCAGGCGCTAATGTTAGGATGACCCGACAATCAGATGAATATGTAGATTTACGAAAAAGAGTTTCAATAGGTCATCAAGTTGGAGCCGACGCATTTATAAGCCTACACTATGACGCTATCGATAATAGCTCTGTTCGAGGTTTTACAACCTATTACATGAATAGCTATCAGAAAGAGCTAGCAAAGCATGTCCATGATGGTCTTGGAGATATGATTTCTCTGAAGGATAGAGGGACTCAACCAGGCAATTATCTAGTATTGAGAGAAAATAAACAGCCTGCTATTTTAATAGAGTTAGGGTATTTGAGCAATCCAACAGAGGAACAGAATGTCACTACCCAGAGATTTAGAGAACAGGCAACACACGGAATATACAACGGGATTATTGACTATTTTGATAGTCAATTGAAATAAAAATTGTTAAGAAACAGCAAAATAACTATAAATGCTATTTTAGAGAGGGAAGTAGTGACTCATGTCATGACTTCCCTCCTTTTTCATATATGGCTTTTGAAGCGTACAGCTGATTTCCGCTTAAAGCGGACGCTTTCCGCAGGGGGAACGCCATCACCGCCGCTTGCGCATCGTGTGTGATGTCTTATCTATCTCCCTCCTCCTGTTGGACAAGCAAAAACCTTACTAATCCTATAAACGAGGATTGTAGTAAGATAATGCGATACCAAAATAAAAACAGTGCCACTTAAAAATAGTAGCACTGCTTTTAAATTATGCTTCTAGCATGATTGTCACAGGACCATCATTTGTAAATGCCACGTCCATCATTGCACCGAATGTGCCGGTTTCTACTACAAAACCTTTTGAACGTAGCTTTTCATTAAATAGCTCCCAAAGGGGCTTTGCAATTTCTGGCCGAGCGGCTTCTATAAAGCTTGGTCTACGGCCACGCTTAGTATCAGCATATAGGGTAAATTGTGAGACAGAAAGAATAGAACCATTTACTTCCTTAATCGAAAGATTCATTTTGCCTTCTTCATCTTCAAAGAGACGAATGCCTTCAATTTTGTTCGCTAAATATTCTATTTCTTTTTCAGTATCTGTAGTCGTGATTCCTACTAACAACAAATAACCGTTGTCTATCTTACCAGTCACTTCACCGTCAACAGTAACACTTGCATCTTTACATCGCTGCAACAAAACCTTCATATACCATAACTCCTTTAATAATACGCTGTTGTTAGCTTTAATTAATAATACGCTGAACAGAGTACACATCTGGCAGCTGCTTAATACGATCTACCACTTTATGAAGATGAGCAATATTAGAAATAAGAATAGACAGATGAATGGAGGCAATATCATTATCCGATTTGCCACTTACTGCAACAATATTCGTTTTAGATTCGTTTACTACTTGAAGAACTTCATTAAGAAGACCTGTCCGATCAAATGCAGACACTTCTATATGAACTTGGTAATCCTTCTTGGTAGGTGAATCAGTTTGCTCCCATTCAACCTCTATAATGCGTGAATGAGCATTGTCATTTTGGACATTCGGACAATCTGCTCGGTGAACAGATACACCTCTCCCTTTGGTTATAAATCCAACAATAGCGTCCCCAGGAACGGGGCTGCAGCAACGAGAAAGTCGTATTAGAAGGTTGTCTATCCCCTTGACGACTACTCCTGATTCTGTCGTTTTCTTGGTAGGTGGAGTGTTCATTTCTGTATTAATTTTTTCTAACGCTTCCTCTTGGTCGCGTATTTTTCTCATTTTTTCTGCTAATCGGTTAACGACTTGCTGGGCGGTAATTCCATTAAAGCCCACAGCGGCATATAAGTCCTCTTCCCCAGCAAATGCATATTTTTCACAAACTCGTTTGATATTTTCGAGAGTCAAGACCTCTTTTATTTCAAATTCCTGTGCCTTGATTTCTTTTTCAATTGACTCTTTACCTTTGATAATGTTTTCTTCTCTAAGCTGTTTTTTAAAGAATTGCTTAATCTTGTTTTTTGCTTGAGAGGATTGAGCAATTTTAATCCAGTCTCTGCTCGGACCAAAGGACTGCTTAGAGGTCAGAACCTCTATAATATCTCCTGTTTTTAGCTTTGTATCTAAAGGAACCATTTTTCCGTTTACCTTAGCACCAATTGTTTTATTGCCAACTTCCGAATGTACTCGGTAAGCAAAATCAATAGGAACAGAACTAGCAGGTAATTCGATGACGTCCCCCTTAGGGGTAAAAACGTAGACCATATCTGAGAACAAATCAAATTTCAGAGATTCCATAAACTCTTCTGCGTTGGATGACTCTTGTTGAAACTCAAGTATCTCCCTAAACCATGTAAGTTTTGAATCTATTGTTTGCTTACCAGTCTCCACCTTTTTGCCCTCTTTGTAGGCCCAGTGTGCAGCAACCCCATACTCAGCAATATTATGCATTTCCTCTGTACGGATCTGAACCTCTAATGGCTCTCCATTAGGGCCAATTACTGTAGTGTGTAAGGATTGGTATAGGTTCTGCTTTGGCATCGCAATATAATCTTTAAACCTACCTGGCATTGGCTTCCAAAGCGTATGAATCACACCTAAAACCGCATAGCAGTCTTTAATGCTATTGACGATGATTCGCATTGCTAGTAAATCATAGATTTCATTGAATTGTTTGTTTTGGACTACCATTTTTCGATAGATGCTGTATATATGCTTTGGTCTTCCGGATATATCTGCATCTACCTCCATCTCGTCCAACTGTTTACAAATATCATTCATTACATCTTTTAAGTATGATTCACGCTCCGTGCGTTTTTTCTTCATGAAATTGACAATTCTATAATACTGCTGCGGATTCAAGTATCGTAAAGCTGTATCCTCTAATTCCCATTTCACTGCGGATATCCCTAAACGATGAGCAAGTGGTGCAAAAATCTCTAGCGTCTCATTTGAAATTCTACGTTGTTTTTCTTCGGGTAAATGCTTTAAAGTACGCATATTATGTAAACGGTCAGCAAGTTTAATCAGGATGATCCGAATATCTTGCGCCATTGCTATGAACATCTTGCGATGATTTTCTGCCTGTTGTTCTTCTTTAGACATATATTTAATTTTACCTAGCTTGGTCACTCCTTCAACCAAAAGAGCAACTTCTTCGTTAAACTCTCGAACAATATCATCTCTTGTATACTCGGTATCCTCTACTACATCATGCAAAAAGCCAGCAGCAACAGTCTCCGGATCCATTTGAAGATCAGCAAGAATACCTGCTACTTGTATGGGATGAAGAATATACGGTTCGCCAGAATTACGAAATTGTTCTCGATGGGCATGTTCTGCTAACTCGTATGCTTTTTTAACGAAGTCAACATGTTCCTTATTCATATAAGTAGAAAGTGTTTCAAAAACATCTTCTGCTGTCTTCACCTGATCTTTTGCCATGCTAACTCACCTGTTTTCGTTATTTTTCAAAAATAGTATATAGGCTATATTTTATAAAAAAAAAGAGGGACTTGTAAAGTCCACCCTTAAACTGTATAGTCGATTACTTTCTTATTATACACAAATTATGTCTATATAGAAAATGAATAATATTAGTATTGCATTAACGTACGAATATTGTAGTCTTTTAATTTGTCGCGTCCTTCTAAATAAGACAATTCTATTAAGAATGCACAACCAACCACTACACCGCCAAGTTCTTCTACTAACTTAATGGTTGCTTCAATCGTTCCACCTGTTGCAAGTAAATCATCTACAATAAGTACACGCTGACCAGGTTTAATTGCATCCTTATGCATAGTTAAAACATCTTTCCCATATTCTAATCCGTATTCAGCACGAATTACTTCCCGAGGGAGCTTGCCTTCCTTACGAACTGGTGCAAAACCTATGCCTAAAGCATAAGCAACAGGGCATCCAATGATGAATCCACGTGCTTCTGGTCCAACAATAATATCTGCATCCACTTCTTTTGCATATTCAACAATTTGGTCAGTCGCATATTTGTATGCTTCTCCATTGTCCATAATTGTTGTAATATCCTTGAATCGAATACCTGGTTTAGGCCAGTCTTCTACAATTGTTACATATTTCTTTAAATCCATTTTTGCTCCTCCTCAGGAACGGTTTGTGCTGCTCTTCGCTCTTCAAACCATTGTTTCAGCTCTTTATATGGTGCATACAAAAGCTTTTGCTCTAAACTTATCTGCTTTGTACGCTGTTGATAGGCTGGCGCTTCAGATAAATCTCTTTTAGGGAGATTTTCATTCAAGACCAATGTGCCACCCTCTATTCTAACAAAATTTAACTCAAAAAACACCTTTGACATAAAATTTATTGTGTTTGGACTCCATCCAGTATGTTTGGATAGTTCGTGAATATGCTGTTTTAAAGCAAAATTTTTCCTTTTAGCAATGAAAGAAAAATACCATTTGAATTGTTCTCGGGTTGGTAATCCTTCAAAATAAGTAGACTCGTTTGCAAAAAAGTGAGCATAAATTCGTTGCCAATCATGGTGTTCTAACAAGTTTATTAAATCTTGCTCCTCTAATGGTAGATCTAGTAAACAAATACAATCGGAAACAATGCCTTCTTCTATTACGTTATTGTGAAACCATATTTTGCCAGAAATAATAGATTCAAAATGAGCTAAAGATTCCTTGTTAAAGCAGACAAAGGTAGTATTTCCCTCTGGTATAGTAGGCAGCCATCTATTCACCTGGCGAATGCCTCTTATATCAAACAACTGCCACTGATTCGTTTTTGCATCTTGAATCATAAGCTGTGGTTTTTTTCGCCCATTCCACTCGTTGATTTGCAAGTCTCCAATAAAGGATAATTTGGTTGCCGGTGCAATCTCATCAGCAAGATCACCTTTTCCAAATCCGATAGCGTCTAACAAAACAGCACCCTGCATTAGCTCCATCTTCACATGGTTTTGGGCAGAGCCAATTTTCCTTACTGAGTTCACTTCTATATTTTCTAAACAATATACAGGTTTAGCAAAACCCATACCAAAAGGAGAAAGCATTTGAATGGATTGAATGGATTCCGTGGATATTTCATGCATTTCCAGTGGCACATCAATTGATACAACAGGTATTAACTGTTCCTCAGTCAGGCACGTCGTCGCTTGTTCATTAAGTCTGTTTCTAAATTCTTCTACATGTTCGAGAGGGAAGGTCATACCTGCTGCCATCGGATGACCACCAAAATGAGTTACTATATCGCTATTCTTAGCTAGCTCATTGTACATATGAAATCCTTCGATGCTACGTGCAGAACCTTTAGCAATTTGTTTTTCTACGTCAAACCCAAGAACTATTGAAGGACGATAATATTTTTCCACTAATTTTGATGCAACAATTCCTAATACGCCAGGATTCCATCCCTCTTTACCAACTACAATAACACTTGGACCTTTTAAGTCTAAGTGTTGTTGTTCGATTAATTCAATCGCTTCATCCGTGATTTGCTTTACAATAGCTTGTCGTTCTTTATTTTTATCGTTCAACATATTAGCTAGAGCAAGTGCTTTATTTGGTTCTTCTGTTAAAAACAACTCAACTCCCGGGGAAGCTTCTCCAAGACGCCCTACAGCATTGATACGCGGTCCAAAAGCGAAACCGATAGTTTCCTCATTTATAGCGCTTGTTTCAACTCCACTTACATTTGCCAAAGCCTCAATTGCAATAGAATCATTTTTCTTCATCTGCTTAATACCCTGTTGGACAAAATAACGATTCTCACCCTTTAACGATACGAGATCGGCAATTGTCCCAATGGCTACTAGGTAAAATAATTCTTTCGGTATTTCACCTAGTAAAGCATGAGCAACTTTAAATGCCACCCCTACACCAGCCAAATGCGAGAAAGGATATTTTGTATCTTGTAAACCAGGGTGAATAATTACATCTGCCTTGGGAAGCACCTCACCAGGTTCATGGTGATCCGTTACTA
Source organism: Psychrobacillus faecigallinarum (assembly GCF_014836595.1). Classification (GTDB taxonomy): domain Bacteria; phylum Bacillota; class Bacilli; order Bacillales_A; family Planococcaceae; genus Psychrobacillus; species Psychrobacillus faecigallinarum. Next base: position 371,863 of record NZ_JACSQO010000002.1, on the reverse strand, counting down.
TTACATCCATTCCTAAGTTTTTAGCAAACTGAATTTGCTGTATGCCGGATATTCCATTGTCTACTGTAATAATAAGTTTGACCCCTTCATCAAAGGCCTGTTGGAATAAGCGCTCGCTTGGTCCATAACCATCTATAAATCTGTTAGGAATTTTAAAGATAACATCTGCACCCATAGCTTCCAATGTTTTCATCATGACAGTTGTGCTTGTTATTCCATCTGCATCATAGTCACCGTAAATCATAATTCTTTCTCCAGCATCTATCGCTTGATGGACTCTTTCTACCAGTTTTTCCATCCCTTCAAAGAGAAAAGGATCATGAACGTTATCTTCAGTAATATATATAAAGCTTTTAGCTTCCTCTACGCTATTAAACCCTCTAGATACTAGTACTTTAGCACAGACTCTTGGAATCGTGAGTTCTTGTTCAAAGGTTGTAACCAAATCATCATTAGGTCTAGAGATTCTCCATCTTTTTTGAGATTGTATCATTTTATTTCACTTCCTTAAGTTTTATTATAACGTAAAAACCTTGAGGGATTAATATTTTTACTTTAACAAAAGTGTCTGAGTAACTAACATTTCAAAGTCAGTCCTTCTTTTTCCAATAGCCTAGAATTCTACATAAATCATTTGCTTTCCATATTAAAAAGAAAAAAAGAGCAGAGAATGAATACTCTGCTCTTTTTACTGTTATACCACAGGCTCGTCTGAACCCCATTTTTTCTCTTCTTTTTCTACTTTTATACCACCTGTTTTACGAAGCTCTTTAGCTTTTAGATCAAACCATAATTGAGTTGCGATAAACAGTGATGAATACGTCCCTGCAACTAAACCGATCAATAATGCAATAGAGAAGTTTCTAATACCTTCTGCACCAAACAATAATAGTGCCACTACTACAAGAACAACGGTTAACACAGTATTTACTGAACGTCCTAATGTTTGACGAAGTGATTTATTTACAATTGTCGCAAGCTCTTCCTCAGTAGTAATTGCTTTACTACGGTGAAGATTTTCTCGAATTCGGTCAAACGTTACAATTGTATCGTTAATCGAGTAACCTACAATAGTTAAAACAGCTGCAATAAATGTAATGTCGACTTCTAAACGAAGAATGCTAAATATCGCGATCATTAAGAATGCATCATGTAATAAGGAAACAATGGCAGCAACACCCATGCGCCACTCAAATCGGAACGCCACATAAATTACAATTCCAATAGCAGCGAATAGCAAAGCTTTCATTGCATTTGCGGCAAGTTCCTTACCAACCGTAGATGACACAGTACTTACTTGTGGTTCTGCACCAAATTGTTCGTTTATATCTGCTTTTAAAGTCTTAATTTCTTCTTGAGAAAATTCGTCTTTATATCGAACTACAGCTCCATCAGCATTTTCTCCTGAAATTACAATATCCTCAGTAGATAACCCGATAGAATCCAATTTCTCCGATACTATTTCCTGCGTTAATGGAGTATTTGACTCAATTTGAACGCGTGTACCAGATGAAAAGTCAATTCCAAGATTCAATTTGAATACACTTAAAATAACAATCCCTGCTACCGTTAACACAATAGAAGCGATATAGAAAATTTTACGATTATGAACAAAATCTATACGATCAAACTTTGTTGTTAAATCTAATGTATCTACTTCTTCTTCAGGAGCATGAATACGTTTTTTCGGAATCCCAAACCAACCTGGTTTATTGTCAAAGTACCCACTATGCACTAAAAGACCTAATAAAATACGTGAAGCCCAAACAGCTGTAATGAATACAACCAATATACTAATGATTAAAAGCGTTGCAAAACCTTTTACTGAGCTTGTACCAAAATAGAATAATACGACTGCAGCTAAAAGTGTCGTGATATTAGCATCAAAGATAGCAGTAAATGATTCCTTTGCTCCGCTTTCAAAAGATTTCTTCACCGACTTACCTACACGCAACTCTTCCCTTATACGTTCATAGGTAAGAATGTTGGCATCAACCGCCATACCTACCCCGAGAACAATTGCGGCGATACCTGGCAGCGTAAGTACCCCATTAATCCAATCAAAAACTACTAAGATTAAGAAAATATAAACAACCAATGAAATTACCGCAATAAGACCTGGAAGGCGATAATAGAAAATCATAAACAAGAATATAGCTGAAACACCAATGATACTTGCTAGAATTGTGCTATCCAATGCCTGTTCACCGAATTGAGCTCCAACAGAAGTTGAATAAATTTCGGTAAGCTTAACTGGTAGTGCTCCTGCATTTAGAATTCCCGCAAGGTTTTTAGTTTCATCCACTGAAAATGCTCCAGAGATTTCTACGCTTTCTGAACTGATTCGTTGTGTAACACGAGGGTTGGAAATGAATTTTTGTTCTTCCTTCAACACCTCAGCAGCGTAGGAGTCAACTCCTTCTTCAAAATCTAACCAAATAACTAGCACATTGTCAGGTGCTGGTTTAGCAGCTATCTGTTCAGTAACTTCTGCAAATTTATTTGCATCCTTTAATTCTAATGTAACAATCGGTTGTCCTTGTTGATTAAAGGCAGATTTTGCTCCGCCTTCTTTTAAGTCCATACCATCTAGCATGATATTATCTTCTGAGTCTCGGAAAGACAGATTAGCCTGAGTAGAAAGTAATTCCCGCGCTGATTCCTGATTTTCTACTCCAGCGAGCTGAACCCTAATTCTATTTCCGTCTTCAATTTGAATACTAGGCTCACTTACTCCTAGAACATCAATTCTGCTTGTAAGAGCAGATGCAGTATCAGCTACTACTTCCTCTGTGATTTTTTGTCCTTTGTTGAGTTCATCTACTTGATAAAGAACTTCGAATCCACCTTGTAAGTCTAGACCTAATTTAATATTGTTTAATACTCCACTAACTGTCGGGCTTATAGTCCCGGCAAAAATCACTAGAAGCAGTAGAAACGCAACTATGCGTCCTCTTGTTTTCATATGTACTTCCTCCTAAAAATAACCACAGACTTCCTTCGTCAGAAAGACTATTGCTAAAAACAATTACGTAATATTCTATCTGTTTTAATTCCAAAAAATGCAACATGTTTATTATGAAACACGATACCCCTTACTGTCAAATGACTCTTTGCTTATTTTTCCTCTGTTTGAGGATTCAATAAGATTTGTAATTCTTCTTGATTGATTTCCGAGAACCAATTAGATGTTCGAGAATTTTCAATTTGTTCGTAGGTCATATACTCGGCAGGTGTTATGGAAAGAACGTCATTAACAATCTTATGAAGAGACAAGGAAAGAACATCTAGCTTTCTCCATTTCTTTTCTACACAATACTTCCAAATATCTGCTTCTGTTACAGTTTCGTACTGATAAACTTTAAACTCACTCTTTTTGCTCTCTAGAGCAGGTAGTACGTGTGTATAGATATGATTGTATGAGTTTTCCAAAATACTGCACCTCTTTATAGAATAATGTGGTAAGTAGCTTGCATATTATTATTGTAAACGAAGTTCCTGTATTTGAGAAGGAAGTGTTTAATTGTCAACTTATTTAAGAGGGTCTATTGTATTAATGTTTGCCATTTTTTTGTCCAAGTTTCTAGGTTTTATTTATCGTATGCAATTTGTTCGATTAACGGGAGAAGAGGCTGTTGGAATTTACAGCACGGCTTATCCAGCATTCATATTCTTTCTTTCGCTGATCCAACTGGGCATACCTATAGCTATTACTAAAATAGTAGCAGAGTTACGAACAAGGAACGCTATTTCAGAGTACTTTACCGTTATGAGAACATCCGTAATTGTCACAGTAGTCTCTATGATAGCTTTTACTCCCCTCTTTATCTTTGTTACTCCTCTAATTTCTAGTAACTTGCTAAAGAACGATGCTATTACAATGACTCTCTATGTTTCAATTGCAATTGTCCCGATTGCTGCAGCAGGTGGAATTCTTAGGGGATTCTTGCAAGGTATTGCAAGACTTGAAGAAACAGCAATAGCCCAACTTATTGAACAGATTGTGCGTATTTTACTGATTACCTTTGCATTACCATTGTTTTTAACTTCCTCAACTCCACAGGAAGCTGCTGCTTACGCCATGTTCTTAGCCTTATTAGCAGAGGCCGCTTCTTTACTTTATCTGAAGTGGAGATATAACAAATGGAAGAAAAGCCAGACGTATAAGAAATCTAAAAAAGCATATCCCTTATCACCATTATTTGCAATTGCACTGCCTTCTTCGGGCAGTAAGCTTTTTGGATCGTTCACTTGGTTTTTAGAGCCTATCATTTTTATTAAAGCTTTAGCCATTACTGGAATTAGTGCCGTAGCCGCTACAACTCTTTATGGTGTCATCTCCGGTGTTTTAGTTCCTTTGTTGCTCTTCCCATCATTCATACCTTTTGCCTTGTCTATCGTCCTTATACCAGCTGTTAGCGACGCCTATGCAAGGAAAAATTATAGCTTATTAAAAGAGAGAATACATCTTTCATTAAAGTTCTCTACTTTAACTGGTTGTTATGCAGCTACGTTATTCTATCTACATGGAGGCGAACTTGTCTATGAATTGTTTCATGTAGAAAACGCAACAGTTTATATGAAAATACTTGCACCGATATTTTTCTTTTACTATATTCAAAGCCCACTCTTCTCCATCCTACAGGCGTTGAATAGTTCTAACAGTGCTTTTTTAAACTCTCTGTATGGTGGAGTAGGGAAATTATTATTATTGTTTTTCCTTGCCTCTCAGGTATCCATTCAAGAAAAGGGAGCAATTGTCGCGATAGGATTTGGTGTTCTCATCACTTCGTTTTTACATATCGCTTCACTTAAAGAAAAGAAAGAAGCCCAAATCGGATTCTCTTTCTTTGCATTGCCATATGTAGTTTTTATCGCCACTATTATTACCCGTCCAATGGTAATATCCATAGGGAGTCAGCCATTAATAGTAGATTGTTTGATAACTTTGGTTTACTTAACTATTGGTCTATTGCTATTTGGACAAATTAAACGAAAAGAAGTTAGTGTCATCTTTAAAATTGCAAAAACAACTAAAAATAAATTTTAATATAAATAAATTATGAAGTGACTAAGAAGAATCTGGGACAAAACCCACCTTAGAAATTTAATAGTCCTGGAAATTTACCGATTAGTAAATTTTCTGGACTTTTTTTCTGCTCATAGTCAATGTTCTCCGATACAGCGGACGCTTTCCTGGGTGGGGACACGGGACGAGCCCGTAGTCTCTCCCACGCGCTTGTCCCCTAGGAGTCGCCGCCTTCGCTCCGAAAAACTAGAATTTTCTAGGATATCAAGTGAAAACTGTACATAATTTCAGGCACTACAAAACAAAATTCACTCAGAATGAAGTATCCTCTTGTTTAAATATTATAACAAGAATCTACTCACAACATTTTTACGTAGCATGAATCTACTTATGTCCCAGCCTCTTCTATCTTTTTAAAATGATGTCCTTAATTGAATATATAGTTCATCGTCCTCATAGCTACAATAAAACACCTTGGTGGGATCCAAAATCATTTTCTTTTCAAGCTCTTCTAGTAACCATTCCTTACTTTTACCAATTCGTGTAAGGTGTTCTAGTTGTATATCGCCATCAGTAATCAAAGGGAAAATAAATTGTTCCTCATCCTTCTTAAAAACAGATAAGTTTCCAGAGGGCTCTAAGAACGCATAGGAAACCGAACGGATAGAGCCTATTTGTTGCTCCCGAAGCTGTTGAAGCAAATCGTCCATATTATATCTTTGTTTCCTCATCTCTTTTTCAACAATAATTCCATCCTTCATAATAATAGAGGGATGGCCTTCCATCATATCTCTAAATTTTTTACTTTTTAAGGAAGTATAAGAAGCAATTAACTGAATGATCAATAACGTCAACATTGGTAGTAAAGCATGCATAAATTCACTTCTTGGATCATCTATTGCTATTGCTCCAACTTCAGCTATCAATAAAAAGACGACTAAGTCAAAAATACTCAACTCACCGACTTCTCTTTTTCCCATCATTCTTAATATAGCTAGTATGATCCAATATAATGCTATCGTACGGAAAATAATAATGAGAATCTCGTTCACAAAATTCACCTCACTATTAGATTGCCCATAAAAAAAGAACTTACTCCTAAGAGTAAGCTCTTTATTTTTTTTAGATTGTTGAATCCGTTACAACTCGTCCAACTGCAACGCGTTCAAATTGTAAACGCGTACCATCTGCTACTACTACAAAAATAGTTTGGTCATCCACTGCATCTACTTTTCCGTGTAATCCACCAACAGTGATAATATGATCTCCACGCTTTAGATTGCTTTGCATTTCAGCTGTAGTTTTCTGTCTCTTTTGCGCTGGTCGAATGATAAAGAACCACATTACGACGAACATAGCAATAATTGGTAATAAACCTACTAAATCCACTAATATTTCCCCTCCTTTTCCTCTTTATACAGTATACAAGAATCAGAAGTTTTTTGCATTTGGTTTGTTGTACCCATACTCTTCAAAAAACTCTTCTTTAAAATCAAGCAGTCTATCTTCTCTAATTGCCTGGCGAACATTCTCCATTAATTTCATTAAAAAATGTAGATTATGATAAGAAGCTAAACGCAATCCAAAGGTTTCATCTGCTTTAAATAAATGACGAATGTATGCTCGAGAATAGTTTTTACAAGTATAGCAATCGCACTTCTCATCTATTGGGCCAAAATCTCGAGCAAATTTTGCTCCCTTAATTACTAGACGTCCTTTATGTGTAAAGAAAGTACCATTACGAGCAATTCGGGTTGGTAATACACAGTCAAACATATCCACTCCACGAATAGAGCCGTCAATAAGTGAGTCTGGTGAACCGACTCCCATTAAGTATCGAGGCTTGTCCTCAGGCATTAAAGGAGTAGTAAAATCAAGAACACGGTTCATGACATCCTTTGGTTCACCTACAGACAATCCACCAATCGCATATCCCGGGAAGTCTAATGACACTAAGTCTTTAGCAGATTGTTTACGAAGCTCCTCATATTCTCCACCTTGAATAATACCAAATAAGCCCTGTTTTTCGGTATTCGTATGTGCAGTTAAGCAACGCTCTGCCCAACGAGATGTACGCTCTACTGAAGCTTTCATGTATTCAAAGGTAGCTGGATAAGGCGGACACTCATCAAAAGCCATCATAATGTCCGAACCTAGTGCATTTTGAATCTCCATTGACTTTTCTGGGCTTAAAAATAGCTTGTCCCCATTTAAGTGATTACGGAAATGTACCCCTTCTTCTTCTATTTTGCGCATATCGCTTAAACTAAATACTTGGAAGCCCCCTGAATCTGTTAAAATTGCACGGTCCCAATTCATAAATTTGTGCAAACCACCAGCTTCACGAATAATATCGTGGCCAGGACGAAGCCATAGATGATAAGTATTGCTTAAGATGATACCCGCATCCATTTCTTTGATATCTTCGGGCGCCATTGTTTTAACAGTAGCTTGTGTACCAACCGGCATAAATGTCGGTGTTTCAAACGATCCATGTGGAGTGTGTACAATACCAAGACGAGCACCTGTTTGTTTATCTTTTTTTATTAACTCATACGTAATTGCTGCCATTTAATAATTCCTTCCTTTTATGAACATCGCATCTCCAAAGCTAAAGAAACGATAACGTTGCTCGATAGCTTCTTGGTATGCAGATAGTATAAATTCTTTTGATGTTAAAGCACTCACTAGCATTACAAGGGTAGACTTTGGTAAATGGAAGTTAGTGATCATTCCATCAATACATTTAAATTCATAGCCTGGATAAATGAATATAGATGTCCAACCACTATCCTCTTGAAGAATACCATTAAATCTAGTAGCAACAGTTTCAAGTGTTCTAGTGGAAGTTGTACCCACCGCAACGATCTTTCCACCAGCTGCCTTCACTCCATTGATTAAATCTGCTGTTTCCTTTGTGATACGGTAAAATTCCGCATGCATTTCATGATCATCAATGGAATCCACACTTACTGGTCGGAATGTGCCCAAACCAACATGAAGTGTCACAAAAGCAATGTTAACACCTTTTTCTTTTATTGCTTCCAATAATTCCGTTGTAAAATGAAGTCCAGCTGTTGGTGCTGCTGCTGAACCCTGTTCCTTTGCGTAAACTGTTTGATAACGATCCTTATCATCTAGCTTTTCATGGATATAAGGTGGTAGTGGCATTTCTCCAAGCTTGTCCAATACCTCAAAAAATACTCCATCATATTCAAAACGGAAAATTCTTCCTCCGTGATCCTTTAAACCTGTACATACAGCTGTCAACAAGCCTTCTCCAAATACAATTTTTGTACCAATTTTTACTCGTTTTGCTGGTTTGACAAGTGTTTCCCACTCATCACCCTCCATTTGAGTCAATAATAGTACTTCAATATTTGCTCCTGTGTCCTCTTTGACGCCCATTAAACGAGCCGGCATAACCTTCGTATCATTTAAAACTAGGCAATCACCCTCATTCAATTCATCAATAATCATGGCAAAGCTTTTGTGTTCAAGCTTATTATTTGGATAGTCCGTTATTAAAAGTTTACTACTCGTGCGATCAGCTAATGGTGTTTGTGCAATTAACTCTTCTGGTAATTCAAAATCAAAATCTTCTACTCTCATTAATAAGTACTTCCTTTTTTAGTTGTTTGTATCAGTTGGCAATGGTATTCCTAAGTGTTCATATGCTAGTGGAGTCACAATTCTTCCACGTGGAGATCGTTGAATAAAACCAATTTGCATTAAATATGGCTCATATACATCCTCTATTGTAGTAGATTCTTCTCCTATGCTAGCTGCAATCGTATCTAATCCAACTGGACCACCTCTAAAACGCTCAATCATTGCGTTCATGAGTTTATGATCTATATGATCCAAACCTAGTGGATCCACTTGTAATAACTCTAATGCATCTTTCGCAATACTTAAAGTAATTTTACCATTTCCTCTAACTTGCGCATAATCCCTCACCCGTTTTAGCAAACGATTGGCAATACGAGGAGTCCCTCTTGAGCGACGAGCAATTTCTCCCGCAGATTCATGATCGATTGTAGCGTTAAATAGCTCTGCACTTCTTACAACAATCGCCGTTAGCGCCTCTTCATCGTAGTAATCTAAACGAAGCAGTACTCCAAACCTGTCACGGAGCGGAGCAGATAATGCACCTGCTCTTGTCGTTGCTCCCACTAATGTAAAAGGTGGTAGATCTAAGCGTACACTTCTGGCAGCCGGCCCTTTCCCTACAACGATGTCTAAGCAAAAATCTTCCATAGCAGGATAAAGTACTTCTTCAATAGAACGATTTAATCGATGAATCTCATCGATGAATAGTACATCGCCCGGCTCAAGCGAACTAACTATCGCAGCTAAATCACCCGGTCGCTCAATAGCTGGACCGCTTGTCATCCGCATTTGTACATCCATTTCGTTTGCGATAACTGCGGCAAGTGTAGTTTTACCAAGTCCAGGAGGTCCATATAGAAGACAATGATCCAGACTCTCATTTCTCATTTTTGCCGCTTCGATAAAAATACTCAGGTTATGCTTTATTTTATCCTGTCCAATATATTGTGATAATAACTGTGGACGAAGTGATTGCTCAAATGGCTCATCATATGGAGAAACATCACTGGAAATCACACGTTCTGTCATTCAAAGCCCCTCCTTTCTTATTTACCTGAAAATAATAGCTGCAATCCTTTTTTCATAAATTCGTCCGTTGTATGTAAATCATTATTTGACTTAAGTAATGGGCGTATTTTTGAAAGCTCCCGTTCAGAGTATCCTAGTGCTGTTAGAGCTAGAATAGCTTCTTCCAATTCATGATCCGATTCATTTTCAACAAATAGGCCAGGTTCGTCATTATCGAATTCCATTAACTCAATATCGATTAAGTCATTTAGCTTTCCTTTTAAGTCTAATATCATTTGTCTTGCTGTTTTTTTACCTACTCCAGGGAATTTTACTAAGAATGATTCATCTTCCCTTTCTATTGCTTGAATTACATGAGTAGGCTCCCCACTTGCAAGTATAGCCAGTGCTCCCTTAGGACCTATACCAGAAACAAGTATTAACTTTCGGAACAGCTCTCTCTGTGCAAGTGTAGGAAAACCCATTAATTGCTGAGCATCTTCTCTTATATGAAGATAAGTAAAAACTTGTATTATCTCTTCACTTTTTCTAAATGCATATGGGTTTGGCGTAAACAATTGATAGCCAATGCCCTGTTGCTCTAAAACAACATATTCAGGAGTCACTCTAGTGACCTGCCCTTTTATGTAATCATACATACTTTGCTTCCCACCATTTCCATACAATCATTATAGCATAACAAACAAAGAGGGCCGCCCATAGCTTGAGCGACCATCCTCCATTAAACTATTATAGCTGACTTAAATTATAGCATAAACTAGGCCAATTTGTTAAAGCTTTGTTCGTATACGGAATAAGCTGGTTAATAAACTTTTGTTTCCTCTCGCCGGGCAAGGCAAACGCATACAACCATTCTCTATACAATTCATTTGGGTACATGATTGCTTCTTTATATTTTGCAACAGTTTTCTCTAACTCAGGAAACTCGTTTAGGAACAATTCAATATCATACTCCATTTCAGGCAAAACCCGATGAATCCAAAGGATGTACTCCGTCTCCCTAGGTCCTAACACCGCCAAGTCAAAATCAATTATTTTATAAGTAAAGTCATTGGCTAAAAAGTTATGATGTACGACATCCCCATGCAATAGTGTCGGATTCTTCATACTAAATGGTCGAATGTTTTGAAGTGCCATATCCCCATATTGCACTAGCAATTTTGTCTTATTAAAACCAATATAGGATTCTATAAAAGGAGCTATTTCATCTACTTTTAGAAATCTAGTTTGCCACTTGGAAATTAAATTAAAAGGATAAAGCAAATTACTCTTTTCCCATTCAATCTTTTTTCTAGTGCTATGCATTCTCTTAAGTAAAGAATAAGTCTCAGATCTATCTTTTTTGTCTTTATAACTCACTGTACGATTATTTTTAAACCATGGCTGAATTATATAATCCTGCTGTGTTGAAGGAATTATAGGTAATACAAAAGGTTTTTCTAAACGGTATAGCTCATCATGGATATAACGAATTTTTGCAGCTTGCTCTCCCGAAGTGTATTTTTTTACAGAAAAAATACCATCTTCGTTTTTCCACTTCCATACATTTTTCTTTATCTGCTTTATATAAGTATCCACATTTAAAAGTGCTGATGCGGATATGGTGGACACGGATATACATGTTGATAATATGGTTGTGGAGGACAAGGATAACCACCGTGATACGGATTATGACTATACATTTGTGGCTGAGCATAGTTCATATGTGAATCGCCACATGATGCACATGGGGTTTGCTCATAATGCGGTTGAATATATGCCTGTTGAGCGTTCTGCTGTTGATATTGCTGAAAATAATCATTTTGCATATAATCGTTAGCCATTTCTAAAGCAGAAGAAGGTTCCTCCACCATCATTTCTGTCATCTGCGTCGCTAGAGTCTCTACAGCCGGCATACGAGGATGACTAGGCATAACACTGTATTCTACCTGCTCTTCTACGTCTATATTGGAAGATTCGATAAGCATCCAACTATTTGGTGAAGGCATATCATATTCTGGCGATGGCATCATTTGCATTGGAGCAAAATGGGTTGGTTGAATAGCCATTGGGTGATTTTGCTGCATATAATGCATCGGGTGAACGTGTGCACATGGATCCGGCGGGCATGGCATAGGTGGACAAGGCATAGGCGGGCAAGGAACAGGGTACATAATAGGATGCTGCTGCATTGGTGGACATGGAACAGGTATTAGCTTAGGCTGAACTGGTTGAATCGGAATTGGTTGTACGGGCTTAGGCTGTGGTTTTACCTCCGGTTTTGCTTGAGGTACTGGCTTTGGCTTTGGCGCTGGTTGTGGCACAGGAACTGGTTTTGGTACTGGTACTGGTTTTGGCTGCGGTGCTGGTTTAGATTCAGGTACTATTATCGGAATTGGTACAGGTACGGGGACAGGTATCGACTTTTGAATAATTTTTTCTTTTGGAGCAGGTACACTTGGCTGAATTGGTGGCATTGGTTGTGCAGGTTGGGCTTTTGGTATAGGTACAGCTTTTGGTGTAGGTGCAGCTTGTGGAATTGGTTGCGCTTTTGGTATTGGCTGAGCCTTTTGAATTTGTTTAAGGTTGCCATCGTATGGCTGAGCTGTTCCATCACCCATCATCCCCTTCTTGTTTGGGCGATTCTCCCCATAAGGATGTACCATACTTTCTGTCTTCCTCGCTTCTGGTATGAAGATTTTCATTCCTGGTACAATATATTCGGGATTAGCTAAATGAGCATTTATCTTTTTTAAATCATCAAAAGAAACTCCATACTCTCTTGATATTTTCCAAAGGGTATCACCCTTTTTAACAATATGAATTTGCACAGTCTTCCTCCTTCCTTCACCTTAAAATATGTGTAACAACAAAAATTGGTCACAGATTTTAAAACATTGATAGTTCCCTTCATGATAAACTTATGAATAGCAACTATACTGTTATGCAAGGTTGGAGGAATTTACTTATGAAAAAATTAAAAGGGGCAGAGCGTAGAACTTGGATCTGTTCTTATCTCAAGGAACAAGACCAACCTATTAAAGGGTCTGAGCTTGCTAAATTAGCAAATGTGAGTAGACAGGTAATAGTAAACGATATTACCCTGCTGAAGGCCACCAATCATCCTATTATGTCTACTAACCAAGGGTACATTTTATTACCTAACCGCGAAGACTTTGGTTCTGTCCAAAAAAGTGTAGTATGTATCCATAAATCAAAGGAGACTGAGGAGGAGTTATTAACATTAGTAGATGCTGGCGTTACAGTAGAAAATGTAACTGTAGAACACACGGTATACGGCGAAATTACCTCATCTATTATGGTTTCCAATCGACATGATGTGGAAATATTTTTAAAAAAAGTACGAGAAACAGAAGCTTCCTTTTTACTAGAGCTAACTTCAGGGGTTCACATTCATCGGTTATCTGCCCCAAGTGAGGAGATATTAGTAAGAGGAATAGAGGCTATTCGAAAAAAAGGGTATATAATGGATGAGCAAAATTAAAGGGTAGTTGAAGCCTCTTAAAGTGCCCACTAGATTTTTGATTTAAAATGCTTAAGAACATAGTAAAGTTTCTAAATTAGTTTGGTTTAGGAGCTTTTTATTTTTGAATAAAATGAAACCTCAAAATTTGAAAATCAATACAAACTTGTTTTATACGTATACTTTTCAAAAGTTTTTCGTTGGTTACTTTGCTTGGTTTACCATCTTCTATTTGCAAAGAGCAATATCCAACATTTTTCTTTGTATTTAACAAGAATGCCATGAACAGAGAGTTCATGGCATTCTTAATATATAAAATTTCTGGTCTATTAAATAAAGGGTAATTTATTCAGAGGGTACTTCCGCTTTTGTTTCGTATGTATAATAGGAGCCAAGTGATTTAACCTCACAACCTAAAGCCTTCAACTCTTCAATTGCCCCTATCATCATTGGAGCTTTCTCATCTTCGAGCACGTCTATGATGAAAAAATATTGTCCGAGTCCGGTTTTTAAAGGTCGAGATTCGATTTTACTCAAGTTAAGCTGACGCCATGCAAATACAGAAAGGACTTGATGAAGAGCTCCTGATCGATCATCTTTTGGTAGTGTGATCATTACAGTAGTTTTAACCTGTCCATTATGTCCTTTGGTTTCTATACATTTTTTCTTTTTCGAAAGCACGAAGAACCGAGTATGGTTAAAATGAAAATCATGAATATTATGTTCAACGATTTTTAAATCATATTCAGCTGCTGCGGATGTATTTGCGATTGCAGCAATACATTCATCTGCTCGTTCCGACACATACTTTGCTGCTGCTGCAGTTGAGGAAGATTGCTCTAATGGCACCTTACCAAATCGATAGTACAAATATTTGTGGCACTGAGCCAATGCATGTGGATGGGAGTAAATAGTTGATATTTTTTCCCATTTTTCCATATTATTTGGATGAACCATCAAATGCTGAGCAATCGGTGACAAAATTTCTGCAATTACGTTTACTTCAGCTTCATGAAATAAATAATCTATCGTTAAAGGCACCGTGCCCTCTAAAGCATTTTCAAGTGGAACAACTGCTACCTCAACCTGTCCGTTACTAACCATTTCAATACACTCTGGAATTGTTCGTATTGGTAGTAAACAATCCGTTGGAAATAACGCCTGTGTTGCTAAGTGAGTAAAAGAAGCCTCCGGTCCAAGGTAGGCAATCTGTAAATTTGTCAAAACCATACACTCCTTACAAAGCACCAGAGCTAATTACTTCAGCTGATTCTACAAAGTCTAGTCGCTTCATTTCGTTTATAAACTCGTCCAATTCCTTATTCATAGCAGTCACATCCAATGATAACGTGACACTAGCTCTTCCTTGAATTGGAATTGTCTGGTGAATCGTCAATACATTGCATGTAGAATCTGCCACTAAGGAAAGTAGTCGCGCAAGCGTTCCTTCTCGATCTTCTAGCTGTAAAAAAACAGTTAAGATTCTTTCTTGTACAATCGAATGGAACGGAAAAACCGCGTCACGATATTTATAAAAAGCACTACGAGACAAATCTACTTCTTTCACTGCATCCCAAATCGAGGAAACTTTCCCCGATTGAAGAAGATGCTTTGCTTCTAAAGTTTTTTGCATTGCTTCTGTCAGCACATCTTCTCTAACAAGATAAAAGCGCTGGCTTGTAACATCCTTCATGCGGTTCCCTTCCTCCTATTCGATAAATTCAAACTCGAATTGTAGTAATCGTACAGTATCTCCGTCCTTCGCTCCACGTTCACGAAGTGCATCGTCGATACCCATGCCACGTAACTGTCTAGAGAATCTACGAATAGAGTCTTCTCGACTGAAATCAGTCATTTTAAACAATCTTTCTACAGTTCCGCCAGATAATACAAATGCTCCGTCATCGTCTCTTGAGATAACAAAGTCATCCTTAGAAGCCTCATGCTTGTACATTACAGATGTCTCTGTCTCTTCTTCTTGCATGTGCTCTAATGGATATTCAGGTGCATCTTCTAAAATATCTGCTACTGCAAATAGTAATTCTTGCAAGCCTTGACGAGACACAGCTGAGATAGGGAATATCTTTGTATCTTTTCCTACTTTCTCTTTAAATAGCTCAAGGTTTTCTTCTGCCTCTGGCATATCCATTTTATTTGCTACAATAATCTGTGGTCTTTCTGTTAAGCGAAGATTATATTGTTTTAACTCTTCATTGATTGTAACGTAGTCCTCGTAAGGTTCGCGGCCTTCCATACCAGACATATCAATGACATGAACAATAACTCTCGTGCGCTCTATATGACGAAGGAATTGATGTCCTAGTCCAACGCCTTCATGTGCTCCTTCGATAAGCCCTGGTAGATCTGCCATTACAAAGCTTCGATGATCTTCCGTTTCAACCAAGCCTAAGTTCGGTACAATTGTTGTAAAGTGATAAGAAGCAATTTTAGGTTTAGCTGCTGATACTACTGATAATAATGTAGACTTACCTACACTTGGGAATCCAACAAGTCCAACGTCCGCTAAAACCTTTAACTCTAATGTTACATTTAATTCAATACCTGGCTCACCTTTTTCAGATAGCTCTGGTGCTGGATTTGCTGGAGTTGCAAAACGTGAATTCCCACGTCCTCCACGACCACCTTTGGCAATAACTGCTTGTTGTCCATGCTCTACAAGGTCTGCAATAACTTGTCCAGTTTCTTCATTCATAACTATTGTGCCAGGAGGAACTTTTACGATTAAATCATCCGCATTTGCTCCGTGCATATTTTTACTTCCACCGTGAACTCCACGATTTGCTTTAAAATGACGTTTATATCGGAAGTCCATTAGTGTGCGCAGTCCCTCATCTACTTCAAAGACTACATCTCCACCATTACCTCCATCACCACCAGCGGGGCCACCCATTGGGACATACTTTTCTCGACGGAAACCAACCATACCATCTCCGCCGTCACCGCCTTTTACATACACCTTAACGTGATCGACAAACATTTATTTCACTCCAATCTTTCCTTTGCAACCAACTTAAATTGCAGGTTTCCTTCTCTGTTGCTTAGTCTTTCCATGTTAAATAATTCATTTCCTGAATCGTCTATCCAAGAATAAGGAGTCCAATCTCCTTGAACCTCAATTAAAATCTCTAGTAATTCAGTCGAACTGATATGAACTTTTAGTATTTGTTCCTGATATCCTTGTAGTCGTGGATAAATAGATTGTACAAATTGATCCAATATACCATTTAAAGCAGTGTCATACTTTTTGGCACCGTATTTTTCTATAGTTGTTTGGACCTCTAATGTCATATGACCATACGTTATCGGAAACGTCTGCAGCCATTCATTCGTCTTTAACAATCCTATGTTGTTTAAATCGAAGAATTGAGCGCACTTCTGTGAATACATACGAATTAATTGCTTAGCCTCTTCTTGTCTACCCATATCCAAATTCATTTGAATCAAATGCATATTGTTTAAATAATCATGCATAGAATGACGAAGTACTTCATTAATTGATATATTTTTAGGATTCATATTAGTATACACGCTCCAACGTTTACTATCCTTTCTAGTATAACAGGAAAGGAATTATTTTGCGTAGAACGAAGAATACTTTTTAACTATTTTTAAAAATAAAAAAGGACTGCATAAATGCAGTCCTCTTATTTGTAAATTAAGCTTCTTGAGCTACAGGATATACACTTACTTTTTTCTTGTCGCGGCCGAAACGCTCAAAGCGTACTACACCGTCAACTTTCGCGAAAAGTGTGTCATCTCCACCACGGCCAACGTTTTCACCTGGGTGAATTTTTGTACCGCGTTGACGGAATAAAATTGATCCGCCTGATACGAATTGTCCATCAGCACGTTTAGCGCCTAGACGTTTCGATTGAGAGTCACGACCATTTTTAGTCGAACCTACTCCTTTTTTCGATGCGAAAAACTGAAGATCTAATCTTAACATATGTTCCACCTCCTACTTTTTGAAGGTTATTTTTATATACTTAGCGTAATCTTGCTCAATCGTTTGTAAAGATACAATCATTGACTCCAATATCAACTGCATACTCGCAGCTTTCTCAGAGCTTTCAATGCTAGGTACTTCAACGTATAAATACCCTCCGTCACCCTTTTGCTTAATAATAGGAGTAATTTTTGTAAGTGAGATGATGGCATTTACTGCACCAAACGATACAGCAGTAGCACCAGCACATACTAAATCCTTCCCATGCTCGGCAAAATCAGCATGTCCCTTCATTTCAAAGGAATGAATAAGACCTGATTGATCTCTTGTAACAGTCACTTTAATCATATTATAAGCTAATAGATTCTACTACTAATTTAGTGTATGGTTGACGGTGACCTTGTTTTTTACGATAGTTCTTTTTAGCTTTGTATTTGAAAACGATGATTTTTTTAGCTTTGCCGTTTTTTACAACTTTAGCTGTAACTTTAGCACCTTCCACGAATGGAGCACCAACTTTAACATCATTTCCACCTACGAATAATACTTTATCAAAAGTTACAACTTCATCAGCATTTACATCTAATTTTTCAATGTAGATTTCTTGCCCTTGTTCAACTTTGATTTGTTTACCACCAGTTTCAATAATTGCGTACATTTACCTGCACCTCCTCTTAGACTAAGACTCGCCTTCCAAAAGGTGATTCAGTAGACTGAATACTTAAAACCTTTTCAGAGCGGTTGTAGCAACGGGTGCTGCTACAAACAATAACATTAAAATGTTAACACATATAAAAAATCGAGTCAAGCATTTTTCGTAATACGATCAAATGCTAGCTTGTACCTTCTAAATCTCCAAAAAGATAAATTTTGCAATGCTATAAATAAAAAGATTAGCGAGACAAATAATCCTTTAGGAAAATAGTACAAACTTGTATAAAAAATTAGCAAACTGATCAATAAGGAAAAACTGATTAACTCGATATAAAAGTTTGGAAATAATGAATTAATTACTCGCCCTCCGTCAAGAGGATATATCGGAAGTAGATTTAAGCAAAGAATAACTAGCTGAGTATAGGTTAACAGCTCTACTTGTGGAAAATCGACTACCTTACTTACCAGTAGAACCACCAAAGTAAAGAAAGGTCCTCCTAAAATAACTATAAGCTGTTCTCTTTTTCCCCACTTTCCAAATTGCTCAATCTTTATCTCCCCACCATAGGGAAGTATAGTACAGGACGTAACCCTTCCTCCAACTGCTTTTGCCGCAACTAGGTGGCCTAGCTCATGAATGATTAAGGATCCAAAAACAATTGCATACACTGCAATCTCGCCAGAAAGGTAAAAAAATAAAAGAAAGGGAATCATAATAGGATGAATTCTGAAAAGCCTACTCTTCATAATTTGTTGCAAGCCAGTCGACAATATCCGTTGTCTCTAAAGTTTCTCCATCCTTCTCTACTTGAACATACAGAATGTCTCTTTTTACTGATGCAAATATGTCTCCCGCATTTACGGTTGTATATGGTAGTTGATAGAATTCTTCCAAAAATCCATAAGTAACCGTTTCTCCATTGTCATATAGAATAGAAATAGTCTTCCCAGTTTTTTTCGTGTAGCCGGTAAATATAATTAAACCATTTTCAGAAGCACCAATTTTTTGGGAAGCACTGATTGAAAGCACTGCTCCTTGACCATATGGTTGGATGGTACTGTACTCAAGCACTGGATTTTCTAAAAGGGGTGCACTAACCGTCACCACGTCTTCATTTGGGGTAATCCATTCCCTAACTTTTTGATAAATTTCCGTCGGCTTTTGAGGTGCTAAAAGTGTATTTGAATAGTTTGTAGATAGCACATCATTTTTTTCAAATTTGTCCATAACGATGAATAGAAATACTAATAGAATTGCAAGCATCCATTTTTTTTTCGATAGCATAACATTCCCCCTAAAAAAATATATGACTATCTGTCCCATTTCATGAATAAAAGAGGTAAGGGTATTTTTTCTTGAAAGTTTGAAATCAAAGAACATGAAAGACACCTTCCAAGCTACAGTGGAATATAAGCGGACTGGACTATATTCAAGCCAACAGATTCATTTGAAGTGGCAAGGTAACACAAAAATAAGAAATAGATAATGTAAACAAGGCACTTTCTGTTCAAATCGAACAGAAAGTGCCTTATATAATCTTTATAAATAGCTTAGTCATTTTTTATTTAGAAAAAATTGATTTTATCTTCGAAATGACGCCTTTTTTAGGTGTATCCATTGACATTAACGGAACGGATTCTCCTAGAATTCGTCTAGCTATGTTTCTGTATCCAAGCGCTGCGCGGTTGGAAGGATCCATTACTACTGGCTCTCCCTTATTAGATGAGGTAATGACATTCTCATCATCAGCTATAATTCCTAGTAAGTCTATGGATAAATGTGTAGTGATTTCATTAATATCTAAAGCATCACCACTTTGCATTAAATGCTGCCGGATACGATTGATGATTAATTTTGGTGGATCGATGGAATCCTCTTGCTCCAACAGACCAATAATTCGATCTGCGTCACGCACTGCCGAAATTTCTGGTGTAGTGACAACAATTGCTTTATCTGCTCCGGCAATAGCATTTTTGTAGCCTTGCTCAATACCAGCAGGGCAATCAATGAGAACATAGTCATAATCTCTTTTTAGTTCTGTTACAAGATTTTTCATTTGCTCTGGTGTCACTGCATTTTTATCCGTAGTTTGTGCTGCTGGTAACAGGTATAACTTGTCCTCAAAACGCTTATCTTTTACAAGCGCCTGATGGATTTTACAGCGACCTTCTACTACGTCTACTAAATCATAAATAATTCTATTTTCTAGTCCAAGAACTACGTCTAAGTTTCTTAGACCTATGTCTGTGTCCATTAAACAAACTTTCTTACCTTGCAAAGCCAATGCAGTACCAAGGTTAGCAGTGGTCGTCGTTTTACCGACTCCTCCCTTACCTGAAGTTATTACGATTGCTTCTCCCACATTAGCTTCCTCCTTTAAATGTTGATAGATTTGGTCTTATTAATCTTAGCTCCTGTAAGCGATCGATAGCTATAGAGCCATTAGTATGTAAATAAGCACATTCCATTTCAGGCTGCTCAGATAAGACACTTAACTCATCTGTCATCGTTTCTATAACACTATCAATTATTAGATGGGTTGCCTCTAGCCAAGATGCTGCGATGACAGCCTCTCTGTTACCATTTGAACCAGCATGCGCGATTCCTTTTAATCGTCCAAGTACAAAAACATTACCACCTGCAACTACTCGTCCATTCGGATTGACATCCCCTATGACAACAAGGTCGCCTTCTGCTTTGATAACTTGTCCAGAACGTACTATTCCGACGTAAGTCTCTGATTGATTTTCTATTAATCTTCTATTACATTCTTCAACAGCCATAACCTCGCTCTGTATTTTCGAAACGCGAAGATGCTCTGTTTGTTGTACACAGTTGATAATTTCTTTTGCCTGCTCGTCATTACAATATCGATATCCAAGTTGTAAGAGTACTTCTGCCTGGCCTTCAAAACCTTCATCAGAAACCTTTTTCGTTAATTCTTCTAAAAGTTCTGTGTATGAACACTGATCGTCTAAACGTAATACAAGGCCCTCTTTCGTCCCTTTAATCGATATTAACTGCTTTTTTGTCAATCAAGTCACCTCAGATCTACTGTCAACCAAAAACAATTATTTTTGAAGAAGTAATGCTTTTTGATTAAACCGATATAGAAGAATATATTTAAAAGCCCACCCGAACATCAAAATAAAAATGAGATTCGCAATCATCGTTGGGATGAGATTATGTTGATAAAAAGTTGTAAATGTCATGAATTTAATACCGATGGCCGTGTAGAAAAAGAACAGTAAGGTTTCTACTACTGCCACCAAAACTAATGAGAGAAGTGTAGCTACTATCAGATGTTGATGGATAAATTTTACGATAAAGCTTGCCACTAAACACATTAGAGGGTAAATAAAAGAATATAATCCAATAATATCAATGAAAAAGACATCATACAAGAGGCCAAACAATAAACCATATAACATTGCTCTTTTTCTATTGTAATAAATGGAAACAAAAATCAAGTATATGATTAAAAATCTTGGAACTAATGTATAAAGTTGATCGTTTAGCTCAATCGGTGAGAAAAGACCAAAAATCGGTTCCATATAAAATAATAGAACCGAAATGATCACTACTAGATATCTTATCATGAGCCATCCCCTGCCTCTTCCGTCAAGTCAGCCTCTGTATTGTCACCATCCGAACCGTCTACCGGATTGATAGAACGCTTAGCAATGATTACATGTTCCAATATAGAGAAGCTTGCCGAAGGTTTAATATAAGCAAGTTTTGTTAAACCGTAATCATCGGTGGTAACCTCAGTCACCTCACCTATTATGATTCCTTTCGGGAATATTCCACCTAAACCTGAAGTAGTAACTTTTTGCCCTTTTTCCACTTTAAACTCTGAATCAATTCTTTTCAGTATTAATTCTTTTCTAGTTTCATCATATCCCTCGATTAGTCCAAAAACCTCTCCCTCTTCGCTAGCAATAACTGCTGAGACCCGGTAATTAGGATTTTGAGTAGACATAAGTTCAACGGTTGACGTGTAAGGAGTAGTTAAAATTACTTTACCTATAAGGCCTTTGGCAGTCATCACAGCCATATTAGGCTGGACACCATGAATTTCCCCTTTATTGATAATAATTTTTTCTTCCCACTGATCGGGATTACGAGCAATTACCGTCGATTGGATCGGATTGAAGTCTCGTAGATCGTCCTTTTTGTCTAGAATTTCTTGTAATCTTTCATTGTCAAGTTTTAAGGAATTAACATCTGCTTGTAAGGAGGCATAATCTTCTAATCTTGCTTTCAATCTTTGGTTTTCATCATATGTATTGAGTAAAGAATCTACATTATTAAAAATACCAGAAACATACTGAGTCGGCTTGGAAAACATTGTTTGTCCAAAACCGACTACATCTTTGATCAATTGCTCTGGCAATGATGCATGATTTCGATCGCGCAAAGAAAAACTGATGAGTGCCACAAGAAAAATCATCCCTACAAGTAGCAAGATTAATCGCTTATTTGAAAAAAACTGTGGCATATCTCACTTCCCCTTAACCTTTTGTTTGTTGACGTTTTAATAATCCCATATGATCTAACGCTTTACCAGTCCCAATTGCAACACAATCTAACGGATTTTCAGCTATAAATACAGGCATATTCGTTTGATCGCTAATTACCTTGTCTAAGTTACGTAGCAATGCTCCACCACCAGTTAGCATGATTCCACGCTCCATAACGTCCGCAGATAATTCTGGAGGAGTCTGTTCCAACGTTTTTTTCACTCCATCGATAATTGAAGCAATTGATTCGCGTAAAGCACTAGCAATTTCCTTGGAGGAAATTTCAATAGTTTTTGGTAAGCCTGTTACTAAATCACGTCCGCGAATATCCATCATTTCTTCTGCTTCCATCACACGTGCAGAACCGATTTCCATTTTAATAGCTTCAGCAGTACGTTCACCAATCGTTAAATTATAAGTTTTACGTACATAGCTAGTGATTGCTTGGTCCATTGCGTCTCCGCCAACACGTACAGATTCACTAGTAACAACACCGCCTAGAGAAATAACAGCAACTTCTGTAGTTCCCCCACCTATATCAACGACCATACTTCCCGTAGGTTCCCAAACTGGCAAATTAGCACCAATCGCAGCAGCGAACGGCTCTTCGATTGTTAGAGCTTCACGAGCTCCAGCTTGCTTTGCAGCATCAATAACTGCACGTTGTTCTACAGAAGTGATGCCAAAAGGAACACAAATCATGACATTTGGCTTACTCCAAGACATTCCAGATGCCTTCATCGCATTTTTTAAGTAGTATTCTATCATTGCAGATGTAGTATCAAAGTCAGCGATAACCCCATCCTTCATTGGGCGAATCGCCACTATAGAACCTGGAGTACGGCCAATCATGTTTTTAGCATCATTACCTACTGCTACAATATCACCATTTTGTACGTTTTTAGCTACAACGGAGGGCTCTCTTAATACAATGCCCTTCCCCTTAATGAAAACAAGCGTATTCGCTGTTCCTAAGTCTATTCCTACGTCTCTTGATCCAAATCCAAACACTATTTTTTACTCCCTTTCTATCCCAAACAAGTTTCACTTATTCTTTAAGTAATAACACTTATTATAACGGAAAGAAAGGAAAATGCACAGTGTCACATATACCCCTTTTCTTTTAAGCTGATAAATTGATGATCTCCAATGATTACATGGTCAAGAAGTTCAATGCCCATCAGCCTTCCAGCCTCCATGAGACGCTTAGTCACATCGATGTCTTCTGTCGAAGGAGACGGGTTACCTGAAGGATGGTTGTGTGCACAAATAATGGAGGCGGCTGAACGTTTTACCGCTTCTCGAAATATTTCCCTTGGATGAACAATGGAAGCATTTAATGAGCCGATGAAAATGGTTTGCTTGTGTAATATTTGGTTTTTGACATTTAGAAACAAAGTTACGAAGTGTTCTTGAGTGAGGGAGGCCATCTCGGGCATCAAATAAGTGGCTGCATCTTTCGGGGACCTAATAGTAAACTTTTCATTTGTTTTTTGCTGAGACAATCTTTTTCCTAGTTCAACTGCCGCTAATAACTGAACAGCCTTTGCCTGGCCTATTCCTTTAACTGTCATCATTTCTTCCATCGTAGCATTTTTTAATTCTTGAATTTGTTCAAAAAAACCAAGTACACGATTGGCTAGGTGTAGAACAGACTCTTGCTTCGTTCCTGTACGAAGCAAGATGGCTAGCAGTTCTTGGTTAGATAAGCTTTCTGCACCCTGTCTGATCAATCTTTCTCTAGGCCTATCGGCAATATGTACATCCCTAATCATCAAAGAAGGCGGAGTATTTACAGTCATAGAAAATCCTCCTTATCTATTTGGATAACGTTTAAAGTAAGAAGTGTATGGAACAATCGGCTGAGTGGTAGACCTACCACACTATTGTAGTCTCCATTAATCTTTTCTACAAACATCCCACCCAGCGTCTGAATCCCATAAGCCCCCGCTTTATCAAGAGAATCTCCTGTAGCAACATAAGCATCAATTTGATCATCTGTCAGCTCATAAAATGTAACGGTTGTCGTTTCTGCAAAGCCGATTGACAGACCTGCTCCGCGAATAGACACACCTGTAATTACCCTATGCTCTTTGCCGGACAGAGCCCGAAGAAACTCTCTCGCCTGATTATTATCTACAGGCTTAGATAATAACGTTTCTCCTAAGTAAACTGTTGTGTCTGCTGCAATCACAATTGCTTCCTTATTTCGTTGTACTATTTCATCAGCTTTTTTTGTAGCAATTGCTAGAGCAAATTCCTCTGGTGGTAATTCCCCTTCGATTTCCTCCTTTATACCTGACGCCTTCACCTCAAAAGGCACTCCTAATCGAGAGAAAAGCTCCTTTCTTCTCGGTGACTCACTAGCTAATATAATTTTATTGTTTGCAATAACTTTCATTGTATCTCCTCCTTTTTCTAAGCATACAAAATAATGGAGAAAATGAAAATTGTATAAAAAACGCGACTATTTCATTTTGAACTGTTTTCAGGCTTAAAAACTTAATTTTACACAATTATTTTGTTCCAAATAATGTGTAAAAACATGCAGTCGGATGACTGAAGGATTGTCTGAAAA
Source organism: Psychrobacillus faecigallinarum (assembly GCF_014836595.1). Taxonomy (GTDB): domain Bacteria; phylum Bacillota; class Bacilli; order Bacillales_A; family Planococcaceae; genus Psychrobacillus; species Psychrobacillus faecigallinarum. The sequence goes on along the minus strand of NZ_JACSQO010000002.1, from coordinate 347,007 downwards.
CGTTGTTACCGCTTGCACGATTGTTGCTAGGTCTTCAGGATATTTATCCTTGCTTGCAATAGAATCAAAAAAATTTTTAGATAAGTTTTCTTCTGTTAATAGAGTCATTAAATTTTTAACTTTTGGATTCTCACACGCACTAGTAGATACATAGAAATTCTTTACAAATGAAGGCAATGCCTCTGAACTTACTGCAGACACTTCATTCACATATAAATCACTCCAAATGTAAAACTGTCCCTCTGCTTGAACTATTCCTGCTCTTTCTAAGGATGGCTCAACTGCCATAAAGGAAATTGCACTTTCTTTCGTGGAAAACATTCCATATTGCCTAGCCTTGAAAGTCAGCGATGGATTTGCAGATACATCTATCTTATCTCCCTCGGGTGCATTTTCCTTTCCGGTTACTGGGGTCTCTGTTTCGTTCTTTTCTTTTCCCTCTCCCTCTAACTTTCGATCGTTAGCCATATTCAAAAATAAACCAAACAATAAAACACCTACCACACCTATAACAAGTCCTTGTAATCCTGCCAGCAAAACCATTTTTTTAGGATTTTTTTTTCTAAATGGCATACAATCACCTCTTTTTGACCACTTTACCATTCACCATATAAAAAAGGACAAGACCTTTGTCGGCCTGTCCTTAAAATTTATCGAGTTAAAAAAACAAATTGATATACCAATCGACAATTGACTCTGCATAAAAATAAGAAATAATAGCGGCAACTGCAATAGACGGTCCAAATGGAATAGGTGTTTTTCTACCTTGCTTAGAGATTCGAAGCGTGATAACCCCAACCACAGTTCCAATAATAGAGGCTAAAAATAATGTCACTAAAGTAGGAGTTGTTCCTAACACAAGGCCGATGACGAAAAACAGCTTAATATCACCACCGCCCATTCCTCCTTTCGACACAATAGCGATTAAAAATAAAATCCCGAACCCAATGACCGCTCCAACAATGCTATCCCACCACGGCGTTAAAGGTGAAAAAAACCTACCAATCACCAATGGTATTAAAAAGAACAAAAGGATTTTATCCGGTATAAGCATATACGCGATATCTGAAACGGTGATAATTATTAATAACGAAATAAACAAAAGAGCAACAAGCAATTCCCATGTAAAACCAAGCTGAATATAAGCAAAGGTAAAAAATAGGCCAGTAGAAAGCTCAATAACAGGGTATACCCAATGGATTTTAGTTCCACAACCTCGACATTTCCCCTTCAAAAAGACATAAGAAAATACAGGCACTAAGTCTCTTGCTGTTAAATTTCTATTACATATAGTGCAATGAGAAGGTGGCCGAACAATAGACTCACCCTTAGGTACTCTTAGACCAACCACATTGTAAAAGGAGCCAAAAATCAATCCATATACAAAAATCAACACTGCAATTACTATTTCCATCCAAACACCCTATTTCCTGCTTTTTAAGCTTTCTTTATCTTCGTACATATTCAAGTCAGCTTCGTGAAAAAGATCCTCAAAAGTTACTCCTTGATCGGGGCAAAAGGATACTCCGATACTTGGTGTTATCTCAATCTGAATATTATTATATGTAAATTTATTTTCGCTAAATGTTCTACGCAATCTCAAGAGCCAAGCGTCAAATACTTCACGCGATGGAAAATTGTCTAAAAATAATACAAATTCATCGCCACCAAAACGTGCTATTAAATCTCTTTCACTTACTGCATCTTTTAATAATTCCGCAGTATATTGGAGCACCTGATCCCCAATATTGTGACCAAAGCTATCATTAATCGTTTTAAAATGATTTAAATCTAGCAAAATAAAATATGCCTCAATTGATGGTCTTCTTGATAACTCTATGAGTCTCTTGTTAATATGAGTGACAAAAAATGCCCGATTATGCAAATCCGTAAGCACATCATGGTAGGCCATATGCATAATCATCTTTTCCTTTTCAACCTCGCTAGTTACATCTCGAAGCATAGCGTAGTATGTTCTTTCCTTACCCGTGACTACATACTTAGCATCTATAGAAAAATGTAAGATTCCATCCATAAATAGATTATCTAATGCTAAGGGGTAATCTCGAAGCGTTCCTGTTTGTTGAAGTTCGTAAATTAGCCTCCGAACTACATTTTTGTTATGATCCGTCTGAGCATATTTCAGCAAGTTCTTATCTATACTATCACTCATATTAAGGAGGAATCTGCCTTGTTTATTAATCTCTAATATATCTAAGTTTCCATCTACAATTATGATAGGAATAGGACTAATATCGAACAGTGTTCGGTAACGCCTCGATATATTCGGTAACAAATCATTATGCAGGAAGGAAAATGCGATAAAAACAGAAAATACGATTCCTTCGTAGAGAAACGGATAAGGTGGTATATACTCTCCAAAATTTGGATATCCCAGCCCAATCTTTATTGTAAGAGATAATACCGTGCAAACTATCAAGAAATGTAACATTTTGTGTCGCTGTATATTCTTCGCCTTACGCAACCCGAGTAATAAAATTACTAACATCGAGATATTCAAGATACCTGAAAAGGTCAACATGGTGTAATATACACCGTTAAATACAGGCACATACCAAATACCTTTATGCTCATGTATAAAAGAAGGAAGCTCTCCCAATAAAAGAACTTGAACAACCAGCATCAATAAAAGAGGGAAATAAAAGATAAATGGATAACCAAACTTATGTAACCGCTTTTGTATGTTGGCAACATGGATATACAAATGAAAGGAGAACCCCACTATTAACAAACCAATAAGGCTAAAAACAACCCCCGATATTGGAGAGCTATATTCAATGGGGAGAAGATGCCGAAAGAACTCGATGAAAAAAAAGATACTGTAGGTTGTCAAAATGGCAGCTACCAATCTATTTTCCAGCCGCCTTGACTGCCGGGACATTACGACACATGCTAAACCAAACAAAAATAGGGCCGGAAAGATATATACAGCTATATAAATACACACTTGAGATATCGACATATATATTCTTCCAATCCATGCTTTATTATCTATTAAAATGAGGAAACGGCTCTACATACCTTCTTAAGAAAAAAGCTTGTAACAAAAATTTTGGTATTTCCACTTACCCGGGAGTTACTGCTTGTTGCTACAAACAAAAAGTAATTAACCCCTTTAGAGAAATTTACTTATTCTTTATGAAAAAATGTAGTTAATTGAATAGTAGCAGATGTAGCAGTAGGTAATTCTTCATTAAGCAAATCTTCTTCTCCTGGTGCATCCATTATTATTTGATCTACGCGAACTACCCTTTCCATATTTTCAATCTCTTCTATTAATAGCACTAATTGATCATAATTTTTAGTTAAAACAGAGACGTTGAAGGTAATAAGCTTTAAATTACCTGGTAATGCGGTATCTGCAACTGGAGATATCGGAGGTTCCTCCAAATTTTCTTCTGAAGCTTCTATTGCATCTGCTTGATCCGTAGCTTCACCGCTCTCTTCTTCTCCAGTTTCTGTGTCCTCTTCAATTTCTTCAACAGGGTATTGGGCTAATTGTGTCTCATCTATTATTCCATCATAGTTATTAAATTCAATGGACTCTATTTTAGAGTCACTCAGTAGTTCTACTTCCTCTAGAGAGAGCAATAGTTCATCTAATTCACGTTCTAATGGAATCTTGACTTTCATCTTGAAAACATTATCATCTGAGTCTGCTTCTAGCTGAAAAGTGTTATATTCCTCTCTTAAAGCTTTAACCTCTCCCTCAAGCACTTTTACAGAAACCTCTTTAGTTTCTCTTTCACTTTTTAAAGGAGAAAGTAGAAAATAATATAACGCAAATAATAACAGAACTATAACTAATCCAATCAAAATAACAGCATTTTTTTTATTACTTACAAGTTCATTCATGGAGTTACACCACCATTTTTCAAATAAACGGAATCAATTTCTAAAGTTAATTCTGCCGAATATCTTGGAATTATTTCGAAGTATACTTTGTTTTCCTCTGTCGAGCTATCTATGTCAAAGCTAGTAACACTTTGTACCTTTATATCGTTAAAATATTCGCTTGCTGAAAGGTTCGTAACCAATCTAGATATGGTGCTCATTGTTTCGACATCCAAGGTAAGCGTGATTTGTTGCTCTAAAAACTCATATTTTCTAAGATATGTATGTTTCTCCAATAAAGAATTGACCTCTATAAGTAATGGACTTACAGGATATGAAATATTCTCAGCAAATGAAACAGAAGCTTTCAAATCCCCTTCACTCGAAGTCTTCACAGCTTCTAAATTAGTAGTCAAATCCTCCTGTTCTTCTAAAGAATACGCCTCATCAGAACTTAAAGTCTCAATATCTCTTGTTAATGTAATATATTGAATAAAAAACCATAATAATATCGTGATAAATAAAATGAAACTTATGGCAAAAATCAATATAGTGTTAGATTTCTTTCTTTCTCTTTCAGGCAATAAATTTATTTCCATTATTGTTCCTCCCTATATATCAGTCCAATAAGTGGAATATCTTTAGAAGAGAAGTTTGCATGAAATACTTGAACTTTTCCGTCATTTATATTTTGAATCGGTGTATTAAAGCTTGACCTCATTTCAGAAACAATATAATCCATCTCTGGTGAACACCCAAAGACAATAATTTCATCTACGGCCCTTTCCCCTTTATATAAGGAAAAACGATAGAAGTTTAGTATTCGGTCTAATTCAGCTATTTGATCTAAAAGTTGTCCACGATACTCTTCAATATTACCGTTATAAGTAAATTGTTGTTGGTTATTATCTAAAATAAAATTCCATTTTTCCTTCGAAATGTCGATTGATTGATGGCGCAAAAACTCAACTTTTCCATCCATGTAAATACTAATGGAAACACCATCTAAAGCCCATTCTGATATTAAGTAACTTTTTCCCTTAGCAAGGCCTATAGTCTTCTCAAAAAAACGAATGGATGATAGTGGTCTTACATCTGCAATTGTAGGGTGAAGTGATAAATCGTCCAATAAACCGGCTAACTTATTTATTTCCTCAGACGGTGCAGCAAAAAGAGTTGCCTCTCCATCGTTTGGTAAATAATCATAAACGTCAATTAATGGTTGATTGAAAGGTAAGTGGATTGTTCTCCCTAACTCCATCTCTACATATGACTTTAACTTTTCAGTTGACACATCCGATGGGTGTTCGAAGGACTTCATCATCACTGAGCTATCTGGCACAAAAAAGCGAACGTCATATCGCTTTACTGCCCACTCTTGAACTAGCTTTTTCAATATGTCATAAAGAGCCATTTCATCTACTAAAATGTCTCCTTCAAAAATTCCACTATTTAGCGGGTATTCGTATATAGTAGCCTGCTTAATGTCTGATGTATTCATTACGATGGCTCTAATTAAGTACTCATTCACATCAAAAGCAATATATCGCTTTGATTTTTTCTTGAATCTATTAAACATTTTTTTCACCCCTATGTATGACCAGTATTAGTTTATTATTTAAGGCAACGAAGATTCATTGACTTAAATGATAAACTAACTACAGCAGCATTTAGCTGCTGTAGTTAGAGTTTTTTTATCATGGTTTTGGTACAGTTTTATTACCTGCTTCACTACCCTTTTGATCATCATCATTTATTTGTTTTAAAGAAGCTGTAGAAAAAGTAACTGTTTTACCGCCAGAATAATCTATAGCGGTAGTTGTAATGGTATTAGGTTTAGCTTTTGTAATTTTTGTTGCAGTTGGTATTTTCCCTTCTGACTCTAAGTAATTCTGGTTTTTTAAAGTTGTTACATCCACTTCTGTTTCTGAAGCTTCATCTGTAAAATACAACTGAGCAGCACTTAAAACATTAGTTGCGTCTGCTTTAACTGCATTATATCTACTGTTCTCTATTATGTTCCCGATTGCTGGTACTGCTATTGCAGCTACAATAGCTAGAATTACGATTACTGCTAAAAGCTCAACTAATGTTAAACCCTTTTGATTTTTTAATAATTGCTTCATTTTTTTCATTTTATTATCCCCTTTGCTTGTATGTTTTTTTGATTCGTTCGTCATGAACTTTTCACCTCCTTTAAATGAAAACCTTCTAAATTTGCTCGTACATGCTAAACATCGGCACCATGATTGCCATTACGATCGTTCCAACTACACCTGCTAAAAATACAATCATTAATGGTTCTATCATTGATTTTAACGTGTCTACAGTCCGATCTACATCATCCTCGTAGAAGTCTGCAATTTTTTCAAGCATATAATCCAAAGAACCAGTCGATTCGCCAATGGAGGTCATCTGTGTTACAAGTGGAGGGAATATCCAGCTTTTAGCTAGTGGTGCTGAAAGCGTACTACCCTGTTCAAGACTAGTACGAGATTCCCTTACTACTTTTGCAACAACAGGGTTGCCAATAACGTTCTCCACAATAGACAAGGCATGTAAAATTGGAACAGCACTGCTGAACAATGAGGAAAGCGTTCTGGTCATTCTAGCAATTGCAGATTTTTGAAGTAGCTTTCCGAATATCGGTAGCTTCAACAAAATTAAGTGGAACCCATAGTTGAACTTTTCGTTATTTTGATATAAATAATTTACAATAATTCCGAAGAGCAAAATTATAAGCAAGAATATATACCAAGAGGACTGTAAGGATTCACTTAAAGACATTACAACTTTCGTAATTAGCGGAAGATCCGCGCCCAAATCATCGAACATCGAGACAAATTGCGGAACAATAGTAAGCATTAAAAACACAGATACGACTATTGTTAAAAACAACAATATAAGCGGATAGGCTAAAGTAGACTGAACCTTCTTCTTTAAGTTAAATTGTTTTTCATATGAAAAAGCTAACCTATCTAATGCTTCGTCTAAATTACCTGTCGCTTCACCGGCTCTGATCATATTGACGAAAAGTACTGGGAAAACTTTAGGTTTTTTGGATGCTGCATCAGAAAAAGATAAACCTGATCTCACATCCTCCTCAACCGCCTGCAGACCTTTCTTTAATGGCTTACTCGATGTTTGCTCTGCTAATATCTTTGTAGATTCCAAAATCGAGACACCAGCTCTAATTAGAGTTGCAAACTGTCTGCTATAAATAACAAAATCTTGATTTTTTACCTTTCCACCAAAAGATAATTCCTTATGAAGAACACTTTTAGATTCTTCAATTTCTCGCGGATTAATTCCCTGAGAACGAAGTCTAGTAATGGCCATCTGTTTATTAGTAGCATCTACAATTCCTTTTTTAATCGTCCCTCTAGAGGTTCTCCCAACATATTTATAAACGACCATTAATAGTCACCTACATTCATATATGGCTTAGCCACCTCAAAGGTAATTGTACCTGTGCTCACTAGTTGTTGGATGGAGTTTTCAAGTGTATGCATCCCTAGTGCTCTACTAGTTTGCATAACATTTTGTATTTGGTGTATTTTTTCATTTCTAATAAGATTAGCTACTGATGATGTCTGTATTAATACCTCAGTGGCAGCCACTCTACCTAATTCATCCTGTCTAATGAAAAGCCGTTGGGAGATAATTCCTTGCAATACATTCGCTAGTTGAACTCGAATTTGTCCCTGTTGATGGGGAGGAAATACATCAATAATCCGATCAATAGTAGTTGGTGCACTACTAGTATGTAAAGTTGCCATTACCAAATGCCCTGTCTCAGCTGCAGTGATTGCTGTAGAAATCGTTTCTAAGTCTCTCATTTCTCCAACTAATATTACGTCAGGGTCCTGTCTCAATGCTGCACGAAGACCATTTGCAAAACTATTTGTATCTGACCCTACTTCTCTTTGATTTATAATTGATTTTTTATGCTCATGTACATATTCAATCGGGTCCTCTAAAGTAATAATATGTTTTGAGGTATTAGTATTAATATAATCTAGCATAGATGCTAATGTTGTAGATTTCCCTGAACCAGTAGGTCCTGTCACTAATATTAGTCCTTGAGGCTTCTCAGCCAAGGTATACAGTACATCTGGCATCCCTAACTCTTCGATCGTAGGAATTTGATACTCAATCATTCTTATAGCAATCGCTAGATTCCCTTGCTGATGATAAGCATTTATTCGGAATCGGCATAAATTAACTAAAGAATAGCTGAAATCGAGTTCACCTTTGCCGTTAAGCTCATGCTGCATTTCAGTAGTTAATAATTCTTTAACAATTTCTTTAGTATCATTTTTATCCAAAATAGCGTCGCCATAGTTTTCCAGCTTTCCATTTCTACGATAAACTGGTGGTAGCCCTACGGTTAAATGAAGATCTGATGCTTTTATCTGAAATGCTCTTTCTAATAGCTTTGTCATATCGTACTTCATATTTGTCACCTCAATTAACTGTAGCTACCCGAAGAACTTCTTCTGTAGTTGTAAGTCCCTCTTTTACCTTCAATAAACCATCCTCTAACAGTGTTAGATATCCAGTTTCTTTCATATGCTTACGTAACTGTGCTGGACTTTTACTAGTTAGAATAACATCTCTCACAAAATCATCTACAACCAATACCTCATGAATCGCTAGCCTTCCACGATAGCCAGTTTGGTTGCAAGCAGGACACCCTCTACCACGTCGAACATCCTCAATATAGATTCCTCTTTCTTGAAAGATTTCTTTTTCTCTCTCATTTGCTCTTATGCTCTCTCCACAATCACGACATACTTTTCTTACTAATCGTTGGGCCACAATTCCAACCAGTGAAGATGATAATAAAAAAGGTTCAATTCCCATGTCTTTTAAACGCGAGACAGATTCGACAGCGCTATTGGTATGAAGAGTACTTAACACTAAATGTCCTGTTAAAGAAGCTCTGACAGCAATTTGAGCAGTCTCAAGATCACGTATTTCTCCAACCATTACAATATCGGGATCTTGCCTAAGGATAGATCGCAACCCGGCAGCAAATGTTAGATTTACTTCTTCTCGTACTTGAATTTGGTTGATACCCTCAAGTTGGTATTCAACGGGGTCTTCAACAGTAATAATATTTACTTGTTCATTGTTTAGTTTGTTTAATGCTGCATATAGCGTTGATGATTTACCAGAACCCGTTGGACCAGTAAGAAGGACTATTCCATTAGGATGATCTATCATCTTATTGAAAGATTTTAAATTTTTTTCATTGAAGCCTAGCTTTGTTAGGTCATTTAAAGCATTGGTCATGTCTAAAATACGCATTACTACCTTTTCTCCGTATATTGTAGGCAAGGTGGAAAGTCTTATATCAATTGCTCTCATGTTAACGTTTATTTTTATACGACCATCTTGTGGAACTCTATTTTCAGTTATATTTAAATTTCCCATTATTTTTATACGAGCCAGTATCACATTTTGCATGTACTTAGGTAATGATCGTTCTGTTTTTAACATTCCATCTACACGATATCTAACCTTCAAATCAGTCTCCTGAGGATCAAAATGAATATCACTAGAACGTTGAGCTACACCATTGGCAATTATTTGATTTACTAAGCGTACTATTGGAGAATCCTCATCCGTAATTTGTGTATCATTCTCAATTTCCGTCGGAGTCATATCAATCAATGCTTGATCCATTGATTCTTGTAGATCATAGTACTTAGTTATCGTTCGAAACAAGTCATCCTTAGCAGCAATGCTTGTCTCAATTTGACAGCCAGTAGCCATACGAACTTCTTCAATAGCAAAGTAATCCATAGGATCTGCCATCGCTATTAAAAGTTTATTCTTATTCTTTTTGAGAGGCATTATATTGGTTCTCTTTGCCAGTTCCTTAGGCACCAGCTGAAGAAGTTCAGGATCTATTGAATATTGATTTAAGTTTACATGAGGAATACCTAGTTGAAATTCTAAAACCTCTATCAATTGTTGTTCTGTAATAAGATTTTCAGTAATCAAATAGTCTCCGAGCTTTTCATCTCTTCTTTTTTGACTTAATGCAAAATGTAATTGTTCATCAGAAATTACATTTGATTCTACTAATAGATCACCCAATAATTTTCGAGTTTTATTTTTCACTTGATGTCTCCTCACTTTATTTAGGAGTTATTATATTTCCAGCCTTATCATAATAACTACCCTCTGGTAATGTATCTGAATCTATATTTTCAGATTCTTCAATATCATTCTGTTCGCCTTGATTATTTGTATTATTTACATCGTTATTTCCTCTATCCGGTAAACCATCGCCATTTAAATCGACCTCAAGGTCTTTATCACTAGCATTAGGCACACCTACAGCCTTCATAATAATTCTATGAGTAGGTGGATAATAGTCTGTACTCACCAGTTCTTGAGATTCATATGGCCCTTGCTTATCTGATACAGTTCTATAAACAGAAACCTTTAAGCCCGGAACACCTTCTTGGACAAGAGTTTCTTCTCCTGCATTCATAGTCGAAGAATAGCGGTATATCGTTCTAGGTGTTACTGCTTCTTTTTCAAGCACCTGATATTCACCTTTTATATTATTAGGAACAGAGAACAACTCTACTAACAATGTATTGTCTTTTAAACTAATCTTCAAAATAGAAGGTATTTCATTAATATTTTTAAACTTAAAATCTTTTTCAGAGTTCATATCAACTTTTGCTTCTATACCTGCTTCTAAGTAGTTAGGGATCTTTTGTTGTGAATGTCTCTCGATAATTTCATAATTTGTTTGCAAAATCACACTATATAATAGAGATGCCACTAAATCGATTGTTTCTTCATTAGAAGTAATATTATCCTTCTGAATTTTTTCCTTCAGAGAAAATATCTGTCCACTAGGGATGATTTGATTATTTAATGCATCTAAAATTTCTGGAAGATCTACTAAGTTTAAATTCATTTCTACCAAAGTAAATGCTTGTCTCTCTGATTCTAGTATTGATAAATCTAGTGCCACTGTTTCAATTGGCTCATTCGACAAATTTTCTGCATGTTTCTTAATGTTTGAAATGGTTTCCTCTTGGTTTAAATGAGAATATTTAAGAAGTTCATTTCTCAAGATTTGATTAATTTTTACACTAAGTGGTATATGTATCACAGGATCTTTTTTCCAAAAAGTGTACCAAGGCTTAGAAGACTCTAACAAATATCTTTCAACAGTAGAATTTACATCAAAAATAAACCAGTCAGGATTTAAAGAAATATCTGTACCATTACCAGATAAAACAATAGGATTTTCCTTCCACAATTTAATTTCTTCTTCAATTAAATCTTTTATTTCATCAAATTTATCAGATTCTATTTCTACATTACCAATAGTTGAGCTAGATTCAGTACTTTCTGCCATTACAAGCACTTCGGGTGAGAAGGAAACTACATAAAAAAACACCAAAGATATAGAAAGTAATAATTTACCTGTTTTTTTCATTAAATCTCACTCCTTAATTTATTCCAAGGATATATTTTGCTTCTATTTTTTTATAATTTGCGCCAAAATGTTACAATAAAAATGTTAACTTAAAATTAAGTAAAATTACACAGGAAAATAGTAATGTTTTTATAAAAATATTTTATAAGCAAAAATTAATTGAAACATTTTGCTTATTTCTATATGATAAAACTAGTTCGAAGGGTTTAAAAATTGTATTTTCTTGTAGAAAAGGGTGTACTTCATGATAAATGAAAAAGGATTCTCATTATTAGAAGTTTTGGGTTCTTTAGTAATATTAACTATTATTTTCCTTTCTTTTTTTCAAATATTTATTAATTCTAATAAAATTGCGGCTGTTAATAACGAAAAGTTAGTAATGATATATCTAGCAGATGCTAATCTTGAACGGACGAAGATTGATCCATTTGAACACCTTCCTAAAATAGATCCAAAATCTAACTCACTATATAAGGAAACGAAAGCACATAAAATTTCATTAAATGACAAAGAATATACTGTGACTTTAAATACTACACAAAATTTAAAAGAAAAAGAATTAAATATGTTTAATATTGAAGTCAAAGTAACCTCTAATACAAATAAATCTAGCAGCTCAGTGGAGGGATACGTTATCTATGAATAAATTCATAAGTAATGAGAAAGGACTTACATTAATTGAATTACTTGTCTCCTTAGTATTAACCATAACATTATCAATCTTTGCATTCAATTTATTAACTAAAGGATTAGAACATTATGAAAATATAAAAACAACTAATGAACTTCGAGATGAAGCAGACTATATAATGGCACAATTGTTAAAAGAAATTTATACGACTAAAGAGTCGGAAATCACTTTTTACCCTAATCCTGATCAGAATAAAAATTATTTCATGGTAAATAAATCTGGAAAAATATATAAAAATGGCTTCGAAAACCAAAAACTTATTATTCAAAATAAGGTAATACCCTCTCAACACAAAAATGTTAGTATTTCCAATAAATCTTATATAAATAAACAAGACGATGGCAAGGATGCAGTAGAAATCTATAATGTTCGCTTAGTATTGGTAGATTTAAAAAAAAATAAAGAAGTCCATTTTGATAATGAGGTAAGAACAATTAATGATAAGGAGATAAATTAGATGCAATATATGAAAAACCAGAGCGGAAATACATTACTTATAACTCTCATTATTTTAATTGTATTTAGTATATTGGGCCTTAGTTTAATGTCTCTATCAATAAGTGGATTAACTAAAAATGAAATACGCCAGGATAATGTTAGATCTGAAGATTTATCTGAAAAAGGAATCGACCGTATTACTCAGCAGATTAATAGTGAGCTTACTCAAAAAATTGACGAGAGTAATGGTCTAACTCGTACAAATTTTATTAATATACTTAACTCAACTATAAATAAGTACAAATGTACGACTGGTTCTCCTATCACAGACAGTTCAGGAAAAACAGGAACATACAAAACATGTATTAAGGAAGTTAAGCCTACCTATGAAAAGGGTAATCCAGCAGTAGAAAATGAACTTAGAAAATTAATTGTTTTTGAAAGTCATGGAATCTCAGGTAATTCAACGAAAACTATGACAACAGAAATTGAAATTGGTGCTGAGTCTGCTCCGGAAACTCTTAAGTATGCTGTAGGGACGAATATTAACACTAAAGATGGCATACAGAATGGAGAAGGGAACCTTTACATGCATGGAGGAGTTTCTGTAAAAGGCGACTTTAAGGTCGATGGTAATATTATTACTAGAGATCGTGGTTATGCATACTTAAATGGAGAGCAATGGATTTCAAGTATATTACCTGAATCTATTCCAACAGATGGAGTACCAAACTCTAAAATTGTCTTAGGTAAGAACTTTTATACATTTAATTCGAACCTCTCCTATAGCAGCCATATTGCTAACAATAATTTTTCAAATTCAAGTTATAAAAAAGAAACGGATATAAAGCAACTTTTTCGTGAAGGTAGTTCTCCTAAAATAATTATAAGAGAGCCAGTAATTAGCCCAATCGGAATAACAGATCAACGGGCAAACTTCTATTTGAGCAATGGAGAAAGGTTCTCTACAGGATTGAACAGTAAAAAAATTGCTAATGTTAATAAACCAAACTCAAAAGTGATACCTACTTATACTGAAAGAGAATGTACAAGATGGTTTATAATTTGCGTAGAATATAAGAACGTAGAAAAAGAAGATGCCACCTTTGAAATGACTGGAAACAATACGTTTGAACAGTTATCAACCATTGGTAGCCTTGAAATAGAAAATTCAAACTCAACATTTAAAAAGGGCTTGTATGTAGGAGGAAATCTCCAAATTGGAAACAATAATACAACCTATAATCCATCTAACTATTCTCCTATCACTTTAGATGGACCGGTATACGTTAAAGGAAATGTAAATATTCAAGGAGCAAATCTAAAAAGTAATGTTCTTCTTTACGTAGAGGGAGATGTAAATATACAATACTCCACTATAAACGGAAAATCTTTAGCAGATAAAAAAGAAGGTTCATTAATTATTTTTGCAAAAGGGCAAATAAAAATTTCTAACAACTCAGTAAACCAGGATACTCCTAGCCAAATTAAAGGATTTTTCTATACAGAAGAAGATTTAGAGATATTTGGTGTAGGATCTAATATTCGAATCGAAGGAGGAATTTCAGCTAGAAGAATTGTCCTGAATGCTATTAGGGGTAGAGCTAGTGATAGTAGCTTTAGTGGTTCCCAAAGGATAACAAGCAACAGCCACTTTGAAGGAGTTGCCGGACAAAGAAGTAGACAATCACGACTACAAATAATTTATGATCAAGATATAATAGAAACTTTTTCAAACCTTAAACAACCAGAGCCAATAATTTATAAAGTTGAACCTCCAATCGTGAAAGAAAGAGAAATATAAAAAAACTCTCACAGTTTGCTTAACTGTGAGAGTTTTTTATTTCACATACTCCGCAACTCTATTCCGGCCCGCCTGTTTTGCCCCGATGTATAGAGCGCGATCGGCATTACGTATAAGGGAATTCCCCTCATCACTATCTTCAGGTGCTGTTGAAACTCCAATACTCGCTGTGATAAAGATAATCTCTTCTCTAGCTACATCTGCTAAACCCTGCTCTACTATGAAAGGAGTTTGCTCAATTTTCATACGGAGCTGCTCTGCTAAGTTAATAGCTTGTAATTTGGTGTAGTTTGGAAGGATAACAACGAATTCCTCTCCGCCATATCTCCCAACCGTGCCCTCTCCACCTATTTCTTTTTTTATAAGTTGGGCAAATTCTTTTAAGATTAGATTTCCACTATGATGACCATAAGTATCATTAACAGCTTTAAATTTATCGATGTCCAGCATGATTAATGACAGTGAATGATACGCCCCAGCTACTACTTTTTCCATTTCAGTAGCAATTTGTCTATCTAAATATCTATAATTATATAGCTTAGTAAGTTCACATATTTCACTTTGAGCTACTGCTTCTCTTACATATCTTGCTTTTTCTAAGGAAACAGCAAAGTAAGAACACAATAAATGAACAATATTCAATTGGTAAGGCTCAAATGCAAATTTACTTTTTGTTGCAAGAACCAATACACCTTCAATTTTCTGATTTCGATAAATCGGTACAGCCATCACGCTTTGCATCTCCATTGATAAAAACGAAGGTTTCATATGAAGCCATTCCGTTTGTTTATTATAGAGGATTGGTTCTCCTTTTTGATAGACATTCCCAACAAAGCTATATTTTATTTCTTCATGTGAGGATTCTAATTCTTTCTTAACCCCATCTTCAACTGCTCGTAAAATTATAAATTTATCGATCACATTGTCAACTATATAGGCAGTATCAATAGGAAACATTTTAGAGACTCGCTCTACAAACATATCTAATATTTCAGCAGAAGTTAATCTTTCCGCCAATTCGTGCCCAAACTCGCTTGCCTTGTTCAGATCATTATTTACTTTTTCAGAATCACTATACAATCGAACTATTACTGTGATTGTTATTAACGGTATTCCCATTAACAACAATGCGATTGGTCCAGTTGCCGTTTCAAATAAATATAGGCTTAAGCCAAATGGTAGTGTCATTAATAGGCAAGCTGTTTCCCAATAAAAATCCTTCGTTAGAAAAAACGGCTTAAACCCACAAATAAGCTCTCTAATATACAAAATCACATGGTTTAACAATATATATGAGATAGCATATAGAGAGCCGTATAAGATTACATCCATTATAGCTATACTGCCGACTTCAAATCCTAAGCCCAAAATAAGAGATCCACAAATTACTGAAAGTAAAAAAAACATAAATGAATTGAAGAAGTATTTAAATAAGGTTTCACGGGTAATTTTCATATGGTATATAACAGGAAACATACTCAGCTGCATAGAAATTAGTTCAGCTAATAGACCATACTTCATAAATATCGCAGCATTTACCCATAATACAAGAATAATTGTAGAACCGGCTATAACAAATGGAAATACGCTAGATAGTAATGCTAATAGCAAATAGTATCCGTAATTTTCCCATTCGGTAGGTTTGGTTGGGGAGTTTATATATACTAAAAAAGTCCCAATTGGAACAAAAATGAACCAAAGTGAGATCATTATATTTTTAGCTCTCTGAGTAAATACCATCAACCATATCCCCCTTCCTTTTAGGCCATTACTTTTTTCGCAGTTATATTATATAAAAATTATATCACAAGAAAACAGAATAATTAAAATTACATTTTACCTGTTTATTCCTTTTAACTCGGTAATTAGATACAGAGAACCAGTGACTATAGTAACAACTTCTTCATTTTCTGAAATTAGGTCTATATTATTTATATCTTTAGTTATACGTTTCTCACTGTGTGTACAGTGTTTAAACAAAATATTAGCATCTAAAGCTCTTTCATGTTTAAAATCTACAAACTCAAAACTTGCAGCAATTTCCTCTAGTCTTTTTAAAATATACATATAATCTTTGTCTTTTAATATACCTATTATAAAATGGATACGTTCGTTAGGAAAGTATTGCTTGATCGTCTCTACTAAGGCGTCAATGCTTGCCTTATTGTGTGCCCCATCCATATACGTTCTCTCACTCCACTTTTCCATTCTTCCAGGAAGTGCTGCCATACTAACTGCTCTTTGTACTTTCTCCTCATCTAAAGCAAATTCACTTTCTAATATTGCTGTAATTGCCAGTGCCATATTCGATAACTGATGGCTTCCAAGCATTTGTGGCATTAAATCACTAAATTGATGGTTGTGATATGTATAGCTTTTACCTATCATTTTAAAATCTTTGTTTATTTCAATAAGCTCCGCCTGTTTCTCTTTTACCTCTTTATCTACTACCTCTTTGGCACTTTGGGGAATTTCCCCTATTATCAATTTCCCATGTTCTTTTAAAATTCCTGCTTTATGCCAGCTTATTTTCTCGATAGTGTCACCTAGGAAGTTCGTATGATCAATAGATATACTCGGTATAACTGCTAAAGAATGTTGAATTACGTTTGTGCTATCAAGTCTTCCACCCATTCCGCTTTCCAGGAATACAATATCTAAATCGTGTTCTTCAAAAATTAAAAATGCAACTACTGTTAAAAGCTCAAAATCAGTAAGCATACCACTTATTCCTGCTAGTCTAAGCTTTTGAAACGCCTTGTCCATTTGATCCTCGGTAACATTATTGCCGTTTATTTGTATTTGATCGTGTACATCGATTAAACAAGGAGATGTGAAGCTACCATATGTTAAGTTGTGCTCCTTTGCAATCGCTCTCATAAAGGCAATCGTTGAGCCTTTCCCATTTGTGCCAGCAACATGAATTAATTTGTGTTTTTCCTGCGGATTTCCCAATTTATTTAAAGCTTCCTGAATACGCTCTAGACCAGGTTTAATCATAGTTTCACTAGTAATATCCCATTTTATCTTATAGTTATTAAATTTTTTTATTTCCAAGTCATTCACCCTATTCCGTCTTCGTTACTTTTCTGCTAAACTTCTTGTGAACACATTATAACACGTACCCGTGGAGGTCATTAATTATGCAAACTTGTTGGATCGTTTACAATGGTAGCCTAACTCATGATAAGTTTCTCGATCAGGCTCTCCTCCTGAAAGAAGCAGCAGAAAAAAAAGGCATACTAGCAGTTTTAGTAAAAAATTATGAGCTTCTGATGAATGTTCATGAAAGCTTATCAACAAGGCCTGATTTTGTCGTCTTTCTAGACAAAGATATTTTGCTTGCAAAATATCTAAAGAATGAAGGCATACCAGTGTTCAATGATCCAAGCGTGATTGAGATTTGTGATAACAAGGCGCATCAATATCTCGCGCTGGCAAAAGCTAACGTGCCAATGCCTCTGACGATTATAGCACCTAAAGTCTATCCTGAGTTCTCTATTTTGAACACTGGCTATTACGAGCAGGTTTTACAAGTACTTCAGCTACCTATGATTATTAAAGAAGCACATGGCTCATTTGGTCAAAGAGTTTATTTGATAGAAACAAGAGAGCAATTTTTTGAAAAGGTGGAAGAGCTAAAAGGGATTGAATATGTCTTCCAGCAATTCATCCATACGAGTAGAGGAAGAGATATTCGCGTCAATGTGGTGGGAGGTCAAGTTGTGGCTTGCATGCACCGTCAATCAGCTACTGATTTCCGTGCCAATATCACAAATGGTGGGACTGCAACTGAAATCGTTTTAACAGAAAAACAAAAAGAAGTGGCTATTCAAGCTGCTGCTGCATTGAATGCTGAATTTGCTGGGGTCGATTTGCTCTTTGGTGAAGACGAAGAACCACTAGTTTGTGAGGTTAATGGAGTAGCACATATTCGTAACATTTATAATGTCACTGGCATTAACGTAGGAGATGCCATGATTAGCTATATATTATCTAAAATCGGAGCTGTTGTTATATGAATGGCTTGTTGATATATGAATTAAAGGAAATCGAGAGAAATCAAAATTTCATCGATCGCCTTATTAAAGCTGCAAGGAATCACGGACATACATTGAATGTGATAGATGATCAACAGCTAGAATTTCCAGAAGTAGATTTTATCTTTTTTAGAGCTCGTAATCCTGAGCTTTCCAAAAAGCTTGAACAACGAGGATTACCTATGTTCAACCGGGCTGAGGTCAACGTCATTGCAAATGATAAATACAAAGCAATTCAGCTAGTTCAAATGCTAGGAATTGCAACAGTACCAACGAAAAAAATAAAAGATATTCATGAGATCGATCAGTACCCTATCGTTTTAAAAACTATTGAGGGACATGGCGGCTTACAGGTAGAGCTTTTGGACAATAAAGAAGCTGCGGTAGAGTTTCTAACAAAGTACGGCTCACAAGAGATTATTGCCCAAAGCTATATAGAAACGAATGCAACTGATGTAAGAGTATTTATGCTGGGCAGTGAGGTCATTGGAGCTGTAAAGAGGATCGGTGCTCCAAATAGCTTTAAATCCAATTTTAATTTAGGTGGAACTGTTGAAAAGTATGAGCTTTCTGCAAGCCAAGAGGCAGACGTAGTAAAAATTGCAAAAGCGATTAAAAGTGATTATGTAGGAATCGATTTCCTCCTTTTACCCAATGGGGGATGGCTTTTCAATGAAATAGAAGATCCGGTTGGTGCAAGATCATATTTCCAAACAACAAAAACGGATATTGCTATACCAATCATGGATTACATCGATAAACAGTTAAAAAAGCACGTTGAGCATTGAGCTCGAGGTGTTTTTTTGTGTTTGAATGCTATGCTATGCGGTCTCTGCAAGTTTCTGCTCCATCTGTGCAACATTTCATTCGTTCTCTGCAAGGTTTTACTCCTCCTCCGCAATGTTCTTCCTCTTCTCTGCAATGTTCTACTCCGTCTCTGCAAGATTCTTCCACACTATCCGTGCTAAAACCCATTTCTAAAATGGTTCTCAATTACTCCAGTAGCTCGACTTGTATTTATTCATAAAAATAGCGTAGCAAACACCTCTAGGGTGCTTGCTACGCTTACTAATTACAAGTTATTTAATTCCTCAAGACGTTTTAACACAGTTGCGTGTTTTTCTAGGTAATCTTGTTCTTTGGCACGCTCTTCTGCTACTACTGCCTCAGGTGCTTTTGAAACGAAGCGTTCGTTGGATAGCTTACCTTGAACTAACTTCACTTCTTTTGCCCATTTTTCTAATTCTTTTTCTAAACGAGCTTTTTCAGCATCAATATCTATTAAGCCTTGTAGTGGAAGGTACAATAGAGCACCTGTAACTACCGCTGACATCGATTGACCTGGATCTTCTAGGTCTTGACCGATCACTAGAGGCTCTGGGTTACAGAAACGCTCTAAGTATTTCGCATTAGCTTCTAACACAGCAAGCGTGTCGGCATCTTTCGCTGAGATGTATAGAGGCACTTTTTTGCTCATTGGAGTTTGTACCTCTGAACGTATATTACGTACCGAGCGGATAATCTCTGCAAGTAATTTCATGCTTGCTGCTTGGCTTTGATCAGAAAGCTCTTCGTTTACAGTCGGCCATGGAGCTACTGTAATTGACTCCCCTTCATGAGGAAGGTTTTGCCAAATTTCTTCTGTGATAAAAGGCATGAATGGATGTAATAAACGCATCGTATTGTCTAATACATATGCTAGAACGGAACGAGTCATATGCTTCGCTTCCTCGTCCTCCCCGTTTAGCGGTAGCTTAGACATTTCGATATACCAGTCACAGAAGTCATCCCAGATGAAATTATAAAGTGCACGACCAACTTCACCGAACTCATACTTCTCAGAAAGTCTTGTTACTTGTTCAATTGTTTCGTTTAAACGAGTAAGAATCCAAGCATCTGCTACAGACTTTTTGCCCTCTAAGTTAATTTCTTCGTATTTCAAGCCATCCATATTCATCAATGCAAAGCGTGATGCATTCCAAATTTTATTGGCGAAGTTCCAAACAGCCTCTACTTTTTCTACTGAGAAGCGTAGATCCTGCCCTGGAGATGAGCCAGTGCTTAGGAAGTAGCGTAGTGAGTCTGCACCGTACTTTTCGATTACATCCATAGGATCAATGCCGTTTCCAAGAGATTTCGACATTTTACGACCATCTTCTGCACGTACTAAACCGTGAATTAGTACATCGTCAAATGGGCGAGTTCCTGTAAATTCTACTCCTTGGAATATCATACGAGACACCCAGAAGAATATAATATCATAACCTGTAACAAGGGCATTGGTTGGATAATACTTTTTCATTTCCTCATTTTCTACATCAGGCCAACCAAGAGTTGAGAAAGGCCATAGAGCAGATGAGAACCATGTATCTAAAACGTCTTCATCTTGCTTCCAATTTTCTTCATCAGCTGGAGCCTCGTGCCCAACATAAACTTCTCCAGTTTCTTTATGGTACCATGCTGGAATACGATGTCCCCACCAAAGTTGACGGGAGATACACCAATCATGAATGTTTTCCATCCAACGTAGATAAGTTTTTTCAAAGCGATCAGGTACGAAGTTTACCTTGCCCTCTGATTCTTGAAGCTTAATAGCTTCTTTTGCAAGTGGCTGCATTTTAACGAACCATTGTGTAGAAAGGTATGGCTCAACTACAGCTCCACTTCGCTCTGAATGTCCAACGGAATGTGCATGCTCTTCGATTTTGAATAATACTCCTGCTTCTTGAAGATCCTTCACAATTTGCTTACGACATTCGAAGCGATCCATACCTTCATATTTACCAGCATTTTTATTCATTGAGCCATCTTCATGCATCACTAGTATTCTTTCTAAATCATGGCGGTTACCAATTTCAAAATCATTCGGGTCATGAGCTGGAGTAATTTTAACTGCACCACTACCAAACTCCATATCCACGTAATCATCTGCTACGATTGGAATTTCACGGCCAACGATTGGTAATTTTACCTTTTTACCGATTAAATGCTTGTAGCGGTCATCCTCAGGGTGTACCGCAACAGCCGTATCCCCTAGCATTGTTTCTGGTCGAGTTGTTGCAACATCGATCGAACCAGTACCATCTGCAAGTGGGTAATGCATATGATAGAATGCACCCTGTATATCCTTATGAATTACTTCAATATCCGAAAGTGCTGTTTTAGTAGCTGGATCCCAGTTAATGATGTATTCGCCACGGTAAATCAAGCCTTTGTTATATAGATTAACGAATACTTCTTTTACTGCGTTAGAAAGGCCTTCATCTAATGTAAAACGTTCACGTGAGTAGTCTAAGCCTAAGCCTAGCTTTGCCCATTGCTGACGAATATGCCCTGCGTATTCATCTTTCCATTTCCATGTTTCTTCAACGAATTTTTCTCGGCCAAGGTCATATCTAGTAATATTATCAGCGCGAAGTTTTTCTTCCACCTTTGCTTGAGTAGCAATTCCTGCATGGTCCATTCCTGGTAACCATAGGGCATCATAGCCTTGCATACGCTTCATACGAATGATAATATCTTGAAGCGTAGTATCCCAGGCGTGACCTAAATGTAGCTTCCCAGTTACGTTCGGTGGTGGAATCACAATTGTATATGGTTCCTTTTCACTCTCTGGATGCGCTTCAAAAAATTTGCCTTTTAACCACCACTCGTAGCGACCTTTTTCAATTGACTGCGGATCATACTTGGTAGACATCGTTGTCTCGTTTGTCATATCGTTTCCTCCTAAAAAAGAATATAAAAAAACTCCTATCATCACTAAAGGACGAAGGAGTTTGTTCGCGGTACCACCTTTATTCGCAGATGCAATAAAACACATCACGCTCTCAATTAGATAACGGCTTCAAACCGGCAATTGCTACTGTTAGTTCACAAAAGCTGCTCTTGGGCTACCTTCAAATGGTGGCTAACGGAAACATTTCAGCAAATTGTTTCCTTTCTTTAGATAACCGTGTCATTTTACTCTTCCCATTCATAGCATCCATATATAGTTGTTTTTATTGTATAGGATATTATTATATGCCGTCAAGCATAGTCTTGTGAAAGGAGGAAAACACTATGAAAAGAGGATACAACCCCTATCTTCTGCCAGATTGGCTACGAAGAACTCGTTTTTACGTAAAAGGCATCATTATACCAATCGGTTGCTTTCAACTTGTTCGTGTATTGATCGTTCCTACTACATGGGATTTTATCTTGCTAGTCTTTTTGGCATTTCTCGGATTTTTATTGTTTAAGGACATTATTTGATGGAAAGGAAAGCTTAGTATATCCGTCCTCTAAATCTAATATAAATTGCAGTTCTGACTCACCTTCGACTGAGCTTTCCGTTTCATTATGTTTTATAGCAACTTTAGGCAGATCCTGTTGATCATCCTCATTTGTAGATTGTTGCTCAGCACTCACTACTCTTTGTGTTGGCTTTAACGGCTCTACTGTTACTTCTTCTAGTTCTTCACTTTCTAATTGAACTTGCATTGTATCTTCACTTGACTCTTCATCCTGGGTAAAATTAAATGGTAAAACCTCTACCACTTCTGTTTGTTCTTCTTCCTCTTCTATTAGATCTGTCATTACCACTTCTGTTTTCAGTGGTCTTGACGTTTCGTATTCACAATTCACAAACCAGACAATTTCAATTCCATCCGATTCTGCTTTACAATTTATATTTTCTACACTAATACTTGGAGACGTATCCTGTTGTATTCTCTCCTTACTGATTTCTACGCTCATCGGAACAGCATATTCAAAATATCCCAGCTCTCCTTGTAAATCTAAATCCTCTATTTCTGTAAATTCGCTTGTTGCATGGTGCTCAACTTCTCCCTCTTCAAACTCCACATGACATGTAATATGATAAATACCGTTTATATGCACCATTTCGTCTATTTCCTCTTGAAAATATTGTGGAGTCACCTTAATTGTCTTAACTTCCTTTGGTACACCAAAACTTTGCGGAAAACAAAACTGTTCCTTTACTTCCCAACTTTTCACTTCCATTTTTCATCCTCCTTCGTATAGGACAAATTATGTTTCAACGTAAGAAAATATGAAAAATACCTTTCATTTATGCTTCGCTTTCCAAAACTTTGACTAAGGACTTATTCAGACGAGACCGCTTAGTGCCAAATCGAGCATTTCTTGTTATTTTTGCTGTATTGTCATAATAGACCAGCCACGAATAGACCGCGTATCCCTTGTAAAGCAGATATATTTTCAAATAAAAAAATACCCCGTAAAAATTAGATTAGTGTCTAACTTTTACGGAGCAGTTAAATTTTTTAGTATGTTTGTCAGTTATCTAGCTAGCTTTTCAAAAACAGTATGGAAAGCTTGGATTGTTTTATTGATATGTTCCTCTGTATGTGCAGTGGATAGGAACATCCCTTCAAATTGAGAAGGTGGTAAATAGATACCTTCCTCAGCCATTAAACGATAATATTTTGCAAATAAATCAAGGTCAGCTGTTTTAGCTACGTCATAGTTAATAACGTTTTCGTTAGTAAAGAAGAAGCCAATCATAGAACCAGCACGATTTACTGTATGTGGAATATTGTACTTGCTTGCCGATTCTCTGAATCCTTTTTCAAGCATATCTCCAAGCTTAATAAAATATTTGTACGTGTCTTCATTTAAGCGAGATAATGTTTCATATCCTGCTGTCATTGCTAAAGGATTTCCAGATAAAGTACCTGCTTGATATACAGAGCCTGCCGGTGCAATCATTTCCATGATTTCTCGTTTTCCTCCGAAAGCACCTACTGGTAGGCCTCCCCCGATTACTTTTCCTAGACAAGTTAAATCTGGTGTAATACCGAAAAAGCCTTGTGCACAGTTATAGCCCACTCGGAAACCAGTCATTACTTCATCAAAGATTAAAACTGTTCCATTTTTCTCTGTCAACTCACGCAATGCTTCAAGGAATCCTTCAATTGGAGGCACAACGCCCATGTTTCCTGCCACTGGCTCTACAATTACTGCTGCTAAATCGTCACCGAAGTTTTCAAACACATAGCGAACGCTTTCGATGTCATTATAAGGAACGGCAATTGTGTTTTTAGCGATAGACTCGGGTACACCCGGGCTGTCTGGAAGACCTAAGGTAGCAACACCAGATCCAGCTTTAATCAGTAGACTATCTCCATGACCGTGGTAACATCCTTCGAATTTTAATATTTTGTTACGTCCTGTATAACCACGTGCTAATCTCAATGCACTCATGGTTGCCTCCGTACCAGAAGAAACCATACGGACCATCTCAATAGATGGAACACGTTCCATTACTAATTTGGCAAGCTTATTTTCGATTAAAGTAGAAGCTCCAAAGCTAGTCCCAGTTGCAGCTACCTCTTGAATAGCTTTTACTACGTTCGGTTCAGTGTGACCTAAAATAAGTGGTCCCCATGAAAGTACATAGTCGATGTATTCATTGCCATCAATATCCTTTAAGATGGCTCCCTTTCCACTCTCCATGAAAATTGGATCCATGTCTACGGATTTAAATGCACGAACAGGACTGTTAACCCCACCAGGCATTAGTTCCTTTGCTTCTGTAAATGCTTCTTTAGATAATTTATATGATTTTGACATTATTTCTCCTCCAACCAACGCGCTACATCTTTAGCATGATACGTTAAGATAATATCGGCTCCTGCACGTTTCATTCCTGTTAAAGTTTCTAGAACTGTTTCTTTTTCGTTTATCCAGCCGTTGATTGCAGCGGCCTTCACCATTGCATACTCTCCACTTACGTTATACGCAACGATTGGAGCATCAAAGTTATTTCTAACATCGCGGATAATATCCAAATATGCTAGTGCAGGTTTTACGATTAAGAAATCTGCTCCCTCTTCCATATCAGAAGTTGCTTCACGAATTGCCTCCATACGGTTAGAATAATCCATTTGATACGTTTTACGATCTCCAAATTTAGGAGCTCCGTCCGCAGCCTCACGGAATGGACCGTAATAAGCTGATGCATATTTCACTGCATAAGACATAATCGGCACATCTTGAAATCCAGCTCTGTCCAATCCTTGACGAATAGCAGTAACAAATCCATCCATCATGTTAGAAGGTGCGATGATATCTGCTCCTGCTTGAGCTTGACTCACAGCAGTTTTTGCTAGTAAGTCCAAAGATGGGTCATTTAAGATTCTTTCATGCTCATCAACTACTCCACAGTGACCATGATCTGTAAATTCGCATAAGCAAGTATCTGCGATAACCACTAGGTTTGGATGACGATCCTTGATAAAGCGGATAGCCTTTTGTACAATTCCGTGATCATGGTACGCTTGAGTTCCTTCAGCATCCTTTGTCGCAGGCAAACCAAATAAAATAACTGATGGTATCCCTAATGTAACGACCTCGTCTACCTCTTCTCCCAAACGGTCTAAAGAAAATTGAAAAACTCCCGGCATAGAGTTAACGGGATTTTTAATATTTTCTCCATCCATCACGAAAATTGGATAGATTAAATCCTCTTTATGTAAGTATGTTTCTTTTACCATTGATCTGATACCAGCCGATTGTCTTAAACGGCGATGACGTCGAAAATATAAATCTGCCATTTCATTCATCCCTTCCATTGAGCTAGCGCGTAAACTACCTCTGTTAAAGTATAGGTTCTTGGCATTACTTGTGCAGTAATACCTAATGATTTTAAATGATTCTTCGTTACATGGCCAATAGCACATACCGTAAAACCATGATAGCCTAGATCCTTGCCTATCGTTTGATGGAAAGCATTGACCGTAGAAGGACTAGTGAATACAACTGAACAGTTTTTCCCACTATTGAGCATTTCCTTAACCTTTTCTACGTTATCTTCCAACGTGACTGTCTCATAGACTGTCCATTCGTCAACTGGATTGACCAAACCATCTACGATTGTTTTCTTTGCAAGATTACCTCGAAAGAACAAGCAGGACTCCTCTGGTGCTGCAACCTGAGGAAACTCTCGAATAAATACATCGGCACTAAAGACGCTCGGCATAAAGTCAATCGAGAAACCCAATTGCTCTAGTGCTGATGCGGTCCTAGATCCAACAGCAGCTATTTTCACTTGAAAATATTCAATCTCTAAATTGTTTCTAAGTATTTTTTGATGAAAGGCCGCGACACTTGCCTGACTAGTAAATATAAACCATTTAAAAGCATTACTGTTTAAGAGTTTATCTTTGTCATCGGTCTGTATAATCTCCTTAGTGGCTATAAACGGGGCTAGAATTGGTACCCCTCCTAAACTAGCAGTTAGTGCTGCTGCCTCTTCTGATCTATTCACCCCTGTAAAAATGACATGTTCATTTTGTAGAGGTGAACTTTCAGACATTTAAATCAGCCTTAACCTTCTGGATTAAATCATAAGCTCCCTGTTCCGTTATAATACGTG
Source organism: Psychrobacillus faecigallinarum (assembly GCF_014836595.1). Taxonomy (GTDB): domain Bacteria; phylum Bacillota; class Bacilli; order Bacillales_A; family Planococcaceae; genus Psychrobacillus; species Psychrobacillus faecigallinarum. The sequence goes on along the minus strand of NZ_JACSQO010000002.1, from coordinate 320,310 downwards.
CTGCTTCTTTGCCTACTGACTCTGGGTTTGTTCCGGACACTACTTCTTTATATACAACAGAAGCATCTGGTGCAGCTACAAGTCCTGTAAATGTTATTTCATCGCCTTTAATGATAGCATGTCCGGCAATCGGCACCTGACAACCTCCATCCATGGCAGCTAAGAAAGCACGCTCTGCATGAACAGCATCCCAAGTCTCTTTATCTGATAGCTTTTGAAGCTCAGTTAATAATTCTAAATCATCCTCACGACATTCAATCGCTAATGACCCTTGTCCTACTGCTGGGACGCAATCTTCTACAGAAATATATTCGGTTACTACTTCATCGCTCCAGCCAAGTCGCTTAAGTCCTGCTGCAGCTAAAATAATCGCATCATATTCTCCGTCTTGAAGCTTTTGCAATCTAGTATCCACATTACCTCGTATCCATTTAATCTCGATATCTGGACGTAGTAATAGAAGCTGAGCGCTTCTACGTAAGCTACTTGTCCCAACAACTGCTCCTTCTGGTAGGTCGTTAAATTTAACATGACCCGTGGAGATGAAAGCATCACGTTCGTCTACACGTTTTGGTGTACACCCCATTACTAATCCTGGAGGCAAGACTGATGGCATATCCTTCATGCTATGTACAGCAAAATCAATTTCCTTGTCATATAATGCTTGTTCAATTTCTTTAACAAATAATCCTTTTCCTCCAACCTTGGAAAGCGTTACATCTAAAATTTGGTCACCTTTAGTGACAATCTCTTTCACTTCAAACTCAAATGGAGCCCCCATATCCTTCATTTGTTGGATGAACCAGTTTGTTTGTGTTAAAGCTAACTTACTTCTTCTTGAACCTACAATAATTTTACGCATTGACTCGCTACCTTTCTTAATACCATAAGTGGAATTGTGATAATCGACTACCTAGTAAGAAATTTATTAAAACAAATAAAAATGCATATACGTGAATCCACGCATAGTTCGTCCCTTTAAACCTTGCGCGCCTTCTTATTAATAAAACGACAATATATATAACTAATAGAATAAAGGAATTAACAATCTTAAAATCAAATATTGAAAACTCATTTAAAGATATATAAGCCCATTGTAACCCAAGAACGAGACTTACAAACAATAAAGGGATTCCTGTAATGATTGACGTCGTCATTCCAGTTTCCGTATGCTGCAGAGATGGCAATCTAGTGAATTGCTTTGTCCATTTTTTCTGTTTCAATACTCTATACAATATCAAATATAGTACAGAAAAAACAAACGAAAGAGCAAATGCAGCATAAGCTAAAAATGCAAAAGTAATATGAATAAACAATAACTCTGAACGTAGGGCATCACCCACAGGCGATTGCTCCAATTGGCTTGGGGCAAATGTATGGATGGTCATAAATATAAATCCAATAATATTTAAAAAGAATCCTGGTAAATCTGACTTAAAGACCAGCTGCATGATCAAAGAAAGCAATATGATGAGCCATGCATAGAAATATATACCCTCAAATAGCGATAGAATAGGAAATCGCTTCATCTCTATCATATACATGACTAAAAACACCGTTTGTAGTAGCCAGACGATGGATAATAGTCCTACCGCCAAGCGATGAACTTGCCGATCTTTGTTGAGGTAATCGATGAAATAGAAAACAAGGCTAACGGATTGGAGGACGACCATAATCTCGTGAAGCCGTGTCATCGTCAAATCAGCCATATCATTTCTCCCTTTATACAATAAAAAAGGTGCTTTTATATCTCTCTAGTTTCGATAAAGATACAAAAACACCTCCTGTAGATTAATTGAACGATAAGTTCTCTTTTAATTCTTGATTCAATAGCGATTGTTTTAAATTAATTTTAGCTTTTTCTGCTTGAATTTCTACTTCCTTCTTTACATCTTCTTCAATTCCAAAGATTTGTTGGAACAATTGGAGCTGTTCAGCAGGATTCTTAGATGTAGAAAGTTCTTTTGCTTGTAGAATCGGCTCTTTCAAAAGTTGGTTAACAATCGATTTCGTATGTTTATTTAATATCTTGCGCTCGCGATCCGTAAGGTTAGGCATTTTGTTTTCAATAGAACTCATTGTCTCTACTTGAATTCTATTCGCTTTTTGGCGTAGTGCGGAGATAATCGGTACAACCCCAAGAGTAGTTACCCACTCATTAAATTGCTCGATTTCGGTCTCAATCATTTTATTGATTTGGGCAGCTGCACGTTCACGCTCAGCAAGGTTCGCTTCGACAATTCCTTGTAAATCATCGATGTCATATAAGAACACGTTTGGTAAATCACCTATTTGTGGATCTAAGTCACGTGGCACAGCAATATCGACCATGAACAAAGGCTTGCCTTTACGTAATCTGTCTACGAATTGCATTAGCTCATAGTCAATTACATATTCAGTTGCACCAGTAGAGCTGATTAGAATATCAGCCTCAAGTAATGCACATTGAAGCTCATCCATAGGTTTAGCATTGCCTTCAAATTTTGAAGCAAGCTCCTTCGCTTTTTCATAAGTACGGTTAATAACCGTTACTTTTTCAGCACCGCTGCCGTGAAGGTTTTGGATAGCTAGCTCGCCCATTTTTCCTGCTCCTAGGATTACTACATGCTTGTGGTTTAAAGAACCAAATATTTTTTTCCCTAGTTCAACTGCTGCATAAGAAACTGATACTGCATTTTCCCCAATAGATGTCTCAGCATGAGCGCGCTTTGCAAACGTCACAGCTTGTTTAAATAATTGGTTAAATATTGTACCCGTTGTCCCATTTTCTTGCCCGCTTAAAAAGCTTTTCTTCACTTGTCCAAGAATTTGAGTCTCTCCAAGCACCATGGAGTCAATACCAGCAGTAACACGGAATAAGTGATTATTCGCTTCATTGTCTTCATGAATAAATAAATATCTAGAAAGGTTCTCCATTGGGATATCGAACCAATTCGCTAGAAATTGTTTTACATAGTATCTTCCTGTATGCAATTGATCTACAGTTGCGTATATTTCTGTACGGTTACATGTAGATACAATGACGTTTTCTAAAATACTCTTCTGTTCCTGTAATGCCTGCATCGCATTCGGAAGCTCAGCCTCGATAAAAGAAAGCTTTTCACGAATCTCAACTGGGGCAGTACGATAATTGACACCTACCACGAGTGTATGCATGGAGTCATGTCACCCTTTCACGTTCATTTCATAAGTCCTATTATAGCATAGGTTCACAAGTAGATAATTTGTCATTTGTGAACAAGCTATGAAATCTTAATTAGAATTATTATAAATTAATAATAACAAAAAGTATTACTCAATACAAACATTCTGTCCAAAATTATTAAAGATTAACTATTCACATAAAAAAAGATTAACTAAGGATGGTATTCCCTAATCAACCTTTTTTAATCTTAAAACTGTAACATTAACTTCCACCGTTTTTATTAGCTCTTTCTGATGGAAGATAGTAAAATATTACATTCTGCTTTCGATTTCTGCCCAAGCTGCATCGAAGCCTAAACCTGTTTCAGAAGAGAAGATTACTAGAGGATCATTTTTGTCCATTTGCAGCTCTTCTTTGACAATCTTCTTATGCTTATCCCATTTACCTTTAGGAATCTTATCAGCTTTTGTAGCTATAACAATACAAGGTATATTGTAATGCTTTAAAAAGTCATACATCATACAATCATCCGTTGTTGGGGGATGCCTTAAATCAACAATTAATAAGACAGCCTTCAGAACCTCACGGGAGGTAAAATAAGTTTCAATCATTTTACCCCACGCTGCGCGTTCTGACTTTGATACTTTTGCATAGCCATAGCCAGGTACATCGACAAACAATAAATCCTCTTCCAGTTTGTAAAAGTTTAACGTTTGTGTTTTCCCTGGCTTAGAGGAAATACGAGCCATACTCTTACGACCAATCATTTTATTGATAAAGGAAGACTTCCCTACATTGGAGCGCCCAGCAAGAGCAAATTCCGGTAAATCTCCCTCTGGATACTGAGCTGGTCTAACAGCACTTATTAATAGTTCAACGTTATGAATTTTCATTTATTTTGCCTCCTCTAATGCCAGTTGAAGCACCTCTTCAGCATCGGAAACAAAATGGAACGTCAATACTTCGCGAACACTTTCTGGTATATCTTCAATATCACGCTCATTGTCTTTTGGACAAATAATTGTCGTTAGACCTGCGCGATGTGCACTTAATGTCTTTTCTTTTAAACCACCAATAGGTAGCACACGTCCTCTTAAAGTTACTTCACCAGTCATACCAACTTCCCGAAGAATTGGGCGTTTAGATAATGCTGAAACAAGCGCGGTAACAATAGTAATACCTGCTGATGGGCCATCCTTAGGAACAGCACCTTCCGGAACATGAATATGGATATCCTTGTTTTCATGGAAGGTTGGATCAATTCCAAAATCATTGGCTTTCGATCGTACATAGGACAAAGCAGTTTGAGCAGACTCCTTCATAACATCACCAAGCTTACCAGTAAGCTGTAATTTACCAGATCCGGCAGATAAAGACACCTCTATTTGGAGTGTATCTCCCCCTACCGTTGTATAGGCAAGACCTGTTGCTACGCCTACTTGATTTTCCGACTCAGCTTGTCCATAACGAAACTTGCGTTTACCAATCATGTCTTCCAAATTCTTTGCAGACACAGTGACACGTTTTTTGTCTCCAGATACGATTTGAAGAGCAGCCTTACGACAAATATTTGCCAGTACTCTCTCTAAGCTTCTGACTCCAGCTTCACGAGTATAATAACGTAAAACATCTATTAGGGCATCATCTTTAACTAGTAGCTGCGTTTTCTTTAAGCCATGTTCTTTAAGCTGCTTTGGCAGCAAGTGATTTTTGGCAATAGAAAGCTTTTCTATTTCTGTATAACCAGCAATAGAGATAATTTCCATACGATCTCTTAAGGGACCAGGAATTGTACTTAAGTCATTAGCAGTAGCAATGAAAAGTACATTCGAAAGATCATATGTTTCCTCAATATAGTGATCACTAAAGGAATTATTCTGTTCAGGGTCTAGTACCTCTAGCATGGCTGCTGCAGGATCTCCGCGGAAGTCATTAGACATTTTATCGATTTCATCTAGCAAAATTAGCGGATTAATCGTTCCTGCCTTCTTCATCCCTTGAATAATTCTTCCTGGCATGGAACCTACATATGTTCTGCGGTGTCCACGAATTTCAGATTCATCTCTTACTCCTCCAAGGGAGATTCGTACGAATTTACGTCCTAGTGATTCAGCGATAGATTTGGCTAGAGAGGTTTTCCCTACTCCTGGAGGTCCAGCCAAGCAAAGGATTGGTCCTCTGAGCGATTTAGTCAATTGGCGAACAGCCAAATATTCTAAGACACGCTCTTTTACTGTTTCAAGTCCATCATGATCACGATCTAAAATTTCTTCAGAACGTTTAATATCTAATTGGTCCTCAGTAGACTTAGACCAAGGGATAGAAACAATCCACTCAATATAATTGCGAATGACTCCACTTTCTGGAGCTTGCGTTGGAAGCTTCTCATAACGATCCAACTCTTTTAACACATTTTTTTTGGTCGTTTCCGGTAAACCAGCTTCTTGGATGCGCCTTTTTAATTCAGCAACCTCACCTGTCTTACCTTCTTTATCTCCGAGCTCGGTTTGAATGGCCTTCATTTGCTCACGAAGATAAAACTCTTTTTGCGTTCTTTCCATAGCATTTTTAACACGATTATTTATTTTTTTCTCAAGATTCAAAATTTCTTGTTCATTATAAAGCTGCACGATTAAGGTTTCCATGCGTTCTTTAACATCCATGATTTCTAGAATCTCTTGTTTGCCAGATATTTTGAGCGGTAAAGCTGCCGCAATCATATCAGCTAATCTACCTGGTTCTTCAATATCTGCAACAGAACGGTAAGTTTCTTCTGACACTTGCTTGGAAGCCTTAGTATACTTTTCGAAATTATGTAATAAAGTACGCATTAACGCTTGATCTTCTTGATCAGCTTTTTTTGGCTCGATATACGCTGACACGGTTACTTCATCCATTTTGTTTGTAACTTTATATTCATCCCAAATTGCACGCTGAAGTCCCTCAACTAATACCCTCATCGTTCCGTTCGGTAACTTCACAACCTGTTTTATATGCGCAAGAATCCCTACAGGATATATATCCTCTTGGCTAGGATGTTCTACACCCAAATCCCTTTGTGCGGAAATAAAGAGTTTTTCTTCGCGTTTCATTGCTGTATTTAAAGCATCAATTGAACGCTCGCGCCCTATATCTATATGTAAAACCATAGTAGGAAATATAAATAAACCACGAAGGGGTAAAACTGGGTAATATGTTTTTTCTGCCACTTTGGAATTCACCTCCATCATATTGTATCCTTTATGTATCCTAATAATACAGTAAACCTCATGATAAAAAGAGGTAGTTTTCATCTTATAAAGAGAAATAGCTGACATCCTTGCTCGCGCCTATGCACGTAGTTTGGAAGCCAGCTTTTTCAATGGCTATTAAGCCGATGTTTTTTCGTTATCTAAATCTTTTAGTTCAGAACCATCTTCTAATAAAAGTTTAGGACGTGCGTGCTCTGTAATTGTTTCTTTAGTAATCACACATTCTACGATATCTTCTCGTGATGGTAATTCATACATTACATCTAGCATTGTATTTTCAATGATAGAACGTAATCCACGAGCACCAGTTTTACGCTCAATAGCTTCCTTCGCAATTTCCACTAAAGCTTCATCTTCAAATGTTAACTTCACATTATCCAACTCAATCATTTTTTGATATTGCTTAACTAGTGCGTTCTTAGGCTCTGTAAGGATTTGCACTAACGCTTTATCATCCAACTGCTCTAGACTTGCTAATACAGGTAAACGACCGATGAATTCAGGGATTAGACCAAATTTCAATAAGTCCTCTGGAATTAACTGAGATAACACAGATTTTGCATCTTCTTGAACTTTGTTAGGATCTGCACCGAAACCAATTACTTTTTCACCTAAACGGCGTTTAATAATCTGTTCGATTCCATCGAATGCTCCTCCAACGATAAACAAGATGTTCGTTGTATCAATTTGAATAAATTCTTGATGAGGATGCTTACGTCCACCTTGTGGTGGAACACTAGCTACAGTACCCTCAAGTATTTTAAGAAGGGCTTGTTGTACCCCTTCACCTGAAACGTCTCTAGTGATAGAAGGGTTTTCAGATTTACGTGCAACTTTATCTATTTCATCTATATAAATAATGCCTTTTTCTGCTCTTTCAATATCATAGTCTGCTGATTGAATAAGCTTTAAAAGGATATTCTCTACATCTTCCCCTACGTATCCAGCTTCTGTTAAAGAAGTAGCATCTGCAATAGCAAATGGAACGTTGAGAATTCTAGCTAAAGTTTGAGCAAGTAATGTTTTACCGCTACCAGTTGGTCCGATTAAAACTATATTTGATTTAGATAATTCTACTTCATCAATTACGCTATTAGAGTTAATACGTTTGTAATGGTTATAAACAGCTACTGCAAGTGATTTTTTTGCTCGCTCTTGGCCAATTACATATTCATCTAAAATAGCTAAAATTTCTTTTGGTTTTGGAACTTCTTTGAACTCTACTTCTTCCTCTGTGCCAAGTTCTTCTTCTACTATTTCAGAACATAAATCAATACACTCATCACAAATGTAGACACCAGGCCCCGCAACAAGTTTACGAACTTGTTCCTGTGGCTTGCCACAAAAAGAACATTTTAAGTTCCCTTTTTCATCATTGAATTTGAACAAAATATTCACCCCTATTCAAGCCATTATCTTACAAGATTCTTTGTTCGGAATCAAATAATAAGTTTGGTCAAGTTTTTTTTACATCAGACGCTGTTACGTCTTATTGCAACACTTAGGTATATACAAAAGCACCATTACAAAAAGAGCCTCTGAATTTCTTGCAGAACAATATGCAATTTAAACTACTATACCACATAACATTGGGTAACAAACAAACAACGGTAACAGCGCCATACCTTTAAAAATATGTATGTATAAAACAAGGCACAGACAGATGCTGTACCTTGTTATATATTATAACGCGTTATGTGTAATTATGAAATTTTAGCGTTTTCTACTAAGAATTCCACAGTTTTTTGGAAGCGAAGGTCATTTGCAAGAACTTCTGTACCACCAAGTGCACGTTTAATATCGTCAGCTGACATATTGAATTGTGCACTCATTTTTTCTAATTCAGCGTTGATATCTTCTTCAGACGCTTGAAGATTCTCTTTCTCAGCAATTGCTTCAAGAGTTAATGATACTTTCACACGATTTTTAGCATCTTCTGCCATTTGTCCGCGTAAAGCAGCCTCGTCTTGACCAGAGAACTGGAAGTAAAGATCTAAATTCATGCCTTGTTGCTCTAAACGTTGACCAAATTCTTGTAGCATACGATCAGTTTCTGTTTCAATCATTGCTTCTGGGATATCGATAGTAGCGTTTGCTGCAGCAGCTTCTACTAAATCATCACGTAGGTTTTGTGCTGACATTTGTTTTTTCTCTTCAGCAGTAGTTTCTTTAAGTTTAGCACGTAAAGCATCAATGCCTTCTACTTCAGCATCAATTTCTTTAGCTAGGTCGTCATTAAGCTCAGGAAGTTCTTTTCCTTTTACTTCTTTAACTGTAACTTTGAAAGTTGCTGCTTTCCCTGCTAATTCAGCTGCATGGTACTCTTCTGGGAATGTAACTTCTACATCTTTTGAATCGCCAGATTTAACTCCTACAAGTTGACCTTCAAAGCCAGGGATGAAAGAGTTAGAACCGATTTCTAATGGGTAGTCTTGACCAGCTCCACCTTCAAACGCTTCTCCGTCTACAAATCCTTCAAAGTCGATTACAGCAGTATCGCCTTCAACGATTGCATCTTCTTTTACTACTAATTCAGCTAAACGAGCTTGTTGAGCTTTTAATTGCTCTTCAATTTCTTCGTCTGTAACTGTTTCATCTACTTTAGTTACTTCAAGTCCTTTGTATTCACCAAGTGTTACCTCTGGTTTTACTACTACATTAGCAGTGAATACTAAAGGTTGACCTTTTTCCATTGATACGATGTCGATTTCTGGACGATCAACTGGGTCAATACCAGCTTCTTCAACTGCTGAAGCATATGCATGTGGAAGAATGAAATCTAATGCATCTTGGAATAAAGATTCAACTCCGTACATTTTTTCGAAAATTTGACGTGGCATTTTCCCTTTACGGAAACCAGGTGCATTAATTTGCTTTACCACTTTTTTGAAAGCTTGATCTAAACCGTTGTTTACTACATCAGCAGCAACTTCAACTGTTAAAAGACCATTATTTCCTTCTTGTTTTTCCCATTTAACTGACATTTATTCTACCTCCAATAAATAAATTACAATAATTTAGTAGCCTGTATATTAAAAGTTTGAAACTTAACAGGACAGTTTTTCACTAATTATATTGACAACCTGTATATTATAGCATAATTGACTAGACTTTCAACATTATTGATATACAAGTATGTTCGTCCGATTACCTTTCGAAAAAAGAAAGGTTATCTTATTTCCTTCATACTTTATAATCCTTTAAATCGGATAGGTATGTCAACTATAAACAAAGAAAAAATCATTCGCTAATTTCGTGAAAAAAGCTTCTTTTCTTTTTTCACCATGCAATTTTTCCCATCACAACTTCTTTTGAAGCACCAGTTGCAGATGGAAGATTGTTCGTTCTTTTCTTAAAGCATTGGTAACCCAACAGAGCAAAAATGACAGCTTCTTTAGCATCGGCAACCATTCCATACTCTTCAATTCCAACTACAGAGATATCCTTTGGAAGATATTCTTGAATACTATTAAATAGTGTTTGATTATTTCTTCCTCCACCGCTGATTAAAACTTCTTTTACATATGCAGTTTTTCCATGAGTTAAGATTTCTTTAGCTATAGTTTTTGCAGTTAACGCGGTGACAGTAGCTATTCTATCTACTTGATTAATATATAAACTCTCCGCTTCCTGCCAAAGTTTCCTAGCAAAACCCACTCCGAACATCTCTCTACCCGTACTTTTAGGGTAATTCTGTTCGAAATAAGGGTGATCAAGTAGCTTATCTAGCCACCTTTCATCCACCATACCCCTACGTGCAATATCTCCATCTCGGTCAAAGGATTCCCTACCTGCAGTTGCCCATGACACGAAAGCATCAATAATCATATTTCCAGGACCAGTATCATACGCGATAACATTTGCTGCTATAGCACCCTTAGATAAGACGGTTATATTAGATATGCCTCCAATATTAACGAGGACTCTTCCATAATTTTCTTTTGCATAAAGCATGTGGTCTGCGTATGGTACCAATGGAGCACCACTTCCTCCTACAGCCATATCACGTGTTCTAAAATCCCCAACTGCAGTTATTCCCGTACGCTCGGCCAAGACTGCTATATCACCTATTTGTAAGGTAGATATTATATCCGTTCCTTCAATTTTAATAGGATCAGGTTGATGGAAGATCGTTTGGCCATGTGAACTTACAAGTAATATATCACTGGGCGTTAATCCTGCCTGTTGAATAACAGTTAAGGTAACTTCAGAAAAAACTTCTGCTAAATACATATTCATTGCACTAATGTTCTCTATCCTAGCCAGTTCAGGTATACAAAGCTCTCCAAGCTGTTCTTTTAGCTCTCTAGAGTATGGGACAGACAAATAATTCACTAGATCTATTTGTAAATAGTCCTGAGCATCCGATATTTTAACGAGTGCTGCATCTACTCCATCCAAGGATGTTCCCGACATAAGACCTACTACATAGCTTGTTTGTCCTTCCAATTGCCTCTCTCCCCATATGAGATTTATGTGCCCATCAAAACATATTAAAGCAGCTTTCGATATGAGGTATATCCTTTCCATACCTCATAATCTAATTTACGATAAAAATCGACAAGCCCAGTCCAATCTATGACAATATTTTTAATATTTCTGCTTCGTAGAAAAGCTATAGCAGCCTCAACAATCGCAATGCCATATCCACTGCCTCGTTCCCTAGAATCAACTCCTAATGGACCGATTCCTCCTAATTCTCGGTTAAATAGAGGAGCCCAATAAACGTTTTGTGCAATCATAGGTGAAGAAGCATCATTTATTCTTGAAAAACCAATAATTTTGTTTTCTTTTTTGAGAACGATAAACTCTCGACCAGTACCTCCTCTTTGGAAATAATGAAGAGCCTCGTACTCCCATCTACCTGGGAAACAACGATGAAGAAATGCAAGGAAATGCTCTCTATCCTCAAGATTTAATAGAGAGAATTCTACGTTGTCGAAGGAAGGCAATACTTTTGTGTCCTCATCCTCATACCTACAAAGCATGTCGTACTCCTTTCCGAATGCTTGATATCCCCTCTTTTCAAACCAAGTCTCCTTACTTTGAGAAGGTACACCAGGGAAATAATGCCACGGATCTTTACCTAACAATATCTCATGCATACCAGCTGTGTGTAGAGCTTCCTCTGCATGTCTCAATAGAGCAGATCCGACCCCCTGGTTACGGTATTCATGATGAACAAGAATTACTTGTATCCATCCCGTTTTGTCTTTCATCGGGACTGACAATTCTTCCTGCCACCTTTTGCCTACAATAAATCCGATTACTCTATCCTGCTCATCGACAGCAATTCGCGAAGCCTCATGACAGACATTTTCATCATGAAAACTATTTTGTTCAAATAGCTCCTTACGCATAGGAAACTCACTACCTAGCTCTATATTCCATAAATTCACCAGTTCATCTAGCCTTTCCACATGCCACGCTATAAGTTTCATTATTTCACCTCTTCTACTTAGTTTGTTCTATTAAATGTTTCTAAAAAAAACTCATCGATGTCCACTTTTTCTTCTAAGAGAGCAGCGACCACAGCTCCACCAGCCGGCAATATTTTAGGGAAAATCATTTCCACCCTGACACCTTTTTCTTTAATGGTTTGCCCAATGGATTCCTTCAAAATGTCATATCTACTAAACAAGCCTCCTACTAAAACAACTGAAATGGCCTTGTCTCCTTGAGTGAATAATTGACTTACAACTGTAGAAATTGCTATACCAAGCTCTGCTCCATTTTTTTGTATAATCTTTTTGGCTGTTATGTCATCTTGCTGTACTGCCTCCATAACTAACATGGTTAACGAAGATATTAGCTTTTTAGGGTTTTCAGACTGATAAATATTTGGAATAATATCTGGTAATTCATCTTTGCCAAAATGCTTCGTAAGGAGTTCGCACAAGAGCGTTGGTTTAGTAATACCATCTCTTGCTTTAAATGCTTCCTCTAAAGCATCTCTACCAATTGCATAGCCGCTTCCCTGATCCCCAAATAGGTGGCCCCAGCCTCCTACACGCGCTCTTTCGAATATTTGGTTAACACCATATGTAATTGCTCCTGTCCCTGCAATTTGTACTATTCCAGGTCTACCTATAGTTCCGGAGTACAGTGCTGTAATAGCATCATGATCTATAGTAATATTTACTCCTGATGGAAAGAGGGAAAGGAGCATTATTTTCAAGGCTTCTTGATTGGAGGTATTGCCTGCTCCTGCCATGCCAGCAAATACTCGTTTTACCTGTTTGAAATCATCTGGTGCAGATTCTTTTAAATTAGTTACAAGCTTTACTAATTCTGCTTGGACAGCTTTCTTTCCTGTGCTATTTATATTGGTTCCACCAACTGTTGCTTTTGCTACTACTTCCCCCTTATATGTAGCAATAATTCCGGTTGTTTTCGTTCCTCCACCATCAATTCCTATTACATACATTTTGTCTCCACCCCTTTTTGACAATAAACAAGCCAACTCCTAGGAGAGTTAGCTATGTAATAAATTATTTTTTGGAATCCTTCGACAGAAAATTGACCGCATCTCGTGTGGCATCAAGATACTTAACAGTTTCCTCGTATTGTAGAGATGCAACTCCCATAAATAGAATATCCACCACCTGAAGCTGTCCAATTCGAGAGGAAGTAGCGCCACTACGAAATGTTGACTCTCTTGTTGCTGACGTATAAAGCTTTATATCCGCTATCTTAGAAATAACTGAGTTTCCATATTTGGTTATACTAATAATAGAAATGCCTTTTTGTTTAGCTAGCTCCAATACTTTAGCTACTTCTGCTGTTTCTCCAGAAAATGAAACAGCTACTACAACGTCTCCTTCCTCCGCTGTTGCTACTAAGGTCATCGCCAAATGAATATCTGGAAAGGCATAAGCATTCTTGTTAATCCGCAAAAACTTTTGTTGGGCATCTTGCGCAATTATATTAGAGGCTCCTACTCCAACAAAATGCACTGTATTTGCAACTTTAAGAAGTTGAATAGCCTTTTCTAGTTCTTCTGTATTTAACATTTCTGCAGTTTCACGTATCGTTTTGATACTATTATTTGTCATCTTGTCAATAATGGATAAAATAGGTTCATTGGGCTCAATATCTCTAAACCCGTGCTCTGTCGTCTTTTGCAAATCTCCTGCAATACGTAGCTTTAGGTCTTGTAAACCTTTTAAGTCTAATGATTTACATAGCCTAATGACTGCGGCTCCACTTGTAGAGCTTCTTTTACCTAATTCGATTGCCGTTAAAGAAATTGCCTCTTGAGGATGATTTAATATGTACTTTGCAATTTTTCTTTCAGAGGGCGGCAATGTGTTCACCATTTCGTTTAGCATAACTAGTCCACCGTTGGCAGATGACATAATAATCAACTCATTTCTTTATAAAATATGGCTTTTTAGCTAAGGCACTACAGCATCTTTCTTACTGATGAAGGACTTCAAGAATATGGTTTGTATTCATAACATAAACCTTCCGCTCTAATATGAAGCAACCCATAACCGATTGTATTTCCTTGGTTTTTACTTACATATCCTTTTGGCGCAGAATTACCTGTAATAATAAAACGAACTCCTCCATACTCCCACTGATCAAGCGTATGTAAATGTCCAAACAAAACTACAATGTCACTTGAGGGCACTTGTCTCTTATATTCAATTAGAATTTCTTCTAATTTCTTTGTATCTTTCCTATCCATTTCATGGGCAGTTCCAAATCGATCCTTAGTTGGAACATGTGTAAGAATGACAATTCGCTTTTCATTGTTAGATGCTAAAACTTCCTTTAAATAAGTAAACTGGGACGAATCAGATTGTGTAATACTTTGCTCTATCGCACTGTTTAATATAATAAATAGTACATTCCCATAATTGAAATGATAGGCTGGGGAACCCATGAAGTTCCGATATAGTTTTAAATTGCCTTGAAACGCCTCATGATTGCCTGCTAGAGTCAATATCGGCTTCTTTGCGTTAGCCAGCAGAAACTCTTTAAAAAGTATGTATTCCTCTTCTGTTCCTTGATCTACAAAGTCACCCATATGTATCACAAAGTCCGAGGAGACTTCCATAGAATGTCCTAGCGCAGCCTTCCCGTATTCAAGTGAATGTGTATCGGGAATAATTGCTATTGAATAGCAGTCTTCAACCTTTGGTGAATTGAGAGTTTGGATAAAAAACTCTTGCTGAAAGAGGTCCATTTCATTCCCAGCTCGATCCCTTGCATAAATTGAGAAATGATGGTTCCCATCTTCTAATCTAACGTTAGCAATTGCGTAACCCCAGCCAGTTTCTTCATCATATATAACTTGTTGCTGTCTATTGTTAATAGTGATGATAATTTCTTTTCCTTCAATCCCACTTTGATCATCTAACAGTCGAAAATTTATCCGGGGTGTGGCTGTGTACACCACGGCTGAATTGGTTGGCGTTACATTTGATAATATAGGTTTTTCAAGATCTTGACTTAAATCTACTCTATAAGTTTTCTCTAGATGTGGTACTGACCAATTACCTGCCAGATCCTTTGCATGAACACTTATAGTATAGTTCCCTTCAGGAAGATCTTGTAAAAGATAAGAAATCTTGTTCTTTTGAATGGAATGAATAACTAATTCATTGTTTACCTTCATTATAATAGAATTCAGGTCTACTCCTGACATAAAATCACTCACTACGGCAGAAAAAACAAACGAATTTGAATAGACCTTTTCTTTTTCAGGTAATATGTCACTAAATACGGGTCCAGAAAGATCCTGATCATCCACATACACAAAAAGAATTTGATCTAAATAGAACTTTCCATTAATACTGGAGTCTTTTTGGTAAATCATATTTGTTTCTACCGCATATATTTGCTCCAACCTTAATGGAAGCTTCCAGTTTTGCTCTATCTCTGCGTCTAAGTACTTCCAACCTCTCCAGCTAATGTTACCGTCTGTTAGGTTTACTACTTTTCGCTCATTGTCCCCATCTATAATAGTTGCTCGGAGCCATGGTGTTTTCCCATCACTATGTACCCACATAGCTATCTTTTTAGGTCTCTGCTCTGTCAGTAATTCCTTCTTAAACTTAATATACATGGCTCCATTCCCTGTAACCCAGCCTCCGAAGTTAAAGTTAATTTGCAAACTATGATTACCATGTTTTACGTAATCCTTACTTAGAGATAAATCATAGGAGGAGACAAAAGAACGGTTAGTGTCATAGTCACTAAGTTTGGCACAGTCAAAATCATCCAAGATTAGCTTCTTTAGTTCCTTCATCATGCTCCCTCCTCTTATGATTTCGTTCCGGCCAATTCAATTGCCTTTCGAACAAATCCATTTGCTTGTTCAATATAATCCTTAGCCGCTTTATAATCTACATTCGCTTTCATCATTACTATCGCAGGTTTTACTTCCTTATTTGTTAGTCCTAAATATTTCTCTGTCTCTTCATAAGACTGTTGAGTAATAGTTTGGATGATTCCCTTCGCTCGCTCTTCTAGCTTTTCATTACTAACTGAAACGTCCACCATTAAATTTTCATAAACCTTTCCTAGCTTGATCATTACGGTAGAGGAGATCATATTTAGGATTAACTTATGAGCAGTTGCTGCCTTCATTCTAGTAGAGCCAGTAATTACCTCTGGTCCTGTTTCTACTTCAATTTTTATAGCTGCATATTCACTTATAATGGAATTTTTGTTTGCAGTTAGACTGATGGTTTGTGCTCCAATCTGACTAGCATACTCTAATGCTCCTATCACATATGGTGTTCTGCCACTCGCTGCTATTCCCACTACTACATCACAACTAGCTAAGTTTCTTTCTATTAAATCTTCTTTACCCATTACCGGGCTATCCTCAGCGCCCTCTACAGCTTTTTCAAAAGCGTTCAATCCGCCAGCCATAATAGCTTGTACTAAATTTGGTGATGTTCCAAAGGTAGGAGGACATTCCACAGCATCTAATATTCCTAGCCTTCCACTGGTTCCTGCACCAACATAAAATAATCTTCCACCAGACTTCATGGATTCATATACAACATCTACTGCCTTTTCAATTTCCTCCAAGACTTCCTGAACACATTTAGCGACATTTAAATCCTCATCATTAATCAAGGTTAAAATGCCTTTGGTAGACATATTATCAATATTAGTCGACCTATCATTTCTCTGTTCTGTTGACAGCTTAGTTAAATTAGCCAAATCCTTCATTTTAATCATCCTAGTTATATAAGTCGTATATTTTCTTTTCCTTCTGAAATCCTTCGATAAGAGCTAGACAGTTCTCTATATATACCTCGGTGGTTCCTCCCCACACTCTGTCCCTCAGACCTTTAGTTCCAGCCAATAAATCGAAAAAGTACTTCTTTTGCTCATTTTTTATGAATGAGAAGTCAGTTGGGTACATTTCCGCTATTGTTTCTAAAAGCAATAGCCCAGTTTTCCAGGAATTCAATGTATTACGATTTACTACATGTAACTGTATGCCACTACAGATTACATCCTTATACTTTTGATACGTCGGCTTAAAAGAAACTGGCCTTGCTATAACTCCTTCTACCCCTCTATCATTAAAAGCTTTTGAAAGACTATTACCGTCAACATAAGGAGCGCCAATCCATTCAAATGGTCTCGTAGTTCCACGGCCTTCAGATAAATTGGTACCTTCTATTAAACAAGTTCCAGCGTATAAAATATTCATATCAATGTTAGTTGTATTTGGAGATGGAGGGACCCAGAACAAAGGTGTATCATCGAAGTACATCGATCTCTTCCAGCCCTCCATTGGTACAACAGTTAATTCACAATCATAGCCAAATTTGTATTTAAACAGCTGTGCAAGTTCTCCAACTGTCATGCCATGTCTGTTCGGAATCGGTAATAGTCCAACAAAGGAACGGACATCTTCTTCTACTAAATTTCCTTCCAAACGCTCCCCAGAAATAGGATTTGGTCGATCCAAAACGACAAATTGTTTTCCTTGCTCTGCACAGGCTTCCATCACATAGGCCATTGTATAAATGTATGTATAGTACCTCGAACCAATATCCTGCAAGTCAAAAACTATTACATCGATAGATTCCAGCATTTCCTTCGTCGGCTTTCTGGTTTTACCGTACAGACTGTATACAGGAAGATTAGTATATGGATCGAACGAAGACTGTACCTCTTCCCCCTCCTTGGCATCCCCACGTATACCGTGCTCTGGACCATATAAGGCTTTGAGAGAAATGCCCGGATGTTCATAAAACAAATCAATCGTAGGAGTAAGCTTTTGATTCACTCCCGTCATATTCGTAACAAGACCAATACTTTTTCCAGTAAAGCGTTTATATTCTCTGTCTAAAAAGACTTCTAATCCTAGCTTCATTTGTTTCCTCCACTATTTAGACATTTGAGGGCTCATATTTTGTAAAGGTTTTAGATGCACCCCACGTGAGGATATAGGCAGTAACACTTCCTCCAAAGAAAAAAAGTAGTGCAGGGATGGTCATGAAAGCTACATAGTGAACAAAGCCCAATATAGCAATCATTGCAATTGTAAGTACTGGATGAATAACGCCTATTACGAATGCCCATTTAATATTTTGTAAAGCATTAACATTAAAATGAACAAAAATTGGAAAAGAATATAACAACACTATCAACAACACTATATAGAGCGCAATAACCCCATAGCTTGCAACAAAATAAACCATATTTTCCTGTGCTCTTAATATTTGGAGCTCAATATATAAGAGATAGCCTACTCCAGCAAGGAGGTAGCCAAGCAAATTTGCTTTAAAAAATTCCTTGCTATACGATTTCCAGAAGGTTTGAAATATTTTAATATCTGTATCTCCCGAAACCCATTTTCTCACAACTGCAAACATGCCAGCTGTAGCAGGCATCAGCCCAAAAAAGAACAAACCTACTAATGTGAAGACAAACCATAATATGTTAACGTAAGCTAATCTCATCGCCCACAAGGAAAACTGATAGTATCCATTTACAAAACCATTCATAGTAGTCTCTCTCCCTTCATGGATGGTTTGAAGTTACTTAAGTTAAGACAATCTATTATTCTTTAATAGAACCGATTAATACACCTTGAACAAAGAATCTTTGTAAAAACGGATACACGATTAAAAGTGGTAACGAGGAAATAATAATAACGGCGTATTTTATTAATCCGCCTGTTCTCACTTGCTGGATGAGAGACTCAGTTTGCTCTCCTGAACCTTCCCCTAATTGGGCCTGATTCACTACTAAAATTTCCCGCAGTATGAGCTGAAGTGGGTATTTGTCACGGTCTGACAAGTATATTAATGCATTAAAATATTGGTTCCATAAACCAACTGCATGGAATAATGCCATAACCGCAATAATCGGCATAGAAAGTGGTAATACTATCTTGATAAACATATAAAAATCTGAGGCACCGTCTATTTTTGCAGCCTCTACTAATTGGTCAGGTATACTGCTCTGAAAGAATGTTCTAGCAACTAGAATAGACCAAGCACCAACTACTCCCGGGATTACTAATGCCCACATTGTGTCTAGCATTCCTAATGTTTTAATCACTAAATAGGTCGGGATTAAGCCACCGCTGAACATCATAGTGAATAGCACTAACCATAAAATATATTTGCTTCCCATTAATTCTTTTCGAGAAAGCGCGTATGCACATGGTAATAGTACAAACAAATGTAGGAGAGTCCCTACTGCTGTGTATAAAATTGTATTTCTATATCCTAGCCAAATAGAATCATTTTGTAATATTTTCCGATATCCTTCGAACGTGATATCTACCGGCCATAGCCACATTTTCCCTGAGCTAACCGCTAAGGGGTCGCTTATAGAAGCACTAATTACAAAAACAAGTGGATACACAATTAGGATTACAATAACTGCTAAGAAAATTTTGTTTAGCACATCAAAACCCTTGTCTGACAAACTAAATTTATTCATAGGAACCCCTCCTTACCATAAGCTATTATTACTAGTTTTTCTTGCAACATAATTGAAGGTAATTAGTAAAGCGATATTGATTAAGGAGTCAAATAAACCAATAGCTGCAGCAAAGCTATATTGACCTTCTAATAACCCTGCTTGATATACATAGGTCTGTATGACATCTGATGTTGCAGAGTTTAAGCTATTCTGCAATAGTAAGACTTTTTCAAATCCTACTGACATAAAGCTACCAATATTTAAAATAAGCAATACAATGATTGTTGGGAAAATGCCTGGTAAGTTGATATGTAATATGCGTTGAAATTTAGATGCTCCGTCGACTTCCGCTGCCTCATGTAGCTCAGGGTTAATCCCCGCCAAGGCTGCTAAATAGATTATCGAGCTCCAACCTAAAGTTTGCCATACTCCTGACCAAACAAATATATGTCGAAACCAACCTGCATCATCTAAAAAACGAATTTGGTCTCCACCAAATAGTGTTATTATTTGATTCACTAAACCATTTACTGGGTCTAAGAATATAACGATCATTCCTACTACTACCACTACAGATATAAAGTGAGGAGCATATGTAAGTGTTTGAGCCCATTTTTTAAACGCTCCATTTTTTAGTTCATTTAACGAAAGAGCTAAAATAATTGGCAAAGGAAAAAGTAGCAATTGATATAAGCTAAGTAATATAGTATTTTTGATTAATCTCCAAAAATAGTACGAATTAAAGAATCTTGTAAAGTGATCAAATCCAACCCATGGACTTCCCCAAATCCCTTGATTGGCCATAAAATTTTTAAAGGCTATTTGCAATCCATACATCGGAACATAATGAAAGATTAAAAAATATAAAAGGGCAGGAAGTAAGAAAACATAGAGTTGCCAGCTTTTCATAAAATTTCTTTTGAATTTAGCAAAACGGCTAACTTTTGGAATCACCACATGCTCCTGTAATTTTGTTTCATTTAATTGCATTTATTTACCCCCTTCTCCACTCCGTTGTTCTAGAATTGCCGAGGAAAAACATTCCTCGACAACTTTAGAAGGCTGCATATTCTTATTACTTTTTGTATCTTTCATATGCTTTTTGTTGAATCTCCATGAATTCCTTTAGTCCCATTTTTTCAATAGTTTTCACATAAGAATCCCACTCATCTAGAGAAGTTTCACCAGTAATGAATTTTGCCTGCATTTCCTGTACATATTTATTGATATCAGCTTTCAGGACATTTACTTGATCGTTTTCTTCAGCTGTGTAAGTAAAATTAGGCCAAACTTCATCAATTAGATATGGCTCAAGCTCTTTAGTAGCCTCGATATCTCCTGGTGCATTTTCAGAACCAGTGAAATAGTCATCTGTAATCATTACAGGGTGATTTCCACCTGGATTGATTAAATATTTTGCAAGCTCCTGTGTCATCGTTAAGCCATCTTTACTGTTTGTAATTTTTTCTAATAGCTTCGGTCCATCTGCAGTCTCTTCATAGGTCTCTCCTTCGATACCCATAAAGAACATCAATGCTCCTTCATCGCTATAGAAATGATCTAACCATCTAACCGTTTCAGCAGGATACTTGTTCTCACTCGTAATAGCAAAGTTCCCTAAGTCTCTTAGTGGCGACGTAACTCCTGTATATAGCTTTTCTCCATCTGGTCCAACCAATGCGTTACCTACCACGTAGTCCTTACCAATTTCCTCACCAAACAATTCTACAGGATTATAGAATTGAGTAGCTCCGTATAATTCCTCTGCTGCACCAGCCAAATATTTAGGTACGTCAATGGAATAGATGCCTTGATCAATCAAACCTTCTGAGTACAATTTATGCATATACTCTAACATTTCTTTATATTCTGGAGCAGTAGAGAAGAAACGTAGTTCACCAGCTGAGTCTGTATCTACCAATGTATGAAGTTGTCCTTTGTTTTGTATTCCGAACGCCCCTGAAATCCAATGTAGGATACGGGTCATAGAGACACTACTTAAAGGAATCTCATCGTTTTTACCATTTCCATTTAAATCTGTTTCTTTTACAGCTTTCAAATAAGCATATAGTTCATCTGTCGTTTCAGGATTTTTCATCCCTAATTGATCAAGCCAATCTTTTTTTATCCATGGTTTAGCTCCTATTAATAGAGATGTAAACTCAGGAGAATAAATAGTAGGGAAGGAATAGATTTTACCGTCTGGGAAAGTAAGTCCTTTTTTAATTTCAGGATTGGCTTCCAATACCTTGTTTAGGTTTGGTGCATACTCCTCGATTAAATCATTTAATGGGATAAACGTTCCTTGCTGACCGTATTTTTGTAAATCCCCTACGGGTATCGTCGCTGCATAAAAAACATCTGGCAATGTTCCACTTGCTAAGGCGAGATTACGCTTTTCTTCTAACCCATCAGCAGGGACTTGTTGCCATGTTATGTCCATATTTGTCATTTTTTCATATTCATTCAATATTAAAACGTCATTCCAATCATCAGCTGTAGTCGCTGACTTACCAGCAAAAATATCCAGTTTAATAGTTTCGTTGACTATTGGCATTCCTGTTTTGTTAAAGTTTTTACTGTCTGGTTCAACTTTACCTTTCGCTTCATCATCCGAACAAGCTGCTAAGGCTAAAGCTGCGATTAGAGCTAACGATACTATTTTCTTACCTCTCATTTGTGATACCCCCTAGTTTTTTTGAAATAGTTTTGTTACTACATGACCAACTATTTTGTAAACACTCTTCCCTCCTTACACTATGTATCCCTCACCCCCTTAAAGAGTCCCATTTACCGTTAAGGTAACTGGAAGGTCTCCACTAACCAAGGATTTTCCAAATATTGCTTTAGCAGCGGTTCTCAAAGCGAGATAAGTAAATTCATAGGTTGCTAAGTATGCTGCTACTTTTGGAAAGTACCTAAGATCATAAGGATTTCTCATTGCTACCCCTACCACTGGTATGCCTAATTTTAAAAGCTTTTCATATAAATCTATTTCGTAACTCTTAGATGAAACTGATAATGTGCCAATAACTATCACTTCAAATTTCTTTGCCCTTTCAATGAGCAATTTCATTTCTGTTATATTAAATGTCTCAGAAATATCATAACCCTCTACATGATCACTAATTTCCTTCATCGCATCACTAAGTGTTGCTTTTATTTCTTTCGTATCCTCTACCCCGTATATATAATGATTTACAGGATTAATAACTAATATCTTTTGATTCGTTTTCAAAGGTAATAAGCTTTCATTTTTTACAATCGTAACGCTCTCTTGAAATACTTTCTCGGCTAGCTGTCTATGTTTTTCGCTCCCTAAAGTCGCAAATGTAGCATGGAAGGGAGTAGTTTCCCATGACAAATACTTTTCCTTAAGCTTATTGAGTCGGTCAAGGGAAGCTTTAATAGTTTCTTCTTTCAACACACCTTCAGCTAACGCTCTTTTTATTTCTTTTATCGTACTTATCTGGACATCAAGTGTATGAGAGACCATTACCAAGTCTACACCTGCGTTAAGAGCCTCCACGGCACCTTTTTCAGTCCCGATAGTTTCTGAAATAGCCTTCATTTCCATACAATCTGTTGTTACCACCCCATCAAATCCTAGTTCCTCTCTCAGCAAACCATTAATAACTTTTTTGGATAAGGTAGCAGGAACATTCTCTCTATCTTCTATTGCCGGAAAATAGACATGGGCAGACATAATAGTATCTGCTCCTTCGTTAATACATTCTATAAATGGTACTAGTTCTACTTCATTTAACCTTTTTCTGTTATGACTGATAACAGGTAGCGCTAGATGAGAATCAACATTCGAATCTCCATGTCCAGGGAAATGCTTAAGAGTCGTTATTATTCCCGCTCTTTGCAATCCTTTCATCGATTTTTTCCCAAATTCAGCAACTAAGCGAGGATCCTCACCAAAAGAGCGAACTCCAATAACAGGATTATCTGGATTATTATTAACGTCTAATACAGGCGCTAAATTCCAATTTACCCCTAATTCCTTCAGTTCTTGTCCTGTTGCAAAGCTAACGTTGAAAGCGTTTTCAATATTTCTTGTAGCCCCAATAGCCATGGCCCCCGGAAATGCTGTAGTACCATTTCCCAACCGACGAACTACCCCATTCTCTTGATCCAAGCATATAAGAAGAGGATATAGGTATCCTGCTTTTTTTGCCTCTAGTTGAAGAGTAGAGGTTAAATCTAAAAGTTCATTAGGTGAACCAATATTGTGACTAAACAATATAATTCCACCAATACGATTCTCATGTATAAGTTGAATAATACTTTCTGGTACTGTCTTACCTTTAAATCCGACGATCATTAATTGCCCGACCTGAGTAGATATATCACTTTTCCCCAAATAAACACCTTCTTTTTCATAATAAAGAAATTTAATTGTTCATAATCTAATGAAATATCATTTTATCGATAAAATCTGAATATTTAATAACATAACATATTTATTTTTAAAATGAAACATAATTTTTGAATTTATATATTTTTTTCGTTTTAATATTTCAAATAAAACAAGATTGATTACTCTTTAGGTGAACGCTAGTGCGAGAAAGGACCAATAAGCCTCCACCCACTCCAATTACCATAGGAGTCTGTTTCAAGTACTAACTCCTATATTTTATTGTTAATCCACTTTCACTAAATTAGAATGACTTTTAGCTCGTTAAACAACAAAAACCTAAAGTCCTTTTTCAAGGCTTTAGGTTTTTGTTTAATCGCTTACTTTTTAATCTTTGTTTCTTCGGCATTTTTACTTTCAACACCGGTGTATGAAATAGTTGTTACGCCATAAGTGTATTGCTTATTCGTATCTATCTTTTGATCGGTGAATGTTGCAAAACCATTTTTGTCATATACAACACCAACTATATTCTTTGGATTACTATAATCACCTGCTTTATTACCTTCAAAGCGATAGATCACATATTTTCTAGCATCAATACGTTTTTTGTTGTCTATCGTAACTTGTATAGATTTTCCTTGTTTTTTGGCAGTTACTAATATAGGTTTTTTAGGCTCTGCGGGACCATTCCACGCCGTAGAAGGGGTCAAGGACTTCGTTTGATAAATTTCATTTTCAACTATATCAGCGTATCCAATCTTGTTTGCCAGAATATCTCTGAGAGTAAAATGCATCTGGCCTTTCGTCTTTCCGTTTGCTCGGTTGTCCAAAATCTGCTCTGGCAATTCATATGGATTATTCCATGCAGTATCAAAATTAGCATTTACCTTATAATCTGCCATTCCAATGTAAAGGTTGATTGGATAGCCCTCTGTCTGGCTGCTCCACCAATCCAAAAGTACAGAATAATTCGCTATAGCTAACTGTCGAGACCAGTATACCTGTGGGGTAATATAATCGATATATCCTGATTGTATCCACTCTCTACTATCAGCAAAAAGTGAATCATAGTGAGCAGACCCATTGGTATCGCTACCTTCCGGATCATCCTTGCTATTTCTCCAAATTCCTGATGGAGAAATACCAAACTGTACCCACGGCTTAATATTTTTGATGTTAATATTGATATTCTGAACAAGCTCGTTTACATTATTACGTCTCCAGTCGCCAATATCATCAAAATTACCGCCATATTGTAAATAAGTTGCTGCATCATCAAAATTTACGCCTGGATAGAAATAATCATCCATGTGAACAGCGTCTACATCGTATTTAGTAACTAGTTCTTTTACAGCGTCTATTAAGTAGCTTTGAACACCTGGAATGCCCGGATCCAAATAATATTGAGTTCCATTTTTCACCACCCATTCAGGATGAAGAGAAGCAATGTTATTTGATGCTAATTCGTCTAGTTTTTGATTTGCCATTGTAACGCGATAAGGATTAATCCAAGCATGTAATTCCATACCATGTTCATGTGCTGTATCTAGCATTATTTGCAGAGGATCATAGCCAGGGTTTGTCCCTTGTTTAGACCCAGTTATATAACGAGACCAAGGCGCCAGCTCAGATGGATATAGAGCATCTGCTGACGGCTTTACCTGAAAAACAATTGTATTAAAATTTTTTCGCTCCAACTCTTTTATTGTAGAGCGAGCCCATGATGTATAAGCAGCTTCATCCATCCCTGGCTTCAAATCAATATTTGCGACGGTAGATATCCAAGAAGCCCTCATTTCCACTTTAGGAGAAATTGTTCCCACCGCACTTCCTGTTTCTATACTTGTAAAGACTAGGGTGAACATAAGCAACACAGCAAAAAAGGTTTTAATATACCCCTTATTCATTCTTTTCCTCCTTTTTTATACTTCCTTTTTTCTTTTTTTAACTTAACCTATGATTTAAGACCTCCCTTTGAGTTAAACTTTATATAATACTAAGTTAATAGTTTGAAACCAGAAGAAAATTGCCATAAAACTAAATTTAAATATGTAAAATTATTGCATTTTATTAAATATTAGCAATAATTTGTATGTTATTTTAATCGGTAATAAAAGTCAATGTAATTTTTGTCCTTAATAAAATGTAATTTCAAATTCTTTCAAAAAAAACTCATTAATTACTACTGAATTCCAGTAATAACTAATGAGTTTTCCTATTCTTATGAAAAGATATTTTGAATAACTAAAAAAAGGATTTGAAAAAGAATTTATTTTTCAATCGAACTTTCTACTGTCTGTATAAAATCCAATAAAGGATTAGTGTTCAGATTTTCTTCCCCAAACATTATTTGTACAAACTGAATGTAAGCCGTAGCAATCTCTTCATCTTTATAGCCTTGCCAATCAAATGGAAATAAAGCATATGCATGACGATGAACAAGTTCAGTCGTAAGCATTAGCTTAGTAGGGTCTTTTTGAAGATATTCTTGGATATGCTGGTTTATCTCTTCCATTCGATCAACACCAGTATGTGGAGGTGGTGAAGAAGGAATAACCTTTTGTGATAAACCAAACTTGCTAATAGAAACTTCTTCCGTCACACCTGCACTACCTAATAGCAATAGAGCTAAGGTTTGGACTGTTGGAGATATGTCTGTACATTCTGTAATAGCTTTAATCTCAGGAATTGCTTGTAAAATATTTTTGTAAAAAGCTTGTTGCAAAATCTGTTCTTGTTCCGTGAAACTTAACTGTGTGAATGACTTTAACTCAAGTTTGTCCTTTTCGATAGGGTCAAGAGGAGCTTCATCCTCCTCTTCTAAAATATTCGTTTCGTTTGAAAGTCTATTGCTTAAATCTCTCAGCTGATGAAAATTTATCTTCCGTTCCTCTGAAAAATTATATTCCTTTAATATTCTGTTTATCACTCTATTTAACTCTCCGTACTCCTTCAAATCTAACAGGATTGTCAAATAGAGTTCAACAATTTGTTCAAATACGGGAGATTTCTCTTCTAACAAACCTTCGCATATTTCCTTCGCTTCAATTGCTCTTCTAGTTTCTAGCAAGGTAAGTACATATACACTTAAAATTATGTCGTCCAGCTCTACATATTTCTTAGCCTCATCGAAGCAAGCTGCTGCTTTCATATAATTATTCTCTTCAGCAAATGCAAGGCCGTCACTTATTAAGGTTTCCACCATTCCCGGAAACACGATCAGATTCTCATTTGTCTGGAGGTTATGTTTTTTCTTTTTCACTATGTTCAGCCGCCTTTTGTATTCTATGTATATGTTTTATTTTATACTAACTCTTACTTATGTTCTAATTACAAGATGAATTATTTGTAAAATCAGTAATTACATTCAATCTTCTATGCATAATTGCGTTAATTTCATAATTCCTATTATTATATAGAAACACGAACAATTGAGAAGAGAATAATGAAATCTAAATGCTTTCAACGAGTAAAATGTTATTGATTTGCACTTTAGGCGGACGCTTTCCATGGCGTGAGTGATAAGCCACCACCGCCCTCTACGCGCACGTTTGTGATACCTTATCTTTCTCACTCACCCCACTGGAGTCGCCGCCTGCCGCTCCAATCATCCATGGACAAAAGTTCGTGTTTTACTGGTAAAGTGCTAGTGATGAAATTAACTAAATTAAAAAGGATATTCCTAATTTTTTTTATGGAATATCCTTTAAAATCTAATTTGTTTTGCTGTCTTTTTGTCTGCTAATTGTATCATTCATCGAGATTTTTTTTATTTGCTATCTTTAGGAAGAGATTTTTCAGGAATTGTATGATTTAAATCCTGTTCTCTTGAAAGCTATTCGGCTGCCTCATATCCATATCTTCGCTTTATTTATCTGTGTTTGAGTTACTTGGATCCTGCTCCTGAAAGCTATTCGGTTGTCTCATATCTTTATCTTCGCTTTGTCCAGCTGAGTTTGAGTTACTTGGACCCTGCTCTTGAAAGCTATTTGGTTGTCTCATATCTTTATCTTCGCTTTGTTTATCTGAGTTTGAGTTACTTGGATCCTGCTCCTGAAAGCTATTCGGCTGTCTCATGTCTTTCTTCACTTGTTTGTCCATTTAAATCTCCCTCTTTTCTATATGGATTTATTATATATATTCCCTTTAATACCAGTGTGAAACCTGACCTTTTTTGAGTAATGTATAATTTGGGAGAAATAAAATATAATTGTTTTCCTTTTGGACCTACCAGCACGCAAGATAGGACGATTTAAAATAAACTATGTACTATTATGAAACTAATCAGTTTCTTATACTAATAAAAGCCATCTGCTAAACTACTATACAGATGGCCATCAATAATTATGCAATTTGTTCACTTGTTTCTTCTATAAGAAGGTTATACAGGGATTGATCTGCTTGGTATGAATCTGTATAGGTAGACAAGCTATGTTTCTTTACTTTTTCAAAATACATAGGTTCTACTATATTGTATATTTGATTGAGTTTCTCCGCATTCGACCAAGCAGTTTGCTCAAATGAGAGATTCATTTCATGTTCTTCCAGAAGTATCTCTAATAGATTTACATCATTATAGAGCTCTTTTAGAGTATGAGTTTGCTTTATGTTATATATTTCAATTGTACGGTCTAAAGTACTCATTAATGCATTGCGATCAATAGCATGACCTAATTCATGAATCGTCAATATTTTCACATATAATTCCAAAGAAATTAATGCCGGCATTTCACTTTTGGCTATAAGTAGCCTATTCATATCTACTCCAATATAGTTTCCTATAAAGTTGTAGCTCATATTAATTCCAGAATTATCTTTTCTAATTTCTATCTCCATATCTACCGCTTTTACAGTAGATTTGATCAGTTCTTCAATTCCATAGTTTATTTGAAAATCGTTCATTTAGTTATCTTTTCCCCTTACTTGAATTTTTCCAAGGACAAGTTGACCAACGACTTATACTATATAATGATAAATGCATTTTTACAATTAGTTTGCATCGATATTTCAAGTATGTGTCGTTATCCTGATATCATTTCCAAGGAAATAATAAGAAGACTCCAATGCATGATTTTACTAATGCAAGGAGGAAAATAGCTCCTATCCATAATATAAAGTTCCTGTTATAGGCATAACTAAAAAAATACCCAAGTCATTTAAGACTTGGGTATAACATAATTAATTTTGTTGTAAATTATTAATTTTAAATGGAAAGTTAATTGTTTGAGCCCCGTCGACTCGCTTCGCCGCCTTTGCGACCTGCTTCTTCTCGACTCATTTTGCCATTACTTCCATTATTACCATTGTTGCCGGAGCCGCTGCTTGCTTCTCCGCCTTTACGGCCAATCTCCTCGTAGAAATCTTGGCCATGGTTTTGAGAGGTTGCTTCTCCACCCTTTTGACCAATCTCTTCATAAAACCCGCGATCATGATTATTGGAGGTAGCTTCTCCGCCCTTACGTCCCGCTTCCTCTACTGACATGCTTCGTCCACGTTTGTTTTGGTTGTTGTTAGCCATTTCAATCATCCTCCTATAGTGTGATCATTTTAGTTATTTTTAAAGACTTCTTCTAAGGTTCATCTGTTTCAAAGGTTTAATATTCTAATTTAGTTGTTGGAGCCTCGACGACTCGCTTCGCCGCCTTTGCGACCTGCTTCTTCTCGACTCATTTTGCCATTACTTCCATTATTACCGTTGTTGCCGGAGCCGTTGCTTGCTTCTCCGCCTTTACGGCCAATCTCCTCGTAGAACTCTCGATCATGATTATTAGAGGTTGCTTCTCCGCCCTTACGTCCCGCTTCCTCTACTGACATGCTTCGTCCACGTTTGTTTTGGTTGTTGTTAGCCATATAACAATTCCTCCTCATTCATGTTTTGAGCTATTGATTCGAGCTCACTATTCATATTCCCATCTGAAAATAGCTAAAACATTTAAAAGCAAAAATAGGAGGTTTCTCTTAGCTCTTATGAATATTTAATATGTTTTTTAACTGTTCTAGTACTTTTTTGAATGCTTCTCCGTTTTCTACATGCCAAAAGTTGTTAAATAGATTTCCGTGCTTTTCAATTCTTTCCAAAACAATTGGTATCGAAAAAAAAGTCGGACTTAGTTGTTTGTTAACCTCCTCCCACTTTAAGGGTGTAGCGACAAAACCACCGTCGTTTCCTCTAGTAGAATATGGAGCAATTATTGTTTTTCCTTCATGATGTTGCACATAATCCAAGTACAACTTGTTATTTCTATTCTTTTTCATTCGTTCCGTAGTAAAAATATCAGGATTTTGTTCACATAAGAAATCGCAGACAAACTTTGTGAAAATCCTAGTTTCTTCATAAGAAAATAAATTTTTAGGTAAAGGTATATATATTTGTAATCCCTTGCCTCCAGATGTTTTGACAAATGAAATAAGAGAAAAATTATCAAATATAGCTTTCATTTTAAGAGCTGCATCCACTGCCATCCAAAAATAATCCACTGATGGTGGGTCTAAGTCAAACACAATTTCTGTTGGCAATTCTGAATGAATAGTTTGAAATGGTATATGGAATTCTAAAGCTATCTGATTCCCTAACCATAGAAGTGTTTCGATATTATTACAAAGGACATACCTATTATCTTCAAAGAACTTAGTCTTCACATAATTGGGAACGTTATCCTCCCAGTTCTTTTGATAAAAAAGTTCATCTGAAATTGCACCATGAGGATAACGAATGACAGTAAGTAAACGGTCTCGTAAAAAAGGAAGCATATAGGACGAAACCCGCTGAAGATAGTATAGGTAGTCTTCTTTTTTTATATCATTTGAAATCCATAATGGCTTATCAGGATGGGTAACCTTCACATTTTCAGGAAGTGAATATAATTGTAAATAAAATTTTCTTCTCGTACAGTTTAACGGATCACATTCAAGATTAAATCGATGGAATCTAGGCTCTCTTAAGCTTTTTCCGTCAAAATCTATAGAGGCAATATCCACACATATAGAAGGTTCAATTTGCCACTTATTTCTCCCAATTTTTTGACCATTGCTATAAAAAAACTTTTGAAGAGTAACTAGCTCTTCTTCCATTAAACCATGACTAAAATTGACCACATCTACTAATTGTCCTTCATCATAAATCGCACCAAAAAAATAATTATTACTCTTATCAAAAACTGTTAAGATGATGGTTGTAATCTTCCAGTTTTTTATCTTTAGCCAATCAGTGGAACGCTTGTCACTTGTCCATCTGCTTTTTTCTTTCTTTGCCACCATTCCTTCTCCATTGTGAGCTACAATTTTCTCCCATAGTGGCTTACTATCCTTATGTAACTCAATCATTTGTAAACGATTATTATCCTCGCTATTTATGTTTAATGGCAGTTTAAGATTTTTGAATAAAAGAGAGAGCTTCTCCTTACGTTCAGCAAGTGTTTTGTTAGTAATGTCCTTGCCTTTATATATTAAAAGATCAAAAATAGCAAGATGACAAGGGAAATGTAATAGATGGCTTTCAATTGCCTCTTTTTTTCTCATTCTTCCTCTTGTTTGCACGATTGTAAAATGGCTTTTGTAACTATTAATCAAATGTACGATTTCTCCATCCAGAACTAAAGGTAAATGGGGTTTTACTTGCTCTTCAATGGTATAACAAAATTGTATAATTTCCGGAAACATTTTATTGAGGATGTTTTCATTTCTACTTTTTAAAATAGGCTCAACCTCCCATTCTAAAATACAGCGAAATCCATCATATTTAGTTTCATAAAGCCAATCCTTATCCAAAGGAATATTCTCACTTGCAGTTAAAAGCATCGGTTTAATATGATTCCCCTACTTTCCTTTTTTGTTAGCTTTTGATTATTTTATCTTCCTAATACATAAAACGAGTCAAAAGATTACATAGTAAGGGAAAAGGAAAAGCAGGTGGAAATATATGCATACAGTTTGGAAAGGAAGCATTAGCTTTGGTCTAGTCAATATTCCTATTAAGCTTCATGCTGCAACTGAAAATAAAGACATTAAACTTCGCCAGCTTCATAAGGAATGCATGAAGCCCATTTCCTATAAGAAAGTTTGCGAGGGCTGCAGTGAAGAAGTGAAGAGTGATGACATTGTGAAGGCTTATGAATACTCTAAAAATAAATTTGTAGTACTGGATGAAGAGGAACTTGAAAAACTACGTAAAGAAAATGAGGATAAAGCCGTTGAAATAATTGATTTTGTCAAACTTGAAGAGATTGATCCTATATTTTTTGAAAGAAGTTACTTTATGGCTCCAGACAGCGGTGGTTCGAAGGCATACTCACTATTAAGAAAAGCACTAGAGGACTCTGGAAAAATTGGAGTGGCTAAAATTATTATTAGGGCTAAAGAGCAGTTAGCAGTGGTTCGAGTTTATAAGGAAATGCTAGTGATGGAAACCATCCATTATCCGGATGAGGTGAGAAATGCTTCGGATGTCCCGAATATTCCTCTTGAACAAACTGTAGTAAAAAAGGAATTAGAAACTGCTCTATTATTAGTTGATCAGCTAACTACTGAATTTAATCCTGACAAGTATACGGATGATTATCGAACGGCACTTATGGAATTAATTGAAGAGAAAAAAGTTAGTAACCCAACTGTAGAGGCTGACAGTAAACAGCCCGCTGTTGCATCAAATGTTACTGATTTAATGGAGGCACTCCAAGCGTCCTTAGACAAAACGAAAAAGAAAAAGACTCCTGCCCGGAAAAGAACTCCAAAGGCAAAGACGTCTTAAGTTTAATCATCAATAAGTAAAGCCTTCCTTTATAGGGGGCTTTGTTTGTTCTTTATTCATTGTTCACTTGTTACATAAAATAACGTAACTTCCTTCATCCCTCTGTCTCAGACAACACTTAAAATTTTTTCACAAAGTGGTTATTATTTCCTTTTGTCTTTTTGAGATCTGCTTGTTGTAATGAAAACAATCAAAAGCGCAATAATTGCTATAAAAGCAAGGATGCTAATAATAAGTAGAAAACCTGGTAGCGCAATTGTTGGCATTATTAACCTCCATGAATTATTAAAAGATACCCTTTTAATTTACATACTAGAGATAGCTTAGTAAATAGTTTTTTAGAAACTCCCTCAATAATTTTTATTGTTTTATCAATTCAGTAGTCATAAGAATTATTTATAAAAAAAACCGTCCCCTTATAGTAAGGTAAAGACGATTGTAGGGCTGACTATTTGTTTATTCAGTAACTATTGTATATTTCTACTCTTCTATTTGAATACAAAACCATTTGTGCAATCCAGTAACTTTATTTGCGATCAATACATATGCAAAGACACTGCACCCAGTAGTCCAGCTTTGTTACCAAGCGACGCCTTTACTATTTCTAACTCGGAGTAGCTTCCTATTATTAGTTCTTTAACTTTACTATTTACCAATGATACTAATTTATCCTGCTCCATTATTCCGCCACCTAAAATAATGGCGGGTGGATTAAAGATATGTGTTAATGAAACTAAGCCATACGCTATATCAATTATCCACTCATTTAATATTTTCTCTAATTCTATATTTCCTTGTTCAAGTTCTTCAAAAATTATTCGACCATTCACATACTTTTTTTCAAACTCTTTTGCTTTTTCCACTAACGCTCTAGTGGAGGCATACATTTCATAACATCCAAGACGTCCACAAGTACACTTCTTGCCACCCGGTTGTAAAATTATATGACCAAACTCAGCTGCACAGCCATTAAAACCTTTGTATATTCCTGATTTTAAAACAATTGCACCGCCTATACCTGTTCCATAGGTTAAACATAAAAACTCTTCAAATTTTTTACCTACACCATAATATTTTTCTCCTAATGCAGCCGCATTAACATCATTTTCAACAAGCACAGGGACATCGAACTTATCTTCAAAAATATCCTTTAACTTCATCCCAGTAAATTTAGGTATGTTTTCATTTGCATAAATGATTGAGCCATCTTCGCTATTAACTTGCCCTGCAGTACTAATTCCAATGGCTTGAAAATCCTCATAATTGCTCGTTATTAACTGTATTATTCTTGTAATTAGATGGTCTGCTCCCATGTTTGCTTCTGATTCGTATTCTCTAAAATTTGATATGCTCCCTCTTTCATCAGAAAAGCAAAGCTTAATTGATGTTCCTCCAATATCTATAGCTAATATTTTCATAAAGCTTCATCCTTACCCATTGGATTTCATCGCTTCTACAAATCTTTTAGTAATATTCATCGGTCTTGTTATTGCAGTTCCAACAACCGCTGAGTATGCTCCTAGTTCAAACACACATTTTAGTTCCTCTGGTGTCCAAATCCCACCTTCTGCAATAACTGGCATAGGAAAATCTCTCACTAGTTTTTCTATTAGCAATTTATCGGGCAGTACTGTACCTTGAGTATATTCTGTGTAACCACTAAGTGTTGTGCCTAAGCAATCAAATCCTAATTCATAAGCTTGTTTTCCTTCTTCATAAGTAGAGCAATCAGCCATGAATAGTTGATCACTATACTGTTTTCGAATAGCTGGAAAAACCTCGCTTATTACTTTACCGTCTGGTCTCAATCTATTAGTAGCATCAATCGCTATAATATCGACGCCTTCTCGATAGAGTAGGTCTATTTCTTTTTGAGTTGGTGTGATGAAAACATCTGATTTACTATAGACATTTTTTATAATTCCTATGATTGGCAAATTTACGTTTTTTTTTATTTCTTTAATATCTTCAATACTATTTGCTCTAATCCCTTTAGCGCCACCCATCATCGCTGCATAAGCCATTCTTGCCATAATGTATGGACTATGCAGCGGCTCATCAGGAAGAGCCTGACAAGAGACGATGAGTTCATGATGGATAGAATGTAAAATTTCCTGTTTAGTTTTCATTTATTAACATCCCCACACTAAATCGTTTGATATTTCACAATTGCTTCTTCAATTTTCTTTTTAATGTCGTCAATTTTTTTAATATCTTCTCCAGTTACTGCCTCTAAAGGACCTCTTACACTGCCGATATTTATTCCGCTTAGTTTTAAAACACCTTTTATAACGGAATACATTGAACCATTCAATGAACATAGTGCGATAATAATGTCATTAATATCATGTTGAATTTTTCTGGCATCTGAGAAGTTACCTGCTGAAATAAATTCCTCTGCTTTTAGGAATAACTCTGGCATCACTCCATATGTCCCACCAATCCCACCCTCTGCACCTATTAATCTACCAGACACATATTGTTCATCTGGACCATTAAAAACGATAAAGTCTTCATGGGATGCTGCTTTAAATCGCTCGATATCCATAACTGGCATAGAAGAATTTTTCACGCCGATTAGTTTGTCATTTGTTAATAATCTTTTCAGTAACGGAACAGAAAGATTATAGCCAGTTGTTTGAGGAATATTGTAAATGATAAAAGGCAAATCTGTTGAATCCATAATTTCCGTCCAGTACTTTTCAATTGCACTTTCAGGGAGCTTGAAATAGATTGGAGGAATAGCAGATAACGCATCATAACCTACTTCTTTTGCATACCTCGCTAGTTCAATGCTTTCCTTTGTTGAAGGTGCTCCGACGTGTGCGATTAGTGTAATTTTTCCCTGCAGGTTTTCAGCAACACATTTTAGTGTTGCTTTTCTTTCATCAAGCGTTTGATATATACACTCTCCGGAGCTTCCTCCTACATAGAGGCCTCGGATACCTTTTTCATAGAGATGGGTACTTAAATTTTTTATTCTTTCTAGTGATACTTCTCCTGCCTCATCATAACAGGCATAAAAAGCAGGTATAATTCCTTTAAACATATTTAGTTGCATATTCTTTCACTCCTTATTTGTTAGAACCCATCGTAATTCCTTGTGTAAACGACTTTTGGAATAACATGAAAATGATAATCATAGGTACTGAAGCTAATGCAGCACCTGCCATCATGACTCCATAATCTGTTTTATATTCTCCTTGCATCGTGGCAATGCCTAAGGGCAAAGTCATCATATCAGTCGAACGTGTAATTACGAGTTGACTAAAATAATCATTCCAACTTAGCATGAAAGTAAAAATCGCCAGTGCACCTATAGCTGGTTTTAGCATCGGTAGTACGATATAAAAAAAGGAACGAATTTCACCACAGCCATCTATTTTTGCTGCTTCTAAAAGTTCATTTGGTATTGTTTGCGAGAATTGCTTCATCAAAAAAACACCAAATGGCCAGCCGATTGCTGGAATGATAAGTCCTTTATATGTATCAACCCAGCCCAAATCGGTTAGCATCGTAAACAATGGAACTAAAATCACCTGTTTAGGTAGCGCCATAGCAGCGATCAGTGCGATAAAAATCAGCTTGCGACCAGGGAATACTTTTTTAGCAAGTACGAAGCCTGCAGTTGCACTTACAAAACATACGGCAATCATCTCAGCACTTGCGATAAAGAAACTATTAAACGTCCAACGCCAAACTGGATTGCTAAATAATGTTATCCAATTATCAAGTATAGGATTAAGTGGAAACCATTCTGGTGGAATCGTGATTGCTACAACTTGAGATTTGAATGCACCAGTAACAATCCAATAGAGTGGGAAAATAAAGAACAGTCCAGAGAGGACTAATATAATAGTTGAGATTATTTTAAAAACGCTTAATTTACGTAACCATTTTAAATTTCCAAGTACATTATTTTTCTTCTTAATCTTTAATGGAGATGTTATTCTCAAAACGTTCCCTCCTTTTAATACTCCACATCATTTCCTAAGTATTTAAATTGAATAATTGAAATTATTCCAATGATGATGGCTAGAATGACACCCATGGCAGAAGCTATACCAAAATTACCTAGAAGGAATGCCTGTTGGTAAACACCATACATCACTGTCGAAGTACTATAAATCGGTCCACCAGAGGTGAGTAATTGTATAAGAGCAAAGCACTGAAATGAATTTATAGTCGTAATGACAATTACATATAAGCTTGTAGGCATTAATAATGGCCAAATAATTTTCCGGAAAATTTGCCCTGGTGTAGCTCTATCAATTTGTGCCGCCTCTATATAACTTGTAGGAATATTACCTAAGGAAGCAACATATAAAATGATTGGCTGACCAACAGATGTCGTGATTAATATTACGGTTATGGCCATTAATGCAGTTTTTGGATCACCCAGCCAGGATTTTGGATCCATACCGAAAAAGTTTGTCACATAGTTAAGTAATCCAAAGTTTGGATGATAGATCCAACCCCAAACTACTGTAACACTGACGACAGAGGTAACTGCTGGTAGATAAAATATACCTCTACAAAATGATCGGATAAATTCACTTTTCTTGTAAATCGACATCGCAACAAAAATAGAAAAACCAATTACTATAGGAACTGCAACAGCAACTAATACAATCGTATTTATAACTGACTTATGGAAGGTTTCATCATGATATAGCGTTACATAATTTTCCAAACCAATGAATTCAAAATTCGTAATGCTATAATCAAAAAAACTCATGTATATCCCTCTTAACATTGGATATACAACAAAAATGAGGAAAAATGTTAACGCTGGTAACAAGAACAAATAACTCATCAACCAATCTAGCAATTTGTTTTTGTTTGGCTTACGAATAGTTGCTAACAATTTTCTACCACCCCAATCCTAATTCTTTTAAAGAAAGGAGCAACACATCAAAGATGTTGCTCCTTTTTTGTTTATCCGTTTTAGTTTGCAGACTTTGCTTTTTCAATCGTTGCATTTGCTTTTTCCGCAAAATCATCTAACGCTTCTTTTGGTGTTTTCGTTTCAAGAATTGCTTCCTGCAACGCTGGGAACCAGAAAGTACGAATCTCTGCATAACCATCTGCAGTTGTTGGAGGATCTGTTATAAACTTACGTGCTAGTTCTGAATAATCATACTCAGAACCTTCATACAGACCAGTAACTGAGTTACGAGCTGATAATCCTCCTGTTTGGATAAGGTTTTTCTTGCCCCATTCAGGATCGTTCACGATGAAATCAATTAGTTTCTTAGAAGCCTCTATTTTTTTGTCGTCCTCATTATTGAAGACAGCTAAACCCCCAAGAAATGGCTCTAGCTTCGGATCTGATCCATCAGGAGTTGGATAAGGTAGTAAAACATCTTCAAAGTCTTCTGTTTTATTTGGAGCAAACAATGATTTTAGTACAGCAGAATAGTTAATAGCGAACGCCATTTTCCCTTGTAGGAATAAATCGTTATGATCTCCTGCCTCAAGTGAAGCAGCACCAGGTGCAACTAGACCATCCTTCGAAGCCTGCACTACCCACTCAAGTCCTTTCACGCCTTCGGCAGAGTTAATCGCCACTTTACTATAATCCTCATTTAAAAATCTGCTTGCACCTAAGTTTGTAATATAGCCTCGTGTTCCCTGGTCTCCTGCTACACTCTTTGCATAAAACCCAGAGGGAATAATACCTGGTGCTTTTTCTTTAACCGCATTTAATGCTTTCTCGTATTCCTCAACCGACCATGTACGATCTGGTCGATCTAAAGGTAACAAATCTAGTTCACCGATTTCTTCGAATAATGTTTTATTAACAGCCATCATGAATGGTCCTGTATTGAATGGGTACATATATACTTGGTCACCGACCATCGATTGCTTTAATAGAGCTGGAGAAATATCGTTCATTACATCAGTTGGCATCATGTCATTCAACGGTGCAAGCAAATCTTTCTTGCCCCAGTCAATAATTCTTCCAGGAGCATCGTAAATTACATCAGGTGCTGTATTCGTAGCAATTGCTACATTCAACTTTTCAGGTCCGCCTTCAAAAGTCAGCATTTCTAAATTCACTTTAATGTCAGGATTCTTTTCCTGAAAAGCAGCTATAATTTCTTCCTCATACTTTCCTACTTTTCCATCTAAAGCCTGGAAGTTCGGGAAATTCCACCATGTTATTTCTACTGATTTGCCGTCGCTAGATACCGGAACTTTTGTTGAATCATTCTCCTTTTCATTGTCGTCCCCAGCCTCCTGACTACACGCTGCCAAAAACATTGATACGACAAATGCAATTACGATAAACAAAATGAACCTTCTTTTTGAACCTTGCATAGTATCCCCCCTAATACAATTATGGAAATATCGGTAAACGCTTTCATTTCCTGTTTTTATCTTAAAGTCAAAAATAAAACTTCACAATCCTTTGTATTTTACATTCATACACCTATTCTGACATGTATACTTGAAAAATATATAATTATTGGAATGTTCATATAATTAGTATTGGGAAAATCTTCTTTATCGTGTACACTATAGCAAATACAAAAAATGCTCTAGTTACAAAATCTTCTAAAACAATAACTACTAATTAATCATTTTGGGGGAATATGATGTATAAATTGATGATTGTTGAAGATGAACCTATCATTCGTTCTGGATTAAAGCATTATTTCGATTGGAAGGAATTAGGCATACAAACAATTGTTGAGGCAGAGAATGGCAAAGATGGTGTAGATATAGCCTTAGTTGAATTGCCTCATTTAGTCATAACAGATATTCGAATGCCGGTGATGGATGGTCTTGAGATGATCGGTAGTCTTCGAACCAAACTCCCTGAAACCTTGTTCATTATTTTAACTGGCCATAGTGAGTTTGAGTATGCACAAAGGGCCATTCAATATGGAGGTGTTCATGATTACTTACTCAAACCGTTACAATATGAAAATAGTTTTTCAGTTATTAAGGAATGTATAGAAAAAATCCGTGTCAAACAACTTGAATCCAAAGTAAATACGGAGAAAAATATAGATTTACTTGGGACATCTCAACTTTTGAAAAAGATGGAGTTCCTTACTCAAGAGGATCTACAACTTTTTAAGAAAATTGAATCCTATATAAAAAAACATATCAATCAAGAATTAACGCTCAATATGGTTGCTGAGCATTTCTTTTATAATCCATCCTATTTAAGCAGGTTATTTAAAACAAAACTAAACATGAATTACATGACCTTTGTAAGCGAAATCAGAATTGGATATGCTTTAGAATGTCTGAAAGAATCTAAATACTCCATTACCGAGGTTTCTCTTATGTGTGGATATAAAAGCTATAAGCACTTCGTAAAATTATTTAAAAGTGTCTCGCAAATGACACCTACGGAATATAGAAAACAGTTAAGGATATAATGTGATGATCCTATTGAAGCGACTTTTTCAACTTTTTCAGTTTAAACATGTTAATTATCAAATCTTTGTCATGATGATTATAACAATTACTATTCCACTACTCATTTTGTCTGTTATTATTTATATTTTTTCTATACAATCAGCTAAAAATGAATATCAAAATAGTTCAAACCTTATTCTTAATAATTTATCATTTAATTTCGATCAATACTTACGAAGTGTAGAGATCGGTGCTCTTACGGCTCATATGGATAGTAGGCTTCAAAATGCACTAGAAAATTGGGGGAAAACTGACTCAGAAAAGGACTATGTTCAAAGTATAGAATACGAGAATGCAATTGAACGCTTCATCAGTAGTATTGAAATGACTATTGAGAATGTTGATAGTGTACAGATCTTTTTAGATAATCGCGTTTTTTATTCTAGCTTTAAAAGAGCTGTTTACGATGTTAGTAGCCTTTCGAGTGAGGAATGGTATCAACAAACTATGGAACAAAAAGGTAAGGTAGTTTTGTTTGGTACACATGAGCCATTTCATCGACCAAATTCGAATGAATCAGTTATATCCATCGCCAGAGTCATAAACAAAAGCGGTACTAGAAATCCTTTGGGTGTTCTACTTATAGATATCCGTTTAGATTCATTACGGAATATATTAAACTTATCCGAGAATAGCAATCGAAATTTTATCATTCTCGATGATATCGGCAAGGTTGTCTATGCCTCTGATCTAAATCAGATCAATTCTGATAAGACATTTAAGACACACACTTTGTTAGGCATTTCTGACTCTAAGGAGGATACCGGTAGCTTCTATGCTGAGATAGGAGGAGTTAATTCTTTTTTTAACTACGTTACTTCTCCATACTCACAGTGGACAGTTATTCAATATATTGATGAACAGGAAATGACGAAGCACGCGAACCTACTTCGTCAGGTTATTTTGTGGTTGGCATTATTTTCACTAGCAATGGCTATGTTATTCATGGTGATCTTATATTCCCGTGTTACAAAACCGATTATCTTTTTAAGTAAGCAAGTAAAAAAAATAGGGAGCGGAAAATTCGATGTAAACCTAACTAGCAACCGTCAGGATGAGTTTGGAGGCCTATATCAAGGGATTAGCAAAATGGTCACTGATTTACAGGCGTATATTGAGCGAGCCTCTTACTTAAAAGCACAACAGCAACTTGCGCATTACCGAGCACTAAAAAGTCAGGTAAATCCACATTTTTTAGCAAATGCCTTAGAATCCATTCAAATGAAAGCAGTTATAAACAAACAAAGAGAGATAGCTGAAATGATTGGATTACTAGGACAGTTATTTCGAATCACTATACAAAGTGGTAAAGAGACTATCACAGTCGAAGAAGAATTGACTCATATCCGCTTGTACATACAAGTACAGCAAATGAGGTTCGGAGATAAAATACAGTATTTAGAAAACTTAGCACCACAAAGTGGTTCAATACAAATAGTACATTTTTCTCTTCAGCCTCTAGTTGAAAATGCAATTGTCCATGGCCTAGAGCCCAAACTTGGAGCC
Organism: Psychrobacillus faecigallinarum; assembly: GCF_014836595.1. GTDB lineage: Bacteria > Bacillota > Bacilli > Bacillales_A > Planococcaceae > Psychrobacillus > Psychrobacillus faecigallinarum. Next base: position 278,944 of record NZ_JACSQO010000002.1, on the reverse strand, counting down.
GGTATATTAGAAGTATCTACTACTTTCTTGGACAAGGATCTTCTCATCATGATTCGAGATGATGGAGTCGGGATAGACAACAAGCAACTTCGACAATTACGAGCTTATTTAGACGAATCCTCTAACACATTAACGGAAAAGCATATCGGGCTCAAAAATGTACATGAACAAATTCGCTATTATTTTGGAAACAAATATGGCATTACCATTGATAGCGTTTTAGGTGAAGGCACTACTATAACTGTACGAATTCCAGCACTTTCGTGATACGAAAACTCTATTATGGATTCTATTCTTCATTTATGGGGACCAATTATTAAGAAGTGACCTATATATTCGATATTAAATAAAAAAAGCGCAAACACTTGAAGTTCAAGCGTTTGCGCTTTTAGGATTCTATTGGTTCCAATATTTTATTTAAATAGATTAATTGTTGTAATAATAATTGGCATTCCGAAAACATCGATTAAGAATGCTCCTACAATCGGCACGATTAGGAATGCTTTGCGTGATGGACCAAATTTAGAAACAACTGCAGACATATTGGCCATTGCGTTAGGCGTTGCTCCTAGGCCATGTCCAAGGAAACCCGATACCATAATTGCTGCATCGTAATTTTTTCCGAGCAATCGAAAAAGAACAAACACTGCGAATAATACGATGAAGATTACTTGTACTAAAACGATGATAAATAACGGTAAGGCTAAATCTGCGATTTCCCATAGCTTTATGCTCATTAATGCCATAGAAAGGAAAATACCAAGGGAAATATCACCAATTAAATTGATTTCTTTCATGTTGATTAATTCAGGCTTGAAACGATCAACGATATTACGAACGATTACTGCTATGAACATAGCACCTACATAACCAGGTAATACAAACCCTGTTAAAGTAGAGAACAATTCCCCTGCATATGTACCTGCCGCCATACAAAAAGTGATTAAGAAAACTTGCATCATGAATGATTTTTCTGTAATCGGATGTTCTGATTTCTCAACATATGCTTCCGTTTCTTCTGAAGATGGCTTTAAGTTAAATTTGCGGATTAAGTACCCGATAACAGGACCACCAACAAGTCCACCAGCTACTAGTCCACATGTAGCTGCTGCCATTCCAATTGATACGGCAGAAGGAACGCCTAAGCCTTCAATTGTTTCCCCAAAAGCAGCAGCGGCACCATGTCCCCCTTCCATGGATACAGCTCCAGCCATAACACCGATTAATGGATGAAGATCCATTACTTTCGCTAAAGAAACGCCAATCACATTTTGCATTAAGGCTAAGAATCCACAAGCCAACCAATAGATTACTAACAATTTTCCACCTAACTTAACAAGTTTAAAACTCGCGCCGAGTCCAATGGTTGTAAAAAATGTAATCATGAAAATAGATTGTAGTGAAGTATCTAATGTAATTTCGATAATGTCGAAACCCTTCAAAATCGTCGCTAAAATAGCGAATAGTAAACCTCCCACAACAGGAGCTGGAATACAAAAACGATTTAAAAACCCAACTCTTTTAACTAAAAATGAACCTATTAGAAATAATGTTACTGCTAGACATAGTGTTGTAATTTGATTTATAGCCATATACATTCCCCTTTGGTTATTCGAAGCTATTCATAATTACTTCATTAATAAAGTAAGCCCCCAATTTTGCTGTTTGATTATTTATATCGAGTGTCGGATTAACTTCACAGATACTGAAACTTACAGTGTTTTTATGCGAAATCATCTGACGTAAAATGTCACGAACCTTTAAAGTGGATAAACCAAATGGAGATGGTGCACTGACGCCTGGAGCTTCTGCAGCACTTAAGACATCCATACAAAGAGTAACGAGTAATACATCATACGCATCCATGAACTTATTTAAATCCTTAGTAAACTGAGGTGAATCCAATTGTTCATCTAAAAAATACTGAACATTATAATTAGCCGCTGTATCAAATAATGCCGTCGTGTTTCCATATTGTTGGATGCCACATACAAAATAATGTGCATTTGGATCCTCGTCTAAAATTTGCTTAAACATAGTGCCAGAAGAGGTTTGATTGTCATAAGAACGCATATCAAAGTGCGCATCAATATTAAGCAAACCTATGGAAGCGTCTGGGCCTACTGCTTTACGCACCCCTAAATATTGCCCGTATAATGTTTCATGCCCGCCTCCAAGTACAATTGCCTTTCCCTTTGTTAAAATGTCAGAAACTTTATCTCCTAGTTCCCGCTGCGCCTGCTCTAGTTCATGGCCCTCACAAACGATATCTCCCAAATCGAATAAGGAATTTATATGAATATGATTACGCCATGGCAACGATGATAACTGCTTGCGTAAAGCAAGAGGAGCTTCTTTTGCACCAATACGCCCATTGTTACGTCGAACACCTTCATCGCAAGAAAAACCTATCAATCCAACTATCCCTTGTTTAGTTATGGATTCCGTTTTAACAATTTGATGATAACGAAAGTAAGTCGGTTCCGTTTCATGATCTATGCGGCCTTGCCAAACACTCAAATCAGTTTTTTTTAACAATATGTTTCGACTCCTTATAAACTGAAAAATTCATGTTTTCATTATATTTATATATATTTATAATAACAAATACTATTTTTTTATATTATAATAGTTTAAAACTATAAATGAGGTGTGAAATGGATTTACGAAGGATGTATTACTTCAACGCTATAGTAAAATATCAAAGCTTTTCAAGAGCAGCAAAAGCCTTACATATATCACAACCTTCATTAAGTAATGCTATAAAAACACTAGAAACAGAAATCAATGCCCCGCTTATAGAACGTACAACCAAACAATTTCGATTAACAGAATTAGGTTTACAATTCTATGAACGTTCGAAAAGTTTACTTGCTCAATTCGAAGTAATGGATACCGAGTTAAAAGAGTTTGCAAAAGGCGAGCAGTTAGAAATTCGATTAGGCATGATCGAGTCAGCAAATTACTGGTTTTCACAAGTAATTATTACCTACCAAAAACAATACCCACAAAACCAAATTACATTAATGGATACATTGTATAATCAAACCGTCCGTCAAGCGTTATTGGGTTTAAACGTACATGGTGTCATAACTAATCAGTATATTGTAGATCAGGAAATAAAAAGTGAATTGTTATATACCGAGCCTTACGTCGTGTTAAGTAAAAAAGATCATCCTTTTGCTACGAAGGAGAAAATATCACTAAAAGACTTTGCAGAAGAAGCATTGATAATAGGTATGCCAGAATTTCAAACGAGTGCACAAATACTAAAAGCTTTTGAACAGGAAAATGTCACGCCGAATATTCAATATAAAATAGAAAGATTTGAAATGATAAAAGTATTGGTAGAGGAAGGGCTAGGAATTGCCCTCCTGCCTGAACACTATGTCAACCACCATTTATCAGAAAGCTTAATATCACGCCAAGTACAAAGTAAGTTTCTAAATCGAAATGTGTATTTAAGCACTATGAAAGACCGCACTTTTCCGGAGAGCATATTAAAGCTATTTGACCTAATAAAGACAATGCACTAAATAAATACAGCAATAATACAAACGCTCTAGAGAATTACTGAGCGTTTGCTTTCTTTTAATGAAAATGAAAAAAATCTTACGGATTAACATAGTTAATTATATAAAAAACCCTTCAAATTTTCTTTCTTATAATGGGAGCGAGCAGAACGTTTAATATTTCAGTCTGATATTTTTTAAAAAATTTCTATTCTTTATGATTAGCTTTGCCAGAAGGCACTTTTGCCAATTGGTAGGTTGCAGGAGTAATTAGATTATATTTTGGATCTAGCAATACGGAAATTTTCCGTTTGCCTCCCAGAAAGAATGCAACAATAGCAAGACAAATTCACTCAATCAAAGTCAGTGTATTGTAGTATTATAGAATAACAGGCGTCCTGAATAAAAACAGGGCAAAATGAAAAGTATATGTCTAAATCCACTTTTCTTACCGAAGGATGATAACAGGAAATCGCTAATGAAAAAAAGATCAGGAAATTAAAACAAGACTGTCTATTTTCACGATAAATAGATTGAACAGGAGATGATTTTGTTTGCGCTTATGGCACCAAAGTTTACTAAGGAATTTGCCAAAATCTCAGCTGTTGGCACAGTGGCGTGAGTTAAATAGTATATTTGCTAAGGAAGACAGACATATTTTGATAAATTATATTTATGACTATCCGAAAGAGGATTTGTTTGCCTATACACAACTTGTTCTAAATGAAATGCGTGCTCGCAACATTAATATTAGGACGCTAGATAAAATGGAGCGTTATTTCACAGATGTACCTTTTGAACAAATAACGGATCCATTCGTTCATCATCATAACGAGGAATATTTCGAGATATGTTATTTTAATCTAAAAGAAAAATACATGCGAGGACAAAAGGATTTTGATGCGGAGCGGTATGAGGCTTTAACGGAGAAGTATGAAGAAATTTGTTCGTCCCAGTGTAGTAAACAATCATGAAGGTTCTTTTGTTCGAACTAACACGATTGTTTCTAACACAGAGACACCTTTATGAGTGAAGTTTATTTGTTTTTCTTTTTTAATCTGTCCTCATAAAACACATTAAAGTTAGGGTCTACAACACCTATGTTTAAATATCTAGCCTTATAGTCTCTTAATAATTCAAAGAATTTTTTACTTAAAAATAACAAGACAACTAAGTTTACAAAGGTTGGAATTGCTGTAGTGATATCCGCAAAATACCATACCGCTTTACCTGGTAGATTAAAAGTAACCGCATACACAACCATTAAAAACCCTGGTATTGGGTAAAGCCATTTAAACCATAGTAAAATCTTATATTTTAACGTTAACTTCTTCTCATCTCCAAAGACGTGTCTTAATAGAATTTCATAATACGTATACCAACCAGTAGATGTAGTCAGGCCAAAAAGAAATATTGAAATAGTGATAACGTATCTACCAAATTCACCAATCCCTATTTCAAAAGCAGATAGCGTTAAGGCTGCACCATCCAGTCCAGATGACCAAACACCAGTAATAATGATTGTAAATGCCGTAATAGTACAAACGATGATTGTATCTACAAATACTTCCACTGCGCCCCACATTCCTTGTTTAATAGGATGACTCGTTTTAGCTGTAGAGTGAATCATTGGAGAAGTTCCCCAGCCCGCTTCATTACTGTAGACAGCACGAGCTACCCCCATCCGAATTACTTGGGCAATTGCCGCTCCAGCGAATCCACCTACAGCAGCGATACCAGTGAAGGCACTTTCAAAGATTAAACTAAACACCGGAATGATCTCCGAATAATTCTTAAAAATTATAAACAGCCCTGCCAATACGTAGAAAATACACATAAATGGAACGAGTCTACTAGCAATTTCACCAATACGTTTAATCCCACCATAGATAATAATATAAATGAGAACTAAATAAATAAAAGAAGCTGGAATCATACCAATATCAAAAGAAGAGCTTAATGCCTCAGAAATCGTATAATTTTGAAGAGTGATAAAGAATGTAGTAAAAATTCCAATTCCGAAAAGTATAGCTGGTACTTTCCAATATTTAAAGTTTTTTTCTTCACCAAGTCCCTTTTCCATATAATAAGTAGGTCCTCCAAAAGGATCACCTTTTTCATCGGTATTGCGATAATAAACCGATAGAGTTACCTCTACAGTTTTAGTAATCATCCCTAGCAATGCAGTAAGCCACATCCATAATACAGCACCTGGTCCTCCTATTGCTATAGCTGTTGCCACTCCACCTATATTCCCTACACCGACACTGCCACCAATAGCTGTACTTACAGCTTGAAAAGGTGTCAGTATACCCTTAGAATCCTCTGATTTATCTCTTTTCTTAAATAAATCGCCGAAAGTCACCTTAAAAATATGAGGCAAATAACCAAATTGGAATAGTTTACTACCAATTGAAAAGTAAACTCCTACAAACAAGACCGTGAAAATTAGTGGAAGACCCCAAAGCCAGCCTACTATTGTTTCTAATATCGCGTCCATGCTTCATCCCCCTATTAAATTATTTACATACGCTACTTTCTGTACTTGATAACACCGCCAATTACTGTCATCTCAACTTCTGTTTCTAAAAGTTCATCTGCACATTCCATACTAAATGGATTTTTGTTGAGTACTGTCATATCTCCAAGCTTTCCTCTTTCTAGCGTTCCTTTCATATTCTCTTCATTCGTAGCATAGGCACCCCCTACCGTAAAAATTTTAAAGGCTTTATACATGGAGAGTTTTTCTGCCTCATTATAACCATTATGATTTTCCCCAATTTTTTTACGGGTAACAGCTGCATGAATTCCTAATAAGGGATTTAACGGTTCGATAGGTGCATCTGAGCTTCCGGCTGTAATGACACCTTTTTCTAGCAACGTTTTAAATGGATAAGACAAATTAGCTCTTGACTCTCCTAACCTATCAACAATCCAAGGATAATCGCTTGGTACAAATCTAGGTTGTATATCGATTATGCGATTAGGACTTTTTAATCGTTCGATTAATTGGTCATTTAGAATAGACACATGGATCAATCTGTCCCTGTAGGCAACTGGCTTCAGTTTGTCGAGATTATCCAGAACATCTATCAAAGCCTGGTCACCGATGGTGTGGACAGCTATCGGCATATCAAATTCTCTACAATTTCTCATTAGTTGCAATAGCTCTTCCTTCTCATACATAGCGTTCCCGTAATTACCTGAACTATCTGCATAGGGCTCGGACAAAAGTGCCGTTCTACCTCCCAATGCACCATCTGCAAAGAACTTTATAGCACCAATCATCACTTTATTGTTTCCATACCCTGCATACATTCCTGCATCCTTTAATTCTTCCAGGTATTTATAGTCCATTAAAAGATTGCTTCTAGGACCAATCCCCTCTTGATTTATTAGTTCATTAAATAGCTTGTAAGTTTGCTTAGCACCATTCAAGTAAGTTGGGTCGTTCGTATGAATACCTGTTAAACCAACTCTTAAAGCATCCTCCAGCCCCCACTTTACAGCATGCTTAAGCTGTTCATAGCTTTTAATAGGAATACGATCTGTAATAATAGTAGAAGCAGTTTCAAGTAATAGTCCAGTGGGTTTATTTGTTTCGGTGCTTGTAACTACTGTTCCTCCATACGGTACAGACAGCTTATCATGATAACCACTTTGCTCTAGAGCTTTTGTATTCACTAGAAATGCATGACCACAAACTCGCGGAAGAAATAATGGAGAGTCGGGTGAGACATAGTTTAGTTCTTCAATTGTTGGAATTTGTTTATCAGGAAATATATTCTCATCCCAGCCCCTCCCTAATATCCATTCTCCAGGTTGAATTAACCTGGCCTTATTGCTTATTACATTAAGAAGCTTCTCTTTTGACTCTATACCTGTCAGATCTAGCTCTTGAGCATTAATACCAACGCTCGAAATATGTAAATGACTATCTATTAACCCTGGAAACGCATATTTACCGTCCAAATCTATGACTGTTGTATTATCCCTTCCCCATTGAAGCATCATGTCTTCATTGGTTCCTAAATCTATAATTTCTTCATCTTCGATTACTATAGACTGTACAAGAGGTTCTTCTAAATTCATCGTAAAAATATTTCCGTTTGTATACATTATTCTCATATGACATTTCTCTCCCCTTTTCATCATAATTTGATTCTATTAATTTATTTTAATATTCAGATAAAATTAATTCAATTTATATTATAGAATTTATTAAGAAGAGCAGATTAGAACTAGGTAGAAATATATCTACTATAGCTAAAAGACTATGCTGTTATAGGTGAATTAGGATGGGGTTTTGTTTTTCTAGCTATGAGACTAGTTGACAGAGCAACAGACAAAATGGTCATGATTGAAAGCAAAAAGGAATCCATAGACAGCAATAATCCACCTACAACTAATACTAGTGAGTCAATAACAAAAATATTTATACCTACGTTTACACCCGTCTTTGCACTTATAAACTGTGCAACTAAATCAGTCCCCCCAGTACTTGTCCGATATCTAAGCATAAAACCTATACCAATTCCCACTAGTGACCCACCAACTAAAGCACTAGGAACAGATTCCAAGATCACTAGCTGACTAAATGGTTTAAATAAGTCAATAAAGAAAGAAGAAATGATCATTCCATGTAGACTGTTATAAAAATATTCTCGATATTTATACCAAGCGACAACAAAGATGGGAATACTAAATAGAATAATTGTCGCACCAGTCTTAACTCCCCACAAATAGTTAAAAATTAACCCTATACCTATGACTCCACCATCTAGTATTTCATAGGGAACTAAAAACAAATTGATACCCAGGGCTATAAAGATACTGCCAAAAATAATAACTAAACCCTTTTTAAATAAATACATATTAACCTCCACTGTCTGGATATGTATTTAATTTATGATTGGAAAGAGGACAAAATGTCTAATTTCAAATCGTTATTCGGAATATAGGCTAATAAACCAAATAGAAAGAGATTTATATTTGTGTGTTGTAGATAAGATGCTATTAAGATATTAACTCAATTAAAAAAGGCTAGCTGTGATAGTCACTAGCTAACCTATTAATAGGAGAAGTAATTAGATACAATCGCACTGATAGTATGCACCGAAAATGGATATTAACTTTGAATTGTTCCCCTGATAAACTTGGAGAATAAAGATCTTTCTCCATTCCATAAACCCCCTTCTTTTTTTGCATAATTAGATATCAGAATTTTTTAAGATGATATCTCTTGACTGCTCGTCACTGAACTAACCTCCTAAAGCAATTTACAAAATGAATAATATATCTTTTGATGCAAGATGCTATTTTTAAATCTAAATAATGTATACATAATTTTCTATTTATTCCATCATAAAGTCAAATATTTCTATGAAAAATTGTAATATCAAAGATAGGCTAGTCAAAAAAAATTGCCCTATCCTCTATCTAAAAAAGCTTTCCATCCTTTTCAGGATGGAAAGCCGATTATTTTAATACATTTTTTTTATGCCATTTAAAGTACTTTTTATTTTCTTCTTTTCTATTAATGCGCATCTTCGAATGAATTCGATATTTATCGTAATCCCTTTCTTCTATACGGGCAGAAATATGGATTTTTCCTTGACCATCAAATGCTATATACCCCTTCTCATATAAAGCCTCATGATTATAACAAAGTAATATTCCATTATAAGGGTCTAGCCTTTCTTCCTCAGTACTATCCTTCCAAGGTTTTGATGGGCAAGGATGTAATAGTTCAGGAGAGTCGATGTTGCATATAGCACATTGGTTATCCCATATAGGGGAAAGCGTCTGCTTAAATTTCTGAAGTCCTTTGCGAATTTTTACTTTTGCTTCAGACTCCATTACTGCAATAATTTGTAGAAGTCGATTAGGTTCCTTTAATAGAATCGAACTAATAGCAAATTCAAGCTGCTCCTGTTTTTCTAAATTTACATTGTTGTCAGCTATTAACTCTAAAAGTTTGATGGCCAATTGTTCATTACACGGGTAAAGATATCCCTGGTTACCATCCCCGTTTTCTTGAAAGGCTGAATATTTTATCGGAAGAAATAGCTCTATCTCCTGAAAATTATCCTTAATATTTAATGGAGTATTTAGTTCCTCGTATGAAGTTTCTACCTTATTACCAACTTTTTTATAAAGAGCATCATAGGGATTTTCTGCTTCGTAACAATCTTTTTTAGCAATACTGACAGCTACAATGTCACCTTTTACGTAATGAAAAATACAATCCCCTGCTTTGACTTCCTTCATTCGCTCCCAAAAATGTGGATGCATACCACTTTTATCGACCTGTTTAGACCAAATAATGTTATTTTCTTTTTCTTCTATATACGTTTGTCCTTGCATGACGATATAAAAATTCATATATATGTACCTCTACTCTCTTAATCCATATATATATTATAGCAAAAAATTATCAATGCATTATACGATCAACTGTCTTCCAATTTTAGTTAGATTGATTTAGTTAGAAGGCCGCCTTCGCTATAAGATATATGAACACTGTCTTTGTTGAAAAGAGCAGCTAGCGGTTATTCTCTCACCTATCTTTAGGGGGATTCATCGGATTCGCTTGACGAAAATACTGAAACAAAGGGCGAACGGTTATAAGTCTTTGCTCATTGGATTTAATACTTTTAAGGAAACAGGTTTCTCTTACCATCCTTTAACAAAAATAAGTGAAAAAAATATATGAAAATAGCTTCTAGAATATGATATGGTAGAATATCTAGAACTCTAATATAGAAGGTGAAGAAGTGTTAGAAGTAAATGAAAGTAAGTTAGATCGATATATAGTGCATTATGTAGGCGATTCACTTGTTTTAGGTGACGAAATATATTTACAACCAGAAGTTATGCTAGAGGCTGCATTCACACAATTGGCATTTAACAAAGTAGATTTTGAGCAACAATATGATTTCTTCCATCAAACAGACCTAGGGCTAAATGAAGTTTACACATATGTAAATAGCATTTTTGATAACAAAAATAATTTCCTAGAGCAATCAAAAAATATTGCAGTTCATCTACAAAGCGTTTCTCAGCATCCTAATATAAAAAACGGAGAATTATTTATTGGATTGTTTGAAAACTGCATATGGAATACAGAGACTAAAAAAGCTCTTGCTATCGTTAAAATTGATGAAAAAGAGATGTATTTAGATATTAAAAATGAACAAGACAAAGTAATAGTAAACGGTGTAGATGGGATTAACGTAAGGAAAATCAACAATATAGCAGTAATCATTGATATGGGTCCAGATGCAGCCCCTGCAATTTTCATGAAAACAAAGAAAAAGGAAGATGTTGTTTACTGGCAGGAACGTTTTCTGAATATTAGAGTGGCAGATGAACACTTCCATAAAACTAATTTAGCTTTAACAGAATGCAAAAAACTAATAGTTAAAGAAGAGAGCTTCACGAATACCGAAAAGCTTGGACTACTAAACAAAACGCTTGATTACTTTAGAAATGAAGAAACATTTGAAGTTGACGAATATATTGAAACGGTTTTTGACAATGCAGATCAAACTCAAAAAGATATTATAGTTAATTCGGTGAAGCCATATGAAACTGTCATATCTGAAAGTGCAATTGCTAAGTCAGAAAAAATTTATAAGCGAAAAATTAAGCTGGATTCCAACATTGAAATTCAAGTGAATGTTCGGGATATTGATCAAGTAGATCAGCTTATAGAAGTTGGCTATGATGAGGTTACCAAGCGAAAGTTTTATAAGATTTATTTTCAGGAGGAAGTATAGAATTATATTGTCACTGCTGAGAAAAGCTAGAGACTGCTCAAGCTACAATATAATTTTAACAGAGTATTACATGGGATAAAATAATCGTGATAGCTTTCCTAGGAATCAGCGAAATAACCCATTATACTTGCCATGTCAATTCCTCTCCTCGCTCGAGTTAATAACATTAAATCTACAAAAAAAGCTATCTCAAGTTGTGATTATTCATCCTTGAAATAGCTTTTTTATATTATTACTTAATTAATCGTAGAAGTAGATTCCACTGTTCTAGATTTCTGATGTTTCTTTTCACTTTCAGTTACATAAAGTGCACATGTTAAGTCACCTGTACAATTGACCATTGTTCTTGTCATATCAAGTAATCGGTCAATACCAATGATTAATGCGATCCCTTCCACGGGAAGATTAACAGACTCTAGCACCATCGCTAGCATAATCATACCAGCCCCTGGGACAGCTGCTGTACCGATTGAAGCAAGCACTGCTGTCAAAACAACTGTAAGCATTTGGACAAACGATAGATCTACTCCATATACCTGAGCAATAAAAATTGTCGCAACCCCTTGCATGATTGCTGTTCCATCCATATTAACTGTCGCCCCCAAAGGCTGAACAAAACTACTGATCCCTTTTGGCACTCCCAATTTTTTTTGTGCAATCTCCATAGATATTGGTAAGGTCGCACTGCTACTAGAAGTACTAAACGCCACTGTTAAAGCAGGTAAGTATTCTTTAATGACCTTCAACGGATTTTGTTTAGCTAAAAGCTTAAGTGCGGAACCATAGACGATAACTGAATGAACTAGTAATGCTAAAAAGACGACTACCATATACATAAACATTACTTTTAGAGCATCAAAACCTTGCTTCCCTACAGCTGAAGCTAGTAATCCAAATGTGCCAATTGGTGCAAACTTCATCACTAATGTCACTAAAAACATCATTAATTCATTTGCCTGCTCCATAAACCTTTGGACACTTTCCACTTTGCTTCCTAAATAGCTAATTCCTAAACCAATAAATACCGCAAAGAAAATAATTTGTAGCATATCTCCACTAGCCATTGCTTCAACAGGGTTAGCTGGAATTATTCCAAGCAATGTTTCTGAAACTGGTGGTGCTTCTGCAGCTTCGTACTCAACTGATCCTACATCAAAGTTTTCACTGTTCCCTGGTTGGAAAACAAGTGCTAATACTATCCCTATAGTAATCGCTACAGCGGTTGTTGCTAAAAAGAAAAGCATTGCCTTTCCGCCCATACGCCCTAACGATTTTGGATCTCCTATATTAGCAACCCCTACAGCTATTGAGAAGAATACTAAAGGTACTATTAACATCTTAATAAGATTCAAAAAGATTGTTCCTAGTGGTGTAAACAAATAACTATCTGCCGTTTTAAAAAATTCTGGTGCTACGATATTTAAAATTACTCCGACAACCGCACCAAGTACTAAAGCCCACAATATCCTAGTTGCTAATTTCATTCAATCACCCTTTACTAAATATATAATCAAAAAATTATTGGCAGCTTAATAGAATATTAGCTAAATAGATTATTCATTGTTCTAGTTGAAGTATTCTGCATTAAGTAATTTTTCCGACAAATTATTATGTAAAAATATTATAGTTGAATAAATTTCATAATTTCTGTTTTTATGAAAAAACACGAACAATTACATGCTTTTCTAGCAATATAAAATATTTCATTGAGGTGAGCGATAAGCCAACACCACCCTCCGCTACAATGAACAAATAAGAAATGTGCATATTTAATTGGTAAAGTGCTATTTATGAAATTAACTCAGCCAACTTTACAATATTGTATTATCACCTAGAATCAACGAGTAACTAATTTTTGTAATGCTAAATTTCCATAAAAACCAATAATCTTCCAATAACAACTAAATCTATACTTACTAATATATAAGTACCACAATTAACTACAATCTAATCTAAAAATAATAAAAAAATTAGAAATCTATTGGTTCCTTCATTTATGTTAAATAAATATCTTAGTTCGATACACATCTTTATAAAAAAATAGCATCATTCCCAATAAAGAGAGTGACGCTATTTAAGATTGAAGCTTAAATAAATATCCCAACTAAGGTTGCAGTTAAGAAAGAAACCATGGTAGAAGCGACTAATAACTTAAGACCATGTTTTGAAACGATAGAAGCTTTTTCTCCGTTGATAGCTTGTAGAGAGCCACTAACTATTCCAATAGAACTGAAATTCGCAAAGCTAATTAAGAATACCGAAACTACTGCAACTGTTTTCTCAGAAAGATTAGGAATTTGATCTCTGAATTGAAGCATTGCTACAAATTCGTTAGTTGCAAGCTTCGTACCCATCGTTTGACCGGCTACTAAAATTTCGCTTGCAGGTACACCCATTAACCAAGCAATCGGCGCAAATACATATCCTAAAATTTCCGTAAACGTTAAACCGATCGCAGCTTGGAACCCTGCGTCTATTAACGCCATTAATCCTACGTAAGCAACTAGCATAGCTGCTACAATTAAGGCCACTCTACCTCCATCTAATGCTCCCATTGAGATAGATTCAAATAGAGATTTTGCTTGAGATGCTTCTTTGATGTCGATAATTTCTTCTTCCTTAGAAGAGTCAGGAGCAATAATTATACCAATAATCAAACCTGACAATGCATTTAGAGCCATTGCACCTAAAACATACTTAGCAGGTAACATAGTGATATAAGAACCCATAATGGATGCAGATGCAGATGCCATAGATGTGATTGTCATCACAAACAACTTGTTTTTGTCCATTTTAAGTACGTGTGATTTAATAGCTAAGATTCCTTCTGATTGACCGAAGAAAATATTATTTACAGCATGGAAAGTACTTACACGTGAAAGCCCTGTAATTTTAGACAGGAATCCTCCCAAATATTTAATAATAAGTGGTAGGACACGTAAGTAAGTTAAAACTGAAAGTAACATAGAAGTAAAAATTAAAATTACTAATACATTTATAAAGAATACTGAGCCGCCTTCTGGGACCCAACCTCCAACTACGAAGTTTACCCCTTCACGCCCTATATTAATAACTTTTGTAAAACCATTACCAATACCTTCTATTACAGTCAGTCCCACAGTTGTCTTGAACATGATTAAAGTTAATACGACTTGAAGAACTAACATAACTCCAACAGCTTTAAAATTAATCGCTTTCTTATCATTACTAACTAAGTAAGCTAATCCAAAGACTACAATTAATCCTATTATTCCTATTAAAATTGACATTCTCTATACCTCAATTTTTATTATTTTTTGATTATACAACTTGTTGTATTTTCTTAGCTCGTCTTAGCATCAAGGTATCAAATGAAGAAATTATAAATTTTTAGAAAACCATTTGTGACCGCTTTCAAAATGATGTGAAATGCATATATTTATTGACTTAACTTTGCCTGCTCGTTTCACTTATCTTGTAAGACAGCAAACAAAAACGCTTTCAAATAATTCGAATGAGATTTCCTTTAAAAACCAACATTATACCTTCACTGTCTCTTGATACTTTTACGTCATTTTGTCATTCTACATTGCGAATATTATAGAAGTCAAATAATTGATATTTTAAAATCTTTAGAATGACTAAATGCCTAATATTCTAAATTTTCCTTTGAATTGATATAAACGAATTAGTTATTTAGTCTTTTTTCTAATATTAGAGTATATATTAGTTCAAATTTCTCAACAAAAACAAAGGAAGAAGGAGTATTTGCCATACATCATTCTTCCTCTATAGGTTTATTTTTAAATTTTTTTAAGCCATAACTTTTCTTTTACCAACTAGATAATATACTAAAAAGCCAAAAATATTCGATAAAGCAAATATGATAATCCAAGCAATATTTAACCTCTTCTGATGATAAGCGTTGATGGTTGCCCAAATTGTGAACAAAGTCCAATAGATTGTTACTCCCACAAATAAAATGATTGTCATCACTTTACTAAACACTCTTTGCTCCATACTAACGAACCACTGATCATCTCCATTCCCATATGGATAAAAGGCTGGCTTTAGCCATTCAGGGGACCAAACTGCTTGATTAAATTTATAGTCTGGAGTTGCTTCTTCAACATATTCAAATACATTCGAGTAGTCGCCAGGTTTCTCACCCTCTTTGACTCCCCTCACATCAAATATCTTAACAGTAGTTATGAAATCAGTTTTTATTATAGAGTTCTCTATCGCCATTATCATTTCAGGTGTAATAGTAGTTTTGTTTTCTAAAACTGTTGCTATCTCTGTTGCTACATTAGATATTTGAGACGATTGCTCTTCTGCATTTTGCCAAAGCCAACCAAAAACCGATAAAAATAAAACAAGGAAAGCTAGTGATAAATATAAAATCCATTTAGCAAATACTTGTTGGGCTTTAAACATTTCACCAAGAATGGTACGAATTTCTTTTTCCTCTCCGAATCTGGATATGGCTATTTTAACAGCTTCCTCTTCAGTTATACCTTCTTGTTTTAAATCATGGACAGCTTCTAATAAATGAGTTCTCATCTCAGCTTTCATTTCAAGAATCTCTTTCTTATTTCCTTTTGTGTTTTGATAAACAGAATTAACAAATAAATCTACTTGTTTCAAATTAATCTCCTCCTTCCAAAAAAGAATCCATTATTTTTTTTACAAATAACCATTCATTGCATTTTTCCTTGTAGCCCACTTCTCCAAGGGAAGTAAGCTTATAATATTTTCTTCTTCCACCGGGCCCTTGTTCATCACCCCAATAGGACTCTATCCAATTGTTTTTCTCCAATCTTTTTAAAGACAAATAAAGTGTTCCTTCCTTTAGTTCAAAAAGATTGTTACTTTTCTCTCGAACGATTTTAGCGATTTCATATCCATAGCGATCGTTTTTCTGTAACAGAGATAATATGAGTGTATCAATATGCCCCTTCAACACCTCTTTATTTATTTCCATTTTTTACACCACCTTACTATTATTTATAAATTATATTACCTAATAATGCAAGGTATTATTTATTTTGTACTAACCAAAAAAAATAGCATTGCGACTGCAATGCTATTTTTATAAAATTATTTTACATAAAGCCCTCTAACCACAGTCCTAAGAAAGTACCCACGTAGTTTCCAATTATATATCCCAGTGTTCCAACAATTAAGATTGGTCCTACTAGATTACTCCATCCCTTTGCAATTGCCAGTGCTGCGGCTGTAGTGGGACCGCCGATATTTGCATTTACTGCTAACAGTGTTTCCTCAAGTTCAAATTTAAAGACCTTCGCCCCTACCAAAGATACGATTAAGTTGATTGCTACAATGATAAAAGCAAAAATTAGCAATAACGGTGCATTTTCTATGATTAATGGAATTGAAGCAGGAATACCAATCACTACAAAGAAAATATGTATGAGATAGGTTCCAATTTCTTGGCTCCCACTTAATGAATCGAAGAATTTAGGAAACAGTAAAAGAGCTAGGAAAGTGAATGTCGTTAACATTAAATACTGATCTCCTATTAATCCGTTTAACAGGTTTAGTAGAAAGTTTACATCTTCTCCAGAAGGAATAAGAGTATCAAACCAAGTAGATACCTTTTTTGCTAAAATAACTAATGCAAACGCCGTTCCTACCGACAAAGCTATATCCTTTAGGGATATCTCCTTCGCCTTCCAATAGGCTTTTGACTGATTTACTTGATCCTTATTACTTTGAGATTCTAACTCATCTATATGTGGTGTTTTATACTTTTTACGGAAAAATTGCATAGTAGGAATAACCATTAATATAACAAAAAGAAGCGCCATATTTAAGTTGTCTGCAACTACCGCCGATGAAACTAACTCCCCCGGCGTTTCAAACTTAGCAGACATTGCTGCAAAGTTAACCCCTCCACCTATGTAGCTAGCACTGAACATAGCAGCCAGCTTATTGAGTAATGGTATATGATCCTTTAATATAAAAAATGCTATAATTGTTCCAGCAACAGTACCTACCGAACTTATTAAAAATATCATTAAAAGTCTGCCGCTTTCCTTAAACAGCTTTTTAATATTCACATGAAATAATAGTAATGGTATTGCAAGTGGAACAATAATGCTCCATACCGAATCATAAACAGCGGATTCAGTTGGTATAATCCCCGTGTTAGATAAGAGTATGGCTATCAATAAAGCGATAATGGCACCAGTTATTTTCGCCGCCCAGCTAAATCTCTGCTCCAAAAAAATACTCAATGAAGCAACGATAACAATGATTCCCCAAAGTGTAAGTGTGTCATCTGCTTGGATTAGTGTATTTCCCATAAATTCCTCCTAGTTTAGTTAATTTCATAATAGTACTTTACCAGTAAACACGAGCCTTGCTCTACGAGTAATTGGAGCTGCAGGCGGTGATGGCTTATCACTCACCCCACGGAAAGCGTCCCCCTAAAGCGTAAATCAATTACATTTTACTCGTTGACAGCATTTAGATATCATTATTCTCTTCTCGATTGTTCGTGTTCTTTATAATTATTGGAATTATGAATTTAACTCATTTGAATATAAATTTTATGTATTATACTTACCCTCTAGAAAACACCAACTTTCTTTTTCTTTAATTCTATTATATTCGTAATATTTAAATTTTCAAAATTTTATTTCCCTCGAGTTATTGGATAGCTTTCAATAGTTGTATTATAATTTAGTATGCTACATTAATGCAGAACTAAATTAGTTATATAAGGAGCAATACATATGAAAAAAATCATGAACCAACCTGAAAACCTTGTGATGGAAATGTGTAATGGATTAGTCTTAGCACATCCAGAGCTAGAATTTTTAAAGAAGTACAAAATTATTAAAAAGAAAGCTATCGATGACAACAAGGTAAGTATTATTAGTGGTGGCGGTAGTGGACATGAGCCCGCCCACGCTGGATTTGTTGGTAAGGGTATGCTGGATGCTGCTGTGTGTGGAGATATATTTGCTTCACCCTCTCAAATACAGGTTTATCAAGCCATTAAGGCTACGGCTGGTCAAAAAGGTCTTTTGATGATTCTTAAAAATTATAGTGGCGATATGATGAATTTTAAAAATGGGGCTGCTTTAGCTTCTGAGGATGGCATTCACGTTGAATACGTAAAGGTAGATGATGATATTGCAGTAGAAGACAGTCTTTATACTGTAGGTAGACGCGGAGTTGCAGGTACTGTTTTCGTTCATAAGATTGCAGGTGCTGCTGCCGAAGAAGGTAGAGAACTATTAGAGGTTAAAAAGACAGCGGAAAAAGCTGCAGCTAACGTACGGAGCATAGGTATAGCTCTTACCTCTTGTACTGTACCTGCAAAAGGTACGCCAACCTTTAAATTGGCAGAGGATGAAATAGAGTACGGAGTAGGAATTCATGGTGAGCCAGGAATAAAGAGAGAGAAAATGCTTTCCGCAGATGAATTGGCAGAGCGAATGACCATGGACCTTTTAAAAGACCTCGGCGTGAATGAAAAGGATGAGATTGCGGTATTAGTCAATGGGTTTGGTGCAACTCCACTACAGGAATTGTATTTGTTAAATAATTCAGTTGTACGAGTGCTATCACGTAAAAATATTAAGGTGAATCGCGTTTTTGTAGGCAATTATATGACAAGCATTGATATGGCTGGTGCCTCCCTTACTTTCATGAAGTTAGACGATGAATTAAAAAACTTACTGTCTAGTCCTAGTGATACACCCTCTTTTAAAATAGTTGGACCGATTGATTCCGTCGAATATATTGAAGTTATTGAGGAAGAAAGCGAAAAGCCAGTCTCATTTAAAACAGAAACTAATGAAGGTTTTTCTGTGATTCAAAATGAAAGATTATCATTACCCAACATGATCTACCTTGTAGATAAAATGAGTGAAGTAATAATAGATAATGAAGTACCTTTCTGTGAGTTAGATTCTCATGCTGGAGATGGAGATTTCGGAATGAGTGTTGCAAAAGGATTCAAGCAATTGAAGCGAGAATGGAGTGATATTATTCAACAGCCCGAACTTACTATCGGTTCCTTTTTACACTCATGCTCTCTCGTTATTATGGAGTATTGCGGTGGGGCATCAGGACCAATTTGGGGCTCTGCTTTCCGTGCGGCTGGAAAAATAACAGATGGCAAGATGGAATTAACTATAGCTGAGTTTGCTGAAATGCTACAAGAGGCAGTGAAAGGAATTCAATCGACTGGAGAGCGTTCATTTGGTAGAGGGGCAGAAGTTGGAGATAAAACATTGATTGATGCGTTAATACCTTGTGCAGATTCATGGATGGATAGCAGTTCATCTAGCACAACATTTAAGCGAGCATTTGAACAAGGAGCTGCTGCTGCAGTCTTAGGTGCAGAACAGACCAAAGACATTGTAGCTCGTATGGGTCGTGCTGGAACAGTAGGTGAACGAAGTCTTGGTTATCCAGATGCAGGTGCTTTTGGATTAGGGGTCATTTTTAGCGAGCTTGCTCGTTCCATTAAATAGAAAAAAATAAACAGACCTATCACTTGATTGTACTAGTGATAGGTCTTTTCTTTATATAGGAAATCTAAAGAATTAAAGCCTACTTTAAGACAACCTCTTTAGTAACTCTAGTTTTTCTCTTTCTAGACAGAAACCTTTCTATACGAGGACGATTATACCGTTGAACTATAATAATTGGTAAGTTAAACAAAAGAGCATATGCTACCATAATCCAGCCTGCCCATGCAGGATTCCAAAGGAAAAATAGGCCGGCCGGCAAGATTGAAACCCAATGGGTCAACTCTGCTCTTTTAGTCTCAATAACAAAAAGTTTAAGATAACGTTTATCGTTGCTAGCCAGGATGTTCTTTTCAAATCCCTTTCGTATTATCTTTGATCCATCAGGGATTAAATGCTTCCACAGCCTTACACTAAAAAGTCGTTCCCATAATTCACCTGATTTTTCCCATTTCCTTAATTTATATAAAGAATTTTCTTTTTCAAAAAAATGAACAGGAATTATTGCCATGGAAAGCGAAATCACAATATGAAAAAATGCCCATGCTCCAATATCTATTAAAATAGTCCAAAATATAGGGAGATGTATTATTTGAAATCAACCACCCCTACAATCTGATTTTTCTACCCTTCCATGTGACTGCACGTAACACCTTAGTTCGAAATAGGGACCACATAAAAACACCAGTAAAAAAGAAGAATAGAATAGGATAAAAGATAAACATATAAAACTGAAAATTACCCGTCCGACTAGCGAGATAATAAGCTTGAGTCATGAATCCAACATAGCAAATTAGAGCTATGAAAATCCATGTTAGAGAATTAACATAAGCAGCCGTTATAAACAAAGCTAATGGAAGGAAACCTCCACTCATCCATATGCTAATAAGTGTCATAACAAACGGATGGGTCGACTGGGAAGCTGTTCCAAAATTCTTTGACCAGCCTTCTACAAGTGACTTCATGCCTTCTGGATACATTTGAAAATGAAGTACACCCCTTCCCCCCAAACAATGAACTGGAAGACCAATTTTTCTAAAGGCTTTCGCAAGCACAAAATCATCCATTATTGCTTCTCCTACCACAAAATGTCCGCCTGACTCCATATAATCCGCTCTTGTAGTCAAAATACATGGACCAAATGCTCCTGCACCTTGTAATCGATTACTCCAAAAAGTAAATAGATTCATACCTGCCATCACCATAATATTGAAGATAGCCGAAAAGTTTTCATAAAGTTTATGGACCTTGTGATAAGGCTGAATGGATAAAATCCCTCTAGCGCCTTGCGCCTGAAAACTTATAGCCAAAGATTTCAAACTATCCTTATGTTCTAACCTTACATCAGCATCTAAAAATAATAACCATTCACCAGTAGCTGCCTCAGAACCTATCCAGCAAGCTGCGGATTTTCCTTTCCATCTTTGGTAATTTTTATTAGTTTGTTTAACTATAGTCCCAAACTTTTTTGCAATTTGTACAGTTTTATCTGTAGATTCATCATCGACTACTATAATCTCCTTTGGGATAAGTGATTGTATTTGTAAGGACTCGAGCAATGGCTGTAATCGCCCCTCCTCATTTCTTGCTGGGATTATCACAGATATAGTAGGCTTTCCAGATAGCTCTTTGTCCGTTTGTCCCGAGAGAGGGATTTTCCATAGCATAAGAAAACCACACACTATAGCCATAATGATTATTGCTAATGCAATTATGAACAGAACGTCTATCATTAGCCCCACCTCTTCCTTATGACTCTTTTCTGTCTCTCTCCAAAATCATCTCACTAACCTGCTGACCGCTAAGTGTAACCATTGGCATTCCCCCACCCGGATTGACAGTACCACCAACAAAGTACAAATTGTCATATAGCTCACTATGCTTTGCATTTTTAAACCCATGATTTTTCTTTTTAGAGGAAACCGTCCCGTAAATAGAGCCACGGTGTGAATAATACGTTCGCTCTATATCATGTGGGGTCCACATATCTTCAGTGACAATATGCTGCCGAAGACCTTCTAATCCCATATTTTCTAGCTTAATGAGCACTCGTTCTCTTAAAGCCATGTAATCTTCTTCAGTAAATGGCTGGTCCTGGAGATAAGGAATATGAGGCAATATTTTAATGTTTTCGTGACCCTTTGGAGCCTGTTTCGGATCAGTCTTGTTTGTATTCACTAAGTATATTGTTGGATCCTGGGGCAGCTCATAGCGATGGAAGACTTGATCCATTTGCTCCTTTAAGTTATCGGAAAAGAAAAAGTTATGATGGGCAAGCTGTGGGTATAATTTATTCACACCTAGATGCAACACTAACCCCGAGCTCGAGGGCTCAAATTTCTTTTCTAGCTTCTCTATATACTTTGGCTCTTCCTCCAATAATTTTTCATATGCAGGAATGACCTCCATATTAGAGATAAAATAATCTGCTGTTACCTTTTTACCATCCGCTAGCTCTGCTGCAGCAATTCGTTTATCTCCATCTCTATGTAAACGTTTCACTTCTTCTCCAGTATGGAAGGATACACCAAGCTCCTTCCCAAGCTTCACCATTCCACTTGCAATTCCATGCATACCTCCTGGAACATACCAAACACCTTGTGCATGCTGCATGTAAATCATCATATTTAACACAGCTGGTGCATCATATGGGGAGGAACCAACATATTTGATGAAATAAGAAAGCATCGTACGTAAATTAGGGTTGCTCACTCTTTTCTTTATAGCATCATACATAGTCGAAAAATAATCAAAGCCTCTTAGTGACTCTATAAAACCATGCTGCCGAAACACATCCATTGTACTGTCCAACCCTTTTCCAAGATACCCTTCTTCTGTCACATCATAAATCTTTTTAGCGTAATGAAGAAATTCTTGGTATTCCCTCATATCCTTTGCTGAGAGGTTCAGGTTTTCCTGTGCCATTTTTTCAAGGTCTCCGTAAAGGTCAATTGTTGTTCCGTCTGTAAAAAAAGACCGCCATTCATGCTCTAATCTATAGGCAGAAATGTAATCTGACATTTCGCGGTTGCTGCGCTTAAATATTCTTTCAAAGATATGTGGCATAGTGAGAATGGATGGGCCTAAATCAAACCCGAATCCCTCCTGCTCCAACCGATTCAGTTTGCCTCCTAAATGTTTGTTCTTCTCATAAAGGGAAACGGAATAGCCGTTTTGAGCAAGAGAAATAGCTACAGATAAACCCCCTAGACCACCTCCGACTACAACTACAGTTTTTTTACTTTTGCTCATTAAGATGACACCTGCCCTTTCATATCAAAGCAAGTTGCTTGATGAATTTTTTTCATTTCTAGAGGGGATACAAAATTTCTAGTGTGAAAACAGTCATAATCATTTTTACGGATTGTATTTAATATGCCACGATAGATTCTAGCAGCAAGTAGCACCTGAAAACGGCTATCCTCATCAAAGTAAAAGATTGATTCATAGAAATGATCATATAATTCTTCTGCACGATGAGCTAATAACTCCCAAATTCGAATGAATTGGATGTTTATTTTTGCGTTTTTCAAATCATACTCACTATATAACTCTGATTTTAATAAAGATTCTGGTAGATAAATTCGGTTCTTCCTACTGTAATCTTCCCCGATATCACGAAGAATGTTAGTAATTTGCATAGCTATTCCAAGACTGATAGACTGCTCCCTTAAATCTAATGTTGAATCCTCAGCAATTATAGGTAAAAGCATTAACCCAACTGTTCCAGCAACATAATAGCTATAATTCTCTAGTTCTAAGAGGGTTTTTGGCTTTTTAAAATCAATATCCATTCTTTGACCCTTCAATTGGTCATAGAAAGGCGCTATATCCATATTGTATCGATTAAATACATCCCGAAGCGCAAGCCACATCGGATGGTCGATTTCCTTGCCTTGCTCGAATAACCGTAACTCTGCTTCTAACTGATCTAATGATACCTTCTGGCTAACCTTTGTATTGTTTTCGTCGACACTGTCATCAGCCTTCCTACAAAAAGTATAGATTGCAAATACTGCATTTGCTTTCTCCTTTGACAATTGTTTAAATGCAAAGTAAAAACTTTTCGAGTTACGTTTAATCATTTCTTCACAATAGCGATAGGAATCTTCTATAGGTGAGACCCTTTTTGCAACCAAATCTTTCGCCTCCTTCTATCTTTTCGAAATTTGAAAACTATCAAGTATTCACTCTATTTTTATATAAATAGAATCTTTTAATTTGTCACAAGTTCTGGTAAACCAGCTTCATTTTTTTCTTTAATTCCATCATCTAAAAGCAACTCTTCGGTAGCAATTTTTGCAGATAGTAAAACTATCGGTACTCCTGCACCCGGATGAGTACTACTTCCAGTAAAGTACAGATTCTCACAGTTTTTTGCTTTGCTCTGCGGTCTCATGTGATTACTTTGTGTAAGAGTTGGTTGTAGCCCAAAGCAAGCACCATTATAAGCATTGAACTTAGACTCAAAATCCCTAGGAGTCATATAAGTTTCTGCGACTATTTCTTCTTCAATATTTTCGAATCCTTTAACATTCTTTAATGACTGCATTACTTTATTTCGATAATATTGAACCGTCTCATCGGTCCATTCATATTTCGAGGAAGATAGCTCAGAAACTGGAACAAGGATATACAGACCATCCTTTCCTTCTGGTGCCAGACTTGGGTCTAATTTAGAGCCAACGTATACATAGAAAGAAGGCTGTTCTAGCTTGTTACCATCAAAAATATCGTTTAAGTTCTTTTCTAGCTCATCGGCTATAAAGAAATTGTGTACATTGTCTAATTCCTCGTATTTCCGATCCATTCCTAAGTACATAACAAAGCACGAACACGAGTATTTCATACTATCGATTTTTTTATCTGTATATTTTCCCTTCGCTTTAGTATCCTTCACTAAATTCTTCATAGCGTAAGGAAAGTCTGCATTGCACATAACGTAATCAGCTAGAATTTCTTTTCCATTGACGCGAATACCATAAGCTTTTTGTTCTTTTATAAGCACCTCATCTACAGATGCATTGTAGTAAACTTTGCCACCTAATTCCTTGAACAAACGCTCCATCGAAGAAGCCATTGTATACATTCCACCCTTGATAAACCAAACTCCGTAGAGCATTTCAATCATTGGAATAATAGTATACAAAGAAGGTCCATTGTAAGGTGACACTCCTATGTATAAAGTTTGAAAGCTAAGAATTTGTTTAATACGCTCATTTTTTACGTATTTCCCAATAAAATGGTCTGCACTATCAAACGTTTTTAACTTAAACATTTGTCGAATCGTTTTTGGATTATAAAAATCCGTAAAATTTCGAAAAGGTCGTTGAAGAAAATGGTTTTTTGCTACAAGATAACGCTCGTATATTTCCTGTAAATATTTTAAAAATCCCTTCGAATCTTCCTCAGAAATATTCTCCAGTGTTTTCATCAACTCAATCAAATCAGAAGAAATATCATATTTTTCCTGTGCTTTTGCTCCAAAGTACGTAGAATACATTGGGTCCACTTTTTGCATAGGTATGTAATCGTCGGGATCTCTTCCAGTTAGTTCAAACACTTCTCGGTATAGCTCAGGCATCATGACAATACTTGGCCCCAGATCAAATTGATAACCATTCATGTCTATTCGGTGCATTTTCCCCCCAGGTAATGCCTCCTTTTCATATAGCTCTACTTCATATCCTGCATGCTGGAGACGAATAGCACTCGCTAATCCAGCAACACCTGCTCCTATTACCACGACTTTCTTTTTACTATTTGGCATTGTACATTCTCCTTCTCTTTTCTTTTAACCTGTCTATACTTTTAGCTTGGATGTTTGGATGTTTGGATGTTTGGATGTTTGGATGTTTGGTTATTTTATTTAATTATTCACAAACCTTATACAAAAGTCAAACCTTTTGTATAAGGTTATTTTAAAATAAGTTATACAAACTTTATATATGAATTATTAATTTATCGTGTCAGGAAAATAAAATATTTTCAAGAAGACAAAAAACACCACGCTTTTTAAAAGCATGGTGTTCTTTATAAAAGTAAGTTAACTTACCTTTTCTGTTAATCATTTTTTGATGTAGCTTTATCAGCCTTTTTAAATTCTTGCTGGTACAAAACCTCTTGAGTTGAAGTCAATCCATTGTCTTTTACGGTCAGTTGCTCATGTGGCGGCTTACGATCTGGCATTTAAACACTCCTTTCTAAGTATTCATATTATGTTGTTCTTATGGAAAGATAGATATACAAATAATATGAGGCAAATAAAAAAGGTGTAATACACATTCATTTATCTTAAAGGTGGATTAAGTTTCCTAAATAGAAAAACCATCTCCAGAAGTGTATATTAAGTGTTACGAGAGCTTAGACAACTTCGCCAAGAAACTTCAAATAAGACATAGATATATAATTACGGAGAATTTTTGTAAACATAAGTTAAAAAGTTGGTCTTTTAAAAATATAGTCTTTACTGAATTTTTTTCTAAAACAAAGAATATAAACCAATCACACGAAATGGAATGAGTAGGTCTAGAAAATAAAAGATTAATCTCCAATAGAACTTTCTTTACCAATAAAATATCGAGAGGTTGTACTTTTTAAGACATAAAAAAAACACCAATTCTATTTTGATAGAATTTGGTGTTCTGTAATAAACCATTACGGTCCAATAGGGCAAGGTTTACCTGGAATGCATTTTATAGGAGTACCGCCGCCAGCTTCCGGTGCAGGTACTTGTGCGCTAGCACTTGTTCCAAACGATAAACTCAAAACTAATAAAACACCTAAAATTGAAAACATCGATTTTTTCTTTTTCACGAATTAAACACTTCCATTTCCTTGATATTTTGTCTTACACTTCTAATTTCTACATTATTCGTTAAAACCCTTTTTTATTTTTAGAATATTTTTAATTTTAACTAAAAAAAGAAAACTATAACCTGTAAGCACCTTATATAAATATACTTAGGTTGGTATATTCACCATGCACTCGCTTTCTTTAGTTCAGTTATAATTTTAATTACCTATCTTGCAAGATGATTGTTTTATGTAAGTAATTTGTACTTATTCGTTTATTCAATGGGTAAGTCCAACTTCTTTTAAAACTTCCTTAAACTATTACAAATTTTATCTCCTAAATTTGACTTTAATATTACTTTTCTAAGTGTTACGAAGGATTGATGATCAACTATCAAATGCAATGTAACCTCTACGAACGGTTTAGTAGATAGTCTCACTATTCTCGCATCATCTTTAAATTATTTATATTAAGTCGTATAATTTTTCTATTCTCAAACGTCTATTAATTGAAGAACATTAGGAGGGTAGCTATATGGAAGAAAGCAAAAACATTAACAAAATATTTGTGGATGAAGCTCGAAAATTAAGAGATGAATTTGAAGAGATAGTTTCTGAATACTCAGCAGACCTTTGGAATTATTGTAAATATGTTACCGGTTCTCCTTGGGATGGCGAGGATCTTTATCAAGAGACTATGATTAAATCCTTTGGATTACTCCCACAACGTTGGAGTGAGATTACTAACAAAAAATACTATCTATTCAAAGTTGCAACAAACACTTGGCTCGATCAGTGTAGAAAACTTAAACGGGAAATAGGAACTTTAGATGAAGTACCTGAGAAAAACACTGATTTTTCGGATCGTTTATTATTGGAAGAAATTCTAATATCATTGGAGTCGAATTTGACTATTAAACAAACAGCAGCGTTTCTATTGTTGGATATTTTCCAGTTTAATGCAGATGAAGTAGCTGGGATTGTCAAAAGCACTCCAGGTGGTGTATATTCCTCTGTTCAAAGAGCGAGAAGAAAAATAGATTCTTTGGATTTCTCTAAAGCAAAAACTAAAATAGCCACACAAAGTCATAACGTAACCATCCAAGCATACTTAGAAGCCTTTAATAATGGAGATTTAAAACGTATGTTAAGACTATTTAGTGAACAAGCACAAAACGAAGCCTTCTTTGGATTCCAGGAATTTTCTAAAGATGAAATGTTGAAAGGTTCTTTAAAATTTGGTTTGCCTGGTCACACAGCACGTGAAATTTATCTGTGGGGTAAACCAGTTATTGTTGTGTTAACTTCTGAAGACGATAATGCTGAAATTCACGACATTCAGCAGCAAGAAATTGAAAACGGAAAAATAGTAAGCCATAAAAGTTATTTCTTCAGAAAAGAATTTATTTTAGCTGCCGCTGAAGAGCTTGGAATGAAGGCGCAGTTAGTAAAACCACCGGTAGATTGGAGTTGAGTTTTAGGGATGACAATTGTTGTCCCTTTTATTGTGTCCTTTGCACTGCTCTCAACTTTTCTACTTAACAATTTGTTTCTAATACGCCTTTTCACTACAATGTTTTTAAAATTTTTGCCCAATAATCCCCCCTGGTATAGGTGTGGATTACTCCATAATTATTATCTACAATTACATTGTATCTGTTGTAATATCCACTTTAAAATCTACTCTTGTAATCTCTAAACAGTTTTATGTATCCATTGTAGTCTGTAATAGTTCTTTCTCTAAATCCACTTCTTTCATTTTGCTGCGAAAAGATCTCCATTACATCTCTAAGTGTTACCTTGTTTTTTAATGGGTTGTTGCCTTACTTCCTTGTAGAAATAAGCTAATTTCTGTGCTTACTTCAAAAATACTGTTTGTCTTTGATTGTGTATAACCTGACGGCGCGTAGTACCTTAGAATACATACACTCGAAAAATATCAATAATCGGCAATTTGAACACTAATTTGCGACGCTATGTTACGAACTTTGTATCATCATTCTTTAACCCTTACCTTTTTAAGGACACCCTAAAATTCTAGGGCCTAGTGCCCGCAAAAGCTGTGATTTTCTATTTTAAAGTTCCTTTAATTGTTGACTCAATGTATAATAAAACTAAACTCGAAGGGACTGAACTATGCGCAGATGGCAATATTTTTCATCCAACTGATTAAAAAATTGGAGGTAAAAGTATTGATAAATGAACTACAAACTCAAAGATTACATTTAAGGAAAATGGAAACATCAGATTCACCTAGCTTATTTAAAATTTGGTCTGACCCAGATGTTACTAAATTCATGAACATCTCTAGCTTTACACACGAAGTTCAAGCAGAAGAAATAATTGAAATGTTTAAGGAATTGGCTCAATCTAGCAAAGCTATTCGTTTCTGTATAATTGAAAAAGAATCCAGTGAAATAATTGGCACGTGTGGTTTAAATTCGATAGACTTTGAAAATGAGAAGGCCGAAATAGGTTATGAAATTGCTAAAACCTATTGGGGCAAGGGATATGCTACAGAGGCTATTTACACGTTGATTAATTATGCTCTAGAAACATTAAAAATAAATAGAATTGAAGCCAAAATAGAACCTGCAAATGTAAATTCAATTAACGTTTTAAAAAAATTAAATTTCACATTTGAAGGAACATTAAGACAATACGAAAAATCAAAAGGAAACTTAATAGACATCAATATTTATTCACTATTAAAAACGGATTGAAGTTAAATTTTTCTTACCTATATCTCTCGAGATATAGGTTTTTTTCTCATATTGTTGTCCTATTAGGTGCCCTTATTTTCTATCCTAAGTTACTTCACAGTTTGGTTCTAATACGCCTTAACACTACAATGTTTTTAAAATTTTCATCCAATTATCAATACCTGTATAGGTGTGGATTACTACATTATTTTTATCTATCATGCAATTATGTTCTACTAAAACTTAGACTTATTCCACCAATGTTAACCTTAGATAGCTTTTAGATGTTTTAGTCGTGTGTAAGCTTTGTTTGATTGGATACCCTTATGGGATTCAACCACAATTACACTGTATCTGCTGTAATATCCTTTTTAAAATCTACTTTTGTAATCTCTAATCAGTTTTATGTATCCATTGTAGTCTGTAATTGTTCTTTCTCTAAATCCACTTAACTGCATTTGCTACTACAAGATCTCCATTACCTCTCTAAGTGTTACCTTGTTTTTTAATGGGTTGTTGCTTTACTGCGAGTTGAAATAAGCTAATTTTTGTGCTTACTTCAAAAATACTGTTTGTCTTTGTCACACTGATTCCTCCATATATTTAAGAGGGAAGAATCAGTGTAGGGACAAAAAAAGGATACTTTCACAGTGGTATAATCTGTGTTAGCATCCTTTATCTGTATCAAGCCCTGTCACATCAAAGCTTGAATTGTGTTTAACTGTACGTCCCAGGAGAGATTCGAACTCCCGACCGACGCCTTAGAAGGGCGTTGCTCTATCCAGCTGAGCTACTGAGACAATATTTTCTTTCCTTAATAAAATATTGGAAAGACAATATATATTATCTAATAATAATAGGATAAAGTCAATAGGAATTCAATTTTTTTTATAAAATAATTGGAAAGGAACTCAACTTTATCCTTACTCTATATCGCACTACCTCTAAAATATTGTAAAATTCCCTGCTGAGATTCTGCACCTAATCAAATAATCATTAATCTATTCGACAGTTTCTCTGAATGATTTTCTACCTGAGTATACCTTATTGACATCTACGGTAAGATTACTAATCGAGTTCTCTGTTAACGGTACTTTTCCATCCTTTTGGACCTTTTTCCAAGCCTCTAGATCTTTTCGATACATATATTCTGATAATCGATATATATCCACATCTATATCTAATCCTTCTAGATAAGTTTCTTCAACTTCTTTTTTTATTTGCTTCTTAACAAAAGAACGTACCTCCTTCTCTGTTATTGTACCTTCAAAACCACTTAATAAAGCGTTCATATTTAGTTTAATATCAAATTTTACTTCTTCCCCTTGTATTTTTGGCTCTACATCTATTTTCAGATTATCTATTACAATTGTAACAAATTCATCTTCCCGAGGAACTGTGATTTCACCTCTTTTTGTTTCCTTGGACATCCATTGTAGACCATTAATTTTATCCCCTGTTACAAATCCTTTAAGATCCTTTGGTGTAAGAATACCAATACCGTCAAATTTTGGCAATTTATCTTTTTCTTTATTAGAATTCCATTTGTCATCTATTTTTATATATGGTATGTTCACTTCGTGACTAGGTTCGTTTAAACGGATAACTAGTTTTCGAAAATCTATCGGTTCTATAAAAGACTCTTGCTGATAGGAGTTCATCGGATCTGCAAGCTTAAGTCTGGTCAATGCATTATTGAATAATGGATCGAGCAACAATACATCCTCTACAGAATCTTTCGTTGCATAAATCCACGTTTGGTATCTAATCTCTCGGTATCGTAAAAAAGAGTTTATGATCGTATTAGCTCGCCCTTCTTTTAATGCTTCTTCCGAAAAAACTAAATACGTCATATGTCCCCAAAAAAGCTTTAAATCCATGGATTGGTATAACTCAAAGAAAGCCTCTTCTACGGTGTTACCCTTAGCCCTGCCTACTTCCGCTTGGATAGCATCCTGAATTGGTTGATCCGTTTTAGCAATATTAATAAAATCTACAATTTGAGCATATATCTCATATTTTCCATCTTTGTAATCTATACCAACCCCATAGATATATCGTATTTTGTTTGGCTCATCCGCGTCCCAGCAGCTTGTTAATAAAGGAAGAAGGCAACAGATAATGCAAAATTGTTTAATTCTTCTTTTCATCTTCTGCTCCCCCTAATCGAGTAGAATCCTGCGGATCTAGTGAATTTGGACGGTCCTTATAATCAATAGCCGGTGGTCTAAATAAAGATTTTTTAATGGTTGCCCAGCTGAGATCTGTCGCAATATTCATATAAGACACACCGAATATTCTAATGTTTGATAAGTAAAGAAGTAAAAGATATAAGGAGACAAAAAATCCAAATAAGCCAAGAAAAGATGTAATAAGAATCATAATGATTCGTACAACACTAACGGCAGTAACAAGGGATTGATTGACTAGTGTAAAAGTAGCGATGGTAGATATAGCAATAACAACAATCATTGCCGGACTTGTCAAACCTGCCCTAATCGCAGCGTCCCCAACTATTATACCTCCAACTACGCTAATGGTTCCCCCTATTACACTTGGTAATCGTAGTCCCGCTTCTCTAAAAAGCTCAAACATGATTAACATTATAAGCATCTCTAGAGCAGAAGGGAGCGGAAGGCCTGTATTATTTTGGACTACTGTTGCCAGTAATTGAAAAGGCATTTGATCCTGGTGGAAAGTAGTTAACGCTAACCAAAAAGCTGGCAAGGCTACACCTACCATAAGACCTACTATTCTCAATAGCCTTTCTGCAGTACTAAAAGCAACTGGATATTCTATATCCTCGCCAGCCTTTAAAAGCAAAAATAAATTCACCGGAGTAATAACAACATAGGAAACTCCATCTACTAATATAAGAAACCTTCCCCTTACTAACGCTTGCATTGCAAAATCTGGCCTTCCTGTATAATCATTTTTCGGAAATACAAGTGATCTCTTGTTCACTCTTTCCATTAATAACTCTCCACCAAAGAGAATATCTACATCAATTTCATTTAACTGCTTTAAAATATCCTGAAGTATTTCCTTGCTGGCAATGTCTTCCATATAGAGTATGGCGACAGTTGTCTTAGACCTTCTGCCTATTTCCATTTTTTCTACGCTTAAGGAATTTGTTGGTAGTCTTTTTCTTATTAAAGCAATATTAACCGAAATATCCTCTATAAAGTTATCTCTTGGTCCCTTAATAAGTACTTCCATTCTAGACTCTTCTGGATTTCGGTTGGGCTTCTTTGATATATTACTTGAAAATGTAAGATTTTCATCTTCAAAAAATAGTATTAAATAACCATTAAACAGCTTTGTAATAACCTCTTCCTTCGTGTTTAGTATTTTTAGTTCAGGAATATGAAGTTTCTCTAATATTGTTTTCTCAAGCGGTGTTTGCTCTACCTGTGCACATGTCTCTTGAACTCTTGGGACAATGACTTCATTCAAAAGCTGAAGATTTACCATAGAGTCACAAGTGATAAAATGAACTTTATATTGTCCATAAGTATACAATTGAAAATCTACATCTGCATTCTTTTTAAATAGATTTTTGTATGTTTGAAGATCCAGTGCTTCCTCTGTCGGCTTCACTATGCTTCACTCACTTCCCTACGTTTTTTCTTTTTCTTTTTCTTTTTCTTTTTCTTCTTCTTTTTCTTTTTGTTTTTATTAAATAAAGCTACGATAAACAAGAAAATGGATACTATAAAAAAGAATATGAAAGTTATTATCAGAAAGTAATTACCTTTAAAGTTAAGAAATAAATTGTCACTTATTATGGTTAAAACTAGGCATATTGCGATGAACACTGGAGTAATGATAAACCATACATGCTTAACTTTTTTTATATTAAGCAGCTCAATAGCAATGAATAGGAGAAGTCCCACTCGAATAAATGCTCCTGTCAACCATTGATAAATTGAAAAAAAGTCTAAATGCTCGATAAACTGACCGATTGACACTAAACCCCATTCTTCATAGGCTGGATAGATTTGCTTACCTGCCTCTGTTGGTCCAAACTCTGTAATAGCGCCAAGTAATGGTCCCAAAGTTAGACCCATTAACAAAAACAATATTATGGCAAAATGATACCATTTCATCTTTTCCTTCATATGCTGCTGTAAAAATAGAAGCAGTACCAATTCTACAAATCCGGCCGCAGGATAAACAGTCGCTTTAATCACGGGCTCCCATCCATGTTCCAAAAATGGCCTTAATAATGAATAATCTTTCACTTGAATATTGACGAATGCTACAAAAAAACCTAATACTAATACACCAAATAAAACAATAACATTTAGGATTGCTATAGTTTGAATGTTAGTAGTAGCTAATAGGATGCACAAAACAATATAAATTATTAATAAAACAAGAATTGACGTGGTAGGTAAAAATGTTGTTTTCATCCATTGAATAGCTTCTCGCATCGTTACTGCAGCCAATACGATTAAGAAAATACTTACAACATATCGAAATAGAGTACTCATTTTGGGACCTATCGCTTCTTTTAACCATTGGGTTAACTTTTGCTGACCTATTTGTTTATGAACATAATAAAGTAGAAAAATCCACCCAAATATAATAATCGTTGCTAAAATGACGGACATCCATCCATCTCTACCTCCAATTTTTAAAATGGGAGGTAAAATTGTCACATGATTTTTTAGTCCAATCATGGTCATTGACAAGGCAACAATATGTATAATACTAATCGGTCCGACTCTTTTCATTTTCATACCTTCTAACGTTTTATAATACTTACCAGTTTTGACAACTTTCGAAGTGTTTATAAGGATGAAATGTAAATTTAC
Organism: Psychrobacillus faecigallinarum; assembly: GCF_014836595.1. Classification (GTDB taxonomy): domain Bacteria; phylum Bacillota; class Bacilli; order Bacillales_A; family Planococcaceae; genus Psychrobacillus; species Psychrobacillus faecigallinarum. The sequence continues at coordinate 244,845 of NZ_JACSQO010000002.1, read as the reverse complement.
AAATTAAATTTTTTATAGCAAACTGACTTAAATAATGTTCAATTTAACTCCTCACATATTCACTTTGCTATTGATTTCATGCTTGATGGAAATGAACGCCAGCTTTGCTTAATGTTTTAACTAAAAAAAGAACGTACTCGGAATAGAATCCCGAATACGCCCTTCAATTTAAAAACCAAACTAAGTTCTTTACCTATTTTCGTTGTAAAAACGACGGAAGATATTTTCAAAGTCCTCTTTAATAAATGTTTCTTCACTATAGTCCATAGACTTATAAGTCAGGGGAGAGTCTTTTTTATACTCTGTTATTATTATTGTTTTTCTTGGCCCATCATTGTAATCATGATAGGTTTTAGGTAAATCAAGTGTGACCGGCTCCATAAAAGGAATATGTCCCTTAGCAGACTTCATGAATAGGACTGTCAATTCCTTTTCATAAAAAGCATCAATATATTCTTTTTCTGATACACTCTCTAGATAATCCTCACCAATTACAAGTAATTGAAATGTTTCCTTTATAATATCATTCGTCAATATTTCTTCTACACTGATAGAAGTGTAGGTGACATTATCGTATTCAGGAAGTGACACTTCACCCACCACTCCAATATCAATTGGTTCAGCAGAAATTAAATTCCCTTGTGAGCAACCTACAAGCAATATTAAAATAGAAATAATAATAGCATAAAATAAACCCCTCATTTTTTTAGGGATTTTAAAAATATCTCCCATTCTCCCACTCCCTTTATTGGTTTATATTGTAAATTAAATTATATATTATCATGTACTAAATTTTTTGTATTTCTTTACGTTGTCTATTTCATAATATAATCCAAACATAAAGAGCAAGTTGATTTTAGTCAACTTGCTCGTGTACATTCTATTTTATTCAACTATTGAATAATTACCATGCTCAGTAGAGATCACATACTCAGGCTTAGGTGGTTTTCCACCATGCTCTTTAATTTTATTTTTGTGTCCTGCAATATGCTCAGGGCTCTTCTCCCATGCCTTCCATGCTTCTTCAGATTCCCAGCGTATAATCATCACTACTTCTTCCTCACCGCGACGAACATTTTTCACTAACAGCTCACGGCTGATAAAACCTTCACGTTGCTCTATTAAAGAAGGTCCTTGATCTGGTTTTTTCTTGAAACGCTCCAGCACCTTATCTGAATTTCCTTCTGTCACTGTCCACTTGCGAATTTGTACGAACATTGTCATCCCTCCATGATATATTACTATTAAATTTGAAAGTTATTGTTTTGTTTCTAAATCCTGCGATTCTATACCAGACTCAGACGCCTGACTTTCTTCAACTTCTACTAATTCAAATAACTGTGCAAACTCATCCATTAACATCTCAACCGCTTTCAACTCACCCACTAAAACTGGATTAATTGATTGCAATTCAGGTGTTTCTAACTGTTTCTTCAAAGAAGTAGATTTGGTATTCATCATTTCATAAAAGGCAAGAGCTCTACCTCGTCGAAACGTTTTGGCACCTCTTCTTAAATCATGCTTACCGTCCTGTTCATTTCCTTCTTCGCAACGGCCACCACGTCTACCTCTATGGGATTCATTTTTCATTTAAGAACCTCCAATCGTATACATTTGTATACTAACGTTATTGTATACAAATGTATACGATAAGTCAATTAATTAAAAAAACTCTCCTGTTTCCTAATTTCACCACTACTCATCCTTTTTAATATTCTCAACTGATTTATTTATCACTCATTCCCTAAATATATAGTTCATTACTAATTATCAGAAATGATGTGGTCGAAAACCTTGGCAATTAAATTGAAATCCATTTCAAGGTAAGAAATACTTTACTTTATGTCCGGTATACTTTACATTTAATGAAATGAATCGCGGGAGGGAAAAAATGGAGGTCAAGAATCGATTAAAAGAACTGAGGGCTAGATCCAACCTTACGCAAAAGGACTTGTCGGAAAAAGTAGGTGTAACACGTCAAACCATTGTCTCACTGGAAAAAGGGACCTATGTCCCTTCGCTGTTATTGGCAATGAATATATCTGAAGTATTTCAGGAGCCGATTGAGAAAATCTTTTATAAGGGGGATGGCAAGTGAAGATTGTTTTATTTGAAAGTATCAGCAAGATCATTGTTATAAGCGTATTTGCATATGCAGTGGCATTTGCGTTTGAAAACATCTGGTTAATGGACGAATTTGAACGGGGTTTGGCAAACGGTGAAATACTTTTAGTTAACGTGAAATTTAGTTTATGGCCATTTATAATCAGCATCTTGTTAATGTTGCTTCACTCCATTCTGTCTGTAAAATTAAAACCAAGAAAACGGGCTGACATCCTTTTGAAATTCGGAGAGTTTCAAGAAGCTGATGAACGGGAGTTGATCATCACCAATAAAGCAACCAAGGCTTCTCATGTTACTTTTACACTGACTGTAATGTCGGCAATGGTAATTATGATACTTTTCACAAGTCACATTTATCTTCATCCTGCATTTCCTATATATTTATTTGCAGGAACAATAGTGGCTTCCAGCATTGCTTATGCTATTACATGGTGTATAGAATATTATAAGTAAAAAAATTGCACTGAGGGTAAACTCAGTGCAATTTTACCATTATATTCCATAATAAAAAACATTATAGTATTGGAAATCCTCTTCTACAATTTCTTTTACAAATGAAAAGAAAATTTCGCCAAAAACTGCCTCGTTAGTTTAAATAGTAAACCACCATGAAATCTACATTGTTTTACTTAAATATCCATATTAAGTGAATTTATTTAATCAGATGTAGTGGTGGTGTCAACATGCAATTTTACTATAAATAAACCTTTACATTTAAAATAACCTTAACCAAAGCACTCGCTCGTATTTAACTGATACAAGTACATACCATTATGATATTGCCATCAGGATCTTTAAAGGAAAACTCTTCTAAATCAGGATGAATAATAATTTCAGTTACTATCTCCGCACCCATTTTAGTGACATGGGCAAACGCTGCGTTAATGTCAGAAGCACTAAGATTAAAGAGTGGCTGATTTGATGGGATAAATTTATAATTTTCTTCAAAAATATGGTTATCAAGGGTTATTCCAGGGCGTCTGTCACCCATATTTAAAGTATATACAGGTCCTATATGATTCCCTTCTCTTACTTGCAACCCAAGTAATTCACTGTACCATTTTATTGAACGTTCTAAATCCGACACATGAACAAAAATTGTATCAATCCTATTTTCAATTGGTTTAAACAAGTGAGCACCTCCAAAGATATGATATCAAATAATTCTATATAACTATTAAACAATCCTGCTAGTAAATTTGATATTCAATACCTGAATGCTATGCTTTTTGCTTACATTGTTATGAGAAGTGATTGTACAATTTGTATCCGAAAAGGCTGGTCATAAAGATGTAGAAACGCATTTAATTATTATTTTCTAGTGTTAAAAGAAATGACTAAAAAGGAGGAAAAAATCTTTAGATACTCCCCTTCTAATACAGACGGAGGCTATAGAATATGTTACAAATATGTAGTATTGGTATTCAAAATATAATAAAATCCTCTAATGTTAAATATATAGAAAAAACGCTTTAAAATGTTGGTAAAACAACATTTTAAAGCGTTTGATCATTTTTAAAACCTATTCAATTACATTAATTACGTCCCAGGAGAGATTCGAACTCCCGACCGACGCCTTAGAAGGGCGTTGCTCTATCCAGCTGAGCTACTGAGACCAAGTACTCCCCCACCACACAGATAGGAAAGACAAGATTTATTATATAATCATAACAAAAAAATGTCAACGGTATTTCAAGAAGTTTTTAAATTAACATTTTCAATCAGTTTATGTTCCGAAGAAAAGAATAGAACTTGCCAAAGGTTTTCTTTCTTTTCTACGATAGCATAACTTTTTTCTTTGCGTCCCCTTGGCTTATGTAGGCTTCCAGGATTGACGAACAGGATACCGTTTTGTAACTCTGCACCTAGCATATGAGAATGGCCAAAACAGACTACAGTAGCGCCCACTTCCTGCGCTCTGTAACTCAGTGGCAATATTGTAGATTTTACTTGGTGACGATGTCCATGTACCACCAAAATCTTTTCATTGTCCAAAGTAATGAGTTCCTCTTCGGGAAAGCTAGAATCGTAATCACAATTACCTCCAACAATGAAAATGGATTTCCCCTCAAAGTAAGAGGCATCTAATTCACTGTCTCCACAATGAATTATGGCTTGTACTTCATCTTGATGGACTTGAATTACCTCTTCCATCGTTACAGTATCCTTATGTGTATCACTCATAATTAATATTTTCAAGAAAATTCACCACCTTATAATAAAGCGGTTAATTTGGATTGTAATTGCTTGATAGCATTTCCTCGGTGAGAAATTGCTCCTTTTTCTTCAGCTGAAAGCTCAGCCATCATTTTATTCTCGGATGGAACAAAGAATACAGGGTCATATCCGAAACCGTTGTTTCCTTTTCTCTCTTGAGCAATGGCACCTTCGCATGTTCCTCTAACAGTAAAAGGTTCCATAGTTGGTGATGCTACAGCAATCACGCAAACGAAGCGGGCTGTTCTTTCGGATTCTTTTGTGTCTCTAAGCTCTTCTAGCAGTTTTGTAATGTTTGCCTCGTCGCTCTTCTCTTCCCCAGCATAACGAGCAGAATAGATGCCTGGACGCCCATCCAGTGCGTCTACCTCCAGCCCACTGTCATCTGCAATGACGATTGACTGTAAATGTTCAGCCAAGGCAGTAGCTTTTAAAAGTGCATTTTCTTCAAATGTAGTTCCTGTTTCTTCTACATCCATGTCCTCTGCAACGTCATGTAAAGTCAGAACCTCATACCCTAATGGGTTGAATAATGCTTCAAAATCCTTTGCTTTTCCTTTATTTTTTGTTGCAATAATAATTTTTTTCATTCGGTTATCAATCCTTTCTCTCCAATTTTAGATGCAAGGTCTCCTAATGCAGATCGTTGGATATCCATTAATTGTTGAATACCTATTTCTCCAAATTCAAGAAGCTCTAATAGTTCTTTTTTCGAGAAGGTTGCTTCTTCTCCGGTACCTTGTAATTCCACGTACTCACCGCCGCTAGTTTGAACAATATTCATATCAACAGATGCTGAAGAGTCTTCCACATAATTCAAATCAAGAACGACACCAATTTCATCGACGATTCCTACACTTGTTGCAGCTAAGAATTCTACTACCGGGAACTTAGCCAGCTGCTTTTGTTCATAGAGTTTTCCTAATGCAATCGTTAAAGCAACGAATGCTCCAGTTATACTTGCAGTTCTAGTTCCACCATCCGCTTGAATTACATCACAATCTACCCAAATTGTTTTTTCGCCTATTACTTCAAGGTCCACTACAGAGCGCAATGCTCGTCCAATTAGACGCTGTATCTCCATTGTACGACCTGTAACCTTCCCCTTGGATGATTCACGCTGAGTGCGTGATTCTGTTGCACGTGGCAGCATAGAATATTCTGCAGTGATCCAGCCCTTGCCTTGTCCTCTTAAAAAAGGTGGTACTCGATCTTCTATTGTTGCATTACAAATTACCTTTGTATTACCAACCGTTATCAATACTGAGCCCTCTGGATGCATTAAATAATTTGTTTCAATCGTTACATTTCTAAGCTGTTTTGGTTCTCTTCCATCAAATCTAATCATATTTTTCTCCTTTTTCTCACCTGAGCAAAAGAAAACCCCGCTATTTGAGGATTCTCCTAACAGGGTCAATTAAATGAAATTGTTCTAACATCTGCGTTCGACATTTCTAACCACTTTTCTACAATTGTTTTAAAGATAGGAACAGATCCGGTTGTATAGAAAATCGGCTCCTTCGCTTCTTTAATAGGGTTCTGTAAATGATGATACTCTAAGTACTCCAGTACATCCTGGGCAGTTTCTTCGGCTGAGGAGAGAACATGCACGTTCTTTCCAACAACACTCTCGATATGTTTTTGTAGTAAGGGATAGTGTGTGCAACCTAGGATTACTGTATCAAAATGCTCTGATTTTAAGGGCTCTAAAGCCTCTATAACCATTTTGTGAGCAAAATCTCCCTCATATTCATTACTTTCTACAATTGGCACAAAAGTAGGGCAAGCAAGGGGAATTACCTTACTTGATGTATTTAAGGCAGCAATCGCCTCTTCATACGCCCCACTTTTAATAGTACCGCTTGTACCTAAGACTACGATTTCGTTTTTTTTAGTTGCCTTAATAGCTGCTCTTGCACCTGGGAAAATAACGCCAATTACAGGAAATGGCATTTTTTTACTTAGCGAATTAAGAGCCACTGCTGTCGCAGTATTACATGCTATCACGAGCATTTTTATATTCATTTTAGACAAGGCAATTGCCATTTGCCATGTGAATTTACGAACTTCACTGCCAGTTCTAGGTCCATAAGGACATCTAGCTGTATCACCTATATAAATAATTTCTTCGTTGGGAAGTAGTCGCATAATTTCTTTTGCAACTGTCAAACCTCCCACACCAGAGTCTATCACACCGATTGGGGCTTTCACGTCAATTCCTCAGTTCTTTTTCATCTCTTGATGTAATTTTGCTAATAAAGTTGATAATGCTGTTGCTTCGTCTTGATCAAATTGTTTTAGCACGTCTTTTAAATACTGCTGTCGTTTGTCAATTACTTCTTCGATGATTCGTTCGCCTTCTTTTAATAAATGTATCCGTACGACACGACGATCTTGCTCGTCTCTTACTCGCTGGACCAATTCGCTCTTCTCCATACGGTCAATTAAATCCGTTGTGGTACTAAAAGCTAAATACATTTTATTAGATAAATCCCCGATTGTCATGTCTCCAATTTCAAAAAGCCATTGAAGTGCCACAAATTGGGGAGGCGTTATCGTATAAGAATTAAGGATTTGTCGCCCTCTCTGTTTGATAATCCCTGATATATGCCGAAGCTCTTTTTCTAAAAAAGCAACATCTTCGTGATTTAACTCAACTTGATTTTTTTCTTCTGCCATTAATAACTTCACTCCTCAAAACAATCCGTCCTACTTATTATTGTGACTTGTTCTGAGGAAAATGGCAAGGATTCAAATCAATTCAATGATAATTCTCCAAGTCTTAATAGTTCAACAATTGCTTGTGATCTACCTGATACACCTAATTTTTGTATCGTATTAGATATATGGTTGCGAACTGTTTTTTCACTAATAGACAGCTGAATTGAAATGTCTTTTGTAGAATTATCTTCTACTAATAACTGAAATATTTGACGCTCTCTGCTCGTCAATATTGATCGTTGCTGATTACCATCGTACAATGCCATAGCCCCCTATCCACTCTCCTACTAACGTATGTAGCAAGGGGATGGTAGGTGACGGCTAGCTGATACTCTTTTGAAAAACTTCTCTTTCCTCTTCCGTCCATTTTGCAGCTTTTCCAGTTCTTTTATCAATTTGGACGATAGAGCCTCTACCTGTGAATACGATTTCCCCTTTTACATTCTTTGCCATGTAATGGATATCAACTGATGATCCCCCAACGGAATTAGCTTTTACATAGATCCGAAGCTTCTCATCAAAAAAGACTTGCTTCTGGTAATCGCATTGTAAATCGGCTACAACTGGGATCTTATCGCCTTTAGGATTTAGCCAGTCATTCATAAGCATTATATTTTTGAAGTATTCAATACGCGCGTATTCGAAGTATGCAAAGGTAACCGTGTTATTTAAATGTCCGTACATATCCGTTTCTGAAAAACGTACACTCACCTCTGAGTAAAATGAAAATTCCTTTTCCCATGCTTCTAAGTTTTCTATGTATGCTGCTCTCATCTTATAATCCCCTTTATAAAATAGTTAGCCTATATCCATTAAATGAATAGCCATTCATTTAATTATATCAGAAAATTAAAAATCTAACTAATGCTTAGAAGTAAAATTTTAAAATGTTACAGCTATTTAGCGACTCCAATCATAAATAGTTCTATCCGGTTATAAAATTTCGCGAACGGTCATAAATTTTTCTATCCGGTCATAAACCTACGTTGAACGGTCATAAACTTTTCTATCCGGTCATAAACCTACGCCGAACGGTCATAAACAACTCTCCGCTCATTACTCACGGTAATCTAAGATTTTCCCCATAAGAAAAAGCCTAGAATCTTAAATTCTAGGCTTTTTCTATCTATATTAGTCAACCATATTGTCGCTTCCGAAGAAGTTTTTGAACATTTGAACTGTAGTATCACGGTTCAATGCAGCAATAGAAGTTGTAAGTGGAATACCTTTTGGACAAGCAACAACACAGTTTTGTGCGTTACCACAGTTTGCAAGGCCTCCGTCTCCCATAATTGCATTCAAACGCTCGTCCTTATTCATAGCTCCAGTTGGATGAGCATTGAACAAACGAACTTGTGATAGTGGTGCTGGCCCGATAAATGAAGCATTATCATTTACGTTTGGACAAGCCTCTAAACATACACCACAAGTCATACACTTAGATAATTCGTAAGCCCATTGACGTTTACGTTCAGGCATACGTGGACCCTCTCCAAGGTCATAAGAACCATCAATTGGAACCCATGCTTTTACTTTTTTCAAAGCATCGAACATGCGGCTTCTATCTACTTGAAGGTCACGTACAACAGGGAAAGTACTCATAGGTGCTAATTTGATCGGTTGAGTCAATTGGTCAATAAGTGTTGAACAAGATTGACGTGGACGACCGTTAATAACCATAGAACATGCTCCACAAACTTCCTCTAAGCAGTTCATGTCCCAAGTTACTGGAGTAGTAGCTTTACCATCTGTGTTCACTGGTCTTTGACGAATTTCCATTAAAGCGGAAATTACGTTCATATTTGGACGCCAATTAACTTCGAATTTTTCCCAGTAGGGATCAGATTCAGGAGTATCTTGACGGTATACTTCTATTTGAACTTTTTTGGTTTCAGTTGCCGTCACCATAATTAGTTTGCTCCTTTCGTTGATGAGTAATCACGTTTACGAGGAGCAACAAGTGATACATCAATTTCTTCATAATGAATGATTGGAGCCCCTGTAGCTGGATCAAACTTAGCCATAGTAGTTTTCATGAATTCTTCGTCATTACGTTCTGGGAAATCAGGTTTGTAATGTGCTCCACGGCTTTCATTACGTTGAAGTGCTCCTAACGTGATAACACGTGCTAAGTATAACATATTTTTCAATTGACGCGTAAATGAGGCACCTTGGTTAGACCAACGTTGCGTATCATCCATGTTAATATTTTCGTATCTTTCCATTAACTCTTGGATTTTCTTATCAGTTTCTTCTAGCTTGTCATTATAACGTACTACTGTTACGTTATCGGTCATCCACTCGCCTAGTTCTTTATGAATTAGGTAAGCGTTTTCTGTACCTTTCATAGCTAGTGTTTGATCCCACTTCTCTTGCTCAAGTTTTACTTCATTTTCATAAATTGAAGCATCCAAGTCTTCTGCATGAGTTGCAAGGCCTTTCATGTATTTAACTGCATTAGGGCCAGCTACGCTTCCACCAAATACAGCAGAAAGTAATGAGTTAGCTCCTAAACGGTTAGCTCCATGTTGAGAATAGTCACATTCACCAGCAGCGAATAGACCAGGAATGTTAGTCATTTGATCGTAATCTACCCATAATCCACCCATTGAATAGTGAACTGCTGGGAAAATTTTCATAGGAACTTTACGAGGATCGTCCCCAGTAAATTTCTCATAGATTTCAATAATTCCACCAAGTTTAACGTCTAATTCATGTGGGTCCTTATGTGAAAGATCTAGATAAACCATGTTTTCACCATTAATACCTAATTTTTGGTTTACACAAACATCAAAGATTTCACGAGTCGCAATATCACGTGGTACTAGGTTACCATATGCAGGATATTTCTCTTCTAGGAAGTACCATGGTTTGCCGTCTTTGTATGTCCAAATACGTCCACCCTCACCACGAGCTGATTCTGACATCAGACGTAGTTTATCATCTCCAGGGATTGCAGTTGGGTGAATTTGAATGAATTCCCCGTTTGCATAGTAAGCTCCTTGTTGATATACGATACTTGCTGCAGAGCCTGTATTAATAATAGAGTTAGTTGTTTTGCCGAAGATGATCCCAGGTCCACCTGTTGCCATGATTACTGCATCTCCACGGAAAGCACGGATTTCAGATGAGTTAAGGTTTTGCGCTTTAATACCGCGACAAGTACCTTCATGGTCTTTTATAATACCCAGGAATTCCCATCCTTCGTACTTCGTTACTAATCCTTCTACTTCATAACGACGAACTTGCTCATCAAGCGCATAAAGTAATTGTTGACCAGTTGTTGCACCAGCAAATGCTGTACGGTGCATTAAAGTTCCTCCAAAACGACGGAAGTCCAATAAGCCCTCTGGAGTACGGTTGAACATAACACCCATACGGTCAAATAAATGGATGATTCCTGGAGCGGCATCAGCCATTGCCTTAACTGGGGGTTGGTTTGCTAAAAAGTCTCCACCATATACAGTATCATCTAAATGCACTGCAGGTGAATCACCTTCACCTTTTGTATTTACAGCTCCGTTAATACCGCCTTGAGCACAAACAGAGTGTGAGCGTTTAACAGGAACTAATGAGAATAGATCTACTTGTGTGCCTTCTTCAGCAGCTTTCATTGTTGCCATTAAGCCAGCTAATCCACCGCCGACAACAATAAGTTTACTTTTTGCCATGCTATTTCACTCCTTAAATTTATAGTAGCTTAGGTGTAGAAGGGTCTTATACGAATGCTAAAAGTGCTTGTACACCAACTACAGATAACGCTAAGAAGATTACTAATGTTACATAAGTTGAAATTCTTTGAGATTTTGGTGATTGTGTAATTCCCCAGCTTATAAGGAATGACCAAATACCGTTAGCTAAGTGGAATGTAGCTGAAACTACCCCAACAATATAAAACGCTAACATCCAAGGATTCGATAAGATTTCATTCATCATATTGAAGTTAACTTCTTTTGCACCAATTGCTTTTTGGAAACGTGTTTCAAAAATGTGCCATGCAATAAACACCACTAGGAAAATACCTGTGAATCGTTGTAAAATAAATAACCAGTTTCTTAATGTGCCATATCTATTTGGATTATACTTAACAGTAAATGCAATATAGATACCATAAAATGCATGGAATAATAAAGGAATATAAATTACGAAAATTTCCAGCAACAGCACAAATGGAAGGCTTTCCATAAAATGAGTAGCTTTGTTAAAAGCCTCTTCTCCTCTTGTAGCAAAATGGTTAACTACTAAATGTTGCGTCAAAAATAATCCGACTGGAATAATCCCTAGTAAAGAATGTAATCGACGCATGTAAAATTCGCGATCTTTCGACAAAACAGTAACCCCCCTCAGATTTCCAATTAGCGATGATTAAATTATTGTAATAGAACAATAAATCATCACATGTTCACACCTTCTTGTTACGAATTTATGACATATCCATTGTACTCTCATCATTTTGGAGCGTCAAGGTATGTTTCTTTATTTTATTCATCTTTCAGACACATTTCCCTATAATGATTAGATTAACTTTTCACAAAGTATTCCATCCCCGAGAAAAATTTTATGTTAAAATAGATTCATAGTTTTTTATTTACATTTTCTTTTAGAAAGAAGGGTTGCTACTTGAATGAAAAAGAACATTCACATGTAACTTCCTTTGGATACGAAATAATAAGAGATCACGTGCTTGCTTCTATTCTCGGAAAACATGAAAAAGATATTTTATACTGGGCAGGTAAAGACCTCGCTCGTAAATTTCCTCTCTATTCAATGGAAGAAGCCATCTCTTTCTTCCAAGAAGCTGGTTGGGGAAAGCTTGAATTAGAAAAAACTTCGAAGGATTCGGCTCATTACATATTAGAAACCTTTAATTTGCCTCAAAGTGGGATTAACAGAAGTCATAGACTAGAGGCAGGTTTTCTTGCGGAGCAGCAGCAAAAAATCGGCGGCTATGAGACCGAGTGCTATGATGAGCTTGTCAAAAAAACTGGAATGGTCACTTTTCATATAAAATGGGATTTAAAGAGTTCGCGATAAAACAGCATGTATACAAAAAAGAGGATTGTAGGTAAAACGACAATCCTCTTTAAATATAGAATTATCGGCTGATAGCCAATTCAAATTCATTATGCAGGGCATTAGCAGCTTGGATCATATTCCCCTGAGGTACTACTACAGAAACTTTAATCTCTGAGGTGCTTACCATTTTGACAGGTATGTTCTCCTTACTAAGACGGTCAAACATTTGGGCCGCAACACCTGGATTAGATACCATTCCTGATCCTACTATCGATACTTTAGCTAGGCCAACCTCAAAATCAGCAAAAGTAAAACCTAAAGTTTTTTTATTTGTTTCTAAAACCTCAATTGCTTCTGAGAGTGATTCCTTTTTGATAGAGAACGAAACTGTAGGCTTCATTCCCTCAACGATTGATTGGACAATAATGTCAACGTCTATATTATTATTAGCAAGTGTAGTGAAAATGGAAGCTAGCGAACCATTAAAAGGCACTTCATACTCTATAGTCAAACGTACTATATCTGATTCAAACGCTACCCCACGTACTACTAAATTATTTTCCACATCTACTTCCTCCTTTAAAATTGTTCCTTCTGTTTCTTCATAGCTTGATCGTACTCTAAGTGGTATTTTATAATTTTTAGCAAACTCCACTGCTCGGGGGTGCAACACTCCAGCGCCTAAATTGGCTAACTCTAACATCTCATCATATTCCAACTGCTCTAGTTTTCTAGCATCTAGTACATAACGAGGATCTGAAGTATAGATCCCATCTACGTCTGTGTAAATATCACATATTTCTGCATCTATCGCAGCTGCAACAGCAACGGCAGTAGTATCTGATCCTCCTCTTCCTAAGGTAGTGATTTCCCCCGTCAAAGAAATCCCTTGAAATCCTGCAACAATTACTACTTTGTTTCCTTCAAGAAATTCATTTATCTTGTTGCCATCTAGTTGACTGATCTTCGCATTTCTATGTACATCGTCTGTTTGGATGCCTGCTTGCCAACCTGTGAGAGATAGGGCTTCCACACCAAGTGAGTTCAATTGTATTGCAAGCAAGGACATCGTCACTTGTTCCCCTGTTGACAACAACATATCCATCTCTCTTTTTACAGGACTATCGGTGATTTTACTTGCCAACAAATTTAAATCATCAGTTGTTTTACCCATTGCAGAAACAACTACTACAATATCGTGGCCTTTTTCTTTTTCATTTTGAATCCTTTTTGCGACATTCGTTATTTTGTCGAGAGTGCCTACAGAAGTTCCGCCAAATTTCATAACAATTTTACTCATTAACCTATCTCCCCTTTTGTCTCTGTCGGGATACAATAAAAAAAGCTTTCCACAAGATTGCGGAAAGCTAACTCTTCTCATACACGGTCAAAAAACAATTGCCCATGTGAGATAGCCCTCCAGAATATATATTCTGACAATCCTGCATCTCTTAAATACAGAACCAACATAGAAAAGGAAAAGCTCTTCTATATTTCGGCGAACAACCCTTTCCTAATCCCTCAATGGATCTTTCATCCTCTTGATTAGTACTATTGCAATTCGCACCTCTATCTTCACTGTTTGAATAGTGAATATTAAATTGTTTTAAAGATAACATAAGATTATTCAGAAGACAATAAATTTTTCTGAAAATGAGCGATTAGATTATCTGCCAATTTACTAGGAAGCCCAGATTCGATTAACTCTTCCCTAGATGCAGCTTGCATTCGTTTAACGGAGCCAAAATGCTTGAGTAGTAGTTTTTTTCGCTTTGGTCCGATTCCTTCTATTCCATCTAATGAAGAAGCAATCGTATGCTTCCCTCTTTGTTGACGATGGAATGTGATAGCAAAACGATGGACCTCATCTTGAATCCTTTGTAATAAATAGAATGCCTCGCTAGTCCGCTTCATAGGTATAATCATTAAGGGATCACCATACAGCAAAGAAGAAGTTTGGTGTTTCGTATCCTTGGCTAGTCCTGCAATAGGTATATCTAAGCCCAATTCATCCTCAATAATTTCGCGAGCAGCCTCGATTTGTCCTTTACCACCATCAATAATGATAAGGTCAGGAAGTGGCAGTCTTTCTTTTAGGACTCTTGTGTATCTTCTTCGAACAACCTCGCGCATCGCTCCGTAGTCATCATGCTTGGCTGCTGTTCTAGTTTTATATTTACGATAATCTTTTTTATATGCTCTGCCATCAACAAAAACTACCATGGCTGAAACTGCATCTGTCCCATGGATATGTGAATTATCAAATGCTTCGATTCTGCTTGGCATGCTAATTCCCATCAACTGACCTAATTCCTCTACAGCCCCAATTGTCCGCTCCTCTTGACGTTCGATTAAGTGAAATTTTTCTTTCAGTGCAATTGAAGCATTTTTTTGAGCCAGATCTACTAAGTTCTTTTTTGCTCCCTTTTGTGGAATAATGACCTTCATTTGCAGCAGCTCAGACGCCAAATCCAAATCGGTAGTATTTGGGACGAATATTTCCTTTGGCTTGATGTGTTCAGGTTTGGCATAAAACTGGCCTAGAAACGTAAGAAACTCTTCCTCCGGGTCACGATACATCGGGAATAGAGACACATCTCTTTCTATCAGTTTACCTTGACGCACAAAAAAGACTTGGACGCACATCCACCCTTTGTCTACTGAATATCCAAAAATATCACGGTTCGTGAAATCATTCATCGTCATTTTTTGTTTTTCCATAACTTGATCAATGTGGGCAATTTGATCGCGGTATTCTTTAGCTCGTTCAAACTCAAGCTGTTCCGCTGCAGCGTTCATTTTTTCAGTCAGTTCTTTCTTGACCTTACCATGTCCGCCATTAAGGAAACTAGAGATTTCGTGAATTATTTCTGTGTATGTTGGTTCATCAATTTCCTTTACACATGGAGCTAAGCATTGACCAATATGATAGTAAAGACAAACTTGACTAGGTAGCTTTTGACACTTTCTTAATGGATATAGTCTATCTAGCAGCTTTTTCGTTTCATGGGCAGAATGGGAGTTTGGATAGGGTCCAAAATATTTCCCTTTGTCCTTTTTTACTTGTCTTGTAATAATTAGCTTTGGGTTCTTTTCCCCTGTAATTTTTATATATGGGTACGTCTTATCGTCCTTGAGCATGATATTGTATTTTGGATCATGCTTTTTGATCAAATGGAGCTCCAAAATCAATGCCTCTAGCTCAGACGATGTAACGATATATTCAAAGTCCACTATCTCTTGTACTAATCTTTGAGTTTTTCCATCATGTGAACCGGTAAAATAAGATCTTACACGATTTTTTAATACTTTTGCTTTTCCTACATATATAATAGTGCCTTGCCGATCCTTCATCAAATAACAGCCCGGTTGATCTGGTAGGATTGCACATTTCTGTTGAATTAGTTCGTTCATCTCATCACCTGTTTAAAAAAACCGGGCGCCTTAGAGGACCCGGTTTTTATTATTATGCGTTTTTCTCAACGAATTGAACTAGTGCTTCTTTTGGTTGGAAACCAACAGCTTTGTCTACTGGCTGACCATCTTTAAATAACACTAATGTTGGGATTGACATGATACCGAATTGACTTGCAGTCGCTTGGTTCTCATCTACGTCAACTTTAACGATTTTAACTTTCTCGCTCATTTCAGCATCCATTTCTTCTAGAACTGGAGCAATCATTTTACAAGGTCCGCACCATGTTGCCCAAAAATCTACTAATACTAATCCTTTTTCAACTTCTTGTGAGAAGGTTTGATCTGTTCCATGAACAATTGCCATATATAATTCCTCCTTTATTAACTCTAAATAGATTATAGCAGACAAAAAATGCTTCATCTACAATTTAGCTTACACACGTAAATTTCATTTATTCACACAAAAACTCGGCCCTTAAAGAGCCGAGCATTTTTTATGCATTCACTTTAAGTTTTTTGAATTCTTCTGTTAGCATCGGGATAACTTCAAACAAGTCTCCGACAATACCATAATCAGCGACTTTAAAGATATTAGCTTCTGGATCCTTGTTAATCGCCACAATAATTTTAGAGTTAGACATACCTGCTAAATGCTGAATTGCTCCAGAAATACCAGCCGCGATATAAAGGTCAGGAGTTACAACCTTACCAGTTTGGCCGATTTGTAGTGAATAATCACAGTAGTCAGCATCACAAGCTCCACGAGAAGCTCCAACTGCTCCACCTAACACGTTCGCAAGCTCTTTTAATGGTGCAAATCCTTCCTCACTCTTCACTCCACGTCCACCCGCAATTACAACCTTCGCCTCTGATAAGTCTACGCCTTCCGTAGATTTACGTACTACTTCTTTAATGATTGTGCGTAGGTTTGTGACGTCAACTGATAGAGAAGAAACGTCACAAGATTTGCTATCGTCTTTTACAAGTGGTGCGATGTTGTTTGGACGAATTGTGATGAACTTAATACCTTCTTTAACTTTAACTTTTTCAAAGGCTTTACCAGAATAGATTGGACGAATATATACTGCATCTTCCCCTTCTCCTTCGATAGCTGTTACATCGGAAATTAGACCGATTTGTAATTTACTAGCGATTTTAGGAGATAGATCTTTTCCAAGAGCTGTATGACCAAATACAATTGCTTCTGGGTTTTCTTGATCGATTACAGCCATAAAAGCTTGACCATAGCCATCAGAAGTATATTGTTTCAAGTGTGGATGTTCTACAGTAATCACACGGTCTGCACCGTATTTTCCTAGCTCAGCAGCTAAATCTTGAACTGCATCTCCTAGTAATACTGCTACTACTTCCCCACCGTCAGAAATTTGCTTTGCTGCAGCGATTGATTCATATGATACATTACGAAGTGCACCTTCACGTGCTTCCCCTAAAACTAATACTTTTTTAGACATGATTTGTTCCTCCCATTTAATAAATGATTCGAACCCTCTTTACTTAACAAGATAGTTCATAGATTACTAGAAACTTAACCGTAAAAGTTATACTACTTTCGCTTCTGAATGAAGTAGGCTCACTAACTCTTTTACTTGATCAGCTAGTTCTCCCTCTAAAACTTTTCCAGCTTCCTTTTTAGGAGGTAAGTAAATTTCTATTGTTTCTGTTTTTGCCTCTATGTCATCTTCATCAATATCAAGGTCATCTAATTCTAGTTCTTCTAAAGGTTTTTTCTTAGCCTTCATTATTCCCGGTAAAGAAGGATAGCGTGGCTCGTTTAAACCTTGCTGTGCAGTAACTAAAAGAGGTAAAGATGCTTCTAAAATTTCTGTGTCCCCTTCAACGTCACGTTTGATCGTAGCAGTTGTTCCATCGATTTCTAGGTTAGTAATAGTAGTTACATAGTTTATACCTAATAATTCTGCAACGCGTGGTCCAACTTGACCTGAACCGCCATCGATCGCAACGTTTCCAGCTAAGATTAAATCTACATCCTTGTCTTTTAAGTATTCGGAAATTATATGAGCCGCTGTGAATTGGTCCATTTCTTCAACATCATCTTCTGTATTGATCAGAACTGCTTTGTCAGCACCCATTGCTAAAGCTGTACGTAGTTGCTTTTCAGCATCCTCGCCACCCATTGTAATGACTGTAACTTCACCACCGTGTGCGTCGCGAACTTGGATAGCTTCCTCGATTGCATACTCATCGTATGGGTTGATGATGAACTCAGCACCATCCTCTTGAATTTTTCCACCACTTACAACAATTTTCTCCTCTGTATCGAACGTGCGTTTAACTAGAACATAAATATTCATGTTGAAGTCCTCCCAATATTGTTATTTACCTTTAAAGACAGGCTGTCTTTTTTCAATAAATGCTGAAATACCTTCTTTGGCATCCTCTGAAACAAATACTGTTCCAAAAGCGTTTGCTTCTGCTTTTACCCCTTCATGATAAGATGAAGTCTTCACAAATTGAAGCATTTCCAAAGCAGCCTTCACGGCAACAGGGCTTTTCGTAGCAATTTTGTTTGCTAGCTCCCCTGCTTTTTCAAACAATTCTTCCTCTGGGTAAGCATGATTAGCTAGCCCAAATGCTGCCGCATCCTTTCCACTGATTGGTTCACTTGTTAGTAGCATTTCTGCCGCCTTAGCAAACCCTACATATCGTGGAAGGCGTTGGGTACCAGCGAAGCCAGGTATTAAACCTAACTGTAGCTCTGGCAAACCAAGTTTAGCATTTTCAGCGACCAATCGAATATGACAGCTCATGGCCAACTCAAGTCCCCCACCAAGTGCTGCACCATGAATGGCTGCAATCACCGGTTTTGGAAATGTTTCGACTCTTTCGAATATAGTTTGTCCGCTAGAAGCTAGCTTCGAGAACTCCTCTCCAGAAGTCACAGTGGTAAATTCTTTAATGTCTGCTCCTGCAGAAAAGAATCGACCTTCCCCTTTGAGAAGGATAACACGAACATTTTCATCGTGCTCCACCTCATCTAGCAAGCTATTAACCTCTAAAATAACACCCCTAGCTAATGCATTTGCAGGAGGACGATTCAGTGTAACGGTTGCTACATGATTTTCGACATTCCATGACAAAAACTCCATCTACCCACATCCCTTTTAGGTTGTTATACCTTTTAGTAATAGACGATGTACTTTTTCTGTTAGTCCGACTAAGTCATATTTATACTCATTCATCACCCAGGAAGTAGTCGTCTCATCAATTGTACCAAAAACCATTTGTCTTGCTAAGCGAATATCTACAGAATTTTCGAATTCCTCGTTTTCAATACCTTCTTTTAAGATAGTGTCGAGTAATGTCAAATAATTTTTTAAGATAGCATTTATTCGCAAACGTAACGCTAGGTTAGATTGACGTAGCTCCAATTGAGTTACAGTTGCTAGATGCCTATTACTAGCAAGCACCTTAAAATGATTTTCGATCATTTTATACAACTTATCAGAAGCACTGATATTCTCTTTTAAAATTTCCTTCAAGTTATCCGCAAAAACTTCCATTTTTTCTTCAAAAACCGATATTAAAATATCTTCCTTGTTTTTGAAGTACAAATAGATTGTTCCATCTGCCACACCAGCTTGTTTAGCTATTTTAGAAACCTGAGACTGATGGTATCCATTCTCTGCTATAACAATGATTGCAGCGTCAATAATTTGCTTATACTTAGGTTTGTCTTTCTTCAATGAATTCACCACCAAAAAATAAAAATATGAATGATGATTCATTCATATTTTTATTTTATATTCAATTTTTTATATTGTCAATAAACAATTAACTCTGTACTGCCACCTGCTTCAATTTTTCTCTTTCTTCGTCTATCAGGTTTCTTCTTAATATTTTTCCGATAGCTGTTTTTGGAAGCTCTTTTCTAAATTCATAAATCCTTGGAACTTTAAATGATGCGAGATTTTCGCGACAATGTGTATTAAGCTCTTCCTCAGTTGCAGTCATTCCCTCTTTTACAACTATATAGGCTTTTACAGTCTCGCCACGATATGGATCAGGTACACCCGCAACTACACATTCCTGTACTGCAGGATGTTCGTAAAGAACCTCCTCCACATCACGAGGATAAATATTATAACCACCAGCAATAATAAGATCTTTTTTACGGTCTACAATATAAAAGAAACCGTTTTCATCCATGTACCCTAAATCACCTGTTAGCAACCAACCATCTCTCATCGTCATATCAGTATCCTCTTGACGATTCCAATAGCCTTTCATTACTTGTGGTCCCTTTACAGCGATTTCTCCTATTTCACCATAAGTTAATGGGTCCGTGGATTCTGGTCCAAAAATAGTTGCTTCCGTATCAGGCCAAGGAACACCGATGGAACCTTTTACTCGATCTGCACTATAGATTAAATTAGCATGTGTTACTGGAGAAGTTTCAGTTAAGCCATAGCCTTCTACCAGTCTTCCACCCGTAACTTTTTCAAATTTTTCCTGAACTTCTGCTGGTAGAGGTGCCGAGCCACTTAAACAAGCTACGATAGAGGATAAATCATATTTTTTTACATCTGGATGATTTAAAATCCCTATATACATAGTTGGTGCACCAGGAAACAATGTAGGTTTTTGTTTATCAATTGTTTTTAAAGCAGTTTCTACATCAAACTTAGGTAATAATACCATACGATTTCCTTGCATAACAGAGAAAATCATAACAGTAGTCATTCCATACACGTGAAAGAAAGGTAAAATTCCTAAAATTGACTCTTCACCTTCACGACATTCATGCAGCCAAGCACGGCACATCGAAGCGTTTGCAATCAAATTTTTATGTGTGAGCATAACTCCTTTAGGGAAGCCAGTCGTACCCCCTGTGTATTGTAGAAGAGCTATATCTTCATTAAAATCAAATGGTAAAGAAATCGAATCCATCTTTCCAACCTTCATAATTTCAGTAAAAAGATGGTTCATCCCCCGATGCTCTACTTTTACACTAAATCCATATTGCTTCTTCTGAATAAAAGGATAAATGAGGTTTTTAGGAAAAGGTAAGTAATCCTTAATCCCTGTAATAATTAAGTTTTCCAAATTTGTTTCTTTAATAACCTTAGTTATTCGAGGGTAAAGAATGTCCATAGCCAAAATAATTTTAGCTCCTGAATCCTTTAATTGATAAGCTACCTCACGTTCGGTGTATAGAGGATTTGTTTGAACGACAATACCTCCAGCATACAGAATCCCGTAATAACCTATAACCCCTTGTGGACAGTTCGGTAGCATGATTGCTACTCTTTCGCCACTTTGCAGACCTAATGACTGCAAATAATTCGCAAACTTCATTGATGATTCATATAGCTCTTTGTAAGTTACATCTCTCCCCATGAAATGTATAGCTATCTTCGTTGGAAATTTCTTGTACGCTCTCGTAAGATACTCTTGGACGGGAATAGATTCATAGTCAAGTGTGTGTGGAACTTCCGGCGGATAGTGAGAAAGCCATGGTTTTTCAATCATTTGTTTGCCCCCTTTGTACGATTTTAATAGAGTGAATATTCCTATTTTTTATTATAGATAAAAATGAATGACAATTCAATTCATAAAACAAGAAAAATATTAGCGCTTGTGCCTGCCCTGACATGCAAAAGGGAGAAAGCGAGAAAGCGGTTACACAATTATCATAGCTTTTATCCATTTGACCACGCAGGACAAGGCAGTAGCAGTTAGATAAATAATTGGAAAAGAAAGCATTTACTTTCTTTTCCTAAAAAAAGAGACCGCAATAATCCGCTAATTCATTAATTTGAATTACACACGCATTATTACAGCCTCGTTTAGAGTTTAAATTAGTTCTATGAATTTTTTACTATATATAGTATGCCGATTGCTAGAAAAAATATTCCAACTACAATCAATATTTTCGACAATTTTTCCATCTTTATCTCTCCTAATTAAATACTCGCACCAATTACAAATGATAATCCAACGGAAATAATTAACGAGATAAATCCAACAGAGCGATTATCATTTTCTATTTCTTTATCGACATTAAAACTTGGAGTTAAAAACTCGAAAAGCCAATAAGCTACAATTAGTAATGCAAAGCCATATAATCCCCAGCCTATCATCTCAAAAAGGGAATTATGCTCTTCAATGGAGTATTTAAAAATATTACACACACCAAATATTTTCCCACCAGTAGCTAATGCCACTGCAACATTTCCATTTTTAATTTCCTGCCAGTTTTTATATTTGGTCACTATTTCAAACAAAACCATGGAAACAATTAAACATAAAACAACGACACTAAAATAACCTGCAGATTCTACTAATGGATTTGACCAAAAACTACCTAGCAGCATGATATAGCCCCTCTCAAACTTTTCTTTCTATACGGATGGGTAGTTGAAAAGTTTCAACATAATATATATTTATTTGAATAAGTATCGTAAATAAAGAGATGACAGAAGTACACAAAATCTGTATCTCTTTCCTTCCATCCATGTTATTTTAGTTCAACTACAGTTACTCCATGGCCACCTTCGCCCGCTTCACCAAATCGATAACTTTTCACTCGAGAATGATTTTTCAAGTACTGTTGTATCGCCTGTCTTAGGACGCCTGTACCTTTCCCGTGGATAATAGAAACTCGTGGATAATTAGCCAAAATAGCATCATCTATATATTTTTCAGTTCGAAGTATAGCATCCTCGTATCGCTCTCCACGTAGGTCTAGCTCAAGCTTTACATGTGAATCTCTCCCTCTAACAGCATTAACTGATACTGATTGTTTCTGCTTTTCGGGTTTAATATATTCTAAGTCTGCCTCGTCTAACTTCATCTTGAGCATTCCGATCTGAACGGACCATTCAGTTTTCGATACTTTTTCAAGTAAGGTACCTTTTTGGCCAAAGCTTAGTACCTTCACCTCATCGCCCGACTTTAATTCTTTTGCCTGTTCATTCAATTTTTTCTGCTTCTTCAAAACTGGATTGTTCGGAAGGGCTTCATCTAAACGTTTTTTAGCATCTATTAGCTCATGCTCTTTCACAAGCTTATGCGTATTTGACTGCATTTTTCGTAGCTCACTGATGATTTCATCCGCTTCTCTTCTTGCTTCTTCCACAATCTTTCTCGCTTTTTCCTTTGCTTTTTGCTCTAGTTTTTCTTTTTTCTCGTCGTACTCAGCCAACTTTTGCTCGAGGTCGTCTTTTAGGCGCTTAGCTTTTTCTAACTCGACCTCAGTTTCTTCTGCATCTCGCTCTGCTTGCCTACGGCTATCCTCTAATGAGGCTATCATGGAGTTTACCTCTCCTCGATCCGTTCCAGTAAAGGTTTGAGCCTGTGAAATTATATGGTTTGGTAGACCTAAGCGCTCGGAAATTTCAAACGCATTGCTTCGTCCAGGTACACCAATTAAAAGCTTATAGGTCGGGCTTAGTGTTTCAATGTCAAACTCCACACTGGCATTGGCTACACCAGGTCGGTTATAACCATATGCCTTTAGCTCAGGGTAGTGGGTAGTTGCCATGACACGTGCACCCGTTCCGTGGACAGCATCAAGAATAGATATTGCTAGGGCTGCCCCCTCTTGAGGATCCGTTCCTGCTCCAAGCTCGTCAAACAAGATTAACGATTTATCGTTATATTTCTTCAAAATATCCACAATATTAACCATATGAGAGGAGAACGTACTTAAGCTTTGCTCGATAGATTGCTCGTCTCCGATATCTGCAAACACAGATTCAAACAGAGCAACCTCTGACCCGTCCAGCGCTGGAATCGGTATTCCACTTTGAGCCATTAGAGTACAAAGGCCAACTGTTTTCAAAGTAACGGTTTTCCCGCCCGTATTCGGACCTGTTATCACTATCGCTGTAATTTCTCTTCCGAATTCAATCGTATTTGGAACTGCTTGATCTACTGGAATAAGAGGGTGTCTCGCTTTTACTAAGCGTATATAACCATCGTTGTTGATTTGGGGCATAGTACATTTTTCTGCCTGTCCATATTTAGCCTTTGCTAAAATGACATCGATTTCTCCAAGTATGTTAACTAAAAGGAAAATCTCATGCCCTACAACCTCAACCTCACCTGTCAAACGTATAAGAATGCGTTCAATTTCTTCCTGTTCCTTCACCTTTAAAGCTCGAATGTCGTTATTGATCTGGACTACAGCTGAAGGTTCAACGAAAAGAGTTTGACCAGAAGAAGATTGATCGTGAACAATGCCTCCGTAATGGCTGCGATATTCCGATTTAACCGGAATCACATATCGGTCGTTTCTAATCGTTATAATAGAATCAGATAGCATTTTTGCTGCATTAGCGCCACGTGTGTAGCTCTCTAGCTTCTCACGGACACGACTAACCTGAATTCTCAGTTGCTGACGAATGGAACGTAATGTACTACTCGCACTATCTAGTACGCTGCCGTTTTCATCAATGCAGTCGTTTATCTCATGCTCTAAAGCTGTCAAAATTGGTAACGAATCCTTTTTTGAAAGAAAATGAGGAATCTCTACAGATTCTGTTTCTGCCACATTTTCTAAAAAGTTTCGAAGAATTTTACTTGCTCTAATAGTGCTTGCAGTTTCCATAAGTTCCATTGGACTCAGCATCCCACCAATTTGAGCACGTTTCGCATGGGGACGGATATCTACAATCCCTCCCATAGGAACGTTCCCTCTCAAGCGAAGAATTGTGAGACCCTCATCCATTTCCTCTAATAGTATAGATACTTCCTCATAATCTACAGAAGGGACTAATTTTTCAATATGAGATTTTCCAATAGAAGAAGTACAATATTTTCCTACTTCTTCCCTGATTTTATAATATTCTAAAGTTTTCAGTGCTCTTTCAGCTATCACCGAGGCACCTCCTAATTATTTCTTCAAGTATTGTTTAAATTTATCTAATGTCCATGTATTAACAATATTCTCTTTGTGAAGCCATGCTTTTTGTGCATATTTGACGCCTACATCCATATATCTTAGTTGATCTAAATGATGCGCATCCGTGTTAATGGCAATTGGCACACCTTTTTCCTGCGCCATTTTTAAATAGACTGTTTCTAAATCCAAGCGATGCGGATTAGCATTTAGCTCTAATATCTTTCCGAATTCACTTGCCCACTCTATTAAAGTCGGCACATCCGGATCGTAGCCAGTACGGCTACCAATAATTCTCCCCGTAGGATGAGCAATCATATGAACATGTGGATTTTCAATTGCTGTTCTCAGCCTTGCCATAATCTTGTCCTGTGATTGACTAAAGCTTGAATGGATGGAAGCAATAACAAAGTCTAACTGCTCAAGCAATTCATCATCAAAATCTAGAGAGCCATCTGGGAGTATATCCATCTCTGTACCTGCGAAAATTTCTATATCACTATATTTTTCATTCATGACATGTATTGCTTCTATTTGTTGTAACAGTCTCTCCCTAGAAAGGCCGTTTGCTACTTTTAAATAATTTGAGTGGTCAGTAATTACAATATGAGAGTATCCTTTTTCTCTACATGCCTCTACCATTTCTTCAATAGAGTGAGCTCCATCTGACCACGTAGTGTGCATATGAAAATCTCCCTTTATATCCTCTAACGTTACAAGGCTAGGAATCATTTCTAGCTTGTTTAGCTCTGTTCCATCCTCTCGAATTGTAGGCGGGATAAAAGGTAAATCAAAGTATGCATAGAATTCTTTCTCAGATTCAAAGGACTGAACGGAGCCATCTTCCTGCTCTACCCCGTATTCACTTATTTTCAGACCCTTTTCTTTGGCAATTTGTCTCATTTTAATATTGTGGTCCTTAGAACCGGTAAAATGGTGCAATGCGGAAGCGTATTGATGGGGCTCCACCAGCCTAAAATCAACATCTACCTCATTTTCTACATCTAAGGTCACAGATACCTTGGTGTCTCCTGCTGCAATCACTTTTAGTAGGGGGAGCTTCTCTAGCAATTCCTCTCTAACCTTTAGTGGTAAAGTCGTTGCTACGATAAAGTCGATATCCTTACTAGATTCCTTTACTCTTCGATAGGAACCTGCAACAGAATACTTAACAACAGTATCCATGCTTGCTAAAATACCTTCGATAAAAGCAACAATAGGCTCAAGCTGCCAAATAGCGGTTCTCTCAGGTTTTGTTTGAAAGACTTCTAGCTGTGCTAATATTTTTTCTTCTGTTTTAGCTCCAAATCCCGCTAGTCCTTTAACCTTACCTTCCTCACATGCAATCTTTAAGGACTCAATCGAATCTACACCTAATTCTTTATAAAGCTTGGCGATTTTCTTTCCTCCAAGACCTGGAATCTTTAACATAGGTAAAAGTCCGCCTGGCACAGATTCTTGCATTTCCTTAAGCAAAGAGGACTCACCAGTTTCGATTAAATCGTTGATCACTGCCCCTGTTGCTGCTCCAATCCCCTTCAGAGAAGTAATATTGTCCATCTCAGATAAGCTACGTTCGTCTAACTCTAAAACTTGGGCAGCCTTACGAAAAGCAGACACCTTAAAAGGATTTTCTCCTTGGAGTTCCATATATAACGCAATTTTTTCTAACGTTTTAATAATTGTCTTTTTGTCCATGAGTAGACCTCCTCTATTTAAAAAAACTTCCCTCTACTGAGAGAAGTTCTTCTTAGATACTAGATATTACTTTTCTAAATAAATATACCACCAGTTTTTAACCATCTCAGATAGGATTGGCGTATGTTCAAGCATCCATGAAGTTAAGAATGAACCTGATGTAATATTTTGTATAAATTCAATTGGCAATAGCGCAAAAACATATAAAAGGACGAATATGATGAAATAAAACTCTATAAATCCTAGAATTGCTCCTGCAACATTACTCACAAAGCCTAGTATAGGCAAATACTTTAAAAAATCAAACATGGAGGCTATTAATTGTAAGCCAAACTTAACAACCATAAAAATTAAAGTAAACGCGATAATCCGGTAAAACGTTTGGTCTAGGTCCAATGTTTCTACTGCAATTGTTAATGATGAATCTGAGGTTACTGCAGGAAATGGTATCCACAGAACAAATTTGTCTGCCAGTGGTTTATAATAGATATAGGCGACGATGAGGGCAACGATGAAGCCCGTCATATGAATAAGTTGAACGATCAACCCACGTCTAGCGCCAGTTACAAAGCCGGCAATTAATAAAATCAGGATAATTAAATCTAACATTTTTTCAGTCCTTTAGCCTTTTCAATTCTTCTTCTAGAAGTTCTAGCTGTTCTTTTACTTTTATGTAATCGTTTACTGCATTAACAGCGGTAAGCACTGCTAATTTTGCGATATCTAGCTGTCTATTATGAGAGTGTATTTCTCTCATTTTATCATCTACGATGGAGGCAACGAGTCTCATATGACCAGATGTTTCAGTTCCTGCCATTTTATAATTCTGTCCATAAATATCGACAGAAATCCTTGTTTTCTCTTGTTCTGACAAAGACATACCCTCCCCCAGAAAATCCTATGTATAATAATAACACGAAATAGATTACGTTGTGAAGAAAGGAACAATATGAATGTCAAATGAAGTTTTATTATTGCCAGCTAACGAAATAGAAAAAGTGAAGGCACATTACTTAAAATTCAAAATCGAACGCTCTGCACCAGGGGTAGTTTTCGCTGCTAAGCTTGTAGATACAGCCATCACCATTTATAAATCAGGAAAGGTAATGTTTCAAGGAAACGGTGCTTCTAGAGAGGCAGCTCTTTGGAGCGGAAACATTTCTCCAGCAAATCCTATAAAGAGCAGTTCGTCAAAAGGTGACATTCTCCCGGAAAACTTCACCACATTATCCGTGATCGGTTCTGATGAAACAGGCACTGGAGATTATTTTGGTCCCATTACTGTAGCAGCCTGCTATGTACCTGCACATCAAGTAGAACTTGTGAGAGAACTGGGAGTTAAGGATTCCAAAATGCTAACAGATGAGCTGATGCGTCGAATTGCCCCAGACCTGATGAAAACATTGTCCCATAGTGTGCTCGTATTAAAAAATGAAAAGTATAACGAAATTCAAGGTCGAGGCTGGTCCCAGGGTAAAATTAAAGCAATGATGCATAACCAAGCCTTAAAGCATGTTTTAAATAAAATAGAGCCAGAAAAGCCCGCTTACATATTAATTGATCAGTTTGCAGAGCGTGGTATTTATTACAACCATATCAAAATGGAGAAGGAAATCATACGTGAAAATGTTTTGTTTTCGACAAAGGCAGAGCAATTACACGTTTCAGTCGCTGCAGCTTCCATTATAGCAAGATATGCTTTCTTGAAGGAAATGGACCGTCTTACGGAAATAGCACATACCACTATTCCAAAAGGAGCTAGTGCAAAAGTGGACGAAACAGCTGCAAAAATTTATTTTAAACA
Source organism: Psychrobacillus faecigallinarum (assembly GCF_014836595.1). Taxonomy (GTDB): domain Bacteria; phylum Bacillota; class Bacilli; order Bacillales_A; family Planococcaceae; genus Psychrobacillus; species Psychrobacillus faecigallinarum. Next base: position 216,964 of record NZ_JACSQO010000002.1, on the reverse strand, counting down.
TGGAGAGGAATTCCTTAAATCTATTACAAAATGGCATTTTGCAAATACACAAAAAGCCATGAAACTTGTTCAAAAAAGAAAATTTTAACGTGTGGAGGGGAAATGAATGAACATAGTAGGTGAAACAGAAAGATTATGCCTTGTAGTATTCGAAGAAAGATTTTTGGATTCAGCTAAGCTGTTTTGGGGAGACAACGACGTGATGAAATCATGTGGAGGAGCATCTTCCCATGAAGCATTACCTAGAACTATAGAGTTTTATCGCGAATGTCATGAAGAGAAAAATTTGTCTGTTTATGCTGTGATGGAAAAAAGCTCGGGAGAGATTATTGGAGCAGCTGGCTTCAACGTCGAGGATAAAATAGAAGAAGTAGAATTAATCTATCATTTTAATAAGAAATCTTGGGGGAAAGGATATGCAACTGAAGCGGTAGCTGCTTGTATGGACATCGTAAGGAATCATCCAAATGTTCTTATTGTGTCTGCTTCTGCTAGTATAGAAAACGCAGGATCCCTCAAAATTTTAGAACGAGCTGGTTTTACATATCTGGGACTAAAATGGTTCGATGATACCCAGCAGGAAGAGCCTGTTTATGAATATAGACCGAATAAGGAAACCATATTACATTAGATTCGTAATGTGCAGTGCTTTTAAATACAATATTGTATTATCTGGGGAGGTTCATGGGATTACTATGAACCTCCTTTTTTCTGAGCTCTTTTAAAGCCTAATCCTATCTAATATTAAAGCCGCCTCATTTGCAACACGGTTAATAAGCTGTTCAACTGTTTCTTCTCTCGCTAATGTTGGGCCTTGTCCAGACCAAAGAGACATGAACTCTGGATTTTTTTGTTGAGAGGCTAATTTTCTTAAATTTTGTGTAAGAGCATTTTGTACAGGAAATGGAGGAAGAACTGCTTCGTGCTCTTTCATTTCCTTCATAAACTGATTTTCAATTCCTCTAGCATCCTTACCTGAAAATGCCTTCGTGGTTACTATGTCCTCACTTTTTGCTAGAAGTATTGCTTGTTGATGTACTGGATGTGCCCCACTTTCTTTACAGGTTAAGAATGCAGTCCCCATTTGTACTGCCTCTGCTCCTAAACAGAGCGCGGAAGATAGCCCTCTACCGTCCATTATTCCACCTGCAGCAATAACTGGAATGTCTACTTGGTCTACCACTTGAGGAACAAGAGCTATTAAACCAATCATGCTTTCGTTGGAATCGCATAGGAAATTCCCTCGATGGCCCCCTGCCTCACTCCCCTGAACAACTACCGCATCCATTCCTAAACTTTCAACGGCTATTGCTTCAGATACATTAGTAGCAGTACCAATCGTAAAAACTCCTTGACGTTTAAATGTTTGTATAGTTTCTTTAGATGGTATCCCAAAGGTAAAGGAGCAGACAGGTACGTTCTCATCCAAGACAACCTGTATTAACTCTTCGTAGATACACATTTCAGTTTCTCGATTAGGTAGAGAAGGCTCTCCAACCTGTTGATTTAAAAGAAGCTCATAGGTCTCTATTAGTCGTTTTGATTTTTCTATCTGTTCTTCTTTAATCTCATAATGTTCAGGCACAAACAAATTTACTCCGAAACTTGCGTTAGTTTCTGATTTCACTTGTTTTATCTGATGGCGTAAATCATCTGGTTTTAAATACCCTGCGCCAATCATGCCGAGTGCTCCTTGATTGGAGACAGCGCTTACTAAAGCAGAGGTTGTCGCCCCACCAGCCATTGGCGCTTGAATGATAGGGAATTTTAAATCTAACGCTCTAATAAAAGTATTGTCCATAATAGGAATCCTCTCTTTCACACTAGTTTTTCTTTACTTGCCATTGTTCATAATAAGTAGCTTCTATAGAAAACTTTTTTGTACGCAGCCATTCAAAAGCTTTTAGTACTAAAGGAGATGAATTTTCCTTAGTTGCTTCCTCTTCAGCAATCCAAACAGCCCCTAAAGAGTCTTGACCTTCAAAAAGAAGAGGCTTTGTTATGGAACCCCCTGTTTGCTCTACTAAATAAAAAACTGCAATATGATGTACGGCCGTACCTTCTCTCCAATCTGTATGAATCATAAAATCAGCAGTTCCTATCTGTTCAAGTACATCTATTAATAACCCCGTTTCCTCTAAAAATTCTCTCTGGACTGCCTCTTTAAGTGATTCCCTAGGTTCTAAATTTCCCCCTGGAAGATCATAGCGGTTGATATAAGGCCCACTATTCTTTTCAATGACTAGGAGCTTCTTTTCCTGCACGCATATACCATAGACACCAAAGGGTCTATGAAAATTTAGTTGTATCCTTTTTTTCCAGCGCTGAGCGTTTTCCTCTATTTCTTGAACAATCTTATCTTTTCCATTAATATAGCTCTCAATATCAAAGGGAAACAGTTTAGCAAGTTTGCTCTTTAGTTCTCCATATCTATTTAAATCCACGGGGTGTACCTTTAAATAATCTCGAAAGACAAGATGTCTCTCTATTTCTGGATTCCCTTGTTCATAAATATGTATATGATGTGTTCGATTATTTTCCCCCTTTTGAAAGTAACGTCGACCAGGTAAACCATTTTCTCCTTTTGGTGTATACCCTTGCTGAATCATTTGTTGATTGAATAAATCGATCTTCTCAATATCACGTACTACCGGCATCATATCTATAATTGGCTTTGCTGAGAGTCCTTCTACTGAAGTACTTCCTATATGATGTATTTCAAGTAACTCTTCCTTGAAAATCTCATTTAACGTCTTTGATTCTTGCTCAAAGAGTAAAGCCCAATCCTTTGAATATTCAATGACTTCAACTTTTCTCATGTTTATCCTCACTTTACTCTAGAAGCTCTAGCAATAGGTTCTTATGAGCATTCGACTGTTTTAATATATCAAATTTATTTTCTTTTAGTTCACCCATAATTTTATCAGCTGTCTGTTTTGCATGGTTATACTGTTGGTAATTTATTTGTCCTTTAAGTAAAGCCTCTTCAAGCTCATCTTCGTCTATAAGGTAATAATCTCCTGATGGGAGGACAATGATATCTAAAAATAAGTCATCCCACCATGGTCCGTTATAGTCCACTCCGTGTTTATAGCAAATATCTATATACCATTGAACTACTTCTCCGTTATGATTAAACATCGTTGTTACCGTATAATTTTCTTCATTTGGATATTGTTGAAGCCACATATATCCATCGTCTACAATACAAATCTTCTGAGAGTCATAATTCACCCATAAAGGTTCTCCAATCTCAACTAAATGTAAAAGAGAGATTCCTCCAGTAAATTGCTCTGAAAAAGTATCTTTAAAAATATATTGTCTCTTTAAAATTCTAGACCAATCCGAACGATTACCGTACTTTCTTTTCATCATTTACGCATCCTCTAATAGGACAATGTGACATCAATTGTGATTAAAGGCAAATTATTATTATTTAAACCATATAAATCGATAATTTCTGGGATTTCACTTTTATCGTTTAATGTAATAGACACACTGTTACCTTGGACAATGATTTCTCTATGCTTGGAATCATACAAGGTATCACCATTTTCTATTAATATATCAGTAGATAAATACATATAAACGGCAATCGGAGTATAGTGGATGAGTATGCCCACTCCTAAGCCGTCCTCCTCATTAATAAAATCCCTTTCATTCAAATTAGTATCTTTTGTATTTTCATTTTTAAACAAATTAAACAATATCATATCCTCCTAATTTTTTTGATATATATATGGCGCTGCTGATTTTAACAAGCTGTTAATACCTCCAGGATGATAGGGCATCTTGTTATCTACAGTTTGCTTATCCATCCATCTTAATTCTTCAATTTCTTCTGGATTTATTATGCAACATTCACCAGCAATAATTTTCATCTTGAATGTCACAAACAATACATGACTGTTCTTATGTTGAAAAAATGCTTCATTAAGTGCTATTACTCTCTCTACCTCTGTCATTAACCCTGTTTCTTCTTGGACCTCTCTTACAATAGCCTGCTCCAATGTTTCTCCATTCTCCACCGCACCTCCAGGAAGTGTCCAGCTAGCCCCAGTGTTCCGGACCATTAAAAAATTCTCCTCATTTGCATCGGCAATCAAGCCATAGACTACATCTACTCTTTTCATTACTTATCAATCTTCCTGTATACTGAAATTTGTTGCTCACATATCTTCTAGGAGCTTTATTAGAATTATATCAAATGTATGATTTCATTTTTAATAATATTTTAAATTTTTAGCAAACTGTTGTTCGATAATTATAGGATTATCTTTAGTTTTATGGGGTATATATTTAACAAATCTATCGATTAATACGTCTCACTAAGATTTCTTTCTTTGAAGGTAAGAGCTTTTGGTGGGAGGTGATTAGTTGAGAAGAGTCTATGGAGTAAAAAAATTAATGACATATCTAGATTCTGTTGGCTATCCACTAACAGAAGAACAAATCCATCAGCTTATGCTAAATAAAGAAATACCACATCTTAGACCAATCGGAGACATTATAGCCTTTAATTTAGACCATATAGATTGGTGGATCAGTCACAAAAAGATTTCTCCATAGAACAAGCCCTGCCTTTGTGGCAGGGCTCTATTTTGGGATAGAATGTAATTTATTTATTTGTTTTAGGACAGTAGCCGCATGCTCCTTGACCTGGTAAATCCATAGACATACAACAGCTTCTACGAATAGGCTGATTTACTAATACTGCTGGATTTCTACCTTGAGTGTATTCGTAGAATAGAGATTTAGTGGAGAATAATTTCCACACCTCTGGGTTCTCGAGTATTTCAATATCATCCATAGCTTGACCAGCGGTAGAAGGATCTTCTAAGAGCTTCTCATACTGATTAACAAGATGAACGAAAAAGCTTTCCCAAATGATTAGCGGTGAAATACTTGTTGTATTTCTTAACTGCTGTACTATTTCATATCCTTGCTTACTTAAAATCTTTCGGATGACCTCTTCTCTCTCTTCTTCCTTCACGTAACGAAAATCATTTGGATTGATGAACATAGCTATAGTATATGCACCATATTCCTTTGTAACATCGAAATGAAGCTCTGTGTGCTTGCCATCCCAAACCATGTCGTAAGCAGCCAGCATGTAAAATTGATTGGCAAAAAACATACCGTATCTTTTAGCAAAATGGGAAACAGCTGCTACTTGGTTTTTTGCTTCGGTAATCCCCTGCATCAACTTTGAAAAATCATCCTGGAAAAATTCCTTACTTAGTCGCTCTAATGTAAAAAGAGTTCGAAGCGGCTTAGACGTGTATATTCGATGTTCATTTAATATAAATTCTTGCTCAAACGTTATTGCTGGCATATTATCACCTATTCAAAATAATTTACTTAGTACCTCTATTTTAAAGGAAGGGCTAGCCATTGCAACATTTCGAGCCTAAACCAAAAAATAACTCTATACCGATTACCAAATCGGATAGGGATATTTTTATGCCTCTACAGATGTTTCACTTGAATTAGGCATTATTTTTGAGGTAATCATAGTTAATAAAACCGATATTATCACACCCCATAAAATTCCTATGGTAAGTGATACTATAGAGCCAGCTATGATACCGATCCTCGCTCCCCAAACGGAAACTTGACTATTACTTGTCCCCATCGTAAACTCTTGACCTTTCCTCTTTTTCCAAAGTAGCCCTACTATTAATACTGGAACAACTCCACCTCCCGCCATGGAATAGGCCATGGAAAATAAATCGATAATAGAGTCTGCCCAAATGGCTGTTCCAATAGTAAAAGCTCCAATAACAATGACCCCTATCCTCGTTAACCTTAAATAATAGGAATCTTCTTTTGGCTTCATATTTGGAATGACTAAGTCATTTACAATAACTACTGCAGCAGAATGTAGAAGTGAGGAGGCACTAGAGATGGCTGCCAAGAAAATCATGATGAAAAAGGCAAGAGCAGCTAATTGAGTCATTTCCTCAAGAATTAACCACGAGATTGCTTCGTCTGCTGCCAAATTTGGGTTTTGCAATTTCACAACCATACCTGCGATTGTGGCAAATATCGTGAAAATTATCGCGACTACTCCACTTATTAGCATTGCACGACTAGCCGCTTTAGGGTTTTTCGAAGCAAAACACCGCTGCCAATATACCTGTGCAGCTAATATTCCCAACGTACCCGTTACAAACAGAGAAATTACCTCCACAGCTGATAGATTCATTTGTGCTAACTCGATAGCTCCAACATTTTCTAAGCCACCCTTAAGTGTCGAATAACTAAAATCAACTTTATCGAATACTTGTATGTAAAACCAAACTGCAATTGCAATGAGTATCCCTCCCTGTATTAGATCGGTCCATACAACAGAATACATACCGCCAACAGCAGTGTAGATGATGAATACTGCAGAAAAAACTAAAATCATCAATAGCGGGTCGGCACCTGTGAAAGCTGAAAATAGCGCTCCCATCCCCATTGCCTGACCACTAACCCAAGCAATCATAATAGATGAAGTTAAAATAGCTATTAAACTACGAGAATACCTATCTCTTATTATTAAATCGTCCATCATTTCTGCTAACGTATTATATGTAAATTTTGCTGCAAATCCTGCAAATATTAGAGCGAACAAAATTTTTGCTCCTTGTTCGCCAATGACAAAGGGCACATTTGCTATTCCAATCTCATACCCCTTGGATGAATGTCCAACAAAATTTCCAACTCCCATAATAGTTGCGATATCTGTGAACAGTAATAGAAAAAAGGGTAATGTACCTCCAGCAATCGCGTAATGTGCAAAGCTAGTATCCGCTTTTTTCTTAAACAGGAATGACATTCCAATGAAGACTATAGATAACGTGATTGTAACTGTCCATGTCCAAAAAGCTAAACCCATCCAACCCCTCCATCTTTTTGTATTTGCAAACATTATTAATAAAATAAGTAAATTATTAAAAATTTGCTATTACTTTATTACCCCTGCTTAGATGGTATAAACCATAATAAAAGAACGAGATAATTTTTTCTTCCACTAGTGTTAAATTAATCCAACAAAAAAAGACTGCTAACACTCGATTTGAGTATGTAACAGTCTAAAACTAATATCATTTTTATTCACTCTTACTATGTGGAACATAAGTTACATTATCCAATTACAAAAACTTTATGGATACCATGCTAGTTTACTATCACTGTCTAACGGCTTGGATTGGATTTCCTTACTCAATGTATCGAACCATTTATTTAAAATCTCATCCTTAGGTAGCTTTGAATCCTTATCATCTTCCCAAATTATATGAGAAAACCACGCACCTGTTAGCCATTCAAATTGTAGCTCAGCATATGCAATGTTAGGATGCTCCGCTTGAGTAAAATTGTCATTTACAGCAGTGGCAACATTTGATGCTTGAGGTAGTAATTCGTTTTCAATTTTTTCTTTAATAGATTGACTGTCAAGTTGATCCCACATAACTAAACCGCCATCTATTTGATAAAAAATGTCGAAGGATGGTTGTTCACCTAAATCCACCAATACAAAGGCACGTTCTACAGTATTATTAGTTGCTTTAACCGTGTTTACAATAATATTCTGTGCCATTTCCACCCAATATTCCATTGCATCTTCTACAGTCGACTCTATGTAAAACTCAGATTCCAATTCAGAAACAGCTGTCTCTCCCTTATTAACATCTTCTATTTTCCTAAAAAGACGGTTAAAAAAACCCATTTTCTACACAACCTCCTTATTTTAATATTCATATTCATTTAATCTTAAAGAATATGTAATCTGCATCATTAATTTATAATGGTCCACCTTCAAAGCCAATCGGCCAACCATCTTTTTTCAATTTTACCTTATACTGAAATTCATGTGGACGTTCGCTATAAAAGGCTACTGTAAATCCTGAAAACAGATGATCATCAAAATTGATCATCCTTCCAAAGGATATGGTAGCTAGATAATAGTCTTCTATCTCATGAGTTGGAAAGAATATCTTCAAATAATTTAATGCACGGTTAATGTGCTGAGGCAACTGAGAGAATATTTCCCCTGCCAGTTCAATAAATTCTTCTGAAGGATCTTCTGTATCCCCTTGAACAAATATTTCTACCTCTTCCCACTCCCCAATATCTAGACTACAAAACCATTGCTTCGGAAGGAAATTATCTTCTTCACTTTCGTAGTTGCTATTAGCTAATTTCAATTTATCTGCTTCACTTTGTGTTAAAGACTTCGAAAGAATAAGCTGTTTATTCAAAATTTCTTTTATGTTGGGTATTGCTTTTATTGGCTTGCTTGGTTTAAACGAATTCATACTATCACCTCTTTGTTTTTCTAATTAAGCTATGATTATCCTGCCCTAAATTACCTTAACTGATTGTTAAATAACTATAGAGATAGAGAAGAAAATAACTAAAACAACGCAACAGGCCAGTTTAATAAAAAAGGGATGATTTAAATAATATTTTTTGATACTAGTGATCATTGCAGGGTTTAGTCACCTAATGAGGAAGGAGCAAGTTACCTCATCTTAAAGTATTTCCTATGAAATTAATGCAGTAATTTAATTATAGAATCATTTACCCAATTATGGAAAGTGGAAATATGTCTAGAAAAACTAAAGAAAGGGTAAAGAATATGTAGTTGAAGCAAACAGGAGGTAATTTTTTATGGAGAATCATGTTATTGGCGTATACGAAAACGAACAACAAGCAGCTGAAGTTGTCAAAGATTTAAAAGATAAAGGTTATACAACTGATGAAATTTCAATTATTGCTAAAAATACAAAGGAACTTTCTGAAATCACAAACGAAGTAAAACCCTCCACTAAAGATGGAGCCATTGCGGGAGCTTTAACAGGAGGAGCAATTGGCATAGCGGGAGTTATAGCAGGGTTATCTACAGTATTGATTCCCGGATTTGGCGCTGTGTTGGCTGCAGGTCCTATCATTACAACAATTGGAGGCGCAGTCGTAGGGGCCAACTCTGGTGCTGGTGGATTAAAACATGCTCTTATGGAAATCGGAGTCCCAGATGACGAAGCAGAGAGATATTCTAATGATGCTAAGGATGGGAAAGTCCTGGTATTTCTTCACCCCAAAAACCCACAAACCTGAGGGTCGATTGAATGGTCAGCTTTAACTACGGTGTTAGTTTAAGTACATCACTGTTCCCCTTCACATAGCTATAAAAAGGAGCAGCACCAATTTAAGTGCTGCTCCTCTTTCTTTTTTTCAATTATCCTCTTAGCTCTGCTCCTGCTTGTTCAGCAAGTGCTTTTAGAACTTTGTTGTGAGCATTGACTACTTCTTCGTCTGTCAGTGTTCGTTCCGGATCGAAGTATGTTAGAGAGAATGCAATTGATTTTTTTCCTGGTTCCATTTTTTCGCCTTCATATAAATCGAAGAGATGTACAGCCTTCAATAGTTTTCCGCCTGATTGCTGGATAATCGCTTGGAGCTCTCCAGCAGCTTTTTCACGTTCCACTACTAATGCAATATCCCGAGTAATAGATGGGAATTTAGAAACTGGTGCATAATATAATGTTTCTACTTCTTTAGTTAATACTTTTACTAAATTCAATTCGAACACATACGTTTCTTTTAAGTCGCGGGCTTTTTGTTCTGCTGGGTGTAATTGTCCGATAATACCTATTTCTACACCTGCTAATTGAATGGATGCAGTTCTTCCTGGATGCATACCTTCTACAACTGTACGTTCAAATGTTAAATCCGCAGTGTGTCCAAGGAGGTCCATCAAACCTCCCACAATTCCTTTAAGCACGAAGAAATCCACGCTCTTCTTCTCACCTTGCCAGCTATGCTCTACCCATTTACCAGCAATAACTCCTGCTAAATGCTCTTGCTCTTGAGGAAGACCAGATTCCGTTTCCCCTAAGAATACAGAGCCAATTTCATATAATGCAACTGTATCAGCTTGGCGAGCAGTGTTATATGTTACAGCTTCCAACAAATGTGGGATTAAGCTTTGACGTAACGTGCTGCGTTCCTCACTCATTGGCATTAATAATTCTGTCACTGGAGCAGATTCTAATGCAAACTTTTGAGCCATTTCTTTTGAAGTTAATGAATAAGTGATTGCTTGATAAAGTCCTGCACCTTCCATAAATCCTCGCACTTGGCGACGTTTTGCTTGGTAGGAAGTTAAACCACCAGGCTTCGATTCTTCCACTGGTAATGTCATTGGGATTTCATCATAGCCATACATACGAGCAATTTCTTCTACGATATCTTCTGGGATTTTGATGTCCTGGCGACGTGTCGGAGCTTTAATATACAAATATCCATTAGCTACTTGGAAATCAAACTTCAAACGAGTTAATATAGATGTCATATCTTCTAGAGAAATTTTCATTCCTAAGCGACTGTTGATGAAATCAGGAGATACGATTACCTCAGCAGGAGATTTATCTAACTTATCTACTACTACAGAACCAGCTAACACCTCTCCACCAGCAAGTTCTGCTAATAGGCTAGCTGCACGTTCAGCTGCTAAAACAACTCTGTTAGGATCAACACCTTTTTCGTAGCGGGCACTCGCGTCACTACGTAAATTATGATCTTTAGAAGATTGGCGAACTGAACTTGCTGTAAAGTACGCAGACTCGATAACAACTGTTGTCGTACCATCATGAACCTCTGAATTGGCACCACCCATAACTCCAGCAAGAGCAACTGGTTCTTTACCATTAGTAATAACTAAATGATTAGATTTAAGTGTACGCTCTTGATCATCAAGTGTAACAATTTTTTCTTCTTCATTTGCTAGGCGAACAACGATTTCCTTTGTAGCAAGGCGATCATAGTCAAATGCATGAAGTGGTTGGCCGTATTCCATTAACACGTAGTTTGTAATATCTACGACATTGTTATGAGGACGGACACCAGCTGCCATTAGACGATTTTGTAGCCATAGTGGTGATTCTTTTACTTGTACGTTTTTTACAACTTTCGCAATGTACAAAGGATTTTCTTCTATTGCATCCACACGAAGCTTTATATAGTCTTCTGCTTTTTCAATACTTTCTGTATAGGACGCTTCTGGGTATTTCATATCTTCAGAAAGAATTGCTCCTACTTCATAAGCTACTCCTAGCATACTTAGTGCGTCAGAACGGTTTGGTGTTAAACCTAGTTCTAACACTATATCGTCCAGACCTAATAACGGGAGTGCGCTTTCACCTGGTACAGCTGTTTCAGGGAGAACATAAATCCCTTCTGCATATGCTTTTGAGACAAGGCGGCCTTCTATACCTAGCTCCTGAAGAGAACAGATCATACCGTTAGATATTTCTCCACGTAGCTTTGCTTTCTTAATCTTAATGCCCCCTGGTAGCACTGCACCAGGACGAGCAACGATTACTTTCTGACCAGCGTCTACGTTAGGAGCACCACAAATGATTTGAGTGATTTCATCTCCTACGTCTACCTGACAGATGTTTAACTTATCAGCTTCCGGATGTTTCACCTTTTCTTTTACATATCCAACTACAACATTTGTCATGCCTTGAGAGCGGTCAATTACTGCATCTACCTCAATACCTGAGCGTGTGATTTTTTCTCCTAAATCCTTTGGATTCAATCCTTGTGTGTTTACATATTCTGATAACCATTTCGTCGATACTAACATGTCATTTCCTCCTTACACTTCTGTTCGGTGGAATTGCGATAAGAAACGCACATCATTTGTATAGAAATGACGAATATCTTCCACTCCATATTTCAACATTGCAATACGCTCTGGCCCCATACCAAATGCAAAACCAGAAAGCTTTTTAGAATCATAGCCAGCCATCTCAAGGACGTTAGGATGAACCATACCTGCTCCTAGTATTTCAATCCAGCCAGTCTTCTTACATACGTTACAGCCGCTACCTCCACACTTAAAGCAAGAGATATCCATCTCTACAGATGGTTCTGTAAATGGGAAGAAACTTGGACGCAAACGAATTTCGCGATCCTCTCCGAACATCTTCTTCGCGAATAAAGATAATGTACCTTTTAAATCACTCATACGGATATTCTCACCGATTACTAGACCTTCAATTTGAGTAAATTGGTGTGAATGTGTCGCATCATCATTATCACGACGATACACCTTACCAGGACAAATAATTTTAATCGGTTGACCTTCTTTTGCCTCCATTGTGCGCGCTTGTACTGGAGATGTATGCGTACGTAACAAAATATCCTCTGAAATGTAGAAGGAATCCTGCATATCACGAGCTGGATGACCTTTAGGTAAATTTAAAGCTTCGAAATTATAGTAATCCTTTTCAACCTCAGGACCTTCTGCAATTTCATAGCCCATGCTTAAAAATAGATCTTCAATCTCCTCGACAACGCGAGTAAGTGGATGATGATTCCCGGTTTTCACTGGACGACCAGGTAAAGTTACATCAATAGATTCTTTCTCTAGCTGCTCTTGAATCGCTTGCTCCTGTAATAAGGTCATACGGGCTTCTAATACATTAGTTACTTCCTCTCGTACTACATTGACAAGTGCCCCCATCTTCGGACGCTCCTCGGCTGGAAGTTTACCCATTCCCTTTAATAAATCCGTGATTGGGCCCTTTTTCCCTAAATATGCAACTCGCACGTCATTTAATTCTTTTGTGTTTTGTGAAGCTTCAATTTTTTTTAGAGCTTCTTCTTTCAACTGTTGAAGTTGTGCTTCCATTTCAAAAATCCCTCCTAATTGACAAAATAAAAAATCCTCGCCCCTATAAAAGGGACGAGGACTATTTTCGCGGTACCACCCTGATTATTGCACAAAAAAACGTGCAATCACTCAATTCGACTAACGGCTCTACACCGGCACACCTTTACAGTAAATACTGGTCCCGGTGGCAGCTAACGGGGTGAACTTCTATATGAAATCTCCATCTACGCTTCCAGTCAAGGCGTAAAATCCCTACATTCGAATTCCCATATATACTTTTCCCGATGACAGCTTTTCTTATTTATTAAATTATTATCTATTATACGGACTTTTAAACATTTCATCAAGGGCATTTATCTCAAAGTAAGTCCATAAAGAAGAATTCCCGTTGCCACTGCAACATTTAATGATTCTGCTTGACCAAACAAAGGGACAATAATATTTTGGTCGGTTTGTTCCAACAAATCCGCTTGAATACCGCTTCCTTCGTTTCCTACTATCAATGCAAACGAATCACTTTTCTCTACTTCATGGAACGGAGTAGAGTTTTCAAATGCTGTTCCATATACTTTTACATTTTTGTCTTTCAGCTGGTCCACCCAATAGCTTAATTCACCTTTTAAAATAGGTATATGAAAATGAGAGCCTTGTGCAGATCGTAGTGTTTTGGAATTATAAGCATCTGCTGATCCTTTGCCAAGAATGACTGCGTCTATTCCAGCAGCGTCGGCTGTACGAATCATCGTACCAATATTTCCAGGGTCTTGAACCGCATCAATCAATAACAGCCTTTTCCAACTTCCCTGTTCATCTAACTTAGCTGTACTTTGTTTACAATGTGCAAAAATCCCTTGAGTATGCTCTGTTTCGGCAAGCTCTTTTTTGATAACATCATTAATCTCAACGATTTCCAGATTATCAACGTCCCATGTTACAGGAATTTCACTAGTATCACTTAGCATAATAGTTAAAACATTTTCTTTTTGTTTAATTGCTTCCTCGACTAAATGATATCCTTCAATGATAAATTCTCCTGTTTTGTCTCGCTCTTTTCGAACACTAAGTAATTTCTTCCAATGTTTAACTAAGGAATTTTGTGGAGATTCAATTCGTTTCATGTTATGTACCGCCTTTTTCTTATATACCGCACAAAAAATAATACAGCATCTTTTCTTTTGTAAAAAAATTATATCACGTTAATCTATTACTTCATATTTATCTTCCACGAATTTATCAAAATCATGTATACGTGGCAAGACATTGGGAAAGATAAAGAAAAGGAGTGATGAAAATGGATTTTCAAATTCGAGAAGCAATAGCAGCAAACCTAAAAGGAAATTCCGCTACAGATATTAAAGAAGTCGTGGAAGATGCGATTAACCGAGGAGAAGAACATTTACTACCTGGTCTTGGCGTAATTTTTGAAAAATGGTGGAAAACTGCTGATGAATCGAGCAAACAAGCAATGCTAAATAATGTTTCTACTGCATTTGCTCAATAAGTTTAAGTAATTGTTCAGACCGTAGACTTAGTCTACGGTCTATTTATTAATTCAATATTAGTTCCATGACCAGAGCTAGGCAAACTTTGGTCCGTCTACTAACAGCTCAGGTAATTCACTTTTTACGTTTCCCTTCCAGTAATCTCTTGCTTGTTCAATTTTTCTTGAAAACGAGGCTCCATCCTCCTTTGGCAAAAGGCTAGCATCTCCCTCAAAGGATTTACCAAAAACTCTTAAGCTAACAAGTTGTAAAACCTGCCGATTATAGGAATTAAATATTTCCACCCATTTTAAAGCATCCTCAAAGTTTTTCGTCGCATATAAACAAGAAAGTCTAGAAGGGTAATCCGGGTATTCTTCTAATCTCACCATTTCTGCTACCGTTTCTCGTATTGCTCTAGTTGTTTGGTCAAAATATTGACGTCCTACTTCTGAATCTTCTTTAGTTAATTTCAACCCTTCATCCGTAAATTGGTTCTGAAAAATTTTTATAAAATCCTCACCTTTAGAATTTAAATGCTCTCTTTCAAAAAAGAACCTATACAAAGTATTCCTTTGATTCTCTTCAAAATTAATTATCTGTCCTACCTTCATCTTTTTCCTCGTAACAATATGATAAACAATTAGTCCATTTTCTATCATAATATTCTCCTTATTTAATAAAATATAAAACTAGTTATTTTAATTCACTAAACCACTAAATTAATTTAACTTTTGCGAAAATTATCCTTGATTTCTCCGATATACTGTATATAATTACTCTATGAGTTTGAATAATTAGAAAAGTTTCAAAAGATATTATATTTAAATTATAGCAAAGAGGCGAAGTGTATGAACATTATGGTGGAAAATATTGTAGAAGCATTGAGTGAACATCTAGAGCAAGACCAGATTTCCATCAATCAAACTATTAGAGAATTACATGGGAAAGATGAATCCTATCACTCTATAAGTTTACCAGACGTTGTCGTTTTCCCTAGAAGCGCAACAGACGTTAGTAATATTATGAAGACTGCTAGTAGACTTAAAGTTCCAGTAGTACCTTTTGGACGTGGAACAAGTTTAGAGGGTCATGTCATACCCTACGAAAATGGTATTACCATTGACTTTTCATTGATGGACAAAATTTTAGAGATAAGAGAAAACGATTTACTGGTGAAGGTCCAACCAGGTGTTACGAGAACGCAGCTTAACAAAGAATTAAAAAAATATGGCCTGTTCTTCTCTGTTGACCCTGGTGCAGATGCAACTCTTGGGGGCATGGCTGCGACTAATGCTAGCGGAACTACCACCGTCAAATATGGAGTAATGAGAGATCAAGTAAGAGATTTAGAGGTAGTGCTTGCTGATGGAACAATCATGCATACAGGTAATTTGGCAGCTAAATCTGCTTCTGGTTTTCATTTGAACGGATTATTCGTTGGATCAGAGGGCACTTTAGGATGCTTTACAGAACTAACTTTAAAGGTGTATGGCATTCCTGAATTTACAACTGCTGCTAGAGCAACCTTTCCTACGGTCAAAAATGCAGTTGAAGCTGTAACTTCAATATTACAGGCGGGTATTCCCATCGCACGTGTAGAACTTGTGGATGAGAGCTCGATTCGTCAAGTTAATCATTTTAGTGAAACTGATTATGCTGAAAAGCCTACGTTGTTTTTAGAATTCCACGGCAATGAAGCTGGACTCACTCAAGATGTCGAGTTTACCCAAGAAATTGTAAAAGACCATGGCTGTGATGATATTCAATTTGAAACAGATAATACCGCACGAACAAAGCTTTGGGATGCTAGGCATAATTTAGCTTATGCTTATATTCACGGAAACGTCGGTAAGAAAATGATGGTTACAGATGTGTGTGTTCCTATTTCAGAATTGGCCGATGCGGTTATATTTGCTCGTCAGGAGCTCGATGCTATCGGATTAACAGGAGGACTTACTGGTCATGTCGGAGACGGAAATTTTCATGCTCTGCTCATGATTGATATGAATAATCCCGAGGAGGTACTGAAGGCACAGAACTATAATGAAAAGATTGTTCTTTATGCTCTCGAACGAAAAGGAACTTGCACTGGTGAGCATGGGGTAGGTGTCGGAAAACAAAAGTATCAGGCGGCAGAACATGGCGAGGCTCTTCGAATTATGGAAAAAATTAAAGTTGCTCTCGATCCGCTAAATATTTTAAACCCAAATAAAATAGTAAAACTTGAAAGTGACGGTGGGTAATATGAAAATTTTAGAAAAAATCAGTAGCTTTGCCGGAAAGTATTTTGCCATCTGGGTTATTTTAATAGCAGTAATAGCTTTCTTAATACCAGAAGCATTCCTACCTTTTGGCGGCTATATAACTATCCTACTTGGAATAGTAATGTTTGGAATGGGACTTACGCTTAGAGCAGTTGATTTTAAACTGATCTTAACAAATCCCAAGCCAGTACTAATCGGTGTAGCAGCACAGTTTATAATCATGCCTTTAACTGCCTTTGCTATAGCTTACTTACTACAGTTACCTAGTGAACTGGCAGCTGGTTTGGTTTTACTTGGCTCTGTGCCAGGGGGAACTGCTTCTAACGTAATGGTTTACCTAGCAAAGGGAAATGTACCACTTTCAATTACGATGACTTCGTTCTCAACTCTCTTGGCGCCTTTAATGACACCGGTTCTTCTATTACTGTTAGCAGGCCAATGGATGCCGGTAAATGCCATGGACATGTTTATGTCTATTGTACAAGTAATTATTGTTCCAATCGTACTTGGATTACTCATAAAAAAATTACTACCAACAGCTGTAGAAAAAAGCGCCAATATTGTTCCATTGATCTCTGTATTAGCTATTATTATCATTGTTTCCGCAGTAGTTGCTGGTAATGTAGACAATATTGCTTCGGCTGGTCCATTAGTTTTTGTTGGGGTTTTCCTTCATAACGGAGCTGGGCTATTGCTTGGCTATTATGCTGCAAAAATGATGAAGCTATCTAAATCAGATTGTCGTGCTATTTCCATAGAAGTTGGTATGCAAAACTCTGGTTTAGGAGTTGCACTAGCAACTGCACATTTAGGTCCACTAGCCGCTCTTCCAAGTGCCTTAGGAGCCGTTTGGCATAATATTTCAGGACCAATTATAGCAACTGTTTGGTCCAAGAGCGCAGGAAAACAAGATAAGGTTGAGGTTGAGTCTATTCCTCTAGAAGGTAAGCCATCACAGATTTAAATATACACAACTAAAAGAAGAGGTTGGAACAAAACCCACCTTAGACATTTAAGAGTCCCGAAAATTTACCGAATAGTAAATTTTCGAGACTCTTTTCTATTACATAGTCGTTGTTGCCCGCTACTGCGGACGCTTTCCTGAGGACACGGGGAGAGCCTGCAGTCTACTCCCACGCGCTTGTTTCCTAGGAGGTCCCGCCTTCACTCCGAACAACTTTAATTTTCTTTGAGATTAAGAGAAAACTGTATATAATTTCAGTTATAAAAGGACATCTTTAGTTAATTTTTTACCAAAACGAAATTCATTCAGAATGAAGTATCCTTATAGTTAGTTCCATCCTCTTTCTATTTAAGTTTTTTAACTCCAAAAATCATGTTATTTGCTCTTCTTCCTATATAATCGCTCTATATTTTGATTTCCCCAACTTTTTCCTTCACTAAAAGATATGTTTATTGCTCTGGGACTTCTATTTCATACTCTTCATACATGATAGGCTTTGGATATTGGAAAGTAACTATTTGAGCCTTTTCTAGTTCACTTACTTTAAAAACTTGTTTAAAGCTATTTCCTTCAATCCTTTGCGCGAATGGAGAATCCTCAAGCACTAAACTATTCCCCTGATCATCCTCTAGCCATAATGGATTTCTAGAAAGTCTATTATCGTAAATTGAGTCACTTTGTATATCAAAATAGACAGATATCTGCTCCTCATTCGACTGAATCTCTGTAACAAGAATATCTCCGAAATCCCCTTGACTTAATGTAAAAGGATATTTTTGTCCTTTTAAAGGTATGATGACCTTCTCTAGGGCAAATTTGTCCTCCAGCATATAAGGAATAACTCGAACCTTTTTAGTTCCTTCCTTCAGTGGGCTAAAGAGATAGCTTAATTGCGTAGTAACGATGCCGTTTTCAGTATCACCGTGACCATTTTTCCCTAATGGATCCAATATATTTCCACCATCATCAACTATAAAGAATTCTATATCATATGGCTCTAAATTCGTTTCTTTCTCCTCTGACATAACATTTACGGCAAGATCTGTCCCAGCAGGACCAATTTTCAGAGAACTTATTTTGACTTCTGCTGCATCAATCATCTTCACTACTTCAGGGCGTATCACAATTACTTCATTCGATTGTTTTACATTGTATTCGAACTTCCAAGTGCCAGGTATTAGGCCAACAGCATCTATCCTCATGCTAAGCTCAAATTCTTCTGGTAGCTCCTCTGTTGGATTTATTTCTATCATCCCTTTATACTTTTGTGGAGTAATAAATTTTCCAGATGAGCTAGAACTGAAATTTATTTCTTTTCCGTTTACCTCAATAGTTGGTCTTTCCAGCTCTCCTATAGCAAACAATGATTCTTGTGTGTAACCTAATACTAGTCTTGTTCCATCATAAAAAATTTCGTTTATTGTTAAAGTAATTCCACTATCCTTTGTAGACTGGTCGATAATTTGTGTTAAACCCTTCTGTCCAGCTATTTGTAAACCTTCGTCTTGTACATCATTAAAAAATGTACCAATTAGAGGTACCTGGGAAGCAATTTTGGCCATTGCAGGAGAAACACTAGCAGTTCCTATAAACACACTCAATGCGACTGCTGCTCCCACTGCACTATAGGACACTATCTTTATCATTGATTTTTTCTTTTTGACCGGTTGGACGGTGTTTTTTATGATTGTATCTAGTTTCTCCAGTGGCACATGTATTTTATCCATTTCCTTTTTTAAATCTGGCCATTGCTTACTCATTTACACAATCCTCCTTCAATGTGTCTCGTAAAATATTAATACCTCGATGTACATTTGTTTTCACAGTTCCCTCTGGATATTCTAATATTTCCGCTATTTGTTTGATGGAAAAGTCCTGATAAAACCTTAGCACTAAAACTGTTTTATATTTTTCATCTAATTTCATGACAGCCTCCAATAAATCCATATCCTTCTCTGAAGAGACATAAGGATTTACTTTCCGCTCTATCGACTCTCGGTCCATCGGAATTACTCTATTTTTCTTTTTAATATGATCAAGTGAAGTATTTATAAGAATGCGAGTTATCCATGTTGAAAAGTATTCGTCCTCTTTTAAATTTTTGAGAGAAACGAAAGCTTTATAAACAGTTTCTTGAAAAACATCTAGGGCGTCTTCTTCATTTTTCATGTACATGAAAGCCATTTTATATAGCTTTACTTTTTCCTCATCAATTAGCTCCTGAAATGCTTTATGATTCCCCTTCTTTGCTTTTTGCACTTTCTTTATATCCGACAATTTAGTAATCCCCCTTTCTTTCTAACTGTTAGATAAAGCAAGGATGTAAAACGTTTCATTATTTTTCACTTTTATGTACGATTAATAATTTTTATTGGAAACTGTAATTCCATCATCTCTATTTTTATAAATGTAACATTCAAGAAGCGTTCCCGACTAATACTAAAAAGAGCTAAGAAATGAAAAAGAAGTTCATGCTCATTTTTGTTTTTGCAATGTTACTGATAGGATGTCAAGAAGAGGGGTCTGTCATTCAATCACAGCTACCATCGTTGCCAGATTATACACCTAGTTCAGAGGACATAGTTGATACACATGGAGACATGCAGAATTTCAATAGATTTGAGGAGTTTCTAAGCAACTTGAATAATGAACAAAGACAATATTCGTATAGTTACTTATACCACAGAAGGAGACCCTATACTTCGTGATCTAGCATACGATGGAAACGTTATTATCTCTAAATTAGATACAAGAAGAGATCATTTTGGTGCAGGTAGCTTGAAGACAACATCTTGTACCTCCTTAGTCACTGTCCAATCCAAAACGAGAACGGATTACGAGTTAGAAGGCTGCCAGGAGGAGTATGACAAGAACGTACTGGTCATCCATCACCAACAAATGGTCCTCTCTATATTTGTATCATTAAAATGAAGAAAAATAATAAAGAGTGACTCGGCGTCTCCCGAATCACTCTTCCTATGTAGCGATGTAGTCATCCTTCTAGATAAGCGACATCGCATATATATAAACTGTAGGACACACCCTGTCGTTACAGTTTATTCAATACTTTTAAGCCATTAACGAAGCAAGTACGGCTTTTTGTGCATGCAAGCGATTTTCTGCCTGTTGGAAGATATATGAGTTTGGTCCATCTATGACAGATGTGGCAACCTCCTCTTCTCGGTGGGCTGGTAAGCAATGGAGAAATATATAATCTGGCTTTGCATTGGCTACAAGCTTATCATTAATCTGATATTCCTTAAATTCCTCTAAGCGCTTAGCAGCTTCTTCCTCCTGTCCCATAGAAGTCCATACATCTGTATACACTACATCTGCATTCACTACTGCTTCTATGGGATCATTACATACAAATAATGAGCCTTCATTATCCAATGCAATAGCCTTGGCCTTTTCCATAATTTCTTTATTCGGTTCATAGCCTATCGGTGTTGCAACTGCTATGTGCATACCCATGTATGCTGCCGCTATAACTAAGGAATGTGCTACATTGTTTCCGTCTCCAACATATGCTAGCTTTAGTCCCTTCGTATAGCCCTTTACTTCCTGCACAGTAAGTATATCCGCTAATGCCTGGCAGGGATGATAAAGATCTGTCAATCCATTAATCACTGGAATACTCGCATGCTCAGCTAGCTCTCTTACCATTGTATGTGAATTGGCACGAATCATAATGCCATCTAAATAACCAGATAAAACATGAGCAGTATCATATACAGATTCTCCTCGCCCAATTTGTAAATCACGTGCATTCATGAACATACCATTACCGCCTAATTGCTTCATTCCTACTTCAAAAGAAATTCTTGTACGAGTAGAATGCTTTTCAAAAATCATCCCAAGTGTTTTACCTTCTAACAGCGGCGGGCATTTCCCTGCTTTTGTCAACGATTTTAAATTTGTGGCAAGCTCTAGCAATTCACTCACTTCCTCTTTTGAGTAATCCAAGAGAGTTAAAAGGTCTTTTCCTTTTAAGCTATCAACCATTTTCAGATTTACCCATTCCAATAGTTTCATAAATTTAATCCCCTTCTTTTCCGTATCCTTCTGTATTTTTTATTATAAATATGAATATTTATAAAGTCAAGTGGATTTATATACATTTATTTATACATAAAAAAGACTAATGAGGAATACTATTGCAACCTTCATTAGTCTTTTATAATTAGTTAAAAGTAATATTATTTACTGTATCACGGTCTAGCTTTTTAATAACTTCCACAATTAGCTTAACTGTATTCTCATAATCATCTCTATGCAGAATTCCTGCATGTGAATGAATATAACGAGTAGCGACTCCAATCGATAAACATGGTACCCCGTTTAATGAGATGTGCATGGATCCCGCATCTGTTCCACCGCCAGCAATTGTTTCGAATTGGTATGGGATATTATTTTCTTCGGCAGTATCCACTACAAAATCACGTAAGCCTTTATGTGAAACCATAGAAGCATCGAATAGAACGATTTGTGGGCCGTCTCCCATTTTACTTGTAGATTCTTTAGGTGAAATTCCAGGAGTGTCACCAGCGATACCCACATCAACTGCAAAGCCGATATCAGGGTTAATTTTTGCTGTAGACGTTTTAGCTCCACGAAGACCTACTTCTTCTTGGACGTTCCCGACACCATAAACGATATTAGGATGATCTTGACCTTGTAAATTTTTTAAGACATCAATAGCAATGGCACAGCCAATACGGTTATCCCATGCTTTTGCAAGTAATAGTTTTTCATTGTTCATAACAGAAAACTCAAAATATGGAACGACCATATCTCCTGGCATTACTCCCCATGACATTGCTTCTTCTTTAGAGGATGCACCAATATCAATGAACATTTCTTTAATATCAACTGGTTTTTTACGAGCATCTGGGCTTAGAATATGCGGTGGTTTCGAACCAATAACACCTGTAATTGTTTCTCCCTTACGTGTAACAATCGTAACACGTTGAGCTAGCATTACTTGTGACCACCAGCCTCCTACTGTTTGAAAGCTTAAAAAGCCTTTATCATCAATCTTAGATATCATAAAGCCTACTTCATCTAAATGACCAGCGACCATAATTTTTGGGCCATTGGCATCACCAACTTTTTCAGCAATCAAGCTTCCAAGATTGTCATATTCAATTTTGTCTGCATAAGGAGCGATATACTTCTCCATCACTTGACGTGGCTCACGCTCATTACCTGGTATTCCTTTTGCGTCGGTCAAATCTTTAAGCATTGTTAATGTTTCATCTAATTTCGTCATTATTTCGACCTCCTAAATATACTCATCAACTAATTATATGACAAATTGAATGCATATTCAAAATATTTATTAAAGAATCTTCAAGTTTTCTAGTGATAAAATAACTAGTCTGCACCAGCGCCTCCTCCACCGTCACCAGAGCTACCTCCACCATCAGAGGATGAAGTTGAGGAACCTGAGGAACCATCACCAGAAAATAGGGAACCCTTAGACCATCTCCATGAATCCATTACATAATTCATAGGATCTGTTTCTACTAATAACAAACCTGCCAATGGAACTGTGGCCATTTCAAGAGGGAAAGTTTGTTGTCTTCTTTTAAACAAATACGCTCGAATAGCCCAGCTTTCTTCAGAATATAAAGGAACATTCTCTTTTTTACGCTTTCTCAGTGCTCTTTTAAAAGTTCTTATAGAATCTTTCGCTCTGACCGCATTCATAGATAAAATATTCCTTGGAACAGCAATATATAAAACAATGAAAGCAACCAATAAATTAAAGGTTTGATTGAACAGTTGTTCATCTACCAGTTGTGCGCTTGCAAAAAACATGAATGCTATATATAAAAATAGCCATAGTTTAGACTTTTTCTTTACCCATAGTATTACAATATACACCAAGGAAACACCTATAATCCATGCTATCCCCCAACTGCTTCTTAAGTCTACAAAATAGGCAATAGAGAATAGTATAGCCAGTATAATGGTCGCCATACTTAAAATAGTAAGTGGTATCTTATCATTAAAAGCTCCAGCTTCTTTCATCTCGGATTCAACTGCCGATTCCCATTTTTTTTGCTTTTCTTTAAAATCTCTTTTTCGATGAACAAAATAGTCATTTTGACTTTTCTCTTCTCTAGCCGCGCCAGCTATATCATGCAAATTAAATTTTGATTTAATCGATCCTTTTCTTGATGAGAATAACCAATTTATCATTATATTTTCAAAATCAGCCTTAGCGATGCTTCGATCGACCAACTGAAACTCAAGTGTCTCTTTTGGTGATTTGGGATCATTCTTGAAACGTACCGCTGCCTTTCCTTTCATAACTTTTAATGCTCCATTTTCTACTAATGAAAATAAACCTGCCAAAAAGCTTTTTCGACTGGTGTTACCTACGGAGTCCACAAAAAAAAGATATAAAACATCCGTATCTAGGATATCTCTTTCAGATCCCCTTCTCCAAAAATGTCTCTGTGGCAATAAGATTATGAATAATAATGCAGTCACTAGCAACCCAATAATTATTTTGGGAATGAGATTCTTTATTTCTCCCATCCCCTCTAATCGATTGTACGTCTCGTCAAATGTTTGTTGTTCTATAGCAAAAGCATCACTTAACGTTTGAGATGACTTAATCTTCGACATCCCTGTCATCACTGAAGATGGAAAGTAAAAACTAGTCTTGGTTGTAGAATACGCCTCTGATTTAGGAGTCACAAACCTAACCCCATATTGATTTTTCTCACGTTTTACCGCATGCCGATCAAACATAATACCATCAAAACGATCAGGATTCATTGGTTGCGGAAGGATAAAATCAATTGTAACATTCTCATAGGTTTGATCATGAGCGTTCCCATCAAAGTAAGTCACTTTTAGCTCGCTATAATTTTCATAAGACTTTACTGCATCCTTTAGTGTATAAGCATAAAAAAAGGATACCTTTTCATTTGATTTATCAATAATCGTACGAAAATAGTCATTTTCATAGGATACACTTAATGGAATCATCGATTCTTCTCCTACAAAACCTGGCTCCATATCTAGACTTTTAAGCTCATAGGAATAGAAATTTACTACCCTATCATCGTATGTATCAGGAAATTCTCTATATAGATTGGTAAAGGCCCCATCAAAATTATAAGTAAATACCTCATTAACTAATAAATCGCCGTTTGGTTGTATCCAAGATTTAATGTGTACTTTGTCAATGCTGAATGATTTTGCTTCTGCCACCGAACCAAAGGAAAGAAAAGCGATCACTAAAGATACCAAGAAATATAATAACTTTTTCATAAAGCACCTCCCATACCAATATTATCAAGATACATATCGTACGGAAAATACTTAAAAAAGTTTCACATTTAAAACTTAATAGCCATTTTTCTGTCTTTCATAATTGGTTTCATTTTTGGATATATAGGCATTCAGCACTTCTTCACTGGAGAAACCAAGTTTTTCTGCTATAGCCCCATACATAATCCATACTTTTTCATATCGATTTTCTGATGGATTAGTAAGAAAATCTAATATAGCTGAATTTGTCATAAGAAAAATCTCAGTTATTTCTTGTTTCAGATTAGATTGTGGCCAAACCTCTAGATAATCCAGTTTTTTTTCTATACCTAATGATAATAAAAAATGAATAGAATCTACGTATTCTTCTAAGATTACCTCTCTCTCAGACGCTCCTTTATTGCTCCAAAATTTAAAGCATCTTGTTTCATTAGCCAATTCTGCTAATTCTACGATTAATGCTAAACCTTTTCTTTGAAATACATCCTCATTTACTTTCATATTTGTTTCAATATAGCTGTCTAATTCTCGTTGCATTTTAAAAAGTTTTTGTAAATTCATATTTTCCTCCAAAAAATTTAATTTATTTTGAAACCAAACTACTTCTTATATCGTATAGCAATTATCATGTATTTTACAAGGAGGACATTTTAATGGTCCATATTTTAAGATTACTAATAATTGCATTAATCATATATTTATTTTATAAAATTTTGCGATACTTATTTGATCCTAAACGAAAGCTAGACGAAGCCTATGAAAAAGATCAGTATTATTACTATGATGATATTAAAAACGTTCGTAAAAACTTCTTTATCACTTACAAGGGCGCAATGTTTGAAGGTGAAAAATATCTTGGTACTACCGAACAGGCTTTTGAGGTAGTATCTATTTTCATTTGGATTAAAGATCCTTCTAAGCTTCAAGGATTCACAAAAGAGGATTTCTATTTCCTCCAAAAAGAAATACTAATGAATTACCCTGACGCTACAATTAATTGGAAGAGTCCAATCGAGCAGCTGATGAAGGAAGAGTAATAATTATAAGGAAGAGCTCTCGAAATAATTTCATTCGAGAGCTCTTCCTTATAGAATTTATAGGAATTGTAATAGGATGCATTAATAGAAGGTGATACTCATTTTAATTGTGCAAGTTTAACTATTTCTCCTACTATAATCTGCACATCCTGTTGTTTTTTAATCACAAACAAATAATCTGCCTCTTCTTTTGTTGGTTCAACTACTTCTGCTAGATTTTGTCGAATAAGTACTTCATCAAAATTAGAAGCAGTTCTTAAAATCGATGTACTGCGCTCGCTAGCCGTAACTCTATCCTTTAATATTTCTTCAGGTATATCAAAATATACAACCACTGTCTTAAAACCAGAACTCTTATAATACTCTAAAAACCTAGTTCTACCATTAATATTTCTATTGGAGTTACACAAAATAAGATGGCAATCCGACTCTTTAACGGCATAATCGACAATCATTTGTGTAAGCCCATATTTCAACTTATTGCTAGCCGTCTTTGGTAATAAGTTTATGTAATGAGTAGCTAAAAACTCCGCATGATTGTCCTGATCAATTATCACTGAATTTGCTAAATGTTTTTCTAATAGTTTGGCGAATGTTGTTTTACCACTATGTGTCTTTCCGACAGTCATTATAACGATTCTGTTTTTCATAAGGTTGCCTTGTTGCTAAGGGTTATAAATAAGTTCTCTACATTAAAAAAAGTGCTCAAAGGTTCTTTTCTTCCCGTTTCATACCATTGCTTGTATTGTTTAAATACTTCTATTGGGTTATTATTATTTTGCTCTTCCACCAAATGCTTAACGGTTAAAAAGCTTCGAGAATAATCATACATAATACTGGATAACTCATTAATATAGGAACTAGTTCCAAATTCATCTATACTTCTAGTGCCGTATTGATCCTTATAATATGCTACAATTGCTAATTCAACATTAGTGATTATTTCAAAATCTTCAGGGTTCAATAAATTTTTCCTAGCTATGTAGTCACACATTCCTTCTTCAAACCAAATACTATCTCGTTCCTCATCAAACTCATCGGGAAACAAATCTAAATGGTGAACCATTTCGTGACCAGCTATCGTTAAGACGCCTTCGTCCTTAAAATGTTGATAGAAATCTTTTATCAAATCATTCTCTACATCTCCGTATATTTTCATGAAAAAATTTCTCCATTCACCAATGTCTGGTGTCATATAGATTAGATTTCGATTTGTATAAGCTGGAATTGGAATGTCCGAAAAGGTACTAGTAGCTAAATCTACTGGAGTCCAGACGAATCCTTTAGGCGGTTCATTTAATTCATATTCTTCCTCTAGTAAGGCTTTAAAGTCTTTTAATCTAACTTTAAAGGACTCTATTATTTCTAAGTATTTAACAGCCTCATATGGTGTTTCAAAAGCGTATATATGTTTCATATGTCATTCCTCCCTTTCTTCTCTATTTATTATATAATAAAAAATAAAGTGAAAAGTAAGAAATTAATATAAAACGTACAACTACCTATAACTGCTCCGCCCCTTAAAATGTAAAGTTCTATATCTCCATTTTGCCTTACCTTACAATTTTTATTACTACACTCATATGATTGTAGCGACAGGCGGCGACTCCTGTGGGATGAGTGAGACAGATAAGACATCACAAACGACGCATAAGCGGCGGTGATGGCTTATCGCTCACCCCACGGAAAGCGCCCGCCGAAAGCGAAAATCTATCCTTTAACTGTCATAGTTTAGGGCGCAGTTCAAGGTTCTTCTTAAAGCTCTTTTTCAACTATTACCTTCATTTTTTACACTCAAAAGAATATTCACTTGTTAGGTTACTATGAATATCGAGGATGGGCGTCCCGCCAATTTCAAGACAGCCATTGTTAGCTAAATTTATTTCCTTTGTATTAAAATAACTAGATGAGATTGTTAAAAAAAGGAGACCTACTATAGCTATTCCTAAAAGAAATACCACTTGTAAAAAGTACTTATTCTTAGTCATTTTCGAAAACCTCATTTCAATTATATATGGCTATATTACTTATACCACTATACGAATGTAATTATTTCGTATCAATCTAAAGATTCTTCTAAATTAAATTAGAATACTAGAGGACTATTATCCGTTAACAACCAAACAATTAGAAATATATACAAAATTAGTAACATGAGAAAGCCTACACGAAAATTGGTATGCTTTGTTTTGTGATGAAAAAGCTGCATCCCTAAATATGCACCAATTCCACCTCCAAAGATGGCAAAAGTCCATAAAGTTTTTTCAGGAACCCTTTGTCCTTTTTTCTTTGCTTGTGATTTGTCATAGCCCATCAAAAAGAACGCTGAGACCGACATTAACAAGATAAAAATGAGAATTACATTTACCATAATTGTCCCTCCTCTAAAAAAACGTAAGTGCCTTTACCTGCCTCCAACAAGTAACTGAAGAATAGCGTAGAGGCAGCTCCTCACTGCAGCTAGACATAACGAAATGCGCAAAAGCCTATATTCACCCCAGGTAGCAAATGGGGGAAAGCATTAGATTGTAAAAAAAAGGCTGATAGAAAATCTATCAGCCTTTTCATCTAACTTATTTGTTGATTGCTTTTTTTGCTGCATCAGCAAGTTGTGTAAATGCAGCTGCATCAGTTACAGCTAAATCAGCTAACATTTTACGGTTAACTTCGATTTCAGCTAATTTTAATCCGTGCATTAAACGGCTGTAAGAAAGTCCGTTCATACGAGCTGCCGCATTGATACGTGTGATCCATAATTTACGGAAATCACGTTTCTTTTGACGACGGTCACGGTATGCATACATTAATGATTTCATAACCTGTTGGTTTGCTACTTTATATAATGTATGTTTAGAACCGTAATAACCTTTAGCTAATTTTAATACCTTTTTACGACGCTTGCGCGTCACTGTTCCGCCTTTTACGCGTGGCATGTTCATTACCTCCTGCTATTCTTTCGAATAATTTGATTTCGTTTAAATTATTTCATGTAAGTAAGTAAAGTTTTGATACGTTTGTAATCGCCTGAAGAAACTACTTTAGTTTTACGTAATTTACGTTTAGCTTTAGTAGATTTGTTAGCGAATAAGTGGCTTCCAAAAGCACGGTCATGTTTTAATTTACCTGTACCCGTTTTTTTGAAACGCTTTGCAGCTCCACGGTGAGTTTTCATTTTCGGCATGTCGAATTCCTCCTAAACAATTGTACTCTATTACTGTTTTTCGTTCTTAGGTGCAAGCACTAAGAACATGCTGCGTCCATCCATTTTCGGTTTTGACTCGATAGTGGATACTTCCGCACAAGCTTCTGCAAATCTATCTAAAACTCGTTGTCCGATCTCTTTATGAGTAATGGCACGACCTTTAAAGCGAATAGATGCTTTCACTTTGTCTCCTTTTTCAAGGAACTTGATCGCATTTTTCAATTTCGTTTGGAAATCGTGTTCATCGATTGTTGGGCTCAAGCGAACCTCTTTCATTACGATGATCTTTTGATTTTTACGAACTTCACGATCTTTCTTTTGCTGCTCAAATTTGAATTTACCATAGTCCATGATACGAGCGACTGGTGGCTTGGCTTGAGGAGCCACAAGGACAAGATCCAAATTTACACGACCTGCTATTTCAAGTGCTTCGTTACGTGTTTTTAAACCTAATTGATCACCATTTTGATCAATAACGCGTAGTTCGCGTGCTCGAATGCCATCGTTCACATACATGTCTTTGCTAATAATGATCCACCTCCAGATAGTGTCGCGAATACATGGTTTGGGCATAAATTCCGTAGAAACGAATCAGTTACGCCGTTTTCGATCCAATAAAAAAGCGAGCAGACATTTGTTATGTCTGCCCGCCGATATGAGAAATATGTAGCAACTACATATTACAGTCGATCGTGTGCTTACCAGTCAACAACCTAACGTGTCGAACAGGTGAGAAGCGGGCAGCCTCTTCTTATACCACAAACTTGTATTCAATAACCTTAATAACTATACCATCTGTAACAATAGTTGTCAACAAGATTATTCAATAATTATTAATTAGTGTTTTACTTCTTCTTGGATTCTAGTTAAGAACTCATCGAAAGGTATGCTTTCAGAGTTTTGTTCTCCGTATTTACGTACGTTAACGTTCCCAGCCTCTAACTCTTTATCGCCTAAAACAAGCATGTACGGGATTTTTTGCATTTGCGCTTCACGAATTTTGTAACCAAGCTTCTCTTCACGGTCGTCCATTTCTACACGGAATCCAGCAGCAACCAATTGCTCTTCAATTTGCTTCGCATAATCGAAATGCACTTCATTGGAAACTGGTATAAGCTCAACTTGCACTGGAGCCAACCAAGTTGGGAAAGCACCTTTGTATTCTTCAATCAGGAATGCGACAAAACGTTCCATAGTTGAAACGACTCCACGGTGAATAACAACCGGACGATGAGGTTTACCGTCTTCTCCTACATATGTTAAGTCGAAACGCTCAGGTAACAAGAAGTCTAATTGAACTGTAGACAAAGTCTCTTCCTTACCAATCGCAGTTTTTACTTGTACATCTAATTTAGGGCCATAGAATGCTGCCTCGTCTTCAGCTTCGATATAATCTAAACCTAACTCATCCATTGCTTCTTTTAGCATGCTTTGAGCTTTTTCCCACATTTCATCATCATCAAAGTATTTTTCTTTGTTGTTTGGATCTCTGTAAGATAAACGGAAAGAATAATCATTTAAGTCAAAGTCTTTGTAAACAGAGATGATTAGTTCTACAACCTTTTGGAATTCAGTTTTGATTTGATCTGGACGTACAAAAAGGTGAGCATCATTTAAAGTCATCCCGCGAACACGTTGAAGTCCCGATACAGCTCCCGACATTTCGTAACGATGCATAGTACCGAGCTCAGCAATGCGTAATGGGAGGTTGCGGTATGAATGCATGCCATTTTTGAAAATCATCATATGATGCGGACAGTTCATCGGACGCAATACTAATGTTTCGTTATCCATTTCCATTGGTGGGAACATAGAATCTTGATAGTGCTCCCAATGGCCTGAAGTTTCATAAAGATCTTTAGAACCCAGCACAGGTGTGTATACATGTTTATAGCCGAGCTTCAGCTCTTTATCCACGATATAACGCTCGATTACACGTCGAATAGTTGCTCCATTCGGTAACCAAAGAGGTAAACCTTGTCCTACCTTCAATGAGTTAGTGAAAAGTTCGAGTTCTTTACCAATTTTACGGTGATCACGCTCTTTTGCTTCTTCCAACATTTTCAAATGAGCTTGAAGGTCTTCTTTTTTGAAGAAGGCAGTTCCGTAAATACGTTGAAGCATCTTGTTGTCACTGTTACCTCTCCAATAAGCACCTGCTATGCTTAATAGCTTGAATTCCTTTAACTTGCCTGTAGATGGTACATGGACTCCACGACAAAGGTCAAAGAATTCACCTTGCTCATAAATAGAAACCTGTTCACCAGCAGGAATTGCTTCTAAAAGCTCTACTTTATACTCATCATCTTTAAATTTGTCAAAAGCTGCTTCACGAGAAACATCGTGGCGAATAATTTCGATATTTTCATTAATGATTTTTTTCATTTCTTTTTCGATCAATGGTAGGTCATCTGCTGTTATTGGCTCTGGAGAATCTATATCATAGTAGAATCCACTTTCAATAACTGGACCAATACCTAATTTAACATCCTTGAAAAGACGTTTAACTGCTTGTGCCAATAAATGCGCAGAACTGTGACGAAGAATTTCTAATGCCTCATCTGATTCCGGAGTGATGATTGCAATCTCCCCATCCTCTGTAATAGGTGTTTTTAGATCAATCAGCTTACCACTTAATTTACCTGCTAAAGCTTTTTTACGTAGCCCAGGGCTAATAGATTGAGCTATTTCTTCTGTAGTTGTAGATGAAGGAAACTCTTTTACTGCTCCATCTGGGAATTGTAATTTAATAACATCTGCCATTTTGAACACTCCTTAATTGTTTTAGATTAAATGTTGGCTTCAAAACTGTTCTTTCCTTGAACAGATAAGCCTGTTCAGGTAATACGATTATTTATTTTAGACAAAATAAAAAACCCCATCCCGGTAAAGGGACGAGGTTTAAATCGTGGTTCCACCCTTCTTCTATCTATACAAGTATAGACGAAGCTCTGCATCGGCTAACGGGCCGGTAACCGGCAACTGCTACTTCAATTTCACAGCTACTGCTCGGAGGTGGTAAATCGATTGTCGATACTTAAGAAGCTTCCAGCCAAGGCTTCTCTCTCTATAAGTCGTACAAACTGATTATTGTCCTCTTCAACGCATTATTCTTATTCTTATGAAAATGATTATACGCCACGACTTTATCATTTGCAAGTAGTTATTTAAGCTCTCTCCAGTTTTTCCCTCGTAGAGCAACTGGATTAGTGAGTGCTTTAATCCGCTCCATAATACGCCCTGCCTTTACTACCTCTTTTTCTCCGCGTTGCGTGTAGGAAAGATGATGTTGTAATTCATCGTAGTTAAAGTTCGAGGACATAAACGTCGGGAGTTGCTCTGACATTCTATAATGGAGTATTGTCCCTATAATCTCATCTCTTGTCCAGCTAGACATAGTTTCCGCTCCAATATCGTCAAGCATTAGCACTGGGGCCTTTTTCACAAACTCTACTTTTTCAGGTAGAGACTGATCTTGTATCGCTTGTTTCATTTCTCGCAGAAACTCCGGCACATATACAACGACAGAATGAATATGTCTAGCGGCTAGCTCGTTGGCTAATGCTCCTAATAGATAGGATTTACCAACACCAAACTTACCGTAAATATAGAGTCCTTTAGCTGGCAAGACATTTGTTCTTTCCCATTCGTTCAAGAAGTCTTTAGCAGCCCTTACCGCAACTACCCTACTGTCATCCTGTAAATCTAAACTTGAGAGACTCGCCTCCATCACTTCTTTAGGCATATGAATGCTGTCTATCATAGAGGTTACTTTTTTACGTTCATCCTCTATTACCCCTCGTTTACACCTTACATATTCTACATCTATTAGGTTTCGATCTAACACTAGCTTCGGCTCATAGCCCTTCATAAAGTTCGCACACTGCTCTAGCGAGGGACATTCCTTACAATCATGAGACTGAGATTTATATTCATATAGCTTGCTCAAACTTCGACTTATTACCTGTTTCGAGATATCTTCGGAGTTTTCTTCTATAAATCCTTGTATACCCGGATCCTCCAATACTTCTTGCTGTAATTCGTCCAATCGAGAAGTAAATTCGGGAGTAATCACCCTTTTGAGTGTTTCATTGATCCGCTCCATTTTATTCACCTACCTTTTCTTCATACCTAGTTCTTCTAGTAATTTTTGTCTCTCTGCATCAATATCCTGAATTCCATTTGTTTCTTTTCCTGACTGTTTCAGCTCGTCATCTTTTTTATAAAACCAATCTGGTACCTTTTCTTCCCTAGTAGGTTTTTTCGA
The DNA here is from genome assembly GCF_014836595.1 of Psychrobacillus faecigallinarum. Lineage (GTDB taxonomy): Bacteria > Bacillota > Bacilli > Bacillales_A > Planococcaceae > Psychrobacillus > Psychrobacillus faecigallinarum. Next base: position 183,786 of record NZ_JACSQO010000002.1, on the reverse strand, counting down.
ATAGGATTTCTGTTTAGAGCCTTCATTTTTCCACTTCATATATTGCTCATGCTCATTTCTTGCGAGCTCCATAGCTTCTTTCGCCGTCTTGATATCCTTACGCATCCAGTGTGATGCAATCTTCTCTGCATAATTCTTTGTTAGTTTCATGTCCGTTCGCAGAAGAACGTATTGTAAAAGGACATTCACTACACCAATTGGCATTTTATAATGTGTGACAAAATAATTGGCTAACTGAACATCTGCAAGTATAGGCTCTTTTCCATTAGCAATATCCTTTAAAACCTTTGCAGGAGCAGTTGTTTCCAAATATTGAATCAACTCTTCCTCTTTCGTTAGCTTTTTCTCTACATTCTGTATTGGTTTCTCTGTTAGCTCTATTTTTTGAAGAACTGGGGCAGTTCGAGAAACTGTTAGCTTATAATACTCGGCACATGCTTTTTTCAATCTAGCATCAGAAAGATTGAGATCATCATCCAATGCCAAAATAACAACCTTTTGCATTTCTATTGGTGATAAATTATACAAAAAAGCCAATTTCGCAATTACTTCTCTTGCTTCCAATGTCATTGCTGACTTGGGCACCAACTGTTCTGATAACCCTTCCTGCAATAAAACAAAGTCAAAATCTTCATAATAGAACGGTACAGAATTATTTCGTTTCTTTGATTGAAATTGCTCTTGTGTTGATATCGAAGTACCCGTTTTTGTTGATGGCTTAAAGACATCAACAAACGTTCTAGAAACATCTGTGAACTCTTCATGCCAGTTAGGCTTTTGTATGTAACGGTTTCTTAGCTGTTTATATGCATTTTCCCCAATTTTATTTAGTAAAAACATAGATAATAAGGGATCCTTTAAAAAGGACTCTGCATCTAAAGGAGCCTCGAGCTCATAATAGAAGGTTCTTCCTTCCTCAGTTGACTTTTGCCAAGTACGAAGCAAGCCTATTGCTTCCAGGGCAATTCTAGCCTGAAAAATTTTACCTAGTGACAAACCTAAGACGTTTAATAAATGATAATGCGTCCATTGTTCGTTATCTTTCATCTCTCCATCAGCCCATAAAGTCAAGTAGAGACTAATACTTTCAGCACCTACTAGCGGCTGATAAAATAACGTCAATAACTGACGATCATAATCAGAAAAAGAATATGGCAAGCGAATCATATATGTATCTGTTGAATGTAGCTCCTTATATAACATCACTTGTTAACCTACTCTCTAATTAATAACTTATAATGAAGGGTTCTTTTTCAATATTTCCTTTAATTCATCGATGAATACATTGATATCCTTGAATTGACGATAAACGGAAGCAAAGCGAACATAGGCAACTTCATCGATTTCAGCAAGCTTGTCCATGACTTTTTCGCCTACCTCCTCTGATTTCACTTCAGAGTTACCAGTTCTTCTTAGCTCCTTCTCAATATAAAACACGATCTCCTCTAATTGGTCAAGTGCAACGGGCCTCTTTTCACATGCACGAATTAATCCACGTAATATTTTTTCACGACTAAATTCTTCTCGTGAGCCATCTTTCTTTACTACAATTAATGGAGTCTCCTCTACTTTTTCAAAAGTCGTGAAGCGGAAACCACAGTCTTCGCACTCTCTCCTTCTTCTAATCGCTTTGTTATCGTCTATAGGTCGTGAATCGACTACTTTAGTGCCATTAAATTGACATGCTGGGCATCTCATAGAACCTCTCCTAAATCTTATCTATAATTTTGTATTCCTATTATAACAATTTTTTCTCATAAAATCGAAAAAGCAGAGGAATAAGTTCCTCTGCTCACTCATTTAGGCATTATGTTTCATTTACGCTTGAACTGTCATGCGTTCTTGAGGTGTCTTAACTGGCCCCATACCACGTGGCATTTCGAGCGTTTCGCGCGTTCCAGCATTAAGAGCATCTGCGATATAGTTAGCTGCGATTGATGGATCTAAATCACCACAAGTATACACATCAATGCTTGCATAACCGTGCTCTGGAAAGCTGTGAATCGTTAAATGCGATTCGGAAATAATAACGACTCCACTTACACCTTGTGGCGCAAATTTGTGAAAAGCAACTTCTCTTACCTCTGCACCAGATTTTAGTGCAGCATCAACAAATGTTTGCTCGATAAATTGCATATCGTTAAGTTTGTCGAAATCGCACTCCCATAGTTCTGCAATAATGTGACGTCCCATTGTCTCCAATGTCCGTTTCCCCCTTTGATTAGTTTTATTTTTAACATCAAAGTTGACTACCACGGGGGAAAGTTAGTCCAAAGAGGTCCTAACCCTTTAAGTAGTCCATGTACTAGAAGTACACGATTCCCATTATAAAACAGTTTTTTTAATAATGCAATATAAAAAATCCTCTTTCTACTAATTATAGAAAGAGGATGGAAATATGTTATTAACAGGAGATAAAAATTATTAATACGCAAAGAATAGCTAAAATTAGCTGTCTAGAAATTGACGATTAAAGACCACTTGCTACTTTTTTAGTAAGGTCAACTACTCTTGCAGAATAGCCCCATTCATTATCGTACCAAGCTAGAACTTTAATTTTTGTTTTGCCAATTACCATAGTCGTCAAACCATCTACCGTACTAGAATTAGTAGTTGTATTGAAATCAATGGAAACTAACGGCTCATGAGTTATTCCTAAAATACCCTTCATAGAACCTTCAGCTGCTTTTTCGAAGGCAGCATTTACTTCTTCAGCTGTCACTTCTTTTTGAACATCCACAACTAAATCAACTAAAGAAACATTAGGAGTAGGTACACGCAAAGCCATTCCATGAATCTTCCCTTCTAGCTCTGGTAGAACCAATGAAAGTGCTTTCGCAGCACCGGTCGATGTTGGAATAATCGATTGTCCACATGAGCGTGCGCGTCTTAAGTCTTTATGTGGGTTGTCTAAATTATTTTGGTCATTTGTATATGCATGAACCGTAGTCATTAAACCATTTTCAATTACAAATGCATCATTCAATACTTTGACAACTGGCGCTAAGCAGTTTGTTGTACAGCTTGCATTTGAAATGATTTGGTGATTTTTCACATCTAACTTATCGTCGTTTACACCAATAACAATCGTTGCATCTTCATTTTTGGCAGGTGCTGTAATTACAACTTTCTTCGCTCCTGCTTTCAAGTGACCAGATGCTTTTTCACCATCATTAAATTTTCCAGTGGATTCAATAACGATATCCACGTTCAATTCTTTCCATGGTAACTTTTCAGGCTCACGTTCATTTACGATTTGTACTTTTTTACCGTTAACGATTAAAGCATTTTCGCCTATTTCAATTTTTCCAGTGAAAGTGCCATGCGTAGAATCATATCTAATTAAATGAGCTAAAGTTTCTAATGGGTATCTCGCATTGATAGCTACTACATTTAAATCCTCTTGTACGATTGCTTGGCGAAATACCATTCTCCCGATTCGTCCAAAACCATTGATTGCAATTGAAGCTGACATATAATAAGTCCTCCCGTAACGTGTGATACTTTTTGTTTTATAATCATGCATTAGTATAACACATTTTTAGAATTATGTAGCCTTAAAATAGCCCATTTTAAAATTCATTATTTTCACATAATTATTTTTTCCAAGATTTTAAAATTTTTTCTAATTGCTCCTGAGTAGACTCTAAAGTACCATTATTATAAATAACAGCATCTGCACCCTTTTCCTTTATAGAGAGCGGCAGCTGTGATTGGATTCTTGCCTTTGCTTCCTCCATAGAATAATTGTTTCTTGCCATTAGCCTATTCAATTGCGTTTCTTCTGATACAGTTACAACAATAATCTTATCGACATAGGATTGTAGTCTACTTTCAAATAGTAAGGGAATATCCATAATAATAGTTGGGTAACCCGCTTCCAATAGCTCTTCCTTTTGCCTCATCATCTCAGCTCGAATGGCTGGGTGCATTATGTCATTTAGCTGCTTTCTTTTAGCGGGCGAGGAAAAAATGATTTCTCCAAGTTTTGGACGATTTAGATCTCCATCTGAAGTTAGTATATCTTCCCCAAACACATTTATAATCGCTTGTAGGGTTTCGGTCCCTTTCTCAACTACGACTCTTGCTACAAGATCAGCATCAATAATTGGATAGTTCATTTTCTTTAACATATTTGATACAGTACTTTTACCGCTAGCAATACTTCCTGTCAAACCAATAATCATGATGAATCCTCCGTTACTTTTGGCACGAACCACAATAGGTAGATGTTCGACCGGCAATTGTTTTCTGCTTGGTTGGTTTCCCACAGATTGGGCAATTTTTTTTGCTATACATTTGTAGTCTATGTTGCATTGTTCCTGCTCCCCCATTTATAGAGCGATAATCCGAGATGGTACTTCCCCCATTTTCAATACTGTCTAATAGCACGGCGACAATTTCATGGAACAATTGAATTTTTCTTTCCTTGCTAATTCTTTTTACTTTTCGAGCAGGATGAATTCTAAGATTAAATAACGCCTCTGTTGCATATATATTGCCACAACCTGAGACTACATGGCCATCCATGATGAATTCTTTAATCGGTTTATTTTCGTATCGTGGGAGAAGGCTCATATTTAGGTAATGGTCTAGCGCTCCTTTGTTAAAAGGTTCAGGAGCCATTAGCAGTAACGGCGGATAATCTGCTTCGGTTTCTAACAGACGCAGTTCACCAAACCGACGTATATCGGCATATACAAGCATATCATCCTCATCAAAATGAAGCGTAACATGACTATGCTTCTTAAACTTTTCCTCCATGATGTCATCAAGACTTCGTACATAGAACCAAGCACCTGACATGCCAAGATGGGAGACAAGCAAAAATGATTCTCCGTCTTGATTTTTTAAATGAAAGTAAATATATTTAGAGCGGCGTTCTATTCGAACAATCGCCATTCCGGGAAGAGCAGACTGGAAAGATTCCACGTCTGCCCCCTTAATGATTGCTTCCTTCCCATTTTCCTTTGAATGAATAATAGTAGGGGAAACATCTACTGATTTAATCAATTTTCCCGTAACAACTGGCTGAAGTCCTCGAACTACCCCTTCAACCTCTGGTAATTCCGGCATACTTAAAACTCCTTACTTTGTATCGTACCAAGATGATCCATATGCATATTCAACTTTTAAAGGCACATTTAATTTAATCGCTGATTCCATTACTTCCGGGACAATTTTTTCTAATAGAGCTATCTCCTCTGGAGGAGCCTCAAAGATTAGTTCATCATGCACTTGCAGGAGCATTTTTGTTTGCATATTTTCTTTTTCTAATCGTTCAGCCATATCAATCATTGCTTTTTTAATGATATCGGCTGCACTTCCTTGGATAGGCGTATTCATCGCCGTACGCTCTGCAAAGCTTCTCAAGTTAAAATTAGAGCTTGTAATCTCAGGTAAATATCTTCTTCTATTTAATATTGTAGTAACAAAACCTTTTTGTTTCGCTGTTTGTATACTTTCATCCATATATTCTTTCACGCCTGGGAAGCTTTTTAAATACTTGTCGATAAAAACAGCCGCTTCTTTGCGTGTGATATCTAGGCTTTGAGAAAGACCATAGTCACTAATTCCATAAACAATTCCAAAGTTTACAGCCTTGGCAGCACGGCGCATATTCGAGTCAACCTCGTCTGCACCTACATGAAACACATCCATAGCAGTTTTAGTATGAATATCCATATTATTGTTAAATGCTTCGATTAGATTATCATCCTCCGACATATGAGCAAGCACACGTAACTCTATTTGAGAATAGTCAGCTGCAAACATCACCCATTCCGGGTTAGATGGAACAAACGCTTTACGAATCTTTCTTCCTTCCTCGATACGGATAGGTATATTCTGTAAGTTAGGGTTAACAGAGCTTAAACGTCCTGTTGTAGTAAGCGCCTGCTGATATCTTGTGTGGATTTTCCCATCATCTGTATGGATCTCTTTTAGGAGACCTTCGATATAGGTTGAATTTAACTTTCCTAACTGACGGTATTGAAGAATTTGCTCTATGATTTCATGCTCATTTGCAAGCTTCTCTAATACATCGGCTGCTGTAGAATAACCTGTCTTAGTTTTCTTAATAGGCGGTAGTCCTAGTTTTTCAAAAAGAATCACTCCAAGCTGCTTAGGCGAATTGATATTAAATGCTTCACCTGCTAGGGCATGAATGTCCTTTTCAATTTGTTGTAGCTTGATCTCTAAATCATGACCCATTTCTACAAGAACCTGCTTATCTACCTTTACTCCATCCGACTCCATCGTTCCTAAAATAGAAGCAAGTGGCAATTCCAATTCCTTATATAGCTTAAATTGTTCATTTTCTTTTAATTTCTTTTCTAAAATAGGCTTTAAATGCCAGATAGCCAAAGCCTTCCTAGTAGCATGCTCCGCCAGTTTCTCTTCCTCTGGAACAGATTTTTTTGCTCCCTTTCCATATATCTGCTCGTTGCTTAATACATTAAAATAACCATACTCTTTTCCAATAGTTGCAACATCGTCTGCAGATAATGAGGCATTATCAATATAAGCTGCCAGCGTTAGGTCAAACTCTACTCCGGAAATGCTAACTCCATGCTTTCTACTTACCGCTTGGGTCGCCTTGGAGTCCACTACATATTTTGTCTTCGACTCATCCTCTAGCCATGTACAAAATTCTTTTGAATGAAAAGCAGCTTCCCCTGGAACAAAATAGGATTGCTCTCCATCGGATAAAGCGATTCCTAATAAATCCGCTGTATGGTATTGTTCATCATATAATTCCAAGTGAAGAGACATTTCATCCTTTAATAAAGTGAAATCTATTTCCTTTACTATTTCAAATTTCGTTTCAGTAGTAGATTGCTCTTCCGCCACATATTCCGTTTTTTCTAATAAAGTTTTAAAGGATAGTTCCTTCCATATAGAGATCACTTCATCCATGTTTGGTCCGCTATAAGTGATATCTTCAAGTGAAACTTCAATAGGAGCATTTGTTTCAATGGTAGCGAGCACCTTACTCATCTTCGCCTGTTCCTCGTTAGCAACAAGCTTCTCCTTTAGCTTAGCACCGCTAACAGAGTCAAGTGCCTTGTATAGATTTTCGACAGAGCCATGCTCCTTTAATAGTTTAATCGCTGTTTTTTCTCCTACACCTGGAACTCCCGGGATATTATCGGAAGCATCTCCCATCAATCCCTTCATATCAATGATTTGAAGCGGGGTTAGTCCGTATTTTTCCTGAACATGCTCCGGTGTATATTTCTCTATATCTGTTATTCCTTTTCTTGTAATGTAAACAGTCGTGGAGTCTGTAGCTAGCTGAGTTAAATCTTTGTCCCCTGACACAATGACTACTTGCTGACCCGTCGTCTCCGCCTGGCGGCTAAGCGTCCCTATAATATCGTCTGCCTCATACATTTCCAGCTCATAGCGTTTAATACCATAAGCATCGATTAGCTTGCGTAAATACGGGAATTGCTCAGAAAGCTCTGGTGGAGTTTTCTGTCTGCCACCCTTATATTCTCCAAATGTAGAATGTCTGAAGGTTGTTTTCCCAGCATCAAATGCCACAAGCATATGCGTGGGATTTTCCTCGTCCATAATTTTTTGGAGCATCATCGTAAAGCCATACACGGCGTTCGTATGTATTCCATGTTCATTTGTTAATAAAGGAAGAGCAAAGAATGCGCGATAAGCCAAACTATTCCCATCTAATAATAGAATTTTTTCAGAAGACATGAATAAATTCACTCCTTGGTTTATATTGTTTTACATTAGCTTCTACACATTATTAAAAGTGTATTTTTGTATTAATACATTTTGCTAAAAATAAAATCGTCATTCCCTATATCTTACCATGACAGTAAGGGGAATGACGATTCATATACTATTCTAAGTATCCTGAAAGGATATTAGCATAAGGTGAATCTGATGGAATAATAATCATTGTATCTTCACCAATGGTTTTCTTATAGGATTCTAATGTTCTGTATAACGAATAGAATTCAGGATCTTTAGAAAAGCTCGAGTTATAAATTCTCGCTGCCTCCGCATCACCTTCTGCTACAAGAAGTGCAGCTTCTTTTTTTGCAGCAGCCTGCATTTGAATAACTTTACTATCCGTTTCTGCTTCAATTCTCCTCTTGTCAGCATCACCAGTAGATAAAAACTTTTGAGCAACACTTTCACGATCGGAAATCATTTCGTTATAAACAGATTGCTCATTCTCTTCTGGCAAGTCTGTTCGTTTAATACGCACATCTACTACTTCAATACCATATTTATCTTTTGCTAGAAGTTCATTAACTTCTTGTGTTATTTGATCGTTAAGGCTTCCTCGAGATGAGTTTTCATCATTAATGATTTCGTTATAATTTAATTGACCAAGCTCTGAACGAACGACAGAATAGATGAATTCTTCCATACGTGAGCTTGCATTAACAATATTCCCTGCATTAGAAATCATATCTTTAGGATTAACTACTCTCCAAATTGCATAATTATCAATAATTATTCGACGTTTATCCATTGTATTTATTTCTGCCTCAGACAGATTATGATTCATTTGATATTTTGGAATGGTCGTTACACTTTGGACAAATGGGATTTTCATATGCAATCCTGGTGAATCCTTAATGCTTTTAATCTCACCAAACTGACGAATAACCTTATATTCCCCTTCTTTCACTACATAAATATTAGCAAGGGCAATTACTGCTATTACAAAGACTACTAAGATAGTAATAAAAGACTTAGTATGCTTTTTAAAATCGATTGGTGTCTTTTCTTTCTTTGGTTTATTCGGAACAGTCTTAAACTTAGATTCTAAATTTGCAAAAGGGTTGTTGTTATCTGACATTATTGTCCACTCCCTTCTTCTGTCTTCGATTCATTTGTTGTGGTAGCTGCAGGTGCATTTTGTTTAGTAGATTCTAGCGGTTGTAATGGTAAGTATTTCATCGTTCCACCATCATCATTCATAATATAAATTTTCGCGCCCGGTAAAACGGAATCTAATGTCTCCATTACTAATCGCTGTCTTGTTATCTCTTTGTTATTTTGATATTCAGCATAAAGCTTATCAAATAAGGCTACATCCCCTTTGGCTTGTTCTATGCGGGCTGTTTGGTAACCACGAGCTTCAGAGATAATTGCATCTACTTCTCCCTCAGCAACACTTATTTTCTCATTTTCATATTTTTCTGCTTGGTTTACCTTTGTATTTTTTGTTTCCTCCGCATCCGTTACTGCTGTGAAAGCTGCACGAACCTCTGCATTTGGAAGCTCTACATCTTGTAATTTTACCGTTAAGACAGTAATTCCTATATCATACTTTTTAATCAATGACCCTAGAAGCTCGTTTGTATCTGCTTCTATTTGAGCCTTCCCAGAAGTTAATGCATCATCAATTTTAGAATTCCCTATAACTGAACGAATGGATGCTGAGGTTGCATCATGCAACATTTCTTTTGGATTTTCGGAATTAAATAGGTACGATTTTGGATCGGTAATTTTGTATTGTACTACTAGGTCCGTCAATACGATATTGTCGTCACCTGTTATCATTTTTGTATCCTTGTCATATGAGGTTATTTCCCCACTCTCATCCTGCTTGTATCCAAACTGAAGGCTAAAGGTTTCTTTTGATAACTTTTCTACCTTCTGAATCGGCCAAGGAAGTTTAAATTTCAAACCAGACTCTGTTATTGGCTCACTCGCCTCACCAAACGTAATGACGATTGCCTGTTCTGATTCATCTACTGTATACCAAGAAGTAAATACTGCGGATAAAAGAATAATTCCAACTATAGAAACAGCGATAATGGTCAATAATCTTTTTGTACTCATATCTTTTCCCCTTTCTCTCTATATAATTCTTTTACGGAAAGAAAGGGTAGATGGTTTCAAAAATATAAATATTTAGATTTTTTATGCTACGTTAAAAGTTAAGGTTGATTTAAAAGTGCAATAAAAAATGAGCTGGAAAATGTATCTCCACGCTCATTATATCTTGATACCATTTTTTTACTATAGCACCTCGTTAACGTAACTAAAACGGCAGGCTTTGAAAAAGCGAAATAGTTATAACTAATGCCGATAAAGATCCTGCGGACAGTAAGGTTATCATTTTTCGCCAATTTATCTCTTTTGAAGGTTTTGCAGCCTCTTGGGAAACCGCAATCCATATCACAAAAGAAACTATGGCTACTATGGCAATAACATCTTTAGACATATTTAATACCCCCTTGTATTATTCAGTTAAATGACGCGTTTGTTGAGCACAATTTAAACAACACTGTTCAACTAACCTGTTGTTTAGCTCAATAAGAAAAAGGGCTTTACTCCCTCTTGATGTAAAGCACACCGTTAGTTTAAGTGCATATTTCACTATCATTCTTTTGTATTAATAATTAAATGATTTTCAACTCTCGCTCTCTATAGACAGAAAGCTGATTATCATTCATACGGCAAAGGTTGAGTTCCATCGACATCGGTAAAGCCATATTTTCTCGCTAGCTCAGCCACCATTATTGTTTCTCCAGAAAACTTAGATACCGTAGTGTCTGATGCCAATGCGACAACCGCACGGCCTACATACGCCGTCGTTTCAGTTGTTCCATCCTCTGGTCCAAAACCCGAGTCTATAACTCTTTCTGTTCTCATCCAACCAGGGCAAACAGCAACGGCTGAAACGTTGTATTCCTTTAATTCCTTTGCCATTCCTACTGTCATTCGATTGATAGCATTCATAGCTAAATCGTAATATAAATTACTTGAGATTTTGTCTTTGATAAAAAATGTGATATTTACAATTAACCCTTTATGGTGTTGGGCCATCAGAGGTACAGCATATCGAGTAGTCAGCAAATAAGCTTGCGGTCCAGCAACCATCATAGCATCCCAATGCTCCAGTGGTCGTTCCCAAAAATGCCGCCCATCTCCTGATGGTAGAGAACTTTCGGACCCACCAAATACACTATTAACTAAAATATCAATGCGACCATGTTCCCTTTCAATTTGCTCAAATAAGTTCCTTACATCATTGTCACTTGTATGGTCACACTGTATTGCGATGCCTTTACCTCCTCGTGAAGTAACACCATCGGCAGTTTCTTCAATGGTTTCTGGTCGATTATCGGTTCTAGACCCCTTTACACTCCGTCCTGTCACATACACCGTCGCTCCTGCACTGCCTAGTTGAAAAGCAATGCCCCTACCTGCACCACGGGATGCACCTGTAACAACAGCAATTTTCCCTTGTAATGGTTTCATATTTTCCTAACTCCCTGCCCCGTTAGTTAAAAGTCATGTTAAAGTTTTCTTTTTAATAAATTCAACAAATTTATTAAGTAGTACATGAGTGAAATCATAAATGATAGAAGTATAACAATTATTGTACCGAATATATAGATTGCTGTTTCGGTAGCATCACCGCCATCAAACACATTTCCAAATAGAAAAAAGAAAATTACACTAACCATTAAAGTTAAGAAAAATATACTAATATACTTTGACATATTATCCCCCTCCACAATCCAACTTTACCGTAATAATCTAGACCTTTATTAAACTAAAATGCCGTTTTTGTTAAAGTGGGAAAATGTATTTTGTGAATTTCATTTATCATTATTCAACTTATCTATTTCAAACCAGGTTCTTAGCTGTTCAGCATAGCTTAGCCTTTCCTCTGAAGAACTTAACTTGCCGTCAGTTCGATAAAGATCATCATTATTATAGCGTGGATAAACATGTAAATGATAATGCCAAACATCCTGGCTTCCTCCAGGTTCGTTGTGTTGTCGAGTGGAGATACCATCGCATTTGTAGCACTCCTTTAATGCATAGGATATCTTCTGAGCCAACTGATGAATTCGTGTAGCATATTCAACAGGTAAGTCGAAAATATTTTCAAAATGTTTATTTGAACGATGATTACATGCGCTTTATTATTTGGCCACCACAATGTTGCGATTAAAGCCGTTACATAATCATCTTTGTACACAATATCTTGCTGTTTAGATTGGATTAGCTTGTCTTCTTTATCCTCAATACCTTTTACCAAAAGACAAAATGGACAAACATAGCCTTCTGGCATATGACTATAATGAATCATACTCATAACCCCTTTAAATAAATTCATACGCATTAGGTTCCTGATGTTAACAAAAAAGCTGTTTCAAGCTCACTTCTTATTTTATTTCTTAATCAAACCACCAATAATCTTTGGGCCATATTTAACAGCTGCACCTCCAGCTACAGTTAGTACTGTTGCAATTACACCAACAATGAACTTTTTATTACTATCGTCTTGTTCGCGTGCACTCTGAGCATGTTTATCCATTCGATCGTAAATCGCTTCCCTTTGTTCTTGAGTAATATCAACTCTTTTCAATTCATCCTTATAGACTAATATAATCTGTTTTAAAACGTCAAAAACATTTTGTGATGAACTACTGGACAAATCGGTTACTTTTAAGAACATATCTTTAATATTTGGTGCAAGTTGCATTAGATTTTCAATATCTTCTAACGAAAGGTCAATTTTTTCTTTTTCTAATAGTTCAGATGCTTTTTCAACTAACGATGATGCGTGTGTCTCTTCTTTGTTTTTCCCGCTCATAAAATATCTTCCACCACTAATAAAGTAATTAATACTAATATTATTATCAGCCTATTTGGAATATTAGTAAAGTTAATGTTTCATATTACTTTTCTACTTTCAAATATAAAAAGAGCACCCAATAGATGCCCTTCGATTTATTATTCAATTTCCGTTACCAGCTATATGTTCACAATGAGGACATAGAAAATTGACTTTGCTTGTTAAACTAAAGCCGTGTTAGTTCAATAAACTTCTCTTAATCCTCTCCCTAACAAAGGCACTATTATTATTGATAAAGCTAGACTTATTAAGAATGTAATAAGCCAATCTCTTTTTTGGTCGTCTTAAGTAGTATATTCAATACAGAACCAATACAAATACAAACTATAAATCCGAACAATATATTGATAAGTTTCATAAAATACCCCCCATATATTAACTTTTTTCCGATTTTACCATAAATCCATTAAATAATTATTATAAAAGTTGTTCTAGTATATTTAATACTTTTTGTTTCAAGTAACTGTATTGTGTTTCATTGGTATCTAAATAAGCTTCTTCTCTGTTTGAGGGAGCGTCCATGTACTCTATTGCTCCCTTAAATTGACTGTCAGTAAAATCATAACGTTTGCCATTAATACTATTATAAAAATGCCAGCCGTCTAATAGCTTAGTTTTCAAAATTTCTCCACCCAATAAATCATGAACTACTAAAGTTGTTACACCACATTGACCTTTTGCTATATTCTCTTTACTCCATTTAGTACTCGATTCAATAGACCAGGAATTAGATAAAGCATATTTAATTTTTTCACACAGTTTTTCATCTAATTTTTTCATCAGTTTCACTCCTGTTCAATTTAAGACTCGTAGACGAATGCGATGGCTTATTGATCCCTCCATCATCCGACGAAAGCGGAAATCTCTCATCTCTTGTTCTCACTCTTCCAGTAAATTATCTGTCATTGATAACTTTATATAGTTAAATTCGCTCATATGACTTTCTCATTAATATTCAACAGATGATTGAAGCGGAAGGCGGCGACTCCTGTGGGATGAATGAGACAGATAAGACATCACAAACGACGTGCAAGCGACGGTGATGGCTTATCGCTCATCCCACGGAAAGCGTCCGACTATAGCGGAAATCCGCCATCTCTCGTTCTCACTCTTCCAGTAAATTATCTGTAACTGATTACTTTATATAGTAGAGTCGCTATATGACTTTCTCATTAATACTTAACAGATGATTGAAGTGACTGGCGGCGACTCCTGTGGGATGAGTGAGACAGATAAGACATCACGCCCGACGCGTAAGCGACGGTGATGGCTTATCGCTCACCCCACGGAAAGCGTCCGACTATAGCGGAAATCTGTTTGAATTAACTAGAATTATACTACACAATAAAAGGCCAGCAACTAGTGCTAGCCTTTTAAAGTATTTCGTTTGGAAAAGGGGTCTATATAAAATGTATCAAAGTATTGTAAATGGCGTGTGAATTTCTTGTAAAACTTAACTTACCATTTATTATTTTGATATTTTTTATAATAATTCACCTGACGGGCCATCAGGTAGAACTTACGTTTCAAATTCTTATCCCCTTTATAAAACAATGGGTTCCCCCACTTACCTTCACCTAATAGCAAACGAATTTCCTGTTGGATAGAAAGATTATCCACGAATTTCTTTAAAACTATTTTAGGAACTACTGTGAACAAGTAATGTTCATTTAGTAGGGTCAGCGGTTTTTCTTTATGGTAAATCACATCATCCACCATATATCGAGCCATGTTATGTCCGAGTGCAGTAACATAGTAGCTAGATCGACCTTGTCTAATATTAACTTCAAATACTTTATATTTGCCATCTCGCTCATCATATTTTAAATCGAAGTTAGCAAAACCGACATATCCAATCGCTTCAAGGAAGTGTTGAAGCTTTTTCATTAACTCTTCATCATAGCGAGTAATAAGTGCAGTATAGTTTCCAATCGCCGTAACCGTGTGCTCTTGTAAAACAACTTGAGCAAGTGTACTTAGCTGTGCCTTGCCCTCCGAGCTAACATAAAACACAGAATCCCACATATATGTGTCATCTCCAGGAATATAATCCTGGATGATTAAGTCTTCCTCATAGCCACTTTCATTTACCTTGCGAATCACGTCATCTAATTCCTGCTGAGTTTCAACTCTATATACTTTTTGTTGCCCTACAAATTTATGCTTATAATATTCAACCCCATTACTAGGCTTGATGATTAATGGGAAAAGGACATCTTCTGTAAATGGTTGTTTTTTAGCGCAAGAGTAAAAATACGTTTTAGGTGTATCTATACCATGCTCTTCACAGAGCTTATAAAAATTAGACTTTACTAAAAGGTTGTTCATTAAATCCTCGGGCATATAATTAAACACAAACATTTCTTTTAAAACATCTGCATTTTCAATGATCAAACGCACATAAAAATCATTTGTGCCTATTAATAATAACTTCTTATCGGCTGTTTTATATTTCTTTGCAACTTCAGTTAAAACGGACACGAATTCCGACTTGTCCCATAAGTTTGGGTGTATTTCTATATGACCTATAACACTACTCAATTTAGTGAAGGACATTTCTTCCTTCCCAACTAAAATTGGCTTGATACCGTATTCCTCGTGGAAGGAAATAGACATATTGTAAGCATTCATATCTGTCCCAATTATAATAGGGATAAAGGGTTGATTATTCATGATGACCTCCATTAACTATTCATGAGTGGAATGTACACAGTGAATGCTGTACCTTTTCCTACCTCACTTTCAACTTTTATCAAACCATGATGAGCTTCAACTATATGCTTGACGATTGCCAGACCTAATCCTGTACCACCAGAGTTGCGACTCCTAGCTCGATCTACACGATAAAAACGTTCAAAAATACGATCTATTTCTTCAGTTTTTATACCTATTCCTTGATCCTTAATCGTAAAGTAACCATATTTATGATCTTTACCAATAGTAATCGTGATAAAGGTATCCTCAGAAGAATAGGTAATTGCATTTGTTAATAAGTTCATCATGATTTGCATAATTCGATCGGAATCTCCTAGCACCTCTACCTTTTCATCCAAAGAGAGGGTCAATTCCATATTTTTTTCTTCTAATAAATGATTGGTCATTTCAATACTTTGAATGAGCACATCATAAAGTTTCACTTTATTTAACTTAATTTCGTATCCAACTTGCTCGACAGTTGATAAGTCCAGTAAATCATTAATAAGCATTTGTAGACGATTACTTTCCTTATAAATTATC
The DNA here is from genome assembly GCF_014836595.1 of Psychrobacillus faecigallinarum. Taxonomy (GTDB): domain Bacteria; phylum Bacillota; class Bacilli; order Bacillales_A; family Planococcaceae; genus Psychrobacillus; species Psychrobacillus faecigallinarum. Next base: position 167,909 of record NZ_JACSQO010000002.1, on the reverse strand, counting down.
TCTAAAAACGAAAGTAAGGTATCTTCCTTTTTATATGCACCGTATAAAAGTGTTTCAGAGAACCCTTTGATAGATGTTACAGGGGTTTTTAATTCGTGTGAAACATTAGCAACGAAGTCTTTTCTTACCTGTTCTAGCTTCACTAACTCCGTGACATCATGAATCACAACAACTATTCCTAGCCATCTTCCATGCTCCCCTATAACAGGCGCACCATATGCTACCATATGATTAGTACTTAAATTTCGTTGCAGTGCAATTTGTTCTTTACTGAGCATTTCTGTCAAAAATAGCTTTTCTATAAAAGCTTCAACCTTTTCTGGCAAGCCAATTTTACGAAATTGTTTCCCATTTACCTGTTCAAAGCTAAGCTGGAGTTGATTGAGAAAGGAACGGTTAACAATACTAACTATCCCACTACGGTCGATCATTATTAGACCGCTCCCCATGTTTTCAATCAGTGTTTTCAGTCGTTCTTTTTCTGTTTCACGAATTATCGAAATATCCTGTAGGTTCCTTGCAAGAATATTGATTGATTTCGTTAATTTTGACATACCTGAACTGTTATCCTCGAAAGCTCTAATACGATAATTACCTCTTGCTAGCTCCATAGCTGTTTCAGTTAAATGTTCAACAGGCTGTGCATACCTCTTTAAGATATTAAAGCCGATAAGTAAAGCAATAAGAAATGCAATTATTAAAATTGTTGCCAACACTAACCATAAGGTACCTTGAAAAAAATTGACATTGTCTTCTAGCAATGAAGCATCAAGTATCTCGACGACTTCTTGCCTTTGTTCTATAGAAAGCTGCGTACTACTTAGATAGTTTTCAATATCGTTTATTTTTCCATCAATGCTTGTACTCGTAGTACGTTCAATGAAAATAGGAAAGATTTGAGCAAGAGCTAGACCTATTCCAACTAGAATAAGTCCAATTAAAATAGAATAGGTACGAAATATTCTATTGTGAAAGCTCATACTTTTTTAGGCTCCTCAAATTTATATCCAAGACCTCTAATAGTTTTAATGTAAATCGGTTTTCGGCTGTTTTCTTCTATTTTATCTCTCAAATGACTAATGTGGACATCTACGATTCGAGTATCTCCAGCAAAATCATAATTCCAAACAGAGCTTAATAGCTGATCTCGGGTAAGCACTCTATTTTTGTTTTCGATTAAGTAAACAAGTAGTTCGAATTCCTTTGGAGTAAATTCCAACTGCTTATCATTCATGATCACTTCGAAGCGTTCAGGAAATACTTGCAGTCCACCAAATATATATCTTTCATCGGAATTTTTCTTTTGATGCTCTGACGTTAATACACTTCTGCGTATCATAGCCTTAACTCTAGCTGTAACCTCTCTAGGGCTAAAAGGTTTTGTCATATAGTCATCTGCACCTAGCTCTAGACCAAGCACCTTATCAAACTCTTCTCCTTTTGCTGTAAGCATTATAATCGGTGTCTGGATTTTTTTTAATCGTAGCTCCTTACACACTTCCATACCATCTAAACGCGGTAGCATCCAGTCCAACAAAATGACATCAGGCTGTTCTTCTATGGCAAGGTTTAAGCCTTCCTGCCCATCTGAAGCAGTTATAACATGAAAACCTGCTTCTTCCAAATTATATTTTAATAATGTTACGATTGAACTCTCATCATCTACAACTAATACTTTTTTCATTATTTTGGCCTCCATAGTCGATTTGAAACCCCCATTCCAAATCTGCAACTAAATAGGAAGTTATTATAGTTTTTCAGAAACGATAAGCAGGTGGTGTCACATGAAGAATACCATTCATCACTATTGCATTTTCCTCATTTTTTCCTTCTACTTCTATAATAATTTCATTTTTATGTACATTGACTTCTGTTATTACAAACGTAAAAGTTATTAAAGAATAATGATAGGTTGGTACAGGAAAATTTAACTCTTGCTTATTCACATGAGAACCCGGACCAGGAAGATACTTGGAAATGGCAGAAGTCACAATGCCAGTTAACATAATTGTTGGTACAATTGGTTTTTCAAATACTGTTTTAGAAGCAAAATCATGTTGAATATATAGAGGATTATTATCATTCGTCAATCCCAAATATAATAATAAATCCTTATCCTCCATCTTCTCGGTTATAGATAATTTTTCTCCTATAGACAAGTCTTCAATACTCTTTCCAATTTTATACGTTTTACCTAACAATTATTATTCATCCCCCTATATTTAGTCTAACTCTATCTTATCAATAACTCTTAGTTTTGCGCAATACACTGTACTGCCTACTTTAATAATCATAAGTAAAGTATGTAATTGATTTCCCTTAATGGACGTTTTGACGAGTTAAATGTTGCATATCTTATAGCCACAAAAACGAGCGAGAATTTAATCTCGCTCGTTTTTACTATGATTATTCACTTAAAATCTTCATGACAGCTTTTACAGTATCAGCAGATTTGTTTAACAAAGTCGTTTCTTCTTCTGTTAACTCCAACTCAATAATTTTTTCGATACCGCCTGCTCCAAGTACAGTTGGCACTCCAAGATATATTCCTTCCATTCCATACTCGCCCTCTAAATATGCGATAGAAGGAAGAACACGTTTTTGATCTTTTAAGATAGCCTCTGCCATTTCTACTAGGGAAGCAGCTGGTGCATAGTATGCAGAACCGTTTCCTAAAAGGTTAACAATTTCTGCGCCACCTTTACGAGTGCGATCTACAATCGCTTCTAAGCGCTCTGCATCGATTAGATTTTCCAAGGGAATACCTCCAGCATAGGAATATCTTACAAGAGGAACCATGTCATCTCCGTGGCCACCAAGTACAAAGCCGGTCACATCTTTAACAGATAGATTCAACTCCTGAGCAACAAAAGTTCGGAAACGTGCAGTATCAAGCACTCCTGATTGACCAATAACTCTTTCTTTAGGTAATCCTGATTCTTTGAAAACAGTATACGTCATTGCATCTACTGGGTTAGTTAACACTAGAACTGTTGTGTTAGGCGAATATTTAACAATCTCACCTGTGACACCTTTCATTACTTTTTGGTTTGTCTGAACTAAATCGTCACGGCTCATCCCTGGTTTACGTGCAATACCAGCTGTAATAATAACTAGATCTGAGTCTTTTGTATCCTCATAGTTGGAAGTTCCAATAATATTAGCGTCGAACCCTTGGACAGGGCCAGCTTCTGCCATATCCAACGCTTTTCCTTTAGTAGGGTTTTCAGCTTGAGGAATATCGACTAACACGATGTCTCCTAGTTCTTTTTGAGCTAGTAAAAATGCTGTAGTAGCTCCAGTGAATCCGGCACCAATAACTGAGATTTTATTACGTTTCATTGTCATGTCGTAACTCTCCTTTTGTCCAAATTAGAAAAGAGAGGATAGAATCCTCTCTCTTGTTAAACCAAATTTCATTACTACAGATTAAAGATTTTTAATCAATTCGTCAGCAAACTCCGAACATTTAACTTCTTTAGCACCATCCATTAGACGAGCAAAGTCATATGTTACAACTTTAGATTCAATTGTTTTTTCCATTGAGTCCATGATAAGTTTAGCAGCTTCGTTCCAGCCAAGGTGCTCAAGCATTAATACACCTGAAAGGATTACTGAAGATGGGTTAACTTTATCTAAACCTGCATATTTTGGAGCTGTACCATGAGTAGCTTCAAAAATAGCATGTCCAGTTACGTAGTTGATGTTAGCTCCTGGAGCGATACCAATACCACCAACTTGTGCAGCAAGTGCATCAGAGATATAATCCCCATTTAAGTTCATAGTTGCCACTACATCAAACTCTTTTGGACGAGTTAAAATTTGTTGTAAGAAGATATCAGCGATTGAATCTTTAACTAAGATTTTACCAGCTGCAAGTGCTTCAGATTGAGCTTTATCAGCTGCTTCAGTACCTTGTTCTTCTTTAATTTTGTCGTATTGGTTCCAAGTAAATACTTTGTCACCAAACTCTTGTTCAGCTACTTCATAGCCCCAGTTTTTGAAAGCTCCTTCAGTAAACTTCATGATGTTACCTTTGTGTACTAATGTTAAAGAAGTGCGACCTTCTTTAATGATGTAATTTAATGCAGCACGCACTAAACGTTTAGTACCTTCTTCAGAAATTGGTTTAATACCGATACCAGAAGTTTCTGGGAAACGGATGTTCTTAACACCAAACTCTGTTTGTAAGAAGTCGATTAGTTTCTTCGCATTGTCTGTACCTTTTGCATATTCGATACCAGCATAGATATCTTCTGTATTTTCACGGAAAATAACCATATCTGTATCTTCAGGACGTTTAACTGGAGATGGAACACCAGTGAAATAACGAACTGGGCGTAGGCAAGTATATAGATCTAGTTCTTGGCGAAGTGCCACGTTTAATGAACGGATTCCTCCACCAATTGGCGTAGTTAAAGGACCTTTAATAGCGATTAAGTACTCATTGATAACGTCTAAAGTTTCTTGAGGTAACCATTCGCCAGTTTGGTCAAATGCTTTTTGTCCAGCAAGAACTTCTTTCCACTCAATTTTCTTTTCTCCGTTATAAGCTTTTTCTACTGCTGATTCTAATACACGTGAAGCTGCTGCCCAAATATCAGGACCAGTTCCGTCACCTTCAATAAATGGAATGATTGCTGTGTTTGGTACGTTAAGTACACCGTTTTCTACTGTAATTTTACCAGATGTCATGTATATTTCCTCCTACTATCATAATCATAGGGCCAATAACACAGGAGTGTTTAGCCCTAATCTTTTACAAACAATTAATATTATCGTTCTTCAATTGGAATATATTTTTGCATTCCTGGTCCAACATATTCTGCACGAGGACGAATTAATCGGTTGTCTGAATATTGCTCAAGAATATGAGCTACCCATCCAGAAACGCGAGAAACTGCAAAAATAGGTGTGAATAAATCATGGTCAATATTTAATGAATGGTATACAGATGCAGAATAGAAATCTACATTTGGTGGTAAGTTCTTTTGACCAGTAACGATTTCTTCAATACGTACTGACATATCATAAAGTTTAGATTCACCACGAAGTGTTGTAAGTTTTTGAGACATTTCACGTAAGTGTTTTGCACGTGGATCTCCTTTTCTATATACACGGTGACCAAAGCCCATAATTTTAACTTTGTTATCTAATTTATCTTGGATATAGCTATCAACGTTATCTAGAGTATCAATTTCAGTTAGCATTTTCATCACTTGCTCATTAGCTCCACCGTGAAGTGGCCCTTTAAGAGCTCCGATAGCTGAAACAACTCCTGAGTAGATATCAGACAAAGTTGCTACACAAACACGTGCAGTAAATGTAGAAGCATTTAACTCATGATCTGCATGAAGTACTAAAGCTTTGTTGAAAGCTTCAACTTCAATTTCTTCTGGCATTTCACCTGAAAGCATGTACAAGAAGTTAGCAGCATAGCCTAAATCTGTTTTAGGAGCTACCGGCTCTAATCCTTTACGTACACGAGAAAATGCAGTTACTAATGTAGACATTTTAGCTTGTAATTGAATAGCTTTTAGGTAGTTTGCTTCTTCGGACATATCCTCAGCAGCATCATCATATAATGCTAGCATAGATACAGCCGTTCTTAGTGCTGACATTGGGTGAACTTTATCAATTGGATAAGTCTTGAAATGATTCAAAACTTCTTGAGGAACTGCCATGTTATCAGCCAATTGTTGCTTTAATTCTGCTAGTTCAGAAGCATTTGGCAGACGTTTGTGCCAAAGCAGGTATACAACCTCTTCAAAACTTGCATTATTCGTTAAATCATCGATATCATAGCCGACGTATGTAAGTGTGTCATCTATAATAGAGCTAATCGATGACTGAGTCGCTACGATTCCTTCTAAACCACGAGTTGACGTCATTTGTTATCTCCCCTTCTACAGTAAAATTTATCCATCTACTTATCTCGTAATATGGAGATTTACCTGCATTTAATATGTACCTTCAAAATGCTTACTCTCGTATTATAATCAATTTTGGCTATTTTGTGAATGAAAACGCTTAAAATTATTAAAAAATAACTTTTCAATTAAATTATCCTAATAAAAGAATGGATGAAACTCGTTACTTTTCAAATGAACAAGAAAGATATTATATCTTACTGGATACCTATAGGAGTCATTCTGCTAATCCTTTTTATAGCGTACCCATTAACGTTATCTATTTTGTGTGGATACTTGCTTTTTCCAACATCTAATTTCTTTCATAAAAAACTTAAACTTCCAATTTTCATGAGTGTATTGTTAACAGAGATAATAATATTAAGTAGTTTTCTGTTGTTTGTATTCTTTATTTTCCAATCTTTAGTTACACTAATCCCGCTAATTCATGAACATCTTTTATACTTACCATTCGATGATTTACAAAATCATCCAATTTTTCTTATGTTTGAAGATAAGCTTCAAGAGTTGCTAGACACTATTTTAAATAATTTATTGATTAATCTAACGCATCTACCAACTTATATTTTCGAAATACTTCTCTTTAGCATCGGGCTTTTTTTTTCTTTATATGAGTCCACGAAGGACAGACTTTGGTTTCTAATCTATTTTCCAATAAAAACGAGAGATTTTTTTCATAAAACAGTGATTAAGTCTTCGGAAGTCGTTAATAGCTTTTTAGGTGTGGAAGTGAAGCTTTTACTTCTAACTTTTGTGCTACTTGCCACTGGCTTCAGTGTACTTGGCTTACATAACCCTATAAAAAATGCTTTTTTAATATCTTTAGTCGATAGCATACCATTTCTAGGGACAGGTATTATTTTAATACCTATGGCTATTTACTTCTTTTTACTGGATGCTAAACTGTTTGGCAGTATAATTTTATTGCTTTATATTTTTGTTCAGCTGACTAGACATATCGTAGATAATTTCCTTTGGTCGGCCTCCATGCAAATAAAAGCAGTTCATGTTTTTTTCTTAAGTGCAGCGGCAATATTAATTTTCGGCTTTATTGGCATCCTGTTTAGTCCCTTTATTTATTTAATCGCAAACAAATGGGGAGGTTCTATGAAGACTTCATCACGATAATTTGATTTTTTTTCATTTTCTTACGAATCCATCTATAAAAAAGAGGCTTAAATAATTTTCTTGTTGGTGAGAACAGCAGCAAAAAACCAAGGATATCTGATATAAACCCTGGAAGTACAACTAATATTGCTCCTAAAAAAATGCTGATTCCATTTATAGCTGATTCGCCTGGTGCTTGATAGTTTTTAACACTATCAGAAACCTCCCTGAATGCTTTCATACCTTGTCTTTTGGCTACAAAACCACCAATAACTCCAGTGGCAATGATCAATAGTAAGGTGTTAAATGCTCCAATGGACTTCCCAGCTAAAAGTAATATATATAACTCAATTGCAGGAACTACCACAAATAAGCCTATAATCCATTTCATACAGTCACCTTCCTCTCTATACTAATTATAAAACAAGTGCCCCACTTTATGTGAGGCACTTGCTTAGGTTTTAAATAATACTTGCTTGACCGTTATAAATAACTCCACTTTCAGCATCAAGCGTTAGTTCTTGACCATTTTCAATAAGTTTAGTCGCGTCGGCAACACCAACAACTACAGGGATTCCAAAGCTTAAGCCAACCACAGCAGCATGGCTAGTTAAGCCGCCCTCTTCTGTGATTAATCCTCTACAATTTTCGATAGCAGGAACCATATCCTTATCAGAACCTATCGTTACGATAATACTTTCGCTCGTATCTTGGCCTTCTAGTTCTTTTGCATTTTGAACAACAATTGCTTTACCAAAGGCAGTTTTCTTACCAATACCTTGACCTTTAGCGACCATATCACCAATAACATGAACTTTCATTAAATTAGTAGTTCCAGCTTGTCCTACTGGAACACCAGCAGTGATAACAACTAGGTCACCATGAGTTACATAATGTTGCAGAATACTTTCTTCCACAGCAATCTCTAACACTTCATCTGTTGAGAAAGCTTTTTTACCAACAATAGGATAAACTCCCCATACTAGTGTAAGCATTCTAGAAGGTTTCACTGTTGAAGTTACAGCTATAATAGGAACCCCTGGTCTAAATTTAGAGATCATTTTAGCAGTATGCCCACTTTCTGTAGGAGCTATAACTGCCTTCACCTTTAAATTGATAGCAGTATGAGCAACTGCTTGGCCTATGGCATCCGTTAGGTTTACATCGCGAGCCTTACTCAACTTAGTAACATTCGCTCTATAATCTACTGCATTTTCTGTATGTCTTGCAATTTTGTCCATTGTTTGAACCGCCTCTAGTGGGTAAAGGCCTGCTGCAGTCTCACCAGAAAGCATGATGGCATCTGTTCCATCTAAAATCGCATTTGCTACGTCACTTGCTTCTGCACGAGTTGGTCTCGGGTTTCTTTGCATAGAGTCCAACATTTGAGTCGCCGTAATAACTGGTTTTCCTGCTTCATTACATTTTTGGATAAGAGATTTTTGAACTAAAGGAACTTCCTCAGCAGGAATTTCTACTCCAAGGTCTCCCCTTGCAACCATTAACCCATCAGATACTTCAATAATCTCATCAATATTATCTACGCCTTCTTGGTTTTCAATTTTAGGGATGATTTGAATGTGAGATCCATTGTTATTCTCTAATAATTCTCTGATTTCCAGTACATCTTTTGCTCTTCTAACAAAAGAAGCGGCGATGAAATCTACATCCTGCTCGATACCAAAAAGAATATCTTTTGCGTCTTTTTCTGTAATACCTGGTAATTGGACAGAGACACCTGGTACATTCACACCTTTATTGTTTTTCAATGTTCCAGCATTTTGAACATACGTATGAATGATTCCATTTTCCGAATCAATTCCCTGAACAACTAGCTCGATTAGCCCATCATCCAATAATATAATAGAGCCTTCCTGTACATCTTCTATTAACTTTTCGTAGGAAATAGAAAAACGCTCTGTGTTACCTAACACTTCCGTCATAGATATATCAATAGACTGACCAGTGACTAATTCGATGGCGTCACCTTCCATCTTATGAGTTCTAATTTCTGGACCTTTTGTATCCAATAATATCCCAACTATTTTGCCTAGCTTTTTAGATACTTTTTTGATGCGTTCGATTCTTCCGGCATGTTCTTCATGACTACCATGAGAAAAGTTTAAACGGGCAACGTTCATTCCTGCCTCAATTAATTTTTCTAAAGTTTCCTCTGATTCACTTGCGGGACCGATAGTACATACTATTTTAGTTTTTCTCATAATCTTATCCTTCCTATTGCTGAAATTATGTAGTCTGTTTAGATAGATAACTCTTTAGATAATTGATACATCTTTTGATCAAATACCTCTGTCTTTTCAAATGCTTCCGTCATATCATAGTCTACCACTTGATGATTTTGGATTCCAATTGCACGTCCTCCATGACCTGCCATTAAAACCTCAACGGCCTTCGCTCCAAATAAACTCGCAAGGACACGGTCTCTTCCCGTAGGAGAACCTCCACGTTGAATATGACCGAGAACAGAAACTCTCGTCTCAATATTAGCATGTTCCTTAAGTTTTAGAGCAAAATCTTGTCCACTCATGACTCCTTCTGCTACTACGATAATACTGTGTTTTTTCCCACGTGCAGTTCCGCTTTCTAAACGTTCCACTACTTCTTCTATTTTCATCTCTACTTCGGGCACAATTATAGTTTCTGCACCGCCCGCAAGCCCTGCCCATAAAGCTAAATCACCAGCATCTCTTCCCATAACTTCAATGATAAAAGTACGATCGTGAGAAGTTGCGGTATCTCGAATTTTATCTATACATTCAATGACTGTGTTAAGGGCAGTATCAAAACCTAATGTATAATCTGTGCCAGGAATATCATTATCAATTGTCCCTGGAATTCCGACACATGGGAAACCGTTCTTAGTCAAGGTCATCGAACCTCTATATGTGCCATCTCCTCCAATAATAACAAGGCCATCGATATTATTTGCCTTTAGCTGTTCAATAGCTTTTTTTTGTCCTTCCTCTGTACGAAATTCTGGACACCTAGCAGAATACAGTTTTGTTCCTCCACGTTGGATAATATCACCTACGGAGCCTAAATCAAGCTTTTCCATCTTCCCCTCGATCAATCCTTGGTATCCATGTAAAATACCAACAACTTCTACCCCTTCATAAATAGCTTTTCTTACTACCGCACGAATAGCAGCATTCATGCCCGGAGCATCTCCACCACTTGTCAATACACCTATACGCTTCACATTAATCCCTCCAACCTAGCTATATTTACTATAAGCTTAACACGAAATGCTTTCAAAAAAAATGCGTCTAGTTAGACGCATTTTCTTTATACTTACCAATTTGTTTAAATTTATTGTACCTTGCATCCACTAATTCAGTTGGAGATAGCTTCGAAAGTTCTCGAAGAGATTGAATAATAGCTTCCTTCATGTACTGAGCTTGTGTCTCTAAATCCTTGTGAGCACCACCATGTATTTCTTTTATGATTGTGTCAATGATGTTCATTTGTTTTAAATCCGGGGCAGTAATTTTCATAGCCTCTGCAGCCTGCTTGGAAAGTGAAGAATCTTTCCAAAGAATTGATGCTGCTCCCTCAGGAGATATAACTGAATACGTAGAGTTTTCAAGCATATGGATATGATTCGCAACGCCTAAAGCCAATGCTCCGCCGCTACCACCTTCACCAATAACGATGCTAATAACCGGCACTTTTAAACCAGCCATTTCTACTAAGTTTCTTGCAATGGCTTCACTTTGACCTCTTTCTTCTGCCGCCTTGCCTGGATAGGCACCTTTTGTATCAATAAGGCAAATGATAGGTCGATTAAATTTTTCCGCTTGCTTCATTAAACGTAAAGCTTTTCGATATCCTTCCGGATGGGGCATTCCAAAATTTCTTTTAATATTTTCTTTCGTATCATGGCCACGTTGGTGTCCAATAACTGTGATGGGATTCCCATTTAATAATGCAATGCCACCAATAATGGCCGCATCATCACCGTATGAGCGATCACCATGCAGCTCGATGAAATCCGTAAATATTTGCTGAATATAATCACTTGTAGTAGGTCGGCTTGGGTGACGAGCAACCTGTACTCTGTCCCAAGGCTCCATGTTCTCATAAATCTCTATTTCCAGCTTTCTAAGACGTTCTTCAAGATTTTCTATCTCAGTAGACATATCTACCTCTGCAGTCGCAGTATAATCTTTAATCTCTTCGATTTTACTTTTTAACTGAACAATTGGCTCCTCAAACGGAAGTACCTTTACCATGTGATAACCTCCTTCTGCACGTGTAGATTAACTAAATTCGCTACTGTATCTCTCATTTGCTTTCGATGGACTACTGCATCAAGCTGACCATGATCCATTAAAAATTCGGCAGTTTGGAAATCTTCCGGAAGCTTTTCTCTAACTGTTTGTTCAATTACTCTTCTTCCAGCAAAGCCTATCAAAGCTTTTGGTTCAGCCAAGTTTATATCTCCTACTGAAGCAAAGCTCGCTGAAACCCCCCCGGTAGTTGGATGAGTTAAGATAGATATATATAATAATCCATGATCACTATGTCTACGCAAAGCGACAGACGTCTTCGCCATTTGCATTAAGGATAGTACACCTTCCTGCATTCTTGCTCCACCGCTTGCTGTGTAAATAATGAAAGGAACTTTTAGCTCTGTAGCTTTTTCAACAGCTCTTGTAATCTTTTCTCCTACCACTGACCCCATAGAGCCCATTCTAAAGTGAGAGTCCATCACAGCAACAACTATCGTTTGTCCTTGTAGCTTTCCGACACCGGTTAAGACAGCCTCGTTTAGTCCCGTCTTATTGGAATCTGATTTTACCTTTTCTGTGTAGCCTGGAAAATTTAAAGGGTTAACCGTTTCTAGATGGTCATCCATTGATACAAATGTGTCTTCATCTAGAAAAATTTCAATTCGTTCTTGAGCTGTCATTTTCATATGATGATCACAGGAAGGACAAACTTTTAGATTTTTCATCAAGTCCTTTGTAAACACATTCTTTCTACACTCAGGACATTTAACCATTATTCCTTCTGGAACATCATTTTTTGCCTTCTCCGATGGTATCGTGGCATATTTTCTTTTCTGATTCTTTCTAAATATATCTCGAATGCTCATTTAAACATCTCCCCTGTTTAGTAACAATAGCCAATCCTCAAAAAGAGAAATTCCTTTTTGCTCATCTCCTAGCTTTATACATTCTAGCAGTAGAGTCCATATTCCTTTCTCTTCTAAAGTCATGTAGCTACGATAAGGCTCTCCACCGTATTGTTTCAATAAAAACCATATTTTTAAGCCAAGGCGATTATTCGAAATGATTAAAATTTCTCTAATAATATCTTCCCTAAGCACTTCTTCCTTTAGTAACTTTTCGATAAATGCATCCCAAATTAATAGCTTATGAAGTTTATCCGAATGGCAGACCTGTCTGATAGCATCTTTTTCGAGCGATGCTCTAGTTGTGTGTACATCTTCCTTTGATTTGGATTCTGGCAAGATGAAAGTGGATAACAACTCAACTAATTGATGCTTTCGATAATCTGAAAGAAAGGTCCCTTCGCCTCTTCTCGTTTCTATTAAACCAAGTAGCTCTAGGCTTCTTAATGCTTCTCTTACTGAAGACCTACCAACTTGAAGCCTTTCTGCTAATTCTCGTTCAGATGGCAATTTACCACCTACAGGAATTTTTTCATCGTGGATTAACTGCCTCAACTGTTTTACAATTTCTGAAAACATTTTTCTAGAGTTATTATTTGAATCCATCCACCATCACTCTTCCATTAATTACAAAGTGGTCTGACCACTTATAAATAATAGGATACATAAATTTTTCTTAAACGTAAAGGAAAAATTGCATATGTAACAATGTACTGTCTATTTTTTATAAGAAAGTCATTTCTTCTGGAATTTTCTGAATTAGAAGCTATTCCAACTTTTTTTATAAATTTTGCTTAATTTGTGACGTATAAGTATTCAAGTTTTTAAGTTCATATCCTGCTTTGTAATTTTCCACATAAGTTTAGTAGCGTAACATTAAAAAATAATCATAAATGCTAGCTAAGCTAATGATTCCCTTAAATAGAAAAGACAAAGATAATCGAGAGATTGTACTCTCATTATCTTTGTCGATAGTTTGTAATAATGCATACAGACTGTTGGTTCGTTTAGTAGAGTGTAATATTTTTAGCGATAACCTGAATTCTATTATTTCTGCTCTCTCTCTTGCCCTCCACTAAAATGATGGCTTGTTCTTTTAATATTGCATTAAACTTAGCGTATTCCTCCGGAAAAAGAGTTACTGAAATGTTTCCAGTGTCATCCTGAATTGTGACAAAGGCCATTGCCTCTCCTTTTTTAGTCCGAATTCTTCTAATTTCTTGTATCATTCCAATAGCATGTACAAATGAGTCCTTAGAGGATTGCATTATATCCCATATATGCTGCACCTTGTCGTTTGTTTTTTTCTTGGAGACCGTAGGATGCTCTGAGAAATATTGGCCAAGTACTTCCTTCTCAAACTGAAGCTTTAGCATTACTGGTAATGGATCCGTTTTAATATATTTAGATTTGCCAAAAGGTGATGAGTCTCCTTCAAATAAATCTGTTTCCTCAGTAGGACTGACAAGCTCTGCATATTTTACTGCGGCATCAATAGTAGCCAATAATGTGGAACGCTCTACTCCGAAATCATCCAATGCTCCAGCCTTCACAAGTGGCTCTATATTTTTACGTGTAAAAAAAACGGCTGATAAATCAGTAGCTAAGTCAAAAATATCTTCCCACTTAGCAGATCTTCTTTGTCTTTGCTGTAGTAGCTTTTGGGTGAAAGGATAAGATATTCCCTTTACTGCCTGTAAGCCAAAACGAATACCATTTTGCTCCACCGTAAAGGTTGATTGACTTTTAAAAATTGATGGTGGTAATACCGAAATTTGCTTTTGCTTCATTTCTAGAACTAACTGATTGATCTTATCCTGATTGCCTATAGCAGTACTTAATAAAGCACCATAAAATTCTAAAGGGTAGTGGGCCTTTAAATAGGCCATTTGATAAGAGATTACACTATAAGCAACTGCGTGACTTTTAGGAAAGCCATAATCTGCAAAACGGACGATTAAATCATAAACAGAGGTGGCAGCCTGCTCTTGATGTCCAAGCTGTTTTGCCTTATGAACAAAGTGGCTGCGCTCCTTTTCCAATACTTCACGAATTTTTTTACTAACTGCCCTACGAAGCAAATCAGCTTCACCGAATGTAAAACCTGCCATTTGAGAGGCAATCTGCATAATTTGCTCTTGATAAACAATAATACCATATGTTTCTTTCAGTATTGGCTCTAAAACAGGGTGCTCATAAGTGACTGGCACATGCCCAAGCTTACGCTTAGCATACAGAGGAATACTTTCCATTGGGCCTGGACGGTATAAGGCATTCACTGCCACAATATCCTCAAATCTAGTTGGTTTAATTTGCTTTAGTGCACTCCTCATACCACTCGATTCCAATTGGAACACTCCTGTTGTATCTCCTTTTTGCAATAAGCGAAACGTTTGCTCATCGTTGAACGGTATTTCCTTCAAAGAAAAGCTCTGTTTTTTATAATGAATGGAATTTAGTATTCGCTCCATAATGGTCAAATTTCTTAAACCTAAAAAGTCCATTTTTAACAGACCCTTTTCCTCTACTTCCTTCATTGGCCATTGAGTAAGGTAGATATCCTCATGCCCTTTTTGTATAGGAACAATGTCCACAAGAGGAACTGGTGACAACACAACTCCAGCTGCATGCGTGGAAGCGTTTCTAGGTAATCCTTCTAATTTCAATGCAACATCAAACCATTTTTTTCGTATATCTTCTGTTTGGATGAACTCACGTAATTTTGATGATTGATCATAAGCCTCTTTTAAGGTGATTCCTAGCTTTGAAGGGATAAACGAGGAGATTGCCTCTAATGTACTGGATTCAAAGCCAAACACTCTCGCTACTTCACGAGCAGCTGCTTTGGCGGATAACGTACCAAATGTAATAATTTGAGAAACATAGTTTTGACCATACTTTTCTGCTACATAGCGTACAACGTCCATTCTTTTCGAGTCAGCAAAGTCAATGTCAATATCAGGCATAGTAATACGTTCTGGGTTTAAAAAGCGTTCAAACAGAAGTCCATATGGAAGAGGATCTACATCCGTAATATACAATGTGTAAGCTACAAGAGAGCTGGCGGAGGAGCCCCTTCCCGGTCCGGTTAGAATATTTGACTGCCTTGCAAATTTCATAAAATCTTGAACGATTAAAAAATAATCCTCATATTGCATTTGACTAATGACGTCTAACTCATAGTGTAGTCTTACTGTATAGTCATGGGTGTAATGAGGAATACGAGCCTTCAGTCCCTCCTCACATTGGAGAGTTAAGTAATCCTTAGCTGTAATCTCGGCCGGCAATGGATACTTCGGCATTATATGCTTCTTTTTATCAAAAACAACCATACATCGTTCTAGCATTAATTTTGTGTTCGATAGCCATTCAGGCACGTCTGTAAACCATTCCTGCCACTCCTCATGGGAAAGCAAATGTGAATCAGGCTGAGGTTTTTTTCTTTGAAAATCAGACATTTTTACGGACTGATCCATAGCATTTAAAACTTCAAATGCAAAGGCATCATCCTTCTCAACATAGCGACATTCATGATAAGCAGTAAGCTTAATATTTTCCTCTCCACAGGTTTTTCTAATCGCTTTCTCTTCCTCTGTTTCAATGCCGCTTGGTCGTTCTACGCCAACAAACAAATAGGTTGGAGTAAATATAGATTTCAGTTCCTCAAGAGAATCCTTGGAAAATAACAAATCTGCTTTATAAACTGCTATGATTCCTTCTTTATAGGCATGAAGCCACTTTTTTGGAAGTAAATCTAGCTCTCTTGTTTCCATACCACTTGAAATTTTCAAGATATTCTCATACCCTTTGTTATTTTCCGCATATAGAACTATTGATACCGGACTGTAGTCTAACTGGACTTTTAAAGTTAGTCCGATTACGGGTTGGATTTGATTTTTTATGAGCGTATGCCAAAAAGGCAACACACCATACAACTTACTGTTTGTAATGGCTGCTACCTTTGTATTATTCTTTTTCAGCTTTTCAACGAGCTGCTCCAATTGAATTGTACTTTTCAGCATATCCGCTGATGTTACAATTTGGGGATATACTGTTTGCATTCAAACCACCTCAATTTACAGCTTTTTTTAAATCTTCTATTACCCGATCTGCTTCTTCCCATGAATAAGCGGTTGCACCCGCGGCTAAAGGATGTCCTCCACCACCATACTTCTTCGCTACTTCATTGATAATCGGTCCCTTGGAACGTAATCGTACCCGAATTTCCTTCTCGTCCTCGATGAAAAATACCCAGCATTTCATACCTTTCACGTCTGACAAGGCACTTACCAATAAGGAAGCCTCAGATTCTGCTACTTGATATTTATTCAGCAACTCTTTTGTAAGTTTCATATGCCCTACACCATTTTCCATTTCGAAATTGGCATAGATATAACCTTTTAGCTGAAGCATGTTACTCTCTACCTCATACATTTCATTGAACAAAGTAGTTCGGTCAAACCCATAAGACAGAAGCTTACCAGCATAAAACATTGTTTGCTCGGTAGTGCTCTGGAACATAAATCGACCAGTATCGCCTACAATACCTGCGTATAACAATCGAGCAATAGAAGCATCTAACTCCCAACCCTTATATTCCTTCGCTTCTTCATAAAGCTCACAGATCATTTCACTTACAGAGCTAGCCTCTGTGTTTACCCATAATAGGTCTCCATAAGCATCCTCGTTAGGATGATGGTCTATCTTGATTAAAAAACTACCTAGTTTATAACGGCTATCATCGATTCTCTCTGTATTTGCAGTATCGGTCACAATAACTAGTGCATCCTTAAAATCCTCGTCTGAAACAGAATCTGGTTTTGCTAGAAAATCTAAAGTACTTTCATGAGTACCCGTTGCCCAAACTTTTTTGTCTGGATAATTTAATGCGATAAGTTCCTTTAAACCAATTTGAGAGCCATATGCATCCGGATCGGGTCTAACATGACGATGTATAATAATTTTGTCATAGCTTTCGATTGTGTCGATGATTTGTCTTTTCATTATTTTTCCTCCGTAGAGACGTAACTACTATTCGCCTTTTTTTAAATTTACCTATACAATAAAAGTAGCATTACTTTTATTGGAGGTACATTATGTTTATAAACGGTATATTAGTGTTAGGTATAATAGTCTCTTTTGTATGGTATTTTTATTTTAAAACAAAACAGCTTCGCGCAACACTTCCGATTCGCAAAAAATGGTATACTGCGAAAGCTTCCGTTTGTCTTGGAGCTTTTATTTTATTTTTTGGTATTAACTTTTTAGTGATTTATCAATCAGCCATCACTTATGTGGTTTCGATACTATTTATATTAATCGGCGGTTATTTTATGTACCATAATTATAAAGCAGCCAAACACTATGGTCAGTTTGTCCAAGAAGAACTTAATCTAAATCAATGATGCGGCATTATGCCGCATCATTTTTTTGTCCTTTACTAGTAAAAGCTAGTTAACAAATGCTATCTCTCTAGTAATTGATAAGTGACCATTGCCTTCCCAACTAACTGCTTGTCATTGAAAACTTCGATATCCATTTTTGCTACTTTTCTGCTCATTTCTAATAGCCTTGCTTGTATACGAAGTATACTTTCTAATTGTATTGGTTTTGTAAAATAGATTGTCATATTTTCTACAACGGATTCTCCACGTTTTCGGATTTTCAACGTTTGAGCTCCTGTCTCCGTTAAAAGAATAGTAAAGGCTCCATAAGACATCGCTCCATAATGATCGGTCATTTGAGGAGTAACGACAAATTCAAATATAAATTCTTCTGATGAAACTACTTTAATCTGTTGTTTTACTATATCGTCAATCGTTTCACCGTTTTGAGGTTGTCTAGAAGCTGCTTGTAATGCCTTTAAAACATCCTGTCTACTAATGACACCTACTAAGTAATTGCTATCCTTAACTACCGGCAGCAGGTCAATGCCCTCCCATATCATCCGATGACTGGCAGAGGCTACACTTGTTTTCATAGTTATCGAAATAGGATTCTTCGTCATTACCTTTTCAATTATCTCATTGCTATTTTTCCCTATGACATCTCTAGCCGTAACAATTCCGACAAGCTTATTAGCTCTATCTACTACCGGGAATCCGCCATGAGTTGTTATATTATTTAAGTCTCGGTATTGCTTCACCTGGTCGGTTGCATATAAATAATAGGTATCTTCTAAAGGAACATATATATCCTCTATAAGCAGAACATCTTTTTTAATCAACTGGTCGTCAATAGCACGATTTATCATAGTTGCTACTGTAAAGGTATCATAGCTAGTAGAAATCACCGGTAGCTCTAGTTCATCAGCCAACTTTTTTGTGTGGTCTAGAACATCAAAGCCCCCTGTGATTAGTACTGCAGCTCCTGCTTTTAAAGCAGTTTCATGCACCTTCAAACGATTACCAACAATCAATAAATTGCTAGGCTCTACATAACGCATCATATCCTCTAGCTGCATTGCGCCAATTACAAATTTGTTCAACGTTTTATATAATCCTGCTTTTCCACCAAGCACCTGTCCATCGACTATATTCACAACCTCAGCAAAAGTCAGACGTTCAAAATGTTCCTTTTTCTTAAGCTCTATACGAATCGTACCAACTCGTTCAATGGTACTAACTATTCTTCTATTTTCTGCTTCCTTTATCGCTCTATAAGCTGTTCCCTCGCTTACCGATAAATCCTTAGCAATTTGCCTAACCGATATTTTATCACCAACGGGAAGGTTTTCAATGTAAGCTAAAATCTGCTCATGTTTTGTTGTCATGTAGTCACATCCAAACGTTAGTTATACGCTTATTGTAACACATATTAATAATTTTCTAATCCTATGAGAGTGTAACAAATTCTCCAGCTGAAAGTACTTGTACATCTACTTTTTTAACTAAGCCTTTAAAGTACTCTGGATCCTGTTTAATAGGCGGAAACGTATTATAGTGAATTGGAACTACTATTTTTGGTTGGATTAGCTCCGTCGCATAGGCAGCGTCCTCTGGCCCCATTGTAAAATTGCTACCTATTGGTAGAAAGGCAATATCAATATCGTGTCGCTCTCCTATAAGCTTCATATCACCAAATAAACCCGTATCTCCCGCATGATAGAGAGTAGTTCCCTCAGCACTGAAAATAATTCCAGTAGGCATACCTAAGTAAATTATATTTCCATCCTCCGTGGTCGTAGAAGAGCTATGAAAAGCTTGTGTAAATTTCACTTTACCAAACTCAAATTCACGCTCTCCGCCAATACCCATCGGATGTACTTCTACTCCTTTAGATTGTATGTAATTTGCTAGCTCAAAAGGAGCGATGACAATCGCATTGCACTTTTTAGCAATTTCAACAGTATCCCCCACGTGATCATCATGACCGTGTGTTAAAAGAATAGCATCCACCTGTTGTTCTGATGCCTTCAAGTCCGTAATCTCATTACCTGTGATAAAGGGATCGATTAATATAGTGTGAGATTTTGTTTTTATTTTTACTACTGAGTGTCCGTGATAACTAATTTTCATTTTGATATCTCTCCTTCAAATAGTATTAGGTTCACTTATTGTTCATTCAACGTAGATGCGAGAATTCCTTTATTCTGCTATCCTTATCTTATAAACTAAAAAGAGGTGCTACATTTGAAAACTATTGAAAAAATACAATCTTACCTACAAACTAATAATATAGATGCGGCGTTTGTAACTACTCCTGATAACGTCTTCTATTTTACTGGATTTAGAAGCAATCCGCACGAACGTTTACTCGGCGTAATGATTTTTAAAAATGCTGACCCATTCATTATTTGCCCAAAAATGGAGATGCCAGATGCCAAAGCGGCTGGTTGGGCAGGTAAAATTATTGGTCATCAGGATACAGAAAATGCTTGGGACATTTTAGCATCGGCAGTAAAAGACAATGGACAGTCTATTCAAAGTCTTGCTATCGAAAAGTCTCATATGACTGTAGAAAGATTAGAAGCAATAACAAAAAGATTTTCATCCCTACAGATTAATCGTTTAGACGAGAAGATTAACGAGCTTCGTGTAATTAAATCTGAGGAAGAATTAATTAATATGCGTAAAGCAGCAGAGTTAGCCGACTACGCTATTGAAGTGGGTTGTAAAGAAATTGCTGAAGGCAAAACAGAATTAGAAATTCTAAATGCGATAGAGCTAGCTGTAAAAGAAAAAGGCGCAGCTCAAATGTCATTTGATACGATGGTATTAAGTGGTCCGAAAACCGCTTCTCCACATGGAACTCCAGGTGATCGTAAAATCCAAAAAGGTGACTTTATCCTATTTGACCTTGGAGTTGTATATAACGGCTACTGCTCTGATATTACACGAACTGTAGCATTCGGTGAGCCATCTCCTGACAAAAGAGAAATCTATGAAACAGTGCTGAAAGCAGAACTAGCAGCTGTCCATGCAGTGAAGCCTGGTGTAACTGCTATGGAGTTAGACAAAACTGCTCGCGATGTAATCACAGACGCTGGTTACGGGGATTACTTTACACATCGTTTAGGTCATGGCTTAGGAATATCTGTTCATGAATTCCCTTCAATTACAGGTGTAAATGAAATGGTATTAGAAGAAGGCATGGTATTTACAATTGAACCAGGAATCTACCACCCAGATATTACAGGCGTTCGAATTGAAGATGATGTAGTCGTAACTTCGGATGGAGTAGAAGTCTTAACTAAATTCCCTAAAGAATTACAAATTCTTTAAACAAAAAAGAGTTTAATCCTCTATTGGATTAGACTCTTTTTTCATATAACCATCGAATAGAAACCATTTACTTTAAAAGTATAGAGAGAGATTTTTGATTTACGCTCCTAAGCGGACGCTTTCCGCGGGGGGAGCGATAAGCCATCACCGTCGCTAACGCGCCGTACATGACGGCTTATCTGTCTCCCTCCTCCCGCAGGAGTCGCCGCTTATCGCTTCAATCACATATAGAGAGAAGCGGTCAGAAAGTATATGAAACGAATAAAAACAGTTTACTGAAATAGCATGAACGAGAGATGTTTGATTTACGCTCTTAAGCGGACGCTTTCCGCGGGGGAGCGATAAGCCATCACCGTCGCTAACGCGCCGTACATGATGGCTTATCTGTCTCCCTCCTTCCGCAGGAGTCGCCGCTTATCGCTTCAATCAATAATAATTAAATTGTTTCTATCAAAGTTAAAATACTTTACCTAGCATGTATCCTATGAATGCCACTAGTAAGCCACCGACATAGGTGGCCGTAAAATAGAAATAGTATAACCTTCTATATTTCTGTAATTTAATTAACTCCACATTTAAAGTAGAAAATGTTGTTAGTGCTCCTAATAGTCCGATGCCAATCATCAAATAATAAATTCCTTCCACATGCAGTCCACATAGTAAGCCAAGCATAAAAGAACCTATTATATTCACGAAAAGTGTACCCAGTGGAATCTTAGTATGCTTATTTAATTTTTCCGATGTATAGTATCTTATAATTGCTCCAAGGAAACCCGCTCCCCCTACTGCTATTAAAGAAATAAGAGTCATTCGTCCACCTCTTTTTTCCACGCGAGATTAGTCAAAAGAATGCTGCCTATGATACTACTTGCCAAATAGAGCATAGCAAGAAGGATATGAGCTTGTTCTATCAACTGAATAGTTTCCATACTAAAAGCAGAAAAAGTTGTAAAAGAACCAAGGAATCCCGTCCCTAGAGCTAAACGTAATTTCAAGGAGAATCTCTCTGTACGAGACAGAATAAAGGACAGGACAAAACAACCTATCCAATTCACAAGTAAAGTGGAAAAAGGAAAAGTAGATTGAGGAGCTAAAAAAATACCGATTATATACCGGCAAATTGCCCCTAATCCCCCAGCAACACCAATATATAAATAGTTCATTTCCTCCACCTCTCTGTCCTAAAAAGTTAGAAATCACCCAGACTCAAAGGAGCTGGGTGATTTGTCATTCTTATTTTAATAGTGATGTAACGTCTGTATAAGGCAGACCTTGTGCTTCTGCAACTGCTGCAAAAGTAACGTGACCATCTAATGTATTAATCCCTTTTTGAAGCGCTAGATTATCTAAGCACGCTTGCTTGTACCCTTTGTTTGCGATTTGCACCGCATAAGGTACAGTTGCATTCGTTAATGCCATAGTAGATGTTCTTGGAACAGCTCCAGGCATATTTGCAACTGCATAATGCACCACGCCATGCTTCTCATAGGTTGGGTTGTCATGAGTTGTTATTCTATCAGAAGTTTCAAAAATTCCACCTTGGTCGATGGCAATATCAATTACAACCGATCCAGGAGTCATAGATTTAATCATATCCTCTGTTACTAGTTTCGGAGCTTTAGCACCTGGTATTAATACGGCGCCTACTACTAAGTCTGCTTCTTTCACAGCTTCTCCAATATTATATGGGTTAGAGATTAGTGTTTGAACATTGCTTCCAAAAATATCTTCTAATTGACGAAGACGATCTACATTTAAATCAATAATTGTAACTTTCGCTCCCATGCCGATTGCTACTCGTGCAGCATTTGTTCCTGCAATACCTCCACCGATAATTGCAACATTGGCACGTGGAACCCCTGGAACTCCACCAAGTAAAATCCCTTTACCTCCATGAATTTGCTCTAAGAATTGCGCACCAATTTGAGTTGCCATACGTCCTGCAACCTCACTCATAGGAGAAAGAAGTGGTAAGGAATTGTTTGGTAATTGAACTGTTTCGTAAGCAATTGCTGTCACTTTCTTTTCTAACAAAACTTTTGTTAAAGCTTCTTCAGGAGCCAGATGTAAATAAGTGAACAAGATTGACTCTTCTTGAATTAAATCAAATTCGTCATGAGTTGGTTCTTTTACTTTCATCACCATTTCTTGGTTCCATGCTTCCTGAGCAGTTTGAACAATGGTTGCTCCTGCAGCTACATAATCTTCATCGGTAAAGCTAGAACCTAATCCTGCTCCTGTTTCGATGAACACTTGATGGTTATGTAGAGTTAAGCTAACAACTCCCGCTGGTGTCATTGCGACACGATTTTCGTGGTTTTTAATTTCCTTTGGAACTCCTATACGCATACCTATATCCCCTTTAACAAGATTAAATAGATTAGTGAAACAAGTATATTTTAGCATTAATAATTCCAAATTGCTCATCAATTTCTTTTTTTAATCCGTCTTTGTTCACAAATTAGACTAAATAACTATTAAAAAATAGCAGGAATAAGAGGATAAGTATAGAAATATAATAGTATAACAAACCCAGGAGGGATTTATAATGACATTAAAATACAATCAAATCTTAGTAGCTGTAGACGGATCGAAGGAAGCTGAATTTGCATTTAAAAAATCTGTTTCTATTGCTGAAAGAAATAACGCAACATTAAATCTTGTTAATATAATTGATACTAGATCTTTTGCTGCAATTGAAGCTTATGACCGTTCTATCGCTGAAAGAGCACAAAATTTTGCAGAGGATTTACTAGATGGTTATAAAAAAGAGGCACTTGCTGCAGGTGTTGAAAATGTAAATATTATCGTTGAATACGGTTCACCAAAGACAATGATTTCCAAAGATCTTGCAAACAAAGTACAAGCAGATTTAATCATTTGTGGAGCAACTGGTCTAAATGCAATGGAGCGATTCTTAATTGGTAGTGTGTCTGAATATATTGTTCGTTCTTCTACTTGTGATGTTCTTGTTGTTCGTACTGATGAAGTGCAAGCTTAATCTATTAATATAATTAAAAGAGAACTCTGGCTTATGCCTTGGTTCTCTTTTTTTATTTTGAAAAGTTATAAAAATGTGGAGGATGAATAAAGCAGGAATAAATAAGAAAGTAGAAGTTGATTTTCGCTTTCCGTGGGGTGAGCGATAAGCCATCACCTACAGTGGAAATCAACAATAGTTCTTTCTTCAATTATTATGCTTTATTCTCCATTATATCAGCAATGATTGCATGTAAGAAAATAATCATTATTAGCTTAGGTTCTCTCGTACTCTTACATCCCAGAAATCCTCATAACATCTTTAGCGATCATGATCTCTTCATTTGTCGGAATTACGATAACTTTTACAGGAGAATGTGGATAGTTGATAAAACCTTCTTTGCCGTGTAGCTTGTTTAGATCTGGATCCATGTAGATTCCCATGAATTGAAGCCCTGAGAGTACTTTTTCCCGGATGACCTCGCTATTTTCGCCAATGCCCGCTGTAAAGATGATTGCGTCTACACCATTCATTCTAGCAGCGTATGATCCGATGTATTTGTGTATTCTGTTGGCAAAGACATCTAGTGCTAATTGGGCACGATCATTACCTTTGGTCGCCTCTGTAACAATGTCTCTTAAATCACTTGAGAAGCCAGATACGCCGAGCATCCCGGATTTCTTGTTTAAAATGTCTAAAATACCCTCTGCACTCTTTCCGGTCTTCTCCATTAAGTAAGGTATTAATGCCGGGTCTATGTTTCCAGACCTTGTCCCCATTGTAACTCCAGCTAGTGGGGTAAAGCCCATTGAGGTATCGATGGATTTGCCCTTATGAATGGCTGCAATACTTGCCCCATTACCAAGGTGACATGAAATCAGACGAGTAATCTCTAACGGTCTATTTAACAGTTCCGCTGCTCGATGCGCTACATATTTATGAGAGGTTCCATGGAAGCCGTATTTTCGAATACTGTATTTTTCATAGTAATCATAGGGAATAGAATATAAATAAGAGCTTTCTGGCATAGTTTGATGGAATGCAGTGTCAAAAACTGCAACAGCAGGAATGTCCGGTAATACCTTTTGGAATTCTCTTATACCAGTAACATTAGCAGGATTATGTAAAGGTGCAAATTCTGCTAGTCTTTCGATATTCTGAATAACTTCTTCGTCTATTAAAACAGAATCACTGTACGTTTCTCCACCATGAACTACACGGTGACCAATCCCTTGGATATTCTCTAACGAATCTATCACCTTATGATCAATAAGCATTTTAATAAGCAATTTAACCGCCTGTTCATGGTTTTCTACTTGCTCTATCAGGTGTATTCGCTCATCGTCAAAGTTCATCGTAAATACAGGGTTAACTAATCCAATTCTTTCGATTAATCCTTTTGCTATCACTTTTTCTTCTGGCATTTTGTATAATTGAAATTTTAAAGAAGAACTACCTGCATTCACTGCTAAAATATTTGGCATAAGAAAACGCCCCTTCTTTATACTGATACAATAATTGTACCTTGCATAAAAGGGGCGGGCAAATTTTACCTATTATTTTGTTCTTGCCATATGTCAATTTTTTGAAAGAAAAGTTCCATTGCTTCTCGATTCGTCATACTTGGAACCTTAGCAAGCAATACCTCACGTGGAGCCTGTAAATTTTCACCCTTCTTTTGTAAAATGAGCAGGCTCTTTTCTTGGGCTTTGTTCTTAAAAATAGAGCCTGGTAGTTGAATAACTGCCTGAATCCAACCATTTTCTTTAATAAATTTATGCAGCTGTGCGGCTTGTTTTGATTCAAAAATACTTGCCGGAACTAGGAAGTAAAGGTATCCACCTGGTTTTACATGCTTCATTGCTTGTTCCATGAACAGATGATGTGCATAAGGCATCTCATCCTCAGTGTGCAAGAAATAGTCTTTGGAAGTTTCCTCATCTGGATAATAACCCACAGGTAAATCGCTTACTACTATATCAACCGGATCGATCATTAATGGACGTATTGCATCCTGTCTAAATAGCTGGATGTCCTGCTCTAATAACTCTCCTACCTGTGCCGCAAGCTGGATAAGCAACTCGTCAATTTCTACTCCGAAAGCATGGGAGGAATTTGGTAGAACATTCATTAATGTATACAGTAGGTTTCCAGTACCTAGCGCAGGGTCTAAAAAGGATAGCTCCTTTTTATCCTTATTCATTTCTTTTACGAAATAGCTTAAAAGTAATCCAATGGCGTCAGGTGTCATTTGGTGATTTACTTGTGTTGATCTATTCATCCCTTTTAAGATTCCTAGTTGTATTGCTTTGCGAATCTCTTCTTTTTTAGGATTTACAAGATCAGGTTTTTTCTTTTCTTCGAGCCATAGCTCAAGCGCATAGACGATTCCTTCAAGATAAGGAGCGGATTCTTGCTCTTCTATAAAAGTGGCTTCTTGATCGATAAATGAAAAGATTTTTTCTACGTTTGTTTGCATGATGATCCCTCAAATGAAAACCCACTCGAGAAAGAGTGGGTTTACTTATTTTTTATAATTTTTAGACTAATAGTTATTGTGCTGCTTTTACAGCCTCAAGAGCTTTTTCGTAGTCCGGATGGTTCGTTCCTTCACTTACAATCTCCTTGTAAGTCACAACACCATTTTTGTCTACTACGAATACAGAGCGTGCAAGTAAGCGTAATTCTTCCATTACTACTCCGAATGCTTTACCAAAGGAAAGGTCTCGGTGATCAGATAATGTTTGAATTGCATCAGCTGCATTTGCTCCACACCAACGAGATTGTGCAAAAGGTAAATCTACAGAGATTGTTAAAATAACAACATCATCACCTAGACTTGCTGCACTCTCATTAAATTTGTTAGTTTGTGCAGAACAAACACCAGTATCAAGGGAAGGTACTACACTAATTAATCGAGTTTTGCCAGCTGAATCCTCAAGAGTTACTGGGGATAAGTCATTAGCTAATACTGTAAAGTTCGGAGCTTTTTCTCCAACCTCGACCTCTTTACCACCTAAAGTTACAGGATTATTTTTAAAAGTTACTTGTGTCATAATATGTAGCCTCCTTTTCAATACTTTCATCTTACTAGAATTCGTTCGTCTCTTGCAACTCATTTGCAACGGGAACTTGCTTATACGACACTTTTTCCTTTTTATCGTACGTATTCTCGTGAACAACTAGTGTGTCCGCAATATAATCATGAATCGCTTGTTTTTTTGGTGTAAACGCAGCTACTATATACGGAAGGTTAAATGGAATAATTGAGATTAATCGGCCTATCCACTCTCTAAAAATAACATTCCCCCATGTTAACTTTCCTTTATTTTTGGGAATCACTCGAATACCAAAAATCATTTTACCAATTGTCTGAGCAAAGAACTTAGTCATAAGAACGAAGTAAAGATAAAAAATGACAGCCGTTACTATCGAAATTGGTGCATACCAGCTCGGATTGTTAATGTCGATTGAAAATAATCGGAAAATCGGTTTGACCAGCAACATACCAATGGATGATAATACGAGCAGATCCACGGTGTAAGCCCAAAAACGAATCCAAAATCCGGCCGCCTTTTGTACATAACTTTCCGTTTGCTGTACAACTATTCGTTGTTGGGTTGACGATGGGCTTTCTTGCACATTCTCCCCATCGTTTTGTACAAACTCACTCATCTAGAACCCTCCTTATTCATTTCCATATAAGTACATCATTTTTGGTGCTGAATTGTCCGCAATTAGTTTAGCGATTAGTTTAGATTCAATATCTACTCCTAAAAATGATTGTGCTTTCATCGCAAATAACGAAGAGAAGCTAGGTGAATATCCGTACTCGAATACTTCTGCACCCTCCAAATCATAGTCTGCCTGAACTGCGGCAACTGCATCTTCTAAGAAACCAAGCTCATCTGCTAGACCAGCTTCGACTGCCTGTCTTCCATTTAAGATTCTTCCATCTGCTACTTTTTTCACTTCTGCCTCGGTCATGTTACGACCTTGTTCTATAATATCTACAAAATCTTCATAAGAATCATTCAGCATTTCTTGAAGCATATTACGCTCTTCCTCTGTCATGTCTCTTGTAGGACTCATAATATCTTTATAAGGACCAGATTTAATCGTAACAAATTCTACTCCGTATTTTTCAGCTAGGCCACCATAGTTAATACTCTGCATAATAACCCCAATGGATCCTGTCATTGTTTCTTTATTAACAAATATTTTTTCCGCTGGTGCAGATATGTAATATCCTCCTGAGGCTGCCATACTTCCCATTGAAACGTAAAAAGGTTTTCCTGTTTCCTCTTGGATTTCTCTAATTTCCTTGTAGATTTGAGCAGATTCCACAACTCCTCCACCAGGTGAGTTAACTTGAAGAACAACTGCTTTTACTGAGTCATCATATCTCACCTGATCTAATTGCTCTAGGAAAAATTGATGATTATAACCTTCTGTACCAAACAAGCTTGTAGTACCACCAGTGTCTTGAATAGTTCCATCTACTGTTAAAATGGCAACTCGTTCATCTATGCTGCCTGGTTCTAGAACTGTTTCAAAGAATTCTGTATTTGCGGTGGAAGTAACCTCTTCCATTAATGTTGACCAATTTGTTGAAAAGATTGATGAAGCTGTATTGACAACCAAAGATATGGCTAACAAAATAGAAGCTCCGACTATAGCCAACCAACGTTTCGTATTCATATTTCTATTTTCCTCCTTTTTCTATCCCTTTTACATACGTTATAAATGTCTAAATGTTTCACTAAATGATAAAATAAAAGTACATAGACTAAAAGTACAATTTTAAATAATAGATTTCGTACATTAAAGTATTAGCATAAAAAAGGAGCATGCATATGACTTCCAGAAATAATATCTACTTATACACTAAAAATGACACAGACTCACTACGACGAAAAGAATTGTTGCAAAAAGTTATTCATCAGCATGGATTTAAAGCTGTTGATAATTTTGAAGAAGCTTCTATTATTGTTAGCATCGGTTCTGACGCTACTTTTTTACAGGCAGTTAGAAAAACCGGGTTTCGTCAGGACACTCTTTACGCAGGAATCTCTATAACTGATTCTTTAAACATGTATTGCGATTTTTTCGCAGATGACATAGAGAAGATGGCAGATGCTGTACAAAAAGATAAAATTGAAGTTCGCAAATATCCTATTTTAGAGGTCTCTGTAAATAAGAACCCAAAGTTCTTTTGTCTAAATGAATTTACTATTCGTTCCAATGTCATCAAATCTTTTGTTTTAGATATTTTTATTGATCAAAAGCATTTTGAAACCTTTCGAGGAGACGGGATGGTCATTTCTACCCCTACCGGTAGCTCCGCATACAACAAATCATTAAACGGCGCTGTAGTGGATCCGCTCCTTCAATGCATTCAGGTTGCTGAAATTGCATCTATGAATAGCAATGAATATCGAACACTAGGTTCCCCTTTTGTATTAAGCAGTGAAAGAACTCTAGAGCTTCGCTTGCAGCAGGATTGGAACGACTATCCATCCATGAGCACAGACAATGAGGCACTAAGCATTCAGCATGTGGACACTGTTACCCTTTCCTTGAGCGATAGAGTAGTGAAAACCGTTAAGCTAAAAGACAATAGCTATTGGGATAAGGTAAAACGTTCTTTTCTATAAATCACACTTATACTATTAGCATTTTCTTTCTTCTTAATTCTAGAATTTTTGAAAAAGTAAATAATAAAAGCGCAACCCAAATGAAAGAAAAAGAGATGAACTCTATTTTACTAAATTTTTCACCATATACAAAAATACCTATAAGTAACATCAGAGTTGGCGCAATGTACTGAATAAATCCGGACATATAAAGAGGCATTGTTTTTGTACCTTTTGCAAATAGGACAAGTGGAACTGCAGTAGCTACACCCGTAAATACTAGAAGTATGGTTGTCGTAAAATCGCTCGAGAAAAATACCGCTTGATCTGCTACAACCATGTAACTAAAGTAAGCTAATGCAACTGGAAGCACAAATAATGTCTCAATAGTCAGCCCTCTTAACGGATCAATGGTGATTCTTTTCTTAATCAGCCCGTAAAATGCAAATGTACTTGCTAATAACATGGCAATCCATGGTATTTCACCATAGGAAATAGTAAGTAAAAGCACACCTGTCGCTGCTATTAGGACGGATAACTTTTGGGCCCAAGAAAGCTTTTCCTTCAAAAAGACAATGCCAAGCAATACGGATAGTAATGGATTGATGTAATATCCGAGACTCGCTTGCACTATATAGCCCTCGTTTACTGCAAATATGTACAAAAACCAATTTCCTGTGACTAAATAAGAGGCTAAAACAAGACTCCAAAAAGACTTTTTGTCCTTCCATAAATTTTTTAGGTCTTCTATTAAAACAGAAAACCTTCGACCTAGTAGGACTACTATCAATGTGAAGACGAATGACCATATAACACGTCCAGATAATATTTCACCACTAGCAACATGGTCCAACAGCTTCCAATAGATTGGCATAAATCCCCACCAAGCATATGCCAGCACAACTACAATAATTCCTTGCTTTTCTTCTGCACTCAAAACAAACACCTTCTTTACATACTTTGACACACGAAATAATAGCATTATTATAGTTCTTTATCTAACTAAAGTAAATACGCAGAGTAGTTGATAAGCGAAATAAACAAGGGTTACCTTGAAGGCAATCATATAATGTGAAATTACCTAGGAGAATGTTTATGTTTACTGAAAAACAATTAAAATATTTAATTGCAGGTAAAGTAATAGGCAATAGCTTTCCATATAATACAAATGATCATCTTGAAATCGAAGCCCATATTCGACGACTATTTTATCAAATAAATCGTATTCCCAACTTAACTTGTGTGGCAGAGTGGGATCATTTTGGTAGCGGATTTGCCTCATTTGTGGAATTATTTTGTTTTCGAAAGGAAGATATTATAGTTATAAAAGAAAATAAAGAGCATAAAACAGAAAGGATAGAAGGAGTTGTTATCAATATATGTCGCTTAGCCCCTGTGGCAATATTAGGAGAAGATGAAAGAGATAAGACAATCCATATCATAACAAACGAAGTCGTTGGGGGCAGTTATAGCATGTTAGAGCATCCTAATCAATTAAAAACTAGTGAAAAATTTAGTCCAATGGTAAGGAAATTGAAAGCCGTATTAAGTAAGTACGATTATACACTTTTAGAAGCAGAAAATATAAATAAACCTTTGCCTTTTCAAGCCAAAATTCCAACGATTTATCGTAAACCTAGGGACTATTTGATAATGGATGCAATTTTTTATTGGGAGGATTAACATGTGATTAGTTATGGTTATGTGGAGTTATTTAGCATTTAGCTGATAGCTATTATATAGACCTATATAGCCTTGATCCATACTAGGGGAACTGTAAACAAGCATAGAATATCCATGCTGTTTACAGTCCTAGCAGTAACTAAGTTTATAATTTTTACTTAGTCTTTAATAATTCCTTTTGTCTAAGCTCGATTCTTCTGATCTTCCCTGAAGTCGTCTTAGGTAATTCAGATATAAATTCTATTTCTCTAGGATACTTGTATGGTGCAGTAAGAGATTTTACGTGGTCTTGAAGCTCCTTCACTAGCTCCTCAGTTGGCACCACGGAAGAATCTCTTAACACGACATATGCCTTAACAATCGTACCGCGTACTTCATCTGGGCTTCCAACAACTGCGCATTCTTGTACTAATGTGTGTTTAGTTAATGCATCCTCTACTTCAAAAGGTCCGATAGTATACCCAGAGCTAATGATGATGTCATCTCCTCTTCCCTCAAACCAGAAATAGCCGTCTTCATCCTTTCTAGCTCTGTCTCCTGTTATATAGTATTCTCCTCTAAATTGCATTGAGGTTCTTTCTGGATCCTTTAAATATTCCTTAAAAAGAGCTGGAGTTTCTATATGAACAGCAATGTCGCCTACTTCTTCTGCAGCACAAGGTTCACCCTGGTCGTTTATAACCTCTACAGTATTCCCTGGAGTAGGTTTGCCCATAGAACCAGGCTTAGCATCCATCCCCTTCATAGTACCAACTAGCAAAGTATTTTCAGTTTGCCCATATCCGTCTCTTACTTCGAGGTTAAATAATTTCCCAAAGGTTTCAATAACCTCTCTATTCAATGGCTCTCCTGCAGATACTGCACTGTGAAGGCTAGAAAGATTATAATCTGCAAGCCCTTCTACCTTTGCCATAATTCTATATTCTGTAGGTGTACAGCAAAGAACGTTGACTTTATGTTGCTGAATGTTCTTCAAATATACTTTCGGTTCGAATTTACCGTTATATACATATCCTGTTGCACCACTACCAAGAGTAGCTAAGAAAGGACTCCAAATCCATTTTTGCCATCCTGGACTAGCAGTTGCCCATACAATGTCCCCATCCTCAATACCTAGCCAATTAGGAGCTGAAGTACGCAAATGTGCAAAAGCCCAGCCATGTGTATGAACAACACCTTTAGGATTACCTGTAGTTCCACTCGTATAAGATAAGAAAGCTATATCTTCTTTTAATGTATCTATTGTAGGAAAACTATCTTCTTCCTTCTCCATCTCATCTGTTAAAGAAATCCATTGCTCTTGACCTTGGCCTATAACAAATAATAGCCTACTCTCTAAATCCCTTACCTCTTCATATTGAGACAGGAAGGGTTCGTAAGATATAATCGCTTTTGCTTCACTATGTGATAAACGATATTCAATATCTTTTGCTCTTAACATTTCGGAGCTTGGTATTACGACTAAACCTGCTTTTAAAGCGGCAATATAAACTTCATATGCTTCAATTAGTCGAGGTACCATAATAAGCACTACATCGCCTTTTTTAAGGCCCTTGTTAGTAAATACATTTGCAATTTTGTTTGCTCGAAGGATTAAATTTTTATAGGTGATTTGTTTCTTTTCACCTTTATCTGATTCCCAAATAAGAGCTAACCTATTTTCATCTGAACCATACTTCTCAAACTCGCTGACTAAATTATAGTGTGATGGTGCGATTAAATCTTCTTTGTTCATGAATCATTTCCCCCTTCTTGTTCTACTATAAAGTATAGGGGATTCTTCTCAATTTTCAAATAATAATTTTATTTTTCAAAAAATATAATGGCATGAGTTTATTCGTTGAAGGGGCTTTATCTTGGCTTACTTAAAATTGAAAAAGGAAGCCAACAGTTTTCACTGCCGACTTCCTTTTTATATTATTAGCTGTTAAAACCGTTCATTTGTTGTTGAGCTTTTTGCACTAAACGCTTAGTAATTTCTCCGCCTACGGATCCGTTGGCACGCGCAGTTGCATCTGCTCCAAGATTCACACCAAATTCTTGAGCGATTTCATATTTCATTTGATCAAGAGCTTGTTTCACACCAGGAACTAAAAGTTGGTTGCTGTTGTTTGAAGACATTGTAATCACCTCCTTGTGAAATTAGAATGGTCGATTTCATTCTTTTTATGTACACAAGAAATGAGGTATATTTTGTTATTTTTACAAGAGTTCTTCAAAAGCATTTTCTTTTTTCTTTGGAAACGAAATAACTTCTCTATTTTCAACCGCTTCTTTTATTAGCTCATCAAAATCCTTAAAGCTTTCGTAGAATTCCACTTTTTCTAGCTTCGGCTTTGTTTTAGGGCATGATGGAGTAAAAATAGTACAACAGTCCTCGTATGGAAGAATAGATGTGTCATAAGTCCCTATTTCCCGGGCAATATCAATAATGTCTAATTTGTCCATTGATATTAAAGGTCTAAAAATAGGTGTAGAAGTTACTGCATTGATTGCAGTTAGACTTTCAAGCGTTTGACTAGCCACTTGTCCTAAGCTTTCTCCAGTTACAATACCCAATGCACCAATTTCAAGACGAACTTGATCTGCAATTTTCATCATAATTCTGCGCGTCGTTGTCATTGAAACATTATCAGGAATTTGAGCTTGAATACTTTGCTGTATTTCTGTAAAAGGTATGACATGAAGGCGTACAGTTGCCCCGAAATGACTCAACTGATTGGCAAGATCCATAACCTTTTCTTTTGAGCGCTCACTTGTAAAAGGGGGACTATGAAAATGGATAGCGTCTAATCTTACCCCACGCTTCATTAGCATGTATCCTGCTACAGGGCTGTCAATTCCACCTGAAAGCATCAATAATGAACGACCATTAGATCCTAATGGCATTCCTCCTGCTCCTGGAATTACTTGTGCCATCATATAAACAGCATCTGCTAGAACTTCAATTCGCAAATCAATTTCTGGCTTTTTCATTTGAACTTTTAGAGAAGGATAATTTCTTAGTACATTACTTGCAACAGTTGTTTGCAATTCATACGTATCCATAGAGAATCGTTTATCGGTCCGCTTGACCGTAACTCTGAAGGTTTTATCCTCTGTATCTAAACTTTCCATAATCTCTAATGCAGTTTTTTGAATATCTTCTATGTCTTGTGTACAAGAAGCAACCGGACTAAAGGATTGAATACCAAAAATTTTAGGCAGACGTTTAATAAGCTCTTGAATTTCCTCATCATCAGAAGAAGTTAAGAACATACGGTCTCTTTCTGCATGAACCTTTATATTAGGCAAATCCACAAATGAAAATTTTATATTATTACGTAAATGATTGATAAACTGCTTTCTATTTTTTCCTTTTGTTGATAGCTCTCCGTACCTAACTAATATTTTTTCCCACTTCATAACATTTAATCTCCTTTAATAACATTTATCACTTCGGTGAATATTTTTTTAAACGTATCTATTTCCTGTTCTGTTGTTAAGGAACTAATACTTAACCGAATAACTCCCTTAATATAATCATCTGAAATATGCATTGCCTGCAACACATGGCTTGTCTTCGTTTGTCTAGACGAGCAAGCACTGCTTGTCGACACAATCACATTTCTTTTTTGCAATGCATTGATTATAACCTCTCCCTTAACTTTACGCACAGAAAAAGTAACGATATGGGGAGCACGAGTATCTGGAGAAATAATCTTAATATTTTCGAAGCCACGAAGAAAATGAACAAGCTCCTCTGTTAGCCTCTTCATTTCCGTTGTATTTTTTTCTAAGCTAGCACTAGCAATTCTAATTGCTTTAGCAGTGCATACTGCTAAGGGGACAGGTGTAGTGCCACTACGAATTCCAGCTTCCTGTCCGCCACCGAGGATCATTGGCTCCACTTCACGTGTTTTAGAAAGTGCAAGTAAACCTGAACCTTTTAGGCCATGAATTTTATGAGATGAAATAGTAAGCGCATCTATATCATAACGCTTGAAATCTATCGGTAACTTGCCAAAGCTCTGAACGGCATCGATGTGAATAACTGCCTTACTATTGCTTCTAACCATTTTACTAATAGCTTCTATTGGTTGAATAGCACCTATTTCATTATTCACATGCATGACACTAACTAGAGATGTTTCTTTCCTTAGTAGCTTTTGTAGTTCAACTAAGTCAATGATTCCTTTAGAATCAACGGGAATGAATTCTACTTCAAAACCCAATGTATTTAGCTGTTTAGCTGCCTCTAAAACAGATGGATGTTCTATTTTTGAGACAAGTATATGCTTCCCTCGGAATTTGTACTTGTTAGCCAGCCCAAAAATAGCTAAATTGTTTGATTCAGTTCCTCCTGATGTAAAATATATCTTCGAGCTTGACGTATGCAATATTTCTGCAACCTGCTCGCGCGCTGATTGTAACAGCTCATTTGTGTTATGACCAAATTCATGTATGGAGGATGGATTTGCCCAATATTTTTCATTCACTGCAATAAAGGTATCCATTATTTCAGGCAAAACCTTGGTTGTTGCACTATTGTCCAAATAAATCAAAGTATTCTCTCTCCTTTTTAGGAAAAAGACCACCTTCACAAGTAGTGAGGTGGTCTACATTTCTATCTGATTTTATAAAATAATTAATAGCTAATGCCAGATATTTGTTATGTACGCCAAGCTGCTTCTTTAATCATCATTTCGATTTTCTTTAAAGCTCCCGGTTCCACCTCTTCCACAGCAGTAGCAGCATCCTCTAACGCCTTAGCATAGCGCAACTGTCTGAATGCTTCCTCTGCTTCGAGTAAACGTGCATGGACATTTGGATGTGTCGCACGATAACGGTTACCATATTGAATAATTTTTTCGGTTAACTCTACATTCTCTAGCATTTCTTTGGCTTTTTGGTGCACTTCTTCCATGCAAGCTTCAGCCTTTTCAAGATAGCCATCTACTAACGTCATATTCAATGGAACTTCCTGTAGGCTTTGCATAGCAACATAAATATGCTCTTCTGCTTCTTCTAGACGGACGTCCATTTCCTCTGGAATTCCTGGAATATTAGCCTTTTGAATCATTCGGTCTGTATCATGCAGTAATACTTTTAAATCATCTAGCTTTTCACGAGCTTTATTTTCATCAATACGAAGATTTTTTAAGCGATTCGCAAAACGATCCTGTTCTTCGTATAACCGATCGATTTCTTCAGCAATATCATTTAACTCCTCTTGAAGGCTAGAATAAGCAGATTTTTCTTCTTCAACTCTTTGAGCTAGAAGGCTAAACTTCTTATTAAGTTCCTCCAGCTCTTTTAGACAGCTTTGAGGAATTTCAGCTTCTTTTTCAGGTAAACGATAGCTTTGTTGAACATATGTTGCTTCTTCGTTTATCGCTTTAGTAGCACTCGTTACTTCTTTTAATCGTATAGCGGTTTGATCCTTATAATTATCCACATACTTTTTAGCCAATACTTCTTTTTCCAATAAATCATAGAAAGTTTCTATTTCTTCTTTAATCTCTTCTACACGAGTCAATGGCTTACTAACCTCGAGTTCCACAATAGAGGCTTTCAATTCTCCAAGCTCCGCTTCTAATCCATCTAGCTTCTTTGTCATTTCTAAATGTTGCAAGTAGTAAGAGCTTGCTTCCATTTCTTTTTGACCATTTCGTAATTCATGAATAGTAGCTGGAATCTTATGTTGGATTTCGCTCAGCAATGTTGGAATCTCATGTATTTTATGAAAGAATTTTTGTCCTTCGTTTTGAATATTAATCACTATTTCTCTAGCACTCAAATAGTTACCTGTATCAGTTAAATGATCGAATTCCTCGAAAAGTGGAAGAAAGGATTCTAACTTGGCTTCTAGAGCAGGAGCCGCTTCTCCGAAGGAATATTGATGAGCAAGTAATGTTTTTCTTGCCGCTCGGTGCTGCTCTTTCAATTGTTCTATTTCAATTCTATTCTTTTCTTCACTACCGATCAGTTCTTCGAGTTCCTTAATGATGCCTGACATTTTTTCATCACAAGAGGATATTAAAATTTGAAGCTCTTTTTCGATTTTGGTGGCTTTCATAAATAGGAACTTATCTACATATTCTTCTGCATCAAAAAGAAGAACGTCTATCTTAGGCATATGTACATCCATAACCTCTGTCCAGGTATTGCGCCATCTTTCGAACATTTCCTCTGTCTGCCCATTCATATTCAGTTGTTTAACTTTCGTCATTTCTTCTAAAATAGGCTTGTTTTGAATTTGGTGCTTTTCATGCTCCAATCGAGCAATTTCTGTATGATGTTTTTTTCGTATGATAAATGCAATGATTGCTATTACTAAAAGTACAATGACTGCTGGGATGATATACCTCATCGTAAGCCCCCTGTTCCAAAATCAAAAAGTTCTAATTCTATCTTACTCTATATATTACCATGCTTTTTATGTTATTGTTTCATAAAAGAAGAATAAACCTAGGAAATGTTAAAAATATTTTACTTTTGTCAAAAGGAGCTAGTAATAATGATAAAAGATGGACATATACATACACCTTACTGCCCACATGGATCTCTAGATAGCTTTCATCAATATATTGAGAAGGCTATACAAGCTGGAACTAGCGAAATCTCCTTTACCGAGCATGCTCCGTTGCCTTCTAATTTTAAAGACCCTACCCCAGACGAAGATAGTGGCATGGACTTAAAACTACTTGAGGCATATCTGTTTGATCTAGATCAGTTGAAAAAAGAATACAAACAAGATATTGTTATATCTACAGGTTTGGAAATTGACTATATTACAGGCTTCGAACTTGAAACTACTAGTTTTCTAAACACTTATGGCAAATATTTAGATGATTCGATTTTATCCGTACATTTCTTACTCGCTCATGAGGACTATGTATGTATCGATTATTCTAAAGAAGTTTTTCTAAAATTTGTTCAAAAACTAGGTAATCCTATGTCTGTCTATAAATTGTATTACAAAACGGTGATGGATTCAATAACGAGCGACTTAGGAATATTTAAGCCAAAACGAATTGGGCATATTACGCTTGCTCATAAGTTTCAGCACGCTCTCCCCAAAACGGTTGACGATCATGAGGACATATTAGCTATACTAGTAGAAATAAAGAATAGAAATATGGAGTTAGATGTAAATAGTGCTGGCTTTGCTAAGCCCTTTTGTAAAGAGAGTTATCCGCCACTTCCATACGTATCACTAGCAAAAAAATTAGGAATACCTTTAGTGTTCGGTTCAGATGCACATCAAGCAAAAGATTTACATCAGCATTATAATCTTATAAGTAATATATTGTAGAATGGAGAATCAATATGTTTCAAACAACCAACTATTCAACTGACTTATCAGCTAATTATTCATTATTATCTAAGCAGCTAGATGCTCTATTAGAAGGCGAAAAAAATGTGATCGCTAACTTAAGTAATGCTGCAGCACTTTTAAACCAATTTTTTGATCAAATAAATTGGGTTGGATTTTATTTAGTAGAAGACGGCGGTCTTGTACTAGGACCATTCCAAGGATTACCTGCTTGTGTAAGAATACAGCTGGGTAAAGGCGTTTGTGGTACTGCGGCAGAAACACAGGAAACGATTATCGTTCCAGATGTTCACGCATTCCCTGGTCATATTGCTTGTGACGCTGCCTCTCAATCGGAGATAGTTGTACCTATAGTAAAAGATAGTAAACTAGTTGGAGTTTTAGATATTGATAGCCCTGTAAAAGAACGTTTTTCTTCCGAGGATGCAGAGGGTTTAGAAAAATTTATAGAGGTGCTTATTAAGCATATATAAGATAGGACTTTGTTTTTTAATATTAGGAGAGGATGCCCCTGACTTATGTCACGGCCATCCTCTCTTTTTTATAGCTTCAAATTATCAAAGGCTTGCTTTAAATCCTCTATTATATCTTCGGAGTTTTCTAGACCGACAGACAGTCGGAGTAATCCATCAGTAATCCCCATTGCAACTCTTTCTTTTTCCGGTACAACAGAATGTGTCATTGTTGCCGGATGCTGTATTAGCGTTTCTGCATCACCAAGACTAACAGCAATCTTGATAAGGGAAAGAGCATCCATCAGCTGTTGGGCTTTTTCTTTGCCTCCTTTAACTGCAAAAGAAATAAGTCCCCCCCCACTTTTCATCTGTTTCTTTGCTACCTCATACTGAGGATTTTTCTCATCGAAAGGATAATAAATGGATTCTACTGAAGGGTGCGATGCTAAAAAGGAGAACACCTCTTCTGCATTTTTTGAATGTCTATCCATTCTTACATGCAAAGTTTTTAACCCTCTAATTAATAGCCAAGCATCAAACGGAGAAATGATTCCACCAAAATCCTTTTGAACTGTTGAGCGGATTTTATCCATCTCTTCTTTATTCTTTCCAACCAGAAGTCCAGCTATTACGTCACCATGTCCATTAATGTATTTCGTTGCACTATGCAGCACAAAGTCCGCTCCTATGTCCAAAGGATTTTGTATATATGGAGAGCAAAAGGTGTTATCTACTACTACTGGAATATTATGCTTCCTAGCAATATTCGTGATTAAAGCAATGTCTACAATTTCCATTGTTGGATTAATCGGTGTTTCAATATAAATACAACTTGTATTCGGTTTAATAGAAGCTTCAATCTCTTCTTCTGTCGTTAATTTTTCTAAACTATGTGTAATATTGTATTTTTCTTTCATAATGTTGAGTAAGCCGAATGTACAACCATAAATGCCTCTAGTACATAAAATATGGTCACCTGCCTTTGTTAAATGTACTAGGATTGTGCTCACTGCGGCCATCCCCGACCCAAAGGCAAGCGCTCCCTCTCCATTTTCAATTGCAGCCATTCTTTGTTCCAGTACATTAACAGTTGGATTCCCTAAGCGAGAGTATATTCCGCCTGCTTCCTCCCCTGCAAATCGTCTTGCACCCTGCTCAGCATTCTCAAATGCAAAAGTAGAAGTTTGATACAACGGAACAGCTAAACTATCGTGATGATTTTCTGTCGTGTACCCTTGATGAATTAATAATGTTTCTTTTTCCATTGATGATTTTCCCAAAATAGTGCACCCCTTTTGTAAACGCTTACAACAATAGTGTACACATTTATTAAAAAAAAGAAAAGGCAGCTACTCTTAGAAGTGGTCTGCCTTATAAACACAGAGCTGGTTTTTACCATTATTTTTTGCCTCATATAACGCGGTATCAGCATGATGAAACAAATTGTGGAAGTTCATTTCGCCGTCCTCACACCATAACGAAACACCGATAGACACAGTTACACTTGGATTTGTATATATAGGAATTATTTCTAAAAGAGATTTACAAATTTTTTTCCCTTCTTCAAGAGTCATTTCGGAAAAATATAGAGCAAGCTCCTCCCCGCCCCAACGTGCACCAATCCCTAATTTTTCAACTTGCTTCTCAATAACGGTAGCAATTTGCCTAAGAATGCTGTCCCCTATTTGATGACCATGTGTGTCATTTATTTGTTTGAAGTTATCAATATCCATTAATACAAATGTCCCGCTTGTATCCTTCTCCATAGATTCCTCTACATACCTATCTAAATAGCTTCTAGCGTAGAGATTCGTCAAATGATCACGATCAACCATTTCTTGAAGCTTATGACGAAGCGCTGAGTTACTAAGTGCTAAAGAGGAATGCTGTATTAATGATTGCATTAATTTGAAACTATCAAAGGAAAAATAGTAAGGTTCACTATGCAATACAATGCTAAATCCAGTAATAGTATCTTGTTCTCTCAAAGGAATTGCCACTAGAGATCGATATGCAACATTTGCATTGCTAATCCGATTGAAGTCAGCTATAAACAGAGAATCCTTCATTTTTTTAAATTGGTTGCCCACGTGCTGGATATACATTTGACCTTCTAATGTATAAAAATAATCCGAACTTGCTGCATTTATAGAATATTCTTCATCCTCTATAAATACAAAGCACACATGCTCTGGTTGAAAGGATTTCATCAGCTGATTTCTTAAAAAAATAACCATTTCACCCTGCGATAAATTCATATTTAACTTATGCGTAGTTTCATTTATTAATTGTAAGTCACCTACTAGACGGTGAGATTGGATAAATAACTTCGCATTTTCCAATGCATTTCCCGCCGTGGCAGCAAGCATCGTGATAAACTCCTTCTGTCTATAGGAAAACAAATAATCTAGAGGGGTGGAAACTTGTAAAATCCCATAGTTCCCCTGCTTTCCTTTAATCGGTACGTTTAGCTGTCTCATTTCTAGGTCTTCTACTAAATCGGAAGTTATCTCCCCTGACACATATGCTTCTACTGTAGCAGGTCTTTCCGCTGTATAATCAAACAGCTTGTAAGGAACAGAAGTTTTACGATCTTGATCATTCGATAGTATTAGAGTCGTGCCAAAGTCAGGAAACGCATCATGAATGGCAAATAATGTCCCTTGTAAAATTTGGTCAATTTCTAGAGTCGAGTGGAACATCTTTGTAACATTAAATAGATTTCGATATTGGTGCTCTTGTTGAGTGAGATAAACTGACTTTCGAATAACCTTGATTAGTTTACTTACAATGGCAATAAATTCATTTACATCTGGTGTTTGAGAAAATCTCTCCCATTTTTCAGTTAGGTCCATCATAAGCATTCCGAGTATAACGTTTTCTTCATCTCTTAAGAGAATAGAAACTTCTCTGTTCAATTTTTCCTCTTTTCTTATAAAAGGAATTTCTGCAAAATCTTTTTCGTAGAAAAAACCCTCTATCTCATGCCATCTAATGGCTTCTCTTTTCTTGGAGAGTGAATGATTCCATTTCAATTGAATAAATGTATGTGCATCTTGTATATAATAGCCGGCATACTTCACATCAAAAAATTCGGCTAATAAAAT
Organism: Psychrobacillus faecigallinarum; assembly: GCF_014836595.1. Taxonomy (GTDB): domain Bacteria; phylum Bacillota; class Bacilli; order Bacillales_A; family Planococcaceae; genus Psychrobacillus; species Psychrobacillus faecigallinarum. Next base: position 125,812 of record NZ_JACSQO010000002.1, on the reverse strand, counting down.
TTTAAAATCCTCGAACCATTTAGCACTAGACTCATGGCTAAACGCAAATTCTGTCCATATGTCAAACACTTTACCTTTAAACTTCGTTAAGTCTATTTGATTGTCCATTTATACACCTCTCAGCTTTCTAAGAGAAAACATGATACTTTTAGCCCAAAACCCTTATAATTCAATTTGACTATAAAACTACCTGATTGTCAATATATTCTATCTCCAAAAACAATTTAAATATGATGAGTTCAAACGAATATGATTGACTTTCTGTTTCCTGCAAGATACAATAATCTTTGTGTAAAATAAATGCAGCAGTTGTATGGATTAGATTGTTCATTTTGTTCCTCTATGTATATAGATGGTGTATCCCGTAACCCTCGGCTGCTAGGGCGATGATACATGAAAACGAAATGGCTGCTTTTCTGAATGCATCTGGTTCTTATTTTACAACAAAATAAAACCAATACAAAGGAGGAGTCTTTCATGGCTCGCTATACAGGTCCAGCATGGAAATTATCACGTCGTCTTGGTATCTCACTAAGTGGCACTGGTAAAGAATTAGAAAAACGCCCATACGCACCAGGACAACACGGTCCTAACCAACGTAAAAAATTAACTGAGTACGGTCTTCAATTACAAGAAAAACAAAAACTTCGTCACACTTACGGTGTAAACGAACGTCAATTCCGTACTTTGTTTGATAAAGCTGGTAAAATGCAAGGTAAACATGGTGAAAACTTCATGATTCTTCTTGAAACTCGCCTTGATAACATTGTATACCGTTTAGGTCTTGCTCGCACTCGTCGTGGAGCTCGTCAATTAGTTAACCACGGTCATGTTATGGTTGATGGTAAACGTGTTGATATTCCTTCTTACCGCTTAAAACCAGGTCAAGAAATTTCACTTCGTGAAAAATCTCAAAACTTGGACGTTGTAAACGAATCAATCGAAGTAAACAACTTCGTACCAGAATACCTTACATTTGACGCAGACAACAAAGTTGGTACTTTCGTTCGCCTTCCAGAACGCAGCGAATTATCAGCTGAAATCAACGAAGCTCTTATCGTTGAGTTCTACTCTCGTTAATCTTATTGCTCTGCAAAGAGTGATGTTAAAAGCCTTCACAACCTTGTTAATACAGGGTTTGGAGGCTTTTTTATTTTGTCTATAATGAAAGATAAAACAAGTAATAGAAAGTAATCCTCCCTTTTACCCTACTTCCTAAACTAGTCCTCCGCGAAACCAATTGAAACATTAATAATCTTCTTTAGGTGCCTCTATAAATTACATCTTCCTTTTTCTTCTCATTAATTGCTTCTTCGTTTATTAAGCCTTATAGTCTAATTATTGTTATTTTACAATGCATATGAAGGAGGATTTAAGTGATTCGCATACTTGCAGTAGATGACGATATACATATGCTGAATTTTGTTTCAGCCGAACTTCGACAAAATGGCTATGAAGTAATTGAAGCGACTTCAGGCGAACAAGCTTTAATGTGCTTAAATTCTAAGGCAATGGATTTAGCAGTAGTTGATGTAATGATGCCAGGTATGGATGGGTTTGAACTTACAAAAATATTGCGTAAAGATTACGATCTTCCAGTCATCCTGCTTACTGCTCGTCATCATATTGAAGATAAAGAGCGTGGATTCTTAGCCGGCTCTGACGATTATCTAGTTAAACCTTTCGAGTCTAAGGAGTTGTTATACCGGGTTAAAGCTATTTTGCGAAGATATAATTATCCCGAGAATGACACGTTGACTATCGGTTCCTTGACCATTGATTTCAAAAGCTACGAAGTAAGCTCGCAACAAGGAATATTGCTCATTCCCCTTAAAGAATTTGAATTGCTGACACTTCTTGCCTCGAGACCTAGACAAGTGCTGAGTCGAGATTTAATAATAGAACAAATATGGGGAATTGACTTTCAAGGCAATGAACAGACGGTGAATGTTCATATTAAACGTCTACGCCAACGTTTAGAGCGTTTCGCTCCAGATGTTCGGATCATAACTGTAAGAGGAGTAGGCTATAAACTTGAGGTGAACACATGAGCCTTTATGTCAAATTTATTTGGTTCACCTTTGCAACAATGCTCTTCAGCAGCGTTGTCTCCTTTTTCGCGATGAACACCTATTATCATCAATATTTAAAAGAAGAAAATAACGACAAAAATCTGGACGTTGCCACATCTATTATCGAATTCATGGATAACCTCCCCACAGATCAAATTGAAAAAACTTTTAGTTTGCTAGGAGATGCCGGTTATCAGCTGTATGTCACAGATGGAAAGACTGTAAATCGCTTTGGCGGAAAGTTCCGGGACGAATCTATTGATGATGAGAACGTTCAACAAGTTCTGGACGGGGAAGTTTTTAATGGTATACGAGATTTTCCGCGAGAAACCTTCGTTACCGGTTTTTTTGCCAACGAGTTAGAAAATACAGTGGGTGTTCCTCTGGAACTTAATGGTGAAAACCACGCACTCTTCCTACGGCCGAATATTAAGCTTCTTTTCCAAGAACTTCACTTATTATTTGGTGGAATGGCAGCAGGTATCATTTTATTGAGTTTTATCGGAATGCTACTGGTCGCACGCTTATTGATTCAACCGATTACGAAATTAACGGAAGCGACAGAAAAAATGGGTACGGAAACCTTTGACGTACCTCTTTCCATTGATCGAAAAGATGAGATTGGCCGTTTGGCCGATCAATTTATCAAGATGCGTAATAGTATTGAACAATCCACCTTAAAACGTAAAGAATTCGTTCACAATGTGTCCCATGATATACAATCACCGCTTCATACAATACAAAGTTATTTGTCTCTTCTTCAAAAGAAAGAAAGCAGCGAGGAGGAAAAAAAACAATACGCTGCCATTATCCAAGAAGAAACGACTCGCCTATCTCTTTTAACTAAACAATTACTCACTTTAGCGTCATTTGATGTAGAAGCGACAGATTTAGTAGAGGAGATTTTCATTGACCAACAGATACGCGACATACTGTCTCATTTGCGGTACGCATTTGATGAAAAAGAGATTGGAATTTCAGCTAAATTGGTAGCTGTTAAAGTGAAAGGAAACGCAGTACTCCTTCGAACTGTTTGGGAGAATCTGTTGACCAATGCAATTAAATATAGTGAGCCTGGAGATTCCATTGAAGTCCAACTAAGCGTTACTTCTACTAATATGGTGTTAGAAGTTTTGGATGAAGGGATCGGTATGACAGCTGAAGAAGCCAGTCGTGCATTTGATCGCTTTTATCGGGCGGATCATGCACGAATACGTTCATTGAAAGGATCTGGTTTAGGATTGGCTATTGTAAAAGAGATTGTCGAATTGCATAAAGGGACTGTTGAAATAAAAAGTACTCCTAATATAGGCACGACAGTACAAATAAAACTGCCTCTTTTATAAATGAATGTTGAAATAACAAATGTAATGGAGTTTTTTGCTTTGCAGTGTTCCGTTTAATCTGTGCTTTTGATGTTGCTGACAACGTTCTCGATATGCTAAAAAGATGAGAAATAAGTAGAAGCCATTCACCGCGGAACAGGGTGATTGGCTTCTACTTATTTCTTTGGGTTCAAAATGTGAAACGTTATTTTGGGACTTCCATCTCGAACTGTAATCTCTTGTTCATCTTCCATTCATCTAACGGATATAAACTGAGACTATAAACAAAATCGGAGGCATTCAAATGAACATTGCATGGAAAGAAATTAAAAAAAATAAAATAAGATTTATGATTTTGGGTTCGATTGTGTTTCTGGTCAGTTTGTTGACCTTCATTATTTCTGGTCTCGCTAATGGTTTGTCCCAAGACAACGCAGCTCTGATTAAAGAGTTGCCGGATGGACAATTTTATATGAATACAGACGCGGAAGAAACCTATAATCTTTCGCTGATAGATACCAGTGTCCAAGATACTGTTTTAAGTGAAAAAGAAGAGGCTGCTGCATTATCCATTCAAATGGGGTTTTTGAATGATGAAAAAGACAAGCAACGCAGTGTAGCATTTGTCACATCAACTGAATCGAAGTTGTTTGAAAACGTCAAAGAAGGCGAAATTGTCCTGGATCGCTCTCTGGAGGAAGAGGGATTAAAAGTCGGTGATACACTGACCAACAACCAATTCAGTGGCGAATTCATTGTTAAAGGATTTGTAGATCAACAAAAGTACAGTCACGCTCCTGTCGCATTTATCAATATGGAAAACTACAAAGAGATGTATCGGGTAAATGAAATGCAATTGATTTTTATACCTGGTGAAGAGAGTTTACTAGCAATCGAAGGGCTACAATCTTTTTCAAACACCGAATTCCTCAATACTATTCCCAGTTACAGTGCGGAACAATTGTCACTTAACATGATTGTCTGGTTTTTAGTCGTCATCAGCGGGCTGTTGTTCGCCATCTTCTTCTATATGATAAATGTACAAAAAATCGGATTGTATGGGATCTTAAAAGCAATCGGTGTAAAGACGAGTACACTGTTTAAAATGATGTGGGCTCAGATGCTCTTCATCACAGTCATTGCCCTCGGACTGTCAATTGCACTTAGCCAGAGTTTTAACTACATCGCACCTGAAGGAATGCCTTTTAGTTTAACTGCTGCCACTACGGTCCAATTGTCTATCGTTTTCCTCATTATTGGATTTGTTGGTGCAACACTTTCAGGTATCCAAATAAAAAAAGTCGAACCGCTGCAAGCGATTCAACAAGGAGAGGTTTAATATGGCAATTTTCACAATAAATGATGTGAGAAAAAAATTTACAAATGGCGAAGTAGTAGAAGAAATATTAAAGGGAATCGACCTTTCTCTTCAACAAGGCGAGATTACTGCGCTAGTAGGGGCCTCAGGTTCTGGTAAAAGTACTCTACTGACAATTGCAGCAGGGCTCCAACCGGCATCGGACGGCCAAATTATGTTCAATGGAAACAACATGACAGACATGGACCAAGAACAAATACGAAAAGTCCGGGCTAGTGAGTTTGGCTTTGTCTTTCAGTCTGCGCATCTTGTACCTTTCCTTACAGTAGAAGAACAGTTGATTCTAATGCTCGAGGTGTCGGAATCAAAATTAAAAAAAGAGCAACAAAAAAAAGAAATTGCCCATATTTTAAAACTGATTGATATGGAACACCGAAAAAATGCCTACCCAGCATCTTTGTCTGGTGGGGAGAGACAAAGGGTAGCGATTGCCCGTGCCATCATTCATAAACCCAAAATACTTTTTGCAGACGAACCAACTGCCAGCTTGGATTCAAAACGCTCAAAAGATGTTATGGAGCTAATTCGCAATTTAACTAAAACACTTAATATTACAACCTTGATGGTGACTCATGACGAGGAAATGCTTGCATATGCTGATCATATCATTACGATGAAAGATGGCTTAATCAAATAATGAGAATAACATTAGTACAAACTCGTCCCTATTTAGGGGCGAGTTTTTTATGCAAAAAAATAGATGAGAAAGGAATAACTACTTTGACTTGGTTAATTACGCACTTTAATCTTGATTTTATGAATCTTTTGCTACTATTAAATCATTGAATAAAAAAGGGTTAACAAGCATAAAAAAAGCATATCTAAGAAAAATCTTGGATATGCTTTATTGTTAGGTAGTCAATAGTCTAGCAAAGTACGACTATCAGTTTATTTATTACCTACATTTTATATTGCTATTTGTTAGCTATAAAAATTTGACTCTTTGCTAAATTCCTTAAGTAAAACTCCTTCATTATAATCTAACCATTTTTTCATTTCTCGCTCTACCGCTTTGTTTTGCCATTCAAACCAAAAATTTATACACTCGCTGCAATGGCTATCTACACCTTTATTATTATTCAGATCCCTACAAGTAAATAAGGTTTTTCTACGGCAACTGTAGCAGTAGATTTCTTTTTCATCTAAAAGCATTTATAGTTCCCCTCCAGTTTAGATAAATTATTGTCCAATAAATGGATTTTTATACCTAAAATGAGGTCATTACTAGTTCCAAGCTTTGATAGTATCTATGTTATCTTGGCATGCTTTTGTTCTGCTACAACTAACACATCGAAATGCCACTCTGAAGGAACCTTTCTACAGGGCCCTCTACTAGTTCCTCCACTGCTCTATTGTTTCTTTACGCCAATGGGTTTCAAGTAAGCCAATTAAAATTTCGCTTCCTAAAGGTTGCCTCCTTCATCTTAGAAAAGAAGTCATAATTCTATCCTTATGCTTACAATTGATCTAGTGCAATATTCAATTTCAAGACATTTATTCTCTGCTCACCAATAAAATTAAATTGACGACTTTCTGTATTATCTTCTATTAAATTCATTAGTTTAGCTTCACTTAATCCACGCTCTTGTGCAATTCTAGGTACTTGAATTTGTGCAGCAAGCTTGGTTATATGTGGGTCAAGTCCCGAGCCAGAGTTAGTTAATAGATCATTGGGAATATCTTCTTGTCTTACTTCGGGATTGTTCTTTAAAAACAGTTTTAAATCGGTTTTCGTTCGTTCAACCATATCTTTATTTGTTGGTGCATAATTCATAGAGCCCGATCCGGAAGCATTATATTCTATAGATGATACTCGCCCATTAAAATAATGTGGTTCAGTAAATTTTTGGCCTATCAGTTCAGATCCAATAATATTACCCTCTGCATTAGTAATGATACTTCCTGCAGCCTTCTCGGGCATTAATAATTGTGAAATTCCAGTCATTACTAAAGGATATGCCAATCCACATATTAAGAGTAGAATAATACTAATACGTAAATTTTTTAACATTTATATCACCTTTCTTTTATATTACTTAAACAAGATTAATAGAAACTAACAATATATCGATTAGCTTAACTCCAATAAATGGAATAATGACTCCTCCCATTCCATATATCAATAAGTTACGACTTAAGAGTTTTGTAGATTTCATCGGCAAATATTTTACACCTCTCATTGCTAGTGGTATGAGTAGCGGAATGATTACTGCATTAAAAATTAATGCTGACAGAATGGCACTTTGTGGTGTAGCTAAATTCATAATGTTAAGAGTACTCATTTGAGGGATAGTTAACATAAACATAGCAGGGATAATTGCGAAGTATTTCGCGATATCATTAGCTATACTGAATGTCGTCAGTGCCCCCCTAGTCATTAATAATTGCTTACCAATACCTACAATTTCAATTATTTTGGTAGGATCTGAATCTAAGTCCACCATATTAGCAGCATCTTTAGCAGCTATAGTACCGCTATTCATAGCCATTCCTACATCCGCTTGTGCAAGTGCCGGCGCGTCATTTGTTCCGTCTCCAGTCATTGCTACAAGCTTCCCTTCTGCTTGTTCCCGTTTTATAACAGCAATTTTATCTTCAGGCTTTGCCTCTGCGATAAATTCATCAACTCCAGCCTCTTTAGCTATGGTTGCAGCAGTCAATGGGTTATCTCCTGTACACATAATTGTTTTAATCCCCATTTTTCGTAGTTGATCAAAGCGCTCCTTCAATCCAACCTTAACAGTATCCTTTAGGTATATTAAACCCATTATTTTATTGTCTACTACTACAGCAAGTGGTGTTCCACCTTTGGATGCTATCAATTTTGTTTTATCATCTAAATCAGATGGAATAACGCCACCTTGCATGATTACATATTCTTTTACTGCATCTACAGCACCTTTACGTACTTTAAGTCCATTTTGAAAGTCTGTTCCGCTCATTCGAGCTTGTGCATTAAATTCAACCCCGAAAGATTCTTTCATATTTTGCTCTATCTCGATAAGCTCCAATTCTTTTGTTAGTTCAACAATCGAACGTCCTTCAGGTGTCTCATCATATAAAGAGCTAAGTAATGCCGCTTTTGTTAGTTCAACTGATTTAACATCTTCAACGGTTATAAATTCGGAAGCCATTCTATTCCCATAAGTAATTGTTCCGGTTTTATCCAAAATAATTGTATTAATGTCCCCAGCAGCTTCCACCGCTTTTCCTGATTTAGCTATCACATTGAATTTAGTTACACGATCCATTCCTGCAATCCCTATTGCAGACAAGAGTCCACCTATCGTAGTAGGAATTAAACAAACAAGCAACGCTACCAAAGTAGCGATTGGAATAGTAACCCCTACATAGCCTGAGATAGGCACTAAGGTAACACAAACGATTAAAAATATTAATGTTAAGCTCACCAAAATTATATTAAGAGCAATTTCATTAGGAGTTTTTTGTCGCTTAGCACCTTCTACTAAACTAATCATTCGGTCTAGAAATGATTCACCTGGATTAGAGGTTATGCGTATTGTAAGTTGATCACTAATAACCTTAGTTCCTCCAGTAACAGAACTAAAATCTCCTCCAGACTCTTTAATAATGGTAGCTGATTCACCTGTAATAGCTGACTCATCGACAGATGCTAAACCCTTTATAACTTCCCCATCACTTGGAATCAACTCCCCAGCTTCTACAAAAATTATGTCTCCTTTTTTTAAATCCTTAGAGCAGACATAACTATAGCTTCCGTCTTCTAACAAAACTCTTGCTTGTAAATCTTTTTGGGTTTTCTTTAGACTTTCGGCTTGTGCCTTACCTCTCCCCTCCGCTATACTTTCCGCAAAGTTTGCAAATAAAATTGTAATAAGCAATATAATACTTACAAATCCGTTATAATAAAAATCTGATTCTGCTCCAAAGAAAGATGGAAAGAACGTCATTATTATTGTCACTAAAAATCCTATCTCTACAACAAACATGACAGGGTTTTTCCTCATTGTTTTTGGATTCAACTTTCTAAGTGATTCGACAAAAGCCAGTTTAATCATCTCGTTTGTGAGCGCCGTGTTCCGTTCTGAATTCATAATGATACTCCTTTAATCTCTTTTTTCATTTCAATTTCACATGGTTAGAGCTTCGGCAATTGGTCCTAATGCTAGTACTGGGAAGAATGTTAATGCTCCAACAACCAATACAGTTGCTATTAGGAAAACTAAAAACGTGCTATTGTCAGTCCTCATAGTTCCTATTGTTTCAGGCACAGGCTTTTTAACCATTAGAGACGAAGCAACAGCAAGCATAGCAATCATAGAAAAGTAGCGACCGAATAACATTACCAAACCTGTTGAGATATTCCAAAAGTCTGTGTTATCTCCTAAACCTTCAAAACCCGATCCGTTGTTTGCTGCAGATGAAGTAAATTCATATATCACTTGAGATATTCCATGAAAACTAGCATTCGAGATCGCTGAATTGCCCATTTCAGTTGTTAGCGCAATCGCAGATGGGACTAGAATGATCAAAGGATGAATAAGAATGGTAATTGCAATTAGTTTCATTTCTTTTGCATCAATCTTTCTTCCCAAAAATTCTGGAGTCCTGCCTACCATTAAACCAGCAATAAAGACAGCTAAAATTGCATACATAATAATGTTTACAAAGCCCACTCCATCTCCCCCGAAGATATTGTTTAACATCATTAACACTAGTGGCACAAAGCCACCGAGAGGCGTTAATGTATCATGCATATTATTTACAGACCCTGTAGTGGCAGCCGTTGTTACAGTTGTAAATAAAACACTTTGGGCAATTCCAAATCTGACTTCTTTACCTTCCATACTTCCTGCATCTTGCGACAGACCTATATTAGCTAAAGCTTGGTTTCCATTAGACTCCTGAACATAAATTGTTACTAGCATTGCTAAGAAAATAATACTCATAGCACCCGTAAGCATCCAGCTAAGCTTCCGTTTTTTTGTCATATATCCAAAGGTAAAAGGAATCGCCATAGGTATTAATAACATCGAAAGCATGTGTATAACATTTGAAAATGGTGTCGGATTTTCAAATGGGTGAGCAGCGTTAACACCAAAGAATCCGCCACCATTAGTTCCCAAATGTTTAATAGATTCTAAGGATGCAACTGGTCCTCGAGATATTTGCTGTTGTTCCCCTTCAAGAGTTGTTGCAATTGCAGTTGGATCCAAGGTTTGTGGTACTCCTTGGCCTACCAATAAGAGACCTACTACTATTGAACTTGGTATGAAAATTCTGGTAAGCGAACGAACTAAATCCACGTAAAAGTTACCTAAGCTCTTATGACCTGAAATTCCTCTGATGAACGCGATACATAGGGCAAGACCTGTTGCCGGTGTCGTCATCATTAAGAAAGTAATCACTGTCATTTGAGAAAAATATGATAGCCCACTCTCACCACTATAATGCTGCAGATTAGTATTTGTCAGAAAACTAGAAATCGTATTGAATGATAATAATGCTTCCATCCCCCCTATTTCACTTGGGTTAAAGGGCAGAATCCCCTGTAGCCTAACAATTAAGTAACAGAGTCCAAACATTACAAAGTTACTAATAAGTAAAGCTGTTGCGTATTGCTTCCAATTCATATGTGATTGACTAATACCAGATAATTTATATATAAAGTTTTCTATAGGATTGAACACTCGATCCAGCCTTGTTCTTTCAAGTGAAAGGCTTAAAGCAATATATTTACCCATCGGTATTGCGATTAATAACGCAATAGCCAAGACTAATGCGATTTGAAATAAATCCATTTCATTTCCTCCATATACTTGAAAATTTAATATCTCTCAGGACGAATCAATGCATCCAGCAAATAAATTGAAGTTGCAATAGAAAAAACAAGTAAAATAATCATCGCTTTTCCCTTCCTTTCTCTTCAATTACTTTGTTGCAAAATGCTGTAAATCCAAAAAAAAGAGAAAATGAGAATATTATTAGAAAAATAGATACGACATCCATATAATTCTTCCTTTCTATAATTGCTTGTAGCTCATCCTTTAACTAACCTTCTTAAAAATCACATCTTTAAATTTCCCCCTTAACGGAATCAAGAAATTTCCTTCAGATTAATGCCATTGCCGAAAAATAAAGACAAAAAAAGACCAATGACTACTTTTTCCCCGACATGCTACTGTGCAAATATTCTTCAGACAAAATAGTGAAGTACAATCACATATTCTGACTTAGAAAAGTTTGCAGCAGTATACATTTTTAATGGAGAAAAAGTATCACTGGTCTACTTAGCGCCTAGCAAGCAAAAAGCCCTCTCTGCGTTCTGTCTTCCATGAAACCTTTTCAGTTATTATAGGCATTATAAAAAGACCTACTATTTATCAAGCTGCTTTTCTGCTTTAAAATCCTACAAAAAAGCCCCGTGAATTAATAAGGTGGTCTCATTGACCTCCTTCGCTTTAGCCGACGAAGTTAGCTGACGGGTAGGATGGCGAAAGAGTATCTCATCCTTTCTACAACTTGTAGAATTAACCCCAAAAAATTGGTTCCTCCGTTCCTGATTGCTCAGGATTAGACCGATATTCAAATTGGTTATGTTTGGATTTTACGACGTTATTTTTCCGAAGTAAATAATCCTTAAGTACTATTTATATTATTCTTTTTAAAAATAAAAAAAGTTTAATATAGTTTAACAACTCATATCATTGCTATCTCAACAGTAAATTGATTTAGTGTATGGCTTTCAGAAAATATCAGTTCGATAAAAAGGATTAAAAAATTTTCTTTACTTATTTATCCTCTTTACAGAAATTTTCCCAAGTAGTATGATAGTTTCAATTTCAACCTAAATCGCTGAATTCATTATTGAATCGGGGGAACCACCTGTTATTATCTAAAACTGGGGTGAATCCTTTCAAAGGGTAGGGTGACTCTGACCATCCGAATCCGACAGCTAACCCCGTAAGCGTTGTTGGAGAAAGAAGGTGAATAGAAAGTTCTTAGAAGACTGAAAGAAACACTTACTTCTAACTACGAAAAGGCTAAACTGTTAATACTTTCACTTTTACTATTTCAAATAGCCCGACTAAAGAGCTGAAGCTATCTCTTAAGCTATATTAAAATTAATAAATTTTGTGGAATTAGCAGAGATTTTTTCAAGTTTAATAACTGAGATACTTATTCTCTTTTAGTTAGATATTAAATCTTACAATTCCATTTGGAGGCATTATGTCAAAAAAGAAACTAGAGGCTGATATCAGTTCAGCATTCATTAAGCTACAGCTTGATTTGATTGGAAAGGGACCTCAAGAGGCTAAAACATATATTATTAATGATATGTTAATCACCCGTTTTAAAGGAGTTCTAACAGTAGAGGAAAAACACCTCGTCAATCATACTACTGGAAGACGTCTTGTCAAACAAATGCGTACATTACTTCGCGAACAGTATAGTAAGGAATATGAAAAAATTGTAGAAGAGTATACTGGCTGCAAGGTTCTTTCCTCTCATTCGGATATAAGCACTAAGACTGGTGAAAGAATCGAGGTATTTATCCTTGAAAAAGATTTAGAGCAATTCCTTTTGGTAAATGAATGACAACAACCTATTAAAGTGAATACGCAACATTGCCTATAGGTACTAATTTTCTACTTTTTGATACGATTTGGAACAATACATTATCTGAAAACTATAGAGAGATGGTCGTTTTTCACGTTGCGACCATTCTCCTTTTTATATTATCTTATGACTTTTACTTGGCGTCACCTTCCTCCAACTGCAAAGTTTAATGACGGAGATTAATGGGACGATTGTATTTCAAAAAAAGCCTCGAAACCAGTGGTTCCGAGACGTTCATCTTTATATTCGAGCATTTATAAACTGTATGCTTCTTTCTGCTATCAACTCTTTATCAGTATCAAGCGTAGCAACATGATAGCTATTTTCTAATTCCACTATTTCTTTTCCGACAGAGGAGATTGCCTCGAATATTTGATGTGAGTTATCAGGTGGCACGACATGATCTTCTGTAGATTTAAATATCAAAGCTGGTGCCGTAATTTTAGAAAGATTATCTCTTACTAATCTAGACAGCAAAATGATATCAGACATTGACTTCACTGGTGTCTTCGAATACGCTAGTTCTTGTATTCCCTCTAGCTTAATATCCGACCCAATTCCATCAACAAACCTAGTTTCCTCTTTTGAAAGGACTTCATAATTTTCTATCATTTCCGGCATATAAATTGCAGCATTAACAGGCATAATCCCTTTGATTTCCTTGTGATTTTCTGCCAGGTATAAAGTAAGAGTACCACCCATAGATAATCCACAAACAAAGATATCAGTACAAGTTTCTTTCAGCTTGTTCAATCCTCTTTCCACATCTTTTATCCAATCTTCGTAGCTTGCTTGTTCCATATCCTCAGGAGCCGTACCATGGCCAGTGAGCCTTGGTCCAACAACAGTAAAACCAGCTTCCGCAAACCTTTCTCCTAAAAAACGCATACTTTGAGTTGTACCTGTAAAGCCATGAATAACTAAAACTCCAACGTGATTTCCCTCGAAGTAAAATTCCTCTGCATCCTTCAACACTTCATAATTCACTTTCCCATCCCCTTTTAAATTGTCATATTTACAAAACTATGTTTTATGCCATTATTCCTCTACCACATTTGTATATACTATAAACAATAAAAAGAAAGGGGTCTTTCATTCAAGCCACCCGTTTTCATTTGCTTTGTTAACAGCCTGCTGCCTGCTTTCCACCTGTAGCTTTTGGATAGAGGAGGACAAATAATTACGGACGGTGCCCTTTGTTAAAAATAATCTCCTCGTGATTTCTGATGTAGTTAGACCTTCTCTTACAAGGCGTAATACATCTATTTCTCGATCATTAAGCGGATTCTCTACTTTCATGAATAGTGTAGCAGCTAAGTCTCTGCTCACAACTTTCTCACCAGCTGCCACCTTCCGTATTGAATCTATTAAATAATCGATTGGCTCATCCTTCAATAGATATCCTGTAACATCACTATCAATAGCTTTTTGCAAATATCCAACTCGTGAAAAAGTTGTCACAATCATTACTTTGCTCGGAATTTGTTCCTCTTTAATTTTTCGTGCAAGCTCCAGACCTGTCATATGTGGCATTTCAATATCCAAAATACATACATCAGGTATTTTCTCCACGATCAATTCCCAGGCTTTCTGACCATCTTGAGCTTCTCCAACGACCTCTATATCAGTTTCAAATGCTATTAATGAAGAAAATGCTCCTAGGAGCATTTTTTGATCCTCTGCAATTACCACTCTTATCACTATGTATCCCCCTTACAAATGAATAGGTAATGTGATCGTTACCAAAGTGCCTCCCGAGGGAGCACCGTCTATAAACACGTCCCCCTGTAAAGAATTCATACGTTCCTTCATCGATACTAGACCATTGCCAAATTTCTTCATCTCTATTCCTATTCCATCGTCCTTTATGTGTACGCAGAATAACCTATCATTTATGCTTGTATGTATCTCACAACGTTTCGCTTGACTATGTCTAAGAATATTAGTTGTCGCTTCTCTTAAACAAAGAGATATCATAGTTTCTTCTACACTCGATAACAACTGCTGGAAATTATTATTATAGTGAACGATAATACCAGCGGATTTTAGCAATTCCTGTGTATGTTCTAGCTCACTTTCTAGAGATACAAATTTCATATCCGTCACTAATTCTCTCACTTGCTTCATAGCAGTCCTTGTGGTTGCTAAGATGTCGTTTAGCTCTCCCTTTACCTTGGTTTGTTCCGGCTCTACTAATTTCGAAGCAAGCTCAGTCTTCAGCTTGATCATCGTCAAAGTATGGCCGATTGTATCATGAAGATCTCTTGCAATTCGTTGCCTTTCTTCTTGTTGAACGAGTTGTTTATTTACTTCATTTAATTTTGTTTGTAGATTCGTTGTTTTTAAAAGAAAATATCGAAGTATTGGCAAGGCAAGCTGAATAATCATGAATGCCACTAATACAGCGAAATCTATACCACTGAGCTGCTCCTTCCAGAGAATAAGAAGAAACAGGGAGGCAACTCCTACTATTCCAAGCCCTATGTGAAGTTTAGACTTAGCTCTCCCTAACAAATCTGCAAACAAAAAACCAAAAGTAATAATTACTGAGCCTTCGTAAAGGCTTAATATTATAAGGAGGAAGTAACCTGCTAGCACAGCACATAGAAGGCGCCAATCCTTATTCCACAATGCAATATAATAGGAACAAATAATCGATAGGAGAAGGATTAGCTTCACCCCGTTATGCAAGTCTGAATCAGATAGCATTACTACGGTAAAAAGAAAAACTATTGAGGCCACATCTATGATCAAGTATTTGGCAGCTTGATCCTTTGGATAAAATTTTATATTGATCACCTCAATTATTTAAGTTATTTAGAGACTATCGCTACCGCTTTTCTTCTCATCCACTCTAACGGTCCAGTGTGTAGCTTCCTTATACAAAAATAGGCAAATAGAAATTGAAATAGAGTAATACTGAGCCAAATTGTAATGATAGATAAACTTCCTAATTTCCCACCTAATCCTAGACCCCAGCCATAAAATACAATAGAAGCTAAGAGATTCTGTGATACATAGCAGCTTAGTGACATTTTCCCAACCTCTTCAAATCGAGACCAAAGCCACTCAAACTTTCTATATTCTATTAATATACCAAATAATCCTATATAGCCAAGAGACATAATTGGTGCGAATAAATAACGAACAGGTAAATCAAATGCTCCTCCTGGTATAAAAATAAGAAGATTTAACGGAACACCTATATACATCCCTATTTGAAACAGTTTTTTACGCTGACTTTTGCCCTTCTCTGTTTTTGAAAATACTCCTGAACGCATAAGGAATACTCCTAACAAAAACAAGCATATGTTCATCGGTACTATCAAAATAGCTTCTAATCTATAATAAACAAAATTAAATAAACGATTTTCAACCTGTTTTAGCCATGTACCACTTTCATAGAGTGCAGCTCCTTCATATGAACCTAAGGACATGTTTACGACCCCTACTAGTGCTCCCACTAAGATCAATAGAACAATTATCGCATGAAAACTACCAACTCCAATCATTATTTTTTTTATAAAGGTATCTCCTCTTTTTAGAACAAGAGCAACGATTAATCCAGTTACGGCATAGCTCATCAAAATGTCATATTCCATTACTAGAGTAAAATGAATAAACCCTTCTAAGAGTAAAAACAATAAAGTCCATATATATACACCAGGCCAGGCATTACCCTTCCTGATTGCCTGCTGATATTTCATCTCTAATCCTACTCCAAACATAATCGTAAGTAATCCGAGAAGTTTCCCATTAACAATAAAGAGCACTACCATTCGTAAAAAGTCCTCTAATACCCACCATTCGGTAAAGTTAGCAGTCGTTATATAAGATAGGTCTCCCAAATAAGCAAAAATCCAAATATTAGTTCCCAGCGTTCCAAGCACTGCAAAGCCTCGGAGAATATCGATTAAGCGCAGTCTTTCACTTGTCATCAGAAATCCCTCTTTCATTTTAAGTATGAGCTCATGCCCCTAGATAAAATATAAAGAAAAACGACAGTCACTAACATTCACAACAGTCAGGAGTATAAGATGACACATGTCATGAAGAGGTTTTACATGAAATGTTGGTAACACTATTTATTTTTAGTAACAAAATTAACATATTATACCGATATAATTATTGATTTATCTTAGAAGTAAGTGAATACTTATGAAAAATCTAATAATAGCTGCTTTAATATTTTCAGCTTTGTTAATAACAACTGCGACATTAGCAAAAGCATCAACAAAAGTGATGTGGGGAAAAACTAAATTACGAAAAGGACAAATTGATAAAGTGACTGTGTTATGTACTACACAGCTTTATCAGAAGGATCATGAAGGCATACTAAGACACAGTCATTGGCCTATAGGGGGAGAAGAGTTTAGAGTCTATTCCTTCAGTGGACATGATGGTGGTTATTATGAGGGCGGTGGCAGTTTGTACATCAAAAAGTCTACTGTTCTTAAGTATGAAACTCCATCCAAATTTAAAATTGCTTTGTTAAAAAACAATACTGTAGACGAGAAATCTAGTCTACCTAAAACTAAAAATGAAAGACTCCCTGTAGCTGAAGATATGTCTAATGCTCCAATATCGAATGGTCAAACTTCACCAATTTCTAACGAATTCACCGATAAATAGTTATATAAACAGTAACCCTATCTTTGTCACTGCTAAACAATCTCCCAGCTATGCATGTAAGTTTCCACGGGAGGCTTGCACATCTTGTTGATGAAAGAAGAAGTAAGGAAGTCAAAGTTAGTTGCTATCTTTAGTTCTAGGGAGTCAAATGTTTCATATAAAAAGATAAGAAAACATTGTTCTGAAGTTTATCTATATCGAGATTCAGATCCAATTAGACTTCTACTTCCTGTAGAATGCATCTTCCCTTACCAAATGGAATACATAATGGCGTACCAAACAGCGGATCTTTTGTAATCTGACAATCCATACCAAACACATTTTTTACTAAAGGACAGCTTATAATATGCTCTGGTTTACCCTGAGCATATATTTCCCGGTCCTTAATCGCTACTATATTATCCGCATATCTGCATGCCAAATTGATATCATGTAGTACCATTACAATCGTTCGTTTCTCATTTTCATTTAGTTCATAAAGTAAATCAAGAATTTCAATTTGATGTGTCATATCAAGATAAGTAGTTGGCTCATCCAGTAGGATAATATCTGTATCTTGAGCTAAAGTCATGGCAATCCATGCTCTTTGACGTTGCCCCCCGGATAAAGAATCCACCGGTCGATCTTTGAGGTCTTCAATACCAGTTGCTTTTAAAGCATTTTTTACTTTTTCTTCATCTTCCTCTGTCCATTGTTTTAGCCATGTTTGGTAAGGATATCTTCCTTGCTTCACTAACTGTAGAACCGTTAATCCCTCAGGCGCAATTGGCGATTGTGGAAGAATAGACATTTGTTTAGCAACATCCTTAGTGGACATTCTAGATATTGCACTACCTTCAAGCAATACTGCGCCATTTTTTGGCTTTAACAAACGAGCAATTGAACGAAGAAGTGTTGATTTCCCACACCCGTTTCCACCAATGAAAACAGTAATTTCCCCTTTTGGTATTTGAAGATTTAAATCATCTATAATAATACTTTCCCCATAAGAAAGGGTTAAATTTTGTGTCTCAATCACTTGTTTCATTTCAATACACTCCTTCACATTTAAGCATTCCTAGTTTTAAACAATAAGTAAATAAAATAAGGTGCTCCTATTCCTGCCGTAAATACACCTGCAGGAATTTCCAAGGGAGAAAACATCGTTCTTCCAATTAGATCAGCCAGCATGACTAGGATTCCACCGATTAATGCAGATACAGGTAAAAGTGCTCCAAATGAAGAGCCTACTAGCCTTCTTGCCATATGTGGAGCCATCAAACCGACGAACCCAATACCACCTGCAAAAGCTACAGCCCCTCCTACAAGAGCAGTACTTATTAATAATAGAACGAAACGGTGGCGTTGAATGCGTCCTCCTATTCCAGTAGCTATGTCATCTCCAAGCTCTAAAATATTTATATTTTTAACCATAAAAAAAGCAATAGCTATAAAAATAATCGTCCATGGAACTAATATAGCAACATTATTCCAACTAGAACCATAAACTGTGCCAGTTATCCATATATTCGCCTGACTTGCTCTATAAATCGGTCCCATAATCATCATCAATGTAGTTAATGCTTGCATGAGCGCAGATATCCCTATACCGATAAGTACTATTCTTATAGGTGATACGCCATTTTTCCACGCAAGAAAATATACAAGTAGTGCAATGACCACTGCGCCAACAAACGCTGCGAGAGGTAACCATTTAATACTTACTGTCAGAGAATTATTTGTATCACTGAATAAAGTTAAAAAACTAACAACGGCCACAGATGCACCGCCTGTTATCCCTAAAATATCAGGCGATGCCAAAGGATTTCGAATCATCCCTTGAAGGATGCCACCAGCTACCGCTAAAGCAATCCCCACCATTAATGCGACAATAATTCTAGGCAAACGAAAGGATTGAACTACAAGTTGTTCCAAATCGCTTCCACCACCAAAAAAAACACTCAGAACGGTTAAGGGGCTTAATTTCATATCACCTAAACCTGTGCTTACGATAAAAACAATTCCTGTAATTACTAGGAGACTCATTAATATGAATATAGCTTTTTTATCTAATAGAAAGGATACTTTTCCTTTAAACACTCTAAAATTTTTATATTGATTCATCGTGCATTAAACCCCTTTCTTGCAATGTAAATGAAGAATGGAGTCCCTATGATAGCAGTCATAACTCCTACTGGAACTTCTTGAGGCATGATGATATATCTGGCGAATATATCTGCAACCAACAACAAAATTCCTCCTAGAAGACCTGAAAAAGGTATAAGCCAACGATGATCGATACCAACGATATATCTAGTTAGATGGGGAATAACAATTCCAATAAAGCCAATTGGTCCAGCGATAGCTACAGATCCTCCAGCTAAGAGTATAACGATAATAGCAACTATTATTTTTAAAAATCCAGTGTTTACTCCTAGACCTTTGGCAACATCTTCTCCCATAGATAAAACATTCATTTTAGAAGCTATAATAAAAGATCCTATCCAACCTAACAGTAAATATGGAAAAACATTTAATAAAATTTCCATCTTTCTACCTTCAACTGATCCAGCTAACCAAAATAACACCTGCTCAAAAGCAGCCTCATTAATGACAAGAAATCCTTGGGTAAAAGAAGCAAACATAGCTGACATAGCTGCTCCAGCTAAAGTTAACTTCATTGGTGTAAGTCCTTCTCTTCCTGCAGAACCGATTGTATATACTGCAATTGCTGCCACAGCAGCTCCTGAAAAAGAAATCCAAGCGAATGCTTGAAGATTAGTTACTGAGAAAAGAGTTACTGCTAAAACTACTGCAAACCCTGCTCCAGCGTTAATGCCAAAAATCCCAGGCGATGCAAGCGGATTTTTCGTTAGAGTTTGCATTAAAACGCCAGAAATAGCTAAGCTACTTCCAACAGCTGCAGCGATTAGAGCTCTTGGGAGTCTAACTGTTTCAATTACAATATGTTCGTTTGAACCATTATTATTTTGAAAAGCATCTAGCACCATTTTCCAAGATGTCTGTGTATATCCATAAATAACACTTGCACACATTAAGAAGACTAGTATAGAAATGACAATAATTAGTCCCACTAGTCTTTGTCCGTTCGTTTTTAATAACATAAAAGTAACCTTTCTATTATCCGTAAATTTACACTATTTACCTCTAGTCTATTGCATGTTATATAGAGTGTCAATGAGTTTGAGAATCATTTTCATTTTCATATTGACATAAGTTTACAAGAGAACTATTATAAGGTTTGTATTGAAAATGATTATCATTAATATTTAACTTTAGGAGGTAAGCTAATTGAATAAAATAAAACCTTTTTTCGCTATTATTTCTATATTTTCTTTATTGCTATTAGCAGCTTGTGGACAAAAAGAAGATACTACAACAGGTGAAAAACAAGACGACACTAGCTACACAGTAGAACATGCAATGGGTAGTACTACACTCAAAAAAACACCTGAAAAGATTGTAATTCTTACTAACGAAGGCACAGAAGCCCTGCTCTCTTTAGGAGTGAAACCAGTTGGCGCTGTTCAATCTTGGCTTGGAGATCCTTGGTACGACCACATCAGTGACGAGATGAAAGACGTAGAAGTTGTAGGAGTAGAGCAAGAGGTAAATTTAGAAAAGATAGCAGCATTAAAACCTGATTTAATTATAGGTACCAAAGTTCGTCAAGAAGCTGTATACGATCAACTAAGTGCAATTGCCCCAACTGTATTTTCTGATACATTACGAGGCGATTGGAAAGAAAACTTTAAATTATATGCTAAAGCGTTAAACCTTGAAGAAAAAGGAAATGAAGTATTAAGTCAATTTGACGCACATCTAGATGAAGTAAAACAGAGTCTTGGGGATAAAACTGATCAAGAAATTTCTATTGTACGCTTCATGGCTGGCCAATCTAGAATTTATTATACTGATTCTTTCTCCGGCGTAATTTTTGAAGATTTAGGATTTAAACGTGCTTCCCAGCAAACCGAACTTTTTACTGCTGATAACAAGCTTGGGAATTTAGCTATAGAAGTAGGCAAAGAAGTTATTCCTAAAATGGATGGGGACGTATTATTCTACTTCACATATGCACCACAAGGTGATAAAGCTGCCCTAGATACCGCAAAGGAATGGACGAACGATCCCCTTTGGAAAAATTTAAATGCTGTTAAAAGCGGAAATGTTCATGAAGTAAGTGATGCTATTTGGAATACAGCAGGTGGAGTTTTAGCAGCTAATATTATGTTAGATGAAGTCGAAGAGATTTTTAATAAATAAAAGAATATAAATGTAAAAAACTAGACAATCTTGGTTGTCTAGTTTTTTTTACAAAGCTTTACCACTTTAGTAGCTATTCTTGTGTTAGTGTCCTAGTGTCCTAAATTTATTCTTTAAACATCCCTTCAATATTATTAAGCTCTATTCGATCTTCCTCCCTTCGATAATCGCTATAATCATTTTCCTCCGTTATCTTTATCAAACCTTTTTGAAAAAAAGATAATAAACGCATAGCTTCATTAATAACCTTGGGCTTAATACTATTAAGTAGTTCTCTTTTACGGTCAAATTCATTTTTATCCCATTCATCTTTATGTTCTACCTTGGGAATGGCATCAATTCCAGTAATATAGGTAAGACCTAAATATCGTAGAAATGTGTATCCACTACAATAATCCTCATATAATTGTTCTAAAATATCTACTAAGTCATTCTTTTCTTTTATTATGCTTTCCAAGAGTGACATGATTCGTTCCTGTTCAAATGCATAAAACGGAATTTTCGTCTCGATAAGATTCATTAATTCATTTTTTATGTATTTCTTTCTATAATTCAAATCAAGTAAATCAAAGTAAAAATTAGAGCCATAAATACTTTCTATTTCTTTTGTTTTATAAAGCCATTCTTCAAATTCAGATACAGTAATATATCCTTTATAGATCCTATAAAACTGCTTTTGTATATTAAATTCATTATTCATTCTTAAACTTAAACTCCTTAATTTGCTGTAACCTCTTTAGTTAAGTTATAAAAAAGAGCAATATATAATAGCTCACAATATAAAGTTGCCCTTTCTTTAATAAATGGACGATATATTTCTACAGTGTTTTTCCAGCTCACTCAACGTGTATAGTGTAGTAATTGGGAATTCACTTGAAGTTTCTTTTGAATACGTTAAATGAATTACCGCATACTTATTTAGCTCATCTATCCAAAATATCACATCATCATTATCGGTTCTTCGAGCTACTGCTACAGCAAATTTTCCATAGAGTTGGTGGCTTGGCGAAAGTTCTTTTGTTAACTCCTTATTTAAATTTTCCGACATACTTTTTGGCATTAACCACCATGGGTCATCTATAAAACCTTTTAATAATTCATGCATATAAGTCAGTCACATCTTTCTGTAGCGTACTTATGTAACAAAAGATCATTTATTTTGTTCACAACGATTCAACCAATCGGTTAAATAAGCATTAAATAGAACAGGCCTTTCAATTTGTAAATTATGACCAGCCCCACTTAAAATTGCAAAGGATGCGCTAGGAAAATTTTCTTTTAAGTCTAGTGCATCCTGATAACCTACCACGTCATCCTGCCTTCCAAGTAAAAACACAGCAGGATTATTAAATTGTGGCTCTTCAAACCAATTACTAAAGGCATAGTTACCGGCGATTTTCTGTAAAAACGCTACATCCCCTCGCTTCATTCCTGCAACAACCTCTTCAGTCCATCGATTAAATGTTAGTTCGTTTAATACTACACAGTTATTCTCGAACTCTTTTTGTATATTACTAGACAATTTTTTAAAGAAACATTCGTCTCTTTCTGCTATATTTTTAACAGGAAGTGTCCTTTGATCATGGTTTGTATTAATAACAGGACAAATAAAGAAAGCACCTAGAATAGGAAACCTATTTTTGGCAATAACTCCACGAGCTAAATAGCCACCGTATGACTCCCCTGCAATTAAAAATGGCTCATTTTGCATTTCCTTCTCTATAAAACCAATAACTACTTCCATTAAATCATCTGTATTATTTAGATGAGCAAATTGTTTTGATTTTCCCATCCCTGGTAAATCTATGTATATTCTTTTATAAGATCTTCTAGTTTTTTGAAAAAACGGCTCCATGCAACCCTTCATCAGCTCCATATCTGGTGAAAATCCATGAAGCATTAAAATAGGAGTGCCTTCTCCGTATATTTCATAGTAAACTTCTACATCATTTACAGTTGTATACATTTAATTGTCCTCCTCTTTTACTGACAAGCACCAAGTGGATTACCATCCGGATCAAAAAACGTAAAGTATTTCTTTTCCTCATCACCTCCAAGGGGTTTTACTGCAATTCCTTTGTTTTTTAGCTCATCGTAAAGTTTCTCAATATTTTTTGGTATAAAGTTAACATATTTCCCCACTCCAAAATTATTGGAAGGAAATTTCATAGGCGTATAATTTTCTACTTTAACTAAACAAACGACAGTCGGTGAATTATTCGATATTTTCATGACAGCTGCTTCTTCTTCAATATAATTTAACTTAAATCCTAGAACGGTTTCATACCATTGTGCTGAAACAGCTGGATTCTTCACAGGAATAAAAATTCCCTCTACTCCATTTAATAACGATGTTCCCAATATGTGTCCTCCTACCTTTATATATTATGTATTTACTATTCGATGTCTTTCCAGATTTTCCTTTAATAATTAATAATTTCCCATTAACAAACTAAATTACTATTTTCATCTATTTCCCCAAAGATTATTTTCAAAAAGAAAACCTTGAAGCTAAATCAGCTTCAAGGTTTTTAGTTCTTTTCCATATTCTCGATTAAGTCCAATAATCTTTGTCTTTTATCATCGGCTTCCTCATGAATAATTTTAAAATCATATCCTGTCTTATCTTCGTTAATAGAAATCTCTAAAAGATCTCCTTCTTTTGCGTCGATTGTAAACTTCTCTTTTAAAATAACTAGCTTATCAGCTTTATCATTTTTCCCAAAAAGAATAACAAAAAAATCATCGAAATGATTTAGTATATATTTTTTCGCTTCCATGTTTACTAACCCCCTTTTTTAAAAGCTAATATATTCAAAAATAATAAGAATTTATTTTAATTATTTTAGGTGAAGTGTTCCTAAATCTTATTCTATACTATATAGTTACTTATTTTCACCTATTTTGTCCACTATTTATATAAACTTTTTAAAACGTTCAAAATTTAACCTTTTTAATGAAAAGCATGAAACTTTTTCTATATAACATAAATATTTGGCATGTTTTTAAAAAAGTTGAATAAAAATCGTATAAAAGGCTACTTTTTAACAAAAAAAATTGCTTCCCATTAGTATGAGAAGCAACTTAAATATTATACAAATTTAATCATTTTATAGTTTTTCTTACCTCTTCTAATAATCATAAATTCATCTTCTAATCTGTCCACTTGCCCTACAACATATCCAACTTCTGTAATTTTTTCACCATTTATAGAAATAGCACCATTAGTTACATCTTCACGTGCTTGTCTTTTAGAGGGAGATACAGTTGCTTCTACAATGAAATCAACTATATTTTTTTCATCCTTTGTCATTTCTACCGATGGAACATCCTTAAAAGCATCCTTCATTTCGTCCGCTGTAAGCGCCTTTAGGTTTCCACTAAACAATGCTTGAGAAATTCTCACCGCTTGATCCAACGCCTCTTGACCATGTATCAAGCGAGTCATTTCTTCTGCTAAAGTCATTTGAGCTTTACGTAAATGTGGCTCATTTTGTACAGTTACTTCTAATCCTTCGATTTCCTCTCTCTCAAGGAAAGTAAAAATTTTCAAGTATTTAATAACATCTGAATCGGCTGTATTTATCCAAAATTGGTAGAACTCATATGGAGATGTTTTTTGTGCATCTAACCATACTGAACCTGAAGCTGATTTACCAAATTTAGTACCATCTGCTTTAGTCACTAAAGGAATCGTAATACCAAATGCCTTTGTTTCTTCCTCATGTGTTTTACGAATTATTTCTAAACCAGTCGTAATATTGCCCCATTGATCTGATCCACCGACTTGAACTCGGCAGCCATAATGATTGAATAAGTGATTAAAATCGATTCCTTGAATTAATGTATAGGCAAACTCTGTAAAGGAAAGTCCTGAGTCTAAGCGTGAAGCAATAGAATCCTTCCCTAGCATATAATTGATATTAATAAGCTTTCCATAATCTCTTAAAAATTCGATAACAGACATAGGCCCAATCCATTCGCGATTGTTTACCATCTGTGCTCCATTTTCAGATTGGAAATCAAAAATACGTTCCATTTGCTTTTTAATCCCTTGAACATTTAAATCAATTTGTTCGGTAGTTTGTAGTTGTCTTTCTTCTGAACGACCAGACGGGTCACCAATCATTCCAGTAGCTCCGCCGACTAAAAGAATTGGACGATGACCATGCATTTGAAATCTGCGAAGTGTTAATAACGGAACAATGTGACCAATATGCATACTGTCTGCAGTTGGGTCAACTCCACAATATAAGGATACTTTTTCAGTGGATAGAAGCTCATCCATTCCTTCTGCATCAGTTTGCTGATACAAAAGTCCTCTCCATTGCAGGTCTTCAATTAATGAGTTTGTCATTTTTGTCTCCTCCTTATTATTGGAAAAGGCAGTACTGATTTAATTGCCAAAAAACAAAAAGTCCCTGCATGATAAAAATCATGCAGGGACGCTTATTAGTTAGCGCGGTACCACCCAGCTTGAAGGAACAATCCTTCCGCTTTTTCACATGTAACGTTGTGACGACGTATAACTCCAAGCCTGTAATTCGCATCTTAACCACCGACTAACTTTCACCAACCGTTAGCTCTCTAAACAGTATGTATAAGCACTACTTCGGACTTTTCTTCGTTAAATGTTATACCTATTTTACCTAATTTGAATCGTATGTCAATAACTATCGTCTATAATATAGGACTATGATATAATATTGTTGATTTGGAGGTCGAGAAATTAATGAATAAATGGATGGAGAAATTCCACTTATATAAAGAGAAAGTAGATGCCTGGCAATCAACCAAATGGGCAAGAAGATTGCGTATATCTTCAAGTGTAGTGTGGAACTTATGCTTAATATTTTTAGTAGTTGGTCTAACACTTGGAATATTTGCCGCTTCTGTTGGTGCAGGTTATTTTACTTCTTTAATAAAGGATGAACCTTTACGAGAAAAAGAAAAAATGCGAGCTGCTGTGTTTAATTATGAAGAAACCTCAGAAATATACTTCGCTGGAGATGTCTACTTAGGGAAACTTAGAACAGATTTAGAAAGAACTGAAACAAAATTATCGAATGTCTCCCCATATGTCATTGATGCTGTCCTAGCTACAGAGGATGAATATTTTAAAGTTCATAATGGAATAGTTCCTAAAGCAATCATCCGTGGTCTATTACAAGACATGACAAACTCAGATACGCAAACAGGTGGTTCAACACTTACTCAACAGCTGATTAAAAATCAAATTTTAACAAATGAAGTTTCTTATGAAAGAAAAGCAAAAGAAATTCTCTTAGCCATGCGATTAGAGGAATTTATGTCTAAGGATGAAATATTAGAAGCCTATCTAAATATCATCCCTTATGGAAGAAACGCTAACGGTCGTAATATCGCTGGTATTGAAACTGCCGCACAGGGAATTTTTAATGTGAAGGCGAAAGACCTTACACTTCCTCAAGCTGCATACATTGCTGGGATTCCCCAAGCCCCATTCAAATATACGCCTTTTAGTAATGGTGGTGTTTTAAAAGAAGGAGAATCGTTACAGCATGGAATTGACCGTATGAAGGTTGTTTTATATCGTATGAAAGAAACAGGTTACATAACTGAAGCTGAATATGAAGCTTCTGTTAACTATGATATTACAAAAGATTTTAGAAGTAAGGAAGCTCTTCCAGAAGAAAAATATCCTTGGTTAACCTTTGAGATTGAAAAGAGAGTACGAGATATTTTAAGCGTTCAGCTAGCTGAAAAGGATGGAGTCGATTTAGAGGCCTTGGAAAACGGTGATCCTCTAATCGAGAAGTACAATATTATGGCTCAACGTGCTGCAAGCACTGGTGGCTATCGTATTCATACTACTATCAACAAAGATATGTATGAGAAAATGCTTCAAGTAAGGGACGAATTTGAATCCTATGGTCATACTTATACTAATATTAGTGTGAAGGACCCTACTACTGGAGAAACAGTTACAAAAGATTTTCCTGTCCAAGTCGGCAGTATGCTGATTGAAAACGGAACCGGTCGGATTCTTTCCTTCCTAGGTGGACGTGATTATAATGTAGAGCAATATAATCATGCTACTCAGGCTGTGCGCTCAATGGGTTCTACTATTAAACCATTGGTAGTATATGCACCTGCTCTTGAATACGGTGTTATCGGAGCCGGAAGCCCCCTTGCAGATGTTAAATTTAATATTAATGATAACGGAAACAAATGGGCACCAACTAACTATACAACTGCTCAGGAGTTAGGAATTATTTCAGCTCGACAAGCAGTTACTACCTCCCAAAACTTATCGACCATTAGACTTTACGATCAAATAAAGGATAAAAAGCCAACTGATTTCATGATGAAAATGGGCTTCAAAAGCATTGAAGAAGATGAATATGCTAACCTTGCACTTTCTATTGGTGGTATGAAAAAAGGAGCTTCTATAGAAGAAACTACAAATGCATATGGAACTTTTGCTAATAATGGTCAGTTCATTGATGCATATATGATTGAAAAGATAGAAGATGTTGAAGGGAATCTTATTTACCAGCACAAAGTAGAGCCTGTCGATGTTTTTAGTCCACAGACAGCTTACATTATGACTGATATTTTAAGAGATGTTATGACACAAGGTACAGCTAAATTAGCAAATTCTCGTCTAAAATTCCAATCAGATTTTGGAGCAAAAACTGGTACAACACAAGGACACAGTGATTCGTGGCTAATAGGCTATAACCCTAATGTTTCCTTAGGTGTCTGGCTAGGTTATGACGAGCAAAAACTTACGCTATTCCATATGAACAACCGTTATGGACACCCAAGCGTTCGTATTAATACACTTTGGTCCAATATGATGAATGCAATGTACGATATCAACCCCGAGCTTGTGGATGCACCAAACGCTTTCAAAGCACCTGATGGAGTGGTATCTAGGTCATTCTGTGGTATTTCTGGTCTAGCACCTTCTACTGCATGTGAACAAGCAGGTCTTGTGAAATCTGACTTATTTAATGCAAAGGTGATGTTGCCTACTCAGGCTGATGATAGTTTAGTATCATCGTCTTACGTAGTCATCAACGGAAGTAAGTACCGTTCATTGGACTCTACTCCAAGTGAATTTGTTGTTGCAGGTGGACATGGAGTAAGCGAGAGCTTTATAAAACGAATGCTTGGTCGCTTTGGTGGGGACGCTAGTAAGCTATTCCCGAACGACTCATCATTTGCTAGCAATGTCGTATCAGAAAAAGTATTTGAGGCAGACGGTGCTCCACCAGCTCCAGTTGTCACCTCTCTTTCAGGAAACACAATGACTTGGACGAAATCAGCTTCTAATGATGTAGTTGGTTATCGTGTATATCAAGTGGTGAATGGAAACAGAGTTCTTATAACGACTAAGCTCGAGGCGGAAAACTATAGTCATCAAATTACTTCTCCTGGACAATATGTGGTAGTAACAGTAGATATCACTGGTCTACAGTCTGGTGCTTCTAATATAACTACTTTGAATGCGCCAGATCCAGTAATCCCAGTTCTTCCTCCCGAGGAGCCAGTGGGAGAAGAGCCTGAGCAGCCTGCCCCTGGTGATGGTAATGGTGGCGGAAGTGATGTAATTATCACTCCTCCTGTAGAGCCAACTACACCAGAAGAGTCTACTCCGTAACTAATAAAGAAGAAGGCGGTGACAAAAGTCACCGCCTTCTTTATATACTCACATCTTTAGAACGTTAAAAACGACGTGTGAGGATGGGGAAGTTCTATCTCTCCCCCTCTTAAAAAATCGATTAACATTACTTTTTTATTTTTCTCCAAATCAATGTTGCATTAAGTAGTATAATACCAATCGAAACCCCAAAATTTGGTCTAATAAAAGTTTACAAGTTCAAAATTAACCATATAACTACTCAACGCAAGAACCAGTTGATGCTCGATCGCTCTGTAGAAAGAACAGAACAGGAAAATAGACTTCCCATCACCTAATCATAATAAAAGCCCTACCTCAATAAATCACTGAATTGAGGAAAGGGCTTTTCATTATTGAATCAAATTCAGGAACTGTCTTGTCCGCTCTTCTTTAGGATTTGTGAACATCTCGGACGGCTGGCTTCGTTCGACGATCTTCCCTTGATCCATAAAGATAACTTCAGATGCTACATCGTTTGCAAACCGCATTTCATGGGTAACTACGACCATGGTAATGCCCGTCCCTGCGAGATCTTTCATGACCTGCAGTACTTCCCCTACGAGCTCGGGATCCAGTGCAGAAGTCGGTTCATCGAAAAGCATTACTTTTGGCTCTAGCGCAAGGGCTCTGGCAATCCCTACACGCTGCTGTTGTCCGCCAGAAAGCTGATGTGGATAATAGTCAAGTTTGTCTCCCAGCCCTACTTTAGTCAATAATTGTGTTGCTTTTTGACGGGCTTCTTCTTTTGATTTCTGTTGCACGATCATCGGCCCTTCCATGACGTTCTGAAGTGCCGTCATATGAGGGAAAAGATTGTAGTGCTGGAAAACCATTGCTGATTTTCTTCTGATTAAATCAACTTCTTTCTTAGGTACAGGTTTGGAAAAATCAATCGTTTGGCCGTCAATGGAAATGCTTCCAGCCGAAGGGACTTCCAGTATATTCAGACAGCGAAGCAAAGTCGTTTTTCCAGAACCTGAAGGTCCGATGACAACGACCACTTTACCTTGATCGATTTCCAGGTCGATTCCCTTCAAAACTTCAAGGTCGCCAAATCGTTTGTGCAGTCCATTAATTTTTATCAATCCTATTCTCCTTTCTACTTCATCCGTTAAATAGATTTATTTCATTACGTAGCGATCGAATCGATTTTCCAATCTACCTTGGACAAGCGAAAGCAAGAAACAGATGATCCAATACAGGATAGCAACCTCAGTATAAAGTAATAGGACCTCATAGTTGAATGCCGCAATCTCTTGCGCTCTTCTAAACATTTCGGTTACTAGAATAGCAGATGCCAAAGAAGTATCTTTCACCAGACCGATGAATGTATTCGAAAGAGGCGGGATGGATACTCTTGTAGCCTGAGGCAAAATAACTCGGCGCAATGTCTGGGAATAAGTCATCCCTATCATTTGTGCAGCTTCCCACTGCCCTTTAGGGATAGATAGGATAGCCGCACGGATCACTTCAGAAGCGTATGCCCCCACATTCAATGAAAACCCAATAACAGCGGCTGGGAACGGGTCAATGACAACCCCAACTGATCCCAAACCATAAAATAGAATAAACAACTGTACCAATAAAGGCGTTCCCCGAATGGCGGAGACATAAATGCGTGCAATCCATTGGAACGGTTTGATGGTTGATATTCTAGCCAACGCTGTAAGAATTGCTAGTACAAGTCCACAAACGAATGTAATTAGCGTCAATGGGAGCGTATATACAACAGCACCCTCCAACAGAGGGAGGAGAGAAGATTGAGCAATATCTATATAGCGCTCCACTTTATCAGGATCATTCCAAAACATTTTCGCCGAACCATTTCTCAGAAATTTCGTTGTACGTGCCATCTTCGATCATTTCGTTCAATGCTTTGTTTACAGCTTCCACTAGTGTTTCGCTTCCTTTACGGAACATCAAACCACTTTGTGCAGCATCGTCAGCTTCTGCTACAATCTTGATATTTGCTTCAGGTTTTTGTTTTTGGTAATCAAGTACAGTTAATTTATCGTTGATGGTTACATCTACACGGTTTGAATTCAACAATTCAATTGCTTGAATGAACCCGTCAATGCCAACTAATTCAGCCCCATATGACTTCGCTATTTCACCGTAGTTGCTTGTAAGGGATTGAGCAGATTTCAAGCCTTTAATATCTTCAAATGCTTTAACGTCATTGTTGTCTGCTTGTGTTACCAATACTGCAGATGATGAAATATATGGGTCAGAGAAATCATATTTTTCTTGGCGTTCTGGTTTAATTCCCACTTGGTTGGCAATCATATCGAAACGTTCTGAATCTAGACCCGGGAACATTGCATCCCACTGTGTTTCCATGAATTTTGCCTTTACGCCAAGGCGTGAAGCAATTTCTTCTACAATCTCAACGTCAAACCCAGTCAACTTACCAGACTCATCATGGAATGTGAAAGGTGCGTATGTTCCTTCAGTACCGACCAATAGCTCACTGCTGTTTTTTACCTTCGCTAGCAGATCCCCATCAGCATTGCCCGATTCGTTTTGATTTCCATTTCCGCCTTCGTTTCCGTTCTCTTTGCCGCTGCATGCAGCTAACACTAGCACAGCAGAAATAATCAATAATAGCAAATAGCTAAATTTTTTCATGTCATGATTCCTCCTAATTCAGATAAACATACTTGGTAATCATTATCTTAATACATGGATACCCACGAGTCAAAACAATTATCTCCAAGTATTAATACCCAAATCATTAAGAATTATCACATATATTTCAATCGTTTATAATATAGTAGAAGGTCTAATTATCGCAATAAATTTGAAAACATTGTTATTATAACCAAGACCACTAATTTCTGAACGTTTAATACAAAGCTTTCCTACCAGAGTACATCCTTATTTTCTTTAGTTCGGTAATTTCAAGAGATTGTTTTTTGATTTAGCGATGAGAGCACAAAATAAAAATTTTTGTTCAATAATTTACAAATATTATTTATCCCAATCGAAAAAAACTTCTTCAACTAAACTATCGCTTTAGTTTAAGTGTAACATTTCACAATGGATTTCTTCTGAGGTCCACTGGATGATTAGATAAAAAATAGACCCTCATAAAATGATGATCTTGTTTTGCTAAAGCACTCGTTAGCTTAAGTACATTTCTTCACAAACTAAAAAAATAGAAAGTAACAATTTTTTACACTGCTTATTTGATTTCTTCAGCCAACTCCAAAATAATTCCCTCTGGACCACGAACGTAGCATAATTTATAACTTTCTTCATATCGCTGTATCTCACTAAATATTTCCGTACCCTTCTTTTTCAGTTTAGCAACAACAGCTTCAATATCTTCAACAGTAAATGCAATATGACGGATACCAAGGGTATTAGCAAAGGTTTGCTGAATATCTTTTTCATCTGACGGTGAATAAAATTTGATTAGCTCTATCCATGTCTGACCGTCTGGTGTTCCCAATCCTACACACGCTACTTTAGCGTTATTAAGCCTAACTGCATATCCCATCAACTCTCCTTCCATTTCCCATTCCCCTTTCACCTCAAGTCCAAAATCGAGAAAAAACTCTTTAGTGGCAGAGAGATCATTTACGATTACACCAACATGATCTATTTTTTGGATTTTCAAATTTTAATGCCTCCTAAATTCATGCTATCTTGCATTATCCTGTATTGAAATTCTAGTATTAACAAAGGGATGATTAAAATAGTAAGATACTAGCATTGCCCGTGATAAAAAGAATCATTTCACTAATTTTGCATTAAATTATTTTTATATTCTTACTCATCTCCCCAACAGTATCAACTGGAACTATTCATCTACTTTTCACCTATTTTTAATAAATGTTTCTCTTTGATTATTGAACAATACTGACCGTTAGTACAATAAGAAAAAAGGCTTTACATTTCTTAAAGTAAAGCAATCGGTAGTTGAGTAATCAGGAGATTAAGTCAAATAACCTATTCAATGAGTTTAGAACAGGAAGAAGAGGTAACAAAACAGCAAAAACAATATTACTTTCTAAGACTGCTTTCCATAATTTTAATCCATTTAGAACCTTATAAATCAACAAAAATCCTGAAATAGTAACAAAAGAAAACAACAGCCATAAAAATTCCTTTTGTCTATTTACTGCATATTCAATTTCATCAATTTTCCAAGTGTCATCCTCAGAAAAGGGCAGAGTTATTATATGTTTTTCAACTCCTAAGAAATTGAATGATTTTAGCGAAACATAATCTTTTTTAATTTCTTCAATATCATATCCATTTGGTAAAAATGAAAGTTTATACACCATAAGATAGGAAACATAAAAAAGAGTAACTGCAATTAATAAAAATGCTAAAACTTTTTTAATATACATTGATCAACCACCTTAAATTCCTCCACATTACCATAAAAACCTGAATGTTATTATTAAACAAACTTGCCTCTATGGTTGAATAAGAAAAAAGGCAATAGCCTCTTCTTAAAGTAAAGCTCCCAATAGTTTAATAAGCAACTGTAACTCTGTTCCACATAATCTTCATTATGTAACACAAAAAAGCCAACATCATGTGCTAGCTTCCTCATTCGGTTTATTGTGAGTTACTTAATGTTTAGAATAAATTATTTTATTGCACTTTCATCCATGTAAAAAAGCTCCCAAAGATGACCGTCAATATCCTCAAAACTCCATCCATACATAAACCCATGGTCTTGTGGATCCATTGTAGGTTTCCCGCCTGCTTCTAAAGCTTTGTTTACGATCGCAACGACTTTTTCTTTACTATCAACAGATAGTGCCAAGATCGCTTCATTACTTCTTGTAGAATCGGCGATTTCTTTTTTCGTAAAAGTCTTAAAATGTTCTTCAACTAACAACATAGCAAATATATTATCACTAATAATCATGCTTGCTGCAAATTCATTGGTAAACTGGGAATTGAATTCAAACCCCAATTTAGAAAAAAATTCCTTAGTCTTATTTAAATCTTTTACTGCTAAATTTACGAATATCTTATCAGCCTGAAACCCCATATTACTCACCTCTACTATAGTATTGTCATTCACACTATAGTTCTCTATTTCATAAATGAATTCCTTCAAAGAATAAAATTATTATACAGAATCTGTTAAGCAACATATGAAGCTGGATTTCTTTTATTCAACTGATTGCATATCTAACTCTAAATTCTTTTTCTGTATCTTTAAAGGAATAAAAGAAATAAACTTGCCTATCAGGCTAACAGTCTGATGGTAGTTAATATCTATATCAGGGCCCTATTCTTGAATAACATATTTAAAGAAAATCGTATTAAACTGAGGGAGTTGAAGCAGAACATTTTATATTGACAAAGTTAAATTAATCTATAATATAATATATAATTAATATTTGCATAACGAAGATTTGTTTAAAACATTTCGGGATATAAGAATAAAGGCTATGATAAGAAATAGTAGCAATCATGCAAACAGACAGAAAGTTACCGGTTGATGAGAGGTGCATGTTGAACGATTGTGAATTCATCTTGGAGCAGTGTACTGAATAGGATTCCTTAGTAGGCTACACCGGCTTAGCACCCGTAATCATGTGCTAAAGTATCGTCAGATGACTGTACTTACAAAGGTAAGCAATATGAGTTGCTTATGCATTAAAGGTGGTAACACGAGTTGAATCGTCCTTTTGGTTAATCCAAAAGGGCGTTTTTTTATACTTTTTTTTTTATATCCTTGCAATATTAGAAATAATATTTTAAGGAGGAATAATGATTGAGTAAAGGTAATCAAAATCAGAGACTTCAACGGGGTTTAGATAATAGGCATATCCAGTTAATTGCACTTGGAGGTGCAATTGGAGTTGGATTGTTCTATGGTTCGAGTGCAACCATTCAAATGGCTGGTCCATCCATTTTGTTCTCATATTTAGTCGGAGGCTTAGTTATTTTTACCATTATGAGAGCACTTGGGGAAATGGCTGTGGACGAACCGGTTTCTGGTTCATTTAGTTCATATGCACATCGATATTTAGGGGCGTTTGCAGGTTACTTAACTGGCTGGACCTATTGGTTTATGTGGGTTGTCGTTGGGATGGCAGAAATAACGGTGACTGGTGTTTATGTGAATTACTGGTTTCCTGATATTCCACAGTGGCTGGTAGCACTGGCTGTACTTATCGTAATTACACTGATAAACCTTGCCAATGTAAAAGCATATGGAGAGTTTGAATTCTGGTTTGCACTGATTAAAGTTGTAGCCATTATCGGAATGATTCTCCTTGGACTAGGAATCATCTTCCTGGGAATCGGGAACGGAGGACAGCCAATCGGTTTGGACAATCTTTGGATTCATGGAGGGTTCATGCCAAATGGAATCAACGGTATTGTAATGTCCTTGGTCCTCGTGATGTTTTCATTTGGAGGGGTAGAATTAGTTGGAATTACGGCAGGGGAAGCGAAAAATCCTCAAAAATCAATTCCATTGGCCATCAACAATGTTATCTGGAGGATATTAATTTTTTATATTGGTGCATTAGGAGTCATGATGGCTATATATCCCTGGAATGAGGTAGGCACAAATGGGAGCCCATTTGTTTTAATTTTTGAAAAGGTAGGAATTCCTGGTGCTGCGCATATAATTAATTTTGTTGTCATAACAGCAGCATTATCTGCTTTTAATAGTGGGTTATTCGCTTCTGGCAGAATGTTACACAATTTATCACTGCAAAATAACGGTCCGAAATATTTCGGAAAGCTTAGCAAAAATGGTAGTCCAAGACGTGGAATCCTGTTCTCTTCATTGTTTTTATTAGTCGCAGTAGTTTTGAATTATATTGTTCCTGAAAAAGTGTTTTTGTATATTTCTGCTGTTGCCACGGTTGCGGTTATTACCAGCTGGACGATTATCCTGGTTGCCCAACTAAAATTCAGACAATCAAAAACAAAAAAAGAAATAGAAAAACTAGCATTTAAAATGCCATTATATCCAATTTCAACCTATCTAGCATTAACATTTTTAGCGCTTGTCATTGTCTTAATTGGATTTATTGAGGACATGCGAATAGCATTAGTTGTAGCACCTATATGGTTTTTGATTCTATATATAGGATATAAAATCAAAAAAAAAGATTTTACAGAAGGTTCCATTGAAAGTGAGATTGTTGAATAAACCTCTTTTCTAGAACTCAAAACCAAATAACACCCGTATGTGACTAAATATACATAAACAAACGGATGCATTAGTTCAACAAGAAGCAACTGATTTTATTAGGGCATAGATCATATTTTGGTTATTCCACTAATGGGAGCGATTGTTGAGCAGCACATTTATAAAATGATTAAACTTTACTTATAATACCGATATTTAAAATATGCAAGAGAAGAATCTATTTTGATCAAACTTTCTTTCAAAATGGATTCTTCTTGTTTACAGTAAAATATGGGTTCGTGGGTATTTTTGATTAAACTTTATTACAAAGCAACAGGTTTTGTTCTCGTATAATTCAGTCGTGATGTAAAAAAACTGTTTAGATTCCCTAACCATTTTTTATTTTGCTATTGAAATTTTGATGTACATTTTTTACTAAGCACCCCTTAGTAAAAGAAATTAGCATCAACTCTTGTTTTTATCATCTCTCTTTTTATATTTCTCAAGCACATCATCAATTGTTAAACTTTCATTTACTCTTTCATTTACCCTTTCCTCGTATTCTTTTTCAAGTAATTTCCCAATTATTGAACTGTTAATTCCTTTTGTAACTGCGGCCTGAATTACAAAATAAAGTATCGAAAATCCACCTAGGGAAAACACAATTAACTCCATAACTGAAAACACCTTCCAAATAAATATATTAGATATTGAACCTAAGCCATTCAACTATACTTGCGTTAATTTCAGTGTAACATTTCACAAACTATACCACCCCACAAAAAATCAATCCTGACCTTTAACATAGCCATTTTTATGTAAATGTTATTTATATCATTCATAAAAAAAAGCCGTAGCATTTTTTTCAATGCTACGACCTTTATTATCAATCTTCCATCGTAGATAAGTCGCCAGTCGGAAGTTGTAATTCCCAAGCCTTTAAGACTCGGCGCATTATCTTACCACTTCTAGTTTTAGGAAGCTTATCCTTAAACTCAATTTCTCTTGGAGCCGCATGAGCAGCAAGACCCTTCTTCACAAATTGTTGAATTTCTTCAATCAGTTCATCAGAAGGCTCATACCCTTCATTTAAAGCAACAAACGCTTTAATAATCTCTCCACGCACTGGATCTGGCTTACCTATTACACCTGCTTCTAGAATAGCAGGATGCTCTAATAATTTACTTTCCACTTCAAATGGCCCAACTCGCTCACCAGAAGTCATAATTACATCATCCACTCTACCTTGGAACCAAAAGTAGCCATCATCATCCATATAGGCAGAGTCACCTGAGAAGTACCACTCATCATTAATAAAGTAGGATTCAAATTTTTCTTGGTTTTTCCAAACTTGACGCATCATAGATGGCCAGCCTTTTTTGATAGCCAAGTTACCCATTGTAAATGGCGGAACTTCCACGCCATTGTTATCAATAATAGCAGCTTTTACACCTGGTAATGGTTTACCCATAGAGCCCGGCTTAATAGGAAGGCAGCCATAGTTACAAATCATTTGAGCACCTGTTTCTGTCATCCACCAAGTATCATGAATTCGCTTATTGAACACCTGCATGCCCCACTTAATAACTTCAGGGTTTAGTGGCTCACCAACCGATAATACATGGCGTAGGGAGGTAAGATCATACTTCTTCACGATACCATCCCCTGCCCCCATTAACATACGAAATGCAGTTGGAGCACTGTACCAAACAGTAATCTTATATTCTTCTATTGCTTTATACCAAGCATCTGGTGAAAAACGTCCACCTAAAATAAGTGAAGTTGTTCCTGCTAGCCAAGGGCCAAAAATTCCATAGGATGTTCCAGTAACCCACCCAGGGTCAGCTGTACACCAATATATATCATCATCTCTTATATCCATAACCCATTTCATGGATTGGTATTGTTGTACCATCGCATAATGAACGTGTAAAATTCCTTTTGGCTTCCCGGTGGAGCCAGAAGTATAATGTAAAATTAGTCCGTCTTCCTTATCTACCCACTCGATTTCAAAAGCATCAGATGCATTTTTTAGAGCCTTATTAAAATCTATAAACTTATCATCTTCTTTAATATTGTCTCCTACTAAGAAAACAGTTTCTAAATCTGGTAGGCGATCCAATGGTATTCTTCCTAGCAAGTCAGGTGTGGTTACAATGGCCTTTGCCTCACTATCAAGAAGACGATCATATACTGCCCCCTCCATAAAGGCTTCAAACAATGGGCCAACGATTGTTCCCATTTTTACTGCTCCTAACAACGCAAAATATAACTCCGGAGATCTTGGCATAAAGATGAAAAGACGATCTCCTTTTGCTAGGTTAGAGTGCTCTTTGTAAACGTTTGCAGCTTTATCAGTCCAAGTTTTCATATCACCGAAAGTATACGACTCCTTACGATCAGCATCTTGATAGTAAAGGGCAACTTTGTCCTTTTTATCTGATTTTGCGTGACGATCAATCGCTTCGTATGCCATATTTACCTTCCCTGTTTCATACCAAGTAAAAGTCTTTTCGGCTTCTTCCCATTGGAAATCTCGTGCAGTAGCATCATAGTCCTTTAATTGATACTCCTCTTGTACTACAGGTAGCGCTTCGATTTTCATCCCATTCACCCTTTCTATAAATATACACTCTTATATTCTACAATACTCTCATTAAATAATGCTAATGTTTTTACTTTTTAGAATCTTTTGTTACAGTTTTATAGAATTCCCTTTCTTCATAAAAAATCATGTATAATAGTGGCAACTGTTACTAAATTATAGGTGGTGAATATGTGGAACACAAAAAAGTTTTTAATTCGATAGAGAAAGAAACGAAACATGGCACTATCGTTATTGAAGGACCGGTACCATCTGAAGATTTAGCAAATCTGACTTTCCATGAAGAGTTAATAGCGTTCCGTAATCCTGCACAACAGCATAAGGCAATTATCGAAATTGCAAAATTACCCGAAGGCAGGATTATCATTGTCAGAGATAAGAATATGATTGTCGGATACTGTACGTTCCTCCATCCAGATCCACTAGAAAGATGGTCCCAAGGGAATATGGAAAATTTGATAGAATTAGGTGCTATTGAAGTCATTCCAAAATTTCGTGGAACCGGAGTTGGAAAAGAATTACTTCGTGTGTCAATGATGGATGACGCAATGGAGGATTACATTACGATCACGACTGAGTATTACTGGCATTGGGACTTAAAGGGAACTGGTTTAAATGTATGGGAGTATCGAAAGATGATGGAGAAAATGATGATGGCCGGAGGGCTTGAATATTACGCTACTGACGATCCAGAGATTAGCTCACATCCTGCCAATTGCTTGATGGCCAAAATTGGAAGTCGAGTTGACAATGAATCCATTCAGCAATTTGATCAGCTGCGCTTTATGAACCGTTTTATGTACTAACAAAGATGTTTTAAATTTCTTATAAAGGGGTTTGGTTTTATGCTTGTAGAAGAAATCATGAATACATCAGTACCTACTTTAACACCATCACATACAATAAATGATGCTTTAAAAGTTTTAAAAGAACAACGTATTAGGCATATACCAATTATTAACGAGGAACGTGAAGTACTAGGGGTGGTAACTGATCGTGACTTAAAGGAAGCAACCCCCTCCTCCCTTCAAGTTATACAAGATGCGGATGTTTTAAATATGCCATTAGAAAAAATTATGACTAAGAATCCTATAACAGGACATCCGCTAGATTTCGTGGAAGAAACCGCATGTATTTTTTACGACAATCGAATTGGCTGCCTGCCTATCACAAGCCAAGGAAAGTTAGTCGGCATGATTACAGAATCTGATCTTCTTTATAAATTTATAGAGTTAACTGGTGTCCACCAGCCGGGATCCCAAATGGAAATAAGAGTGCCCAACCGACCTGGCGTCTTATTTGAAATATCCAAAGTATTTTATGAGCAAAAAATGAATTTACTTAGTGTATTGGTATATCCTGATAAAAACGATAGTGAGTATAAAATTTTAGTACTACGCGTTAAAACGATGAATACTCTTAAATTAGTGCAGGCAGTAAAAGATGCTGGGTTTGAAGTTTTATGGCCAAGTCAACCGGGATTGATTGTATGAAAAAGAATGCCGTCTTTATCTTTTCAGAGAATCAGCTTGGTTATAAATTTTCCGATACACATCCCTTTAACCAAAAACGTCTGACACTTACTGTAGACCTTCTAAAGGAAATGAATGCATTATCATCTTCAGAGATCGTTGCACCTCGCATAGCCACTGATGAAGAACTGAGTCTAGTGCACGACCCTAGCTATATTGATATAGTAAAAAAAGCTAGCCTCGAAACTGGTGATACCTCTAAATACGAGAGTTATGGGATAGGTACGGAAGACACTCCCATTTTCCCTCATATGCATGAGGCAAGCGCTAGTTTAGTTGGGGGCACCTTAACTGCCGTTGATTATGTTATGGAGGGAAAATCGACGCATGCAATAAATTTAGGTGGTGGGTTACACCATGGCTTCAAAGGCAGAGCATCTGGGTTTTGTGTGTATAATGATAGTTCTGTTGCTATCAAGTATATGCAAGAAAAATTTAATGCTCGTGTTCTTTACATAGATACGGATGCTCACCACGGTGATGGAGTACAATGGAGCTTCTACGACGATCCAAATGTTTGCACTATTTCCATTCATGAAACTGGAAGATATCTCTTCCCCGGAACAGGTAATATTACTGAGAGAGGGACAGCAGAAGGTTATGGTACTTCTTTTAACTTTCCTATTGATGCCTTCACAGAGGATGAGTCGTTTCTAGATATATATCGTACTAGCTTTACTGAGATTGTAGAGTGGTTTAAGCCAGATGTCATTCTAAGTCAAAATGGTGCAGATGCCCATTATTTTGACCCTCTTACCCATCTGTATGGAACGATGAATATTTATCGGGAAATACCTAAGCTTGCTCATGAATTAGCACATAAATATTGTGATGGTCGATGGATTGCTGTAGGTGGAGGCGGATATGACATTTGGAGAGTTGTCCCAAGAGCCTGGTCTTTGCTTTGGATGGAGATGAATGATATCCAATCTCCAACAGGAGATCTACCAAAAACTTGGATAGAAAAATGGAGTCCAGAATCGCCGGTTCCCTTTATCCCAACTTGGATGGATCCTCATCCTCTCTACGAGCCTATACCTAGAAAAATAGAAATTATGGAAAAGAATAAACAAATGCTCGATAAAGCATTATATCAATTGCGAAGTCAAAAATCATACAAGGATATAGACTAGCTGCTCTTGCACTTGAAAGTCGTTGATCCGGATTTATAAATATTTAGGATAATAGAAGAAGCCCAGCTACCAAAAGGTAGCTGGGCTTCTAAAGTTTTGCCTCTGTAACTATGATTTTTATTTATTGTTGATTAGGTAGCGTAAGATTACAGTATTTTCTCCGACTTTATAAGAAAGACCTAACCAATAAAGTCCTTTCTCTTCCTCAGAAAGATCTATTGTAAACCTTTCTGGGTTATTCTCCCATGCATTTACATCTAACTGTATCTCTTTATTTGTAATAGTTTTGTTAAGTCCAGCTACATCAGGTCTTACTTTTTTACCATCGAACCCTGTAACAAGGTTTTCTACTTCCACTAGGGGACCTTTTAATTCTCCCACATCAACAAATTGAAGGTCAGCAATTAACGTTTTTAAATTTTTTAACTCATTTAATGGAGAAAAATCTGTTATTTCATTCCCAGAAATATCTAGCGTCTCTAAATTTTGTGCGTACTCTATACCTTCAAGAGAACGTACTCTTTTCGATTCACTTGTTAGTGATGTGAGCTTACGCATATCATTAAGCGTAATTTCCTCTTTTAAGCCTAATGTACTTTTAATAGATTCTCGTAAATAATCGTCTTTAATCGTAATTACTTGTGTTAATATTACTTCAACTAAACCTGCTTTTGCTGTTTCTAATGCATTTACCGCTTCATCGACTTCTGTTTGAGTAGCATTTGTATTAGCTAGAACTTCTTCTGCTTTTGCAAGGCTAGCTATTAGAGCATTCATGCTTTCTTTCGTATAGTCTTCTGCATTAATAGCTTTTGCAGTTTCAATAATCACCATTAAATCCTGCATATAAATTCTCTCACTATTAGCGAAATGTAATTTAGCATTACCCCATGTTGCATGGTCAGATCCATTTCCATTCCCACCGTCAGTTACGACTAATTTTATTTCTTTTGCTCCAGCTAAATTAACTTCAACAAACTTTTGAGCATCTCTAGAATTCATGAGCCCACTGTCGAATCGCTTCTCACCATCGACAAATACTTGGAATATAACAGAGCCCACAGTGCCATACATTTGACGGTCTACCCCAACAAATGAAGTAAAGTAATCTACATCCTTATTTGTTAAATCATATACAATTGTTGAATTTGAATGTGCTCCAATCCCTTTTTCATAGGAGACTTGACTACCACTCTCATTTGTTAATCTTAAAATGTTATCACTTACTGCTTTATCTTTCTTAGGAGCGGTATAGCTATTCTGTGTGGACTTCCAATCGAAATCTGAAAGATACTTGTAGTCTTCCATGTTTACTACTGAAATTGTTCTCATTTCTGTTACCGTAATATTATCATTATCTGTTACAGTATATTTAATCTCATATTTACCAGTTTTATTGAAGTTAACTTTATCAACTCCTGTAACTTCTACTCGATCAGTCAAATCACCATCTTCCGCATCTACAGCTGAATATTGTCCTTTGATATCGATAGGCTGTCCAACCTTAGTTGCTTCTGATTTAACAGTAATAACTGGTTTACTAGAGTTTTTTGTAAACTTTGCATCCGCCCACACTGTATGGTCAGATCCATTATTTCCAGCATCGGTCGTTACTAGTTTTATTTCTTTAGCTTCAGTTAAAGGAACTCTTATAAATTCACTGTCTGTGTTTGAATTGAAATTATTGCTTATATATTTCTTTTCGCCATCTACCCATACTTCAAATGCTGCAGATGAACCTTTTCCTCTCATGGCTTGATCAATTCCTATATAGCTTTCAAAGAAATCAAATCCCTTACCATCAATGTTATACACGATTTCTGAAATAGCATGTGCGCCGATGCCTTTAGCGTACGTTGCCTCTAGTCCCTGTCTAACAAGACCAATTGTTCCCCCAGATGGTGATTTATCTTTTTTATATCCACCCCATGCTATGTTAGAAGATACAGGATTCATATCAGAAGCGTATTCGAAGTCACTTACTACTGTCACTTGTGTCGTTTTCGTTTCTTTAATATCTTTATTGATTACTTCGTAAACAATCTCATAGTTCCCTTTTTGGGTTGTATTTACATTATTTGATTTAACGACAACATCTTCTGTAATATCTATGCCTTGATAGTCAGATGCCTTCACATAAGACATTGGATCGAAGCTTTGATTTAGTTTAAGTGTCAGATGGTCTTCAACTGAAAGCGTAGGTTTAAATACCTTAATTTCTAATGGCTCTGAGGTATTTAATTTCTTATCATAGGCTACTATTTGATACGTATAATTTTCGTTCGAACTAATATTTTGATCGACAAATGATGCTGTAGAAGTAAATCCAATCATTTTACCATTTCGACTAATTTCATATCCAAGTAAGTCGTCTTTATTAGCTTTGTCCATAACGAAATGAATTGTATTAGTTTTCTTTTCAGTATCACGAACAATGTTTACATCTACTGAAGCACCTTTAGAAAATCCAACACCCTCATATCCTAGTACACTATTATTTAAATACCATACTTTCTTAGGCTTTGGATATTTACTAACTTTTTCTTTTGTTTCCTGGTTCACTGTGAAGCCATGTCTAGCAAAGTGTTCACTTAAATCTTGACCGACTACTTCAGATGAAAGTTCGACTAGATACTGCTGTTTAGCATCTTCCGTAGCAGCTGAGATATCTCTTTCTCTGTATAGCTTATTTAATTCTCCCCAATAATCCTTATGATACATTTCCAATTGCCAGAATACACCCAGTCTTTTGAAGTACCCTTGTGGCTCATATGGACTAGGATTATCATCGAAGATCGTTTTATAGATATCATCTTCATAAGGAATTCGTTGATCTGTTTTTCCATAATATACTGACATTTGCATTGCAATCATATTGTTTGTTGTTTCCCCATAAAGTCGAGCGTTAACATCCATTCTGTGCCCTATTTCATGTGATATTCCCCAGCCATAGCTGTCTGGCACTA
Source organism: Psychrobacillus faecigallinarum (assembly GCF_014836595.1). Taxonomy (GTDB): domain Bacteria; phylum Bacillota; class Bacilli; order Bacillales_A; family Planococcaceae; genus Psychrobacillus; species Psychrobacillus faecigallinarum. The sequence goes on along the minus strand of NZ_JACSQO010000002.1, from coordinate 81,512 downwards.
ACATACTTTCCATAACGTCACCTTGAACACCTATATGATTCGTATATGCATACATATAACCAAATGGCTGTGCTAACCTTATATTCTCACGAATATATTTCGGATCGTTCTTTTCATTACTTCCGTCTAACCCATAAAATTTAAAAATTTCATCCATATAATTATTATAGGATTTTACAGTGTCTAAAGGGTTGTAACCATTCACGGAATAAGTTTGATAGGCGCCAGTTGCTGTCCCAGTGAATACGAGGTGGTCACTCACTACCTCCACCACATCGATCAGCTTTCTATCTTCCACATTTGGATGATTCTGTTTGTCCAAATCCAAACGATTTTTATAATCGATTAAAAAAGCTTTAAACTCCTCTGGATTTGTATCTTTCGTTACAAAAGGTATTCTTTCTCCACCCTCAATACGAATGATTGGTGAAGTCTGTTGTTGTTCTGGCGTATATGGATTATGAATGTAGATTGTCCCGCCCTTTGTAACTTCTTGTTTATACCAGCTATCCTGAGGCACTGCGGGTACAGTAATTTCATTTTTTCCCGGTTGTAAATTTACTGTTCTAGCCCAGTTAGCAAAACTTCCTTCCTGTTGAGCGAATACAATTTGTGGTAGTGGCCCATCTGAATCCGCCTCTACATAAACAGTTACTTTATCTCCTGGCAGTGCAGCAATTCCTGTTGGTTGATAATTATTCCCGAAACCAAACTTTAAATTTTGGTTAGCATGACTCATCATATTCCCATGCTGCTCTACTTGAATGATTCTTCCATCCGTAACGATTTCACCTTTTAGTAGCTGTTTGGCTAAATCTAAACGGTATTTTAAAATACTATATAATGGATGTGCCTTTGCTTCGTTTTCTAACGCATTAATTTTAGCTACCTCATTATATTCAGATGTAAGCTCACTCATTGTATCATCAGTGAAAATATTGTTTATTTTATCTTCTATAGGATCTTCTTTATAGAATGCTATTTCTGACAATGTTGCCCAATTTTGATTTGATTTTTTGAATACAAATTTCACACGTTTAAATTGTGTAGGCACAAATTTGGCTTCCACTAAGCCGCTAATTACATTGTGTTTACCGGTAGACACTAATTGATATGTATCACCTTTAGACGTTTGAGAAGCATAGATATCGAAGTTCTCTGCAAAGCCTTTACGGTCAGATCTTGCCCCATACACGATTCTATTTAACGTTATCAATTCATTAAATTCTAATTCTACCTCATTTGAAAAACTAGCTGTATTCGTTCTATTTGTTTCCCAGTATGTGCTTATGTTCCCATCAATAGCATTCGCGAGGACAGCACTGCTATAATGCCCACCATTATTACGAATGCTTTTTATGTTCTCATTATTCATTTTAAATAGCTCTGTATATGCTACGTTATCATAGTAACCAAAAGCTCTTGTTACCGCTGTGGTTGTCTCTACATCTTCTTGATTTATTAATACATAGGCATTGGTAAGATCTTCTTTGAACTCGACATCATATAAAGGATGTTCCTTGACGCTATCTTCTAAGATTTTTAATTTTTCTACCGTATTAAACTCAGCTGCTACTCTATTTTTATTGCTATCCGTAAACAACTTTGCCATTTTGTTAGATGAAACATCTTCTTTATAAAATGCTAATTCTGATAGCGTTGCCCAGTTTTGATTTGACTTTTTGAACACAAATTTTATTCGCTTAAAATTTGTAGGTTCAAACTTAGCTTCCACTAATCCAGTAACTAGATTATGTTGTCCATTTGCTACAACCTGATAAGTATCACCTGTTGATGTTTGAGAGGCATAAATATCAAATTCCTCTGCAAAGCCTTTATTGTCAGGTCTTGCTCCGTACATAATTCTATCTAGAGTAATTGCTTCTTTAAAGGTCACTTCTACTTCGTTAGAAAAACTAGTCGTGTTAGCTCTATTTGTTTCCCAATATGTACTTATATTACCATCCACAGCATTTCCAATCACAGAACTGCTATAGTGACCTCCATTGTTTCTAATGCTAAGAATATTATCGTTATCCATTCTAAATAGTTTTGAATACTCGTTATCCGAATAATATTTAAATTGCTTCGTGGTCGCTATTGTAGATTCTATTTTTTCTTCCGTAATTAAAGCTCTAGCATTCTCAATATCTTCTTTATATTGTTCATATAAAGGATGATTTTGCGCTTCTTTATCTAAGTTATTTAAAGCCTCGACACTACTAAATTCAGCACTTACTTTAGTAAAAGTGCTATCTGTAAATAATGATTTCATACTAGCTCTTACATGGTCTTCTTTATAAAAGCCAAATTCAGCAGCACTTGCCCAATCTTGATTTGCCTTTTTGAATACAAATTTGATTCTCTTAAACTCTGTTGAATCAAATTCGATCTCAATTATATCTCCTGTTGTTCCTTTATATTCTCCTGGAGATACTAATGCAAAGTCATCACCTGTGTCAGTAGAAGAACTATATACCTCAAACTCTTGGGCGAAACCTTTTCCTTGCGCACTTGACTGTCTTGCAGCATAAACTATTCTGTTTAATTCAGTTGAATCCTTGAAGGTGAATATCAACTCATTAGTAAATGTAGTACTATTTGGTTTTCCAGTTTCCCAATGGGTATTTAAATTTCCATCTATCGCATATTCAACAGGAGAGCCAGAATAATTTCCGCCGTTGGTTGTGACGGATGTAATAACCTCTCTCGCTACTTTAAACACTTCGTTATACGCGTTTAAATAACTATTTTCGTACAAGTCAAACTTACTAACAGTTGCCTCTTTCGCTTCCTTTACTTCGAGCTCTACAGCCGTTTTTATTGCATCAGTACTCGATGCCGCCAAAACGTTTACGGCACTTCCCGAATAACTAGCAATTAAGGCAGCCGAGGTTGCAACTACAATCATTTTTGACATAGTTTTCTTAGCCTTCTTCATACATTACCTCCTAATGTTTTTTTGTGAAACATGGAAAAAGAACTCTGCCGGGTAAGAAACTATTTTCCCCAAAGACTTACTAAATAAAATGTAAGATAAGTTATTTTCAAATAATGAGTTCATGATAAACTATTAGATTCTTTAGTAAAAGTTACCTATCCATTTATTCACAATTTTATTATTATAACGTTCACAATAGTGTGTCAACATTTTATGAATTCTAAAATGCTATTTTTTTGATGTTCAATACTTTAGAACGGTTTATATGTACCATTTTAGACACAATAATATTACTAATTACCTCTTGTTTTCAAAATTTTTTAGAGGGTTTTAAGTTGCACCTAAATGGTATTTATAAGTTTACAATGTATCCTTTTCGAATAAAAGTAAAGAAAATAATGTAAAATAATAGCAGGTATTTTAAAAGGTGAAGAAGCCTAATTTTTTTATAGAAGTAAAAATGAATATGTAAGCTATTTTAGTACAATTCTTAATAATACTTTTGGACTTGTAGCTTAGAAGCTACAGTGAATAAAAGGACGCCATCCTATTGATAATATTCCCCAGTAGTGAATATAAAATGGAAATTAACGAGAATACAAAAAAGCTGCTTCTATTTCCTAATTAGTTAGGAATTAAAAGCAGACAATGGAATACAATTTTATTCAATTACGCACATGCTATAAAAAGTGAATTTTATAGTTGGATGTTTTTAAGTATCCCTCTAACAAATTAACATCTTACATGTTTACGTTTAAAACCAAGCCTTTCTTTTTCAATCTCTTTTTGAATATTTTCGTAAGCATTAAGAAAACTGTTTTTTTTCTTCTCACGTTTTATTTCCACAGGACCTATAGCCTTAGCAGTTTCTAATGCTTTCTTATGGAGCGGTAAATAGGAAAGCCCTACTGTGTAAATAAAGTTATTCATAGAGGATTTCGCTCGTTCTGGCGATTCATGTATCGTATTTTTTACCATATCAAGCATATTGGAAATTTTCTCATCTGAAAATTCATCGTCTTTTCGATTTCCTAAAAGCCAGCAATAGCAGCTCCATCCAGCAGACATTCTTAGCTCTTCCCCGCTTGCAATCCATTTGTCAGCAACTTCCTGTGCAATATCTGACTCAGATAAAGTAACTGCTACTACAAAATCAGACAGCATATAAAAATAAGCAGCATCCATCCATCGATCATAATCGGACACACTCATTGCATTTGGATCTGCAATAATACCCGCAAAGTACATCGCATCATAATTCCCAGTGGCATATAGTTCCTCAGCTAAATGCTGATTTATTTTTATCTTCTTTACGATTGGTTTCATTGCACCTGTTGCAACGCCAAATAGCGGTTCATGTGCTCCGTTAGAAAGATATATCTTTTTAGTTCTTTCCTTGCCTAGTGCTTCAAGCTCCTGCATTACCGTTTCTAAGTTCATTGTTTCACACTTCCCTTTTTAAGAATTCTTCAACCTAATATTTATACCTATCCAATTCATCACTATTATCCTATACAAAGGAGTCACTATGCGCGTATTCTGCTCACTAATATAAAACGAATGAAAGTGTTCGCTCATATCTGATTTGCATGCTTATCTACCGAAATGAGATTTTTGTTGTACTATATCACAAGCTTAAAATTAATAATAAAAAACAAAAATATTTTTTAACAAGGCATTTATTACTTCATTATGAAGTGCCAAGTTCTGCAAACCTATTACAAATGTTTTCTTTAAAGTTAATATCTATCCTTACATAATAAAAAAGCTACCTAGATTAAGTAGCCTTACCTGTACTTATCAACTATTATTTAGGAAATTACTTTTTTTCCATTACTGCAAAATAGTTCTCTTCATTGTCTGCAAAGTTAAATACTCTACCAGTCGGCATATTTACTATCTCTCCGACTGTAATTTTTTTATTTAATAAGTCATTGTATAATTGTTCGATATCCTCTGTGAAAAACATTAATGAAGGAGTATCAAGATTTAATCCAGGAGACATTTTAGAGACAAAATCTTTATTATGCAGAATGAGACTTGTTTCTGCACCATTTATCGGAGCAATTTCAATCCATCTAAAACCCTGATCATTGTTCTCTTCAGCTATTACAGTAAAACCTAAATTTTCTGTCCAGAATTTCACAGCATTATCTTGGTTATTTACATACAACATAATTTGACCGATTTTACTTAACATCTTCTCCGTCACTCCCTTTTAAAAAGACTGATTTACTATCTTAACTAATATTCTTTGTTTGGGAAAAAGAATCCTTCTTAATTTTACTGCTTAGTTTAAAATAAACCCTGGAAATGATGGTCATTTTGAACTTATCACATTACTTTAGGTACTTTGTTTCACAAGCTTGTCCTTTTCTCCGTCATTAATATAATTTGCAATAACTTCACATTTTTTTATAGCCCATATGTAATGATTGGAGGTATTTGCTGCAAAATAGCTGTATAAATTACTTGTCTTAGTCCACTTATAGTATTTCTTTGTCATGATTTCTTCATTCGTATGTGCCTTTATTAAATTCATTACTCTCTCATGGCTTAACTTAAATTTTTTTATAGCTTGATTTAATGTTACATCTTGATAGTTTTTCCAAATCTGCATATTAAGTAGCTTGATAGTACTCCATTTATAACTGGGTGCCGGCATAAAAGGGATATCTCCATCCATCCCTTCTCTATACCACCTTTCAAGCATTACATGCCACTCATACAGATGCATTAATACATCTCGAAAATTCTTATCTCTTTCTAGAGTCTCAATAGAAACACTTCTTTTTCTGCTTGGTACAGAATCAATTATATCAAGAAGTGATCTAAAATTTCTGTCGCTATTCAGTATAAGAACTTCTTTTTCACTTACTACCATCATAATCATTCCATCCTTTTTTACTATAAGCTTTTATTATCAAATGGTCTTCCGCAAAAATAGTTTATATCATTAAATATTCTTTACAATAATTTCTATCCTACTTTTACTACTTTCCAATTTTGTTGAATAACAATAACAGAATCATTTTATTAACTTTAAATTATCTAAAGGAAGAAAAACAATTTCTGCAGACCCTAAAAATTTGTCCATCGGTACAAAACCAACACTAGGATCTCTACTATCTATACTATTAAGACGATTATCTCCCAGTACAAAATAGTGTCCCTCTGGCACAGCAATTTCACCTAATTTTTGGTCTAATTTAAAGTCTTGAGTGAGTGTATCATTGCCTAGCAAAGCTTTTTTATATTCATCCAAGTAGGGTTCTTCGTACTTCTCACCGTTAATAAAAAGTTCATCGTTTTCATAAGCAATACGGTCACCAGGAATACCTATAATACGCTTGATATAATTTGTATCTTCTTTTGCTTCAAATACAATCACATCAAATCGCTTGTACTCCGTCAATCTTGGACCAATTTTATTCACTACTACTTTGTCACCGTCTTCAAAGGTGGGCATCATAGAAGCACCATCAACGACAATAGGTGTTAATATAAATACTCGAACTCCCCAGGCAAATAAGATAGCAATGCCTATTGCTTTTACCCATTCCAATAATTCATTTTTATCTTTAGTTTTTCTCACTTTTAATACCTCTTTCTCTAATAGAATAATTCCTTTAATTAACACCTTCGACATCCGTTTAGTAATACCTGCTTTTTTAAACTAAACAGCATTGTTAGTTTAAGCAAAATATTTTCTCACTGAATCAACGAAATTGTAAAGTAGATCATCGAGATTATGAGCTGGTTTAATTAAGCAATGTTACAGAGTAGTCGTTCAAATATCGTTCCCCCCACGAAAACCGTCAGTCGAAAGCGGAAGTTTGCCATCTATTGATCCTACTTTTTATATAAATTGAATTTAACTTTAATAGTTGATTTTGTTTTATCCATCCGGCAATCTAACTTCCACACAACTTATGATTGGAGCAGCATACGGCGACTCCAATGGGATCAGTGCGACAGATGAGACGCGTAAGCGACGGTGATGGCTTATCATTCCCCCACGGAAAGCGTCCGCATAAAGCTGAAATCGACTATTCTTTGTTCATTCTCCCGTATCTTATAAAATAGCAATTATGTGATTAAATGGATAGGTACTAATATGCAAATGGTTCTCTCCATAAAAAAGAAGAGTCATGAATGCATCATGACTCTCCCTCAACAATGTTATTTAACTGTATTTCTTTCCTCAATACGATAAGGAAGAACTACATTTTGTTCCTCAATCTTTTCTTTATTCATAAACTTAGTCAGCAATCTCATGGAAACCGCTCCAATATCATATAAAGGAAGCACTACGCTAGTTAATTGCGGTCGTACCATTCGAGCAAGTTTGGAATTCTCAAAGCTTATAATTTCAATATCATTAGGGACATTTAAGCCACTATCCTGTGCTCCGTGAATAAGTCCGATTGCTATTTCATCACTTCCTGCAAAAAATGCAGTTGGTGGATTGTCCAGTTTACAAAGCTGTTCCCATGCCGCTAAACCGTCGTCGTATGTATTATCGACGCCTACTATTAAATCCTCATCCACTTCGATATCCGCATTTTCCAACGCTTCCTCATAGCCCGCAAGCTTAAAGTCACGATTAATCGGAGATGAAATGGAACCTGATATAAAGGCGATTCGCTTGTGACCGTTTTGAATAAGTCGATTCACTGCATCAATAGCAGCCTCACGATATTCAATATTCACAGAAGGGAACGAATTAGAATGCTCCACTGTTCCTGCTAAAACAACCGGTGCATTTGCCCGGTTCATCTCATGTAACATTTCCTCTGAAACATAGTCACTCATCATGACTATACCATCTACTTGTTTACTTAAGAGGGTCGACAATAACTGAACTTCTTTTTCTTCCTGTTGATCGGAATTCGTTAAAATAATATTATAGCGATACATAGTTGCAATATCTTCAATACCGCGAACTAATTCCGCATAAAAAACATTTGATATGTCCGGGATAATAACCCCTACGGTTTTTGTCTTTTTACTTGCTAAACCTCTTGCCACAGCATTAGGACGGTAATCTAGTCGTTCGATCACGGCCAACACCTTTTGGCGAGTTGCTGGTTTTACGTTTTGATTGCCATTAACTACACGTGACACAGTAGCCATAGATACATTAGCTTCTCTTGCTACATCATAAATAGTGATAGTCATTGCATACCCTCCTTTTCTTATCTAATTTACAGTATATATTAAAATAATACTTTATATCCTCAACAACTTTCAATTAAATAATAAAACCGACTCTTATTTAGAGTCGGTTTTGTGACAATACTATATTTTATGCGTGAACTTCATGATTTTTCATGAATTTTTGAATGGAATCATAGAACTCATCAAATTGCTTTAAGTTCATTTGCTGAGCAGCATCAGACAATGCCACTGCAGGATCTGGGTGAACCTCTGCCATTACTCCGTCAGCTCCAATAGCAATTGCAGCCTTAGCAGCAGGTAGTAAAATATCACGACGACCAGTTGAATGCGTCACATCAACAAATACAGGCAAGTGAGTCTCTTGTTTTAAAATAGGCACTGCCGAAATATCTAAAGTGTTTCTTGTAGCTCTTTCATATGTGCGGATACCACGCTCACATAAAATGATTTGGTCATTACCTTGAGAGATAATATATTCAGCAGCATGGATAAATTCATCTAAAGTAGCTGCAATCCCACGTTTTAATAGGATAGGTTTATTTATTTGACCTACTGCTTTCAATAGTTCAAAGTTTTGCATATTTCGGGCACCGACCTGTACAACATCTACATAGTCAAGTGCTTCCTCTAAGTGACTAGGTGTTACGATCTCCGAAACAACCGCTAAACCGAATTCTTGAGAAATTTGTTTTAAAATTTTCAATCCTTCTAAGCCAAGTCCTTGGAAATCATAAGGAGACGTACGTGGTTTGTATGCTCCTCCGCGAATTAACTTTAATCCTTTAGATTGAATCGCAGCAGCAACTTCTGCAACCTGCGTATATGATTCAACAGCACAAGGGCCAAATACAAACGATGGCGTTCCTGTACCAATTTGTTCTCCATTAATTGTTACAATTGTATCTTCTGATTTCTTTTTGCGAGAAACGAGAAGTGCTTTTTTCTGGTCATCCACTTGTAATTCTAGAGCTGTTTTAAAGATTTCTTTAAATATATGCTCCACAGTTGATTGTGGCATTGGACCGTCATTGTTTTCTTTAAGATGATCTAGCATATGTCTTTCACGAAGAGGATCATATCTATTTACACCTTGCTTTTCTTTAACTCTACCTATCTCTTGCACTACTTCCGATCTTTCATTGATTAAACGTAGAATTTCTACATTAATCTCGTCTACACGGCTTCGTAAAGCCTCTAAATCCACTTGATTCATAGATATTTCTCCTTTCGTCTCAGCTACGACTCTTTCTATCGCCTGAAAATTATGATACATTTTAGGATATAATTCATATTATAATCAATCATTTGAGAAATGTCACGCTTTTTATTTTAGCGATTCAACTCGCTAAAGTGTCTCATATTAAAAAGGAAGTGAGAACTTGTCATCTACCCTATTTGCATTAGATATCGGTACACGATCTGTCGTAGGAATAATTCTAGAACAACGAAATGAAACGTTTCATGTAGTTGACATACTTGTGGAAGAACATAAGGATCGAGCAATGATGGATGGTCAAATACATAACGTGCTCAAAGTAGCAGAGGTAATACAATTGATAAAGGAAAAACTAGAAGCTAAGCATGGTCCTTTAGAAAAAGTAAGCGTTGCTGCAGCAGGAAGAGCTTTAAAAACTGAGCAAGCCGAGATAAAAATGAATATAAAAAATAGACCGATTTTTTCCGAGGAAGACGTTAGTAGACTAGAGCTTTCAGCAGTTCAACAGGCTCAAAATGCTCTTGTTCAGCCCGACAATGGAAATCAGTCTAGTCACTATTATTGTGTTGGATATAGTGTTTTATACTACAAATTGGATGGAGAAGAAATTGGGAGCTTGGTTGACCAACAAGGTGAGGAAGCCTCAATAGAAGTAATAGCTACCTTTCTTCCGCGAGTTGTAGTTGAATCTCTGATTTCTGCTTTAAAGCGAGCTAATTTAGAAATGGAGGCTCTTACATTAGAGCCAATCGCAGCTATTAATGTATTGATTCCCACATCAATGCGTCGTTTAAATGTTGCCCTCGTTGATATTGGAGCAGGAACATCAGATATAGCAATCACTGACTTTGGTACAGTAGTCGCCTATGGTATGGTTCCATATGCGGGAGATGAAATTACCGAAGCATTAAGCGATCATTATTTATTGGACTTTCCTCTTGCTGAAAAAGCAAAGAGAGCAATCAATACTAATGATTACATTCAAGTGCAGGATATCCTTGGTTTTGAACAGGACATACCAAAGGAAGAAGTTATAGAAGCTCTAAAACCAACAATTACAGAACTAGCAACTGAAATTTCAAAAGAGATACTACGTTTAAATAATAATCGCTCTCCTAAAGCTGTCATGCTTGTAGGAGGTGGTAGCCTAACACCTACCATCACCACCTCTTTAGAACAAGCATTAAATTTGCCAGCTAATAGAGTTGCTGTTAGAGGTATCGATGCAATACAAGATTTAACAAAGGAAGAACATATTCCAATCACACCGGAGCTTGTCACACCGATTGGTATTGCAATTGCAGCGAAAAAGTCTCCTATTCAGTATATGTCTGTAAAGGTGAATGGGCAGGTTGTTCGTTTATTTGAACTTAAGGAAATGACAGTTGGTGATGCGTTATTAGCTGCGAATATATCAACCCGAAAATTATACGGGAAACCTGGTGCTGCTCTATCTATCCAACTTAATAATCAAACTCTTCATATCCCTGGAGAACATGGTCAAGCGGCTTTGATAATGGTAAATGGAATGGAGGCTAATACGAAAACCATCATAAAAAATAAAGATACAATTGAGCTTCTAGAAGGAAAAGATGGAAACCCAGGAGTAGCTACTGTTCGAGACTTGTTGGATGAGGCATCTGTTCAAACAGTCACCTTCCAAGGAGTTATGTATATTGTAGAACCAAAGATTTATATCAACGGTGCTTCTTCTACAATAGACACTCCTTTAAAGGAAAGAGACAAGGTTACTGTGGAAACAGTTCAGACAGTAGAACAGTTCCTACATATCATCAACAAGGAAAGCTATATAGAGAAGCTAAACCCTTACACAGTTACCATTAACGATAAAAACCACTATATGCCCGTTCTTTCTCCTAACCTACTCATCAACGGGATGAAAGGCAAATTACAGAGTTCCATTCAAGATAATGACGTAATAGTAATCAATACTTTAGAGTACCCTACGTTGGAAAAATTGGCTGAGATATTAAACAAAAAATTATCTATTAGAACAGTAGTCACCTTTCAAAGTGAAAAAGTTGAACTTTTTAAAGAGCTTGCTATAGTTTCTATGGGAGAATTGACTCTTCAAGGAAGTGATGTCATACCAAACAATGCCAAGATTGTATGGGAAGAAGCAAATGACTCCTCCTGGATTTTTCAAGATGTGTTTCGCTTCACAGAGTGGACTCTTCCAGAGAATGCCACCTCTTTTCAAATTTTGAGAAATGGTCAACCTTCCCGATTTGATGAAGAAATTTTCGGAGGAGACCAACTGGAAATTCGAGTAGGGTAGAAAAATAAAAAAGAACAAGCATCTCTGCTTGTTCTATCAGACTGTAGACAAACCCAAAGATATTGGAATTGTCTTATAGTCTTTTTTTATTAACGGTACTATAGTAAGAAATCGTCGATTTCCATTTCAGGCGTCGCTCAGTCCGCGTGCTTCGGCTCGTGCTGTTCCGGTAGGAATCTTCGCGCCTTCCATTCCAATCGACCAATGTTAACTTTTTAAATGTGTGGAGTTTTTAAATCTTCTAAGACATCTTTTAAAAGTAATCATGCCACTTGGACTTGGCAAACTGCCTAATGTGAGTTGAAAACATAGACGACTCACCATAAAATTCAGGGTGGTAATTTGAACTTAAATAAAAAGTACCCCTAGAGAAGAACTCCGGGGGTACTTTTTCTACAGTTTGAGAACAAGCATCTCTGCTTGTTCTTTTTTATTTTTTTGTAGTGGTAGTCTTTTTAGAGTTTGAGTTTGAATTAGAATCGTTTTCTTCTGTAATCGCTTCTTTAATAGCTTCAGCAACTGCAGTAGCATTTTCCTCTTCTTCTGTTAACTCTTCTGTCGTTTGAGAAATAGTCTCCATGAAATCCATTGGTTCTTCTCCTTCAGATGAAGCAGTACCATCATCTAATGGTGAAGCAGGTGAACCTTTAATGTTTTTCACTTTGTCTACTAGCTGACCAGATTGCTCTTGCAGCTGTTTAGAAATTTGAGTTGTTTTTTCTTTAGCAGTTGAAGAAAGGTCGATTGTTTTTTCTTTCAGCTGGCCTGCTTGAGATGTTAAGGAGTCACGAAGCTCTGTCCCTGTTTTTGGGGCTAATAATAGTGCTGTCGTAGCACCTATGATACCACCGATAATTACTCCCATGATGAAGTCCTTACCGTTTACTTCTTCATCCTTATAGATATTGTGGCGGCTTTCCTTATAAGAAGGCATTGGTGGATAGCTAGGCTGCCCTTGTCGATCATATGATGATTGGTTTGCATAGTACTCGTGGTCAAATTTTGCATCATTGTAATTTGGTTTGTTTGATTCGTAATTAGTCATTTCAATTCCTCCAGTTAGCTTATTTTATATTGTCTTTTTCAAATGTATAAAAGCCAGCTTGTTCCATTGCTTTACGTTCTTTCCACTTGTCACGTATGCCAAGGAAAATGCTGCTCCACTGAACAACCTGTGCAATTTTATCTTCATTTTTTTCCACTTCTGAAGTGACAGAAGTTGACAGGCGTTGTATTGAGTTATTGAATCCATTCACCGATGTTCCAACATTTTTCACTGCTTCTACAACCGTATTAAGCTTCTCGGATTTATCTTGAATATCCACTGCCAGTTCGTTTGTTTTATGCAAAAGTTCAGCAGTTTCTTTTGTTACGTTTTGTAAATGAGCCTCTAACCCATCTAATGTATCTGCCACATTGTTCAAGGTCTTTTTAACGGAAGACAAAGTTACCGCCAAGCTTATACATAATATTAGAAATGCTATGGCCGCTACAATTGCAGCTATGTATAATAGATTTTCCATTTGGACACTCCCCATCATTTTTGTTATGTAGTATTTTTACCCTAATTGAACCAAACTAAACTTCTTACTCTATATACTATACTACTTTTTTTTGAAAACTCCTCTAAAAAATGCTTAATCTACATAAGAGATTAAGCATTTTTATTAATTATTTAGTTTTTTTTCAAATGCCTTTTGATATTTTTGGACATCTCCTGCACCCATAAACATAAACACAGCATTTTCATGAGTTAATAATTGTTCCACCGACTCCTCTTGAAGGATATGACTGCCCTCTATAAGATCACCTAGTGTTTCGATAGTTAAAGAGCCTGCGTTTTCTCTAGCTGATCCAAATATGTCGCATAAGTACACTTCGTCAGCTAAGCTAAGGCTTTCTTTAAACTCATTTAAGAACTTTTGAGTTCTAGTAAATGTGTGTGGTTGGAATATCACTACAAGCTTTCTATCTGGATACTTTTGACGTGCGCCTTCAATTGTTACAGCAATTTCTGTCGGGTGATGAGCGTAATCATCAATAATTACACGATCTCCTATAACTGTTTCCGTAAAACGTCTTTTAACACCCTCAAAGGATTCTAAACCATCCTGGATAACCTCTACAGGCACACCCTCATAATGACATAAAGATATAACCGATAAAGAATTCAAAATGACATGATCACCGTACATTGGTATCGTAAACCGATGATAAAACTCATTTCTTACAAATACGTCAAAGGAAGTCCCCTCTGTTGTCTTTTCTATATTACGAGCAGCAAAATCATTATGCTCCCCGAAACCATAATAGACAACAGGCACAGACGCTTTAATGCGTTGAAGATGAGAGTCATCTCCACAAGCTATAATGCCCTTTTTAACTTGCATCGCCATTTCCTGAAACGCGTTAAATACATCCTCAATATCTGTAAAATAATCTGGATGGTCAAAATCGATATTAGTCATAATCGCATAATCTGGACTATATGCCAAAAAGTGTCTGCGATATTCACATGCTTCAAAAACGAAATTAGAGGCGTTGTTAACCCCTTTACCAGTGCCATCACCAATTAGATAAGAAGTAGCGTTATAACCGCTTAAAACGTGAGCGAGTAGACCTGTAGTTGACGTTTTCCCATGAGCTCCAGTTACTGCAATTGAAGTAAACTGGTTCATATAATCACCTAAAAACTTATGATAACGAATAACTTCCAACCCTAGTTCCTTAGCCTTCACTATTTCAGGATGAGTGTCAGGAAATGCATTTCCTGCAATCACTGTCATTCCTTCTTTTACATTATCTTCATCGAACAATAGAACATTTATCTGGCGATCATGTAATGGTTTTTCTGTAAAAAAATATTTTTCAATATCGGATCCTTGAACTTCATGACCTTCATCATGAAGGATTTGAGCTAACGGGCTCATACCCGACCCCTTAATCCCTGTAAAATGATACTTTGTCATACATTGTAAACCTCCTGGGATTAGTCCCACTTATATACATTGATTATGCGTTCGCCTATTAGACGTATTCCCCATTATATCACTTTTTAGTACGTTATATTAATAAATATATTTAACTAAAAATTTGGTCAATGCTATCATTTGTCAATAACACTTCTCTAGCCTTACTTCCTCGTTGATCAGAAATATAACCACTCTCATACATAGCATCAATCAGCCTAGCTGCCCGATTATATCCTAAGTGGAATTTCCGTTGCAATAATGATGTGGATGCACTGCCCTGTTCAACTACAAATCGACAAGCTTCCTCAAATAATTCGTCTTGTTCGGAGGCTGTCTCTGTTTTTTGTATTAGCTCATCCTGTTCAAACATATAATTGGGGGTTCCTTGGCTTCTTGCAAAGTCAATAACACTTTCTATTTCATCGTCTGTCACATAAGTACCCTGAATCCTTACTGGACTCGACATACCATTGCCTTGATAAAGCATATCTCCGCGACCAAGCAATCTCTCAGCACCTTGCTGGTCTAAAATAGTCCGTGAATCTATTTGGGATGATACAGAAAAAGCAATTCGTGTAGGAATATTTGCCTTTATGAGGCCTGTAATTACATCAACAGAAGGACGTTGTGTTGCTAAAACAAGATGTATTCCACAAGCTCTTGCTTTTTGTGCAATACGACAAATAGCATCCTCCACCTCGGTTGGAGCCATCATCATTAAGTCAGCTAACTCATCAATTACAATAACAAGGTAAGGTAGTTTTTGAGCAAACTGTCTTTTTTCCGTGGCCAATGTGTTATATCTGCTAATATCACGCACTCCGATATGAGCAAACAATTGATAACGACGTTCCATTTCTTCAACTGCCCATTTGAGAGCTGCTGTTGCAGCTTTCACATCTGTGATTACTGGACTTACTAAATGAGGAATATGGTTAAAAGGAGCAAGCTCCACCATCTTAGGATCGATTAACAATAATTTCAATTCATCTGGAGTTGCCTTATATAACAGACTAACAAGCAAAGAATTGATAAACACAGATTTCCCCGAGCCTGTTGCTCCTGCAATTAGCCCATGTGGCATCTTTCTCAAATCGATTGTCACAGGTTTACCAGTTAAATCTAAACCAAGGGCTGCTTCTAAAGGAGAGTCAGATTCAATAAATACATTCGTGTTAAGAACCTCCGATATACGTACAGCACGTGATTTTCTATTAGGAATTTCAATACCTATTGAGCTTTTTCCTGGTATAGGAGCTTGTATACGAATGTCCTTCGCTGCTAGAGCAAGCTTAAGATCATCTGCTAGGTTGCGAATTTTACTTACCTTCGTACCATGTCCTACTGTAATTTCAAATTGAGTAACTGCTGGTCCTTGAAACATTTGAACAATTTCCCCGCTCACTTGAAAATACGAAAGGGCTTCCACTAAAGTGGCAGCTTGATCCTCCATCCACTCCTTATCCTCATCCTTCATCTCTGGAGGTAAAAGATAACTAAAGGAAGGTTTTTGATAGCTAGAAGTGTATTCTTCCTGCATTTCCTCAATTGGTTCTGTTACAGAGTTTTCTTCCACCCTTACTTCTTCTTTATGTCGGGCTTGTGTCGGCTCAGCTACAGAAACAGGCGGCATGGATGAAAAGCTCTGTTGGTTAGGTATTATTTTATTTCCTAGTTTATTCAACTTATCCTTATCTGACTTTAGCATTAAAACGTTAAAGGGTCTGATTTTCTCTGTTCGAGTTGCTTCAGGCGTCTTAATCGGTTCTCCTACTGATTCCCCTTTGACTTCAAGCGATTCTACTACTTGCTGTTCTTCTTTTCTTTCAAGTTGTTCGACTAGCGGTGTTTCTTTGGTTTCAAGTAGCTCTGTTACCGTTTGTTGCTCTTCGTTTACTTCAAGAGCATTAACTACTGCTTCTTCTTCGACTTCATGTTCTTCTTTTCTTTCAAATTGCTCGACTAATGGCTGTTCTTCTACTTTAAGGAGCTCAGTTACCATTGGTTGCTCTTCTTTAACTTCAAGATTATTTACAACTGTTTCCTCTACTACTTCAAGCGGTTCTGCTACTTGTGATTCCTCTTTTACTTCAACATGCTCTAATTTCGGCTTTTCCACCTTAGAAATTTGTTCCAATTCTTGTTTTACTTCTACTATCTCGTTTGGCGATTCCTCTAAAGAAGTATTGATATTTGGAGCTTTATCGAGAACCTCCGATGTTTTTTCACTTACTACAAGTACTGGATCCTCTATGGCATTTTCTTTGATTTCCACTGATTGCTCTGCCTTTACCTCCTGTGGCATGGGGAAAGGACTCACAATTTTTTCTTTACTTATAATAGGCTCTCTCTCTATAATTGGTTCCTTGTGGGTTGTCCCATATTTTTCCTTTGGCTTATTATAGCCATATACTGGAGAAGGAACTTGAGTTGGAGTGAAGGGTCTCTTTTTCTTTACGATAGCTGCTTCTTCAACTATTTCTTTTTCCACTTTTTTGACTACTGGCTGTATTTTTCTTTGTTGCCAGCCTTCATAGATAGGAGGAGCTTCATATACTTTTTTCTCATTTACAATCGGCTCGTTAATTATTTTTTCTTCCTTTACTCCATACAGGAATTCGTTTTTTTCATTATCCGATATTAATGGAAAGCGGAAAGGAGTTTTCGTTTCTTTTGGAGATAACTCCTCAGCTTCAAATTCTTCTATATTTTCTTCCTCATTATTTGAAAATAATTTTTTAAACCAGTTCATTTACATCACTCTTTCTACTCGATACCATCTATTTTACCAATAATTACGGTATACGTCTGTTAAAAATTAAAAGATAGTAGAAAAAAAGCACACCTATTAGGCATGCTTTAAGAACTTCTTCATACTTTTATGAAACAAAGGCACTTCCTATTTCATTGTTATCTTCCAAAACAAGAATACCTTTCACCTCAGGAGCATTTGGTAAAGCAAGCTCTCTGGCAGAGCAAAGCATTCCACTTGAAGCAATTCCTCGAAGTTCTGCATCTTTAATAACCATTCCAGAAGGCATAACAGCTCCGACTTTAGCTACCACTACCTTTTGGCCAGCGTCCACGTTTGGAGCGCCACAAACAATTTGTAAGGTTTCAGTTCCTACGTTTACTTGGCACACCTTTAACTTGTCCGCATTTGGATGCTGCTCTAAAGATTCCACATAACCAACTACGAATTTAGGAGACAGGTCCACCTCTAATTGGTAATCTACTTCATTTGAATTTAATACTGCTTGAATTTTTGTCACAAGCTCCTCATTTAAAGTAACTTGTCCGTTTGCTTCTAGTTGTGCATATTTACTAAATCCAAATATATTGATTGCAAGAATCTCAGCTGATTGCTGATCCTTAACAAGCGTTACATCGCCTTTAGTTTCAGTTATAACTTTTTCTGTTTTTTCTGGTGTTAATTGGACTAATAACACGTCACCTATACCGGCTGCATTGTAAAATATATTCATTTGTCTTCGTTCTCCTTTGTTACTCGATTTTTAGCCAGGATAAAGATTGGCTCTAAATCTCCTTTGTCATATATAAAAGATAATGAGGTAATTGGCACTGTCCCTACTGTAAAGAAATGCATAGTCATTTGAGCAAGAACATCGTAACCTGTCTCATTTCTTATATCACCAATAATCATAACATCTTGATGGGGTACAGAAACAGTCATATCTCCAGAAATCTGTTTTTTCATTTCTTTTAATAGAGATTCGTTTAAGATTCTGCTTGCATCATATCCGTCATTATTGTTAAAAAAGTAAAAGATATTGCCAGCAACTTCATCCGTTTTATAATTTGTTTTTAGATTTCTAACCTGGAATAGAGCTCTCTCCCTTATCTCAGTTTCCCGCACATTCCAGCTCGCTAACATCTTCTCATCTAGCAAACGATAAGTATTTCCTAAATCTAAAGCATAGTAAACTCTAGTTTCAGCAGTATGGTCTTTCGTAACAAATCGGTTTCCCTCGTTAGATTTAAGAGGAAAGGAAGTAGAACGAATTACAGGATAAACCGCTAACGTTGGATCAATTTCTCCTGCCATTTCCTTCTCCATAGCTGAAAATGTCTCTTGTATTGTGTATACTACCTCGTTAATTGCTTCCTCTTTTTTTGTTTCATATTTCGCTAATATAGGAGGAATCGAAATATCCATACCTTTTCCTAGTTGCTTATGGGTTAAACGAAGCTTATTCGTTTCACGATTGTAATCATACATATATATTTCTTCTGTCATTTTAGTTTTAAATAATCTTATCAATTCAAGTGCTTTCAAAGTATCCCTTCCTTTCTTATTCACAAAAGACTTGCCTATGTGAATTCTATCGCTATATAGCAGTTAAAAACAAATATTATGTATGGAATCCCAAATAAAAACGGCTCACAATTTGTGAACCGTTTAGTCTCTTAGATAGATTGAAGAAATAATTCAATTTCTTCTCTTGTTTTACGATCTTTACTTACGAAACGACCTATCTCGTTTCCATTTTCAAAAGCGACAAAACTCGGAATACCTAAAATGTTTAACTCAACACATAAATCTATAAACTTATCTCTATCTACGGAGATAAATTGGAATTCAGAAAACTGCTCTTCCACCTCTCCCATAAACGGGTCGATAAAATGACAATCTGGACACCAATCGGCTGTAAATTTAAATACAACCTTCCCAGTATTCTTTAATTGTTCGAATTGATCAATGGATTGTAAGTTTTCCACGTGAATTCCCCCTATTTCGTTTGAATAGATCTGACTATCATCATCATCTGTTCAAGATTATTAGCAACATCTTTCTCTTTAGTAATAGTTGTTAATTTGATACCGCCAATACTGGTTATTAACTCATATCTTTCTTCGCTATTTTCTAAAATGGCAACAAAACCAAACCGATCATCTTTTTCAAAGGTTGCTTCCTTAATGATTTTCACATTTTTATTTGCCATCATTAAATCATAGTATAATTTACTCGAAGATGATTCATTGGGATTGATAAATAAAATAAAAGAATTTTTCCCTTTGTTGAGAAGAATATTAGTTTCATCGGAATCATCTTCAATAGAATATCCACTTGGTAAGAAAAGTTTTATACTGTTAATTTCTTCGTTAGGATCTTCAGCATCCCCTTGAAAGGCTTTTTCAGCTTGTTCAAGGCCGTCTACAGCTTGTTCATCTATAGATGCGCACCCTGCTATTAAAATGACAGCTAGCGACGCGAGAATAACCCGCATCCAAATTCTCGTCAAATTCTTTCCTCCATTCAATGCATAACTGCTATATATTTTAACTATGATTTTATTTACTTGCAACTAGTATATCTTATTAAGCTAGTTGGTTTTTCATTCCTGTAAATCTAATTTCGCATTTTGAGTCTTTAAAGAAAGTTCATACTGACCAATGAGCAATAACATAATATGCTCGAACATATCACTTCGTTTTACAAAACCGTTTGTAAATACTCCTATTGCTCCTTCGTGATGACGTATACCTTTCTTGTTAGTATAGACGTCCATTATGGGTCCAAGTTCCGCACCCTCTTTTAAACTATCTGCTATTTCCTTTGGTAAGGCTACACCTGCTCCGGTAGCAGTAAACACTTCTCCTGTTTTGGTTGCAAGAGCACCCCAGTTACAAACATACATAGTATCAGAAATTTCCTGTACACCGCCTTCTAAGCCGATGCCAAAGGTACCATCAAAGTCTTGCATTAATCGTTTTGCTCGGTTAATTGCTCCCTGCCTAGTTTCCTCGTTGCTCATCGGCTGATTCGACACTTGTGAGGAAACCTCCTGATTTACAAAAATAGCATCAGGATAAAATTTGCCAGCTACCACTTCAACTGCCTTTGTTTTAGCTCTATTATTAGTTCCAATTAGTATTTTATGCATCGTTTAATCTCCTTCTTTGAAACAAGCCAATGAAAACAATAAGACAGTTCAATTTCATCGGCTGAAAAAGATATGATTTTTGGACTGTCTGTTGCTATCTATTATTCCAAGCAATATGTATTGAATATGTATAATTTATATCTTTAATTTTAAAAAAAGATGCCACTCTGGGCATCCTTTTTAGACGTTTGCTTTAATAGTCTCAAGTGTTGAACGATCGCATGCCTTTACAAGCTTCACAATTAATTCCTTCGCTGCTGCGTAATCATCTGTATGAATAATAGACGAAGAGGTATGAATATAACGTGAACATATACCAACTACTGTACTAGGTACACCTTCTAACGAAGTATGAACTCTTCCTGCATCTGTTCCACCTTGTGAGATAAAATATTGATATGGAATATTATTAGTCTCAGCAGTATCTAATACAAATTCTCTCATCCCTCGATGAGTGATCATGGAGCGGTCAAATATACGTAGTAGAGTACCTTTCCCCAATTGACCAAACTCATTTTTATTGCCAGAAGCATCATTTGCGGGGCTAGCATCTAAAGCGAAGAACAAATCAGGCTTGATCATATTAGTGGAGGCTTGTGCCCCGCGAAGACCTACCTCTTCCATAACATTTGCTCCAGAGTACAACATATTTGGTAACTGTTCATTTTGAACTTCTTTTAATAATTCAATCGCAAGCCCACAACCATAACGGTTGTCCCAAGCCTTAGCCATAATTTTTTTATCATTTGCCATTGGAGTAAACGGACAAACAGGGACAATTTGATCGCCAGGTTTAATACCCATTCTAAGTACATCCTCTTTATCATCAGCACCAACATCGATTAACATATTTTTAATATCCATTGGTTTATTACGAACCTCATCACTCAACAAATGAGGAGGAATAGATCCGATTACACCTGGAATTGTTTTGTAACCTGTAACAATTTCTACACGTTGAGCGAGTAGAACTTGGTTCCACCATCCACCTAGTGGCTGGAAACGTAGCATTCCATTATCCGTGATGCCAGAAACCATAAATCCGACCTCGTCCATATGCCCAGCAACTAATATTTTAGGACCATTTTCATCGCCCTTTTTCAATCCGAAAATTCCACCTAAATTGTCTTGTACTATTTCGTCTGCATATTTAGTTAACTCGGTTCGCATAAATGCTCGAACAGCATGCTCATTTCCTGGAGCCCCAGGTAACTCGGTTAATGTTTTAAACAACCCGCGTGTTTCTTCATTCATCTCAGTAGATGCCTCCTAAAGCATAGAAAAGTTAATTTTGCCTTTTTAAATACATTTCCTATCTATTGTAATAAAAGTTTGAATTGTTTACTACTAATAAATTTCGACAATCGAAAAATTTTACGAAATCGAGTTATGTGATAAACTAAAATAAACAAGAGGGAGGAATTGGAATGAAATTAAGAGACTATATGATGGGATTAGGTACTGGAGTCGTTTTAGGTATTGTTGCAAGTCAGGCTGCAAATAAAATAAATCCAAACAAACCAGCAGATCTAGTGCTTAATAATATAAAGAACTCTTTTAAAGAAGAGGGACCAATCGATGGCTCATGGATTTATATGAGTCCAGAACCTTTCCAAAAAGAAGCAATCCGTTTGGAAGTATATAAAGGCGGAATATCAAGAGTTAAAAATGGAGAGCTTGAACAATTTGAGTTTGCTGCTGATTCGAAGTCTGGAACTGTCGTAGACCTTACAAGAGTATAATACAATGATGTTGCTTTCAGTCATGGAGCATAAATCCACCTCTTAAGTGTAAATTATCTGTAGGAGGTGATATTCCATGAGTAGCAAGAACAGTAAAAAAACCATGAACGAGCGAACGCACAACAGCCAAGAATTATACAAAAATCCTACCGTAAACCCAGATACAGAAATGGGAATTGACTTTGCTGAAGTCTCGAAAAACAAGGTAACGAAACATATTACTAAAGAATCGAATAACAAAAAATAAAGCAAAGGTGAGTTAAAAGCTCACCTTTTTTCTTTTTTAGTGGAGTGTTGCAGAAACCGCCTGAAATGTTGCGCAAAACTTGCGGAGTGTTTCGGGAACGCCTGAAATGTTGCGCAAAACTTGCGTAGTGTTGCGCAAAAGTCTCTAAGTGTTGCGGAAAATTGGCTTACTGTTGCGGGAAATAAGTGAAGTGTTGTGGAAACGGTAGCAAGGAAGTGTGAATCCTCGTTGCATCATCAAATTAGTGACTCGTTGCTCCCCTTTTACTAAGGTGTCAAAAAGAACCCCGCCCGCGTCAAAGAAGATCACGTTCACATCCTTATTTAATATGTCCATTCTTTTCTTCTAGCTCCATTCCTTTTAGTATTCTTATAGCTTCTAGAATGATATCTGGCCGATCTAAATGAATCGAGTGACTGGAGCCTTTTGCAAAGATTAACCTACTATTTTTTGTTATATAAGCTTGCCCCTCAATAAGCTCCTCCCATTTATTTTCTAGAAGTTCAGCTTCTTTTTCAGGCAATCCTTCTTCCACTGCTAATGATATACAATGAGCTTTATCTCTGCCAATGACTATCAAAGGGAGATTGAGAGAAGTATTTAAATTTTTTATTGTTTCAGCATCTCTTTCCCAGTGACTTATCTCCAAATACATTGCCTTATATAAATTTGGCTTTACTTGAAACTCTAGTAGTCTTTTTTGAATGTCTATAGGAAATTGTAGTTGCTGTTTTGTCAGCGTTGGTTTTAGTTGAACCCGCAGTCTTTCTTCATTCATAGAGGAATAAAAAAGGCATTTTTCTAACCAAGCTTCATCCGTGGAATCTTCATTGATCACCGGTAAATCCAATTGATCGAGAGCTTTAAAGTTTACAGATGTGGAATCTACCAATACTACTCCCAACACCTTCTCTTCATGCTTCTTCATAAAATGCTGGACACATAATCCTCCATAAGAATGCCCAACAAAAATAAATGGTTCATTTATTTCAAGGAGACGAATAATCTCTGATATTTCATTTATGACAGTTTCTGTATTTCGTAATTCCTTTAGCAATTCACTTTCACCAAGCCCAGGTCTATGAAACATTATCACACGATTCGTTTTACTTAATGTTTCGGTTATTTCATACCACTCATCAAATGAGGAGCCCATACCCGAAACAATCATTACCGGGGTACCTTCACTTCCTTTAAATAAAATCTCCATGTTCTGTTCGTCTATATTTAAAAAAGTCCTGATTATACTCACCTCAAACTTTAGTAGTTTATCCTTCATTAATTCTCTATAATTTACCAATAACCTTCTATAATTATGTGAATACACAACAAAAAAACAGCTATAAATGTCCTTAGACACTTATAACTGTTTACATCATTTTCTCGTTCTCTCTAGCTTCTCTATAATTTCCTTGCCATCTGTAGACCATTTAATCATTCGATGGTAAGCATCATGATAAAAGCTAAACCAATAATTGTTTTGTAATGCCTCATTCACCCATTTTTGCTTAGCAAACACAGAAGTCATTGGATAATCATCATAAGCTAAAACCCATAAAGGATTTTGGTGAGCATTCGTTGGCATTAGATCTGCCATATGAATGATCGTTTCGCCAGATTGTCTTAATAGTACAATGCTGTGCCCGTCGCTATGCCCACCTGTGTGAACCATCTGAATATCTTCTAATATAGTAATAGAATCCTTGAATGTTGTGACCTGAGATTGAATTGGTTCCCAGTTTTCCTTCCAATAAGTATTGCTAGATCGAATATTAGGATTCTTCATTTCATTCCACTCTACATCTGAAACATAGATAGTAGCATTCGGGAAACTAGAAATTAACTCTCCATTTACCCACTTAGTTAATCCACAAGCGTGATCAAAATGTAAATGTGTCATTAAAATGATAGCGATATCCTCAGCTAGTAGACCTAGCTCGACAAGATTATCATCTACCATCGATTCGTCTGTAATCCCATAGTTTCTTATTTGCTTTTCTGAAAACTTACCAAATCCTATGCCCGCCTCTAGCAAAATGTTTTTACCTTGATATTGGATAAGAATTGGATCGGAAGGAAGCTCTATTTGATTTTTTTCGTTAACAGGATATTTTTTTTCCCATAAAGGCTTTGGCACTACTCCAAACATGGCTCCCCCGTCCATATGTGTCGTACCGCCCTTTAACCATGTTAATGTCATCTCTTGAAACTTATACGTATCCATACTTTCATCCCCTTTGAATAGTATTGACCTTTTACTTGTTGCTCAAAAACCTAGCCTCTAGTCTATAAATCGGCTGACCTTTTGCTGAGAATCTCTCCTCATATTCCGTCATAATATTATCTTCTGGCATATTCGCATGTAAATCAAGCGATACATAAGTCAACAGCATCCCATAAGCCGACATACTTGTTAAAGAATACTCAAATAACCCTCTATTATCTGTTTTAAAATGAACTTCTGCATTGTCTACTAAAATAGATTCATACAGCTTTAAAAACCCTTCGTGAGTTAAGCGTCTCTTTGCATGTCTAATTTTTGGCCATGGATCTGAGAAGTTTAAATACACACGGTGTACATCATTTTTTTGAAAATATTTTGCTAAGTCAGCACCATTCACCTTAAGCAAACGTAAATTTGGTAAAGGCTGTGCTTCTAATGCGTTTTCTAAAGCAGATACAATGACACTATCATAAAGCTCAATTCCTATATAATTGATATCAGGATTTTGTTTTGCCATTCCTGTGATAAATTGGCCTTTACCTGTACCTACTTCAATGTGAAGTGGATTCTCGTTATTGAACACTGAATTCCATTTTCCTTTTTGTTCTTCTGGATTTGGAATTACTATTTCTGGATGAGCGTTTATAAAATCCTCTGCCCATGGTTTGTTTCTTAATCTCATTACTTTAACTCCTTTTACTTGGTGGTTTTGCTAAATTCCAAGCATCGGACTCCACCTTAAACGTAAAAGTACTACCAGGTGTAGTCATACAGGAAAATTCTCCATCTACATGCCCATATACTTCATCGTTCATTTGAATGGTGAACTCTTTTGCTTGAATTTGTTTAATTTCTTTATAAGCAGTATGTTTTCCAAAAAACACAGTGCCAAATATAAATAATAGCTTTGTTCTTTTTAAATGGTGTACTATGGTTAGTTCGATTAATGAATCGTTCGGTAAGGAGGACGGAGAAATTTTCATACCTCCTCCAAAATAAGGCTGATTACATACAGTGATAAACCAAACATCCTCAAACTTTATCTCATCTTCTTTATTTAGTAAAGAAAAAGAAAATTTTTGAAAACAAAATAACTCCTTCACTAGATAAAGTATGTATACTAGTTTACCTAAGCCTAATCTATTTAACCACTTTTTCCAGCTAGAATTATTGGCTGCATACACAACATGAGCGTCAAAACCAAAGCCCGCATTATTTACAAAATGAAATTTCTCTGAATTGGTTTTTAATGTTCCCATGTCCATATATTCTGATGATTGAAATTCCAAAACATATTCATTTAATTGTTCTATTGTTTTAAACACAAAAAAAGTTCGACCAAAATCGTTTCCACTTCCTGCAGAAACAACTCCAACTCGAACATGATTGTATCCTATCAAACCTGAGAGTATTTCGTGTATGGTACCATCTCCACCTATTGCAATAATAAGAAGAGGTTCTTGGCTAGCGTCAGCATATTCCTTCGATATAGCAGTTGCATGCCCACTGTATTCAGTTTTAAAGAGTGTAAAGGAGAACGGGAGCCGGTCCTTCCATGACTCCCATAGCTTTTTAGCTCTTCCCTGACCTGCTACCTCATTTACAATTATCACTACATTATTCATTTTCTATCTCACTCTCTAACTCCCAGCCTGCTCGAGAGTAGGAGGTGGTTTGAACAAGATTAAGTAATGCTTGCGCTGCCTTAAACTGCATATGCTTCATAGGTGAAGGAGATGATTTTAAGGATTGAAACCAAGCAGAAAAACTTCTTGTATCCACTAATTGAGTCTGATAGGTGGAACCTGGATAATCGATATACCCATTCCTAGACAAGACTACCTTTCTTATCGGCAAGTCAATCTCTTCCTTTTTAAACACTTGTAAAAGAATAGATTCCATTCTATTTAAGCTAATCATCGGACTTAATGTTTTACTCTCTGCTTTCCCACTTTTTTTCACCCAGAATCGATCCCCGCTACCGATAAAAGCGTCTGAATCTCTACCCTCTAAAACTACTAAGCATATAATTTCTGTAGGTAAAACAATAATGATATCTAGTTCTACAGGAGCTTTTTTCAATTTAAGAATCGGATAATAAAACAGAAAATAATTATCAGGCAATTGTAGTGTTAATTGCCTCAGCAAACTATCTCTCATATACTTGGGGTCCACATATGATTTTTCCATTAAGGTAGAGCTAGCCCATTTTAATTGAAAATGGAATAATTGATCCAAATACATTCTTCGTAGCTCTTCTTTAGAATTTGGATTATAAACAATATTAGGCTCAAAAAAGAGAGTTGTAGATTCTTCTGGTACATCATGTCCAATCTCTTCTTTTTCCTCTTCCAGTAATTCTGCAGAGGTTTCTTCTTTATTTCGGGAAAATAGTTTAGAGATAAAGGATTTCTTTTCCTCTACCTCTATATCTTCCTCCTGCTCATTTTCAATCCACGATGTATCTAAAGCTCCGTTTTCCCAAGAAGCGTTAATACGCTCCCATTGTTGTTTTTTCAAACGAACAAATTGTGTAGGATAGCGCTTTAAATCAATCTGATATCTGGATATATAATCTTGCAGTTTGACTAACTGAGCCATTCCGTTGCCTCCCTATCACACGTTTATTCTTGCAAAATGTTCGTAACGTGGAGTACTCGCTGGATTTATTTTGTAGATGATAAAATCACGGACTTCAAAAGACTGTTTTTCCAGATCAAATGAATCATAGACACATTTTTCTTTTGACATCCACTTTTTTGCCAGTGTTATATGTGCATGGAAGTCCTTAGAAATATTTAACTCTAAAAAATTCAAAACCTTTTGAACAATTGCCTGCTGCAGTTTCATTAACTCATCTTTTTCTTCTAAGGCTACGAATACAACTCTAGGAGTTTCATCGTTACCAAAATGAGCTAGTCCATCTGTAGTTAAAGAAAAGGCATCCCACTTAATTTGATTCAAAGATGCTATTAAGTCATTTAATACATTTTCATCGACAGCAGCCAA
The DNA here is from genome assembly GCF_014836595.1 of Psychrobacillus faecigallinarum. Classification (GTDB taxonomy): domain Bacteria; phylum Bacillota; class Bacilli; order Bacillales_A; family Planococcaceae; genus Psychrobacillus; species Psychrobacillus faecigallinarum. The sequence continues at coordinate 53,775 of NZ_JACSQO010000002.1, read as the reverse complement.
GTATGCTAATGTGATATGGAGATCCTCTGCAAGGGGCAACGTTTTATGTGTTCTATGCATATTTGTTGTCGCCCTTGCCTTTATGAGAGATCTTCCAACCATCTCAGGTACTTTGATTCCTATGAAATAATGTGTGTTCATACTTGTAGAGTGGAGGGAATCTTTTGTTCAAAAGCCTTCTGAAGTTTTCTTGTAAATTCTCCAGGTTTTCCATCGCCGATAGCTTTATCATCAATCGAAATAATCGGCATAACCTCAGCGTTAGTAGATGACATGATAAATTCATCCATTTGCAATGTTTCCTCTTTAGTCATTGCTTTCTCCACTATCGGTAATCCAATTTCTTCACAGCAATCTAATATAACTTTTCTTGTAATACCATTTAAAATTAGGTTGCTAACTGGATGTGTATACAAGACACCATCTTTTATTCCATACATATTAGACGATGATCCTTCTGTCACCGTCTCTCCGCGATGTAAAATTGCTTCAAAACAATCTTTTGTAACAGCCTCTTGTTTAGCAAGTACATTCCCAAGTAGATTCAATGACTTAATATCACATCTCAACCAACGGATATCCTCTACAAAACAAGCCTTTACGCCACTTTCTAGTTGAGCAAGAGGACGAGTCGTTTCTTTTGTATAAGCAGTCAGTACAGAGCTAACTGCTGGGTTAGGAAAGTTATGAATACGAGGACTATTTCCACGTGTTACTTGAAGATAAATTTGACCATTTTGAAGCTCATTCGTTTCAATTAGTTCGTGCATCAATTGATGTAATTTATCTTTTGTATAAGGCATGACTAATTGAATTTTGTCTGCACTTGCGTAAAGACGATCGATATGCTCCGTTGCTGTAAACAAATCACCATTATAAATTTTAATCACTTCATAAATTCCATCTCCGAATTGATAACCACGATCCTCAAAGCCGATTTTTACCTCTTTTTCCTCTACGATTTGATCATTCCATAAAATTTTAGTCATGTTCTATCATCCTCTCCTTATTTTTTCCCAGCAAGCTCTACAATTGCATCTGCATAAATGGCCGTTGCTTTTATTAAATCTTCAATATCTACATATTCATCCACTTGATGTGCTACATCTGGTCTACCAGGGAATAACATTCCAAATGCTACACCTTTTTTCAGTACTCGTGCGTATGTTCCTCCACCAATAGATAATAGTTCTGCTTTTTCTCCCGTTTGACGCTCGTATACCTTTTGAAGAGATTGAATCAGTACATCCTCTTTATCGACAAAATGTGGTGTAGAGTTAGAGCCTAAATCTAATGTAACACCACTATTTTGTAGCTTTTCTCTACAAGCTCCTACTTTTTCCTCAAACGGGTAGCTAACAGAATAGCGTAGGCTTACTTGTGTGCATGAGCCTTGAGCAGGTGCATAATGAATAACCCCAGCATTTAATGTAGTTTCACCAGAAACTTCATCCGCATAGTCTAAGCCCAATGCACGACCTCTGCTTTCGTCACCAAAAGCCATTACAAGAAATTCACAGAATGCTTTGGAATGTGGTGTTAAAGATAATGTTAATAGGAATTTAGCTAGAAAAACCCCTGCATTCACTCCTTGATCTGGCTCCATAGCATGAGCAGATTTTCCACGAACCAATACTTTCACGACTGGCCCTTCTGGCAATACCTCTCCAGTAATACCATGTTCACTTGCAAAAGCATTAAATTTTTCTTTAATAGAATGAGCTCCGCCAAAAATAAATGCAAACGCTTCATCCGGCACCATATTTGTGCGCTTTCCGGCTTGGAAAAATTGAATTGTTTCTGTTTCGGAAGAACCCGTTTGAGAGAAGATTAAATTAGCAATCCCCTTTTCTGCATTAATAATTGGAAAGTCTGCATCTGGAGCAAAGCCTAGGTCAGGCATCTCCTCTTTTTCGAAATAGCGATCAACACATCGGAATCCGCTTTCTTCATCAGAACCAATAATTAGTCTCACACGTTTTGAAAGCTCGATACCAGCTTCCTTAACTAGTTTCATTGCCATCCATGCTGCAATAGTTGGACCTTTATCATCTATTGCTCCTCTACCATAGATACGATCATCAGCAACAACACCTTCGAATGGTGGGTAAGTCCAGCCCTGTCCTTCCGGAACTACATCAACATGACAAAGAATTCCTACTAGTTCCTCTCCACTACCCATTTCAATGTGACCAGCCATATTGTCTATATTTTTCGTAACAAAGCCTTCTTTGTTACCCTCATTTAACATATGTTGAAGCGCCTCAAGTGGCTTTATACCAAAAGGAGCTTCTTCTGTAGCTTCCTTTTCGTCTAAAACGCTAGGGATTTGGATTAATGCCTGTAACTCTTTAATGATCTCAGGCTTTTTTTGTTCTGCTAGGTCTAACCAGTTCATTTATTATATCCTCCTATGTATATTGCATATTTCTTATTTTACACTTAATTTGTTCAAACACACAGCAAAAAGAAGGTTTTTTTAAACCTCTATCAAATAATATTATTAGAGCGGTAACTGCATATTTAAGCTATTCATATAAGTAAAAAATAATTTTTGTTTCTTTTCATATCGCAAAGATTTCAACATACTATTCAATTGTTCTATCAGATTATCAATATTATTTTAGAGATGTATTCTGGTACTAAGGTTAATATTTTTATAATTTTAAATTAAGACAAATCCATTAGAAAATCCAGTCATGAATGGGTTCTTTTAACTTCCTTAGAAGAACTTCATATGTTTTTTTTGTAAATAATCAGTTATTTTTATAGAAATTTCTTTGTAATTCTACTATAATTAAATTGTCAGATAATAAAATTCTGACTACCAAAATGTAAAGGGGCTGTCAATTGCAATACATCTGTTGCTTTTCGCCCAAGTCGTCCGCTAGTCTTGCCACGAGATATCAAGATGAAGGAGTGGTTATTTTTGAAACCTACTACTGATCGGATGCTCACTCGAATCAAAGATATGTATATGTTCATCCGAGACAACGGAACTGTTACAACACAAGATCTGGTCGATGAATTTGGAATCACTCCTCGAACAATTCAACGAGATTTGAATGTACTTGCGTTTAATGACCTAGTCATTAGTCCAACAAGAGGCAAATGGACCACGACGAACAAACGAGTTAAAATGACATCTTAGATTCACTATATTAAAAAGAATGACCACGCTTATGCATGGTCATTCTTTTGTTCTAAACTTATTAATTCCTCAGTCGTTAACTCCCGGTAAGACCCTTCTTCTAGAGAATTATCTAGCTTTAAAGCCCCCATCGAAAGTCTCTTTAAATAAATTACTTCCTTGTCTACTGACTGAAACATCCTTTTCACTTGATGGAACTTTCCTTCGGTGATAGTCAGCTCAATTTCAGATATTTGATCACTCTTCAAAATATGAAGATGCCCAGGCTTCGTATGATACCCATCATCTAAAATTACTCCTTCTTTAAATGCCTCTACGTCTGATTCTGTTACTCTTCCTGCAACTTTTGCATAATATACTTTCGGAACATCCTTTTTAGGAGATAACAGCCGATGTGTAAGCGCACCGTCATTTGTTAAGAGAAGCAGCCCAACTGTATCCTTATCTAGTCTTCCGACGGGATACGGCTCAAAATGTCTTACATCATCGTCTAGCAGGTCAATTACAGTTTGGTCTCTAGAATCTTCTGTTGCAGAAACAACCCCGGGTGGCTTGTTCATCATTAAATAGATGAACTCTCTATATTCCACCACTTCCCCATAAACGGAAACTTGATCCTCTAATTCATTGACATGCGTGGACCCATTTTTAGCAACGGTATTGTTTATTTCAATTGCCTTTGACTTGATGAGTACCTTTACTTCACTTCTTGTACCGTATCCCATGTGAGACAGAAATTTATCTAATCGCATTTATTTCTCCTTAAAACCTAATTTTTTCGTAAAGCGCGTAATCTTCTCACCAAATAACTTTTGTGCTAAGCCAAGACGAAGAGTTATGTAGCCATAAAAAACTGCTCCGATACTAGCACATACCATGATGACCAATAATGCTTCCATTTTACTATCAATCACAAACAGGTTCTCTAAGCCTAGTTTGATAACGAATACTATTGTTAACATAAGTGCATTAACAATGAGTATAAGTATACTTCTTCTAATCACCATAGTGGATTTATAATGCAATGTTTTTCGAATCGCAAACATATTCAACCCTATTGCCACTAAATAGCCACAAGCTGTTGCCAATATAGCACCATCTGTTTCAAACGCTTTTATAAGCGGTGTGTTCAATAATAGCTTGGTAAGTATACCCAATAATAGATTTAAAATAATTAGTTTTTGACGATCTATCCCCTGCAAAATTGCAGTTGTTACTGGATATAAAGCAAATAATATTGCTACAGGTGCATAATGTGCAAGAACTGTAGAACCTGTTTTGCTTGTCTCATAAAACAAGTGATAAAAATCACCTGACAATACTGCAATTCCCATTGCTGCTGGAACTGTTAGAAATAATAATATTTGAAATGATTGGTCTAATGATTTTCTTACTTGAACAAAATCTTGTTTCGCATAATAACTCGTGATAAAAGGTATTAAAGCCATACTAAATCCGGTAGCTAGCATGACCGGTATCATCACTAATTTATGAGTTGAATAGTTTAACATCCCTAACAAAGTATTAGATATATCTCCGCTTATTCCGATGCTAGACATCGCTCTATTAAAAGTAATCATATCGATAAATTGAAATAGCGGATTAATCACTCCGACTAATGCAAATGGTACCGTATAAATTAATATTTCTTTGTATATATTTTTGAGAGAAACATCTGACCTAGGACTGCCAGAATCATTTAACTTTAAATCAAATTCTGGCTTTAGCTTTTTCCAATACCAATAGAGAACACCCAGACTGGCCAATGCTCCTAAAAAGGCAGCAAATACCGCAAAGGAAATCGCTGTCTTCTCCGTTCCGTTTAATATGTATACAACAAAGAATCCTCCGGCTAACACGAACAAAATACGTACTATTTGCTCCCAAAGCTGAGAAACCGCCGTTGGTGTCATATGCTGATAGCCTTGGAAGAAACCTCTTATTAAACTCATAAGCGGTACAACGATTACTGCGAAGCTGACATATTTAATCACACTAGCTACATCATTAAGAGAAAAAGCTGCTTCATCATCCTTAATGATCATATGTGCAATAGGATCCGCTAAGAAAAAAAGAATAAGGAATCCTAAGAAACCAGTGATACTCATTAATAGCATACTGGATTTCATTAGCTTCCTTCCTGTAGCATAATCTCCAAGAGCATTATATTTGGAAACAAACTTTGAAACTGCAACTGGTACTCCTGAAACAGCTATTGCCAGCATGATTGAATAAGGAGTATAAGCGTATTGATAAAGCGCAATGTATTCCTCGCCAATAATTTGATAAAAAGGAATTACATAAAGAACTCCTAAAATTCTAGATAACAAGAGACCGACCGTTAAGATCATTGTCCCTTTTAATAAATTCGATGCCATCAAACCCGCCCAATCCTTTAAAATGTCTATATTACAGTTTACAACTGTCTCATCAAAACTACAATCATGTATAATAAAGAAAAAATGAAAGTGTGAATTTACTATGTATGACGTAATTATTATCGGTGGGGGTCCCTCAGGACTTATGGCCGCTGCCGCAGCTGGCGCTGAAAACAAAAAGGTTTTATTGATTGAAAAAGGGAATAAGCTAGGGAAAAAGCTTGCTATATCTGGTGGAGGTCGATGCAACGTCACGAATAGACTTCCTCAGGAGGAAATCGTAAAAAACATACCAGGAAATGGTCGATTTCTATTCAGTCCATTCTCCGTCTTTAACAATGAAGATATTATTGCCTTTTTTGAGAACTTAGGTGTTCCGTTAAAAGAGGAAGACCATGGTAGAATGTTCCCTGTTTCCAACAAGGCAATGGATGTTGTGAACGCTCTTCTTGACGAATTAAAAAGATTAAAAGTAGATATAAAGCTAAATGCTCCCGTTTCTAAACTGTTAATGAATGAAGAAAAAGTTATTGGAATTAGATTGGCGACTGGCGAAGAAATAACTGCTGGAGCTATAGTTGTTGCTGTCGGTGGAAAGGCCGTTCCTCAAACAGGCTCAACCGGAGATGGCTACCCTTGGGCTGAAAAAGCTGGGCATACGGTAACCGATTTATATCCAACAGAGGTTCCTTTATTATCTAGTGAGGCATTCATAAAGTCTAAGGAGCTTCAAGGGCTAGCACTTAGAGATGTAGCTGTTTCAGTTCTAAATAAAAAAGGAAAAGCAATCATCACACATCAAATGGACATGCTCTTTACACATTTTGGCTTAAGTGGTCCTGCTATTTTACGTTGTAGCCAGTTCGTTGTAAAAGAAATTAAGAAAAATGGCGGACCAGTTTCTGTAAGAATTGATAGCCTACCTGAAATAAATGAAGAAGAAACTTTCCAAAAGCTCCTCTCTTCTATTAAGGAAGATCCTAAGAAAGCTGTTAAAAATGTATGGAAAGGACTAGTTCCAGAAAGATGGCTTTTGTTTTTGTTGGAACAAGCAAAAATACAAGAAAGTGAAGATGGCCAAAACCTATCCCACGAGAAAATCAGATCCCTCGCCCATCTATTAAAGCAGTTTGTTGTTAAGGTACATGGTACTCAGCCCCTTGAAAAAGCCTTTGTCACTGGTGGCGGCGTTTCTATTAAAGAGATTGAGCCAAAGACAATGGCATCGAAGAAAAAAGCTGGCCTATACTTTTGTGGGGAAATATTAGACATACACGGCTATACAGGTGGCTATAACATTACCTCCGCTCTTGTCACGGGAAAACTAGCTGGCATGAGTGCAGCAAAAGTATTTTAGATTAAATGGATAAAATTTGGAATATTTTATACGAATCCATTGAATTTTGAAACTATTTATAATACAATGGTCTTTAATGAGCGATGACGAAGAGTAGTAGTCATATGTGATGCCTTAGAGAGCTGACGGTTGGTGCAAGTCAGTGCATAGCATATGATGAATGGGCTTCTGAGTTCCAAGGCCGAAATGATAGTAGGCCTTGGCGTTTGTCTACGTTACAGGACTAGCAGCTATGAGCTGCAAACAAGTGGATTACAATAGTAATCAATGAAGGTGGCACCACGGCTCTCCGTCCTTTTTGGATGGAGGGCCTTTTTGTATTCTTTTTTAGATGAGCCGAGTCGAGAAAGAGGAGAGTGTAGAAAATGACAGTTGAGACGAGAAGCTATGAAATGAAAGAAATCCAAGGGGATATGATGACTCCTATCTCCATTTATCACTCCTTAAGTGGAATGAAAAAAATGCTATTTGAATCCTCTGCAAAGCACGAGGAAAGCGGACGCTACTCTTTTATAGTATTAAACCCTGTAGCAGAAATTAAAGGCAATCAGTTTAATTATGTATTTACAGACGAACAAGGAAACAAAGAAGTTGGTCATGAACCCATTATCGATAAACTTAAAACCATTCTTCCTGAACACAATGAACAATATCCCTTTTCTTTTTTTGGTGGAATGCTGGGTTATTTTGGATATGAAACGGCATTTTATAACGAACGAATCGGAGAGTATCTTCCCGATGATTTAAATATGCCTGATATTCATGTGTTATTTTACGATACCTTTCTTATTTATGATCATTTAAAACAAAAGGTGACAATCGCAGCTATTGATTTATTTTTAAGTGGGCGTTCTCCCGAGCATATGAAAAAGGATATTGAAATAATTTATGAAGACCTCCAAGCGGGTTCTCCACAGCAAGGAGAGTTGGGAGGTAGCCTATCATTTAAGCCGGCGATAAAAGAAGATGACTTTAAAGAAATGGTGGAGAAAGCAAAGCAACATATCGTAAAAGGAGATATATTCCAAGTGGTGATCTCACAGCGCTTCTCCTCTCCTTTTAAAGGAAATCCATTCTCTCTTTATCGGCAACTGAGAACTTCTAATCCATCACCTTATATGTTTTACATGGATTTCGAAGATTATATCGTTTTAGGTACTTCTCCTGAGAGTCTAGTAAAGGTAAAGAATGGATTTGTCACTACTAATCCAATTGCAGGAACAAAGCCACGAGGGAAAACCTCAGAAGAAGATAAGCAAATTGCTGCCAGTTTATTAATAGATGAAAAAGAAGTAGCAGAGCATCGAATGCTTGTTGACTTAGGAAGAAATGACATAGGCAAAATTTCTGAAATTGGCACCGTTCAGGTAAATAAATATATGCAAATAGAATTGTACAAGTATGTCATGCATATAGTTTCAGAGGTAACAGGACGTTTAACAAAAGATACTCACGCATTAGATGTATTGGCAACATGCTTACCAGCGGGCACTGTTTCCGGAGCACCAAAAATTCGAGCTATGCAAATTATAAACGAATTGGAGCCTATGAAACGCGGGGTTTATGCTGGTGCAGTAGGTTATATTTCAGTATCAGGAGATATGGATCTCGCTCTCGCAATTAGAACAATGGTTGTAAAAGATAATGAGGCATTTGTGCAGGCTGGTGCGGGTATTGTTTATGATTCCATTCCTAAAAATGAATATGAGGAAACGTTAAACAAGGCAAAAGCACTTTTGGAGGTGCACAGATGATACTCCTAATAGATAATTATGATTCCTTTACGTATAATCTCTATCAGCAATTAGGTATTCTTGGTAAGGATGTTAAGATTATTAGAAATGATGCTATTACCATTGAAGCTATTTATAAGCTTTGCCCGGAAGCAATTGTCATCTCCCCTGGACCAGGTAATCCGCTTGAAGCAGGTATTTCTGTTGAAGTTATTCAAGCATTTTATAAGAAATACCCTATCCTTGGAATTTGTCTTGGTCACCAATCGATTGGTGCTGCTTTTGGTGCCAATGTCGTGCAGGCTAAAACAATTATGCACGGCAAGCTATCTACAATACATCATACACAAAATGAATTGTTCCACGGGTTTGAAGGCCCTATATCCGTCATGCGTTATCACTCTCTTGTCATTGAAGAGGATAGTTTACAAGATTGTTTCGAGGTTCTCGCAAGAGCTGATGATGATCATGAAATTATGGCAATAAAGCACAGGGACTATCCACTTTATGGACTTCAGTTTCACCCTGAGTCTATTGGAACAGAGCATGGTACTGTTCTTATGAAGGCTTTTGTAGATACATTGGATTAACCTTGAAAGGAGAGTTTGATGGTAGCTGCTCTTGGTATTATTTTAGTTCATATTGTTGGCTTGCTTTTGTTAAAGTTCATGTTTCCAAAAGAAGATATTGCTTCATGAAAAGTGCAAATGGTTTGCAGGAAAAGTTTAATTAATAGGTTGCAGATTTTCGCTTTCGGCGGTCGCTTTCCGTGGGGTGAGCGATAAGCCATCACCGTCGCTTACGCGTCGTTTGTGATGGCTTATCAGTCTCACTCATCCCACAGGAGTCGCCGCCTGTCGCTGCAATCATGTGGGGTGTAGTAGTGAGAAAGTGGACGACTTTTCAATGGATGAAAGTGTTGTGGTGAACATGAAATTTTGAAGATTTGCGAGAACCTTGCGGTGATGAGTAATAACCTTGCACAGATGAAGTGGAACATTGCAGTGATGGAGCAAAACCTTGCACAAAACGCTTGAAATGTTGCGCAGACGACGTTAAGAGTTGCACAAACAGATAAAAGGCTTTGTCGGAAAGTAACAAGCCATCATCCCTTTTTAGCTGCTCTTCCTGTTTTGTCTCAATCATCTCTCAGTTCTCATCATGCTTGTGTTTTTCTAAAAAATAAAGCTGCTTAACTCTCATAAGAGACTAAGCAGCTTTATTATTTATTAAATAACGATGTTTACCATTTTACCAGGGATTGCAATGATTTTTTTGACTTCGTTGCCTTCAATCCATTGTTGAACTTGTTCAGAAGCTAATGCCAATGCTTCTAGCTCATCTTTTGTTGCGTCTTTAGAAACGACAAGTTTTGCACGAACTTTCCCTTTGATCTGTACTGGAATTTCAACCTCGTTGTCCACAAGCTTGGATTCATCGAATGTTGGCCAAGATTCATAAGCGATAGAATTATCATTGCCTAAAATGCTCCAAAGCTCCTCTGAGATATGAGGAACAATAGGAGAAATAAGCTTCACGAAGCCCTCTACATATTCCTTAGAAATTTTCTCAGCTTTATATCCTTCATTAATAAATACCATCATTTGAGAGATAGCCGTGTTATAGTGCATTGCCTCGTAATCCTCTGTTACCTTCTTAACCGTTTGGTGGTACGCTTTTTCCATATTGTCAGATGATGTGTCGCTAACTTTCGGGCTTAGAGTGCCCTCTTCTGTTACGAATAATCTCCAAATACGATCCAAGAATCTACGAGAGCCGTCTAGACCATTCGTTGACCATGGTTTAGAAGAATCTAGAGGTCCCATGAACATTTCATATAAACGAAGTGAATCAGCTCCGTGGCTCTTCACGATATCATCAGGATTAACTACATTCCCTTTAGATTTAGACATTTTCTCGTGATTTTCACCTAAGATCATTCCTTGGTTAAATAATTTTTGGAATGGCTCTTTCGTTGTAACAACACCGATATCATATAGGAATTTATGCCAGAAACGTGCATATAGCAAGTGAAGTACAGCATGCTCTGCCCCACCTACGTAAAGATCTACTGGCAACCAGCGTTTTACTAGCTCTGGATCAATTAGTGCTTCATCATTATGTGGATCGATGTAGCGTATATAATACCAGCAGCTTCCTGCCCACTGAGGCATTGTATTTGTTTCACGACGTCCTTTTTTACCAGTCACTGGGTCCACTACATTTACCCATTCCTCAATATTAGCTAATGGAGATTCACCTGTACCACTTGGCTTGATATCAGTAGTAACAGGTAGCATAAGTGGAAGCTCTGATTCATCTACAGGTGTTGAAGTTCCATCTTCCCAATGGATAATCGGAATTGGTTCTCCCCAATAACGCTGACGGCTGAACAACCAGTCACGTAAACGATAAGTAATTTTCTTCTCGCCTTTTCCATTCGCTTCAAACCATTCAATTGCTTTAGCGATTGCTTCTTCTTTGTTAAGACCATTTAAGAAATCCGAATTAACAAGTATGCCATCCTCTGTGTAAGCAGCTTCTTCAATGCTTCCACCCGAAACAACTTCTACAATCGGAAGATCGAATTGCTTAGCAAACTCATAGTCACGCTCATCATGTGCAGGAACTGCCATGATAGCACCTGTTCCATATGTTGCTAAAACATAGTCTGCGATCCAGATTGGCATTTTTTCACCACTAACTGGATTGATGGCATAGGCTCCTGTAAACACTCCAGTTTTATGTTTGGCAAGATCTGTACGCTCTAAATCACTTTTCAATTTTACTTGATCTTTATAAGCTTGAACTGCTTCCTGCTGCTCTGGAGTTGTAATAGCATCCACTAATTTATGCTCTGGTGCCAATACTGCATATGTTGCGCCAAAAATAGTATCTGGACGAGTCGTAAATGCTTGGAAGGATTCCTTTGTTCCTGCAACTTCAAACGTTAGCTCTGCTCCTTCAGAACGGCCAATCCAGTTACGTTGCATTTCTTTCAAGCTCTCTGGCCAATCTAAATCATCTAAATCCTCCAACAATCTATCTGCATAAGCCGTAATGCGAAGAACCCATTGGCGCATTGGTCTACGCTCTACTGGATGCCCACCACGTTCAGATAAGCCATCAATTACCTCTTCATTCGCTAGAACTGTACCTAATGCTGGACACCAGTTTACTGGCACTTCATCCACGTAAGCTAAGCCCTTTTTATAAAGCTGGATGAAGATCCATTGTGTCCATTTATAATAGGAAGGATCGGTTGTATTGATTTCTCTATCCCAATCATAAGAAAAGCCAAGATCCATCATTTGACGTTTGAACGTCGCAATATTTTTTGCAGTAAATTCTGCAGGATCATTACCTGTATCAATTGCATACTGCTCTGCAGGAAGACCGAATGCATCCCATCCCATTGGGTGAAGTACATTGTAGCCTTGTTTACGTTTAAATGCACTTAGAATATCTGTTGCAATATATCCAAGTGGATGGCCCACGTGTAGACCTACTCCTGATGGATATGGGAACATATCTAATGCATAAAATTTTGGTTTGGAAGGATCATCAATCATTTTATATGTCTTGTTTTCTTTCCAATAACTTTGCCACTTTTGCTCAATTGCTTCATGATTAAAGCTCATCTTTCTTCCTCCTTCAGTTAATGGCGCTTTATAACTATCATTGGTTTAAAATCCCAAAAGATAACAGCGCCAAATAAAAAAACTCGCCCCTTAAAAAACTAAGGGACGAGAGATATACTCACGCGGTACCACCCAAATTAGTGAAAAAATTATCACTCAACTTGTTTCCTTAACGCGGAAAACGGTATAAGCTACTAATCGTTCACTTATACAGACTCAAAGGCGAGTTCAATAATTCGTTACACTAACTTGCACCAGATGTTAGCTCTCTTCAGAAACGAGTGTTATTTACTATTCCTTTTCTTAGTCGAATTTTATTCAATGTAATGCATTTATTCTAATGGATATTGAAGGAAAACACAAGATGTACTCTCATCAAAAATTTTATATTATGAGAAATTAAATCGCTACATTCTCTTTTACATCTTTGATGATTAAACCAGCTTCAGTAGCATCGATAATATCTTGAACAGAATACCCTTCAAATACCTCTTTTAACTCTAGGCCATCTTCAGTTACTTCAATCATTGCCCGTTCTGTTATTATTTTATTCACAACTGCCTTACCAGTTAGAGGCAAGGCACATTCTTTTTTAATCTTTGCGGAGCCGTCCTTCGCACAATGGTCCATAATAACAATTATTTTCTTGGCACCATGTACAAGATCCATCGCTCCTCCCATTCCTTTAATCATCTTACCTGGGATCATCCAGTTAGCTAAATCTCCCTTTTCGGATACCTCCATTGCCCCTAAAATAGCAACATCTACATGTCCTCCGCGTATCATCGCAAAGGATTCAGCACTTGAGAAGAAGGATGACCCTGGTATTGTAGTAACTGTTTCCTTACCAGCATTGATAAGGTCTGGATCCACTTCTTGCTCCGTTGGATATGGCCCTATGCCTAAAAGTCCATTCTCTGATTGAAGCACCACTGTCTTATCTGGCGATATAAAGTTGGCAACCAAGGTAGGAATTCCAATCCCTAGATTTACATAGTTCCCATTTTCAATTTCTTTTTCTGCTCTTCTCGCAATTTTTTCACGTGTATTCATCCGAATCTCCCCCTTATGAACGTGTCGTTAGACGTTCGATTCTTTTTTCCTGCTCTGCTTGGAACAGACCTTGGACATAAATACTTGGTGTATGTATTTGGGCTGGATCTAAATCGCCTGTCTCTACGATTTCCTCTACTTCTGCTATCGTCACCAAACCAGCAGCAGCCATCATTGGATTGAAGTTTTGAGCTGTTTTGTTGTATATTAGGTTACCAAACTTATCTGCCTTAGCCGCCCGAATCAAGGCATAATCTGCTCTAAGGGCTTCTTCAAGAACATATTCCTTACCGTCATAAATACGTACCTCTTTACCCTCTGCAACTACTGTACCTACACCTGCTGGAGTAAAAAATGCAGGAATTCCTGCCCCTCCGGCACGAATTTTTTCCGCTAAAGTACCTTGTGGAGTGAGCTCAACTTCAATCTCTCCTGAAATTACTTGTCTTTCAAACTCTTTATTTTCACCTACATAGGAGCCTATCATTTTTTTAATCTGTTTATTTTTTAGTAAAAGGCCTAGGCCCCAGTCATCTACGCCACAGTTATTGGAAATTACGGTTAAATCCTTTACCCCTTTATCAACTAACGCTAAAATTAGCTGCTCTGGAATACCTACTAATCCAAATCCGCCTACCATTAACGTCATGCCGTCTTCAATACCTGCGACAGCTTCTTTTGCTGAACTATAAATCGGTTTCATATCCCTATCCCCTTTCAAAAAATACAGCCTACCCTATTATATTCTCAAATATCGGACTACTCCGCAAACCTTTTTGATTATTTACGGTATATATTCATCTCGAGACAGTATATCAAATCTTAAAAATGCTTCTTTTGGTAACAAAATTCTTATTACATTTTTTTAGAATAAAAAAAAGAACAAATTCCACATGGAGAATTTGTTCTTTAATCGGATTAAATTATATTAAATAAATCTATTATTTTTCGTTGTCAGCTTTTTCTGTTACATCCTTATTATAATTATATTGAGAAGGATTAACCTTAGTAAAGCCTGCCGGTGTATAAAATCTCAATAAGTCACCATTTACAACTTTATCAGATAAATGCAACCTGTTTTCTACTCTTTTCTTATACTCATTCGCTTTTTGAATTTGATTATCATCAACTAGTGGCAAACCAGTTGTTGCATCATAGAATTTTTCATCAATTGAATAGATAGTAGGGCTGACATAATCACCATTTCTGAAAGGTACAATATCATTATATTCTTTTGATAATATGTCTGTACCAAATTGAACATAATCTTGTGAATCAATTCCAAGTAAGTGTAATAAGGTTGGAAGAAGGTCTATTTGCCCTCCATAAGTATGATTGACTCCACCTTGCATCTCAGGAACGTGAATAATTAAAGGTACCCGTTGTAAATTAGTACTTTCGTAAGGAGTAATTTCTTTTCCAATGATTTGTTCCATGGCTTTATTATGATTTTCAGAAATACCATAATGATCACCATAAAAAACAAGCATACTGTTATCATATAAGCCGGAGTTTTGTAATTCACCAATGAACTGTTCAATTGCTTCATCAGCATAACGAGCAGTTTGGAAATAATCATCTACACTTGCATCACCAGTATCTGCTTTATCAATTGTTGTTAAGTTTTGATTCATTTTATATGGATAATGGTTCCCAACCGTAATAAATTTAGCATAGAAAGGTTGAGGTAAAGTTTTTACATATTCTAATGATTGTTCAAAGAATGGCTTGTCCAATAATCCATATTCAGCCATATCTTCTTTAGAAGTAGTGTCATAATAATTGGCATCAAAGAAATGCTCATAGCCGAATGATTTATAAATCTCATTACGATTCCAGAAAGTGCCGTTATTGCCGTGGAATACAGCAGATGTATAACCATCTTTTTTTAAAATCGCGGGAGCTGATTGATAAGTATTCTGACCTTTTGTAATAAATGCAGACCCTTGTGGTAAACCAAACAATGAGTTTTCAAGCATGAATTCAGCATCCGAAGTTTTGCCTTGCGCTGTTTCATGGAAGAAATTATCAAAGTATAGTGTATTCGGATCTTTTATTAATGAATTTAAGAATGGTGTAACTTCTTCACCGTTTAATTTATAATTCATTAAAAAGTTTTGGAATGACTCCAAATGGATATAGATGACGTTCATTTCTTTTGCAGCGCCGAAATATTCTGGATTAGGCTCCGCAGAGATAGATTTTGTATAGTTAATAACTTCTGTCATATCATCGCTATCAGCTAAAGCCCTCTGTGAAGATGCCTTTATAGTTTCAGTAGCGTCATAAATAGTATAGTTATACATTCCTAAATACTTAACAATATAGTTTCTATCAAAACCACGAGTTAATAACTGTGGACGATCATAGTTAGCTAATCCTAAATTTAATGCAAATATTCCTATTACAAAAGCAAGCCCAGCAATTGCTTTCTTATATCCAACTCTACTATTGTTTTTTTGTATTTTTTTAGACACACATAGATAAGCTAACAAAAATACATCGACAAAGAACATGATATCGTAGGGTTTTAATAAAGAAATAACACTGCCGCCTAAGTCTCCAAAATTCTGCGTTTGAGTAATCGTTGGTAATGTAATAAAGTCACTAAAAAATCTATAATAAACTACATTTGCATATAAAAGGAAGGACATTAAAGCATAAATAACAGCAAGTAATGTGTATCTTCCTCGACCTTTGAAAGCAAAAGAAAATCCAAGAAATAGCAAGGCAGAGCCAAGCGGATTTATAAATAAAAGGAATTGTTGAAGGAGTCCTTCTACTCCTAAGTTAAACTGAGTTACTTGCGTGATATATGTTTTAATCCATAACATGAA
Source organism: Psychrobacillus faecigallinarum (assembly GCF_014836595.1). GTDB lineage: Bacteria > Bacillota > Bacilli > Bacillales_A > Planococcaceae > Psychrobacillus > Psychrobacillus faecigallinarum. The sequence goes on along the minus strand of NZ_JACSQO010000002.1, from coordinate 37,625 downwards.
AACGGCTAAAATAAACAGACTACTAAACTTGTTTAAAAAGGCAGTCTTGTTTTTATTTAAAATTTCCATTTGATCACCTTCCTATAAGTCTAGTATTTCAAGATTTAAATTTAATATTATATTTAGGGGAACATAATTTTAATATAATTTCTAAAGCTAATATAACCTACCTCTTTCTTCGACTTTTGTCAAGTAAAAAAACTACTGCATTTATCTTTGCAGAGCCTTTAGATAGATACTTATCATTATATATCGATACTTCTTTTCATGGTGCTGACTTTATATTTGAAGGGATTATAAAAATTAGATACTTAGTTGAAGACCCACATTTAAATTGGAATTAATTAACAAAAACCTCTTGCTCCATTTTAAAGTCCATTGGAGTAAGAGGTTTTGATTTTTGGGGTAATATATTTAACAAGCCGAATAATAGAGATTTATCAACTATAGTTGAACAAGAAAAAAGAGCTGCTTATGTCAAAATTTAAACTCTTAAAGAGCCACGGAAGCCCCGTGCAGCATAATAAGAATCTGCTCCATTGTGGTACATAAATACAGTATCGTAGCGACGATCACAAAAGATGGCTCCCCCGAATTTTCTAATATTATCAGGTGTTTGCACCCAGCTAGACGTTTTCAAATCGAATTCTCCAAGCTTCTGAAGCTCCCGGTATTGTTCCTCCGTTAAAAGCTCAATACCCATATCAGCTGCCATATCAAGAACGCTATTCTCTGGTTTGTGTTTTTTCCTTGACTCCAGTGCTTCACGGTCATAACAAACGCTTCTGCGACCCTTAGGACTTTCCGCTGAACAATCATAAAAAATGAATTCGGCTGTTGTTTTATCATATCCAACAACATCAGGTTCACCGCCAGTTACTTCCATTTCATGGAGCGACCACAGTTTATCAGTGTTAGCTTCAAGCTGAGCTTGTACTTTAACCCAGTCAAGTCCCATATGCCGGTTCATATTTTTCTCAAAACGGTCTTTCAAAGTTTCAAATAGTTCCTCACGTTGCTCTGGTGAATACTCCTTACTTGTCATATAATCTTCCTCCTATATTGTTTTTATTCAAATTTGTTTTGTGTTAATGAATGTACTAACATTAGTAACTCCTGCTTCTATATAACTTCTTACTAAATTCCATTCGTTCTTGCTATTTTTTTGGAACGTTTGAAAGAACAAATTTGCTGTGTCTAATTTCTTACCTCGAATAACCAAAGTAGCAGATAAAATAGCCATAGTTTCGTCATCTCTTAAAGGAAGAACTGTAATTACATTTATCATCCACTCTGCATTATTTTCTTTTGCAAATTTAAAACCTTGTTCCCATCCATTTAATGATTCTTCATAACCAAAGTCAACTATATTTCCCTCTTTTATTTCTCTAGCTTTATACTCTTGTGATATTAAGTTTTTCATGCCTGTTAAAGATGAATTTCTCCAAACATCCAAATAAGAATCTAAAAACATTGAAAATGAGCTGGGCATTGAGGTGCCTCCTTAATATTGTTTGTAATTACAATTCTATATAAGAAGGAACATACCTTTATTTTAACCTGAACTGTTATTAGAAACATAATAAATTATTGAAGTGTCCAAATTTATTCATCATCAAAGTCATCCTCGATCTTTTTTTCTGAAATTAAAATAATAAATTCTTTTAAATTAGAGGCATATTCTTCAAGTTCTGCGTCTTCGTGATACCATATATAAATCTCATTCTCCATTCTTCCATTATTAATTTTAAAACATAATTTATCTCCCGAACCATCATCACCAATTGCTATAAGCTCTTTTGAGATATCTTCTTTGACCTCAGTGTTTTGTCTAACAATATCATCCCAAGTCTTTTTAGGATTTCTCTGGTCTTTGATAGGAAAAAGTGTCCATTCACCTACTTCTGCATTATTGATTAACTTGAAAAGTTCCTTATATTGTCCTGGGAAGACTGCACCTAGCTTATCTTCCGTTTCCTTTATGTCTGATTCATTAACGCCGGTTTTCCTTGTATGTATTAGTCCTATTACATCTTTCATTAAATAACCTTCCTGTCGTTTTTAATATTTTTCCTTCTATAACCTCACCTATTTATTTTGTTGAAGAAAAAAACAACTCAGTCACTTTGAATTTCAAAGCAAAAATATCCAAATGGCAAATGCTTTTCTTTTAATTTCATTTCAGATTTTGCTATTTTCATCATCTTGAGTAGAATTTCTCTTAAAGAGTCCTTATATACTTTAAGTGCCTTTTGATATGAAACAACATCGTTATGTTTGCATAATGGATATAGTATGGCACCTAGATTCATATCATTAAGTACTCTAGGGGTATCTACTGAATCTAGACAATCTAAGATGTGCATCTTTTGGTCCTTTTCATCAAACCAATCTCTGCATTCTATATAAAACATATATTCCTCAAATTCTATTTGGTGATTCAGTTCTTCATTGATATAGAATGGTGTCACTCTAAGACAATTAGTCGTTGAATTACAACTAATAATTTCTTCAAGGATACCTTTTAAATCTGTAATGGTCGGGTAATATCTATATTTTCCCTTATAGTAAGCTGTATTATTGTATATTATTCCATTAATCTTCCCTCTTTTTTTCTTCAACACAATTCACCACTTCCCTGTTTTCCCGAGCTAACTTGTTATATTTTGCTTCCATTAGTTTAACAAGAAAAAAAGAGCTGTCTATACAGCTCTTTGATTTTTCAAATACCTCTGAGAGAATAGTATGATTATTTATGTTGTTCAACTATTAAATCTATTCCATCTCAAACAGTTTTTGTTCTATCAAATTTAAAATTGCAAGTATATAGCTATTATCCTCTTCCAATTTATAATAGAATTTATCATTATTATCATAAGTCACGGGATTCCCTTGAAATACACCATATAAATTCTGAGTATCCTTATTAAATACATCCTTTTCAAACTTTTTAAGGTATTTTGAAGCTGTATCGTCGGAAAATCATTTTAACAATTTGATTAATGCTAGAATTTTTTCATCGTTACCTGGGTCTACATATACTAGCTTTGTATTTTCAATAATATCGGTGTAGAATTTTTCACCGGCAGGGTAACTGCCATCCCAACGTGATGGAATGTTATAAACATTAATCGTCCCATCCCCATTACCACTATAGGTTACTGATCCGTCTACTAAACGAGAACCTGCTAACTGGATAACATCTTCTGGATAGCTAGCACTTGTATCGTCATTAGGATTTATTAGAGTACCAGCTGGAATATGTTGAACATATAAGCCATCTATCTCTTGATTGGCACCTAGCTTCAGCCAGACTCGAGCGTATTCAATTTGCTCACTAGAATACTGAGATAGTATTTCTTTATCTTCCTTAGATGCTTCATTTGAATCACTACTGCTTTTGGTACTGACTGAATTAATTTTTAACGTTTCTTTTGTAGATGTATCATTTACACCATCAGCGGTCTCCTTTAAAATACTTTTTTCTGTTTCTTTTGTTGATTCTAAAGCAGAATTTTTTTCTGAAGAATCATTTATGTATTCTTCATTAGTGTTGTTAGAGCATCCTACTAGCATACATAAAGAAATATTAAAATAAAGGATCTTAGTTATTTTTTTCATTCGACAACGTATTCCTTTCATTACTGTAAAATCAGTTAAAGGTTTGATAACATCTTAGAATTTAAAGCAATTGATTTATTAGTTGTTCTGTTGTAAGTATAGTAGCGAACTCTTCATTTAAAGTAGCTAGTGAAGTATTATGTATAGTCTCGGCATCATAGTAATTATCATTTTGGTCTTTCATACCAAACGCTGCTGTCGCATCAGATATAAGGTATGTATTAAAACCTAGATTCCCACTCATTCTTGTAGTCGTAGATACACAATGCGGCGTAGTTAAACCTGTTATTATTAATGTTGTTATATGATTTAATTTCAAGAACTCTTCCAAATTTGTACCAATAAAACTACTATTAACTTTCTTTGTTATAATTACTTCCTCTTCAATGGGTTCAACTAACTCTTTTATAGCAAATCCCTCATTCATTGGATGAAATACAGAACTAGGGTTATCCGACATATGTTTAATATGCACTACTTGCCACCCTTTCTCTCTCCACAACGTTAGAATTCTACTAATGTTTTCTTCTGCATTTAAATTATTTCTCTCTCCCCATTTTTTATCATTAAAAGCTTTTTGTACATCTATCACTATTAACGCTTTATTTTCTTTATCTAACATAATTCCTCCTAAAATTTTGAATTTATCATTTATTTCATTTTATGTGCCTATTCTATTAAGTTCAACTGTAATCGTTATTTTTCAACATTGATCGCTTCTAATTTCATAATGGCACCAAAATACTGTGAAGCCGTAGTTAACGTAATAAACGCAATAAGCTCACTAATCTCTGCATCTGAAAGAGTTTCTTTCAAAACTTTAAATTGAGCATCTGAAATATTCTCTTTTTGTTTTATAAATACCTCCACAAATCCAACAGCAATGGATGTTTTTTCATCAAATAAATGCGGTTCAGGTTTTCCCTTTACTTTGCAATACTCACAACCATTACTTTGTGCTAAAGTTCTCCTTACTTGTTCTTTTAATTGAGATGATAAATGCCCATCTTTTTCTAAAATTTCGCCTAATTGATTCCACCCGTTCAATACATCTTTGTTATGCCCTAAAAGTTTTTGAAAAGAGGTCTCCCCGAAATCTGACTGATTAATTCTTGCCATAATTATTACCTCCTTTTAGTATTTATCATACCGAATAATTCTATCGCTTTACATTAAATGTGATATCATTTTAAAGATATTACTTTAAAAAATTAACGTAAAAGGAGAATTTACTTTAAAAATGAAAATAGATTCAACTGATAAGAAAATTATAGATGAATTAAGGCAAAATAGTCGATTATCGATGAGTGAACTAGGAAGAAGAATCAATTTATCTTCACCATCTGTAACAGAACGGGTAAAACAAATGGAGTCATTTGGAATTATAAAGAGGTATACATTAGAAGTCGATTACGAGAAATTAGGGCTCCCAATCCAATGTATTATAGAAGCAACAGTTAAAAATGGAGATTATAATTCTTTTAAAACCTATATTGAAGGTCTCCCAAATGTGGAATTTTGTTACCGAATAGCAGGAAATGCTTGTTATATGCTTAAGATGCAATTCGAGACTTTTTCGAAAGCAGAGGAATTTATAGAAGATGTAAATCCTTACGCCCACACTGTAACACATTTCATTTTTTCTCAAGTCCAAACGAAATTACGAATGGATTCTTATTGATCTTTCCTATTACTTGGTTAACTATGCTGCGTTACGTTAAATGCAACATTACGACAGGGATTGCCGTATTGTGAATATAAAAAGAGACCATCGAAAAATGATGGTCCTGTTTTTCCGTTATTTAATATTGAAATGCACTCTGGTTGTCAATAACAAGATTCGCATAGTAATGCAGCCAATAGCAACAACTCTTCTAAATTTATTATAATTTTAATAATTTTTTTAATAAAACAGCTCATTAGACGGATAAGCTATCTTCTTTTTAAAATATACTTTTCAGGAGAACCATAGGCTTGTTCCCCCTGATAGTAAGCTAGTTTATTTGGTATGCAAGAAATTATGAACGGCAGTCCAGACCAGATTAAATCTTCTAATGCTTTTATTAATGGTAGTTCTTTTCCATCAACATCACTTTCTGCCGATGTTATTACATAGCATAGATTTCCTGCCCCTTGTTTTTTCAACAACTTCTCAATTTTTTCAGGGTCTGAATTCGGTTTAGGAATTTCAAGCATTAATTCTTTACGGATGAAATTGTTTCTTCTTCCAAAAGCATCATAGCGTTTTTGGGGTGAAGAAAGTTCGAATAAAACTCTTTGCTGAATTCTTTTTTCAAAAAATGTCTTAACAATTATTTCTTCAATTTCTTTATTCATCTATACACTCACTTTTTTCTTTAATGATTTAATATCAGCACATTGAAAATTTTACAGCTCTGTTTTGAATTAAGATAGCTGAAAATATAATCGATATGTTTCATTACTAATATTTGAAGCGTTAACTATCAAACCCGTAAACCATCTAACATAAACTAAGCCACACCTCTATAGATATGACTTTTATGACTTATTAAAATTCTTTGGACCATGTTTCAGTTTCACTATCATACACATATATTTATCTGTTAATTGATTTAAATACTACGTCAATAACAATGTTCTTGATTTGAATCAAACGTTCGCGACATTCTCTCAGATAATAGATTACCGTTCGCAGTATGGATTCCTCCAGAGACATCCATATTTATTTCCTTTACTATCTTACCTTCATTGTCTATATAAAAAGCTTTTTCTTTATGCCAACCCAAATCAATAATAAATTTTGATGGGGATGAAGTTAAGATATTTCCATGTTCAGGTACTATAAATAGCAAGGTATCGTCTTTAATTTCCAGCTCTTTCTCATTAGGTTGATTGAAATAAATGTTAAAACATCCTTTGAACCCTTCAGGTAAATTATAAACACGGTAGTATTATTGCTTGGTTTACTTAACCACCACACTAGGCCAACCATCAGAACTATACAAATCAAAATCCACAACATCCTCGACATATCACTACTCCAATCACTTACTTACAGTTATGTAGTCGCTTTGTATACTATTTTCTTATTAATCTCAAAACCTAACTTTTAAAAGCAATATTATTATATGATATTTCCTACCCTATAAGCTTCACTATACCGTCTTTGTATTCAAATAAATAATCATTCTCTTTTTCTAATAAGACAGGTAGGTACTGAATTACCATTTCGGCAATCCCTAAGTTATTCGGGTTCATTATCCAATCTACTTGTTTCCAATTGAGGATCCCTTCTCGTGTTTTTTGTATGGGTTCATTCCCTAATGTCGCATCTACTTCAAATAAGTACACGTATAACCCATCTTTTTCTCCATCATTTTTATCCCATGTAATTACACCTTTTGAATAATATTTGTCTACTTTGATACCTGTTTCTTCAAATACTTCACGAATTGCACCTTCATCAGCTGTTTCTCCTGCTTCATTTTTACCGCCAACTCCATTCCAGACACCCATTATAGGTGGCTTTTCACGATTCAGCATTAGGATACGGTCATTGCTTTTCAAAAAACAAACATTATATTTAAACACTAAATCATCTCCTCAATTAAATTAAAAACCTGCTCCGTAATTTGAACAAGTACCTATGAATTATTAATAATCAGTTCTCCATCTGGTTTAACGGTAACCAATGGATACTCAGGAGTGTTCTCTTCGGTTAATATAATTTCTTTACCAAGGATCTTCGATAACTCCCTCATAAATTTAAATACCTCAATTGCTTCAGTAACACCTCTAACTTCCTTGGGTTGAATATCAACCTCTAATTCATCTTCTGAAAAGAAATAACAATTGAAAATAATACCCATAATATCAATAGACATCTTAATAGCACTATTCTTCTTTTCGTCAAATAGATGAGTAGCCTCTGTTTTTTCATACACTTTTACTTGACCATCCTTGTAGAAAGCAACCGCCCAATGAGTGCTAAGAATCCAATTCAAAAAAATTTGCCAGTCATTTATATCAACGTCAAGAACATAAATATCCCTTAAGCTTCCATCATTGAAAAACACATCATCCAAAAAATTTTTTGTTATTTCCATTTAATCACTCTCAATCATATTTTTTACGAATTGTATCAATTTCCTTATTGAGTAGAAGAAGCTATTGTCTATATATAATATACCTTTCAGTAGAACCATTCACATTTCACCTTGAGAGTAAGCTAATTTATTTGGTAAGCAAGATTAGGAAAATAATAGTCAAAATTACCTTATTCTAATTTCAGTTTTTTTAGTTTAGAGAAATTTTTATCATAGATGGCTCTTTCAGTTAAATGATGAATCCATTTCATTGCCTTTTCTGTTTCTCTATTTTCTGAGAAACTTTGAATAATAGTTTTAAAGTTAGAACTATAAGGATACTGTTCGTCTTTGCATAAATCCAAAGCATTTTCAAAATTTTTATTCGCCTTGTCTAAATCTTTTAATTTACGATACATTAAACCAATATAGATTAAGCCACTTCCTATTTCTAATTTTGTGAATGGCTCCTCTATTGCTAACTCCATTATTTTTATTGCTTTTTTTCTAAACCCAAAAATTTCGTAGCGATTCGCTTTATTTACATAGCTATCATATTTGTTCATTGTCACACACTCCCTAATAAAACTACCCCTACCTTAGCTTGAAGTAATACAATTTCAACTTAGGTTCCTTATTCAACTAACCTTCCCATTAGGCAAGTGTAACATTTCAGACTTTAAAAAAGACCATCGAATTGATGGCCTTGTGATAAATTGACAGTTTTAAAACTTAATTTCTCATTAAAACTCTGTTCCCTATTGTACTAATGATTTTTTTCTTTATTTAGAGGGTGAGGAACTATTGAAACAAATATACTGGACCCCTATTGAATCCAACCTGAGTTATATAAACTGTTATTTTGTTGTTCAATTTAGGCACGCATTGGTTAATAAAAAGCTTCAAGTATTTTTGTTTTTTTATTCTTTAAATGTTAACCCTTCTTCTTTTAATGAAGTTCTCATAATAGGTAATGAAGCAGGTCCAATGCCATGAATTTTTAAAATTTCTTTTTCAGTATAGCTTGATAGTTCTTGCAAAGTGTCAATTCCTTCATGAACTAATGCATTTCTTGCGGGAGAACTGAGTTTAGAAAGGAACCCACTTTTAGGTTTATTCTTTTTATCACAGGTAGGGCAACTTTGACACTCACTAGTTTTGTAAAACTTATGTCCTTTTTCACAAACCCTTAAACTTTTTTCTACTGTCAACTTAATCCCTCCACACAAAGTCTGCAACTAATTTTATTTATTATTTAGATGTTTTTTATCAATGCCCCATCCGAACAATCGCAAGGATGGTAGATAATAATTCTCCTTTCTAAATGAGTTATATTAGTGTTTTGGTCATTATAAAGTCTATCTGTTCTTCGTCCCCCATATAAAAGGAGTGAGCGCCAGTTTGAATAAACCCCATTTTCTCATAAAAAGCTATAGCATTTTCATTTTTATCCCAAACGCCTAACCAGATTTTCTGTTTATTTCTTTCCACCGCAATGTCCAGGGCTTTATTAAAGAGATATTTACCAATTCCATGTTTTTGAAATTTGTTCTTTATATAAATCCTCTCTATTTCAAGTGATTCATCACCCATTTTTTCAGACTGAGCATCATTGGTATTGATCTTTAAGTAACCTGCAATTTCATTGTTAGAATAAGCAAAAAAGAATTGCGAAGAAATAGTTAAAATTTCTTTTTCTAATTGTTTTAAGTTAAATGCTCTTTCTAAATAGGAATTCATATTCTCAGGTGAATTTTGATGCTTAAATGTCTCATTAAATGTTTCATAACTAATTTTTTGAAGCACAGGTAAATCCTCAATAGTACACTTTTTTAAATTTATAGTCATTTCAATACGTCGCTCCTTTAATAATAAGTAAGAAGTTATGCCCTACAAATGTGTATTAGGAAAAAATATAAACAAAAATTGACCCATCGAACTTCGATAAGCCAATTCCACACATAATGTATTATTTTGATAATGCGATTTTTATATGGGCTAAGTGGTGCTCTTCATGCCAAGCTAATTTTGCTACTTTTGTTGCGGCTGTTATTTTACCATTTTCCTGGTGAGTAAAAGCTCGATCTAATTGCTCTTCAGTTAAACTATATCCTAAAGATACGATGCGCTCATTTATACCTTCTAGCATTTTAATAGAACTTTCTATAGGAAGCTTGGTATCCGGTTGAATAGCCCACTTTTCTTGATCAAAAGCTGGTACTGTTGGATTCTCGTCTGTTAAAGCTAGCTTCAAACGTTGATACATATTCAACTGAGAGTCTGCAATATGATGGACAAGTTGACGAACTGTCCAGCTACCATCACGATATGTTTTACTTAATTCGTCATCGCTTAAAGAGTCAACATTTTCTCTTAAACGAATCGTATAATTTTCGATTTTCTTTAGCCATTCTTGAATATTTTCTAATGTGACTTTTTTAGGAACCTGTAATTCTCCAATTGGGTATCTTGTATCCATTTTCAAACCCCTTCCCTCTTCGTTATTTTACTATTCATTATTACTTAAGTTATTTTACCATATTGTTAAATTTCCGTATTAATAGGCTATATATGTTCATTTTTATTCTCTGCTTGTTTTAAGGTTGGGAACTATCCTACCTTTTTAGTTCAGTAAGACCTGATTAAGAGCCAGCAAGTATTGGATTAAAAAAATTTCTAATTCCGCGAAGCGAATCACAGTTAAAATCATTTTAAAAAAAGTTTATATAAAACAAATCCAACTATTAAAATAATAATCAATATTACTGTACCTTTCCAACCCATACCACCTGTTATATCAGTATAATTTCCATTTTCACCTCGATTAAATCCATCTCTTAATGCCCCGCCAGGATTTTTATTAAGTTCTTGTTGCCTTAACCCTTCTCTTTTTTCCATTGGAGTTTCTTGTCTATTCTTCAAGCCAAACACCTCCTAGATTGCTGTATTATCTATTTTTTATGGTTCACCTTCCTTTACTAAACAATTTCAATGTTTTAAGGGTAATAATTTATACTGGTGGGTTAAAAATAGAACATCGCAATGCTTTTCTCAAAAACACATTCAATCTTGATTCATGTTAATGCCTTGGAAGAGTTACCTATTTTGCAGATATCCATTCATATTGAATATCTGGTAAATTTTCTTCGTTTTCATGACCTCTACTTATGATTTCAAACCCATTAGTTTCATAAAATCTTTGTGCCTTTTCATTTACCTCAAATGTGTACAAGATTAATTTCCCACTAGATTGTGCTTTTGCTTTATCTAGTAATGTCCGCCCTATACCGAATCCTTGATATTTTAGATGAATATATAATTGGTTTATTTCCCTATCATTATATGCAATCATTCCAACCACTTCTTCATCAATTAACGCTAATTCTATTTGAAACCGTTCAGGTAATATATTATTTAAAAAATATACATGATTTTCAAAGTCATGAATTTCTTTTTGGCCAATAGCCTGTTCCTTACTATCTCGCCACATTTCCACTGTTTGTTCTGCATATTTGGAGTTATACGGAGTAATTCTGATTTTATGTTGCTTCATGCTACGCCTCCTCTTTTTATTTCAGACGAACATCCAAAAGCTATAAATGATATTAAAATTAATAATAGAGATCTTGCAAGCACCTCCTCAATAATAATTGAATAAAACTTTTGTTATTATCTATTACTATGTTTGACCCGCTTCCTTCACTTTTTAAACGTATCCTAGATTCTTCTTTAAATGACTTATGCGACTTGAGAGCTAAATAACCTTTTATATTACAGATGAGTTAATTTTGTCAGTTGCTTTTTTCTATAAAAAAACCTAAGTCAACAAAATATTGAACTTAGGTTTAGGAATTATTTATTTATTTTTGCTCATTTAAAGCTGCTTCTTTTTTTAAAGGTATATCGTAAAGTAAGCTAGTAATTATAGATATAATTATTAGACTAGCTAAGATTAGTATCATCGCCGGAGTTCCGTATGCCTCTACTAAAACCCCTCCTATAAATGGTCCAATCATCCGTCCAATTGTAGCCATACTGTTAACGATACCTTGATAGAATCCTTCTTTTCCTTTCGGAGCCAACTGGCTAGCTAACGTGGGAACAGCTGGCCAAACGAACATTTCACCAAAAGTGAGTATGACCATAGCAACTACAAACATCGTATAGTTTTCAGCAAATGCTACTACTACAAAAGAAATCATAAATATGACAAGCCCTAAGACCATTTGCGTTTTAATCTTATGCTCTAATTTATTTATAATAGGCTTAATAAGTGGCTGAGCAAGTAAGATTAGTGCTCCATTAACTGTCCATAAAAGACTATATTGTTTTAAGGTGATCCCTAAATCTAGTACATAGGTTGAAATAGTCGATGTCCATTGTACATATATGATCCATGTAAGCATATAACCAAAAGTTACAATCATCATTGCATAAATAGGAGCCATTTTTTTTATTTTCTTCTTTTCTCCTAAAACAGAAGCTTGATGATTAGAAACGATTGACATATTTTTATAAAATACGCCGGCAATCACTAAAAAGAAAACATACGCAAATAAATTTGCTACAAAAATATTGTTGATATTATTATCCGCTACCAGACCCGCTAAGGCAGGTCCAATTGCCACTCCCAAATTTTGGGCTAAATAGATAGAGTTGAATGCTCTTCTACCTCCCTCTGGCCAAACATTTCCTACCATTGCATACATGCTAGGAAAGATAATCCCCCCACTAAATCCTAGTATAGCAACGAGCCAAATATATTCGGGCCAGTCATGCCATACAGTCAACGCTGCTAACGACAACATAGACAGGAGAATACCAAACATAATAGACTTATAGCCTCCTATGCGGTCAAACAAATATCCACCCAATAAATTCCCTATTACTCCGGTCCCTGCGTTAAGCATTAATACTAAGCCTGCAGTGGTCAACGATTGACCTAAATAATCATGCATATAAATTGTATGTAAAGGCCATAAAAATGAATTTCCGGTCGTATTTATGAACATTCCTATTATTAAGAGCCATACTGCTTTTGGCATTTTAAATACCTCATTTCTTTAGACACTCAAAATATTGTAGCTGTTTTTAGTCACCACTTCAAGATAATTACATCTTTAAATCAAATATTCATGATAAAATAATTCTGTTAAGGAGTGAAGAATATGACTAATAACTTCCCTTTCCCTACAGATGGGAAAAGATACTATACGTGGAACCGATATTTGCGAGACATTTTTGATATGAAGATTTTTAAGGTTGCGCTTGATGCAGGCTTTGATTGTCCAAATCGTGATGGCACAGTAGCATACGGAGGATGCACATTTTGCAGTGTTGCAGGCAGTGGGGATTTTGCTGGTGATAAAGTAGACCCAATTCCGGTGCAATTTGAGAAAATTCGAGATAAGATGCATGAGAAATGGAAGCAAGGAAAATATATCGCTTATTTTCAGGCTTATACAAATACGCATGCACCTCTTCCTGTTTTAAAGGAGAAATTTGAAGCCGCATTAGCATTAGAAGGAGTAGTAGGCATTTCTATCGCCACTAGACCAGACTGTTTACCTGATGATGTAGTGGAATATTTGGCTGAGTTAAATGAACGTACATATCTGTGGGTTGAGCTCGGCTTACAAACTGTCCATGAAAGTACAGCAAAAATAGTTAATAGAGCTCATGATTATCCTACTTATATAGAAGGAGTTTCCAAATTAAGAAAACACGGGATCCGTATATGCACCCACATTATAAACGGCTTACCATTAGAAAATCGCGATATGATGATGGAAACAGCTAGAGAGGTAGCAAAGCTGGATGTTCAAGGTATTAAGATTCACCTTCTTCATCTATTAAAAGGAACTCCTATGGTGAAGCAATATGAAAAAGGGATGCTAGCATTTATGGGTCGTGATGAATATATCCAGCTAGTAGCCGATCAATTAGAAATCCTCCCGCCAGAAATGATAATTCATCGTATTACTGGAGACGGGCCTATCGATTTAATGATTGGTCCTATGTGGAGTTCCAACAAATGGGAAGTGTTAAATGGAATTGATGCTGAGCTAGCTAGAAGAGATAGTTATCAAGGAAAATTTTATACGAAAACTGGTGAATTAATATGAAGTTAAAAAGAATTCTTCCATATGCAAAAGAGCTTCTTCAAGGGATTGTAAAAGAAGGTGACACAGTTGTAGACGCAACTGCAGGGAATGGTTATGACACACTATTCCTTGCAAGCTTAGTTGGCACACAGGGTCATGTCTTCGCTTTTGATGTCCAAAAGGAAGCGATTGAATCGACCTCTGAGAAACTCTGCAATGCAGAACTAAGAGATCGGGTTTCTCTTATTTTAGATAGTCATGAGCACGTAGGAGAATATGTAAAGAATAAAATTTCTGCAGCAGTCTTCAATCTAGGCTACCTGCCCGGAAGCAACCATGAAGTAGTAACTACAGGGAATTCTACTACTAAGGCTATTTCCTCCTTGTTAGACCTTTTGGAGGTCGGGGGTCTTATAGTATTAGTAGTTTATCATGGGCATGAGGGTGGTAAACAAGAAAAAGATGAACTCATTTCTTTTGTTCGACGACTTCCTCAATCTTTCGTTCATGTATTATGCTACCAATTTCTAAACCAAGAAAATGACCCTCCATTTATAATTGCCATTGAAAAAATGAAAGAAAGGTGAATATATGGATGAAGGATGGAGAGACTAATACAAAAAGGAGATTACCATGCCAAAAATTGCTTCTGTTAGTACATACAAACCTCCATACACCCTAGAACAATCCAACATAGAACAATTAACGAAAGAGCTTTTTCACGATAAAATCCCACAGCTCGAACGATTACTAAAAGTATTTGAAAATGGTGACATTAATACCCGAAATTTCTGTGTTCCTTTAGAGTGGCATAAAACCACCCATTCATTTGAAGAAAGAAATTCCACATATATCGATCTTACTACCAAATATAGCGTGGAAGTCATCCAAGCCTGTCTCCAAAACAGTTCTTTTTTAGCGAATAAAGTATCACCAGAGGAAATCGATGCTATTATTTTTGTAAGCAGTACTGGCATTTCTACTCCAAGTATTGATGCTCGTGTGATGAACCATCTTCCCTTCTCAGATCGTCTTAAACGGATTCCTTTATGGGGTCTAGGTTGTGCAGGTGGCGCAGCTGGAATAAGTAGAGCGTTCGATTATTGTAAGGCACATCCTTCTGACAAGGCTTTAGTAGTTTGTGTAGAGCTATGTAGCCTCACTTTTCAACCAAATGATTATTCAAAGAGCAATTTAGTCGGTGCTTCCTTGTTTGCAGACGGAGCAGCTTGTGTGTTAGTTTGCGGAGACGATGTTGATATAGCTACTAAAAGACCAGTACCTCATATTATCAAAACAGCATCCAAATGGATGCCCGACTCTGAGGATGTAATGGGCTGGGAAGTAAAAAACAGCGGTTTACACGTTGTATTCTCAAAGAGCATTCCAACAATTATCTCCAAATGGCTTGGTCCATTTATGCACGAATTCTTGAGTGAGGAAAATCTCACTAGTGAGGATATCATTAATTTCGTTGCTCATCCAGGTGGAAAAAAAGTTTTGAAAGCTTATGAGGATTCTCTTAGTCTGTCTGAAAACCAAACAGCTATTTCAAGAGAAGTATTAAAAAATCATGGGAATATGTCTTCACCAACCGTTCTCTATGTATTAGAGCAATTTATGCTTAAAGAAAATACTCCTAATAACTATGGCATGCTAGTCGCTTTAGGCCCAGGATTTTGTGGCGAAGCAGTGTTATTAAATTGGAGGAATTAGTATGTTGTTTTTCATAATCATTGCACTAGTTATTATTCAAAGGTTGGTGGAAGTAGTAATTGCTAAGAGGAACGAGAAACATATGCTGGCTCAAGGTGCATA
Source organism: Psychrobacillus faecigallinarum (assembly GCF_014836595.1). GTDB lineage: Bacteria > Bacillota > Bacilli > Bacillales_A > Planococcaceae > Psychrobacillus > Psychrobacillus faecigallinarum. The sequence continues at coordinate 22,015 of NZ_JACSQO010000002.1, read as the reverse complement.
TGAAGTAGGAGCCTCTCACTATCCTTATATGCTAGCCTTGCATATTAGCTTTTTTCTCTTTTTGGTTGCGGAGGTCGTCTTTTTAAACCGAACAACTTCTCCATTATTTCCTGTATTTTTTTTCGTATTCTTGTTAGTTCAAATTCTTCGCGTTTGGTGTTTAACTTCTCTCGGAAAGTTCTGGAATACAAAAATAATTGTTCTTCCTGGGGCAAATGTGGTTACGAAAGGACCATATCTTTACTTCAGACATCCGAATTATATTGTTGTTTGCACCGAGATATTATTATTGCCTCTAATGTTCCAGGCATACTTTACTGCATTAGCTTTCACATTGTTGAATTTGGCTATGCTGTCAGTCCGAATTCCATTGGAAGAAAAGGCTTTAATAGAAGCAACTGATTATAATGAAGCATTAAAAAAGAAGATATCGGCCTCCTAGGCGATATCTTCTTTTCTTGTATATATCATATTAAATAATGCTGACTCATGCTAGATTATTAAGCTTCTTTAGTCACTGCCTCTTCAACTGCTCGAGCAACTATATAATGTACCGCAGGGTCTAATGGATTTGGTATTAACTCTCCCGGTCTTGTATAATCGACTATTGCCTGAGCTGCTGCAATAAGCATTGGATACGTAATTTCTTTTGCCCCAGCATTTAAAGCACCCTTAAAAATACCTGGGAAGCCAATTACATTATTAACAGAGCGACCATCTGCTGCAAAGGCTGCTCCCGCTGCGATAGCAATAGATGGAAGGATTTCTGGATTAGGGTTGGAAAGTGCTAAAATAATTTGACCTTTTCGCACCATCTCAGGTTTAATCAATCCCTCGACACCTGTCGTAGCAACAATAATATCACAATTCTTCATCATCTCTTCTAATGAATCAATCGTTTTTCCTCCATAGTGAAGAAGACGCTCTTTAGCCGCTTCCTGACGGTCCAAGCCATACACTTCTTCCACACCGTAAGCCATTAACATACGACAAATAGCTAATCCCGCTGCTCCTAAGCCAATCTGACCAATTCTCGCAGTTTTTATGTCTACCTCAGTAGCTCGGCAAGCAGAAAGTATAGCCGCTAAAGCCACTACAGCAGTGCCGTGCTGGTCATCATGCATCACAGGTATTGGAAGCTCTGCTTTCAGTCTTTCTTCTATTTCAAAGCAATGCGGTGAACCGATATCTTCTAATAGAATTGCACCAAATCCTTGGTGAATATGCTTTATAGTTTCTACAATCTCATCGGGATCACTAGTATCTAATAGAATTGGTATTCCGCTCAATCCAACGAACTGATCTAATAGTACAGATTTCCCTTCCATTACTGGCATACCTGCCACGGAACCAATGTTGCCTAAACCCAAAATAGCGGTACCATCCGTTACAATAGCAACGGAGTTTCCGATGGAAGTGAAATATTGGGCCTTATCTGGTTCGTTAACAATTTCCATACATACACTTGCCACTCCAGGTGTATAGATTCTTTGCAAATCTCCTAATGAGCGGACATCATATCTGCTCTTCATTGCAATTTTCCCGCCTTCATGGGCTTTTAACACATCATCACTGATAGCTTGGATTTTCACACCATTTCCAATTGCTTCAATGTTTTTTATAATTAGCTCGAAGTCTTTTTTAGACTTGCTCGTAACGGATATATCTCGAATAGTTGTCAATGCACCACTCTTTAAAGTAGTGATATCTCCTATATCTCCTTCTCCCATGCCTATGGCAGTCGCTACCTTAGCAAAGTTACCAGGTTTTGAAGGTGTTTCGACGATAATATTACGAATAATATGTTGGTTTTCCATATCTCTCTCCTAATCTCTTACTCTATTTTCAATTATATGATTATAACACAAAAAATCCCCATTTATAAAAATGAAGATTAATTGTTGCTTAATATATTTGTTTGAAATAAAGATGCATTTTAAACGATATAACCGATAGATCTCAGTACATTATTAATGAAGGAGTGAGAATATGTAAAAATTTCTTCTCTTTCTGGCTCTAAATACAGATCATGAAAACAATTCTTCCATTCCTTGAATTGATAATCCGATAGCTCCTGTTTTTTTAACCATGCTTTGGCAGCTGCGGTGTCCGTTATCTTATCTCTTTCTCCCGTCATTAATAAAACCGGGACATTAGGAATAGATTCGGGATACTGGCTTACAGTTTTCATCTCATTTTCAAGCTCTTTATACCAATCATGTGAAATAATCGTTCGATAATACGGATCGTTTACTAGATCTTGATAGGCGCTGTAGTTTCTAGTTAGTTCCTTTAGTTCAATGTCATGATTGATCTTCTGCTGCACTGAGATTTTAGCTAATGCCTTTGTCCACTTGGAAGGAAGTTTTTTTAACAAAAGCCACGGAGATGTTAAGATAACACCAGCATATTCCACCTCTATCTTATGTAACATCTTCATAACTAAGGTTGCTCCAAGCCCATGTCCTACTATAAAAATAGGAAGGTCATATGAAACAGCAACCTGCACTGCTTGCTTTATGTAGTCTTTATAAAGATCAAAGGATTCATCGTGAATGGTCTTGGTTCTCACTAACTCCCCGTGACCTGGCAAATCTCCCATCACTATATGGCAATTTGAGCTTCGCAATTTTTCGATTAGCCAAGCATAACGTCTGTGATGCTCATAGGCACTATGAACAATAATTACAACCGCTTTAGCCTTTTCATCTGACTCCCACTTCCACATGTTCAACATACCTCATTTCTGTAACACTCTCTACGTCCTATTTATTTCTTTCTTTCGATTTGTTTGATAGGATTAATTATACTCGAAAAACAAAGGAGCGTGTCTATTTTGATTTATCCATACAAAGATAAGAAACCTTCGATTGATGCATCTGCCTATATTGCTGATTATGTCACAATCACAGGTGATGTTACAATCGGTCCAGAGACTACAATTTGGTTTAATACGGTAATAAGAGGGGACGTTGCCCCTACTATAATAGGAAGCAGAGTTAGTATTCAAGATTTAAGTTGCCTTCATCAAAGCCCAAATAATCCACTCATAATTGAAGATGAGGTAACTGTTGGCCATCAGGTTACATTACATAGCTGTACTATACGTAAAGGCGCATTAATAGGCATGGGGTCCATTATTTTAGATGGTGCAGAAATAGGCGAAGGAGCATTTATTGGTGCTGGTAGTCTTGTCCCTCAAGGGAAAAAAATCCCGCCTAATACTTTAGCATTCGGTAGTCCAGCTAAGATTATACGTGAATTGAATGACGAAGATAAAAAAGATGTCCAACGAATTATTCATGAATATGCTGAAAAAGGTCAGTACTATAAATCCATCAAACCCTTATAGAAAGATCGAATTTAAAATAGAATAAATTAGAATTAACAAACACCTAATTTTAAAATTTTTATAAATTTGACTCCGGTTATTTTTATACAATAATCCATTAAGAGTAAATAGATCCATTTATTTGGTCAGCCTATTTACCGTTAAGCTGTATAATTGTTTGAAAAAAACAAAAGGTATTAAGAGGCTAGCCTCTTAATACCTTCTTTCTTTAGGCGAGGCATTCCAATAGAAGGAAGTCTCTGAATTCTTAAATACCTGCTTTTTGCTTTAATTGCTCTGCCTTGTCGGTTTTTTCCCATGGAGCATCGATGTCAGTACGTCCGAAATGTCCGTAAGCTGCCGTTTGCTTGTAAATTGGGCGACGAAGGTCTAGCATTTTAATAATTCCAGCTGGACGAAGGTCAAATAGATCACGGATATATGACACTAAATCCGACTCTGCTACTTTTCCTGTACCAAATGTATCGATTGCGATAGAAACTGGTTGTGCTACACCAATTGCATACGCTAGTTGTACCTCACAGCGATCTGCAAGACCAGCAGCAATAATATTTTTTGCTACATAACGAGCGGCATAAGCTGCAGAACGGTCTACTTTTGTTGGATCTTTACCAGAGAAAGCTCCTCCTCCATGGCGAGCATAACCTCCGTATGTATCAACAATAATTTTACGTCCAGTTAGTCCAGCATCACCTTGAGGACCACCAATAACAAATCGTCCCGTCGGGTTAATAAAGTATTTCGTTTCCTCTGTTATTAAATCAGTAGGTACTACCGGTTTTATAACATGCTCTTTTAAATCTCTTTGGATTTGTTCTAAAGTTATTTCTGGGTGATGTTGTGTAGAAATAACAATCGTATCAATATGAACAGGGTTGTTATTTTCATCATATTCAACTGTTACCTGTGTTTTACCGTCTGGTCGTAAGTAGTCTAAAGTTTCATCCTTGCGAACCTGTGCTAAGCGACGGGCAAGTTTGTGAGCTAGACTGATTGGTAGTGGCATTAGCTCTGGAGTTTCATTACATGCGTAACCAAACATTAACCCTTGGTCTCCTGCTCCAATAGCCTCGATATCTGAATCAGTCATCGCACCTTCTCTAGCCTCTAGCGCTTGGTCTACACCCATTGCAATATCAGCGGATTGCTCATCAATCGCAGTTAAAACTGCTGAAGTTTCAGAGTCAAAGCCGTATTTAGCACGTGTATAACCAATTTCTTGGATAGTCGAACGTACAACTTTAGGTATGTCTACATATGTAGAAGTTGTTATTTCTCCTGCAACTAACACTAAACCTGTAGTAACGGTTGTTTCACAAGCAACTCGTGCATTAGGGTCTTCCGTTAAAATTGCATCTAATATAGCATCAGAAATTTGGTCACAAATTTTATCTGGATGCCCTTCTGTTACTGACTCCGATGTAAATAATCGACGTTGTGTCAAAAGATTCCCTCCTATATCCTGCGAGATTTCTCTCAGGAATTGATACGGTACTCATTCCCATGTCAAGCCAATAGTAAACTTGAAGCTGCTTCGGACTTGGCACACAAGGATTTAGGGCGATGTAAAATAAAAAAACCTTTCACTCACGTAATTACATGAGGAAAGGGATTAATATCATAAACACCTTTCACTCTTATCAATCAAGGGATTTCACCTTGTCTCAGGTTGGGCACCTTTGTAATGATTTTTCAATTACAGGTTGCCGGGTTTCACAGGGCCTGACCCCTCCACCAGCTCGGAATAAGAGTATCCGTTCAATTCACCATCATACGTAAAAATATGTTATAAGTCAACCGATTAAATGTAATTTTTTCTCAAAAACAAAAATTATTCCAATAATGGGCTTCTATTAGTGTAGACTATTTAGTGTAATGTGTTATACTATTTCACATATCAATGAAAAATCCTCTTTATGTTGACTATTTACGTGAAGAGATAAAAATTAAAAAAGGATGGTAATACTAAATGAATTCAATCGATACTGTGAGCGAACTGAACGAATTGTTAGCTGGTAACAACATTAGCCTTCAATTATCAGTACCACAATTGGTGGAAAAAGCTACTTCTAGAGGAGAAGCAGTACTAACTTCAACTGGAGCTGTTAAAGCAGAGACAGGCAAATATACAGGACGTTCTCCACAAGACAAGTATATTGTTGATGAACCTATCTCAAAAGACAAAATCGATTGGGGCTCTGTAAACCAACCTATCTCATCTTCTCATTTTGAAGCATTATATACAAAAGTTATGAACTATTTAAAAGAACAAAATGAACTATTTGTATTCAAAGGATTTGCTGGTGCTGATAAGGATTCACGTCTAAGCATTCAAGTAATAAACGAATATGCTTGGCATAATCTTTTTGCTCACCAACTATTTATTCGTCCTTCTGAAGAAGAATTAGTAGCTCATAAAGCAGACTTTACTGTAATCAGCGCACCAAACTTCAAAGCAGATCCTGCTATTGATGGAACAAATTCAGAGACTTTTATCATTGTATCTATGGAAAAACGTATTGTTTTAATTGGTGGAACAGAATACGCAGGAGAAATGAAAAAATCTATCTTCTCTATTATGAACTATTTATTGCCAGAACAAAATATTTTGCCTATGCACTGCTCTGCTAACGTTGGAGAAAAAGGCGATGTAACATTATTCTTCGGCCTTTCAGGTACAGGTAAAACTACATTATCTGCTGATGCTGGAAGAAAGCTAATCGGTGATGATGAACATGGTTGGTCAGATAACGGTGTATTTAATATTGAAGGTGGCTGCTACGCAAAATGTATCGACCTAACAAGAGAAAATGAACCACAAATCTTTGACGCTATTAAATTTGGTACTGTTTTAGAAAACGTTGTTGTTGACCATACAACACGAGTTGCAGATTATGCAGATAACTCTTTAACAGAAAATACACGTGCAGCTTACCCAATTCAATATATCGATAATATTGTAGATCCATCTGTAGCGGGTCATCCAAATACAATCATCTTCTTAACTGCAGATGCATTTGGCGTGCTACCTCCTATCAGCAAACTTACTAAAGAGCAAGCAATGTATCACTTCTTAAGTGGATTTACGTCTAAATTAGCTGGTACAGAACGTGGAGTTACTTCTCCTCAGCCTGCATTCTCAACATGCTTCGGGTCTCCATTCCTTCCATTGCATGCAACAGTTTATGCAGAAATGCTTGGTAAGAAAATTGACGAGCATGGAGCACAAGTATTCCTAGTGAACACTGGCTGGACTGGTGGAGAATATGGCGTTGGAAGTCGTATGAAGCTTTCTTACACTCGTACAATGGTCCGTGCAGCGATTGAAGGAAAATTAAACGAAGTGGAAACAACAAAAGATGCAGTATTCGGTTTAGATATTCCTACAAGCATCGATGGAGTTCCTTCTGAGGTATTAGTTCCTCGTAACGCATGGGCAGACAAAACTGCTTATGATAAAAAAGCTGCTGAGCTTGCTCAATCTTTCCATGAGAACTTCAAAAAGTTTGGTACCGTATCAGAAGAGATATCTCTTAAAGGCGGTCCAACTGCTTAATCTATATACTTTAAATGGCCGTGAAACTTTTCACGGCCATTTTTTTGTTTATTTGCTTAGTGATAATAATAGCTAAGTCGTCTTATTTGTACATACAAGCAATTATTGAAGCTAGGATATATTTCCTTAGTCACCATAGTAATTGTAAAGTTCACTTCTCCTCCACAAATGACGCTTATGTGGAAAACAAATAATAATCATCCAGCTATCGTCGCATAAAAGAAGGAGGCCATAGACAATAGTCTATCACCTCCTCTCCTATAAATTTAAAAGAATATTACTCCTCAAAGTCGTCGTGATATTCCATGTCAGTAGAAATGGGGAAGATTCCTTTTATCTCTTCTGCTTTTTCTTCATCTACATTAGAAAAAATAATCTCAGAGCCATAATGTCCAATTTCTAACTCTTCTTCGCCCTCTGCATTGAAAAACATCGTGAACCATTTAAGTCCTCCGACTGGGTCAATGGAGTAATTCCGGAAAAACAATCTATTTTCATCGTTTAAATTAACAGTAATTACCTTCATCAATCCCTCATTCATCACTTCAAAGCTTTTTTCACAAAGCTCATTGACTGCATCCTCTTCTTCAGCCCAGCAATGTATAACTACTTCAGAATACTGTGTTGTATACTGATCCCATAAGTCTTCCCAAAAGCTTAAATCTATTGGGAATAACGTTTTTTCCTCTAAACTCATTGACTCTACTTGAATAACTAACTGACCCAAATTATTTTCCTCCTCCATGTTTTTTCATCCAAATACACACGTCTCTCACTACTTGTCGATTTACCTTAGAAGGAAAGTAATGTGTGTAATCCGGATAATACCATGTCTCTACAATTTTGTTATACCCTATTAATGCCTGCTCTAATACTTTTGCATGCTCAATAGAAACATTGACGTCTTTTCTACCATGAATTATTAAAATAGGAGCACTGATTTCTTCTACTCGCTCTAATACATTTCTATCCTCATATTCTTCCTCACGGCTTGAAGGAGTGCCACCAATTACACGCTTCATCATTCTCCGCATATCCAGTCTTTCCTCATATGTAAGAAAAATATCAGTTACTCCTGCCCAGGAAACAAGAGAACTTATGTCTTCTCTTATGACGGCTGTCCATAATGCCATCATACCGCCCCTAGAAAAGGCAAATAGATGAATTTTGTCAGGATTGCAAAATTGCTTTAAGACATCCACTGCATAGACGGCATCCCATCGATCCTCTCCACCAAATTCATCTCGCCCCTCTCCACCACGATTTCCTCGATAATAGGGAGCAAAGACAACAAGGCCCTGCGAAGCAAATTGGGCTATTCGTGCAGGACGAACCATGCCTATCCCTTGAATACCACCCCTACAATAAAGCATCCCATCATAATTCCCCTTTTTAACAGGGAATGCTAGCATGCCTTTTATGCGCAATCCACAAGACCAGTAAGTGATTTCCTTTAAATGAACATTAGGATTTGGAGATGGATAGACTCGAATCCTATCGATCGTTCCATTTTTCTTCATGAACCCTCACCTCTTTAAGAATAGCTATCATACCTTTATCCATCATATGAAAACTTAGATTTGTACAAGCTTCCAGCTCCTCCTGAGTAAGCCAGAGTGCTCCATCTGTTTCATATATGGTTGACCCTGTATGTATATCCTCGACCTCTGCGATATATACCGCCTTACAAAAGGGGCTGACATCATGAACTACATATTCTGCAAGCCATCTTAAGTTAGAAACTACTACATTCGTCTCTTCTAGTGTTTCTCGTACGGCAGCCTCCTCTATAGTTTCATATACCTCTTTTTTCCCTCCAGGAAACTCTATTCCTCTTTTAGGATGGTTTGTTAATAACCATTTATGTTCTTTTTTTGCTAAAACGAGTACATGCTGTGGTTTTATTGTAAATCTATCTTTTTCAAAGGAAAGATCCACCTTATAGCCATTTAAATCATAGAAAGAAATCATATTAGTCTTCTCCCTTTTTAATCCCTATTGCCTTAGATTCTTTTGAGATATTTACTTAAAAGTTTAGCATACGCAACAAAAAAAGGCTTAGTAGTTATACTAAACCTGGTTAAGCTTAAAGAATAATGAATAAATAAACAAGCATAATTCCTAAGTCAGCTAAGCTATGGCTAACAATAGATGGTACGATTGTGTGAAATTTCGAACGAAAGATTCCCCACATAATGCCCGCCAGAAAAACTATCATAGCTGCTAGAATATGAAAGGGAGAATTAAAAATAGGCATTACTACTACCAAATGATAAAGACTATAGAAAAAAGAAGTAATCAGAATCGTAAAAGTAGAACCTAATCTTGGATATAATCGATCATACATAAACCTTCTCCAATAAAATTCCTCTAGAATGGGGTTAACAAGAATCAAGAAAAATACTAGAAGAATTACTTTTGATCCTGTAAAATCCCATTGAACCAGTAGAGTAGACAAGTTTTCTCGGTCAATAACCAGTGATTGAAACAAATAGAAAAAGCCATAAATAGCTATTAAACATATGATTCCACTTATAATTCCTACTGTCAGTGAGGATTTTGGCTGTGGTACAAAAAAACGGTTACGATTTTTTCTTCTAAAGCTGACTACAATAGGTATTAGAAGCAACCAACCATAGAAAAGCAGAAAAGTAATCGGGACATTCTGTAAGATAGGAAGACCCAGAATAATCATAATTGTAGGTCCGAATAATAAAACAAGCTGTTTAACCATATAACCTCCTAATTATTTCTAATTTATCACACGGTAAAAGACTTGGCAATGTGCCAAGTCTTAATTTTCCCACTTTTCTTGCTCTTGTTGTTTAAAGTTTTTACCGCCCTCTTGACTATTTTGACCAGCGTTAATCTTAGCTTTGTCTTGAGGAGAAAGATTTAGAAGGGAGCTTGCATTACGATAGGTAGTAGTGTCATTACCTTTACCATTATTATTAATATTTTTTGTCATTATAGATGCCTACTTTCTTTAAAAAATGGAAGCTGTTCAATAAACATTTGAGAATCCTTGTCACTAAACTCGTGAATGAGGGCATACAATTTTTTAATCCGATTATCATATTCCTCATTAGAAAAATCATTACTATAAAGCTTTATCGGTACATGCGCCCTCCAAAATGTATTCATGTCTTTGTGATAGAGCTGATAAAAAAGTGTTTCAAAAACTGGTATAATGTCCTGTCTTGCAGTTATTTCATATTCCCACGGCGATTCATCTGGATATAAATAAACTCTCCTTTGACTCAATGAAATGTAAGCTTTTATTTCTGTCATATCACACATCCTTTTTGTGTAGTATGTACTCAAAACAAAAAAACATGCACCAATTACGGTACATGTTTTTTCTTATGCTTGTACGTCTACTACCGTTCCTTTAAAAGGATGCGAAGCAGGTTGAGGCATATCTTCTAGCATTGTTACTGCAGCTACCGTTTCCATATTGAGTGCATTTTTCAATACACTCATTTGAACTGTTTGTTGTAACTGCGCTAGCTGAGAAGACATTATGGAGTTAATATCCAAAATAATTCCCCCTTACAAGCTTATTATCGGTATAAAATTTGTTTATTTCATTACTTATTGGAATCTCCTAGGAATGCATTTAACATCCATTGGTGTTTCTCTGTTTTTTGATAGATGGCATTCAGAATGTCTTCTGTCATATCATCTTCATCCTTCGCTGCCTCGTCCATACCTTTTTTTAGGGATTTCATAATTTTGTCAAAATCCTTCACTACTGTTTCTACCATTTCCTCAGCTGTTTCTTTATTTGTAGCTTCCTTCACAGCTGAAAGCTCTAAATGCTCTTTTAAGGTAGCTGTTGGTTTTCCGCCTAAAGTTAATAAGCGTTCTGCGATTTCATCCATGTTTAATGTTGTTTCATTGTATAATTCTTCAAATTTAGCGTGTAATGTAAAAAACTGTGGTCCCTTTACATACCAATGAAAATTATGTAATTTTGTATACATTACCGAAAAGGTTGCTACTAGATTATTTAGTTCCTTGTTTAATGCTGCTGACATAATATTGACACTCTCCTCTAGAATTATAGTTGCTTTCTCTTTTCATATACCTCTTATTTTCTTACAATAAACATAACGACAATTAACTGGAGTGAACTCAATGGTATTTTGGATCTTAGGTATAGCAATTATATTTAGTATTGTTGGATTTACCTTCCTATATAAATTAGCAACAAAAGAAAATATTTCAGCTATAGACCCTAAACCTAAGGATACGGAACTGTAAGATGAAACGAATCATATTAAGTATATTCCGCTTTTATCAAAAGTTTATATCGCCATTGTCTCCCCCTAGCTGTCGCTTCTATCCCACATGCTCTCACTACGGGGTGGAAGCTGTGGAGAAACATGGTGCTATAAAAGGTAGCTACCTAACTGTCAAACGCATATCTAAGTGTCATCCCTTTCATGAAGGAGGATTTGACCCAGTGCCAGAAGAATGGCCTTTGAAGAAAAAATAATTCAAAGGCTATTTTTTCTTGCCTTTTTGAACAAAATACTGTAAGCTAATAAAGTTCTTATGATTTAAAGCGTAATCATTACTATTTAGAAAGGTTGATAAATTTGAAACGTCTTTTCCTATTATGCATAGTATCATTTGTTTTATTCATCGCTGCTTGTGGAAATGAAAAAGAATCCACTACTACAGATAGCGACCAATTAGAAGTATATACAACCGTTTATCCATTGCAGTATTTTGCACAGAGAATTGGAGAAGACCATGTTAACGTTCAATCAATTTATCCTCCAGGAGCAAACGAGCATACATTTGAGCCTACTCAAAAGGATATGATTGCACTTGCTGATGCTGATTTATTTTTTTACATAGGTTTAGGTCTAGAGGGTTTTGTTGAAAATGCTAAAAAGACTTTAGCAGAAGAAAATGTCTCAATGGTAGCCGTTATTGATGGGGTGCCAGATACTGTCTTAGAAGCTAACGATGAACATGACCACGATCATGACGGACATGACGAAGATAATGAAGCTGCAAATGAACATGATCATGGTTCAGAAGCTGAGGAATTAGGACATGAGGGACATGATCATGGAGACACTGATCCACATGTTTGGATATCTCCAAAAATTAGTCAGAGCTTAGCCTTAAAGATTAAAGATTCACTAGTAGAAGCTTCACCAGAAAACAAAGAATTATTTGAAGAAAACTATCAAACACTTGTCAGTGAGCTTCAACAACTAGACACAGACTTTGAAGAAATGGCGAATAGTGCATCAACTAAAACATTTTTTGTATCACATGCTGCATTTGGTTATCTTGCAAACACATATAATCTAGAACAAATTGCTATTGCAGGTTTAAATTCTCAGGAAGAGCCCTCTCAAAAAGAGCTAACTAAAATTATTGATTTGGCAAAAGAGAAAAATGTTGAGTATATTCTATTTGAACAAAATGTTAGCTCTAAGCTGACAGAAGTCATTCAAAAAGAAATTGGTGCTGAAAGTCTTGTACTCCATAATCTAGGCGTCCTTTCCAAAGAGGATATAAAAAACAAAGAAACCTACTTTACTTTAATGAAGAAAAATCTTGAAACTTTAAAAACAGCATTAAATTAGAAATGATGGAGCTCCTTTCCTATACGGCCACGAAGGACATTTTGAAATAAGCACAAAAACTCAGCAGCCTATAATAAAAGCTCTGAGTTTTTTCTTTGCTTTATAAGTATTACTGTTTCCCTTCATCTTCTAAAATTTTTTCAATTTCTTCATTACTAATTTTAACTGTCTCTATTTTTTCGTTAACTTTAAGATGCTTAGAAATCAATTTAAGCTGATATTTTATAGTTGATAGACTATATATCACATATACCATAAATAAAAGTAATAATATAACCCATAGCATTTTAAATCATCACTTGGCCTGTAATAATCTACTACAGAAAATCATTTGTACGCCCCTTAGACTCCACCTATGACAAAATTTGAAGTGTTAATTCTTTTGGCTCTCATCTATTTTTCCGTATTTAGCAAGTATCTCATTTATATCAGCGCTTCTATTTTCACCTTCTAGTAATTTACCAACTATTGAATTGTTAATTCCTTTAGTAACTGCTGAATGAATAACAATATAAAGTATATAAAAACCAATAAATAAAATGATTAAGCTAAAAATACCTTCCACGATGATATTCCCCCTATGCTCTATCTCTCCCTCTTTCTAATATTCGTTAAGTGCGTTTAAAAAACCTTCCGATAATTGTAAGTCATTTCCCATGCCTAGATTAAATGTGTTTTTACTAAGTATTGTTTGATTTCATTGTACAGCTCTTCTACACTTTTTGAGCTATCTAACCTAAGTATAGGACTCTCAGATAACTCCATTTCATAGCTCTGAGCGACGAATGTTCCTCCTTGGCTTTTATCCGACTCGGTTAAATACGTTTTGCACCATTCGATGAATTCATTCGTAAAGTCTCCATGCTCATCAAGCCATGACTCTTTTAAAGATTTACGTAATACTTCTCTTTTTCTTACGCGTTCCATCCTTTCTTCCTCATCTAAAGTTAAAAAGACTAACAGGTCTCGATTTGAAAAACCTTCTGGTAGCCAAGAAAAAATAGAGCCTGAAACTACATAAGATGTATTTGAAATTATATCTTTCTCGTACATTTCTATTCTTTTTTCAATTGGATTATTCTCTAGAAATGAATTGTCCTTCCAAAGATAAGAATCCGTATCAATCCATTTAATATTCTCTTGCTGACCAATATATTTACCTAGTGTGCTCTTCCCTGTTCCAGACCCACCAATAATTTGCACTCTCATAAGATTTCCCCTCCTATAACTATAAAAGCGTAAGCGCCTACGTCTGGCCAGACAAGCAGATGGAGAAAAGCGAGGAGGCAGTTCCTCAGCCACCGCTGCTTTTTTCCATTTGACCTCGAGGGCCAAGCTGCTTGCGCTAGACAATATAAAAACGCATGCGCCTTTAAAAAAAGCCGAGAGAAGTGTTTCTCTCGACCCTACAAATATTCATGTAGCTTTCTTCTTAAAATTTTGTTTGAAGCATTTCTAGGTAGCTCGTCGATAAAATAGTAACCCACAGGCTGTTTATATGTAGCAAGCTGAGTTTTCATAAAGGATTTCAATTCTTCCTCGGTTACTTGCCCCTTTAATACGACAAAGGCAATTGGTACTTGTCCCCATGTATCATCCTTTATACCAGTTACTCCAGCTTCTTTTACAGCCTTATGCTTAACAATGGCCTGCTCCACCTCTGCGGGATAAATATTTTCACCACCGGATATGATTAAATCTGACCTACGATCAACTACGTATAAATAACCTTCATCATCGATATAGCCGATATCTCCTGTATGGAGCCATCCATCAACTTGAGGATTTTTGGAGGATGCTGCTCCAACATAACCTTTAGTAACATGGGGTCCCTTAATACAGATTTCCCCTTTTTCCTTTTCCCCTGAAATACGGATATCTGCGAAGAAAAGCGGTTTACCTGCTGACCCAAGCTTTCGAATGGCATCCTCACTAGACAAAGTCGTTGTTTGAGAGGAAGTTTCCGTCATACCATATGTCTGTAAAACAGGTATATTACGTGCTATCGCCCTTTCAAGATAATTAAGAGGAACTGGCCCTCCTCCCACTAACATAGATTGAAAAGTGTCGGGGATTGCAAGATTTCGTTCTTCTAACACGCTTATTATTCTCTCTAATGTTACAGCGACTACTGACATTCTAGTAACCGTTCCATTTAAAATTTCCTCTGTTGCCTTTTCAGCATTAAATTTCGTATGGAGACTTACTGTCATACCATATAAAACGGAGCGCATCAAAATAGAAAAACCACTAATATGAAATAATGGCATTGCACATAGCCAGCAATCGTTAGGATGAACACCCAAATTTAAAGCAGACCCTGTAGCGCTCATCACATGATTCTCAAGTGTTTGTCTCACTCCCTTTGGATTACCAGTTGTACCTGACGTGTACATTATCGTAATGGTTCTATCCTTTGACCACTCGGAATCTATTTTAATCGGTTTATTGGGAGCTGCTATAATCTCATCGAAGGAAAGTCTATTTACATACATAAGACTTCTATTTAAACCATCTACCAATAATACGTCAGGCTGACTATCGTTCAATTGATATAATAATTCTTCCTCTGTTAAGCGCTCGTTGAGCATGACAAGTTCGCAACCTAACTGCATACATCCGTGTAAAACTGTCACCAGCTGAGGATTGGAAGAAGCTAAAATAGCAATTCTCATACCTTTGTTAATACCTAACATATGCAGTTTTTCGGCAAAATCTATTGCCTCTTGCTTTAATTGTGAAAATGTCCATCGACGGCCTTCAAATATTATAGCCGATCTATTTGGCGTAAGACTTGCTCGTTTAACTAATAGATTAGGGTACATATAAAACAACTCCTTTTTTAAGAAAAGTGTAAGCGATCTATATTTCCTCATTGGGCAAGTCGCTGGAGCTGGAGCTTAACAATTACTTTTCTAATCTTTAAAAAAAGCTGCCCTTATTAGGACAGCCTGAGAACATCATAAAGTATCTTACTAAATCACGGGAAACGTGGGAATTGACCAAAGTCTGGTTTACGTTTTTCCTTAAACGCATCGCGACCTTCTTTTGCTTCATCAGTAGTGTAATAAAGAAGAGTTGCATCTCCAGCCATTTGTTGAAGACCAGCTAATCCATCTGTATCAGCATTCATAGCAGCTTTTAAGAAACGAAGAGCTGTTGGACTCATTTCTAACATTTCCTCACACCATTGAACAGTCTCGTCCTCTAATTGCTCATAAGGAACTACTGTGTTAACTAAGCCCATATCCAATGCTTGTTGTGCATCATATTGGCGGCATAAGAACCAAATTTCACGTGCTTTCTTATGACCGACGATACGAGCTAAATAGCCGGAACCGTAGCCAGCGTCAAATGAACCTACCTTAGGTCCAGTTTGTCCAAAGATTGCATTATCAGCAGCAATTGTTAAGTCACAAACTACATGTAATACATGACCACCACCAATAGCATATCCAGCTACCATAGCTACAACCGGTTTAGGAATTACACGGATTAAACGTTGTAGGTCTAAAACATTTAGACGAGGAATTTCATCCTCTCCCACATAACCGCCATGTCCGCGAACTTTTTGGTCTCCACCTGAACAGAAAGCTTTTTCGCCTTCTCCAGTTAAAATGATTGCCCCAACGTTTTTGTCATCGCGTGCACGAGAAAATGCATCGATCATTTCCATAACTGTTTTTGGGCGGAAAGCATTTCGCACTTCAGGGCGATTAATAGTTACTTTCGCAATTCCATTATAAAATTCATACTTAATGTCTTCGTATGTATGTAATGTTGTCCATTCACGAGTCATTTTATATCCTCCTTTAAAATTATATCCTCTACTATTGTAGCAAACAATTTAGGATTTTCCACATGAATTGCATGCCCAACATTGTTTATTATTTTCCAGTCAGCATTCGGTAATAATGCCAACATTTTTTTGGCTATTTCACAGAACTTTACATCTAATTCCCCTGTTAATAAGGTCACGGGAATGTGGAGCGAATTTAGGTTCCCCCATAAAGAGGGCTGTTCCCCAGTACTAAAGCCCTTCAAACTATTTGATAGCCCTACTGCTGTTTGGGATAATCGTTCTTCCCGAATCATTTTTTTCTTTTTGTGAGATAATCTCTTTTGCGAATCAAATAAAGGAATCTGTTCCCAGTAGTCAATGAATGCTGGAACTCCTTCTTCTATAATTCTTTGAGCAAGCTGCTCATCCGCAAATTTCCTTTCAATACGAGCATCCTGGTCAATCAAGCCTGGAGAGCTGCTTTCTAGTATTAAACGGTCCACTCCATGCTTACTTGAATATGCGAGTGCCAATCTACCGCCCATAGAATACCCTACAAGCGTAAAATGTTCCCACCCAATCTGCTGGAACAGTTCGTGTAAATCTGCCACCTGCTCCTCTACAAGGTACCGTCTTGCCTCTTTAGGTTTATCAGTCTCCCCATGCCCGATCAAATCTATAGTAAGTATTTCAATAGATGGATCTATAGAAGAAACAACTTCCTCCCATGTGTTTGTGGAGCCAGTGAAGCCATGAAGCAAAACGACCTTTTTATCGCTTTCACTATTGTACCTTTTTACATTCATCTGAATGTCTCTAACAGATATATTTAAGCGTTCCAAGTAGCATCCAGCTCCTCTGTTATAGCGGCCCAAAGTTTTCGATGAGTTTCAGTGTTGATTTTTCGATCAGTACGAACTTCAATTATACGAATATTTTTAGTTTTATTCTTACTCAACACGGTTTGAAAATCCTCTTTTGTATGTACTACATCGTACTGAGCATCGTACATAGTTGCAATAGCTGAAAATTCAAGACCTGTAGGTGTACCAAACAAATGCTCAAAGTAGTTAGTCTCCGTTGATTGAGGCAAGTAAGAGAATATGCCTCCCCCATCATTATTCATAATAACAATCGTCAAATCTGTCTCATTAAAACGTGTAACTACTAATCCGTTTATATCATGTAAAAATGCTAAATCCCCGATTAATAGAAAACCTGGTCTTTTAGTAGCTGCTTGTATACCTAACGCAGTAGATACTACACCATCAATCCCGTTAGTTCCTCTATTTGCATATACTTGAATATCCTTAGAGGTTTTATTGAAAAATGTGTCTACATCACGTATAGGCATACTACTGCTAGCAACTAAATCTGTATTTTCGGATAAACTCTCAAACAAAATTCCGGCTAATGCTCCTTCATCCAATTCCTCGGAAATATAGGATTTAATATGCGCTGTTGCTATATCATTAGCCTTCGACCAGTGCTTTAGATACTCCGATGGTTGCTTTTCTTCTATCGACATCCATAGAGAAGAGGCATCTACTTGAATATGATGAGTCACAATATGAATAGAGTCTCTAAATAATGGGCTTTCGTCAACTGCTATAAAAGTCTCAGGCTGGTGAGCTTCTAGAAACTTTACTAGCGGTTTAGAAACAGGCTGAGCACCAAAACGAATAACTACTTCTGGGACAGCTACCTCTTTAAAAATTTCACTTTTTAAAATAGCATCGTATTGGTCTACACACAAATGCATACAATCTGCTGGGACATTGCTACGAAGATTAGATAATGGATCAGCTAACACTGGCCATTGAATGGTTTTAGCAAATTCCCAAAATCCATCAGTTGTTGCTAAGGAATCCCCAACAATGATAAGTCCCTTTTCTGTGTTACTAATTAAATGCGTATACCATTTTAAAAATTCTTCACTTGGTCCAAGCTTTCCTAAATCAGCAAGATGCATTTGCGTTGTAGTAGAAGGCTTATCCATTTCTAATAAAAGTGGTTCACGGAAAGGCACGTTAATATGAACCGGACCCATCGGAGCTGCTTTAGAAGAAGATACTGCACGGTGGATATGTCTCTCTACAAAAGCTAGACTTTCTTCTCTAGCTTCCGGTAAAGGAAAATCAACAGACCACTTCACATGCTTACCGTACATATGAATTTGGTCAATCGCTTGGGGAGCCCCAACCTCTCTTAGTTCATGAGGTCTATCTGCTGTAATAACAAGCAACGGGATTCTTGCATAATATGCTTCTACAATTGCTGGGAAAAAGTTAGCTGCAGCAGTGCCAGAAGTACATAAAAGAACTACAGGATTTTTCTTTGCTTTAGCAATTCCTAAAGCAAAGTACCCTGCAGATCGCTCATCAATTTGACGATAGAAGTTAAATCCTTTTGTTTTGGCAAACCCATAAGCTAAAGGAGTAGATCTAGATCCTGGACATAATACAACATCTTCTATGCCCGCCTTTTTAATTGTTTCCACAAATTGATTTACATAAGATGTCAAAAAGCTTGTATTAGTCATTCATATTTCCTCCAAGTGTGCGAAGCATTGGTCGGAATTTTACTCGTGTTTCTTCAAACTCTTCTAACGAAGTAGATTCTGAAACTAGTCCGCCTCCGGCATATAGATAAGCGTATTGGTTCTCTATAAGTGCTGAGCGGATTCCTACGGCAAACTCTCCCTCTCCCTCGGCATTGACCCAGCCGATTGGTGCTGCGTAATAGCCACGGTTCATTTGCTCAGATTCTCTAATAATTTCAATTGCCTCTTGTCTAGGTTCTCCCCCAAGTGCTGGAGTTGGGTGCATTGCCTCTACAAATTCGAAAAGAGAAGAGCTTCCTTTAATTTTTCCTTCAATAGGGGTAAACAAATGCTGAATATCTCTTATTTTCATTAGCTTTGGTCTAGATGGAATTTTAACCTGTTCACAATATTGATCAAATACTTTTCGGATCATATTAACTACGTACTGGTGCTCCATTAAGTTTTTATTGTCAGCTAATAGCGCATCCCCTAGCTTCTTGTCTTCCTCTAGATTTGTACCTCTACGAACCGATCCAGCTAACCCTGCAGATTCAACCTTGCCTTTTTCTAGCTTAACTAATCTCTCGGGTGTTGCTCCAAAGAAAATTTTGTCTTCTTTTTCTAAACCAAACAAATAACTCTCTGGTTGTTCCATAGACGCATTATAAATAGCTGTAGAAGATGAAAAACTATTCTCAAAGGTCAATTTCAAGGAGCGTCCAATGACCACCTTATTAACTTCCTTATTGCGAATACGGTTTGTAACGGCTTCAACCGCAGATAAGTATTCATCCTTTAGTCTATCTTCTCTTTGAAGAAGCTGTGGCTTTTCATGGACTTTTAACTCTTTTACTTGAGCTGTATGAATTAATGTATCTCTTTCTATTCTCAAGTTTTCAAAAGCCGCCGCGCTGTCTTGCTCTTCCGTAATAAGATGGATGCTTACAAATGCCTGGTCATCCCGAATGACTAATTGGAATGTAGCCACAGCAAAAAAACTGGAAGGAAAGCTATTCCACTCCGAGGATATCTTGTTGGCAGGATCGAATGAGAATCCACCAAATAGGATTGGAGATACGTCCGCTTTTTCTATTAAAGAGCATGCACACAACTCTTCCCATTTTTGTGCTATATCCTGATATCTATTTTTTTCTAAATCATTAGCCAGTACATAAGCATGTCCAAGTCCAACCAGTGTGAAGGTTTTCTCTTTGTTTTGCCAAAAGAAACGTTTCCCTTTATAGCAATCCTCTCCGGCTTCAAAAAAGGCGTGAGCGGACATTCTAGATACTTCTATTGTTTCCGTATAAAAACGTAATGTTGTTTTATTTTGCCCGGTGGTGTTCGGCATATATATGACCTCCGTATAAATTACCTGCTGTTAAATTTCTTGTTTTATTACTCTACCCTTTATCATACAACTTTCTCCGCGTTTCGGCACACATTTCGCTACAAATGTATGCTAAAATTGATGTTGAGTCTTTTAAAGGAGAGAAATTTATATGTCACAGGAACTACAAGCTGATAAAGGCTGGCGTATATGGTGGAAGTTGACAAGACCACATACATTAACTGCCTCCTTTGCCCCAGTATTTTTAGGTACAATGATTGCACTTTACTACGTAAATATTGATTGGCTATTATTCTTAGCAATGCTAATTGCATGTTTATTTATCCAGGCAGCTACAAATATGTTTAACGAGTACTATGACTTTGTTAGGGGGCTCGATAGCGAAGAATCAATTGGTATCGGTGGAGCTATTGTTCGTAATGGGGTTAAACCAAAAATAGTACTTCAATTAGCCTTAGCATTATATATCCTTGCAGCGATATTAGGTATATATATTTGCTCCCAATCGTCTTGGTTATTATTGATCGTTGGAGCTGTTTGTATGCTTATTGGTTACCTTTATACTGGTGGACCTTACCCAATAGCGTATACACCATTCGGTGAACTATTTAGCGGTGTTGTCATGGGAATGTTTATCGTATTAATTGCTACATACATTCAGGTTGGTTCAATACCAAACTTTGCCTTATTCCTATCCATCCCTAGTACTCTACTTGTTGCTGCTATTATGCTTTCCAATAATATTCGCGATATAGTTGAGGATACAAAAGGTGGTAGAAAGACGATGGCCATTCTCATTGGTAGAGATAGTGCTATTAATGTGTTAGCCTTATTTTTCATCGTTTCTTATGTATGGATCATTCTATTGGTAATTCTACAGATTATCACCCCTTGGGCACTACTAGTCCTATTAAGTGCTAAGAAACCTTTAGATGCTATAAAACTATTTAAAGCAAAAGAAAATCATCTTGAAGTTGGATTAGCAATGAAGAATACTGCACTCACCAACACGATTTTTGTATTTCTTTTAGGTATAGGGTTATTGCTCGGCTTTATAATTTAACAGTCAGTCAGGAAGTTTAATAGCTTCCTGGCTTTTTTATTTTTTGCTATGTGAATGGAAAAAATGATTTATTATAATTTGGAACACATGGCCAGCCACTAAAATTGGTTAGTATGAATTTGCTATTTATGTGATGATTAAGGCTTGAAAAGAGTTACTTAGCGAAGCAGGATAATGTAAGCAGAATTCAGTGTGTAGAAACCTGTTAAGAAATGTTCTTGTGAGTATTAATGAACAAAGTGTGATGAGGTTATAGTAGAGTGGGAATTATAGATGGACACAAGAACAAAGAAGAAAGTGTATAAATACATAACTCATGATTTGATACCAATAAGTAAAACTTAGAAATGGAATTGTTTTATGAAATCGGTCCTTTCACTCCGTATTAATAAGTAGCATTTACAGAACAAAGGACAAAACATTAATACTCTAAAAACACCTGCGCAACTCTATCTTTTCAAAACAAAAAAGACAACCACCTAAGTGATTGTCTTTTTTTAAGTTATGACCCCTACGGGATTCGAACCCGTGTTACCGCCGTGAAAGGGCGGTGTCTTAACCGCTTGACCAAGGGGCCTTATATATGGCGGAGAAGGAGGGATTTGAACCCTCGCGCCGGTTGCCCGACCTACACCCTTAGCAGGGGCGCCTCTTCAGCCACTTGAGTACTTCCCCATATATATGGCTCCGAAGGTAGGACTCGAACCTACGACCGATCGGTTAACAGCCGATTGCTCTACCACTGAGCTACTTCG